>NZ_JAWJZG010000002.1:0-8045 GCF_033063335.1 Nitrosomonas sp. Is24 | reverse complement strand
AAACGCCGGTCACCATGTTTTTAATCTCGCCAAAGTGCAAGACTTGTTCAATGGTCAGATCGAGGTAAACAGGGTCTTTCAGGTTTTTGAAGTGGTGAAATATGGCGGGATCGAGTTCCATAGTGGCCGGGACAGTGCCGTACCCTTCTTGATTGTAAGTGCCTTGTGAAACATTCTGAACCGGAAGGCTGACGGTAATCGCA
Source organism: Nitrosomonas sp. Is24 (assembly GCF_033063335.1). Lineage (NCBI taxonomy): Bacteria > Pseudomonadati > Pseudomonadota > Betaproteobacteria > Nitrosomonadales > Nitrosomonadaceae > Nitrosomonas > Nitrosomonas sp. Is24. Next base: position 7,842 of record NZ_JAWJZG010000002.1, on the reverse strand, counting down.
TACATGTCATAAGGTTTTCCGGTGTCTTTCTTGGTGCCGTGTGTTCTGAGTACGTTGTTTACTAGAATTTTTGCCATTTCTTATTTCTCCATTGGTAGATAAAAAAATGGGTTCCGTGTTTCGCTCTTCGTTTCCTCATCGCTCAACACGGAACCCGGTTACATTGAATCGTTTGCTTCGGTTAAAACTGGGTAATCACTATCTGACAAAACTGCTTCGGGGTGGTAATTGCGCCAGCAGTCGGCTAGTTCGGGGTGCTGGCCGTTGCTGGTAGCTTGAAGTATTGCTAAGTGATATGAGTTCATATAAACCTCGTTTGACTTGGGGAAACTTGAACTATATGATTGCTGAATCGTCTTATAGAAACATTTGTTTCTGACAATACAGAAACAAATGATTACTGTCAATAGGAAAACTACAATGAAGCTAAAAACATTTATTGAAGCAGCAGAGAAAAAAGCAGGAAAACAAATTGAACTAGCGAAAATGCTTGGAATATCTGATGCTTATATAAGAATGGTAAAAGCAGGAAAAAGAGGTTTTCCAGATGATATTTGTATCCAACTTGCTGATTACATCGGTGCAGATCGATTAGAAGTAATCGCAGCAAGCAACCTCGTAACTGAAAAAGACGAGAAGAAAAGAAAAATTTTTGAAAGCTGTTTCACCAGGGCGGCGGGTGTGACTGTGGCCGCCCTTTTACTGGGTGCAACAACAATAATGACATCATCGCCCGCAAACGCAAGCCAGGCTTCAAGTGACTCGTCAAGTATTTGTATTATGTTAAATAATAAAAATAGAAGAGTTAATTCCCGGAGGAAGGCTGACAAGATTTTAGAGTTTTTCTATAAGCTTCTAAGCGGTTTTCGGCTTGTTCATTTTTAAGATTTGATAAATGACGACATAAAAGTCGCAATTCTTCCTTATCTACGCCTGCCTCAAGCAGGCGTTTTTTTTCCTTAGTGACTAATCGATAATATTTGCGTTTAACAGATTTACTTCGAGTATAACGGATAAACCAATAAAGATTGTTCAGCGTTGAAAACATAGTCAGAAATAATAAATTAATAAAAGTAATCATAATTACGTCCTTGAAATAGAATCTATTTACCCTCAACAAATGATGGTCTTATATATTTGACATTTTATAAAAGCATCGAATAATAGATAAAGCTATTTGAAGTGAATATTAAAATATTGAACAATCATAATATCTTTCAACATTTTTAAGATAACGAATAATTAACTATTTTAGGAAAAAAATGAGCGATATAAAGAAAAATGGTAATAACCAATTAATCATATCGAGAGATACAAGCACTAATTTATCGGCAACCATTGATCGAGAAAGCTTAAAGTCAATATTTTATATGTTGAATGGTAATCCTGATTCGAATGTAAAAATTTTTCCAGATCCAATTCATTTAAAACATGAAGATATCATTGATCTAAATACGAGAATTGTACAAAAATTAAAGTTACATTCCATTGATATAACCATCACGACGGTGAAAGTTGGGTTAAGTGACAGAAACTTCAGTGAATTTTCTAATTGGATTGAATTTCAGGATCACTATTGGCATGAATCCGAAGAAGTTGAAGAAATAATCATAAAATGGGATTTTCTCGTAAATATTGAAAATTACATAATGCCTCAACGCCATACATTATTGGTGAGAATATCTGCAAGTGATCCTAAACCAAGCAAAGTATTGCAAATTATGTCGTCTGGAAACTCAGCTGATTTTGATGATATAGATACTTTAATAGCACCGGCATTTTGTCGAGTAGATTTCATAAATGCACAATTAAGCAAAGAATTAATAAACGTAGTAAGCGAGTGGTATCAAACTAGGAAACAACCAGCACTTATTCCAGAATTCCCAAATTGGTTAAAAGCTAGGAGAAGAAAAATTGCATTAATTTTCGATCACTGGTTAATGTTTTCTGGAGTGCTATTATTTATTGCGGGCATATTGTGGTTCGCACAAGAATATTATGAGCTATCAATGCCGATTCATATTGCAGTAGCAGTAATTTTCTTTTCGGTTTATGCGCTACGTCCAATAAATGCAATTTCACGCGCAGCTGCAACAAGTCTATTCGACACCTTAGCAGAAATCGAAGGGAAAAGGGTCGTATTTGAATTCACAGCAGGCGACAATAAGAAAATCGATAAACTCAAAAGAGATAATCAAAAACAAGGTAATAAATTTTACTGGGGCGCATTCTTTCAAGTCGTCACCAATATCATTTCTAGCACAATCTTCTATTTGACGCTGAAAAGCCTAGGTCTAGATTAATATAAATTCGTTTAGCAAGACGAGGCATCAGGAACAAGTTAATCCGTGTCAGGGATCGGGCAGCATGCCCGCTTTGCGGTCATACCCTTCGCGCCGGTCGGCGGCGCGACCCTTGGGCTTTCGGTGGTTTAAACTTGCTTTGCTTTGGTCGATGGATGGTCAACCAATACTTTAATCGATTGTTGGAAATCCATGATTTGTTTTCTGTTTGGTATCTGAATATCCCCACTCACACACTTCCAGAAGTTTGAATGCTTGTAGGCTTCTGACAATCCCGCAGATCGGTAAGAGAACGTACCAATCGGTTCAAAGTGTTCTTTTACTTTGATGTTCAGCACTTTTTCATACTTCCGGACAGTGCGCTTTGAATGCACGATGTACAGGAAGCGCCAGCCGAAATAGTAGCCGGTGAACAGCATTCCGATTGCCGAGTTCAGTAGATCGATATCTCCGGAAAAGTTTGCAATCGCTTCGTGTGCGATTTGCAGCAGTTGTTTTTCTTCGTTGTTGGAAATCATGGTTAGTGCAGCGAGGATACGGGATCAGGCTGGGTGAAAATGTTGGTTACCGGTTCTTCATGGATTTTGAAGGTGCGCATGACAGGGTAAACTTTTACTTTAATGAATTTATCGAAATTCATGTTTTTGTTGAATTCAGTGACAAACTTCTGAAAGACGTCAAGAACCTGCTGGTCATCGATTTTATGAAAAGGGTTCAGAACCTGATCGAACAGTTTGTGATCCTTTTCTTTAAGAAACGGCGATAAGCGCTTGAATTGTTCAAAGCTGGCAGATTCATAATAAAGGTATATCAGCAGATTGCAAAAGTTATTCTCAAGCGCGGCCAAACGCATATTGTGAAAAAATGCGGCCGTGTGCACCTGGAAAGGATTTTGCGGAATCTTGATCGCAGTTTCAAAATCAATTTCAGGCGCATGCAGGTCTGCTACTTTCATTAAATGATTGAACATCGAGTAACAAGCCATACCGACTAAGTCGTCGGTGCGCTCTACAGTGTCAGAGTGTATTAATCGCATCAGTGATTTTCCTTTTACATTTTCGTTGAAGATATCCAGCCGTAATCAATGGCTGCATTACAAGTCTGCGGGTCGATATTGAGGCGTTGGGCTTTGTGGCCATAGCAGATGCAGTTTGATTTGCTGGACATACAGGCGGCGACTTGTCCCCAGTCGACGGATTCCGAGAGCATGGAAAGCGATTGTTTAACCGGTGCACTGTCGGCGGCTGGTTGTGCCGTGGGTATGACGGTTTGTGGTGTATCGCTCCCCTGCTTCGCGGTTTGTTCGGTTTTGGATTCTTCCTGCTTGGCTAGGTTTGCGCCGATGGGGTTTTCCAGTTTGCTGCTGATGGTGGAATAAGTCATGAAGGCCATCGCGGGAACGGCAAACAGCATGAATACTGCCGCATAGACCATTTTCGGCACTGAGCGCTTTTGCTTTGGCAGGTGCTTAGTTGCCGAGTAGAATTCACTGAATACCGATTTGTCCAGTTTGTACCGTTCCGATACCGCCCGGCTTTGGTTGCTCGGCATGATCGGATTCACGCAGTATTCCGCCCATTCATACGAATATGTGCCGCGCCAGTCGGTAACCAGGTGAATATGCTTGTCGACATTCAGCAGTACATGCGGATGCAGGAAATGCGGGTCTTGCGTGAGCAGCAGGAAGTCCAGGGCGTGTTTGCGGTGTTTTCTCAGGTATTGCAGGAATTGCGGGATTTCCTTGAGGTGCAGCGCTGGCCAGACGTCGGCCGCTTCGTCGACGACGATCAAGGCGTCTTCTTTTACCGTGGTGAGCTCATAGACTCCCTTGCGCCCTTCCACCGGTTCGCGTTCGTCCCAGCGGTTCAAGTCTTCGTTGGTCAGTTCGATGTGGCTGAATTTCAGATCCGGTATGCCATTGGTGTATACGATGCGGCCTTTTTCCAGTTCCGGTTTGATGTATCCGGATACGGCAAAAACAGTTTTTCCGGTGCCGGGTTTGCCGGTGATTAGCGTGATGCTCATTTCGGTATGACTCCGAGCTTAGGCAGCAGGACAAAAGTCAGCCGGAAAGAGATGGCGCCAGCAATGATACCGATTCCTTGGCCGAATCCGGCCAGACCGATGATCTGAAGCGCAAAGGTTGGCACGTTGTTATAGAAGCCTTGCGCCATTGTGAATAGCTCGGCAAGGACAACACCAACAGCACCATAGCTGATTAGGCCGATACCAAGCCCCATAGCTGCACGTACAGCCAGATAGCCCATTCCGGCAGATAGGAATGCGCCTAACGGAATTAAGATATTGAACATAGTTTTTTATGTGGCGGAACCGCCACGAACCCCCGCAATGATGTAAATGCCGATTAAAGAAGAAAGAAGCAGCACAAAAGGCTGAATCATGAGCGCCGTATCACATACCGGCTGCGTCGGTATGTGAATAGTCATCTTGGATATGGGAACATCGATATCCGGCGGACATGATCCGGAACCCCAGCTAGTCGTCCCAAATGTGTTCGGTACGTTGTAGGTTTCGAGCTTGGCTTCCGGCACGGTATCAAACGAAATGGTAAAACCCGATGGTTGTTTAGTATCGGGTTGGTTCTGGTAGCTGGTCGATGAGGTTGAATCGATAACGGTGTTGCTGTTGTTGTAGGTGATCGTGGTTTTAGTTTCCTTGACGATAACGCTGCCGGGTTTGTCGGCGGTGCCGTTGTCGACGACTTCAACCGAAGTGGTGGTTTCCTTCCGGCCGGTTACGTTGCCGCTTGCGTCTTTGGTCGGCTCAACGTCAACGCCGAGATTCCGCTTTTGGTCGGCGGTCAGAGTTGGTACGGCATCGGTCGGGACGGATTCACCGGCATCGATCAGGTGCGGTGTGAAACGGTCGTCATTGAGTTTGGTAGCGGCAGAGTCCCAATCTGAGGCGGTAGGAGCGCCAGAGCCGGAACTTTCAGAGAGAACGCAACTAGAACCGCTTAATGTGTAATGTGTAGGGCAAGCGCCACTATTAACCCAATACACGCCAACATTACGCCACAAATAACCGGCGGGCGCATATTCATGACAAGTGGAACCCTCAAGCGTAGTGGTAGAACCAGCAAGATCAAGACCGGCCAGCAGCTTACAAGATTGAGCCAAGGAAGCAGACTGCGTACCGTTGCGGCCGCCAGCGATATAAAAACCAACGGCTGTACTTGATGGAAAATACGTTGGATCAGAATAAGGATTATTGAAAACCCATTGCCCCGCCTGGTTGCAGATGTTGGTCAGATCACAAACCAAAGAAGCAGCAGTAAGCGCCATGCCGAGCGGTCCGGCTTTTTTGGCAAAAGCGGCAACCGTGGGACCAAGCCGGGAAGTAGCGACATTGACGGTTTTTTCGATGTCCATGCCGATTGCGCCTTTTGAGGTCTGGACTAAGGCGGTTGATGTGGTGGTAATGCCTTTGGGTGCGCTGGTCAGCGTGACTTTCGAGCCGGTGCCGTCGGCATTGGTGAAGGCTTTGGCGTAGGTGCCGTCAGTTTGTTTGATCCAGCCGGCGAGATTGACTTCACCGACTCCGTTTCCCAGGGTGGCAAAGGTGATCGACGGGTAAAGAAAGCAGAAAATTGCGATTATGCGGTGAAGATGAGCCATAAAGCCCCCAGGAAGGCCAGCATGTAGCCTAAGTCGTATATCCAGAGTTCCATTATTGGAATGCCTTGATGATTGCCCGGATGGAGAAGCCTACAACCAGGACTCCGGCCAATTGCCAGAAGAAGGCTGTTTGATCCAGTAGACTTACATCGCAGGGAATTTGAGAAGGAATCAGTACGCTGGTATAGGTGGCCGCTGAGAATATGTCAGTTGCCAGGATGTCGACTTGCGTAGCTGATGGCGTGCATTGCAGGGAGTAAGTGCCTGATACGGGCGGACATGCAGCAGCTACACTTTCATGCAGCCGCTGCACGGTATCAAGACATTTTCCTTGATACAGATAGGCCATGTTACAGCGCCCGTTGTATCCACTTCCAGACTTTAATGCCGACCATCACGATAATGACGGCAGCGCCTACGGTGGCAACGTCAGTTGCGGCCGTGGTGATTGCGGTGGTCACGTCGGCGGGTACGGCGGCAAAGCTGACCGCTGGCAGCATCAGGAAGCAGAACGTCAATGCAAACGCCAGGGAGCCTCGCGGGTTGTAGGAACGGCGCATAACATCGCCCTTCCCTAGATATTCGCCTTCAATGGCTGGCGAAAAGAAGAAGGATTTGATTTTGCGACCGACAGCCGTCACGGCGTCTACAGATTTGCGGTACAGATTATTGATTGTTTGAAACATCGTTTTACTCCTTAAAGTTTAAATGGTGCGGGATTGCACCCGATAAGCCCCGGATTGGAGCCTATAGGCTGGAATCACTCCCCTACTACTTTTAATCGTGGTTTTTCATCTTCCAGGCTGTACCAGTCCGGCATGGATAAGGGTTTGAGGTCTACAATCTGGACTTTCACGGGGAATTGCTCGATATTGCGCGGTTCCATGATGTCTATGCCGTATTCGCGTAGAATTTTGGCGTGACGAAATAGCGTCGCCCTGCTCGCTAAATCAACTAAGTCTTTTCCTGCAAACCAAGCAGCTGCATAGATGCGGCTTTTAGCGGGTAGCGCGTCCAGTATGTCGGGTTCGTCGCTGCGGTCGACACGGCGGAAAATCTCGGTTTCGCTTTCAAAGATTGCGATGAGCTTTTCATCCGTGATGTTTTCGATCTTGTTCAAGCCTTCATCGTGCAAAAGGCGTTTTTTCAGTTCGATTTCCACTCTCACTACTCCTTGTTCTTTGCACCATAGATAGACGGGATCATCTTCAGCGCAGCCGTGTTTCAGCATTTCAATGTGTTTTATGTAGGCTTTGAGCATGTGCCGGGTATTGACCCACCAAACGGACTCGTCCCCTGCCCGGCCTTTTTTCATTCTGGATACAGATCGATTAGATAGCCATCGAATGAGGGCTCTTGCTTGGGATTCTGAACCCGTCGCAAAATTACAGGTGATGTCCAGACGAGATACACGCGCGCCGCGGGTGTCTGCTTGATTAAAGGAATTAAAGCATTGTCCAGAACTGAAGGGCGGGAGTCCTTTGTCCAGCAGGATTCGATTAACTTTGGACAAAGTTTGCTGCCAATCCAGATTGAACAGGTTGTCTTTACGAGAAAACCGGCCGACGTTTCCTGAGAGTGAAATATGCTTACCGTCACTTTTGAGTCTAAGACTTGTTTCATGTGATCCCGGAAAAGTCGCGGCGCAAACTCTTTCATGACGTGCTCTACCGATTGCGTCATAGTTGACGATGATTCCCCCGCAGAAGATTGGGAAGAGTTCCTCAACCTCGTGAAGTTGAGAAATGGTGATCCAATCGATAAAGATTTCATTTGCCATGTCCTTAACCGGGTATCAAAAAGAAAGTGAAGTTAGGTGTAGAAAAGTCTCAAAATGAGACTGAACGGACTAGTGTTACTATCCGATCAAGCAACTTTTGCCGGTTGGGCGGCGATGTTGG
>NZ_JAWJZG010000001.1:1095000-3119977 GCF_033063335.1 Nitrosomonas sp. Is24 | reverse complement strand
CATTTTTTGTTCTTCGTCTGTCTGGTTTGGAAAGGCGGTCATAATGCTGCAATGTTAGTTTAGAAAAATCGGTTGTTTAATTTCCAGGTTATCGATTAATCGCGTATTGCCGAGCCAGGCTGCCCCTAAAACGACCAAATCCCGGTCCGGGGCCTGCGCTGGCAGCAGCGAACTGCGTTCATGGATGCTGATGTAATCAACTTTCCAGCCGCGTTGGAGTAAAGCGTTGCTGGCGTTCTGTTGTAGTGTCTGAAAATCGGTGCAGCCGGAAATGATTTCCTGCTTGATGCGTAAAAGCGTCTGATAAAGGTGGCAGGCTTCTGCCCGTTGTATGCCGTTTAAATACTGATTACGCGAACTGAGCGCCAATCCATCGGCAGACCGGATCGTTTCTCCGGCCACAATATTAATGGGTAAATTCAATTGTCGCACCATTTCACGCACTATATGCAACTGCTGATAATCCTTTTTGCCGAATACAGCCAGGTCAGGTTGAATAATATTGAATAGCTTCAATACGATCGTTGCAACACCACGAAAAAACCCCGGGCGGAATTTTCCTTCCAGGATATCTGCTACAGGCGGTAATGCTAACAAGAATTCTTGCGGTGTTGGGAAAAGAATTTTTTCATTGGGCGCGAAAACGGTCTTGACATTCAGTACGGACAGCGCCCTGCAATCTTCTTCCAATGTGCGCGGATAGCGCTCAAAATCTTCGTGCGGCAAGAATTGCAGCCGGTTGACAAAAATACTGACCACCACGCAACCGGACAACCGGTTTGCTTGTTCGATCAGCGCTAGATGACCCTCGTGCAGATTCCCCATGGTTGGAACGAAAGCAATATTTTTTTCATCGCGCAGCGTGTCACGCAATGCGGCAATATCGGTCAGTATGTTCATACAGATCAGGCAATCAAAATTCGTGTTCTTTAGCAGGAAACTGCCCGGTTTTGACAGCCTGTACATAATTCGCCACTGCTTCGGGTATGCTTTTGGCACCCGGCATGAAGTCTTTGATGAAGCGCGGTTTTTTACCTTGGGATAGCCCCAGCATGTCGTGCAGTACCAGCACCTGGCCCGAGCAATCGGCGCCCGCGCCGATGCCGATGGTCGGAATAGATAATGCTTGGGTAATTTTTTTCGCTAGTTTCGCCGGAACCACTTCCATCACCAGTAAACTCGCGCCGGATTTTTCCAGCATTTTTGCGTCATCGAGCAATTGTTTCGCCGATTTCTCCGTATTACCCTGCAGTTTATATCCGCCCAGCTGGTGAACGGATTGCGGCGTCAGACCGATATGCGCGCACACCGGGATACCGCGCCGGGTCAGGAATTGAATCGTGTCAGCCATGAGATGGCCGCCTTCGATCTTAACCATCTGCGCACCCGCGGCGATAATCCTGGCGGCATGCTCAAACGCTTGCGCGGGCGAGATCTGATAACTGCCGAACGGCATATCCGTGACGATCAGCGCCTTGCTGCTGCCGCGCGCCACACAGCGTGTGTGATAAATCATGTCCTCGAGCGTCACGGCCAAAGTGGTGTCACTACCGTGCAGTACATTGCCCAACGAGTCGCCAACCAATAACACGTCTACACCGGCATTTTCCAGTACGGCTGCAAAAGTCGCGTCGTAACAAGTCAGTACCGCGAATTTTTCACGGTTCTCAACCATTTTTTGCAGGGTAAGGTGGGTAATTCTCATGTTTTTGTATCAATACCTGATAAAGATTTAGCCATTACCGGATCATCATAACGTATTTGCTGGCTTCAAATAGACGTTCCAATAGCCGGAATGGATGTGCATTCCGCTGTGATTTTTCTCACTGCGGTTTCAAGTCAATCACGTTATCTTGAAACTGGATTGGTTGATAAATGCATTGGCAGCGGTTTTTGGCAGCGTCAAAACCTTATTTCAATCGCAACTTTGGGATCGATCAATCCGCCTAGCATTGTTTATTAAACCCTTCAAAGGAGAAAAATCATGTCTCATGAAATGAGCGGTTCTGAAAAACTGAAAGCCGAATGCCAAACCATGGCGAGCTTAACCCCGGAAGAAATCAGTCAAATCGCGGGTGGATTATCCGGTTTCAGCGCAGTTAATTTTAACACTTTTCCATCCTGGCTGATCAGGGGTATCCCAGTCGATATTTATCACGTTAACACGATCAGCGCCGGACATTAACAGCTCATCAAGAGGGAGATAGCAATGGGACCAACCGGATCAGCCCGTATTTTGCAAATACATCCGACACGGCAGTGCAATCTAAGTTGCCTCCACTGCTATTCTTCTTCTTCACCGCGAGCGCATGGCGCACTTGCGCTTGATCTTTTGTGTGAGGCCATTTCGGATGCGGCCGACGAAGGTTTCAATTTTGTCAGTCTTTCCGGTGGTGAACCGCTGCTTTATAAACCATTGGCACAATTATTACAGCATGCCCACACCTGCGGTATGCGCACCAGCGTGACTTCCAACGGTATGTTGCTGACGGCGCCGAATATCGAGCTGTTGCACGGCAACGTCGATGTGCTAGCGATCAGCATTGACGGCATACCTGAGTCGCATAACCGTATCAGAGGTTCGCAGCTGGCGTTCGATACCATGAAAGCGCGCTTACCGCTGCTGCGCGCAGCGAATATGAATTTCGGTTTTATTTTCACATTGACGCAATACAATTTGAACGAACTCGACTGGGTCCGGGATTTTGCTATCAGCGAGGGTGCAAAATTGCTCCAGATTCATCCCTTGGAGGAAGTCGGTAATGCCGCCACGATGCTGCAAGGAAGCGCGCCGGATGCGACGGAAAGCGCGTATGCCTGGCTGCTTGCCCAGCAAAGCAATAACAGTGCGTTGAGAGTACAAATCGATCTCGCATTGAGCGAAACTGTGAAACAACATCCGGAACTGGTTTTTGCCAGTGCCGTAGCCGAACACAAAAGTAAACGGTTTGGCGATTTGGTTTCTCCGGTCGTGATTGAGGCGGACGCCACTGTCAGTCCAATTCAATACGGATTTGCGCGGGATTTTGCCATAGGTAATCTAACCCAGGCGCCGTTGCACACGTTGCTGAAAGACTGGCAAGAACAGCGCCTGCCAGCGTTTTATTCGCTCTGCCGGGATGTTTACGATGAAATATCCCGTGCGCCAAAACCCTATTTTTTTGATTGGAACAATCTGATCGGCAAACGGGCGGAAGAAGCGAATTATCCTTACCTCGTCGAAAAGAGCGGTCCATTGAATATCGCGCATGCGCACAGCGATATTTAACGAAATCGATTGATCCAATGAAGCGCGCCCTTTTTCGTACAGAAGCTTTATCTCACCAGAAAAACTGCTTGCATGGCGATGTTTTGATTGCGCGGTCTCCGGCGATCAGTGTGCTGGTTTGGGCGGCCGCGCTTTTTGCCATCGCGATCGCCGGTTTTGCATACTGGGGGGAATATACCCGCAAGGAACATGTGGTGGGTTACTTGTCGCCGACACAAGGCATGATCCGGGTTTTTTCCCCGCAAAACGGAACCGTGCTTGAGAAGCATGTTAGTGAAGGTCAGCAGGTCAAACAAGGCGATGCGTTGCTGACGATTACCAGTGAACGTGCTACGACAAATACGCGCGAAGCGCAGGCGGCGATGCTGGCGGAGCTTAAGCAGCGGCGCGATAGTTTGCGGCAGGAGCAAGGCAAGCAGCAGCAAATCGATGTACTGACCGGCAGCAGTATTGCCGGCCGGATCCGCGGATTGGAAACGGAAATCCGTGAAGCCTTGGCGCAATTGGCGCTTCAAGCCAGTCGCGTGGCGAATGCGGAACGCACGGTGGCGCGTTATGAAAAATTACTGACGGAGCATTTTGTCTCCGATGCGGCCGTACAGGAAAAGCAGGAGGCGCTGATCGATCAGCGTAATCAACATGCGCAATTAAAACGTAGCATTACCGGCCTGAATCGCGAGCTGAGCGCGGCGCGCGTGGAATTATCGGCTTCCGGTTTGAAACAGGCCAATAATACCGCCGCGATCGAACGGCAAATCTCCGAGCTAGAGCAACAACTCACGGAAGCCGATGCACGCCGCAGCGTTATTTTGACTGCACCGGCCAATGGTACGGTTACGACCATTTTGGCTGAAGTAGGGCAGATGGTGAATCCGGCCATGCCGCTGCTATCGATTTTGCCCGCGGGCGCCGAGCTACAAGCACAGTTATTGGTGCCCACGCGCGCCGCCGGATTTATTAAGCCGGAACAGCAAGTTTCCCTGCGCTATCAAGCTTTTCCCTATCAGCGCTTCGGGCACCATCTGGGTGAGGTGGTCGAAATCGGCCGCACGGTGATTCAACCGGATGAATCCAGTTTGCCGGTAGCGATTCAGGAGTCGGTATACCGCATCACCGTCCGTTTGCCGCAGCAGCAGGTGCAAGCGTACGGCCAGGCGATGCCATTGCAGGCGGGTATGGTGCTGGATGCGGATGTTCATATCGACCGGCGGCGGTTGATTGAGTGGGTGTTTGATCCGGTGCTGTCGATTACCGGGCGGATTTAAAGGACGGATCATGCTTAATTTTTCCTTACGCCACAAAACCCCGGTTATTCTGCAAACCGAAGCGGCGGAATGCGGTTTGGCGTGCTTGGCCATGATTGCCAGTTATCATGGCCATCGTATCGATCTGGCGACTTTGCGGACACGCTATCCCATCTCATTACGCGGATCGACACTCGCCGATTTGATGAAAATTGCCGGTCAACTCAAATTCACCCCCCGTCCCTTGCGGCTGGATCTGCAACATTTGCCGGAACTGAAGCTGCCTTGCGTGCTGCATTGGGATTTCAGTCATTTTGTGGTATTGACCCGCGTTCAAGGAAACCGCGTGACGCTGCACGATCCGGCCGCCGGTGAACGTGAATTGGCGTTAGCGGAGTTCTCCAAGCATTTTACCGGGGTCGCGTTGGAGCTGATGCCTACCAGTGAATTCACAGCGCGCGACGATACGCGCAAGGTAAAACTGACCACGCTGATCGGCCGTTTGCAAGGATTGGGCGGGACGGTTACGCAGATTCTGGTGCTCGCGCTGGTATTACAGCTTTTTGCCATCCTGGCGCCTTTCTATATGCAGTGGATTGTCGATCAGGCGCTGGTGGCGCAAGATTACGATCTCGTCACCGTGCTGGGAATTGGGTTTCTGTTGTTCGCCGTGGTGCAAGCGGGTGTGACAGCATTGCGCGCCTGGGTGCTGATGGTGCTTGGAACAACGCTCAATTTGCAGATGATCACGAACTTGTTTCGTCATTTGATCCGCCTGCCCATGAGCTGGTTTGACAAACGTCACGTCGGCGATATCGTGTCGCGTTTCGATTCGCTCAATGTCATACAACGGACCCTGACGACCGGATTTCTGGAGGCATTGATCGATGGGGTGATGGCTATGGTCACGCTCGGCATGATGCTTTTTTACAGTATCAAACTGGCCTTGATCGCGCTGATTGCCGCCGTGGTTTATGCCTTGCTGCGGTTTGCGTTATACCGTCCGTTTCGTCTGGCCACCGAAGAACATATTGTCCGTAGCGCCAAACAACAGAGTCATTTTCTGGAGACGATCCGCGGTATGCAGAGCATTAAGCTGCACGCGCATGAATCGCCGCGCACGGCGGCGTGGCAAAATCTGACGGTCGATCAGTTCAATGCCGGTATCCGGACTCAGCGTCTGGGCATTTTGTATCAGGGACTCAATGGTCTGCTGTTCGGCGTGGAGAATGTCATCACCATTTGGTTCGGTGCCATGCTGGTGCTGGATAGTGCGAACGGCAGCGGTTTTTCGATCGGAATGCTGTTTGCTTTCATCGCGTATAAAACGCAATTTGTGCAGCGTGTCGCAGGCTTGATTGAAAAGGGCCTGGAATTGCGCATGCTGGGGTTGCACACGGAACGTGCCGGGGACATTGCACTGACCCCCACAGAACCGCCTGATGAATCGGGAAGTATCACGGCAGCGCCGCTTGCCGGCCGGATCGAAGTGAAACATCTGGCCTTCCGTCATGCGGAAACCGATCCGCTGGTGCTGCACGATGTCAGCTTCAATATCCAAGCGGGTGAGTCGGTCGCCATCGTAGGCCCGTCGGGTTGCGGCAAAACGACCTTGGTTAAATTGATGCTGGGACTGTTGCAGCCGAGCGGCGGAAGTATCGAAGTGGATGGCGTTCCGCTGAGCCATTTTGGGGTTGAGCGGTACCGCAATGCGGTTGCTAGCGTCATGCAGGATGATCAATTGTTTGCCGGTTCCATCGCGGAAAACATTTGCTTTTTTGCTCCGCAAGCGGATTACAGCCGTATCGAAGCAAGCGCCCGGCTGGCGTCAATCCACGACGACATTACCGCGATGCCGATGCAATACAATACATTAGTCGGCGATATGGGCGCGGTTTTGTCCGGTGGACAGAAACAACGGCTATTACTGGCCCGGGCGCTTTACCGCCAGCCCGGCATTCTTTTTCTTGACGAAGCCACCAGCCATCTCGATATCGCGCGTGAGCACAGCGTCAATGAAGCGATCCGTGCGCTGAAGCTGACGCGCATCATCGTTGCGCATCGTCCCGAAACGATCGCCAGTGCGGACAGAGTCATTGTGCTGGAGGGTGGAAAAATTATCAGCGATGCGCCAAGCCAAACATCGGCGCAAATACTGGAACTCGACCCTGCTGTTAATTCCCCGGCAGAGCGGCCGGTTGCCGTTGCAGGTTAAAAGCCGGGTTAGGGCGATTCCTTCATTTGTTCCAGTTGTTGTCCGTGACACGCCGCAAGCAGCGGCGCAATGGGCCCGTGACCCGGAATATCGCAATCCGGTGCAATCTCAAACAACGGTTTTAACACAAAGGCACGCTGCGTCATGCGCGGGTGAGGGATGATCAGATCGGCATCCTGGTATTGCAGCGTATCGTACAACAGAACGTCGAGATCAAGCGTTCGCGGCGCATTGAGTGATTCGCGTATGCGCCCGTGGCGCTGCTCGATGGCCAGCAATGCATTGAGCAGATCATGCGGCGTAAGCTGGGTTTCAATCAAGGCGACCGCATTGATAAAGTCAGGCTGATCCAACCTTCCCACCGGGGCGCTTCGGTACAGCGATGAGCAGCTAATCAAACGGGTGCCGGGCAGTTGTTTCAATTCGTCAAATGCCCGTTGAATCTGAAGAACAGGGTTTTCCAGATTGCTGCCCAAAGCGATAAAGGCCCGGCTCGGTTTTTTATGCATGAAGGGAGTGGATTAAGAGTTTTCCTGATCCGTTGCGCTGCCGGGCGGAGCAGCGGAACTGGACGAAGATTTTTTGCGGCTGCGTCTTTTCCGGGGTTTTTTACCGGATGTTTGCTTGGGCAGCATTTTTTCCCGTTCTTCGCTATCTACGGCCAGAAAAGTTTTCCACCATTCGCCCAGCTCCGCGCTCAATTCACCGCTTTCGCAGCGCAGTTGCATGAAATCGTAAGCTGCGCGAAAACGCGGATGGGCGAGTAAGCGGAACGGTTGACGGCCGCTCCGCGCTTCAAAGCGCGGCTGCATCGACCATATTTCCTGTATTACCGCGTCAAAGCGGCGCGGAATTGCCAGGTTCTTGTGTTGCCGCGCAAGAATTTGGTCCATCGCCTTAAACAAAGCGGGCATGGGTTTTTCGCCGGATGCTTTCAAGGTGTTCCAGTTTGCTAGCACTTCGTGCCATAGCAATATGGCAAACAGAAATCCGGGTGACACGGGTTTGTTTTGCCCGATCCGTTCGTCGGTATTTTTCAGCGCGATGGTGATAAAACGCTCACCGAGCGGTTGTTCCAGGATCACATCGAGCATCGGCAAAAGGCCGTGGTGTAACCCACGTGCGCGCAATTCGACCACGCAAGACAACGAGTGCCCGGACAGTAACAGCTTCAGCATTTCATCAAACAAGCGCGATGGCGGAACATTTTGCAGCAATGGCGCCAGATCGCCGATCGGTTTGGCGGTTTCCGCGTCGATTTGCATATCCAGTTTCGATCCTAACCGCACCGCGCGTAACATACGCACAGGGTCTTCGCGGTAGCGCTGCTCCGGATCGCCGATAATGCGCAGCTTTTTGGCTTTAATGTCGTCGAAGCCGTCCAGATAATCCAGAATTTCTTCCTTGATCGGATCGTAAAACAGCGCATTGACCGTGAAATCGCGGCGTACCGCATCTTCTTCCTGGCTACCGAAAACATTATCCTGCAACAAACGGCCATGCTGGTCGGTCAACGGGATTGCTGTGGAATCTTCCTCATCGTCCGGTGAAGGTCCGCGGAAAGTCGACACTTCCACTGTTTCCATACCGCACATCACATGAACCAGGCGAAAACGGCGCCCGATGATGCGTGAACGGCGAAATAGCTTATGGATTTCTTCCGGGGTTGCGTTGGTTGCGACATCGAAATCTTTCGGTATCAAACCCAACAGCAAGTCACGCACCGCGCCCCCGACGATATAGGCGGAAAACCCGCCCTGCTGCAGGGTGGTGGCGACTTTTAACGCGCACGGATTAATTTGGTTACGCCGGATGCCGTGGCGCTTGTGTGGAATGATACTCAGCGTTGCGATCGATTCGGCAGCGGGCGCTTTGCGGGTGAATACCTTGCGGAGAAATTTACGGATCATTGCTAAACGTAAAGTATCAAGCGCTCATTGTGTTTTGCATGATGGCTAGAATTCAATTCGGGTCAATCTCATTAAAATTTTGTGAAGCCAGCCGGTAAGCCGGGTTCTGTCGTGGACAGTCATTCCTCTAGACGCACGGTTACCCGTGCATTCAAGCAACCTACCCGCAGGCTCTGCGAGCAACATCATCGCCTGCCTATTTGGTCTTGCTCCGGATGGAGGTTACCGCGTTTCACCGTAACTGAATACGCTCGTCTCTGTGGCCCTATTCCTCGCCTCACGGCGGACGGCCGTTAACCGTCATCCTGCTCTATGGAGCCCGGACTTTCCTCCCCCTGCGTTCAAAAAGAACAACAGGCGGCGACTGTCTGGCCAGCTTCGGCGGCTATTCTATCACTAGCCGGATTGGCCGTTGGAAGATTGTCCGTTACTTGATCAGCATGGCGTTAATTTGTATTAACGTATCTTCGTCCAATTCACCGGCTTCCGCGCTCAGGCGTAAGCGGGACATCAGGTAGCTGTGGTAGGCCTTGGCCAGATCGCGCTTGGCGGCGTACAGTTGCTGCTGGGCATTGAGTACATCGACTTCGGTTCTAACCCCGACTTGCTGGCCGAGTATGGTCGAATCTAACTGGCTTTGGCTCGAAACCAAAGCTTGCTTGAGCGCTTTGACCTGTGCAATGCCATTGGTGACGTTCAGATACTGCTGACGCGTTTGTATCGTAATGTTGCGCCGGGTGTTTTCCAGGTCGTGCAAGGCTTTATTTTGCAGCGCCATCGCCTCGCGTACCTGGGATTGCACCGAAAAACCCTGGAATAAAGGCACGTTGAGTTGTAAACCGATGGATTGCGAGGTGAGATCGATGCCGCGCCCGGTAACCGCTGCGCCGACGCCGATTTGATTGCTGTATTGCGCGACCAGATCCAAGGTTGGGTAATGTTGCGCCCAGATTCTTTTTACGTTTTGGTGCGCTGATTCATACGCAGCCTGCTGCGCTTTCAAGGTAAAGTTTTTTTCTTCCGCAGTGCGCACCCATTCATCCATGCTGCCGTATTTCAAAGTGGCCAGGTTGTTGGCAATTTCCCTGGCGCCGGAGAGATTCTCCGGGAGGCGGTCAATAATGCCTTGCAACGCGCGCTTTTTGATTTCCAATGCATTGCGCGCGGCGATTTCCTGCGACAGCGTCAAGTCATAACGCGCTTGCGCTTCATTGGTATCGACGATGGTCGAAACGCCCACTTCAAAGTTACGCTTGGCTTGCTCGAGTTGTCTCAGGATGGCATTTTTCTGCGTTTCGTTGACTTCGATATCGATTTGCGCGTCCAGTACGTCGAAATATGCTTGCGCTACGCGCAAAATGAGGTCTTGCCCAGCAGTGATGAATTGTGACTCCGCTTTGCTGACTTCGATTTTTGCCTGCTGGTAAATGACGATATTCTGCATGCGGAATATCGGTTGCGTTGCCGAGATCGTAATCCCGCCGCTTTGAACGATATTGGCGCCAGGATTCACAGCCAATCCGGTTGTCGAACTGACGATTTTTCCGGCATCAACTTCCTGCACTTGGCGCGTGCCTGACAAAGTAATGTTCGGTAAAAAACCGGCCCTGCCTTGCGGTATTTTTTCCTGAGCCGCTTCATAGGCGGCTCGCGCAGACTTGAACTGGGCGTCTTGTGTTAATGCTTCCTGATAAATATTCATCAGGTCGGCGGCTTGCAGCGTGGCATGCGATAGCATCCCGATGCAGGCAACCCAAACGAATGGCATAAATTTCATAGCGATTTCCGGCAATTGCCCGGAGCCGGTGATACTTCAGCTATAGGTTGATTGCTGTGGCCAATGACGCGCGTCAATGCTGTGATACTCAAAAGCTGAACCTTGCGGGTTGCTGGGCATTCACGAGTGCTACCGTGCTGGTTTCAAATAATTGTTCGGTGGTGAATTCACCGGGAGCCACGCAGGTAATCAATAATGCTTCCATGACGGGATCTTCGCCGACAATCGCAAACATACGTCCGCCGGGATTCAGGCTGTTTTGAAAAGCAGCCGGTAAAACCGGGGTCGATGCAGTTAACACAATGACATCGTACGGCTCATGCTTAACCCAGCCCCGTGCGGCATCGCCTTGCTCGATGGTGACATTGGTGATGTTGTGCGCTTTCAGATTGTTTTCCGCCATCGCTTTCAGTTCGGGTATGATTTCGACGCTGTAGACATGCGCGCCCTGATCGGCCAATAACGCAGTCATGTAACCGCTGCCGCTGCCGACCTCGAGAATTTTGTCGGTTTTTTTAATGTGAAGTTCCTGCAGGATGCGCGCTTCCATTTTCGGCGTCAGCATGACTTGGCCGTAACCAAGCGGAATTTCCATATCGACAAAAGCGGCGGCGCGATTGTCCGCCGGCACGAATTCTTCACGTTTTACTTTGTACAGCAGATCCAGCACGTTATCATCCAATACATACCATGTGCGGATTTGCTGCGCTACCATGTTAAACCGGGTTTGTTCAAGGTCCATTTCTATTCCGTATTCTTAAATTGACATAAGGCTTGCAATTATTTCACATTTCCATTAGCTTCACAGCATCAGCTAGGGGTCCGTTTTCAGAATTCTCTGATAATTTGGTGAGAAAGTCCCTTATTACCTGACGCGGATAATGCCGCCGTAGGGAAGCTGGGATTCATCCTCCCGCTCTTTATGGCATTTCTATTAAGGAGCATTTTATGAGCATTACAGTTTTAAACCAAAAAAGTTTTTCCAGCGCCACTGCGCAAGTCGACGAAGCCGCTATCAAGCCGCTGCCGAATTCCCGCAAAATCTACGTGCAAGGCTCGCGCCCCGATATCCGCGTGCCAATGCGTGAAATTTCGCAGACCGACACGCATACCAGTTCGGGCGGCGAAAAAAATCCGCCAATCTGGGTGTACGATACTTCCGGCCCATATACCGATCCTGCGGTGAAAATCGACATCCGTTCCGGATTGCCAGCGTTGCGCGAGCCATGGATTACTGAGCGCAATGATACCGAAATCATGCCCGGTCTTAGTTCGAGCTACGGCCAGGCGCGTTTGCACGATCCGAAACTGGCCGACATGCGCTTCAATTTGCAGCGCCAGCCGCGCCGCGCCAAATCGGGTGCCAATGTTTCGCAAATGCACTATGCGCGCCGTGGCATCATCACACCGGAAATGGAATATATCGCCATCCGGGAGAATCAGCGTATCGATACGTTTAACGCGCAGCATCATGAATTACTGACGCGCCAGCATCCGGGGCAGGATTTCGGCGCGTCGCTGCCGAAAATGATCACGCCGGAGTTTGTGCGCGACGAAGTGGCGCGCGGGCGCGCCATCATCCCCGCCAATATCAACCACCCGGAATCGGAACCGATGATCATCGGTCGCAATTTTCTGGTCAAGATCAACGCCAATATCGGTAATTCTGCGCTCGGTTCGAGCATTCAGGAAGAAGTGGAAAAAATGACCTGGGCGATTCGCTGGGGCGGCGATACCGTGATGGATTTGTCCACCGGCAAAAACATTCATGAAACGCGCGAATGGATCATCCGCAACAGCCCGGTGCCGATCGGCACGGTGCCGATTTATCAGGCGCTGGAAAAAGTCGACGGCAAGTCGGAAGAACTGACTTGGGAAATCTTCCGCGACACGCTGATCGAACAAGCCGAACAGGGTGTCGATTACTTTACCATCCATGCCGGTGTGCGTCTGGCGTACGTACCGATGACTGCGAAACGCATGACCGGCATCGTGTCGCGCGGCGGCTCGATCATGGCGAAATGGTGTCTGGCGCATCATAAGGAAAGCTTCCTGTACACGCATTTCGAGGAAATTTGCGAGATCATGAAAGCGTACGACGTCAGCTTCTCACTCGGCGACGGTTTGCGCCCCGGCTCGATTTACGACGCCAACGACGAAGCGCAGTTTGCCGAACTGAGAACGCTCGGCGAATTAACGAAAATTGCTTGGAAACACGATGTGCAAACTATGATCGAAGGCCCCGGTCATGTGCCGATGCACCTGATCAAGGAAAACATGGATCTGCAATTAAAGTACTGCGACGAAGCGCCTTTCTATACCCTTGGGCCGCTGACCACCGACATCGCGCCGGGTTACGATCACATCACCTCAGCGATCGGTGCGGCGATGATCGGCTGGTATGGCACGGCGATGCTGTGTTACGTGACGCCGAAAGAACACCTCGGATTGCCGGACAAGGACGATGTCAAAGACGGCATCATCACGTACAAGATTGCCGCGCATGCCGCCGATCTGGCGAAAGGCCACCCCGGCGCGCAAATCCGTGACAACGCACTATCGAAAGCGCGATTTGAGTTCCGTTGGGAAGACCAATTCAATCTGAGTCTCGATCCGGACAAAGCACAACAATTCCACGATGAAACCCTGCCGCAGGATGGCGCTAAGGTGGCGCATTTCTGCTCGATGTGCGGCCCGCATTTCTGCTCGATGAAAATCACCCAGGATGTGCGCGACTATGCCGCTAACCAGGGCGTTGCAGAAGCTGAAGCACTGACAGTGGGCATGGCGCAGAAATCGGCGGAATTCAAGGAAAAGGGTGCTGAGATCTACAGCAAGTTGTGATTTTTAATTTTATAAAGAAATAACAAAAACGCTATGGATTTGGCTCTACTGCTAAAAGCGTTGATCCTCGGCGTTGTTGAGGGATTGACCGAATTTTTGCCGGTTTCATCGACCGGCCATTTGATTCTGATTGGCGATTTGCTCGATTTCAACGACGAACGCGCCAAGGTGTTCACCATTGCGATCCAGTTGGGCGCTATTCTGGCAGTTTGCTGGGAATACCGTGCCAAAGTGATCGACGTGGTTCGTGGCATTGGCAGCAGTGCGGCGGCGAACCGCTTTGTTCTTAACCTGTTGATCGCATTCCTGCCGGCTGCGGTGATGGGTTTGTTGTTCATCAAAATCATCAAATTCTATTTGTTTCACCCCATTCCTGTGGCTACCGCTCTGATTATCGGTGGCTTACTGATTTTATGGGCGGAACGCAGGGAGCATGTGATCGAGGTCGAGCAAGTCGATGATATGGATTGGAAACATGCGCTGAAGATCGGTCTGGCGCAATGCCTAGCGTTAATTCCGGGCACTTCGCGTTCGGGTGCTACGATCATCGGCGGCTTGTTTTTCGGTTTGTCGCGCAAAGCTGCGGCCGAGTTTTCTTTTTTCCTGGCGATTCCCACCATGTTCGCCGCTACTTTTTACGATTTATTCAAGAACCGCGAATTGCTCGATGGGAACGATTTGGGTCTGATCGCGGCGGGCTTTGCCGCGGCCTTTTTAAGCGCTTTAATTGCTGTGCGCGGATTGCTGCGTTTCGTCAGCAATCACGACTTCACCATTTTTGCCTGGTACCGGATCGTGTTTGGCATCGTGATTTTGGTCACGGCGTATACCGGTGTGATCGGCTGGTCGGAGATGTGAGTACAATTCATTCTTAGAATTAGCCGGTTAAATTCTTTTGTTTCCTCTCATCGAGCACCAGTCCGGCGATATTGATATCACCCGACAATTCGTTTGACGGCCTATTTGTCTTTCAGTACATTTGCTCGCGGGAAAATATGTTTTTTCCTATAACTTGGAGGGACAAATCATGAATATCAATAAACTACTCTTAGGCTTCTTTGTTTTTGCTAGCACAACATTACCGGTTGCGGCACACGAGGCGAAATATGGCGCGTCTTTGCTCGGCAGCAGCGAAGTACCTGCAAATGCGTCACCTGCCACCGGTTCGGTGCTGATTACGATCGATTTTGACTTAGTGACGATGCGGGTCGAGACCAATTTCAGCGATCTGCTGGGAAATGTGACGGCAGCGCACATCCACTGCTGCACGGATCCGGGAACCAATGTTGGTGCTGCAACCCAAGTGCCATCCTTTATCGGTTTTCCTCTGGGTATTACAGCCGGTTCGTACGATCATACCTTCGACATGGCGCTGGCTTCCAGTTATAACCCGGCGTTTATTACCAATCACGGCGGTTTGGTAAGCACCGCTTTCAACGATTTGGTCGCCGGTCTTGATGCCGGAAAGGCTTACCTGAACGTTCATACCGATCTGTTCCCGGGCGGCGAAATCCGCGGATTGTTGAGTCCTGTGCCGGAACCTGAAAGCTATGCATTATTGCTGGCCGGTCTTGGAGT
Source organism: Nitrosomonas sp. Is24 (assembly GCF_033063335.1). Lineage (NCBI taxonomy): Bacteria > Pseudomonadati > Pseudomonadota > Betaproteobacteria > Nitrosomonadales > Nitrosomonadaceae > Nitrosomonas > Nitrosomonas sp. Is24. The sequence continues at coordinate 3,105,141 of NZ_JAWJZG010000001.1, read as the reverse complement.
TTTAACACTATTCGCACGCCGCGCCAAACGTGAAACCGTTTAAATGATTACTGACAAGAGTCTCTCATGAGACTCTTGTTTTTTAAACTTAGTTAACTCTGCACCCACGGCAAACCGGCGGCCTTCCAGCCGGATGCTGTACCGCGATGACCCTGTTCATCCCGATCGCCTTCAAATCCCTCGAGAATGTTGTAGCACTCGGCAAAATCCATGTCCGTTGCCATTGCTGCCGCTTGGTTTGAGCGCGCGCCGCTGCGGCAGATAAACAGTACGGGCAGTGTTTTATCGACTTGCTGTGCGAGCTGATCCAGGAAGTTTGGATTGGGTTGCATATTGGGATATGAGCGCAATTCGATTTCCGTCGCGCCGGGAATGCGGCCGACCCAATCCAGTTCGGCGCGCGAGCGCACATCGACCAATTGGGCTTGCGTATGTTCCTGTAACACGCGGTAAGCTTCCATCGGAAGTAATGCGCCTTTGTAGGGAAGCCCCAATTCTTGCGCGCGTTGCTGCGCTTTTTCCAGTATTGCTGCGGTAGTTTCCATAAATGATCCTAGCGATGTTATTAAAAATGATCGATTGATTACCTTTATAATACCGGTAACGCCTACTTTTCATTCCATTCCTCGAATTTCCAATATTATAGCGCTTCATGGAAAAAATCCGCTTATCCAAACTGATGTCCGAGCAAGGACTTTGTTCGCGCCGTGAAGCGGACCGGTACATTGAGCTGGGCTGGGTATTTGTCGATGGCGTGCGGATTTCCGAGCTTGGCACGAAAATTTATCCAACGCAGAAAATCACGTTGAACAAAGCCGCGCAAGTGCAGCAAACCGGTTTGGTCACGATTCTGCTGAACAAGCCGGTCGGTTATGTGTCGGGACAGCCGGAGCCGGGTTATCAGCCTGCCGTGGTGCTGATCAAACCGGAAAATCAGTTTATTCCCAAGCAACCGGCCAAGCGTTTTCAGCCCGCGCATTTAAAAAATCTGGCTCCGGCCGGGCGGCTCGATATCGATTCGCAGGGCTTGCTGGTGCTGACGCAGGATGGCCGTATCGCCAAGCAGCTCATCGGCGAAAACTCGAGTATCGAAAAAGAATATCTGGTACGGGTCGACGGCGGTTTACCACCGGCCAAACTGGCATTGCTGAATCATGGCTTGAGTCTGGACGGTCAGACATTAAAACCGGCGCAAGTGAGCTGGCAAAACCAGAATCAATTGCGTTTTATCCTGCACGAGGGCAAAAAACGCCAGATCCGCCGCATGTGCGAGCTGGTCAATCTGAAAGTGACCGGCCTGAAGCGCGTGCGCATAGGCAAAGTCAAATTGGGTAATTTGACTGAGGGTCAATGGCGCTATCTGGAGGATGGCGAGAAGTTTTGATGGTGTTTCCTGATTGAGGCTGCTTATGCATCAATGCCTGCACGTTGTGCTTAAAATTCCTGCGCATCAACTGCTGTACTACTACGAAGGTGCCGTGGATACCGTGGCGGCCGAGACAATCGATGGCCGCATCGTTCATTTTCCGGCCAATGTATTGCGCTCCGTAGTACGGAACAACGGGGTGTACGGCACGTTTGAATTGGTTTTCGACGAAAACAATAAGTTTGTATCGATCAAGCGCATGGGCAGTTGAGCAAATCCCTTCCATTTGGCTATCATTGCCGCGAGACGTGCGCTAAACTCTCCGTCTATTCGTTTCTTAATTTTTTCATATCAAACAAAGATTAAACCCATGGCTCAATATGTAATGTCGATGCTCCGCGTGAGCAAAATCGTTCCACCCAAACGTCAGATTATCAAGGATATATCGCTCAGTTTTTTTCCCGGTGCAAAAATCGGCCTGCTCGGTTTGAACGGCTCCGGCAAGTCCACCGTGCTGCGTATCATGGCCGGTGTCGACAAGGAATTTGACGGCGAAGTGCAGCGCCTGCCGAATATCCGCATCGGTTATCTGCCGCAGGAACCGCAGCTGAACCCCGAGCACACGGTGCGTCAGGAAGTCGAGGAAGGCATGGGCGAAGTGATGCAGGCACAGAAGAAGCTGGAGGAAGTGTACGCAGCGTATGCCGAAGAAGGCGCCGATTTCGATGCCTTGGCGGAAGAGCAAGCGCGCCTGGAGGCGATCATCGCCACTTCGGGCAGCGATACCGAGCACCAGATGGAAATCGCCGCCGATGCGCTGCGCCTGCCGTCGTGGGAGGCGGTCGTTAAAAACTTGTCCGGCGGGGAAAAACGCCGCGTGGCGTTGTGCAAATTGCTGCTGGAAAAACCGGACATGTTGCTGCTCGACGAGCCGACCAACCATTTGGACGCCGAATCGGTCGAATGGCTGGAGCAATTCCTGGTGCGCTTTCCCGGTACTGTCGTCGCCGTTACCCATGACCGCTACTTCCTCGACAACGCCGCCGAATGGATTCTCGAGCTTGACCGCGGTCACGGTATCCCGTGGAAAGGCAATTACTCCAGCTGGCTGGAGCAAAAAGAAGCGCGCCTGGAGCAGGAAAACAAACAGATCGACGCGCACATGAAGTCGATGAAGCAGGAACTGGAATGGGTGCGGCAAAATCCCAAAGGCCGCCAGGCCAAATCCAAGGCGCGGCTGGCTCGTTTTGAAGAACTCAATTCGCAGGAATACCAAAAGCGTAACGAAACGCAGGAAATTTTCATTCCGGTCGGCGAGCGCCTCGGTAATGAAGTCATCGAGTTTAACGGTGTGTCGAAGTCCTACGGTGACCGTCTGCTGATCGACAATCTCAGCTTCAAAATCCCACCGGGCGCGATCGTCGGTATCATCGGCCCGAACGGCGCGGGTAAATCAACCTTGTTCAAGTTGATTACCGGCAAGGAACAAGCCGACTCTGGCGAGGTGAAAATCGGCCATACCGTGCAGATTGCACACGTCGATCAAGCGCGTGACTCACTGGAAAACGACAAAACCGTATTCGACGCCATTTCCGGCGGCAACGATCTGCTGGTAGTCGGCAAGTACACCACCCCGGCGCGCGCATATCTGGGCCGTTTCAACTTCAAAGGCAGCGACCAGCAAAAAATCATCGGCCAGCTCTCCGGCGGTGAACGCGGCCGCTTGCACCTGGCGCAAACCTTGATTGCTGGCAGCAACGTGCTGCTGCTCGACGAACCGTCCAACGACCTCGACGTGGAAACGCTACGCGCCTTGGAAGACGCCCTGCTCGAATTCGCCGGTTGCGTGCTGGTCATCTCGCACGACCGCTGGTTCCTCGACCGTATCGCCACCCACATCCTCGCCGCCGAAGGCGACTCGCAATGGACCTTCTTCAACGGCAACTACCAGGAATACGAAGCCGATAAGAAAAAACGTTTAGGTGAGGAAGGTGCGAAACCGAAGCGGATACGGTATAAGCCGATTAGCAGGTAAATCCGAACAATTACCGAATTTTTTGATGTGAGGTAGCAATATGGAGGCAATCAAACAGGAAGCGTTAAAAACCATTCATCAATTACCGGAAGATGCAGATATGGATGAGATCATGTACCGGCTATATCTATTGGACAAAATCAGAAAAGGGCAAGAAGCTGTCGTGCAAGGCAAAACGCTGACGAGTGAACAACTGAAGCAGGAAATTGATGCGTGGTAATTTGGTCGCAGCAGGCGGTTGCTGATTTACGGTCTATCCATGATTTCATCGCTCGCGACTCGCATTACTATGCGAAAAAGGTTGTGCATGATATACGCGAATTAGTCGATGAATTAAATGGGTTACCGAAAATGGGAAGAATGGTCCCAGAGCTCAATGAAGAAGCGGTGAGAGAACTGCTCCTTTATTCTTACCGCATCATCTATGAAATAAAGGGCGAGGAAATTTTTGTACTCGCTGTGGTGCACCAGAGAAAGAATCTGAAAGATGAAAAAATTCCCAGAGAATCTTAATGCAAGATGACCAAGCAACAAGTCGATACGACGTTAAAGCGAAGATTGGGGAGATAGCAGGCACACCATGGCGCATTCGTTCAGTGACTGTAATGCCTGACTATTGTCTCTCTGTGACTTGTAATGACGGCGCGACCGGTATCATCGATATGTCGCAACTTATTTTTAGTGAAAAAGCCGGTATTTATTCAGCCTTAAAAGACGCGCAATTATTTAATCAAGTTCGCATAGAACTAGGTGTACTTACATGGTCGAATGCTGCGGATTTTGATTCGGTATGGCTGCATGAGGGGATTGGGAAAGATGGAGCTTGATGTGTTCCGGGTTAAACATGATTGAAAGCAATCTACCTATAACTTCTTTTGCGATAGGCGGATATCGAAGCTTTGGAAATAAGATTCAGCGTTTTGCAAATTTGTCGAGAATCAACCTTTTCATCGGCCAAAATAATAGCGGTAAATCAAATATTCTGCGTTTTATTCATGAAATTTACCCTGAACTAGCAAGTAGCAATAGAAGACCGTTAAATTTAACTCCTTTGGACCGTCACTTACCCGTAAGTGCGGATTTTGTTACTGGTACCTGCATCTCTCTTTGCAAAAACGAGTCTGGTGAACACTCAATATTTGAAAGAGAAATTTCTAAAAAAATTCCTCTGAATCATTATCAACCGAAACACCTAAATTTAATATTATCAACCTTCCAAAATAAGGTAGAGCTTGAAGCAACTGATGAGAATGTATGGTTTGATTTTGATATAAATAAAAAGTTAATTAATGACAATTGGGAAGTCGCTTTCAAAAAGATTAATGACAATTCCCTTCACGCTATTTGGAACAATTTGACTAACCAGACTGGTGGAAGTCGGGCTGGTGCCTGGTTCCCAGAAACATTAAGACATCTAACTCCGGATTTTAAAACTGTTGTAGTAAAAATGATTCCTGCTATTCGGCAGATTGGCAAGCATGGAAGTGTTTCTGAAGAGTTTAGTGGTGAGGGAATTATCGAGCGGCTGGCAAAACTGCAAAATCCAGATGTGCTTAATCAAAAAGACAAGAACAAGTTTGAGCAGATCAATAAGTTTTTACAAAACGTTATCGCTAACAATTCAGCTACGATAGAAATTCCGTATGAACGAAACACGATTCATGTTCATATTAATGAAAAGACTCTTCCACTTGAGTCACTTGGAACCGGAATCCATGAAGTGATTATTCTAGCTGCTGCGGCTACTATTCTTGAGAATACCGTAATTTGTATGGAAGAACCTGAGCTTCACTTAAATCCAATTTTGCAAAAAAAGCTTGTCCGATACTTGGTTAACTCAACAAACAACCAATATTTCATTACTACCCATTCGGCTGCCCTCATGGATACGCCGAGTGCCGAGATTTACCATATCCGCCTTGAGAAAGATCAGTCGATTGCAGAGCGAGTTACTTCAGACAAAAAGCGATCAGAAATTTGCGAAGACCTCGGTTATCATCCTTCAGATTTGTTGCAATCGAATTGTATTATTTGGGTTGAAGGACCATCCGATAGAATTTATTTAAACAACTGGATCAATAGTCGAGCTCCCGATTTATTTGAGGGAATTCATTACAGCATCATGTTTTATGGGGGGCGTCTTGCTTCGCATTTATCTGGAGAGGATATTGATCAATCGATCGATAAATTTATTTCATTGCGCCGGTTAAATCGACGTGGAGTTATAGTCATTGATAGCGATAAATCTAGTAAAGCTGCAAATCTCAATCAGACAAAAAAGCGTTTAATGAGTGAATTCAATCAAGGGCCTGGCTATGCTTGGATTACAAAAGGCCGTGAAATCGAAAATTATTTGAGTGAGGATAAATTAAAAGAGGCAATATCAAAAATTCATCCTTCAGCAAAATTTAAGTCATCGCTTGGTCAATATGAAAATACGCTTTCTATCACAATGAAATCAGGTAAAGAGGTTCAAGCTGATAAAGTTGCGATTGCGAACTATATAATTGAGAATTTTGAAACTAATTTAAGCCAGCTAGATTTGAAAGAACAAATTCAAAAACTAATTAAATTTGTTCGTGAATCGAATCCTAGCAGTGGAGCTAATTCGGATTAGCCGCATGTTGACTATAAATTTATGTGTATTTAAAAACTGAGAATTTGACGAATACACACTGTGAAAGCATACGCTGATTAATCATCGTCAGAGTAAAAAACTGACCTGCAATCAGGACAGTTCAATTTCGGTTACGACCATTTGCGCTTCATTATCGTTTCTGAATAGTGCATTTTTCGTAGAAATGCTGTTGAAATTGAGCATTAAATAAAATTTGGGTAACTGCCAGGCAGTAGGAAACTTCAATAGTGACGATTGTTTTTCTGTGAACGATATCCAGCAACTTACTGAAGCATTACGCAAATTCCGTGACGAACGCGATTGGGCGCAGTTTCATAATGCGAAAGACCTGGCAATGGCGCTGAATATTGAGGCGGCTGAACTCCTGGAAGCTTTTTTATGGAAAACGCCGGAGCAGGCGGACATTGCCAGCGTCAAGGAAGAGCTGGCCGATGTGATCGCGTTTGCTTTGCTGCTGGCCGACAAATACGATTTGGACGTGAAGCAGATCGTGCTGGAGAAAATCGAGAAAAACGCGCTCAAATATCCGGTGGAGAAATCCAAAGGCAGTGCGAAAAAGTACACCGAGTTGTAGCAATTCCCCGGCTATTTTACGGCCAGCCGCCATAATGACGTCAATTCCGCCGCCCGGGCGGCGTGCAGCGGATCACTGGTGTCTGAAACACGTGGATGGTGCGGTTTAATATCGGTGCGTCCCAGCACTTTCAAATTCGCAGCGTCGATCATTTGCAGCAATTCTTCCCGCGTGCGCAATCCCAAATGCTCAGCAAAATCCGACAAGATCAGCCAGCCTTCGCCATCTGCCAGCAGGTGATCGCGCAAACCGTGCAGAAATCCCCGCAGCATGCGGCTTTCCGGGTCGAAAATGGCATGTTCCAGCGGTGAGCTGGGGCGTGCCGGGATCCACGGCGGGTTGCAAACGATCAAGGCGGCTTGTCCTGCGGGAAAGAGATCGGCTTGTACCAGCTCTACTTGGTTGAGCAAGTTTAACCGCGTTAAGTTGTCGCGCCCGCAGGTTAATGCGCGAGGGTCCTGGTCGGTCGCGGTGATGTGTTGCACGCCGCGTGATGCCAGTGCGGCAGCCAATACGCCAGTGCCGGTGCCGATGTCGAAGGCGATGGATTGTGTGGCCAGCAGTTTGGGCAGCGGCGCCTGTGTGATCAGCTTTACATACTCGCTGCGGATCGGTGCAAACACGCCGTAATGCGGGTGTATCGTCATACCCAGCGCGGCAATTTCAATCCCTTTTTTGCGCCATTCGTAAGCGCCGATCAATCCCAGCAACTCGCGCAGCGAGGCAATATACGCAACGGTGCAAGCGCCATAGGCTTCCAGGCAAGCGGCGTGCACATCCGGTGCGCGGCGCAGCGGGATTGTGTGATCGGGATTGAATGGAATCAGCAGCTTCTCCAGCGTGCGGGCACGCTGCGATTGCGCCAGACGGTGACGGTGAAATGCCTCAGCGGGCGTGAAAACCGGCTGCTGGCGGGGGTTTTTCTCCGGTTTCTTTTTATCCACCCGTCGCGCCATTGCTTGCAACAGTTGGCGTGCATTTTGGAAATCACCGCGCCACAATAATGCTGTCCCTTCACAAGCCAGACGATAAGCGGTATCGGCTGGCATGCGGTCGTCAATGACTTGCACCCGTTTGGGTGGTGGCAATCCTTTTTCACAACGCCAGCGGGCGGATTTTTCTTCGTTATCCTCGCTCCAGCAAATGACGGGATCATTCATCACGATGCTGGCAGACGGATCGGCACCGCAGATTTGCATTCTTTTTTCCTTTCATTTTCAATCTTCATATTTCATCGCTAGTACGGATAACTGACTGATCTTTAGTGATATTTAGACTCAATTCATCAAAAAATAAGATGAGTGATGGATAATCCGCTCATGCGCGTGACAAAACTCACAGAACTTTTTCTCTCTACCGCCAATAATGCGCCCCCAAGCAAACTATCAAAGAGTAGAGGAAATAGGCATGTTAACAATCATCAAAATCAGGCAAATTGCTGTGCCTGGGTTATTGGCTTTTATTCTTGCATTCATTATCGCTGTATTACCGCAACCCGTCAGCTCAGCCGAGCTTGACGATGATGACGATGACCCTCCTCAAGATCTTATTCTGCGCGGCGACGGTAAGTGCACGGCGTGCCATGACGAAAACAGTGACAATCCCATTCTCGCTATCGGGAAAACCAAGCATGGTACCACTGCCGATCATAGAACCCCAACATGCACCAGCTGCCACGGTGAGGGCGGAAGTCATGAAGACTCACCGGACAAAGCGCTCATGCCGCAACGGACATTCGGGAAAAAATCCGTCAATTCCATTGAGGACAGGAATAACGCCTGCTTAGCATGCCATCAAGGCGGCAAGCGCATGCATTGGCCTGGCAGCACCCACGCGAATCGCGATGTCGCATGCACGTCCTGCCACACCATTCATACCGAACAGGACAAAGTGCGCAACCGCAACACGCAGCCTGAGGTTTGCTTTAACTGCCATAAGGAGATGCGCCAGCTGATTAACCGTCCGTACCGCCACCCCATCCGTGAAGGCAAGGTTATTTGTTCGGATTGCCACAATCCGCATGGTTCAGCCGGTCCAAGCAAAATGGTGCGGGATAGCGTCAACGATACTTGCTATACCTGCCACATGGAAAAGCGCGGCCCCTTTGTCTACAACCATCCGCCGGTACAGGAAAATTGCGCGATTTGCCACAATCCACATGGCACCACAGCGCCTAATTTATTGCGCACCCGTTCCCCATTCCTATGCCAGCAATGCCACGAGCCGAACACGCACCAAGGCAGCTCCGGCACGCTCACGGGCGCTTATGCCAGAAACACGCTTGCGCGTGGATGCGCCAATTGCCACACCCAGGTTCACGGCAGCAACATGCCTGAAAACATTCGCAATGAAAGCGTATTTCAGCGCTAAGAATGGAGACAAATATCATGTTCATTAACACGCTTAACCGCAAAAAATTTTCACCTGCAATGGTGTTTTTCACATGCGTCGTGACGGCAGTTCCGGCCTATTCTTCCGGAGCGGATGCCGATCCTTTAAAAGAACTTTCCAAGCCGAGAAGCGTGGTGAATATCGGTGCCGGTCAATTGTTCAATGATAACGCGCGATTCGGCCAGTATACCGGTTTGCGCAATGAAGGACCTTATGGAATCTTTAATGTCGATATTGCCAAACGCTACGACGATACCGGAACATGGTTCAAACTGCTGGGACGTAATTTAGGATTCCAAAACCGTGATGTGCGTTTTGAGCACAGCAAACAAGGTAAATGGGGCTATGTTATCGATTACAGCCAAACACCGCGCTACGAGCCGTTTACGGTCAATACCGCGGTTACCGGCATCGGCACCACCGATCCTCATATACCGTCTACTCGAACAACGGGCGATCCCGCCCAATTGAGTACCGAGCGGCAATCGATCGGATTCAGTTTTAACCAATTCCTTCCCGGTAATCTGGAATTTCACCTCCATTTCCGTAACGAAGAAAAAGACGGGGAGCGTATTTTCGGGCGCGGAAACCGGCTGGGCGAGCCTAGGCTCAGTGGATTCGATGGCAGACCCAGCCCGAGAGCGATCGGCGGTTTTGAGTTTGTTCCGGAACCGATCAATTCAACCATCCGGATTTTTGGCGCTTCACTCGATTATGCGGGAAAAGATCTGCAATTATCGGGCGGCTATTACGGCACGATGTATAACAACAAAAATGCATTATTGACACCTACCGGCGGCAGCACCGTCGGGGGTATTTTTTCACCCAGCCAATATGCACCGATCGCACTTGCGCCGGATAACGAATCGCATCAGGGTTTTCTATCCGGTGGATATAGCTTTACCCCAGCAACCCGCGGCACGTTCAAAGTTGCTTATACGCGAGCGACCCAAACCGATTCATTTTCCCCGGGACTGCTAACCGCACCCGGTATTGGCGCCAATTTGGGCGGGCGTATCGATACCGTACTGGCGCAAACCGGATTGACAGCGCGTCCGCTGCAAAAGTTATCGATCAATACCAACTTCCGTTTCGAGGATCGCGACGACAAAACACCGGTACGATTCTATAACCCTATGGCCACTTTGCACGATTTGAACGGCAATACATGGAATGGTCTGAATAATCCGCGTTCATTCCGCACGATAACCAGTAAATTTGAAGCAAACTATTCGCTGCCGCACAATTTTCGTTTGATCGGCGGTATTGATTATGAACACCGGGATCGCACCGGAACGGCGACCAATACCGGTCACCGCTTTAGAACCGATGAGCTTTTCTATCGCGCGGAATTGCGCCGCTCGTTATCCGACACGATTACCGGTACGATTTCATATATACACAGCGATCGTTTCGGTTCAAGTTTTCTCACCAATACGACCGATTCGGGTGCTCCGTTCTTCAATCTCATCGCACCGTCCAATCTTGCCGATCGCAGCCGGGATAAAGTCCGCTTTCTAGCTAATTGGGATCCGATCGATTCATTGTCCATACAAGTTGCAATCGATGAGTCGATTGATGATTACGGCCAGCGGCCAGGGTCCGGTTTAGGCTTGCGCAAAGGCTCCGCAAGAAATTATTCACTCGATGCCACGTATATATTTTCCGAGCGGCTGCAAGCAACCGCATGGTTCTCACGCAATGAAACCCATATCGATCAGGCTTCTAGAAACGCGATTACCGATAACGGAATTCGTGAAATTTGGGGAAGCAATCTGCATAACATAGGAACTTCCGTGGGTATGGAAGTCACCGCCAAACCAACCGATAAGCTTGAAACCGGCGCCAATTTCATGTTCTCGGATTACACCGATAAATTCAATCAGAAAGTCACGCTTGAGCCGCAAGTCAATATCGTTCCGAATATTTCAACGCAATACTCCAGCCTGCGGCTATTTGCTCGATACGATATTCGTAAGAACCTGGGTGTGCGCCTGGATTACATTCTGGATCACTTTAAAACCAACGAATGGACGTGGACGGGATGGCGCTATACCGATGGCACTACATTGACGCAAAACAACAATCAAATGGTCAACTTCGCCTTTCTTTCGGTGCTTTATAGCTGGCAATAAAGGAAGTCATGGTTTCGTTCACCGCACGATTGACTCGCGGTGAACGAAACTACTGCGCATGTTGAAATCGCAAGAGCTTTTATCAGCACTTGGACTGATTGATTTACTTACCCTGGCCGGTGTCTTCAGGATTTTCAGGATGATTAACCGCATTTTCCTGCGAACTCACTGCAATGGCCTGCGGTGTTTTCCGGCGTTTCATTTTTCCGATCACGACAAAGAACAACGGTACGAAGAAAATCGCCAGGAAGGTGGCCGCCAGCATGCCGCCGAATACCCCGGTGCCGATCGAATGACGGCTCGCTGCACCCGCGCCGGAGGCGATCACCAATGGAAACACGCCGAGTATGAAGGCTAACGACGTCATGATGATCGGCCGGAAGCGCAGTCGGGCGGCATCCAGCGCCGCATCGGTGAGGGTTTCCCCGGCGGCGTGGCGCTGATTGGCGAACTCGACAATCAAAATGGCGTTTTTCGCCGCCAAGCCGATCAAAGTCACCAGGCCGATCTGGAAATAAATATCATTGCTCAAGCCGCGCATCCATATCGCTAGCAGCGCGCCGAGTATGCCGAAAGGAATCGCCAGAATCACCGCCATCGGAATCGACCAGCTTTCGTACAGAGCGGCCAGTACCAGAAACACCATCAGTAGCGCAAATGCAAACACCATGACCGATTGTCCGCCCGCTTTGCGTTCTTGCAGCGAAATGCCGCTCCAATCGAGGGTGTAGCCGCGTGGCAGCAGAATTTCATCGGCGGCTTGCTCCAGTGCGGCCAGCGCCTGCCCTGAGCTGTAGCCCGGCGCGGCGCCGCCCAGCACCAGCGCGGAATTGGCGCCGTTGAAGTGCGTTACCGGATCGGGGCCGCTGTTGAATGTGGTATTGACGACCGAATCCAGCGGAATCATGGTCGATGTTGCACCGCTCTGCGCGCGCACATAAATTTTGCTGATATCGTCGGGATTGGAGCGGTATTCCGGTAATGCTTCGGTTTGCACCCGGTAAATGCGGCCGAATTTGACGAAATCGTTGATATAAAAATTGCCGAAATAGGCCTGCATGGTATCGAAAATTTCCGAAATCGGCACCCCCAGCGCCTTGGCGCGCTCACGATCCACCGTTGCATACAGTCTTGGCGCGCTGACGCGGAAGTTGGTGCTGGCCACGGCAATCGCCGGATTTTCCATGGCCTTGGCGGTGAATTCCTGCGCTACTGCGGCAAACTCGGCGAAATCGCCGCCGCTGGGATCTTGTATCTGCACCGAGAATCCACCGGTCGATCCCAAGCCGCTGATCGAAGGCGCGTTGAAAGCCAGAATCAGCGCCTCGGGAATCTTGGCAAATTCCTGAAAAGCCGCGCCGATCAAGCCATGCACTTTTTGTTCGGGGTTCTGGCGTGTATCCCAGTGATTCAGTGGAACGAACATGGTGGCCTGATTGGCGCCGCGCGTGCTGAACACAAAGTTCTGGCCCGCCAGCACGTCGGTGGAATGTACTGCCGGATTGGCCTGAAAATAGTTTTCGATTTTGCTCAGCACTTCCCGCGTGCGCGTCATCGAAGCGCCGTCCGGCAGTTGCACCACGGTGATGAAGTAGCCTTGATCTTCTTCCGGCAAAAAGCTGCCCGGCAGAATTTTGAACAAACCGATGATACCGGCAATCATTACCGCAAAAAGCGTCAGTGCAATCACCGAGCGCCGCATGATCGTTGCCACGGCGCCGGTATAGCGGGTCTGCATCCAATCGAATGAGCGGTTAAACAGCTGCCAGAACCCTTGTGGCGCTTGATGCGCAGGTTTGAGCACCAGCGCGCATAAAGCGGGACTCAAGGTCAGCGCGACGAAACCGGATATGGCGACTGACAACGCAATGGTGATGGCAAATTGCTTATACAATTCGCCGGTAATACCACCAAGGAAAGCTACCGGCAAAAACACCGCAGCCAGCACCAGCACGATCGCGATTACCGGCCCAGACACTTCCTCCATGGCGCGCTTCGCCGCATCCCTGGGGGACAAACCGCCTTGGTTCATGTGCCGCTCGACGTTCTCCACCACTACAATGGCATCGTCGACGACGATACCGATCGCCAGCACCATGCCGAACAGTGTCAGTGTATTGATGGAAAATCCCAGCGCTTCCATGCCGGCCAGCGTGCCGATCAAGGAAACCGGAACGGCCACGGCGGGAATCAAGGTGGCGCGCCAGCTTTGCAAAAAGACAAAAACTACCAGAATCACCAGCAGTGTCGCTTCCGCCAGCGTTATCAACACTTCTTTGATGGAAACATCGATGAACGTGGTCGTGTCGTAGGGAATGTCGTACGACACCCCAGCCGGGAAGCTTTTGCCTAAGCGCTGCATTTCCGCGCGGATACCCCGCACGGTTTCAAGTGCATTGGCGCCGGGTGCCAGAAAAGTCAGCAAGAAAGTATTTGGCTGGCCGTTCCAGCGTCCCTCCAAGTCGTACGATTGCGCTCCCAGTTCGATACGTGCCACATCGCGCAGCCGTACCATCGAACCATCGGGATAGGCACGCACGATCATATCCTCGAATTCCTTCACTTCGCTCATGCGCCCGTGGGTAATCACCGGAATGGTCATTTCCGTGCCTTCCGGCGTGGGCTCGCGTCCGATCCGTCCCGCCGGAAAATCGCGGTTTTGTTCCCGCACCACAGCGGCGATTTCGCTGGGCGTTACATTGAGTTGCGCCATGCGCACAGGATCGAGAATGAGCCGCATGGAATAATTCTGGCCGCCGAAAATAATGGCGTCGCCTACGCCGGGCAGGCGCTTGACATTATCGAGTATGCGCAGCAACGCGTAATTCGACAGAAAAACGTTATCATGCTTGGGATCGGTGGAGCTCAGAATGACCACGGCGAGCAAATCCGGCGATGTTTTTTTCACCGTCACGCCCTGGCGCACCACTTCATCCGGCAGCTGCGGCTCAGCCAAGCGTTGCCGGTTCTGCGTCTGTACCTGCGCGATATCGACATCGGTGCCGATCTCAAAGGTCAAGCGCAGCATCATGTGGCCGTCGTTGGTACTGACCGATTCGTAATACAGCAGATTATCGATACCGGGTAACTGCACTTCGATCGGGCGCGCCACCGCTTCGGCAACGACTTCCGCGCTGGCGCCGGGATAATCCGCGTCGATCTGCACCATCGGTGGTGTGATTTGCGGAAATTGCGCCACCGGCAATTTCTGCAACGCCACTAAACCCAGCACGACGATGATGATCGACAATACCGATGCGAAAATAGGCCGGTCGATGAAAAAATGTGACTTCATGGCGCGACCTGCTGAGCCGGTTGATCGGATGTCTGAACGGCGGCACTTTCCTGCAGTTGTTGCTGCTGTTCAATCGCGTGCACTTTTACCCCTGGCAGGATGCGGAAAAATCCCTCCACCACCACGCGCCCCCCCGGCTGCAAACCGCTCTCGATCAACCAATCCTTGCCGCGCCAAGCGCTGGCTTGCACCGGACGCAGTTGCGCGATTTCCTCAGCGTCGATCACATACACGAATGAGCCGTTGGGACCTTGCTGTACCGCGCGCTGCGGAATCAGCATGGCGTTATTGCGGATATAACCCTTGATACGGACTCTGACGAACTGACCGGGATAAAAATAGGAATCTCCCGGCGCCATGCCGCCTTCCGGATTGGGAAATTTGAAACGTCCCTGCAACGATCCGCTTTGCGGCCGTATCGAGACATCGGCGAAATCCAGTATGCCTTCGTGCGGGTACACGCTGCCATCGGAAAACGTCATGACGCCGCGTAGCTGGAAAATGTCGGGCCGTTCCACCTTATGCGCAGCCAATTCGCGGCGGCGGCGCAGCAGATAGCTTTCCGGCACACTGACATTGACATACATCGGATCGAGCTGATCGATCGTGGCGAGTAGCGATTCCTGCGCGGAAACCAACCGCCCTTCGTAAAACTGGCTGCGGCCGATACGGCCGTTGACCGGCGCGGTGATCAGCGTGTTATCGAGATCGAATTTCGCCTTGATCAGATCGTTTTGCGCGGCTTCCAGCGTCGCGCGGGCTGCCAGCATTCCGGCCTCGGCGTCATCGACGTCTTTCTTGCTAACGGCTTGCTTTTCCAGCAGCGGTTTGACACGCGCCAGATCTTGCTTGGCTTGGGTCAGGCGTGCTTGGGATTGTGCAACTTTTGCTTTGTTGCTGAGGTAAATGGCCTTAAAGGGCACCGGATCGATCAGGTATAGCTTGTCGCCTTGTTTGACGTTCCGCCCTTCGGTGAAATGAATTTTTTTGATAATACCGCTGACTTGCGGACGGATCTCAACCGGCCGGAAAGCCTCGGTCTGCCCAATGAACTCCGGCTGATCGTCAACCGTTTGCGGCGCTATGGTAATGACCTCGACCTGCGGCGGTGGTGGCGCCGGATTTTCCGGCGGCTGGCCCGAACAAGCTGTTAACAGCACGAGCAACAAAACCGTCAAACGATAAGCTGAGGTGAAACTGCTTCGAGTTTCACGGGCATTGATCCATTGAAATATTTTCTGCATAGCGTCGACTCTGGGTTATTTTGATTATTTAATGGAAAAGCCGGTCAGGAAAAATGTACTTAAATCGCTGCCAGACTTCTAAAATTTTATGTGTCAACCGGCGTGCGCGATAAGTTCCAGCCGTTTACGGGCTCGCCCGCTACAAACCGGTGCTTACAGCAACATCCAGCCGCCGCCCAGCGCTTTGTAAAGTTGCACGATCGATACCAAATGCAGGCGGTGAGTTGCCATCAGGGCAAATTCGGCATCGAACAGATTGCGCTTAGCCAGCAGCACGTCGACATAACTGGTGATCCCGCCTTGGTAGCGTAGATCGGCTATCTGTAATGCGGAGCGCAGCGCTTCGACCTGCGACTGCTGCGCTTTGCGCTGATCATTGGCGGTGCGTACCGCGATCAACGCATCGTCAACTTCCCTGAACGCCACCAGAATGGTTTGCTCGTATTGCGCCAAGGCTTGCCGCGCTTGCGCCTCCGCTGCGCGCTGTTCGAATCCCAGGCTTTGCGCGTTCAGCAGAGGAACCGCCAAACCAAGCCCGCCCGTGCCGAATTCACTGCCGGACATCAGTAAGTTAGATAGCGCCGGACTGGCCACACCGAGAAAACCGGTAATTGAGATCTTGGGAAACCGCGAGGCCTTGGCGACGCCGATTTTGGCGGTTGCCGCTGCCAGCAATTGTTCCGAGCGCAGAATGTCGGGACGCCGTTGCAGCAATTCCGACGGCAAACCGGCGGGTACTTCCGGCGGCATCGATTGCTCCGTCAGCGTATGGCCGCGTGCAATCGGCGCCGGGTTTTTCCCCAGCAGCACGCTGAGCTCGTTTTCCTTTTGCCGCATTTGCCGTTCCAGCTCGGCAACCCGGGATGCGGCATTGGCACGCTCAGCTTCGAACTGATCGAAATCGAGACGGGAAATGACACCGCCCTGCAACTGCGCCTGCGAAATGGCTACCGATTCTTCCCATGAAGCCAGTGCGCGCTGCGCGATATCGCGCTGCATGTCCAATTGCAGCAGATCGAAGTAAGACTGCGCCACCGCGCTGACCAGCGTCAGAATGATGGCATGGCGGTTTTCCTCCTGCGCCAGCAAATCGGCGCGCGCCGCTTCATTGGAACGGCGGATCTTGCCCCAGATATCCAGCTCCCAATTCAGCGTGGTCTGGCCGTAGTAATTGAACGGCGTGGCAAAGCCCGGACGCAAGAAGCCACCAAGCGTGCCGAAAGCCGGTGCGTTGGCATCGGCATTAAAGTTCGGAATAAACCCCATGCGCGTGGTATATAAACGCGCCTGAAACTCTTCAACCGTCGCCACCGCTTGCTTGAGATTTTTGTTTTCCTGCAAAGCCTGCCGGATCAGCTGCTGTAATGTCTCATCGTGTAACAACTCCCACCAGCGCAAATTGGCGACCGATTCACCCTCCATCGGCTCCATACGGAATTTCTCCGCGATATCGACCTGCGGGCGGATATAGTCCGGCCCCATCGCGCATGCGGTCAGCAGCAGGATGGGCAGGATGGATAAGGTACGAAGCCAGCGTTGCATATATTTTATTTGGTGATTGAAGATTGCAATTTAAGCATTGCTAAATTGATCATTGGCTGATTATAGACTATAGAAAAGATCTTTCGTTGCTTTCCGGTATTGTACAAAATGATCTCAGAAGTTTTCCTGAAAAAGCGCGCCGCGAAGCAGGTTTTCAACTTGCTGCCGTGCAACGCGGGTGGACGCAGCAAGAAGCTGCGGAAAATTAGGTATCGGACAATCCCGCGTGTCCGACCTGATGCGCTGAAAATGGGAAAAATTTAACCTGAACATGCTGATTACATTGACCACCCGTACAGGCCAGGATGTGGAGCTGGTTGTTGAGTGAGAATGATTGAATTGTACTTCTACGAATTCTTGGCACTTTCATCGTAGAATTGCCGAACTGTAAATTAATCGTTTCAACTTTTTTATTCGAGATAAAGCAGGAATTTATCTCTTTTTTATTATTTACATTTGACCAAAATCATTGACAATATTAACCTATAGGTTAATATTTACCTAAACTAAAAATAATCGAATGAAAGTAAAAATCCTGGCGAATGGGAAATTTACAATAGCTGCGATCATGAAAGGCGATAGCTGTCCAACATATGATTCATTAAATGGTGGTTTGCAGTCTCAATATCAGAAACATGGAGATGCGCTATTAGTGAAATTGGATAGGATTGCTACTGATGGATTTGATAATTTTTCAAGTAGTTTATCTCATCTCATTCATAGGAATCCGAATATTTATGAATTAATCCATGGGCAATTAAGGCTTGTTTATTTCCATGGAGAAGGTAAAACCATTGTTGTTTGCACTGAAGTAATTATAAAAAAGACCCAGAAGGCAGACTCGCATGTTGTAAATAGAGCTATAAGTGCATACAGAGATTATTTTCATTCGATAATGAAAAATAGTTTGATAGAAATAAGGGAGGAATAGCATGGCGTTAAGCAAATCACTCAAAGAAAGATTGGAAGAATTCAAGAAAACAGATGATTACTGGGTAAATTCTGCAAAACTTGATTTTGCAATCACTATTGAAGCTAAGCGTAGGGAATGCGGCATGAGTAATGCTGAATTAGCTCGTGCATTGAATACAAGCAATGCTTATATCTCTAAAGTACTACGAGGAGATACCAATTTAACCATTGAAAGTATGGTCAAACTTTCTCGCGCGGTGGGCTACAATCTGGAAATAAAACTTCAATCGTTATCTGGAAAAAAGATGATATCAACAACTGAATCTGTATTGAGCAGTGAATACCAAAAATTGGCCACTATAAACCAATCAGCTAACGATCCAACTTATCTATATGCAGCCTAGCCCAATTCATCTCATGGAAATGTACTACCTTGGGATTTCAGTAGTACCTCAGTTTCCACAAAATCCTGATGAAGTTCCCGGTCCTGGATTTGCGAGAGGCTTTGATTTCAATGGGGTAAATATTGGAGAAACAGTGAAATTAAATATTTTCTCAAATCAGAATAACGAATTAACTTATGGTGTGAATCTTCGTATTGTCATTAGCAATAATGAAGGCAAAATTGCACCCTATGCAATCGATGTTGAGGCTTCAGGATTGTTTGTGATCAGTGAATCAGTACCAAAAGAAAAGCATGAAGAAATGGCGATTGTAAATGGTTGCGCTATTCTTTACAGTGCAATCAGAGAGCAAGTGATGACGATTACCTCGAGATGTTATGGCGGCTTATTGATTCTCCCAACGGTCAACTTTCTTGACAAAATCAAGAAGGAAAAAAATCAGGATATGCTCCCGGAGCAATCACATGAGGTTAAGAAAAAGAGAAGCTCAAAATCTACGCCTTAGATTTCAGCAGTGACTAAGAGAGAAATCTGCTTTCAAGACGATCAGAAAGTTATGGTGTGTAATAAGCTTTGAATATTTTACCTTGCTGATTTGACAAAAGGAATTCAACCGCGATACGAATGCAGCTGTTCTAGAAATTATCTTGCCTGGGCTTTTGTGTACCACCTATAATTGCCCGCGAAAATTTCACCTTTTTAGCTTACAATGCGCAACATGGTTTCACGTGAAACCAATCGATTAAATCTTCTTGCGTCACCTGAGTTACCAATCATCATAACACTATGAGCAATCACACGGATTTTGACATTATTGTTGTCGGCGGCGGACATGCCGGAACGGAAGCTGCACTGGCGGCGGCGCGCATGGGGTGCAAGACGTTGTTGCTGACGCACAATATCGAAACCATCGGGCAGATGTCGTGCAACCCGTCGATTGGCGGTATCGGCAAGAGCCATTTGGTGAAGGAAATCGATGCGCTCGGCGGTGCGATGGGGTTGGCGGCGGATGAGGCGGGGATTCAGTTCCGGGTGTTGAATTCGAGCAAAGGTCCGGCGGTCAGGGCGACGCGTGCACAGGCCGACCGGGTATTGTATAAGCAAGCGATTCGCAGCCGGGTTGAGAACCAGCCGAATTTGCGGGTAATGCAGCAGGCGGTGGACGATTTGATCATCGAGCAGGATCGCGTGGTTGGCGTGGTGACGCAGTTGCAGATTAGATTCCGCGCGCGCGCGGTGATTTTGACGGTCGGCACGTTTCTGGCGGGGTTGGCGCATATCGGCAAAACCCATTTTAAAGCAGGCCGCGCAGGCGATCCGCCAGCGCTGACATTGGCGCAGCGGTTACGGGAAATGGAATTTCCCGCAGGGCGATTGAAAACCGGCACGCCGCCGCGCATCGATGGCCGCAGCATGGATTATTCCAAACTGCTGGAGCAACCGGGTGATCAACCGGTGCCGTTTTTTTCCCTGATCGATACCGGCATCGAACATCCGCGCCAGATTTCGTGCTGGATTACGCATACTAATAGCGATACGCACGATATTATTCGCGACGGCTTGGTCGATTCGCCACTGTTTACCGGAAAAATCGAAGGCGTCGGGCCGCGCTATTGTCCGTCGATCGAAGACAAAGTGGTGCGTTTTTCCGCGCGCGAATCGCATCAGATTTTTCTCGAACCGGAAGGTCTGGGTACGCATGAAATCTACCCGAACGGTATTTCCACCAGCTTATCGTTCGAGGTGCAAACGCAATTGATTCATTCCATCGCCGGATTGGAAAACGCACACATCACGCGCCCCGGTTATGCTATCGAATACGATTATTTCGATCCGCGCAATTTGAAGCATACGCTCGAAACCAAAACCATCGCGAGTCTGTTTTTTGCCGGACAAATCAACGGCACCACCGGCTATGAAGAAGCCGCCGCGCAAGGGCTGCTGGCCGGGATCAATGCCGCACTGCAAGTGCAGGGACGGGATGCCTGGTCGCCGCAACGCCATGAAGCGTACTTGGGCGTGCTGGTTGACGATCTGATCACTTCCGGTGTCACCGAGCCTTACCGGATGTTCACCAGCCGCGCCGAATACCGCTTGCAATTGCGCGAAGACAATGCCGATTTGCGCTTGACCGAAACTGGCAGGAAATTGGGTTTGATTGACGATCAGCGCTGGGAAGCGTTTTCCAATAAACAGGAAGCGATCATCAAGGAGCAGCAGCGGCTCGATTCGATTCGCGTATTGCCCGGTACATTGCCGGAACAGGATGCTCTTCGTGTGCTCGGTAAAGGCATTGAGCGCGAATACACGTTGACCGAATTGCTAAAGCGCCCCGATGTGACGTATGAGACATTGATGACCCTGCCGGGCGCGGGTGAGCCGGTAGCGAGCGCGCAAGTCGCCGAACAAGTTGAAATCCAAGCCAAATATCACGGTTATATCCAGCGCCAGCAGGAAGAAGTGTCGCGCCAGGCGCAGTATGAAAACACCTTGCTGCCGAAGGAAATCGATTATTGCGTAGTGAAAGGATTGTCGAACGAAGTGCAGCAAAAACTCAATCAGCACAAACCGGAAACCATCGGCCAGGCATCGCGTATTTCCGGCGTGACACCGGCGGCGATATCGTTGTTGCTGGTGCATTTGAAACGCGGCTTTGCGGTCAATGACAAAAAACAAAGCGCATGAGCTTGCTGCCGCAGATTACGCGCAGCTTGCAAGCGCTGGATATAGACGTTATTGCCGCGCCGGAGCAGCTGGCTAAAAGCATCGAGCATTATCTATTACTGATCGAAAAATGGAACAAAGTCCATAACTTGACCGCGATCCGCAATCCGCATGACATGCTGGTGCAGCATGTGCTGGATAGCTTGGCGGTGTTGCCGCATATTCATGGACCGAACATTGTCGATGTTGGCACCGGCGCAGGCTTGCCGGGCATTCCGGTCGCACTGGCAAGGCCGGATTGGCAAGTGACTTTGGTGGAAAGCAATCAGAAGAAAAGCGCTTTTTTACAGCAGGCAAAAATTGAAATGGGGTTGCAGAATGTTGAGATCATGACGCAGCGTATCGAGGATGTCCTTCCCGATGAAAAGGTGAATACCGTCATTTCGCGCGCATTTTCCGAGCTCGGCGAATTCATCGCGTTAACGCAACATTTGGCCGGAGAAAATGCTGCCAGCTGCCGCTGGGTTGCGATGAAAGCCAATTGCACGGAACAAGAACGCCAGCAAATACGTGCGCCATTTGCGATTGAAAAGACGATCACGCTGCATGTGCCTGGATTGGATGCCGCCCGGCAACTGATTATCATCCAACAGAACAGCTTTGATTCCGCGTCATGAATACAGGAGCTAAGCCCGTGACCAAAATTCTAGCCATTACCAATCAAAAAGGCGGTGTCGGCAAAACCACCACCAGCGTGAATCTGGCTGCAAGCTTGGCGGCTGCCGATAAATGCGTGCTGCTGATCGATCTCGATCCGCAAGGGAACGCCACGATGGGCAGCGGCACCAACAAGCAAATGCTGAAAACCACGATCTATCATGTGTTGCTCGGTCATACAGGAATACAGCAAGCGTTGGTGAGCAGTGCGCAAGGAAAATACGATTTGATTCCCGCTAACCGAGATCTGGCGGGCGCGGAAGTCGAAATGGTCGACTTTCCGCAGCGCGAAGCGCGGTTAAAGACCGCACTGGAAGAGATTCAGGACGAATACGATTATATTTTGATCGATTGCCCGCCCGCGTTGAACTTGTTGACTCTAAACGGTTTATGCGCGGCGCACGCGGTGATGATTCCGATGCAGTGCGAATACTATGCGCTGGAAGGTTTGAGCGACCTGGTCAATACCATCAAACGGGTGCGTAGCAGTTTCAATCCCGTGTTGCGCATCGAAGGGTTGCTGCGCACCATGTTCGATCCGCGCAATATTCTGGCGCAGCAGGTTTCCGATCAATTGCAGAAGCATTTCGGCGACAAGGTTTACCGCACTGTGATCCCGCGCAATGTGCGCCTGGCCGAAGCGCCCGGTTTTGGTTTGCCGGTGTTGTATCACGATGGGCAATCCAAAGGTGCGCAGGCCTACCTCGATTTAGCCAAGGAAATTCTGGCGGGTAATCCTGCTTGAAGGAAATAAGGAATCCAATGAAATGACAAAACAAAAAGGATTAGGGCGCGGACTGGATGCTTTGTTGTCGGGCGATGGCAATGCGGCGCTGGCGGAAGATTCGTTGCAGAATATCGAGATCGCCAAATTGCAACCTGGCAAATATCAGCCCAGAACCAATATGGATCAAGTAGCTTTGGCGGAGCTGGCCGAATCGATCAAAGCGCAGGGCGTGATGCAGCCGATTCTGGTGCGGCCCATCAGTGACGACCGCTTCGAGATCATCGCCGGGGAACGCCGCTGGCGCGCCGCGCAATTGGCCGGACTGACCGAGGTGCCCGCGCTGATCCGCAAAGTCGCCGATGAATCGGCGTTGGCCATGTCACTGATCGAAAATATTCAGCGGGAAAACCTGAATCCGCTGGAGGAAGCCATGGGGATTCAGCGTCTTATCAATGAATTCGGCATGACGCATCAAACGGCGGGCGAAGCGCTGGGCAATTCGCGCAGCACGATTTCCAACTTGCTGCGCCTGCTTAATTTGTCCGCGCCGGTACAGGAATTGATGATGCAAGGTAAAATCGATATGGGGCATGGGCGTGCCCTGTTATCGCTGGCGCCGGTGCAGCAGATTAAAATCGCCAATGTGATCGTGCAAAAACAGCTGTCGGTGCGCGAAACGGAAAGAATCGTCAACCAGATCGAGCACCCAACGCCGAAAAAAGTGCAGAAGCAAGACCGCGACCTGTTGCGGTTGCAAGAGAATATCTCCGAGCGTCTCGGCGCGCAGGTGGCGATCAAGCCGAAAAAGAACGGCCAGGGCAATATCGTGATCCACTATACCAGTTTGGATCAATTGGATGATATTCTCAGTAAATTCTAGAAAGAACGAATAAGGAAAATTATGGACGCAAGGTTATTGGATATTCTGGTTTGCCCGTTGTGCAAAGGGCCGCTGCTCTACAAAAAAGACGATAAGGAATTGATCTGCAAACCCGACCGGCTGGCATTCCAGATCAAGGACGGCATCCCGGTGATGCTGGAGGACGAAGCGCGCCGGATACCGGATGAAGTTGAAATAAAATAATAACGATGAATTCGAGTATCAAGCTTGAGCCGCGTGTGGCGGCTATTCTGGGGGCCTTGGTCGGCGATGCCGCGTCACTGGGGTTGCATTGGCTCTACGATCCCGCGCGCATCGCGCAGATCGATAAAAGCAAAGGACTGGTTTTTCTGCAACCGGATGCCAGCGATTACGCCGGTGTCAGCGGCTACTTCGCGCATGGCAAGAAGCAAGCGGGCGATTCATCGGCTTATGGTGAATTGTGTTTGCTGATGCTGCGGCATATTGCGCGGCACGGCAAATTCTATCGTGTCGATTACCAAAGCGAATATCGCAACTACTTCGGCCCTGGGGGCGGGTATCAAGGCTATATCGATTCTCCCACGCGGCAAACTCTGCAAACTTTGCTACCGCTTAAGCCGGAAGATTTTCCGCTGCAATCCGGCGCGGACGACGATCAGTTTGCCGCATTGGCGGCATTACCGGCAATCGTGGCGGCCCATGATGAATCGCAAGATGCGCTCAAAGCGAAAATCGAACAGGTAGTGCGGCTGACCAATAACAATGATACCGCCGTTGCGGCGGCGCAGTACGCAGGCTGTGCGCTGCTGGCCATTTTGCAAGGCCAATCCGCCGGTCAAGCGCTGAGCGGCGCTTTGCCGCACGCAGGTGAAAAACTCGCGCCGCTGGTGGAAGAAGCATTACAAACGGGAATGCTCGACAGCGCCGCAGCGGCCAAACGTTTCGGTTCGGCCTGCCATGTGCTGGAAGGCGTGCCGGTGATTGCGCATATCGCACGTTATGCACCCGATTACCGCACAGCGATTGAAGAAAATATCCGCATCGGCGGCGATAGCTGCGGCCGTTCCATCATGCTCGGCGCGATCATGGCGGCTTATACCGCACAGCAAAACGGTCAGGTAGCGTCGATTCCGCTTGAATGGGCTGCGCGCTATCATAAGCTGTCTATTGCGGCGGATGCTTGCGTTCAACTCCGGCATCAGTAGATAAATTCCCGCGGAATGGATATAATTTGCTGAATAATTAGTCTTTACAACAAAAAGCAGAAAACACTCTATCCATTCATCTCTTCACGATTGCCTGCGTTGTTAAATCACGAACCACAGTCTGTCTTAAATCCATTGCTGCCATTGCGCGCAGTTCAGATGAAATGACACTAAGAAACCCAATAATGCATTCGGCCTATTCGTCTTATTAGCCTTATCGATTACTTACAAATTTATTAAATTCTGGAGGAAAAATGAGTCACACGCTTTATGAAACCACCGTTCAGCGGGTACAACGCTGTGAATTGGCCGTTCCAGGTTCCAGCCCGGGTATGTTTGAGAAGGCGCTGAATAGCGGCGTGGATTTCGTTTTTCTCGATCTCGAAGATGCCGTTGCGCCGGACGATAAAATTCAGGCGCGCAAGAACATCATCCAAGCGCTCAACGATTTGGATTGGAAAGGACACGGCATTACCGTTTCCGTGCGCATCAACGGCCTTGATACACAATACATGGTGCGTGACGTGGTGGATTTGGTCGAGCAAGCCGGGAGCAAGATCGACACGCTGCTGATACCCAAGGCCGGTGTGTATGGGGATATCTACATGGTACAAGCCATGGTCACACAGCTCGAAATGCAACAAGGGTTGAAAAACCGTATCGGTCTGGAAGCATTGATCGAAACCGCGCTCGGCATGGCCAACGTGGAAGACATCGCGCGCAACGGTGCAGCCGGACGATTGGAAGCCTTGCACTTCGGTGTGGCTGATTACGCCGCCAGTAACCGCGCCAGAACCACCAACATCGGCGGTTTGAATCCCGATTATCCTGGCGATCAATGGCACTTTGCCATCAGCCGCATGATCGTGGCTTGCCGCGCGTACGGCTTGCGCCCGATCGACGGGCCGTTCGGCGACATTAAGGATCCCGATGGTTACGTGCTGGCAGCCAAACGCGCAGCCGCACTGGGGTGCGAAGGCAAATGGGCGATTCATCCGACACAGATTCCGCTGGCTAACGATGTATTCACACCGCCCGAGCGGGAAATTGAAAAAGCCAAACGTATTCTGGCCGCGCTCAAGGAAGCCGCTGCGCAAGGCAAAGGCGCCGCTGCGCTGGACGGCCGTTTGATCGACGCGGCTTCGGAAAGAATGGCCAATAATGTGGTGAAAGTCGCGGAAGCGATTGCAGCAAAAAACGGTTAATGCATAAAGGCCGCTCAATGCGGCCTTTGTCTTTAGGGCCGGATGGTTTGAAACGATAAATATTAACGTATTAATGCGATTGTTGAGGAAATTGAAGTGAATATTCACGAATATCAAGCAAAAGAAATACTGGCGGAGTACGGCGTCAAGATCGTGGAAGGCGGTCTGGCTTACACCGTCGAAGAAGCGGTGCAACGCGCCCGCGAAATCGAGGGTAATGTCTGGGTCGTCAAAGCGCAGATCCATTCCGGCGCGCGCGGTAAGGCGGGCGGTATCAAAGTCTGTAAAACGCACGCGGAAGTCGAACAAGCCGCCGAAGCGCTGCTCGGCAAAAAACTGGTGACGCACCAAACCGGTCCGGCGGGAAAAGTCTGTACCCGCTTGTACGTCGAAGCCGGAACGCAAATCGCCAAGGAAATCTATCTGTCGTTTATGATCGACCGAACCAGTGAACGCGTGATCATGATCGGCTCGGCACAAGGCGGCATGGAAATCGAAAAACTTGCCGTGACCAATCCTGAAGCGATCATCAAGATCTATGTCGAACCTGCGGTCGGATTGCAGGACTTTCAAGCGCGTAAAATGGCGTTTGCGCTGGGTATCGATGCAGCGCAACTGAATCACGCGGTGAAAACCATCAAAGGCTGTTACCGCGCGTTGCGCGACTTAGACGCTAATATTCTGGAAATCAACCCGCTGGTCGTCACCGCGAATAACGACATCATTGCGCTCGACGCCAAAATGGAATTTGATGAAAATGCGTTATTCCGCCGCCATAGAATCGCCGAACTGCGCGACAACACGCAAGTCGATCATCGCGAAGTCGCAGCGGCTGAAGCCGGTTTGAGTTACGTCGGCCTGGATGGCGACATCGGCTGTATGATCAACGGTGCCGGTCTGGCGATGGCGACGATGGACATGATCAAACTGGCCGGTGGTGAACCCGCCAACTTCCTCGATGTCGGCGGCGGCGCATCCGCCGAGCGTACCGAAAAAGCATTCCGTCTGGTGCTCGCCGATGCTAATGTCAAAGCCATGCTGGTGAATATTTTCGCCGGGATTAACCGCTGTGACTGGATCGCCGAAGGTGTGGTGCAAGCCGTCAGAAACATCAATATGAAAATCCCGCTGGTGGTCCGCTTGTCCGGCACCAACGTAGAAGAAGGCCGCCGCATCATTGCGAACAGCGGCCTGCCGATCATCACCGCCGAAACGTTAGCGGAAGCCGCGGAAAAAGTCGTCCGCGCCCGCAACGAAGTCGCCGCAAAAGCCTAGGAGTATAAAGTGGCCATATTAATCAACGAAAAAACACGCATCATCGTGCAAGGTTTTACCGGCAGAATCGGTACTTTTCATGCGCAGGAAATGATCGACTACGGCTCCAACGTGGTCGGCGGCGTCACACCCGGTAAAGGCGGACAAACGCATCTGGGATTGCCGGTATTCAATACGGTTAAGGAAGCGGTCGAGCAAGCCGGTGCGGAAGCCAGCATTGTGTTTGTGCCGCCCGCGTTTGCCGCAGATTCGATCATGGAAGCCGCTGACGCCGGGATCAAATACTGCGTCTCGATCACTGACGGTATCCCGACGCAAGACATGATGACGGTGAAGAATTTCATGCGCCGTTTTCCGAAAGAAGACCGCATGCTGCTGACCGGCCCGAACTGTGCCGGAACCATCAGCCCGGGCCGCGCCATGCTCGGCATCATGCCCGGCCATATTTACATTCGCGGCAATATCGGCGTGGTTGGCCGCTCCGGCACCTTGGGCTATGAAGCTGCCGACCAGATGCGCGCACTCGGCATCGGCATTTCCACCTCGGTCGGCATCGGCGGCGACCCGATCCCCGGCAGCTCGCACCGCGACATCCTGGAACGGCTCGAACAAGACCCGGAAACCAAAGTCGCTCTAATGATCGGCGAAATCGGTGGCCCGCAAGAAGTCGAAGCCGGAAAATTCGCGAAAGAAAACATGAGCAAACCGCTGGTCGCTTACATTGCCGGACTGACCGCACCCGAAGGCCGCCGCATGGGCCACGCCGGTGCGATCATCTCCTCCGCTGGTGAAAGCGCCGCCGAAAAAGTTGCGATGCTGAAAGAACTCGGCGTTACCATCTGCCCTACTCCATCGCTGATGGGACAAACGGTCGCGGAAGTGCTGGCGAAGCTGTAATTCTGTAATTGTAGTTGTTGTTAAAATAAAAACCCGGGGCTGGTGCTTACGGGTTTTTTTGTTTAGTCGAATGAAGATTCCGGTGTAAATTACCAGTCATACTAAATTTTGTACTTAATACAAGATATTCATCATTTTGGGTATCTGATTTTTATTTGGTATCACAATTCGCTACGGAGGTCCCACGCCTATGACTTCTTCACTTTCCACAGATGAACAGGAGAGGCTGAACAGATCGATAAACTCATTTGCGACACAGTCATTCCGTGATCAGGCCGATAGGGATTACATTGCAGCCCGCCTTGCATGGAAGGCTGAGCTGTTCCCTCAGTTCCTATGGTCTTCTCAGCAGGCGATTGAGAAGTACCTCAAAGCAATTCTCCTCTACAACAGAATCAAAGCTCGAAATATTGGGCACGACATTGCTGCGGCGATGTCACTTACAACCAATCTTACCTTCGCCATTGAGTTGTCCTCACGAAGCAGAGATTTTATTAAGTACATAGACGATTGCGGCAAGTGTCGATACATCAACATTCCGTACTACGTCGTAGGCTATCCACTGGTTGATTTGGACTTAACCGTATGGGAGCTAAGGCGATACTGCCAAGTTCTGAATGTCTTCGGGATGATCCTGCCGCCTGATGAAGAGACCCTACTTTCACGGGCTCAGGAAGAGCTCTCACAAAGTTCGAACAACCCTCATCACAAGTTTCGCTTACATGGTGGCTTTCTCGAAAAGGTTCTGGGCGACCGCAAGCATCCAAGTCGTTCTGCACTCTTATGGCAGAACGCTGCATATGGCGTGAGAAAGCGACCAACTGTACGATTGAAGCATCATTTTCATGCTCAGAATCCAATGCTTTACTTGTATCCGGAGATGCTCGACGAGCTGCAGAAGCTTGTACATATCTCAGACAAGCCGGCTGAGCCCGGTAGGATGTGCCGACTGCAAGGAGGCGCATCAATCAAGAAACGTTTGAGAACAGGAAAGTAAACGTAATGACAGAATACCGGCGTGCCTATGTCCCTGGAGGCTCCTGGTTTTTTACGGTCAATCTTGCCGAGCGCAAGGACAACCGGCTATTGGTCGAAAAAATCGATTTACTGCGTAGCGCATTTGAATATACCAAACAGCGCCACCCTTTTCGTATGGATGCCGTGGTTATTTTGCCGGACCACTTGCATTGTATCTGGACGCTGCCGCAGGACGATGCGGATTTTTCAACCCGGTGGAATCTGTTGAAAGGCTATTTTTCCCGTCGCATTGCAACAGGAGAAAGAATTTCTGCCAGCCGGAAATCCCGCCGGGAAAGAGGGTTATGGCAACGACGGTTCTGGGAGCATCTTTTACGTGACCAAAATGATTTTAACCGGCACGTCGATTATATTCATTGGAATCCTGTGAAACATGGCTGGGCGAAAAACGTCAATGGTTGGCCTTATTCCAGTTTTCATCGTTATGTTGAACAAGGCATTTATCCCGAGAATTGGGGAAATCACGAAGGTTATGATATCGAAGGGCTTGAATGATTTATCCGATGCGCCTCCTTGCGGTCGGCACATCCTACATAGTTGAATGAAAATTTCAGCGTCACATCAGAGCACGTTGGAATCGCCCCATGCTTACCGTCAATTTCTCATTTCGTTAAATAATCTGTTCCAACGTCCAAGCAAGTAAAACCGGTTACCTGATTTGCAGTTCCAGGCTATTGAAATTTATGACTTGCAACACCAAATTCCCAGTGTAATTTTTATAAAAAAGCCGAATTTTTTTAACCGCTGCTATGCTATTCTTGCGGCATTTTATTCACGCTATTGGAAGATATGGAACAAAAAGATAAACCTCGAAACACGCCGTCGCAGAGAATTCCCGTCATTGCGCATTTTCTTTTTTTCACCCGCTGGTTGCAGTTGCCTTTGTATCTTGGGCTGGTGTTGGCGCAGTGCGTATATGTGTTTCACTTTTGGGTTGAGTTAACTGATCTGATTGGCGCGGTGATGGGAAACAAAAATGCGCTGGAGCATATCCTCGATACCGTTACGATCAAGGGTGCGGACAGACCGGCCAAGTTGACCGAAACGGCCATTATGCTCGTCGTGCTGGGATTGATCGACGTGGTGATGATTTCGAATCTGCTGATCATGGTCATTATCGGCGGGTATGAGACTTTCGTTTCGCGCATGAATCTGGAAGGACATCCGGATCAGCCGGAATGGCTGTCGCATGTCAACGCTTCGGTGTTGAAAGTCAAATTGGCCACGGCGATCATTGGGATTTCGTCGATTCATCTGCTGAAAACGTTTATCAATGCCAGCGCATACGACGAAAAA
Source organism: Nitrosomonas sp. Is24 (assembly GCF_033063335.1). Classification (NCBI taxonomy): domain Bacteria; kingdom Pseudomonadati; phylum Pseudomonadota; class Betaproteobacteria; order Nitrosomonadales; family Nitrosomonadaceae; genus Nitrosomonas; species Nitrosomonas sp. Is24. The sequence goes on along the minus strand of NZ_JAWJZG010000001.1, from coordinate 3,074,719 downwards.
ACGCTGTTGGCGCAAACCGGTATCCATATGGCGTTCTTGTTTTCCGCCATTGCCATTGCCTACTGCGACCGCATTATTACGCAAACCAGTATGCAGTCCGGCGAACACTGATTTCGATCGTTTGTCGTTTCAAGCTATGGCTGCTGCATCGTTCAACATGGTCAGTACGCCTTGCAACGCGGTAGCCACCGCCTGGCGCCGGATGGTTTCGCGGTCGCCCTTAAAGTAATGGGTTTCTTGTTGCACCGAACCATCCTGGGTTGCCCACGCAAAACACACCATGCCGACCGGTTTGGTGGCCGTGCCGCCGTCCGGTCCGGCGATTCCGGTAATCGATACACTGATGTGCGCATGACTGCGGTTGAGCGCGCCGATGGCCATCTCCTGCGCGGTTTGCGGGGAAACGGCGCCATGCTGATCCAAAGTAGCTTGTTGTATGCCGAGCATTTCGCATTTGGCGGTATTGCTATAGGTGATGTATCCGCGCTCGTACCAGCCTGAGCTGCCGGATACCGCCGTGACAGCCTGACCCACCCAGCCGCCGGTGCAGGATTCCGCCGTCACCAGCATCCAGCCACGCTGAGCGAGGCATTTCCCAACGGTTATTGCCAAATCGAGTGCATTTTGATTTGTATCAGGAATTTTATGACTCCAATGATTAAGATAATCTTGATGCAGTAAGGTGTTTTGTTGTTTCACTCGCTATGCGCGATATGCCGCTTATGTCATTATATTGGAATCTATTTTTACTTTTCTCACTGTTTCATTTGTAAAAGACTGGCAAATGCAAGCTGATCATCGTGCAAGAATGCCTTTTATGGATGCCTTAAAAGCGATCTGCTGTTTGTTGATCGTCGCGCATCACTTAGCCCTTTACGGCCCCATGCCGGATTTTGCTTATCCGTTGATGCCAGGACTACTCGATTGGTTGCGTGAGGATGGGAGAATCGCGGTGCAACTATTTTTTGTCATCGCGGGTTTTTTTGCTGCTGCAAAACTTGCGCCGCAGGGCTTATCACTGGTCTCCAATCCAATCGAGCTTATCCAGCAACGCTATGTGCGCTTGATCACGCCTTATCTGGCGGCATTAACACTAGCGATTGGCGCGGCCGCCTTGGCCAGAATCTGGATGCAGCATGAATCGATACCCGGTACACCCAATTTATTTCAATTGCTCGCGCATATTTTTTTGCTGCAGGATCTGCTCAATCAGGAAGTTTTGTCGGCCGGGGTCTGGTATGTTGCCATTGATTTCCAATTATTTGCGCTGACCATTTTAGTGTTCTGGATTGCCAATCAAATGCAGCATCGATACTCAGGTCTGCAAACGCTCGGCTTGTTTCTAATCTTCATCTTGACCACTGTCTCTTTGTTCTTTTTTAACCGCGATCGTTACTGGGACGAAACGGCTTTATATTTTTTTGGCGCTTATGGTCTGGGTATTCTGATTTATTGGGCATCAGTCAGCAAACGCCCGGTGCTCTGGCTTGCCGTGCTGATTGCGGTGATTATTGCCGCGCTGCTGTTGGATTTCCGTGCGCGCATTGCCGTCGCAGGCGTTGTCGCTTTGCTGCTGGGGCTGGCGCAGTATTTTGATGTGTTACAGAGCAGACACATCCCCGGCTACCTCGCTTATCTTGGGCGCGCTTCATATTCCATCTTTCTCATTCATTTCCCGGTACTGCTGATCATCAATGCCGCATTTTTCAGATTTATGCCGCATCAACCTGAAATTCAATTATGCGGTCTGTTATTGGCGATGTGTGCCAGTATCGGCGCCGGTATGCTACTTTTTAACTGGCTGGAAGCCCGGCCGGTATCCAAGCGGATGCATATCTTGCTGCCTGCAGGGTTCATGACCTGCGGCTTATTGGCTATGCTCTAAGCAGCTAGAAACTGCGGATTGGGAATCGTTGCAGGTTATTGCGTAAAGCGGGTGATACAAGCAAATCCGAGAATCGATTGTGCCTTGACGTTATTTTCCCAAACAGGGAAGATGCTAGCCAGAGTTCCGGGTTTATATGATCGATGTTTTTTGATACGTACAAAGGATTGAGCATGCGAAATTTTTTACTGGCAGTAATGATTTCAGTTATTCCGGTACCGGTATTGGCAAGTGACGTCGGGGTTACCATCAGCATCGGTCAACCTGGATTTTACGGTCAGATCACCTTGGGTAATCATTATCCGGTGCCGCAATTGATTTATCCGAACCCTGTTTTGGCCATTCCTCCCGCTGTCGCAGTTCAACAGCAGCCGGTTTATCTGTACGTGCCGCCCGGTCATGCCAAACGCTGGGACAAATACTGTCATCGTTACAACGCCTGCTATCAACCGGTCTATTTTGTGCAGCGGAACTGGTACAACGATGTTTATCTGCCGCATTATCAGAGCCAGCAGATGTATCCAAACAGACAATACGATAATCCGGGCCGCCATGATGAGGGGCGCGATTCGGATCGTTACCGCGACCGCTACGATGAATCACGCCGCTATCCGCAAGAAAATTCTCAAGGCAGGCACGGTGACCGCGATCACCCGGGCCGAGGAGATCACAAGAATCGCGATAAGGACGATCGCGGAAATCGCGGCAAGAAAGATCATGATCGCGGGAATCAAAGGGATTAATGACGCGATGAGCATTGACCCTAGCGTAAATGTTCATCCATAAAAGCGCCCAAGGTTCTTTTCCACGCCGGTTGCATAAAAATGAAGCCGGTATTGTGACTGCCTTCCAGCGGTAAAAATTGCTTCGGTTCCGGTGCCGCCTGAAACAGCCGCTCGCCATGATGAAATGGAACGATGTCATCCTGCGGGCTGTGCGCGATGAAAACCGGACAGGATACCGACTGTAGCGATGCCAGTGTGTCGTATGCAAAGCGGCTGACCCACCGTACCGGCAGGAACGGGTAAATTTCTCCAGCCAGTCCGGGAACGGAGGTAAAGGTTGAAGCCAACACCAGCAAACCGGGTTTCTCCCGGGCTGCCAGCCACGCTGCCACCGCGCCGCCGAGCGATTCGCCGAACAGGACGATCCGTTCAGGCGCGATTCCTTTGGTTGCTGTCAAATAATGCCAAGCTGCTTGCGCATCCAGATACGTGCCGGATTCCGACGGCGTGCCGCTGCTCTGGCCATAACCGCGATAATCGAACAATAGCGTGTCATACCCCAGCCGTTTGAACATGGTCAGGTAATTGATGCGATGGGAAATATTGCCGGCATTGCCATGAAAGAACAATACCGTGCCTTTGGCATCCGGTACGGGCATCCACCAGCCATGCAATGTTTCGCCGTCGCTGGTTGGGATGCTGACGGCGCTATAATCCAGCCCGACTGCGCCGGGGGTATTACTGAGCTGTTTTTCCGGGAAATAAACCAGGCGGGATTGACCAAAATACACCAGCAGAACAATCACTACATACGCGACAACCAGCGCGATCAGCAGATTGAGCAGCATACGCAGCATGACACGCGCATTAAGGCTGCTGCAGCTTGATCACGATATCCGCGCCGAGCTTGCCGGTGGTAAATGCGGAATCGCTGAATCTGGGAAAACCGGCAGGTTGTTCAGGATTGTTCGATAGGCCAAAAGGTTCGAGCGGTAACAGATTCCAGTTCTTTTTTAATTTCCGGTCACCGTCCAAGTCCTGATAAACCGCCACGGCATAAGTGCCAGCCCGTTCAAGATTGATGCAAGCGGTTTGCTGCCCCGCGGCTGCCGGAATGCGCACTTTGCGTTTGCGCCCTTTTTTGGAGAGAAAATGGTCCGGATCATCATACAACTCGATGTTTAAAGCACCACCGGCCGTCACATTTTTTACCGTCACCCTGACCTGAGCCGTGCGCTTATTGCAGGCGTCAGGCGCATCTTGCGGATTGATGTTGAGTGTTCCGGCCGACTGGGATGGTGTTGCGATCAAAAAGCCCAGCGCGAGGATGAGCAATGGACGAGCCAATTTTGCAAAAAATAGCGAGGTCAGGTTTTTCATTGGGTCAGAATAAGTGATGGTTATCGAAGCGGGTTAATCGGATGTGGTTGAGTGAGTGAACATTGCGCGAGTGCTTATTTCAATGAAAACTCAGCTTTGCTGCCTTTCTTTTGATCGCTCTCGCCGGTTTCGTGGATACCGACGACAAAAATACGCTCGCTGGATATCCCGCCATTCTCGACCAGCCAGTTGCGCGCAGCGGCTGCACGATTCTCCGCCAGCGCTTGCAAGTCGCTATCGGCAACGGTGAGATGGGTCAGAATGAGTTGTTCCATTTCAGCGCTGGGAAGGCTCTTGGCCAATCCGATGGCGTTCTTGGGTTTGTCGAAAGATTCTTTTTTGTAGGCAATTTCAAGATATTTGCTGTATTCCTGCGGAGTCAATTTGATATCCGTGATGGCGCCGCTGGCGATGCCTTTTTTGGTATCTTCGGCTAATTTCTGCGCTTTGACTTTGGTTTGCAACATGGCCAGCTTGAGCCCTTCGTGATCCGCATCCGGATCGACATGACCGGAAATTTCCAGTTGCAGCGATGAGCGGTCTTTTAAAACCCCGGCCAAGGTTTCCAGGCGCTGCGCGGATTCGGTCTCGATATCGGCAAAACCGGGTGTAAAGGAAATCTCGGATAATTCTTCACCGCCTTCAAACACCGAGCCAAGCAATGCGAACGGCGAGGTGATCGCCTTGGAGATCATATTGATAAACGCTGAAAAGACAATGTCGCCGAGATTGAAATCCGGATCGTCGATGGAGCCCTTGAGCGGCAGATGAAGATTGATTTCACCGCGGCGATTCTTAAGCAGCGAGATGGCCAGATCGAGCGGAAGCGATACCGCATTTTCACTCTCGACCTTCTCACCGAGAGTGAATTGATCGAGAAAGATCTTGTTATCCGCTGTTAATGCGCCATTTTCGATCTGGTAATTGACGTCAGCCGACAGTTTTCCCTTCTCAATTTCATAGCCGATATATTTTCCCGAATAAGGGCTGAATGGCGGCAGATCGATACCTTTAACCTGCGCAACGATATCCAGCAGCAATTCGGCGCTGAACGGATCGACGGTTCCTTGGATATGCAAAGGCGCGGTTTTGCTGACCATGCCGCGGATATCGACTTTTCCCGATTTGCCCGGATAGAGCGGACCGACCTGGCCGGTAAGCGCGGTCAGCTTGGCGCGGTAATTCGGTTTAATAAACCGGTCATTGAAATCGATATTGCCTTGTTGCAGGTAAATCTTGCCGATATGCACCGGTGTTTCGCTTTTTGCCCCGGTTGCGCCAAGATCCTTGGATGCCGCTGCGGCAATCGATGCGACCGGTTCCGACGGTTTTCCGGTTTGAATGATTTGTTTCAGATTGAGCGTGCCATCCGGCTGGATGATCATGCGCGCAAAGAAATCGCTCAAATAAAGTGTGTTGATATCCACCAGCAGCGGATCATTGGTGTAGTTGAGGCGGCCGATTTCCAGTTTCTTCCAGCGCAGCAAATCATAGGCATTTTTGCTATCGAAAATATTGAAATTGCCCAGTTTTCCTTCACCGCTCAATTGAATTTTTAACGGATCGCCGCTGGCTTTGAAATTTCCCGCGAAAGAAATGTCGCCGCTGGTGAGCAGCGCGGTGAGTTTATCGCCCAGCCAACCTTGCAGCGATACCAGATCAACCGCATTGAGGTTCAGCAGCAAGTCCGCTGACAGCGGCGACCAGGCCAGCGCGCCGCTGGCTTTTATGCTGCCGTGTTGATTGACTTGTCCTTGTAACGTGAGTTGCAGCGGTTCTATGCCGTCGAGATCGATGTCTTCTAACGCCAAATCGAGCGAATCGATCACCATCGGGGTGACTTTCGTCAGCGACAGATCTTCATAGCGTAGCTTGGCCGATTTGAATTGGATGCTTTTGATGTGCGGTATCCAAGGTTTACTGGCAGAGGATTTTTTCCCGCTGCTGCCGCTATCCGCGCGCGCGAGTTTCTGCTGCTGCGGTTCTTTTCCGGCTGTTTGGACTGTACTGGCAGAATGGGCGGGTTTTCTGCCCGGGATCGGAATCATTACCCGCTCTACCGGTGCGCTTGCGGAAGATTTGAATGATTTGGATGACTCAGAAGATCCGGAAGACTCAAACAGACGGGAAAGATCGAGATTTCCCTTCGCATCGCGGCGTAATGTCGTGTTAAATCCGTCCAGTGTAATGGTGCCCAAGGCAATTTTTTGTGCCGCAGTATTGACGGTGATATCAGGAATGGTCAATTTGGCGAGCGATAGCGCAGGTTCTTTATCGCCATCGCGCGTCAGTGCGGCTTGGTCGATATGGAGTTTTATCCGTGACGGTTGCTTTCCGGTCGGGTCGGCTTTGGTCAACGCGATATTCAAATGTTTCAATTGCGCTTGATAAGGGGCGGCTACGGCACTGTTCTTAAGGGTGAGCTGCCGCAGCGAAGTGGCGCCGGTCACTTCTATTTGCGGTTCTTTACCCGTTTCCTGGGTGAAAGAGAGATTCAGGTTACTGTCGTAAAAGCCGGAAAGCAGACGAATGCCTTCCGGCAAAGTGACGTAGCGGTCAAAGCGGGTTAAGTCTGCATTATCCAGCTTAAAAGTCAGCATCGCTTCCTGAGTGGCGGCAAAAGGACGCAATTTACCGTCCAGTGATAGAAGCGCACCGTTAATTTTCGCGCTGAATTGCGGCGCTATCCAGTCATTTTGCGAGCCGCCGGTATTGGCGACGATTGGGATGCCGAAGTTAATTTCGCTGATGCTGTGCTCGGCATTTTCGTGCTGATCGATAAATTCAACATGTCCGCCTTGAATAGCGATATTGCTGATTGAAAAAGGAATAACGGTTTTATTTGCAGTATCCTCCTGTTCCGCCGGTTGCTTGAACCGTTCCAGCAAATCGGAGATATTCAACTGATCTTTGCTGTTCCGCACCAGACGCAATTGCGGTTCTGTCAGTGTGATGGACGAAACCACGGCGGCGCGTTGCTTGAGCGATTCCAAGCTGAGACCGATGTGCAGCGTGTTGAAGGAAAAAAGCGCTGCGCTCGCTTCAGCGCTATCCGCTTTTTCGGCAATGCGAAAACCCTGTATGTTCAACTCGAGCGTGCGCGGTTTTAGTTCAATCGCCGCAACCGTTACCGGGCGTTGCAGAATTTCTGACAGGCGGATTTCGAGCTGGGATTTGGCATAACCGGGCAACCAGTAGGTGCCAAGCGCAGCTAATGCGGCAATCAGAATCGCAATCACGCCGAGGGTAATGCCCAGCCGTTTGTATCGAATAACACGTTGCTGCGAGGTCGGAGTCATAGCGATGCCCTGTCAATTTCTACAGCGGGTTAGCGAAGTTTCAAAACATTTTAAATGGATAGGATGTTGATGATATAAGTTTCTAACCGGGGGCAAATTGAGCTGCTCAGAAACTGTTGCGGAGTCAGTCTGATCGCTCAATTTACGGAATTTACCGGAACCGGATAAGCGGCTTATGTTAATGATGCGCGCCTGCTTTCAGGCTGATGAGTTCGACGTCGAATATCAAGGTTGCATCCGGAGGAATAACGTTCCCAGCACCGCGTGAGCCATAAGCCATGGAGGGTGGAATAATGAGCGTGCGTTGCCCGCCGACTTTCATGCCTTGAACGCCCTGATCCCAGCCTTTGATCACACGCCCTGCGCCGAGCATGAAAGAAAAATATTCCTTACGATCGTAGGAGCTATCGAATTTTTTGCCTTTTTTGTCGGGCGCGTTTTCATCGAAGAGCCAGCCGGTATAATGTACGCTGACGGTTTTTCCAATTTCCGCTTCTTCGCCGGAGCCTACTTTGGTATCGATTTTTTGAAGTGCGGGACCATCGGCCGATGCCGTGTCCTTATAAGCGAAGACAGTCTGGGGCAGCAGTGTCAGTGCCAGCAGAACGAAACTTAAGTGAAACAGTGTTTTAATAGTACGCATGGTTTCCTCGAGAATAAATAAAATCCGGTTAATTTTAGCAATTAACGCATGCATATTATAACTGGTAACATCAATTCTTTTTATCACTGGCTGCTTGAATGGATCGTTTTCGCCAGGGTTTGATCAAATCACCCAGTGTGCAGTATTTTTACAGATAACATTTTTTCTTTATGACATCCAATATGCACTTACCCGAACAACGTGAAACCGGCCGCAATGAGCCGCCACTAGCGGAGCAACAAGCGGCTGATTTATTATGCCTGCATGATTCGCCGGTGGTGCGCGCCATGTATTTGGGCGCTGGCTTTGTGGCGTTATTTTTGGCCGTATTAGGGGCAATTTTGCCGGTATTACCAACGACGCCGTTTGTGTTACTGGCGGCGGCCTGTTTCGCACGCGGCTCCGAGCACTTTCATCGTAAATTGCTGGAAAACCAGATTGCCGGACCGATCATTCGTGAATGGACGCTCTATCGCAGTATTCCGCAGCGTGTTAAACGCTGGGTATATTTTTTGATGACATTGTCATTTGGCAGTTCAATTCTGATTGTGCCTGAACTATGGCAGAAAATAATGTTGGTTGTAATCGGCAGCATATTGGCCTTTTATATTTGGCGGATTCCGGTCAGAAAGGTCTGAATTGCAATGACGGAGCTCTGAATTTAAGATTTCATTTAACCATTAAATGCTTATCATTGATTTTCTTGTTGGTAAACTTTCCTACATCAGTTAATCTTCTTGTCGGTAAATTATCCTACATATATTGGTAGTTATTCATACTAATAAGATTCTTCAAATCAATAAATTTAGCAACACTTTTTATTTTTATGAATAAATCATGTTGTAATAATTAATTTTTTAATAATTTATTATTAAATATAGATTTATTTCATTTCAAATGATATTTAAAAACTAAAGGTGTAAAATTTTTTGTCGTAAGAAAACTCTTACTTTTTCTTAATCGCTATAGTAGGAGTATGCAATGAGAGTAAATGAGCCGGTTACCTTGCGGGATATGGGAATGAATAATGACTGTGTGATCATCTCGACAACCAATTTAGCGAGTGCGTTTGTGTATATTCATCTACAGTATTCTCCTGAATACTGTAAACAACGCTAGGAATTCTTACACCTAAGATTCTTTGATCATTGTTCGCGCTAATACTAATCAATGATGTATCTATGGCATGTCAGTGTCATTTTGATCAATCGTGACTAGCATTTAACAAAGAGTTTACATTCGCTTCACAATTGAATTGCTTTCTCAATTTATAGTTACGCCTGTGTTACGAAACACTACCACTTAAACAAGGTAGTAATTACAGATTTAATACAGGAGGCATTCATGGCAACAATATCTTTTCTAGTTAAGGGTACGGCAGCCAATCAAGCAAAATCCATCGCTTGGGTGACAGTGGAAGAATTGATAGGAGGGGCGCTGCTTTTTAAAGTAAAACAAGTCGGTGGTGCCATAGGGAATTTGCACGGTGTATATTTTGATATCGTGGATGAAAGTATTCTTAACACACTACGAGTCACTGCTGCTTCCAACGATATACGCGCTAGTGAAGAGGTGGTCAGCTGCTTGAAGAATGGCACGGATGCAAATCATGCATGCGTAAGCAACAGCAGCCAGGAACAAATGAGTAGTTATGGTTTTACTCTGCTTAGTACCGCACGCGCGCTTTCGCTCTGCGATTTTCCGCAGATACAACTTGATTATTCTGGTGATTGCAGTAGTTCAACTACTAAAACCAACGATGATTTCAGTCATCGTTGGTTATATATGGGATTGTTTTAAGCGGCATAACATCGCTTTCTAACTCGGCTCCAGGGTATTTTGTTTTTACGGTCGGATTTGATGAAGGAATAGTAAGGGCGTATATCCGCAACCAAGAGCATGAAGATAAATGCTACGACCAAATGAAATTAGATGTTTAGCCGCCTTTGAGGCGTTCATTCAATAAATCTCCGGCTTTGCTGGAGGTGCAACTATAGTGGGGGTATGCAATGAGAGTAAATGAGCCAATTACCCAGCGGGATATGGGTATGAATAATGATTGTGTGATCATCTCGACAACCAATTTAAAAGGTGTTCTCACATCAGTTAATGAAGATTTTATCAAAATGAGTGGCTTCAGTTGGGGAGAGCTCGAGAATAAAAATCACAATATTATCCGTCACCCCGATGTGCCGCCGGAAGCCTATGCGATGCTATGGGATGCGCTAAAAGCGGGTAATCCGTGGATGGGTATGGTAAAAAACCGTCACAAAGGCGGCGATCACTATTGGGTTGATGCTTTTGCCAGCCCGCAATACGAAGACGGTAAAATTATCGGTTATCAGTCGGTCCGGGTAAAACCGGAAAAAGTCTGGGTTGATCGTGCAGATGCTTTGTACACCAAGATCATGTCAAAAAAATCCGCTGATGACAAACGGCGCTCAAAACTGGATGCGGTTAAGTTAACTCGATTCCCAATGGGTTTATCCACAAAAATCGCATTGGCCGTGGCGAGTGTTTTTGCGCTGCTTTTCACCGGATTGGCGGTGGCCGAGCAAATTTCGTTACTTTTTGCTTTAGCAGGTTGTACGGTTGGCAGTTTGATCAGTTTTACCGTGATTCACCAAATGTTGAGCCCGCTCCGGGCACTTGCTGCAAAATCAGAAAAAATTGCTAATGATCGTGTAGCACGTTATATCTATACAGGTAGAACCGACGAACTGGGTCAATTGGAATATGCGCAGATATTCCAAACGGCGAAACTCCGTACTGCGATTGGCCGTGTTAAAGAGTCGTCTGAAGTATTGGAAAATGCTGCTTCTGAAATAGCGACGGGTAGCGTGGATCTGTCAAGCCGTACGGAAAATCAAGCCTCCAGTCTGGAAGAAACGGCATCCAGTATGGAAGAAATCACCTCGACCGTGCAGCAAAATGCCGATAATGCTAAACAAGCCAATGTTCTGGTTATGGAAGCACGCAAACAAGCTGAGAAAAGCGGCTCGGTAGTGTCAAGCACGATGCAAGCAATGTCGCAAATTAACGAAAGCAGCAAAAAAATTGCCGACATTACTAATGTTATTGATGAGATTGCATTTCAGACCAATTTGCTGGCACTGAATGCAGCAGTCGAAGCTGCTCGTGCCGGAGAACAAGGGCGCGGTTTTGCGGTGGTAGCCAATGAGGTGCGCAGTCTGGCTGGTCGCAGTGCCGAATCGGCAAAACAAATCAAAGAGCTGATTAACGATAGTGTTACCAAAGTGGAAAATGGTACTCAGTTGGTCAATCAATCGGCCGATTCGTTAAAAACGATCACGGAGAGTGTCAAGAAAATTTCCGATATTGTCGGTGAAATTTCTCAATCATCAATTGAACAAGCCAATGGCATTGAGCAGATTAACCAAGCAATTTCACAAATCGATGAGGTAACGCAGCAGAATGGACAATTAGTAGAGAAATTATCATCGTCCAGTCGTGCGATGACTGAGAAAGTCAAAATGATCTCTGGTTTGGCGGATCAATTTAAGTAGCAAAGCCAGTAAGATTAGATTATCTAATGAGCCGGAATTGACGCGCTGCTGATTCCGGCTTTTTTATTGATTACAGGAAAATAACTCCGCGTGGGATTTGACTGAGCGCTATAGCTCCTGAATCGAAATTTTTTGTCTGTAGCAGCAGGATATAATTGGACCAGAGCGTGAAACAATGCATTTTAGTTGCCGCAATTTGTATGGATTGTCAGCACATCGCTCATCCGTTCTGATATCAAAGTGCTAAAATATTTTCATGAATGAAAAAGAAAAAATACCGGATTTTGATTTTGACCAATGGTCCAGGATTGCTCGCGAAGAACCCGAAAAGTTTGAAGCGATGCGCCAGGACATGATCAATGAATTGATTGCGCAGGCACCGGATCATCTCAAACCGCGCATGACCGGCCTGCAATGGCAAGTCGATCAAATTCGCAAGCAGGCTGGCAACCCGATGGCCGCCTGTTTACAGATTTCGCAGAAAATGTGGGCCAATGTGCTTGGAGAAACGGGTTTATTCAAAGCGCTTCAGGAGCCTAAAAAAATACTGCATACTTTGGAACAAGCTCCCGCCGGTAAAGTCTTGTCGTTTGAACGGCCTAAATCCGGCAAGTAAATCCGCTCTAAGCTTCTTCAATAGGGGAATTCAATGCGTACAACACGCCGCGCTTTTTATCCTGTGCTGTTCATTGCAAGCGGCATTCTATCGTTCGGTCAGGTTACGGTCATGGCTGGTGCTGACGAACGGCTGAGTACGCTGAGCGATCAGAAAGCGGTGGCAGTAACGATCTATAACAGTGACTTAGCGTTGATAAAAGATGTGCGCAACGTTTCCTTGATCAACGGCGATTTTAATCTGGCCTGGCGTGATGTCAGCGCGCTAATGCGGCCTGAAACGGCATTGCTAAGGAGTGTCACCAATCCGGGTAGCATTACAATTGCCGAGCAAAACTTCAATTTCGATTTGCTCACGCCGCAAAGTCTGCTGAGTAAATACGTCGGTCAAACAGTGTCGATCGTTAAAATCAATCCGGCTACCGGCGTTGAAAGCAAAGAGAGCGCATTGGTGCTGGCGGCTACCGAGGGTGTGGTGCTCAAGATGGCCGATCGCATTGAAACTGGATTGCCGGGCCGCATCACCTTTGAGAATGTGCCCGGCAACTTGCGTGATCGCCCTACGCTGGTGATCGAGGGAATTCATCATGGCCACACAGCGCAAGCGTTGGAACTGAGTTATTTGACCGGCGGTCTGGCCTGGAAAGCGGACTATGTCGCTGAACTGAACGATACGGATGATCAACTGGATTTATCCGGCTGGGTAACGCTGACGAATACCAGCGGTACCCGTTATGTCAATGCGAAGCTGCAATTGGTGGCCGGTGATATCAACCGGGTGCAGCAAGAATTCGCTGCACCAGTAGCGATGAGAGCCAAAATGGCGGCGGATAACGCTGTCGAGCCGATGCGCCAGGAATCGCTCATGGAATATCATCTCTATAACCTGGATCGGTTAACGACGATTGCCGAGAACCAAACTAAGCAAGTCGCGCTACTGAATGCCTCCGGCGTGCCAGCCCGTAAAGAGCTGGTGCTGGCGGGCAGCGATTATTATTATGCTTCCGGTTATGGTGATCTGGGACAGAAACTGAAAGTGAGTGTGTTCATGCAGTTTGATAATAAAGAATCGGCCCGGTTAGGCATACCGCTGCCCAAAGGTATTTTACGCGCCTACAAACGCGATAAAGCCGGAAACGCCCAGTTCGTCGGTGAAGATCGCATCGATCACACACCGAAGAACGAGATCGTGCGGGTAAAGCTGGGGCAGTCTTTTGATGTCACAGCGGATAAGAAACAAACCGATTTCAAGCAATTAAGCACCGGGAACAATAGCGTTAACCGTTTTGAAAGCGCTTACGAAATCACGCTCAAAAATGCCAAAAAGGAAATGGCCACGGTCACTGTGCAAGAACCCATACCGGGTGACTGGAAAATAATCGAAGAAAGCCAGCCGCACCATAAACCAGCCAGTAACACAGCCGTATGGCAAGTGACTGTCCCTGCGGAAAGCGCAGTTACGCTGAAGTATCGCGTCCAAGTCAGGTTCTGACGACAGTTTTTAATGGCTAAAAATTCTTCAGCGTTCAAAAATCATTTGGCAGCGGCTGTGTTTTCCTGTTGATTTGAAATAAAAGCCCTGATCAAAATCATACCGGCCACTCCTCCGGCCGCATCAATAAAGAAATCGTTCAAAAGCGCAGTTCGCCCTTCAATATATAACTGTACGATTTCTGTGCCGCCAGCCAGCAGAAGAATAATCGTGACCGTTTGCAGGATCGATTCTCTTTTCATCATGACGCTGAGGATTAGGCCAAGCAAGAAAAAGAAGCCGAGATGCCAAACTTTGGATAAATCCCAAGGAATGATCGTTTTAAAAGATTCGCTGTCGGCATCGATTTGAACTTTGACTTCGCTGGAGACCTGGTTTTTCATGTCACCTGGCAGGGTTGTCCCGGCAATGATGGCGATAAAGGCGGAAACCAGCAGGAAGCGGACGACGATGTTTTTCTTGTCCATGAACAGGAATGAACCGGTAAACAGCAGGAAATATGCGCTCCAAGCCAACAGAATGATGTCGCGAACCGACTTATAATCCGGATTTTCGTAAACCGGATAAACCCGCATATTTTTAATCTGCAACGACCCGGTGGATTGGCTCAATTGTACGATCAGCTGGATGTTCTGGATTCCGGGTGCAATCGTGAAAGCCTTGCGGTAATTTTTCCAGTCATGGGTTCCTGTCAGGGCAACCGCCGCGTGGGGCAGATCCCAGCGGTCTTTCTTGCCATCATTTTGCGCTAATAGAAGCCGGGCGGAGTTCCAGGGTTTTATGCCCGCGATCACATTCGCGCACCGCATATCAGCGGATACTAATAAGACAGTGCCGGGTTTTACCATTGGAAGATGACGGAGCGCGCTGGCGCCGGTTTTGGCATCGCTGGAAAAAAGGCTCAAGCCATTTTCCGTGACCTCGACCCGGCTGCTTTCCGTGGTCCGGAACTGCCAATCGGCGGTCTGAAGCTCCGGACCAATTTGCACATACTGTTCAAATCTGGCGTGCGATATCAGGGTGGCAATCGCCAGCAGTATGAATAAAAAGCAATTTGTTTTGAACAAAGGCATACGTCAGCCCGCAGTGCGCAGCCGGATAAAGTGATCCAGTTCACTTCCGTGTACAGGAAAAGAGATCAAACACTTTTTCCTTCGTATCGCCGGATCATTTCGTGCGGGCTTTGTTTTGCATCGCATGCCTTAAGATCAGGTGGTTTTCGTCATCAACCGTTGTTGATTTCTAAAAATACTGAACCATCAAGCTAATGTATCCAGCGGCAAAGATAATGAGGACAATGACAATGAGTTTTTTCATCGCGTGCATTCCTTTCAGTCGAATAGTGATTAATCATTTTTGTTCCGTGCTGCTAGCGCATAAGTAAAACGCATCCCGGGCTTCGCCGTCAAGCGTCTGCTTTATTTTTGGCATGGGATGTCAGGAACGCAATGCTGAGCCAATCGTTTCGTGCCAGATTCCGCATTTATCCTCGAATGATAAACGGGCGTTGGCGGGGCTGGTGGAAGGCAGCCGTGAGAGTTTGAGCAATCCCAGGTTTTGTGCGGGCACTACATATCGTTTAAAACAAGCTTCCGCTGTTCCGCCATTAAAAAATATATGTGTGATGGCGCGGTGTATGGAAAAAAAGGATTGGAAGTCATTGCTGATTTGCGTGCCGTTTTCGATCATCGAATCCAGGCTGCCGCTACGCTTGCACGAGTGGAGCACATCCCACAGCGCGATCGGCGATGATCGCAGCGCGGCAATTTTTTCCTGATACGAAGCTTCCGAATCGATGTGCAGCAATTGCGCCATGATCGGCCAGAAGGCATTGCGGCGGTGGGCGTAATATTGTTTGGCGGCTAATGACGCTTCACCCGGCATGCTGCCGAGGATCAGAATTTTCGCCTGGCTGCCGGCGATGGGGGGAAAACTATAAACAGTCGGCATACCCTGTTGCGGTAGATTAGTCGACGTAATAATGCCGCACGGCGTGACCATGCTGATCCAGTTCGTAAACCAGCGGCCGGCCGGTAGCCAATCGTGTTTTCATGACTTGTGCGGAGGTGAGCTGATCCAACAGCATCGTGACTACGCGCAAGGTATTGCGATGGGAAACTATCAGGACACGTTTTCCGTGCTGAATTTCCGGCCGGATGGTTTCTTCCCAATAGGGTTTTACCCGTGCCAGGGTGTTTTGCATGCTTTCTCCCAGCGGCAGCTCATTTTTATCGATACCGGCGTAACCGGGGAGATTGCCGGGAAAGCGGGGATCGTGCGCATCCAGATACGGCGGTGTTGCATCAAATTTGATCTGGCAGCCCAGAATGGGCCAGATACCGAACTTCTTGATGGCTGGCCAGCGTTCCATGCCTTCCAGCGCGCCGTAATGGCGCTCGTTCAAGCGCCAGCTTTCATGCACCGGTATATCCAGTTGCATGGCGGAGAGCACGATGCGCGCGGTAGTTTTGGCGCGTTGCAAGGAAGAGGTAAAACACAAATCGAAGGTTAGACCGGCCTGCTTTAGCAAATAAGCGGCTTGTTTTGCTTCCTGCTTGCCCTTGGCGCTCAACGGGATATCGCTCCAGCCGGTAAATTTCTTGTCGCGATTCCAGATGCTCTGGCCATGCCGCAGTAAAACAAGCTGGGTGATGTGCTGCTGGGTGTTTTGTACCGTTGGAATGGCTTTCAGCATTAGCCGTTTTGTTGCGGTGATGTTGATGTTTTGGCGGCCTCGGAGGATTCGTGCCAAATTTGTTTGAGCGCGGGCCATAAACCGCTGCGGATGGTTTTGATGTATTGCGAATTATCGGTCAAGTTATTGACCAGGCGGCGCTGGGCTTTACCGAGGTTGTGATACGGCATGCTCATGAACAAGTGGTGCGTGGCGTGAAAACGCAAGCCGACTGGCGCCCATAGCGGCGTGATCAGAACATTACCGGGAATATTGACCGAATCCAGGTATTGTTCGGCTAATGTCATTTTGCGGTCGCCAGGATTGCGGTAGGCATGCGCCGCCAATGTGCGCAGCGAATTGAGAATGAACACAGCTACTGCGGTGAGGTACCATAACACCAGCACCGAATAAGGCAGCACACCCAACGCAACCAGTGCAATGACGCTCGCGCCGAATAGGAAAGCGCCCAGCTCCTGCTGGCGCCAATTGAGATCGTTGCGGATCGCATCCGGCGCGCGCCGGTAAGTGGGATCGATGGTCAACGACGATGCGCGTTCCCACACAATTTTCCGCAATGGCGGAATCAAATAGGAAACCGGCGTCAGCAGTACAAACCGCACGACCAGTGCAATCGGAATCAGAAACGACAGTAACACATAAAACACCATTTCCGCCGGTTTGCGTGTGGCAAACGGCAGGTACTCGCCATCCGCGCTGGTGCCGTACACATCCGGTTTGTGATGGTCGTTGTGCACGCCGTCGTAGGTGAACGACGGAATCATGAATGGGATGCCGCAAATGATATTCCACACCAGGCGGAAATTCTTGAATGTGCCTTTTTTTAAATGCGCCAGTTCGTGCACGAAAATCGCCGAACGATACAACGCCAGCACGGCAACTACAAATCCGCCCAATTGCCACAACGAAAATGCGGGTGATAACAACGCGGTGAGAAACGCCGCCCAGCCCAGCGTGATGTGAAACAGAAAATCCGTCCAGTAAATCCACGGATTCGGCGTCATCAGGTCACGTACCAGATGATGTGCTTCGCGTAGCGGAAATTCTTTGACGTAAGGGGCTTTTTCTTCGGTCACGTGTCGTCTCGCCTTGTTTTGCTTAAGACCAGCAGGATTGAAGGTGATTCATAATGTGCTGATTGATCGCCGCATCGGTGGTGTTGACTTGCCCCAAGCTCGGCATGGCGGGCCAGCCCGCGTCGATAAATTCCATCCCGGCAAACGGCTTGGGCTGTGCATAACGTGGAATCACATGAAAATGCACATCGGGATCGACCATCATCAGCATCAAATAATTGATTTTGTCATAGTGGAAGGCTTTTGCCAGTGCCGATTCAATTTGTCCGGTGACGGTGTGTAGTTCCGCGAAACTGGCCGGGCTCAGTTGCGAAAATGCCTGTGCCGGTTCATGTGCGGCCAGAATTAGCGCACCCAGTGTTGCTTGCGCCGGGCGCAACAGCACCGACCAGTATTGAAACGACCGGATAATCGTTTGCGGCGCGCCAAACTTGCGCATGGTGGCATTGAAATCGGATGGAATCGAATATTGCATTATGCGAATTTATTGACTGAAAATGATGCCTGCGCGGGATAGATCCTCGATAAAATCGATTTCACACCAGCGCAATCCGTTGATCGAGCAGGAATTGACCAGATGCTGCTTAGCCAGCCGGTCGATAATCGACAAATACCACGATTTCAGCTCCGCCGGATGACGCAACGCTTCTTCCACGGCTTGCCGGAATGTTTGCACACCGTTGCCGCGAAAATAGATCAGCCCGATGGATTCCGCGTTGACTTGATGCGGCGGCACGATTTTACTCACTTGTTGCACCCAGCCATCGGCGTTCAATTGCACTTTCATATCGTCGGCGTCGTAGCTATCCTTAAAATCCACACTCAGTGTAATGGGCGCGGATTCTGAATTCAAGACTTTGTCCAACAGCGCGGTTTCGATCACGGTATCGCCATTTAGTATCAAAAAATCGCTATCCATTTCGGTACGCGCAATCCAGCAGCTCGCCAGATTATCCGCCACCTCGTAAAAAGGATTGAACAGGATTTTAATCTTGGGATGATGGGCGTACCGTTGTTGCAGTAACTCCTCAATTTGTGCCACCTGAAAGCCCGTGATAATGGTGACCTCTTCGACACCGGCTGCGAGCAAAGCGTCGATTTGCCAAGCTAGCACGGGTTTACCGGCAACCGGCAGCAGGCATTTCGGGGTGTTCTCGGTCAGCGGCAGTAAGCGCCGCCCCTGCCCTGCGCTTAGGATGATGGCTTTGACTGGCTGTGTGGTTTGATTCGTCATAAATGAATGGATTTTAGGCAGCTTTGTATACAAAGCAATAATAGCGACGCTGCATTGTAACCAAGTTTGGATTTAGCGCGGTATTTTTAGAACGAGAGACTGTCGATCTGGCGCAATTCTGCAACAATGCGTTGCGTGGCGCGCAAAAAATCGTCCACTTGTTGCAGTGTGTTGTCACGGCCCAGACTGACGCGCACCGCGCAGCGCGCGAGCATCGGGTCGACTTGCATCGCCGCCAGCACATGGCTTTGCCCCGGATTGACGCTGGAACACGCAGCACCTGCGGCGACGGCAAAACCGGCTTTGTCCAGTTTGACCACCAGCGTATCGCCCTCGATATCCGGCAAGGCAAAATAACAGGTATTCGGAATGCGTGCCGCCCGGCTTCCGAAAATCGTCGCGCCCATGCCAAGCAACCCGGTTTCCAGCTGCTCGCGCAACTGGGCAGTATGCTGCGCGGTTTCCGTCAAGCGCGCGTGCGCCAATTCGCACGCCACACCAAATCCCACAATTGCAGGCACATTCTCGGTGCCGGAACGCAAACCGTTTTCGTGTCCACCACCGTAAATCAACGGCTTCAACAGCAAGCGCTTGTCGACGATCAATGCCGCCGCGCCTTTCGGTCCGTAAATTTTATGCGCGGATAGCGTCATCGCATGCACTTTCAGCGTGGCAAAATCGACCGGAATTTTGCCCAGTCCCTGAATCGCATCGGTGTGCACGTAAGCGCCATGCGAACGCGCCAGCTCGGCAATCGCGGCGATATCCTGAATCACCCCGGTTTCGTTATTCGCCAGCATCACCGATACCAATCCCGGTTTATTGGTTTGCATTGCGGCTTCGGCGGCGGCCACATCGGCTTGCCCGTCCGCATTGATCGCCAATTGCTGCAACGGCCAAGGATCGCAACCGCGCCGCGCAATCGCCTGCGCCGGTTTCAACACGCACGGATGCTCGATTGCGCTGATGAACAGATTCCCCGGTTTCAAACTATCCACCGCGCCGCGCACAAACAAATTATTCGCCTCCGAACCGCCGCTGGTAAAAATCACCTGCACCGGCTGCACCCCGACCGCCTCCGCCACCTGCTTGCGCGCCTTGTCAATCGCCCGCCGGGCATTGATCCCATAACTATGACGGCTCGACGCATTGCCGAATTCCTGCTGGAAGTACGGCAGCATGGCTTCCAGCACAGCATCGTCGAGGCGGGTGGTGGCGTTGTGGTCGAAGTAGGTTGGTTCCATAAATTTCGCGGACGGTTAATTGGTAAAAACCGAATGATAAACCTTAAAGGAGTGTTACGACGAATGTGCGTTGACCAAAACTACATGCGCCTGTTGAATATTGTCGCGAAACTGTTGCGGGATTTCATTCCAGACGAATAAATCGACCCGGAACGGTAGCTGACTTTCTTCCAACGCTTCTTTCAACGCGGCGACTGCCCGCTTCTGCTCCGCGGATGCAAAAACCGCCAAATCCAAATCGGATTGCGGACGCGCCGTTCCTTTGATGCGTGAACCGTAAACCCAGACCGTCACGTCCGGCAGATAGTCATTCAGCAGATCGATCAGGATTTTGCGCTGATCCGGCGTAATATCGATATCCTGCATTACTGCCCTGTCTGCTTGCTGAGTAATTGGTAGAGCGCAGTAGCATCGCGAATAAAATCGCCCATCAGCGACAAACACGCCTTGGCTTTTTCGCCGCTGTAATCGTGTGTGGTGTGGGTACGCGCTTCGGCGTAATCCAGCCATCGTTCAACAGCGGAAGGCAGCAAATTGTTTTCTGCAGCCAACCGGAAAATCGGCTTCGGACTGTTCGGCACTTCCGGAATACCCAATACTTCAACCAGGTAGCGTTTCAGTACTTTCCACAGGCAGTCATAACATACCTCAAAACGCTGAATCACCGACTCCGCGACCGCCTCCTGCATCAACTTAGGTAATGCAGGATCCAGCGATTGGTAATTCAGAAATTGCGCTTGCAAGTGATTGAGTGATTTCTGAAAGTATTGGTAGTCGATCATGGGTTACAAGCCAGACGGGATTTGGGGATTATAAACGAATACCCCGAGGAAAGAAGATGATGGCGGTAAAGGAGTGGATTCAATAAAACAAGAGGAAAGCCAACAACAGGAACATCTATCATTACAAAATGCTTGCTCTTCTACATACTACAATTGAGTTAATAAGTTCAAGTGTAAGAAATCTCAGGGTTGTTTACAGAGAGGTTGATTGAAATAAGCGGTGAGTATTTCATAAGGGGTAGCATTATTCAAACTCTTATGAGGCTTAACGGTATTGTAGAAATTAATGAAACGGAGAAGCAGAATGCGCCGATCGGCGCAGTCTTTAAAGGAAATCTGGCTGTGCCACATATCCATCAGGGTGCGGATGACTCGTTCGGCTTTGCCGTTGGTTTGCGGACGATTGATGCGGGTAAACTTCTGTCCGATACCGTGTTGTGTGCAAGCTTTGCCGAAAGCATGGCCGTCAGTTCCTTTAAATTCCTTGCCGTTATCGGAATAAGCGCAGTCGATCTGATACGGACATTGGGCAATGACAGTGTCTATGAGAAAGCGAGCTGCGCTGTGTTGAGTTTTATCGGGAAAAATATCGGCATACAGCTCCCTGGAAAAATCATCGATGGCCACAAACAGGTACTCGCGAGGTTCATTGGCGGATTGCCCTTTCAACAAGGAAAGCCGCTTGGTATCAAAGTGAACAAGCTCACCTGGGTAAGACTTGTTATAGCGTTTGGCTTCACGCTTGAGCCGTTCCTGGATGGCTTGTTCGACCTTAGCCAGGCGCTTAAGACCGTATTGCAACGTCTTGAACCGCTGATTGGTGCTGTCACGCGGCGTAAATTCCTGCAGTCTCGCGCGTTTCAGTACATCATAAATCGTTGGCCGGCTGACATGAAAGCGTTCCGCCAAATGCGCCACCTTCCACAGCCGGGTTTGATAAAGCCGCCAGATTTCCTGGCGATCTAATAAAGTTAATCGGGTGCGTTTGTGTATGTTCATCTACAGTATTCTCCCAAATACTGTAAACAACGCTAGTAATTCTTACAGTTCAAGATTAAAGTGGTGGTGGTTGTAGCTCTATCCCTACAGCTTTGAGTCTAGCTAGAGTATCACCGGTTTCATATACCCACTTTTTTGGCATAGTTTGTTTGTACTCAGAGTCAAGTCGTTTTTGTTCCTCTTGGGTTATACGTGCCACGCGCCAGTGCTTCTGCAGTAAGAGAGCTATTTCAGCCTTAGACAGTTTCCCATTTGCGAGAAGACGCTGTGTTTCATTGTAGAGAACTATGCATGGAACCAAATGCTCCAGCCGCGATGGCTCGTCTGCAATTGTCCCTGCTGAGCAGCCTTCAAGAATAAATTTCTCTTCAGGGTGTAATACATGCGAGAACACTCTTGAATGGAAACCGTATCCAGTTGGATTGGATTTGATGTTCAAGAAGTGATCAACCAACAGGAGGCATG
This sequence comes from Nitrosomonas sp. Is24, assembly GCF_033063335.1. NCBI lineage: Bacteria > Pseudomonadati > Pseudomonadota > Betaproteobacteria > Nitrosomonadales > Nitrosomonadaceae > Nitrosomonas > Nitrosomonas sp. Is24. Next base: position 3,052,658 of record NZ_JAWJZG010000001.1, on the reverse strand, counting down.
TGGCGGTGATAAATTGAGTCATAAATGGAGCGCCTAACTAAATAGATAGAATCAGCTAAATAGCTAAGAATATCTGTATCAATTCGTTAACAAAGATACTCATATGTAATAGACAACTTTTTAACCGAACCCCTTCAGCACATCATCGGTAGAGAAATCGAATCAAGATCATCTACTGATCTCAGAAGCGATCTATTGATCCGATGCCGATGCTGCCGTTGCGTGAAGTTTGATGCCCAGCGCATGGATAACCTTCAAGATTGTGTCAAAGCTAGGATTGCGATCGCCTGAAAGCGCTTTATACAGACTTTCGCGTGATAAGCCGGAGTCGCGTGCTATTTGCGACATGCCTTTGGCGCGTGCGATGTTACCCAATGCCTGGGCGATGAAGGCGGCGTCGTCACCGGCTTCTTCAAAGCACGCTTCGAGATAAGCAGCCATTTCCTCCGGGGTTCTCAGATGTTCGGCAACATCGAATGGTGTCGTATGTAGTTTGCTATCGGTCATTTGTTTTCCTGTAAGTCACGCATCAAGTGCAGAGCGGTTTTGATGTCATCCGATTGGCTGCGTTTATCGCCGCCCGCCAGTAAAATAATCAATTTATTTCCAAAAGACTTGAAATACACCCGGTAGCCTGGGCCATAGTCAATTCGCATTTCGGAAACGCCTTCGCCAACCGGTTTTACATCGCCGGGATTGCCCATTGCCAGACGTTCAATCCGAACCAAGATACGCGATCTGGCGCGAATATCGTGCAAGCCGTTCAGCCAATCAACAAATACCTTGGTTTTTCTTATTTCCAGCATCGGTCAAGTGTAGCTATCTGGCTACAGTCCGTCAACACAATAAAAAACTCAAAATATCAAGGTATCAATACGCCACCGGCAGTGGATCCAAACTGCGCCATAAATACCACGTGGCGACCGAGCGCCACGGCTCCCAGGGCTTGGCGAGTTCGAGCATGATTTTTTTGTCGACCGGTTGTTTATCAAGGTAGTGCAGGCTCATTGCTCGTTGCAGGCCGATGTCGTCGAGCGGCAGCACATCCGGGCGGTGCAGGTGGAAGATCAGGAACATTTCCGCGGTCCAGCGTCCAATCCCTTTGACCTGAATCAGTTGTTTGATGATGCTTTCATCGTCCAGATCTTCCCACGCCGTTTCATTCAAATCACCCTCGCGGAAGTGCCGCGATAAATCATGCAGGTAGGTGACTTTTCTCGCGGACAATCCGCACGATCTCAATAATTCCTGCTCGGTTGCGGCAATGGTGTACGGAGTGATTTCGGGGATTGTACCGATCACTTTTTGCCAGACGCTTTCGGCGGCTTTGACGGAGATTTGCTGTCCGACGATGGAGCGCGCCAGCGTGGTGAATGCGCAGCCGCGCGAGACCAGCGTGGCATCGGGAAACTGCTCGATCAATTGGTGCATGACGGGATCGCATGCCGCCAATTCTTGTGTGGCTTGTGTCCAGTATTGGGGTGTCATTGCGAGGTTAAAGTGGGAAATTAAAGCTGTGCAGTGTGCAGTTTTTTGCCGGTGTAAACAAGCCTGCCTGAATTCATTTCTTCAGCAAAATTGACAGTTCACATTTCATTTTTCTTCTATCTATCTTATTTATTTGAACATTTTACTGCCCATTTGATGGCAATCCGCACCACGTTTAAGTCTTTGTCGTATAACTATAAAAACCCAATTACTTGCTTGACTAACAGGGATTTTTTGATTAAAGTGGGAAGTGGTGGGGAAATGTGGGAAAATTTGGTGAGCCTTGATGAATTTTTCCTTAATTTGAGGAGACAGCATGTTTCGTGGCGTCACGCAACTTAGTCTTGATGCAAAAGGTAGGCTTGCGATACCCGCAAGATACCGTGGCGAGCTGATGTCAACCTGCTCAGGGCATTTGATCGTCACTGTCGATCCTTCAAAATGTTTGTTGATTTATCCTCAGCCAGCCTGGGAACCGATAGAGCAAAAACTCAATAATCTTTCTAGTTTTGATTCGAAGACCCGCAATTTGCAGCGGCTGCTGGTAGGTAATGCCAGTGATGTCGAAATGGATGCTGCTGGCCGCATTTTGCTGCCGCCGCCGCTGCGCCTTTTTGCCGGTTTATCCAAGGATGTGGTTTTGGTTGGCCAGGGGGCTAAGTTTGAATTGTGGGATGAAGTGCAATGGAATTTACAAATTGAAGAAGCGCTGGCTTTCAAGGATGGCGATATGCCGCCTGAGCTGGATGGCTTCTCACTGTAATTGAGGCGGTAACAGCGATTCATGCACATTTCGGTGTTGTTGCACGAGGCGGTCGATGCATTGGCGATCAAACCGGAAGGTGTGTATGTAGACGCAACGTTTGGGCGCGGTGGCCATAGCCGTTTGATTTTGTCGCGATTGGGTGAGTATGGCCGGTTAATCGCCTTAGATAGAGATCCGGTTGCGGTGATGTCGGGCGAGGCCATTGAGGACAAACGGTTTTGTATCCGGCACGGCAGTTTCTCGCAATTGCGGCAGATCATGCAGGATTTGGGAGTCGCCAAAATAGACGGGGTTTTGCTCGATTTGGGTGTGTCGTCGCCGCAGCTCGAAGAAATTTCGCGCGGTTTCAGCTTCCGCGCCGATGGTCCGCTCGACATGCGCATGGATACAACGAAGGGCCAAACGGCGGCGGAGTGGCTGGCGACAGTCGCAGAAGATCAACTGGGATGGGTGATCAAGGAATATGGCGAAGAACGGTTTGCTCGGCAGGTTGCAAGAGCGGTTATTGTGGCAAGAGCGCGGCAGCCTATTGTTACCACATCACAACTTGCCGAGATTGTCGCAACGGTTTTGCGTTCGCGGCAACGCCAGCGGGAAATTGTGCGGCATCCGGCGACGCGCACTTTTCAGGCGATACGGATCTATCTCAACCAGGAGCTTGAGGAATTGCCGCTCGTTTTGCCGCAGTGTGTGGAGTTGTTGAATCCGGGCGGAAGGTTGGTGGTGATCAGTTTTCACTCTTTGGAGGATCGCATGGTCAAACTATTTATGCGCAAAGCTGCCAGCATGGACGAACTGCCTCGCGGCGTCCCGCTGCAAGAAAAGGATCTGCTGCGGTTCAGCAATCAAACGTTACGCGTGATCGGCCGGGCGGTGCGTCCGGGGGAGCAGGAAGTGGCGGAAAATGCGCGCGCCAGAAGTGCGGTGATGCGTGTGGCTGAAAGAGTAACCATAAACGGGTAACAGAATGTTCAAACTGAACATTTTTCTGGTTTTTATATTGATCGCGAGCGCGCTGGGCGTGGTGACCTCGCAGCACATGGTGCGCAAACTGTTTATGGCGCTAGAAAATGAAAAAGGAATCGAGCGCAAGCTGGATGTGGAATGGGGAAGATTGCAACTGGAACAAAGCACATTAATCATGCACGGGCGGATTGAGCAGATTGCGAAAGAGCGGTTGAGTATGACCGTACCCGCCGCTTCCAGCATACAAATCATATCCATTAACGATGCAGAAAACCGCTTGAACACGGAAGGGTTAAAACCATGATTAAACCCGAAGTACGGCAAATCAAATTATCGGGGTGGCGCTCCTTGCTGCTGTTCGGTTTGCTGGTGCTCGGTTTGATCAGTTTGGCGGGACGTGCGGCCTATTTGCAGGGAATGCACCATGATTTTCTCCAAGAAAAAGGAGAATCGCGCTATAGCCGTGTTGTGGAAATGAACGCCGATCGCGGCATGATTACCGACCGCAATGGCCATATTCTGGCAATCAGTTCACCGGTCGCCTCCGTTTACGTTGATCCGAAAATGATCGATATCAAGCCGGAGCAATTGAAGCAATTAGCCGGTTTGCTCGAGATGGATAGCGCCGAGATCGATGCCCGCATCCACCGGGAAAATAGCCGGTTTGTATACTTGAAGCGCCAAGTGGTGCCGGATATCGCCGATAAGATCATGAAGTTGAAGATCAAAGGCATCTATTTTGCCAGCGAATCCAAACGCTACTATCCGGAAAGCGAATTTGCCGCGCATGTACTCGGTTTTACCGATATCAACGACGAAGGCCAGGAAGGCGTAGAGCGCGGCTGGCAGGATAAACTCGCGGGCGAGCTGGGGCGCCGCCGTGTGCTTAAGGATAATAAAGGACAGATCATCGAGGATGTGGAAAACATCCGTCCGCCCAAGCCTGGCGAGGATTTGGTGTTGTCCATCGATAGAAGAATTCAGTATCGCGCCCATGCGGAATTAAAAGAAGCGGTGCTCGCCAATAACGCCAAGGCGGGCAGCATCGTTGTGCTGGATGCGCAAACCGGTGAGATCTTGGCTCTGACCAATTTACCGGCGTACAACCCGAACCGGCGATCATCGATTACCAATGAGCGGCTGCGTAACCGGGCGCTGATCGATACATTCGAGCCAGGCTCGACACTAAAGCCTTTTACCGTGGCGATTGCGATGGAAATCGGCAAAGTTAATGCCAATACGGTGCTGCAAACCGCGCCTGGAATGTGGCAGGTGGGCAGAAAAACCATCCGCGATGTCAGCAACAAAGGCGAACTGACCGTCGCGCAAATCATTCAGCAGTCGAGCAACGTCGGTACGGCAAAAATCGCGTTATCGCTCGAATCGCAAACGATGTGGGAGATGTTTAACCGCTCCGGGTTTGGCACACTGACGAATTCGGGTTTTCCCGGAGAAGCCAGCGGAATTTTGCGCCCGTACAATAAATGGCGTCCGATTGAGCAAGCCACGATGTCGTACGGTCACGGCATATCTACCAGCCTGATGCAATTGGCGCGCGCTTACACGATTTTTGCCAGCGGCGGTGAATTGAAACCGATCTCGCTCTTGAAACAAAACATGCCGGTGATGGGGCAACGCGTCATCTCGCGCGATACCGCACAAGCGATGAACCGTATGCTGGAGATGGCGACCAAACCCGGCGGCACGGCGCCGCTGGCGCAGATCAGCGGTTACCGCGTGGCTGGCAAAACGGGAACAGCGCATAAATTGATCGATGGTCAATACGCCAATAAGCGTTATATTTCAACGTTTGTCGGCTATGCACCGGCATCGAATCCGCGCCTGATCATCGCCGTGATGATCGATGAGCCTTCCGCCGGAAAATATTTCGGCGGTGCCGTAGCAGCGCCGGTGTTCAGTAATGTCATGTCCGGTGCTTTGCGCATCTTGAATATTCCGCCGGATGCACCGGCTAATAATGTCGTTACCTTTACCGCAACCCCTGAAATGGGTGATGAAGGATGACTGCGATGACGATCAAGAAAAAAACATCCCGGTTGTTTGATTATCATCGGTTGGATGAGCTGGGTGTCCCGGTTATAAATCTGGTTACGGATAGCCGCCAGATACAGCCCGGCGATACATTCCTGGCCTATGCCGGTGATATCACCGATGGGCGCAAATTTATTCCGCAAGCCATTGCTGCGGGTGCCAATGCGGTTTTGTGGGATCCGCAGAATTTCAAGTGGAACCCCGAATGGCGGATTCCGGCGTTGGCAATCGATGAGTTGAAGGCTAAAGCGGGATTGATTGCCAGCCATGTTTATGATCAGCCATCGGAGAAATTATGGATGATCGGGATTACCGGTACCAACGGCAAGACATCGTGCAGCCACTGGTATGCGCAAGCTATGACCAGCCTGGGTAAAAAAACAGCGGTGCTGGGAACACTGGGAAATGGTTTTTGCGGTGCATTGGAAGCGGCGGAAAATACAACGCCCGATGCCGCGGTGCTGCAACGTTCGCTGGCGCGATTTGTTGAACAGGGCGCGCATGGCGTGGCGATGGAAGTATCTTCGCACGGCCTGGTGCAGGGGCGGGTTAACGGCACCACATTCGCGATTGCCGTGCTGACCAATGTGTCGCGCGATCATCTGGATTATCACCCGGATATGGATGCTTATGCCGCAGCCAAGGCGCGTTTGTTTTTCTGGCCCGGATTACAGTACGCGGTTGTCAATATGGACGACGTGCTGGGTGTGGAGTTATCGCGGCAATTTACCAATAAACGCACGAAATTAATTGGTTATGGATTTCATTGTCCGGAAGAGTTGCATGCAAGCCAGTTGAGAATGGTATATGGATCCAATTTGAAAGTTGATCTTCAAGGTCTGGAGTTTGATGTTGAATTTGAGGATAATCGCGAACATTTGAGAATCGGTTTGCTGGGTAAATTTAACGCATCGAACTTGCTGGCTGTCGTGGCGGCAATGCTGGCAAGCGGAATCCGATTGCCGGACGCAGTCCGGGCGCTGCACAGTGTGCAATCCATTCCGGGCCGGATGGAAAAATACGAAGGGATTGACCAGCCGATTGTTATCGTCGATTACGCCCATACTCCCGATGCCCTGGAAAAAGTGCTGTGCACGTCACGCGAGCTTTTGCGCAGCGCACAATCGAAAAAGCGGACATCCGGACGGAATGCGCGGCTGTTTTGCGTGATCGGTTGCGGCGGTGACCGGGATAAAGGCAAACGTGCGATGGTGGGCGAGGTTGCCACGCGCTTGGCGGATGAAGTCATTTTTACCAGCGATAATCCGCGTACGGAAGATCCCTTGAGCATTATTAAAGACATCACAGCAGGAGCAGGCGCGGACAATTACCAGATTGAGAGCGACCGGGCGCTGGCCATTTATCAGGCCATCGCCAATGCGCAGCACAACGACATCGTGTTGATCGCAGGCAAAGGTCATGAAAAGTATCAGGAAATACAAGGACGGAAAATTCCTTTCAGTGATGCCGACATTGTGCAGCAGGTGCTGAAAGATTTGGCCCGGAAAGTGCGGGTGCAATCATGATGACGATCCGGGAAGCGGCGCAAGTATTGCAGGCCGGATGGAACGGGCAAGACGGGCTATTTACCGGAGTGAGTACGGACAGCCGCACGCTCAAGCCGGGCGATTTATTTGTGGCGTTAACCGGCGAAAGATTCGATGGCAGTGAATTTGTCGCAAGCGCCAAGGAAAAAGGCGCCGCCGCTGCGCTGGTTCCGCAATCGGTTAGTGAAAATGCTTTATCCGCCGGGATTCCATTGCTGCGCGTGCAAGATACGCGCTTAAGCCTGGGGCAATTGGCCGCGTATTGGCGCAACCGCTTTACGCTGCCGCTCATCGCCGTAACCGGCAGCAACGGCAAGACCACGGTCAAGGAAATGATTGCTGCGATATTGCGTCAAGCGACCGCAGGCGATGAAGTCACCATGGCTGCGCCTGCGGAGCAAATTTTGGCCACCGAAGGGAATCTGAATAACGATATCGGCGTGCCGCTGATGTTGCTGCGTTTACGGCCACAGCATCGTTATGCGGTAATCGAGATGGGCATGAATCATGTGGGCGAGATCGGTTACCTGGCTCAGCTGGCAAAACCGGGTGTTGCCGTCATTACCAATGCGGGTGCTGCGCATATCGAAGGATTGGGTTCCGTTGAAACGGTTGCCCGCGCCAAGGCGGAGATATTTGCCGGATTGGATCAACAGGGAACGGCAGTGATCAATGCGGACGATCGCTTTGCTGCTTTGTGGCGGGAATGCGCCGGTGCACGCAAGATTGCCGATTTTGGTTTGCGCGAGAAAGCGCTGGTCAGTGCCAAGTATCAAGCAGACCGGCTGAGCAACAGAATTCAGCTGAAATTGCCGGATGGCATTGTGGAAGTGAAGTTACAAGCACCCGGCGTGCACAACGTCTATAACGCTTTGGCAGCGGCGGCAGCGGCTGTCGCAGCGGGTATCGGGAAAGCATCGATTGCCGCTGGGCTCGAATCGTTTCAGGGCGTGAAGGGACGGTTGCAGAAGAAATCCGGTTTGCACCATGCGCTGCTGATTGATGATACCTACAACGCCAATCCGGAATCCGTGCGCGCCGCTCTTGCAGTGCTGGCTGCCACGACGGGGAAAAAAATACTGGTGCTCGGCGATATGGGCGAATTGGGTAAGTCCGCCATCGATCTGCATCGTACGATCGGGCGCGATGCGCGCAATGCCGGATTGGATCAATTATTCACGCTGGGCGAGCTGAGCGCTTACGCCACCGAAGCATTCGGCAAGGGCGCACGGCATTTCAACGATATCGATGAATTGCTGCATGCGACGGAAAGCTTGCTGGCGGATGATGTGACTTTGCTGGTAAAAGGGTCGCGCTTTATGCGCATGGAGCGGGTGGTGCGGCAACTGGAGCAACCGAGGGAGCCGTCATGCTGCTGACACTTTCACAATGGCTGGCGCAGGACATCCGTGCATTCAATGTATTCAGTTATATTACGCTCCGCACGGTGATGGCTACGCTGACCGCTCTAGTCATTTCCTTCATCATCGGCCCGATGATGATCCGTAAACTGACGGCTTACAAAATCGGACAATCGGTGCGTGACGACGGCCCGCAAACGCACCTGGTCAAAGTCGGCACACCCACGATGGGCGGCGCTTTGATTCTCATGGCGATCGTATTGACGACTCTTTTATGGTCGGACCTGAACAACCGCTATGTCTGGGTGGTACTCGCGACCACGCTGGGATTTGGAGTGATCGGCTGGGTCGATGACTACCGCAAAGTGGTTTACCGCAATCCGAAAGGATTGTCCGCGCGCGCTAAATTTTTCTGGCAATCGCTGATTGCGCTGATTGTTGCGTTGTATCTGGTTTCCATCGCGGAAATTCCGGCGCAAACCGATATGATCGTGCCCTTTTTTAAGGAGGTGGCGATTCCGCTGGGTGTGACCGGTTTTGTCATACTGACTTATTTTGTCATTGTCGGCACCAGTAATGCAGTCAATTTGACCGACGGCCTGGACGGTTTGGCCATTATGCCGACCGTCATGATCAGCAGCGCGCTGGCTGTTTTTGCCTATGCCTCCGGGCACGTGGTATTCGCCAAGTATCTGGGCATTCCTTATATCCCCAATGCGGGTGAATTGGCTATATTCTGCGGCGCCATGGCCGGTGCCGGGCTTGCCTTTTTGTGGTTTAACGCTTATCCCGCCGAGGTTTTCATGGGCGATGTCGGCGCTTTGGCGCTAGGAGCCGCACTCGGAATCGTCACCGTCATCGTGCGGCAGGAAATCGTGCTGGTGATTATGGGGGGCGTTTTTGTTGTGGAAGCCCTATCCGTGATGTTGCAGGTGGCGTCATTCAAGCTGCTGGGCAAGCGGGTATTCCGCATGGCGCCATTGCATCATCATTTTGAATTAAAAGGCTGGAAAGAAAATCAGGTGGTGGTCCGGTTTTGGATCATCACCTTTATTTTAGTATTGGTTGGATTGTCGACATTAAAATTACGATGAATGTGCAAGATAAAACAGTTCTAGTGCTGGGGATGGGTGAAACCGGCTTGTCCATGGTGAAATGGTTGCTACGTCAGGGTGCCGCGGTGCGCGCTGCGGATAGCCGTTCCGAGCCGCCCAATTGGCAGCAAATCAGCGCGGGATTTCCGTCCGTGCAGCTGCATAAAGGCAAATTCACGACATCCATTTTTAATGATATCGATATGATCGCCATCAGCCCCGGTGTTCCGATGGCCGATCCGTGCGTGCAGCAAGCGGTGCAACGCGGCGTGCCGGTCATTGGCGATATGGTGCTTTTTTCCTGGGCGCTGGAGCAAAGCAACCGGCCCAAACCGAAAGTTGTCGCCATTACCGGGTCGAATGGAAAAACCACGGTGACGGCAATGACCGGCGCAATGTTGAAGAAATCCGGCTGGAATGTGGAAGTGGCGGGAAATATCGGTCCCGCCGTACTGAATGCGTTGATGCAGCGGATCGATGCGGGCGATTGGCCGCAGGCTTGGGTGCTGGAAACATCCAGCTTTCAACTGGAAACGACGCACAATTTGAATGCGGATGTAGCGACTGTGCTGAATTTGAGCGAAGACCATTTGGATCGCTATACCGGCATGCGCGATTACGCAACCGCCAAAGCCAGAGTGTTTCTGCATGAGAAGGCCGGTAAAGGCATACAGGTGTTAAATCGCAACGATCCCGGTGTCTGCGCGATGGCACTGCCGGACAGAAAACAAATTACTTTTGGCGTCGATGAACCCCCCAGCCATACCGATTTCGGTCTCATGCACGACGGCGACGATTTGTGGCTGATGGAAGGCGATGTGCAATTAATGAAAACTTCCGAGCTGGTTGTCAACGGCTTGCATAACGCGGTCAATGCGCTGGCGGCATTGGCCATGTGCCGCGCCTTGGATGTGGCCATCGATCCGCTGTTGACCGCGTTGCGCGAATTTCGCGGCCTGCCGCATCGCATGGAAAAAGTCGCTGCGTTTAACGGCGTTACTTTCTTTGATGACTCCAAAAGCACCAATGTCGGTGCCACTGTAGCTGCATTAAGCGGCATGAAGCAGAACGTCATATTAATCGCAGGTGGCGACGGCAAGGGACAGGATTTCTCGTATCTGAGGGAAGCGGTTGCCAATAATGCCCGTGCCGTGGTGCTGATTGGACGGGATGCAAACATGATTGCGAATGAATTGAAAGACTGCGGTGTGCCATTGCATTTTGCCGTGACCATGGAAGAAGCCATGCAAAAGAGTTTCTTGTTGGCGCAATCCGGTGATGTGGTGTTGCTTTCGCCGGCCTGTGCCAGTTTCGACATGTTTAGAAATTATATCCACCGCGCGGAAGTGTTCGTTGCAGCGGTCAAGGATATGGAAAACAAATTTTTCAGTTTCGGACAGAAAAAACATTAACCGATGATTTATCAGGCAACCCAACAGAAACCAAGAGTCATGGCCGATTTCGATCAGGCGCTGGTGTGGTCGGCTTTGCTGCTGTTGAGTATTGGTTTGGTCATGATTTATTCCGCTTCGATTGCCATTGCCGAAGCGCAATTCGGCGCTGATCGCGCCGGTCATTATTTGTTGCGGCATAGCGCATACCTGGGTGTCGGATTGTTGTTGGGATTGATCGCCTTTCAAGTACCGATGCAGATGTGGCAAAAATATGTGACTTATCTGCTCATGCTGAGCATTTCGTTGCTGATACTGGTGCTGATTCCGGGCATTGGCCATGAAGTGAACGGCAGTCAGCGCTGGATTTCGTTGTATGTGGTGAATATTCAGCCGTCCGAATTTATGAAGTTTTGCATGGTGTTGTACGCTGCGGATTACGTTAATCGCAAGGCAGCTGATCTGAATTCTTTCTTCAAAGGATTTTTGCCCATAACGGCAGTGTTATCCATTGTCGGTGCTTTGCTGCTGCTGGAACCGGATTTCGGCGCATTCTTTGTGGTGACGGCACTGGCGATGTCGATTTTGTTCCTCGGCGGCGTCAGCTTGAAAATATTCATCAGCCTGATTGCTATCCTGGCATTCGGTTTGTATGAATTGATTTTAAGCTCGCCGTACCGGCTAAATCGCGTGATTGCTTTTATGGATCCATGGGCCGATCCCTATGGCAAAGGCTATCAGCTCAGTCATGCGTTGATCGCATTCGGGCGCGGCGAGTGGCTTGGTGTGGGTCTGGGCGGCAGTGTTGAGAAACTGTTTTATCTGCCCGAAGCGCACACCGATTTCTTATTGTCGGTGCTGGCCGAAGAATTGGGTTTTGCCGGTGTGGCTACCGTGATCGTATTGTTTATCTGGCTCATTACACGCGCATTTGTTATTGGCCGTCTGGCGGCCAGGCTGGGCAGTCCTTTCGCGGCATTGGTGGCGCAGGGTATCGGTATTTGGATCGGTGTGCAGGCGCTGATCAACATGGGCGTCAATATGGGTGTCTTGCCTACGAAAGGGCTGACACTACCGCTGCTGAGTTTTGGTGGTAGCAGCATTACGGCGAATTGCATCGCATTGGCGGTTTTACTGCGTATCGACTGGGAAAACCGGCAGCGGCTGCGGGGGCTGAACGTATGAGCGCGCACACCATTTTAATTATGGCAGGCGGTACCGGCGGACATGTGTTTCCGGGTTTGGCGGTGGCTGATTACTTGCGGCAAGCCGGTTGGCGCGTGGTTTGGCTGGGAACCGAGGCTGGAATGGAATTAAAACTGGTGCCGCAACGGGGTTATGAAACCGAAATAATCAGTTTTTCCGGATTGCGGGGTAAACGGTTGGCCACGTGGTTACTATTGCCGCTGCGTTTGCTTAAGGCGTTCTGGCAGAGCCTGCGGATTATTCAACGCGTGAAGCCGGATGTGGTTCTGGGCATGGGCGGTTATCCGGCTTTTCCGGGTGGCATGATGGCCTCGCTGCTCAACAAACCATTGGTGATTCATGAGCAGAATTCGGTCGCCGGGTTAACCAATAAAATCCTGGCGAAGCTGGCGGATAGAATTTTTCTCGGTTTTCCCGGCGCTATCCGAGGCGATCAGGATAAAACGGTTTGTTCCGGTAATCCGGTGCGATCGGAAATTACACGCATAGAAGCGCCGGAGAAACGCTTCCAGGAACGGCAGGGCAAGTTGAATGTGCTCGTCGTGGGCGGCAGCCTGGGGGCGCAAGTTCTGAATACCGTGGTACCGCAAGCGCTTAAATTAATAGCGGAGAATGTGCGCCCGGCAGTGGTGCATCAAACGGGCACGGCGCAAATGGAAACGGTCAAAACGGCCTATCAAGCACTGCAATTGGATGGCGAAGTGACAGCGTTTATCGACGATATGGCCAAACGCTACGCGGACTGCGACGTGGTGTTGTGCCGCGCCGGTGCGTTGACAGTCGCGGAATTAAGCGCGGCCGGGGTCGCCAGCATCCTGGTGCCGTATCCGCATGCCGTCGACGATCATCAAACCGGCAATGCGCAATTTCTTTCCCGTCATGGCGCTGCTGTGTTGTTGCCGCAGCATGAATTGACCGCGCAAAAGCTGGCGGATTTATTGACGGATTTAACCCGGGAAAAATTGCTTGACATGGCGATGGCAGCGCACAGTCAGGCAAAACCGCAAGCAACCCGGATCGTGGCTGAAGGTTGTATCGAATTGAGCGGAGCACTGCATGAAGCATAAAGTCAAACATATCCATTTTGTCGGGATTGGCGGCGCGGGCATGAGCGGTATCGCCGAGGTTTTTGTCAACCTGGGGTATCAGGTCAGCGGCTCCGACTTGATGAGTAATCCGGTGACGCAGCGTTTGGCCAAGCTCGGCATCAAGGTTTATGCGGGTCATGCTAGCGAGCAAATTGCCGGAGCGGATGTCGTGGTGACCTCCACGGCGGTGAAACCGGACAATCCGGAAGTGATCGCCGCCAAAAACAAAAATATTCCCGTCGTGCCGCGCGCCATGATGCTGGCGGAGCTGCTGCGTCTGCGCAGCGGTATCGCGATTGCCGGCACGCATGGAAAAACCACCACGACCAGCTTGATTGCCAGCATTCTGGCGGCGGCGAATATGGACCCGACGTTTGTCATCGGTGGAAAACTGGAAGCGGCGGGTTGTCATGCCAAACTGGGCAGCGGTGAGTTCATCGTGGTTGAAGCGGATGAATCGGATGCTTCGTTTTTGTATTTGCAGCCGATGCTCGCCGTCGTGACGAACATCGATGCGGATCATATGGAAACCTACGGTCACGACTTCAGCCGCTTGAAGCAAACCTTTGTGGATTTCGTGCAGCATCTGCCTTTTTACGGCATGGCGGTGGTTTGCATGGACGATGCCAACATCCGCGAAGTCATGCCATCGATTAGTAAACCGATCACCACGTACGGTTTGTGCGAAGAAGCGCAAGTGCGCGCCATCGATATCCGGCAAGATCATCACCGGATGAGATTTACCGCGGTGGTCGGTGTGAACGGTTCCGCCCGCAAACTGGATATCACGCTGAATCTGCCCGGTTTGCATAACATTCAGAATGCCCTGGCGGCAATTGCGGTCGCCAATGAAATCGGCGTACCGGATAGCGCCATCGTCAAAGCGTTGGCGGAATTCAAAGGGGTTGAAAGACGCTTCCAGCAATACGGCGATATCCGCTTCAGCGGACAGAAAAGTTTTGCGCTGGTGGATGACTATGGCCATCATCCGGCGGAAATGGAAGCAACCATCAAAGCGGCACGCGGTGCGTTTCCAGGCCGCCGCCTGGTAGTGGCTTTTCAGCCGCATCGCTATACGCGCACACGGGATGTATTCGAGGATTTCACCCGCGTGTTATCGCAAGTGGACGTGTTGCTGCTCACGGAAGTTTATCCCGCGGGTGAAGAGCCGATTGTCGCAGCGGATAGCAAATCGCTGGCGCGCTCTATCCGGGTGCAGGGCAAAGTGGAACCGATTTATATCGAGGAAGTGGATGATTTACCGGCAGCGATACTGGATATCGTGCAGGACGGTGATGTTGTGCTGGTGATGGGCGCGGGTTCGGTAGCGAGAGTGGCGCCGCACATTGCGCAAATGGGAAAGAAGCTGACCGTGGTTAATGGCTATGAATGCTGAGGATTGATGAGACATGACCGCTTTGCCGCAAAATACGAGATTTGCCATGCCGATAGCCGACCACACAACCGGTGAGACAGGCGTGTCCGCATTGCGGGGCGAAATGCGCCTTGCTGAGCCGATGAGCAAACATACAACCTGGCGCGCGGGAGGTTATGCGGATCGTTACTACCAACCGGCGGATCTGGATGATTGGGCGGATTTTCTGCGTGCATCGCCGCATGAAGTCATCCATGTGATTGGACTGGGCAGCAATTTGCTGGTCAGGGACGGCGGGCTGCGTGGCACGGTGGTGGCGTTGCATGCGCGCTTAAACGATTTGCGCTTGATCGAGCAGAATCAATCCGGCGGGCTCATCTACGCGAGTGCCGGTGTGGCCTGCGCCAAAGTAGCCCGGTTTGCCGCCAAACATCATCTGGCCGGTGCGGAGTTTCTGGCCGGAATACCGGGCACGGTTGGCGGCGCGTTGGCGATGAATGCCGGATGCTACGGTTCTGAAACCTGGGAAATCGTGGCGCAAGTGCAGATCATCAAGCGCAACGGGGAAATCGTAATGCGCCAGCACGGTGAATACGCGATTGGTTATCGCAGTGTGAAACGGCACAGCGAACCGGCCGGTACGATGGAAGCCGAATGGTTTACCGGCGCCTATTTCCGTTTGGCGCAAGGCGATCAGATGCAATCGCGGCAACGCATCAAGGAGTTGCTGGCGCAGCGAGTAGCCGGTCAACCGCTCAATCTGCCGAATGCCGGTTCGGTATTTCGCAATCCGCCGGGAGATTATGCGGCGCGTTTGATTGAAGCGTGTGGTTTGAAGGGATGCCACATTGGCGGCGCGATGGTGTCGCCCAAGCATGCCAATTTTATTGTCAATACTGGCGCTGCCAGCGCGGCGGATATTGAGGCGCTGATCATGATGGTGCAAAGCAGGGTTAAAAAAGCAATGGGCATCGCGTTGATTCAGGAAGTCCGGATCATCGGTGATGCCAGGAGGCTGACGTAATGGCCGCGCAGCAATTCGGCAAAGTTGCGGTTCTGCTGGGCGGCCGGTCGGCCGAGCGGGAAATATCGCTGCAAAGCGGACAAGCTGTTCTGGATGCATTACTACGCAGCGGTGTCGATGCGTATCCTTTCGATCCGGCGGAGCAAGCCATGGAAAAACTGCTGCAACAAGGTTTCGATAGAGTCTTTATCGCGTTGCACGGCCGTTTTGGCGAGGATGGCACGATCCAGGGCGCGTTGGAGTTAATGGGATTACCGTATACCGGCAGCGGTGTGATGGCCAGCGCATTGGCGATGGATAAATGGCGCACCAAATTGATCTGGCAGGCAGCCGCTATTCAATCGCCGCGCTACGCAGTGTTGCAAGCGGATAGCGATTTTGAACAAGTCGCCGGGACATTGGGTTTGCCGCTGATCGTCAAACCAGCGCGGGAAGGCTCAACCATCGGCTTGAGCAAAGTGAAGCACAAGCAAGATTTGGCAAAAGCGTATCAACTGGCTGCTGAGCACGATGCACTGGTGCTCGCGGAAGAATTTATTGCCGGTAAGGAACTGACCGTGGCGATTCTGGGTGAAACGCCGCTGCCGGTTGTGCGGATTGAAATTGCGGGTGAGCTTTACGATTATGAAGCGAAGTATCTCTCTAATGAGACGAAATACTTCTGCCCGAGCGGTTTACCGATGGAATTGGAAACGGCGATTCAGAGAGAAGCGTTAAAGGCATACCAGATGCTGGGTTGTCAGGGCTGGGGAAGGGTTGATCTGATTTTGAGTGAAACCAATCAGTTTTATTTTCTCGAAGCCAATACTTCGCCCGGCATGACCGGCCACAGTTTGGTGCCGATGGCGGCAAGAACAGCCGGAATCCCGTTTGAGGATCTGGTTTTGAGAATATTGGATCTGGCTCATGTGGAATAACCATCACGCCTTGAATTTGTTATCCAGAATATTGCTCACTTTGGTGGCAATGGCGGTGCTGTATGCGATCAGTTTGCAACTCATCCAGCCACCGTTGTTCCCCATCAAAGAGATTAATGTGCAAGTTATTCACGGGAAAGAGAAAAGTAAAGCGGAGTTACAGCACGTGACGCGCGAGCAAATTGAACAGCTGGTCAGGGATGAAATTGCAGGAAATTTTATTTCGGTAAATCTCACTGAAGTGCGCGAAGCTTTTGTAAAATTACCCTGGGTGCGTGAGGCCAGAGTGAAAAGAGAGTGGCCGCATGGTTTGAATGTGACACTGGAAGAGCATGAGGCCTTGGCCTACTGGGGGAGTCATGCCTTGGTCAATACGTATGGTGAGGTGTTCCGGGTGACGGCTGATGCTGATTTACCGGTGTTTACCGGCCCTAATGAGGCCAGCGCGCATGAAGTGGCGCAGAAATTCCGGCGTTTTAACAAGATACTGACGCCATTGCAGCAGCATATCGCGGAAATAAGCCTGACGCCGCGCTATGCCTGGCGTCTGCAATTGAATACCGGAACGGTTCTGGAATTGGGGCGGAATGAGATTGAAGAGAGATTGGTTCGTTATGTTTCAGTATATAACCACAGTATTGCGCGGTTAAATCAGCAAGAACCATTGGCGTATGTCGATTTGCGCTATCCCAATGGTTTTGCCATCCGCATGCCTGAAGTGATGCAACAAGTACCACGTAAATCCGGCGCGAGGAGAGAAACGTGAGACCACGGAGATGGGATTAGATGAATAAAGCTCGAGAAAATAGAAATTTGATTGTCGGTCTGGATATTGGCACATCGAAAATTGTTGCCATTGTCGCTGAGGTGGTTCCGGAAGGCGGTTTTGAAGTGATCGGTTTGGGCAGCCATCCATCGCGCGGATTGAAAAAAGGTGTTGTGGCCAATATCGAGACGACGGTGAATGCGATTCAGCGCGCACTGGAAGAAGCGGAACTGATGGCGGATTGCAAGATACATGAAGTGTATACCGGCATCGCCGGCAGCCATATCAAAGGTTTTAATTCCGATGGCATGGTGCCCATTAAGGATAAAGAAGTTACCGAAAAAGATGTCGAGCGCGTCATGGAAGCGGCCAAAGCGGTCAATATTCCGGCCGATCAGCAGATTCTGCATATTCTGAACCAGGAATTCATCATCGACGGCCAGGAAGATGTGCGTGAACCGGTGGGCATGAGCGGCATACGGCTGGAAGTGAAAGTGCATATTGTCACGGGCGCAGTTTCGGCGGCGCAGAATATCGTCAAGTGCGTGCATCGCTGCGGTTTGGAAGTGCGTGATTTGATATTGCAGCCGCTGGCATCGGCCATGGCTGTGCTATCCGAGGATGAAAAAGATCTGGGTGTCTGTCTGGTCGACATTGGTGGTGGTACAACCGATATTGCGGTATTCACGCATGGCGCGATCCGGCATACCGCGGTGATTCCGATTGCCGGGGACCAAATTACCAATGATATTGCGATGGCCTTACGCACACCGACTAAGAGCGCGGAAGACATCAAATGCCGCTACGGCTGTGCATTGAGAAGTCTGGCCGATACAAAAGAGATGGTGGAAGTTCCCGATGTCGGCAACCGCGGATCGCGCCAACTTTCGCGGCAAACGCTGGCGGAAGTGATCGAGCCACGGGCGGAGGAACTGTATTGCTTGGTGCAAGCGGAATTGCGCCGCAGCGGGTTTGAAGAATTGCTGTCATCGGGCATCGTCATCACGGGCGGATCCGCTTCGTTACGCGGCATGGTGGAATTGGGCGAGGAAATCTTTCACATGCCGGTCAGATTGGGGTTGCCCAATTATCATGGCAATTTGAAAGACGTGATTCATACACCGCGCTATTCGACCGGGATCGGCTTGATTCTGGCGGGTATCGAACAGTTGCAGCATCAGCATGGTTCAAGATTACAAGGAGGATCTGCCAAGCAGATTTTCTCCAGAATGAAGGGGTGGTTTCAAAGAAATTTTTAATATCAAATTTCACGGGTTGTATTAGCAGTCAGGCGGCTTTAATTTCAATGTACTAAAGGAGAAACACTATGTTCGAAATCATGAATAACGAAACTCAAGAAGCAGTCATCAAAGTTGTCGGCGTTGGTGGGTGCGGCAGCAATGCTGTGGATCATATGATCCAGAACGGCATGCAAGGCGTTGAGTTCATCAGTATGAATACTGATGCCCAGGCATTGAAAAGCAATAAAGCGCCGACCGTACTGCAACTGGGTACGGGCATTACCAAAGGATTGGGTGCTGGAGCGAATCCTGAAATCGGCCGTGAAGCTGCGCTGGAAGATCGCGACCGTATTGCAGAATTGATTCAAGGCGCGGATATGTTGTTTATCACCGCTGGCATGGGTGGCGGTACCGGTACCGGCGCTGCACCGGTGGTTGCGCAAGTCGCCAAGGAAATGGGTATTTTAACCGTTGCCGTGGTCAGTAAGCCTTTTGCATTTGAAGGAAAACGCTTAGCCGCCGCTAAAGCGGGTATGGAAGCATTGTCGCAGCACGTGGACTCGCTGATAGTGATACCGAATGATAAGCTCATGATGGTCCTGGGCAATGATATTTCCATGCTGGATGCATTCAAAGCAGCCAATGACGTGCTGTATGGCGCGGTCGCAGGCATCGCCGAAGTGATTAATTGTCCCGGCTTGGTTAACGTTGACTTTGCCGACGTCAGAACCGTCATGTCGGAAATGGGCATGGCCATGATGGGTTCAGCAGTCGCAATGGGTGTAGATCGTGCCCGAGTTGCAGCCGAACGTGCGGTATCAAGCCCGCTGCTCGAGGATATCTCCTTGTCCGGAGCGCGCGGCATTCTAGTGAATATCACCGCCAGCTCATCGCTGAAAATGCGCGAAGTGCATGAAGTAATGAACACGATTAAAGACCTGACCGCTGAGGATGCAACGATTATTGTCGGTACTGTCATTGATGAAAATATGGCCGATAATCTGCGCGTTACCATGGTGGCTACCGGGCTTGGAAGCTTGGTCAGCCAAAGCCAAAATTCTCCGTTAACCGTGGTGCATACACGCACTGGTACCGACGACAGGGATTCCGTTTTTTCTACTGAAGAACCGGCTGTGATGCGCACAGGCAGAAGAGGTAATGCCACCGTCGCAGCGATGCGTCAATCAGGCGTTGATCCAATGGATATACCCGCTTTCTTGAGAAGACAGGCCGATTAAATAGATTTAATTTCTCAAGATTTAATTTTCCACAGCTTTGGGAGTGAGAAATTGGAGATCAGAGAATTAAAGAAAGCAATGAATACCCCGCCGCATAAGGTGGGGTATTAAGCCCGGCAAGTCTGCTGCGATAGAGAAGTCTCGGGAATAACTTTAAGCTACAGTAGCTTCTCTGAAGAAACTGATTGCTGGACTTTGTGCCGCTTTGGGTAGATGAGTGTAATGGCTTAATAAAGCCCGATCGGGTTCGTAACGCCCTGTTATTTTGCTTGCTTCACATGTTCCCGTCAATCTGACCGAATATTGCGGCGAGCGGTGTATTTTGCAGCGATACGGCAAGAATCGTAACCGCGCCACGTAAAACTTTGCCACCATTCGCCCTCGATAGCGGGATGACAAGCTCACTGGCTAGCTGTCAATGCAGAAGAATTCGCATTCATTGCGAATACTTTCAGGGGAGTGGATGATGAGCAATTCGTCATTGCTCTTGATTTTGGAATTTATGACTTGTGGTAAGGATTGTGATAGTGATATGAGCGTTAGTGATTCAAGTTCAACATCAACATGAAATTCAATAACGCTCACATCTAAAAAGTTTAGCCCGATTATCCCAATGCAATACGGTTGTTAATCTGTCCCAGTGATTGTTCAACTTGATCGACCAGAATAAGACATAACTCACCGTCCTGCAAATTGGACAAAGCTGCGTCAATGGCAATCGCTTCTCCAACGATTTCTCTGACTTTTTGCGTGCGTTTGGCATTACCTAAACCTTCGCGCAATAAAGACAATACTTCCCCATCCGCACGGCCGCGTTGACATTGATCCTGATACAGCACCACCTCGTCAAATGCATCACCGAGGATTCGTGTCTGCTGACGAATATCCTCATCACGCCGGTCGCCTGCTGCACTAATGACGACTGAACGTTTCTTTGACGGAATATTATCAATCGCACTGACCAGAGCCTGGATCGCATCGGGATTATGTCCGTAGTCGGCAATCAAGGTTGCATTGCGGTAATTAAAGAGATTAAAGCGGCCCGGCGCTGTTTGCGTATTGCTGACAAAACTAGCGACACCGGCGTGAATAACCGCCCATTCCAGACCGAGTGCCCAGCCAGCCCCAATAGCAGACATCACATTCTCAATTTGGAAATTGATACTACCGTTCTTCGTCAAAGGGATCTCGTTTAACGGGATACGATATTCAACCGTTTCACTCGCAGCGACAATGCAGCTGCTTTCCACATAAATAACTCGTTTATGCTGCGCGCGATGCATCGCCAGCACCGGATGATGGCGATCTTGAGCAAAGAAAATAACCGAACCGGGGCAATGTTCAGCCATGCTGGCAACCAGCGGATCAGCTGCATTAAGCACCGCATAACCGGTATTGGGCGTTACATTCTGTACAATAATACGCTTAACCACAGCCAGCTCTTCCGCCGTATTGATATAAGCCATGCCAAGATGATCGCCCATGCCAATATTGGTTACAACGGCAACATCGCAACGATCAAATCCCAGGCCCTCGCGTAACAAACCGCCTCGCGCGGTTTCTAACACCGCAGCATCGACATCAGGATGAAAAAGAATATTTCTTGCACTCTTCGGCCCGCTGCAATCTCCGGTATCCATGCACTGTTCGTCAACATAAACACCATCGGTGCAAGTAACGCCAACGCGCTTATGATCTCTCTGCAGGACGTTGGCAATTAAACGGGTTGTCGTTGTTTTACCGTTGGTGCCGGTGACGGCGATCACGGGAATGCGGGCATTTTCTCCTTGGGGAAACATGTAATCAATAATGGCTTCACCCACTGCACGGCCTTTTCCATACGATGGCTGCAAATGCATCCGCAAACCGGGTGCTGCATTTACCTCAATAACGCCGCCTCCCTGGTCTTCTAAAGAACTCATAACATTGTCGCAAACCACATCAACACCGCAGATATCCAACCCTACCACTTTCGCAGCAGCAACTACGCGCGCCGCCAGTTCGGGATGCACATCGTCGGTTACATCGGTCGCCGTGCCCCCTGTTGATAAATTGGCATTCTTGCGTAACACAACGCGCATTCCTTTCACGGGAATCGATTCGGCTGTCAATCCTTGCGCAGCTAAATGTGCGATGGATATCTCATCCAGATGTATCTTGGTTAATGAGGTGACATGACCTTCGCCGCGCATGGGATCGCGATTGATTTGCTCCACCAATTCATAAATGCTGTGCACGCCGTCGCCTATGACTTGCGGGGGTTCGCGCCGGGCGGCAGCAACCAATTTATTACCGACAACCAGCATGCGGTAATCATGTCCGGGGATATAACGCTCTACCAAAACATTATCACTGATTTCGGCTGCAATCATATACGCCGCTTTGACTTGTTCAGCGGTGACAAGATTAACAGTGACGCCTTTACCTTGATTGCTATCCTGAGGTTTTATCACGACAGGCACGCCGATTTCGCAAGCGGCTGCCCAAGCATCTTCGACATCCTTCACTTCCCGGCCAAGTGGTACCGGTATGCCGGCGGCATGCAATAAAGTTTTCGTTAATTCCTTGTCTTGCACAATCGACTCTGCGACGGCGCTGGTACGATCGCTCTCGGATGCTTGAATACGGCGTTGCTTGCTGCCCCAGCCAAATTGCACCAGACTGCCTTCAGTCAAGCGGCGAAACGGAATGCCGCGCGCAACTGCCGCTTGTACAATGGCCCCAGTGCTTGGGCCCAGGCGGATATCCTCATTGAGTTCGCGCAAGCGATGCAGCGCATCCGCTAAATCAAAAGCGCTATCATCAATAGCCGAGATACATAAAGCTTGTGCCAGCTCAAAAGCCAGCAAGCCAACCTTTTCTTCGCTGTATCCTACGATAACGCGATAGGTATCGGCTTCCGGTGTTTGTACCGTGCGGCTGAATGTTACCGGGCAACCTGCCTGAACTTGCAAGCCTAGCGTCGCAAATTCAAGTACATGGGCCATGGTGACCGCTTCATGATGGCCGGCGGGCTGGAGCAAGGAAATCTCAGGAAAACGTTCACGTAGTCTTGCTTCAAAGCCAGGAATGGTATCAATACTATTTTCAGATCCACTACAAAAAACGGTAGCTTCAATCGAAGTATGCTGACTCCATAAATTGGGTCCGCGTAAAGCGCGTATGCGTAAAACTTTCATAACTTAATTCCTTGTGTTTGTAATTCCAGAAGATTCTGATTTTCAGGTTTGTACTTCTCTTGACTGAAACCAAATGTCTCAATTCCAACACGTATAAGATTCGGTTCAATGCCTAATGCCCAAGCGGCACCCACGGCTGCCAATATATTCTCGATTGCCTGCGTGCTTTTCGTCCCGCTTTCTGAAACGATCTCACGCAGATTGATCAGTATCAATTCATTTGAACCCGATACAAGTACAACTCTGCCATTGCGGACTATCACAGCGCGTTTGCCCTGCGTAGGTCCGGTTCCACTTGCGCAATGTTGCTTAATCACCGGTAGCTCCGGTTCGCTGCTGAAATAAATCACTTCACCGTGACACAGCTCGGACATTTCAACCAGCATTTCATCGTTCGCATTGAGGACTGCTGCACCGACCGGGAGTTTTACGTCTTTTTCCACATCGTCAATGGCCGCAGCGGTCGGTGTCACCATATCGACTTGCGAACGGAGCACCGTATAAACCTGTTTGTGCGTTTCAATACCGTGATGGCCAAAATGGTGCTCGGGATCAATATTGGTGATCACACCCACCTGGCAGCTATCGTATGCCAGTCCTTCATTCAATAACACATCAAAACCATTCTCAAAAACAGCAGCTTCAACTGTCGGATTGAGTAAAGTGCGATTAGCTGCCGCCCAGTTAGCGCTGTTGCTTTTATCAATTTGCCGATAGTCCAGATATAGTCCATCGCTGCAAGCCAAACCGGTTTGCTTGCCGGACAGAACCAGCAATCTGGCAACAAGGTAAGCAACCGATGTTTTGCCATAACTTCCGGAAATTCCAACAATGGGGATACGGCCGTTTTCCTGGCCTGGAAATAAGTGATCGACAATCGCTTTTCCGACCGGACGGGGTTTACCAACTGCCGGTCTAATATGCATCAATAAGCTTGGACCTGCGTTGACTTCAACAATAGCTCCGCCTTGTTCATGCAATGGACGTGAAATATCGCTGGTAACCAGATCAATACCGGCAATATCCAAGCCGATCACGCGTGCAGCAAGTGATGCAATAGACGCCGTCGCCGGATGAACCTGATCGGTCACATCAAACGCATGATTACCATTCCTTTGAATCAAAACCTTAATGCCGGTTGGCACGACGGAATCACGATGATACCCTTGGTGAGCGATTTCCATCTGTGCCGCGCTATCCAAACGGATCAAATTGAGCGGGTGATCTTCTGTCGACCCGCGTCGTGGATCAGAATTAATTTGAGATTCTATTAACTCGGCAATGGTTGAGACACCATCCCCCATGACTGATACTGAGTCACCGCGCGTAGCCGCTATGAGGCGTCCACCGACAATCAACAAACGATGCTCGGTTCCGGCAATATAGCGTTCAACCAGTACCTCCGTACCTTCCCGTAACGCCATGCGGTAAGCCGATTCGATTTCTTCCCGCTGGCTTAACTCAATAAAAACGCCACGTCCATGATTTCCATCGCAAGGTTTTATAACAACCGGCATACCAATATCATTCGCCGCTTCCCATGCAGCTTCGGCACTCTCGACAATACGCCCTTCCGGAACAGGAACACCGCAAGATTGCAGCAATGATTTTGTCAGATCCTTATCACGGGAAATACCCTCAGCAATGGCCGATGTCCGGTCTGTCTCAGCTGTCCAAATGTGGCGGCAGCGCGCGCCATAACCCAGCTGTACAAGATTTCCTTTTGCAATAAGACGGGTGGCTGGAATATTACGAGCCATTGCAGCATCTACAATGCATGCTGTGGAAGGTCCGAGCCAAAGTGAGTCGACCATATCACGAAGATGCTGGATTGCTCCCTCGACATCATAAAATGGGTTGGCGGATTGCTGAAAATTCATGGCGGCCAAAACCAATTCACGTGCGGAATGTAAAGCGGCTGTGGTGATTTCCGCTTGCCAGGCGCTTAGTGCAACTTTATAAACACCGCGCACCGAGGTTTCACGTGCTCTGCCAAAGCCGCCGCGCATACCCGCCAGGTTCTGAAGCTCCAGCGTGACATGCTCAAGAATGTGGCATGGCCAAGTGCCGTCCTTGACGCGGCGTAAAAAACCGCCGCGCTCTTCATAGCTGCAACGGTGCTCTATCAGAGACGGCAACCATCCGGATAGGCGCTCATAAAAACCTGGAATCTTATCGGAAGGAAAATCTTCCAGTTCACCAATATCCACGGTTGCTTCCAAAGCGGGATAATAAGTCCACATGTTGGGACCATTTAAGTGTTTGATTTCAAGAAATTTGATATCTTTAGTACTATTGCAGTCTAAATTTAAGGAGTCGGACATGGCATTTGAATCGGTAAGAAGAGATGCTATTAACGTTACTCAAATTGATAGGTTTACAAAAAACAAAACAATTTTTACAAACGTCACCTAGGTCACTCTCAAGGAAACTAGAGTATAACTTATTAAGTTAATTATGAATCAATTAGATGAGAGTAAAATTTAATATTTAGAATGAAGTAGCTGGCATAAAATAATTATCGATTACTTGTCTCATGGTTCTTTTGGTTGACAAAAATTTGCTTAGATTCAGAATATATAATGTTTTTATAATTCTCATTACTCGCTACAGGTGACTTTTGGAAGATATGCCGTTGCACATCATGCTGATTGCATTGGTGTTTTTGTTGGTCTTGTCAGGCTTCTTTTCCCTCTCTGAAACCAGTATGATGGCGATTAACCGCTATCGCTTACGGCATCTTGCCAAGCAAGGTCATCGCGGCGCCCGGCTGACCATCAAGCTGCTCGATCATACAGACCGCTTACTGGGTGTCATTCTTCTCGGCAACAATTTACTGAACACTGCTTCCGCAACTTTGGTCGCCATTATTGTTGCGACTTTATTTGCTCACGATGATTTTGCTTTGCTTATGGGAACAATCGCTGTGACCTTTGCTATTCTGGTATTCAGTGAAATCACCCCGAAAGTCATCGCCGCCGCTTATCCTGAGCGGATTGCCTTAGCCGCCAGCTATGTATTGACACCATTGCTGATTATTTTCTATCCCATTGTATGGTTCGTTAATTTATTCGTCAGCGGATTGCTAATTCTGTTCCGGTTAAAACCGCAAAAGGGCAACTTGGAACAGAAGATCAGCACGGAAGAACTGAAAACACTGGTGCTGGAAGGCGGGCATTTTATACAGCACAAGCATCAAAGCATGCTATTGAACTTGTTTGACCTGGAAACGATCACCGTTGACGATGTCATCGTGCCGCGCAGCCAGATCGAAGCGATAGACCTGAATGCGGATGATGAAATTATTCATACGCAATTGCTGACTTGTCACCATACTCGCCTGCCGCTATACCGTGAGCGCCTGGATAATATTGTCGGCATCGTGCATGTGCGCAAGGTATTGAATCAAATGCAGGGAGGAAAAATAACTGCGGCTACGCTTGAAAAAGTCATGCGTGAGCCTTATTTCATTCCTTCCGGAACATCCTTATTTTCGCAACTGCAATTATTCCAGGAAAACCAGAAAAGAGTCGGGCTGGTCGTTGATGAATATGGTGAATGGATGGGACTGGTTACACTGGAAGACATTGTTGAGGAAATCATCGGTGAATTCACCACGCAAGCACCCACTCTGGCCAGTACTTTCTCGAAACAAGAAGATGGCAGTTTTATTGTTGAAGGCAGCACTTTATTGCGCGAATTAAACCGCAAGCTGGGTTTTCAATTTCCATTGGACGGACCGAAAACTTTGAATGGTTTGATTTTGGAGTATTTCGAAGATATTCCGGAAGCTGGAACCGGTCTTAATATTGCCGGTTACCCAATGGAAGTGATTCAAACTAAAAACCGGGTGGTAAAAACTGTTAAAATCTTTCCTATCACTACAGCGGCCGAGATAAAGCATGCCGAGTAGGTAGAAGGACAAACGGGTTTATTCATGCAGCGCAATCCCTGCAACGATCAGTAAACCGGGTTGGACGGAAATAACAAAAGCGGTTATCCTTGCGCCGCAATTATAACTTGAAGATTTATTCATCAAAGCGCCCATAGCTCAGCTGGATAGAGTACCGCCCTCCGAAGGCGGGGGTCGCACGTTCGAATCGTGTTGGGCGCGCCAATGTTTTTCTAATTCGTTAAAGCATATCCAATCATTCATACCATGGTGAATTTCTAGAACGCATTGAAATGTTTACCGGAATCGTACAAGCGGTGGGAGAGATCAAGCAAAGTCAACCCATCCATGAACTGAGCAAGCACGGATTATCCCTGAATATTTCCCCGGGTGGGCTAGATCTCAGCGATGTGGCGCAAGGGGATAGCATCGCCGTCAATGGCGTCTGCCTGACGGTTACAGCGTTAACCGCAGACTTGTTTACCGTCGATGTTTCTCATGAAACACTCAATTGCACCCAAGGGCTCGACCGGACCGGTGCTCACGTCAACCTGGAAAAAGCCATGCGCTTGTCCGACCGTCTGGGCGGTCATTTGGTTAGCGGGCATGTGGATGCTGTTGGCACTGTGGTGAAGTTTGAGCCTGCTGGCGAAAGCTTTGTTTTGGTCATTCAGGCGCCGGAATCCATCATGCGGTTTTTAACGCATAAGGGTTCGATTACCGTCAATGGCGTCAGTCTGACGGTCAACCGGATTGAAGGCAATGAGTTTTCAGTCAATCTCATTCCGCATACGTTAGCGATGACGAATCTGAAAGAACTTGCCCCTGGCATGCTGGTGAACCTGGAAACTGATATGCTGGCCCGTTATGTGGCAAGATTATTAAACATTGAAGGTTAGCCGGAGTAGACAGATATGAGTATCAGCGCCATCCAAGACATCATTGCCGATCTTAAAATGGGCAAAATGGTCATCCTGGTTGATGAAGAAGACCGCGAGAATGAAGGCGATCTGGTGCTCGCCGCCGATTTTGTATCACCGGAAGCGATCAACTTCATGGCGACGCATGGGCGTGGCTTGATTTGCCTGACCTTGACTGAGGAGCGCTGTCATCAGCTGGATTTGCCCTTGATGGTATCGGCCAACCGCGCGCCGCTGGGTACCAATTTCACACTCTCCATCGAAGCCGCCAGCGGTGTCACGACTGGTATTTCCGCAGCGGATCGCGCACGAACTGTCCAGGTTGCCGTCAAACCCGATGCCAAGCCGCAAGACATCGTGCAGCCGGGCCATATCTTTCCGCTGATGGCGCAAAAAGGCGGCGTATTGGTGCGCGCCGGACATACCGAAGCCGGTTGCGATTTGGCCAGAATGGCAGGTTTGACAGCGGCATCGGTGATTTGCGAGATTCTGAAAGAAGACGGCAGTATGGCGCGCTTGCCCGACTTGATGGTATTCGCGCAGAAGCATCAACTCAAGATTGGCGCGATTGCGGATTTGATTCAATACCGCAGCCAAACCGAAAGCTTGGTTACGCGTGTCGCGCAACGCACGATTCAAACGCTGCACGGCGAATTCCTGCTGGCGGCCTACCGCGATGAAATTGCCAACACCGCCCACTTAGCCTTGGTCAAAGGTGAAATCAATCCGGCGACCGAGACATTGGTGCGGGTGCATGAACCGTTGTCGGTGGTTGATTTGCTCGACATTCATGACAACACGCATTCCTGGAATATCCATGACGCGATGAAATTGATCGCCGAAGCAGGGCAAGGCGTTATCGTGCTGCTGCACCGGAAAGAAAGCCCGGCAAAACTGATTGAACGTGTACAATCGCAGGATACACATGTTTCCGGTTCGCTCAAACCGGATTTGCGCGACCATGGTATTGGTGCGCAAATATTGAAAGACCTCAACGTAGGAAAAATGCGGTTAATGGCGACACCCAGAAAAATGCCCAGCATGACGGGATTTGGTCTGGAAGTAACGCGTTATGTGGAAAAATAAAACCATGATTCTCCATTCCCGGCGATCACGCCGCCATTGCGACTAATTAACATAACAGGAGCCGGATATGCCGTACTATGATGAAATACTTGAATTTGAGCCTAATCTGGATGGATCGGATTTGCGCATCGGCATTGTTATGAGCCGTTTTAACATCGATATCGGCGAAGGTCTGCTCGGTGCCTGTACGGCGGAACTCAAAAAAAATGGCGTGCTGGATTCCAATATCCTGATCGCGACGGTTCCAGGTGCATTGGAAATTCCATTGACACTGAAAAGAATGGCCATGTCCGATCAATTCGACGCGCTGATTGCTTTAGGCGCCGTGATTCGCGGCGACACGTATCATTTTGAAATAGTGGCCAACGAGTCGGCGCGCGGCATCCTGATGGTGCAATTGGAAGCGGAAATTCCCGTGGCCAATGGTGTATTGACCACCGATAACGATGACCAGGCGATTGCCCGGATGAGCACCAAAGGCACCGAGTCCGCGCAGGTTGCGCTGGAAATGGCCAATTTGCATATTAAAATTGATGAAATCGATTTATGAACAGCGCCGTGACAGAAACTGATCCATCCATCGGCGGCAAAACGGAAAAATACAAAAGCCGCCGCCGGATAGCGCGCGAATTTGCCGTGCAGGGCATCTATCAATGGCAAGTGGCTGGCGGTTCGGCCAGCTTTATCGAGCAGCAGTTACGCGAGTCGGATGAATTCAAACATGTCGACGACAAGCATTTTGTGCATGTGCTGCATGGCGTGGTGCAGCATGCCGAGGAATTGGAAAAAATCATCCAGCCGCATTTGGATCGCACTTTAAATGAACTCAGCCCAGTAGAGTCGGCGATTTTGCTGCTCAGTACTTTTGAGTTGATTCATCACCCGGAAATCCCCTACCGCGCCATCATCAACGAAGCGATTGAATTGGCCAGAACATTCGGTGGCAGCGACGGCTATAAGTATGTCAATGGCGTGCTGGATAAACTGGCCATTCAGCTACGTGCCGTTGAAAGCTCGGCCCCCAGACCGGTAAAAAACCGCCTTTAGTATCACACCCGCGTGGCCTCGGAATTCGATATCATCCGCCGTTATTTCAAGCGGCCTGTAACGAATGCAGTACTCGGAGCCGGTGACGACGCGGCACTCATCAGTGTACCGGCCGGAGCCGAATTGGCGATATCGACCGACACGCTGGTCAGTGGCAGGCATTTCTTTGCCGACGCCGATCCTTACTGGCTCGGCTACAAATCCCTGGCGGTTAATTTGTCTGACATGGCCGCCATGGGCGCCAAACCGCGCTGGGCATTACTGGCGCTGACACTACCGGAAGAATTAGTAAGCCAGAATACAACATGGTTAGCAGAATTCAGCCAAGGCTTTTTCACACTCGCTGACCGCTATCATGTGGAATTGATCGGCGGCGATACTACCGCTGGGCCATTGAATATCGGTATACAAATCATCGGTGAGGTTGTAGCCGGGAAAGCATTACGCCGCAGCGGCGCGCAAACGGGCGATGATATTTGGGTTTCCGGCAAGCTGGGCGATGCTGCCTTGGCGCTGCGCCATGAATTGCAACAAATCATTTTGGAGCCGGAGGAAATCGCGCAATGTCTGCCGTCGCTATTGACGCCGGTAGCCAGGGTCGAGCTAGGGCAGCGCCTGATCGGCCTGGCGCATAGCGCCATCGACATCTCCGATGGTTTGGTTGCGGATTTGGGGCATATTCTGGTTGCCTCAGAAAAAGCCGCTTGTATTAATATGACTGACATACCTTGCTCAGCGGTAGTAAAAAAATACCGGCAGCAATCAACCACCATCGACTGTCTGCTAACGGGTGGCGATGATTACGAGTTATGCTTTACGGCAGCCAAAACAAACCGCCGGGAAATTGAAAAATTGTCTGGCGAATTAATCCTGCCGCTCACCCGTATCGGCGAAATCTATTCCGGCACGGGATTGACGGTAAAAGATGCGCAAGGCAATGCAATGACATTGGATAGCAAAGGATATGACCACTTCAACACCTGAAACTCACAATTCACCCAGTCCCCCAGCGCCGCAATTCCAGCCGAATGCGGATTTTGTCTATAGCCATGCCGCTCCTTTCATTGCATTCTCCGGCGGTGCGGGGCTCAGTCCGTTTGCTCCCGGCACGGTGGGAACACTCGTCGCCTTTCCGCTATTCTGGTTATTCAATCATTATCTTAGCCCGGTTTATTTTCTCTTGCTGATCGACATCATGTTTATTGTCGGCATCTGGGCGTGCGGTCTTTGCGGTAAGGCGCTGGGCGATCCGGATCATGGCGGCATGGTCTGGGATGAAACCGTAGCCTTTCTGCTGGTGCTGTATTTCACCCCCGATCATTGGACCTGGCAATTGGCGGCATTTGCATTGTTTCGCCTATTTGACATCGCCAAACCCCAGCCGATCCGGTATTACGATCAACATCTGAAAGGCGGGTTTGGCGTCATGTTCGATGACATGGTGGCAGCTTTCTTTACGCTACTGTGTTTAGCCGGATGGAAAGCCTGGGTTTTGTCCGAAACCTATTTTTAGCAACACCGGTTTAACCTGCCTTTACCCCCGTAGCGTGCTTCCTGGCGTTCGCGGAAAAATTCCTCGTAGGTCATGATGGTTTGATCAGGGTGAGTGCTTTTCATATGCTCGACATACGTGCTGTATTCCGGCATGCCGACCATCAATCGCAAGCTTTGTGAGAAATGGCGCAAAGTCAGAGTAATTTTGTTATACATGGTTAATCTCCATTATTTATTGTTGTTTGCCGCGTAAACGGGCAATAATTCAAACGGTGCTTCCTGAGCCGTTGGATGACGGACGATGCGCGCTTGCAGTACGGTCTGGATGCCAAACACCAGCATGCTGATCAACACGGCCATGAATAGGCCGGCCAGCGAGGTATTCACGTAGTCATTGAAAATCACCTGCTGCATTTGTTCGATGGACTTGGCCGGGGCTAATACGATGCCTTGCGCCACTGCTTCCTGGTATTTCTCTGCATGGGCGAGAAACCCGATACGCGGGTTGTCGTGGAAAATCTTTTGCCACGCCGCCGTCAGCGTGCAGACGCTGACCCACACCACCGGAATAGCGGTCACCCAAGCAAAGCGATCTTGTTTCATCTTGAACAGTACGCAAGTCGCCAAAATCAGTGCGATCCCCGCCAGCATCTGGTTCGCAATACCGAACAACGGCCACAGCGTATTGATACCACCCAACGGATCGATGACCCCCTGGTACAGAAAGTATCCCCAACCAGCGACGCAAAGACCGGTGGCAACCAGGCTGGCAACGACTGAGTCGGTGCGTTTCATGGCAGGAACAAACGATCCCAGCAAATCCTGCAGCATGAAACGTCCGGCGCGTGTTCCGGCATCGACTGCGGTCAGTATGAATAACGCTTCAAACAAAATCGCGAAGTGGTACCAGAAAGCCATCATCGCGGTGCCACCGATGACTTCCGACAAAATCTGCGCCATGCCGACCGCCAGTGTCGGCGCGCCGCCGGTACGTGAAATGATGCTATGTTCGCCGACATTTTGTGCAGTTTGGTGAATCATTTCCGGCGTCACATAAAATCCCCATTGGGTGATCGTTTGCGTTGCCGATTCTGCGGTGGTGCCGATAATGGCCGCAGGACTGTTCATGGCGAAATAAATGCCAGGTTCCAAAGTTGCTGCGGCAACCAATGCCATAATGGCAACGAATGACTCCATCAGCATTGCGCCGTAACCGATAAAGCGCGCATCCATTTCCGACGAAATCATCTTGGGTGTGGTGCCCGAAGCGATCAGTGAATGAAAACCGGAAATCGCGCCACAGGCCACGGTGACAAACAGGAAAGGAAACAAATCGCCCGACCAAACCGGACCGGAGCCATCGATAAACTGTGTCAGTGCTGGCATTTTAAGTTCCGGCGAAATCGCAATAACACCAATGGCCAAGCCCACGATGGTGCCGATCTTTAAAAAGGTCGACAAGTAATCGCGCGGCGCGAGCAGTAGCCAGACCGGCAGAACCGCAGCGATAAAGCCATAACCGATCAACAACCAGGTCAATTGCTCGCCGCTCAACGTGAACATCGCACCCCATTCAGGATCTTCCTGAACATACTGTCCGGCAACGATAGACAACATGAGCAGCACAAAACCAATGATCGACACTTCACCGATGGCACAAGGACGGAAATAACGTGCGTAAATCCCCATGAACAAAGCAATCGGGATGGTCGCTGCCACCGTAAACGTGCCCCACGGCGATTCGGCCAGTGCCTTAACCACGATCAAGGACAGTACTGCCAGCAAAATGAGCATAATGAAGAACGTGCCAAACATGGCAATCATGCCGGGTAACTGCCCCAGCTCGGATTTGATTAGATCCCCGAGCGAGCGGCCATTACGTCGCGTGGAAATGAACAGCACGATAAAATCCTGCACTGCACCGGCAAATACCACACCGGCCAACAGCCATAACATACCTGGCAAATAACCCATTTGCGCCGCCAGAATTGGTCCCACCAGCGGACCCGCCCCGGCAATTGCCGCGAAATGATGCCCGAACAGCACATACTTATTGGTCGGTACATGATCAAGGCCGTCGTTATGCTTATACGCCGGTGTCATTCGCCTTTCATCCAGCTTTAACACCCGGTTCGCAATGAACAAACTGTAAAAACGGAAAGCGATGAGATAAACGCATACCGCCGCGATGACGATCCAGATCGCGCCGATCGATTCACCGCGATTCAGGGCAATGACCGCGAGAGCGGAAGCTCCGGCGAGAGACAGAGCTATCCAGACAAGATATTTTATTAACAGATTCATAAAGGTTCCTAGTAGAAAAACTGTTCTTATTTTACTGAGAATTGCGAAACCGCGTCATTCTGATCGAATGTGACCGCCAGTTTCTTAACACTGTAAGAATTAATATTTTAAGGCGCTGGTGATTTGCCAAAATTTTGCACCTAAGATTATCCAGATTGCGCTTTTAAACGCTAGAGGTGGAAAGTCACACTAACTTGGATGAAGTATTTGAATTAAGATGAAGGCGGATCAAGCGGATTCCAGCGTTGGAATTGAAATGCAATTGCACCATGTTGTTGCGGTGCGCATCAAACCCGGTGAAAACGAATTCCCAGGTTTGATGCGATCGAGCACGGCAGCTAGTGATCGGTGACAGCTTGGCGGAATATCGCATTATTGCAGCCCGCCGCACACTAAAAATCTCCGGAAAAACCGGAGCGGCTCAGAATTCGCTGCCTCGACTGTTATCGACATCTTCTGGACTCACCAGACTGCCGCGATTTCCCCATGCGTTCCTGATATAAGACACAACTTGGGCAATCTCAGCATCGCGAATGAAATGCTGATACGGTGGCATGCCATGGGGTCTCGGATTACCAGCCGTGGCAGGGGGATATCCGCCATACAGCACGTTGCGGATAGTGTTCAGCGAGGGGCTCATGGTCACATTGCGGTTTCCAGCCAGCGGAGGATATATTTTCGGTATGCCTTCGCCTGATTGGCCGTGACAGTCCTGACAGTGTTTTTCATATACTTCTTGCCCGAGTGCTAGATATTGGCGCACCTGTTCCGGCATTTTGCGAGCTTTCCGGGGTGCCTTGGCGTCGCCTTTTTTCTCGCCCAGGGATTGAAGGTAAACCGCTATCGAACGGATATCATAGTCCGACAGATATTGCAGACTTTGCCGGACAATCGTGGCCATAGAGCCGGAAGTCACGGCATGGCTGTTTATCCCAGTGGACAGCAGTTCGGCAATATCCTCGACCGGCCATTCACCCACTCCGGCTTCCAGCGGAGATATCAAAGAGGGTGCATACCAGTAGGTACCCATGATTTTACCGCCGGACAGTTTATCATCCTGACTTGCTCCCAATACATTACGGGAGGTGTGGCAGGCGGTGCAGTGTCCAAGCCCCTGAACCAGATAACTACCCCGGTTCCACTCATCGCTTTTCGATTTATCCGGCTGATAAACACCTTCCTTGAAGTATTGAGTTCGCCAAAGAAACAGGAGAAACTGATTATCGTAAGGTGAACTGATCTTGTGGGGTGGATTGGTCTGTGCGACAGGCGGAAGTGAGCGTAAATACGCGAAAATCGCATCGGCATCCGGCCGGGTAACCTTGGTATATTCGGTATATGGAAAAGCCGGGTACAAATAGCGGCCATCCTTCGACTTTCCGTAATGCAGTGCTTGCCAGAAATCATCGCCGCTCCAGCTGCCGATTCCGGTTTCGTTATCCGGCGTGATGTTCGGTGTGACGAATTGACCGAAAGGCGTATTCAGCTTGCGCCCGCCCGCGTAAGGTTCGCCGCCGCGCGTGGTATGGCACCCCATGCAATTGCCTGCCCGGGCAAGATATTCGCCGCGCCGGACTTGCTCCGTATCGGAGTCAGCCGGTGTCTGAGCCGATGCAGTTTGCACCAGGGATAGCAGCAAACCACCCGCAACCCAAGCGATAATTGGCCACTTGCTCATAAACTCTGCTCCGCTTGAATTTCTCATTGTGTCACTTCCTTTCCGGACAAAATAGTCCGGCAACGCTGCGCCAATTCCGGAGTAAGTGCATCCGCTCCGGCGGATTGCTCCGATACCGGCTGCCCGGGCAGCCACTGCACCAGCGCATTAACTTCTTCCTGAGTCAGTTTCTTGGCTATTTCCGACATGCAATCCGGTACCTGGCCGCGCATGATTCCGCCATTGCGCCAGCCGCCGAACTGTGCCGCCAGATAGGCATGCGGCAAGCCCAGCAGGCCGGGAATGGCCGGTTGCACGCCCATCAGTTTTTCGCCATGACAAGCACCGCATGCCGGAAGATCGCGTCCGGGGTCGCCGGAATACATCAGTGTTTCCACGGATTTGATTTCATCCGGTGTCAGTGCGGGCACTACCGGCTCCAGATAAGCGTAGGGTTGGGCAGCAAAATAATCCGCGATTTCCCGCATGTACTCATCCGACATGTTTTCGAGCAAAATGGCCATCGGCTGATAATAGCGCCGCCCATCGCGAAAATTACGCAATTGATTAAAGAGATAACCAGCCGGTTTGCCCGCAATACGCGGGAAATAGGCATCCCGGTCTATCCGGTCGGCATCTCTGTGGCAGATGATGCAGGGTTTTACCCGCTCTTCGAGGGTATCGGATAGTCCGGATGATGACGGCTCGGCAGCACTTGCCAAGCCGGGAATCATCGCTAACAAGATAAAAGCAAAAAACTTCATTGACGTGGGTCCATGAAAAAAATTAAAACACCGGTAAATCTTCAGAATGTTTTCCTGAAGTTCCGTATTGGCGTCACACTGTCTTGTGGAACGAGCGGGTAAAACTATCAGCCATTCCGGCAGCCGACGTGCAGAATTGCGGCACAGTATTGCAGTGTATATCACTACCTGCAATCCAGACAACCGGGTGATATCCCTCCAGAAAACCTGGGGATACGCTGAGAGACTACTATGTTGGGGGATGCTGCTTTGAAATCAAATTCAAAACGTTTATTGATCACTCGCAAACGGTATGCTATTTCGTCTGATTTTGCCTTCTGATCGTCGCATTAACTTTGCGGTGTTTGAGGTGACTGAGCGCCACCTCTTGCCGCAACTTGTTACTAATGACATTCTCCGGCAGGAAAAACTGCAACGATTGTCATCCGGTTGAGAACACTTCTTAACGCTATTTGGGGTTCTGTAAGCCGAAGTTAAGGGTATCTTTCATTCCTTGGCTGCAGGAGTTTCCTGAACATCAATCAGTTCAAATTTGTTATCGCCAAGATATTTGAGTCTTGCTTGGTAATATGAGCCCAGTGCTTTGACTCGTTGGATAGTTAACATTCCTGTTTCCGCGACGAAAACGGAGTTGTCTCTCAGGTCTGCAGCTGCCGAGACTGCCAATTCAAACTTATCTTGCGTAAGCCCGCGATTAAAAACGATTGCGATAGGAGATGCGGCAATAGCAACCGAAGTATCGCTGTTGGCTTTAGATTCGAATAATTTGAGTTCGATGCGATATGCGCCGGTACTGCCACCCAAAGTATTGGATGCATTGAAAATAGACATGCTTAAGTGATCGTGCAATCCGCCATCGCTGCCAATTTCCCCGATAACCCCTGGAATACTGCTTGTGCCATCGGCGTGATACGAAATGATATTATCAAGCGCGTCGGTGATCTCGATCCGCTCTCCATTTGGTATTGCCGGACTCCATTCGGTGCCATTCCAGAATAATAATTTACCCACAGGCTGAAAACGCAGCCAGTTGCCAGGGGTAAATGCGCCTTTTTCTATGTGAACATCAAACCCTGGTTCATCTGTTGCATATAATCCTCCGCCGATATCACCAAAATCAGGCTCGAATAAATTGCTGTTGACGAATATTTCGGCACCGATTTTCCAAGGTTGTATGTCACTCTCATGATGATGCTCAACCGCGCTAGCGGATGAAAAGAACCCGCTAGCAACTACAGTTACTAACCCAAAAAGTATTTTTTTAAACATGATCAAGCCTCTTAAATTTTTTAAATTACTGTTTTTATTGATACGTGCTGCAAAATTAATTCTGTCGTTATCCTCCTGGCAAAATCGCCCTTACTTAAAAATTGTGTCAATTTCTTCAAAGTATTCTAGCCGGAACTTCGAATCCCCTATGTTGCGCAGGATCGCTTTATAATTTTTTTCATTAATATAGACTGAAGGGATTTCCAGAATTGCCGCTTCAATGTCATAACGTGCGGGTATGGCATAGCGTGATATATCCAACTGCGCCGAATTCAGCTCGAATAAGCTGTTATCCTTTAATTGCAACTGCGCCCGATAATGCAATTTACCCACTTGAACATCGTTCAAGTCCAATAGACTGTTCTTTTCATCGTAGACCGCCGCCACATTCAAAACGGTGGCGGGAGCCAATACCGGAATGTTGCACAGCCTCAGCGTGCATAATTGTTTCGCCAGAAATGCGTCGGTGCGATTAATAACACCGTCACGATTGACGTCGAGCATGGCATTGCTGGATCGCACCGGCTCATTGTTTTGTGCGGCCAGTAAAATCAACGCTACATCGAGTCGATCTACATCGCCATCGAAATCAACGTCACCCGGAATGGATACAGGAATGACCGGTTGTGGTGGATCCGGATCAGGCGCTACGATGCCGCCAGTAAGCGCTAACAATGCTGCGGCGAATTCATCTTCACGCAAGCCCGCGTTGAATAAAATGAAAAACGGTGCTGAAGGAAAGTAACGGGCATTGGAGATCAGTTGCATTTCGATGAGATAAGCACCTGCGGGGCCGCCTATTTCACCTTTCTGGTTTTCCAGGAAGAAACTCAGATGCGTATGCAATACACCGTTGCTTCCTGTAATATCTACAACCAGCTCCGGATTGCCCAAGATACCATTGGCAGAAAAAATGGTGCTGCCATCACTACCGAAGATTCCGTCGCTGAAGCATATTAACTGACCGGCACATTGGGATAGATCATTGATTATGTCAGCACTTGCTTCCAGTCCGCCAAACAGTCTGATTTGTGTGCCTTCGGGCGGTTTTCCCCAAGAAGATAAAACCGGGTCCCAGTATTTGAGGGCTCCCAGCGCCCGATAACTCAGCAATTCATTCGGTAGCAATGCATTTTGAATTGACTGGAATCCTGGGTTTTTAGTTTTGAAATCCCCGCCCGGCAGATCTTGAAAATCGGCTGGAAAAATCAGTTTCCCGGTAACAGCTTCTATCGGCAATGTACCCGCTGGTAAATGCAATACTTCGGCTAATCCGTCCAGATCGCAACCTACCGCGCCGGGTGTGCGGCAATAGCCTGTAAACAGAGCATTGCCTTGCCCCCAGACTTCGACATCCAGATGCACGGCAAAAGCTTGCCGGCCGGATAGTAAAACAATGGAGAGTAGATAAAAGCAAAGATAAGTTTTACCGGCTGATGTTTTCAATATAACGATTCCCTGTCGAGATTCCGGATTGTGGCCAGTTTTAGAATGTGGCGCGCGCGCCCAAGATGAAACTTCGTCCCGGTTCCGGTGCAAAATTCCGCAAAAAAGAAACCGAGTTACGTATTTCCTCGTTCAGCAGATTGTGCCCTTTGGCGAATAGCCATAAATTGCCCCATTTGCTCGTTGTGATTTGATAATCTGCCGTTGCGATCAATAAATGGTAGCTATCAGTGGGTGTTTCGTTTTTTCCCGGATAATGTTGCGCTTCAGCCCGGGTATACCTTACGGAGGTATTCCAGGTGGAGTTGCCGTAGCCCAGTTCAGCGCCGTAACGAAGCGGCGGCATACGCGGCACATCGTCGCGGTCGCCAGTGACAAAACGGCCGCGTACATAATCGGAAAATAAAGTGAGCAGCAAATTGCCTTGTGGCATTTCATAAAGCGTTGCGTCAATCCTGGATTCGAAGCCGATGAACTCAGCATGCCGTTGATCATAGGCGAGGATCGATACACATTCCGCTTCACTGACACAGCGCTGACGAATTACCTCGTTGTCAATCTCATACACCAAACCGGTATTCCGCAGGTAGATAAAATCGTCAGTGCGGTTGTAGTAACCGTTAGCTCGCGCGCTGATACGTCCTGATTTCCATTCCATTCCTAAATCGGCCATATTCACGGTCTCATTCTTGAGCTGCACATTGCCAATTTCAAAACTGCGAGTCGACAAATGCGGCCCAAGTGCCAGTAGTTCCTGGATATCCGGTGGGCGCTTTCCGCGATTTAAGGTCAGCGTCAATGCGGTATCTGTCCGCGGATTCCATTGCAGTGCCGAGGAGGCGGACAGTGCCTGGTAGTCAAGTGAGCCGGGTAATGGTACTGGCGGCAGGGCGCTGCCGCGTAGTCTCAATTCGTTTACACTGGGATCGATATGCGCGTGTTCAAAGCGGAGCCCGCCACGCAAGATCCAATTATTCCAGGCGTAATCTTGCGTCGTGTATAAGCCCAACGACTGTTGTTTGGTGCGAGGTGCAAACGTTTCTACACCCAGCGCGGAAAAATTGCGATGTATCCAGTGCGCGCCAAAGGTGCCGGTTAGATTCGGAAACGCATGATGACGTACTTCAACACGCCCTTCACCGACATCGTTTTTGAACTTTGTGAAAGGGGATCCGCCTTCCATCTCAGTATGCCCATAGTCGACCAAACCATAGCGGAAACTGACACTTTCAATGC
Source organism: Nitrosomonas sp. Is24 (assembly GCF_033063335.1). Classification (NCBI taxonomy): domain Bacteria; kingdom Pseudomonadati; phylum Pseudomonadota; class Betaproteobacteria; order Nitrosomonadales; family Nitrosomonadaceae; genus Nitrosomonas; species Nitrosomonas sp. Is24. The sequence goes on along the minus strand of NZ_JAWJZG010000001.1, from coordinate 3,012,844 downwards.
CGCGTGCTGGCTCGTACCACTCAGACTTAAAGTCATAGCGGGTTTGCTGCATGTTAAGGCGAATATTGGGAAACAATGCTTGAGGACCGAAGATATCTTCAAACCCTCTCAAATCATTCAGTTTAGGCAGGATTGTTTCCAAACCATTCAGGTGATTGGGGTCCAGATGATGACTGCCTTTGGGCACGCCGTAGCGATTATCCGTGTGGCTGACCGACATGCCCGCCATGATGTTATGGCCAAGCCATGATATACCGGCAAAACCGCCGATTCCTCTGCTATCGGTATTGGGGATTGTGCCACTGACATTTTGTATCTCTGATAGACCGAATTGTTGTTCTACCAAAGCTTCGTCAATTGCTTTTCCTGGAATTTGAGTATTACCCCGTTTGCGAAAGAAACCGCCCAGATTGAATGCCAGCCGGTCTTTTCCCAGATTCAATTTGAAGGCCGAATTTGTGCCGTCTCCGTTAGTGTCATAGCGGTTCTCGACAGAGCCGCTGATGGGTTTCGTGGTGCGCTTTCCGGGTATGCGATGATCGTTAACATCCACAACACCGCCGATTGCGTTGCCGCCATAACGAACGATTTCCGGGCCTCGCATGATTCTGATTTCTTCGGCAAATAAGGGATCAATCGCCACGGCATGATCCGGGCTCAAGCTGGTGGCATCATGCGTGCCAATACCGTTTTGTAAAATGCGCACCCGCGATCCGGTTAAGCCACGGATCACCGGAATACCTACTCCGGGGCCAAAAGAAGCATTGCTAACACCGAGTTCCTCGTTTAAGGTCTGCCCCAGTGTATTGCCTTGCTGCAAGCGTAGTGAACGGCCTTTCAGTGTACTGGTATTGGGCTGGGAGGGTTGATCCGGTGTGACACCGATAATATTTATCGGTGTCATTTGAACAGCGGAATTGTGCTCGTTGTTTTCAGACCTAACTTTGGTTGCTGCCGAATTCCCGGCAACTTGTTCCGCTATTACTTTGTCCATTGCACTCATCGTCATTGCCAAAATCATGCTGGCCGCTATTTGCCGCGCGGAATGGAACATATTGGACTGTCTGTTGGCATTTGAAGAATTTTTACGATTAACCACTCGTCATTCAACCTGCTTAATTTTTGCGAATGCATGCTGGTCACTGTAATTTTTAATGGATTCATCGGTTATTAATTTCAGTAATCTGTTTAATTTTGTAAAAGCGCATTTCAAAAAAACTTAAGAAAGCAGCCGTTGCAAGTTACTGCTGAAGCACCAATTCCTGATTGAGTCGTGCCGGAAATTGACGGATCCTTAATGGCTAGAAAAAGATTATATTGTGTTACCTTTTTGATATGTTATATCATAACAAATATCAATTCTACTAATTTAAATCAAAATGATGCCAACTGATCGACTACCGGTGACTGTGCTTTCCGGGTTTCTAGGTGCGGGTAAAACGACCGTACTGAGTCATATTCTGAATAACCGGCAAATGCTGCGTGTTGCGGTCATTGTGAATGATATGAGCGAAATCAATATTGATGCTTCCATCATCGAGAAAGAAATTTCATTTAACCGCGCAGAAGAAAAACTCATTGAAATGAGCAATGGCTGCATTTGCTGCACATTGCGCGAAGATTTGCTCATCGAAGTACGGCGGCTAGCTATCGAGAAAAAGTTCGATTATCTGGTTATTGAATCTACAGGTATATCCGAACCGCTACCGATCGCGGAAACATTTACATTCGCTGACGAAAAAGGAATCAGTCTATCCGATATCGCCCGGCTAGATACCATGGTAACGGTTGTGGATGCGGTTAATTTCATGAAGGATTTTGAAGAAGCGAGAATGCTTCAAGAGACAGGGGAAAGCTTGGGAGAAGATGATGAGCGCAGTGTCGCTGATCTCCTGATTGATCAAGTGGAATTCTGTGATGTCATTTTGATCAACAAAATTGACTTGATCAGTCCGGGTGAGTTAATTCAACTCCAAGGTATCTTGCGCAGTTTGAATACTGAAGCTGAAATTATTGCCATCCAAGATGGCCGGGTTGAATTGCACAAGCTTTTAAACACCGGAAAATTCAGTTTTGAGCATGCGCAACAAGCGCCCGGCTGGTTAAAGGAGATGCGCGGCGAACATATACCCGAAACGGAAGAGTACGGCATCAGCAGTTTTGTTTACACAGCCAGGAAACCGTTCCATCCACAACGGTTCTACGATTTCATCCATCAACCTTGGTCAGAAGGAAAATTACTTCGGTCAAAGGGATATTTCTGGCTGGCAACCCGGCCGGATTATGCGGGCCAGTGGAGTCAAGCCGGTGGCATCGCGCACTATGGCTATGCCGGTATGTTTTGGAAAGCTGTGCCCAGGAATGAATGGCCGCACGATGAAGATTATTTGAAATCGATACTGGAGAAATGGCAAGAGCCGCACGGAGACCGGCGGCAAGAATTGGTTTTTATCGGTCAGAATATTGATCAACAAGCGATATGCCAATGGCTGGATGAATGTTTGGTGACCGATGAAGAATCGCAAGCTGGCGAGAAAGATTGGTTAACTTTGGAAGATCCATTTCCTGCGTGGATTGATCAATAAAAATTGCTTTGATTCTTAACTGAATTTAGGGATTTGCACATAGAATTTCTCTAGCGTGATATGCTTTTACCGGTTAATCACAAGAAGTATTTCTGATCATTCCGGATACTGAAATTTTTAAAAATGTCAGTCGATATCGAACAAATCATCAAAAAATCACGGGAAGTTTGTGCGTCGGCAGGAACAAAATTAACGCACAAGCGAAAAAACGTGCTCATGGTGTTGTTGGCTTCTGCTACGCCCCTTTCGGCTTATGAAATCGTGGATCGATATAAAGCGCAATTCCAGGAATCGTTACCGGTGATGTCCGTTTATCGCATGCTGGATTTCCTGATTCAGGAAAAATTGGTTCATAAACTGGAAACTGCCGGTCAGTATATGTCGTGTGCGCACATTGCATGCGATCATCAGCATGAAACACCGCAATTTCTGATTTGTGATCGCTGCGGCAGTGTCAAGGAAGTCGGCATCAAGAAGCCCATCATCGAGGAACTTGAACGTAGCATTCAAAGCACCGGTTTTATGTTGGCACAAAAACAGCTGGAACTGCATGGAGTTTGTGAGCACTGCCAAAGCCATCCAGTCTGAGCGCTGTCTTGTGGTTTGCTACTCAGCGTGCTGAAGGACTGTGGATACAGTTACAAAACCATCATCACCGATTCCGGTTTCGCTGCTGACTGGTTTTTTAGGCAGCGGCAAAACTACGGTGTTAAACCATTTGGTTCAGCAGCCACTGTTCAGACGAACCCTGGTTGTGATTAACGAGTTTGGTGCAATCAGCCTGGACCATTTACTGGTTGCGCATAGCAATGAAACGTTGGTGATGGAAGTGGGAGATGGTTGTATCTGCTGCGCGATGCGCGGTGATTTGGCCAAGGTGCTTAAAGATATCACCTGGCGCTTTTCCCGCAATGGGGTACGCAACTACGACAGGGTGATCATCGAAGCCACCGGATTGGCTGATCCGGCTCCGATTTTACATACCTTAATGACGGACAAAAACATTACTGCGCATTATCGCTTGGATGCGGTTGTCACTACCATCGATTGTATCCATGCGATGGATACACTGGATCATCATCCCGAAGCCGTCAAGCAAGCTGCGGTAGCAGACCGGATTATTTTGACCAAAAGCGATTTAATCGATGAACAGCAACGCCGTACGTTGCAACAGCGCTTGGCGATTCTGAATCCCGCCGCTACACAATTACTGGCTGTAAACGGTCAGGTGAATGGGCCATCGGTATTCAGTACTAACTTATTTTCGATAGATCAAAAAACGCCGGATGTTGTCAGGTGGCTGAATGCGGAAGCGTATGCCGGAAATCCTTCAAGCCGGTACAAATTTGTGCGGTATGGTGCGGCGCAAACTTTGTATTCTTCCAAGAGATCCATCGTTAAACAACCGGATATTAATCGCCATGATGATCATATTTTGTCTTATTGTTTTACTTTTGACGAACCGATCGATCCCGAATGGTTTGAGGATTGGCTGAATTTGCTGATGGCGGTCAAAGGCGCGGATATTTTGCGCATCAAAGGGATAGTGAATATGAAGAATCGTGCGGGTCCGATAGTTATTCATGGGGTTCAGCATATTTTTCATCCTCCGGTGGAATTGACGGGATGGCCATCGGATGATCGGCGCACCCGCATTGTATTCATCACCCGGAATGTCCCTCGTTCAGCGATCGAGGATACATTTTCCGCATTGACCGGATGCGCGGCATTACCGGCAAACACCCATTAGCGGTTTGCGCTAACGGGCGGGATTTTCTGCCTGCAATACTTGAATATGCGCGGCCGCACAGCGTGCTAATGACTTTAAATCGTATCCCCCCTCCAACGCCGAAACAATACGGCCGTGTGCACAGTGATCGGCAATAACCTTGATCTGCCGCGTGATCCAGACATAGTCTTCGTCTTCAAGTTGCAGCTGCGCCATGTCGTCGTCGCGATGCGCATCGAATCCGGCGGAGACGAAAATCATCTCCGGTTTGAAGCGGTCGAGTGCCGGTAACCAGTGATCGGTGACCGCTTGGCGGAATGCCGCACCGTTGCAGCCGCGCGGCAGCGGCACGTTGATCATGCGTTCGGTGGCGCTGTTTGCGCCGCTGTAGGGATAAAACGGGTGCTGAAACGTCGAGCACAGCATGACGTGCGGGTTGTCGTGGAAAATCTCTTCGCTGCCGTTGCCGTGGTGCACGTCAAAATCCAGAATGGCAACGCGTTGCAGATGATGCTGCGCAATGGCGTGCGCCACCCCGGCCGCGATATTGTTGAACAGGCAGAATCCCATGGCACGGTCCGATTCCGCATGATGACCGGGCGGACGGACGGCGCAGAATGCGTTATTGACGGTACCGGCCAGAACCAGATCGGTGGCCAGTACAACCGCCCCCGCTGCATGTAACGCGGCACTGAGTGAAAAAGCATTCATCGCGGTATCCGCATCCAAGGCAATCAAACCGGTTGCCGGAGCAGCCTGGCGGATGCTTTCAATGTATTCCGGAGTATGCACGCGCGCCAATTGTTCCGTCGTGGCCAGGGGTGCCTCGTAGCGCTGCAATTGTGCCAGCAGCCCGGTGGCTTTCAATTCGTTTTCAATGACGATTAAGCGCTGTGGACACTCCGGATGGGCCATGCCCATGTCATGCTTGAGACAATCCGGGTGGGTGATATACGCTGTTTGCACGCTATTCCTTGTTACGTTGAAATTCGATGTCGAGCGGAATCCTGGGTCATGCCGGCAGGTGCGGAAAGCCAAAGTTTATACAATCAAACGGCTATACCATGATAAATTATCACTATCCTGAATAATAGCTGTTATCTGTTACGTTTAATTGCATTTTTTCGTCATATGGGGAGTCGTTGATGAATGAGTTTATTGCCAAAATATTGAAGTTTGTTTCGTTTGAATCGCTGGTGGAAAGAGGCTGGCTGGAAATTGCGGAAATTTTAATGCCGGTTTTCCTTTTGGCTTTGGTATTTCTTGGGCTGAGTTTTTATATCCAGCACAAACGCTGGAAAACGGCGGCCTCTATTGTATGCGCTCTGATCGGACTGGTTTATTTGCCGTACGAGTTTTACCGCCAATCGATGGTATCCGCGAGAGCGAATGCCAATGTCAGTGAGATTCAAGGCAGTTTGCAGAGTTATCTGGATTCGGCCAGCTTATCGCACGCCAAGGGGATAGCGGATAAGGAAGCGGCTGCGAGTATATTGGACGAGATGATTCATGGCCTGAATCAGGAGAAGAAAAAAGAACTGGTGCTGATTTCCTGGCTGGTTGCGGAAAATGAAAAGTATGCGCTGAATCAGATTGACAGCAAGCAGAAATCGCTCGGCGACGACATAAAGTCTAATTTGGCTGCGGCAAAAGTTGAAATTATCGACTCACGTCCGCCGGTTGATAAAATTTCCGACTCTATCGTCAAAAAGCTGGATGACGACGTCAAAGTCTTAATTGAAAGAAAAATGCAGGGATTCAAGCAGGAAATCGATAGTTCATTGGACGGTTTTAAAGAGAGCATTAATACCTTCGTTCAGGGAGAGCTGAATAATTACCAAACGAGGTTAGCCGGAATTACGCAACAGAATGTCGATGAATTAAGAAATTACTCCAACAAGGCCAATCAGGCGTTTACTGAGCAAGTCAATAAAATCAATCAGGTTTCGTTGAAAAAACTGGATGCGACCAAAGAAAGCATAGAGGGCGTTGGCGCTGCTTCGGATACCAATTTGAAGAATATCGCGCAGCAGGTCAAACAACTGTCGGCTTCGCTCGAGATTGCGCAGAAAAAGAACGATATTTTGTTTGAATATAACGAATGCATGCGAATGAAGGGGGTATTGGATCTGGGTGGAAAAGGCGAGCAATGCAAATCCAAGTATCAGCAGGATTTGTCTGGTTTGAAATAGTCAATCGCTGCCGGTCTGATGGCAGTTATTTGAGATAACCATCAGGCCGTGTCGGCCATCGTCATGTGCGCAGCATGACCAGCATTGTCAGATAGAAGATGTACGCAGTTACAAAAATAATCCCTTCATTGCGCGATACCATCCGCTCACTGCGAAATACCGGCAGGCAAGCAACGGCGACGATTGCCGCTAGCGGCAAATCGATCCATAAAATATCATCCTCAACGCCGATTCCACCAGGGGCGGCCAGCGTAGTCAAACCCAGGATCACCAGAATGTTGTAGATACTGCTGCCGATCAAGTTGCCGATCGCCACGTCCCGGTCATTCCGGTAAGTGGCTACGAGTGTCGTTACCAGTTCCGGCGCGGATGTGCCGATAGCAACGATTGTCAATCCGATGAAAGTATCGGAGACGCCGTAAGTCTTGGCAATGTTCACCGCCCCCGCGACCAGCAAATCCGCACCTAATACTGTTAGCGCCATACCTGTGAACAACAGCAATGACTGTAGAGCATATTGCGGATACCGGTGTGCTTTGGGAATGGGCTTCTCACCAAATTCCTCCGAAAATTCTTTCTTGGTTGCGGCACTTTCCTTGTGGCTTTCTTTGATCAGCAAGATTGTATAAAACACCGCCGCAAATACCAGCAACATACCTTCGATCCGGGACAGAACGCCGTCAAGCGACATTAGAATCAAAATGAAAGCCGATCCGATCATCACCGGCACATCGAGTTTGATGCTCAGAAGCCGGATTGGCAACGGGCGGATAACCGCACTCAGGCCCAGGATAAACAAAATGTTGAGGATATTGGTGCCAGCGATATTGCCGATCGCTAGCGAACCTTTATCCTCCGCGACCGCCGTGATGCCGACCGCCAGCTCGGGGGTGCTGGTTCCGATCGAAACGATGGTCAAGCCGATAACGATCGGACTGATACCGAGCATTGCGGCCACCCTGGTAGCGCTGCGCAGCAGCATCTCGGCTCCTAGGACGATGACTGCCAAGCCGCCGAGGAAGATGATGGCCGGATGTAATTGGATCATTCGCTTTGCTTATCCGTTGCGGGAACCACGAGTACATCCGAAGAAATCCATTGCAAAACCCGGTTAAGGGGATTTTTGAACAGTGTATCGAACAAACCGGTGTTTTCACTGGAGCCCATCACGACCAGATCGATCGCGTGTCGGCGGACATACCGGGTGAGTGAAGTTTCCAATGCTTCGTCCACCGGTACGATGTGCCTGATTCGTAACCGGGGGATGCCGCTGCCGGTGACGAACCGCTCACAACGTTCATGAACTGCGGAACTGGCAAGTTTTAACGCTGCGCTTTCCGGCGCGGAACCCATCGCTTTGGGACGCTCATGTGCGTAAAACACATCCATGGCGGATTGCGGGAACCACTGCGCGGCGGCAAGCAACGCGGCACTGGAATTCCCGGATAAGTCGGTGACGGCGACAATATTGCGATACGGCCCATGGACACGATTGCGGACGATCAGCAGCGACTGCTCCAATGTCTGTGACAATTTCTCGACAGTGGATCCTAGCAGAAAACGCCCGAGTGGCTCGTCCCGCGCTACGCCGGTTATCACTAATCCAGCGCCGGTTTGCCTGGCAACGAGGGAGATCGAATCCGCAGGCGCGGTTGAGCGGACCAACCGGATGTCGGCGCGCGATCCCATACCCGCCAGATCCTGGCTTAACTGATGACGCGCATCGTGTTGCAAATCAAACGATTGATCGCCTGCGGCCCACGCCAGGATTTGATCCGGCGCGCAGGGAACATCGAAGACATTGAGCGCTGTCAAATGCGACTGCCAAGCCTGCGCCAGCTGGATAGACCGGTCAAGCGCGCGGTCGCAGCGCGGGCTTAGATCGGTCGCCAGCAGCAAATGCGTCGGCGGCGGGAAGGACGGTGAGGGGGGCGCATCTTTTTCCGTACCCGGTTCGCCGGTTTGCATTCCGCCGAGCGTTGCCAATTCCGGAGAACGCGCATCGACGATTACCAAGAGATCGGTTGGCGCTTCGTCCAATACCCGTTTTGTGACGCTTCCCAGCAATAATTCTTCGGTAACGTGCGTACCATGCTTGCCCATAACGATCAGATCGCAATCTTGACGTTCGGCTTGATTGAGGATGGCGCGCGTGGCGTCGCCACACTCCACCTGCGCTTGATACTGATCTTCCGTCAAGCCTGCATTCCGGGCCAGCTCGTGCAGTAAATGCAACGCTTTCTCGCAGGCTTCGTGCCGGTAGCGTTTAATGTCATTTTGGGTGATGCCGGCGTAATTCAACAACCCTTCGAACGGCACGTCGAATGCATGGAACAGCACGATACCGGCATCGGGAGCGATCTCACGGGTTATCCGGAGGGCAAGTTCCGAGGCCGGCGAAAAATCGATCGCCAGTAAAGCTTTCTTGTACGAGCCGCGGACGCCGGTTTTCACAATCAATACCGGGCAATGGCATTTGTGCAGCAGATGCGAGGCGGTCGAGCCAATTAGAAGTCGGCGCAATACGTTATCCCCGCGGGAACCGGCAATGACAAGATCCGCGCTCGTTGAGGCGGCGCAAGCCGGGATCGCCGCGGCGGGCAATCCCTCCTCGACTAGAATTTCCGCAGCCACTCCGCGGTTGCGGGAAGTATCGGAAATGATCGAATGCAATTCATTACGCTGCTTATCGATCAGTTTGCTCGTGACGGCGGCAGCCTGGTCTCCGATAAGATCCTGCAGCGAACCCAAAGCGTTCAGCCCGAGAGCATGCATGACCGTGCAGTGGGCCGAAGTTATCCCGGAAATATCGAAGCCTCGCTCGATGGCCTGCAAGGATGGGGATGACAAATCCGTTGCAACAAAGACATGGTTAATCAGTTTCATTAATAGCGCTCCTTTGCGTATGGAATATATGCAACCGGCTTTTCACAAACGGTCGATTCTGGCGATACGCAGGAAAGTTTTTTCCGCTTCAACGCACAGGAACAATAGTAAGCCCAAGCTGAGTATAGCCGCCCAGGAATGAATATCGAGTGTGACACTTTTGAACAGATGATGCATCGGTGCTGTGTAGGTAAAGGCGAGTTGCAGTACGATCAGAATGCCGGACACCAGCAGAACCGCCGGGTTGCCGCGTAGCGTTTCCAGTCTGAATGCGTGTGCCGTAAAATGACGGACATTGAATAGGTAAAACAGTTCGCACACCACAATCATATTGACTGCAGCGGTGCGTGCCGTATCGAGGCTGCTGCCGCGTTGCAATTCCCAATTGAAGATGGCGAATGTCGCGGCTACCATCAAAACGATCACAAACAGAATCCGCAACCCGAGTGCTTGCGTGATCAAAGGTTCGTCGGGCGGGCGTGGCGCAAGCGTCATGACACCCCGCTCCGCCGGTTCAAATGCCAAAGCCAATGCCAGCGTGACCGACGTGACCGTGTTTACCCATAGGATCTGACCGGCGGTTACCGGTAGCGGCAAACCAGCAAAGATCGCCAGCAGAATGACACCGGCTTCGCCGCCATTGGTAGGCAGCATGTGCATCAGCGATTTCTTGATATTGTCGTAAACCACGCGGCCTTCGCGGATAGCGCTGGCAATCGTGGCGAAGTTGTCATCCGTCAAAACCAGATCGGATGCTTCGCGGGCAGCATCGGTGCCTTTTTGACCCATGGCGACTCCTATGTCAGCCGCCTTCAATGCCGGCGCGTCATTTACACCGTCTCCGGTCATTGCCACGAGATGGCCCTGCGACTGCAAGGCGGTGATCAGCCGCAGTTTATGCTCCGGTGTGGCGCGGGCAAAGATGTCAGTGGTGAGCGCATGTTCACGTAACGCGCCGTCATCCAGGTTTTCGATCGCATCACCCGTCAGGGTTCGTCCGGAAACCAGGCCGAGCTGGCTGCCGATCGCCGCCGCCGTGATCGCATGATCGCCAGTCACCATCTTGACCCTCACACCCGCCGAGAGGCATTCGGCGACTGCTGCAATCGCTTCTTCCCGGGGCGGATCAATGATGCTCACCAGCCCCAACAGCTCAAAGCGAGGCATGATGTCGCTGGCTTCAATGTCTTGCCGGTTCTCTAACCATTGCGCTTGGGCGAACGCTAACACCCGTTCACCTGCTTGAGCAGCGCGGGTGACGGCGGCTTCCCAGTAATCGCGATCGATAGCAGTGCCGCCGGATTGCGTTTTACAGAGCACGAAGACGCGTTCCGGTGCGCCTTTCAAAAACAATAGGTGGCGTCCGCCGTGATCGTGATTCAGCGTGACCATGTATTGACGCTCGGATTCGAACGGAATCGCGTCGACGCGAGGCCACTGCGGCGCAGTGCCGGACGGTTCCATGCCCGCTTTGTGAGCCAGCGTCATTAAGGCGCCTTCCGTCGGATCGCCGGTCAGCGTCCAGTTGCCGACGGCATCATGATGAATCCGGGCGTCGTTGCAAAGCAGCGCGCATCGCGCCAAATCCTCGAATCCGGCAATGGCTGCCGGGTCGATACTGACACCGTTGATGTGAAAGCCGCCGTCCGGCGCATATCCTGCGCCTGACACCGTTATCTCACAACCGGCCAATACCAGCCGGACGGCGGTCATTTCATTCCGGGTCAGCGTACCGGTTTTGTCGGTACAGATCACCGAAACCGAGCCGAGGGTTTCGACTGCCGGCAGACGTCTGACAATGGTTTTCTTGCGCGCCATGACCCGGGTGCCGATCGCCAGAACGATTGTCACGATGGCCGGCATACCTTCGGGAATCGCGGCGACTGCCAGTCCGACAACTGCGAGAAACAAATCGAATAATGGAAGTTGAGCGATGTAATAACCGTACAACAGCGTTACTGCCGCGACCCCCAAAATGAAAGCAGTGATTTGCCGAGCAAACTGATCTAGCCGCCGTGTCAGCGGCGTCACCAGGCTTTTGACATCGCTGACCATCGCACCGATGCGTCCGATTTCCGTAAGCACGCCGGTAGCGACAACGATGCCTTGCGCTTGACCATAACTCACCAGCGTCCCGGAATAGCACATATTGGTCCGGTCCGCCAGATTGGCTTGCTGGGATATGGCGGCCGATTCCTTCTCGACCGGTGCCGATTCGCCCGTGAGAGCGGATTCGATGACTTGTAGATTCCGCGTATGAATCAGGCGCAAGTCAGCGGGAATTTTGTCGCCTGATTCCAGCAACACCACATCGCCGGGAACCAGTTGTGCCGCATCGATGTGCTGGCGCTCGCCGTTGCGCACGACCGCAGCGCGTGCTGCCAGCATATCGCGGACTGCGTCGAGCGCCCGCTCAGCCTTACCTTCCTGGACGAATCCGATGACGGCGTTAATGACGACAACGCCAAGAATGACCAGCGCATCGACTAATCCGCCTAATGCAAGGGTAACCGATCCAGCCAGCAACAGAACGTAGATCAGAGGATTGTGAAACTGCAGAAGGAATCTAAGCCACGCTGCCCGGTGGACCGGTTCCGGCAGACGGTTTTCGCCGAAATCGCTCAAGCGCCGAGCGACCTCTTGCGTCGTCAACCCCGATTGTTTGGAAGTTTTCCAGATAGCGGTGACTTCATCGGGCGGCAATGCATGCCATGCCAATCCGTTGAGGTTTTTGCCGGATGATTTTTCATCGTGTTTCGCAGCGTTATTTTCCATCGTTATGCTGATTCCTCATCGTCAGTACATGGAACCTCAATCAAGGTGCGGGAAACCCAATCCGTATTGTAATCCTCATCCGGCGTGAAATAGCGCTCGCGCATTGGGCAATCAGCGAGCGAGCGGCCGTATCGGGTAAGTTTGCGGCAACAACGGTGGCAATCGTGTTCAAATCATGAAACATAAGCGCTTGTGTGATGGGAGTGCCGGCTAAAATAAAACGCTATGGTGCAGGGTTTATGCTTGCGGGTAATTTCCTACCAAGATGGAAATACACGAAAATTTTACTGGCAATCACTGGTAGAGTAAACCTTGGTGTGGCAATGATTCATTTAATCAATTAATTCCAAATGATAATCTCTCATCGCCGCAAGGATCGGTGTCGTTCTGACAATAAATGCTCATCAAACGGAATTGTAGCTGACGGACTCAATCAGTTGCTGTTGATGTTGCAAAGCTGATGTGGCGGTTAATCAATGGGTTAACACTATGATATTCAAAAAAATCATATTTTTATGTCTGCGTAAGCCAGCCGCCGCTCATGCAAAGCTCTTTAGAGTTGATTTAATTGATGCTATGTTTCGAAAATAAATAACGATGTAAGGAAATCGCATGGGGCAGGTAGCAGAAATTGTAGGCCGCGGGTTGGCACACTTCTTAACCAAGCCGGTGCGGCAGAGCGTTCAGGTGGCAACGATCAGTCAGGAAAAACTGGCAGCTACTTTGCAGCCCGGCGATGTGCTGTTGGTGGAGGGGGATACCCGTGTCAGCGTAGCCATCAAATACCTGACGCAATCCACCTGGTCGCATGCCGCCATCTACATTGGGAACGTGCTGCCGCACAGCGCGCCCTGGCAGTTGCCCCAAGTATTGATAGAAGCCGATCTGAAGGAAGGTGTGCGCGCGATAACACTCGCGCACTATGCGCAAATGCATACCCGGATTTGCCGTCCAGTCGGTTTGAACGATGAGGATCGCAAACGTGTGGTGGATTTTGTAATTGCGCGCATCGGCCAGCACTATGATCTCAAGCACATTTTCGATCTTTTGCGCTATTTGCTGCCGACCATGCCGGTTCCGACACGGTTCCGCAGACGTATGCTAGCCCTCGGCAGTGGAGATCCGACACGGGCGATCTGTTCGACGCTGATCGCGCAAGCGTTTGAGTCGGTGCGCTATCCGATATTGCCGGAGATTCAACGTACCTGGTCGGATGATCCGAGGCATACCGATTGCTACGCGGATATCTACCACATTCGTCATTATAGTTTGTACACCCCGCGCGATTTTGACATTTCGCCCTACTTCGACATTATTAAGCCGGTGATTGAAAATGGTTTTGACTACCGCTCACTGGCTTGGAGCGACAAAGATCGCGAATCTGGTTGTGAATCGGCGGAGTGAGCGTAATTTAAGTAAATTCCACCCCGCTTTGCTGTAATCCGATTAAGTCGATGTTCGTGGCGTTCACCTCGGAATTGGCCGCAATTTCTAGGAGTTGCGCCTGCGATAATGTGCCGCCGCTGCCTGTCAGCAATCCGGCATATAGGTTGTGATCTGCGGGTGACGGTGCGCTGCCGACAACGTTCTGGTACACCGTATCCACAAAAGTGTCATTATCCGGATTACCCAGCACACCGATCACCAGTTGTGAAACTTGCAGCATGCTTTGACCGGAATCGAACAAACCAAGCCCAATGCCGACATAGTCCGGGTGCGCCTGAATGGTTGGCGCATCGAATGCCGCGCCGATCAGTCTGACCGTGTTGCCGGCAGCTTGGCCGTCATTGAGGTCGATCGCGACTTTTTGATCGGCAAATTGAAAACGTTCGATACCGGTGAGCGTATCGTTACCCTCTGTCCCGGAAACCGTCATGCCCAAGCTTGTGCCGAGAACGGTGTAATTCGCACGGTTGCCGCTATAGATGGCAGTGTCGGCCCCCAAACCGCCATTCAGCGTGTCATTGCCTTCCAAGCCATTCAACGTATCGTTTCCACCGGCTGCAAGAATAAAATCATCCCCGGGTGTGCCGGTCAAATTGTCAGGGTTATCGGTGCCGAACAACACATTGGGAGGTACCGTACCGGTCTCGCCGGAAAAATTGGCGGGAGAATTAGTCCCCGTCGAACCATCCCGGTTGAGTGACTTGATGCCATCGACCGGTAATCCGGCATAAGTTATCGTACCGCCAAACATTCCGGGAAAAGTGACGGTGCCGCTGCCGGTAAACAAAAAGCCGTTCGGCATGATGTAATCAGGTGTAATTAAACCCAGCGCTGAAAATCCTTGCGTTGCAACCAATACGGACTTGTTTAGGGTTGTCTCGCTGGGAAGGTTCGTTGGGAAAGTATACGTGTGGGTGGTGGCGCCACTGGTCGAGGTGAGCGTATGTCCGGCCCATTCGTCCTGATCGTTGGCATCCCCTGTAAATTCGATGAATTGAACGGTTCCGTCAGCATTGGAATACACTTCATTAATGTGAAATACGTGGAATGTCATTTTCTTCTCCCTCCTTTAAGCTGGAATATGGCAGCCAATCCATTGAAGCTGCTGACATGATATAACGATAAGCGGAAATGAAAAACTGTATCTGCAGGATATTGGATCACTCCAGGGTAAGCGGATCCATCGTGACATGGCATCAAATGATCCGATTAAAAATACTTTTTCCGGTTGCTGTGTGCAATGGAATTTCGTTTTAATCTTCAATGTGATAATCTTTATCGTGCGATATGAAAACCAGCGCGCGCTCACTTGCTTCAAGTTCTTGAAACTCATACATTATGTTTTCATATTCCAAGATAGTGCTTTAGCTCATTAAATCAGCCAACCTCCCTTGGATATGGAACAACAACGCGTAGAAAAATCATTATTTTTACTGGCCACGCAAATATTATTGCTGGCATCGGTGTATTTCGCCGGGGGAAAAGCAGGATTAAACGCACCTTATCTAGGTTCAAGTATCACCTTGTTTTGGCCGCCTTCCGGAATCGCTTTGGCGGCACTGTTGCTATGGGGATTGCCCTGCTGGCCGGGTATATTCCTGGGTGCGCTTGTCACAAACCTAGCTACCGGTGATCTCACCTCGCACGTTGCTTTGGCAATCGCTATAGGCAATACCGCAGGTCCGGTATTGGGGGCATTGTTGCTCAGAAAAGTGATGGGCTTTCAAAATAGCTTTATACGCGGACGCGATGTAACGACCTTCCTGTTGATCGGGCCAGGCAGTATGTTGCTGACCGCCAGTATCGGTGTTTTTGCGTTGTATGCCGGTGGAATGCTGCCATTTGATGTGCTCTCGCGCGCCTGGGTCGGCTGGTGGCTTGGAGATACTGTGGGTGTTCTGGTGTTCACGCCATTCCTGTTGTTCCTGATGAATCTCCGGCGAACCCAGGTATCGCCGTCACAGATCAAACTGGAATTTATTGTAGTGCTGGGCAGTTGTGTTTGCCTGACGTGGCTGATATTCGGCGGTATTACGGCCATCAGCCAGCTCATGCTGCCGCTGGCTTTTCTGGTTTTTCCCCCTTTGATATGGGCGGGTTTACGTTTAAATGCATTAGAGACTTTTATTGTGGTTCTGGCGATTGCCTCGATTGCTGTCATGGGCACGGCGAAAGGGTTCGGTCCTTTCTCCGGAGGGGATTTCCAGCTTGATCAATTAGTGTTATGTGTTTTTGTTGCAACGATTACGCTCATCGCTTTTATGATGATCGGTATCCAGGCGAATCAGCGTCAGGCGGAGCAGCAATTGCAGGATAGCGAATCACGCTTGCGTCTGGCGCTGGCGGCGGCAAATCAAGGGCTGTACGATTTGAATGTGCAAACCGGGGAAGCGATAGTCAGTCCCGAGTATGCCCGCATGCTGGGTTATGATCCGCAATCTTTTGTGGAAACGGATAGGCGCTGGTTAGAACGTACGCATCCGGCAGACCGGGATGCCGCTTACCAAGTTTACAGCGACTACATCGGCGGTTTACGCGAAGATTACCGGGTGGAATTCCGGCAACTTACGCAACAAGGTGAGTGGAAATGGATACTCTCGCTGGGAAAAATCGTTGCATGGAATCAGCAAGGCCAGCCGCTGCGCATGCTCGGTACGCATACCGATATCAGTGAACAAAAACGCGCGGAAGAAGAATTAAGCACGGCTTTGGAAGAATTGAAAGTGTCCGAGCGCCACCAACGGGAATTGCGTGTGCTGGCAGAACGGGAACAAAGCCGCATGGGCGCATTACTTTCCGCCATGAACATGGGCATTTTGTTTGAAGACAATGAACACCGCGTGGAGTATGTCAATCCGGCATTTTTACGGATGTGGGGTATCGGCGAGCACGAGAACTTATTGAATAAGCCAGCCAGGACTATCCTGGAGAGTTCCAGCGAGCGTTTTGCGCAACCCAGTCACGCTTCCAAGCACGTGCTGAATGTGCTGGATACGCATGAAATCAGCGAGCGCTGCGAACTCGAGTTGAATAACGGACGGACGCTCACTCAATTATCGTATCCCGTGAACGACATCGAGGGGCGGATTATCGGGCGCTTATGGATTTACGAGGATATTACGCAAGAGCGGCAAACCGCGCAGCAACTGCTATATCTGGCGGAACGCGATCCATTGACCGGCTTGTATAATCGCCACCGCTTCCAGGAAGAGTTGAACAATCTGATTGCCACTGCATTACGCAACCGGCAGAAATTTGCGCTACTGTATTTCGATCTGGATGACTTCAAATATATTAATGATACTTTCGGGCACAAAGCCGGTGATACCGTTCTAGTCCGGACAGCGGGCGAGATTTCCAGCATCGTGCGGCATATCGAAGTGCTTGCCCGCTTGGGGGGCGATGAGTTTGCCATTCTGAGCCATCTGCAACCGGATGACGATTTGAGTATCCTTCCCGCCCGGATTGTAACCTCCATCTCATCGATCCCGCTGCATTTCCGTGACACCAATATCCGTCTGACGACCAGCGTGGGCGTCGCCGTTTTCCCTGAGCACGGCGAAACAGCCGAAGATTTGGTGGCGCATGCGGATGCAGCGATGTATCAGGCCAAAAATAAGGGCAAGAATACCTGGGCAGTCTACGATCCTCAGCGTGATTCATCGGAAGCCATGATGCACCGGCTGACCTGGTATAACCGGATTGCCCAGGCGCTGGAACAGAATCTTTTTGAAGTTCATTTCCAGGGTGTCTACGAAACCGCTCACAATGCACTGACTCATTTAGAGATTCTCGTCCGGATGCGCGATGTGAATGAACCGGCGCATTTGATCATGCCAGGTCAATTTATTCCCATAGCGGAAAAGAACGGCCAGATTGTCACGATCGACCGCTGGGTGATCAAACGCAGCATCGAACTGCTCAGCGAGAATCCGGATATGCCGCCAGTTGCGATTAATATTTCCGGCCGCACGTTTGACGATCCGGCGATTCCCCAGTACATCCGCAATCTTTTAAGCGAACTGCGCGTGGATCCGGGGCGGTTGATCATCGAGCTGACCGAAACTGCGGCGGTGTCAGACATACAGGACGCGCAACGCTTCATCGAAGCGGTTCATCAAGCCGGTTGTTGTGTTTGCCTGGACGATTTCGGCAGTGGTTTTTCCACGTTCGGTTATCTGAAATACCTGGGAGTCGAAATCCTTAAAATCGACGGGTTGTTTATTCGCGATCTCCCCAATAACCGCGACAATCAGATTTTCGTCAAAGCCATGGTGGAGGTCGCACGCGGGCTTGGCAAGTTAACCGTGGCGGAATTCGTTGAAGACGCGGCTACGCTGAGTATGGTGAAAAATCTGGGAGTCGATCTTGCGCAAGGTTATTATTTTGGCCGCCCAAGCGCGCAAATTCCCGTTAAATCCTGATTCAGGATTCAGCAACGGTTTGGCTTCCTAGCCGAGTTCGGCGCTTATTCTGGCGATACGCGTTTCGCGCACACGCGCATTGATGGCCGCGGGCAATGCCGTGGCATCCGCGATGCGCTGGCTCAATTCGGCAGCAATGGCGCCGGCATCGACGCTTCTGGCTGCTGCGTACGCTTGCTGAAACCGTCCGGCCTGAACATAGGGTTTGGTGGCGTAGCCGGGGCGGCCGTGAAAATCGCACGCGCAAGCCTGCAAAAATTCTTCAAACCGGCCGGGTTTGCGGTAGGCATCGACCGCTTGCAGCATATCCGCCAGCGTGGACGGTTTCAGTTCTGCGGCGCGATGCACGTCGCCATGGTAACGGGCGACCAGTAAAGCCAGATCACGAGCATCCTTGGGTACCCGGATGCGCTCACATACATTTTGCGTCAATTCGATGCTGCGCGCCTCGTGACCGATATGACGCGGCCACTCCTCGGGTGGCGTAGTTCCTTTGCCCAGATCATGCATCAGCGTGGCAAAGCGCACCGGTAGCGAATAGTTTTGCACGGCGGCGTAATCGATCGCCAGCATGATATGCACGCCGGTATCGATTTCCGGATGCGCATGCGCCGGTTGCGGAACGCCGAACAGCACATCGACTTCCGGCATGATGCGCGCCAGCGCGCCGCATTCGCGCAACATGTGGAACATCCGGGATGGATTATTTTCCATCAAACCGCGCGACAGCTCCTGCCAAACGCGCTCCGGCACCAGCGCATCCACTTCGCCGTTATGCACCATGTCGCTCATTAAGGTGAGTGTCTCTGGGGCAGCGTGAAAATTGAAACGCGCGGCAAACCGTGCTGCGCGCAGAATACGCACCGGGTCTTCGGAAAACGCGGGGCTGATATGACGCAGAATACCGGCTTCCAAGTCGGCTACACCGTTGAAAGGATCGATGATGTTGCCATCTTCGTCTTTGGCGATTGAATTGATGGTCAAATCGCGCCGCGCCAGATCTTCCTGCAACGTGACTTGCGGTGAAGTAAACACTTCAAATCCCTTGTAGCCGCGCGAAATTTTCCGTTCTGTGCGTGCCAAGGCATATTGTTCATGCGTTTGCGGATGCAAGAAAACCGGAAAATCCTTGCCGACCGGACGATAACCGAGCTGCTCCATTTCCTCGGGCGAAGCGCCGACGACGACATAATCATGATCTTTGACCGGCAATCCCAGCAGTTCATCGCGAACTGAGCCGCCCACGAGGTAAGTTTTCACGGGTTATTTCGCCCTGACAACGCCCAGGCGCTGCTTGAGTGTCGGCGCATCTTGACCGTGATCGAGCACCTTGGCGTAATACATCGAGTTTTTCAAAACCTTTTTAACGTAATCGCGCGTTTCGTTAAAAGGGATTGTTTCGGCGTAAATCGCGCCTTCCAGCGGCATGGTATTGTCACGCCAGCGTCTGGCGCGTCCGGGTCCGGCGTTATACGCAGCGGAAGCCAGCAGCGGCTGATTGTCCAATGTGCCGAGCACGTGCTTGAGATAATAGGTGCCCAGCTGCAAATTGGTATTCACGTCGACGACCAGGTGCTGGCGGAAATTCGGTATGCCCAATTGCTTGGCCACCCACTCGGCGGTGGCGGGCATCAATTGCATCAAACCGGCTGCTCCGGCGTGCGATTTGATATCCGCAATGAAGCGGCTTTCCTGCCGGATCAAACCGTATACCCAGGCTTCGTCCAGTTCATGTTGCCGCAGAACTTTTTTGAGGGTTTCACGGTGTGGCGATAAGAAACGCAAACTGAAGTCGTGTTGCGCGACGGTACGGTTGGCGGTGTTGATCGCACGGTCATATAGCCCTTGGCGGCGAGCGACTTCCGCCGCGGCCAGCAACTCGGCATCGCTGAAGTTGCGGATGGTCCAGCTCCATTCCCGCAGCGCTTCGGTGCGCAAATTCATGCGCGAGAAAGCCAATGCACGTTGCAGACCGGGGTTACGCTCCATGGCGGATACTTCCGCGTTACTGACGCGGTAAGTTTTGTCCGCGATGGTCAGAATGGTGCCCAGTTCTTCTCTGGCCAGCTGACCATAAAAACTGTGCTCGTTACTGAGCGAAATAAAGATGTCGTTGGCATCCTGCGTTCTGCCTTTGGTTTTTAATGCGCGCGCTTTCCAGTAACGCCAGGTATCGGTTTGCTGTTCGGTGGGTGACATCCGTTCGATGGTTTTCAGTACCTCATCCCAATTGCTGGCGCGCAAAGCTGCGCGAACGTGCCACGCCAGCACGGTATCCGAGGGCGGATAATACGGCGTCATGTTTTGCGCTTCCCGGAACCAATCCAAAGCACGTGAATCATGCCGCATGGCGGCGCGATGTCCGAGTCTTCCGAGGAAATAAGAACGATCGGATGCGGTCAGCTGATCCTTAACTTTCAACCATTGCACATACGCCGGGTTGGTATCGTTGCGCAGCACGCGTAACAGAGCGAACAAGACAATTTCGCGGTCACTGCGTGTTTTGATTTTTCTTTTCAGGGTTTCCAGGTAACGCTGCGGATTCTTCGCGGCATTATTCAACTCGGTGCTGTTCAGCGCTTCAAGGCTAGGTAAATAGCGGTTTGCATGCGTGGCCACGCCGGTTTGATTTTCTTCCAATGCGAGCCGGATTCGCGTCCAGATGTCTTCGACTTTGATCTGGCCATTGGCTATGAGCGCCTGGAAAACGGGCGTGCAGCTATCCGGCAGACTGGCCGGTGTAAACCATAACGCGCGGGCTTCGGCCAGCACTGTACGGTCGTTGGTATTCAGGCGGCGCTGATAGTAATAGCACAATAATTCATTATCTTTATTCACCAGCAGCGGATATTCAGCGTCAAAAAGCGCCCATTGCTGATTCTTGCCCAGCATTTTGAGCCAGTCACCGCGCATCCGGTCTGCAACCAGAGCGCCGTCGTAACGCGACAAGAAATAGCGGATATTTGCGTTATCGGTGGTGCGTAGCAGCATGCGTTGCTGGTAGTAATCTACATAAGGCCATAGCACATGGCGTTGCAACCGCGCGGCGGATTCATCGAGGCGCTTGGCATTGCCCGACTGGAATGCTTCCCGTGCAGTTAAGAAATCAGCATCCTGGCTGGCTGATAACGTTCCCCAATAAGCTAAAAGGATTAGTCCAACAAGATAATTTCTCATAGCTTTTAACCGGATAAACTCAAGGAAGGGTAATTAAGAAACGGATGCAAGTATTTTACAACGAATCAAGCTGGAAGAGCATTGCAAAGTACCGCTGCGGGATGGATGCAAGGATACGCACGTGGAACGGGGAATGTTCCGGTTTGGCAAGCCTTTCCGCCTTACGAATTATTTGTTCATAGTACAGCGGTTCTCGATATCCGCCACGATGGAGTCGGCGTAGCTGAGATCTGACTTCACGATGGCGCCAAAGTAGGGGTGCCGGTAGAGATCGGTAAAATCGCGCATGAGATCGCACCAGTCTTCCAGCACAATGAACTCGTTGCTCCTGAGATGGTACGAGCTGATGCGCGGTTCAAGGAATGCCAGAGCCCATTGATTGACGCGCTCAATATCCGCGGGACTGAAATCCTGCGTATCGTTGCGCTTTGCTCGTGCTACTAGGTCCGCAAGCTCTTGCTCCGATGCAACCGCCAGATGCGCCTGACTGATTAACCCTGCAAGAGATAACTGATGCGCAATCTGAATCGCCTCGCGGTTTTGTTGCAGTTCAAATACCACAAGCACCATACCCGCTACCACGGCAAGGTTGGTAATGATGGTGATTAGCCGTTCAAGTTTCATTGGTATTCTTGGATGTTATTCTGGGTAGCACGGGTTAACGGTCCTGTGGAACAAGAGCGGTTAAATGTGAAAGAGCGCCATCGATATCTGGGAATAATGTTAAATCACGGATGTTCATTGTTTCCAGCTTAAGCTTCAAAACTCCATGTAATTCGGTGGGAATGCGAAGCTTTATCACACTAAAACGATACCAAAGATTACCAAGCTCATTAACATCAGTTGGAACGCTCCTTTCTGTGGTTTCAACTTTATACATATCTAGCGAAGTAAAAAGATTAAATTCAAAATCGTACCTGACATTGAAAGGGATTAGAAAAGCTCCCTGCTGAAAATCCATTCGCCGAGAGAGCCAAAAAGGTTCCACAACAGCAACTCCTGGCTTATCGACAAACCCTCTCATTGCAGCGTCAAGCGTTAAAGTAAAATTTAGGTCATTAAAAGGATCATTCTGAGCTTTTAATGTTTCAATTGTGGGAATTTCAAACTTCTTCTGTAAATCATTTGGAAAAGGCCAGCGAATATAATCACCATAAGTAGCAGTAGTAGTTGGTGAAGAACGCAACCAAGCCTGATTTGCTCCACGACTCCATTCCCAGAAAGAGTGCTCTATTTTGGCACGAGAAAAAATCCAAACAGCCACATCATCATTTGGCTTTGCATCTCGAAGAGCAAAATAACAAGCGATCCAAAGTGATCTAGTAACATCAAGCAACCGGGTTGGAACTCCTCGATGTCTAAGCAACGCTAGCCATGACAATCGATCATCATTGTTTGGCAATTGAGTGAGAAACTCATGGAATCGGCGTTGCGATTGGCAAAGCACATCATATTCGTGTATCTCTAAACCCGATTCTTTAACCACAAATTCAGGCCGATTTCGCTCAAGCGGTGTCAATAATCCCCATGAGTAATTGCTTTGTCCGCGGTAAAGTGGTTTTGGAGTTCCTGTATCGAATCGGTGCGCAAGCCGGTATAAATCATCAATTGAGCTAAGTGTCAGGTATTGAATGAATTGTTCTTCTGGTTCTCGAGGTATAGTTGACGGAGGGAAGCGCTCCAAAAAATCTTTAACCCGAATATCAGTTATCGGTAGCAAGATTGTTTTAAGTGACGATTGCGAAGGTTCAGAAAAAAAGCGTTCCGGTATCGCATTGATTAATTGTGTGCATTCTTTATCTAGAAAAGTACACCAGTATCGATCTACTTGATTCCAATGTTTAAGATCGGAATTCTCTTTTTTCTCATTCCCAGAAGTTTCTGCCATATCAATGCGGTTTCAATCAAGAGCATAAAATTTGCTGAATCACAACACAGAGCTGGGTTACGGAACGAAAATATTGCAATCACTCCGTAAATTTTCTTCCAACACACCCTTTCACACCTTGAAGCGCCGCAGGCAATTGCTCCGGTTGCGTACCCTCGGCCTGCGCCATGTCCGGCTGTTCATCGCCTTTGCTACCAACTGGCTGCGCGACGCAGTTGACCTGTTCTCGGGTTTTGATTTTGTTGTTTTAACAGTTCCATCACGCAAACATTAACCTGCCTTTAGGTTCCGGGATCGTTCTACCCAGTTCGCGGGCGGTTTCTAGCCACTGTTCGATGACGGTTTTTACATTGGCGACAGCTAGTTCGTAGGTTTCTCCATCTGCCATGCAACCGGGTAATTCCGGAACTTCGGCGATAAAAGCATGATCGTCTTCGCTCCAGTAAATGATTAATTCGTATTTAATCAATGTCGTATTCTCCCATGCGATATTTCGTCAATAAAATTCTAACCTGTTTGACTTGATACGGCTTCGCTTTACTGTTTTTCGGTTGCAAATTAATAATTTCTTCAATATTTTGGCGAGTAAAAATGTGATGGCTTCCTTTTATTCGCTCAGTGAACCCTAATCGGATCAATAATTGGCAAAGTTCGGAAAATGCAATGTCGGTGTCAGCACTGCCCATCAGAACTTTCATTCTGAGTTTTGAATACTTTCCCATTTTAATTATCCAAATTCAGCTAATTATCTATCACAACGATTGCGATACGGAGCCAGCGAGGTAGGTTGGGCTGCCGAAGAAAGCCCAACATCAAACGGTGTTAAAACAAAAGTATCTCATTGTGATGAACGATAAAGGTTGGGCTTCCCTTTGTCAGCCCAACCTACAAACCGAACCACAATACGGAACCAGGTTGCGGAACGAGAATATTGCGATCACTCCGTAAATTTTCTTCCAATCCAATCTTTCACACCCCCAAGCGCCACAAGCAGATGCTCCGGTTGCGTACCCCCCGCTTGCGCCATGTCCGGCCGTCCGCCGCCTTTGCCACCGACTTGCTGGGCGACGAAGTTGACCAGTTCTCCGGCTTTGATTTTGCTGGTGAGGTCGGCGCTGACGCCGGCGATTAGCGTGACTTTGCCATCTGCTACCGTGCTGAGCACAATCGCGCAGGATTTCAGTGTGTCTTTGAGTTGATCGAGCGTTTCGCGTAGCGTTTTGGCGTCGGCGTTTTCCAGGTTGGCGGCCAAGACTTTCACGCCATTAACATCCTGTGCTTGCGATGCCAGATCGGCGCCTTGCGAGCTGGCCATTTTGGTTTTCAGGCGCGCCAGTTCTTTTTCGGTTTGCCGCACGTTGTCGATGATCTGGGCGATTTTTTGCGTGACTTCCTGCGGGTTGGCTTTGAGCGTGTGGGCGATTTCGAGCAATTGCGCTTCGCGTTGCTGTACGTAATCGATCGCGCCTTTGCCAGTGACTGCTTCAACGCGGCGGATACCGGCGGCAACACCGGATTCAGCGACGATTTTGAACAGGCCGATTTGACCGACTTGCGGCACGTGCGTGCCACCGCAGAGTTCGGTGGAGAATTCACCCATGCCGATGACGCGCACGACATCTGTGTATTTTTCGCCGAATAGCGCCATCGCGCCGCGTTTGATCGCGTCATCGTATGGCATTGTGGCGACTTCCACGACAGTGTTGTTGCGGACTTGCTCGTTGACCAGACGCTCGGTTTCGCGGATTTCGTCGGCACTCATCGGTGCGTTGTGCGAAAAATCGAAGCGTAATCGGCTGGGGTCGACCAGCGAGCCTTTTTGCGTGACGTGCGTGCCGAGTACTTTACGCAGCGCGGCGTGCAGCAGATGCGTGGCGGAGTGATTGTTGGCGGTGCTGACGCGGGTTTGCGGATTGACGCGCGCTTGCACGTTATCCCGGATTACCAACCGGCCGCTGCGCAGCAAGCCTTTGTGGCCGAACACACCGGCCTGGATTTTTTGCGTATCGGTGACTTCGAAAGTGCCGTTGGCGGCGAGCAATTCGCCACTATCACCGGCCTGCCCGCCGGATTCGGCGTAGAACGGCGTTTGATCGAGCACCACCACGGCTTCGTCACCGGCTTCGACGAAATCGACCGCGCTGCCTTGTTTGTAGATCGCCAATACCTGCCCTTCGTGCTGCAATGTGTCGTAACCGTAGAACGTGGTTTGGCTGCCGGTGTATTCGATGCCTTCTTGCATGGTGAATTTGTTCGCGGCGCGCGCTTGTTCGCGCTGACGCGCCATGGCTTGTTCAAAACCGGCTTGATCAACCGTGATGCCGCGTTCGCGGGCAATGTCGGCGGTCAAATCAATCGGGAAACCGAACGTATCGTACAGCCGGAATGCGGTTTCACCGTCGAGCACTTTGATTTTCTGGCTGAGTGCGGTTTCCAGAATTTGCATACCGTTTTCCAGCGTTTCGGCGAAGCGCTCTTCTTCTTGCAGCAATACGGCAGCGACGCGCTTTTTAGCGGCGGTCAGTTCCGGATACGCTTGCCCCATCACTTGACTCAAATCTTCCACGAGTTGATGAAAGAAGGGTTGTTTTTGTCCTAATTTGTAACCGTGCCGGATGGCGCGGCGGATGATGCGGCGCAGCACGTAACCACGGCCTTCACTGCCGGGGATGACGCCATCGGTGATCAAAAACGAACACGCGCGGATATGATCGGCGATGACTTTGAGCGAATTGTCGGCGAGATTGCCGGTGCCGGTTGCCCGTGCCGCCGCTTTAATCAGGCTTTGAAACAAATCGATGTCGTAATTACTGTGCACATGCTGCATGACGGCGGAAATGCGC
Source organism: Nitrosomonas sp. Is24 (assembly GCF_033063335.1). Classification (NCBI taxonomy): domain Bacteria; kingdom Pseudomonadati; phylum Pseudomonadota; class Betaproteobacteria; order Nitrosomonadales; family Nitrosomonadaceae; genus Nitrosomonas; species Nitrosomonas sp. Is24. The sequence continues at coordinate 2,986,899 of NZ_JAWJZG010000001.1, read as the reverse complement.
TCCAGTCCCATGCCGGTATCGACCGACGGTTTCGGCAACGGGTGCAATGTTCCAGCGCTATCGCGGTTGTACTGCATGAACACCAAATTCCAGATCTCGATGTAGCGGTCGCCATCGGCGTCAGGAGAACCGGGTGGGCCGCCTGCCACGTCCGGGCCGTGGTCGTAAAAAATCTCGGAACAAGGGCCGCACGGGCCGGTATCGCCCATTTGCCAGAAATTGTCCGCAGTGGCGATGCGCACTACGCGGGACGGTTCGACGCCGACTTCGTTCAACCAGATATCGGCGGCTTCGTCGTCTTCGGCGTAAACCGTGACCCATAATTTATCGCGCGGGATACTGAGCGTGCCGGTCAGAAAATCCCAGGCAAACAAAATGGCGTTGCGCTTGAAATAATCGCCGAAGCTGAAGTTGCCGAGCATTTCAAAGAAGGTGTGATGCCGTGCGGTGTAACCGACATTCTCCAGATCGTTATGCTTGCCACCGGCGCGTACACAGCGTTGCGAACTGACGGCGCGAACGTAAGGGCGTTTGTCCTGACCGAGGAACACATCCTTAAATTGCACCATGCCCGCGTTGGTAAATAACAAGGTCGGATCATTGCCCGGCACCAGCGGGCTGGAGGCTACGATGGTATGACCGTGCGATTCAAAGAATTCGAGAAATTTTTGTCGTATTTCGCTGCTTTTCATATTTTTTGTTGCTGCTCGTAACGTTCTAGTTCAGTCACTGTTAAACCCAGCGCATCGCCCTTGACGATGGCCAAGCTTTTGACTTTGGCGCGGATGGTGATTTCTTCATTCATTTTAGGGAGATCGAGTTCGGTGAGTACGGTAATTTCGCCGCTACTGTCTTCCAGTACGTAGGATTTTAGATTGACCAGCGGCAAACGCGTGGGGTTTTTCGGGATGCCTTTTAATTTGACTTCCTTGCCGTCAAAATTAACCGGTGCTGTGTTGATTTCATGGATCGGTGTAATTTCACCGGCGCGCGCTGGGTAGCTGATGGTCAGAATTGCCATTAACATCATGGGAAGAAGCCATTTTTTCATATGCTTTCCTCGTCAGCTTTCGCTAGGACTTGCTGTATTGTTTCCATGGAAAAACCTCTATTCATCATAAATCGTATTTGTTTGCCGCGCTCTTCGCGCGTTCCGGGCGGGTGATCGTATTTCTTCCGCCAGATGTTCAGTGCGGCTTCCAGCTCAGTTTCTTTGAGCGACGGCAGGATACCGTCAATCAGATGGCTGTCGATTCCCTTGGTTTTTAGTTCATGGACGATGCGCTGGCTGCCGAAGCGGGAACGGCGGGTGCGTGCGACTTGCTCGACCATCCGCCGCTCGGAAAGAAAACCCTGCTGTTCCAATTTATCCAATACTTCCGTCAGTTTTTCCGTTTCACCGGAATCACCCGGCGCGGAAAGTTTCTGCTCCAATTCCCGGCGTGAATATTCGCGTCGCGCCAGATAACGCAGTGCGCGTATTTCTATCGGAGAGCGCGTATCCATACCGGTTATTTTTCTTTCTCGGCTTTGTCTTTACCAGCGCTTTCCTTGATCGGTTTTGTATGATCCGGAACGCCGACGATAGCTCTGATTTTTTGTTCGATTTCTTGCGCTATATCTTTGTGTTCTTTCAGATAATCGCGCACATTGTCTTTGCCTTGGCCGATTTTCTCGCCTTTGTATGCATACCAGGCGCCGGATTTGTCGATCAGCTTATGCAATACGCCCAGTTCGATGATTTCGCTTTCGCGCGAAATGCCTTCGCCGTAGAGAATATCGAAGTCTGCTTGTTTGAACGGCGGTGCTATCTTATTTTTGACGACTTTTACGCGGGTTTCATTACCGATGGTTTCCTCGCCTTTTTTGATCGAGCCGGTACGGCGGATATCCAAACGCACGGAAGCATAAAATTTCAGCGCATTACCGCCGGTCGTCGTTTCCGGGTTGCCGAACATGACGCCGATTTTCATGCGGATCTGATTGATGAAAATCACCATGGTATTGCTACGCTTGATGTTCGCGGTCAGTTTGCGCAATGCTTGCGACATCAGGCGCGCCTGCAATCCCATTTGCGGATCGCCCATATCGCCTTCGATTTCCGCGCGCGGCGTGAGCGCGGCCACGGAATCCACCACAATGATGTCGACCGAGCCGGAACGCACCAGCATGTCGGCGATTTCCAAGGCTTGTTCACCGTTATCCGGTTGCGAAATCAACAGTTCCTTGACGTTGACGCCGATTTTTTGCGCGTATTGCGGATCGAGCGCATGTTCCGCGTCAATAAAAGCGGCGGTTCCGCCCAATTTTTGCATTTCCGCGATGACTTGCAGGGTCAGCGTGGTTTTGCCGGATGATTCAGGTCCGTAAATCTCGATGATCCGTCCACGCGGCAATCCGCCGACACCCAGTGCGATATCGAGTCCTAACGAACCGGTAGAAACAACTTGTATGTCATAGGCGACATCGTTGGCGCCCAGCCGCATGATGGAACCTTTGCCAAATTGTTTTTCGATCTGGGCTAGCGCGGCGTCAAGCGCCTTACTTCTGTTTTCATCCATGATTTTTCCTGTTAAAAGACAATCAAATTATCGCATAACCTGTATTGCGCCGACGTAACTTGTGATGAAGTTGTTGGGTTGGGTCAAAAATTAGCATAGTAAAAAACTCGAGTATCCGGCTTGCCTGCGATATAATTGCATAATGTCGTTGAAGTGGCAGACATAAATGCGTCACCGCTTTCAGTAAATTTTAATTGGTAACAGAGGGAGAATAGCTATCCGAGTCATTTTATTAGGCGGTCCTGGTGCCGGAAAAGGTACTCAGGCCAATTATATTAAGGAACATTTTGGTGTTCCGCAAATTTCTACCGGCGATATGCTGCGTAGCGCTGTGAAAGCAGGAACGGAATTGGGCGTCATGGCAAAAAAAATAATGGATGCCGGCGGATTGGTTTCAGACGACATTATCATCAATCTAGTCAAGGAACGTATCACACAACCCGACTGTTCAGGCGGTTTCCTGTTTGACGGTTTTCCGCGTACGATTCCGCAAGCCGACGCCATGAAGGCGGCCGGTGTGCCCATTGATTTCGTCGTTGAAATTGATGTTGACGATGCGGAAATTGTGAAGCGTATGTCGGGCCGCAGAGTGCATCCCGCATCCGGGCGGACTTATCATGTGGATTTTAATCCACCCAAAACGCATGACCGGGATGATGTGACGGGCGAGCCGTTGATACAACGTGATGACGATAAGGAAGAAACTGTCCGGAAACGTTTGCAGGTCTATCATGAGCAAACTGAACCATTGGTTGAGTACTATTCAAAATGGTCGGCACATGGCGGGAAAGATGCGCCCCGCTATATCAAAGTAGCTGGTATAGGCACGGTTGAAGAGATACGTGATTCGATTTTCGCAGCATTGAAATAAGTTTTAGCCAGCCTCTTTTTTGATTCACAGAATGGATTCAAGACTCGGGATGCGGCAAGCCGCGCCTGAGTTTTTGTGCGTACAGATTCAGTAGAATGAAATAGCTTGCTTACGATTTGATTAATCAGGAGAAAAATATGGCAATTAAAAATGCATTTTATGCCCAATCCGGTGGCGTTACCGCAGTCATTAACGCTTCCGCTGCGGGTGTTCTGGAAACGGCGCGGCAGCATACCGATAAAATCGGCAATGTGTACGCAGGCCGCAATGGAATTATCGGTGCGCTGACCGAAGATTTGATTGACACCAATGCCGATTCGGCGGCGGCGATTGCTGCACTGCGTTACACCCCATCGGGTGCTTTTGGTTCCTGCCGCTATAAATTAAAAAGCCTGGAACAAAACCGCCGCGAATATGAGCGCTTGATCGAGGTTTTTAAGGCGCATAATATCGGCTACTTTTTTTACAACGGCGGTGGCGATTCTGCCGATACCTGTCTTAAAGTTTCACAGTTATCCAGCACGCTGGGTTATCCGATTCAGGCGATTCATGTGCCTAAAACCGTTGATAACGATTTGCCGATCACGGATTGTTGCCCGGGTTTTGGTTCGGTGGCTAAATATATCGCGGTATCCACCCGTGAGGCCAGCTTTGACGTAGCCAGTATGGCCAAGACCTCCACCAAAGTTTTTGTGCTGGAAGTCATGGGACGGCATGCAGGCTGGATTGCAGCGGCTGGCGGTTTGGCTTCAAGCCCGGATTGCGAGATTCCCATTGTCATTCTGTTTCCGGAAGTTACTTTCGATAAAGAAAAGTTTCTCGCCAAGGTGGACCGGTATGTTAAGGAATATGGCTACTGTTCGGTCGTGGTGTCGGAAGGTGTCAAGGGTAGCGACGGCAATTTCCTATCCGATCAGGGACTGCGCGATGCGTTTGGTCATGCGCAACTCGGTGGTGTTGCACCGGTAGTCGCGAATATCATCAAAGACGGTCTGGGCCTGAAATACCATTGGGGCGTTGCCGATTATCTGCAGCGCGCAGCGCGTCACATCGCTTCTAAAACTGACGTTGAGCAAGCCTATGCAATGGGTAAAGCTGCGGTGGAATACGCCATAGCCGGACACAATTCGGTAATGCCGACGATTGTCCGCGAATCCAGTTCACCGTATAAATGGTCGGTCGGCATGGCGCAGCTTTCCAGCGTGGCCAATGTTGAGAAAATGATGCCGGCTGATTTTATTAGTGAAGATGGTTTTGGCATCAGCCCAGCCTGCCGTGAATATTTGGCACCGTTGATCGAAGGGGAAGATTATCCGCCGTACAAAAATGGTTTGCCGGATTATGTGCGGCTGAAGAATGTTGCGGTTGCTAAGAAATTGGGTGAATTCAAATTATAATGTTAGGGTATCAAGCAATTTGATCAGTGTTGTAATGAAGTCATACACCACTGATTTGGTTGTTAAGTAATCGTATATTCAAAAAAATTTGATGCATTCAAGTAGTAAGTACAGATAAAATACGTCCTGATTTTTTATTCAAGACAAGTGGTTAAGAGTGCGGGATTAATTAGATCAGAATTTCGCATGCAATTTTTATGGTCTGACTTTAATTGGAGTTCTCTATGGCTAGTGGTTTCGTTATCGCAATTTTTAGTGCGATTGTAGCCCTGATATTCAGTGGTATATGGATTAAGGGTATTTTTGATCAATCTACAGGCAACCAGCGGATGCAGGAAATTGCCAAAGCGATTCAAGAAGGTGCCTCCGCATATCTGAAGCGTCAATATATGACGATCGGTATGGTGGGTGCAGTTTTGTTTTTTGCGCTTTGGATCGCGTTAGGTTGGGATACGGCGATAGGTTTCGCTTTAGGCGCTATTCTCTCCGGTGCTGCGGGCTTCCTGGGAATGACAGTATCGGTTCAGTCGAATGTCCGTACTGCTCAGGCTGCGAGCGTTGGATTGAACGAAGCGCTGGCGATTGCTTTCCGTGGCGGTGCGGTAACTGGAATGCTGGTTGTTGGTCTAGGCTTGCTGGGTGTAGCCGGATACTGCGCGATGTTGTTTAACGGCGCTGGACCTGATCAAGCCGTCAGCGATGTCATCAAGCCACTGGTTGGTTTTGCATTTGGCGGATCGCTGATTTCTATTTTTGCCCGTTTGGGTGGCGGTATTTTCACCAAAGGTGCGGACGTTGGCGCGGATCTGGTGGGTAAAGTCGAAGCCGGTATTCCGGAAGATGATCCTCGCAATCCAGCCGTTATTGCCGACAACGTGGGCGACAACGTAGGCGATTGTGCCGGGATGGCTGCCGATCTGTTCGAAACCTATGCCGTTACGATCATCGCTACGATGATACTGGGCGCGCTGCTGTTTACAGCCAACGCGCTCGATGCGGTAATTTATCCGCTGATGCTGGGCGCGGTTTCTATCGTTGCATCGATTATCGGTTGTTACTATGTCAAGATGCGTGAAGGCGGTAAGATTATGAATGCGCTGTACCGCGGATTGGCAGTTGCTGGCGGTATTGCATTATTTGCTTATCTTCCTGTTACCGTTTGGTTCATGAGCGGTATGACACTTGATGTCGACGGCACGGAAATAGCAGGTGGTATGCTGGTGATGCGAGTATTCCTGGCGGCAGCGATCGGATTGGTATTGACGGGACTGATGGTTGTCATCACCGAATACTACACATCGACCGATTTTAAGCCGGTTCAACATGTTGCCGAAGCATCAACGACTGGTCATGCAACTAACATCATTGCCGGTTTGGGTGTTTCAATGCGCGCAACCGCAGCACCGGTTCTTGCTGTATGTATCAGTATTCTGCTGGCTTATGCACTGGCGGGCTTATACGGTATCGCGATCGCTGCAACCTCAATGTTATCGATGACCGGTATCATCGTTGCGCTGGATGCATACGGCCCGATCACCGATAACGCGGGTGGTATTGCGGAAATGTCGGAAATGCCGGATTCAGTCCGTGCCATTACCGATCCATTGGATGCTGTTGGTAACACAACTAAAGCAGTGACCAAAGGTTATGCGATCGGTTCAGCAGGACTGGCAGCGTTGGTGTTGTTTGCCGATTATACGCATGCGCTGGAACATGCCGGACACGCGATCACCTTCGACTTATCCAATCACATGGTGATTATTGGCCTGTTTATCGGTGGTATGATTCCTTACTTATTCGGTGCGATGTCGATGGAAGCTGTCGGACGCGCTGCCGGATCGGTAGTGATTGAAGTGCGCCGTCAGTTCAAGGAAATCCCCGGCATCATGGAAGGTACCGCTAAACCGGATTACTCCCGTGCAGTGGATATGCTGACCAAAGCCGCGATCAAGGAAATGATGATTCCTTCACTGTTACCAGTACTGATTCCGCTGTTAGTCGGTGTGATTCTCGGACCGCAAGCACTGGGTGGCGTATTGATGGGTTCCATCGTAACCGGCTTGTTCGTGGCCATTTCCATGACCACCGGCGGCGGTGCTTGGGATAACGCGAAGAAATATATCGAAGATGGTCATTTCGGTGGCAAAGGTAGCGAAGCTCATAAAGCATCCGTGACAGGCGATACCGTGGGCGATCCTTATAAAGATACCGCGGGTCCTGCAATCAATCCATTGATTAAGATTATTAACATTGTGGCATTGCTGATAATTCCACTGCTGTAATAACCGTAATCAAGTAACAACTTGAAAAGCACACCAGTAAACTGGTGTGCTTTTTTTATGACTCAATTCCCCCATCAGTTAAGAAAACTCCGGCTGGAAAACAGCAGCAACGGACTTACAGAAGTTGCGCTTTCTTGAGTAATGCCTTTAAAAATCAATAGCTTTTTCTGAAAATAATCGCGCTTAGTTAAGAAAGATCAGCGCACAGTGATTTTTCCCACAGTCTGAATTCCTCGCGGTCACTATCATTGCGTCAACACAGTTCTTGTGCTGGTGTAATTACACAGGGGCGATTTTTATTTCTATTACCCATGACGATTCCCGTTTAAAGGAGAGAATTCAAATGAAACGCACTTTACCCAAATCGACTGATATGGAGCCAATCGCATTGGTCGGAATTGGTTGCCGTTTTCCTGGCGGAATAAGCGATACAAAAAGTTTCTGGGAGTTACTGGTCAGCAAAAAAGACGGTATTGTTGAAATTCCGGCTGAGCGTTGGAATTTACAGCGCTTCTACGATCCGGAGCCAAATAAACCTGGAAAAATTTATGTGCGGCAAGGCGGCTTCCTGCAACAACGCGTTGATGCATTTGATGCGTTGTTTTTTGGCATTGCTCCACGCGAGGCGGAATGTATGGATCCGCAGCAGCGCTTACTGTTGGAGACAAGCTGGGAAGCACTGGAAGACGCCGGTATACCGCCGGATTCTTTAGCGGGCAGCAATACCGGTGTATTCATTGGTGCATTTACTCTAGACCATCAATTGACCCAGATGGGAAGCGGGAACAGGAATTTGATTGGGGCGCATACCGCAATCGGATCCACCGCTGAACGTATTGTTATTCATTGTTTTAGTAAGTTCTATGCAGATTGTTTTGGCACGTGACAATACTCAGGTAAGGGGCAATTTCTCCAATCAACAAGTTCAATCTCCGAAAGATCCCTCGGAAACGATTCCTCCTAGACCGCGAACCGAAGCGGCTATTCAGGCTAATAATTTTTTCTGGTTTGCTTTCAACAATGGACGGTATGACCTAATTGATCAAGTTCTGAAGGCATTGGTTGGCGCTTATCTCAATGATCCAGGTGATGCGCTTACGGCTGGATTTATCGGCACCACGCATCTTTGGCGTTTGTCGGAACAATCCAGGCTCGCAGAGATTCCGGCTACCATCACGGACAGTATCGTTTTGGGCCGGAAATATTTGAAAAGAAGTGTTGATTTATATCCCAATGCGATTCTTCTAGGGCAACTCGGCGCATTGACCATGGCGGAGGGGCAAATTGATGCCAATGATGTGTTAAGTAAAGATGGGTTGAGCAAATTAATGCGTTCGGTAAAAGATTGGCCGGAATTTAATTTATTTACTCCCGGCTATTTGTTTAGCAGAATGCTGCCGCCGGAAGACGAAAATTATCAAAGGGGATTGGAAATGTGGTGGGAAGATTACGAGATCTGCGTAGGGGAAAAAGTCGACCGCAGTAACCCTGACTTTACGCCATTTCTATCACGTGAAGTCCATACGGGAAGAAAAAGAGTCTGCTGGAATAATGAAAAAGCCCCTCACAATCTGGAAGGCTGGTTCATGAACATGGGGGATATGTTAGTGAAAGCTGGCGACTGGAATACCGCCAAGAAGATTTATGCAAATGCCCGCGTGATTCCAAGCTACTCAACATGGAAGTTTAAAGGTGAACTTGAGGAGCGGATTAATGATGTGCAGTTGAATATAAACCGCTTTAATGCCGCACCTGATGGTTCAAATGGTGAATATAAACCGGTTATGTCCGCTTCACCCTATGCTTGCGCGGTTTGTCACCAGAAGTGAGTGGTAGACGGCGAGGATTAGATTTGTTGTGAGTTTTTTTATTATTGACTGACTGATTAAATTTTTTATCGGTCAGTCAATAAAACGAGACGGCTACCATGATCATGTTGGTGGCCGTTTTATTTATTGGAACGTCAGGATTAGGTGGCTAGGTAATCCCCCCAAAAATTGAACGAGCAAAGCAGTAGAATTTTCTATCCTAGACGAAGAGGAATTTTACTGATGAAGAAGCAGCGATTTACGGAAAGCCAGATCATGCAGATATTGAAGCAAGCTGAAGGAGGAATTCCTGTGGCTGATTTATGCCGGGAACATGGAATGAGTACTGCAAGTTTTTATAAATGGCGCAGCAAGTATGGTGGGATGGATGCTGCCTTACTATCTGAAATGAAGGCGATGGTTGAGGAAAACAAACGGTTAAAGCGGATGTATGCGGAAAGCCAGATGCAGAATGAGCTATTGAAGGAGGCACTTGGAAAAAAGTGGTAAAGCCCTCACAGCGCAAAGTAATGGCACAATGGGCAGTACAGGATAAATCCGTTAGTATCGTTTTGGCCTGTACAACATTTGGCATTTCTGAGACCTGCTATCGTTATCGTCCGGCGCTCAACGATGAGAACGAAGAAATCGCCGATTGGTTACTACGCCTGACGACTTGTCACAAGCGTTGGGGCTTTGGCTTATGCTTTCTTTATTTGCGTAATGTGAAGGGTTTTGGATGGAATCACAAACGTGTGTATCGTATTTACCGTGAGCTGGAATTGAATTTACGAATTAAGCCACGCAAGCGATTAAAGCGGGAGAAGCCGGAGCCGCTAGCTGTGCCAGAACGGCCCAATGACACATGGTCGATGGACTTCATGGCTGATCAACTCACCAATGGCCGGTCTTTTCGAACCTTCAATGTGCTGGATGACTTCAACCGTGAAGGGTTGGGAATCGAAGTGGACGTATCGCTTCCATCAGAACGCGTTACGCGCGCTCTGGACCGGATTATCGAATGGCGCGGCAAACCCAGGAAGATTCGTTGTGATAACGGGCCGGAGAATATCAGTGGCACGCTTTGTTGTTGGGCAGAAACTCGAGGTATTCAGCTCGATTACATCCAGCCAGGAAAGCCACAGCAAAATGCCTACGTGGAACGCTATAACAGGACCGTCCGGCATGAATGGTTGGAGATGAATGAATTTGCAACCATTGAAGAGGCCCAACTCACTGCGACACAGTGGTTATGGATTTATAATAATGAACGTCCAAGTATGGCACTTGGAGGTATCACGCCAGCAATGAAGTTGGCAGAAGCTTTTAAATTAAAACTCTCTACTGCATGCTCCTGTTAAAAATGGGGGGATTAGGGCTACAGTAACGTATCTCTGCTTTAAAAAGTTAGAAAGCCTGAACCACTATATCTAAAAACTGCCACGCACTTCACTCACCATTTTTGCCAACCTGGCCACATCGAGCACATGTACGCCCTGTCGGCCTTGACATTTAATTATTTTGTCCTTAGTGAGATCAGAGAATTCTCTCGATACCGATTCACGCGTTGTACTAACCAAGTTGGCGATATCGGAACGGATCACGGGAGAAATAAATGCCTCATTAGGCGATATCATATGATTCTCAGCCAAGCGAAGTAATTCAGCTTGTATACGATTATTGAGTGTCAGCGAACTGAATTCATATACACGTTTAGTCAACCGACGGACTTGTCCTGTTAAGTGTTTAAACATTGCTTCAGCAATTTGCGGGTGTTTGTACAGCAAATTTTGGAAAGCTGTTGCAGGCATTGATGCCAACAAGGTAGCTGACTTTGTTACTGCTGTTGCAGATCGAGCATGACCGTCGATTGCGGAAAGCTCACCAAATATCTCACCTGTCGGCAGATCACATAAGATGACCTCATTACCTGATAACGCATGATACTTGATACGAATTCCACCTTGAGTGATGAAAAAGACGCTGTTAGTACTATCGTGATATCTCACGATATCCTCGCTTTCTTCGTGTAGATGCCATAGACAAGCTTCGGCAATAACCCTTAAATTTTCTGTCGATAGTCCTTGAAATACTTTGATGACTGCCAACAGTATGCTGCCGCGTTCAGGTGGGATCATAGGGATTAAGCTGTGATTGAATTTCTAAATAATCTTTCAAGTTTACCGATTGGAAAAAACGAGTGAATACACTGCAATTTTGATTTAGATTGATCTGCTCCTGCAGCATCTAGTGAAACAGCTCACAAAAATGGAGAGGGATCGGTTTGAGCTCCATAGAGGCACTGGAAAGATTTGCAGGAAAAAATTTGTATTACTCGAATCCTGCAAATCAGAATAGTGTCGATTATCCCAAAATAAGACTTTTTTCATTAATCTTAATACTTTGGATCATAGCAATGACAGTGTTTAGTTATATATTTTCCACTAATTGCAAAACCTCCATATACTCCCATTTTATTGCAGGTATTGCCAGGTGGAGTGATGCCCGGATGGATATAGATATCTTCAATACTCGCGCAAGGAATTTCAGCAACAAAAGCTAACAAATGACGATCAATCCGCTTACTTATTCCAGTTTCTATTTGCTTATCATTTGCTGATAATTCTACTTGTTCATCACTTACTGATGGATCCTCGCTTAAATCTATCATTATTTTACTACCGTCTTGATTAATAGTTGATAAGTAAGGAGATATTTCAAATTTATCAAAATTATTCTCGGTAAGTATTTTCTCAAGTTTTTTGGATGGAAACTTAATAGATTGCCAATTTTCATTTGAAGCTTGATTTGCCGTACGCACTAGATAAAGTACTAAAGCAAACGTCAAAGCAAATGTCAAAGCAGCAGTTAAAAGATTTAGAAATACAATTTGATAAGGCTTCATAATCACTCCCTCTAAAAATTAAAAGTAATGTTAGCTAAAAATGTTCTTTCAGGAAAATAACGAGATACTCGAAATTCGTTTACTTGGAAATTGAAGTTTCTATAAATAAATTCTTGATCAAGGAGATTTCTCACCTCAAAATTAATTATCCCCCTACGTTTAGGCAAGCGATAGCCAATAGATGTATCCAGCATAAAAAAATCATGTGTACCCGCTGTTAGCTGATGATTCATTGGCCGTTTTAGATTTTGTAATACATAAGTACCTGTTAATGTGGTTAACAATCCATTGTTGTGAAAATAGCTAACGCTTACAGGTAAATTCATATTTACTATACGATATGGATCCTCGTTATTTGGTAAATCACTTTCTTGACGACGACTATATTTTTCTAACTGCGGCTCTCCCTTAATGCTCCAATTCTTTTGTGGAAGCCAATAAATATAGGTACGAAATAGCTCTTCTCGTTGTTTATGAGGATTTCCAGGAAGTTCAAGATTACGAACTGATGCCTCTATTCCGGCATAAATATTTTGGGATAGGATCGTATCTAGTCCAATGCCTTGTCGTCTGCTTTTCGTACCATTAACATCATCAAATAATTGATTAAAACCGGCCACTTGAGTTGGTTCCACCGTTTGATTTGCAATAAATGTGGACTTAACTGTTTCAAACCACGCGGCACGCAAACGTAGATAGTCTGTAACATCTACTTGTACCCCAAGTTTAGGATTAAATTTACTTTTCATGTGATCTGTTTCTTCTTTATAAGCTTCATAGCTGAAGCCGAGAAGTACATTGATTTTTTCCAAGAAAGTATAATTTGTATAAATATAACCCTTATTTTTCTCACTTATGGTAGGAGGATCCGGATATGCGCGACCGGAAACAGTTTGATTCTTAAAGTCAACTCGATAGGTACTAAAGCCAGTTATCGAATTAAAATTATTTCTCTGAAATAGATGCTGTACCTCCGCCACATAACCAGTTCCTTTTGATTTAGTGATGACTGGTTCAGGATCAATAACATTGTCTTTTCGCTCGGTATAAAGGAATGAAGCAATGATGTTCTGTTGTGGAGACAATTCGTAGCGCATTCCTACACGCGCTGAATCTTGGTTAATTATTTGTTTGAATTCTTTGCGGAAATTATCTAGATCACAGGGCTGTGTTTCAAGTTCACAGGGCTTTGTTTCACGTTTATATTGACCATCCAGAATTAAATCACCGTGCTGTGTTTCACGTTTACGCAACTCAACTTGCACGTTAAATTTTGAAGTAAAGGCATGTTGTATAAACGCATTATAAATATTATGATTCTGACCATAATTCGGACGAAACCCATTGGTCTCATAATGAAACTGCCCTAAGCTAATGGAGGTGCGTTCATAAAGCTTGGAAAGTACAAGTTCATTTCCCAATGTGCCTTGGTTTCCGACTAATCCCGAAGCAACTATTTGCGACTTATTTCGTTCCATTAGTGGTGTAAATTCATTGAATCCACTGATTGAGGGGCCTGTACTGGTGATGATATTAAGGTCTGCAACTGCTAGATGCGGCTGTACTGGATTAACGTTAATCGGTTGCAGAAGTTGTGCTTGGAGTAATTCACTTACTCGAGCTATTTCATGCCCGGTTTTATTAGTATAAATGTCTGAGAGAAACCGGTGCGCCGAATGATTTGCGGGATCGAAGCTCAATGATTTGGCCGTTTCCATAATGGCACGCCGTTCAAACCCCAGATTCTCGAAGATCCGTGCCAAGCTGGAGCCGCGCGCCGCTTCGTCACGATCCAGCAGAAATTGGGAGCGGTATACTGCGCGGTTATTGTTCAGTTCAATCGATTTTTGAATGTCTTTTAATGCCTCTACCGGGCGATTCTGCGTTTGTTTTTGAATCGCATCATAGAACCAAGGTGTTGGATCCTTGGGGTCACGTTCCTTGGCGAGATCGAATTGTGTGCTGGCAAGCGGATAGCGTTTTTCTTCAAAATAAGCTTTACCCAGGTAACTGCGGATCAGTGAGTTCGCCGGATCCAGACTAGCAGCAATCTCCAGTTCTATCCGGCCTGCTTCCAGGTCTCCCTCACGGATCAAGGCAAGTCCCAACCCAAGCCGTGGCATGGGATCGGCCTGATCCAATGCAATGGCGCGGTGGAAAATATCTTTGGCGGTTTGGGTATCGATTTGCAGCAGATGCGCAAAACCTAATACCGCTTGAGTTTTTGCCAGACCGGGATTTAAACTTACGGCAAGTTTTGCGGCATCCAATGCGCGTTCCAGGTAACCCACGGACATCTGCAATTCGGCTAAGCGTGCCCAGATCAGTGCGTTCTGAGCATCGGATGCCAGTGCTTTTTGCACACTCTCCAATGCCGCATCAATCTCAAAATGCGCTTGCTGTGTATATGAAAGCGCTAAATATCCTGCAGCCGATCTTGGGTCGAGCGTGACTGCCTTGCTCGCGAGTTCGAGTGCTGGGTCTTTTTCATTCTGAACCAGGGCAATGATGGCCAGCAGGGCGTGTGCGTTACTACTATCAGGTTCAAGTTGCAGGGCTTGCTGGATGACTTCCTTGGCTTCATCAGCCTGTCCGACAGTCAATAAATGACTTGCCTGACGGACCAAGGCGCTGGAACCAGCTTCACCACCCTGCCAATAATTTAGGATGACAGGATAATACAATGCCCACTGTACGGCATCGGCCGGACGGATGATGATTTCTTTACGTGGTGCCTGTCCTTTGTATGTGACGGCTGCTTCATGATCATGAAGCAATAAGCTTCCCAGCTCATTGCTGACCGATACTTTGCCTTCATACACGACAACTTCTGTATTGTCTTCCCTAAGACCCACAACGAATTCTGTGCCTTCCACACTGGCATTGACGAAGGGGGTTCTTATTTTAAAGGGCTGAGGCGTGCGCGTAATGATGTGGATCGCACCTTCGAATAAGTCCAGCAGGGAGGTGCCTCTTTCTTCTTGAACTACTGGAAATGTGATGCTGGTTTTTTGATCAAGCCGCAGCATGCTGTTATTGCTTAAACGCAGCGCCGCTCGGCTTTGCGACCGGGCGCGAATCATATCTCCGGCGCAAAGAATTACTTCCATCCCCGCTTGCTGCCAGACATTCTCTTGAGTCCGACGTATTTCGATCATACCCTGCATCGATACCAATCGCGCTACTTCCGGCTTGCACGTTGGTGCCGCATGTGCCTGGGTGATATACGTCATCCAGCAGGTCACTGTAAAAATAGTGAGTATCAGCGCAGAGAATTTTCTCTGATGTGAGTAGATTGCGACTGCCCAACATATTTTCATTATCGATCTTTCGCTATCAGCTCAATTGTTGAGCATTGATTTGCAATTCTGTATCAGAAATAACAAGATATTGAAGACTTGTCATGCATTTTCTCATTATACTGAATCGATGGCCTTATAACCAGTAAGGTGAAAATTTTAATCAAAGAGGCATGTTCTTGTCTGTGACTTTTCTCACAGACAATCGCTGAGCTCTGTGATTGTTTTCAACAAGCAACAAAGAAGTACCAACTAAGATATAGGTGCCTTGATCAAGGCCGAAGGTAGAGAAATTGAGATGGATTTTTGTTTGAGTGCCATTCTTCCAATGGCGATATTGGGTTGCTAATGATTGTAAAATCACAGCTATTTTGTTGTGAATCCTGAGCCTGCATGTTGGACTAAAATTATAGGCTTTAGGCTCTCACACTTAACAACCGGTCCAGTTTTATGCTGCTAATTCAATAAGTCCTGCATGGTTGTTTGTCAGTAAGCCAAATAACTATGCAGGAGTTTTGTAACCCCAAAGCCGTACTTTATTTTGGAATTGCTCATTGATAGTGACGTACAAGAAAATAAGCTTCTATTTGCACCAGCATTTCGATTCTACGTATGCTGTACCGTCAACATAAGTACCGGAGCAATCCGAAGGAGGCTGACCTGGTCTGCATCGACCTGCATTTGCATCGCCACTACCACTGACAATCTGCAATAGCAAATTCTGTACTTTTTTGTCATCCTTAAACTCACTTGGGTTATGTATCGTGCCAGGAGTAATTAATTCAAATGTCTTCTTGCCTGTACCTTCATCTTTTTTAACTACAAAAATATAACTAGTATCCTTGGCAACCGGGAGAAGAAAATCCTCCTTTCCAAGTTCCTCAATTTCTATATTTTTCGGTATGCTTTTTTCGGACAAGAGCAGTGTATCGGGGGAAATTTTGATTCTTATCAGTTTTTCCACCACAAAAATAGAAAAAATCGTGATGACACAAAATACAAATAAAGCGCTCATTTCTTTCTTTGAATATCTCATTTTTGCTCCATTTAAAAGTTCAAAGTTAATCGTATAAAAAAAGTACGGCTAGGGGTATAGCGGGGTGCTATTGGTTCAGATACATAAAATTGCGAGTTTCTGAAATAAAAATTTTCGTCGAAAATATTTTTTACTTCAAAACTAAGCAATCCTCTTCGAGCAGGTAATCTATAGCCAGCTACTGCATCTAATAAGAAAAAACTATTCGATCCTTCACTTTTGCCAATCCTTGGATTGATAAAGTTAATATTATGTCTTTCAATATCTTGGCTGACAACTGTTCCTATGATGCTTGAGAATAGCCCATTCGAGTTAAAATATTTGATACTGACGGGCGCGCTGAGTGTTTGGATTTTATTGGGATCATTACCAAGACGAATAAAATTTTTATCACGTGTAAATTTCTCGTATTGAAATTCACTGGTGATGGACCAATTTGAATTAAGGGTCATATAGAGATAAGAACGATAGATTTGTTCTTTTTGATGATCAGAAAGATGCGCATCAAGTACTGGCACATCGAGATCCCGGATGGAAGCCTCTATTCCTCCGTAAACATTATCCAAGATACGAGTATCCAAACCCGCGCCTTTGCGTCGTGATTGTGTGCCACTTGCATCATCAAAGAATTGATTAAAGCCAGCCACTTGTGTGGGCTCAATGGTTTGTTGTGAAATTAAATCGGTTTTTACTGTTTCAAACCAAGCCAGACGGAGCCGTGTATCTTCTAAAATATTCCACTGGAGTCCAAACTTTGGATCGATTTCATTTACTTTTAAGAAATGTGGATCGAATAAACCAATAGTATTCTGAGAAGTTTTGAAGACGTTATAGTTGAATCCCAAAGTAGCTATGATATTTTTGGATAAATGCCAATGAGAGTATAGATAGACATTGCTTCGTTCATTTATCCGGTCTTTTTCAAAAACACCGGATCGCCTCAAGTTGTCGGTTATATCAGAGTCTACTCTGGAATATCCCCCTCCCATTACCAAATTGAATATACTCTCGCGAAATAAGTATTGCGCTTCAACCTGATAGCTATTATTCTGAGTTTGCCTGGAGGTTCTATCAGGATTTTTGGTATCTATGCTGCTATTGGCATACAGCGCAGATACAATCAGATCTTGATTTGAAGAAATAGAGTATCGTGCACCTACGCGTGCTGAATATTCATTTAACTTTCTTTGCGTGTTTTCGGAAAACTTCTTCGGATTAAAATCCATTTCAATATCGCCATGTTCCTTCTCACGTCTTCGAACCTCTGCTTGGATATTAAGCTTGGATGTTAAAGCATGCTGAATAAACGCATTGTAGATGTTATGGTTCTGGGCGTTATTGGGCCGGAACCCATTGGTCTCATAATGAAATTGCCCTAAGCTGATGGAAGTGCGTTCATAAAGCTTGGAAAGTACTACTTCATTCCCCAGTATGCCTTGATTGCCAGCAATGCCTGAAGCAACTACTTGAGACTTATTGCGTTCCATCAGAGGTGCAAATTCATTAAAGCCCGCGGCGGATGGCCTTGTGCCGGTAATAATATTGAGATCGGCCACCGCCATATGCGGTTGCACCGGGTTAACGTTAATCGGCTGGAGCAGTTGCGCCTGCAACAACTCACTGACCCGAGCGATCTCATGCCGTGGGGTATTCGCATAGGTATCCGATAAGAACCGGTGCGCCGAATGATTTGCGGGATCAAAGCTCAATGATTTGGCCGTTTCCATGATGGCACGCCGTTCAAACCCCAGATTTTCGAAGATCCGCGCTAAGCTCGAGCCGCGCGCTGCTTCGTCTCGATCCAGCAGAAACTTGGAACGGTATACTGCGCGGTTATTGTTCAGTTCAATCGATTTTTGGATGTCTTTTAATGCTTCTACCGGACGATTCTGCGTTTGTTTCTGAATCGCATCATAGAACCACGGTGTTGGGTCCTTGGGGTCACGTTCCTTGGCGAGATTGAATTGCGTGCTGGCAAGCGGATAGCGTTTTTCTTCAAAGTAAGCTTTACCCAGGTAGCTGCGGATCAGCGAATTTGCTGGATCCAGACTGGCGGCAATTTCCAGTTCTATCCGGCCTGCTTCCAGTTCACCTTCGCGGATCAGGGCAAGTCCCAATCCAAGCCGCGGCATGGGGTCGGCTTGATCCAATGCAATGGCGCGATGGAAAATATCTTTTGCGGTCTGAGTATCGATTTGCAGCAGATGCGCAAAACCCAGTACCGCTTGAGTTTTTGCCAGACCGGGATTTAAACTTACGGCAAGTTTTGCGGCATCTAATGCGCGTTCCAGGTAACCCACGGACATCTGCAATTCGGCTAATCGCGCCCAGATCAGTGCGTTCTGAGCATCGGATGCCAGTGCTTTTTGCACACTCTCCAGTGCCGCATCAATCTCAAAATGTGCTTGCTGTGTATAAGAAAGCGCTAAATATCCTGCAGCCGATCCTGGGTCGAGAGTGACCGCCTTGCTCGCGAGCTCCAGTGCGGGGTCTTTTTCATTCTGAACCAGAGCAATGATGGCCAGCAGGGCGTGTGCGTTACTATTGTTAGGTTCAAGTTGCAGGGCTTGCTGGATGACTCCCTTGGCTTCATCAGCTTGACCGACAGTCAATAAATGGCTTGCTTGACGGACCAAAGCACTGGAACCCGCTTCACTACCCTGCCAATAATCTAGGATGCCGGGGTAATACAGTGCCCACTGCACGGCATCGGTCGGCCGGATGATGATTTCTTTACGTGGTGCTTGCCCCTTGTATGTGACAGCTGCTTCATGATCATGAAGCAGCAAGCTTCCCAGTTCATTACTGACCGATACTTTGCCTTCATACACGACAACTTCTGCATTGTCTTCCTTAAGACCGACAAGAAATTCTGTCCCTTCAACACTGCCGTTAACAAACGGTGTTCTTATCTTGAATGGTCTGGGAGTTCGGGTAATGATGTGGATTGCACCTTCGAATAAGTCTAGCAGCGAGGCGCCTAGTTCTTCTTGAATCTCTGGAAATGTAATACTGGTTTTTTGATCCAACCGCAGCATGCTGTTATTGCTTAAACGCAGCGCCGCGCGGCTTTGCGATCGGGCGCGGATCATGTCACCGGCGCAGAGAGCTACTTCCATCCCCGCTTGTTGCCAAACATTCTCTTGAGTCCGGCGTATTTCAATCGTGCCTTGTATCGATACTACTCGTGCCACTTCCGATTTGCACGTCGGCGCCGATCGAGCCTCTCTTGTGGACCCGAAAAAAAGAATCAGCACGGAAAGCACAATGAACATTATTGCAATTACCTTTTTAAGCCCTGGGTAAAATAACGCTGTTCGATGTATTTCCATGATTGGTTTTTTATTGGTATTTCGCAGTGAAATGCTTAACAAACTATAGTGTTACTTGTGATCAAAAATTATGAGGACTGTGATTCTGATGCATAACAGATTTAATAGAGATTGAATCAGGTTACAAGCTTGTTGTATGTGAGAATTAGCACATTATAGATTGAAGTATGCGGGTTATAATCGGTTCGAATCAATTCCAAAATCTCATAAAGTTTATGATTTATAGCTGACTTGAGAATGTAGCACCGGAATTGGCGGGTTGTTTGAAGAATTTTTTAATTGAAAAATCGAGAGGTGGCCGATGTCAACTGTTGCACAACACTTACCTACAATTGGGCCGAACGGGGTTACGTTTGAAGAAGCGAATGGTTTTATTTTTTCTCACCTAGATCAGCCGCAAGTTATTTTTGATATCAGTCAGCAATATGGTGTTACGGTTTCAATGCTGGCAGAGATCTCAGGGCACTCAGCAGACGAAGTGATGGCATATTTTTCAAATGCGGCATTGGATGCAAAAGAACTTAATAAGGTAAGCTCGCTGATCAATTACGATTTAGGATCGTTGGCGCATTTTGTAGATTTTGATACTAATACCGGTGCTCTATCGATCGCTTCACTGCAAGCGATAGTGAAACCAAAATTTGGCGATACTCCGGATTACGATGATTTTTTTGCGCCTCTGTGGTCTTCTCATGTTGTTGATCATGTTTTTACTCCAGACGAGTTAGGTGTTACTCATCTGGGTAATATTCCCCATCCCGGGGAAGTATTTGAAAAGAACGAAGGTTTGGAGTCTGTTTTTTATGGCACGCTATTGAATATATTCAAAGCGTTCGATCAAACTGAATTAAATCAAATCGAGAGCTTTACACATACGGATACAAACGGTAATGAATTCCAGGCCTTGCTCGTTGAAGCTTTGAGCGACTCTCCTTCACCCAGTGTCTGGACTGATAAAGAGTTGTCAGATCATGTGACGGCTTACGCGGGGGAAATTATCGAGGATTATTGGAATGACCCTAGTGTCTCGGGTATTCTGGATCTGAGTTATGTGGCATTAGCCGTCGCTTAATTTTATGTTTCTTAAAAGCAATTTTAGCAGTATTTTTTATATTGATTCAGATCGTAAGTGTTGCGAAGAATAATCACTTGTCATCAATTGCTGAGGTAGATCAGGCACTGGATGACAGATCATTTTCGTGCTGCAAACACAACGACAGAAAGTGATGCGTTGGGCCGTCGGAAGGAAATTCTCTCAGAATATCGTAAAAATACTGACTGGCTTCGGTCCATTGTTTCAGTTGATAAGCATTTAAAGCTTTTGCAAAGATTTCGCATAGCCATAGCTGTTGCTTGCTGGCTGATTGCCGGTAGGCAATCAGCTCAAAAAGCTCAACGGATTGAGTTCTCCCCGGTAATTGAAAGCTTCCCAGAGGACGGACAAGAAAATCGTCCAATTCTTCGATTACATCGCTCGATAGCAGAATTCGCGTTTTTAAAATTTTATTAGTATTTTGAATCCTGTTTGCTGTATTGACGACATCTCCCGTGACGCGGTAAGTTCCATCGCTTTTGTTCAGTGACATATCACCAAAATGCAAGCCGATTCGGGTTGGCAGCGGCGGATTATGTAATTTGTTGAAACGCATAATGGCAGCATTAAGGTCAAGTGCTGCTTTGCAGGCACGAAGCTTCTCAGTGGAATTAGGCGTTTTCCTGATCGGCCGAAAAATCGCTGGTGTGCGTGGATTATCTGGTTTTTTAATCCATATGGAGAGGGATGAGTCGCCTGTGGTATCCATAACTCTGCCATGATGCTGATCAATTGCATCCCTCAATACAGTCCGGTAATTGGTCATCAATTTCTCAAGATCAGAGGGATTCATTGTTTCGGACAGTGTCGTGTAACCCGCGATATCGGTCGTTAGGCATGCACCCGAGAATTTCCCTGCCCGCCCTTCAATGATCTGATCAAGTTCTCGAGCCGGGCCGGATTTACCAATAAAGCCTTCTAGCTTAAGAATTTTTAATACCCAGGCGAGCATAAGCGCGACTAACACTAACAGGGCCGGAATAATGACCGGGAGCCATATCAGGGTATGTTTAAAGAAAGAGAATGCAATGAAAGTATAGATAAGGACGACGGAAAGACTCAGAGCGATGGTTTTGCGCGTCGACAGGATTTGAGTTGCCATGCCGATGGCAAACCCCAACAGAAATAAAATACTTAAATTACCGGCTAAAGACAAAGGTCTGACCGGTTTGTTTTCGAGCAAATTGGCGAAAGCCGTGGCGGCAATCTCGACGCCGCTGATATAAAGCCCATCCGGATTGGAAAATACCGTGGGGTAATCGTCCCGGACGATTTCTTGCTCGGACTGAGTAGCGCCGGAAAATCCAACGAAAACGACTTTATTTTTTAACGCGCCCTTTTCTAATTGCAGTGCTTGATCATACGAAATGGTCTTTATGCTGCGCGGCGGGCCGTAGAAATTCAAGTAACGGGTTTGATCGCCAGCGTACAGGTCGAGCAGCGATCTTAGCAGTTTCTTTTCTTCCGGTTTTAAATGGCGATCGCGATCCAAACCTTCTTTCATTTGAACAGCTAGCCGCGGATTGCCTGCGAATAGATTGCGCAGTGTCAGGATCAGATCCTCAATATCCGTTTCTTCGTTGATGCGAGCGGGTAATTGCGTGGCAAGTTCCGGTTCCGCTGAGCTGAGCAGCCGGGCAAAGTCTTCGTACAACGCCGCTGCATAGAGTTGTAATACCACAACCGGCACCGTAGCAATATCGCCGGCATGCGATTTGAAAGTCCAGTAATGATGAACTCGTTCCGCCTTCGGCAATGTGAAAGGCGCCCGGGCTTTTGCAGCTTCCCCGATGATTGGCAAGAGCTGAGTAGCGCCTTCTTGAATAAATGCTTGATAGGTAACGCCATCGAGCTGATTCAGCAATGCCGAATCCTGATAATCCAACCGCTCCACCAATAGGACATTACCGGCTCTTTTAATGGCATTGGCCAGCTCCTCATCCTGTTCCGGTATGTCGCTGGGCGTATCAAAAATAAGATCGAAGATGATAGTGTTGGCACCGACTGCCGCCAGCCGGTCAATTAATCGCGCGTGTATACTTCTCGGCCACAAGCGTGGCTTAACGTGCAGTTTGAGCTGCGCGGCGGATTGCTGATCAAGCGCAACGACGACCACCTCATCGGGTGCCTGGATTGCGCCGCGTAACAGAAACAATGCGTTCAAACCGAATCGTTCTTCCAACCATAAGCCAGCAGGTGACAAATAGAGGGTTACGCCGAGCAAACCGGTAAAAATGCCCAAAAAAAAGTATTTAAGCCATCTGCCCATAGTTGCTTTAACTAATTGAGGAAAGTATCAGAAATGATTGCTCATGCAGATTAGCATTTAGCGGTTATTTTGCAAGCATCCTAGCTTCGCTAGGATGCGGCGGGAATTTAAAAAGCGCCTCTAATCCCTGCGACAATGGCTCGCCCCGGCAATGGAGCAACATCTTTCAAGAAGGAAGTATGAACGCGCATATCGCTATCGAGCAAATTCCGGCCCTGCAGAAAAAGCGTATAGTTGACCGACTTGGTTAGTTTCATGTGATAGCTCATTTCGGCGTTCATCAAGGTATAACCTGGGGTTTCGCTTTCCAATACGGCGACGCGATCCTGTTGCGTGACACGAGTGAGGTTGAAATTGGCTTGCCAGGCATTTTTCTTGAAATCCAGATCAAAGCCGAAACGTTGCGGTGTTATGCGCGGGATGTTGCCGTTATTTTTCAATCTGCCATAAACCATATCGGTGAATAACCGCAAATTCAACGTATCCGGTATTACTGCAACGATGGCTTCGGCTTCCAGGCCATAGAATTTCGCCCGGGTTTGAGTGTAATCCTGTACCAGATAAGCGCCGTGATTATCCAGCATGCCCTCATCGTTGATTCTATCCGCTAACCCATCGTCATTGCTGTCACGGCTTTGCTGAAAAATATAATCGTTGACATGGTTATAGAACAAATTCACTTTGCCCGTAATCAGGCCGCTGGTTTTTTGCAGCGCGATATCGAAATTATTGGAGGTTTCTTTGCGCAAGTTTTGCGCGCCTTGCTCAAAAGTGTTGGTGGCCACATGGATACCGTTGGCATACAGCGCGACAGTATTCGGCGCGCGTTGTCCGCGCGTGGCCGTCAGATTGAGTTGATAACCATCCCTGAATTGCCAAGCACTTCCTGCGGAAATGCTGTACAAATTAAAGTCGCGCGATTGCAGCGATGCTGCTTGCGGGTTATGCAGGGTATGTTCAAAGCGTCCACCGGCTTCAAACTGCCAGCGTTGCCAATTGCGTTTTTCCAGCATAAATGCGCTGGCGGATTGAGTCAGGCTGGATGGCACGAAAGCTTCCTCGCCTTTTGCGGAAAAATTGCGGTTTTGTAATTGAATACCCATGACTCCTTGCCATTGGGCGATTGGCTTGTGGGCTAATTCGGCGCGTCCTTCCAGTTCGTTATTACTGAAACGGCTGCCAACCGCGCCGCTTTGTTCGAGTTCTTTGTGTTGATAATCGTTGTAATTGAAGCGCATCTTGAGCTGCCGGAATCCTTTCAGCGGATTATCCAGATCACCCGCCAGACCGTAGCGGGTCTGACCCATATCGATTTTTGCGCCTTCTGGGCCGGGAATACCGTAAAAATTCTCCAATCTTGAGATCGACATTCCCACAAAACCACGTTCGCCGACATACGAGCTGCCTACCGATAAATTGCTGGAATCGATCGCGCTGTTTCTGATCAAGCCGGTGCCGCTGTCCGGATCATTGGGATTCGCTAGTCCGGGGATATGCACATCGCTGGTTTTTCTTTTCACGCCTTCAAGATTCCAGGACATCCTACCCAAACTGCCGGATGCCATGAGGGCGCCATTGCGTTCTTCCAGCGCGGAATTGAAGCGCCCTTCAAAGTTTGCTTGCGGCTTTTTGAATAAGCGATCGGGTATGCGGTCGTTGATCACGTTCACCACGCCACCGGAAATACCGCTGCCATACATCAATGTCGATGGTCCACGTAATATCTCGATGCGCGATGCATTTAAGGTTTCGGTCGCGACGGCGTGATCCGGGCTGATGGTTGAGATATCGCCGGTGCCGATGCCATTTTCCAGTACCTGTACGCGCGGCCCATCCTGACCGCGGATAATCGGGCGGCCAGCGCCAGGACCGAAACTGCTAGAACTGACACCCAGCTCATGCGATAACGTATCGCCCAGATTGGTTTCCCTTTTCCGGCGCAGACGATCTCCTGACACAACCGTGTCCGGTTTGAATCCAGCCGATTCGGCCGAGCTGGAAACAGGCGCAGTAATCATCACACCGGGCAGCTCGACGTTTTTGCCGGCGGTTTGCCCGGAACTATGCAACGGGTGCAGCAAAAATATAAACAGCGTGATGGTTGCCAGTTTCGACAGCAAGTTTTTACGCTGCCATCGCGCGCTATTTGATGCATGATCAGAATAATCCATACAACTTTCCTAACCCTGATGGGTATTTGCCGTGCAACTGAGTTGCACCAATGGAACTGATCAATCGCAGGTAAGCAATGCAAATCAAAGCAATCGACCGATTGCTGATGATTAAGTCAAACCTGGATTAACAACCTGAGGAATCAGAACAGCTGGAATGGTGGCGCGCGCGAGCAGTAAGGAAGTGTGGTGCGATTGGAATGACGCCCCATGGCCCATAATGGCAACCGGCGATGATTTGCCGGGTTGCGCAGAAGCAAGCCCGAAGCGATCAGAATGAAGTTTAATGCAGTGAGTGCGACGCAATCGAAGCAGATTTCGTCAAGATCAACACTGGCATCAGCTTCGCTTCCGGCGGCATCAAGCACATCGGTTTGTGCATAATGCGTGAAAGCATGCGCCAGCAAGAAGACCGGCACAGCCAACAAAGCCAGCGTCAAAAATAGAAATAAGCTTTTGCGTAGCATGGTCAACAGCAGTTGGCGCAAAGGCCTTTGACGGTCAATTCAATTTCCTGGAACCGGTAACCGGCCGGTAGCGGCCAGTTTGCTTCTACCGGTAATTTATCCAGGCAGATCACTTGCGCGCAACCTGTGCATTTGAAGTGCGCATGTTGATGTGAATGCAATTCGCGATTGGCGTGATAACGCCACGCCCGGTCGTCGCTGGTTACTTTATGGATCAAATTTTTCTCGACCAGCCACTCTAGCGCGCGATATAAAGTCACCCGGTCCAATTGCAGCGCTTGTGGCAGGCGTTGTTCAATTTCGCGGTGGGTAATGGCCTGCTGCTCAGCCAGCAAAATGGCCAGAATTCCGGTTCTGCCCACAGTTGCCCGTCCGCCGTTGTGCCGGATCATGTCTTCTGCGGTATGATGAAACTGATTAAGCATACTTAAATAAATGCAACAATGTTGCGATTATTGTAACTAAGTGATTTTCATGGCGCAACAAGTTGTTCTTTTAATCCTGGATTACTTGGCGCTATCGGGAAGAATGTCGATTGTTCATTCCGGTGAAGTCTTACCAATACTGGAGAATTGATATGAAAAAATGGGGATGGGTTCTTCTGATCGCTGCCATGATGTCCGCCGGGGGGGTGCGAGCGGATGGGGATCATCATGCCGGTGCATTCGATGAGAAAAATCTGGGAAAAGTGACCTTCCCGGTTTCCTGTGCGCCAGCCGCGCAAGCACAGTTCAATCAAGCCGTCGCGATGTTGCATTCCTTTTGGTACGACGAAGCCGGAAAGACATTCCGCAAAGTGACCGTTACCGATCCGGCTTGCGCGATGGGTTATTGGGGCGTTGCGATGAGCCTGTATTACCAATTATGGGCTACAGCGCCGACTGCGGCAGAACTACAAACGGGGCGTGAAGCGTTGCGGCAGGCAAAAAAGCTGGCAATCAAGACAGAGCGTGAGAAAGCTTACCTTGAAGCTGTCAGTTCCTTGTATCCCGAAGATGAAAAAGTGGACCTCACTACCAGAAAGCTGATGTATCAGAAAGCGATGGAACAAGTCCTGAAACACAATCCGGATGACCGGGAGGCTGCGGTGTTCTACGCTTTGGCGCTGATTTCCACGGCATCGCCCAAAGACAAGACCTTCGCCAATCAGAAGAAAGCATTACATCTATTGCAGCAGGTGTTGGAACATGAGCCGGAGCACCCCGGCGTGGCGCATTACATCATTCACAGCAGCGATTACCCCGAGCTCGCCGGGCTTGGATTGAGTGCAGCGCGCGCTTATACGCACATTGCACCGGCGGTTCCGCACGCATTGCACATGCCTTCGCACATTTTTATCCGGCTCGGGCTATGGCATGACGCGGCGCAATCGAATCTGGCGGCCTATCATGCGGCAAAAGATCACGCGCGGAAAAATGCATTGCCCGGAACTTGGGATCAGCAGTTCCACTTCATGGATTACATGATGTACGCTTATCTGCAAAGTGGCGAGACGGAGAAAGCAAGGGAGATCCTGCGCGAACTGCAAGGCATCAAAAAAGCGCAGCCGGAAAATACCACCGTCGCCTATGCTTTTGCTGCGATTCCAGCGCGTTATGCGATAGAACGCGGCGAGTGGAGTGAAGCCGCAAAACTCGAGGTATTGCCAGCGGATTTTCCTTGGCAGCAATTTGGCTGGTGCGAGGCCATCACGCACTTTGCTCGTGGTTTAGGTGCCGCGCGCAGCGGAAAAATGGACATTGCCCACTACAGCCTGCGGCAGCTGAAGGTTTTACGCAATGCCGATCAAGCGGACAATAAAGACTACACCGCCAGTCAAATCGACATCCAACGCTTAGCGGTAGCTGCCTGGATTGCTTATGCGGAAGGTGAAACGGAAGAAGCGGTGAAACTCATGCGTGCTTCGGCGGACCTGGAAGATTCGACCGAAAAAGACAATGTCACGCCCGGCGCAATCATTCCGGCCAGAGAACTGCTCGGCGAATTATTGCTGGAATTGAAGCAACCCAGTGATGCGTTGAAGGAATTGGAAGCATCCTTGATACGCACGCCCAACCGGCGCAATGGTGTTTATCGTGCAGCACAGGCAGCAAGAGAAGCTGGGGATCAGTCCAAAGCAGAGCAATACCAGCAACAGTATCAGCAGTTGACCCTATCCAACCAGTCGCACAAATGAATAAGTAATTTTCTGGATTTAATTGGTCAAATCTGAAAATTGTTTATAATAAAAGACATGAAAGCATATCGCTACAAATGGCTATTGGTTTTTTTCATGCTGTGGCTCCCGTTGCAAGGCGCTGCAGCGGCTATTTTGTCAGTCTGCGTACAGGAAAAAAACTTCATCGCTACGCATGACAAATCAGCGATTGTCATCGACAATCACCATCATGATGGTTGCCATAAGCAAACGGACAATAGTACCAGTGAGCATGCCGGGCATGTCTTAGCCAGCTTGCCGTGCGACGATACTTCCTGTGATGCGTACAGTCATACGCCAGTGCTTCCGGGTGCTGCCGTATCCATGCCAGTTACCGATACTTCCACCATTGCTTCATTTGATTCCGGCTTTGTCTCGTTTGTGCCGGAACACCCGCAACGTCCTCCGGTAGTAATCTCCCTTTAGCACTTTTTGCCTGAGTGTCAGGTAAAAAGTGCAATTTCTTGCATGAGCTTTGTGCTTGCGCGAATGCTGCGCAAGCCATGAAATATTGACAATTATCGTCAATGTCTGCCCATCACCGGCGGAACCGGTGAGATTACCTGCTAGGAGGACAAGCATGTTCGTATCATTCATTCTTAACACTCGTCAGCAACAGCAAAACACCTTCAGGAGGCTGCGATGAACCGCATCATAGCTGTGATCATGATGGCGTTGCTTACTGCCACCATCGCAACTGCGGCCCAGGGGCAAGAAATGGTGGCCGGTAAAGCTGGAACAACCATGCTGAGCCGCGCTGTTCCAGCAGAAACGCTTACAACAACCAATGCTAGCCATGCGGTATTGTTGCCCGGCTTGATTGCGGAAGCGTTGGAGAACAATCCCGAGATTCAGGCCGCCTATCAAGAGCGCGAAGCAGCCCGGCAACGCATCGCACCGGCGGAGGCGCTGGACGATCCGATGCTCGAGGCGGGCGTGATCAATGCGCCTTTGGCGTCATCGCCGTTTAACCGCGAAGATATGACGATGAAAATGATCGGTCTTTCCCAGCGCTTGCCGTTTCCCGGTAAACGCGGTTTGCGCAAGGAAGTCGCCAGCAAGGATGCGGAAGCCATTGAGCAGGGCTACCATGAAACGGTTAACCGCGTCGTGCATGATCTGAAAACCGCCTACTTTGATCTTGGGCTTACGCTGGAAATGATCAAGGTGGTTGAAAAAAATAAGCAAACGCTGGAACATTTTCTGCGCATGGCCGATGCGCGTTATCAGGTGGGAGAGAGCAGTCAGGCCGATGTGCTGAAAGCGCAAACGCAGGTATCGAGAATGCTGGATAGGTTGTTGGGACTCGAGCGCGAGCAACCGGTATTCGAAGCCGAGCTCATCCGCGCACTGGGGCGTAGCACGCGCGGCGAGATTCCTGCACCGGTGTTGTTGCAAACTCACGAAACGCCTTTGCTGCTGGAAGCGCTGCAACAAGAAGCTTGGACGCAACGTCCGCAATTGCTGGCACTACAGAGTTTGATTGCACGCAATGAGAAATCCGCCGATCTGGCGCGCAAGGCGTACTACCCGGATTTCGATGTGCGTGTATCGTACGGTCAGCGCGATAACACGCTGGGAAGCATGCGGCGTGACGACATGGTCAGTATGACTGTGGCAGTCAACTTGCCGGTATGGCGCGGCAACAAAATCGAGCCGCGCATCATGGAATCGCAAGCCATGCGCGACCAGGCAATCAGTTTGTATCAGGCGCAGCGTAATGACATCGCGGCAAAACTGCGTCAGCAGATTGCGATGGCCGAACAGAGTATGAAATCGGTCAAACTCTATCAGACCGCGATTCTGCCGCAGGCAAAGCTAACCGTTGAATCCGCGCTGGCGGCCTACCAAGTAAACCGGGTTGATTTTCTGACCTTGCTGGATAATCAGATGACGGTATTCGACTATGAAACCAATCTGATTACCGCGATCGCGAATTACAACAAGGCGCTGGCAGAGATCGATTTTCTGATTGGCAAGAAGCAACACTAACGAATACCGATCATGGAGCTTTCTATGCAATCTATCGCTCAGAAAATCAGCGCTGCAATGGTGCTGACCGCCACATTGGCCGCAGGTTACTGGTGGGGAAAAACACAATCGTCGCCAGACGCCGGAATTGCCGCACCGCAAGCCGCTAACGGGGAACGGAAAGTGCTGTATTACCGCAACCCGATGGGGCTGCCCGATACCTCGCCGGTGCCGAAGAAAGATCCAATGGGCATGGATTATCTGCCGGTTTATGAAAATGAAGGCAAGGAACCGCCAGCGGAACAGAATGTGGTGACCATCAGCACGGAAAAGGTGCAGAAGCTCGGTGTGCGTACCGAAGCCGCGGAGATGCGTGAACTGATCCACACCGTGCGGGCGGTTGCGACGATTCAAACCGATGAGCGCAAGCAATACACCTTCGTGACCAAGTTTGAGGGTTGGATACACCGGTTGTATGTCAATACCACCGGGCAAGCGGTTAAGAAAGGCGAAGCCCTGATGGAGGTCTACAGTCCTGAACTGATTACCGCACAGCAGGAGTATCTGATCGCGATCAGAGGGTTGCAGTCCGTCGTGAATGGCGATGCGGCTGTGCGTGCCGCGATGCAGCGGCTGGTCGATGGCGCATTGCAGAAGCTGCGTAATTGGAATATTGCCGAAGCCGAGTTACGGCGGCTGCAGCAAACCGGCGAAGTGCAGCAGTACATGACGCTACGTTCACCAGCCGATGGCGTGGTAATGGAAAAGCAAGCGGTCTTGGGACAGCGTTTTATGCCGGGAGAAATGTTGTACCAATTCGCCGATTTGTCGAGCGTGTGGATATTGGCGGATGTATTTGAACAGGACCTGGGTATGATTCATCCCGGCCAATGGGTGACTGTCCGGGTGGATGCCTATCCCGATAAGATCTTCAACGCCGAAGTGGCTTTCATCTATCCGGCGGTAACGCCGGAAACGCGCACCGCGAGCGTGCGCATCGTGCTGCCGAATCCCGATCGTTTATTGAAACCCGCCATGTATGCACGAGTCGAGTTCGCGTCGTTTCACAGCAAGCATAAAGTGCTGACCGTCGCGGATTCCGCCGTGCTGGATACGGGCACCCGGCGGATGGTATTGGTCGATTTGGGTTCGGGCCGGTTTGAGCCGCGCACGGTCAAGCTCGGCATGCATGCCGATGGTTATGCCGAGGTGCTGGGCGGGCTTCGGGCCGGTGAAAACGTGGTCGTTAAGGCGAATTTCCTGATCGATGCGGAGAGCAACTTCAAAAGCGCGCTCGATAGTTTCGGCCACAACACCTATTACCCGGTTGACAAGCAGGAAGTCGAATCCAGTTCGGCTGTTCTGTCACCTTCTCAAGTGCAATACCGCGGTGAAGGACGCATCGACGCGATTGATTTCGCGCATGCCACGATGACACTCGCACACGGCCCGATCGAAAGCCTGAAGTGGCCTGCGATGACGATGGATTTCCGCGTCCTGGAAGCGGCATTGCTGCAATCGTTCAAGCCGGGGCAGAAAGTTATCTTTGAGATCGCCGAAGAACCGGACGGTGAATTTGTCATTGTACGTATCCAGCCTGCGGATACCTTTCACGATCACTAAGGGAACACCATGATGCTGAAAAAAGTCATTGAATGGTCGATCCGCAATGTTTTCCTGGTGTTGCTGAGCACCGTGTTTATCGCCGGGTGGGGACTCTACGCGTTATGGAAAATGCCGGTCGACGCGATTCCCGATCTGTCCGACGTGCAGGTCATCATCTACACGGAATATCCGGGTCAAGCGCCGCAGGTTGTCGAAGATCAAGTCACCTATCCGCTCACCACGGCCATGCTGGCCGTGCCGCGCGCAAAAGTGGTGCGCGGCTTGTCTGCATTCGGGGTTTCTTTCATCTATGTCATTTTTGAAGACGGTACCGATATTTACTGGGCGCGCTCGCGCGTGCTGGAATATCTGAATTTTGCCGCCAACCAGTTGCCCCGGGATGTACGCCCTGCACTTGGCCCGGATGCCACCGGCGTCGGCTGGATTTATCAGTATGTTGTGACGGCCAAGGAGCGCACCCTGGATGAATTGCGCGCTGTTCAAGATTGGTTCCTGCGCTATCAATTAACCACCGTGTCCGGCGTTTCGGAAGTCGCCAGCGTCGGCGGATTTGTCAAAACCTACCAAATCACGGTCGACCCGCGCCGCCTGCAAGCGTATGACATTCCATTGAAACGTATCACCGAAGTGATCGCCGCGAGTAACCGCGACGTGGGCGGACGTGTCATCGAATTGGCGGAAACGGAATACATGGTGCGTGGCCGCGGTTACCTGCGCAACAGCAGCGATCTGGAGAATCTGGTAGTCAGGGCGCATATCGGTAAGCCCGTGCTGCTGCGCGATGTCGCCAGGGTGGAACTGGTTCCCGGTGAACGGCGCGGCATCACCGAACTCAACGGCGAAGGCGAGGCGGTTTCCGGCATTGCGGTGGCGCGCTACGGCGAAAATGCGCTGGATGTGATTCACGATCTCGAAGCGAAAATCGATCAGATCGAATCCGGTCTGCCGCAGGGTGTGTCGGTTGAGTCGGTGTACAACCGCTCCGAACTGATTCATCGTGCCATTGCGACGCTGCGAGAAGTGTTTATCGAGCAAATTGCGATTGTGGCGTTGGTGTGCGCGGTATTTCTGATGCACGCGCGCAGCGCGCTGGTGGCGATCATTATGCTGCCGGTTGGCGTGCTGATCGCATTCATTGCCATGGCGCAGCTGGGCATCAATTCCAATATCATGAGCCTGGCCGGTATTGCGCTGGCGATTGCGGAAATGACCGATGCCGCCATCGTCATGGTGGAAAATGCGCACAAACACTTGGCGCGTGCCGGGCCGGGCGAGTCGCGTATCGATGCTGTCATCGCGGCGTGCCAGGAGGTCGGCCCGTCGTTATTCTTCAGCTTGCTGATCATCACCGTTTCTTTCTTGCCGGTATTCGCGCTGGAAGCGCAGGAAGGGCGCATGTTCCAGCCGCTCGCTTACACCAAAACGTTTGCCATGGCCGGTGCGGCCATTTTGTCCATCACCCTGGTTCCGGTACTGATCCTGCTGCTGATCCGTGGCCGGATACCGCGCGAAGAAGATAATCCGCTGGGCCGCTGGATGATTCGCGGGTACCAGCCGGTTGTGGCCGGGGTGATGCGCTGGAAAAAATCCATATTAGTGATCGCACTGGGCGTGCTGGCAGCTACGGTGTATCCGGCAATGCGGTTAGGCACTGAATTCATGCCAACATTAAACGAAGGTACGCTGTTATACATGCCTGTCACCTTACCGGGGATTTCGGTAACCAAAGCGGCGGAAACGATGCAAACGCAAAACAAAATCATCATGAATTTTCCCGAAGTCGCCTCGGTGTTCGGTAAAGCCGGGCGCGCCGATACCGCCACCGATCCGGCGCCGCTGGAAATGACTGAAACGATCATTAACCTGAAGCCGGAAAACGCATGGCGGCCCGGTATGACCATCGATAAATTAATCGCCGAGCTGGATCAAGCACTGCAAATTCCCGGTGTCGCGAACGCTTGGACCATGCCGATCAAAAACCGCATCGATATGCTGGCCACCGGCATCCGCACCCCGGTCGGCGTTAAAGTTTTTGGCAATAATCTGAAAGAAATCGAGGCCATCGCGAAGCAGATCGAGGCCGTGGTGAAAGCCGTGCCCGGCACCGCCAGTGCTTATGCGGAGCGGATTACCGGCGGCTATTATCTAGACATCGAACCGGACCGGATGGCGCTGGCGCGTTACGGCCTGACGGTTGGCGACTTGCTCGACGTCGTCTCCGTTGCCATGGGTAGCGAAGTCATTACCACCACGGTGGAAGGCCGTGAACGTTTCGATGTCGCAATCCGCTACCCGCGCGAATTGCGCAGCGACCCGCAGGCCATTGCCACGCAAGTGCTAGTACCAGCTCAGGGCGGCACGATGATTCCATTGGGGCAATTGGCGCAAGTCAAGCTGGTGCAAGGGCCGCCCAGCATCCGCACCGAAAATGCGCTGCTGTCCGCCTACATCTTCGTCGACATCCGCGACCGCGATATCGGCGGCTATATCGCCGATGCGCAACAGGCCGTGCGCGAGCAAGTGCAATTTCCGCCGGGTTACTATGCCACCTGGAGCGGTCAGTTTGAATACATGCAGCGCGCCACCGAGAAACTAAAAATCGTCATCCCGCTGACCATTTTGATGGTGTTCTTGCTGGTGTATTTGAATTTTGGCCGCCTGACCGAAACGCTGATCGTCATGCTGTCGATACCGTTCTCGCTGGTCGGCGGTATCTGGCTGATGTACTGGCTGGATTACAACCTGAGCATCGCCGCGGTAGTCGGCTTCATCGGCCTGATCGGCATCGCCGCCGAATCCGGCATGGTGATGCTGGCGTTCATCGACCAATCGTTGACCACGATCACCCGGCAACGCAAAGCGATGGCCGAGCAGGTGGCGCTAACGGATTTGTACGACGCCGTGGTGCAAGGTGCAGTGTACCGTATCCGCCCCGTCATGATGACCATCGCCGGTAGCGTGGTCGGCTTGCTACCCGTCATGCTTAGCACCGGCACCGGCTCCGAAGTCATGCGCCGCATCGCCGCCCCGATGGTCGGCGGCATGGTCTCAGCGGCGATCCTGACACTGATTATTTTTCCGGCGGTGTATGCGGTGGTGAAGGGGATGTCGCTGCAACGAGCATAAAAAGAGAAAAAGCATGAGGCTTGCAACCAGTTAAAGGCTTTTGCTTGAGGAAGTTTGATCTGCATCAGTATATGGTGTCTTGGCGTATACGACGATAGCAACACGTTCCACAAATAAATGATTCTTTTGTTAGAAAATTAAGTGTTTTCCTTATTGATGGTGTAATCAAGCAGGACTACATTGATAAAACAATCCAATTTGTTTGGATTTCTTGATTTCTTGCAATGTGAAACACCATAACACCGCGGAAATAATCACATGAGGACAATAATCGTGAGCACTCAACTCGTAAAATTCAAAAGAGTCGCAATCTTTCTCGCAACAATTTCCACCGCGTCAATTTCTGCAATGGCTTATGCCGACTGGTCAATAAAAGGACTGGGTACTTTGGAAGGAAGGCCTACTATACCTACCGACATTAATGATTCCGGGCAAGTAACCGGGTATTCTTTCTTATCCAATATAGTCGTGCCTTTTCATGCGTTTGTGACTGGTCCTGATGGTATAGGCATAACTGATCTGGGAACTTTGAAAGGAGAAGAAACCTCAGGCCGCGCTATCAATGGTTCCGGGCAAGTGACGGGGTATGATGACTTAGGCCACGGTTTCATCACGGGCCCCATCGGTATGGGCTTGACTGAGCTGGGCACCTTAGATGGAGCCGTTTATACCTTTGCCGATGACATCAATAACTCCGGGCGAGTGGTGGGAACATCTCACATTCTTTCACATTCAGGTCATTTCGGTGATACCGTCACTCGTGCATTTATCACGGGTCCTAATGGCATAGGCATAACTGATTTGGGTACCTTGGGTGGAGACAGTAGCGGTGCTGTCGGCATCAATGATTCAGGGCAAGTGGCGGGAGTATCTTACATTGCAGGTGACGGCTTTACCAAACATGCATTTATCACGGGTCCTAACGGTATAGGCATGACCGATTTGGGTGCACTTGGAAGTGGGGGCAGTAGCGGTGTGGCAGATATCAATAATTTCGGGCAGCTGGTGGGACAATCTGACTTTGCAGGCACTCCTTTTACCCATAGTTTTATCACGGGTCCTAACGGTATAGGTATGACGGACTTAGGCACCTTAGGTGGGGGCTGGAGCTGGGCTTCCAGCATCAACGATTCCGGAGAGGTTGTGGGACTAGCTGAGACTGCTGATGGGGGATTTCATTCTTTTATTTTCAGTCACGGCGGAATGACGGATCTTTCGTTACTGGCTCCAGTCGTTGCAGCTGGTTGGACAAATCTTGTTGTTAGTAGCATCAACAATAATGGACAGATGGTTGGGCATGGTTTTCACAATAGCAGTGACGAAGGGTTTTTATTGTCATATACCCCTGATACCGTATTTGACCCTAAACCAATTTATATCCCGCCAGTACCCGAGCCAGAAACTTACCTGATGTTACTGGGCGGGTTAGGTTTAATTGGGTATTTGGCGCGGCGTAGAAAGGGAATGGTCATTTAATTCAAACTTAGATTTAATCTCTGCGGATTCAATTCTCCGGCCCTTGGGGTGAAAACCAGCGGATTGAAGAGTGGTCATACTCCGCTGCTTGCGGCCGGGTGCTTCACTGATTTTATTGAAAATTAAGTGTTTTCCTTATTGATGGTGAAATCAACCCGGACTACACTGAAAGGCTAATCCAATTTGTTTGGATTTCTTGATTTCTTGCAATGTGAAACACCATAACACCGCGGAAATAATCACATGAGGATAATAATCATGAACATTCAATTCGCTAAACTCAAAAACGTTGCAATCTTTCTTACAGCAATTTCTACCGCATCGATCCCTTCAATGACGTATGCCGACTGGTCAATTATGGGGTTTGGCACTTTTGGTGGAGGTCGTAGTGTAGCTTCTGGTATCAATGATTCCGGGCAAGTAGTTGGGTATTATTTCAATGTAAGTGATAACTTTTATCACGGTTTTATTACTGGTCCTAATGGTATGAGCATAACAGACTTGGGTACCTTGGGTGGAACATACAGTTTTGCTTATGGCATCAACAATTCTGGGCAAGTGGTGGGATTATCACCTATTAGTGATACTTCCCCTGTTCACGCTTTTATCACGAGTCCTAATGGTATAGGCATGACTGATCTGGGTACCTTGGGTGGAAGCTATAGCGGTGCTTATGACATCAATGATTCCGGACAAGTGGTAGGATTTTCTTTCACTGCAAGTAGCTCCAGCCAAGCTTTTATCACGGGTCCTAATGGCATAGGCATGACGGGCCTAGGTACCTTGGGTGGGGGACAGAGCATAGCTACAGGCATCAACAGTTCTGGAGAAGTGGTAGGGAACTCTTTTAACCTACACGATATTGCCCGCGCTTTTATCACGGGTCCTAATGGTAAAGGCATGACTGACCTAGGAACCTTGGGTGGGGAGCAAAGCAGAGCCTTTGACATAAACGATTCCGGGCAAGTAGTCGGATATTCTTACACTGTAGGTGATAATTTCTTTAATCACGCTTTTATCACGGGCTCTAATGGTATCGGTATGACTGATTTGGGTACCTTGGGAGGGGAACAAAGCAGAGCCTCTGGCATCAACGATTTCGGAGAGGTTGTGGGGGTTGCTAGCACTGCTACGGGGGAAGCTCATTCTTTTATCTTTAGTCACGGCGGAATAACTGATCTTTCGTTATTGGCGCCTGTCATCGCAGCGGGGTGGACTGAGCTTGATGCTGTCAGCATCAACAATAATGGACAAATCATTGGGGCTGGCAATCACAATGGAAATGAAGAAGTGTTTCTATTATCGTATACTCCTGATACCGTATTTGACCCTAAACCAATCTATATTCCGCCAGTACCCGAACCAGAAACCTACCTGATGTTGCTGGGCGGGTTAGGTTTGATTGGGTATTTTGCGCGGCGTAGGAAGGAAATCGCCATTTAATTCAGGCTTAAATTTAATCTGAAATGGGGACTTGACTCTTATTTTTTGAGTGCTTTCCGTTGCGCAATTGCCTGAAAGACGGCTCGGTGTGGGATTTGCGTCACCCTGTGTAGCTGACCTTAACATTTCCGTCGTGCTGCCTGCAATCCTGGATTCCCGCTTGCGCGGGAATGACGATGTGAATCGCGCAGCGATTATTTTGAGGCAGATTGCAATGACAAGATTTGTCCCGTTTCTGCCGTCATTTTTCAATCGGTTATCCCAGTGTTTGACAACCTAGGCGGCTTTCAGTACATTCAACGCGCATGGAATAGGTGATTTATCTTTCCTCAGCCCTTTCTTCCAAACTAAGCATCATTCACTGGTTCTTCAATATGTCTGCATCGGATTACAAACAATACACCTGCAATCTTTGTGGTAAAGAGTCTATGGTAGTGCCAGATTTTCACCGCGAGGGGGGAGCGTG
The DNA here is from genome assembly GCF_033063335.1 of Nitrosomonas sp. Is24. Classification (NCBI taxonomy): domain Bacteria; kingdom Pseudomonadati; phylum Pseudomonadota; class Betaproteobacteria; order Nitrosomonadales; family Nitrosomonadaceae; genus Nitrosomonas; species Nitrosomonas sp. Is24. The sequence continues at coordinate 2,949,103 of NZ_JAWJZG010000001.1, read as the reverse complement.
CCAACACTGTGGATCGATTGTCCGTTTTCGTGCATTGATGTTTGCACTGTCACACCATTTTTATGGCAAACCAGTTCCGCTTGCTAATTTTTCACCTGACCGGAACCAAAAAGCGCTGGGGTTGAGTGATGCGCCGCATTATGCGGATAAACTTAATAATCTATTTGACTACACAAATTATTTTTACCACGCGGAACCATTTTTAGACATTTGCAATATAGAAAATATGGCAGTAGGTAGTTACGACTTACTGATTAGCTCCGATGTTTATGAACATGTTTCGCCACCCCGTCATGTCGCGTTTGTTAATAGTTGGCATTTGTTGAAACCGGACGGATTGATGTTGTTGACAGTCCCTTATACGATGTTGCCAAAAACGGTTGAACATTTCCCGCATTTGAATCAGTTTGGAATTGTCCGGGATCAGCAAGGTATGCTGTTGGTTAATCAACGCAAAGATCAGAGCATAGAGGTATATGACCGGTTAACCTGGCATGGGGGAGAAGGTTCGACACTTGAAATGCGAGTCTATGCAGAGGCGGATTTATTGCAAATTATTGCAGATGCTGGTTTTAAGAATATTAAAGTTTGGTGTGACGATTATCCGGAATTTGGGATTTTGCAGGCACAGCAAGGTGGCAGTTTCGTAATCAGTGCGGCTAAGGATGGTAACTGTATACCGGTTGCTGTCACACAACATGATCCTTATATCGATAATATTTATCCTGAAGATGCCGAGGTTGATCATTTTCTGGTTAACCGGCCGATTCGTATCACCGGTGAGCGAGCCAAGAAAGCCATTGCGCAATGGAAAGATGAGAAAGCCGTCAAAACAGCTTCACCATTTTCCAGAATAAGGCAATATTTGCATAAAATGTTTAGCTAGGATGAAGTGACATAAGGAACTTCAGCATTCCCGTCATGCCGCGTGCAATCATGGATTCCCGCCTGTGCGGGAATGACGATGCACAAACACCCCGAGATCAAACCTTACCATTGACATAACGTCTCCCAAAAATCTCGAACCGCAACACTCAAGACACTGCCCGCTTGTACCCCAGTGCTTCAACAATCTTGGCAATGGAGATTTCCGGTATTTTTCCAGATACGCCGGATACCATGATGACTTATGATTCCGGGAATTTAACTTACACTAAGCACAAAAAATAATGCACCTGCAGCATATTGCACTGGCTATCGCGGTGGCGGTGATCTGGGGATTCAATTTCGTCATGATCAAGGCCGGGCTTGAGGAGTTGCCGCCGATTCTGCTGTGCGCGTTGCGGTTCTTTTTTGCGGCGTTTCCGGCGGTCTTCTTCATCCGGCGGCCTAACATCGCTTTCCGGCAAGTGGCAGCTTTCGGGTTTGTCATGTTCGCGTTGCAATTCACTTTGCTATTTTTTGGCATGGCTGCTGGAACAACAGCAGGTCTCGCTTCGTTGCTGTTGCAAGTTCAGGTGTTTTTTACCATCTTGCTGGCCGTCATGTTTTTGCATGAAAAGCCGTCCGGCTGGCAGATCGCCGGGGCGATTATTGCATTCTCCGGTATCGGGCTTGTCGCCGCCAATCTGGGCGGCGATATTTCGGCGCTGGGCATGGGGTTGATCATTGCAGCAGCGGCTTCGTGGAGTGCGGGCAATCTGATTTCCAAACGGCTTGGTAAGATTGATATGCTGGCGCTGGTCGTTTGGGGAAGTTTCGTTGCATGGCCGCCGCTTTTGCTGGTGTCATTCATCTTTGAACAAAACTTCTGGGATCTCGAAAGTTTATCCGGGCTCACGTGGCGCTCTGCCGCCGCCATTGGCTATAATGCCTACCCGGTTACCCTGCTGGGCTTTGCGGCGTGGAACTGGTTAATGAGTCATTATCCGGCGGCGACAGTGGCGCCATTTTCACTCCTTGTGCCGGTGTTTGGGTTTGCGAGTTCCGCATGGGTGTTGAACGAACCCATCCATCCGTGGAAAATCGGTGCCGCCACTTTAATTATTGCGGGTCTTTGTATAAATTTGCTGACAACCCGCCTCGCCGCACGCAACTACCGGAGTTAATCTGATTTTATGGACAAACGGCCCACTTTCATCCCGGCGTTCCATTTTCACTGGCTGACGCGTTACTACGATCCTATGATGCGGTGGCTCTTTCCCGAATCGGGAATCAAGGCGGCATTGATTGCGCAAGCCAAAGTGCAGTCCGGGCAGACAGTTTTGGATATAGGTTGCGGTACCGGAACGTTGACGCTACTGATCAAACAAACTGAACCGGGTGCGACAGTTCATGCACTGGATATGGATTTGCAGGCTTTGAACATCGCGCGCGAGAAGATCGAGAAAGCGGGGCAAAACGTCACCCTGCAACAAGGTTCAGCAACCTGCCTGCCTTATCCGAACGAGAGTTTTGATCGTGTATTCGCTAGTTTGATGCTGCATCATCTGACGAGAGAAGATAAGCAGCAAGCGCTCCGGGAAGCATTTCGTGTTCTGAAACCCGGCGGCGAACTGCATGTGGCGGATTTTGGCGCGCCGCATGATACCGGTATGAGGTTGATCTCTTGGTTCGTGCGCTGGTTTGAAGAGATTCACGATCATATGCTGGGTCTGCTGCCGGTTTTTATGGCGGATGCGGGATTTGATCCAGTGCGGGAGGTTGCGTTTTACCGAACCTTGGTAGGTCCCATCTCCTTATACTTTGCCAGCAAACCCGCAAGTAACGATGTAGCGAGGATGGGAGTCATATGATTCTTGTAATCAAGTATCCATGATGGTTTTGCTTTTCAATTTATCCGGTTTTGATTGTCTTGATTGATAAGGTTTCTCGCTATTGCGGCCGATTCTTGTGGATTTCGTACGGAACGGTTGTAAATAGCCTTTTTTGTGTATGTTTATGATAGGCGTGGCAGAGAAGGGTACTAGTTTTTAAAAACTGTAGAGATTAAGATCGCCTCTGAGTAGTAATCAAATTAGGTGTAAGAAATCTCAGGGTTGTTTACAGTATCCAGGAGAATACTCTAAAGGAACATATACAAACGCACTCGATTGATCTTATTGGGTCGACAGGAAATCCGGCGGTTTATTAAGCCCGGCTGTGTAAGGTAGTACAGTAGACAATAATGATGCCGATGAATCTTGTTTATAACAAATTCATTGATCGTTTTGGAATCAAGCTGATTGATTTTGATGACTTCAGAAACAATAATTTTCATGTCGTGACAGAACTACGACGATGAGGAATGTTGACTCGATATAAGTTTGCTGATCAACGGTTTGTCATTGATCTTCATCGAAGTCAAAAAAACCGAATAAACGCGAAGACATTTTGGCAGTTAACTCAAATCCACCGCAACGTGGTGAACCTGCCGGTCATTTACAAGCGGAATCATACCTTGTGGCCGTCCTGGCTTACCGGTGACTATGCTATCGATCACGTTACCATCCACCGTTATATGCATCGCATGACTTAATTCCGTACCGTTGCATTTAACGGTGATGTGATAGAAAGTCTCACGAAAGCGGTAGTGGATGATGTACGACTTCCACTGCGCCGGGATGCACGGGGTTATGCGTAAATGGTCTACTTCCAATCGCAGACCGAGCAGTGTTTCCACGGTCAGCCGGTACATCCAGCCTGCTGCACCGGTATACCAAGTCCAACCGCCTCGTCCGACATGGGGTGCTACCCCATAAATATCCGCGCACATGACGTACGGCTCGACTTTATAACGCTCGATCTCCGCCGGTGTCCGGCCGTGGTTAAGGGGATTGAGCATGGCAAACAATTCCCAGGTGCGTTCCCGGTCACCTAGCAGGGCAAATGCCATCGCAGACCAAATCGCAGCATGGGTATACTGCCCGCCATTTTCACGGATGCCGGGAACATAACCCTTGATATACCCGGGTTCAAGTTCTGATTGATCAAAGGGAGGATCGAACAGCTGAGCTAGCTGCTTATCGCGCCGTATCAGGCGCTTGTCGACTGCTGTCATCGCTTGCCGGGCACGCACGGTGTTTCCGCCACCTGAAATGACTGCCCAGCTCTGACTGATTGAATCGATTTGACATTCATCGTTGCTGGACGAGCCGAGCGGTGTGCCGTCATCGAAATAGGCTCGCCGGTACCATTCTCCGTCCCAGGCATTGGCCTCGATATGGTTGCTCAGCAATTTAGCCTGTTCGTCACAAACATCGGCGAAAGCTTGGTCTCCCCGGCTCTGTGCCAAGCCGGAAAACAGCTGAAGGTTTGCGTACAAGAACCATGCCAGCCAGACACTTTCGCCCTTGCCATCGCGGCCGACATGATTCATGCCATCATTCCAGTCTCCGCATCCTATCAGGGGTAACTGATGTTCCCCAAAGCGCAGGCCATGTTTAATGGCGCGTATGCAATGCTCGTAAAGGCTTGCTGCTTCTGCGGAACGCTGAGGCTGGTCGTAGTACGCTTCTTCTTCCGGATATAACTCGCGGCCTTCCAGAAAGTGGATCGATTCATCCAGTACACCGGTATCGCCAGTCGCCAGCACATAATGGCAGGTCACATACGGCAGCCACAGATAATCATCGGAAAAATGCGTGCGCACGCCTTGCCCGTTGGGGGGATGCCACCAGTGCTGCACATCGCCTTGCAGAAATTGCCGTCCGGCGCAACGTATGAGTTGATCACGGGCAAGCCACGGTGTGGCATGAATCAGTGCCATACTGTCCTGCAATTGATCGCGGAAACCGTACGCGCCACCGGACTGATAATATCCGCTACGGCCCCAGAACCGGCAGGATAGTGTTTGGTAGATAAGCCAGCCATTGGTCAGAACATCCAAAGCAGGATCCGGTGTTTCTACACGTACCGCGCTCAGCGTGTGGTTCCAGTAGTTCCACACCTCTTCCAATGCTTGCCGGGCGCCTGAAATTCCACCATATTGTTCGATAAACTGCTGCGCTTCGCCGGTGCTTTGCGCTGCGCCGAAGAGAAACACGATTTCGCGTTCTTGTCCTGCAGCCAGTTCGATTTGCGTCTGGATTGCAGCGCATGGATCGAGACCTGCGCCTGTCTTGCCGGACAAGCGTTTGCGCCGCATTGCCGCTGGATTCGACAACAAGCCATTGCGGCCAATGAACTCGGTGCGATTTCCGGTCACTGAGCATTCTTGTTCGCTCACTTTCACAAAGACAACTCGTTTGGCGTATTCGCGGCCGTACGCGTTGCGAGCCAACAGCGCTCCACTATGCGGCTCCACTTCAGTCACAATGTGCATTAAATTAGTGTGCCGCCATTCACCGAGTACCAGTTCCCAGTAGCCGGTTAGCGATAATCGCCGTGCGCGCTTGGAATGATTGCGTAGCTTGATCACCACGAATTTCACCGGCGCATTCATAGCGACATAGGTATGCAGTTCCGAAGAAATCCCCACCTGGTAATGTTCGAATACGCTGTATCCAAACCCATGGCGGCATACATATCCGGATTGACCGCCGCTTGGCAAGGGCGTTGGTGACCAGAACACCCCGCTATCGTCATCGCGGATGTAGAACATTTCACCGCTGCTGTCGCTCAGTGGATCGTTGTGCCAAGTGGTCAAGCGGAATTCGTGCGCGTTTTCCACCCAGGTATAGGCACTGCCGCTCTCACTCACAACCGTGCCGATGTGCGGACTGGCAATGACATTGACCCACGGTGCGGGCGTACTTTTACCGGGTTCCAACGTAATGACATACTCGCGCCCATCGGGCGTAAATCCCCCCAAACCGTTGTAAAATATCCGTTCGCGTATTGGCAACGGGGTGACTGGTTCAGAGACCGGCAGTAACCGGGGCTCCAGGAGATCCGAAACCCGTTCGGATGATATGCGGCGTTCCAATGGCTCGATCAATGTTTCGGACGTGTCGCTAAATACGATACGAGCAGCCGTCTGGAGCAAGACTCTTTCATCTTCGGTCAGTTCTTCGGTACGCCGCACGAAAACCCCGCCGGGCTTGTCAATGATTTGCCCGTCCGATCCCGCATTAATCAAACCTATGACCTGGTCGTGCAAAGTTGCCCGGTAACCCGAAAAATCTTCGTTCACGATCACCAGGTCGACGGCCAAGCCTTTCATGCGCCAGTAGGCATGCGCTTGCAGCGCTTGTTTGACCAAATCGATACGATTCAGGTTACCGATTCTAATCAGTACGATCGGTAAATCACCTGAAATAGCAAAGCGCCAAAGCCCGGATTGACCCAACTGGTTGCGGGCAATGATGCTGGGAGCAGCGCGCCGCAATGCATTGCTGAATATGATGGAGCTCGCAAGGCGGCCGTAGATCTGCGCATCGGTTTCGGTGGCGTTGATGAGGCGCAGCACTTCCTGACTCTGGAACCATGCCATTTCAAAAGCGCGTTCCACGAAGTGCCGGTCGCAATAATTTTCCAGCAACGCCAAAGCGCCTTCACGCGTACTTGCCACACCCGAGATGATCTGCACCGTGGCCGATTCATCCGGCAGCAAAGTAATGGTGCGGCGGATGGATACGATCGGATCAAGCACCGAACCGTCCGTGTTCGACAAGACTGACGAACGATTATTCTTATCCAATACCACTGGATTAAACGCCGTCCGCCCGCGCCCGATGAATTTCGCACGGTCCGTTTCATAAGACGGCTCGCCAATTACCGCACCCGGTGCCGCCATGAGATGAAACATCCAGGGAATCTGTTCTTCCGGTGTGCGCCGCCGCCGTGTGCAGAGAATCGCCTGTTTATCGGGGACTATTTCCGTTTGCACGAACAAATTACTGAACGTGCGATGAGCCAGGTCTGAATTCAGCGCTGCCAGCACTACTTCCGCATAACTCGTTACTTCAATGTGACGGATACGGAGTGATTGGTTAGTGAGCGTGACACGGCGGATTTCCACATTGTCCTCGGGTGAAACGCTGATCTCAGTGTGCGTTTCAATCGCCTGATCGCGGCGGCGGTATTCCGCGCGCGCTTGTACGAAAATCGCTTCATAGTGATCGGCTTTGCGCAGCGTGGGCTGATACGCGGTGGACCAATACTGTCCGGAATCACGATCACGCAAATAAATGAAGGTGCCCCAGCTATCGGAAGTGGCATCCTCGCGCCAGCGGGTAACGGCCATATCGCGCCAGCGGCTGTAACCGCCACCGGCATGAGTCGCCATGACGTGATACTGACCGTTGGACAATAGATGCACTTCCGGTATCAGCGTGTCCGGGTTGGTGAAAACCCGCATGATAGCACCGGCTTCTGCGGCCGCCGGGCGCGCTGCGGCGCTGACTTCCGCCGCATGAGGATGTAATGTTGCGCCTTTCTTCGGTACACGTTCTTGCAGCAACAATTTTGTCGCTTGGGCGAGCGGATCGGACATAAAGCGGCGTTCCATCGGATGATCGAGCAATACATGCGCGAAGGCCAGCAGGCTCATGCCTTGGTGATGCGCCATGAAGGTGCGCACAATAGAACGTGTCTTGCCACGCGGCACGCGCGATGGCGTGTAATCGACGGCCTCATAAAATCCATACGCGCCGAGTAAGCCATTGGCAGCTAGCATTTGCAGGTTAACGCACGCTTCGCGCGGCATCACGGTCAACGCCAGCGCGCTGGCGTAAGGCGCAATGACCAGATCATCTCCCAGGCCTCGCTTGAAGCCCAGTCCTGGCACACCGAATGCCCTATATTGATAGACTTGATGCAGGTCGGTGGTGTTATAGCAGGATTCGGAAATTCCCCATGGTACATCGCGTTGCCTGCCGTATTCGATCTGGCGCAACACGGCGGCTTTGCAGGTTTGCTCCAATAACGTGTTTTCGTAACTGGGCATAATCAGACGCGGCATCAGGTACTCGAACATTGAGCCGCTCCAGGAAATCAGGCTCACGTTACTGCCATGACTGGTCAGCAGACGGCCAAGTGAAAACCAATGCCTTTGCGGTATCTGTCCTTGCGCGATGAGCAAGAAACTGGCTAAGCGCGCTTCGGAAGCCAGCAGATCGTAACAGGATTGATCGCGGCGCCGTTCGACTACATCGTAGCCGATGGCCAGCAAGTCGCGCGATTTGTCATAGAGAAACTCAAAATCCATGATCGCGAGCTTGCGGCAACGATCCGCCAGATCATTGATAAGAGTGATTCGTTCCCGTGCACTTCTGATGGTTCCGGTTGGAAGCTGCGTTTCAGTATCTGCCGCATTTCCCTTGATCAATTCCAGCAATGCCGGAATGTGGTGAAAATTCTGCGGTTCAGGTACCAAGTATCGAAGATCCTCTTGGAGTGCGCTAATTTGCTGATTGAATGCCCGTACCCAGTAATACAGTTCGCCATCGATATCGATATTTGCAGGCAGCCAGGTCACCAACTCTTCGCCAATAAAACGAATTTTCTCCAGCGAGCTATCCACAGCTGCCAATGTGTGCGGCGGCCCATTCGCTATCAGTGTGCGCAGATTATCTTCAAGCGCTTTGACACGCTGTGCAAGATTCGAGGCAGGTGATGCGGGTACATGCTCTGCGAGCACAGACAAGGTATCCTGCAACCCTTGAAACGCATTGGCTGAAAGAACCGGTTGATCTTTCAACTCGATCAATCCTGCTTGCAAAGTGAGCAAACTACCGGCCAGATTGCCGCTATCCACGGAAGAAATATATTGCGGGTGCAATGGTTTAAGTGTGCGCGTGTCATACCAGTTGTAAAAATGGCCGGAGTAGCGTTCCAGCTTTTCCATCGTTTCCAGGGTGTTTTGAGTCCGATGCAGGAATTCGCCCGCGGAGATATAACCAAAATCATATGCAGCCAAATCGGCCAGCAATGACATGCCGATATTCGTTGGAGATGTGCGTGTGGCAATAGCTTTGGCCGGATGCTCCTGAAAATTGTCGGGTGGCAGCCAATTGTCCTGCGGACCCGCAAACTGCGCGAAGTAGCGCCACGTCCGCCGGGCGGATGTGCGCAGAAACACAAGCTGATCGGCCGTCAGTTGAGGTACTGGCGATGAAAGCGGTTTGCTGATCCACCAGCCAACAACCGGTGACAATAACCAGCCTAACAAAACCGGTGCGCAGGACAACAATCCAGCGGATTGATTGTGTGCCAATAACAGGAACAACAACACCGCCGAGGCCGGTCCGATCCACATCTCCTGCACAAAATCGGCCAAGGTGCGGCGCGCATTGCGATGCGTATAGGATGGCAAGTGCCACAGCATCAAGCCGTGACGCGTAAACAACATGCGCAATCCCGAACGCACGATTGCACCCAGACTGATCAACGCATCGTATGGCAGTAGAATCAAAGTCAGCACAGCGAGCGTAATGGGGCGGCCTGCTAAAATGCCGGTCAAATTAATGTGCACCAGCCAATCCCGTTCTGCCGGTTTACGGATGAATTCGATCAGCGTTCCCAGCAAGATGGGCAAAAACACTACGCTTGCGGCCAGCAGAGTCCAGAACCATGCGTGTCCCGGACCGAATAGCCAGCCTCCTGCCAGTAAAGCCAACAGCGACGGCGACACGAGGCTGCGCCGGAGGTTGTCGAATATTTTCCATATTAATAATGCAGTGAGCGGATTCGGTTGCCGCTTTGTTTTTGCTTGTTCGGAGCCGGGTGGCCCGGGTACGTGCGGCAGCAACCAGCCCGCAAGTTGCCAATCGCCGCGTATCCAGCGGTGCCGACGGCTGGCTTCTATGGCGTAACTGGCCGGATGTTCTTCGATGAGATCAACATCGGTTACCAGCGCGCAACGGGCATATCCGCTTTCCAGCAAGTCGTGGCTCAGAATAAGGTTTTCGGGAAAACAGCCATCGACAGCCTGACGAAAGGCATCCACATCGTAAATCCCTTTACCGATGAATGACCCCTCGCCAAAAATATCTTGATACACATCGGATACTTCGCGTGAATAGGGATCAATGCCCGATTCACCGGCAAACAATTTTGTAAACCGCGATTGGCCCGCGCTGGTTAAGCTGATGGAAACACGTGGTTGCAGAATCGCATAGCCTTCGACGATGCGCCGCTTTTCAGTATCGTATACCGGCCGGTTGAGCGGATGGGCGATGTTACCGATCAGAGTGCGTGCCGCATCGCGGGGAAGCTGCGTGTCGGTATCCAGCGTGATGACGTATTGGATCGATTCCAAGATGGAAATCTCTCCGGCGATCTCCGAAAATGCCGTTTTGGCTGCGCCGCGCAGTAAGGCATTGAATTGCTCCAGTTTGCCGCGCTTGCGCTCGTAGCCCATCCATACTTGTTCGTAAGGGTTCCACACCCGCGGGCGGTGAAACCAATAGAAAATGCACGGACGGTCGTCTTGGTAAGCGGCATTGAGTCTCTGCACAGCTGTACGCGCATACGCCAGTAATGCGTCATCTTCCGGTTGTGTGCATTGCGGCGCATCGCGGAAATCCGTCAGCAAGGCAAAGAACAGATTGGAGTCACGATTGCCGAGATAGCGGATCTCCAGGGCTTCGAGCAGATCATCGATTTCCTGCGGTTTGCTCAGCAAAGTGGGAACGACCACCATGGTGCGGTGAGCCGCTGGGATACCACTGGAAAAATCCAGCCTTGGCAATGTGCGCGGAGGAAAAATAAGCGTAACGAATAAATTGACCAGTGGCACCGCCAATGCCGATGCCGCAATGATGCCGGTCATCGCAAAAAACCAATAGCGCCAGTCTTGCAGCCCGAGATCGTCGAACGCAAACAGTGCGGCCGATGCAGTCAATACGCTGAGCAGCAGAATCGGACCCAGATAAAGGAATAGATTGAAATGCCGGCTCGCGCGGCTAATCCGTAATTTCCACGAGGGCCGGAAACCGGTTGCGCGTTCCAGTACCAGCCGGCCGTGACTGATCAGATAATATCCAACATGGGCGGTACGATCACTGACATCAAGCCGTTCTGCCGCTGCCTGGGCCAGAACAATAGCTTCCCGTGCCACTTCCGGTTCACTGTGCGAGCTGCTCCTTGCCACATCCTCGATGACATGCCGGTAGCGGTCGCGGGTGGCAAAATCCTGGCAGATGTGCATCCCCGCCGGATCTTCACGCAATATCTCTTCGACAACACTGAGTAACTCAACGTAATCCCGCCAGTTCATGGTATCGATAACACGCAGACTGCCGATACTGTTGGCGATGGAGATCTGATTGGCCGCTGCGGTGCGGCCGGCCGACTCTGATAGTTGTGTTGCCGTTACACCTTGTTCTAACAGCTTTTGTTCAAGCCAGGTTTGAACGAATGCCATCGCAGGTCCTTGAGCCTGGAGCCGGGCATAGAATTCCTCTACAAACGGCGCAGTCAAGGGTACATCGGCATTGGCGAATTCGGCCAGCAATTGGATCAGCTGCTTCGGCTTATTCTCAGCGGTCGCAAGCATGCGATCCGCCCAGCTGATGGCCGTGTTGAGATCTTCGCGGCGGCGGGCGATACGCAATGCGACGCGGCGGAGGTTTTCTATCAACGCCAGCTGCAACATGATCGGGAATGCCCATAATTCACCGAGTTTTAACGGTTCTACTGTCTGGTAGGCGGCGATAAATTGGGTGACGTTTTCCTTGTCGACACGGCCATCCATGTGGGAAATCAATTGCAATGCCAAATCATAAATGCGGGGAAAACCGGCTGACGGGCCATTTGCCAATCGCGGCAATTGGCGGCTGTATCCGCGTGGCAAATGCCGGCGCGCTTGACCAATTTGCTGTTCGATGAGATAAAAATTATCAAGCAGCCAAGCCTCCGCCGGAATGATTCGTTGTCCCGGTGCTGCCGCGGTCACAACGTCATAGGCCGCTAGCAGGATGCGTTCATTGTCCGCTAATCGCGGCAACAACCGGTCTGGTCCAGGATGCGGATCGATCTCGTACTGTCCAGCCAGCGTTGCGCCGTGACGTTTCAATTGCTCGATGCTGAACAGCTCGGAGCGTAATAACTCCGTATCCTGGGCATTGTGGAGTATGTTTCGTGTACGTGCTGAAAATTCGAACTCTTTGATGTTAATAACATTCTCCTTGCTCGAACTTGTGGAAGTCAGCGTAGCGCCGGTTTTATAGGCTGTATGTGCCAAGAACCATTACGCTGTGTTTATTACTTCGGTGAAACTATGATTAAAATCTTTCTGCATCCGGATTGCCCTAGCGATGAATAGGCCTCTGCTGCTGTGTTTGAAGGAAATTATACTGATCGGAATATAGGGGCGTATGTGCGATAACGTACATAGAATCTCTCCGGAGTGGCAAACCCGGTTACCGGCGATGCCTGTTTTTGCTGCACAAATCTCAAGAAACCGGGGTGATCCGGTATTTATTTCAGGATAAGTTCGTTGTCGCACAGACTGAATGTAGCGATGTATATAGGCTTACAAACAAGTGATGCGAGACGTGATTCCATGTTTTGATCATCGCTTGAAGTTAATTGTCAGGAGACAATCATGAACAAAGATCAAGTGAAAGGCCGTTTCGAAGAAACCAAAGGTAAAGCTAAAGAAGTTGCCGGCAAAATATTGGACAATAAAGAAATGGAAGTAAAAGGCAATATCCAGAAAAATGTCGGAAAAATTCAGGCGGGTGTCGGCGATGCCAAAGAAGACATCAAAGAAGCTAAAAAAACTTGCTAGCAAAGCGCATGTGACTGATCTGTAACAGTCTGGCCGGAATTTCCGGGCTGGCTGTTACGGAGCAACAACTCAATCTATTGAATACGCATTTAACTGGAATTATAAAATGAACATAAAAACCAATATTCTATTTGCCATCGTCTTAATCATATCGCTTTGCTCGTTTAGTGCTCTTGCAGCCGAAAGTCATCTGGATGAAGCGATCCAGCATGCTGAGGCAGCGATCAAAGCAACCGATGGAAAAACTGTCGCTAAACATGCCGAAGAAGCAAAAACCCATGCAAATGCTTCAAAAGCCGAAAAAACTTCCGCAAAAAATGCCGCTGTACATATCGATGCCGGTATTAAGAGCCTGGACGAAGCAATTAAGCAAGGTAAATCCGGAGCTACGGATTTAGCAAAGAAAGCTGCTGAAGAAGCAGTGGCTCATTTGAAACAAGCTGCATAGTGGTTTAATTCATTCCGGTAGCAATAAAAAAGCAGCGGGTTAATCCCCGCTGCTTTTTTTTAAACTTTTGGAAGGGTATACGGTTCGGCTATCGGGTAGTTTTGTCAATTTTTTGGGAGAAATTCTCAAAACTAAGAAATGAATACAACACGAGTACTTACAGTTATATTGAGGGTGTAAATAATTTTGTGTAAATGGTCATATGGCAGGAAACTGCTTATATATTTTTGGAGTAAAAATGACCACACCCAACCCCCTGCCGGCCGGCTTAATTGATAGCCTGCTGGCCGATTACAAAAAGCCAGAAGATTTAATCGGTGAGCATGGTCTTCTCAAGCAACTCACCAAAGCGTTGGTTGAACGTGCCTTGCAAGCAGAAATGGCCGATCATCTTGGTCACGATAAGCACGAAACGGTAGTCAATGCCACTGGCAATACCAGAAATGGTAAAAGCCGTAAGACCCTGAAAGGTGAATTCGGTGAGTTACCCATCGAGATCCCCCGTGACCGTGAGGGCAGCTTCGAGCCTCTGATCATTTCCAAGCATCAGACCCGCTGGGCGGGCTTTGATGACAAGATCCTCTCGCTGTATGCCCGTGGCATGACAGTGCGTGAAATCCAACAGCACCTCACTGAAATGTATGGCGCCGAAGTATCGCCTACGCTCATTTCTACGGTCACTGATGGCGTAATGGATGAAGTGAAGCAGTGGCAATCCCGGCCTCTCGATGCGGTGTATCCTGTGATCTATCTCGATTGTATCCATACCAAAGTTCGTGACGCTGGTAGCGTTCGTACCAAAGCGATTTACCTGGCGATCGGCATTAACATGGAGGGCCATAAAGAAATACTGGGCTTATGGATTGCTCAGACCGAGGGTGCCAAGTTCTGGCTCAGCGTTGTCACTGAACTCAAAAATCGTGGCGTGCAAGATATCTTTATCGCCTGTGTCGATGGCTTAAAGGGCTTTCCCGAAGCGATTGAAACCGTCTATCCACATGCCATTGTACAACTCTGTATCGTGCACATGGTTCGTAACAGTCTCAACTACGTCAGCTGGAATAAACGCAAGGAAGTAGCTGCTGATCTACGTTTGGTCTATAGCGCCGCCACGATTGATGAGGCTGAGCACGCGTTAGCCGGCTTTGAAGATAAATGGAACAATGCTTATCCACCGATCGCCCGATCTTGGCGCAATAACTGGCAACGCATCATTCCATTCTTCGACTACCCGCCTGAGATACGGCGCATTATTTACACCACCAATGCGATTGAGTCAGTCAATATGAGCCTACGCAAAGTCAGCAAAAACCGTGGATCGTTTCCCAACGATGAAGCCGTGATCAAATTGTTTTATTTGGCTCTCAGCAATATCGCCAAAAAATGGTCTATGCCACTAAGAGATTGGAAACCGGCACTAAACAGGTTTACTATTCAATTTAACGAAAGAATGCCTCGGCATTATTAACCACCGTTTACACAAAATCTAGGACACCCCCGTTATATTTTTTCTAATAAAATTAAGATCAACAGAATGGTCAAGATCAACCCCAGTCCGCCACTCGGTCCATATCCCCACCCACGGCTATGTGGCCAGATGGGTATGACGCCAACGAGCATCAAAATAATAATTAAAAGTAAAATTGCGCTAAGTGACATGGAAATACTCCTGCTCAAAGAATGTTAAATTGAAAAGCCGTATCTGAATACAGCACAGGCAGCCTAGCGATAATCCCCGGAAGAATCTGTACGCTAGCGCACACTGTATTGAGCGGGAATATGTTATAAAGCTCAAGGCATATAGTTTTTTCTATATTGTTGATAATAATTTGAGGGTTTACGTGATGGATACGCACTGCAGCCCTAAAAAAAACCACCTCCTGACGGCGTTACCGGAAACAGAATACCAGCGCATTTTTCCTCATCTTGAACTGGTCGAGATGCCCCTGGGCGATGTGATTTACGAATCAGGAGAAAAACTCCAGTACGTTTATTTCCCCATGGATTGCATCATATCGCTGCTGTATGTGATGGAGAATGGCGCCTCAGCGGAAATTGCCGTGGTCGGTTTTGAGGGAGTTGTCGGTATTGCTCTTTTCATGGGCGGGCAAACCATGCCGAATCGTGCCGTAGTGCAGAGCGCAGGATATTGCTATCGAGTACGGCAGCAGCTATTTATGCAAGAATTTAACCGCCATGGCGCGCTACTGCATAAATTGCTGAACTACACACAAGCACTCATTACCCAGATGTCCCAAACGGCGGTGTGCAACCGGCATCATTCAGTCGATCAACAGCTCTGCCGCTGGCTGCTGCTAAGCCTCGATCGTCTTTCTTCGAATGAATTGGCCATGACGCAGGAATTAATTGCCAATATGTTAGGCGTACGCCGTGAAGGCGTCACTGAAGCGGCCGGAAAATTGCAACAGGCAGGTTTGATTCAATACAGCCGCGGCCATATCATCGTGCTGGACCGGAAAGGATTGGAAGAACGAGTCTGTGAATGCTATCAGGTGGTTAGGAAGGAATTCGATCGTATACTTCATCCCTGATCTTTGTCTGACGACACTGATCATCTATTTTTTCACGCAATCAATCGATCACAAGCGTACTCTCGCCAGCGGAAAGAGCCGGTCACTTGGGTTTGATTCAACACTGAGAATCCCTGGAAAAACCGGGGCATTCAACGATCAATCATCGGGTTTGTGATTTCTCGCTGCAAAACATTGGCTTTGTAGATTAATCAGCTGTGTTTCGTGGTGTGTCAAGCTAAATGCAGGTACGTACACTACCGCACAGACAATCAAAATTTTCTTATGTAACTTGCCCCTTTTAACGTGTCGGGCCAAATACCTTTTTCTTTATTCCTCAGAGATATGGATACTGATATCTCACTGATCAACCGGTTTATTTTTATACTTTGAGAATGCTGATGTCACTTGCTCCAGTCGTTACCGGCACTAATCATCTGTTAGCTGCCTTACCTAGCGATGATTCAGAACAGTTACTTGCGCGTTGTGTAGAAACTGAACTTGTTTTTGCAGACACTCTGTATCGCTCTGGCGATCCCATATCGCATGTTTATTTCCCAACCACGAGCATTGTTTCCCTGGTCACGCCGATTGATAGCAATCACAACCTGGAAGTAGGATTGGTCGGTTATGAAGGCATGTTCGGTCTTCCTCTCATCTTGTCAATTAATGTCGCCTCCTATAATGCAGTGGTTCAGGGAGCAGGTCAGGCATTGCGCTTATCGGCCCCCTTATTTCTACAAGAAATTGAGACAAATGCTGCATTTAAGCAGGAATTAAAACGCTACCTGTATGTTGTAATGAGCCAGATTGCTCAAACGGCTGGATGTAACCGTTTCCATGTGGTGGAAGCTCGCCTTGCGCGCTGGCTATTGATGACACAGGACCGGGCGCAATCAGATCAATTTCATGTCACGCATGTATTCCTGGCTTATATGTTGGGGGTGCGGCGTGTCGGCATTACTAAGGCGGCGAATTCTCTACAAAATAAGGCATTAATCAGTTACAAACGAGGAGATATTAAGATTCTCGACCGTACCGGACTGGAAGCGGCTTCCTGCGAGTGCTATCGCACGGAAAAAGCACTGTACGAAAGAATTCTAGGCTAGGAATAAATCCGGCGCACGATGATATGTGCGGGAACGTACAGATTTATATCGGGGATAAGAGAAAAATAACCCAATGATGGACTGATAAGAAACACGCAATCGATATTCCACTGTTCTATCGATTGCGGCGCTTTTAGCGTATTTATACCTTGATAATACAGGAGAATTGATGAAACAGATCATATTCTGCCGTGCACAGTTCTTGAGGATTTTGCCAATCGCATTGTTTTTTTGCTCCGCTATGATTTCAGGTTGTAGTTCAGAGTATGGGAATGAAAAAAACAAACTGACCCAGCAAGAGAAAAGGGGAGGCACTGATCGTTCAGTACGCACTGAGATTGGCGAGGCATCCTGGTATGGACCTGGATTTCAAGGTAAGGAAACCGCTAATGGCGATATCTTCGATCAAACCAAGATGACGGCAGCCCACCCGAGTTTGCCGATGGGTACCAAAGCCCAAGTGACCAACCTCGATAATGATAAAACAGTGGAAGTCAGAATTAACGACCGCGGCCCCTATGCCAAGGATCGTGTCATCGATGTTTCTAAGGCAGCTGCTAAGAAACTGGATATGCATAAGGATGGTACGGCTCACGTCAGGATCGAGACCAAGCGCGCGGGCGAAGCAACACCATAGCCGTGCACCAATATCACAGAATGGGCTTGTGCCGGGTTTTGCATGCTTTGCCCTATCGTGCATTTGACCGGATAGATAAACCAAATTAAACAAAAGTGGCAGGAACAATACAATGAAAAAAATGCATTCATTAAACGCGGAAGACTTTGATACCGCACTTTTGCGTACTTCCGATCAAGTCAGCGCCGAGAAGTTACAGTCCTCTCTCGTGGAGCTAGCGATACTCAAGCAAATGCTTGTCGCAGCGCAACAGCAAATTGAGATATTGAATAAAATCAATATTTGCCAAAGAAGAAAATTGGTACGATTTGCGAAAAAATTGACACAAGCTCATCATTTTGGGTATTACGACGAACTCACCCAGTTGCCTAACCGCAGATTATTACTGAACCGGCTTCAACAGGCGATAACCCAATCCGACCGGCAACGTAAGCAAATTGCATTGCTATTCATAGATCTGGACAAATTCAAAAACATTAATGACAGCTTTGGCCATGCGACAGGAGACAGACTTCTGCAAATGTTTGCAGAACGTTTAGTTGCGTGTATCCGTTACGGTGACACAGCCTGCCGGTATGGCGGTGATGAATTTTTAATCATGCTGCCGGAAATGGATAATCCGGAAAATGTGACTGTCGTAACGGAGAAGATTCGTACTCAGTTGTCCATACCGTATGTGATAGACGGCCATGCTATTGTACTATCGGCGAGTATCGGTACTACCGTTTATCCTATCGATGGCAAAAACTGCAGTGAGTTGATCAATCAAGCGGATATTGCCATGTACTGCGCCAAGACAAACGTTAAACACCCACCTGATTTGCAAACGATTTGTAACGATTAGAAACCCTTCGGTTCATGGCGTTCGATATCGTTCAGTTCATGACGGACACGTGAGGATGTTTCGTAAACGGCCTTGCGTACACGATTGATACCTCCCAATGGTTGATGATCAGGTATAGCATGCCACGGCGTGAAGGAAAGATCCTCGCAGAATTTCAGTTGTTCGGATGCTGTGAATGTTTGCGCCGGAATGGTTATTTTCGCTACAGGCACAAAAGGGGAATCTTTTTCACTCCATGCAATGGTGGGATCTTCGACCGGCATCGCGACAGGGTGTGTACCGAGCTGAACCATAAAATCGAAACACGCATCATCGTTAGCGAGATGCTTTTGCATATTTTCACGCAGGAAATCGGGCGCTGTGGTTTCGGCAGATGAAGACCGGCTGGGTTTGCCGCAAGGACGAACGGAAAACTTCATGGCGGTATTTTCGCCAAAACGATAAGGCGTCGCGCTCCAATATTGAATATCCAGCGGGTTGTCAACCTTCTTGCTGCGGATCGCGATAGCATTGGCAAGTTCATGCAGACGGAAATTCAGCGGATTGAAACCCGGGAAAAAGAATTTATTAAGCGCATCCTGCGCAATAGCTTTTTGAAATTCAACATATTCTGCCGCATTTCTGACAAAGAATACCGGATGATTGACCATCAAAAAATCTTGTGTCCCGGATTGGCTGGATTCAACACCCATAAGCTTGATGGCCATTCCACGGCCATCGCCAACGGAGTCATTTTGCACTTTTCCAGAGCCATTGGAGTAACGGATCCAGGCAGGGTAATTGCGCGCTTCTGCGAAGATCCCGATTTGCATTGAGGCAGGTAGCGGGAGCACACGGAATTCCGCTTTCACACAACCATGCGCCTTGAAGTGCACATCGCGATGAGCCGGACCCTGCTTGGTCTCGGCTCGAATGTTTTCCTCCACCATTCGCGTAATCTCCTGAATCGCCGATGCTTCATCCGCAGGTACGCGCTCATTACTAAAAGCGCTCGTTGGCAAGAAAGTGATCAGTGCCAACAACAAATTTCCTTTATTCAACATTTCAATGCACCTCCGGGATGCGCACAGAAGCCATTCATGCGCATGAGAAAATTTTCTGTTTATTTGAGTTGTAGACTGTTTTTGACCGATTTAACGCCACCGACACTGCGTGCTACTTCGATGGCTTTATTAATACTGGCGGTGGATCTGACGAAACCGCTCAGTTGGACGATGCCTTTGAAAGTTTCGACGTTGATCTCAGCGGAGCTTAATGTGGGTTCATTCAGTATGGCTGCTTTTACCTTAGTGGTAATCACGCTGTCATCGAGGTATTCACCCGTTCCCTCATGAGTTTTGGTTGATGCGCATCCTGTAACTGTCAGCAAGGTTAAAGCCAAAAAAGAGGCAGACAATAATTTGATAAAGTGTTTCATGATTCAATCTCCTATTACTTGTTAAGGTTTTATAACCGATGTCTCAATCACATAATGCGATGGAGAAAAACTGCGGCACTGGCGAGCAATTTAACTGCAAAACCCATCACGGTCTGTACGTTAACGTACATAGTTATGCAGTGAATCGATTCTGTGCTTGAGGGGGGGCTACTAAGAAGGTACCGGGCAAGAAAAAGCAATCGCAGAGAATTATTCAAAGCATTACGTACGATACCGCACAGACCATCTTCAATCTTCCGCTTAATCTTTAAAACAGAAAATAGGTTTCATGGTGCATAGCGTTCCATCAGAATGGAGAGACGCTCATCCCTATGACGCTTTTCTGAATATGAATGTCACGTGTTGCTGATTTAAAGAAAAATTTAAGGAAGAACGATGAAAATGAAAATTGAAAACGAACAAAATACAGTAGCAAAATCAAAAAAAGCCCTTTTACTTACGATTACTGGTTTAGCCATTGTTATGGGTTTGGCGGGTTGCCAAAAGGAAGGGCCTGCTGAGACGGCAGGGAAAAAACTGGATCGTTCGATTGAAAACGCTGAAAAGAAAATTGAGAAAACAGCAGAGCAAGCAGAAAAGAAACTCGATGACGCAAAAAAGTCGATCAGCGATAAATCTGAAACAACCGATCAATACATTGATGATTCAGTGATCACGATGCATGTAAAAAAAGCCCTTCTTAGCGACTCTTTGCTCAAGGCATTTCAAATTAAAGTGACGACCGAAAATGGCCTCGTGCACCTGAGCGGTACACTTGATTCCCAGCAAAGTATCGACAAGGCGATCGAAGTGGCAACAAACCAGGAACATGTGAGATCGGTGCAGAATGATCTGATTCTGGATGTGAATGCATCGAGTAAAGAATAATGGTTTATCTGCGATCTGCCGCAGCATTGGCAGTCATGCTGCTAGCAGCGCAGGCAGTGCATGCTGCAATACCGGATGATACTTACATTGCCGGTTATGCGGCCGCCGTGTTAAAGCATACATTGATGCTGGATATTCCATCATTGACCGTACAGGATGGCACCATAACTTTGCCTGCGGGTAGTTTAGGCAATGTTGATCGAGCAAACGTGGTGCGGGTGTTGTCGGAGATTCCAGGCGTGAATGCGGTCAGGATTGCGGAAGTCACGTACCAGCCACCGGCGGCTAATGCTTCTTCGCAGCCGGTCAAGCAATTTTCCGGGAAACCGGCGGCCGTAGCCGCCAATCCTGCATTGTTACCCACCGGACTCTTACCCGCTGGCCATCTATTCAAGCCGTTATTAGCGGATCCCCGCTGGGCGCATTTCTCGGCCGCTTACCGCAATTTCCAGAACGATAATTTTGATGGCAGAAATATCGCTTCCGTGAGCTTCGGTGAAACGATACCGATTTACCGCAGGAATTTAGGGGAGTCTGTCGCACAGTGGGAAGTCGGACTGCAAGGTGGCGTCTTCAGTGACTTCAATCTGGGTGCGCCATCTTCGGATCTGGTGAACTCCGATTTTATTGCATCGGTATATTCAAGTTTCCGGGCAAAACAATTTTCAGCCTTTGGCCGCATTTATCATCAAAGTTCACATTTGGGTGACGAATTTCTGCTGCGCAAAGAAGGCTCTGCATTTGAGCGCGTTAATCTCAGCTATGAAGGCGTGGATCTGAGGTTGTCTTATGAGTTTCCTTATGGTGTGCGCTTGTATGGCGGCGGAGGCGGGCTGTTTCATAAAGAACCTTCTGCACTCAAAGTATGGATGGTGCAATACGGCGCTGAGTTTCGCAGCCCATGGCGCATCGGATCTGCCCCCGTGCGGCCAATCCTGGCGGCTGACTTCAAAAATTTTCAAGAAAATAACTGGGGTACGGATATATCGGCCAGAGCCGGGATTGAGTTTGAGAATTTGCAAGTGCTTGGCAGGAAACTTCAGTTACTGGTCGAGTACTTTGACGGACACTCTTCGAGCGGGCAGTTTTTTAAAAACAAAGTGGAATATATCGGAGTCGGAGCCCACTATCACTTCTAGCGCAGAATGGCATAGTGAATCTGGGTTTTCCTGAGAGCTGCGCCGCAATGTGCCGGGACGGTAGCGCATTATCCGCAGGATTCGCCGTAAAAATATCATCAAATAGTGAACTATCAAGGAGAAGTAAAAATGCTTGAATCAATCGCACTCATCTTGATCATCTTGTGGCTACTGGGTTTGGTTTCCTCGTACACCCTCGGAGGGCTTATTCACATTCTTTTAGTGATTGCGCTGATAGTCATCCTGCTTCGCGTCATTCAGGGCCGGTAGCCGTTACCGGATAAACTGCAAACGCTGGAATCAGGTTTCTTTCTCATTATGTGCGACACCGTACAGATGGTATTCAATAGTGTCATTAAACTGTAAAAGTCTTAGAAAGTTAAGAACGTGCAACAGAAAATGCCAAGTCAGTATAGAACTTAGCAAAACTTAAAATGGAGCAATACAAATGAAACCATGCTATCCCCTCATCATTGCCGCACTCATAACGCTATCCGCTTGTGACCAAAATAATGCGAATTCCTCAGCAGTCAAGGATAACGTCGATGACATTCTGGATCAGCGCCCCGGCGAGAAGGTGCGCGATGCTGCCGAAGATGCCGGTGATAAATTGAAAAGTACTGGCAAAGAAATAAAAGAAACAATTAAAGATGCTACTAATTAGCTTTTGTTCTATTGGGTCATTTTTGACCGGACTCACCGGAAAGTCTGAAAACAATTCCGGATCTATTCACATTGGAGAAATATTATGAGCACAAAAGAAGCATACAAACAAAAAATAGAAGCCGAAGTCGAGTTGGCGCAGGCTAAATTGGCAGAATTGAAAGCTGAGGCGAAGAATTCCGCAGCCGATGTCCGTATCGAATATGAAAATCAAATCGAAGAACTGGAACAGAAGATTGGCGCCACGAAGTCCAAGCTGAAAGAGCTGAGCGAAGCGAGCGAGGAGGCCTGGGAACATATGAAGAGCGGTGCGGAAAGCGCCTGGAACACACTCAGTGCCGCTGTCAAAGGTAACAAATAAGTTTGATGCGTATAGGAATTCCCTATATCTCGATATTCGACGATAAGGTGCTGCAATGAAAATGATGCGAACAATTACAGCCAGTGCTGTGACCCTAACAGTGATAGCCGGTTTAATAGGCTGCGCAGGAATGTCGGCACAGGATAGAAACACGGCGATCGGTGCGGGTGCCGGTGCTGTCGGCGGCGCCATCCTTACGGGGGGCAGTGCTCTCGGGACGGTCGGCGGTGCGGCGGTCGGTGGCGTCGTAGGCCATGAGGTCGGTGATAAGCGGAATAAAAAGTAGTATCCGTTTAAATATTAAAATGATTCTACGAACGATGTAAATCCGGACTCAATGCTGGAATACCTGGGCAACAGCTAGAAATTCACTGTTGTTCCGGATCCGGAATGAGTCCAAATACGCGCTGGAATATTCTTCACGATTCTTCAGTAAGTCAGCTAGATTCCGCTTGTTTCGCTTCACAGTTAAATTAACCAGCTCATGTTTCTCATTCCGGATAGATACGAATGGAAAATCTGAGTTTATTTTAATCTTAAGTGTTATACCGCACCGAGTGAGTCATCAAGAAGGACTAGTATGAAAATGTAATTAATTGTGTTTGATGAAAAGGTATGTAAGTGAAGTTGCCGTTTTAGTTAACGTAGTTAACCAAAATCAATATCTCCTAATCCAAACTATGATTGCCATTTTTTAAAAATTCTTTAAGAAATGCATTGACTTTAAAGGTAATTATTATGAAAAAAAATTTACAAGTACTGACTGCTGTCATAGCGCTATCATTCGGATTAGGTATTGGAACAGCCAGTGCTGCGCTGACACCACCGGTATTTTCGCCTTCATGGAATGCGATTTTCGGTAACGATGATGTAGTAACCTCAACTTTCAGCGACGTTCATCCAGTGACGTTACCGTTCGATGCGTTGAGCGGTGGAGCCAGTGTAACCAGCGGTTTTAATCTGTTAGGTTTTAATGTCTTTATCGATAGCTTTGCATTGGTTGATGCTTCTACGGCTACACTGGTAGCTTCAGGCATAGCCGGTTCTACTTCGGTTTTTTCTTTCGGCCCGCTGAGTGCTGCTGATAACTATCAACTGCTGGTCGAGGGTCATATTATCGGGCCGAATAACAGCGGTTCTTATTCTGGGAATTTCCAGATTTCGCCAGTTCCTGAACCCGAAACCTACGCCATGTTGTTTGTCGGTCTAGGATTAGTCGGTTTTTCGTTATTTCGCAGAGAAACTAAGTTTTCGCCGGTTTATGCTGCATAAATAAAGGATTTTTCTAGCATTAGAAAATAATTCTAGATCGGGTATCGCATCGAAACCCTGCTCCTTGAGCGGGGTTTTGTATTTGTAATAACTGATACGGGTCACTGATTGATTCGTTTTGTCACCTCCAATTCTTCGCCGTGGTACTTATGTGCGCTAGCGAACTGTGTTTTGCTTAGATAAGAGCATCTAATGGCTTCCGATGATCTTAGAGCCGGTTGATTTCCAAGCTAGGTTCATCTGGATCCAGTTATCAATCAATAGTCAATTGTTACAAGGGTGATAAATATTCATTGCAACAATTGTGTTCAAAATTTAATTCAATGGATAAAGGATGATGAAGAACTCTTATTACACAAAATCGCATCAAATGATGCTCACAGCCGGTGTGGCAGTAATCTCCGCCATCTTTATCGCAGGTTGCGCAAGCATTCCGGCACCGACTGAACAAATGGCGGTTTCAAAAGCCGCGGTGAATAATGCCCTGAGTGCTGGCAGCAATGAATTTGCACCGGTACAGCTCAAGTCTGCGATGGAAAAAATGGATGCGGCCGAGCGCGCGATGACGGAGAGAAATTATGAACTGGCACGGCAACTAGCCGAGCAAGCTCAGATTGATGCCAAGCTGGCTGGAACGATGGCGCGTTCATCCAAGGCTCAGAAAGCAGCCGATGCTTTGCAGGAAGATAGCCGCGTGCTGCGCAAAGAAATAGATCGTCAAACCCAATAATCCTGAAAGGAATTTATCATGAAAAGAAACTGGTATTTCTCTATGATTCTGATAGCTGCCGCTGCTGCTTCCGGTTGTAGCTCGGTACCGCAGAATGCATCGCTGACTGAAGCGCATCGCAATTACAACAATGCACAAACCAATCCCCAAATCACCAATATGGCAGCACTTGAATTGAAAGAAGCCAGCAGCTTTCTGGAAAAAGCGGACACTGCTTTAAACAACAGGGAAAACGATACCGCAGTCAATCATCTGGCCTATATGGCCAATCAACAAGTCGCTATCGCACAGGAAACCGCCAGGGGAAAAGTGGCTGAATTAGCTGTTACTAACGCCGGCGGAAAGCGTGACAAAATCCTCCTGGACGCGAGAACAGCCGAGGCGGACGAATCCAAACGGCAGGTGGCATTCGATCAGGCGCTTATTGCCGAACAGGAAATGCAGCTCAAAGAACTCAATGCCATAAAAACGGAGCGCGGTCTGGTCATCACATTAGGCGATGTATTGTTTCGTACCAATCAGTCTCAACTGGAACCGGGCGGAATGCGCACCGTGCAGAAGCTGGCTAATTTTCTCAGGCAATATTCCCAGCGCAAAGTGTTGATCGAAGGCCATACCGACAGCATTGGCAGCGACAGCTACAATCAGGAGCTCTCCGAACGGCGCGCTAATGCTGTGCGAGTGGCTTTGATCGATAGCGGGATCAGCGGCGACCGTATCGTTTCTCGTGGTTATGGTAAGGCTTATCCGGTTGCCAGCAACGATTCCGCAGGTAGCCGCCAATTGAACCGGCGCGTGGAAATCGTTCTTTCCGATGACAATGGCAATATCACCTCGCGCTGAAAGCAATATCCACAGGAATGTGAAAGGATATTGCGTAGGCTTCATTGCCGGTTCTAAGCAAATTAGCTGTAGCAATTAAGAATTCGGTTTGATCAGTTTAACTGCCGGTTCTCAATTAACTTCTACCCAACGGAGAGGAAGTTAATTGAGAACCGGCACATCAATGCTCCGCTGATTCCGGCGGGGTGCCTTGTTTCCGTTGTATTTGGCGTTTGATGTAGCGTAAGTTCGCTAGCGAACCGACCGCATGTGGTTTGGCTTGTATTATTTACAACGAGGTGTGGTAATTTTCTTGTACCTTCAATCATCGGATTCCGATGGTCACCGGTAGGATTGGAAAATCCTATATCCATAGTGTTTTTGACAGGAGTTTATATGAATGACGCAGATCGCAATACGCATGGTACTGATAATAAAGCATCTGAAACTCGTTTGACAGGTTCGGAAAGACTCGTTGGCAATGTTGTTTGCAACGAGGGTGGTGAAAAACTGGGTAACATTAAAGAAATCATGCTGGATACAGCCTCCGGTAATGTGTGTTATGCGGTGCTGTCTTTTGGTGGTATCTTGGGAATAGGCAGCAAGCTGTTTGCGGTGCCTTGGTACCGATTGAAGTTTGATTCAGGCAAAAAACACTTTGTGCTGAATGTGGATAAGGATCGCCTCAAAAATGCGCCGGGGTTTGATAAGAACCACTGGCCGGATATGGCAGACAAATCCTGGGATAATCAAATGCACTCTTACTATGCGGCAATGAAGTAATCCTATCAGAAACATGATTATTCATGCCTGAAAACGGTCAGTACTTTAACTAAGTTGTTGATATTTAATGAATTTGTGTTGGATAAGGCGTCTGGCGATTATGTAATTCAAGACTATGATTAATAAAATTAATTCTATTAATATATCGAACAAGTCTTTCCTTTCGTCTTTCCCATTTAATTCTTCACATATTACACCTTATTCCTTTGGTACAGCCGGTGCTTATTTTACAAGCTCTAGAGTTAGTCCTGCTCCTACGGTACAAAATTCTTGGCCATTTATTGCAACAGGAAAACTGTTTTTTAGCGACTCAGTAGGAAATCAATACACGTGTACAGCGTCTGTAATTAAGCCCCGCCTTATTCTCACGGCTGGTCATTGTGTTTATGATGCAGTCAACAAGAAATGGTTTACGAATTTTAAATTCATTCCCGCATTTCATAATGGGAGCGCTCCCTACGAACAATGGTATTGGGCTTATGCCATAACGACTAATAATTGGGTGAATGGTGGAGGTAAAGTCCCCAATTCAGGAGATTTCGCGTTAATTGAGATGCAAGATAATTTTCTTGGCCAAAAACTCGGCAATATTACAGGTTATTATGGATATCTATTAAATGCTCTGAGTCCCAATCATGTAACAATTTTCGGTTATCCAGCGGCATTCGATCGCGCCAGTTGGTTGCACCGTGTGGATTCTTAGTCTTATAAGGCCAACTTCAATCAACACGGTCGAATTCGGTGCGGATATGACCGGAGGAAGCTCGGGCGGTCCATTCTTGGAAAATTTCGGGGATA
The DNA here is from genome assembly GCF_033063335.1 of Nitrosomonas sp. Is24. Classification (NCBI taxonomy): domain Bacteria; kingdom Pseudomonadati; phylum Pseudomonadota; class Betaproteobacteria; order Nitrosomonadales; family Nitrosomonadaceae; genus Nitrosomonas; species Nitrosomonas sp. Is24. The sequence continues at coordinate 2,922,066 of NZ_JAWJZG010000001.1, read as the reverse complement.
TTGCGAGTGGTCAATCTGTGTCTGGTTTTATGAACGCGCTAGTAGGCGTGGTTTCTTATGGACCAAGTGATACGGCTGTACGCTCTTTGGGTTCCAGCATCTTAGATGGCTAGTTTACCAATAACATAAAAACAGGCATTCTTGATGTAGCTTGTGCACGTAGAGCTGGCAACTGTTAATGAATAAACACCATCGGTATTACCGGTGGTGTTCCAATCCGTTTCCAGAGTTGAGGCAGAAATCATTGGAGGTAATTAACTGTAATGATTTAAGATCTTTACCCAACCTCAGCACACAGAACTCCTGATACTACCGCAATTATCCATCTTCTAAAACTCGGCGGCTTGGGGCCGGGCCTCCTATAATTTGCAGTGATCACTAATATAGTCTCCCCACCTCGCCATTAATTTACGTCGCTTTTCGAATAAATCACTCCTCCGGTAAGCAGCTTCTGTTTGGTTCTCGATCACATGAGCTAATGCTGCTTCGCAAACTTCCCGTGGAAAATTGGTTTTGTCGCCACACCAATCACGAAATGAGCTTCGTAAACCATGTACGGTAGCTCCAGGGTAAGAAACGCTTTTGAGCATTTTACTAGGGCCTGTTAACACAATCTGATTGCTTCGACGATGAGAGCGAAGTGGATAAAGGAGATGAAGACGACATCGAGCTTATCGAACCTGGAGAAGATGCGGCGAAATCCCTTGAGCCTTCTGAACAATCGTTCGATCTCGTTGCGTTTTTTGTACATGGCACGGTTGTATTCCCAGGGTGACAAGCGATTTGCTTTGGGCGGAACAACCGGGATGTAACCCAAATCTAGTGCCAGTTGCCGGGTTTGGTCGCCCTCATAAGCACGATCCATCAGCAGGTAGGTGGGCGTATTGACGGGACCGAGGGAAAGCAAAAGCTGCCTGCCCTCTGGCGCATCGTGGGCGTGACCGGGCGAGAGGGCAAAGCCTATGGTTGTTCTGGAATCTGCGGCAACCAGATGAATTTTGGTGGTCCATCCACCTCGAGATTTTCCGATGGATTGGGGGTCGTTTTTTTTAACGCACCCGTACCGTCGGGATGGACTTTGATGCTGGTGCTGTCCAGCGAAACAGTTTCAATACGGATACGGATGATTTGCTGATGCTGAAGTTGCCCAAATACATGGCTCAGTACACCACTCTTTGCCCAGCGATTCATGCGGGTATAGATGGTATGCCAGTTGCCGAATCGCTTGGGCAGTCCTCGCCACTTGCAGCTATGCTCGGCAACGTAAAGAATGGCATTGAGAACTTGCAGATTGGAATGGCTGACGTTGCCACGCTGACGCGGCAGGCAGTGCTCGATCTGTTGATACTGAGTTTCGGTGATTTCCATCACCAAATTATATCAAATAGCGTTAACAGGCCCTAATTGCTACATCGCTGAGTTTTCGACCAAACACATGATCATCATTCGCTGATTTGTATTTTTCTAACAAAGTCACTATTTCCAGGCACTCACGGCCTAGCGGCACACGGTGTATTCGACCCGATTTCATTCGGTTGGCTGGGATTGTCCATGTTTTTGCGGTCTTATCGATTTCATTCCAAGTGATGCCACGCGCCTCTGAACTTCTGCAAGCGGTCAGAGCTATCCATCGAACGCAATAAGCGCTCCTACTATTTTCTTCTTTTGCACGCAATGCTTTCATGACATCAATCAATTTGTCATAGGGAATCGCATTAAAATGAACGACAGGAGTTACTTTCTTCGGTGCTGGAAAAATGTGGTCTAAACAACCTTTCCATCGAGCGGGGTTACTCTTATCTATATTTTCATGAAGAAAAGCGTAATCCAGTACAACTTCTATCCGCTGTCTTACCCTTGAGGCAGTTTCCGTCTTGTCTTTCCAAATTGGATTAAGCGCAGCTTTAATATCATCTCCGCCAATATCCGTGATGGATTTATTGCCAATGAATGGAAACGCATATTGCATTAGCGTGTTTCTCCATTGGCTCTCGTGCTTGCTGTTCCGCCATCCGGTCTTTTTATGTTCTATGCATTCGAGTGCATAGTCAGCGAAAGTCTTACTTGGCTTTTCTACACGCAATACTTCTTTAGGGGATTGGCCATTTGCAATTGCACGCCGCATATGACCGGCGATTTCACGAGCTTCGGCCAGTGTTCTATCCGTTGTTGAGCCTAATCCAAGTTCAATGGCCCGGCCATTTTGCTTATATCGGAATACCCAGCTGCGAGAACCGGAATCTCGTACTCGTAAAAGCAGGTTATCACCGTCCGAGTGTGTGCCAGGTGGGAGTGAATTGATTTGTACTGATTTTAGTCTTTTAACTTCCTTTGCCATCTCGTCTTGCCATCCGTCTTTCCCAAAAAGTTGGATGGCATTATATTCCACGAGATTCCTCTGGACAAACTTCAGAGTGAATCTATTGACTTATTAGCTTATTTATACTGCTTTGGATTTCTTTGGATCAATGGTTGGCGGAGAGGATGGGATTCGAACCCATGTGCCAAGTTACCTTGACCATCTGATTTCGAGTCAGCGCCGTTATGACCGCTTCGGTACCTCTCCTTGGGGTGGCAATGATACACCGGTTTGAGCTGGTTGAGATCAAACCGGTATTTGAAATGGGGTAAATTTACATATTCGCGTTATGCTGTTGTTGCCAATGCGCCACGCATTTTTTGCAGTGCTTTGGCTTCAATTTGACGGACGCGTTCTGCGGATACGCCTAATTCCGCAGCGAGATCATGCAGTGTCGCGGTATCTTTTTCCCTTAACCAGCGGGCTTCAATGATATGGCGGCTGCGATCGTCCAGAGACGCGAGCGATTGTTGCAGGCCTTTTTCGCGTAAATTCGTGATTTGCTCATTTTCCAGAATCTGTGAGGGTTCTTCGCCGTCGGTTAAATAACTGATCGGGCTGAAAGCATCGTCTTCTTCATCTGAAATGGGTTCCAGTGAAATATCTGAACCATTAAAACGCTTTTCCATTTCCACCACTTCTTCGGATTTAACCCCCAACTGCGTAGCCATTGCATCCACTTCTTGCGGGTTCATTGTATCCAATCCTTGCTTCATGCTGCGCAAGTTGAAAAACAGTTTACGTTGCTGTTTGGTGGTGGCTATTTTAACCAAGCGCCAATTGCGCATGATGAATTCGTGAATTTCCGCTTTTATCCAGTGAACGGCAAACGATACCAAACGCACGCCGCGTTCAGGGTCGAAGCGTTTAACCGCTTTCATCAGTCCGATATTACCTTCCTGAATCAAGTCGGCTTGCGGAAGACCATAGCCTTTGTAACCGCGCGCGATGGCAACTACAAAACGCAAGTGCGACAGAATCAGTTGTTGCGCAGCTTCGAGATCGCCCTGATTCCACAAGCGCCGGGCCAGACTGGTTTCTTCCTCTTGGGAAAGGATAGGGAAAGAATTAACAGACTGAATATAACTTTCTATACTTCCACCCATTGAGGGCAGTGTTAAAGCATTCGTCATTGTAATAATCTCCTGATGATGGATTGTGCTTACTCTTCAGTTTTCAATTGAATATATTCTAGCACTCCCGTAATGAGAGTGCCAAATTTTTGGAAAGTTCGTGCTTGACGCCCGGTTTATTTGGGTTCGATTTGCCAGAGATGGCTTGCAACGGAGATGCGGGCGCCTAACCACCCTAACCAAGCGGAAAACAATAGCAAGCTGACGCTATCAACTGAGGAAAGATGTTGTAGCTGCAAATCAATGCGATAAAGTTGCGCAAGGGTGATGAGCTCTTCATTGAGCGCGCGGATGGCCAGCGCCATGATGAGCCATGCGGTAGCGCCTCCCGCCAACCCCTGAATCGCGCCGAAATAGAGAAAAGGACGCTGGATGAAACTGTCGGTTGCACCGATGAGTTTGGATATTTCAATTTCATCGCGTTTGGTCAGAATTTGCAGGCGGATGGTGTTGAACATGATTGCGATAATCGCAATGCTCAATAGCGTTGCCAGCATCAGCACGGCAAAACGGGCGAGATCGAGTAAGGCATTCAGTCGCTCGATCCAAGCGGAATCAAATTGCACGTGTTCGATTTCCGGCCAGCTTTGCATGACCGTGCGCAATTGCTCCAATGCCTCGGTATTGCTTTCCTGGGTGTGAATTACAAAAGCATCCGGAAGCGGATTGCGCATCAGGGTGGGAGTGATATCCGTGAGTCCGGTACTTTGTTGTAACTGCTGGAGCGCGACGTCTTTGGGGATAAACTGGACAGTCTGGATTTGCGGATTTTCTTCCAAGCGCTGATTTACTTTCTCAATGCTATCCTGTGTCATATCAAGCTTAAGAAACAAACTCATTTGCGGGGAATCCGCAGTTTGCCCAGAGATGGCTTGCAGGTTTTGCATGAGCACGTAAATGCCGGCCGGGAGACTGAGGGCAATGCCCATCACAATAATGCTGAGCAAGCTGGTAACCGGTGTTGAAATCAGCCGTTTGAGCGTCAGAAAGAACACAAACCCGTGTTGCGTCAGCCATGCGCGTATCATGCCGCCAGTTTCCCTTGTTTGAGTGACAAAATGCGATGTTGCGTATCTTCCAGCAGTGAAGCATCGTGCGTTGCAATCAGCACAGTGACGCCCACTTGGTTAAATGAAGTGAACATGGTCATGATATCCCGGGCGTATTCAACATCCAGATTGCCAGTGGGTTCATCGGCAATGAGAATTGCCGGACGATGGACCACGGCGCGCGCGATGCATAAACGCTGTCTTTCTCCGCCGGATAATGCGATAGGCATGGCTTTTTCTTTTTTGAGCAAACCAACCTTATCCAAAGCGGCGCGAACCCGTGCAGCTACGGTATTGTTATCAAAATTGCTGATTTGCAGCGGCAGCAGGACATTGTCAAAAACGCTGCGGTCAAACAGCAGCTTGTGATCCTGGAAAATAAAACCGATTTTGCGGCGCATATAGGGAATGGCGGCCGGTTTAAGCTGGGCGATATTCTGCCCGCTGATCGTGATGGTGCCGGATGTTGGCCGTTCTATGGCGGCGATGAGTTTTAATAACGTGCTTTTCCCCGCGCCTGAGTGGCCGGTCAGGAATACCATTTCACCGGGTTCCACCGTGAGATCAACGTTATTCAGCGCCACATACCCGTCGGGATAACGTTTCGAGACATTTTTGAAAGTGATCATCGGCCTGTGCCTTATGCTATCCGTAGCGTTTAATCAAACAGTGCATCAACAAACTGCCGGGCGTCAAACGGTCTTAAATCGTCCACGCCTTCGCCGACGCCGATAAAACGCAATGCTGGTGGATTTTCTGGGTACTGCCCGGCAATTGCCGCGACCACGCCGCCTTTGGCGGTGCCGTCCAATTTGGTCAGAATCAGACCGGTGACATTGAGCGCTTCGTCAAACGCCTTGACTTGCGTGATGGCATTTTGTCCGGTATTGGCATCGAGTACCAGCAATACTTCGTGCGGCGCATCCGGCATCGCTTTGGCGACGACGCGTTTGACTTTTTTGATCTCCTCCATCAAATGCAATTGCGTGGTTAACCGTCCGGCGGTATCCGCCAGCACGATATCGATGCCGCGCGCTTTGGCGGAATTGACCGCGTCGAAAATCACCGCCGCCGGATCGCCTTTTTTATCCGGATCGCTGTCCGGCGCAATCACGGTGACATTGTTGCGTTCCCCCCAAGCAATCAATTGCTCGCGCGCAGCTGCGCGGAAAGTATCGCCGGCAGCCAGCAATACCGATTTTCCCTGAATTTGGAAATATTTGGCCAGTTTGCCAATTGATGTGGTCTTGCCTACGCCGTTGACGCCGGTGATCATGATGACGAAAGGTTTATGTGTGGTAGTATCCAGCGGTTGTGCCAGTGGTTCCAGCATGGCAATGAGCGATTCTTTCAGTGCTTCTTTGAGTTGTGCCGAGTCTGTCAGGGCATCGCGCTTGACTTGTTTGCGCAGATTTTCCAATAACTGCTGCGTTGCGCTGACGCCAATATCGGAGGTTAATAAAATAGTTTCCAGTTCCTCGTAAAGCGCCTCATCAATTTTGCCGCCACCGAATAAACCCGATAGCTGTTTGCCCAGATTCTGCCGGGTGCGCGCTAACCCTTGCTTAAGTTTGGCGGCGAAGCTTATCGATTCTTCCGGCTTGGACTCGGCTTCAGCTTCAGCTTCAGTTTGAACATCGGTATCGGGTGAGACCGGTGTTTCAGCGGAGTCTGCGGGATTTTTTTTGGATTTAAAAAAACTAAACATTCTGGTAGGCTCTTCTACTGATAGACATTGGAAATTCTCAAAGCCTAATTTTATTCTGTTTACTCACATTTTGGTTGGTAAAAATGAAACCTGATTATTGTTTTACTGTACATCGCTTTTTTTCTTTTTCCGGGTTATGCATCGCGATCCTGCTGATTTCATCCACAGCAGCTGCCAATCCGCATGAATTTTTACTCGATAATGGCCTGAGATTGATTGTTAAACAGGATCATCGCTCACCGGTGGTGGTCACGCAAGTCTGGTACAAAGCGGGTAGTATCGATGAAGTAAACGGCGTCACCGGTGTAGCGCATGTGCTGGAACATATGATGTTCAAAGGAACAGAGAAAGTGCCGAATGGCGATTTTTCAAAGAAGATCGCCGCTGCGGGCGGCCGGGAGAATGCCTTTACCAGTTACGATTACACTGCCTATTACCAGCAATTGCATAAGAATCACTTGCCTATGGCGATGGAGCTGGAAGCGGACCGGATGCGCAATTTGATTCTGACCGAGGAAGAGTTTTCCAAAGAAATTAAAGTGGTGATGGAGGAGCGCCGGTTGCGTACGGAAGACCAGGCCCGTTCATTGCTGTATGAAAAAATGATGTCGGTTGCTTATCAAGCGCATCCATACAAAAACCCGATTATCGGCTGGATGAACGATCTGGAAAATATGCGTGTGGAAGATGCGCGCGAATGGTACGACCGTTGGTATGCGCCTAATAATGCGATATTGATTGTGGTCGGTGATGTCGATGCCAATGAAGTATTCCGGCTGGTGCAAAAAAACTATGGCACTATCCCTAAGCATCCCTTATTGCCGCTCAATGCCCGCAAGCCGCAAACCGAGCCGCCGCAAACAGGCACCAAGCGCATCATCGTCAAGGCGCCGGCGGAACTGCCTTATCTGATGATGGGGTATCACGCGCCGACGATTAAAAATGTTATGGAAGACTGGGAGCCGTATGCGCTGGAAATACTGGAAGGTGTCCTGGATGGCCATGCATCGGCCAGGCTGAATAAAAATTTGGTGCGTGAAAGCCAGATTGCCAATTCGGCTAATGCGGGCTATAGCGCGATGGCGCGCGGTCCAAGCATTTTCTTTCTGAGCGCGGTGCCGCGTGCCGGTAAAACAGTTGCCGAGCTGGAACAGGCTTTGCGCAAAGAAATCGAGAAAATCACCAAAGATGGCGTCACTGAAGATGAATTGGCGCGCGTGAAGGCGCAAGTTGTCGCCGGTCATGTGTATCAGCGTGACTCTATCTTTTCCCAAGCCATGCAACTGGGGCGGTTGGAAAGCACCGGATTGTCCTACCGCGATATCGATGTCATTCTGGAAAAGCTGAAAGCGGTTACGGCTGCGCAAGTCCGCGACGTGGCGAAAAAGTATTTTAATGACGATAGCCTAACCGTGGCAGTCTTGGATCCGCAACCGCTGGAAAGAAGAGCGCCTGCGAAAGTACCCGGCGGTTTAAGGCATTAAGTGAGTTACATCCATCGAAACACTGACAGTCGCATTGAACTGCTGAAAACTTGAGCGGCTGTCAGAGTGAAGCACTGAGGAATATTGATTAGCTTTTAAGCGTTGTTTGTTTCCGGCTCAATGACTATGAGCGCTGTCTTTGGATTGCTCCGTATTCCCCTGTTTATGCATGTGATCCATCATGCGGTGCATTTCCGATTGATCGATAAAGCCGTCTTTGTTGGCATCTTTTTTGTCAAACATGGCTTCATGGTGTTTCATAAACTCTTCCTTGCTGATTTTGCTGTCTTTATTCGAATCCACTGGCCCCATGTGTTCACACTGATGGCCGTGCGCATCACCGGACTTTGCATCGCCATGACTATGGCCTGCGGCTTGCCCGCTTTGATGCTGGTGGCTGCTGCCTTGCGTGGCATCAGCGGCGAATACCGTGGTTGCAGTGCCTGCGAGTAAAAAAACAGTTGCAGCGGCGATAGAAACCAAATTTCTTTTGTGGCGCATCTTGTTTCTCCTAAATGAGATAGTCAATGAATGAAAGAGCAAAATTTTCTTTCGGTTTTTTAGAAACGGTTCCCCCAGTAAAGTTCGGAAAACCATTTCAATATTATGTTATGTGATGCCGCGGAGAGCGTGAGGTCAGGCGACGATAAAATGCTCGCGGTAATACTTCAATTCGTTGATGGAATCGTAAATATCCGATAGCGCTTCGTGCTTGCTGTCTTTGGAGAAGCCTGACGCAATTTGCGGTTTCCAGCGTTTGGCGAGTTCTTTGAGCGTGCTGACATCCAGATTACGGTAGTGAAAATAAGCTTCCAATTGCGGCATTGAACGTACCATGAAGCGCCGGTCCTGGCAGATCGAATTGCCGCACATTGGTGATGCGCCGGAGGGTACATGCAGTTTCAGGAATTCGATCAGTTGCGCTTCCACTTCCGCTTCGTTGAGGCGCGATGCTTTCACCTTGCCGATCAGGCCGGATTTGGAATGTGTCGATTGATTCCATTTATCCATGCTGTTCAGCACTTCATCCGGCTGGTGTACGACCAGAACCGGGCCTTCGGCGACAGTATTCAGTTGTGAATCGGTAATCACCAGAGCGACTTCAATGATACGATCGGTATCCGGATTGAGCCCGGTCATTTCCATATCGACCCAGATGAGGTTATTGTTATCTTGTGCCATAATTGTTTCGATTTTTTTGAATGCAATGCGTTTAATTGTGTCATATCGCCATCAGTCCGTCACTTTTAAACAGATTGGGAATGCCCGGCTTATTTGGCAGTGATCATTGAATATTGAATGAATTCAAACTTTAGCGCTTAAAACAAACTACTATGCAAACATTTACTTTAGTTTTTCTTTTCGCATTATTACTGACAACGCTGACTCAAATCTGGCTGGCAGCAAGACATACCGGTCATGTACGCACGCATAGGGACAAGGTGCCGGAAGAGTTTGCCAGTCAGATCAGTTTAAGCGATCACCAAAAGGCTGCGGATTACACCTGCGCCAAAACGCGCGCGGGCTATCCGGGCATATTGCTGCAAGTTGCGCTGCTGCTAGCATTTACCCTGGGTGGCGGCTTGAATGCCTTGAGTGAATTCTGGGCGGGCTGGTTAAGCGATCCCGTGGCGCACGGCATGGCATTGATTATCACCACATTCTTCATCATGAGCGCCGCTGACATTCCGTTGAGTTATTACCGCACTTTTGTGATCGAAGAGCAATACGGTTTCAATAAAATGACGCCGGGAATGTTCTTTACCGATCTTATTAAACAATCCGTATTGGGTTTATTGCTGGGCGCGCCTTTGTTATTTTGCGTATTGTGGTTGATGGAGAAAATGGGCGAAAGCTGGTGGTTGTACGCCTGGTTTGCCTGGATCGCTTTTAATTTGTTCGTGCTGGCGATTTTTCCGACATGGATCGCGCCGCTGTTTAATAAATTCACACCGCTGGAAGATGCCACGCTGAAAACGCGCATCGAGCAATTGATGAGCAAATGCGGTTTCAAAGCCAGCGGTTTGTTTGTCATGGACGGCTCGCGCCGCAGCAATCACGGCAACGCGTATTTCACCGGCTTCGGTAAAACCAAGCGCATTGTCTTTTTCGATACTTTGCTGGCGCGTCTGAATCCAAGTGAGATTGAAGCGGTTTTAGCGCATGAATTGGGGCATTTCAAACACCGTCACGTGATCAAACGTATCGTAATTTCTTTCGCGATGAGTCTGGCGTTTCTCTGGATACTGGGTTTTCTGATGGGGCAAAGCTGGTTTTATGAGGGGCTAGGTGTGACGGTTGCAGCCGTGCCGTCAACTGCGATGGCGTTGTTGCTGTTTTTCCTGGTGATGCCAGTGTTTACTTTCCTGTTGCATCCAATATCGAGTATTTACTCACGTAAACATGAGTTTGAAGCGGATGCCTATGCCGCGCAAAATGCTTCGGCGGATGATCTGATTCACGCACTGGTCAAACTGTATCAGGATAATGCGGCTACACTCACGCCGGATCCGCTGCATTCCGCATTTTATGATTCACACCCGCCCGCGGCCATTCGTGTGGCGCACTTACAAAGTCAGGGGCAAGCATGAATAATAGCGTATGCGATTTAACTTCCAAGCAATGCAAACCTTGCGAAGGCGGCGTACCGCCGCTGCCGGGCGCGGAAGTTTCCGCCTTTTTGCAGCAGGTTCAAGGGTGGCAATTGCAAGACAAACAGATCAGCAAAGCCTACGCGTTCAAGAATTACTACCAAACCATGGCATTTGTGAATGCGGTAGCATGGATTTCGCATCGCGAAGATCATCATCCCGATATGCTGGTGGGCTACAATCAATGCGTGGTTACGTATACCACGCATGCGATCGGCGGTTTATCCGAGAATGATTTTATCTGCGCGGCGAAAGTCGATAAGTTGTTCTCAATTTGAGCGCCCGCTCCGGAAAAAACAAGCCACAAACGAAGCGTTTAACCGGACAAGTGGTTGCCGCATTCGGCAGACACTATTCGGTTGAAACGGCAGCGGGAGAAACCATCTCTTGTGTCATGCGCGGCAAAAAAGGCGGGATTACTTGCGGCGACCTTGTGGAATATCAGTTGACTACCGTAGGTCAGGGCGTGATTGAAACCGTACAGCAACGCACTTCATTGCTTTACCGGAGCGACGCGTTTAAGGAAAAAATCATCGCCGCCAACGTCACGCAAATCATCATTGTAGTCGCGGCTACTCCCAGTTTCAGCGAGGAGCTGATCAATCGCTGTCTGGTTGCGGCAGAAAGCGAGAATATCAAGGTATTGATCGTACTGAATAAAGCTGACCTGATCGAACCGGCCCAAACGGCGATGGAAACGCTCTCGTTGTATCAAAATCTTGGCTATGCCGTATTGCAATTAAGCGCAACACAGGATATTTCCGCGCTTCGGCCTTATTTGTCAGGTCACCTCAGTGTTTTGGCCGGGCAATCCGGCATGGGCAAATCCACATTGCTCAACGCATTGATACCCGAAGCCAAGCGCGCTACTGCGGAAATCTCATTAGCGCTCGATTCCGGCACCCACACCACCACCCATTCGCAGCTTTATCGTCTCGATGACGATAGCGCCATCATCGATTCGCCCGGTTTCCAGGAATTCGGCCTGAATCATATCAAAGAAGAAAATCTGGCGTGGGGCTTCATGGAGTTTCATTCTTATATCGGGCGATGCAAATTCAATAATTGCCACCATACCCGGGAACCGGGCTGTGCTGTGTTATTGGCAGTACAACAAGGGAAAATTCATCCTAAGCGTTTAGCTTTTTATCAGAAACTATTGCGACGCGATGAGTTTAGTGCAAATATTTAACGATGTGAGATGAATCTGAAAAAGTATTCAAATGTAACGTCTCTTCAATGTCTTATGGTGTCAGCCCTGCCGGGCATGAGTCATTTTACCGGCAATCCGATCTGGCAGGATTGCTCGTAAAAATCCAGTAGTGGAGCAGCACTATTATTCAACAATCTCCTGCAATTCCTGAAACAGCAGCCGGAAACTCTTGGGTGGTTTTTCTGCTGCCTTCTCTTTTTGCGCATTGCGGATCAGCAGTCTTAGACGCTGCAAGTCGGCTTGCGGATATTTCTGTGCAAATTCGGTAAGCGCGTTGTCATCGTTCAGCAGCCGTTCGCGCCAGCGTTCAAGCTGGTGCAGGCGGGCGGTTTGGTGTGTGGATGTTTGCTGCCAGGAATCGAGCTTTTCCTTAACCGGCAGCGCATCGATTTCGCGCATCAGGCGTCCAATGTATTGCATCTGACGCCGCCGTGCGCCATGTTTTTGCATGGGCCGGGCCTGGCTGATGGCGTCGATTAAAGTTTCCGGCAAATCAAACTCTGTCAGTTTTTTCGGATCCAGTTCCACCAGTTGCTCACCGATTTCCTGCAAGGCATGCATGTCTTTTTTGCGCTTCGTTTTACTCGGCGCGCTTTCTTCGTTGTCGTCGTATTCCGGTTCTTTTTGCACGGTAACCTGTGTAATGCGGTGTGAATAAGCTGTTATCATAGCCTCCTCGTTTGAAATCCGCTTATATTTTCATCTTTATTGTACGACATGAATAATTTACCCGTTTCCGATACCCGATTTTCCTATCCTATCAGCACACTGCAACAAATCGCCCGCGATATTTTGCAACATGCTCAAAAAGGCGGCGCCAGCGCTTGCGAGACGAATGTTTCCGATGGTTTTGGACAAACCGTCACGGTGCGTCAGGATGCCGTGGAAACGATTGAATACAATCGTGATAAAGGCTTGTCCGTGACGGTTTATATCGGACAGAAGCGCGGCCACGCCAGCACCTCTGATTTTTCCTCGCAGGCGATCAGCGACACGGTTGCCGCCGCGTTATCGATCGCGCGTTACACCGCGGACGACGATTGTGCCGGATTGGCGGAAGCGGAATTGCTGGCTAAAAACTACCCAAGTTTAAATTTGTATTACCCGTGGCAAATCAGCGTTGAAGAAGCCATCGAACTGGCGAGAAGCTGCGAACAAGCCGCGTACGCTGCGGACAAGCGCATTACTAATTCCGAAGGTGCGACCATTTCCGTCAGTGAATCGCAATTTATCTATGCCAACAGTCTGGGATTCATGGGCGGTTATCCGCTATCGCGCCACAGCATCAGTTGCGCCATGATCGCAGAGCAAGGCGACAGCAAACAACGTGATTACTGGTACAGTGTGGCGCGTGACGCCGCCGATCTGGAGACGGTGCAAAGCATCGGTGAAAAAACGGGCAAGCGCAGCGCAGCGCGTTTAGGTGCGAGAAAGATCGACACCTGCGAAGTACCGGTATTGTTTGAAGCGCCGATTGCTTCCGGCTTAATCGGGCATTTCGCTTCGGCGGTGAGCGGCAGCAATCTATACCGAAAATCTTCCTTTCTGCTGGATAGCATCGGCCAGCAGGTTTTCGCGCCGGATATCCAGATTCTGGAGCGCCCTCATCTGCACAAAGGCCTGGCGAGCGGTCCGTTCGACGACGATGGCGTCGCGACCGTCGATCGTAACATCGTGGAAAACGGCACTGTGCAGGGTTATTTCCTGGGCAGTTACTCCGCGCGCAAACTTGGTATGCGCACCACCGGAAACGCTGGTGGCACGCATAATCTGATCATGCAGAACGGCACGGCAATGGGCTTTGACGCGATGCTAAAGCAGATGGGCAACGGCTTGTTAGTCACCGAACTGCTCGGGCATGGCATCAATGCAGTTACCGGAGATTATTCACGCGGCGCTTCCGGGTTCTGGGTCGAAAACGGTGCCATCAGTTATCCGGTCGAAGAAATTACCATCGCCGGCAATTTGAAAGAGATGTTCCGGAACATCGCAGCCATTGGTAATGATGTCATAGTGCGCGGATCGAAACAGTGCGGCTCGGTATTGATCAACCGCATGACGGTAGCCGGAGGTTGAAAACGCTGCATGAAGGTATTGCGGTGTATTGAGCGAGCGATAGATAAATTGACGGGTGCGGCCCGTTGATCGGAAGTTTAACCGGATTTCCCCGCTTATCGCTTTTGCAGCAAAAAAATGAACTCCTGGTCTACCTCAGACAACGATAACAATTCATTTCCGGTTTGTTCGGCAAAAACCTGAAAATCGATCACGGAACCCGGATCTGTTGCAACGATTCTCAATATTTGCCCGCTGACCATCCCAGCCAGCGATTGCTTGGTGCGTAGAATGGGCAGCGGGCAATTCAAGCCACGCGCATCTAACTCTTTATCTGCTTTCTGCATTTCTTAGTCATATTATTGGGCGCATTACTATACTGCCTGCGTGGGCGAATTCAAAGACCGGAGGTAGCTTATCCGGTATTTTATCTTAGCACCAAGGGCTGCGATGACGTGTCGTATGGTTGATTTAAGGTTTTCTTGGTTACAGTCAAGCTGGTTTTTACAACTAATTCTTTTAGAATAAATCGCTTGGTGTTATAATCCCGGCCTTTTGTTTTATCTTGTTATTCAATCAAAGTTATCGAGGATTTTGCCAATTTATGACGACAATTAAAGTTAAGGAAAACGAACCATTTGAAGTTGCTATGCGCCGCTTTAAGCGTTCAATCGAGAAAACAGGAATACTGACCGAATTGCGCGCTCGCGAATTTTATGAAAAACCGACCGCAGAACGCAAACGCAAACTAGCAGCAGCTGTGAAGCGGAATTACAAGCGCTTACGCAGCCAGTTGTTGCCACCTAAGCTTTATTAAATCGTTATATATTAATACCGGTTTTTCTTCCGGTAGCGTTTTTCCAAAATGATGAGTTGATAATCGATTAATTGCATCTATTTATCATGAGCTTAAAACAGAAAATCACGGAAGATATGAAAGCAGCGATGCGCATGGGTAACACCAAACAGCGGGATACTATCCGCTTGCTGCAAGCTGCAATCAAGCAACGTGAAGTGGATGAACGCATAGTGCTGGATGATGCGGCTGTCATTGCGGTTATTGAAAAAATGCTCAAGCAGCGCAAGGATTCTATTGCTCAGTATGAAGCCGCGCAGCGATTGGATCTGGCCAATATTGAGAAAGAGGAAGTTACTATTCTCAGTGCCTATATGCCGCAAGCATTTAGCGATTCCGAAATCGATGCGTTGATCACTGAGGCCATTTCAGAAACGAATGCAGCCGGCATGCAGGATATGGGCAAAGTTATGGCCATACTGAAACCGAAGCTGACCGGTCGTGCTGATATGGGTAAAGTGTCAGCACTGATTAAAGCCAAGATATCAGCTTGATATTGATTGGCTATTGCGGATTATTCTCAAAACAAACCACAACGATTGCAATTTATTTATACTTGAAGCTGATTGTTATTGACAGCTCCGGGTAGATGATTCCGCAATCTTTTATACATGATTTACTCAGTCGCGTGGATATTGTCGATGCGATTGATCGTCATGTCCCGCTGAAAAAAGCGGGCGCTAATTTTGTTGCCTGCTGTCCGTTCCATAGCGAAAAGACCCCTTCATTCACAGTCAGTCAAACCAAGCAGTTTTACCATTGCTTTGGTTGCGGCGCGCATGGCAATGCGATCAGTTTTTTGATTGAATATAGCGGCTTAAGCTTTGTCGAAGCAGTGCAAGATCTGGCGGCCTACGCTGGTATGCAATTACCGGAGCAACAAAGCAGTAATGTGTCTCATCATTCTGCCTCGGATGACTCACAGCAGGACTTCGCAAGCGATTATGACCGTAACAACGCTGAAATATCGCCGCAAGACCTGTTAAATGCACTACAAATCGCCACCCGCTATTACCGCGAGCAGCTAAAGGTTTCCGAAAAAGCCATCGCCTATCTTAAAAAGCGTGGCCTATCCGGTAAAACGGCGGCACGATTTGCTATTGGCTACGCTCCTGCAGACTGGCAAAACCTTGAAGCGGTTTTTTCTGATTATAATTCAGACAAAACCCGGAAATTATTGACGCAAGCTGGATTAGTCATTACCAACGGTGAAACCAAGCAATATGACCGGTTCAGGGACCGGATCATGTTTCCAATCCTTAATCAGAAAGGGCAGATTATTGGCTTTGGCGGTCGTGTACTTGCAAAAGAAGAACCTAAGTATCTGAACTCCCCCGAAACGATTTTATTTGAAAAGGGACGAGAGCTGTATAACCTGTTCTCGGCGCGCCGCGCTATCCGCGAAGCGAATTGCGTCATTGTTGTAGAGGGATATATGGATGTCATCGCCCTATCGCAACACGGGATTGATTATGCGGTAGCCGCCTTAGGTACCGCGACGACGAGTTTTCATGTACAAAAACTCTTGCGTCAGACGGATAACATTATTTTCTGCTTCGATGGTGACAAAGCAGGCAGAAAAGCAGCCTGGCGCGCACTCGAGAATAGCTTGGCGCTGCTATCCGACGGTAAATATCTGAGTTTTCTTTTTTTGCCCGAGGGAGCAGACCCGGATAGCTATATCAATCAATTTGGTAAAGAATCTTTTGAACAGCAGCTCAAACACACTCTGCCGTTATCGGAATTTCTATTCAAGGAGTTATGCTCAGAAGTCAATCTTCAAACCAGCGAAGGCCGCGCAAAATTGATCAGTGATGCAAAGCCGCTGCTGCAACAAGTCACGGCCCCGGCTCTATCGCTGATACTGATCAGGCGCTTAGCGGAGCTTAGTGAGATTGATCAAGGGGAATTGGATGAGTTGCTGCAGATCAAACGCTCATCCAAAATGCGTACAATTGAGAATAAACCAGCAAAACAAATCATTTCGCCTTTACGCTGGCTCATACTGATGTTGTTGCTTAATCCAGACTGTATCGAGAAACTGGATAAAAGCTGGCTTGCAGAATGGAACGAAAACACGGAAGAAGCTGTTGCATTAAAAGCATTGGTTGATTTTCTTGATAAGCACCCCCACATAGCGAAAAATAAATCAGCACATTCATTGCTGACTTATTTGCAAAATAGCCCGCACAAAACATTGCTGGAAAGTATTAAAAGTGAGGCGCTAAAGTGGGATGACGGATTTGATTTAGAAGCAGAATTCTTAGGCGCATTAAAAATATTGCAGCAAGCATACCGCAAAAAGCGTTTTACCGAATTAAAGAATAAATCTATGACAATGAGTATGTTAACCGATGCGGAGAAACAAGAATTTCAGCAATTGATCAAGCAGCAAAATTAGTTATTAGGTGTCAGTAATATCGAATTTTGATATAATCTCGCACTTTCAGCTTTTAATTCATCCAAATTATTGGGAATCCAATATGCCAAAAACAAAAGCGGTCGAATCAAAAGATAAAGATAATAAAATTATTAAGAAATCAACAGCTCAGAAAATAAAAGATACTGGCAATGAAATGGTGGAAAAAGAAGAGTCTAAGAAATTAATAGCTAAAACTGAAAAAAGTGTTAAGGCAACCGGCAAAAAAACAAATGAAAAAGCAACCGGCCTAGAGGCAACCGATTCTGCAGAAATAAAAGAAGCGCCGGTTAAATCAACACGCACTGCGGCAGAATTTTCTCAAGCCATGCTTGGTGGCGATGATGTTGAGTTCAATATAGGCAAGAAAGCCAGAGGTAGAACCCCCAAAAAGAATAAGGCGGCTGGAGGACTGGATTCTATTGATGATATAGACTCGGTTTCCGTTATTGAAGGCGGTAATCCGCAACCGCAAGATATCGAAGCGCGGCGCATGCGCTTGAAAATACTGATCGGATTAGGCAAAGAGCGTGGCTATCTGACTTACGCCGAAATCAATGATCATTTGCCCGACGATATGCTGGATGCTGAGCAGATAGAAGGTATCATCAGCATGATCAATGATATGGGCATATCCGTGCATGATGAAGCGCCGGATGCGGAAACATTGCTGATGTCCGATGCCGCAACCACCGTGGCTGATGAAGATGTGGCGGAAGAAGCGGAAGCAGCGCTCTCTACGGTAGATTCCGAGTTTGGACGGACAACAGATCCCGTGCGCATGTATATGCGCGAAATGGGTTCGGTGGGTCTGCTGACACGTGAAAGTGAGATTGAAATCGCAAAACGCATCGAAGGCGGTTTGCGTCATATGATTCAGGCAATTTCTGCTTGTCCTCCGATCATCGCGAAAATTGTTGATTTGGCTACGGAAGTTGAGAAGGATATATTACGCATTGATGAAGTGGTTGATGGATTGTTGGACGCCAATGCGCAAGAAATCACGAACGAAGAATTTTCAGAAGAATCTTTAGAGCAGGAGTTAGCTTCCAGCGATCTTGGCGATGATGACGAAGATGAAGATGGTGATGGCGCATCAATTGCCAGTGCGGATTTGTTGAAACTTAAAGCAGATGCATTGGAGCGTTTCACGGTAATCCGTGAAATATATACCGAAATGCAAGACCTGCTTGAGAAAGAAGGCCCTTATCATCAAGGTTATATTGAGCTTCAGGACAAAATCTCATCCGAGCTGATGGGTATACGGTTCTCGGCGAAAATGGTAGAGAAGCTCTGTGATACTCAGCGCGAACTCGTGGGAGATGTGCGCAACTATGAGCGCAGGATAATGGATTTATGCGTATCCAAAGCAAAAATGCCCAGAAATCACTTCATCAAAACGTTTCCTGGGAATGAAACCGATCTTGATTGGGTAGCGCAAGAAATCGCCATTGGAAAGCCTTATAGTCAAGCGCTTGAACACTATAAACCTGCAATTTTGGAAGAGCAGCGGAATTTGCTGGAACTCAAAAACAAGGTTGGCATTCCGATCAAAGACTTAAAAGAAATTAATCGCAAAATGTCAACGGGCGAGGCTAAAGCGCGCCGGGCCAAACGCGAGATGACGGAAGCCAATTTACGGCTGGTAATTTCTATTGCTAAGAAATACACTAACCGTGGATTACAATTTCTCGATCTGATTCAAGAAGGCAATATCGGTCTTATGAAAGCAGTCGATAAATTTGAGTACCGGCGTGGTTACAAATTTTCAACATATGCTACATGGTGGATACGCCAGGCGATCACCCGTTCCATTGCGGATCAGGCGAGAACCATCCGGATTCCCGTGCATATGATTGAAACGATTAATAAAATGAATCGTATTTCACGTCAGATTTTGCAGGAAACCGGACAAGAACCTGAACCGGCGGTTTTAGCGCAAAAAATGGAGATGCCCGAAGAGAAAATTCGTAAAATTCTTAAGATTTCCAAGGAACCAATCTCCATGGAGACCCCGATTGGTGACGATGAAGATTCACATCTAGGTGATTTTATCGAAGATGCAGCCACGATGGCGCCTGCAGATGCGGCAGTTTACGCAAGCTTGCGCGGTGTCACTAAGGACATTCTGGATTCTTTAACCCCGCGTGAAGCCAAAGTGCTGCGTATGCGTTTCGGCATTGAAATGAATACCGACCATACCTTAGAAGAGGTCGGCAAACAATTCGATGTTACCCGTGAACGCATTCGTCAAATCGAAGCCAAAGCACTGCGCAAGTTACGTCACCCTGCTCGTTCTGAACGTTTACGCAGCTTTTTGGATACCGGCAACAATTAAAATAAGCAATAAGGGTCTGTAGCTCAGTTGGTTAGAGCAGGGGACTCATAATCCCTTGGTCGTAGGTTCAAGTCCTACCAGACCCACCAACAAATCAAGAGGTTAGATAAATTTCTAACCTCTTTTTTCTTTCCGATGTGACAAAATTGTGGTATCAAGGATATTTGAAACCAGCTCGGCATGCTGCATGAGCTGCGGTTTCGATAGGTGTGCATACCGCCTTACCATCTCTTCCGATTCCCAACCACCGAGTTCCTGCAGTACATTCATGGGTGTGCCCTGTTGAGCCAACCAGCTTGCCCAAGTATGGCGCAGGTCGTGCCATCTAAAGTTTTCTATTCCTGCTCGTATTAATGCTAGTTTCCACGCACGGGTATTTACCCATGCAATCGGGTTTCCGCGAAATGTGAAAACTCTGCTTTGATGCTTACCGACTTGTCGAAGTAACACCGTTACAGCAACAGAATTAAGCGGAACGTGAATTGCTTTTCTTGCCTTGGCTTGGTCGGGATGAATCCAGGCAGCCTTACGCTCAAGATCAACCTGATTCCATTCCAGATTAATAACGTTTGATTGTCTCAAGCCTGTTGATAAAGCAAATATCATCATATCCTGTTGATGTTGTGGCAATTCATTTAGTAATATTTTTACTTGCTCCGGAGTTAGCCATCGAATACGGCGTTTTGGTTCTGGGAAAAGCCTGATTTTTGGAATTTTGTCTATCCACTCCCAATCATGGCATGCTTTCCGCAGAATTGCCCGTATCAGTGCTAAATGGCGATTAGCAGTTGATGGGCTTGTATCCTTTGCTTTTGCATGTGCAATGTGATCGATTAATTCCCGGTCAATTTCTTGCAATGGCTTATTACGTAAGAATTGCTGTAACCATCTAAGTTTTTCTTTGTCGCGTTCATGGGTAGCTTTATGCTGTGTTTCGAGTAGAAACTTAGCTGCTGCCTCATCCCATGTGTACTCCGGCTTTTCTCTCAATCTTTGAATGCGCCAGGATTCAGCTTTTAGCTTGTCATGGTATTCTTGCGCTTGGGCTTTGTCGGCTGTGCCAGCAGAGCATCTAACACGCTCTCCTGCTGGTGTGGTGAACGCGATCCACCACGTATTACCGCGTTTGTAGAGTGGCATATGTTTACCTCCTTTTCTGAAACCACTCGCAACGCTTGCCGAGGGTTAGAATACTGTGATCTGATGTGTTCAACAAGATCATCAAGAATAAATACCCAGCATTTGCCCAATTTTGCACCGGGTAATTTCCCAGATTTTGCGCGACGGCGCACCTCTTCTGGGTGCATCTTGAGAAAATTGGCAGCCTCAGTGAGTAAAAGTGTTTTCATAGCGCATGGGCTCACCGGGATTGTTAAAATCAAAACTTCTTTTGATATAGCCTTCTTTGGATACTTGCCACAAAGGAAAGGTAAGCATAGAAATTAATGTTTGACGGCACCGGATTGAAACTTCAATCGGTTGAAAACACAACACTGTCCAAGCCTCATAAAACAAACCAGGATTAATTTGATGCGGAAGAATACCGAGCCGATTGGCATCAGCAAATAAGTTGGCAAGTTCGCCCATTGCCCAATCAAGATCGTCCGCTTCAAATCTCATCGGATTTTCCCTTTGTGCGTAAATAATGATCTGTGGAAGCAAGGCGACGGGGAATGGCATGCCGTTTTAGTTGTTCTACAATAAGCTCCGCACTGCCTTCGCGTTGCAGCATGACATTGAGGAGTGCGCCATAAGCAGTTGATGCAACCTGCTTCAAGCGCTCATAGCTGATTCGATCCTGTTCTTTGATTGTGGTGATACGACAGGCACGATCAGTTACCCAGGATAGACATGGATAAGCACCTGCGACATATTCGCCCGGATGCAGCAAAACTTCCCAAGGAATGACGCGATCTTTTGCATGAAGTTCAACCTCCCAGCGTACCCAAGGACTGGAAGGATCGCCTAGTTGCTTGCCCTTTTCATAAATCCTGATGAGCTTGCCATTTTTACGATTGCCAACGTATACACTACGACCTGAACCGTCAGGTTTAATCCAGTTTCCATGCTGTGTAAGTTTCGGTTCTCTGCCGCCGTGTTTAAAGTGGCCTTGCGTATAAAATTCAATGGCCATATCAACAGAATGAACGCCGTTGAAATCATCCACCGCTCCATCCCAGCGAGTAATGCGCGCTCGAAGTTGATCTCTCAGGTATAAAGCGAAAGATTGCCAATCAGGAATTAATGCGCAACCTTCGCCGGGTAGAGACAAGAAAGCAGTGTTGTTTTGGCCGCCGTATGCAAATAAAACGCAGCCATAATCAAACTGAAAGGAGAATTGCCAACCATGAAGCCCTCGCTGCTGGTCTGTCATTCCACCAAAAATACCCTTAGTTGCTTCACTAAAGGATTTAAAAAATTCAAATGGATTATTATTTTCTGGATGAAAAGGGAAGGAAACATTCAGCCAGTCAGTTAAGGCCGCCTGTGATTTATTTTTTTCTCCGGTGGGACTTTCCCCCCGTATTACCGTACGGGGGGTGTCAACGGTGTGATTTGTATCGGATGCATGAGTATTATCCAATGTTGCGCCAATGCTATGCGCTGCGTTGGGTGCTGACGCCCCCAACCGCGCATCCGCATTGGCATCATTCTGAGTATTTAATTTTGCAAAAGGTTTTTCCATACCCTCCACTATAGAGGGTATGCATTCCCCTTGTCAAGGATATTTAATATCCTTTATTCAGAGCCAATCTCTCGGCGATTTTCGATTTTTATATCACCGCTTACAACTTTCCAGAAATTACTGAACGTAGTTGCGACTTTGTAACCAAGTGATTTATGCGCTAATGGGCCTTCGGGAGGAAACATTTCGCGAATATTAATGCCAAGTATTTCCTCATATTTTTTGATGGTACGTTTGTTGTGAACGATTACCAATACCCTCCAACCATAAATGCGTCCGATCATCAGCATGCCGATAGCATTTTCAAGTTCGTCGGCCTGTCCGCGAAAATTTAATGCCGCTTTTTCAGCAATCTCAATGTATTGCTGAGCTTCTTCAATTGATAGTTTTGGAATTGTGTCATTTGTAAGATCAGTCATCGCAGTATCCTTTATGCATAAGTAATAAGCATAAAGGATTAAGGGGTAATAAACAACCTCTCAGAATCACGCAACAATATGCATCTTCAAGATTGAATTCTAAAACTGTTTTGCAGAACGGAGTATGTGGTTTAAACCAGCGAGTAGAATGGGATCGGCCAGCATGCCCATGAACTGGGCATGGCCTTGCGCCGGGTTGGCCGGCGCACCCTAGAGGCGATTTCTTTTCAATTTAATATTAAAAAAACTATTAATGGGTATTGTGATATTCCCATCTCAAGAAATTCATTACAATTGCATATACATTAAAAACAAAAACTTTTAGTAAGAGCAACAAGTAGACAAAACTGGATCCAATTATTACATAGCTTGTTTTAATTAATGCGAGCTTTATGAGAGAGCTATAAGGAAAAAAATTTACAATATTTGCTAGGAATCCACTTTTTTGCCCTAAAATCATAACCAATAGATAAATTAAAGCAAAAACTATATAAACTATAAACACTTGCATAAATGCGAAGAAATTATATTTTAAAGTAGGTAATCCAGTTTCCTTGTTGATATGGCCCATCATAGCCAGCATCATCTCAGGTTTTGATATTGTGGCAAAAATAGTAAATCCGGCAATCAGAAAGCCAAGTGTGCTGATTGAAAAATTAAACCCCATCGATGCCCATGTTCTGGTGTCATTCAAAATTATAGAAATATCATCTTCAAGAAAGTAAGCATTTGTTCCTAGTAGTATCATTGTAAGAATGATAATGAAGACATGTAGTTTACTAGGTTGTATTTTTCTCGATAACTTATATATTTGCCATAACGACTTTTCACTTGTTAAGTCTGAAGCATTAAAATTGTATGGCATATCAAAGCCTATTAAAAATGGCTTTTACTTTATCGTGTTCAGTTTGGGATACTTGGGGTTGGGCTATAATACCAGCCTCAGACAAATGCTTAAATTGACTATATTTGACTTTAGCCGCCTGCTCTGTATCGCGAGATAGCTCATCTAACTCTATAGTTAGACTGAAGTCTTCATTGTTTCCATTAATTGAATCACCCTCTATATCCGACCCCTTAAGCTTAATTTCAGAATTTCCAAGATTGGATGCAGAGCTTACCTGAGTGTATACAGTATCAGAATCTAAACCTTCTTTAGTATTTGAGAACTCTACTTTTGCAGATTTGCTATTCATATTATTACCAAGCTTTCCGAAATCAGCCCAGAAGTCATCATTATTAATTTCTTCATTGTTTGTTGAGAGAAGTTTTATTGAAAGTCGATCAATATGATGGAATCTATCAATAAAATCCTCAAGGCTTTGCTTATCGGAAAGTGGAGTTATTCTTAATGTTGGATAAGGATTACTCTCTAATAGAGAATTTTGAGTTTCAATTTTTCTTTTAGGATCTTCTGATTTTTGTGACTCGTATAGCTCGTTAATATATTCTTTATGACTTTTCTTTAAGCAGTACAAGCTGGTGCTCTGAAAATTTTGAATTGTAGGGGGGTAATCCCCCCAAAAATTGAACGAGCAAAGCAGTAGAATTTTCTATCCTAGACGAAGAGGAATTTTACTGATGAAGAAGCAGCGATTTACGGAAAGCCAGATCATGCAGATATTGAAGCAAGCTGAAGGAGGAATTCCTGTGGCTGATTTATGCCGGGAACATGGAATGAGTACTGCAAGTTTTTATAAATGGCGCAGCAAGTATGGTGGGATGGATGCTGCCTTACTATCTGAAATGAAGGCGATGGTTGAGGAAAACAAACGGTTAAAGCGGATGTATGCGGAAAGCCAGATGCAGAATGAGCTATTGAAGGAGGCACTTGGAAAAAAGTGGTAAAGCCCTCACAGCGCAAAGTAATGGCACAATGGGCAGTACAGGATAAATCCGTTAGTATCGTTTTGGCCTGTACAACATTTGGCATTTCTGAGACCTGCTATCGTTATCATCCGGCGCTCAACGATGAGAACGAAGAAATCGCCGATTGGTTACTACGCCTGACGACTTGTCACAAGCGTTGGGGCTTTGGCTTATGCTTTCTTTATTTGCGTAATGTGAAGGGTTTTGGATGGAATCACAAACGTGTGTATCGTATTTACCGTGAGCTGGAATTGAATTTACGAATTAAGCCACGCAAGCGATTAAAGCGGGAGAAGCCGGAGCCGCTAGCTGTGCCAGAACGGCCCAATGACACATGGTCGATGGACTTCATGGCTGATCAACTCACCAATGGCCGGTCTTTTCGAACCTTCAATGTGCTGGATGACTTCAACCGTGAAGGGTTGGGAATCGAAGTGGACGTATCGCTTCCATCAGAACGCGTTACGCGCGCTCTGGACCGGATTATCGAATGGCGCGGCAAACCCAGGAAGATTCGTTGTGATAACGGGCCGGAGAATATCAGTGGCACGCTTTGTTGTTGGGCAGAAACTCGAGGTATTCAGCTCGATTACATCCAGCCAGGAAAGCCACAGCAAAATGCCTACGTGGAACGCTATAACAGGACCGTCCGGCATGAATGGTTGGAGATGAATGAATTTGCAACCATTGAAGAGGCCCAACTCACTGCGACACAGTGGTTATGGATTTATAATAATGAACGTCCAAGTATGGCACTTGGAGGTATCACGCCAGCAATGAAGTTGGCAGAAGCTTTTAAATTAAAACTCTCTACTGCATGCTCCTGTTAAAAATGGGGGGATTAGGGGGGCACCAGGTACTTCTTTGCAGAGAATTAATCTATGATTATTCAGGATTAGTAAAAAAGTAGAACTTGGCGCTGTTTCTAATTCTTTTTTATCCTCAACTATTCCTTCAGTACGACGAAAAATTTGCTCACGCTTGAGTTTGGTATTTTTGACAATGCGGCCGACAATACCAATAACTGGAT
The DNA here is from genome assembly GCF_033063335.1 of Nitrosomonas sp. Is24. Taxonomy (NCBI): domain Bacteria; kingdom Pseudomonadati; phylum Pseudomonadota; class Betaproteobacteria; order Nitrosomonadales; family Nitrosomonadaceae; genus Nitrosomonas; species Nitrosomonas sp. Is24. The sequence goes on along the minus strand of NZ_JAWJZG010000001.1, from coordinate 2,896,797 downwards.
TTTTCTTATCATCTTCCAGCTTAACTATTTTTGTATCAAGAAAGAAGTATTCCCCTTTATTTTGAAGAGCTCGAATATATTTCATTTCGTAGAAAGATGGCATCACGACTTCATAGAACAGGTCAAGAAGTACTTTCTTATTCCCAAAGTTAAGAGTGTAATTTCCAAATTCTAATTTTTTTACGTAAGACATACTTCTCCTTCTGAATGTAGAAAAATTTAGATAGTAAGATATCGTGCGGCAATCGGTAAATAATTAATTTTTAATTAAGTCAAAATCTTATTGCTGCAAATTATGATGAGCATATTAATTTTTGACTGTATCTCATACCCCCTGAGAATATTTTATGATTCTATAGGTTACTGTAAAATCAGGACAAGCCAATTTTCTTGCAAGTTAGCATCTTTCGCTTTGAACATTTGTGCATTTGTTCATTTTGTACTATATTCATTTTCACTTAATGATAAAGGATGAAATAATATGAGCCGCTTGTCTATCGATTTGACGCCAGAGCAGCATCAAAAAATTAAGGCTGTTGCTGCTTTACAAGGAAAATCAATTAAGGAATATGTGCTTGCTCAAGTTCTGCCTACATCTTCTGATGAAGACACCGCTTTGAATGAACTGGAAACACTTTTGAATGAACGTATTAAATCAGCTAAAGCTGGCAGAATTAGCAAGAAATCTGTAGAAGAAATCTTTCAAGAAGTATATAACGAAAATACTAAGTAATGTCCGGTTACGAACTCACTGCTCTTGCTGAAGAAGATTTGAAAGCAATCGCTCGTTATACAGTTGATACGTGGGGAATTGAACAAGCAAAACATTATGAAGCCTTGTTGTTGAAGCGATTCCAAGAGATCGCTCAAGGTGATATCACGCCAAGAGTATTTCTAAAAAACAGATCAGATTTATTGTTTACTCATTGTGAACATCATTATATTTTCTATTGGCAGCCTAAAGACAGAAAAGTGTCAATTATTTTGGCAGTTTTGCATGAGAGGATGGATCTCATGCAAAGACTTAAGAATCGACTGGCGACATGAAGCATAACTAAGTAGTATTGAGTGAAATTGATGCAGTTTTTCTACAATGACAGAATCAAATAAAGCGCTAAATTGATTGTGTCAAATTTGTGTCACGCTTGAATGTAAACTCCATAATTTAGGGTTGTGTGATAATGATTTTATATGTGGCAAGCGCTGTAAGTTATTGTTTAATATATATAGCCAATTTAAAGGCTGTGTCTCATAATCCCTTGGTCGTAGGTTCAAGTCCTACCAGACCCACCAATAAAATCAAGCACTTAGAGAGTAAAATCCTAAGTGCTTTTTTGTTTAATAAGGATCGTGTAAGGCTGGTGTAAGGAAATCCGGTCAACGCCAAGCAATAAAAACCCGCTGAAGCGGGTTTGTGTAATTCAAAGCATTATCTTCTAATCTGCTGGTCTTCTTTATTGCCGTTGAAGGTGATGTGTTAATTCTTTGTACAATTCTGTGACACAACAAGCAATGAAGATCCACTAAAAGGGCGGAGTCAACCGACGAGCTGATCCAGAAGGAATATTGGAATTCTTTGGGGAAGGATCACTTGGAACTATTCTGATGGAAGCTGCATCTCTTCTTCTGAAGTTTTTACTTTCGCTGCCTTCTCTGGGGGTGTCCTAGATTTTGTGTAAACGGTGGTTAATAATGCCGAGGCATTCTTTCGTTAAATTGAATAGTAAACCTGTTTAGTGCCGGTTTCCAATCTCTTAGTGGCATAGACCATTTTTTGGCGATATTGCTGAGAGCCAAATAAAACAATTTGATCACAGCTTCATCGTTGGGAAACGATCCACGGTTTTTGCTGACTTTGCGTAGGCTCATATTGACTGACTCAATCGCATTGGTGGTGTAAATAATGCGCCGTATCTCAGGCGGGTAGTCGAAGAATGGAATGATGCGTTGCCAGTTATTGCGCCAAGATCGGGCGATCGGTGGATAAGCATTGTTCCATTTATCTTCAAAGCCGACTAACGCGTGCTCAGCCTCATCAATCGTGGCGGCGCTGTAGACCAAACGTAAATCAGCAGCTACTTCCTTGCGTTTATTCCAGCTGACGTAGTTGAGACTATTACGAACCATGTGCACGATACAGAGTTGTACAATGGCATGTGGATAGATGGTTTCAATCGCTTCGGGAAAGCCCTTTAAGCCATCGACACAGGCGATAAAGATATCTTGCACGCCACGATTTTTGAGTTCAGTGACAACGCTGAGCCAGAACTTGGCACCCTCGGTCTGAGCAATCCATAAGCCCAGTATTTCTTTATGGCCCTCCATGTTAATGCCGATCGCCAGGTAAATCGCTTTGGTACGAACGCTACCAGCGTCACGAACTTTGGTATGGATACAATCGAGATAGATCACAGGATACACCGCATCGAGAGGCCGGGATTGCCACTGCTTCACTTCATCCATTACGCCATCAGTGACCGTAGAAATGAGCGTAGGCGATACTTCTGTGCCATACATTTCAGTGAGGTGCTGTTGGATTTCACGCACTGTCATGCCACGGGCATACAGCGAGAGGATCTTGTCATCAAAGCCCGCCCAGCGGGTCTGATGCTTGGAAATGATCAGAGGCTCGAAGCTGCCCTCACGGTCACGGGGGATCTCGATGGGTAACTCACCGAATTCACCTTTCAGGGTCTTACGGCTTTTACCATTTCTGGTATTGCCAGTGGCATTGACTACCGTTTCGTGCTTATCGTGACCAAGATGATCGGCCATTTCTGCTTGCAAGGCACGTTCAACCAACGCTTTGGTGAGTTGCTTGAGAAGACCATGCTCACCGATTAAATCTTCTGGCTTTTTGTAATCGGCCAGCAGGCTATCAATTAAGCCGGCCGGCAGGGGTTTGGGTGTGGTCATTTTTACTCTAAAAATATATAAGCAGTTTCCTGCAATATGACCATTTACACAAAATTATTTACACCCCCTTCTCCCAAATACTGTAAACAACGCTAGTAATTCTTACATCTAACCTCTTTTTTTCTTTATGGTGTGCGCGATTGTATCGTCTAGGACATTAGAAACAAGGTTTGCATGCTGCATTCGGGTCGGCATCGAAGGGGAGCGAGGTCATGAACGGTGAAACACCATCTGACCGACCGTAGTACACATGAAAACAGATGGGAAATTGGATCGAAATTGGTTCAGGGGAACTCGAAGATAGCACTGTGTGCATTGCGGAAAAATTCCACTATGATTGCTTGCGATAGAACTCACACTTCAGTGCGTAGAGACTTTAGCTCAATTAAACTGAGATTTCTAGCACTAAAAGAAGCAACAAGCGATTGTGTTATGCATTGACAGAAAAGAGCAATTGTCATATCTTCGGTTGCTGTGGTAAATTGAAATAAAATCATAGATTACAGAAGGTTAGTTCAAATTTCACATCACCTTCATAGGCTTTGTTTTTTTGGTTCGTGTGCATCGGAATGAAACGGATATTCAGTGCATATTTGTTAGCGCTGATCTCTGGCACGCAGGGCAATTGATCGCTTAAATTAAGCCTTAGCATGTGTGCAGTGTATTCCGATCCCGTTTGCTGGAAAATTCCTTGATTTGCAACCACCTGCAAGGTTCTGCCACTTTTTCTCAACAGGTAAAGCACAATTCCGAATGCGTTTCGGATGGGTTGGAACGGCGTTAACCACTCGTCGAAGTCTTTGTGCCGATGGGCAGGATCCAAATTCAACCAGTAATGATAGGATGGCAAGTCAAATACACAGCAACCGCCAGGTATTCCAATGCGTTGCTTGATTGCCATTAACCATTCATTTTCACGCAGATGCTCACCGACTTTGCCTGGGAAATCCAGCATTTCCCGGAAGGTGATTTTTATGTCATTGAGTACATTATCCAATGCGGTTTCAGACACCTCGGGATTTTTTCGGAGCATTTCGAGTATTTGTTTCTGCCGCTCAAGTTCTTGCAGTAAATCTGATTTGATATCAGCCCGGCTTGTGATCTCAAGCACTTCAAATAAAGCGATGAGTGACGCGTGGTGCTCGGTCGCAGTATCTTTCGTAGAGAAGAAATCAATCTTATTAAATAGATCCTCAAGTCGAAGAAGGGTACGTATGCGCTCATTGAGCGGGTGTTCGTAACAAATCACAATAGTTGTACATCCACAAGAGAAATTAGAGGTATTGAAGCTTTGCTGCAACTAAGATTATTTCACAAAAAAATAAATTTTCCCAAATAATTTCTTTAGTGCAAGTTTATGGCATCTGATTTATTCTGTGAAAGAATCAGATACTTATGATGTAGCTGGCTGACTTGTGTCTTCAGGAAATCGATATCTCGATTATTAGTAATTATATCATCGGCTTTTTGTAGGCGAGTTTGTCGAGAGATCTGTTGCGCCATGATCGCCTTCACTTGCTGCTCCGGTAATTGACTGCGTGCCATTGTGCGTGAAATTTGCACTGATTCCTCACAGTCAACCACCAGACTGCGCTGAATGATGCCGTCGTAATCATTCGTTTCAAATAATAATGGAACCACAAGTACGATATAAGGTGATTGGGTTTGTTCAATTTGTTCAATTACTTCTTTCAGTATCAACGGATGAAGGATTTCTTCCAGTTTACGTCGTGCATGACTGTCCGAGAATACCTGATTGCGCATTTTTTCTCTATCCAGAGAACCATTCGCTGTTAAGAAAGCATCTCCGAATGAGTTTCTTATCAAATTGATAGCTTGACCATCTGGCTGGGTTAATTTCCGGGCAATTACATCGGTATCAATGACATCAATACCTAATTCAGTGAAAAATTGACTGGCGCTTGATTTTCCACAACCGATTCCGCCAGTAAGTCCAACTATAAAAGTCATTGATTAAAATAAGCTAATGTAGGTATGAATGAGCTGCTCTCCCCAGAATAAAGCAATAAGTGCCCCGCCAACCAAATAGGGACCGAATGGAATAGGGATACTCTTATTCAGCTTGGCGGCAAGAATCAATCCGATACCGACCAGCGCACCGACCAGAGATGAGGAAAGTATCACCAATGGAAGCATGCTCCAGCCTAGCCACGAACCAATTGCGGCTAACAGTTTAAAATCGCCGTATCCCATGCCCTCTTTGCCGGTTATCAGTTTAAAGCACCAGTAAATGGACCACAAGGAAAGATAACCGGCGATGGCGCCAATGACTGCCGATTGGATATCGGTAAAGCCATGATTGATATTAACCAATAGGCCGATCCATAATAATGGTAATGTTATATCATCCGGTAATAATTGCGTATCCAAGTCAATAACAGCTAAGGCGATGAGCGCCCATACGAAGATTAGTGCTGCAAGTGCGACAAAGCCGTAACCGAAGTGCCAAGCAACAAAACCGCTGATAATAGCGGTTGCTGCTTCTATTATCGGATAGCGCGGAGAAATGCGCGCATGGCATTGAGAGCAGCGTCCTCGTAGAAAAAGGTAGCTAATAATCGGAATATTTTCCCATGCGGTTATTTTATGTTCGCAGTGTATACACGTTGAACGCGGCGTAAGAAGGTTGAATTCGGGTAATGCTTGGGCCGCCTCACCATGGAGTTCCGCGCATTGTTGCAGCCAATTCCTTTTCATCATTTCAGGCAACCGGTAAATCACAACATTCAGGAAGCTGCCGATCATTAAACCGAGTATTGTCGTACAGGATACGAAGAAAACAGGCGAGTCTTGCAATATGGATAAGAATGACATGTTCTTAAGGAAATAATGTTTAATTAACAACCATGCCCATTTTGAAGATAGGTAAGTACATCGCAACAACCATACCGCCGATGAGCGTGCCCAATACGACCATAATGATGGGTTCCATCAGGCTGGAAAGCGCGGCTACTGCATCGTCCACCTCCGCTTCATAGAAATCGGCAATTTTACTGAGCATCGAGTCAAGCGATCCGGCCTCTTCACCAATGGCGACCATTTGGATGACCATATTAGGAAAAACGTTGGTGCCGGCCATCGAAGACGTCAAGCTGTTACCGGTACTGACTTCAAGCTGAATGGTCTTGGTGGCTTCGTAATAAATGAAATTTCCGGCAGCACCTGCCACAGAATCCAATGACTCTACCAATGGGACGCCGGCGGCAAACATGGTTGATAGTGTTCGAGACCAACGTGCGATCGTGGCTTTGCGAATGACCTCACCGAAAATCGGTAATTTGAGCGCAAGACGATCCATGACCCGCTGCATCGGAACCGAGCGTTTCCAGGCATACAAGAAGCCATAGATTGCGCCGCCTAGAACCCCTAAAATTGCCCACCAATAAGCAACAAAAAAGTCTGAGATCGTCATTACCAGAAGCGTTGGGGCAGGCAATTCGGCGCCGAATCCTTCAAATAAATCTTTGAAAGCTGGAACGACAAAGATCATAATTACTGCGGTAATGATAAACGCAACCACAAGAATTGAAATCGGGTAAAAGAGTGCGGATTTGATTTTTCCCTTGATAGCTTGAATCTTTTCTTTATAGGTAGCCAGACGATCCAAAATACCATCCAAAATACCAGCCGCTTCACCTGCGCCGACAAGATTGCAGTAGAGTGCATCAAAATAGAGTGGATATTTCCGGAAGGCGTCCGTCAAATTGCTACCGGTTTCCACATCCGCTTTGATGTCCAATATTAATTTGCTTAAAGCGCGGTTGCTGTGGCCTCTTCCCACGATATCGAAAGCTTGTAATAGCGGCACGCCAGATTTCATCATGGTGGCCAGTTGACGCGTAAATAACGTAATATCCTTGTCTGTTATTTTGCCGCCGGATTGGGTTTTCTTGATTTTTGTGACTTTAATCCCTTGACGGCGCAATGTGGAAGTTACCACAACTGTTCCGGCAGCGCGCATCTCACCCTTCAGTTGTTTACCAGCTTTGTCCTTTCCTTCCCACGAATAATTGATTTCTTTTACTTTCTTTTCTGCATGCGCTGTGACAGTTGCCATCGTTAACTCCTAAGAACAGAGGCTCTCATGAAAATCAATACATTAAAATTCTGCTGCGGCTGTTGACAACAAAACCCCAGTGATTGTTTTGAGATTGTGCGGAATTAACGGCAGAGTTTTGTATATTCTTAGTGTTAATTTGAGAAACTGAATCAGCGAAGGATGCAACCGCACGACTTCATGAGCTGTTAGCTCGAGCGGCTTTAACGCCTTCATGAACGGTTGGGTATAACAACTGAATGCGCAGTTCCTTCTTCATTCTGAAATTCTTAAGCTGCCTGGATTCTTTCATGAAAGATAGCATGCCGGGCGATATTTGCTCGTAAGCTTGGCTTCGGCTGATGCGAGGAGGGTGCGGTAAATCAAAATGATCCGCGACCAGATCAAAATATTCTCCCATTTTGAGGCGGGAGTCATCACAGGTATGATAAATCCTGCTGGGCTTCGCGTGATGCAAAGCAGCATAAATGATTCGCGCAAGATCATCTGCGTGAATATGATTGGTATAACTGTCTTCACTGGCCAATATTGCCGGATGCCCTTCACGTAACCGCTTTAATGGCAGCCGGTCCGCCGCATAAATTCCGGGAACACGTAAAATCGAGACAGGAACGTGATTGCGTTTGCCCCAGTTGCGTATTTGCCTTTCAGCATCAATACGCCGTATTGCACGGTCATTTTCAGGATTAGCGGGGTGACTTTCATCGATCAATGCGCCATGACAATTACCATAAACGCCACTGGTACTGATATAGATAAATCGTTGTGGTAGAATCAGCGCACGATTTCTAGTCCGATTGGTTAATGCGGACAGTAAATGCGCGGTTCGATGATCGCGTAACCCTTGGTTGGGTGGAGGGGCCAGATGCAATATCAACTGTGCAACTCCAGCGAGTTTCTCAAGACTCTTCGGAGAATCCAGATTTCCGTAAACTGGAATAATTCCATGTGATCGTAAATGGTCGGAATTATCTAAGTTACGGTACAGACCGAGAATCCGGTAATGTGCTTGTAATAGTGGCGCTGTTCTAAGCGCGACATCACCACAACCAATAATTAATACTGCTTTCTTCATATAAGTTATTTGTTTCTAATTATTATATTTTCTATTTGTTTGCTACTCAATGTCGCATCAAATCATTATTCAGCCCAGCGGGCATGTTTTCCAGGTTGAGCCTGGAGAAACCATTCTTGAAGCGGCTCTGCGTGAAGGATTCTCGCTGCCCTACGGTTGCCGCAATGGTTCCTGTGGTATTTGCAAAGGAAGAATCATCCAAGGAGCAGTCGCTTATGGTAACTACAGTGAAGAAACCTTGACTGAAGAAGATAAGCGTGCCGGCAATGCATTGTTTTGTTGCGCTTCCCCATTAAGTGATTTGATAATCGAGTGTCACGAAATTGGTGCAATCAAAGATATTGAAATTAAAACCTTGCCCTGTCGGGTGCATAGGCTCGATCTTGTTGCTCCGGATGTGATGGTTATTTCTCTGAAACTTCCAACCAATCAGCGATTACAGTTTTTGGCCGGTCAGTATATCGATATTTTACTCAAAGATGGTAAACGGCGCAGTTTTTCCTTGGCGAATGCACCGCATGACGACGAATTGCTGCAATTGCATGTGCGAAATTATCCGGGTGGCGCATTTACAGAACATGTTTTTACGGACATGAAAGTTAAGGATATGCTTCGTTTCACAGGTCCATTGGGCTCATTCTTCTTAAGGGATACGCCGTCCGATACCGCTATTACGTTCCTAGCAAGCGGCACGGGATTTGCACCGATAAAAAGTATTCTCGAGCATATTTTTTATCAGGAAAGTAACCGGAATGAGAAAAGGAAAATGACCCTATACTGGGGAGCGCGTACAAAAGCTGATTTATATCTGATGGATTTGGCCGAAAGCTGGCAACAGCAGCACGATAATTTTACGTTTATTCCCGTGCTGTCGGATCCGTTGCCATCGGACAACTGGCAGGGGAGAACAGGTCTGGTGCACGAAGCTGTCATGCAGGATCATCACAATCTGGAAAAGCATCAAGTGTACGCTTGCGGTGTCCCTGCTATGGTCAAAGCTGCTTACCATGACTTTACCAATTATCGCAGCTTGCCAAAAGATGCTTTCTTTTCCGATGTATTCACGCCTTCAACCAGCAATCCCCAAGTTGCGCGGGAACCCTAGCGTTTTAACTGAGTTGTTTGAGTGTTAATTGCAACCCTTTGTTGTAATGATCCATTGCCAATTCATGTTTTCCGAGCTTTTCATTTAACTGCGCTAGGGCGAAATGCGCTTTGTGCCCGGCTTCAACAGATAAGCTTGCTTCCAGGTAATTTTGCGCTTTACCCCAAAGCTCACAATACGTACAGAGTTTGCCCAGCGTTAGCAGTAAAATCGCATTATTGGGGTGTGATCTAAGCCATACTTCGGCACATTCGATTTGTCTGCTGACGTGGTAATCCAAACATTCCGAATACAGCTCTATCAATTCGTTATCCCATGTCATCGGGATATTCGCTTCGATAATTTTATTGGCCATATTACAGTTACCTAACGAGATATAGGCACGCACGGCTGCGACAGAAAGCTTGCTGTCCATTTTATCCAGCGGTGATATGCATTGCCAATATTGATTCAATGATTGTAAATCGGTGGCTTTGCTTTTGATATTTTCTATTTGCGCATCGTGTTTTAATTTTTTTACCAGCGTTTTGTTCGCTGATTGGCGTTTTGCCAATATGTCAACCAATTCAAGAACCGCATCCCAATTGCCGGCTTGCTGCTGAGCTTCCAGCTCCAGCTGCAGAACGGCAATGGATTGCAACCCGCCTTCTGAATAGAGCGACTGTAATATTCTTAGTGCCTCTTGATAGTCCCCTTTTTGCAACATAAATTCGGTTTTGGCGGCAAGGCACAATGATTTCTCATCCGGTGCTTGAGCCAGTGCAGTGTTCAAATATTGATCACGCGCAGCCACTTCATTAAGTATTTGAGCCGAGCGGGCTGCAATAACAGCGCTGATTGCTTTGGCTGTCGATGAATCGGCTAGCTTGAGCGCAATCGCTGTATTTTTTTGTGATTTAATGTAATCGCCTTCAAGATAAGCTTTTAATCCGGACAAGAGCATTTCATCCGTTTTCTTATGGCGATGCCGTTGACTGAAACCAAAAATCCCCAGAATAAACCGGACTAGAATATAAAAAACAAAAAAGGCTACTGCTGCCGCAAGGATGAATTGATCCAGCGGTAATTCCAATTGATAAGGCGGCATCTCGATGAGCGCGCGCCCTGTTGTGTTTTTAGCAGCTAGCGTGACAGCTACAGCAGCAGCGAATAGTGCCAATAGCCAGAGTATCAGTTTCATATATTCTCCTCATTGCAGTAGAGATGATCATTGTTAATATTGAACCGCCGATGGCAAATTACATGAACATCCGTTCGGTTGTACTATTTTCCGGTTACCTGAAAGTATGCTTGTAAGCCTTTCAGTAAGCCTTCGTCACCCGTGGAAGGCGCTTTTATGATTTTTTCCAGTCCTAACTCTTTGGCCGTTTGGGCAATTCGTTCATGAACTGTAAAAACCGGCGTTAATTTCAGCAATTGTTGGCCAAGCATGCCTATTATGTCAAATAAATTATGCAGTCCTTCGCTGCTGGTGATGATCACGGCATGTATTTTGCCTTGTGACCAATCAGCAAGTAGCGGTGCCGTATCGAGGTCGGGTTTTCTGCGCTGATAACATTCGGCGTATTCGAGATAAGCACCGCGCTGAGCGAGTGTGTCACCTAATAATTGCCGGCCGCCATTGCCGCGAAAGATGACAACTCGTTGCCCGGCCATGTGCTGTAGCTGATCGAGCTTGAGTAGCGCTTCGCTATCGGAATGCTCGGTTGGAATGAGCACATTGTTGACGCCGTATTGTTTCAAAGTGTCTGCGCTGCCTTTCCCGACCGCGGCAAATTTCAGGTGCGGCGGCAGCAATGCATGCTGCTTGGTTATCAACGGCATGCTTTTGTTGACGGCATTGGGGCTGACAAAGATTGCCCAGTCGAATTCATCCAAGCGCTTGATCAGATCGGTTAAAGGACTCAGATCGGTGACATCGGCGATTTCCAGTACAGGAAGCAAAATCGGATTGCCGCCCAGCGCGCGGATACCTTCCGCAAGAACAGCGGATTGACGCTCAGGGCGGGTGACCAGAATATTAAGGCCGGTAAGTTGTGTGCTCGCAGGCAATGTTATTTCCAGCCCTCTGCGGGGACCAGGGTTGCCAGAATTTCACCGGCGCCTTTGTTGATCAGCTTTTGCGCTAATTGCTGTCCCATCGTAATGCCGGTTTCCGGTTTGCCTTTCAGCGCATCGCTGACAATGCGTTTGCCATCAGGTTGCGCCACGAATCCGCGCAGCTGGAGTTTGCCGTTGCTGATTTCAGCAAACGCGCCCAGCGGCACTTGGCAACTGCCGCCCAATACACGGCTCAGGGCTCGCTCGGCTTCGACGCAATAAGCGGTTTCCTGGTGATGCAGCGGTTGCATCAGCGCAACCAGATCGGTGCGATCCGCCCGGCATTCGATACCCAATGCGCCTTGACCTACCGCAGGCAGGCTTTGCTCGGGACTCAGTAATGCGGTGATGCGATTGGATAATCCCAGCCGTTTTAAACCGGCGGCAGCTAGAATGATTGCGGCATATTGCCCTTCGTCGAGTTTACGCAGCCGGGTCTGCACATTGCCGCGCAAGGGATGAACTTCGAGATGCGGGAATTGCGCGCGCAGCTGGCTTTCGCGCCGCAAGCTTGAGGTGCCGACGATGCTGCATTCAGGCAATGCATCCAGGCCGCTATAGTGAATGGAAACAAACGCATCGCGCGGATCTTCCCGCTCCGTTATGGCGGCCAGCGCAAATCCTTCCGGCACATTCATTGGCATATCTTTCATCGAATGCACCGCGATGTCGGCCCGGCCGTCTTCCAATGCCTGTTCGAGCTCTTTAATGAACAGGCCTTTTCCACCAATTTTTGCTAAGGACTGATCCAGTATTTGATCGCCGCGTGTTGTCATCCCAAGTATGCTGACTTCAGTTTGCGGGTATAATTCGCCGAGACGTTTTTGGATAAATTTGGCTTGCCACATAGCGAGTAAACTTTCCCGCGATGCAATGACGATTTTCTGTGGAGATAAAAGTGAGTTGGGCATTAATAGTATAAAATGAAAAAATTACAAAAAATTTTGTATGATGATTATTTTAGCATGGCCGGTACGGACTTTGCGTGTTGCAAGCGCGCGCCGGATTCTTTTTTGATCGTGGGTATGTAATGCGATGAGCGCTGCTGATTCAGGGAATAATAGTGCCAATAATAAATTGGTGAATGATAAAGACTTACCATTGCGTGAGGACATCCGCTTTCTCGGGCGCATGCTGGGCGATACGCTGCGGGAGCAAGACGGTGACAGCGCTTTTGAACTGGTCGAGAATATACGCCAGACCGCGATTCGTTTTCATCGAGATCAGGACCCCAAGGCGCGTGAGGAGCTGGATGCGATACTTAACCGTTTGAGCGATGAGAACTCCTTGCCTGTTGTTCGCGCCTTCAGTTATTTTTCATTGCTTTCCAATATCGCCGAAGATGTTCATCACAACCGGCGGCGGCGTGCGCATTTGCGCGCAGAATCCCCGCTGCAGGAAGGCAGTTTGACGCTGGCGCTTGAACGTGTGCTAACCAGCAGCAACAATGCCCCCGCTATCCTTTTCGATTTCTTTAAGAAAGCCGTCGTCTCGCCGGTTCTAACAGCGCATCCGACAGAAGTGCAGCGGCGCAGTATATTGGACTGTCAGCTCACCATTGAGCGGTTGTTAAGAGAACGGGCGCGGACGGAGCTGACACCCAACGAATTGCGTCATAATGAAGAAAATTTACGGGCAACCATTGAAATTCTGTGGCAAACGCGCATGCTGCGGCCAAGCCGGTTATCGGTTAACGATGAAATCGAAAACGGTTTGACTTTTTACAGTTATACGTTCTTGGCCGAAATCCCTTATATCTATGCAAAAATTGAGGATTTTCTCGAACGCCGTTTAAATCAAAGCGAAATTCCTGCGGTTTCCTCATTTTTACGCATCGGCAGCTGGATCGGCGGCGATCGCGACGGCAATCCTTTTGTTACACATGATGTCATGTTGCGGGCGGTTGAACGTCAATCATCGGTCGCACTGGACTATTACATTGATGCGGCACAAAAAATTGGCCGCTCGATGAGTTTGACCGAGCAATTGGTTGAAGTCAGTGATGATGTCAAGAAATTGGTGGCTACCGCACCCGATATTCCTAATCGATCCGATGAGCCCTATCGGCGGATTTTTCTTAGTATCGGTGCGCGTTTGGTTGCAACCGCCAGACAATTCGGGCACCAAGTCTTGCAACTCAGCTCGGCGGAAAAGAGGGAACCTTATGCCGACTGCGCAGAGTTTTTGCGCGATCTCGATACCATCATTGCCTCATTGAAACAGCACAAATCCGCCTGGATTGCTCGCGGAGCATTACGCAATTTGCGCCGCGCCGCGGATGTGTTCGGATTTCATTTAACTCCGCTGGATATGCGGCAACACAGCAAAATTCACGAGCAAGTGGTCAGCGAATTATTCCAGCATCACACCGGCAAGAGCGGCTACGCACAACTCGATGAAAAACAACGCACCGAGTGGCTGCTGAGCGAAATCGGTCAATCCCGGCCGATACTCGCTACTTATGACGGCTTTTCCGAATTGGCGCAATCGGAATTGCGCATTTTGCACTGTGCTGCTGATATTCACCGCCGGTTTGGACGGGCCGCACTGCCGAATTACATTATTTCCATGACAACCAGCATTATCAATGTTCTGGAAGTCGCATATCTGCTGCAGCAAGTCGGTTTGTTGCAAAGCGGTGAAAACCCGCAATTGCACCTGAATATTATTCCATTGTTCGAAACGATCTCGGATTTACGTGTCTGTGGCGAAATTATGGATCAATTATTCTCCACGCCATACTATCGTAAGCTTTTGGTTTCTCGCGGTAATGTGCAAGAAGTCATGCTCGGTTACTCGGATAGTAACAAAGACGGCGGTTTTATCACGTCGAACTGGGAGATTTATAAAGCCGAAATTGAGCTGACCAAGGTTTTTGCCAAACATAAAGTGGAGCTGCGTCTGTTTCATGGCCGTGGCGGCACGGTAGGCCGGGGTGGCGGACCCAGCTATCAAAGTATTTTGGCGCAACCGCCAGGCAGCGTGAACGGTCAAATACGCGTTACCGAGCAAGGCGAGGTGATCAGCAGTAAATACGCCGAACCTGAAATCGGGCGGCGGAATCTCGAGACGTTGGTGGCTGCGACAATGGAGGCGACACTGCTGAGTCATGATTCGCTGGGCGCGAATGCGGATCGCTATTACCAGGCGATGGAAAAACTGGCATCCGGCTCTTTTGCGGCGTATCGTGATTTGGTATACGAAACGGAGGGGTTTAAGCAATTCTTTCTGGAGTCCACACCGATCCGGGAAATGTCGGGGCTGCACATTGGCAGCAGGCCGCCGTCGCGTAAGAATTCCGATGCGATTGAAGATTTACGCGCGATTCCCTGGGTATTCAGCTGGAGTTTAAGCCGGATGATGCTGCCGGGATGGTATGGGTTTGGTCATGCGGTGGAAGCTTTTGTCAATCATCAGGATCAGAATGGTCAAGGGTTGGCGTTATTGCAAGAGATGTACCGGGAATGGCCGTTCATGCAAACATTGTTGTCGAATATGGATATGGTGCTGGCCAAGACGGACATGGGTATCGCCTCCCGTTATGCGGAATTGGTCGAAGATGTGGCGTTACGCGAGCAGATTTTCGGTCGCATTAAAGATGAATGGTTAAGAAGTCAAAAATGGTTGTTTGCCGTGACCGGTCATACCGAGTTGCTGCAGGATAATCCGACGCTAGCGCGTAGTATCCGCAATAGAACGCCGTATATTGATCCGCTCAATCACTTGCAGGTGGAATTGTTACGCCGTTACCGCTCGGGTGAGGATAGCGAGGAAGTTAAACGTTCCATTCATCTGACCATCAATGGTGTAACCGCCGGTTTGCGCAATAGCGGTTAATCGGAATATGGATTTTCCTTATTTACTTTTAGTGAACGCACTGCGGGAGGTATTGGGGTGCAAATAAAACGATTCATTTTTATTGTGCTGTTCAGTCTTTACGCGCAATGGGCCTGGGCCACATTGTCGATCCAATACTGGCAAA
Organism: Nitrosomonas sp. Is24; assembly: GCF_033063335.1. NCBI lineage: Bacteria > Pseudomonadati > Pseudomonadota > Betaproteobacteria > Nitrosomonadales > Nitrosomonadaceae > Nitrosomonas > Nitrosomonas sp. Is24. Next base: position 2,881,541 of record NZ_JAWJZG010000001.1, on the reverse strand, counting down.
CAGCTTCAGGCGCGCGGGTGTATTTTGTCGAGAATCATGATTTGCCCATATTGGATATCAGCGTTGAATTTGCCGCCGGTAGCAGTACGGATAGCGCCGGTCAATCCGGCCGCGCCAGTCTGGTGCAGCATATGCTCAGCCTTGGCGCGGGTGGCTTAACGGAAGACCAGATTGCGACCGCGCTGGCCGATGTCGGTGCGCAAATGAAGAACCATTTCGATCGCGATCGTGCCGGTATTGCTTTGCGCACCTTGAGCAGTGAGCGGGAACGCAAACAGGCGCTCGATATATTGGCGCGGATTATTCAGCATCCGGAATTTCCGCAAGACGTAGTGGTGCGGGAAAAAGCCAGAATCATTGCCAGTATCAAAGAGTCCAGCACAAAACCGGATTACATCGGTGATCGTGAATTGATGAAAATGCTCTATGGCGATCATCCTTACGGATTCAATGAGATGGGTGAGATTGAGCCGTTGAACCGGTTGCAGCGTGTGGATCTACTGACTTTTTACCGTTCTTATTATGTCGCCAAGAATGCCGTGATCGCCATCATGGGCGACATCACCCGGCTTGACGCGGCAGCGCTTGCGGAATCACTCACCGGCAATTTACCTGCCGATGGCGCGAAGACAGGGATTGCACCGGTATCAATCCCGGCAGCGGGGATAAAAAGAATTCCCCATCCTGCAACGCAAAGTCATATCCAGCTGGCCTATCCGGGACTGCGGCGCAGCGATCCGGATTATTTTCCCCTGCTGGTCGGCAACCACATTCTGGGCGGCGGCGGATTTGTTTCACGCCTGATGGAAGAGATCCGCCAGAAGCGCGGCTTGGCTTACAGTGTGTATAGTTTCTTTTCTCCTTATCAGGAGCAAGGACCGTTTCAGATCGGTTTGCAAACCAAAAAGGAACAGTCGGAAGAAGCATTGGCTTTGACGCACAAAGTACTGAAAGATTTTGTCGCTCAAGGTCCAACCGAGGATGAATTAACGGCGGCGAAGCAAAATATTATCGGCGGCTTCCCGCTGCGTATCGACAGCAATAGCAAAATATTGGGTTTTCTGTCCGTGATCGGTTTTTATCGTTTGCCGATGACCTATTTGACGGATTACTTGGAAGCCGTTGAGGCAGTTACCACCGAACAGATCCGGCAGGCATTTCAACGCCGGATTCAGCCTGACGGTATGGTGACTGTGATCGTGGGTGCAATCGAATAAGATTTGTGCCGATGGCTTTAACCCGGGGAAAAATTCGTATCATCGGCGGTCAGTGGCGCAGCCGTTTACTGGCTTTTCCCGAGCATCCCGATTTAAGACCCACCGCCGATCGGATCCGTGAAACGCTGTTTAATTGGCTGGGACAAGATTTAAGCGGCATGCGTTGTCTCGATTTATTTGCCGGAAGCGGGGCGCTAGGTTTCGAGGCAGCATCTCGCGGCGCGGCATCGGTGGTGATGGTGGATGCGGATGCGGGAATCTATCGCATGTTGCGGGAAAATAAGGAAAAATTGCAAGCAACTCAGATTGAACTGGTGATGATGAATGCGATGAATTTTTTGAAGTCGGATACGCGGAAATTTGATGTTATTTTTCTCGACCCTCCTTACCGTCTGGCGTTGTTGCCGGAATTGCTGCCTTTATTGCCATGTCATCTTGAAACGGGCGGACTGGTTTATGCTGAAGCCAAAGGCAATTGGACTGCGGATGCGCAATGGCAGGTAAGGCGTAACACAAGAGCCGGCAGTGTGCATTGCCAGCTGCTGGAGCTGGCGCAGCATGGATAAAGCGATTTATCCCGGTACCTTTGATCCGATAACCCGAGGACATGAGGACCTGGTCCGGCGAGCCGCGCGTTTGTTTGATCAAGTGGTGGTGGCGGTAGCCGTAAGCAGCAGCAAGAAGCCGTTTTTCACATTGGAAGAGCGCGTGGACATGGCGCAGGAAGTCTTGTCCGGCTGTGCCAATGTCACGATTATGCCCTTTTCCGGCTTGTTGATGAATTTTCTACAACAGCAGAATGCGCGTGTCATTTTGCGCGGTTTGCGCGCGGCGTCAGACTTTGAATACGAATTCCAGATGGCGGGAATGAATCGCGGCTTGTATCCCGATGTCGAGACTTTATTCATGACCCCATCCGAACAATATATGTTTATTTCCGCCACCATGGTGCGTGAAATCGCTTCGTTGGGCGGGAATGCGGATGCATTTGTACATCCCTTGGTGGCACAAAAGCTGCGCGAGAAGATTGTTAATCAATAGTTTTGTGAGAATTAAATGGCATTAATCATTACCGATGAGTGTATCAACTGCGATGTTTGTGAGCCCGAGTGCCCGAATGGCGCCATTTCCCAAGGTGAGGAAATTTACCGGATCAATCCGGCCTTGTGCACCGAGTGTGTCGGACATTATAACGAGCCGCAATGCGTGGAAGTATGTCCGGTTGATTGTATTTCACCCAATCCCGCTGTGATTGAAAGTAAGGAACAATTGCAAGCAAAATATCAGGCGCTTATTGCCGCCAAGAAATAAAGTATTTCGCAATACACTTCCCGTCCCACTAATCCTTCCCGACGAAATCCGATAGTTTTCCCCGTTTAATCGTCAGCGTAACCCTTCCGGTTTTAGTTTAATCTTAGTAAGTGTTTAACTTCCTAAGACCCTAATTTTTCTTAACAGAGACCTGAATGGATGATCCACGCACGATAGTGACTAACGTTCGCTCAATTTTTTCCTTGCCGGATGTTGTGGTTCGAGTGAATGATCTGATCGACTCCGGAGAAGCAACCAATACTGAGCTGGAGCGTGTTATTGCAAGCGACCCCGCATTGACGGCCAAGATACTGAAATTTGCCAATAGCAGCTATTTTGGTTTTTCTGGAAAAGTGGAAACCGTTTTAAAAGCGATTGCCATTATCGGGCATAAAGAACTGCGCAATCTGGTTCTTGCCACATCTGTGACCTCCACATTCAAGGACATTCCCCCCGATCTGGTGGACATGGATACCTTCTGGAATCACAGTATCACCTGCGGAGTTACTGCGCGCTTATTGGCTTCCAGTGTCGACAGCCGGGAGCGTTTTTTTATCGCCGGATTGTTGCATGGCGTGGGGCGATTAATTCTTTTCAGCCAATATCCGAAGGAATCGGCCAAAGTATTGAGCTGCATGAATCAAGGCGAAGACGCGGCAATTCAGGCGGAACGCAAGATCTTCGGTTTTACCCATGCGCAACTGGGCGCCGAACTTCTAAAGCAATGGAAACTGCCGGTCAATATCTGCAAGATGGTTGAATATCAATTCAATCCGATGCAAGAAAAGGAATTCCAGTATGACGCCAGCACATTGTGTGCGGCAGTCAATATTGCCAGTTATATTCAACCTTGTACCAACCAACCGGTAGAGCACGAAGAAACTATCTCCGATCGTGCACTTCAGGCTTGGAGTTTTCTGGGCTTATCGGCTGAAATTGTCGAGTCGGTAATGACGGTGGCGAAATTGCAAGTCATCGAAGTATTCAACGCCATACGCTAGTGATCATGGCATTATAAAGTTTCATATTAATTGAATTATTTCATCATGTTATTTCCATAAAACAAAAGCTCAAGTTGATCCTATCCGGGACGATAAACAAAAATCAGCAGGACAGCGTAAAGTTACAGGAGCAGATGGGATGGAAGTTTATCTCGGCAGATTGCCGATCCTTGATAACAAACAAAATTTGGTGGCATATGAGCTTTTATTCCGCTCCGATCAACACAATGTCGTTTCGATAACCGATAACTCCGCAGCTTCCGCAAATGTCATTATCGATACCTATGGGCAGTTAGGCATAGAGAATGTCATTGGTAAGCGGCGCGGTTTTATTAAGGTGGATGACAAGTTGCTGCTTAACGATACTATTTGCATGCTGCCCAAAAAACATGTCGTGCTGGAGATTTTAAGAAGTGTGGAAATTAACGATGAGATCATTCAACGCTGTTCCTTTCTGAAGCAAAAGGGCTATCAACTAGCACTTTCCAATGTGACCCACCTGGATGCGCGATTTGATCGCATCATGCCGCTTATTAATGTGGTGAAAATCAATATTACGGCACTCAGCCAACAGGATTTGCTGAGCCTGGTGAAGCGATTAAGGCGCTGGCCGGTGCTGCTGTTAGCCGAGAAAGTTGAGAGTCAGGAGATTGCCAGAAACTGCATTGCGCTGAATTTTCAAATGCTGCAAGGATTCTATTTTGCAAAACCGGAGATTATTTCGGGAAAACGGATCGATCCATCCAAACTATCTTTGCTGAAGCTTTTGTTGCTGGTGGTCAGAGAAAGTGAAGTGGGTGAAATTGAAAATGAACTCAAATATCAGCCCGGTTTGAGCTATAACCTGCTGCGCATGGTGAATTCGGCTGCCAATGGTTTGCCGAGCACGATTAACTCGATCAAACGGGCCATTATGATTCTGGGCCGCAAGCAACTGCAACGCTGGGTGCAGATTCTGCTCTACGCTGCCAAGCAAAGGGACGGCAGCACTTCCGATGCCTTGATGCAAACAGCAACCGTGCGGGGCAAATTATTAGAGTCGATTGCCATCGCGGATCGTCCGCATGATAAGAACCACCAGGATCGCGCGTTTATGGTCGGTGTTCTGTCATTGTTGGATACATTGCTGGGGATCGAAATGTCCGAGCTCGTCGGGACTCTCAGTATACAAAAAGACATGAGCGAAGCTTTGCTGACACGCCGCGGATCGCTTGGATTTCAACTTGCATTGATCGAAGCGTATGAAAAAGGTGAATCCGAAATAGTTTCAACGATGCTGTTGGAACTGGGATTTCTCAGCATGGAAGAATTCACCCGATTGGAACTGGACGCTACAGCCTGGGCTCACCGGATCAGCGATGCCGTCAACCAGACGGCATAGAAATCGATGTAATGCTTATAACTGCTGATCTGAAGAAGCCTGAATTTCTAAATCAGCCGCATTCAATTTTTTATTGACCCTATCCGTTAACAAACGGGTTGATTCAGATTCTGATTCTGATCCTTGCGGTCATCAATTCTTATCCAAATGTTTCACGTTACATTTTGCATTGTCACAAGAGGGTGTCACTATGAATATCGTAGAGCTGCTTGCATTTGTCGTTAAAAATAGCGCTTCGGACTTGCACTTATCGGCCGGAATGCCACCCTTGATCCGGGTGCATGGCGAGATCCGCCGCATCAATCTGCCGGAGATGGGGCATAAGGAAGTGCATGCGATGGTGTACGACATTATGAACGACGGTCAGCGAAAATTTTATGAAGAGCATTTGGAGTGTGATTTTTCTTTTGCGGTGCCGAATCTCGCCCGTTTTCGTGTCAATGCCTTCAATACGCAACGCGGTGCCGCCGCAGTGATGCGGACGATCCCGTCAAAAGTATTGAGCCTGGAGGATCTCAAAGCGCCCAAAATATTTGCTGAAATTGCCAAGCAACCGCGCGGTGTGGTTTTGGTGACAGGCCCTACCGGTTCTGGCAAGTCAACTACATTGGCGGCGATGATTAACGACATCAACGAAAATGATTATGGACATATCCTGACTCTTGAAGATCCCATCGAGTTTGTGCATGAAAGCAAGAAGTGTCTGATTAATCAGCGTGAAGTGGGAAGGGATACCCTGAGTTTCTCGAATGCCTTGCGCTCAGCCTTGCGGGAAGATCCGGATATTATTCTGGTCGGTGAGTTACGTGACCTGGAAACCATCCGCTTGGCGATGACGGCGGCCGAGACCGGTCACTTGGTTTTCGGCACATTGCATACCAGTTCCGCCGCTAAAACGATCGATCGTATCATCGATGTTTTCCCCGCTGAAGAAAAGGAAATGATTCGTGCGATGCTGTCCGAATCGTTACGTGCGGTAATTTCTCAAGCATTGTTGCGAACCAAGGATGGCAAAAGCCGCGTGGCGGCGCATGAGATTATGATTGGCACACCTGCAATCCGTAATCTGATACGGGAAGGAAAAGTTGCGCAAATGTATTCAGCGATTCAGACGGGCCAGAATGCGGGTATGCAAACGCTGGATCAGAATTTGACCGATCTGGTGAAGCGTGGTGTGATTTCAATGGCCGAAGCCAGAACGCAAGCGATGAATAAAGATAATTTCAGGGGCTGATCGGCCAATCCAGTTGAGTTGAATTCCGGGAGTGCATTATGGATAAGGAGCAAGCATCAAAATTTATGTCGGATTTACTGCGCTTAATGCTCAGCAAGAAAGCCTCCGATTTGTTTATTACCGCCGGTTTTCCACCAGCGATGAAAATTGACGGAAAAATGACACCGGTGTCGCAACAATCCTTGAGCATGCAACATACCGAAATGCTTGCGCGCGCGATCATGAACGACAAACAGGCGGTGGAGTTCGATGCCACCAAGGAATGCAACTTCGCAATCAGTCCCATCGGAATAGGGCGGTTCCGGGTTAATGCCTTTGTGCAGCAGCAAAGGGTTGGTTTGGTGCTGCGTACCATTACCACCAAAATCCCCGAATTTGACGATTTGGGGTTGCCGCAAGTGCTGAAAGAAGTGGTGATGAGCAAACGTGGCCTGGTCATTTTTGTCGGTGGCACCGGTTCGGGAAAATCCACATCCATGGCCGCACTGATCGGGCATCGCAATAAAAATAGCTACGGCCATATCATCACCATCGAAGACCCGGTCGAATATGTGCACGAGCATATCAACTGCGTCATTACGCAGCGTGAAGTCGGTGTCGATACCGAATCGTGGGAAGCGGCGCTGAAAAATACCTTGCGGCAAGCGCCGGATGCCATTCTCATCGGCGAGATCCGTGACCGTGAAACCATGGAACATGCGATTGCCTTCGCTGAAACCGGTCATCTGTGCATGGGCACGCTGCACGCCAACAGCGCCAACCAGGCGTTGGATCGGATCATCAATTTCTTCCCGGAAGAACGCCGGGCACAGTTGCTGATGGATTTATCGCTGAATTTGCGATCCCTTGTTGCACAACGGTTGATACCGGCCAAAGACGGTAAAGGGCGAGTGGCCGCGATCGAGGTGCTGCTTAATTCGCCCCTGATCTCGGATTTGATTTTCAAGGGAAATGTTCACGAGATCAAAGACATCATGAAAAAATCCCGCGAACTTGGCATGCAAACCTTCGATATGGCGCTATTCGAACTGTATGAAGCGGGAAAAATCAGTTATGAAGACGCACTGCGTAACGCGGATTCAATGAATGAACTGCGCTTGCAAATTAAGCTGGAAGGCGCTGAAGCCAAATCGCAGGATCTTAATTCTGGCATTGCGCATCTGGCAATCACATAAGAACAGAGCGCGAAATTCGCGATTTTGAATCTGTTCTGTTAGTCTACTTCTTCTTTTACAACCTGAATCCGGTATAACTGTGCGGATGCGCTAGCTGGATGGCGATTGGCACAGTTTAATCAAACATCAACCAACCGGATATAATTGATCTCATCGTTTTTAGGGCACATATTTATTATGTGCTGCTCATGGCGCCCTGAACACGAATCGAACGTGCGACCTACCCCTTAGGAGGGGGTTGCTCTATCCACTGAGCTACCAGGGCGAACTTGATATTTTACGCTAATATCACACCATGAATAAACCTGATCAGCCAGATCCTTCCAGTCCGCAAACCTCAGAAAAACTCCCGAGGACAGTTGTTGTTCTCGGATTGGTTAGTTTTTTCAATGACTTCGCATCCGATATCGTGGTGCCATTGATCCCGATTCTGCTGGCAACTGTACTGGCTGCGGGGCCGATTGCGCTGGGATTGATCGAAGGGGTTGCGGATGCACTGGCCTGTTTTCTGAAGTTATGGGCGGGACGGCATTCCGATGTGATGAGCGGGCGGCGTAAAAAGCTGGCGTTGGCGGGCTACACGCTTTCCAATCTGGCGCGTCCGCTCCTTGGCTTGGCGGGTTCCTGGCTGACTGTATTATTGCTGCGGAGCGTGGATCGGGTTGGCAAGGGATTGCGCAGCGCGCCGCGTGATGCGATGGTCGCCGATGCGACACCGCCGCAGATACGCGGCTATGCATTCGGTTTTCATCGCGCATTAGATAATGCCGGTGCGGTTGCCGGTGCTTTGGCTGCTGCGGCTATTCTGGCGTGGTCGGATTTAAGTCTAAGTGAAGTGATTCTATGGTCGGCAGTACCCGGCTTTGCCGCGATAGCGCTTTTGGGCGCGGGAGTGAAAGAAACCACGGCCAGCCAAACCCCCTCCGCAGCAGCGCAGCGCGTGCTCCCGCCGTTGCGCTGGTCTGCCTTGTCCGTGCCAATGCAGCATTACTTATGGGTACTGATGCTGTTCACCTTCGCACGCGCTTCTGAAACTTTTATTTTGCTATTTGGTCATGAATTAGGTATCGGCGTGGTTGAATTACTGCTGCTATGGGCGGCGCTCAATCTCGCCAAGGCGATTACTTCCACGCAGGGCGGGCAATTGGCCGATCATTTCGGCCGTGGCGCATTGATTCTAATCGGCTGGTCCGCGCTCGCAGTATCGTTTTTGGCGCTGAGTCAGATTACAACGAGCATCGGGCTATGGATCATCAGTGTTTTTTACGGTTTGCTGATGGGTTTGAGCGAGGGCGCCGAGCGCGCGTTGATTAGTGATTATGCTTCGCCTGACGAACGCGGTACCGCTTTTGGCTGGTATCATCTGGTCAGCGGTATCGCGGCCATCCCGGCGGGGCTATTGTTCGGGGTGATATGGCATGTATACAGCGCGGCGGCGGCATTTATGTTCGCCAGTCTGCTGGCGTTACTGGCTATTGGATTATTATGGCTATGGGCTTGGCCGCCGCGGCATCCGGATAACAACGAATAAGGACGACAATATCATGGAATGGTTGACTATTACCCTATCAATCCTCACGCTGGGATTCATGTTCTGGTTTTTCTCCAGGAATAGAAAGTCACTCGAGCTGGGTCAGCTTGCGCCCGATTTCAAATTGGCTGATCAGCATGGAAAAACCCACACTTTGGCTGACTTTCGCGGCAAATGGCTGGCCTTATATTTTTATCCTAAGGACGATACGCCCGGTTGTACCAAACAAGCGTGCGCTTTTCGTGACGGCTTGCAGGAATTGATGGATTTGGGCGCTGACGTGGTCGGCGTGAGCGTCGATGACACAAATAGTCATGCTGATTTCGCCAAGAAGTTTCACCTGCAATTTCCGTTGCTGGCCGATACCACAACCGAAACGGCGGCACATTATCATTCCCTGATTAATCTGGGCATTATCAAATTTGCCCAGCGCAATACCTTCTTGATCGATCCGCAGGGAAAAATCGTACGGATGTATCTGTCAGCGAGTGCAGCCCGTAACTCTGCCGAAGTGATCGCTGATTTGAAGCATTTACAAGCGGTTTGATCCGGTAGAGCCGTGATGGGGACATGTTCATTTGACTTCGATCAAGGATTGAAAATTACATCTCAGACAATATATGGAAGCTAAAATCGAAAGGAGACTGAATGGCAAATTTCACAGAAGATCAGTTAGCACAGTTAAAAACCGCACTCCATGAGCGATATCTTGCGTTGCAGGAAGAGGTTCAAAATGAGTTGGCGCACACCAACGATATTCGTGACTCTGAGCGGATGGAATATTTGGACGATACCCCGGATGACATCGATACCGCCCTGATCGACCGGCAGATCAACGAGATGCGTGAGCTGGAAATGTCGATGGAGTATCTCAACGAGCTGGAATTCGGCGATTGTATCGATTGCGGCAACGAAATCGGGTTTGAGCGTTTGCTGGCATACCCATCCGCACAACGCTGTATTCAGTGTCAGAGCAAGTACGAAAAGGCTTTTCCGCAGGAATCCAGTTCGTCGCTGTAAAGGTGAGCCACGATCAATCTATGCTTTGCTTTTAAGCAAAATCAGGATCGCACCGCCACCGCCGTCTTCCGCCCTAGCCTGGCAAAAAGCCAGTACATCCGCGTGCTGCAGCAACCAGTTTCCAATCCGGGTTTTCAGGACCGGTTCGCGATTCTTGGAGCTCAATCCTTTACCGTGAATGATGCGGACACAGCGAAACTTACTTTGTAAACAGGCATTCAGGAAAATACTTAATTCCTGCCTGGCTTCGTCACGAGTAAACCCGTGCAGATCGAGATTGTCCTGGATCCGCCAGTGACCGCGCCGCAATTTCCGCAATGTCAGACGCGGCATACCGGGGCGCACATAGAACCAATCATCACCTGCTTCCATTTCGATGGCGATATGATCAGAGAGAGCATCTGCTGTGACGAGTTGTTCCTGCAGATTACTTTTCCGGGGAACCGGGGGGACGGAAGGCTTATGCTGGACGACTGTAGCGGTGGCGGGTAACGGCGCTACGTCGCGCATCGCGGCGTGAAATAGCGCCATTTCATCGTCATCTTCCGTGGAGTTCTTGTCCTTCATCAAATATCACTGACTGCTTGCCGCAGGGTTCCCGGTGCATGGGCTATTTCAAATGATCGAGGTATTTTTCCGCATCCAATGCCGCCATGCAGCCGCTCGCGGCGCTGGTAACTGCTTGACGATAAATATGATCCTGCACATCGCCCGCAGCAAAAACACCGGGGATGCTGGTAGCTGTCGCATTGCCTTGACCGCCGCCGCGCGTGACGATGTAGCCGTTTTCCATGTCTAATTGTCCGGTGAAAATATCGGTATTGGGTTTATGGCCAATGGCGATGAATACCCCCTGCAAGTTGATCGTCTGCGTGGCATTGTCCTGCGTGCTTTTGATGCGCATGCCGGTCACACCGGATTGATCGCCGAGCACTTCTTCCAGCACATGATTCAATGCCAGTTTGATATTGCCGTTGCGGACTTTGTCCATCAATTTATCGATCAGAATTTTTTCCGAGCGGAATTGATCGCGCCGATGCACTACCGTCACGCTGCGCGCGATGTTGGCCAGATAAAGCGCTTCCTCCACCGCGGTATTGCCGCCACCGATCACGGCAACATCTTGTCCTTTATAGAAAAAACCGTCACAGGTCGCGCAACCGGATACGCCGCGCCCCATGAACGCTTCTTCCGACGACAGACCGAGATATTGCGCGGAAGCGCCGGTGGCGATAATGAGCGCATCGCAGGTATAAGTGCCTTGATCGCCAATCAGCGTAACCGGTTTTTCCGTCAGTTTTGCGGTATGGATATGGTCAAAAATGATTTCGGTTTGAAAGCGCTCGGCGTGTTTCTGAAACCGCTCCATCAATTCCGGGCCTTGCACGCCCATCGCATCGGCTGGCCAGTTATCGACATCGGTAGTCGTCATCAACTGTCCACCCTGCGCCAATCCGGTGATCAAGACCGGTTTCAGATTTGCACGCGCGGCATAGACTGCGGCGGTATAACCGGCAGGTCCGGAGCCCAAAATCAGCAATGTATTGTGTTTGGTTGTCATATTTTATCGGTGAAGTAAATCAAGAACGATATTGTACTCGTAAACGGGTAAATTGCCTTGCTGGGCGACCAACCGTGCCGTCATCGCGGTGCGTTCCTGCGCGGATTTTGCGTTCAACAATAAATCGCTGCGGTTAAGCTTCTCAGCAGGAAAATACATTTGCGTCGTCAGAACACGGAAGCCTGGTTTTGAGACCTTAAAATGAATGTGCGGCGGACGGATCCACGATCTGCTGGCAGGATAAGCGCCGGGCATCACCGTCTTGAAGCGGAATAAGCCATTCTCGTCGCTATGGATGATCGCCCAGCCTTGGAAATTTTCGTCTGGACGCACTGGATTAGGATCGCGCGGATGATGGTACCGCCCGTGGGCATCAGCCTGCCAAATATCCAATGCAGCCTGTACAACGGGATACCCTGCAACATCCTGAATTTGACCGCTCACAACAATGTGCTGGCCTTGCGCAGCAGCCTTATGTCCCTTGATTTGTGTTAAATCGGCATCTTTGTCTTGCTGATCTTTCACCGGATAAAACGGCCCTTCAGTTTCATCGGGAGTCGGTATCAGCGCCCATGCTTTGGCAAAACTACCATTGATGCCAAGCGCACTGGCTAGACCGCTCAATACACCGAACTGGATCATTTTTCTGCGGGAAATTTTTTTCATGATTGGTAATTCGACCGCTATTTGTATAGTAAGTGCGATTGCTTTGAGTAACACAAAGACTACTCGAATCTGATTTCAACGCAGCAAAACCGGATATTCCTTGGAGTCTGTTTTAAGCCCTAAGGATGATGGTGGTGCCCATGCTCCTTAGCTTGCACCGGTTGTCCGGATGCCGGTGCCTTACTGATCTGATAGACGTCATGACAGGCAACGCATTTGGCCATGGCGTCGCTCAACTGCCGCAGCGTGAGTTTGGAGTCCTTCTTGGATTCCGCATCCGCGGCAATTTGGTCGAAATCCTGATGCAAGGACATGCCGAGCTGCATGAATTCCCTGGGTAGCACACTCTTGAGGTGATCCTCGGCTTTATGCGCCATGCCCAACCCCAAAGGACGGGCGTATCTGGAGACTGCTGCCATGTCATTCGTCGAAAGCGCCGCCAGAATGTCCCGTGTGCCCGACAACAATGCCCGCATTTCCTCCAGCACGTGACTACGCTGACCTTCCGTGAGTGTAAGGGTTTGCCGGTTATCCATATCCGCCGCGATCGCTGATGTGGAAATCAGTAAACAGGCAATGATCATTCGCGTTTCTCGCATTTGATGCTCCTTGAAGTGAAGATCGAAGCCCGACTTTAGCAGCTTGGTACGCCCCGCCACAATAGGTCTGGCAGTTAGATATATAGTGGAGATACCATTCATCTTGTTCATTTTCTGATTTGTATTAATATGCATAAAGATGATTGGTCATTATTTAGATTCCTAGGTGCTACATTTGGAAATTTGGAATTATTGAACAAAAAACTTGTGTGCTCAGAACTTACAACAGGAGAACCCTCATTGCTATCTGCCGTTGAGCAAAAAAGAATATATGTTTCGCGTAGCACTAATGCACAAAAGAAATCGCAGCTTGGACAATTTCTTACGCCTGAGAAAATTGCAAAATTTATAGCTAGCTTATTTCCTGCTGCCAATGGGATTTGCCGTCTTCTTGATGCGGGTGCCGGTATTGGTTCGCTATCTGTAGCTTTTATTGAGAGGTGGAGAGCGGGCGGGCTTCATTTCAAAAGTGTTGAACTTAACGCATTTGAAATTGATAAAGCGTTGCATGATTTTTTGTTTCAATCTTTCGAGAAGTACAAGGATTCCAGCAATTTTGAAGTAAATATCCGGAGTGATGATTTTATCTATTCAGCTACTGAGTCACTATCTAGTGGCTTATTTTCTGAGCCCCCCATTTATTACACTCATGCGATTCTTAATCCGCCCTACAAGAAGATCAACAGCAATTCGGCTTACCGGCTGGCCTTGCGTTCCGTTGGCATTGAGACGGTGAATCTGTATTCTGCTTTTGTCGCGCTGGCCGTGGCACAGGCAGCACCAGGTGGCCAGATCGTGGCAATTATTCCGCGAAGCTTCTGCAATGGGCCATACTACCGCCCGTTCCGTGACTTCATCCTTGAGCGAACAGCCATCCGCCATATGCACCTCTTCGAGTCACGCACCAAAGCTTTCAAGGATGACGAAGTGCTGCAAGAGAACGTCATCATTCGCCTTGAGCGGGGTGGCCAGCAAGGGCCGGTGACGGTTACCACTTCGGTCGATGACAACTTCACCAACCTTACCACTCACGAACACCCGTTCGACCGGATCGTGTTCCCGGACGATTCGGAGCGCTTCATTCATATACCTACATCACCCGAGAAAAGCGCCATTGAACTATTACCCGCCGTTCGCTACACGCTGGCTGATTTGGGCATCAAGGTATCCCGTGGTGGACTTCCGCTTGAAAGAGCAACTAAGCGACATGCCCGAAGAGGGCACGGTGCCGCTGATCTACCCCGGACATCTGAGCGTTACCGGGACGATGTGGCCGGCGCCGGGCTTGAAGAAGCCGAACGCGATCCTGCTCAACGAGGCGACCGAAAAGTGGCTTTATCCCAATGGCTTCTACTGCGCAGTGCGCCGCTTCTCATCGAAGGAACAGAAGCGGCGTGTGGTGGCAAGCGTGGTCGAACCTTCGGCATTTGGCGACCATACCGCATTGGGATTCGAGAATCACATCAACCTCTTTCACATGAACAAGCGTGGTTTACCTGAGTTGCTGGCAAGGGGCTTGGCCGTTTTTTTGAATACGACCGCAGTTGACGAGAGCTTTCGCCGCTTCAATGGCCACACGCAGGTCAATGCAACCGACCTCAAGCTAATGAAGTACCCGAGCCGTGAGGCGCTGATCGAGCTGGGCAAGTGGGCCAAGCAGCACAGCGAAATCACGCAGGAAATGATGGATGAACAACTAGGGAGGCTGACTATATGACCGACAAGAAGAACGAGTACATCGAGGCCGCCCACCAGATCATCATGTCTTTAGGCTTACCCCGAGCGCAGCAAAACGAGCGATCCGCCCTATCTCTGCTGGCTCTGCTAAACCTCACACCGGGAAAGCCGTGGTCACAGGCAGAAAACCCGCTTGTTGGCATTACGCCGATCATGGATTGGGTACGGAAGCACTACGACAGGGAGTACGCGCCGAATACTCGCGAGACATTCCGACGCCAGACAATGCACCAGTTCTGCGACGCTGGCCTGGTCCTCTACAACCCTGATATGCCAGACCGCCCGGTAAACAGCCCGAAGGCGGTCTATCAGATCGAACCCGCCGCGCTCAAGTTGTTACGCAGCTTCGGCACGACCAAGTGGCACGACAATCTAACCGCCTATCTGGCCGAGCGTGAAACGCTAGTTGCCATGTACGCGATGGAGCGCGAGCAGAATCCCGGTTGAGATTGCACCGGGGAAGGAAATCACTCTCAGCCCTGGCGAACACAGCGAACTGATCCGGGCCATCATCGAGGATTTCGCGCCCCGCTTTGCACCAGGTAGCGTGCTGGTCTATGCCGGTGACACCGGCGACAAGTGGGGTTACTTCGACGCCGTGTTGCTGGCCAAGCTGGGCGTGGAGGTAGAGTCGCACGGGAAGATGCCCGATGTGGTTCTGCACTTCACCGAGAAAAACTGGCTACTGCTAGTGGAGTCCGTCACCAGTCACGGTCCGGTCGATGGCAAGCGCCACGCCGAACTCGCCAAACTCTTTGCGGATTCCAATGCTGGGCTGGTCTATGTGACCGCTTTCCCGAACCGCTCCATTATGAGTCGCTACCTTAGTGAAATTGCCTGGGAAACAGAAGTGTGGGTGGCTGATGCTCCTTCACATCTAATTCATTTCAATGGTGTACGATTTCTTGGGCCCTATATTTCCTGAGGTCTTTACCGATATCGGGAAAATCCTCTGTTTCGATGTTACCCAGCAATTTATCTTTGCAGCATCACAATTTTCCGGTCATACCGAATTCTATCGGTGTTTTGACGTAAAACACTTTTACACTTTCCTGCCTCAGATGCTCGAACATGAGTTCCGCCTGCTGTTCGCTGACGGCCATCGTCACCTCGACCGGTTGATCAGCCAGTTCAAAGAAATGCGCGGCGTGCAGTTTGCGATCATGTCCGAAGCCTTCGCTAGCGGCGATCAGCGTTGCACCACCGATGCCCAGTTTCATAGCAGCTTGCAGCAGCCATTCTCCGAGCGGCTGGTGGTTGTGCTGACGGTCTTGTTGAGTGAAAAAAGTCAGTTGATAGCCTCTCATAGCCCTCTCCCTAAAATCAAAGGGTCTTGAACGTGGAAACGGTTGCTAGCCCAAGCATCGTCATTACCAAAGAACCGATCACATGCGCGCTGATCGCACCCAAAGCCCACAGCATGCGCCCTTCTTGAATCAGCGTCGTGATTTCGGCGGAGAACGTGGAAAATGTGGTTAATCCGCCCAAGAAACCGGTGATGACGAACAGGCGCCATTCGGGTGCTAAGCCGGGGTGATGGGCAAAAACGGCCAGCGCGACACCGATCAGGTAACCGCCGATCAGATTCGCTACCAGTGTGCCGGGCGGTATGGCGGGAAATAGCGCGTTGAGCGACATGCCCAGCAACCAGCGCAGCACGGCGCCGAGTGATGCTCCCAAACAAATGGCTGCTAGCGAATTGAACATAAAATTATCCTTGCTTGATCGGATTGCTCATGTCCTGTCATCCCCTATCGCGGGTGTCGATTTCAATTCCGCCAGTTCAGGTATGCCAGCGACATGAATTTTTTCCGGATTCAAATAATCACCTTGCTGAAATTCCTGGGTAATTCCGGACAAATGCACCCGTATCAGGCTGATTTGTCCGCTATCGGATTTGTTCTTAGTAATTATCTGCCGAATACCGCCCGTGTCAGTCTTGGAAAAAATATGCGTGGTTTTCTCCAGATCGAACGGCATGACATGCGAAGCGCGTCCGGCGACCTCATCCAGCCTTTGTTCGCTTGCTTTTTCTGCAGCGTGAGCCGGCGATGTTATCAAGAAAGTCAGGCAGATAAGCACGATCAGGCTTTATTCATTTGCAGGTTTGGTTTTAAGTTTGTGCGGATTTTGCATACTGCTGATATAGGCATGATATTCTCCTCTCATCGTGCTATTGCGCGCTTGGATTTGCCGGTTTACACACAAGGCAATTTATTTGAGTATGGCCATCGCCAGCCGGACACTGAAACTGGTCTGCCGTCTAAACTACCATTCCAGATTCCTATCGGCAACCATCCGCTTTGGGCCATGCAGAGGTTTCTTGTATAAAAACCCTTTTTTAATAAAAATACAGTGCAGCTTGTACATTAATTTGGCAAAATTGGGCCATTTGCTGATAACCTTTTACTTACCGGGGAAATAAAATGAAATATAAAAGTCTTCAAGAGTTCAGCGCCGATGTGGCAGGGCGCAATCCGAACCAACCAGAGTATATGCAGGCGGTCACGGAAGTGATTGAAAGTTTGTGGCCGTTCATATTGGAGCATCCTCGTTATGCCGAGCATGGTTTGCTGGATCGCTTGGTCGAGCCGGAGCGGGTGATTATATTTCGGGTGTCCTGGGTGGATGATCACGGCGAAGTCCGGGTCAATCGCGGTTATCGCATACAGCACAGTTCTTCCATCGGACCTTACAAAGGCGGCATCCGGTTTCATCCCTCGGTTAATTTGTCGATTCTTAAATTCCTGGCGTTTGAACAGACCTTCAAGAATGCCTTGACGACGCTGCCGATGGGCGGCGGTAAGGGCGGTTCCGATTTCGATCCTAAAGGTAAAAGCCCCGGTGAAGTCATGCGCTTCTGCCAGGCGTTTATCAGCGAATTATTCCGCCATATTGGTTCGGATACCGATGTTCCTGCCGGAGATATCGGTGTAGGCGGGCGGGAAGTCGGTTTCATGGCCGGTATGATGAAGAAATTATCGAATCGTGCGGATTGCGTATTCACCGGTAAGGGGTTGAGTTTTGGCGGGTCATTGATACGTCCGGAAGCAACCGGTTACGGCACGGTTTACTTTGCCCAGGAAATATTGCAACACGCAGGGCGTTCCCTCGAAGGCATGCGCGTTTCGGTTTCCGGCTCGGGAAATGTGGCGCAATTTGCCGTGGAAAAAGCTATGTCGCAGGGCGCCAAAGTGGTGACCGTATCCGATTCGAGCGGCACGATCGTCGACGAAGCGGGTTTCACTCCCGAAAAGCTGGCGATTCTGGCCGAGGTTAAAAATCACCTGTATGCCCGTCTCGATGAATATGCCAAACGGGTCAATGTCACCTATCTACCCGGTGCGAAACCCTGGCATGTGCCCGTCCAAGTGGCATTGCCTTGTGCAACACAGAATGAATTGAACGGTGACGATGCGCGGGCGCTAGTGAAGAATGGCGTGATTTGCGTGGCTGAAGGCGCCAACATGCCATCGACCGCGGAAGCTGTCGAATGTTTCCTGCACAACAAAGTGCTCTATGCGCCGGGCAAAGCCAGTAATGCAGGCGGCGTTGCGACATCTGGCTTGGAAATGAGCCAGAATGCCATGCGGATATCGTGGACGCGTGACGAAGTCGATGCGCGCCTGAAAGAAATCATGCAGGCGATCCATAAATCCTGTCTGAAATACGGTACCAAAGCCGATGGCAGCGTCAACTATGTCGATGGCGCCAATATCGCCGGTTTTGTCAAAGTGGCTGAAGCCATGCTGGGACAAGGCGTTATTTAGCTTTAGCAAACCGATGGAATATGTGACTCTGGGCGAGTGGCGCTAAAAATTCCTGAATGAGCTGCCATTGTTTTCCGGCAAGCTCATCAGGTTGTTTTTTCAGTACCAGGGTTCATTGGTTCGAGCGTTACCTTTCTTTGTTGTGAAGAATGGTAACGCTCTTTGCTTTGCGGGTTTGTGAAGTTAAGCCGAACGGCTATGGTTTATTATTTTAAAAACTGCTCGTCCTTTTTTTCCGCGCTTTCTTCCGCTGCTTTTGCATCCTCGCCATCACTGGCCAATTTGCTGCCGATATAGCTTCCCACCGCGCCACCGACTAATGCGGGCATTGCGGATTGCAAAAGGGATGGGTTTTGAGCTTGTGCATTTGGTGCTGCAGCTGGTGCATTGGCGTTAGCTGCTTGCGCTGGCTGTTGAGCTGGCGCAGGTTGGTTCGTATTCGCTTGTTTTTGTTGTGCGGCCGGTTTAGAGCTCACTGGCGCTTTTGATACGCTGCCTTTACTGCCTTTGCTACCTTTCGCGTACAGGTTGTTTGTAAACACCAAGGAAATCAGAACAACAAAAAGTAATTTCTTCATATGTATTAAGCCTATAAAAATTAATCTTAAATTAAAGTAACAAATCCGTTGCGATCAACATCAATGCTTCCTGTTTTGTGGCAGATACGCACTTATTATTATAAGCGTAGCTTCACGGCATTTTATCATCCAATCCTAATGCCATGGCACACGCTTCATGCCACAGAGGTGCTTTTTGCATGCCATTAGATGTTTCGCCATCAACGTGCGCCGCGATTTTGAGAATAATTTCAGCTGGTGTCAATCAGCGGTAAGAATTTCCCAATTTAGGAATCTTGTACGGAGAATATTTTTCCATTGGATGCATGTATCTCATATAAAATGCTTGCGTTTGCATTGATTGAGATGGGATACCTTGCCAAATGACTGATTTAATAGAAATTACTATTTATTCTGTAATTGCATTGATCGCTGGATTGATTGTTGCACAGATTATCAAGGATAAGTTTCTGAAATAAAGAGCAGAGCTGATTCATCACGCTCCGGTCTGATACAGTTAAGAGTCAACATGGTGTTTATGGTACTACTGGATAGTTCGCCGACGAGGCTATGAATAACACTCAGCTTGTACTATTCGCCCTCGCCAGCGGCCGTTCGGGTACCAGCTATCTCGCCGATTTTTTCTCGAAGAATATTACGCACTGTTACAGCACGCACGAGCCTTACTTCACACCGGGTAATCCCACGTTGTTCGGCAAACCCATTGAATGGAATACGCAGAATAACGACAACGCATTAATCCCTGTGCTGGAACGCAAATGCCGTTTTATCACGGATCGCCAGCAACCGTTTTATTTTGAATCGAATCATGCTTTTGTGAAAGCGTTTAACCGCCATGCCGGAAACCTGCTGCGCAATCTCGGTTTTATTCATCTGGTACGAAATCCATTACTCGTGGCAAAAAGCGAATATGTGCGCGAACAGGCTATACGCCGGTTGCATCTGCCGTTTGCGGAATATACCAGCGATACCGGTGAACGTTTGTTCCGCTGGGCTTTAACCGGGCATGAAGCATTGTTCCGGCACTACCCGGGCACACTCAGCCGTTTTCAGTTTTATTTGTTGCAATGGCTGGAAATCGAACACCGGGCGATGCAGCTGATCCGAGATAACCAGTGGCAGGATCGCGTATTTTTTATCGATGTCGACGCCGATCTCAAACGGGAAACAGTGTT
The DNA here is from genome assembly GCF_033063335.1 of Nitrosomonas sp. Is24. Taxonomy (NCBI): domain Bacteria; kingdom Pseudomonadati; phylum Pseudomonadota; class Betaproteobacteria; order Nitrosomonadales; family Nitrosomonadaceae; genus Nitrosomonas; species Nitrosomonas sp. Is24. Next base: position 2,861,585 of record NZ_JAWJZG010000001.1, on the reverse strand, counting down.
AAAAGACATGGTTCGATTTTTTGACTTGCCGCATCAGGCCGTATTCAACCTGAATTTGCGCCGCAACAAAACCCCGTTTATAGGTCCGACTGTCATTACGGCACAGGATAAGCAGGAATTCCGGGCGATTGCGCGTGATTTGCCGGATAACTACAGAGCATTGTTGCGCGCCGAACTTTATCGTCATTGCAGCTGGTATGCCGAAGTCAGTCCGCTGATGGCGGATTAACGGATCAATTCCTTTGGGGACCGGACTGCGAGCGCCTGACGGGTGTCAAAATAGGACAATGGTTTTTAGCGTCAGTACTCGCGGATGATGCTTGCCGGTTTTAACGGTAGTTCAACTTGCACGGGCTGCTATTTCTGTTTCCACTGTCCATTCAGCTGAATCCAAGTTCCGGATGGGACTTTGCGAATGATTTCTTCAGCATAAACTTTACCGACTTGTTCGATATCGATTCCCTGAGCGGTGGCTTTTTCCTGGTAAATCGATCGGCGTTTTGCATTAATCTCATCCGCTTCTCCACGGGCGCTGGGTTGGCGCGCGACGACATAGCCATCGTAACTTTCGCCGACTGCGCCCGATGCACGCAGATTCTCGATGGAATCGGCCCAGGCGGGTAGCGCGTTAAGCAGGAATGCCAGCAGCATGGCTTGGCCGATTTTTGCGAAAGGTTTTTTAACTGTCATGTGTGCAGTACGCTGCATAGTGTTCTCCTCGTCTCGTTGATATCAGAAGATGCCAGGATTGGCCGCGATATCTTTTTTGGCTTGCTCTTCAAGCTTTACCCGGATGTCGGCATCCAGCTTGATATTGAGATTAATTGTGATCGGTTCTTGCGGTGGCTCCACTTTAACGGTCGGCGCGCATGCAGTGATCGTCAGGCAGTATAGGATCAGGATGACTTTGATTAATGTCGCGTTGGTTATTCGATCAATTTTGCGCATGATTGCACTCCTTTTCTGATGGATTCCCGCGCTCCACTCTGACTGGGAATCCGATAATTAGCATACTGTGTTCCATGGCTTCAATTTAACGCGGGCGGACTTAATGGAACCTTAATGAGCCGCGCAGAATTTCATGCGATAAGTTGTAGCCCTGATTAATCGTTTGCAGAATTTTATCGATATCCGTTTCGAGCTTGATGTTCAAACGGAATGCCTGCCCGTCTTTCACCTTGGGATTATTCCCCAACAACGACAGTTTGGCTACCAGATCGTGCGTAACCGATTTGTCCAGATCCAGCGACAGTTCGGTGTAGTGAAAATCCTGCGCCGCTTGCAGTAATAAATTCATTTCCTTACCGGCGGAAGCCATCATTTTTGAGGCTTTTGCCGATTTGAAGCGCAAAATCCCCGGAGCTTGCGCTGCAAGGTGGCCATTGGTGATGGTCACTTGATTTTCTGCCAATGTCAGCGGGATCTGACCGTCCAAATGACCGCTTCCCGTCAATCCGTCAACCTTAATGACATTAAAGAGGGTTTCCAGGTCGATGTTGCTGATGCGGATCAAAGTATCGGAACGTGTCGCGGCCGGGTCGATGACGGTAGGTACCACGGCAATTGTACCCTCCAGCACGGAGAATTGTGCTTGTTCGATGGCGATGCGGGGCGGGCTGGTGCCTACGATATGATAGGAGACCAGCAAATTTTCCAGCGGAACACCGGCGTCAATCCGCCGGATTGTGACCGTCTGGTGCGGCGGGGTGCGGGGAGATAACAGATCCACCAAATTAAGACTGACATTCAGATCGCTGAGTTTTGTATTTTCACGGGTAAACGATAAGTTACGTAATTCAAATGCAGCCTGACTGTTCTGCACACCTTCCTTGGACCATTTGAATTGAACGTTGGCGCCGAGATGTCCGCTGGCATCCTCAAGCTGTGCAAGAACGGGAGAGAGTGCGCTGGGTTGCAAACCCTCCGGTGAGAAACGGACAGGAATAAATTCCGCTACTAGCGTGCCATCGCCACTCGCGAGCGCATGACGGCCGCTGATTTTTAAATAGCGTAAATCCGGCACGCCGCCCGTTATGTTTAGCGCATACACGGCTGGTTCTCCAGCTGACGCTTCATTGCGGATACTGCCTGAGATGGACAACGCAGCAAATAACGGTTCGGGTGCCAGGTGTTGCAGCCGGGCAATGGCAAAATCCGCGGCAGTGCCGATCTCGGCATCATTTAGATGCACGGTGGCGGAAAAATCCTTCAATTGCAGATCGGATTGCGGCAATGTGAAGCCTGCATCGTTGATGGTAAATCGCCCTTGGTAGCCGGTGCCGGCACCGAGTTTTCCGGTCAGGGTTATTTTTCCGGGATGAATCTGCGCTTCAATAGCGGAGGATTCGGTACGATCGATACGCACGTTCAGGTTGCCAGGAATTACTGCGATATCGTGTGCAAGTGACCAACCCTGCGAGTTTTTTGCCAATTCCAAATTCACTTGGGGAATGGAAAACTTGAGTGCATTCAGCAAATGCACAGGCGTGCCGGAATCGATCTTGCCAAAAGTGATCTGCCCCGGATTGCGCAATGCAACTTGCCAATTATCCCGGTTGGACGTGACTTGCACGGGCAAAGAAACTGAGAATTGCTGAACTTTGAGCGGTTCCGCGGCATATTGACCGCCATCGGCTTCGAGATCCAATGATCCTGTCAATGATTGTGCTGACGCGCGGATATCGCTTTTCAGTGTGATACGATCAATGGCTGTATCCCCTAACGCTGGCGTCACCGGATTTTTATCAGCGGAATCGGATGCGGGTTTTATGATTGCTTTTCCCGGCAGTTTGATGCCGGTTAATGTGAATTCGGTTTGGATATGCTGTAACTGCAATGCCGCGAACGAAAATGCCGCTTCGCCCGAGAAACTGGAGATGCTCGCTTCGGGCAGTCCCAGCATACCTTCAGAGATCGCGAACTTGCCTTGAATATTTCCCTTTCTATCCAGCGTCGCCGTCAGTAAGCTTTTGCTGTGCGCAAGCGAACCGGAAACGATTACACTCAAGCGTATCGTTTGTGCATCCGGCTGGTTTTGCGCAATGCCGCCGGATAGCGCGATGGTCGTTTCACCTGCTGTTGAACGCAGATGAATCGCGGAGTCCTTGAGTGAAAAATTTGGCAACCAGGGAAGACTGATACTTTTCTCAGGTGCGGCAGTCATGGGGGTAGTGGAACTCAACAACGGGTGCGCCGCGTTCAGGTCGAATGCTACGTTCAAACCGCTGATCTCAACTGAGATTGGCTTACCGGCAAGCAGATCCGGCACATTCCACGCTACGAGCATGTTATCCAAGCGCAACTCTTTATTTTTACCTGCCGACAACCCCTTCAAACGGAAAGTATTGAATGAGAGATCCAAATCAGCGATGGATTGCAGCGGTAAGCCCTGCTTATTCAACTGCTGGCCGATCAAGGTTTCCAGCAACGGATTACGGAAAAAATAAAGACCTGCCCCGGCAAAAACGGCGAGGCTGATCAGGATCAGGAATCCGGTCTTTAAGAGTTTTCCCATTGTATCAATTGCATAGGATCACAAGCATTGAATTAACTTTTAATTCGATTAATACGGGTCTGATTAGCTTCGTTTCGACTCTGCGACAAGATATCACAACTGCATTGCCTTGCAGTATTTTATGTTTTGCTGTGTTTGCGCGAAAAATCGTAAAGAATCACGCGCCTCTCTTTTATACTACGTATCTTCTGCAAAAGAGATTTTTTGTTCACTATCGTTACGACACTATGGATTTATTAACCCAAGGACTCCTCGGCGCAACGATGGCGCAGTCGGGTGCGAAACAACAAGAAGCGCGCATTGCAACCGGCATAGGCTTTGTTGCCGGTATTGCGGCGGATGTCGATATTCTGATTCAATCGGAGAACGATCCGCTGTTGAATATCGAATTTCACCGGCATTTCACGCATTCGCTGTTTTTTGTGCCGCTCGGCGCTTTGATTGTTGCGCTGCTGCTCTGGCCGTTTTTGCGTAAACGCCTGACTTTTGCGCGGCTGTACCTGTTTACCTTTCTCGGTTATTGCTTGAGCGGCGTGCTGGATGCGTTTACCAGCTATGGCACCAATCTGCTCTGGCCGGTCAGCGATGCACGGGTGGCGTTGAATATCATTTCGGTGCTGGATCCGGCCTTCACGTTGATCTTGCTGGTCGCCGGGGTGATTGCTTTCAGGAAATACAGTCATGCCGCAGCGCGGATCGGATTGTTGCTTGCAGCGATCTATTTGTCGTTCGGATGGATGCAATTGCACCGCGCTGAAACCATTGCGGAAACATTAATTGCGGAAAGAGGGCATCGTGCGGAACAATTGCTGGTCAAGCCAACGCTTGGCAATCTGGTACTGTGGCGATCCATCTACGAATTTGAGGGCAAACTGTATGTGAATGCCATCCGCGCCGGTTTGTTTTCCGAGCCGCGCATCTATCCAGGAGAATCGATTGAAAAATTTGTGCTGGAGCGCGATTTGAGCGATCTGCCGGTTTCATCAGTGCTGGCTCAGGATATCGCGCGCTTCAGTCATTTCTCCGCCGGATTCCTTGCTATCCGCCCGGAACAACCGAATGTATTGGTCGATGTGCGCTATTCCAACTTGCCGACAACAACCGCCCCGCTGTGGGGCATCGAAATCAACCCGGAGCAACCGGATCAGCATGCGAAATACAAACTTTACCGCGATTCATCCAGTGTGACGCGAGAGAAGTTTTTGAAGTTGCTGCTGGGTGAACATATGCTGGATTGATTGAAATTATCAGATAGCTATTTTAAATTCACAATCCATTTCCGGTACAGCCGCTCAGCTACTACATTTAACGCCGCTACACGTTCCGGTAAATTCTTCTCAATTTCTTCCAGCGATTGTACCGACGGTTCGTTCAAACTGGCGAGTTCTTCCGCGCCGACGCTGCACCAGTCGCTGACTAGACGCTCGGTCATTTCGACGTGGCATTGCATGCCGAGGTGCATGCCCAGGGCAAACGCCTGATTTTCGCAATACGGACTGGACAAGATGCGGGTGGCGCCTTGCGGGATGGTGAACGCCTCGCCGTGCCAGTGGAATGAATTGAAAGTTGTCAGATCGCCGAACCATGCGCGGGCAACCGGATTATCCGGCACGGTAACTTCGCCCCAGCCCATTTCCTTGACCGGGTTGGCGCTGACCACGCCATCCAAGGCTTTGGCCATGAGTTGACCGCCCAGACAATGGCCCAGTACCGGAACGTCTTGAGCAATCGCTTGGCGGATTAATGTTAATTCCTGCTCGATCCACGGTAAGTCGTCGTTGACGCTCATCGTTCCGCCCATGAACACCAAACCGCTGAATCCATCGATGCTGGCGGGCGGTTGTTCTCCGGCGTCGATTTTGATCAGGCGCCACGGAATATGATTGTTGTCGAGAAATGTGGCAAAATAGCCAGGCCCTTCGATGGGTATATGTCTGAATATTGCAACCGGTTTCATGGAATTTCCCTGCATAATTTTTTGAACGATCTGATGACGGATTTTAGCTTGTTTTGCAGCAAATTTTCTGCTGAAAATCCGGATAAATCTTTTTTTGTTACCTGTGAAACATAACGCTATCGCCCATTGTGAAATCCGAGTGGACATTCTGCCGGAATGGACTCTTTCATGTCTGTAAACAAACATACCTTCGCTGATTTGGTGCGCATTGAACAATTGCGCAAAATCGAGTCTGCCAAAGCCGGTGAGCTGTCGTACGAAGGCATTAAAAATATGCCGGGTTCTACGGCCGGTGACTTCAACTATACGGAATTTATTCATCGCCTGGCGCAGCGCGCCAAGCACCTGATCCGCGATAACGCGCTGGATGATGTATTGCAGCAACCACGTAAGCAATTTACCCGGGCGCGCTGGATCTGTCTGATTGCTGCGCTGACTTTGGGTGGATTGGCAGCCAGCCAGGCGGTCAGCGAATCTTCCACATTGAATATCTACTGGCTGCTGGCGGTGCTGCTGGGATTCAACATGATTTCGCTATTGCTGTGGTTGACGGGCATTGTCTTGAATTTGCAAAGCTTGAGCAGCGGTATCGTGGCGCAGTTGGCCAGTTGGCTGCCTTACCGGCACAAAAAAGAGCCGACGGTTGCATCGCTGGCATCGCATGCGTGGTGGGAAAGTTGTTTAACCGGCACGGTGGGCAAATGGCGTATCAGTGTTTTGACGCATCAATTCTGGCTGACTTATTTAACCGCCGGTCTGGTGTTGCTGATTTTGCTCATGCTGGCCAGGCAATATAATTTCATTTGGGGTACCACATTGCTGCCGGATAGCACGTTGCCGAGACTCACGGAAATCCTTGGCGCGCCATTGGAAGCGATGGGACTGAAAATTCCGGATAACCCGCAGACGGTTGCCAGCCGTATCGGGACAGGCAAACAAGACGCGGAAACGCGCACCGCGTGGGCGGTTTTCTTGATTGGCGCTTTGCTGGTGTACGGTATTTTCCCGCGTCTGTTACTGCTTGGGTTTTCCTGGCTCATGCAGCAGTGGAGTGAGAGCCGCTTTAAGCTCGATCTGTACTTACCCTATTACATTGAATTGCGTCAGCGTCTGATGGCGCGCGACGTGAAAGCGCAAGTCATCGATGCCGACCCGCAGGCCGGTATGAAGCCTGCGGAAGTTGTCCGTCCGCCGGAGAATGTCGCTATTCCGGCCAATGCGCAAGCCTTCGGCATTGAGCTGGACGATGCCACGCACTGGCCGGAATCCGTTGCCTGCCGCTTGAATATCGTCGATCAGGAATCGCATGATGAGGCCATGACATTGATAAAGAATCTCAACGGTCCGTTGCTGCTGGGCGTGGCGGCGCACCGTTTACCCGATCGCGGCGTGCAGCGGTTGATCAAGGAGCTGGTCGACGGCAGCAATGCTAAGCCGTGGCTGATCCTGTTGAGTAAACCATCGGCGCCGGTGACCAGCGCGCGCGAATTCGCCTGGTTCCGTCTGGCGGAAGTCTGCGGTATTCCGGCAGAACATGTCATCACCCGGTAAATCATGAATATCCCTAACCCTCAGCATCCGCAAGCGGATTCATTGCTGAACATCGCCGTCGTCGGGCATACCAATACCGGCAAGACATCGCTGATCCGCACCATGCTGCGCAGCACTGAATTCGGTGTCATCGAAGATGGCGCGGGTACCACCCGGCATGTCGAGCAAGCAACGATATCCGCCGACAATGAAGCGATTCTGAAGTTGTATGACACGCCCGGTCTGGAGGATTCCCGGGCTTTGTTTGCGCATATCAAGAAGCTGCAAGCCAAAGCGAAATCGTTGTCTCCTACCCAGATTCTGGAACAGTTTATTGCGCAAGTAACGGTCAACGACCCGCTGGAACAAGAAGCGAAAGTGATCCGCCAGGTATTGCGCAGCGATATCCTGCTCTACATCATCGATGTGCGCGAGCCTTTCCTGGAAAAATACCGGCTGGAATTGGAAATCCTGACGCAGGTCAGTAAACCGATTATTCCGGTTTTTAACTTTATCGCCGGGCATGACCGGGAACTGGCGAAATGGCGTGAGCATCTGGCGGCTTTCCGCATGCACGCCACGCTGGAATTCGATACCGTCGCGTTTACGTTTGAAGCGGAGAAGCGTTTGTATCAGAAGATGCAAACGCTGGTGGAATCTCACTACGACCGGCTGCAGAAGCTGATCGATTACCGCGCCCAATTATGGAATCAGCTGTGTTTGTCGGGTGCCAAGCGGATTGCCGGATTGATTGTCACGGTCGCTTGCTACCGTGAAAGTAAGTCCGCGCAGAATAATTTGATTGCGCATTCGCTGGTTGAAGACCGGCTGCACGATTTTGTCCGTAAGGCCGAGCAGCATTGCCTGCACGATCTGTTAGCCATTTTCAATTTTTCGGAAAAAGACGTTGCCATCCAAAAAATACCGGTCAGTAACGGACAATGGCAACTGGATATTTTTGCGCCCGGCATCCTCAAAGCGTACGGATTGGATCTCGGCAGCGCCGCGGCTAAAGGCGCTGCGGCGGGCGCCGGAATTGACTTGATGGTCGGCGGCATGAGTCTGGGCGCAGCCAGCGCGTTAGGCGCAATCGCCGGTGCCGGCTGGTCGACCTTCAAACGCTATGGCGACGAGATCAAAGCGACGGTCAAAGGCACGCAATGGCAGTGTGCCGACGAAACCACGCTGCAAGTCTTGTATTTGCGTCAGAAGCATCTGCTGAAAAAACTGATGCACCGCGGCCATGCCGCGCAGGACAGGCTGCATGTGGACAAAGCCGACAGCGAGAAATTGCCCGCAAACTGGACCAAACTGACCAGCGCATTACGCCAAAACCCGGCTTGGCAGGAACCATCCGCTGCGCGTAACAGCAATACACAATATCTGGAGATAGAAGCGAAACTGGTGGAGGCATTGCTGGATGAAAATTAAGAGACGCTGCAATCAGGTTGGCGTTTTTTGCCCGCCGGGTTGCAAAAACTGACCCAAAACTTGAATGAGCTGATTGGGGTCGAAAGGTTTGGGCAGGTAAGCATTCATGCCAATTGCCAGGAACTCCTGTTGGTTGTGTTCCATGATATTGGCGGTCAAAGCGACAATCGGGATGCCAGTCAGATGCAATTCCTGGCGGATACGCCGGGTTGCTTCCAACCCGTCCATTTCCGGCATTTGGATATCCATGAAAATCAGATCGAACGGAGATTCGGTTGTTTTCAGTAAATCCAGGCATTCCACGCCATTTTGCGCCAGACTCACCTTGATACCCCAGCTTGTTAATAACTCAGTGATCAGCAGTTGATTGAACTCGTTGTCCTCCACGATCAGAATATGCGCACCGCTGAATTGCTGCTGGCCGGGAATGGCTTGCTGGTGCGCTTGCTGGTGTGCGGTTTCGCTAAACAAGGCGGCAACGGTATCCAGCAGATTCAGCGGTGTGAAAGGTTTAATCAGCACGTTGATGGTGCTATTGGCTTCAAACTGATTCGAGAACGCGGGATCGATATTATTGCTGATCACTATGATTTTGGGACGGCGTGACGCAGGTAATGCAGCTTCTATCGCATGGATGGTGTCGCGATAATTCGTGTCGGTTAAGCGTGTCATCAACAACAGCAAATCAAACGGCACCTGACTGGGATCGGCGAACATTCTGAGCGATGCCGTGCTGTTATCCACCGCAACCGCACTCCAGCCCATGGAGTGAACAATTTCCGCGATGACGCCGCGTGTCACTGTATGGTCGTCAATGATCATTACCTTAAGTGATTGCAAGTGAGCGGGAATGGTCACCCAAGGTTCCCGGTGCTGATTTTTGTAGTGTAACTGAACCGTGCAATGAAACCGGCTGCCCTCGCCATGTTTGCTTTCGGCCACGATATTGCCTCCCATCAACTGCGCCAGCCGGTATGAAATCGACAAACCCAAGCCGGTGCCGCCGAAACGCCGCGAGATGGATGAATCGGCTTGGGTAAATGCTTGGAACAGGTGCGCCATTTGCCCGGGTGTCATGCCGATACCGCTATCGGTGATGCTGAAAACCAGCGTAGCGGTTTCGGCATCGTCAGCCGGAGCGATGGCGATGCGGATAATGACTTCGCCGCGATCGGTAAACTTGATCGCATTGTTGATAAGGTTCACGAAAATCTGGCTGAGCCTCAGCGGATCGCCGATAAACTGCCGGGGTACATTGGGTTCGACATAAAAAAGCACGTCGATGGTTTTGTCTTTTGCAGCGATTGAAGCAATGGCGGACAGGTTTTCCAGAATCGTGTTCAAATCGAAAGCGATATGATCCAATTCAATTTTGTTGGCTTCGATTTTGGAATAATCCAGAATGTCATTGATAACGCCCAATAAAATATTGGAGGAGCCTTCAATATTGCGCAGATACCCGCTTTGGCGCGGATCCAAGGTGGTTTTGCTTAATAAATACGCCATGCCCAGCACGGCATTCATCGGCGTGCGGATTTCATGCGACATCATCGCCAAGAAGCGGGTTTTGGCGTTACTGGCGGCCTCCGCTTGCTGGCGCGCTTCGATCAGCATGGTTTCACGCTCTTTCCGTTCGGTGATGTCCTGATGGGTGCCGAACATCATGAGCGGTTTGCCATCGGCGGTCCAGCTGGACACTTTGCCGCGATCCAGCACCCAAATCCAATGTCCTGCTTTGTGACGCATACGGGCTTCACATTCGTAAAAAGGAATTTTTCCGGCGAAGTGATCTTTGAGAAGCGTTTCGGATTGCTGCAAATCATCCGGGTGCGCATACTTCTGCCAGGTTTCAATCGATGTCGGGGCAAGTTCCTCGAGGGTATAGCCGAGTATTTCGGCCCAGCGCTGATTGAAAATGACTTCCCCGGTTTGCACGTTCCATTCCCAGGTGCCGATGTGCGTTCCTTCAATGATATTGGATAAGCGCAAGCGTTGATATTCCTGTTCTTTTTCGTGCTGCTTGCGGCCGGTAATGTCGCGTGACGAAGCGTAAATCAGTATTTTTCCCGTGACCTCCAGTCTGCTGGCGTTGATTTCAACATTCATGATCGTGCCGTCTTTACGCCGGTGCAGCGTTTCAAAAACACGCGGTGTCTTCGAGACTTCACGGACTGCCGCAATCAGTTTATCTTTGGGAATCATTGCATCCCAATCCATCACATTGAGGCGGGCGGTTTCTTCGTTGGAATAGCCCAGCATCTTGGCAAAGGCGTGGCTGAATTCCACGATATTGCCATCTTCATCGAGAATGTGAACGCCATCGCTGGCGAGTTCCAGTAAGGCTTCAAATTTCAGCGATATATTTTTTAATTCGGTGATATCGCTGGCGTAGCCATTCCAGATAATACTGCCGTCAGCTTGTTTCTCGGGTTTTGAGTGCGCGTGTATCCACCGGATCTCATTTTGTGCGGTCATGACGCGGAAATCAGCGTGCCAATCGGTCAATGTAGCGGCGGATTCCTGAATCGACCGGTTAAATGTTTCGATGTCCTCGGAATGAATGATGGAAAAAATGGCCGATGCATCCGTGGTAATGCTTTCCGGCGATACACCGAGGATCCCGGTTATTCCTTTGCTGGCATACGGCACACAATTCCGCCCGTCCGGAAAAAGCTGGAACTGGTAAATAAAGCCAGGAATACTATTGGATAAATCCTCGAGAAATTTATGGCTTTTGATGAGCTGAGTCTCAAGATTCTTGTGCAATGTGATGTCCACCAAGGTGATCAAATAACTCTTAGCGGATGTTCCGGATTCAAGCGGTGAGGCGGTTGCGATAACGCTGCGCAGAGAACCGTCTTTGCAGCGGATAATGACGTCGAGCGGAGCAAAACTGGTATTGTCTCGCGATGCTTGTTCCAGATGCTGATTCCATGTGGTTTCTACCCGCTGGCGGTATGCTGGGTCCGGATAGGCCCTGGGCCACCAGTCCGCTAACGTTGGAATATCGTCCAAGGTATAGCCAAATGTCTGCACAAATGCTTTGTTCAGGAAGGTGATATTCTGCTGATCGTCGTTGATTGCCTTGGGTATGGGGGAGGTATCGATAATCGCATAAAGTCTGGCTTCGCTTTTGCGCAACTCTGCTTCCACCTGGTTACGCTCGGTGAATAGCACGCTGACAAATTGCGCCGTGAGCGAAATACCCAAAATGAAGATATTCATGTCGAAGATCTGCGGATAATCATCCACGACAAAAGGGCCGAATTTGCGCGCTGTTTCAAATAGCGCCAGTACGGTGATGACACTGCATATCAGCGATACGACGGCTAATTCACTTTTAATCGCAATCCATAACAACAAGGGAACATAAATCACCAATGCGAGGGAAATGCCGCTGAAAGTGGAATTACCGAAAACCAGCCATGTGGCGGGCAGCATCAAGATAACCGGCACGATCGCTTTGCGCATGGATTGCCAGATGCTGATGCTGCGGCCGCGCGAAGAAAACAAAATCAGCAAAAACGGCGTTACCAGCAATTGTCCCAAGCAGTTGCCAAACCACCAATATGCCCATGCCTGGAAGTAGTTCTGTGATTCCTGGATGACATTGAAGAATGACAGCGCGATCGTTCCGAAGGTGGCGCTAATTGGTTGCAGCACTAAAAAGATCATGGCAACCAGCCGGCTGAGGTCATGCACCCTAGTGAGCGTTGGATCCAGTTTCCAGCGCTTGAATAAAGCCGCCGCAATTACGGCTTCAAAGCTGTTGACTGCGGATATCGCCAGCGCGGGTGGAAACTCCAGTCCACTGCTCAAAGCGAGTGCCAGTTGCCCAACGAAAACGCCCGGCCAGACCTTGCGTCCAAGCAAGATGGCGGCAGCCAGTGCAATACCTTCCGCGACAAAGAAAACCGGTGTGACAATGAAATGCGAAACAGAGATCAAAAAGCTGATATGGCCAAATACAAAGTACAAAACAGCGAGCGCAAGCAGCTGAAAAATATAATGACGATAGGAAACCGGCTGATTGTTACTGAACATGAAAAGGCAAGAAATCGATTGAGTGGGCAGTCAGTGCGGATTGGGCTATAAACATCGCTTGAGGTGGCATAAGGTGAAGATTATCACGTTGGAAATTAAAACAAAATGTGCTTTTTTAATGGCTATAAAGAATCACCGTCTTTCCAGAGAAAACGGACAACGGTTGCGGGTGTTCTATCAGCTATCCTATGGCACGGCCGGGTTGTTCCGGGATTTGTTCAGGCGCTTATAGAACCATTGTTTACAGTATTCCACTGTCAACAGATAAGTAACGATCAAAACAGCCAACAGTCCGAAGAACATCAATGGCAGTGCTGTGAAGCCCAGGTAATGCGCCATCGGGCTGATGGGGAGCAGCATGGCGATGGCGACGATGCTGAGCGAAGTGATCGTCAGCCAGCGGTTGGGGTGGCTGTGCAAGGGGTTGCGCCGGGTTCTGATGATGAAAATGACCAGTACTTGCGTGGCGATCGACTCTACAAACCAGCCGGTGCGAAACAGGGTTTCGTCCGCCTCAAATACGGTGATCAGCAGATAGAACGTAACGAAATCGAATATCGAGCTGATAGGGCCGATGGTCATCATGAAATTGCGGATAAAATTCATGTCCCATTGGCTTGGTTGCGCCAGATCTTCCTCATCGACATTGTCCATCGGTAAGGTGATTTCGGAAAGATCGTACAGCAAATTGTTCAACAGAATTTGCAACGGCAGCAGCGGCAGGAACGGCAGGAAGAGCGTCGAGGCGGCCATGCTGAACATGTTGCCGAAATTCGAGCTGGTCGCCATCATGATGTATTTCATCACATTGCCGAAGGTGCGGCGTCCTTCCATCACACCGGCATGCAAGACTTTCAGATCGTGTTCCAGCATGATCATGGACGCAGCCTGCTTGGCCACATCGACCGCACCGTCCACCGAAATGCCGATGTCGGCGGTATGTAGTGAAGGCGCATCGTTGATGCCGTCGCCCAGATAACCCACGACATGTTTGCGTGCCTTGAGCGCCAGCAACACGCGATTCTTTTGCGCTGGGTTGACACGGCAAAACAGATTGACTTCTTCCACGCGGGCGAGCAACGCATCGTCCTGCATGGCGGCAATGTCATTGCCGGTCAGCACGCCGGTAACCGGCAGATTCAACTGGTTGCAAATATAGCGCGTTACCCGTTCATTATCCCCGGTTAAAATCTTGACCTGCACACCGCTCGCCTGTAGTGCGGTCAAAACCGGTCCGGCGCTGATTTTGGGTGGATCGAGAAAAGCCGCAAGACCGGCAAATACCAGTTCGCTTTCGTCGGTTACGACAGCATGCGGATGATCCGGCGCGACCTCGCGCCAAGCGATAGCCAATACGCGAAAACCATCATTGCCGAATTGGTCGAGCAGTTGAGTAATCGATTGCCGTACGGTTTCATCCAGCGAAACAATGGCGCCGGTTTCATCTTCATACTGAGTGCAAAGGTTCAGGATGTCTTCGGGAGCCCCTTTGACGGCCAGTATCCGGGTTTCTTCACGCTCTACCAGTACGGATACGCGGCGGCGCTCGAAATCAAACGGTACTTCATCAATTTTGCTCCAGCCCTCAATCGCTACGTCGTGGTGCAGCAAGATGGCGTCATCGAGCGGGCTTTTCAGGCCGCTTTCAAAATAACTGTTCAAATAGGCAAGTTCCAATACCCGCTGGGAGCCTTGACCCAGTGCATTGACGTGATGTTCCAGATGGATTTTCGCTTCGGTCAGCGTGCCGGTCTTATCGGTGCAGAGGATATCCATCGCGCCCATGTCCTGAATCGCCGATGGCCGCTTGACGATCACGTTCAATGCGGCCATGCGCAATGCGCCGCGTGTGAGCGTGACCGATACCACCATGGGCAATAATTCCGGTGTGAGTCCTACTGCCAAGGCCACGGCAAACAGGAAAGACTCGAGTAAGGGGCGGTGCATCACGATATTGACCAGCAAGGTGAACAGCACCAGCAGGAAGGTAAAGCGCATGATCAACATGCCGAACTGGCGTATGCCGAGCTCGAATGAGGTGGGTGGCGGTTTCTTCTCGAGGCTGTCGGCGATTTGCCCCAGCGCTGTCGTTTGTCCCGTGCGGGTGATTCTGGCCCGGGCTGTGCCACTGATCACCGTACTGCCCATGAATACCGCAGCTTTTGCTTCCAAGTCCCAGGGATCGGCGCTGGCCGGTGCATCGGCATGTTTCTCAACCGGATAGGCCTCACCGGTGAGTTGCGATTGATTGATAAACAAATCCTTGGCGTCGAGCAATTGCCCGTCGGCCGGAACCAGATCGCCCGCCGATAAGGCAATGATATCGCCCGGCACTAACTGCGCAACCGGAATCTCGGATAATTTCCCGTCCCGCAGTACCGTGGCGGTTACAGCGACTTGTGCCGCCAGTTTTGCCGCCGCCTGACCGGCGCGGTACTCCTGAATGAAATCCAGTGTGACGCTCATCAGGACGATGACGCCGATGATCAGCGCGCTGACTCCGTCACCGTTTAACGCTGAAATGCTCACTGCGACGAGCAGTATCAATACCAACGGATTGTAGAAATGGGCGAGAAACTGCACGAGGATGTTGCGCTGCTTGACAGGTTTAATCTCGTTTGCGCCGTGCTGCTTTAACAGAATGACTGCTTCTGCATTGCTTAAGCCGGTATCCATATGATCTTTAATCATTTTCTCGCCCTCCGGGCTTGTGTTCCATGATTATAGCGGCTTTATGCACGCAGGGTGATGCAGTCTTTGGATACGTTTAATCCCGCTTCATTGATGACGTGCGCGGAATGCCGATAGATCCCGGTTGCCGAGTTGCGTGCGCCTCGCATTTCATCCCGTTTCCCGCCGCTTTTGTCGCGCAGATCTTTTATATGAATAAACTTCATAACTTAACAATTTTTTCTTCTTTGTGGAATCTTTTAATAGTTACTACACTGCAAGCACAGGAAACTGTATGAGGTAGCTGCAAGGGGTTCAGGGATGGAGTCCACTCATTTTTCTAATGCGAATATCTTGTTCACATTGATGAGCTATCCCGGAGGTCATTGCAGTCTGGTTTTTTCTGTTAATCGAAATCAAGGAGAGTCTAAATGAGATATCGTAAAACTAAGTATCTAGGGGCAGTGTTAGCCCTGGCTGTATCAGGTCCTGCATTCGCGGCTTTTAATGGTGATCAAAGTGCCGGTGGAAGCAGTTCATTATTGTTCAGCGCCTATGAGTCCGTAAGCGGTTATTCTTTTACCCTGGATACAGGCAGCCGCAGAGATGACTACTCTGCATCCATTCCATTGTTTACTCCCCTCAATTTTAATCTCGCACTGGATACCAACTGGAATACTTTTCTGGCTGGCGTAGGTTCAGCTCACTTTGCTGATATCAGATGGGCTGTCACTGCCGGTGATACCAGTGTTATCGATGGCGATCTTAGAAGTTTTCTGACTACGGCAGCCAACGGTTTGGATATTGGCACCAACGGCAATGGCACAACCAATGCTCAGTTGAACCAATGGAATGTCAATTACAATTCGTTTATTAATGCAAGCAATGGCGGGGATGGAACAGTCTTCGGCTTTGGCGGCCAACCTTCCACGGTGCATTTAAAAGAAGGCCCAACCGACTTTGCGTCGTATGAAATTTCCATTGGCAGTAACTGGAGTGGTAAAGCGAAATTCGATACCACCGGAGCGCTGGGCGAAACCCTCAATTTCTATGAAGCAAACATAACGAAATCGCCGAGTGGGGGAGTGGTCAGCCTTACCAGAATAACAACGGATTTACTGGGAACCGTAACACTGACCAACGATGGATTACTCTCAATCTCACCTATTTCTCCTGTGCCGGAAGCGGATACTTGGGCCATGCTCTTGGTTGGCCTTGGTTTGATGGGCGTAACAGTCCGCCGCCGCGCAGGAATCGTGTCTTAGTTTCTCCGCAGCGCATTACTCCGTTTTATTGAAGAAACTGGTATCCGTGGATGCCGGTGTGAGGGTGATTTTGTCTGAAAAACTGCAAAATCACCCGGTGCATAACTCATTTTTAAGGAATATTAAAATGAAACTGAAATTCGGACATATTATCGCGTCTCTCAGCATGATGTTATCCACTCAGGCCTACGCCCTCAGTGTGGATGAAATCAACGCAATACCGCCTGCACACGTTCTCTATGTCGGTGGTGGCGCGGAGCAAAACGGTGTATTTGAAACCATAGCCTCCAAACTGTTCACCGCAGGTTCAGTGTCATACATTACTGATGATACCGGCGCTCCTCCCGCCAAGGGCAGATCGTTCCGCGCAGTAGCCGGTACCGTATCGGTAGGCAGTCTGGCGGGTCAGAACTGGATCGTTGCTTATCGTTCCCTGGGTGGCGTGTTCGCTAACGGAATCGCTCCGCTGGTTACACCGAATCCACCGTTGACCAATTACTATCAGATTCAAAACAATATAACCTCCACCGGTCTCGCAAACCCAACTTTCAAGATTACCAATTTATCAACTTTTGTACCGGGTCAAAGACCGGCCGTTGGTTTGGCAAATCTGGAGCTGGCGATTTTTACCGGTTCGAATCTGCCTGCTGGCGCCAGCGCGCTGACTGCTGGCCAATTAGCTCAATTAGTTCAAACGCCGCTTTATAACGTGGTGAACGGGATTGCCGCAACAAACAATCTCGCCGACGCTCTCGTGGCAGCAACGCTGGCCGGTCACCGCCCAGCCAGCTTGGATAATGGACTGAGTAAAGCCGAAATTGCCGGTATTCTCTCGGGTACCATCACGAATTGGACTCAAGTGCAGGGTCTGGAAGCGCTGGACAAGCCGGTCATACTGATTGACCGCAATGCCGGTTCTGGTGCTAAGGCAGCCGCAAATCAGTATTTCCTGAATAATCCGGGTGGATCGGCGTTTAGCGGCGCCATTTCTCCGGCAAACCAAGGGGCCGAAGCCGGTATTGGCGATATTGTTAATTTTGCCGCATATGCCGTGCGTACCGAACCCAGCGCAGGCAACGTGCCCGGTGCGCTCGACAATGTATTCAACAAAGGCGCTTATGGAATTGGTATTCTAGGCCTGGAAAACGCACCATCCGTAACAAGCAAATGGCGATTCGTGGCCATTAACGGCGCAAGAGCTACAAATCCGGCCGGTACTGCTTTCGACAAGCAACAAGCGATTTCAGGCCAGTACGATTATTTCTTCCAGGCTTCGGTCAACTTACGTAAAAGCGTGACCGGCGACCAACTCGCGCTGGCTAACGCATTCATCAATAAAGCGAAAGACCCTGCGGTGATTACAACCGTAGCAGGCACAGTGCTTGATCCGGCCGAGTTTCCCGAAACCGGCAATGCAACACTGGATGCATTCCGTGCTCATGGAACACGTTTCGGTAATTCCACCGCGCCATTGCAACTGGTTGAACCACCTGCACCGTAATCAAGCTGAAGTTATTTCGGCAGGCGCTCTGGTAACACAGGCGTCTGCTGTTATTCAAGCGATCTTACTTTCATTTCGTAATGCCAAAATAGTTTTTATGCCACATATCCCTGATTTTTCCGATAACCCGCTCGATCTTGCCATGGGTTTAAGACCACCGTACCCGAATAAATCTCATTGGTTGTGCAAAAATAAACAAGTGCATGCTGAAGCATGCTTTTGTATTTGTATTCCGTACCCTTGTCAGAATAAATACGATGCCGTCGCATAAAGATATTCTGTGATAACTTGGTTTAAGAAGGCGGCTGCGGAATCCGGTGTTTTGTCTGGCCGGATAGCGTCGTACAATGCCCGGGATAAATCATCGATGGCCATAGCAGGCGGTATCGCCGCAGAATGCCTTATTCCGCTTTTGAGCCGTGGTAAGCGTTTGGTATCGAAGTGAGCCAATCCCTCCGGGTAGTTTTTTGTGATAGCAGCAAACGGCACGTCCTGGTTTTCCGGAGACGCTGCAATGTTTGCTAAATACCGCATGCCATACTGTGTTTGTGGAAACACTTACTGGTTGATTTTTCCGGTGCGAATTCCTGCTTTCCGGCTTGTTCGATGACTCGATAGATGATTTGCCGGAATACACGAAGCCGCTTACTGCGGAAATCGCATGCATGTTGATGATTAAATAGCTGAGAGATAGGAAATGAATTTCCAACAACTTCGAATTATTAATGAAACAGTCCGGCAGAATTATAATCTGACCGAGGTAGCCAATGCTTTGTTTACATCACAATCCGGTGTGAGTAAGCATATCAAGGATCTCGAAGACGAATTGAATATTGAACTCTTCATTCGTAAGGGGAAGCGGCTGATTGGTCTGACAGAACCCGGCAAGGAATTGGTGAAAATTGTCGAGCGCATTTTATTCGACACCAAAAATATCAAGCGTTTGGCCGAGCAATTCAGCAGCTATGATCAAGGGCAATTAATTATCGCGACTACGCATACGCAAGCACAATATGCGTTACCGCCCGTGGTGACAGAGTTCAAGAAAATATTTCCCAAAGTTCAGCTGATACTTCATGAATCCAGGCCAGGGGAGATATTATCAATGCTGATCAACGGCGAGGCCGATATCGGCATAGCGACGGAAGCGTTGGAGAATGCGGCTGATTTAGTGTCTTTTCCCTATTATACGTGGCAGCATACAGTCATCGTTCCTGCGGGGCACCCTTTGCAATCGCTACAGCCGCTTACGCTGGAAGCCATTGCTGAGTTTCCGATTATTACTTACCACCAAGGTTTAACCGGGCGGTCCCGTATCGACCAGGTATTTGCCAAGGCAGGATTAATACCGGATATCGCTATGTCCGCTTTGGATGCTGACGTGATTAAAACTTACGTAAAGTTGGGATTGGGTATCGGCATTATTGCTTCTGTGGCATTTTCTCCCAGGAGAGATGAAACATTAGTCAAGCTTGAAAGTGAATACCTGTTTGAAATGAATACCACGTTTGTTTCGGTGCGGCGTAATCATTATCTGCGTAGCTATGCGTACCGGTTTATTGAGCTTTGTATTCCAACATTGACTGAATCGATCATTCGTTCCGGCGTTAAACCATTGATTGATGCTGAATAAAATAGGGCTGGCGATAGGTTTGATCCGATTGATCAAATAAATGACGCCATTTGATTGTGCTGATCGGTAAATCGAAATAATCGATTTACCGGTAGTCTCAGTAACTCAATGCGATACTTTATTTCTGAGTTTATCTTTGAAGCAAGCGGTATAATTCAGTAGTATTCTCCTGATACTTGATTAACAAGAGATATTTCCGGGCGTATATGAAATGGCGGGCAGGTCTTGTGTGGAACCAATTATTCGTGCTGATATCTCAAGTCTATGCTTTATTTAATACTTGTTATCGTTATCGCTGCGCTCATTGTGGGCCCGTCTTACTGGGTTAAGCATACCCTGGCAAAATACAGCCATCCTGAAGATCGTTATCCGGGTACCGGCGCTGAGCTGGCGCGTATTTTGCTCGATTGGGCCAATTTGCAGACGGTGAAGGTCGAAGTGACGGAACAGGGTGATCACTATGATCCGATAGCAAAAGCAGTGCGTCTGACCGCGGATAAATTTAATGGCAAATCGCTCACGGCAATTACGGTTGCGGCGCATGAAGTTGGGCACGCCATCCAGGACCGCGATGGTTACTTGCCGCTAAAATGGCGGACCCGCCTGGTGCAAATAGCCGCTCCGGCGGAAAAGTTGGGCGCGGTGATTTTGATGATCGCACCAATTGTCGCAGTGGGCCTGCGTGCACCGGTAGCGGGTGCTCTGTTTCTTGCTGGTGGCTTGTTGACGTTGGGGAGCGCAGTAGTCGTGCATATGGTGACGCTGCCGATGGAATTGCATGCCAGTTTCGCCCGGGCGTTACCCATGCTGGAGCAAGGCAAGTATCTCATTCAAGGTGACGAGCCGCATGCACGCAGGATTCTGCGCGCCGCAGCGTGGACTTATGTATCCGCTTCGCTCATGGCGCTACTCAATATCGGCCGGTGGTGGGCGATTCTCCGGCGCTAAGGCTGCTGAATTGCCGGAATTCCGCAGTACAGGTGTGATATTCCGTCTTGACCCTGTCATACGGGCAACTTACCATACAAGATTTGAAACTGAATTGATAGGCTAATCCATTAGAGATCAGTATTTTTTGTTAGAGGACAAATATGGTGCAATTGGTTGAGCAACAAAAGGCAAAAGCAGTACGCGGCTTTACACTGCTCGAATTACTCGTGGTCATGGTTATCATCGGTTTGCTGGCTGCCTATGTCGGGCCTAAGTACTTTTCGCAAGTCGGCAAATCGGAAATAAAAATGGCGCAAGCGCAAATCGATGCGCTGGAAAAGGCGTTGCATCAATACCGTTTGGATGTGGGGAGCTATCCGGGCACGGAGCAAGGCTTGACCGCGCTGGTTACGCGCCCCAATAATGAGGCGCGCTGGCAAGGGCCTTACCTGTCCAAGCTGCCGCCAGCCGATCCTTGGGGCCGCCCGTATGTGTACAAGTATCCGGGTGAACGTTCCGAGTTTGATTTGCTCTCTTACGGCAAGGATGGACAGCCTGGCGGTGAGGGTGAGGCGGCTGATATTACCAACTGGTAAATTCCGCGCATGCGTTATGAAGTGAAAGCCGTGATGTCCGGACAAGGTACCGTGCATCTTGAACTGGAAGCGAACAGCGAGGAAGAAGCTCGCCGCCAGGTGGTTGAACAAGGCGGTATGGTTCTAAGCATACGGCGCAGCTTCTCGGGTTTTTCGCTGAAAGCGAAGAGCCATTTTCCGCTGGTTCACTTCAGCCAGGAATTGCTGTCATTGCAGATTGCCGGTTTAAGTTTGGTCGAGAGCATCGAAACGCTGCTCGAGAAAGAGCAGGATAGTAGTAACCGTAAAATTATCCAGAATATCTTGGATCGATTGTATGAGGGTGTGACATTCTCACAAGCGCTGCAAGAATTTCCGCAAGCATTTCCGCCGCTCTATATCGCCACGGTCCGCGCCAGCGAACGGACCGGCGATCTTGCGGAAGCGCTGACCCGTTTTATCACCTATCAGACACAGATGGAGTTTGTGCGCAAAAAACTCGTTGGCGCGTCGATTTATCCGGTGCTGTTATTGGTGATCGGTTTTCTGGTGTCGATTTTTCTGATGGTTTTTGTGGTACCTAAATTTAGTGCGATTTATGATGATATGGGCAGCGATTTGCCTTGGCTTTCGTTGTTGCTGATTAAATGGGGCCAATTCGTTCATGAACGCGGCTGGGAATTGGCCATTGCTGCGCTGGCGCTGTTGATTGCGACAGGGTATACAGTTAGCCGGTCAACCTTTCGTGCCAGTGTCATGCAGCTCCTGTGGCGCATTCCGGCGATCGGCGAACGCATGCGAGTGTATCAGCTGGCGCGCTTCTACAAGACGTTGGGTATGCTGCTGCGCGGCGGTATTCCCATCACGCAAGCGCTGGACATGGTCAGCGGTTTATTGCAAGCGCATTTCCGCCCCAAAGTTGCAGCCGCGGCCAAGCATATCCGCGAAGGCAAAACGATTTCCAGCGCGATGGAATTGGAAGGACTGACAACGGCAGTGGGCAATCGCATGCTCCGCGTGGGCGAGAGAACAGGGTTAATGGGCGATATGATGGAACGGATCGGTAATTTTCACGATGAGGAAATTGCGCGTTGGGTCGAATGGACAACCAAATTGATAGAGCCATTGCTGATGGCGGTCATCGGCATTGTGATTGGCGGGATTATTATTCTCATGTATATGCCCATATTTGAATTGGCGGGAAGTATCAATTGATCGAAGCGCAGGTACAAACCGTAAACAAACCGTCGATGGAGATCAACCATCTAGCCGATGCGCAGCAAAAAGCGCTCGAACAGAATGTTTCCGTCATTCAGGTTCTGGAAGAGAAAGGCGGTTATACGCCCGATGAGCTCATGCAGCAGCTCGGCCAGTTGTTGCATATGCCGGTATTGGACATGAAAGCGATTCACGCGCTCAGTCCCGCTTTTGATGTGCTTTCGTTTTCCGAAGCCATGATGCATGAATGTGTTTTATTCCGCCGCGAACAAGACTATCTGCTGGCAGTCAGTAATCCATTCTCGACAAAATTACGGGCATGGGCGGAAGAACGTTTTGCTGTCGCTGCGGAGTGGTATTTGGTACATCCCGCTGATTTGAGCGCTTTTTTTGCCCAGCAGGAAAAAACCATGCGCGCCATGGATCAAGTGCTGCCTTCCACAGAGCTGGATAAAATACAAAGCGGTATTGAGGATTTATCGTTAAAAAGCATCAACGAAGGTACCAGCCAGGTGGTGCGCTTGGTGCATTCCACCTTGTATGACGCGCATAAGTCTCAAGCCAGCGATATTCATTTGGAAATGACGGCAGGCGCACTGTCGATAAAATACCGTATCGATGGCGTACTGAGCTCGATCGGCGTGATCCAGGGTACGGATCTGGCCGAGCAAGTCATTTCCCGGATTAAAGTGATGTCCGAGCTGGATATTGCCGAACGCCGCGTGCCGCAGGATGGCCGGTTTAAAGTTTCCATCCAGGGGCGGGAGATCGATTTCCGGGTTTCCATCATGCCGAGTATTTTCGGTGAGGATGCGGTTTTGCGGATTCTTGACCGGCAAGCATTATCCGATCAGATTGAGGGACTGACGTTAAACCAATTGGGTTTTAATCAGACGGCGATTGCCAGTATCCGCCGCCTGAGTTCGGAACCGTATGGCATGCTGCTGGTTACCGGCCCGACCGGAAGCGGTAAAACGACATCGCTCTACGCCGCGATTTCCGAAGTGAATAAAGGCAGCGATAAAATTATTACCATCGAAGACCCGATCGAGTATCAGCTTCCGGGTGTGCTGCAAATCCCGGTGAATGAGAAAAAAGGACTGACGTTTGCGCGCGGCTTGCGCTCAATCCTGCGGCACGATCCCGATAAAATCATGGTAGGCGAGATTCGTGATTCTGAAACGGCGCAGATCGCCATTCAGGCTGCGCTGACCGGCCACTTGGTTTTTACCACTGTGCACGCCAATAACGTATTTGATGTCATCGGACGGTTTTCGCATATGGGCGTGGATCCTTACAGTTTCGTGTCCGCGCTGAACGGAATCGCCGCGCAACGGCTGGTGCGTTTGTTATGTCCGCACTGTTCGGTCGATGAGCGCCCGGATGATAAGCTAATCGAAGAATCCGGAATTCCCATCGACGAAGCGGATCAATTCAAGTTTCGTAGCGGACGAGGTTGCGGCCAGTGCCGTGGCAGCGGTTACCGGGGAAGAAATGCAATTGCCGAGATTCTGATCCTGAACGATGAGATTCGTGAGTTGATCGTAGCGCAGGAGCCGATACGCCGCATCAAGGAAGCAGCCAGGAACAATGGCACCCGATTCCTGCGGGAGGCCGCTTTGGATATGGTCAGGCAAGGATTAACCAGTTTAGAGGAGGCCAATCGTGTCACCATTGTGGCGTGATCAAATACAGGTCTTCCTGGCGCCTGGACGAATCGACCTGGTGCGTTCAACGCGCGGTTTCAAACCGGTACAGTCAGCCAAGGTTACCGTGTGGTGCGAGCCTGCGCAGGATGCGCTGGTTTGGCAGGCCGCTGTGCAGCAGTTGGAAAAACATTTGATGGATGCGGCTGGAGCGCAATTGAGTGTTACGCTATCCAATCATTTTGTACGGTATGTTGCCCTGCTGCCGCAAGCGGAAATCGCAACGCCGGAAGAGGTGAATTCCTATGCCGCGTTCCGCATGCGTGAAGTGTATGCGGAACGGGTGAATTCGTGGGCGCTGAGCGTGAGCGAATGGACTCCGCTGAGCGGTGCGGTGTGCGCCGCAATTCCGCGCGATTTGATGGTGCAACTGGAAGAGATGGCGGCGCGGTGCCGTTGCACACTTAAAGAGATCGAGCCTTATTTTGCGTCTGTTTATGATCGCTGGCAAAAACTGTTGGATGGCAATAAAACCTATTTTGCAGTCATTGAAGCTGGACGTATTTGCTTGGCTGTGCTGATTAATGGAAGCTGGCACAGCATCCGCAATCAGCGCATTTTGCACAATGTCGCGGCTGAGTTGCTCGCAGCATTGGATCAGGAAGCCATCTTGACCGGAAGTAAGGAAGCGATTGAGCTGGTTCATGTGTTTGCGCCGGAACAGGCGGATTTGACGCTGCCGGAACAGTGCGGATGGTGCGTTGTTCCGATGCCGGTCGGGAAAATACCGGTATTGCCGCATTATCCATCCGGGCCGGTTGATGATGACGGGGTAAATCGATGCCACGCTTGAGACTTAAGTTCCCGGATCGCGGACAATCCGTTCCGCATATCGATTTTTCCATCCTGCTGATCGGACTGCTCGTGCTTGCCGGTGTGCTGCTGCAATTCCGCCAGGTGACCGAAGAAGTAAATCACTGGACAAACCGGGTCGAGCGGCTGGAGAAACAACAGCAGCAGAAAGCTGCGCCGCGCACACGGTCAACCCCGCGGATAAAAGAATTCAGCCAGGAAATCCGCAAGGAAATCACGCAAGCCAATGCAATACTGGATCAGATCAATTTGCCGTGGGAGACTTTATTCGATGCCATCGAACATGCGGCAACGGAAGAAATCGCTTTATTATCCTTGCAGCCGAATGTAGCCAGCCGGACACTGCGTCTCAGCGGTGAAGCGAAGAGTATGTCCGAACTGCTCGATTTTGTCGAAGCGCTTGAACGTGAGCTGGTTTTTGAGAATGTGCATTTGCTAAACTACAAAGTTAAACAAGATAATCCGCACCGGCCCATTATTTTTCTTCTGACTGCTGCATGGATGCAAGTTTCTTGAAGACCGCAACAATCCAAACACAACTCGACCGTTTGATGCTGCAACTGCGCTGGCAGGCAGGCCGTCTCGGCACGATTGGAAAAATCGGCCTGGGCCTGATTGTTGTTGCCGGTATTTATTTCTTTTCAGCGGTTCTGCCGCAAGACTCCGATCTGCAAAAGCTGAAGGAACGGGCTGAGACGCTGCAACTGCAAGAACTAGCGAAGCAGTCTCCGGGAGAAATGGAAAGTGGAAAGAAATTGAGCGGTGATCAGGCATTGCAAGTATTTTATGACTTCTTCCCGCGTATCGACTCATCGCCTTTCTGGATTCGTGAATTGGTGCAATTGGCTAAAAAGCATGGCGTTGATCTGAGCAGCAGCGAATATCGCTTGATGAATGAGAATGACGCGCGTTTGGCTCGTTACGAGATGATATTGCCGGTAAAAGGGCGTTATCCGCAAATTCGCGCTTTTATGGCGGAAGCGCTGGAAAAGGTTCCTGCCATGGCTATTTCCGCGGTTGCGCTTAAACGGGAAAATATAACTTCCGACAAGCTTGAAGTCCGCCTTGAAATTAACCTTTACTTGAACAAATAAGTGCCATGGATCAAGCTGAGAAAAAGCGGAAATTGATGTTAGGCGGCGCATTGCTGGCCACATTAATCGCTGTGGTGCTGGTTGAAGAGGAAGAGACATCGACGGATATCGTAGAAACCGTGCAACCGGTAAAACCTGCAAGCACAGGTAGAGACCGGGCAAAAAATCAAGAAAGCAGCACGGAGCCGCTGGATGTCGGTAAACTTGGACAGCGGAAATTCAATCCTTTGGCGGGAGAATTGTTTGCATCCACGACATGGACGCCAAAACAACCGCCAGTCAGCTTCGAGCAGCAAGCTGCGCTGGCTGAGCAAATAAAAAAAGCCGCGCCTCCTCCCGCGCCCACAGCACCGCCGCTACAGTTCAAGTATAGCGGCAAGGCTATTACGGACGACGAAACTTGGGTTTTTCTGTCGCAACCGGGAGAGAATTTCATTACCAAGATCGGCGGAAAAATTAACGACAAATACCGGCTGGATTCGATCAATGACAGTACAATTGCCGTCACTTATCTACCGCTCAACATAAAGCAGACGCTCACTATTAACAATAAAATCGCAGGAACGTTCCGATGAAAAGCTGGAGAATCATTGTCCTCATCATTTTGCTCGTATCGATTGCCGGGTGCGCAATCAATAACAGAACATTCGGCACTAGGAATATTGCATTTGACGATGGGCAGAAACTGATTGCGCAAGGTCAATTTGAGAGCGGACTTGCAAGATTAGAACAAGCACGGCGCGAGGAACCTGAAAACAGGGATATTCAAACGGTAGTTTTGCGCTTACGCGAAGAAGTTACTGGTAAGCTCCTTTTTGAAGCAGAAAATTTGCGTTTTTCTGGACAACTGGATCGCGCAACCGAAGCCTTTCAACGTATCCTCAGTTTATTTCCATTCAATGAGAGGGCTAAAGAAGGCTTGGAATCCATAGCATTAGATCGTCAACATATTGCTAAAGTGGATACAGCGAAAGAGCTGTTAAGAAATGGAGAAACTTCAAAAGCTGAAACACTGGTGCGTGCGGTGTTGCAAGAGAATCCGCAACAATCGCATGCGCGTCAGTTGATTTCGGAAATCAATTTAAATCTATCGCGCCCTGAAGTTACCCATCTCGCATTAGAATCCGCATTCAAAAAAACAGTCACGATGGAATTCAAAGATACTGATCTCAAATCAGTCTTTGAGCTCATGTCACGAACTGCCGGGATTAATTTCGTGTTTGACAAAGACATTCGTCAAGACACTAAGATTTCCATTTTTGTGCGCAGTAACACCATTGAAGATATTCTCAAATTGATTCTGACGACGAATCAACTAGCGTACAAGGTACTGAACAACAATTCGTTACTGCTCTACCCCAATACACCGGCTAAGCAGAAAGATTATCAGGAGCTGGTCGTGCGCAGTTTTCAGATTGCGCATACCGATGTCAAGCAAATGGTAGCGATGGTCAGAGGCATCGTTAAAGCGAAGGATATTTATGTTAACGAGCAACTCAACCTATTCATTATGCGCGATACGCTCGAAGCCATACGGTTGACTGAGCGGTTGATCAGCTTGAATGATTACGCGGAACCCGAAGTCATGCTGGAAGTTACCATTCTTGATGTAACGCGCACCAATACTTTCTTATTGGGGCCAAATTTCCCCCAATCAGTTCAATTCAATTGGGCTACAGCTGCTACTCCTACGCCGGCTGCTGCTCTAATCAGTAATTTTGGTTTTGAGGGCCTTAAAAGTTTTGGCATGGCTACTAGCCAAGCAAAAATTGATTTTCTGCAAAACTTTTCAGCAGGGGATATATTGGCAAACCCCAGAATCCGGGTTAATAACAAAGAAAAAGCAAAGATTCATGTTGGTACAAAAGAACCCTTCTTCACCGCAAATGTTCAACCTGGTGTCGCTGGGGGTGTCGTTACCTCAACGCCGACGTTTATCGATTTAGGGGTCAAACTTGATGTTGAGCCTCGTATCGGATTGAATGACGATGTCACCTTAAAAGTTACTTTGGAAGTAAGCTCTCTACTCGGCACGATTGCAAATGCGCAAGGTGCAACGGCTCCTCGGGTCGGAACGAGAAATGCCGAGACTCTTCTCACTTTAAAAGATGGTGAAACGCAAGTCATTGCAGGTCTTCTCGATAATCGAGAAAGAAAAGCTGCTAAAGGTCTTGCAGGATTGATCAATATTCCAGGACTAGATCGATTGACTTCCAATCAAGATATTGAAAGAACAAAGAATGAAGTGATTTTACTGATTACCCCTCGTATTGTTCGCAATATTCCCAGACCGACTAACTTAGAAAGCGAATATCACTTCGGTACCGCGAGCGAAGCGGGCAAATTACCCGTTACCATTGAGAGAACAGCGGCGAAATCCCTGTCTGTCGCACCGGCTGGATCGGGCCGCGGTGTTGCGGCTGCGATTCAGGATGCTTTTTCTCCGCCAGCCGAAGGTCAGGAACCACCACCGAATCCATTTGCCAGTGTTGCAGCTTCCGCATCCGGAGTACCTTCGCTTACCCTGCAATCACCGACTAATGTGGGGCTGGGTAAAGAATTTTCTGTCAGTGTGCGGCTGGTTGGCGCAAAAGCGACGGTTAATTCCGACTTAGTGCTGAGTTATGAAGCCAGCGCATTGGAGGCGCTGGATGGCGGAGATAAATCCGGGACGCGTACTATCAAATTAGGTAAGGATCAGGCTTCCGGTCTGGCGGCGCAGCTTCGCTTCAAGGTGATCGCAGCAAATCCGGGTACCACAGAAATCAATATCCAAAATGTAAACGCGGAAGATATGGAAAATGGTCAGGCGGTCGAAGTGACACCGCCGCCGCCGGTCAGTGTCAACATTAAATAATCCGCTTATGGCTGCATCCAGAGTTTCCGTGAAGCACAGAGGATTTACGCTGATTGAATTAATGATCGTGGTGGCAATCATGGCTATTTTAGCGACAGCCGCATTGCCATTGCGGGAGCTGATGGTGAAACGCGAGAAGGAGCAAGAGTTACGCGTTGCATTGCGTCAGATTCGAACGGCCATCGATGCTTACAAGCAGGCTTCGGATGAGGGGCGTATCACCAAGAAGGCCGATGAATCTGGCTACCCACCCCGGCTGGAGGAATTATTCATGGGGGTGCCGGATGTCAAGAGTCCGGATAAGAAGATTATTTATTTCCTGCGCCGCTTGCCCGCTGACCCACTGTTTGTCGAACTGGATGTCGCCGGTGTTTCGGCGACTCCGGCTGCGGATACCTGGGGGAAGCGCAGTTATGAGAGTCCCTGGGATAGTCCCAAGGAAGGCGACGATGTTTTTGATGTTCATTCACGTTCGGAAGCCATAGGTCTGAACGGCATTCCTTACCGGGAGTGGTGATGATGAACCTATCCGGGACCCGTAAATTCAGAGGGTTTACTTTAATCGAACTGCTGGTGGTTATGGCGATTATCGCGACGTTGTTAAGTATTGTCGCGCCGAAGTATTTTAATTCTATCGATAAAGCCAAAGAAGCCGTGCTACGGCAGGACTTGGGTATTATGCGCAATGCCATCGATCAATTCTATTCTGACTTTGGTAAATATCCCATTGACTTGGCGGAGCTGGTCGACAAACGCTATATGCGCAGCGTGCCGAAAGATCCCTTCACCGAAAGCGATAAAACCTGGATCGAGGTTCCTCCCAAGAACGAGACGGAATCAGGTGTCTATGATGTTTATAGCGGCTACTCGGGGAGAGCGCTGGATGGCTCGTACTATCAAGAATGGTAAATGACCGGGGCTTGCTCGGATTCTTGCGGTGCACATGATATGCCACAGCGGGAAAGCGGTTTTGTTTATCTTTGGGCCTTGTTCTCGGTCGTTCTAGCGGGCGTTGTCATGGCCGGAGTGGGGCAGGTATGGCAGGCAAAAGCGCAGCGCGAGAAAGAAGCCGAATTGCTTTATGTGGGCGAGCAATTCCGCAAAGCGATTATGTCCTACTACAACACCGGCACTAAGCAATTTCCCGAAACTTTGGAGGAGTTGCTGGAGGATAAGCGCACACCGGCCATCAAACGGCATTTGCGTAAAATCTATATGGACCCGATCACCAATACAGCGGAGTGGGGCATCATTGACGAGCCTCCGCCCGGCGGTAATACAGTGTCCGGTAACAGCCCGGCAGCCAGCCAGAATACAACGCCGGGGAATAATGCAGTAGCGGGTGGTAATCAAGCATCGAGCAGTAACCAGCCCTCGGGTAATAGCTTGATGCCCAATACTGGCCAGACATCCGGCAGCACAACACCCAATCAAGCATCGAACAATGCGGCGCCGAGCAGCAGTCCGGGTATAGGTTCCAATCTCACTAAGAGAATCACCGGCGTATACAGCCTATCGGAAAAGAAACCCATCAAGAAAGATAAATTTCCCGAGCAATACGCTAAATTCTCAGAAGCGTTAACTTACCGGGATTGGAAATTTATTTATAAACCCGGCGAGGGCAGTAGCGCGT
This sequence comes from Nitrosomonas sp. Is24, assembly GCF_033063335.1. Taxonomy (NCBI): domain Bacteria; kingdom Pseudomonadati; phylum Pseudomonadota; class Betaproteobacteria; order Nitrosomonadales; family Nitrosomonadaceae; genus Nitrosomonas; species Nitrosomonas sp. Is24. The sequence goes on along the minus strand of NZ_JAWJZG010000001.1, from coordinate 2,831,214 downwards.
CGAAGCCGGCATCCACTCAATCCAGACCGAATACGGCACCGGGAGCTTCACCGTCCAATTCCCCTTTTGCGCCGCAATCTTCCTCGGGTGCAGCTTCACCTTCCTCGCGGTCGTCGTCAGCGGGTAATGCTTCACCGTTTGCACCGCAATCCGGCGCGCCAGCAAGCTCATCTGGATTTGGAATGGATTGATAGTCAAAGTACGGTGGTACTAATATAAGTCGCAAAAAGGAGCGCTCGTCCATTCGAGCGCTCCTTTTTATTTTCCCCGATCAGGAAATACAAATGTCATTAAGCTCCGGTACTGCGATACGCCGTCACCTGAATCTCGATTTTCATGCGCGGATCGGATAGCCCAGCAGTCAGCATCATGGCGGATGGTCTCACATCGCCCAGGTACTTGCGCATCACCGGCCAGCATTTCTCAAAATCCTCTGCCTTGGGGAATACATACGTAACGCGCACCACCTCTTTCATGCTTGACCCTGCTTGCCGCAACGCTGCTTCGATATTTTTGAAGCATTGCTCCGCTTGCTCCAGCAAATCATCGGAAATGGTCATTTTGCTGTAATCGAAACCGGTTGTGCCGGATACCAGTACCCAGTTATCTGCGACCACAGCGCGCGAATAACCGATTTCCTTCTCAAATGTAGAGCCTGAACTGATGAGTTTTGTTGCCATGTTGTGTCATCCTTGTGATTGGGTTTGAAAATTTTTGCGTAAGATACCACTATAATTGCACAACAAACCAGTTTTTTACCGGCACCTTCATCTAAATCCACCCACACCCATGGCTATCACATTTTACTGGCATGACTATGAAACTTTCGGCGCCGATCCCAGGCGCGACCGGCCCGCGCAGTTTGCCGGCGTGCGCACCGATGAAGCGCTGAACGAGATCGGTGAGCCATTGGTAATTTATTGCAAACCGGCGCGCGATTACCTGCCGCATCCGGAAGCTTGCCTGCTTACCGGAATTACACCGCAGCTTGCCGATGAACGTGGACTGTTGGAACCCGAATTCATAGCGCGCATTCATGCCGAGTTTGCGCAACCGAATACCTGCGGTGTTGGGTACAACTCGCTGCGGTTTGACGATGAAGTCACGCGCTTCACGCTGTATCGCAATTTCTATGACCCGTATGCGCGCGAATGGCAGCAAGGCAACTCGCGCTGGGACATCATCGATCTGGTGCGCATGACGTATGCGTTGCGCCCGAATGGCATCGTCTGGCCGCAACACGAAGAAGGTCAGCCGAGTTTCAAGCTGGAGCATTTGGTGGCGGCCAACGGCATCGTGCACGAATCCGCGCACGATGCTTTGTCCGATGTGCGAGCCACCATTTCCTTGGCACGCCTGCTGCGCACACAGCAACCGCGCCTGTACGATTGGCTGTTGCAACTGCGCGATAAACGCAAGGCGGCCGCGCAACTTGATCTGATCACACACAACCCGGTGTTGCACACCACGCGCATGTACCCGGCCAAAACCGGCTGCACCTCGCTGGTCATGCCGCTCATCACGGAACCGGGAAACAACAACAGCGTGCTGGTGTATGACTTGCGCCACGATCCGGAAATGTTTTTATCGCTTGATGCAGACGAACTGAGTCAATTGCTGTTTACCCACAACGATGATTTGCCGGAAGGCATGCAGCGGCTGCCGGTCAAGTCGGTAAAAATCAACAAATGCCCGGCGCTGGCGCCACGCAATACGCTGGATCAAGAAGCTGCCGAGCGCATTGCACTCGATCTAGACGCATGTTACCGTCACTGGCAGAAACTCTGCGCCCATCCTGATTTCTTCCAGCGCATCGCCACTGCGTATACCAGCCATGCATTTGAGCCGTCCGGCGATGTCGATGTGGCATTGTATGACGGCTTTCTGGACAGTGCCGATGCTGCGTCATTAGCCCAGATCCGGCGCGCTTCACCAAAACAATTGGCCAAGATGCGTTTTGATTTTCAGGATCAACGGCTACCCGAACTGCTGTTCCGCTACCGTGCGCGCAACTGGCCGGAAACGTTGACACCGGATGAAATGGAACGATGGGAACAGCTGCGTGTGCAGCATCTGACGCAAGGTAGTGGCGGGAGTCTTACTTTTGCTGAATTTTCCGCGCAGATTGCGATATTGCGAGAGGCACACAAGGCAGATATAAGTACAAGACAGATATTGGATGAGCTGGAGGTGTGGGGAAAAATTTTAATGAATTCATAAAGCTTTTCTAACCAGATAATCATTCTATTGATTGCCATTGTTTTCGTTGAGTGCGTTCTTTGTTTTCTAAAAATTAGACTACATTTTGTAGCCGTAACAAAACTTATCCTATCCCTGATCATGTTAAAATCCGGTCGCGTTTCCTAACTTAAAATCCGCCTGGATTTACTTACTTCCCATCATGAAAAACAATTACCTTGAAAGAATACTGACCGCACAGGTTTACGATGTGGCGATTGAGAGTCCGTTGGAGCTTGCTGCCAATTTATCCGGGCGTATTCACAATCAGGTGTTGTTGAAGCGGGAGGATTTGCAGCAGGTTTTTTCGTTCAAGTTGCGCGGTGCGTATAACAAAATGATCAAGTTAACACCTGCGGTGCGCAATCGCGGCGTGATTGCCGCTTCCGCCGGTAATCATGCGCAAGGCGTAGCACTGGCTGCGAAAAGGCTCAATTGTTCCGCCACCATCGTGATGCCGGTGACGACGCCGCAAATCAAGGTGAATGCCGTCATGGGGCATGGTGCCACGGTGGCTTTGCATGGCGATTCATATAACGATGCATATGAGCACGCGATACAACTGGCTAAGGAAGAACAGGCTACATTTGTGCATCCGTACGACGATCCGGATGTGATCGCCGGGCAGGGGACGGTCGGTATGGAAATTCTGCGCCAGCATACCGGTCCGATTTACGCCATTTTTGTGCCAATCGGCGGCGGTGGTCTGATCTCCGGCATTGCGGCGTATGCGAAACGGCTGTATCCGAAAATCAAAATCATCGGCGTTGAGCCGGTCGACGCCGATGCGATGTACCGCTCGCTGCAAAGCGGCCGCCGGGTCAAGTTGGCGCAAGTGGGGTTGTTTGCCGATGGCGTGGCGGTGCGGCATGTCGGCAAGGAAACCTTCCGCTTATGCCGCGAACTGGTCGACGAAGTGATTCTGGTCGATACCGACGCCATTTGCGCGGCAGTCAAGGATGTGTTCGAAGATACGCGTACGATTCTGGAACCTTCTGGCGCGTTGTCGATTGCCGGTATCAAAGCGTATGTCGCGCGCGAGAAAATCCTGCATAAAACGCTGGTCGCGATCGCGTCCGGTGCCAATATGAATTTCGATCGCTTGCGTCACATTTCCGAACGCGCGGAAATCGGCGAGCAGCGCGAGGCGGTGATGTCGGTGGCGATTCCCGAGCACCCCGGCAGTTTCAAGAAATTCTGCAATTTACTCGGCACTAAGAGCATTACCGAATTCAATTACCGCTATGCCGATCCCAAGGTGGCGCATGTGTTTGTCGGTGTATCGGTGCGCAACCAGGAAGAAACGCAGCAATTGATCAAAGAGTTAAAACAGAGCGGTCTGGCCACGGAAGACATGAGCAATAACGAAATGGCCAAGCTGCATGTGCGGCATTTGGTCGGCGGACGGGCGCAGGCGGTTAAGGATGAAATCATCTACCGCTTCGAATTTCCCGATCGCCCCGGCGCGTTGATGAACTTCCTCAACAACCTCAGCCACAATTGGAATATCAGCTTGTTTCACTACCGCAATCACGGCGCCGATTATGGCCGCGTGCTGATCGGCATCCAGGTGCCGCCGGAAGAGAAATCCAGCTTCAGGGCTTTTCTTGACCAGCTGGGTTACCACTATTGGGATGAAACTAAGAATCCCGCGTATAAATTGTTTCTTGGGTGACGAAGACTGGACGCGCTGATTACGCAGCGCTTTAGAAGGTGATTGTTGTGTCTGGAATTCTACGATTTGGCCATTCTGTAACCTGAATCACCGCAAGTTCGTCCGTTCTTATTTCAAACGCCGCGAGCAGGTTGTTCTCGCACTGCCCGGCAATCACTTGAATGATGTGGTTTGTTCTTGAATTTGTTGATATTAAGTTCGATAGATTCATAAAAAACATTGTTTTCCAGGTCTTATCCTGTCTTTGATTACGCGCTCCAGCAGTTAAGCTGTCGTCCGGTATTTCCCCTGTCTGATGCCGTTTGTTTTTAAAAAGAACGGACATTCAGAAAGTCTGACTTCAAGCTGGAGAGCACAATGGAAGACAATTTTTCTAAATTCGGATTGCCAACCGGTTTGGTTGCGTTAGGTAAGAAGTTGCCGGTGCTTGCGGCGCCCGCAAAGAAAAATATTCCCAAGAGTGCTGCTCTGGTGAACAACAGCTGGGTGCTGGGTGGCGTCGTGATGTTTTTCACCGTGCTGTTGCTGATGACACTAACCATCAGTGTGCGCCAAGCCAGACAGAATGCAATTCAGCCGGAGCTGGCCGCGCAGTTGCAAATTCAGCATGCGCATATCGCCAATGCCTTACAACAGGCACTGCTCGGCGAAGCAGAAGCTTTTGCCCGGTTGCGCGACAGCCGTCAGCAATTCAATCGTGACATTACCCTGCTATTGCAAGGCGGCTCGTATCGCGGCACAACCGTGGCGGTTGCGGACGATTCATTAGCGCCGGGCTTGCATACTTATTTCAGAGACTGGCAACTGGAAGACCAAAGGATCGATTTGATTCTGAATCAGCAGGAACCTCTCATACAGCTCAATAACAGCATCAAAGCGGTCAATAACTCACACAGCCAGTTGGCGCGACGCGTGGACGAACTGATCAATCGCATGACGGAAGCCGGAAATCTGTCGCAGGAAATCCGCACCGTGGAAACGATCAAAATACACGCGCGCACCGTGGCCAAAAATGTGAAGACCCTGCTGCCGCTCGAAGCGCCGCTGGTGGAAATCACTGCGCAACTGGCGCAGGATCATGCGCAAGTCGCCGCGATGATCCAAACCCTGAGTCAAGGCAATCATGGTCTTGGCGCGATTTCCAGCAAGCACGAAGTGATCCAGGATCTGTTATCGCATGCGTATGCGCAGTTGAGAAAATTTGACGAGCATTTACATATCATCCGTAAGGAAATTCCTGTCGCGCTGACGATTGAATCCGCAATCGACGAGATTGTGAACAGCCATGCTGGGATGCAGGAACAAGCCGCAACGCTCGACGATGAAATACAACAGCAAAACAATCATGCCGCGCTGCTGCTGAATACGCTGGCGATGATCCTGGCTACGTGCGCCGTGTTGGTATTGATCTTGCTAATCCGGTCGGTACGGCGCAATGCCTATCACCAGAATCTGGCCAACCGCAACGAAGTGGAGAAAGCGCAAAAAGCGATTGTGACACTGCTGGACGACATGAAAAAAATCGCCGACGGCGATCTGACGGTGCGCACCGACATCACCAACCATATGACCGGTGCGATTGCCGACGCCATCAACAGTACCATCGAGGAATTGCACACACTGGTGGAGCAGGTCAATCAGGCGGGCGCATTGGTGGTGAAAGCATCCCATCAAGCGCAGCAAGTTTCGTCCGGTTTGTTAACCGCAGCACAGCAACAAACGGATAGAATCGAACAAACCACTTTGGCGGTGGTCGGCATGACGGAATCGATCAGTGAGATATCGGATATGGCGACGGAATCCGCCAAAGTCGCGAAACAATCATTGGCCGCGGCGGAGAAAGGCACGCTGGCGGTGCGTGAGTCGATCGCCGGAATGAACGAAATCCGCACGCACATTCAAGATACCTCGAAACGGATTAAGCGCCTTGGCGAAAGCTCGCAGGAGATCGGCGAGATTGTCGCCTTGATCACCGGCATCACCGACCAAACCAATGTGCTGGCTTTGAACGCGGCGCTGCAAGCGACCGCTGCCGGTGAAGCGGGGCACGGATTTACCGTGATCGCACAAGAAGTGCAGCGGCTGGCGGAACGGTCGGCGGAAGCCAGCAAGCAAATCAGCGAATTGATCGTCACCATTCAGGGCGATACGCAGGACGCCATCGCGGCGATGGAGCGCAGCACGCTCGGCGTGGCAAAAGGCGCGAAACGCTCCGACGCGGCGGGCCGGGCGCTGGAAGAAATCGAACAAGTATCCAAGCAACTGGCGCAGCTGGTGACGCATATTTTTGACGTGACCAATACGCAGACACGCGCGGCGCATAAGGTAGTTGCCAATATGGAAGAAATTCTTCATATTACCCGGCAGACGACACAAGGAACGCTGAAAACCACAGGATCGATCAAACAGATCGCAGGATTCGCGTCCGAGCTGAAAGCATCGGTATCGAACTTCAAGGTGTGATGCCCGTGCCGGTTTCTCTATCGATTGATGGTACAAAAATATGAGCGCGCAAGCCAAACTGAATATTGCTTCGATTATCGGGATCAAGGACGGGATTGACCAAGTCTTCGCATTGATCGACCAGAATTTGGAGGTATACAGCCAGCATCCCGGCAAGACCGATCTCGTCAAGGATTGCCGCAGTTATATTCATCAACTGGACGGTTTGCTCGAGATGCTGGGATTGACCAGCATTACCATCGTCACCGGAAAAATGGAGCAACTGGTTGAGGCGCTGATCAGTAAGAAAATTGAGCCCAGTCCGCCGGTATTCGATGCGCTGAAGCAATCCACCAAGGCGTTGCTGTTTTACTTGAACGAATTGATCGATGGCGCGGAAGAGAATCCGCTGCGGTTGTTCCCGGCGTATCGCGGTTTGATGCAGGTGTACGGTTTTGAGAACGCGCCCGAAAGCGATTTGTTTTTTCCCCGTTTAGCGGCTGCACCGGCATTAAAAGCCGAAGCCGCCTCTATTGACGCGGCTGCCGCCAAGATCCTGGCCAAACAATTGGGTGCAGAATATCAAGCCGGTTTGCTGAAGTGGTTGCGCGATCCATCGAATCAGGACGGCTTGCGGCAAATGGCTGCCGTGACGGATAAAATCGAGGCGTTTCCCGGAACTACCGATGCGCGTGCATTCTGGTGGGTGACGGCCGGTTTTTTGGAAGATTTGCTGCAACTGGACAGCAACCAAATCGATTTGCCGGTGCGCCGTTTGTGCGGAAAGATTGAGCAAACCATCCGCCATTTGGCGGCGGGTACGACCGGTAACACGTCCATGTTAATGCGCGAATTGCTGTACCACATCGCGCACAGTAAATCGGACAGCGCGCGCATCAATGCGATCAAGCACAGCTACACTTGGCCCGGTCAAACCAAGGACCAGGATACACCGACGTTTGAACAATCGGAAACGCTGCGTCCGATACTGGACAGGTTGCGTGATACGCTGATGCAAGCGAACGATATCTGGCGCGAGTTCTGTGCCGGGCATCAGGAAAGCCTGGTTTCGCTATTGGAATACGTGGACTGGCTCAGCCACCAAGCACGGCAAACGGAATGTGCGCCGCTGGTGAAATTGATCGATGCCATTGGCGATACGGTCACGTACTTGCACGATCATCCGCAGGAAACGAGTGAAGAGCTGGCGATGGAAATGGCCACGGCACTACTGCTGGTTGAAAGCATTATTGACGATTTTTATAAGCTGCCGGACGATCTGCCCTCCCAGATCGATGTGATTGATTCCCGTCTGCACGGCATCACGACGGGCGATATCCAGATCGGCGAATTGCCACCGGCACCCACATTCAAAGTGCTGGATGGCAAAACACAGGAACAAGAATTATTGGCGCAGGTGGCGCAGGAAATTCTGACCAATCTGGCGCATATCGAAAGCATTCTGGATAAATTCTTTTTTGAACCCGCCCAACGTTCGGAATTGCCACTGTTGCCGGATTTATTCAAGCAAGTCTCCGGTACCCTCGTCATGCTGGATCTGGAGCGTGCGCATACGCTGCTGCATCTTTGCTACGGTTTGGTTGAGAAACTATCGAAGCCAGCCTATGAAATTGTCCAAACCGAGCAAATTCTGCTCGTCGACGGATTGAGCAGCCTGGGTTTCTACATCGAAGCATTGCGCAGTGGGCAACCCGATAGCCAGCAGATTGTCGAGGAAGCCATCAAGCTGTTCCAGGCCGCAGCAAGTCCGGCCAATGCAACTCAGCCATTGCCAACGGTTACACAACCTGCTGCCGCGCTAAGCGTTGATACCGCACCCGCTGTGGCGGTGAGTACTGCTATCGATCCCGAGTTGCTCGGCATCTTCCTGGAAGAAGCGGGTGAAGTGCTGGCGGGGATCGCCGGTGATGTACGCAAATGCCGCATCAATCCGACCGATCAAGCAGCGCTGGCGAGTGCGCGGCGCGGATTTCACACCTTGAAAGGCAGCGGCCGCATGGTCAAGCTTGATGATTTGAGTGAAGTGGCTTGGAATCTGGAGCAAGTGCTGAATCTTTGGTTAAGTGAAAACAGATCCGCTTCCGATCCGCTGCTCGACTTGGTTGACCGGGCTTGCCAGGCGTATGGCGGATGGTGTGACGATTTGCGCGAACATGGCGTTGCCGAGGTTGATGCGGACGCATTACTGCGAGTGGCGCAAGAACTGCTGACGCGCGTCAAAACCGTCGAAGCACCTGCGGTTCCGGCCGAACCGGCTCAGCCGGAACAGCTACCGCCCGCTGTCGCACCGGCCGATCGGATCAATCCGGAATTGCTTGCGGTATTTCTGGAAGAAACACACGACATCATTCCGCGCATGGGCGCAAAACTGCGTGCGTGGCGCATGTTGCCGCAAGACGAGGATATCCATCATGCATTGCTGCGTTTACTGCATACCCTGAAAGGCAGTGCGCGCATGGCGGGCGCCATGCAATTGGGTGAATTGATTCATGCGATGGAAAGCCATGTGGAAACGGCTTTCCGCGAGCGCAATATCACCGATGCCGCGCTGGATCAGCTGGAAAGTGAATTTGACGCGATCAGCAGCGAGATCGAACAGCTTCAGCGCACTGAAGATGCTGCGGTTCCAGCAAGCGATGCGCTGACGGCCGCAGCCGTGGCGATCGCCGAACTGGCGCAACCGCCCGCCGAAACAACCGGGCTGCTGCAATCCAAAACGTTGCTGCGCATCAATTCCGAGCTGATTGACCGCCTTGTCAACGATGCCGGAGAAGCCAGCATTCTGCGCTCAAAAATCGAGGCGCAACTGAACAATTTCAAACAATCCTTGCAGGATTTGACGGAAAGCACACACCGTTTGCACGATCAGTTGCGTGAAGTGGAAATCCAAGCGGAAACGCAAATGCAATCGCATCTTGCCCATCAACAGGAAAGCGAACCAGCGTTTGATCCGCTCGAATTTGACCGCTTTTCACGTTTCCAGGAATTGACCCGGCTGATGGCGGAAAGCGTCGATGACATCATCAGCGTGCAAAAAAGCTTGCGGACTACGCAGATTGCCGCTGAAGAAGCGGTTGCGCAGCAAGCGGTGATGAACCGGCAGTTGCAGCAATCGTTGCTGCAAATCCGCACCATTCCGTTCAGTAACTATGCCGAACGCTATTATCGTATCGCCCGGCAAGTGGCCGAGGATTTGGGCAAAAAAGCCAGTCTCGAGATTCATGGCGCTGACGTTGAGATTGACCGCAATGTGCTGGAGAAAATCAATCCGCCGCTGGAACACCTGCTGCGCAACGCCATCGCCCACGGTATCGAAGAACCGGAGGAAAGACAGCGGCTGGGCAAATCCGAGGCCGGACAAGTCGAAATCCGCTTGCGCCAGGAAGGCAACGAAGTGACCATTACGTTGAGCGACGACGGCCGCGGTCTGAATTTGCCGCGCATCCGCGAGGAAGCGCAGCGGCTGGGTCTGATCCGTAACGATGCGGTGCTTGGCGATGACAAGGTGATGCCGCTGATTTTTATGCCCGGCTTGTCGACCACCGATTCGGTGACGGGAATAGCGGGGCGCGGCATTGGCCTGGATATCGTGAAGAATGAGATTGCGATGCTGGGCGGGCGCATCAGCGTGGAATCCACGCCCAATCAGGGAACGGTTTTCACGATTAACTTGCCACTGACCTTATCGGTTGCGCAAACGTTGATGGTTCGCACCGGCAAGCAAACCTATGCGATTCCCGCTTTTATTGTCGAACAGCAATGTGAATTCGATACGGAAACGTTGCAAAAAATTTACCAGGATCATTGTGTTACCCTCAATGGGAAAACCTATCCGTTTGCACATCTATCGCATTTGTTGGGCGAATCCGGCGTTGTGCCGGAAACCGCCAAACACAGTCAGGTCTTGTTCCTGCATAGTGGTACCCAGCATCTGGCGGTCCATGTCGACGAATTGCTCGGCAGCAACGAAGTGGTGGCGAAGAATATCGGTGCGCAACTGGCGCAAGCGCCGGGCGTGGAAGGCGCCACCATTACCGGTGACGGCGAAGTGATTCTGATCCTGAATCCGGTAAAACTGATGCAGCGCAGTGATGTGCAGAAAGTGCTCAGTACGCCGGTTACCGCGCTGACTCCAGCGAAGAAAAAGAAGACCGCCGCGCCACCTGCTGTCATGGTGGTGGATGATTCGCTGACCGTGCGCAAAGTCACCTGCCGTCTGTTGGAGCGGGAAGGTTGCGATGTGCTGATCGCGAAGAATGGCGCGGAAGCGGTCGACATTCTTCAGGAAACTATTCCGGATGTCATGCTGATCGATTTGGAAATGCCGAAAATGAACGGTTTTGAATTGATCAGGAAAGTACGTGACAATCCCGCAACGGTGCATATGCCGGTGATCATCATTTCATCGCGCACTGCGGAAAAACACCGGAAAATTGCCAAGGATCTGGGCGTTGATGTATTTCTTGGCAAACCTTACAAAGAGGATGAACTGCTCGATCATCTGTCCGACCTGATCAGGAAATAGCACCCATAAAAATAAGGGCCGCATATAGCGGCCCTCTCATTTGGTGCATCTTTCTGCTTGTTAGCGCCCAGAGCACAAATCCCAATATACAATTGTGAAGTACATTCTAATGACAAAGCTCAAGACGATCAATAAAATCATATAGAAACTTTAATCATAGCTGGAGAATATACCTTGCTGCATAAGAATAAGATGGGTTATCGCTTAGCCCTCGACTTAGGGTCAACTTCACTGGGTTGGGCAATGATTAGGTTAGGTGTCAATCAACAACCTTGTGCAGTCATCAAAGCAGGGGTACGTATTTTTTCAAATGGACGTAACCCAAAAGATGGTTCTTCTTTGGCTGTGACGCGCCGCGAAGCGCGCGCCATGCGCCGTCGCCGTGACCGTTTACTGAAGCGCAAAGCGCGCATGATGCGCACTCTCATAGAGTACGGCTTATTCCCTGCCGAAGAAATACAGCGTAAGGCACTGGAAACCATGAATCCTTATGCGTTACGTGCTAAAGGATTGGATGAAGCGCTCACACCTTCTGAATTTGGCCGTGCATTGTTTCACATTAATCAGCGACGCGGATTTAAAAGCAATCGTAAAGCCGATAAAAAAGACAATGACAGTGGTGCGTTAAAGACCGCCATCAACAAACTGCGCGAAACACTTAGTGCAGAAAACTGCCGTACAGTAGGTGAATGGTTGCACAAGCGCAATGAAGCAAATCAAACCGTTCGTGCCCGCTATCGTCAGAATAAAACCATAAAGGATGATGGCAAGGCAAAAATTGATAAATATTATGATCTCTACATTGATCGCGCAATGATTGAGCATGAGTTTGATCAATTATGGAAAAAACAAGCGGAATTGAATCCAACCTTGCTCACCGAAGCTGCTCGCACCGACCTGAAAGATGTTCTGTTGCATCAGCGCCAGCTTAAACCTGTTAAACCCGGGCGTTGCACATTCATGCCAGACGAAGAGCGTGCGCCGCTGGCTTTACCCAGCACCCAAAGGTTCCGCATGTATCAGGAGGTTAATAATCTACGTATCCTGCGGGAAGGATTGAAGGAAGAATCGCTGACTTTGCAGCAGCGTGATGAGCTGATTGCCGCGTTGGAAAAAAACAGTAAGCGTACCTTTACGCAAATCAAGAAATTACTTGGAGTTGGCGGTGCAGTTCAGTTCAATTTTGAAGATCCAAAACGTGAGGAACTCAAAGGCAATACCACCAGCGCTATTCTTAGTAAAAAAGAACATTTTGGCGATGCCTGGTTTGCATTTGATGAAACCAAGCAAGATGCCATTGTGTTGCAATTGATCAAGGAAGAAAACGAAGCCAAGCTTGTGCGCTGGCTGCAAGATGAGACAGGTATTGATGAGAAATGCGCAGAATCCATCGCTAATGTAGGATTGCCAGAAGGCTATGGCAGCTTATGTACAAAAGCACTGGCACGCATTCTGCCGGAATTGCGGCAGAATGTAGTGACCTATGATAAAGCTGTGCAATCGGCTGGTTTTGAGCATCATAGTCGGCTTGGTTCAAACACTGAAATTCCCGGCGTCACCTGCAAGATCGAAAGCGTTGATCAGGATTCAGGTGAAATCAAGGAACTTCATATCCACAAGAAGTTGCCTTACTACGGCGAATATCTCCAACGTCATGCCGGTTTCGGTAGTGGAAAACCAGAAGATTCTGCGGAGAAACGGTATGGCAAAATAGCCAACCCCACCGTGCATATCGGATTGAACCAAGTTCGCCTTGTGGTAAATGCACTCATCAAACGCTATGGACACCCCAGTGAAGTGATTGTCGAAGTGGCGCGTGACTTAAAACAAAGCAAAGATCAGCGCGATGAAGAAAGCAAGCGGCAAACCGAGAATCAAAATCGCAACAAGCGACTGCGCACTATCATTGCAGAGACTTTACAAATTAGTGAAGAGCGTGTCAGACGGGACGACATTGAAAAAATGATCTTGTGGGAGGAACTTAACCCAAGAAATGCCGCAGATCGCCGTTGCCCGTATTCTGGCGCTCAAATCAGTGCCGCCATGTTGTTAAGCGATGAAGTGGAAATTGAACATATTTTGCCTTTTTCACAAACATTGGATGACAGTCTTAACAATAAAACAGTGGCGCTTCGTCAGGCTAATCGTATCAAAGGTAATCGCACGCCTTGGGATGCACGGAACGATTTTGCCGCTCAAGATTGGGCTTATGCAAGCATTCTCGCTAGAGCTGAACAAATGTCCAGAGCCAAGCGTTATCGTTTTGGCGAAGATGGCTACCAACACTGGTTGAAAGACGATGCGGGTTTTTTGGCACGAGCACTAAACGACACTCGCTACCTCAGCAAAGTAACACGTGAATACATGAGCTTGATTTGTCCCAATACGCGCGTTATTCCCGGCCGAATGACCGCCATGCTACGCGCGAAATTTGGTCTGAACGACGTTCTCGGTTTAAATGGCGAAAAGAATCGTAACGATCATCGCCACCATGCAGTCGATGCCTGCGTGATTGCCGTGACTGATCAGGGTTTGTTGCAGCGTTTTGCAAAAGCCAGTGCCAGTGCGCGCGAGCGGCAGCTTAATCGTTTGGTAGAGACAATGCCATTGCCGTGGGAGAGCTACCGGGAACACGTGCAGCGTGCCATTGACACTATTTGGGTTAGTCATAAGCCAGATCATAGTCATGAAGGCGCAATGCATAACGATACAGCTTATGGCTTACGGGAAAATGGCAAAGTCAATTTTCATAAAATAGTGGATGGAAAACGTGAATGCATAGAGGATAACCTTAAAGTCATTGAAATTTCCGACGCCAAAGCCATAGATCGGCATGGTTCGCTGCCTACTGGCAAACCAAAACCATACAAAGGATACAAGGGTGATAGTAACTACTGTATCGAGATTGTGCGTAATGAAAAGGGCAAATGGGAAGGCGAAGTTATTTCCACATTCAATGCTTATCAGTTGGTGCGTGAGCACGGTGTGGCGCAGCTTCGACATCCGGATTTAGGTGCCAGCGGGAAACCATTGGTGATGCGATTAATGATCGATGACGTAGTGCGTTTAGATGTGGATGGAGAATCACGCACAATGCGAATAGCGAAATTGAGCGGTAACGGGCAGGTATTCATGGCTGACGTAAGCGAAGCAAATGTCGATGCAAGAAATCGCAGTACAGAAGATTCATTTGCTTATATTTCAAAAATGGCGGGCTCCCTACAGAAAGCTAGAGCTCGACAAGTCAGTATCTCCCCTATTGGCGAGCTTCGCGACCCTGGTTTTAAAGGGTAACTCAGATGATAGGCCGCATTGTCGAAGTGGCGGATGACCGGCGGCATCTGTTCCTATCACGTGGTTTCCTGGTGGTAAAAGATACCGAAGGCGAACGTAAGGAATTGGGGCAGATACCGCTGGACGATATTGTCGCTGTTATCGCCAATGCACATGGTTTGAGCTATACCAATAACCTCTTAGTGGCGTTGGCCGAGCGCTGCGCCCCTTTTGTACTATGTGCCGCCAATCACAATGCGGTAGGCATGGTGTTGACGATAGATGGCAACTATCAACAGGCAAAACGATTTGACGCCCAACTTGCTGCTAGTCAACCACTTAAAAAGCGTCTTTGGGCGGAAGTTGTTAAGTCAAAGCTGCAACAACAGGCTGATGCATTGGAAGCTGCGGGGGCACCATTTATTCCTTTGTCTGCCTTAGTCCGTAAAGTGCGTTCGGGTGATCCAGACAATCTCGAAGCCCAAGGGGCGCGACGTTATTGGGGGCTTCTGTTTGGAGATGATTTCCGCCGCGATCAACAAAGTGATGGTGTTAACGCCATGCTCAATTACGGTTATACCGTTTTGCGCGCAACTACCGCGCGCGCAGTGGTTGCGGCAGGATTGCATCCGACCATTGGATTGCATCACAGCAACGAAGGTAATGCCATGCGGTTGGTGGATGATTTAATGGAGCCTTTTCGTCCTGTAATAGATCTGAAAGTCTGGCAATTATATCGACACGGGGAAACCCAGGTAACACCAGAAAGCAAACGTGAATTAGTGAGAACGCTATACGATGATATGCAAACTAGTGCAGGCGCAACCCCTCTGATAGTTTGCACACAGAAACTTGCCGTCTCACTAGCGCAAGTTTTTATGGGGGAAAGAAATAAGCTGGACTTGCCTTTACCAGGATTGCCACTTGACCTTGCCGCATCATTTCTGGAGGATTAATGTGTCATGCTTTCCGGATATCGGTTAATGTGGATCATAGTCATGTTCGATTTACCCGTCGTTGAGAAAGCTGAGCGTAAAGCGGCAACAGATTTTCGTAATACTTTGCTAGATATGGGGTTTGAGATGTCGCAGTTCTCTGTTTATATGCGTTTCTGTAGCAGTCAGAGTCAGATCGACACGTATTGCGCACAGGTAGAAAGAAACTTGCCTGTAGGGGGGGAAGTAAATATCTTGCAATTTACCGACAAGCAATACGAACGCATTATTACTTTTAGCGGAAAAGCCAAACAACCGAGTAAAAAACCACCTGAGCAGTATGAACTTTTTTAAGAAATATCAAGATTTTTTTGCTTGCATGCACATTAACCCTATTAATAATCATGAGGTTAATGTGCAGCTAGTTTAGCATATTGGGATTTGTGCTCTGGCCGGAACATACGCCAATTGTTTAATATTTTCTACGAAGTTTAGCATATTGGGATTTGTGCTCTGGCCGGAACCTCTGGGCCACTAACATTTCAACCACCTGGAGTTTAGCATATTGGGATTTGTGCTCTGGCCGGAACTGGTTAGGCACTGTTAACAGCATAGCCGGTAGTTTAGCATATTGGGATTTGTGCTCTGGCCGGAACAATACGACACTGCGAACGACCTGTTCCACGAGTTTAGCATATTGGGATTTGTGCTCTGGCCGGAACTGTGCTGTGCAAGACACTACCGCCTCACTAGAGTTTAGCATATTGGGATTTGTGCTCTGGCCGGAACTGTCGTATTGCCGAAGAAAACTTGAATATCAGTTTAGCATATTGGGATTTGTGCTCTGGCCGGAACCCCTCATCCAGGCAGTTGCTGTAAAGCTCTAGTTTAGCATATTGGGATTTGTGCTCTGGCCGGAACCAGACGATGATTCGTGCTTTGGAATCATTGAGTTTAGCATATTGGGATTTGTGCTCTGGCCGGAACCGCAGGGCGATTATTGTTCGCCACGTTGCGAGTTTAGCATATTGGGATTTGTGCTCTGGCCGGAACCCCGTCGCAGTGCTATACGATCCCGTCGTTAGTTTAGCATATTGGGATTTGTGCTCTGGCCGGAACACAGGCGGCGAGAACTGACCGACTTATTAGAGTTTAGCATATTGGGATTTGTGCTCTGGCCGGAACGTCTCTACATGGCGCGCAGAATCCGAACACAGTTTAGCATATTGGGATTTGTGCTCTGGCCGGAACTCAACTGGCTTGCAAGGCTAGTGCAGTACCAGTTTAGCATATTGGGATTTGTGCTCTGGCCGGAACTCCTCAATCGCCTTTAAAATATTCGAGCAAAGTTTAGCATATTGGGATTTGTGCTCTGGCCGGAACTAAAACCAGCTGTCGCAGTATTACATCTTTAGTTTAGCATATTGGGATTTGTGCTCTGGCCGGAACTATTGGTATGTCCACCCCTGCAAACGCAGTAGTTTAGCATATTGGGATTTGTGCTCTGGCCGGAACTCAACAAGCCGATCTGTTGAGCGCATTTGCAGTTTAGCATATTGGGATTTGTGCTCTGGCCGGAACCTCTCGGTCAGCCGGTTGCTTTTCCCGAGAAGTTTAGCATATTGGGATTTGTGCTCTGGCCGGAACGGAACAATAGATGAGCAAACGGACACACATAGTTTAGCATATTGGGATTTGTGCTCTGGCCGGAACAGCGAAACAGAGCTGAAGATATTCTTTCCAAGTTTAGCATATTGGGATTTGTGCTCTGGCCGGAACACCCACTACCAAGAATTACCAGCCTATCCGAGTTTAGCATATTGGGATTTGTGCTCTGGCCGGAACTCCTGAATCCAGTGCGCTTCAACCAATGAAGTTTAGCATATTGGGATTTGTGCTCTGGCCGGAACATATTAGCCCCGCCGGATATATCACCAGTAAGTTTAGCATATTGGGATTTGTGCTCTGGCCGGAACTGATGCGTAAAGCCTTCGTCTAATTAGATTAGTTTAGCATATTGGGATTTGTGCTCTGGCCGGAACTTGGCCATCACACGGGCTGCATCGAGCGATAGTTTAGCATATTGGGATTTGTGCTCTGGCCGGAACTAACTTCCCCGCCGGTGTAGATGCAGCGCTAGTTTAGCATATTGGGATTTGTGCTCTGGCCGGAACTAGCATTTCACCCTGCTCTACCGATGAACCAGTTTAGCATATTGGGATTTGTGCTCTGGCCGGAACTGTATTAGTTTTGACCAGTTCATGATTAGCAGTTTAGCATATTGGGATTTGTGCTCTGGCCGGAACTCGCACTTTGGAGGTACATTGTCAGCCATGAGTTTAGCATATTGGGATTTGTGCTCTGGCCGGAACACGCGCAGCCTACCGGTGTTCAAATCCGCGAGTTTAGCATATTGGGATTTGTGCTCTGGCCGGAACGAAATTAACCTTGTGCTCCATTGTGTCATTAGTTTAGCATATTGGGATTTGTGCTCTGGCCGGAACTTGCTTTCCTTCCTTTGCAATCCCTTTGCTAAAAATGCATTTTTTTAGGCATAAACTGCGCTTTTCACTTGTCTTTGCTTTGCATCGACTGTCTTCAGTACGTTTTCAACGTTTTGCTAGAAAGAAATACTGCATAATTCCACCCTGAGCTATGTATTCAATTCATAGAAATTCCGGGAGGGATGATGGCAAGCAGTGCAGTCAAACAAATTCAACAAGCGCTGAAAAATAAAGGTTTTGATCCGGGCGAGATCGACGGTATTTGGGGGCGCAATACCATCGCCGCAGTGATGCAATTTCAGCAGCGTCAGGGTCTTGAAGTGGATGGCATCGTGGGCCCGAAAACTTCCGCAGCGCTTTTTTCCGGTACGCCGTCGGCTATTCCGGTGAACACCCCATTACTCCCTTGGTTTGAAGAAGCGCGTCATTTAATGGGCACGAAGGAAGTGCTCGGCAACAAGAACAATCCTGACATCATGGATTGGGCTAAGAATCTCGATATCAGTTATGCCGGTGACGATGTGCCGTGGTGCGGGTTATTCGTGGCGCACTGTGTCGGAACCACCCTGCAGCAGGAAGTATTGCCGGGAAATCCACTGGGTGCGCGGCAATGGGAAAAATTCGGCGTCTCAACCAATCCTCGTCTGGGCGCTATCATGGTGTTCTGGCGCGAATCGCTGGCGAGCGGAAAAGGTCATGTAGGTTTCTATGCCGGTGAGGATGACGATGCCTATCAAATTCTTGGCGGCAATCAATCCGACGCCGTGTGTCTGATGTGGTTGAGCAAGGACAGATTGCGCGGCGCGCGCTGGCCTAAAACCGCTAGTTCTCTGAATACCAGCGTTGTTCTGAAAGACAGGAATGAAGGGTTGTCGGTGAATGAAGCTTGATTTTTATGCTTCACAAGTCAGCACTTGGCGTATGGGATGTAACCCGGTTTTGACCAGGATAGGATTTTAACAGCCAGGTGCAAGCATAGGTTATGCATCTACTAATTCCTTAAATCCAGATTCCGTATTGGATGAAGCCGGAGCAAAAGTAATACTGATTTTTTCAGGATCAATCGATCGGGATAATTGATTGAAAAAATAGATATACTCCGGATGGGATTGTAGGTTGTTAATGGCATCGGAATGGGATAGCTGAATACGCCAGCATAAGCGATACTGGTTCAATTCAGAAGGCGCCCAACCGGAGAAAATTTGACGCACACCCGGAATAGCCGTCAAAGTTTTGCGGCTATGTTCGATCAGGGCATCCAATTGCCGTAAGCGATGGCTTTCAATGTAGCAAAGGATAATCTGTTCTGCGGGCTGCCAAGGACGGCACTGAATCAATACTTCCGCTGCACGGCCTGCAGAACCCCAAAGATGCATCCACTGCTTGATTTGTTCAAATAGGTTCTCTGTTACTCCGTGGAGAACCTCGATATAGCCTTTTCTGGCGCGCGTTTTAATATTGGAATGAATGGTTGCTGCCGCAATATCGGAAAGCTCTGTATAGCAATTGATTTTGGCGACGCCATTTAAGATTAGCTTATGATACTGATCTTCAATCAAGCCGCTGCCGCCATACAACACCAGTGGAATTCCAATTGCATCATTAATTCGTTTCAGACGTTTGAAATCGAGTTTTATCCGGTTGTGCTGGCGGATATGCAGAGTGTCAATGGATACGGCGAGAAAGTCTATGCCGGTACGGTTGACATATGCTTTTGCTTCTTCGGCTGAAGTATAAATAGCTTCGCCCAGGTGATTGATCGTGTTTTCCCCTTCCGTGCCACCTGCAAAACCAAGCATACCCTCAATTGCAGCGCCACATGCGTGCGCTAATTCTGCGGCACGGCTGGTTTGAGCGATATTGCCGGTAAACGATTCTGAGGAAACATCCAGCATGACACTATTGCATCCCAAGTTAATAGCCTCGGCAATGGATTCACGCTTTTTTGCATAGTCAAAGTGAATAGCTACCGGTACTTTAGCCTGATGTGCGGCGCGTTCAACTGCTGGAATGATTAATCTGAAATCGTTCGTTGTGAAGAGCGGCTCGGAAATATTAAGAATGGCGGGTGAACGGCAGGATTCGGCTGCTTTGATAATAGCTTCCAGGAAATCCAGGCTTACTAGGGCCTGTTAACGCTATTTGATATAATTTGGTGATGGAAATCACCGAAACTCAATATCAACAGATCGAGCACTGCCTGCCGCGTCAGCGTGGCAACGTCAGCCATTCCAATCTGCAAGTTCTCAATGCCATTCTTTACGTTGCCGAGCATGGCTGCAAGTGGCGAGGATTGCCCAAGCGATTCGGCAACTGGCATACCATCTATACCCGCATGAATCGCTGGGCAAAGAGTGGTGTACTGAGCCATGTATTTGGGCAACTTCAGCATCAGCAAATCATCCGTATCCGTATTGAAACTGTTTCGCTGGACAGCACCAGCATCAAAGTCCATCCCGACGGTACGGGTGCGTTAAAAAAAACGGCCCCCAATCCATCGGAAAATCTCGAGGTGGATGGACCACCAAAATTCATCTGGTTGCCGCAGATTCCAGAACAACCATAAGCTTTGCCCTCTCGCCCGGTCACGCCCACGATGCGCCAGAGGGCAGGCAGCTTTTGCTTTCCCTCGGTCCCGTCAATACGCCCACCTACCTGCTGATGGATCGTGCTTATGAGGGCGACCAAACCCGGCAACTGGCACTAGATTTGGGTTACATCCCGGTTGTTCCGCCCAAAGCAAATCGCTTGTCACCCTGGGAATACAACCGTGCCATGTACAAAAAACGCAACGAGATCGAACGATTGTTCAGAAGGCTCAAGGGATTTCGCCGCATCTTCTCCAGGTTCGATAAGCTCGATGTCGTCTTCATCTCCTTTATCCACTTCGCTCTCATCGTCGAAGCAATCAGATTGTGTTAACAGGCCCTAATCCAAAACCACCGATTGCATAGTTGTTTTGATAAGCATGATTCAACATATCGCGCATATCTACAAGTGGCATTTTTATCCTCAGAAATTTAGGGGGTGAGAAAATTATTTCAATGCATAATTTTCAAGTACCTGATCCAAATCATCCAGCGCTGAGCCCATGATGAGACCTGCACAGCTATGGTATAGCCACAATTCACAAGAAATCGGCAGATGTAAGTTACGTCGTCCGTGAATCTGAAACTCGCGCCATGCCAGAATAGGCTGGTCATCTTTATTGCTATCAACACATAGCCACATAGTCTTGTCTAGGATGACTTCTAATCCACGATGTTTCAGTAATGTAACTCGCAGTGGATAGCCTAATCGCAGCAGCGCAAGCCGCCCGCGGTTATAACATGCTGCTTCGATCGTTTTTGGGAAGATGCGCCAGGGTAGTGTCAGCGTTTCCATCGCTATCGAAAATATGTCTTGAGTCTTGAGTCTTTATTTTTTATTTTTTGTATTCGGTTCACTATCCAACGTACTTTCAAGAAAAACACGACTCGCTAGAATATCTTCCGCTTCTAATGTGATGAGATCAGTTTTGGATAATGATTTCTTTGTTCCGGAAAATAATCGATTTGCTTGGCGGAGGCGAGCACGATCAAGCGCGTTACGAACCGAGCGCGCATTGGCGAAATGCTCCGACTTCATGCGCAGACGTATATATTTTCCAAATGCTTCTTCCCCGGCTGAACTGAAACAGTAATTTTGGCTTTCTAACATCAATTTAGCGATCGCAACTAACTCATCCGGACCGTAATCCGGAAAGTCGATATGGTGCGCTATGCGCGAGCGCATGCCGGGATTGCTATGGAAGAATTTATCCATACGATCTTTGTAACCCGCCAAAATAACGACTAAGTCTTCGCGATTATTTTCCATCGTTTGCAACAGAATTTCTATTGATTCTGCGCCATAATCACGTTCGTTTTCTGGTTTGTAAAGGTAATAAGCTTCATCGATGAAAAGAACGCCCCCCATCGCTTTTTTTATCACTTCTTTTGTTTTGGGGGCGGTATGTCCAATATATTGACCGACCAAGTCGTCCCGGGTCACTGAAACCAGGTGTCCTTCACGCACATAGCCGAGGCGGTGTAAGATTTCTGCCATGCGCAGAGCTACAGTCGTTTTCCCGGTACCAGGATTGCCAGTAAAGCACATGTGTAGACTGGGCGCACCTGCAGATAGTCCCAGTTTTTTGCGAACACGATCGACCAGTAACAACGCGGCCGTTTCGCGGATGCGAGTCTTCACAGGGATTAAACCTATCAGTTCACGATCCAGTTTATCCAGTACTTCCTGGATATTCGATTCGCGGAATTCTGCATCTAAATCAATTAATGTACCTTCGGATGAAGTTAAGTTTTTAGATTGCTTAGGCATGTTTAATCACTCTTTGAGGCCTCATGAGATGGAGATTGTGACAGGCTGAATTATATTAATGCCTTTACTCTGGTAACTGTTTGTATTATTAGTATCTCTCCCCATGAGGGAGAGAGATACCTTATTTTTATTATGCTAGTAGCGCTCAGTTTCCGGCTTGTCAGTTGCATAGGAATGAATGGTGTAACTAACGCTTCGTCCAGCACCTTCCTGGCGTACTAAACTAAACCCTGGTTCTTTCTTGGGCCGGTTAACAATGTACGACATGGTTGGACTTTCCACCCCGCGTGTCGAATTAAATGCAGTCACGCGGATATAGTGGTTTGGAAAAGTTTTGCGGCAACTATTGATTTCCAGCAAGATTCCTGCTGGATCTTTCAAATCAAACATTGGGTTGCCAAACATTTCCCAATAGGTATTGCGTGGATGAGGGTCGTCAGTGTATTCAATGCCGATTGCCCAACCATTTTTCAACGCATATTTGAGCTGTGCTGAAATTTGCTTGTCGGTCAACGGAGGCAGAAAAGAGAATTGGCCCTGTGTGAGTAAATTCCCGTGATTGGTCATCATGATTGTTTCTCCTGAAAAGATTAAGCGTTTGCAGTTGTGGATGGCACAAAGTCAGCGGTATCCGTGGAATCGTAGTTAAAGGTGATGTCTTTCCACGTATCCAATGCTTGTTTAAGCGGCGTGCACCATTTCGCAGCATCTGCAAGAATTTGCGGGCCTTCTTTTACGTAATCCCGGCCTTCATTGCGCGCCATAATCATAGCTTCAAGTGCTACACGGTTTGCTACTGCGCCAGCCTGAATACCTTGAGGGTGGCCAATGGTACCGCCACCGAACTGCAGTATCACGTCTTCGCCGAGGTAATCGATCAACTGATGCATCTGACCGGCATGAATACCGCCGGAAGCAACCGGCATACATTTATTCAATGATGCCCAGTCTTGATCAAAGAACAATCCATGTTCCAGGCTTTTTTCAGTACGTGTTTCGCGTAAAGTATCGTAAAAACCTTTGATCATCAGTGGATCACCTTCCAGCTTACCGACAACCGTGCCTGCGTGGATATGATCGACACCTGCCATACGCATCCATTTACAGATTACGCGGAAATTCATGCCGTGATTTTTTTGGCGAGAATAAGTTGAATTACCCGCGCGGTGCAAATGCAATATCATGTCGTTCCTGCGCGCCCATTTTGCCATTGACTGAATCGCGGTATAGCCGATCACCAAATCAATCATAACGATGACTGACCCCAGAGATTTTGCAAACTCGGCTCTTTCGTACATGTCTTCCATGGTGCCGGCCGTAACATTCAAATAATGCCCTTTGACTTCACCCGTAGCGGCAGATGCCTTGTTGACTGCTTCCATGCAATACAGGAAACGATCGCGCCAATGCATAAAGGGTTGTGAGTTGATATTCTCATCATCTTTCATGAAATCCAGGCCACCTTTAAGTCCCTCATAAACCACGCGGCCATAGTTCCGGCCCGAGAGACCTAATTTAGGTTTGGTGGTAGCGCCAAGTAATGGGCGGCCAAATTTATCCAAGCGCTCACGTTCAACCACGATACCGGTTGCAGGGCCTTGGAAGGTTTTGAGGTAAGCTACGGGAATGCGCATATCTTCGAGACGCAACGCCTTGACAGCTTTGAAGCCAAACACATTACCAATAATGGAAGCGGTTAAGTTTGCGATCGAACCTTCTTCGAACAAATCTATATCATAGGCGATATAGGCGAAGTATTGCGCCTCGTTGTTAGTACCCGGACCAGTGTTTGGTACCAGCTCAGACTTATATGCTTTAGCACGATAGAGCTCACAAGCAGTTAGTCGATCAGTCCATACCACGGTCCATGTCGCTGTAGATGATTCGCCCGCGACTGCCGCCGCTGCTTCTTCATGATCTACTCCTGGCTGAGGGGTAATGCGAAACAGCGCAATGACGTCCGTATCTTTGGGGACATAGCTGGGCTCCCAATAACCCATTTTTTTGTAAGGGATAACACCGGATTTGTAACGCTCTTTACCTTCTTTCATAGTTTCAGAAGCCATAATTTTCTCCAAGTTATTGAAAGCACACGCTATAAACTTTGGTCATGAAGTAGCTATCAGCGAGTGAAAATTATAGTAGAATCATTCAATCATAAATAACAATCAATTGTTACAATGGTATTGATAGATTTTGTCTATGATTAAAATGGAAAGGAGAGTCTCGTGCGCCATAGCACCATACGACAATTGGAGGTATTCGAAGCGATCGCGCGATTGAAGAGCTTCACGCGTGCGGCCGAAGAATTGTTTCTGACACAACCGACAGTATCGATGCAAATCAAAAAACTGACGGATGAAATTGGCTTGCCATTGTTTGAACAAATTGGTAAAAAAATCTATCTGACTGATGCAGGAAAAGAGCTATATAAAACTTGTCTGGGTATTTTTGAACATTTCTCCCGTTTTGAAATGATCGCATCGGATATGAAAGGTCTGAAATCCGGCAAGCTCCGGCTCGCAGTGGTGACTACTGCGAAATATTTTACGCCGCGTTTGCTGGGTATGTTTTGTCAGAAATATCCAAATATCGATGTTGCGCTAAAAGTGACGAACCGTGAGCGTGTTTTGGAGCGATTAACCAACAATCAAGATGATCTCTACATTCTGGGCCAAGTTCCGGATGCGGTTGATGCCGTAGCGGAAGTGTTTTTAGACAATCCGCTGGTTGTTATGGCATCGGCCGATCATCCATTGTCTTGCGAAAAAAATATCAGCATTGAGCGTATTTGCGATGAACTCTTCATTATGCGCGAACCGGGTTCTGGAACGAGAATGGCGACAGAACGTTTTTTTTCAGAGCAAAATAAAAAATTGAAAGTCCGCATGGAGCTGGGAAGCAATGAAGCGATTAAGCAAGCTATTGTCGGTAGACTGGGTATCGCTGTCTTATCCAGACATACTTTGACACTCGATGCGCCGATGGGGCAGCTGGCGATACTCGATGTTGATGGATTTCCAATTGAACGTGACTGGTACTTTGCTTATCCATCCGGTAAACAGTTATCGATTGTAGCGCAGACGTTCTTGGAGTATTTGCGTCAGGCATCGGATTACCTAGATGATTTATCATGCCGTCATGCAATTTCCGGGCATTGCCCATTATTAAAAGACAGCCAGCATTAAGTTTGCTGCGTAACCGTCTACTGGAAAGTTATTTGTTAATTATTCGCCGATAGGAGTTTCCCAATGACACACTATATCGCCTGGTTTGATCAATTGACGATGCACGATGTCGCCCTGGTGGGTGGAAAAAATGCTTCGCTGGGGGAGATGATCAGTCATCTGGCGCAAGCCGGTGTTAATGTACCGGCGGGTTTTGCTACCACCACCGAGGCATACCGGGAATTTTTGAATGTCAATGGACTGACGGATCGCATCAATCAGTTGTTGAACGGCTTGGATGTCGACGACACGCAAGCGCTATCCGCTGCCGGTAAGGCGATACGCGGCTGGGTGCTGAATGCCGCGCTGCCGGATGCATTGCTGCAAGCGGTATCGCAAGCTTATGAAAAATTGGCCGCCAATAGCGGCGAAAATGTGTCGTTTGCGGTGCGCTCGTCGGCGACTGCCGAGGATCTGGCCGACGCATCGTTTGCCGGGCAGCAGGAAACGTTGCTGAATGTGCATGGCTTGGATCAAATCATCGCAGCCATCAAGGTGGTGTTTGCTTCGTTGTATAACGACCGGGCAATTGCATACCGCGTGCACCAGCGATTCCCGCACGACAAAGTGTATCTGTCCGCCGGAATTCAGAAAATGGTGCGTAGCGACCTCGGCGCCAGCGGTGTGATGTTTACGCTGGATACCGAATCCGGTTTTCGCGAGGCGGTTTTCATCACGGCGGCGTATGGATTGGGTGAAACCATTGTGCAGGGCATCGTCAATCCGGATGAATTCTATGTCTACAAGCCCGGACTGGCCGCCGGGAAGCCTGCCATTTTGTCGCGGCGGCTGGGCACTAAAGCCATTGAGATGGTGTACGCGGATAAAAACAGTGACGGCGCTGCATTGACGTTGACGCGCGATGTTGAAACCGCGCGGCGCATGCGTTTTTCGCTTTCGGATGAGCAAGTAGAAGCGCTGGCGCGGCAAGCGGTGATCATCGAACAGCATTATGGCCGTCCGATGGATATCGAATGGGCTTTGGACGGGCAGGATGGGCAACTGTACATTGTGCAGGCGCGGCCGGAAACGGTGGAAAGCCGTTCTTCATTGGTGCTGGAGCGCTTTAAGCTGACGGGCAAAGGGGCCGTGCTGGCCGAAGGACGTGCGATTGGCAGCAAGATCGGTCAGGGAACGGCGCGACTGATCACGAAGATTGATCAGATGCATCAAATCCAGCCCGGCGATGTCTTGGTGACGGACATGACCGACCCGGATTGGGAACCGATTATGAAACGCGCCTCGGCGATCGTCACCAATCGTGGCGGACGGACTTGCCACGCGGCGATTATCGCGCGCGAAATGGGCATTCCCGCCGTGGTCGGCTGCGGCGATGCCACGGCGCAGATCAAGGAAGGCGCGGCAGTCACGGTTTCCTGTGCGGAAGGCGATAGCGGTTATGTGTATGACGGTTTACTGGCATTTGAACATACCACTGCGGATGCCGGAAAATTGCCGGACTTGCCGCTGAAAATCATGATGAATGTCGGCAATCCGTCGCACGCTTTCTCTTTCTCGCGCATGCCGAATCAAGGTGTGGGGCTGGCCCGGCTGGAATTCATCATCAACAACATGATCGGCATCCATCCCAAGGCGTTGCTGGAATTCGATCAACTGTCCGATGATTTTAAAAGGGAAATCGCTAGCCGCATCGCTGGTTATCAGAACCCCATCAGTTTTTATGTGGACAAATTGACCGAGGGCATCGCCACCCTGGCGGCGGCGTTTTATCCGCACCCGGTGATCGTACGCACCTCCGATTTCAAATCCAACGAGTATGCCAATTTGCTCGCGGGCGACCGCTACGAGCCGCACGAAGAAAATCCGATGATCGGCTTTCGCGGCGCATCGCGCTATCTCGCGCCCGCGTTCCGCGATTGTTTTGCGCTGGAATGCCGTGCGCTGCGCAAGGTGCGTGACGACATGGGGCTGACCAACGTCGAGATCATGATTCCGTTCTGCCGCACCTTGGAAGAAGCGGAACAAGTGATTGCGTTGCTTGCTTCGCATGGGCTGGAGCGCGGCAAAAACGGCTTGCGCGTGATCATGATGTGCGAGATTCCATCCAATGCGCTGCTGGCGGAAGCATTTTTGCAGTATTTCGACGGTTTTTCGATCGGCTCCAACGACATGACGCAGCTCACGCTCGGCGTTGACCGTGACTCCAGTTTGGTCGCGCCTGTGTTCGATGAACGCAATCCGGCCGTGAAGAAATTGCTGGCAATGGCCATCGACGCGTGCCGCAAGCAAGGCAAATACATCGGTATTTGCGGGCAAGGACCGTCGGATTATCCGGATTTCGCCGCCTGGCTGTATGAACAGGGCATCGGCAGCCTATCGCTGAATCCCGATTCGGTGGTCGATACCTGGTTGCACATCGCCAGCTTGCACAAACCATGAGCAAACAAAAACGCACGGTTTTCTACTTATCAGACCGTACCGGCATCACTGCGGAAACGCTCGGACATAGTTTGCTGACGCAATTTGACGGTATCGAGTGGGAGACCGTCAACGTGCCGTTTCTGGACGATCTTGAGAAAGCCAAAGCGGTGTTGATGCAGATTAACCAAGCCGCCGGGCGCGATGGCTACCGTCCGTTGGTATTCAGCACTTTGTTGAAGCTGGAAATTCTCGCAGTCATAAAACAGGCAAACTGCCGCGTCTACGATTTTTTTGAAACCTTCACCCATCCGGTCGAGGAAGAATTGCATCAATCGTCGGTGCGAAAAGCCGGACGTTCGCATGGCGTCGAGCATCATCCGTCGTATTTCAAGCGCATCGCCGCGATCAATTACGTGCTGGCGCACGACGACGGCGTCAATCCGAAACATCTCGCCGAAGCCGACATCGTCCTGACCGGTGTTTCGCGCTCCGGCAAAACACCAACCTGCCTGTATCTGGGCTTGCAATACGGTATCGCCGCAGCGAATTATCCGCTGACGCCGGATGACATGCCCGTCATGCGGTTACCGGACGTGCTGGAAAACGTAAAAAGTAAATTGTTTGGCTTGACGCTGATTCCCGAACAACTGCACTTCATCCGCCAGGAACGCCGCCCGGACAGTCAATACGCCTCACTGGCGCAATGCCAGCGGGAAATTCAATGGCAGGAATCGTTGTTTCGCCAGTGCAATATTCCGTATCTGGATACCACGCGCATTTCCATCGAGGAAATCAGCGCGATCATACTGAATCGTTGCGGGTTGAAGCGGCGGTTGTATGGGTAACCGCTAAGCCTTTGCTAACCGGCTGGTAACGCGGTATGATCCAAAAAAGTTGCGAGAAATCGGTGAATAAAATCTGCGGTACTTCAAACAAAGCCGATTATCCAGTCAACTGATACGGTGTTTGTCTGGAGCAATGCAATCCGGTCTCGGTGAATCTTTACGCTACAGCCCACCAACCATGAGGAGCAAGTTGTGTCACAAAATCCCGTGATCGTGATTCCCGGTATTACCGGCACTTCGCTGGCTGATTATTATCCGATTTCAGTGGAGGAGGTATGGACGGCGGTGTTGCGCAAGGAGTACGAACGCATCACCTTGCATCCCGATGACCTACGCTATGAAGCCAGAGAGCCCGCCAGAGTATTGGCGACAAATCCATTCCCGCTGGCTTACGGCGATTTGGTAGAGGCTTTGCGTTATGATCTTACCAAAACACCTGAAAAACCAACTCCTGTTTTTGCTTTTGGTTACGATTGGCGCAAGGATAATTTTCAGACCGCTGAACAGTTAGGTTTGTTTATCGACGAAGTCCTGGCTAGAACCAATTTGCTGCCGCACTACAAAAAAGATTCAGCAAATCAGGTCGATTTGGTGGCGCATTCGATGGGTGGTTTGGTACTAACGATCTATTTGCATCAATGCCAAACGCAAAAAATACCCACTAAGGTTGGCAAGGTGGTGACTGTCGCCACGCCATTCAGAGGCTCAATCGATGCCATTCGCAAGGTTACCACCGGCATGGGTGAACTCACCGGTCCGTTACCCCGCGACCGCGAACGAGAAACCGCCAGGATGATGCCATCCCTTTATCAGTTGTTGCCTAACTTTGAAAATGCAGTCACCGGCAAAAATGACGAAAGCATTGACTTGTTCGAAGCCGATAATTGGCAACAATCGATTCTTGATACGATGGGTTCATTCATTCGACGCATTGGTGCTGATATTGAAGCCAAAGACCTGTTAAAGAATTTTCTAACCAATGCGAAAGAACTGGCGCAAACGGCTAATGGGTTGGACTTGAATAATAGTGAACTTATCAGTGGCGGGCGGAGTGGCTGGCTGGCGATTGTCGGTTTGGGTGCCAAAACCTCGCTCAATGCCAAAATTGAATTCAAAAAAAATCAACCGGTTTTTGTCTTACCTGATCCTAATGATCAGGGCGCGAACAGTGAGGATACCGGCGATGGCATAGTACCTTTTCTGGGCGCCTGCCCCGGCTTTTTGCCTCGTGAACAATTGGTGGGTGTGACGCCGGATGATTTAAGCATATGGGAAATTCAAGACAAAACTATGCTGGCGACTGCCGGTTTTCATGCCACTTTGCCGAACGTTAATCTGGTGCAACGATTGATCATCCGGCATCTATCCAATACCTTCCGCGGCGAGACCTGGGGACGACCAGTACCGGGTGTCACTGAGACTGATTGGCCTAACTGGCTGCAGAAAAAAAACACTCCTTGACGAAAGTGCATCACTGGAAACACTATGTGCTTTGCCAATCTTGTTCGGGCGGTTGATGATCTTGACCACCAACTTGCTGTCGGCTGGGTACGCGATGTTTTCTTCATTCACTGTTGTATTCACATGGATGGCATCTTTCAGCGTCAAAGCCTCCATGTAAACCAGCGCTCATTTGAAAATTCAATCTGCGCATTCCGTATTCGCTTGTGAAAAGGTACCAGTTCCGGGCAATTTCTGCTGGAAAGAATCTTGATCTTTCCATTAATTCCGTTTTTCTCTGTTGCATAGAAAACGATCCGACCCGGTGCCAGCGGCTGATTGACGGGAATTTTCCGGTGTCGCGAGTTTACTCACTACACGCCACCTTCCACTCCATTTCCTCTGTGCTGCCCTGCTTCACCATTTCCCATTTCTGCGGCTGGTTGTACGAGCGCACTAGGTCGCCGTGTTCCATGTTCAAGCTGAAAAGTGAGTAGGCGAGGGTGCGGATTTGTTTTTCCTGGCAGTTGTATTCGCGCCGGATTTTTTCCGATAGAAACTCCGCCCCAGCGGCTTTTTGCAGCGTTGGGTAATCGAATAGAACCGCCATTTTAGCCCGGCCCGCTGCTTTGCGGAGCGAGGCCGGGTCGTTATACAGAACTGAACCGCCTTTGCGGTCGCTTTCGCTGATGCGGTTCCATTCGGCCATTGTGCCGGTACTGACGAACATCAGGGTTAAACCAAAGAATATTTTTCTCATAAAGCCTTATTGTTGTTTTTTGTTATCCGGGCGGAATTGCTCCGGGTGAAAATAACGGAACGTAATATTCCGTTATTTTTGTCCTCCATCATCGACGGCAATTGTCAGATTCTTTTTCACGATGGCTTGCGCGCGTTCGATTTTTACCGTGTCTTTTTTCAGAATTGCTTCATTGTCGGTCGATTTGACGCTGATGCTATGCTCGCCGACAGGTACGTTACTCAACACATAAAATCCTTGCTCGTCGGTAATCGAGTGAATTTGCGGTAATTCGGTCAGGAATACTTCCGCTTTTTTCCCGGCAGCGTCTTGAATCGTGACGACACCGGCAATCGCGCCATATTGTAGTGCTTCGCCGCTTCCCGGGGTGATTTTGTTGGCGATCGACCGCACCATGAGCAGGATCGTTTCCGATGCGAATCCGGCGGTGAAGGCCAGCACGACCGAATTGGTAATATTGCCCGGTTCGATCAGATAATACGCCAGGATTGCCAGAAACGGCGCCGAGATATACTGCACCATCTGAAAGATCAGGTGCTCGCGGAATTCGTATTGCGTTAGTTTGGGTTGCTGTTCTGTGGCGATGTGCTCCGAGCCCGCTTGCTTTTGCAGTTCCGGCAGCCGCCGGGTGAGACTGATACTGCCGCCCATCAACGCCATAATGATGAAATAGAGCGGGATGAGCAGGCCGTCTTTTACTTGGCAGGTGACCGACTTGCCGAAATTTGGGTCGTCGTCTTTAGTGCACTGGTCGATATGTCCGCCGATGTTGATGACCCATGCTTTGCCAGCAGTTCCGCCTCCCGGATTTTGCGCTTTTTGAGCATCGCCTTCCGGTTCGGCATCAGATTTGGAGCAAAGCAAGGTTTTTGCTTTTGGATCCAAGGAGCAGCCGACAAATACAGCGATCGGCCGTTCACGCAATGTTTTGAGGTATCGTCCTGCATCGGGTTTTGTCTTTTCTTGTTCAGTGGATTCCTGCTGAACGGTTCCGCCGGATTGACCGGATGTTTTTTCCACAAAACTGAACAGCGGGTTGATGAAAGGATAAAAAGTCAGCAACAGTGATATCAACATGAAACTATACGCAAAGATCATCCATTTATTGCGCTGCCGGGATCTGATGTCTTCGATTCTTTTTCTTTCGTCTTGCGTCGATCCTTCCGCCGGTAACGCTTCAATCGGATAAGTGAAGATATGCACAAAGACGATGCACATGGAGATGACGATTGGGAGAATGGGAATGCCGCTTTCGCCATCCAGTATTTTAAAGATATAGATGGCTATGCCAAACAATAAGTTGATCACATGAGCGGCGATCCATAGCACGTTAACTTTTGCCCATTCTTTCATTTCCGCAAAGAAATCTCCGCGACCTGCGCTCACACTCATGTTGTTTCCCCTTTTTCAATGTCCAGTATCAAGAAAAAGAACTTTTCCCAGCACACTGATGTTAGCGTAATGTGAGTGATTTGTATCGTAAAGATATGAATCGGCGGCATCGCTTCATTTCCCCCGCATAAACAACTTATCCAAATCAGCCAGACTGGTTTCAAACCACGTCGGCCTGCCGTGATTGCATTGACCGGCACGTTCGGTTTGTTCCATATCGCGCAGCAAGGCGTTCATTTCCTCGAGAGTCAATCTGCGGTTGGCGCGGATGGCGCCGTGGCAAGCCATGGTGGCGAGAATTTCATTGCGTTTCGCGGTAAGAATCTGGCTGGCGCCATATTCGCGGATTTCACGCAGAATGTCACGGGCGAGCTGGGCGATATCGGCGTCTTTCAGCGTGGCTGGAACCGCGCGCACGGTCAGCGTGGCGGGCGACAGGATCGCGATATCAAACCCCAGTTGCTCCAGCGTGCTGTGATTTTCTTCAACAACGGCAACCTCCAGGCTATCGGCGTGAAAAACGACCGGGATCAGCAGCGGCTGCATCGGTATTTCATGCTGGTCGAGCGACTGCTTGAGTTGTTCGTACATAATCCGTTCGTGTGCTGCATGCATGTCGATAACCACCAGGCCGCGCGCGTTCTGCGCCAGGATATAGACGCCGTGCAGTTGTCCCAGCGCGAAACCGAGCGGGTGGCTGTCCTGTTTTTCTTCCGTTGCAACCGGTTGCCCGGATTTTTCCGCCGTTGTGACTAAGACGTTGACGGGTGGGGCCGGGTATGCGCGCGGTTCCACGCCAAACAAGGTGCCGTAAAAACTGCTGGGTTGTGACACCGGTGCGGATTGTGCCTGACCGGTCTTAGGATAGGCAGGGAATGACCGGGCTGGTTGTTCCGGTTCAGCGGTATTGATGGTTCTGTTGGGCGTGGCGAGCGCTTTGTTGATCGCGTGAAAAATGAATTGATGCAATGCACGCGCTTCGCGGAAGCGGACTTCGGTTTTGGTGGGATGCACATTGACATCGACGCTTTCCGGGTCGATTTCCAGAAACAGCGCAAAGGCCGGGTGCTTGTCCAGGTGCAATACATCGCGGTAGGCCTCGCGCAATGCGTGCGAAATCAATTTATCGCTGACGAAGCGGTTGTTGACAAAAAAATACTGCGCGTCGCGTGAAGACCGCGCATAAGCCGGTAATGCCACCAAGCCATGCAAGCGCATGTCAGCGGATTGTTCATCTACCGGGGCCGCCGTCTGCCCGAATTCTTCGCCCAGAACCGCCGCGATCCGTTGAGCGGAACTGGTGGCGCGTAACAGGCGGCGCACTTTGCCGTTATGTTGCAGCACGAATTCAATCCCGGCTTGCGATAGCGCCAGGCGTTTGAAGGTTTCGTCGCAATGCGCGAACTCGGTGGCTTCGGATTTCAGGAATTTGCGCCGGGCGGGGATATTGAAGTACATATCATTGACATCCAGCATTGTTCCGCTGGCCAGCGAGGCGGGCTCGGGTTGCGAGACCGCTTTGCCTTCAATGCCGATCTGCCACGCATGGCTTTGCCCGGCTTGGCGGCTGGTCAAGGTCAACCGGGAAACGGCCGCGATACTGGCGAGTGCTTCGCCACGAAAACCCAAGCTGGTGATCCGGTGTAAATCCTCGAGTGTGCTGATTTTGCTGGTGCTGTGGCGCGTTAGCGCCAGCAATAATTCGTCTTTGGCGATGCCGCTGCCGTCATCCGTGACACGAATTTGCTTCACCCCGCCCTGTTGCAATTGCACGGTGATTTTTTTGGCGCCGGCGTCAATACTGTTTTCCAGCATTTCCTTGAGCGCCGACGCAGGGCGTTCGACCACTTCGCCCGCGGCGATTTGATTAATCAATAATTCGGGGAGCGGTTTAATCGTCGGCATAACAAGCTGCGGTTATAAAATTGTGATTATAATGCGGAAACAAACGAGTTCATTGTATGTCGATCAGTCATTTCACTGTTAAACATTTGGGAGAGCGAAGATGTTACCCCTGGATAAACTGAAAACCCATGTTCCCGATGCCGTACTGGCCCAAATCCCGGATTGCGCCGCCAAGTTTGGCATCGATTCACCATTGCGTCTGGCGCATTTTCTCGCGCAATGCGCCCACGAAAGTGCAGAGTTCAAAGCCTTGGAAGAAAATCTGAATTATTCCGCCGATGGATTGAAAAAAGTATTTTCAAAATACTTTCCCGGCGACCTGGCGGATAGCTATGCCCGTCAACCGGAAAAAATCGCCTCGCGCGTTTATGCCAATCGTATGGGAAACGGCGATGAAGCCAGCAAAGAAGGCTATAAATACCGTGGCCGGGGCTATATTCAACTGACCGGTAAAGATAATTACAGCGCGTTGGCCAAGGCGATCGGCGATGATGTAGCCGCCAATCCGGATTGGGTCAAAACCAAATATCCGCTGTTATCCGCGGCGTGGTTCTGGAGTACCAGAGCGCTCAATGATCTGGCCGATCAAGGCGCGAGCGATGACGTGGTAACCAGGATCACCAAGAAAGTGAATGGCGGAACGCTGGGGCTGGATGACCGGATTAACCATTTCAAACAATATTACGCGTTATTGGCTTGAAAACGGTTTCGTTAATTGGCGGATTGCTCGGCTTGATTGCCGCCCCCGTTTGGGCAGGGGAATCGCATTGCCAAGCGGATGAACAAATCATATTTTCGTGTTCATTCGGAAAAAAAATGGTTTCTGTGTGCGCATCGCACGATTTCTCCGCCAGCAGCGGTTATCTGCAATACCGTTTCGGATTGAAAGGCGCGCCTGAGCTGGTGTTTCCCGATTTGACGAAAGCTGCCCCGGCTGCGTCGTACGTGCAAGCGCGAACACTGATGTTTGCGGGCGGTGGCGGCGGTTATCTGCGTTTTATCAACGGACAGCATCACTACATCGTGTATACCGCAATCGGCAAGGGATGGGGCGCGAAGGACGGTGTTGCGGTGGAGAAGAACGGGCAATTAGCCGCTAACCTGGAATGCCGGGATGTGCCGGTGTCGAAATTAAGCGAGGAATTTTTCAGCCATGCAAACTTGCCTGCTGACCGGGATGAATTCCAGATTCCGGGGCTTGATTAATCCGGCAGAACGTAATTCAGCTTTCAGTTGCCGTGTGCGGCGAGGTTCGTAGAAAATCGAAGGATTGATTATTGACTGCTTTGATGAGCTCCGGCAACGGCATGGCTTTGCCAATGAGGTAGCCTTGAATGACGTCACATCCTAATGTTCGTAGACGCTGATAAGTCGCAAGATCTTCCACGCCTTCGGCAACCACCGACAGATTCAGGCGGTGCGCGAGAGTGATCATGGAATCGACGATACGGTCATGCTTATGGCGGGTTGCCATATGCCGGACAAACACCATATCGATTTTTACTTCATCCAAAGGCAAATCCAACATGCGCGCCATTGATGAATATCCCGTTCCAAAATCGTCCATGGCGAGTTTTATGCCCATGTTTTTAAGCTGATGCAAAGTGTCCAGTGTGCCAGCATGACTAGCCATTACCGCTGTTTCGGTCAGCTCGATGGTGATATCGCCAGCCGGGACATTCCACAAGGCTAAGCCTTGCGCGACGAGTTCCGTGAGTTCCGGATCGCGCAGATCGTCGGCGGAAAAGTTAATCGAAATACCGGCATGTAATCCGGCTTTGCGATATTCAGCACATTCTCTCAACGCGGTGTGGAAAACCCATAAAGTGAGTTTGGGCATGAGCGCGGTTCCTTCCGCGATCTGGATTAATTTATCCGTTCGAATCGGTCCATGATTGGGGTGATTCCAACGCAGCAACGCCTCGGTTGCTTTGATCTTGCCGCTGGGTATATCGATTTGCGGTTGATAACCCAAATGCAATCCGCCTGTTTCGATGGCGTTTCCCAGATCGGACCAAAGATCGATATGAAAAAGCAAGGGGTCTTGCAATTCGGCCACAAAAAGCTTGATCGGCTCTTGCTCCAGTTTTGCCTGACGTACCGCCGAACTGGCGCTGCTCATCAGTTGATCGAGCGTATGGTTGCTTTCATCGGGTAAAGCCACGCCAATGCGCGGAGCAAGGATGATGTTTCTTCTGCCAAATGCAAAAGGCTGTGCCAAAATCCGGATAATTTTATGCGCAGCCAGCATGGCATGCGCATCGGTGAGCAAATCGGCCAGTAAACAGCACAATTGATAGCGTCCGGTTATACCGACCAGATCTTGCGGATTTAAAGCGTTTCTGAGCTGACCGGCGATTTGTTGCAGAATGTCGTCGACGACGGTAAAGCCAAGCACGCCGTCCAATTCCGCTAGCCGCTCAAAGTTGACGATCAGCACCGCGCTGCGCAGACCGCTGGGGTGGGCACTGCCCAATTGGCGGGAAGCGTGTTGCAAGAAATCCTGATAAACAAGTACAGTCATAAATTCACGGCGCCGGTAAGTGCAACAGCTTATAAGTAATATTTCTGGGGATCGATTCCATAAGCACCCTGGGGTAAATCATTGACTATGGCATACTGGATACCGCTCGGGCTTGCTCCAGCGGTTCTTAAGTCTAGGGTCAACGGGGTGCTGTAGGGTTTTTTTCCGGCATCGCAAATGATCATGATGCAAGGAAGAAAGCGTTGTGTGCGATTATGCGTGAGCACGATGGCAATCTCGCCTGTATTGAGCTCAACCAGGCTGCCTACCGGGAACATGCCGACACACTGGGCAAATTGTTCCACCAAAGTATAATTGAGGCCGTTTTGCGCATTTTCCTTGAGTTCCTTCAAAGCCTGGAATGGTTTCATGCCCGGCATGCTGGGCTCTCCCCAGATGATCTCTTCATAGCAATCGACGATAGCCGCCATGCGCGAATAAGCATGTAGTTGATTGGCGTACAAACCGAAAGGGTAGCCATTGCCGTTCTCGCGCTCATGGTGCTGAAGAATAATTTTAATGACTTCTTCCGGTGCATCACTCAGCTGAGAAGCTATCTCTTCTCCATAGGCGATGTGGCGTTTCATCAGCTTGCGCTCATCCGGCGTGAGCGACATGTTTCTTTTGGCTTGAATCGCTTTGGGTAAGCGTAATTTGCCGATATCCATCAGCAATCCGCCCAAACCCAGTATTGCCAGTTCTTTACGCGGCAGACCAAGATGCCGCCCGAACGCCAACAGATGGACCGAGGTCTTGATCGCGCTATCGTAAAGCGCTTTGCCAGTGGTTTTAAGCTGCGCCAGTAAAAGTGCTGCATCGGGGTTACGGATAACGCTTTCACACAATGTGTCGACGACCTCATGAGCCTTCTGCATATCAATCTTGATTTCGTGCTCAAGGTTGAAACTGATATCGTTGAATAAAGTGGAGGCAATGTCATGTGCCTTTACTGCTGCCGGGATTTCTTGTTCAGCCGTGCAAATATCCGCATAGGTTTTAACGCGCCGCAGCACATCCAGCGGTTCGGCTTCTTGCGTTCCTGTTGGCGGCTGGTGCCAGCTTGTAGCGCTGGATGAAGTGCGAGAATCGGCGTGAGGCATGGGTCGCCCTGGAGATTGCTGAAGCAAAGAATCCGGCGCAGTGGTGGCATGCGGCGCGCGTTGTTGCGCAATGAATGGCTCGCTTCTATCCATGTCCACGTAAACATGCGCGCAATAGCGTTTAAGCTCGTCAATGTCATTCTGCGACTGGATCAGAATGCCTTGAATCAGATAAGGTGTTTCAAGCCAGGGGCGATCAAGATCACTGACAAACATTCCCAGTTGTAAGTCACTAACGGAAACTTCGATTGTGCTATTGCTTATCATTCTATGAAGGCTGGCGGGTAGGTAGATAATATTTATCTATCAGAGTTTAATGTTTAATTCCAGGTAAATAAAAATAGAGATCGCGGAAGCTTTCTCATATTTTATTGTTACGACGTATTGGGAGTGTTTCTTAAGTCCGGCAGACTTTACCGTACAGGATTAATAAAGAACTCGCGCATCAGAAATTCTTCCAGCCCCGCGGTATCTTTCTCGCGTGCAGATAACACCACGACACGATGCAGGCGGTGCGATTCCCAGTTGAAATCTTCTTTGTAATGTTCGCGGATCAATTGAATCATGCGGCGGATAATGGCCAGTTCGACATTGCCATCCGGCCCGGCTTCGACGTGAACCGTTTGCAGGCGCGGATTGCTTTGCCCCGTGGTCCAGGCGCGAAATGAGAAATCGGCGGTGCGCGGGCCGATACGGAGAATCTGAAATATGCCGCTGGTGCCGGGGTTTTGCAGATTGCGCCGGATATTGGCCATGCGGATTTCATCCGCGGACAGTTGCTTGGCCGTGGCGGCGGGAGCGGAATCCGGCGTATCGAAAAGCCCTTCCGCGCGGCGGCGTGCTTTGGATTGATTGATGTATTCGGAAAGATCCGACGGCGCATCGGCGGGCGGTTGCGGCGGCGCTTTGGTTTTTGCGACTTCTTTCGCAGGAATGGGCGCTTTCGGTTTTATGGGTTTATCGGCTGCCTTGGGCTTGGTTTGCGGCTTTGCCTGAGCAGGCAGCGGCGGTGATTTGGGCGCGGGCTTGGGTTCTTCGATTTTGGGTTTTTCCGGTTGTGGCGGGGGCGGGCTGGGCGCGGATGCGGGCATCGAACTGGTGGCGTTTTCGTCTTCGCTCAGATCGATAAAACTGGCGGCGATGGGCGGCGGTGTGTCAATTTCC
This sequence comes from Nitrosomonas sp. Is24, assembly GCF_033063335.1. Classification (NCBI taxonomy): domain Bacteria; kingdom Pseudomonadati; phylum Pseudomonadota; class Betaproteobacteria; order Nitrosomonadales; family Nitrosomonadaceae; genus Nitrosomonas; species Nitrosomonas sp. Is24. Next base: position 2,792,503 of record NZ_JAWJZG010000001.1, on the reverse strand, counting down.
ACCTCCGGCATGGACAGAAAAAATCCCAAACCCCAGATAATCAGTACCCAGACGAGCGCAGCCAGCGGCAACGGCCACCATAGGCGAATTTCTCTCGATCGGGAGCTGGCCATGCTTTGTACGTTATTTGTGTTTCACTGCAATCAGAAAATGCTGGGCACCGGCGGCGCGGGCTCGCAGCATGGCTTGCACGACGATACCCTGGGGCGCTTCGTTATCCGCCGACACAATCAATTTTTGCTTGGAGTCTGCCAGCAGCGGTTTGAGCGTGTTGGCCAGTGTATCCAGTGTAACCGCAGTCTGATTGATATAGATTTTGCCGTCTTTGGTCAGTGTCAATGTAGCCGGTTTTTCCGCGCTGAGCTTTTCCGCCTGGCCTTCGGGCAGGTCGACCTGCAATGAATCCAGATTTTGCATCGATAACGAAGCCAGCATGAATGTCGCCAGCAAGAAAAACATCACGTCGATCATCGGGATGATCTCGATTCTGCCTTTCTGAACCGTGCGCGATTTACGGAGCTTCATTGCTAGTGCTCTGTTGATCCAGACGGATGTTGTCGATCAGCCGCGTACCCAGGCGTTCCATTTCATCCATCGTCAGCGATTGCAAGCGGGAAAAGTAATTGAAACCGAACAACGCTACCAGCGCAATCGCCAACCCAACCACGGTCGCAATCAGCGCTTCCGCCACACCGCCGGTAACCGCTGTGGGATTCACCACGCCTTCGCTGCCGATCACCTGGAAGGCGCGCATCATACCGACCACGGTACCGACCAGCCCCAGCAGCGGCGCGGCGGTGACGATGGTTTCCAAAGCCCAGAGACGGCGCGCCAGCGCTTCCTCGATAATCTGCGCTTCATCGGCGGCGCGCGATTCCGTCCACCAGGCCGGTTGATGCCGGTTGGAAATCACGACCTCGAAAAAACGCTTGTAATAGTGGCGGCTGTCCAATCCGGAAAGTATTTTTTCCAGATCATTCCATTTGAACCCATAGGTTTCCACCAGGTTTAGCAAATCGCTGGATAACCGTGCGTAGCGCCAGTAGATAAACGCTTTCTCGAACATGATTGCCAGCGCGACAATCGCCAGTAAAGCCAGCGGAACGATAATGATCCCGCCAAGCTTCAACATGACCCAGGCTTGATTCAACTCTTCCATTATATTTAACTCCAGATTAATGCTATTCATAACGCGGTAGACTTCCAGTACCCGGCGGATTTAATGCACACAAGCAATTCTTGCAGTCAGTCAAACGATGCAAAATGTCCGCACAAAATAAATTCTCATTGCTGCCATGACGAGGCTGACTGGATGCTAAGAATAGTTGAAAACACCCACAGTGGAAACTATTTAGTGGCAAAATGACCGGCATTTATTGCTTTCTGCAACAAAGAAGAAGCCCCGGTGGGAATGACCTGCGGCGTGGGGATTCTGGGGGAGAAGAAAATAAAATTGCACAATCAATTATAGCGATTAATCATGAAAAAATGTGTATTGGTACTTGTTTTACTGCTAGCTGCGCTACCCGTGCAGGCCAAATGGGTGAGCGTGGATATTGCCGGGAAATCCGGTGAAACGCACTATTTTGATCCCGGAACTCTGCGGAAAGACGGTCAATTCAGGAAGATCTGGGTGTTGTCCAGTTACGCTGAGAAGCAAAAAGGCGGGCATCATGCGGTGAAAACTTTGTACGAATTCGACTGCACCCGCCACAAAGCCCGTTCAATCACGATGTTGCTGTACCCGGATAAAGAAGCCACCGGCATGGTGATCGGCGCACACCACGAAGAATCCCTGGATTGGTTTAGCTTTTCAGCGAATTCGATGTTCCGGCATATTGAGGAAACGGTTTGCATAGATTGAATCCACCGGCTGGTATTTCGCGGTGTGGGGGAATTTGAAACAAATGTTAATTCAGTGATTATTCATGGAGTAACCGCCGATGGTCATTTTGCTGAAACGTGCGTATGAACCGCCCGGGCCGGATGATGGATTCCGGGTTTTGGTAGACCGGCTTTGGCCGCGGGGAGTCTCCAAGGATTCGGCGCGCATTGATTTGTGGCTCAAGGATATCGCCCCCAGTACATCCCTACGGAAGTGGTTTGATCACGATCCAGCAAAATGGAGCGAATTTAGCGATCGTTACTTTTCAGAGCTGCGCCATAATGCTGAAGCAGTGGAACAACTCGCGGAACAGGTCCATCGTGGACCGGTTACACTCGTGTACGGTGCAAAGGATAAGGAGCATACTCACGCGCTGGTACTCAAAGCATATCTCGAGGACTTAACGTAACGTCGCTAAGATGGCGTGATCGGCGCACAACATGAAGAATCTCTGGATTGGTTTGGCTTTGCAGCGAATTCGATGTTCCTTTATATTGAAGAGACGGTTTGTATGGATTGAACGAGCTTTGTGTTTTAATTTGTGGTTTGTTAATTTTGGTCAGAAAGCAAAATGGAAATGGATTTTGTCGCTCAATTAAAACGGCAGCTCTCATTTTTGGAACGTTCAGCCGCAGCTTATGATCTAGGTTATCATGACGAAGCAATTCGCATGGCCACGGTAATGCGTGTATTGCTGCATCAGACCTCTCAATCAACTTCATTATTACAGCACTTAAGTGCGGAGAAAATCAATCTTCTGAGCACAGCTGAGTGTGAAAATATTGAAACTGTTTTTTATTATATGGGATTAGGTATTTTGCAGGTTGGTTCTGATGGTCCGTCCTACCAACCTGGATTAGGGGGGGGTGGACTAAGCAGCTAATACCTGCGCAGCAGTGGTGGGAGCAAGTCGTTTACGTGCTCAATCCAGATGTCAGGCTTTCAAGAAAAGACATTGTACTAGCTGCCGCAAATCAAGATGGTGGAGCGCATGTTGATTCCAGGCTTAAGCCTAATTATGCAGAGCTTTCAAAGGATGGAGGTCTTGGCTTATTATTGGTTAATCAGGATGGTATAGAATGTGACGAGCAAATTACCAATGCTCACTTTGTCGCAATTCGGCAAATGGCCTATGAGCTATTGCATAGTTCTGAACTGCAATCATTAATTGATTCTTAATGCTTTTAAGCTAAAACTATTATGTTTTATATAAGTCATTACATAGCATTGCCCAATTCACCTCACATTCCCCCGCTTCCGCCGCCACATAAGCCGATTGTTCGCTGATGGTGACGGAGATATCCATCGTCCGTTGTACCAACTTGGCCAATGCCTGAATGTCCTGAGATTGAAACTGCAAAATGGCCGCGGTCAATTCGTTGAATTTTGCTTGTTCCTGCATCCACCACACAGTCGATTTTGTGTTAAAACTATATACCTTGACGGTTTGCGCGATCCGGGTGGCTTTTTTGATGCGCTCGGGGGCGGGTTCGCCGACGTCGATCCAGAGCGCAATCCGGCCATCCGGGGTGTGCGCCCAGAGGTCGGGTTCTTCAGCGCTGCTGAGTCCTTTGGTGAACGTTAGCGATTCCTGCGCATTGAGGCAGAACGCGAGCATGCGCGCCATCATCCGTTCCAGCGTTTCGGACGGATGCTGCGCGATGGTCAGGTTGAGTGTGTCGTAATACTGGCGGTTGAGGTCGGTCAGCGCGATTTTGAATTTATAAATGGTCGGTTTCAGTGCCACAGATACCCCATTGAATTTTTTAAGCGAGTGGCCGGTGTCATTTATTTTCCATCGTGCTGATGAACGTATTCGCTTCATTGATGGATTTTTCCATCGAAGCGATCAAAACCGAAACATCCGATTTGATGTTGCCCAATTCGCCTTTGAGCGAAGCGATGGCGCGCGCATTCAGATTGTGTTTGAGGTACATGACCTGATCGTGAAACACGGTGAGGATGGGTTCGATTTTGGCTTCCGCCTGTTTCATCGATGCGATCAGCTGGCGGTAGTGCACTTGGGTGGCGTCGAGTTTTTTCTGGCTGTTTTGCCGCAGTGATGCATTACTGTATTGCGTGATCTCTTGCTTCCATTCGGTAAACAGCGCCTCCGAGACGCTTTCGATATCGGCGATGCGGCTTCTGACTTCTTCCGCCTTACCGGCGCTGGCTTCATAAGCATCGTTCAGTTTTTTGTAGGTGGCTTCCAGATCGCCGCCTTGGAAATTCGTCGCGGCGGTGAATTGTTCCAGGGCGGACTTGAACTGTTCCTTGGTTTCTTGCTGCGTGTCGCGCGCTTTCTCAACGCGGTAGACCATCACGTCGCGTTTGGGAATGCCGACTTTTTCCAGGCCTTCGAGATACATCGTGGTGCAAGCGCTCAGCATCAACAATACCGGCAGGCTAAATAAGCGAATGACATGATTCATGCGTGTCTCCAATGAAAGTTTATGTTAATCAGATGATGTTCGTCAGCGCAATACGCCGCGCCGTAATAATTGCCGGGCTACTTTCAAGCCCCATAAAATAGGGTGGCGGCGCAGCAGCGGTGTGACTTCCACGCGCACACCGGTGTGCCGCTCGATTTTCCAGGCGGCGTAGTCGACGCTATTGCTGAAGGTCAGCGTAGCTTTGGCCAAGCGCAGGATCGACAGGACTCTGCCCTGCCAGCGGCGCAGCCGCCAGCGCAACAATGCTTGCCGTTGACTGACCGGACGGGTCAGGCAGCGGTACTGCCCGTTTCCCTGTTTTTCCAGGATTTCTGTCAATAGCGGACTGGCGGCGGCTGTCAGGCGGGTAAATGCATCCCGGTTGGCTTGCGCCAGATGACGCGCGCGCGTTTCATTTTCGGCGCGCAACTCAGCGGCGTAGGTGAGGATCAGGCAACGAGTCCAGATTTCCTCGACATCCAGGGTGTCGGCTTCCAGCGCAGGTACGCCGGATTTTAAAAAGGTAATGACGGAATGCGCCAATGCGGCATAAATACGCTGCCGCACCGTATCGTCGCGCGCATACAGCAGCCGTGACGGTTGCGCAAAGCGCGCCCAGATGTAGGAGTGAAACCAGAACTGCGCGCCGTGTGCAAAATCGGCAGTGGAAATGACGGCGTATTTGGCGCGCAATGTTTTTTCCTGGTGCGGAACTTCCAGATAAAACACATTGGGCGCCAGCCAGGCATTGAGGGTCGCCAAATAGCGTTCCGGATACGCTTTGTGATAGCTGTCGACGACGACATACAGGTCGACGATGCCTTCTTCCAGGCTCACGGCGGAGTGCAGGCAGGAACCGTACAGAATCACGGCATCGAGCGACTCGCCAAAGCGCATGATAAGCGCATCCACCAAAGGGGCGAAATCGGCGGAAACCGCTTTTTTGCTTTCCGCCGCGACTTCATCGATCAATTCGGCGGGCAGTTGCGCAATGGCTGAGAGTAAAGGGTTGGTCATGGCGATATCCTATAGCTATAGCACGAGAAATGTCACGGGATCGGTGGCGGTAATGTTGATTGGCGCTTGCGGATTAACCGACCGGTACAATTCACCGTCGACAATATATTCGTCGTCCATGTGCACCGATAAGGAGCCGGTATTGTGGCTGTAGTAGCCGTCTTTTTCCTGTAGCACCGCGCCGCCACCCGATAATATCGGCCATACCGAGCGCCACAGACGCTTATGTTGCTGATCGACCAATGTCACATGCAACGGCGCCGGTTCTGTTCCCCAGTACGGGCGGATGTTCAATAACAGGCAATCCAGCGCGCTGACCAATGCAAACAGATAAGTGCCCTGGTGAATCCGTCCGCTGGCTTCCGTCAGGGTCATGTTGACCGGCGCCCATTCGCTTTGCTGACGGCCCAGAATCATGTTGGCGAGCATGCCGATCAACGATCGCAGCATGATCATCGCGGTGAAAATACCGCCGGTGATACCGATTTGCTTGACCGGGCTGCGTGAAAATTTTACGCCGCGCGCGACCAATCCGACAGCGAAAAACATGCCATAAATGGGATTCATGCCAGCCTGTTCGATACGTAAAACCGGGCGTTGCGCCAGTTTCGGAGCGGATGGTCTGCGCAAATAGGCGTGCAAGCGCTGGATGATTTGTTCGGGTTTGCCGCGCACGCCCAGGTCCAGCGGCGTCATATTCGTGGTGCCGCCCGGTATGATCGTGATGAGCGGCCAGTCAGCGGGAGCGCGTGCTGCGAATAAATGGCCGAAGATGGCGTGCGTGGTGCCGTCACCGGCTACGATCACCAGTAAGTCGATATCCGCTTGGAGCAATTGATCAACCGCGCTCTTGAAAGTGATCGCATCATTGGCTTCGCACACCAGCATGCCGGGTATGTCGTCCAGCGCTTGCCGGATCGCCGGTTTGCGTTTACGTACCTGACCGCCCATGGGGTTGAGCAAACAACCGGTTTTGGCTGTTCCGCTTTTCAGACGGTCAATCCGCGCTTGTAACGTCATCAGGTATTGTTATGAAATGTAGCTGTTACGAAAGCGGAAACGGTTTTCTAAGATCGATCGGGGCGCGCGTGAAAATTTTCACTGCCCATTGTTCGCGATCACGCGCCGGATCGATATCCTGCAACCAGGAACGCAACGAGCCTTCCTTTTGTTTGGTTTGCCAGCCATCGGCCAAGCGCCAGAGCAGAATGCCGGTTGAAGCCAGGTGCCACAGCACCACTAAGAGCAATCCGATGTCCGGGCGGCCGCTTAACCAGCCATACGTGAGCAAAATCAGGTTCGGATTGCGCCGGGCCGTGATCAAGCGGTTGAAAGAATCCATTTTGCGCCAGATGAACATGTCGAAGTGCGCCAGCCAGAACTGGAATGCGCCTTCGCACAACCGTCCGCCGACATATCCCAAAAACATCAGTCCCATTAGAATTCCCAAAGGAGCCAGCGGCGTCGCTGTGCCTTCCAGACCCAATCCCCAAGCCAGATACCACAGCGGTGGGTGAATGATATCCAAGCCGTGGTCCAAGACATCACCGAAGCGGCTGGATGTCACCGTGACGCGTGCCAGTTTTCCATCCACCGTATCGAGAAAGGTCATGAACCAGCCCATCAGTAATCCGATACCGAAGAATCCCCCCCAGAACGCCAATCCCGCCAGCACGGCAAACACCACGCTGAGATAGGTCACGTGATTGGGTGACCAGCCGTGGCGCACGCAAAAATGCGTGGTCCAAAATGCCGGTACCGGCCAGACCCATTTGGTGACCAGATCGGTGACGCCTTTATACGATCCGGAAAACAGCTCTTGTTCCAGTAACGGACGGTTGGCTTCGCTGACCGGCAGAATGTACGGCGGATCTTTCTTTTTTAGATTCTGCTGGTAATCGATATGCAGATCTTTTAATCCAACGCGCGGGATCGTCAGCAGCGCGAATTTATAGTTCTGATCCTTGTTGTTATTGAGATTGCGCAACAATTGCGGCGCATAATTGCCGTCGGTGCGGATCGCCGCGGGGCAGCCTTCGTCGCTATACAAGGCGATTTTCTTATCCATGCCGAGCAATGCGCTAAGCACCCGGGCATCGAATAGAATATTGGAATTCAGGAATAGGGCGGTAGCGGTAACGGGAATTTTTTCAACGTCATCGGTCAGTATGATGTCCTTATGCGTTTGCAGCATGCGCCGCAAGCGCTCGCGTCCGGTCAATCCCCAGATGGTTATTTCACTTTCACCGAAAAAATAGATATAAGTTGCAGTCGACATGTGTGATGGAGAATTAGGATTATTCAAGTGCAACACGTTACGCCAAACTATGAGATTTTAGATGTTTTGCGGTAACAATAACAGCAGTTAATACACGGCTGTTAAGAAGTCCGGCGTAACCAGAGCATGGCCAGACTGATCAACGCCAATCCCGGCGCCAGAGCGACGAGCGCGGGGTTCAAGCGCAGGATCAGACCGGCATTGGCGATAATTTGATCGAGCAAGTAAACCGCAAGACCAATCAACGCGGCGAGAATGAGCTTATTGCTCAGCCCGGAGCGGATCGACCCGAATACCAGCGGAACCGATAGCAGCAACATGGCGACCGTCATTATTGCGCCGCCCGCTTTGCGCCACAGCGCCAGGGCGTAGGAGTCGGCTTCCTGGCCGGTGCTGCGGAGAAATTCCACATGCCGTACCAATTCCAGCGGGGACAAGCTTTCCGGCGGCTTGGTCAATGTTGCAATATCTTCCGGATTGACGAAGGAAGGCCAGCGGATCGAACTGGCATGATTCACCGAGATCCGGCCGTCGTCGTGGAATGTTCTGATTACTGCATTGCTGAGTTCCCAGACTTGATCTTCCACAATGTCGGCATATTCAGCAACGGTATGCGAGAGCAGGCGATCTTCCGCGCTCAGATGCAGAATCTCGATATCGGCCGCGCGTTTGTTGTGCACGATCATGCCGATGCGCAGAATGTTATGCTCGTTGCGCGTCCAGATCCCCAGGTTCTTGCCTAGTTCCGCGCTTTGTTCCAGCGCGATGGCGCGATTGGTGATGGCTTTTTGTTGCAGTTGCGGCGCGACAAATTGTTCCAGGATGGCGACAAGCAACAGTAGCGCAATACCAACGCTCAACGGCGCGAAGCTGATCTGCAACGGGGAAACGCCGGCAATCCGCATGGCGATCAATTCCGAATTGACCGCTAGTTTTCCCAACGCAACCACCGTGCCGAGAGATGCGATAAAAGGTGCGATCTGAATAAACCGGCGCGGCAATATCATGGCTGTGTAGAGGAACGCGTCTTGGGCGCGGTAAGTTCCTCTACCCACGTCATCCAGTTGATCCAATAGGTCGAAGAAACTGAATAATGGCAGCAGGACGGCGGTGGACATCACGAAGCCGATCAGGACCTGGTAGGCAATGTAGCGATAAATAATCATTGCGGGCGCGCGAAGAGCTGTTTTTTGTTTGATAACAATGCGTACATACCGAGTCCTGTCAGCATTAGCAGATCCAGCCACCAGACACCCGGTATGCTGCCGACCACACTTTGTTCAACCCAGGATCTGGCCAATCCGCTGAGATTGTAATAGGCGGCGAAAACCAGGGCGGCGGCGATGTAGGTTCGCTCGGTTTTATCCTGGCGCGGCGAGATACGAATGAATGTCACCGCGATCAAAGCCATTAGAATCGCCGAGAGCGGGCGGGAAAGCCGCCATTGCAGTTCCGCGATGTCACGCGGCTGCGTGGATTCCCATAAGGTGCGAGTGGCGGCTGCCTTGCGCCGGTAATTCAGCACATAGTCGTTGTCGATGAAATAAGTCATCTTCTCGAACTGTATGACATCGTCGATATTGGCTGTTTTACTCAACTCGTACACTACGCCGTCGGATAACAGAATGTGCGGTCTTTCTTCCTTAGTTGCCGGTTGAATCTGACGGGCCTGCTTGGCAATGACAATTTCGCTGCCTTCTTTTTTCTTGATGTAGTGAAAAATATTCTGCATTTCCTTGTCAGCGTCGTTTTTGCTGCGCACATACACAACCCGGCCGGTTTTTTCACTGCCATAAAAACGCCCGGCTTGGAAACGATTGGTGTTGAGTTCCGCTTCCGCTTGCGCATCGAGCATATAGCTTTCGGCATAGGCCCACGGGCGCACATACGATGACAGCATGCCGCTGATAAGGCCAACCGGTATTGCTACCGTCAATACCGTGAGTACAATGCGCGTGCCGCTGACCCCCATCGTGCGGATGATGTTGAGTTCCTGATCTTTGCTGAGCCTGCCGAGGCCGATGATGACCGAAATATAGAGTGCGATGGGGATTAATACTTCCAGCGCGATCAGCGTTTTTAAGAATACCAGCTTGAGCAGCGCGGTAACGCCCAAGGTTTCCGTTACGGCGCCTGCTAACAGCCGGGCGCTGATGAAACTGGCGAATAGACCGACCAAAACAAGGATAACTACCGTGAAAGGCAGTGATATTTCGCGCGCGATATACCGTTCAATTAATTTCATACATCGGTTTGATCAGTTATTGACTGACAATAAGGCGAATATCATCGGGAATACAGGTGAATATTGTTCAAGATGGATCAGTGCTGCCTTCGGAACCGGTTTTCCGGCCGAGGATTGCTTCCGCCAGCATTAAATCTTCAACCTTGTCGACATCGATACCGGCGCGAGGATCGTCCAGCATAACCAGCTGGATGTTGACCCCGGATTTTTCCGATACCGCAGCTAAAGCGCGTTGCGATGTGAGCAGTCCAAAGACATATAACAATACTGCGTTGAATCCCAACACCTGTCCGATCAACCGCCACGGACGTTTGCGCAAATCTTCGGCTTGCTGCCAGAATCCGACCAGTGCGCGCCCTTGCGGGTTGAATGCATACAGATTGCAGCCGCGGAATCCGCCATCGCGCAAACGGATAATGGTGCGCTTGCAACCGGGGAATGCATCGGCGATGGCTTGCCCGCTGACGGCGCCTACCGCGGCATCACACTGCATGGTCAGGGCATTCTGTAAAAAACTGCGCACGATGCCGGGAGTGAGTAAGGCATGATCGGCCGTGGTTAATAATACCGGTGTGTCGAGCGGTATGTGGCTGAGGCCGCGATCAGCGCTGCGGCTGGGAGAATCCAGATTCGGCAGCCAGGTCACCTGCCCGGAAGCGATACGCTGCTTTAATTCCGGGCAGCGATCGTGCAGCGATTCGGGAGGCCCGCACAAGATGACGCTGGAGATCAGATCGCAAGCCTTCAATGTATCCAAAACGCGAATAATCATCGGTACCCCGCCCACCGGTGCGAAAGCCTTGCAGGCCGAGCCGGTATGCAACGTAATGGGATCTTTGCCGGTGCGGTCGGCAGCTAGAACCACCGCGGCGAACCGCTGCGCTGCCGGATGGGGTTCAGCGCTCATAGTGTTTTTCCATAAATACGGTAGCGCTTGTATTGTTCGCTGCCAATGCTGTCGAGGATGCCGCGCATCGCTATGTTATCTTCCAATATCCAGGACATCTCAACTTCCTTGACACCCCGCTTCATGCCTACTTGACGGGGCGCATCGATGACCAGGCAGGCCAGCGCCAAACCGACCGGAGTATTATGATATTTTTTTCGCACTCCCATCAGCGGAATGCGCCCAGTGTGGATTTGGTGGCTGCGGACTTTATTGATTAGTTTCAGCCAGCCGAACGGAAACAGACTGCCGTTGAGTTCGATCAACACTTCGTTGAGGTTGGGCAGTGCGACCATAAATGCCGCCGGTTCGCCGTTGACCTCGGCGATTTGAATATAGTCGTCGGGCAATAACAGCCGTAGGCTGCTGCCCAGTTCAGCAAATTCTTCACGCGTAAACGGGATAAAACCCCAATTTTCCGACCAGGCATCGTTAAAGATGTCGCGCAGCGTCTCCATTTCCTGATCGAATCGATCGCGTTGTAATGTGCGTAATTTGATTTTCGGCGAGAACCGGTTAATTACTGCTTGCATGACACGCGGTATTTCAAAATCGACTTTGACTTTGTAAGCCAATAAATCCTTTTGCGGAAGATAGCCTTGTGCTTCGAGTAAACGGCTATACCAGCGCGGCGAATGCGGCATCATGACCACTGGCGGCGTATCGAATCCTTCGACCAGAATGCCGCATTCCTGGTTGATCGACAGGTTAAACGGGCCGCTGACCCGGCGGATTTCCCGTGAAGCGAGCCAAGCTTCCGCGTGCAGCAGCAGCGCAGCGAAAACTTCCGCATCGTCGATACATTCCAGCAGGCCGAAGTGGCCGCTGTCGGCGCCATAGCGTTCCTGATGCAGCGAATCGATTTGCGCGCTGATGCGCCCAACCGGCTGACCGTTTTGAAAGGCGACCCAGGCTTGCCATTCGCCATGCTTAAAATAGGGATTGAAGCGGGAAAAATGAAAACGCCGCTCCAGACGTAGCGGCGGCACCCACATCGGGTCGTTCGCATAGACATGCCACGGCACCTCGATAAACTTACCCATATCGCGGTAAGACATGACCGGGCGCACCGTTACTCTGGGATTGACCGGCTTATCGTGTTGAGTCATGGCAGGTGAACGATGTCGTTTTGATGATAGTGCCGCGAAAAAGAATTATAAATTCATGCTGATTTGCTGTTCTGACCGGCGTGGCCGGGAATTGCTACTTTTCAGTATGCTTCAGTAAGTTTGTTACCAGTTGATGAAAAACGGCTTTGGGATCGGGTTCGTTGCTGGCGGATTGGCCGGTAGCGTTCTGTTCCGCTGCGGCAATTTTTTCATCGGTAAGCGTGCGGCAGAAATCACGAAAATTGTTCCAATCCGTGTTGTATTTGAGTAAATGATCCTGCCGGATGAAAACACGCAGCACTTCAAAATTTTGATACATCTCCGGCAACCGGGATGTCAGGTAATGGTTAATGTTGGGCGGCCAGCGTTTATGTTGCGGATACATATCGGCCAATTCAATTTCGATGGTATAGCGGAAATTTTCGATGGCCATGGCGCGGCGCTTGCGGTTAACGATATCGACCATAATAGCCACTACCCCAAGCAAGCCGAATAAGACAAAGGGCCATAGCGGCACGGTTTCAAAATATGAGGCGATTTGATCAAGGATTTCGTTCACGATATTCTCAATTAATGTGCGTTAGAAAAAATAGAATAGGTTCTTATACTGCGAACCGCTACCAAGAATATTGCTGAAATAAGCGGGTGTGGCGATCAAAATAGGCAAGCGGCCATTTTTATTTCATCACATATGCTTACCGGTTTCGATGATGCCATCCAAGGCCCGTATCTTGCCATAGTAATATGCATGGATCAATATGATTACCAGTGCGCGGCTGACAGTGCAAACAAGTCATCGGGAAATCGCAGTCAATTTTCCTGCGATAATTGCAATCACAGGTAACCGGTGATCTGTGCGGCTTCTTGAGTGCTTGTCCCCGGCTTCAAGAAGGTATGATGATAGCCATTTCTAAATTTGAATTGACCTGATACGGCTAATTGCGTTATTTTTGTCTGTTTTTTTGTAATTGAACCACTTATTATTCTGCATATGAGTTTCTTGCTGGCGTCTTATGACCAAATCATCTAAACAGGCTGCGCCATCGCAACCGGAGAGCTTTGAGGCGGCGTCGGCTGAATTGGAGAAAATCGTGACGGCCATGGAAGCGGGGCAGATGTCATTGGAAGCTTCTCTGGCAGCCTATCAGCGGGGAGCGGAGTTGTTGCAATATTGTCAAAATAAACTGCAAGGCGCGCAACAGCAGGTGCGTGTGCTGGAAGCCGGTATGTTAAAAAACTTCACTAGATCCGATAGCGATGGGCGTTGATTTTCAGAGTTGGGCAAGCGGTTGTCAGGCACGGATTGAAACGTTTCTGGATACGAGACTGCCCGCGAGCGATTGCGTTCCGGTACGATTGCATAAAGCCATGCGTTATTCCGTGCTGGGTGGCGGCAAACGAGTCCGTCCGCTGTTGTCATTTGCGGCAGGTGAGCTTGCGGCAGCGGATGTAGAGCGCGTAACGGTCGCCGCGGCAGCAGTGGAATTAATCCATGCCTATTCGTTGGTGCATGACGACCTGCCGTGTATGGATGATGATGTGTTGCGGCGCGGTAAACCGACCTGTCATATTGAATTTGACGAAGCAACCGCACTGTTGACGGGCGATAGTTTGCAAACACTGGCTTTTGAATTGTTGGCGGAAAAGCGTTTGGCGGATACACCGCAAGCGCAACTGGAAATGATTGCGCAATTGGCGCTGGCTTCGGGTTCGCGCGGCATGGCGGGCGGACAGGCGTTTGATTTGGATAGTGTCGGCAAAATGCTCAGCCTGCCGGAGCTGGAATTCATGCATATCCATAAAACCGGCGCATTAATTCGCGCGGCGGTGATGCTGGGCGCGCGGTGCAGCGGCCGTTTGGTTGACGAACAGTTAAACAAGCTGGATCATTTTGCCAAGTGTGTCGGTCTGGCATTTCAGGTGGTCGACGACTTGCTGGATGCCGAAGCGACGACCGCTACATTGGGCAAAACAGCCGGTAAGGACGCGGAAAACAATAAGCCCACGTATGTCAGTATTCTGGGTATCAGTCAGGCGCGTGAGCTGGCGGAAAAATTGCAACGCGATGCGGATCAAGCACTGGATGGTTTCGGTGAAGCCGCGGCAAGATTGCGCCAGGTAACCGATTTTATAATTAAACGTAAATTCTAAGTTTTTCTTCTTTCTTTTTTATTTTCAGGTCTTGAATGTATCCACTGTTAGATACCATTAACTCGCCATCCCAGTTACGTGAACTGGAGCAAAAGAAATTGCCGCAGTTTGCCAATGAGCTCCGTGACTTTCTTGTCGAATCGGTAGCAAAAACCGGCGGGCATTTGTCCTCCAATCTGGGTACGGTCGAATTAACCGTTGCGTTGCACTATGTCTTTAATACGCCGCACGACCAGTTGGTTTGGGATGTGGGGCATCAGACTTACGCGCACAAGATTCTGACGGGACGGCGCGAAGGCATGAGCAAGCTGCGCATGCACGGCGGGATTGCCGGGTTTCCGCGCCGTGACGAAAGTGAATTCGATGCCTTCGGTACCGCGCATTCCAGCACCTCGATCAGTGCCGCGCTGGGCATGGCGGTTGCCGCGCGTCTGAATCATACCGGCCGGCGCGCGATTGCGATCATCGGCGATGGCGCCATGAGCGCCGGGATGGCGTTTGAAGCATTGAACAACGCCGGTGTGATGGACGCCAATTTGCTGGTTATTTTGAATGACAACGATATGTCGATATCGCGGCCGGTCGGTGCATTGAACAATTATCTGGCCAAGCTGATGTCGGGACGTTTCTACGCCACGGCACGGCGCGCCGGTGAGAAAGTGCTGGGAGTCGTTCCACCGGTGCTGGAACTGGCTAAACGCGCCGAAGAACATGTCAAAGGCATGGTGACACCGGGTACTTTGTTTGAAGAATTCGGATTTAATTATATCGGCCCGATCGACGGCCACGATCTGGATGTCTTGATTACCACGCTGAACAACATCAAACAACTGGACGGCCCGCAATTTCTGCACGTGGTGACTCGCAAGGGCGCCGGTTACAAAGTGGCCGAAGAAGATCCGATTCTGTACCACGGTGTTGGAAAATTCGATCCGGAAAAAGGCATTGTCGCCAAGCCGGCTGGAAAACCAGCCTATACGCAAATATTTGGTGATTGGTTGTGCGATATGGCAGCGCAGGATTCCCGCTTGATCGGCGTTACTCCGGCGATGCGCGAAGGCTCGGGATTGGTGCGTTTTTCACAGGAATATCCCGAACGTTATTTTGATGTCGGTATTGCCGAGCAACACGCCGTCACCTTCGCCGCAGGCGCGGCCTGCGACGGCTTGAAGCCTGTGGTGGCGATTTATTCGACCTTTTTGCAGCGTGCTTACGATCAGCTGATTCACGATGTCGCCATCCAGAACTTGCCGGTGGTGTTTGCCATTGACCGGGCCGGTCTGGTGGGCGCGGATGGGCCGACGCATGCGGGTAGCTTTGATTTGTCGTACCTGCGTTGTATTCCGAATATGACCGTCATGGCGCCGGCGGATGAAAATGAATGCCGGCAGATGTTGTATACTGCTTTTAAACTGGATACACCGTCGGCGGTGCGCTATCCGCGGGGAACCGGGCCGGGTGTGAAGGTTCAAAAGGACATGCAGGCGTTGCCCATAGGCCGGGGGGAAATCCGCCGCCAGGGGGGGAAGATTGCATTGCTGGCGTTTGGCAGCATGCTGACACCGTGTCTGAGCGCAGCGGAAGAATTGAACGCGACGGTCGCTAATATGCGTTTTATCAAGCCTTTAGATGATGATTTGGTGGCCTCTCTGGCAGCCAGTCACGATGTGCTGGTGACGGTGGAAGAGAATACGGTTCTGGGTGGCGCTGGAAGTGCTGTAACAGAGTCACTCAACAGTCAACGGATCAATGTCAAGGTGCTGCAACTGGGTTTGCCGGATGTTTTTATCGACCAGGGCGATCATGCGCAAATGCTGGCGGATTGCGGGCTGGATAAAGACGGTATTATTAAATCAGTGCGAGCAATTTTGCCTGCGTAACGTTTCTGGGATCGGCTGAATATTTGATTCGATGTTGCCGGGAATGAATTCCTCATCGCACAGGAGAGAGACATGAATAAACAGATAGATTTGCCGATTGCCGATGTGCAAAGCTCGCCCGATACCCGGCGTATTGCGATCGACCGGGTAGGGATTAAAGCTATACGCCATCCCGTGGTTGTGGCGGATAAAAGCGATGGTGTGCAACATACCATCGCGGTATTTAACATGTACGTGAATTTGCCGCATAACTTCAAAGGCACGCACATGTCCCGCTTTGTCGAGATCCTCAACAGCCATGAACGAGAAATTTCCGTTGAGTCGTTCCAGGTCATCTTGCGGGAAATGATTCAGAAGCTGGAAACGGACTCGGGTCATATCGAAATGTCCTTTCCGTATTTCATCAATAAATCCGCTCCGGTTTCTCAGGTCAGAAGTTTGTTGGATTACGAAGTGACCTTTATTGGTGAAATTAAAGATGGTGAGTACCTGTTCACCATGAAAGTCATCATTCCGGTCACCAGCCTTTGTCCGTGCTCGAAGAAAATATCCGATTACGGCGCGCATAACCAGCGCTCGCATGTGACGATTTCCGTACGCACCAACAGTTTTGTATGGATTGAGGATGTTATCCGGATTGCCGAGACGAATGCGTCGTGCGAACTCTATGGCTTGCTGAAACGGCCGGACGAAAAATACGTGACTGAAAAAGCGTACGACAATCCCAAATTTGTCGAAGACATCGTCAGGGATATCGCCGAAGTGTTGAACCGCGATGAACGAATCGATGCCTATGTGGTTGAGTCGGAGAATTTTGAATCGATTCATAATCATTCAGCGTATGCACTGATTAAGAATGACAAAACCCAATCCTCGGGGATAGCGCTGGAATAAATCGCCGCTTTGAAGCTTTTTTGCGGCTAGTACAGCTAGGAATGCACCTGAAACCGGAGGCGCCGCAGCTGTCAATGGTTTCAGCAGCATAAGAAGTGCTGCCGCAGCACTTGTGACCGGTCAAGGAGGCTTTCATGTCGCACACGACTAACCAGGAACGCGCCGCCGGTGCCATTATGGGCGCTTTCATCGGCGATGCTTTGGCGCTTGGTCCTCATTGGTATTACAATCTCGCCGAATTGCGGCGTGATTACGGGGAATGGATCACCACTTATACCGATCCCAAACCGGGCCGCTACCATAGCGGACGCAAGGCCGGTCAGCTCTCCCAATCAGGCATCATCCTCACGCACATGTTGCATTCCCTCGTTGAAAATGGCCGATACGACGAAGCCGATTTTTGCCGCAGGTTGGACGAACAACTGTTTCCATTTCTCGACGGCACGCCCATGAGCGGGCCGGGCGGTTACACCAGCCAATCGATTCGTGATGCCTGGCGCTGCCGGGTGGAGCAAAAATTGCCGTGGGGGAAAACAGGCGGACATGCGGATACCACCGAAGCGATTGAGCGCACGTTGGCGCTTGCTGTCCGCTATGCTTTCCAGCCTGCCGAGCTGGCCGCTACAGTAGCAAGCAATACTCACCTGACCCAGATCGACGATACGGTAATTTCAATGACGGTTGCTTATGCGGCCGTGCTGAGCATGCTGATGCAAGGGCATGCTTTGGATGCGGCGTTGTCCGGAAAATTGATGCAACTGGTGAAAACCGGGAAACTGCCCTTTCATGCCGTAACCTTCACCGATTTGCAACCGCCGCGCCCAGGCGATCCTGATCCGCCACGCGCCGGGCGTTTTGCATCGCCGGATGCATTGCTGACGCCGTCTTATATGGCCCAAGCGGCGGCGGATGAGGATATTCGCATCGAACCGGCGTGGAAAGTGTCGATCGTCTATGGCATGCCGTGCGCCATTTATCACCAACTGCCCGCCGTGTATTATCTTGCTGCTCGTTTTGGGGATGATTTTGAGTCCGCTGTGTTGCATGCCGTCAATGGCGGAGGCCAGAATCAAGCGCGTGCGATTCTTACCGGTGCGCTAGTGGGTGCCCAGGTGGGGTTGGCTGGTATCCCTCAGCGCTTTCTCGATGGACTCGAGGACTCGGAATCACTTATAAATCTAGCGAAAAGCCTCGCTGCGCAGACGGATAGCGCAATCACTGGAAATTAAGGCTTTCGCCCGGTTACGATACTGTAATAGCCGGAAGCCTTATGGATTTGGATGTCCTCAAAGCCGATTTCTTTCAGCATGGTTGAGAGTTCCAAACCGGAGTATTGCTTCCCTTCCGTCCAGCCCATCATCATCATGCCGAAAGCGGCCGGTGCGAACGGGCCGGTCTTATCGTCGTTGCACAGCATTTCATGAATCACGATACGCCCGCCGGATTCCAAGTACCTGAAACTTTTTGCGGTCAGAAAATGGCATTTTTCCGGCGGCCAGTCATGATACATGTTGGAAAAGAAATGCAGATCGGCGGATGGCCAATGATCGTTCCAGATATTGACGCCGCAGGTTTTAATGCGCTCTTGCAGGTTGTATTCCACAATGTATCCTTCGGCCACTTCGCATACCTGTGGAAAATCCAGGACAATCGCTTGCAGATTAGGCAAACGCAGAGCCGCGCCGATCGAATGCGCGCCGGAGCTGCCGCCGATATCCAGCATCATCCGGTGCCGGGAGAAATCCAGAATGCCCGGCCAAATCAGCGCGGAAGCCATGCTCATGCTGTGCATGCCGCTGGTAAAGCGATGCAGCAATTCGAGCTGTTCTTCGTGCGATTGATAAATGTCGCCGCCGCCGTAAATCTGCGGTGAATCGGTCAGAATGGATTTTTCCAGGCTTGTGAAGGAGCATACCTGATAATTGTCGATCATCAGATCCCAGAGAAAACCGAAGTAATTGGGACTTTTCAGCAGTAAGTATTCTTCCGCCACCGCAGTGAGAGCATAACGCTCCTGCTGTAGCGACAAAAAACCCAGTGCGGTAGCGACGGTCAGAATCGCTTCTGCCGGACGCGGCTTGAGATTGAGCGCATCGCAAATCTCTGTCAACGTGCGCGGATTATCCTCCAGCAAGGCAAACACTTTGAGCCGGTGCGCCAGCAATAAAGCAGGATAACCATAAACCGCGAACACCACATCCCATACCGGACGATCATCGACACGCGGTATTTGAATGTTGGAAGAGGTAGGTTGTGTCATTAGTTCTCCTTGAACATTAAGCGATTGCGGTGAAGATCATCAGCCAAAGCGGTTGCGGACAAACGGGAATTTTCATGATGGCTTCGCTTCAACCAAGCGCTTGATGTTTTGTACGGTCCTGCCCGCGCCGTCTTTGATGGCAACCCGTACCAATCCTTCAAAAGGCCGCATAATCGCCAGAATTTCCAGCAGCTCAAAAGAAAATGTCAATTTAGTGGATTGCGCCGGACTGATTTCCTGTAATTCATAAGTGCAGCGGAAAGGGTCGGATACGCCAACCAATGTGATGCGCTGACCTGGCTCAAAGGCGGAAATTTTGAACTTCGATTCCGAACGCCGCCCCTGATCAACGCGCACCTGCCGCCCTTCCGTTCCAAGCTGGACAGGGCCGGGCGTGATTTGCTCCAGCTCTTTCACTTCCGGAGACCATTTCGGATAGTTATCGAATAGACCCACGCCAATATACTGGAAAAGCTCCGCGGCCGAGCAGGACACGATGGTGTGCGCCCGTCCGATGACCGGCTCGGTAGAGCCCAGATTGAGCATGGAACCTAAGTTGAACATAGCGTTGCGCCCTTGCCGTCGAGTTCAGCAGGTTAATCGATTGCCAACCGAGACGTTAAACCAATCAAGAGAGGATTACAAGTACTTTGGTTGCTTGCCGGGTGAGAGTGAAAAGATGAGAGCGGGTATGCAAATCAAGAACATGAAGGATATAATGAAGAAAGCCTCGGGAAACCCTGTAAAAGAACTTTTTTGAAAGCAAACCAACCATCCGAGATCAGCTATCTGCCACCTACTAGTTCAGTGTTGCTTTCATGACCTCTGAAAACACAGCAGTTGCTTTTCCTATTGTGGGCATTGGGGCTTCAGCCGGTGGTTTGGAAGCCTTGGAACAATTCTTCCGCTATGTTCCCGCCAGCAGTGGTATGGCTTTTGTGCTGGTGCAGCATCTTGATCCCAGCCATACCAGTCTGCTTACTGAAATTCTCCAGCGTGTTACGGCCATGCCGGTGACCGAAGCTTCAGATGAAATATTAGTTGAACCCAATCACGTTTATGTCATTCCGCCTAATCGCGATATGACGATCTTTCACAGAAAATTGCAATTGAGCTTGCCTGATGAGCCGCGTGGACAGCGTCTGCCCATCGATGCTTTTCTGCAATCCTTGGCTGAAGATCAGCGTGAAAATGCTATCGGGATCATTCTATCCGGCACCGGATCTGACGGCACGCGGGGGTTACGCGCCATTCTCGGTGCAGGCGGCGTGACGCTGGTGCAGGAACCAACTACCGCCAAATATAACGGTATGCCATCCAGCGCCATTCAGGCAGGTTGTGCCACGCATGTGCTACCGGTCGACAAAATGCCGGAAGCGCTGCAATTGGGTGTCCGTCCGTTGAATGAGCATGATCAAACGCTCCATGACCCTAAAAGGGCCAGTAGAATGAGTAGTATCTTGATGCAATTGCGCGCCAAAACCGGTCACGATTTCTCACTCTACAAAAAAAGCACCATCACCCGTAGAATTGAACGGCGCATGTTGCATCATGCGATTGCGGATACGGATGTGTATGCCCGGTTTCTCAAAGAAAATCCCGCGGAAGTAACCGCCTTATTCAAAGAACTGCTGATCAATGTCACCAGTTTTTTTCGCGATACGGATGCGTTTGGCGTGCTGCGGGAAGAGATTCTGCCGGCGTTATGCAAAGACAAATCGGAACAATCCACATTCCGCGCCTGGGTTGCAGGCTGCGCTACCGGCGAGGAAGCCTACTCTATCGCGATATTGCTGAAAGAATGGAAGGAGGAAAATCATCGTGAATTCAAAGTGCAAATCTACAGCACGGATCTGGATGATGAGGCTATCGCTATCGCTCGTGCCGGTATCTATCCATCCAATATCACTCAGGAGATTACCCCGGAACGATTGCGCCGCTTCTTTACCAAAGATGATACTGGCTATCGGATAAAGAAGGAAATCCGCGAAATGGTGGTATTCGCCATTCAGAATGTACTGAAAGATCCTCCTTTCACCAAACTCGATCTGCTCAGTTGCCGCAATCTGCTGATTTATCTCGGATCGGAATTACAGAACCAATTAATTCCAACCTTCCATTACGCGCTCAGGCCCGGCGGCGTTCTGTTTCTTTCACCCTCGGAAAGCATTGGCAATCATACCGAGCTGTTCTCTCCCATCAATCGCAAATGGAAATTCTACCGGGCTATCCATTCGATCGCTTCTTCTCGTGCCGTGATGACGAACGTTTTAACCTGGACTACAGGAGTGGCTGGAAAAGCACCTGAGGAAATCATGATGAAACCGAAGGAAACCAATTTTGCTGAACTCACCCGCCGCGTGCTGCTGCAATGTTTTTCACCGGCTTCGGTAGTGACCGACCTCAATGGTGATATCCTTTATGTACATGGCGAGACCGGCAAATATTTGCGTCCGGCGCCAGGGCAGGCCAGCCTGAATGTCATTGAGATGGCTCGTGAGGGATTGGAACTGGAGCTGCGTGCGGCCATTCGCGCAGCAGCCAATGAAGGCACGCCAACCCTGAACAAGGCCGTGCAGATCAAAACGAATGATGGTGTCACAACGGTTGAGCTGAGTGTCCGATCGCTTGCGAGCTATGATAGCCATCAGAGCCTTCTGTTGGTGAGCTTCCAAGAGACCGCTAGTCCAAAAAACGTGAAGCCGCGATCCAAACGGGGTGCTAAGCCGGCAGAGCTGGGGCGCATCGAAGAATTAGAGCGTGATCTTGCCTACCTGAAAGAAAACTACCAAGCCACCTTGGAGGAACAGCAGGCCTCTAACGAAGAACTCAAGTCGACCAATGAGGAAATGCAATCGACCAATGAGGAATTGCAGTCAACCAATGAAGAACTGGAAACTTCCAAAGAGGAGCTGCAATCGGTCAATGAAGAGCTGATCACTGTCAATTCTGAACTGCAAGCCAAAATTGAGCAGCTGGCTGGCATGCAGAATGACATGAAGAATTTGCTTGATAATACGCATATTGGCACGGTATTCCTTGACGAAAAGTTGATTATTCGACGATTTACGCGTGATGCGACCATGATTTACCGGCTGGTACCTACCGACGTGGGGCGGCCTTTGAGCGATATTAAATCCAATATCGCCGGTGAAGCACTGTTGACGCAAGCGCATACCGTGCTGGAAACGCTGATACCGTTCGAACAGGAGGTGCAAACCGATAACGGGATCTGGTATCTCGTGCGTATTCAACCCTATCGTACCTTGGATAATGTGATAGATGGCGTTGTGCTGACGTTCACCGATATCAGCAAGCGCGTCCAAGCAGAGACGGATATGCGATTGACGCGTGATCTGGCGGAGAGCGTCGTCGATACTATCGATAAGCCGCTATTAGTCATGGATGGGGGGTTAAAGGTTATTTCGGCCAATCGTGTTTTTTTTCAGTATTTCCAAGTAACCGCTGCTGATACAATTGAGCGGAAGATTTACGATTTGGGTAACGGTCAATGGAATATCCCAGCCTTGCGGGAACTGCTGGAGATTATTTTGCCGCGTGATCAGGCCTTTGAGGGATTTATAGTAGAACATGATTTTCCTGTGATCGGGCACCAAAAGATACGCTTGAATGCCCGCCGCATTGTCGGAAAATCCAGTGAATTATCGTTGATTCTATTGATGATTGAAAGTGCCGGCGATCAACCGCCTTTCAGTGAAATAAAGGAAACTAGCGCATGAAAAAAAAGTGGGATGGTATTGAACGGCGCGAACTGTTGAGAGCAGAGGCCGAGGCTATGGTGGAAAGTTTCTCGGGAAGTGCTAATGCAGCCAATCCTACCGAAATACTGGTGCACGAGCTTTTGGTGCATAAAGTTGAGCTGGAAACGCAAAATGAAGAGTTGCGAAGAGCGCATGCCGCAATGGAAGAAGCGCGCGATCGCTATGTGGATTTCTATGAGTTTGCTCCGATCAGCTACATCACTATCAACCGGAACGGCTTGATTAACACAATTAATCTGACGGGCGCTGTGTTGTTGGCTGCCGAGCGCGCAAAACTGATCAATCATCGTTTCTCGGCATTTGTCGCCGACAGCGATAGAGATCATTGGCATCGTCAGTTCATGAATATGATGGAGCATGAGTATTCTGAGCCACAAAAATTTCGTCTGGAGATGGTGCGTACCAATGGATCGAAGTTTGATGGCCATCTCGACTGCCTGCGCAAAGTGAAAGTAGATGAACCCCCGGTGCTGCGAGTTGCTCTGACCGATATCACGCAACAAAAAAAACCGGATTGAGCAGGTAATCGCTGTATTTCCAGCGCACTGTGTGCTTATCCAATCCCTGACGATGGATTGAATTGCCGTAGCTGCAAGACAGCTTGATTTCATCTGTAATCACAATGAATCGCTTCATTGAATATGCATGAAGCGCACGCCGCTTTGCCTCCTACTTGCTGTTATTGATAGTCCACCCTGAGTAGCGCATGGGTGTGGCACCCGCCTATCTTGCAATCAAATATACCGTATGTACGTCACCGCACATACGCTGTTCATGGGGGTTTATACAATGCACCCTTGGCCTAAGTAATTAACATCATTAGCTGTAGCGAGTGCTTGAATCCGCCTATGTTTTTGGGTGTGGATTCATTCCGGTGCGTCCGCATAGGCTGCTTAGCGCGATCAATTTTACGGGTCTCTATCATGCCTCAATTTCTCAACAAACCGATTCATATCTTAGGCATAGGCGGTATTGGCACAGCACTTGGATGGGCTCTGGCTCGTGACGGATATTCCGTGATCCTGATTGACAATCATCCCGGTAAAGTCGCAGAAGGTAGAAAGAAGGGTATATCGGTGGTTGGACTGAAAACCCGTTGGATACCCATCGTGGATTTTGCTGACTGGGTGCCGCCGGATGAAGGCTTTATTCTGCTGTGCACTAAAACGTATGATAATCCCGCGATACTTTCCCGTTTGCCGGACGATGCCTTCCTAGTGCCGATTCAGAATGGCTTTGATCCGGAATTGGAGCGGCGCGGACATGCGTGCGAAGGCATTGCTTCTTTTGTATCGGAATGCGAACGCGATCGCCCCATCACCCGAATCACGCGACCCGGAAAACTGCATATCGGAGCGCGCCGGTCGACCACTGCCGGTGAGCAGGTTGAAATAACGTCACTGGCAATGGCGCTGGGCAAAAACATATTATTTCCCGTCGAACTTGTTCCGGATATCCGGCCTTATAAAGCAACCAAGCTGATGTACAACGCTGCCATCTCGCCGCTGGCGGCGATGGCTGGCGTGGATAACGGGGAATTATTGACCGACGTGCTGGCAAAGAAGCTCTTCTTTGCCTTGCTGCTTGAAAATTACGCCATTCTGCAACAGGCAAAAATTCCTCTGGCGCGTATCGGACCGTTTCATCCCGATACGGTGTCAATGATCCTGCGCACGCCTTGGTTACCGGCACTCATGGCGATGTTTTTCCGTCCATCGTTACGCGGGACGTATTGCTCAATGGCTCCGGATATTCACGCCGAAAATGCGCGCACAGAAATCGACGCCTACACCGGTCATCTTATCCGGCTTGCCGGAGAGTTTCCTTGTGCTTTGAATCGCGCGACGTTTGCGCGCATGGAAAAGATAACCTCTGAAGGTCTGAAGCCTCAATATCAGCATTTGCGGGATTTGGCTGCGCAGTTGCCAGCGGGAGTTCTATCTTGATTTTGGTGACAGGCGGCGCTGGCTTCCTGGGTTCGCATCTGGTGACACAATTACTGGATGCGAATGAGTCCGTTCGCGTATTGGAGCGTCCGGGAGCCTCCGTCAGTCATCTGCCGCTGGATCGAATTGAGCTGGTCAGTGCTGACATTCGTGATGAGCCCTCCATCCGTAAGGCCACGCGTAATTGCGATTATGTTTATCATCTCGCTGCCGATCCTAATCTTTGGTGCCGTGACCGCAGGGAATTTGACAAGATAAACCATCTCGGCACTGTCCATGTCATGCGCGCCGCGCTTGACAGCGGGGCTAAACGAATCCTGTATACCAGTACGGAGAGCATCCTGTCGTCGCATAATGTGGAGGAGCGCTTCGTTGAGAAACTTCGCCTCAAGGCCAGTGATATGGTGGGACCTTATTGCCTTAGCAAGTTTCATGCGGAGAAAGAGGTTTTTCGTCTGGTCAGGGAAGAAGGCGCTCCCATTATCGTCGTCAGTCCTACGTTGCCCATAGGCCCGGGAGACCGCTTACAGACACCGCCCACTCGCTTATCGCTGGCTTTTTGCCGAGGTGAACTGCCGGGTTACTTGGAATGCAATTTCAATCTGATCGATGCGAGAGATGTGGCGACAGGCATGATCCTGGCCATGAAGAAAGGGAGACCAGGGATTCGCTATCTACTGGGCGCGGAAAATATCCGGCTTTCGGACTGGTTAAGTATTTTGAGCGAAGAAACGAAACAACCTCTGCCGCGCTGGAAAGTTCCTTATGCACTGGCCTTGCTGGTGGCGTGGTTCAGTGAAAAGTGGGCGGATCATGTCAGTGGAACAATTCCGATGGCCACCCTAACCGGGGTGCGCCTGACCCGCCGTCATATGTTTTTTGATTCTACCGCCAGCGCAAAGGAACTCGGATTGCATCCTCGTCCGATACGTGAGGCTGCGCGAGATGCCATCGCCTGGTATCGATTGCAGGGCTGGCTCTAATATTTGTATGCAATTTTGCCAATTAGATACATTAGAGCTCAGCAGCGCAGCGTAATGTCACTTGCCGGTACGCCGGATTGCCAGGGTGAGTGCAATGCATAATGGTCATTGGGACTGAAATTGCATTTAAAACAGTTGCGATGAATGGATGATCCTAAAACTTCCCGGGTAAAATGGGAAGTCAGGCTCTGGTATTGGCTTTGTTAAGAAATCTGCATAACCCGGGAGAAAGTCAAGGGGGGATCTGACATTGACCAAGGTTCATGTTGCAGATATTCATGCATCGCAAAGCCAACCCATAGCCTCACACGAAACGCTACCTGAATGCCTGCTTCAGGATGGAGGCGATCCTCTTCCCGTTAAAAAGAAAAAGATGGCCATAATAATGCCGACCACAAATGCAATCCAGGCTATTTGGGTTGCCGTACCCGCAATACCTGAAAAACCCAGAACACCTGCAATAATCGCAATGATGAGGAATGTAACTGCCCAGCTAATCATGTGTTTTCTCCTTATACTTTAATATTTAGTCCAATAAACTTCCGAATCAATTATCCGGAGGTTTATCTTCGTGAAGTTGTGCCCAAAACCGGCTCGGTTATTGGGAATCACCTCAAAATTAGTAATTTCCTTTTTTTTCTGTTCCCGCAGGGATTTTTTTGTCCACTTCGGCAGGTTTGCTGGTTTTACTGTCAGTTTTTTTATCGGAAGCACTTTTTCCGCTTTTGTCTTCATCGCTTTTCTTTTTAGAATCCGCGTTGGATTGTGATTGCTTGCCTGAATCCTGCTTGTCATCAATTTTATTCTGTGTCTGAGTGTATTCGGCAAGGGCGGCGGTACTGGTTAACAAAAAAGCGGCGCTGATAACCAAAGTGATTATTGAGGTTTTTTTAACTTGAATCATGATAAGACTCCTTGTGATTAAATCGGATGCTAAGCTCTGGCATTTCCCAAGATTGGACTTAGCATCACAATAATCCTCCTTATGCGCGTGCTGTTCTGTACGTGACCGCACATTGGGCGTAATTGAGTGAATATCGACGGTCGGTTGGGATAAATCGTATGAAGATATGTAATCTTCAATAGGAAAATAGGCTCATGCTGTAGCGCATGAAGAACTGCACAGCGCTTATGCAGTAATAAATAAATGGAGCGTACTGGCGATTTTAATGCGATTGCTCAGATGAGCTGCTTCACCATCAACCGAGACAGCATGATGAATACAATCAACTACATGGGCAATGAATCGTATCGATGGATCGCAGTGTGATGACCAGCCTGACTGTCTGCTGAGCGTTCCTCAATTTTCTAAGAAACAGAATGTCTGTTTGCTGCGCGAATTTCAAGGTGACGCGCCAAGGAAATACCAGCTAACGGTGCTCCCTGCCGTTTGGTTGCTGGCAATAGGCGCTCGAATTCCTTTTTAACCACTTGGTAACATTCGCAGACCCGCTCCTCCAGTCCTTGCCGGTCTAGCACGGTGATATGGCCTCGACTGTATTGAATCAATCCTGCCTGTTGCAATTTTCCAGCAGCTTCTGTGACGCCCTCGCGGCGCACGCCCAGCATATTGGCGATCAATTCCTGAGTCATGACCAGCTCATTGGTAGACAGACGATCCAGGCTGAGCAACAACCAGCGGCAAAGCTGTTGATCGACCGAATGATGGCGGTTGCAAACGGCCGTTTGTGCCATTTGAGTGATGATCGCCTGCGTATATTTCAGCATGATATGAAGCATCGCACCATGCCGGTCAAATTCCTGCATAAAATGATTGGGCCGTATCCGGTAGGAATACCCTGCACTTTGCACCACCGCACGATTAGGCATGGTTTTTCCGCCCATGAAGTGAGCGATGCCGATGGCCCCTTCAAAGCCGACCACAGCAATCTCTGCTGATGAGCCATTCTCCATCACATACAGCAGCGATATGATGCAGTCAATTGGGAAATAGACATAATGCAGTTTCTCGCCGGATTCATAAAGCACATTGCCCAATGGCATTTCAACTAATTCCAGATAAGGAGAAATACGCTCGTATTCCTCTGGTGTTAGTGAATTGAGGAGATGGTTATATTGGGGACTGCAATGGTTTCGAAGCATGATTCATCCTCCCATCAGGATCTGCACATATATTTAAGGTATCAATATGTTAGTGCTGATTGTGTATTGAAGAGTAATGCCGGCTGCTCAATTAAACTTGGTGTAATGAACTTCTATGATGAGCTTAGTTGGGTACTACCGGCATTAAAACATCAATATTTCCGGTTAACAATCACTAATGGGGTAAGAAAATTCCGATTTTTATGTAACCGATTATGATCATCCAA
Organism: Nitrosomonas sp. Is24; assembly: GCF_033063335.1. NCBI lineage: Bacteria > Pseudomonadati > Pseudomonadota > Betaproteobacteria > Nitrosomonadales > Nitrosomonadaceae > Nitrosomonas > Nitrosomonas sp. Is24. The sequence continues at coordinate 2,764,365 of NZ_JAWJZG010000001.1, read as the reverse complement.
GTATCAGACCTAACTGATAAGCAAGGATCGGATAGCATATTTCTTGTATGAACAGGCAAATTCTCGTATTGAGCTAAGTGATCCTATCAGTAAGAATTGCTCAATCGTCTAGAGCTTGGCATTCCCTATTTCGCTGGCTATATCCGCCGGACGAATTACAACGTCTGCCGCTGGGTGAAGTCTTTCAGGCGGAATCCGAGCAGCCAGAGTGCGGCAAAATAGCTGCTTGCACCGGCTGCGACTACCCAGCTTAACCGCCCGGCACGTGTCAGTGTCGAGTCGGTCAGCCACGAGGCATCGCTTCCTGCTGCAAACCATAACACAACGCCCATTGCCGCCAATGCCAGCAAAATTTTTACACAGAAGATGAGCCAGCCGGGTTGCGGTTGGAAGATTTCCTGCTTGCGCAATTGGTAAAACAGCAATCCGGCATTGAGGCATGCGCCCAAGCCGATGGCCAGCGCCAGTCCGGCATGCTGGAGTGTGCCGATGAAGGCGAGGTTCATCAGTTGCGTTGCAGTTAACGTGATGATGGCGATTTTTACCGGAGTTTTGATGTTCTGGCGCGCGTAGAATGCCGGTGCGAGCACTTTCACCAGGATTAATCCGAGCAATCCTACGCTGTAGGCGATCAGGGCTTCGCGTGTCATCCAGACATCATGATCCGTGAATGCGCCATGATGAAAGAGTGTGGTGATTAGGGGGGTGGCCAGCAATGCAAACGCCAGCGCTGCCGGTAAGGTCAACAAGATGGTCATGCGTAATCCCCAATCCAGCAGACGGGAGTATTCTTCCCGGCTGTTGCTGGTGTAATGCCGTGCTAGCGATGGCAGCAGAATGGTGCCCAGCGCGACGCCGAGCAGGCCCGCGGGAAACTCCATGAGCCTGTCGGCATAATAAAGCCACGATACGCTGCCGGTTACCAGCAATGAAGCAAAAATGGTGTTGATCAGCAGACTGATTTGACTCACCGATACACCGAAAATAGCGGGTCCCATCAATTTGAGCACGCGCCAGGCGCCGGTGTCCGGATTTTTAAAACGGATCCGCGGCATTAATTTGAGCCGTAAGAGGAAAGGAATCTGAAAAGCCAGTTGCAATATGCCGCCGATAAAAACCGCCCAAGCCAGTGCCAGAATGGGCGGATCAATCAAAGGGGTAAGCCATAGCGCGCAAGCAATAAAGGATAGGTTTAATAATGCGGGGGTCAGCGCGGGGATGTTAAATTTCCCGAATGTGTTGAGTATGCTTCCCGCCAAAGCGACCAACGCAATAAACAATATGTAGGGGAATGTGATTTGCAGCAGCGTCACGGTCAAATTGAATTTGTCCTGATCGGCGGAGAATCCCGGTGCGCTGACATAAATAATCAGCGGCGCAGCGATAATACCGATAACAGTGACCACGAACAGCGTGATGCCCAGGATCATCGTGATGTGATCGATGAAATCGTGCGTTTCTTCAGCCGTGCGATTGTTTTTGTATTCGGCGAGAATGGGAACGAATGCTTGCGAAAAGGCTCCCTCTCCGAAAATCCGCCGCAGCAGGTTCGGAATGCGGAATGCGACAAAGAAAGCATCCGTTTCCATGCCCGCGCCAAAAATCCGCGCGATGATGATATCGCGCACAAAACCGAGAATGCGCGAGATGAAAGTCATGCTGCTGACCGCAGCGAGTGCTTTAAGAAGATTCAATGGTGTGCGATGTTTGAGCTATCAAGGCGGCGGTGAGAAGCCGGGCAAACCGGATTTTTCAATCCAGTCGCCCGGTTGGGAAATTTAGGCAATCGTTCTGCTGATTCAATCCTGTTGCTGTAAATGGGCAGGATGACAGTTTGATGGCCGCTTAGAACATGCAGCTTACTTTTTTGATCAAGCCTTCTTCTTCCCAATTCCACTGCAGGCAGTATTCCACTCCCCGTTTTGGGTTTTTGATATCCGCTTCAATGGTTTGTCCGATGATGACGGGTGGTAGCAGCGCTTCTTCTTTGCCGTCATGGATGCTGAAAAAACGGGCGGTCGAGATGGCGCGCCCTCCCGGTAATTCAACGACCATGCGTAATCGCTGCGTGTCATCGTCAACGACATGGGAGAGTATGCCTTCGTTCTGCGTGAACGCACCTTCGCATTGATACGTGAGGGTTAAGTCGGAACCGTTAATGACTTTCAATTCTGGCGGGAATTTTATACAGACTTGGTAGCTTCCGTTTTCATGCTTTTGCTCGGCTGGACTGTTGCCGTTAACCCGGAAATTACTGATGCTGCCGGCCGAGCGGATATTTTTAAACCAGTATTCTGAATTATCGGTATGACAAGCGGTGGTCATTTGTGTCTGTGTCAAGGTCGCTTTTTTTCCGCAAGTATCGTGCACGGTCAATACTTTTCTTAAATCCGCGATGGAAAATGCGAATTTGTTTTGCCGGATTTGCTCGTAAATTAGCAACGCGGCGCAGACTGCAACGATCAGTGCAATCACGATGAATTTCGTCAGCAGTGCAACCAATACACCAAAGACAAAGATCGCGGCATTGATGTAAAAAACAAGCTGGTTGGGTTTGTCAAACATTCGGAGCTCCTTAGTTAACTGGCATATTTTTATAATATTTTTCGAAGCGCTGAGTTTATCAGAGAGGCGCAGGCAACAAAAGTAAGATAGGTCAGGTTGAGCGTACAGAAACGGGCGACTTCGCGCCGGTTTGGCGTTATCATTGGCGTTTGCAGTTACGATCAATTTTTATGGAGAAAATAATCAATGTCGAAAAAATCGATGAAACCCGTTTCACTGGCAATAGGTACTGCATTAGTCACCAGTCTGGCGGCCAGCAATCTCTCGGCTGACACCGTTGCCAACCCATTTGCGATGAATGAGTTATCCGGCGGCTACATGCAACTGGCCGATGCCAGCGGCGCGAATAAACCGGCGCAAGACGGCGGCAAGGAAACCAAGCAGAATATGGAAGGTAAGTGTGGCGAGGGCAAGTGTGGCGCTAAAAAAGAAGAAATGAAACAGAACATGGAAGGTAAATGCGGCGGTAAGAAAGCCGAGCAAGAGGGTAAATGCGGTGAAGGTAAATGCGGTTCTAAGAAGTAATCCGCAACACCCATGAGCAGCCAGCATTATCCTGTTCATGGCGCCGGTTTGGGTCTGCGGCGCGCGATGCTCAGTTCGCTGGCAGATCAAACCGCCCAGCCGGTCGATTTCTGGGAAGTGGCTCCGGAAAATTGGATCAATGTCGGCGGGCGTTACGGCAAGACGTTTCGCGAGCTGACCGAAAGGTTTCCGTTTATTTGTCATGGACTATCGCTTTCAATCGGCGGACCGGCGCCACTGGACCAAGCTTTTCTGCAACGATTGAAACGTTTTCTGCGCGAACACCGCATCCGCTATTACAGTGAGCATCTGAGTTATTGCAGTGACGACGGACATTTATACGATCTGCTGCCGGTTCCGTTTACCGGCGAAGCCGTGCGCTATGTGGCGGATCGTATCCGGCGGGTACAGGATATTCTGGAACAACGCATCGCCATCGAGAACGTTTCGTACTATGCCGCGCCGGGAAAAGCGATGGAAGAGATTGATTTTCTCACTGCGGTATTGCAGGAAGCCGATTGCGATTTGCTGCTGGACGTGAATAATATTTATGTGAACAGTATCAACCATCGCTACGATGCCGAGACATTTCTACAACAACTGCCCGCAGCGCGCATTCGCTATGTGCACGTTGCCGGACACTACCGGGAAGCCGAAGATCTGATCGTGGATACGCATGGCGCGGATGTGATCGATCCGGTCTGGCAATTACTCGAAAAAACATATCAGCATTTTGGCGTTATTCCGACCTTGCTGGAGCGCGATTTCAATCTTCCGCCGCTAGTGGAGCTGCTGCAAGAAGTGGAAATCATTCACGCGCTGCAATCCAAATGGCAGGATCAAACCGGTGAGCACGCACAACACGGCTGATCGTCCCGGTTTTGTGCGGCAACAGTATGCTTTTGCGGCGCATATCCGCGATCCGCAGAGAAATCCTTGCCCGGAAGGGGTCGAAGACCGGCGCATGAAAATCTACCGCGAATTGTTTTATAACAACGTGGAGGATTTTATCGCCAACACGTTTCCGGTGTTGCGCCGGGTGTTGCCGGATGACCGCTGGCATGCCATGATCCGCGACTATTTCGCCCATCATCTCTCGCATACGCCGCTGTTCCCGGAAATGCCGCGCGAGTTCCTGAAATATTTGGAGCATGAACGCGAGCCGCAACCGGATGATCCGCCTTTTATGCTGGAGCTGGCGCATTATGAGTGGGTTGAATTAGCGCTTTCGCTGCTGGATGAAAAAATCAATGCGACGGAAATCGATGTGTACGGCGATCTGCTCGATGGTGTTCCGGTGATTTCGCCGTTAGCTTGGCCATTGAGCTATTGCTTTCCTGTTCATAAAATCAGTCCGGCTTTTCAACCCAAGGAAGCTGATGGCAAGCCAACCCATTTGATTGTCTATCGTGACACGGATTTTGACGTGCGTTTTATCGAAATCAATCCGGTAACTGCGCGGCTGCTGCAATTGCTTTCCGGCGATGATCCTGTGCCGGGACGGACGGCGCTGCAACAAGTTGCCGCAGAGCTGAATCATCCTCAACCCGATGCCGTGATTCAGGGAGGCATCGAAATATTGCAAAACTTAAGAAAATGCCATGTGATTCTAGGAACCTATTCCTAACTTGCTGATTGCGCTTCAACACTACAGGTTTAAAGTGATTTGCCGTTAGATTCCCCATTGATAACGAATCGAAAACGCATGCTATGCGGGGAATCACATGATAGGAATATCGAATAAGAAGCAGACGAATACAACCAACACTCCGGTTGTTTTCAATATGGCAAACTTTCTGGTTTCTTCCGTGCACGACATGAAAAACTCAGTCAGCATGCTCATTTGCGGTCTGGATAAGGTGCTGACATCGGTTGAGGCGACCGAACTTTCCACGCATGCCGAATTGGTGCAAATGAATCATGAAGCAAAACGCATCAATAACCGCCTGATTCAATTACTGACACTCTATAAGCTGGGTCAGAAAATATATCCCTTTGATCCGCAATCCGTTTGCCTGGATGACTTTTTGCGTACGACCGTAGCGCAATATGCGCAGTTGCTCAAATTTCGCCAGATTCACCTGGAGGTCCGGGTAGATTCCGGACTGTACTGGTATTTTGACGAAGATCTCATTAGCGGTGTCATCGGTAATGCTCTAAATAACGCCATGCGCCATACCCATGATCATATTCTGATCAGTGCCGAAGCAGGCGAGGGTGGATTAATGCTGCGGGTTGAAGATGATGGCGATGGCTATCCGCCTGAGTTATTGGAAGGAAATGGCAATGTCATGCAGAGCGTCGATTTCCATGGCGGTAGTACAGGTCTGGGGCTTTATTTTTCCGCCATGGTGGCACGAATGCATCGTAATCAAGGCGCGCAAGGCGATCTTTGCCTGGAAAACGGCGGTTCGCTGCAAGGCGCCTGCTTCGTACTCCATCTGCCGTAACAGCCATTCATTCTAATTTTTGAATCATGCATATTAATCCGCTAGACATCTCATCGCCTGTCACTGAATTAAATTTTTCCGGGAAAAATGTATTGATCGTCGATGATTACATGGAGATGCGCAGTATTTTGCGCGATATGCTCAGTAGTTGCGGCGCTGAAATGAAGAAGATACATATGGCAACCAATGGCAATGAAGCGATCGCCTGGTTGAAAAAGGTGCCATTTGACATTGTGCTCTGCGATCTTATTCTGGGTTCCGGAAAGAATGGCCAACAAGTGCTTGAAGAAGCAAAATATCAATCGCTGGTCGGGCCTTCTTGTCTTTGGCTCATGATCACTGCGGAAAAAACCATGGAAGCGGTTACAGGGACTGCGGAATATCAGCCGGATGCCTATTTGCTGAAACCGGTCACGGAAGCGAGCTTGCGTTCACGGTTAGCCAAAATTTGGACAAAAAAAGAGGCATTTGCGGAAATATACAAGGCCATAAAACAGCAAGATTATTCTAAAGCCATGTTTTTGTGCGATCAGCGCTTGGCTTCGGATAAGGCTCATGCAGCTGACTTGCTTCGCACCAAATGTGATTTGTTGCTGGTCAGCGGTGAGTATGATCGTGCCAAACAAGTACTGGAAGATATTCTCGCTGTACGCGATCTTCCCTGGGCCAAAGCGGCATTGGCCAAAATATTGCTAAAGAAAAATGATTTGGATGCGGCCAAGCATTTGCTGGAAGAAACCACGGAAGCCAATCCGGCTTATCTTGAGGCGCAAGATCTGCTGGCGCATACCTTGCAAGCGATGGGTGATCTGGAAGAAGCCGGGAATGTGCTTGAACGTACAGTGAAGCTATCGCCGAATTCAGTTACACGGCAGAGAAACCTCGGTCAGGTTGCGATGAAACTCGGTAAACTGGAAGACGCCGAACGTGCATTTCGCAAGAGTGTGTCGCTCGGAGAAAATTCCGTGTTGCGCACAGCGGATGCCTATTTGGGTCTTGCCAAGGCATGCAGTGCCAATAAAAACCCCGAACAAGCATTGAAAGTGCTGGGGCAGCTCAATAAGAATTTTGCGGCAGGCGAGGTGCGCACGAAAGCATTGGCGGTTGAAGGGCTGATTCATCATCAAAGTGGAAATACCGAAAAGGCGAAACAGATCGCCGAGGAGCTGGGTCAGTCGATCAGCAATGACAGCATACATCCGGATTCTGACGGAGCTTTGGAAATTGCCCGTTTGCTCTTGACGACCGGCGATAAAGAGAAAGCTATTCAGTTACTGCAAAGTGAAATCAAGAATAATCCTGAAAGCGCTACTCTACTGCGCGATGTGGCAGAAATATTTGACCGGGCCGGTATGGGCGAAGAAGGCAGCCGGTTGATTGAAACTTCGCGCCAAGAAGCCATGCTGATTATGAATCGTGGGGTATTGCTGATCAGTAAAGGGCAGTATGAAGAAGCTGTGAGCGCGATGCGCGATGCCTATAGCGCGATGCCCGGAAACATACGCGTGCTGCTCAATCTGGCGTATGTGATCATTACCTATATGCAGAAAAAAGGCCCGGCCCCGGAATTGGTTGAAGAAGCACGGCATAGTCTCCAAGCGGCCAATGAATTGTCGCCTGGAGAACCTCGTTTTGTTCGTTTGTCGGCTGCACTCAACGAGCTCACAACTTTGAGATGATTCGCGCGGATGGTTTCGCGCCAGCTTTAATCCCCTCCTGTTATTGAATCTTGACGAAACTACCGCTTTGTTTCACCCAGACTTCTCCTGTAAATGCGTCGCTGATGGTAGTGGCGTCGGTAGCAAAGCAATCACTGACAGTTTGGCTGGTATAGGTTCCTTTTGTGTAATATTTCACTGGCGGAGAAACTACGATGCCTGTGATTGGCAGACCTGCCAGGGTTTCGCTGATGGGCGCTGTAATATCGAGACACAGATCGGAGTTCACAACCAAATTGGTAGTTGCAGCCGGTGCATTTATCGTGCAGTGTTTAACATTGGCCGCGGCATCTACAATGGCTTGAAACGGATTGGGTAATCCCGGAATACTGGTCGACAAACCTTCAATGCGGGATTCGGTTATGGTATTGCTGCCGAGCATGGAAACACCGCTCGCCGCTGTTTGCTGAGGTACTTGGCAGAGATTGGTTTTAGAGATGTCCGGGGCGGTGACGCATTGACCGTTGGTTGTCACTGTTACGACATTGCCGCTTTGACTGTACGATACGCCGGAAAGCGCATCAGTCGTATCACAACCCGCGATGCCGCCGTTACCGCCGGAACTGTCAACCTGGGTGATCAGGTTAGCGAGTGTATCGATCACTGCCGGAGTGTTTCCCCAAGGTCCGCCAAGCACATAAACAGCATTGTCACTTTTATTGACACCCGCATACACGCCAGTCTCCGGATAATAGCGGAATAACCAAGGTTCGATATTTTGTGTGGCTTGAGGGCTGGGGAAGAATTGCGGGAAGGTTTTTTCAGCCCAATTGAGCAATTTTTCCGTGTCGCTGGATAAGGTAGCGAAAGCAAGCTGAATGTGAGCGATCATGACAAATGTGCAAGCCGATAGAATGAGCCGTTTCATAGTTAAATCTCCGGTAAATTGGATGGTATGGATAAGTATCCGCGATGGACTTTCTTCTTGATCATCAATGGAAAGGATAAGAAATATTGTACATTTCAAGTATTCGATCTAAAGAAGGATTTGACCGGGAAAAAGCGAGCATTTCTGAGCATGGCAAGTAAGATAGTGCCGATAGCGCTTACTGGTGCACTTTGGTTGCCAGCTGAAGCAGTTTTGAGCTGATATCCAGTCCCGATTGGCGGACAATTCCTAAATTAATCTCGAATATGATTTTTTCATTAACCAGATTCATATTGATCATTATCCCGTGGGATATGGCATTGGGGCTATCGGCCAGGGTTAGGATAGGTCGCGCCGGTAAGTCGCTCAAAAAGCTCGACAGGCTGCCGCTCACCGATTTGGAGAAGAAAATTACCTGACAATCCGTTAATTTCTCGGGATTGCCGATACGTGCGATGTTGATATGACGCTTATCGACAGACTTGTTTTGTAGTTTATCGATTTCACTGCCAAAGAAATCTTCCCCGTATACACACAGATTGATCGTGGGACCGGTGGTATCGGGCCATTGCGTGAATGCGATAAAGTTGTAAATGAAAGCAGCCTTGACTTGGTATTCCAAAACGCCGCCCGCGTAGACCGGCAAGTGCGCGGCAGGCAAGCCATAGCCGATAAATAAAGCGAACAGGCAGGCCCGGATGCCGCGCTTCAAGCGGCTATCCGGCAGCCGCAATAGTCGATGCAAAAAGTGCATGCTCACGTTCTCATTAAAAGCGCCACTGCACGCCTGCATAAACACCCCGTGGAATGAACACGGGAACAATGGGAATGAACTCGGATACCGATTCTCTATGGTTTTGACTGAATAAATTTTGTCCCACGACGAATAGCTCGGTATTTTTTGCCGGTTTGTATACCAGCTTGGCATCCATCGTGACGTAGCCCGGGATATGATAAAACCCGATATTGCTGATATAGCGCAGCCAAAGGTTGAATTGCAGCCGTTCGGACAAGTCGTGGTTGGAACGAACCGATAATTGATGTTGCGGCGTTACTTTCTCTGCCCCTCCACCGGAAGGATCGGATTTCGAGAGGAAATTTTTCGAGGAGAAGTCGATATGGAGAAAACTATAGCTGCTTTGCAAGCGCCAGTTATCTTTGGGTTTCCAATCCAGCGAGGTCTCAAAACCATAGGTGAGCGCGGATCCTTGATTGCTGATTGTGAAAGGCAGAATAAGCTGTCTCGGAGATCCGCTGCTCAGCGATAAAGCGCCCAAAGCTGAATCCCGCATTTGACTGTAATCGTTGATAAAGCCTGTCATGTCGATGGAAGCCTGGGGTGAAAACTGATAACGGTATCCCAGTTCGTACGCGATCAGTTTCTCGGAATTGAAGCCACTGCTACCGTTTAATAATGCGGTGATAGGAAGCGGCAAAAGAGGCGATCCGATAGAGTTCTGTAATTGCGGTGTGATATTGATGATGGCGTCATTTTCAGCGCGGGAAGGCGTCCTGACCGCGCGCGATACCGCCAGCCAGATCGAGTTCTCCGTGTTGGGCGTCCACATCAGGCGCGCGTTGGGCTGTATCTCCATACCGGTAAAATCGTTATGCTCAAACCGGCTGCCGACAGTAAACAACAAGCGATCCGGTATCAGCGTGATGTCATCGCGGATAAATGTGCCAATTAAATGATTCGTTTGTTCGCGTGGAGTAAGCGTGAGTAGATTGGTATCGGGAACTTTGTTGTGATACAGCCGGTAATTAGCGCCCCATGTCAGATTATGCCGCTCGAACAAAGGGAACCGGTATTGCATGTCCACATCGAAGCTTTCGGCATCGAATTTCCCGATCGGCAATAATTGCGACCGGCTGCGGTCGTAGTAGGCTTGCAACATAAAAGCGGATTGCTCGGAGAATGTCCGGTCCCAGCGAAAGCGGATATTGCCGCCTTCGTTATGTCCGCGCATATCACCGGAGCGGTTGGCCGATAGGTTGGAAGCGCTTTTATCTAGCGTGCCGCCATCAAAATTGGAAAAGAAATCGCTTTGCAAGGTAAATTGATCAATGCCACGGTTATGGTCGAGGCGGAATCCACCCCTAGCCGAATGCCATCGATCGTTGGCGCTTTCCCCGGAAAGCGATTGGGTCTGGCCTCGGCTGAATCCTTTGGCATAGACACGGAAAGGGGTGTCTTCATTGATCATGCCGCCATAGCGGGCGCCTGCGAAACCGTTTTCGAAACTTCCTCCACCGGCGGTAAAGAGCGCGCCCTGGGTATCGGCGGCTTTCTTGGTGATAATATTGATGACGCCGTTGACTGCATTGGATCCCCACGATGTGGCGGCAGGCCCGCGGATCACCTCGATGCGTTCGATATCCTCCATCAGCGTATCTTGCTGTTCCCATAATACGCCGGAGAAAATCGGTGAATAGACGCTGCGGCCGTCCATCAGCACTTGCAGCTTGTTGGCATAAAGACCGTTAAAACCGCGTACGCTGATGGCCCATTTATCGGTGCCGACGCGCTCGACTTGCACGCCGGGCGCCATGCGCAGCGCATCGGGAATACTGGTTGCACCAGATCGGCGGATGTCGTCCTGGGTAATGACAAAAACTGCGGATGCCACTTGGGTAAGCCGTTGCGGATTTCTCGAGACCGTGGTTACCTTGACGTTCATCAATTCTTCAATGCTTAGATTCAGAAACTGATTGTTGACCGGTTTGTTCTCTGCCATCGCCGGATTCGCAAGGTATCCAAGCAGAAACAAGCTTGCAAGCCGCAGCATCAGGGTTTTTCCATGCTGCTTTTTGGGTTGCCGGTGAATGGAATGCAATTGCGTAAATGGACAAAATATCTTCATAGGTATGTTTTCATTTACAACGGTCTCTTTGCGCTGATGTGGATACTGCAAACCGATTTCCAGGGTTGAGCTGAACAAGTTTCAGCACACTCCCGAGCGGTGCTGGTTAGATCGGATGTGGCAGCGCAATTGCTTGAAATGACTGCGACGGCTTCACCGGCTAATTTTTGGATGAAATTTTCGCATTTTACGGGTTAGCGCTAAGGCAGGAATTGGCTGATAAAAAAGGACTATTTCTTGCAGAAAGCAGGAGCTTTCGTGAAGGGATAATCACCGTGGCCGTTCGGGGATGACCTCGGCAATCGGGTGGCGGGAGTTATTGATACACTTTGACAGCAAGTTGCAGTAATTTTGAACTGATATCCAATCCGGATTTGCGTGCAATTTCCAGATTGATTTCAAATACAATTTTTTCATTGACCAGATTCATGTTGATGATCACCCCTTGCGCCATGGCATTGGGGCTGTCGGCCAAGGTCAGGATAGGTTGCGCCGGTAAGTTGCTCAATAAGCTGGATAGCGAGCTGCCGGCCGATTTGGAGAAAAATACCACCTGGCAATCCACCAATTTTTCCGGATTGGCGATGCGCATGATCTTGATATTGCGCTTATCCACCGGTTTGCTCTGTAGTTTATCGATTTCACTGCCAAAATAGTCTTCGCCGTAGACACAAAGATGGATGGTTGGTCCGGTAGTGTCCGGCCATTGCGTGAATGCGACAAAGTTATAGATAAAAGCCGCTTTGACCTGATATTCGGTGATACCGCCCGTTTGAGCAATTGAGTGCTTAACCGGCAGACCATAAACTAACCCTAGGGCCAAAATGAAGCCGTAGACACATCGTTTTACGATGGTGCCTGAGCGTCTGATGAGCTGGTTAAGTGTGGGCATATTCATTGTTCTGATTAGAAGCGCCACTGCGCTCCACCATAGATTCCTCGCGGAATAAAGGCTGGTGATGAGGGCAGGAAATCAGCCACGAACTCACGGTGATTCTGACTGAACAGGTTTTGCCCGACAACGAACAGCTCAAGGTTTTTGACCGGTTTATACGTCATTTTGGCGTCCATCGTGACATAGCCGGGGATGTTGTAATACGAGATATCACTGATGTAGCGCAACCAGAGATTGGCTTCCAATTTATCCGATAAATCGTAGTTGGAACGGAGCGACAATTGATGTTGAGGATTTACTTTGTCAGCCCCGCTGGTAATGGGATCAAACCGTTTTGTCAGTGAACTCGCGGAGATATCCATGTGCAGAAAACTGTAATTGCCTTGCAAGCGCCATTTGTCGGTAGGCTTCCAATCAGCGGAAATCTCAAATCCGTAAGTTAATGCGGATGCTTTGTTATTGCCCATGACCGGTAATAACAATTGAATGGGCATCCCTGTACTCAGCGATAATGCGCCAAAGCTGGCATCGCGCAGCTGACTATAGTCGTTAACAAATCCGGCAATATCGACGGATGCGCGCGGAGAGAATTGATGACGGTAGCCTAATTCATAAGCGATGAGTTTTTCCGAATTAAAACCATGCGAACCCTGAATTACCGCCAATAGCGGGAAAGGTAATATCGACAATCCCGGAAAATCACGGATTTGTGCCGCATTGATGCGGATGTCGTTTTCAGCCCGGGATGGGGTGCGAACTGCGCGTGAAACCGCCATCCAGACCGAGTTCTCGGCATTGGGAGTCCACATGAGACGTGCATTGGGCTGTACTTCCAATCCGCTAAAATCATTGTGATCCAAACGAGTGCCGATTAAGAGCCGCAAGTAATCGGGGATGAGCGCGATTTCGTCGCGGATAAAACCGCTGAAGAGCTGATTGGTGCGCGTGCGCGGATTAAAATTAATGATGTCAGTATCGAAGAAGGTATTATGATAAAGCCGGTAATTCGCACCCCAGGTTAAGTCATGCCGGTCGAGCAAGGCAAAACGATGCTGAAAATCAAGATCAAAGCTTTCAGCGTCATAATCTACCACCGGCAATATCTTCTGGCGGATACGGTCATAGTAGGTTTGAAACATGATGGAAGAACGATCGGACATTGTCCGGTCCCAACGGAAACGGATATTTCCGCCCTCTTCATAGCCACGGTAGCCGTTGACCGGGATTGTTGGCAAATCGAGTACCGCTCTATTAATCCGATCACCGTTGGTATTGAAAAAGACATCGCCTTGCAGGGTGAATTGATCGATTCCACGGCTATGATCTACGCGGAATCCTCCCCTGGACGAATGCCATTGGTCGCGATTGTTTTCTCCGGATAACGATGCGGTGTTGTCCCGGGTGAAGCCTTTGGCATAAACACGGAACGGTGTATCTTCATTAATTTTCCCGCCATAACGCGCACCTGCGAAGGCATGTTCAAAACTTCCACCGCCCGCGCTGAGCAGTGTTCCCTGTGTATCGGCGGCTTTTTTGGTGATGATGTTAATCACGCCATTTACCGCATTCGCTCCCCATACCGCAGCAGCAGGTCCACGGATCACTTCGATACGTTCGATATCTTCCATCAACGTGTCCTGATGTTCCCACAACGTACCTGAGAATAAGGGTGAATACACGCTGCGTCCATCCATCAGGACTTGCAATTTATTGGCAAAGCGGCCGTTAAAACCGCGCACACTGACGGCCCATTTATTCGTATCGATGCGCTCTACTTGTACGCCGGGGGCCATTCTTAAAGCATCGGGAATACTCGTTGCGCCAGAACGGCGGATATCGTCCTGAGTAATCACAAACACAGCCGATGCGACTTCAGTCAGTTTTTGCGGACGCCGCGATACCGTGGTCACTTTGACGTTCATCAATTCTTCGATGCTTAAATTCAGAAACTGATCTTCGGCAAGCTTACCGTTTGCCGGTGCAAGTTCTACAAAACACCCCAGGAAGCAGAGAACGGTGAACTGCAACAGCCATCTACGCATTAGAGCCCGCCCCCGGACCGCAGGTTCGGCTTGCATTGCAATGAGTTGATGGGTTGTTTGTCCGGTATTCATCGCTAAAACCGCCATTCCGCTCCGGCATAAACGCCGCGTGGTATATAGACTGGAAATGAAGGGAGAAAATCGGCAGAGAATTCTCTGTGATTCTGGCTGAACAGGTTTTGCCCGACCACAAATAATTCGACATTTTTGAGCGGCCTATGCACCAGTTTGGCGTCCATAGTGACGTAGCCGGGAATGCGGTAGAAATCTACGCTGCTGACATAACGCAACCAAAGATTGAGCTGCAATTTTTCCGATAAATCGTAATTCGAGCGGACGGATACCTGGTGTTGCGGACTGACTTTGTCGGCACTGCCGGTCGTCGGGTCGATTCGTCTGAGTGGCGAATCGGAGTGAATATGCATATTCAGGTAACTGTAGCTGCTTTGCAGACGCCATTTGTCATTCGGTTTCCATTCAATCGATGTTTCCACGCCATGTGTATGTCCCGAAGCTTTGTTGGTCAGTCCGACCGGCAGTATCAAATGGGGCGGGAAGCTTGCGTGAAACAGCGGTAATCCGACGGATAGGTCTCGTAACTGGCTATAATCATTATAGAAAGCGGAAATATCGATGGAGGCCTGGGGTGAAAACTGATGCCGGTAGCCTATTTCGTAGGCGATTAGCTTTTCCGCATTGAAGTTTGAAGCGCCATTGAGTTGTGCCAAAACCGGAAACGGCAGCAGCGCTGATAAGCCGGGAATTGCACCGAGTGTCCGGGTGTTGAGCTGAATATCGTTTTCCGCCCGGGATGGTGTCCGTACTGCGCGGGAAACGGCCATCCAGATCGAATTTTGGTTGTCCGGTGTCCACATTAAACGTGCGTTGGGCTGGATTTCCATGCCGGTAAAATCATTGTGATCAAAGCGCGAGCCCAAATTGAGCCGTAAGCGTTCGGGCAATACCGTAATTTCATCGCGAATATAAGCGCTGGCAAGATGATTGGTTTGCTCACGCGGACTGAAGGAAATCAGCTCGGTGTCGGATACTTTGTTGTGATAAAGACGGTAGTTCGCTCCCCACGTCACATCGTGTCTGTCAAAAAGCGGGAAACGATGTTGCAGATCAATATCGAAACTTTCGGCGCTGAAAATGGAGCTGGTTAGCAGGCGGTAATCGACGCGATCATAATACGTTTGCAGCATGATGGCCGATTTTTCCGAGAACTTCCGGTCCCAGCGCAAGCGGATATTACCACCTTCGTTATGTCCTCTGGCCGTTTCTGCCTGAATGACCGGCGCGCTCAATTGCGATTTGTCCAGCCGGTCGCCAAAGGCGTTGTAAAAAATGTCACCTTGCACGGTAAACAGATCGATGCCGCGCGCATGATCCAGCCGGAAGCCTCCTCTGGCTTGATGCCAGGCATCGTTGGCATTCTCCCCGGTGACTGTTTTCATGTGGTCGCGGGTGAATCCCTTGACATAAAAACGGTAGTGCGTGTCGTCGTTGATTTTTCCGCCGTAGCGCGCGCCCGCAAAGCCGCGTTCAAAACTGCCACCGCCGCCGGAGAATAACGCACCCTGCGTATCGGCAGCTTTTTTGGTGATGATATTGATCACCCCGTTGACCGCATTGGCCCCCCACACGGCTGCGTTGGGGCCGCGGATGACTTCGATGCGGTCGATGTCTTCCATCAGCGTATCCTGTTGCTCCCATTGCACCCCGGCGAACAGCGGATTGTAGACACTGCGGCCATCCATCATGACTTGCAGCTTGTCGGCAAAACGTCCGTTGAAGCCACGTATACTAACGGCCCATTTGTCCGTGCCGATGCGGGCGACCTCGACTCCGGGCGCCATGCGCAAGGCTTCCGGGATACTGGTTGCGCCCGAGCGGCGGATGTCGTCTTGAGTGATGACGAAAATGGCGGAAGGGACTTCGGATAGTTTTTGCGAATGCCGCGATGCAGAGGTAACCTCGACTTTCATCAATTCTTCGATGCTTAGATCGAGGAAAGGATTGCTCACCGGCTGCTTTCCGCTGATCGATTTGCTTTCAGCCGATGCGGTATTTGCCAGCCAGCAGAGGGCAAGGACGATGAATAGCTTCGGATGGAATGGTTTTGCCGGATTAAGCATCGAAACCAAAAGTCATTAATTTCCGGTGAGTGCGATCGTGCGGCATTTGTTTTTGTTAAAAACGATACTTGTCAGAATTTGCCATGATACTGCGTCAGAGAATTCTTCAAAGCCTTAATTACAGCAAATTCAGGCTTGTTTTTCAAAAAATAATTTTATGGACTAAGTTTTGATGGGTGGTTTTTCGATGACGGACGGTGCTGGCAGAAGTCTGTTTTTTAATGTCAGGAACACCCGGTTTCTCCCTGCGTTCTTGGCGGCATAGAGCGCTTTATCGGCTGCGTTGACCAAATGATCTTCACTTTTCATGCCGGGTTCTTTTAATGCAACTCCGATGCTGATGGTGATTTGGATATGGACTTCACCGATATTGATTTGTTGCTGACTGATTTGCTGGCGTAACCTTTCGGCGAACAGAATGACCGACTTAGCATCCGAATTGCCAAGCTGGCATACAACCAAGAACTCTTCACCGCCCATGCGGCAGAAAGTATCGCCTTTACGGGCGGTTTTGCGGATGATCGCGGATATTTCTTTCAATACTTTATCACCCACCGCATGGCCGTAGTTGTCGTTGATTGCTTTGAAATGATCGATGTCGAGGAGCATCACAGCCATCAATTGTCCAGACCGGTTGGCGACACTCCAGGTTTCCGCCAGTGCTTCCATGCCGGAGCGCCGGTTCGGTAACTCGGTGAGCATGTCGGTTAAGGCAAAGTACTCCAGTTTGCGGTTGGTAACCGCCAATTCAGCGGCAAAACGCTTGAGTTGCTCGCGGTCCCGCTCCCAGGATTCCTGCAGTTGCCGGTAGTGCCAGGCTGCTCGCAATCGCGCCCGGAAAGCACGGATGTTAATCGGCTTGGTGATGTAATCATCCACACCGGCGTCGAATGCCTTGATGACTTCTTCCTCATCTTCGATGCTGGTCAGCATGATGACGTATAAATTTTGTCCCCAGTCGGTTGCGCGCAGAGACCGGGTCAATTCAAGCCCGTTCATGATCGGCATCATCCAATCGGTGATAACGATATGCGGTAAGACTTCCATCGCTAGTGCCAACGCTTGTTGACCGTCGCCGGTGGTGAACACGGTGTGACCGAGTACATTGGCGAGCAATTCTTTAGTGAGAATAAGACTGGTGGGATCATCTTCGACTAATAAAATACGCAACGCAGCGGCATTTGTGGCATTTTCCGGGCGTGGCGCAGAGGCGTTCATCATCTTGTGAAATGGCAGAGGAAAATCCATGACCGGGATCTTCAATATTGCTCCCCATGCGTGCCATTCTTGTATGATTTGGTCGATGAAAGCACCGAATGTTTCGGTATCCAGGCCAATTTTTCCGCCCAGCAATATCAGTGCGGAGATATGCTGATTCCGTGCGGATTCTTCGGTTAGAGCGAAATCCGCGATTTGTTTTGCCAAATACAGCAGATGCACAATCTGGTACGGGCGTGAGCCTTCGGAGAAACCCGATTCGTCCGGGGTTTCATGATAGTAAATGGATTCGACAAAGATCGTGGGAAAGCCGAAATTGATCAACATGGCTGCGGTCAATTCGTTATGATCGGTTTGCAGATGCTGTTGTTCCAGTTGACTCAGTGTGATGTCGGGTGATTGTTGCAGCAGTATTTCAGAATACTTGTCCGGATAAATTGAAGCCAATGCCAAGCAACCGATGCGCATCATCAGACCGCAGGCAAATAATTCATCAGGCGCTGTTACCCGGGTTACTTTGCCCAACTCTTGCATGGCAATCGCCATCAACAACGAATGCGACCAGAATTCCTGATAGTCAAATCCTTGGCTGGAGCCTTTCTGATATTGGTCGATCAATGAAAAACCCATGGCCAGTTGCTTGACTGCGGTCAAACCGACGCGCGACACTGCATCCGAGATCGATGAAACGGCGCGCGCAGTTTGTTTGGTGGCATTGGCGCGCTGAATCAGACGGCCTGAGAGCGCCGGATCGGTCTGGATCAGTTTGGTGATTTCACTAATGGTGACATCCTCTTGGCGGCAGGCTTCCAGCAGGGCCAGGGCGACGCCTTTGGGGCTGGGCAGTGAAGAGCTGATATTTAATTGATTGATGTCAGCTACTTTCATGATTGACTCCATTCGGTCTAAGTGGCTCAATGCACCACTGCTTATCGGCAAGCGCGAGCATTTCCTGCATCGTGATCGGCTCACTGAAGTAGTAGCCTTGCAAAGTTTCACAGCCGAAATATTTCAAGACCTGCGCCTGATTCAGTGACTCGATACCTTCGGCGGTAACGGAAAAGCCAAGATTCTTGGATAACGAAATAATCGCCCGGACAATCGCGACATTTTCTTTTTTATCCAGCAAGCCGCGCACAAAGCTCTGATCCACCTTGATATTATTAATGGGCAAGCGCTTTAAATAATTCATCGACGAATAACCAGTGCCGAAATCATCCAAAGCGATTTGGATATGATGTTCACGCAACGCAAGCAGTGTCGCCAAGGTATTCTCGCTATGCTCCATCAAAGCGCCCTCGGTAATTTCCAATACCAGCTTGTCGGGCGGGAAACCGGTTTCCGCCAGGATATCGAGCACATTTTTAACAAAATCAGGATTCTTAATCTGCAGCGGCGAGAGATTGACTGCGATCTGTAACGACCGTCCGCGCTGATGCCATTGTGCGGCTTCGGTGCAGGCGGTTCGCAGCACCCAATCACCGATCGGAATGATCAAGCCGTTTTCTTCCGCCAACGGAATAAAGTCAAGTGGCGAAATAAGTCCTTGTTTAGGATGTTGCCAGCGGATCAGCGCTTCCACCGATTGGAAATTTTCCTCCGCTACATCCAGTTGCGGCTGGTAGACAAGATAAAATTCATTCTGTTGTAATGCATTGCGTAAATCATTTTCCAGATGCATGCGTCTCTCGGCTTGAAGGGTCAAGTCGACGTTGTAGAACTGGCAATTATCCCTGCCTTCGTTCTTGGCGTGATACATGGCTGTATCCGCGTGCTTGAGCAAAGTTTCCGCGTCTGTGCCATCGTCCGGATATAAAGCAATTCCGATGCTTGCGGTTAACACGACATCGCGGCTTTCAAGCTGAAAAGGGCGGCGCATGGCTTCGCGGATGCGGTGCGCCAGAATCAATGCATCTTCGGCGCGCGGCAGATTGGGAATGACAACCGTAAATTCATCACCGCCGAGGCGGGCGAGTTTAACTTCCGGTTGCTCAGCATTGTTGCGGGAAACAAAGTCGGAAGGGCGCGTGCTGCTCTGCAACCGTTCGGCCGCCCACTGTAGAATGGTGTCGCCGGTATTGTGCCCCATGGTGTCGTTGATACTTTTGAATCCATCCAAATCGAGAAACAGTACGGCTAATTTGTTACCCGTAAATTGGGCGCGTTTGATTTCTCCTTCCAAGCGTTCCATGAACGATTGACGATTGGGCAATCCAGTCAGATTATCGAAATAAGCGAGGTGAAATATTTTATTTTCGGAGTCTTTGCGTTCCGTGATATCGCGCACCAGGCACAGTGTTTCCTTGGGGTCAATAACCACGATACGGTTTTCATAGTATCTGGTTTTGCCATCGGCCAGTTTGAGCGGGTACTCGAAAAGCTCCACCGTGCTATGGCTGCGTGCACGATCAGCCGCACCCAGATAAAGGCCGACAATTTGTTCCGGCAAGCTTTGGCTCAATGTGCTTGCCGCACCGGAAGTCAACCAAGGTGTGTTATCAGGATGGCTACAGATATCGATGATCTTGCCTTTATCGTTCAAGATGAACATGGTATCGGGGATGGCACTGAAAATGGCTGTGCTGCGCGCATTGGCAACTTTGAGCGCGAGCATGTTCAGATAGCCGCGCCGCAAATATAAAATGCGATAGGCGATCAGATTCCAGTTGATGGGCTTAGCGATAAAATCGGTCGCGCCGGCTTCAAAGGAACGGTTGATCGATTGCATATCATCCATTCCGGTGACCATCATGATGGGTAATTCGTCGCCTACTTTCTCCCGTAAATACGAACAAACCGCATAACCGTCCATACCCGGCATTTCAACATCCAGCATGACCATATCTGCGGGCCCTGCTTCAAACAAGCGAACCGCTTCCACACCGTCGCATGCCACGGTGACATTGAAGCCTGCTTTTTCTAAAGCGGCCTGCATGAGCAATCTGACCGTCGCATCATCGTCGGCCAGTAGGATTCTGAAAGATTCTGTTGTCACGATGGATTGAGTATTTTTTTAATCTCGGTAATTACGCTTTGGTATTGTTGCTGCATGTGTTGTTGTAGCGTTTGCGCATGAGCGAGTTCTCCCGATCGGCCATCCGCTTCCAATTGTTTAAAGATGGCGGATAAGTCTTCGGCGCCAATATTGCCCGAACTGGATTTTAACGCATGGGCCGTCTGGCGCAGGCTATCGGCATCACAATTCAAAATGGCCTGTTCAAGCTGGCGGATATTGCTTTCAGCGGATTCGAGAAAGGCTTGCAGAATTTTGTTCAGTAAGCTATCTCCACCCGATGAATCAAGTTCCCGGATTTGATTCAGCCGCGTTGGATTGAGTGCAGGCATAGTGTTAGCATCATGTTTCATATCAATAGCTTCTAATTTTACAACATTCAATGAGTTACTTTTTTCTTTAGATAACCAATCGGTGATTTTTTGCTGTAATTGATCGATTGAGTAGGGCTTGGAAAGAAAGTCGTTCATTCCGGCATTTAAACAATGGGTGCGATCATCTTCGGTTGCATTTGCCGTCAGTGCAATAATGGGGATATTACTGAATCGCTTGCGGATTTCCGAGGTTGCTGCAAAGCCATCCATCACCGGCATTTGACAATCCATGAGGATAATATCGTATGGATTGCTGTAAACCAGTTCGATCGCTTGTTTTCCATCGTTCGCAATGGTTGTCTCCATGCCAAGTCTGTTCAGCATTGCTTTAGCCACTTCCTGATTGACCGGATTGTCTTCGGCGACCAGAATCCTGCCCTTTATTCCGGATGTAAGCTGAGCCGGCGGCGCTTGCTCAATAACAGCCTCCGTGACCGATTTGGCGAGATCGCGGCCCATTACGTCACGGATAATTTCAAATAACTCCTTCTGGCGGATTGGCTTGTTGACGCATCGCAGAATCCCGATGCTTTGTCTTTCCAGCTGGCTTGCATCGCTATGAGTTGAAGTGAGCATCATCATGCGTGTTTTACGCATGCCGGGGTGCGCATAAATTTTATCGGCCAATTCCAAGCCGTTCATTTTGGGCATATGCATGTCCAGTATGGCCAAATGAAAAGGCTCATTGTTTTCCAGCGCCTTGTTCATGAACATGAGCGCTTGCTCGGCGCCATTTGCGCACACAACGTTAATTTGCCAGTTCTGCAACTGTATTTTAAGAATCTCACGGTTTGTCTGATTGTCATCGACAACCAATGCCTTAATGCCAATTAAATCGGTGATATTGGAAGAATGACTGTATTCCAGCTGCGATTTTTCCAGCTGCACATGTATCCAGAATTTGGAACCTTGACCCGGCAAGCTTTCGACATGGATGCTTCCGCCCATCAGTTCCAATAATCGTTTACAGATCGTTAATCCGAGCCCGGTTCCGCCATATTGACGCGTCGTGGAACCATCGGCTTGAGAAAAATGCTGGAAAATCTTGTCGTGATGCTCTGCAGGAATGCCGATCCCGGTATCTTCCACACATATACTGATATTTGATCGTGTCCCCGGTTCATTGGTCAGCGTGGTGCGGACGACTACTTCACCCTCTGATGTGAATTTGATGGCATTATTGAGCAGATTCGCGATGATCTGACGTAAACGGAACGAGTCTCCGCGCACCATGAAGGCGACATTGGGCGGGGTAAACTGTGCCGCCAGTTCCAGGCCTTTTTTATCAGCCGGTTGCGCGAACATGGCCAATGTGTCTTCAATCATCTTGACCAAATCGAAATCGATGATTTCCAATTCCATGTGATCCGATTCGATTTTGGAGAAATCAAGAATGTCGTTAATGATACCCAAAAGATGCTGTCCTGAGCTCTGGACGGTATCTGCAAAACGGCGTTGATCCTTATCCAGGTGTGTGTCCAGCAGCAATTCGGTCATACCCAGAATGCCGTTCATCGGCGTGCGGATCTCGTGGCTCATCGTGGCCAGAAATTCACTTTTGGCTTTGCTCGCGGCTTCAGCGGATTCTTTCGCCAGCACCAATTCGGCTGTTCTTTTTGTGACCTCTTCTTCGAGGTCATCCAAATGGTTTGCCAGCTTCGCATCGCGTTCTTGGATCATCTCGAGCATATTATTGAATCCCTTTGATAGTGTATTCAACTCACTAATCGCACCCGGTTCCAGCCGTGTGGTGTAATCCGCCTTGCTGGTGACATGTTCCATCACAGAAGAGAGATTTTTGAGGGGATCCAGCACGGAGCGGTTAAGCCGTTGCAGCATCAGGTTGGCAATGAATAGAGCGATGATAGCCGCAGCGATGGTAATCACAACATACCAAAGAATCTGCCAGTAAAGCGGAGATAAGGTTATTTCCAGATAAAGGCCGCCCAGAAGTTGATCGTTGAAGTGAATGGGTTGCGTGATCGTCAATGAGTGGATATTCGTCGTATAGCTTTCACTCAGGGATGTTAAAGTTTCCGGGAGTGGTTTATCTTCAACCGAGTACTGCACGAATTGTTTTTTTTCTTCATTGTAAATAGCCGCGGCCTGTACTTCGCGGGTGTTGTTCAGCGAATGCAGGAGCGTTTTGGCGGTGGCCGTATCCTGAAACATCAGTGTCGCTACCGCATTTTCAGCCAGTAATTTCGCTGTCGATTGACTGGTTTGTAATAACGAGAAAAAGCTGATGAAGAAGCTGCTCAAAATGACCAATGTTGCAACCAGCAGCATGGCTGTGCCCTGAGTGGCAAAACTGATTTGCTGCAATTTGGCGCGCAATGTTACGGCGACCGATGATGAACTCTTCATTATTGATATACCTCACTGGCGAAACGTAGTAATTGAGAGCTGAGTTTTAAGCCATTTCTTTTCGCACGTGCGATATTGGCTTCAAAGGTTACTTTACCCTCTTTGATAAACATGTTGATTACAACACCTTGCAGACTGGCATTAGGGCTATCACTGATGGTTAATATCGGCTTCTCACCCAATTGATTGAGGATGGCGTTAAGATCGTTCATAACGGATCTGGAAATAAAAACAATCTGGCACATGGAAAGATCCTCAATATTTTTGGTATGTCGAATCAATATTTCCTGCTCATTGGTTTTCTTGCTCCGTAAATGCTGCAAATGCTCACCAAATGGATCTTCACCATAGATACAAAAATTTAAATTGAGATTTTGCTGATCCGGCCACTCAGTATAAGCAATAAAATTGTATAGGAAAGCTACTTTTAAGCGATATTCCGGCGGTTGTTCTGCATGTGTCCATGAGGAATAGGTCATTAATAAGCAGCATAACGCAACAATTGGTAAATGTAGCAAGCAGGATTGATTCCTGTTGTGGCGATGATTGGCAACCTGCTTAGCCGGCATACCGAACAGCATAGCCCGAACTTTGGCTATGCATTCGATTAACTGACGGAATTTTGCGAGCAGGAAGGTCATATCGGCGTGCACTTAAAAACGGTAATTCAATCTGAAACGAACTGTCCGGCCAGGCTGCCAGAAAGTGTTTTGCCAATTGGAATCTGCTGCCGGATGCAGATAGTTTTCGTTAAATAAATTATAAATACTGAGCGAAGCTTCCAATCCTTTCACCTGAGGAACATTGGTGACCAGATTGAGATTGGCAAGGACGTAGCTATCGGTATTGCTGCCGTCGAGCGTTTTGCGCTTGCCGTAGTACTGCAATTCATAGCCGGCGTGTAGTCCGGTAATGAGCGGTATCGGGATGGACACGTTAATTTTCCCCAAGTGATACGGTGAATTAACCAAATGGGAGTTGTGTTGTTCGGCATCCTGGATACCATAGCTGGCGCGCAGCCGGGCTCCAGAATCCCATGTTTTATCGAGCGATAGCTCGGCGCCTCTGGCTAGAACTCTTTTTCCGGTCTGTTGGTATTGCGACAGCCCGCTGACCGGATCGGCACCCAGTGCGATGATATTGTGCATATCCCATTGATAAACCGTTGCGCGCAGATTCATGCTGGGCAATGGCAGGTAATCCGCCACAAACTCAGCGGTATCAGCCATTTCGCTATGTAATCCCGGATTGGCCACTTGGTAGGCGCCATCGCTGTAATTGCGCTCGAACGAATTGGGTGCGCGATGCGAGCGGCCGTACAGCGCCTTAAATGTGGTTTTCGGAGTTGCTTGCCAGATAACTGCCCCACGCGGGCTAAACACGCTATCTATCCACTTGTTGTGGTCATAACGCAGTCCCGCGGTTACCGACAAAGTGTCGTTGATGCGCCACTCGTCTTGAATGTAGACGCCCGTCCGCAGCAAGGAATTGTGAATCGCGATATTCTGACCGGGATTGTCGAAATTCTGAAAAGTTTGTTTGATGCCGGTGTTGTTCTGATACTCAACACCGAACATTAACTTATGATTAGCGATTGCAGTTGAAAGCAGACGTAATTCGGCGCCGTGCCAATCGCTGGGGCCGGTGGATAAAGTTCTCTCGCCACCATAGACCATCGGGTTATCGTAGCGGTATTGACCGAGAAACAGCCGGCCAAGCACGTTCAACGTATCGTTGGCGAAATGATCGTTATATTGAATTTGCGCATTGAGACGGCGATCGCGCTGAAACTGACCGGTCACTAGCGGATCCGATAAATAAGCGCCCGTTGGATCTTCTTTTTTCCGGTCTCCGTAGATGAAGTCAAATGAAAGCGGGCCGTACGAAGCGCGGGCAAACATCTGTTTGACGTTTTCTCCATCCATGTGCCGCGCCACCCCGGATAGGCCGGAATCACCAAATTCAAAAAACCGGTTTGCTCCCTTGGACTGAAGGCCAGAAAAGGAAATTAATGCATCCGCACCATTATCGAATTGCTTGCCCAAGGTGACGCGTTCTTGCGGCATCATCTCCGCCGTCTGATATGACGCGGAGAGCTCGGTGCCTTTCACGTCGGCGCCCTTGCGGGTAATAATATTGACCACGCCGAGCATGGCATTCAAACCGTAGATTGTGCTGCCAGACCAGGGAATGAATTCAATCCGCTCAATCAAGTCGATATCGAGCGGAAAATCCCGCCCCGTGGGGCCTTGATCGTAGGTCGCGTCATTGATGCGATTGCCATTGATCGTAATCAGCACACGGCTATTGAAGTCTCCGGGCTGACTAAAGCCTCGGGTGCCCAGGTATTCATATTGATAATCGTATGTGGTGTGAATTCCGGGTAAGCTGGCCAATGCCTGATTCAACGTGCGCCAGCCATAGGTGCGGATATCCTTGCGCGTAATCACACTGACAGCTGCGGCGGCTTGTTGTTGCTTCTGCTCATATTTTGAAGCACCCACGACACGGATATTCATTAATTCTTCTATGCTCATCTGCTCTAAATCCTTGGCGGCATAGCCAGGTATCGCTTGGATGAAAAACAGGGATAGCAGCAATGCTGTATAGCAACGCATTGCTGCGGGTGTTTTTTGCTTGTAATGCTGCGGGAACATCACGATGGTGCGCACTTAGAAGCGATAATCCAATCTGAAACGAACCGTCCGGCCAGGCTGCCAGAGGGTATTCTGCCAATTGGTATCCGCGGCTGGGTGCAGATAGTTTTCGTTAAACAGGTTATAAATGCTGAGCGAAGCTTCCAGTCCTTTTACTTGAGGAACATTGGTGACCAAATTGAGATTGGCGAGCACGTAGCTATCGGTATTGGAGCCATCGAGCGTTTTGCGCTTGCCGTAATACTGCAATTCGTATCCAGCCCGCAGACCGGTAATTAGCGGTATCGGGATGGAGATATTTAATTTTCCGAGATGATAAGGAGAATTGGGCAGATGGGAATCCTGCTGCTCGGCATTTTGAATACCGAAGCTGCCGCGTAAGCGCGCGCCCCAATCCCAGGTTTTGTCCAATGACAGTTCCGCGCCCCGGGCAACCACTTTTTTGGAATTTTGCTGATATTGGGACAGCCCGCTGAGCGGGTCTATTCCAAGCGCAATGAGGTTGTACATATCCCAGGCGTAGACGTTCGCGCGCAGATTCATACTGGGTTGTGCCAGATAATCCGCCACCAGTTCGGCCGTGTCGATGAATTCGCTGTGCAATCCAGGGGTGGCGACTTGCGATATGCCATCGCCATAATCCCGCTCGTACGAATTGGGCGAGCGGTGCGCGCGGCCATAGAGCGCTTTGAAGGTCGCTTTGGGGGTAGCCTGCCAGATCAACGCGCCGCGCGGACTCAGACGGCTACCGATCCAGTGATTGTGGTCGTAGCGCAAACCGGCAGTGGCCGACAGGGTATCGGTGATGCGCCATTCGTCCTGAATATATACGCCTAGACGCATAACGGAGCTTTTAATACGGAAATTTTCATCCGGATTATCGAAGTTTTGGAATGTTTGCCTGATGCTGGTGTTGTTTTGGTATTCGAATCCTGCCATCAGCTTGTGATCGGCAAAAGCAGTGGAGAGTAAGCGCAACTCCACACCGTGCCAATCGCTCGGGCCGGTACTCAACGTTTTTTCGCCGCTATAGAAGCCTGGCTGTTCATAACTGTATCGTCCGAGAAATGCACGACCTAAAACATTGAGAGTGTTATTGAGAAAATTATCGTTATACTGAATTTGTGTGTTGAGGCGGCGATCGATGACTGAGGCGCCTTTGATCAGCGGATCGGTAAAGAACATACCGATTGGATCGCCTTTGTGCCGGTTGCCGTAGATAAAGTCGAACGATAATGGGCCATGCGAGGCGCGTGCGAACATCTGTTTAACATTCTCGCCATCCAAGCGGTGCGCGATACCGGAAACGCCGGAATCGCCGAATTCAAAGAAACGATCCGCGCCGCGCGATTGCAGCCCGGAAAAAGAAATGAGCGCATCGGCGCCATTATCGAATTGCTTGCCCAATGTGACACGCTCTTGCGGCATGACTTCCGCGGTTTGGTACGAGGCGGACAGCTCGGCGCCTTTGATGTCGGCGCCTTTACGGGTCACGATATTGACCACGCCGAGCATGGCATTCTGACCGTACACGGCACTGCCGGGGCCGGGAATGAATTCGATGCGTTCAATCAGATCGATATCGAGGGGAAAATCCCGTCCTGTCGGTCCTTGGTCGTAGGTGGCGTCGTTGATGCGATTACCGTTGATGGTGATCAGCACGCGCGTATTGAAATCCCCCGGCAAGCCAAAACCGCGTGTGCCCAGGTATTCATATTGATAATCGTAGGTGGTATGAATACCCGGCAGACTCGCCAAAGCTTGATTCAGCGTGCGCCAGCCATAGGTGCGGATATCCTTGCGCGTGATGATGCTGACAGCAGCGGCGGCTTGCTGTTGCTTCTGCTCATATTTGGCGGCACCGACAACGCTGATGTTCATCAATTGTTCCAGGCTCATCTGTTCCAGATTCGATGATGCGAAAACTGGAAATATCGGTACAAAGACCAAATAAAGAAGTAAGTATCTTCTTACGTCAGAATTTTTGCTGGGAAAAAAGAGTTTTGGCAGAGCAAACACAATCGGCAGATTTAATTCTCAAATCATGGAATTTAAACATGGGGGATTGAGTATCAAAATGAAGAGAAGTAGGATTATTCTTATCTTAATCCAAATATTCAATAAAAATCTGCATAAGTAATCCGGATTGATGATGGATGGAAACAGCAGGCATTACGCTTGCTACTACTGATGTACCTCGGTGGCAAGGCGCAGCAATTGGGAGCTTAAGTTTAAGCCGGCTTTCCTCGCCCGGTTTAAGTTTGCTTCAAACGTGATTTTGTCATCTTTAACATTCATGTTAAGTACAACACCTTGTTCACTTACCCCGGGACTATCCGCCACGGTTAGAACCGGTTTGTCTTTGATGCTATTGATCACGCCCGCCAAATCGCCAATCGCGGAGCGGGAGATGAAAACCAGCTGGCATTGATCGAGACGATCGGTCGTATTTATTCTATGGATGATTACTTTGCGCTCATTGACATTCTTTTTCTGCATCAATGAATCGAAATCCCGGTTGAAAGGATCTTTTCCATAAATGCATAGATTAAAGTTATCCATGCTGCGCTCGGGCCACGATGTGAAAATCGCGAAGTTATACAAGAAAGCCGCTTTCAACATGTACTCGCCCGATTCATCCGCGTGCGCGTTCGATGCCAAAGCGATGCTGGCACTGCATAGCAGCAAGCCGAGTTTTGCATAAGCCATTCTGCGTGCGAACAGCCTGCATAACTGGTGGATGAGTAGCTTGAGCGTTGCCGTCATCGTGCGATATTGTTAGAAACGCAACGTGAACCGGCCAAAAACGCCGCGCTGAATTTGTACTGGCATCGTTGGGATCAACTCCGGTGCGAACTCCTGATGGTGTGACTGTAACAAATTCTGCCCGATCACTGATAGTTCTATATTTGCTTTAGGCTTCCAAGCTAAGCGCAGGTCCAGCGCTTGGTAACTGGCCACCTTCAGTCCCGGTAATTTATCGATATGGCGGAAAAAAGCATCCAGTTCAACGTTTCTGACCAGATCCAGTTGTGTGCGCAGGGTGAATTGATGCTTGGGATCTTCGCCCGATTCGGCTTCCTGACCCAGCGGAATCCGGTTCCTTACCTGCAAATGGCTATAACTGGGCATGAAGCGCAAGCGATCAAAGGCATTCCACTGCCCGTAAATTTCAAAGCCGAAAATGTGGGTGTGGCGCTGATCGGTGATTTGAATAGTATCCGCAGTTACAGTTTTTTCACTGGCCGAATTTGAGTAGTCATTGAAGAAACCGGCGATATCCACCGATAAATCCGAAGTTATTTGACGGCGATACCCGGCCTCGAATCCCCATAGTGTCTCGGCCAGCAGATGCGGATTGCTGATGAGGCGGATAAATTCCGCGCCATCCCGGATTAATTGATTGCCGTCACGTTCAAAGCGCGATGGCAAGCGTATCGAGCGGGTGGCAGAAGCCCAGAAAGACTGTTTGGCATCGGGCGTCCACAGCAACCGGGCATTGGGTAAAAAATTCCCGTGCGAGTAGGTGTTATCGAGAAATTTAATCCCCGCGGTCAGTTTCAGCCGGTCTTCCACCAGAGGAATATCCGTTTGCGCGAAAACATTGCCGGTCTGCAAGTGGCGTCTTGCGGGATCAAAAGAAATCGGCAAACCCACACCCAGGTGATCCGATGTCCAGCGATAGCCGCCACCCCAGACGATATCCTGCTGGATAGGAACAAAAGGAATTTGAAGCGGAAAACGATGTTGGAAATCCACATCGACGGTCTGGCGGGTTTCCCGGAAAGATAATTCGTTGCGGTGCGTGCGGTCATAATAGACTTGCAATGCGGTGTTGGAACGCTCGCCGGTGGTGCGTTGCCAGCGCGCCAATGCATGCCCGCCGGCCAGATTGGCGTCTTCCGCGCGAATAGTTACGGATTCAGGATCCGCGGGGCTGGCGAATGCCGTATTCTGACCGGCTTTGCCACCGTAGTACTGACCTTGAAAAGTCACGGCGTTGCTGCCGTTGACATCCCAATCCGCGCGAAAACCCACCGTTCCCATGCGCCAGCTGTCATTGGCCCCGTTCGGACTGAAGCTGTTATCGCGGGTGAATCCTTTGGTAAAGAAGCGGTAGAAAAAACTATCGCCGATTTTTCCGCCGTGGCGCAGCGTGGTGAATCCTCGCTCCTCGCTACCGCCGCCCGAGGTAATTAAATTACCCTGTGTGGATCTGGCATGCTTGGTGATGATGTGGATGGCGCCATTGGCGGCATTAGCGCCCCAGATGGTGCCGCTTGGTCCGCGAATCACTTCGATACGTTCGATATCTTCCAGCGGAAGATCCAATGTCTCCCAGAATGTCCCGGCAAACAATGGCGAGTAGACCGTACGGCCATCGATCATGACCAGCAAGTCGTCGGCAAAGCGGCCGCTGTATCCGCGCGAGGTCACTGACCATTTATTCGCATCGATGCGCGCCACGGACAAGCCGGGCGCCATGCGCAGCAGTTCAGGAATGCTATTGGCGCTGGCGCGGCGGATATCCTCCTGGGAAATGACAAAAACCGCGGCAGGCGTGTCACTCAAGGTTTGCGGTTTGCGTGAAACGGTCGATATTTTCGTGCCCATCAGCTCGGCCAGCGAAGCATCGGAAATATCTTGCTTTAATGGCACATTTTGAGCCGTGACCGCGGTGCTCGTACCTGAAAATAAGAGGTAAAACAGCAGGCGCTTCCAAGTTACATGCGTTGTTTTCTTATTGGAAGTCACGGTCATGAGTGAAGGTGCCGGGTGTTTGATAAGAAATTTTTGCGCGCAAAATCATGGGATTCAGGATTGTAATCCTGAAATTTCTTCCTAACAACTTGGAATAAACGGGAAATCGTGCGTTAGTTTGGCGCTATAAAGCGGCTGTGCCGGTATTATGCGCGTTCGTTTTCCAGCAACCCCAGGAATCCTCCCGATTGATGATTCCATAATTGCGCGTAGAGTTGATTGTTGGCGATGAGTTTGGCGTGGCTGCCTTGCTCGACAATTTGGCCTTTGTCGAAAACGATGAGCCGGTCCATTGCCGCGATGGTCGACAGGCGGTGCGCGATCGCGATGACGGTTTTACCTTCCATCAATTGATACAGGCTTTGCTGGATACCGGCTTCCACTTCGGAATCCAGTGCCGATGTGGCTTCATCCAGTACCAGGATAGGCGCGTTCTTGAGCAGCACGCGGGCGATAGCGATGCGTTGCCGCTGCCCGCCGGAGAGCGTCACGCCGCGTTCGCCGACGTGCGCATCATAGCCGGTGCGGCCTTTGATGTCGCGCAATCCCAGAATGAATTCATGCGCTTGCGCTTGTTTGGCGGCTGCGATCATTTGCGCATCGCTGGCGTCCGGCCTGCCGAAAAGAATGTTGTCGCGCACCGAGCGATGCAGCAACGAAGTATCCTGCGTCACCATGGCGATATTGGCGCGCAAGCTGTCTTGCGTGACGGTGCGGATGTCCTGCCCGTCGATGGTAATGTTGCCTTGCTGGGTATCATAAAAACGCAGTAACAAATTGACGAATGTCGATTTGCCCGCGCCTGAACGGCCGACGATGCCGACTTTCTCGCCTGCGGCGATATGCAAACTGAGACCGGAGAAAATACGCAGTGATTCGGATTGTTCCGGGTGATACGAAAAAACGACACGGTTAAAATCAATCGCGCCTTGCGCTACGGTGAGTTCCTTGGCATCCGGCGCATCCGTGACACGCTGCGGTTTTGAAATGGTGTTGATACCGTCTTGCACGGTGCCCATATTTTCAAACAATGCATTGACTTCCCACATGATCCAATGCGACATGCCCGTCATCCGGATCGCCAAGCTCATGACAATTGCAATCGCACCAGGACCGATACCGCCTTGCAGCCAGATTGCGAGCCCCAGCGCGCCGGTGGCGAATACCATCAGCATATTGATGGTCCAGACGCTGAAATTCAGACCGGTCGCCAAACGCATTTGCGGATAGACCGTGGCCATGAATTCTTCCATTCCAGCTCGCGCGTAGGCCGATTCCCGCTGGCTCTGGGAAAACAATTTAAGG
Organism: Nitrosomonas sp. Is24; assembly: GCF_033063335.1. NCBI lineage: Bacteria > Pseudomonadati > Pseudomonadota > Betaproteobacteria > Nitrosomonadales > Nitrosomonadaceae > Nitrosomonas > Nitrosomonas sp. Is24. Next base: position 2,732,605 of record NZ_JAWJZG010000001.1, on the reverse strand, counting down.
GTCAGAATATTGGTGTAACTGTCGGCGATACGCCCGGTCATCAACGCGCGCGCATCGGCTTGCAAAGTGGAAACGCGTTTTAAGCGCGGCACAAAATACATCAGTATGCCGATGTACAAAATTAACCAGGCGACTATCGGTAAGCACAGATAAGGATCGGCGTTGACCACTAACAATAAGGTCGTGGCCAGATAAATGATCACGAACAAAATGACATCGAGCAGTTTTAGCACGGTTTCGCGTACCGACAGGGCGGTCTGCATGACTTTGGCGGCAATCCGTCCGCTGAATTCGTGCTGAAAGAATGCGTAGCTTTGGTTGAGCAGATAACGATGCGATAACCAGCGCACCCGCATCGGGAAATTGCCCATCAGCAATTGGTTGATCACTAAAGCGTGCGACAGCACCAATAACGGAATCCATACCAGAATGAAGATCGACATGCTCAGCAGCGTTGGCCATTCGCTTTCGAGGAAATGCCCGGTTTTCTTTTCCGCCAGCCAATCGACCATTTGTCCGACCAAGCTGTAAAGCATTGCTTCGCTGACTGCTAAAAGCGTCGTCAGCAGCGCCAGCAGTGCCAGATAACGCTCAATGCCGCGAATGTAGTGGCGGCAGAATTGATACAGCCCCTGCGGCGGTTCGGCGGGGTGCTCCGGCGGGTAAGGGTCGATCAAACGCTCGAAGAAGCCGAACATGGTTGCGATACTCTTGATTTAACTGCCGCTTAGTTGTTCGAAAATCCGGAATCCGGCGACATAAGTGCCTATCGCGGCGCCCAGTGAGGAGAAAATGAAAATCAACAAAATACGTGTGACTTGATTATTCCACCAGCCTTTCAAGCTGGTTGTGTCGGTTCTGAGCCGGTTAAAATCACTGACCTTGGGCTTGCGCAAATAAGCTTCAACGGCAGCCACGACCATCCCGGCTCCAATGGCGGGATGCAGCGTAGTGAACGGAGCCGCCAGGAAAGCGCTGAGGATGGACAGCGGATGCGCAAAAGCAATGGCTGTTCCCACCGCGGACAATCCGCCGGTTATCAGCACCCAGTCCATGACCATGCTGATGCCGATATCCGGGCTTTGCATAAAGCCGAAAACGAAACCGGCCAAAATGAATACCACGATCAGCCAGGGGATGAACTTGAGCCACGGCGATGGTGGCGGAATGGTGTCGAGTTGCGCAATGCGCTCGTCCGGATTATCTATAGGATGTTCTTCGAATTGCCTTGCCATGCCATTCAAATGACCGGCGCCGACTACGGCTAGAATGTGCCGGTAATTGTTTTCCCGGCATTCTTTGGTGAGCCGCGCGGCCATGTATTCATCCCGTTCGCGGATGAGCGGGCGGAATAAATCTTGCTCATTTTCCGCGAACTGGGAAAAGGAACTTTCCAGTACATCGCCTTCTTTCAATTTTTCGATTTCCGCAGCGCTGAATTTTTCCTGGCTGATAACGCTGGCGATCAGACCAGCAAAAATATTGATGCGTTTCCACCAAGGCACGCTATGGTAAATCCGCTTCATGGTCGTGCCGATTTCGCGGTCAATCAGCAACACCGGTAATTGCGCCGCTTGCGCATCCTTGATGGCGACACGCATCTCCGCTCCCGGTTCTATTCCGAATTGCTCCGCCATGCGCTGCTGAAAAGCGCCTAATGCGAGACTGGCCGCGACCATGCTCGCTTGACCGTTTTTGATGACTTGGAATAAATCCATTTTAGCCATCGCGTCGGGATTTACGATGGCTTTATGCCGGCTTGGGCATAACTCAACCGCCACTGCATCGTATTGTCCGGTGGCAATCAGCTCTTGAACCTTGTCTGCGCTGGCTTTTGAAACATGTGCGGTACCCAGTAATGTAATGCTGCCGTTGCCGGTTTTGACAATCTTGATCGGTTCGTCTTGCGTGTCACTTTTACCGGTTGACGCGGTAGTTTGTTCTTCTAGTGTGGTCATTGGCGGTGATAGTTATAAATCATCGGAAGTGGATGGTTGTCGCTTTGCATAACGAAGATTATCACGGCGTTAACTAAAACAGAATTTAGTTCTGTACAAATTCAAAACAGCCCGAAGTAGTGAACATTCGGGTGTGACAATTGCAGTACACATGTACTAACAAAAAGGGAATGATGTTCTATGTACTTAAAAAAATTCAAACCTATAATGGAACACGCTGTAATCGTTAAATAAATTTTGCATTGAAACATACAAAGTTTAATTGATTAATGGGTGGTTTGAGATTTAAGTTGGTTGTGAAGAGCGAAGATTCTAACAACTATTTTATGTTGCACCGATAAATTTAAGGAGTTAATTATGAAATTCGAATTGAAAAGTCATATTACAAAAGCTGTGGCACTGGCTTTTTGCGGCGCATTGGCAACTGCAGCTCAAGCTGCACCAACCGTGATTAGCGGTTTTGGCACAACTTCCGCAACGATTGACGATGCAGGTTTTTTCTCACCTACTAGCGCACTCGGCTTAAGCTTCCTGGGTAGAGAATTTGTTAATCTGGGCACATTTGGATCCAATTGGTCGCTCAATGCCAACGGCGGATCTGTTGCCGTTGCTAATGCGGCGTCCCCTACCAATCCGTTAGGAACGGTTACTTTTAGCGGAGGCAGCAGCGTTTCCCTTACTACCAATCTTGGCAGCGGTGGCTGGACTCTGGTTGAGACAGTCAGTATTCCAACGAGCGGTCACGTAGCTGTTCAAATTCAATTGACCAACAACACGGGTGCTGATGCTACCAATGTGCAATGGAGCGTTGGTGTTGATCCTGACCAAGGCATTCCAGGCGGTGTCGGATTTGGCACAACAAATGAGATCCTGGGAATAGGCAACGCTTCTGCTGTAAAAGCGACCAGTCGGGATGGATGGTCGTTAACCCTGGCTAACACCACCAGTGCAGATGCATCTGCCCTTGCTGGGTATATTGATCCGCTTAGCTGCTGCACTCCGATTGATCCTGCTACCATTTTGGCTGCTGGACAAGCAGTTGGTAGCTACGGTTTTGCGGATAGCTCAATCAACTTGGCTTATGCATTAGGTGACATGGCTAATGGGGCTACTCAGACAATCGGTTATGAATACATCATGGCTGTTCCAGAACCAGAAACCTATGCAATGTTGCTGGCTGGCTTAGGTTTGATTGGCTTCTCAGCACGCCGCCGTAGCGCAGTGTAATTAGAAACAAATTTAGAAGCCACAGAGATAAGGTTTTCTCTGTGGCTTTTTTGTCTTCTGCATTTAAAGTAATTCAATACATGCGCTACCAGCAATGAGCGCAAACAACTCAGCAATGATTGCGAAGCACGCTTCCGGTAATCAGGGTTTGTGAAATTCCTTACTCTCGATATAGCAAAGAAAACAGATTAATCTTCAATCTTTGTGAATGTATTGGTTTTGCCCATCTTGTCTATAAAATCGATAACACATTCGTTGGCGCACTCAATTCCATAATGCGAGCTTACGAGAGTAAATATCGGTGTACAATTCACGGAATTGGATGCGTATCAGTCAGATTTAATGTGATAACTTGCGAGGGAAGTGGTTGTTATGAAGAGATTAATTGCTGCTGTTTTTTTTATTGTTGCGATTACACTATCCGGCTGCGTGGCTTCATCGGGGAATCATCAAGCGCCTTATATCTCGCCAGCGCAATTTCAAACTTACAATTGCAACGAATTACTGGCAGAAATTGAGCGAATTCAAACCAGAGTCAGTCAATTGACGGGTAAGCCGGATGATAAGACACCGGCCAAGGATAAATGGATACTGGGCGCCGATTTATCGCTTTCCTGGGCAGCGTTATTTGCACTTGGCGGAACTAAAGAACAAGAAGCCGAATATGCACAATTAAAGAGTGAATATGATGCGATACAACAATGGGCGGTCATCAAACAATGCCCCGGTGTGATTCCACCTGCAGAGAAACCGCCGGAATTTGATCCCAATCTGGTCGATTCACATAAGCCGGATACCAAGACAAGTCAACGTTAAGAAATAAATCATGTTTTAATTTTTGAACCGGATTGCACTGAGAGGCGGCGATGCCGTGCAAGATAACGCGGTGTCCAGCCATGTGGGATCTTGTGCACAAAATGATAACGTGCCACATGATAACTAGGGTCAAAGCCATAAAAATTCATTTGCATGTGCCGGAGTTCTTCGGTGCGGTAGTTTTGTAACGGCTTTAATTGTTCATCCAATTGACGCTGCTGCGTTTTGTGTTGTAAGAACGCAGCGAAATCCGGATTTGCAGCAAGCGTTTCGGCAATACGAGCTATTTCCTTCTTAAAGTCTTCCGGGTTTAAAGCAAAGCAATCATCGATCAATCCGATATCCCGGGCTTTCTGTGCACTGACCGGCAAACGATTCTGTGTCAATGCGTGTACACACGATGCGCCGACCCGGCGCGGCAGCAAATAAGTCCAATATTCCGAGCCGTAAAGATTTCCCATGCTTTTGTAATGCGGATTGAGTAAGACACTGGCACGCGCAAAAATGTAATCGGCAGCCAGTGATAGAAACACGCCACCGGCACCGGCATTGCCTTGTAGGGCTGCGATCGTGAGCTGCCGGCTGGTGGTGATAATTTCCTGCACCAGATCATTCATGGCATTAATGTTGCGCCAGGACTCGTCGGCGGGACTATCGGCATTTTCGATGTGATTGAGATGGATGCCATTGCTCCAGAAATCGGATCCACCCATCAACACGATCACACGAACATCGCTTGCCGTGGCTTGCAAGTAAGCTTGACGCAAACGTTCGCACTGCCCGGTATCCATAGCGCCGTTATAAAAATCAAAATGCAGGTAACCGATGTCTTTCTTTCGTTCAAACCAGATGTCCCGGTAAGTGTTGCAAGACTTCGCGGTGAAAGGATCAAAAGAAATTTCCGGTACAGCGTTGAGACAATCTTTTAAAGCAATCGTGGCAGCCAGTTTGAAAGTAGGCTCAGCGTCATTTTTATGTTTCAAATGACCGATCCAGACCGCGCCGTCCACGGTAGCCCGGCAGATAGCGTTGTGACGCTTGGCGATAATTGCTCCAGGGGTGCCGGTCAGATCTTCTTCGCAGCAGGCATCATACAAATAATAGGATTCTTCCAACAGCGTATCCAGAACACCGGGGAATCCATCGGCGGCATGGATTTTTCTCACAATAGTGCGCGTGTTGTCTCGTTGCCAATCGATGCGACGGTCAACTTGCCGGATGGGCGTATGTAACCGGCCATAGACATCAGCGCATGAATAATCCAGCGGAACCGGTTGATAAGCACCGGACTGAAAACGCGCTACCGCTGTGAGCACAGCACGGGTTGCCGCTTCGACGACTTCGTGGCGGTACAAGCTGCTTTTGCGGGCCAGCCGCATCGGAAAAACTTCCGCAGCCCAGATATCGCCCGCATCCATTTCTGCATTGGCTTGCAATACGGTTACGCCCCATTCTTGCCGATCCAGCATGATCGCCCAATCGAGCGCCGCAGGGCCGCGGTCTCCGATGATTCCCGGGTGAACGATAAAACAGGTATGTTTGCGCCAGATGGTTTCCGGGATGGGGCGTTTTAGATAAGGCGCGATAATCAGATCCGGCTGGAATAGCGCGACAGCTTCACAGCTCGTCGCGTCGTTGATATCAAACTCGATGGATATATCATGTCCGCAATACGTCAATTCGACAAACAGACGTTGCGACAGGCAATTGAAGCTGTGCGTGAGAAACAGAATTTTCAATTGACGGGAATCAACAGATCCGGGGAAGTTGCTCGCCGCTTAACCAATCAACGACGCGTTTGCCGCCAAACCGGGTTTGCATTTGCACAAAGCAGTGCGCGTCTTCGATGACTTCGCCGATGATGCGGGCATGCTTGCCCAGTGGGTGGGCATGCATCGCATGCAATAGCTTTTCGGCATCTTGCGCGGCGCAGATTGCAATCAGCTTGCCTTCATTGGCAATGTACAGCGGGTCCAGGCCGATGAATTCACAAGCGGCTTGGACTTGCTCCTGGATCGGCAGTTCGTTCTCATAGATCATCATCCCGATCGACGATTGCTGCGCAATTTCGTTCAAGGCAGTGGCTAAGCCGCCGCGCGTAGGGTCACGCAATACATGGATGCCGGGTGTGGCTGCGATCATGGCGGCGACCAGATCATGCAAGGCTGTGCTGTCCGATTCGATACTGGTTTGGAAAGACAAGTTTTCACGCAGCGCCATGATGGCAATGCCATGATCTCCGAGTGTGCCGGATACCAATATCTTATCGCCAGGCTGGGCGTTGTTACCGGAAATATGAATCCCTTCCGGCACCATGCCAATGCCGGTCGTGGTGATGAATACACCGTCGCCGCTGCCTTTTTCCACCACTTTGGTGTCACCGGTGACAATTGGTACTTGCGCAGCTTGCGCTGCCTTGGCCATGGAATCCACGATGCGTTTCAGATCGGATAGCGGGAAACCTTCTTCCAGAATAAAACTGGCAGCCAGGTAGCAAGGCTTGGCGCCAGACATGGCAATGTCATTGATGGTGCCGTGCACTGCCAAACTGCCGATATCCCCGCCAGGAAAAAATAAAGGGGTAACGACATGGCTGTCGGTAGACATCACCATGCGGCCATGAACGCTCGGGAAGCAAGCCTGATCATTCATTTGCCGCAAGAATTCGTTATCAAATGCGGTAATGAACAATTGCTGGATCAATTGCGCCATCGCCCGTCCGCCGCTGCCATGACTCATTTCGATGCAGCCATGCTTCAGGTCAAGTGCGCGGGTATAACCCGGTTTAACTTTACCTGCGGACATTAATTTTCCTGCGCTGCAACATGATTATTTTCACGGAAACGGCCATAGCTGTAATGAGCGGCGCAAGCACCTTCAGAAGAAACCATACAGGAGCCAACCGGGTTTTCGGGCGTGCAGACGGTGCCAAAAATTTTGCAATCCTGCGGCCGTTTAACGCCGCGCAGAATAGCACCACACTCGCAGGCTTTGTTATCGGCAATGGATGTTGTGGAAATGCGAAAACGCTGTTCGGCGTCAAAATCAGCATAGCTGGATTTGATTTTCAGCGCGCTGTAAGGCACCCACCCCAAGCCGCGCCACTCAAATGTACGGCGTAATTCGAACACTTCGGCAACAAGCGATTGCGCTTTGCGATTGCCTTCCGGAGAAACCGCGCGGGTAAATTCATTTTCTACCTTGGCGTAACCCGCATTGATTTGGCGTATCAGCATCAAGATGGCCTGCATGACATCGAGCGGCTCAAAACCGGCGATCACGACCGGTTTTTGAAATTCCTCGGCGAAATATTCGTACGGCTGGCTGCCGATGACGACGGAAACATGCGCCGGGCCGATAAAACCATCCAACGGAACCAGTCCAAATTCACGGACTCCCGGCGATTGCAAAATATGTGAGATGGCGGAAGGGGTCAGGACGTGATTGCAGAATACCGTGAAGTTATTCAAACCCAGCGCCTGCGCCTGCTGGATTGCAACAGCCGTTGGCGGTGTCGTGGTTTCAAAGCCGATGGCAAAGAAAACGACCTGCCGTTGCGGATTTCCCCGGGCGATTTTTATGGCATCCGCACTGCTGTAAACCATGCGGATATCCGCGCCTTGTGCCTTCGCTTTCAACAGACTCATCCCGTTGGCGGTGGGTATGCGCAGCATATCCCCGTAACTGCAGAGTATCAATCCCGGCATCTGTGCCAATTGAATGGCATTTTCCACGCGGCCGATAGGTAAAACGCATACCGGACAACCCGGGCCATGAATCATATGCACATTGCCGGGAAGCAGATCGACGATACCGAAACGCGAAATGGCATGGGTATGGCCACCGCAAAATTCCATGAAATGGTAATCGCGTCCGGGGCTGGCTTCTGATGCGATTTTTGCAGCAATTTGTTGTGCCAGAGCGCCTGCGCGAAATTCATCGATATATTTCATCATAAAAGATTGTTATCGAGCGCCGATATTTCGGCGAACATCGCCAAGGTGCGCTCCGCTTCCAGCGGATCCAGCTTTTGTAGCGCAAAACCAACATGTACGATGACGTAATCTCCGGGAACAATATCTTCAACCAATGCCAGTGAAATTTCTTTGCGCACGCCGCTGAGATTTACGATGGCATGATTTTGCGCAGTCAATTGTTCGACACAAGCAGGAATAGCAAGGCACATGGGCGCTTAATGGGAATTTCCGGAGAGTGAAATTATGACATAATTAATCATCCTCATTATTGATAGTCAGAAAGTGATCAAGCGAAATTTTTTTATTCAATATTCGATAATTGTGTTGATTGGATTAGCTGGCTTGTGCGTCATGCACAATTCAGCGCGTGCGGATAATAGCGTGTGGATCGACGTGGATACCATTGAACACACTTTGTCTGTGATGCAGGGAAATACTGTTCAAGCGGTATTTAAAAATGTAGCGATTGGGCGTTTCGGTACGACATGGTCAAAAATGACAAAAGACGATAAAACGCCGCTGGGTAGATTCAAGATTGGCTGGGTCAATGAGAAAAGCCGTTATTATCGGTTTTTTGGCCTTAATTATCCGAATCTTGATACTGCAAAACGCGCACTGGAGGAAAATAGGATCGATGAAGATACTTGGTTATCAATCTTGGCGGCAAAAAGTATGGGTAAGACACCACCTCAGAATACACCGCTGGGCGGCCATATCGGCATACATGGGATTGGCAGGGGTGATCGAGAGATTCATCATCAGTATAATTGGACGAACGGCTGCATTGCGTTGACGAATGAGCAAATCGATCAGCTCGGCAAATGGATCAGACCCGGTGTATGGGTGAATATTCGTTAGTGCTGGAATGACTATTTATGCAGGTCTTCGTTCTTTGTTGTTAATTAATTGAATTGCATAATATAGGAAAATAGTCATTTCTATTAATTACTTATGATTGTGTTTATGGTTTTGTTGATGCGGCGCGTGGTAAATTTGTCATGAAATGCATTTATTTTGCGGGAAAAATCGGATAAGATTCCGATGCGTTAATGATATCAAAATATCATTAACTAGTAGAAATAGTGGATGTTTTTGCGTATTGAATAGAATAAACAACTGAGGAGATCGGAATGAAAGGAAAAATCCAGCATCCAGTTCGCATGTTAACACTGGCAGCAATTGCAGGCGCTATTATTGGGTTGACAGGATGTGCGACGACAGGTCAATTAGAAGAACTGCAAAATAAAGTGAATGCTGATATTGCGGCTGTAAAAGCTGACGCAGCTGCAGCAAAAGCAGCGGCAGATGCAGCTAACGCTAAAGCAAATGATGCGCTGCGTATTGCGGACGAAGCAAACAGACGTTCAATAGATACAGAATCCAAAATAGATCGCATGTTCAAAAAAGCAATGCATAAGTAATACCAAAGTAAAATTTGGATTTGCATTCATAAAAAACCCCTCATTCGAGGGGTTTTTTATGTGTGTCTTTATACGTTTACGCAACTTTCATTTCGATGGGATTAATGGCTGTTTTGCGTGTGTAATTGGGCTTGTGCAGTAGAGCGAGAGATCAGCACAGGCATGCCACTTTTTTCCATGATCGCTTGCTTTAGTGCTTCTTGGTCGATTTCAAAATCTACGGGTATGGTTCTTTTGCTGCTTTTTAATGCGAGAAAATCATTGATGGCGGTAACTATCATGTGCTTATAGTTGGCGTATTTCCCTTCGTCTTCTTCTAATGGCGGGTGAAGTTCAATGAAAAGCGAGTCCAGTAACCAGCCAAGCTTAATGGGTTGATTCACTATTTGCACTGCTGTTCCCACCGGGACTTTATCAAAGAGTGCTTCTATGTCTTCCGGATACATGCGAACACATCCTGCGGAAACGCGCATACCGACACCAAATGGTTTGATTGTTCCGTGTATCAGATAACTGCCACTACTGATACCTAAGCGCATGGCGTGCCGTCCTAAGGGATTCGTGGGGCCTGGCGGAACTATACTGGGATAGGGTTGTTCCCCATTGGCAATTCTGTCCATTTGGAGAGATTTCGGCGGTATCCAGGTGGGGTCTTTCTTTTTATCAACTATTTTTGTTGTTCCCAAGGGGGTTATCCAGTCCATTCTGCCGATGCCGACCGGGTGTGTAATAATCATTGGTTTTTCACCTTTTTTAGGTTCCGGGAAATAATAAATTCTCATTTCAGGCAAGTTAAGCAATAATCCCTTGCGGTCGCCGTGAGGAATGATATAGCGGCTAGGTAGAATAACCTCTGCGCCATCCTGGGGTAACCATCGATCTACATTGGGATTGGCCAGTAGAATTTCAATTTGACCAATATCGTATTGGCGTGCGATATCGAGTAGTGTTTCCGCACTGCTTGCATGTGTTGTTCGTATTTGGCCAAAAACATCAATATCAGAGGGTGGGAGTACCCATGTTTCAGCTTTAATTGGAAAAGCGGCGATCAAATTCAGTATTGCAAAGAGAAGCAAAGAAGATTTACGCATAAGTCGTACCTTACAAAGGTGTTGTCCTGCTTAAGTTATGAGGTCATGAATGTAGCGGATGATAGCTGAAATTCCCTGATTTGAAACATGAAAAACAGTATAAATATGTCTTCTCGAGTGAGGAGGCAATTAATTTATATTGCTTCAATATCAGTAAGTTTAAGAAATTCTGAACGAATTTCCCAGTGATGTAAAATAAAATTTATCATCAGAAAAACAACAAATATGTTGTATGAGAACAACATATTTGTTGCTTAATGTGCAAGATTTGTTTGTTTTTCTTGCAGTATGTTTCTGTATTGGGGCACAATCAAATCAAACCTCCCGATTGGGGAGGTCCGAACAAGCGGGGTGCATTCCACCGGAATGTAGTGAGACAAAATAAGACGGCCCCAGTCGTTTTAACATTAAAGGAGAACTTCGGTATGAAGAAGAAACTTATTTCGTTGGCAGTAGCCGGTGCACTTGCAGCTCCGATGGTTGCATCAGCACAAGGAACAAACGTAACACTGTTTGGTAGTGTACAAGCTGAATATGCAACAGTGAACAAAGAAGGTCAAAGTAGCCAGGCTCATATCGGTGACGATACAGGTCGTTCCAGATGGGGTATGCACGTTACTGAAAATTTGGGTGCCGGCTTGAAAGCAAAAGCGCATGTTGAGTATGGTTTTAGTACAGGCAGCGGCGCTCTGGGTATTGCGCGTGAGCGTTGGGTTGGATTGGCCAATGACAATTGGGGTGAAGTAAAATTTGGCCGTGTTCAATCACCATTTAAAGATTTCGCTGGTGGTATGACCATTGATCCATTCGCATATACAACTCTCCAAGCATCAGGTAGTGGCGGTACTATGTCAGCATCAGCAAATGGTCTGGGATCAGGAGCAAATGGCTTCGTAAATAGCGCAGCTCGCTATGACTCACCTAAAGTCGAAGGTTTTAGCTTCTCAGGTATATTAATGCCAGGTGACTCTAACAGATTAGATCCTGCAAATGTTATCGTTCCATCGGGTAGCTTTGCTGGAAGTCAGTCAAATTCAGGTGGTGAAGATGGTGAATGGGACTTCCAAGTTGCAGGTAAATACGAAGCTCAATTCCAAGGTCATAATTTAGCCGTATTTGGTGGTTATTCTCGTGATAATCTCAGCACCCGTCAAAGAACAGGTAACGCAGGTTATCCAGCTTTAGTTAACAACGAGCATATCTGGCGTGGTGGTGCATCATGGAGCTTCCAAAACTTCAAGTTGAATGGCCAGTATGAAAATATTAACAATGCCGTAGGTGCAGCTACTTGTACCAATGCTGGTATGTTAGGTAACCCAGCAACGGGCTCACCTGATTCACGTGGACAATGCAACTCAGCGATGAACTGGGGCGGTGACGGTAACATCTGGTTTGCGGGCGGTCAATATGACTGGGGTAATACCAGCTTTATCGCTCAAGGCGGTATGACAAATGCACATGGGTTAGCAGGTGGTGCATCACGCCGCGAAGTGAGCAGCTTTACCGTTGGTGCTATACATCATCTCAGCAAACGTTCTAGCCTCTTTGGCGGTTATCAGCGCGCAATGGTTGATGATAGAAACGCTGTATTCAGAGATAGCAACACCTATAGCATAGGTATGCGTCACAACTTCTAAGAAAGTTTTAGTCTCATAAAAAAGGCACCGATTGGTGCCTTTTTTATTGTCAGAAAGAAATATAATAAATCCTTACTAGTCTTTTTCTGGTTACGAATTTGTAATCAAGGAAATATTGAAGGATTTTTAAAGGAGAGTTTGCAATTATGAGTATGAAGAAATGGACTGACGAAGAACTGATTACTACGCGCAACAATCTGGATGCTTGGGATAAAAGAAGGAAGAGTTCGGGCGCGGGCTCAAAAATGTGGTTATTGACAGCACTTTTGGGTGCGTTTGCCATTTCCACCGGAGTCGCATTTATCTTTCTTGATGGTATCGATGTGATGAGTGTGATATTGATCGTTATGGGCGCAGTGACATGTTTTTCCTGGTACAGAAGTGACAAGCAACTTAAAGACAATATTGGATTTCTGGCCGAGATCAACAAAGAGATTAAAGCGCGAAAATTGAAAGATACTTCAAAATCCACCAATAAAATGGATGAGCAAATCAAAGAGGGTGACAAGCAAGAGCCATCTGTAACGGAATCTCAGGTTACTGATAAGAAATAAAGAAAGAGAAATCAGAACGCCAACTTCGGTATGAAAATGGGTAATTTATGGACAACATTTGTTCAATTTGTTGTTTCCAAAGTAGCGCATTCAGAAAAAAATCATTTGCAAGATGATTTGTGTGAATCATCGGATTTAAGTGCGGAAGATAGCTTGATTTTTAAGGCACTTTGTCAATTTGTATGGATTCAGGGTGATTTGCTGCCACTTATTTTTGATGTGGAAAATGAGATTTATGCGACGCAAGGAATTACCCGATCGACACTTGAGCGCCTTGAAGAAATCGGTCTGATTGTGTTTGAGAACAATGGTTTTATTAAGAAAGGCTACGGTAAACATACGCGGTTGTTTTATGACGGTAAGCCAACGAAGATAGGATTCCAACAGGATGCCGGTAATTACCTGGACTTGGGGCATGTGCTGCTGACCGAGCGCGGTAAGAAATTAGCGCTGAATTATAAGGCGCCGGGAAACCGGAAATTTTATGAATATGTCATCGCCAGATGGTTTCAGCAAGGACTGATATTGTCATCAATACAAGTGGACCGCAATCGAGAAAAGAGTTCTTTGAATTACACATGCTCAATCAAAGAATGAGAATGGCGTGGTAATCATTCACATTGGTGAAGGTTGGGCCTGTAATCACTAAATCGTTTAGTTGCTGAAAAAATGTGTAGGCATCGTTATTGGCTAGATACGCAGTAGCATTCAAGCCAAGTTTTTCCGCACGGTGGAGTGAATCCGGTGTAATGAGTGCACCGGCATTGTTTTCACTGCCATCCAATCCATCCGTATCGCAGGCAAGGGCGTAAATTGCTTCTGTGCCTGCAAGCTCTATCAATAGCGATAGCAAAAACTCGGCATTGCGGCCGCCGCGGCCATTACCTTTGACTGTGACTGTGGTTTCGCCACCCGATAACAGAGCCACGGGCGCTCTTAACCATTGTGGGTGGTGACGATCTCTTTGGCGAATGCAGCGTAGCTTTTGGCGATTTCGCGTGATTCACCGCTAACGGTATCACCCAGAATCAAAGGTGTAATCCCGGTACCCCGGAAATATTCGGCGCCTGCAACCAGTGATTGATGGGCATTGGCGATGATCCGGTTTTCCACGCGGGCAAAAATAACGGAACCGGGCTTAGGCGTTTCATGCGCAGCACCGGCTTTCCCTGTCAGTAATACTTCTTTAACTGCTGGCGGCACATTGAGAGCATAGCGATCCAATACTGCAAGCGCATCGGTGAAGGTTGTCGGATCGGGTGCGCAGGGGCCGGAAGCAATATGCGTTGCGGCATCGCCGGTAACATCGGAAATGATCAAGGCCAGTACCGGCGCCTTGCAAACAGCCGCGAGCCTGCCGCCTTGAATGGCCGATAAATGTTTGCGCACCGTGTTGATTTCTTGAATGCTTGCACCGCAACGTAATAATTGCTGCGTGACCTCTTTCAGGTCTGGCAATGAAATGCCCGCTATGGGCAGGGAAAGCAAGCTGGAACCGCCGCCACTGAACAAGCATAATAACAAATCATCTGCGCTTAATGCCTGAGCCATCGAGAGAATTTCTTGCGCCGCTTGCGCGCCATGATCATCAGGGATGGGATGCCCGGCTTCAACGACTCTGATTTTATGCGTGGGTAGCGTGTGTCCGTAGCGCGTGACTACCAGACCGTCGAGCTGTGCATCCGCAGGCCAGGCATTTTCAACCGCTTGTGCCATGGCAGCCGCCGCCTTCCCGGCGCCGACAACGAGTGTGCGGCCTACGGGAGGGTTGGGGAGATGCTGCGGTACGATATGTGCTGGATCAGCAGCTTTCACAGCCACCGAGAAGCTTTCCAGCAAATAGCCGCGCGGATTCATTTTGCTAGCATCGGTTGCAGGTAATGGCCGGTAAAACTGTTTGTGTTGGCGGCAATGTCTTCCGGTGTGCCTTCCGCGATAATGCATCCGCCCCCGTCACCGCCTTCTGGGCCCAGATCAATAATCCAATCGGCGGTTTTAATGACATCCAGGTTGTGTTCAATCACCACCACGGTATTACCGTGATCGCGCAACCGGTGTAACACTTTCAGCAGCAGATCAATATCCTGAAAATGCAGACCGGTGGTGGGTTCATCCAGAATATACAGCGTGCGCCCGGTATCGCGTTTGGATAGTTCGAGCGATAATTTCACCCGCTGCGCTTCTCCGCCGGATAATGTGGTGGCGGATTGTCCCAGGGTAATATAGCCGAGACCGACCTCCAGCAGCGTTTGCAGTTTGCGGGCAACCACCGGTACCGGCGTGAAGAATTCATGCGCATTTTCCACCGTCATTTGCAGCACTTCGTTAATATTTTTGCCTTTGTATTGAATCTCCAGTGTTTCACGGTTATAGCGGCGGCCATGGCAAACATCGCAGGTGACATAGATGTCCGGCAGAAAATGCATTTCCACTTTGATGACGCCATCGCCCTGGCAAGATTCGCAGCGCCCGCCTTTGACATTGAATGAGAAGCGGCCGGGTGCATAACCGCGTTCGCGCGCTTGCGGCACACCGGCGAATAACTCCCGGATCGGCGTGAACAAACCGGTATACGTGGCCGGATTGGAGCGCGGTGTGCGTCCGATCGGACTTTGATCCATATTGATTACTTTGTCGAAAAAAGCCAGTCCGTCAATCTGCTGATAAGGTGCGGGTTCGGCGTTGCTGGCGTACAGGTGCCGGGCGACCGCGCGATGTAGTGTTTCATTGATCAGCGTGGATTTTCCCGATCCTGAAACGCCGGTGACACAGATAAAGAGTCCAACCGGCAGGTTCAGCGTAACATTCTTGAGATTATTCCCAGAAGCGCCTTCAATCCGCAGTATCCGGTCGTGATCCGGTGCGTGGCGTTTTTCCGGGATATGGATCGATAATTTTCCGGATAAGTATTTGCCGGTCAGAGAATGATTGTCCTCCTGAATGGCTTGCGGACTGCCTTGAGCTACCACGAAACCACCGTGCTCACCGGCACCGGGCCCCATGTCGACGACATAATCCGCGATTTGAATGGCATCCTGGTCATGTTCGACGACGATCACGCTATTGCCAAGGTCACGCAGGTTCTTCAGTGTATCCAGCAGGCGGCCATTATCGCGCTGATGCAACCCGATGGAAGGCTCGTCCAGTACGTACATGACACCCGTCAGGCCGGAGCCGATCTGACTGGCCAAGCGGATGCGCTGCGATTCACCGCCGGATAGCGTGTCGGCTGAGCGATCCAGCGACAGGTAATCCAAGCCGACATTATTGAGAAATTGCAGGCGGCTGGAAATTTCCTTCACGATGCGCTCGGCGATCGATTGTTTGTGACCCGTTAATGCAATTTGATCAAAGAATTGCTTGGCTTTTTTGAGCGGGAAAGCGCTGATTTCATAAATCGCCTGTCCGGCAACATGCACATGCCGCGCGGCTTGACATAAGCGCGTACCTTGGCATTCCGGACAGATTTGCGCATTGAGATATTTTGCCAGTTCTTCGCGCACGGTTTGCGATTCGGTTTCCTTATAGCGCCGCGTCAGATTCGGAATAATCCCCTCAAAAGGATGCGTTTCTTGCTGCTTGCGTCCGTTTTCGGTTAAATAGGAAAAATGGATTTTTTCCTTACCGGAACCTTGCAGGATAATGTTGCGGATGGATTCATCCAAATTCTCAAAGGGAGTTTCCAAATCGAATTGATAATGTGCCGCCAGGCTGGTTAATAGCTGAAAGTAAAATTGGTTGCGCCGGTCCCAGTTTTTGACCGCGCCGGCCGCCAGTGAAAGGTGCGGAAAAGCGACCACACGTGACGGATCAAAGAATGTGATTTGCCCCAGGCCATCGCACTTGGTGCAAGCGCCCAGCGGGTTATTGAATGAAAATAATCTCGGTTCCAGTTCGGAGAGCGAATAGCTGCATACCGGGCAACTGAATTTGGCGGAAAACAAATGTTCATGGCCGCTATCCATCTCAACCGCCAGCGCGCGTCCTTCGGAATGACGTAATGCCACTTCAAATGATTCCGCGAGCCGCTGTTTGGCATCCGGAGAAACTTTCAGGCGATCAATCACAACTTCAATCGTGTGTTTTTTGGTTTTTTGCAGCTTGGGCAATGCGTCGATTTCATGCACTTCGCCGTCGATCCGTAAGCGCACGAAACCTTGTGCGCGCAATTCATCGAATAAGTCAGTGTTTTCACCTTTGCGCTCCACGATCAATGGGGAGAGGATCATCAGGCGGGTATCGGGCGGCAGCTGCAATATATGATCGACCATTTGCGACACGCTTTGCGCGGTCAGCGTGATATTGTGCTCGGGACAGTAAGGATCGCCGACGCGGGCGAACAACAAACGCAGATAATCATGAATTTCCGTGACCGTGCCGACCGTCGAACGCGGGTTGTGCGAGGTCGCTTTTTGCTCGATGGCGATGGCCGGTGAAAGTCCTTCGATCAAATCCACATCGGGTTTCTCCATCAGCTGCAAAAATTGTCTAGCGTACGCTGAGAGCGATTCCACATAACGGCGCTGGCCTTCCGCGTAGAGCGTATCGAAAGCGAGCGAAGATTTTCCAGATCCCGATAAACCGGTAATGACCACGAGTTTGTTACGTGGCAGATCGAGATGAATGTTTTTCAGATTGTGCGTACGCGCACCCCGTATTTTTATGGATTCCATGAACTATCTATGTAAGAGTCAACCTGCTAATATACCCAACTTTTTAGGAATATCACAACCTGATTCATGTCTGCTTCCTCTTCAACTGAAAAAATGTCCCCGGCGGAGTTGCGTGCGACCATCGGTTTAGCCGGTGTATATGGCTTGCGCATGCTGGGCTTGTTTATCATTTTGCCGGTGTTTGCTTTTTACGCTGAGGACTTGCCGGGCGGGGACAACTACACCTTGGTCGGCATCGCACTGGGAGCATATGGTCTGACGCAGGCTGTGCTGCAAATCCCTTTCGGCTGGTTATCCGATCGTATCGGACGCAAACCCGTCATTTATCTGGGATTGATTCTGTTTGCTGTGGGCAGCTTGATCGCAGCGATGGCCACCGATATTTATTGGGTGATAGCGGGGCGGGTCATTCAAGGCGCCGGTGCTATCTCCGCGGCTGTGATGGCGCTGGCAGCGGATCTTACGCGCGAAGAGCATCGTACTAAAGCGATGGCAACCATCGGTATGACGATCGGCACAGTGTTCGCTATTTCCTTGATTGCCGCGCCGGTTCTAAATCAATGGATCGGTGTGCCGGGAATTTTTGCCATGACCGGTATATTGGCGCTGCTGGCCATGATTGTGGTGAAGAAAGTCATTCCTGATCCGGTGATTAGCCGCTTTCATTCCGATACGGAAGCATCGCCGGCGAGTTTTGCCAGCGTATTGCGCAATACGCAGTTGCTGCGTTTAAATTACGGCATTTTTGCGTTACATGCCGCGTTGATGGCGCTGTGGCTGGTGGTGCCGCTGACCTTACGCCAGGCGGGCATGGCCGCGGACGACCACTGGCAGATATATTTGCCGGTTCTGATTCTATCGATCATTCTGATCGTTCCAGCCATTATTTATGCCGAGAAAAAGGCCAAATTAAAACCGGTATTTATCGCGGCCGTTGCGACATTGCTGACAGGCCAACTATTACTGGCGATTACTTTGGATTCAATCTGGGGCACGGCTGCTGCATTATTGGTTTTTTTCACGGCGTTCAATTTGCTGGAGGCCAGTTTGCCATCGTTGATTTCGAAAATCGCGCCAGTCGGAGCGAAAGGAACGGCAATCGGCATTTACAGCAGTACGCAGTTTCTGGGGGCATTTGCCGGGGCTGCAGTAGGCGGTCACTTGGTTGCTACTTATGGAAGCGATGCGTTATATGCGTTCTGCGGGGCGTTATTGCTGGTATGGTTGATACTGGCTGCTACGATGCAGGCGCCGGCAGCAGTTCGCTCCAAAATGTATCATGTGAACGAGATGGATACTATTCAATCAGAAGCACTTTCACGTCAGCTTGCCGCGATACCCGGTGTATATGAAGCCTTGGTGCTGGTCAATGAGAGAGTGGCGTATCTGAAAGTTGATATGAAGGGCTTCGATGAAGAGAAAGTGATTAAATTGCTTGGGGAGGAAACATAAATGGCATCGCTCAATAAAGTCATACTCATCGGTAATTTGGGTAAAGATCCGGAAACGCGTTACATGTCAAATGGTGATGCGGTGACCAATATTACAGTGGCAACGACGGATACATGGAAAGATAAAAGTGGCGAAAAGCAAGAGAAAACGGAGTGGCATCGTGTCACTTTTTACCGTAAACTTGCTGAAATTGCAGGGGAATATTTAAAGAAAGGTCGTTCGGTTTATGTCGAAGGCAGGCTTGAAACCCGTAAATGGACGGACAAGAACGGCGTGGAACGGTATACGACGGATATTATTGCCAGTGATATGAAAATGCTGGGAAATCGATCAGGAAGCGGCAGTTTTGAGTCGGCACCTGACCACGAAGAAGATAGCTCAATTTCTAACCGGTCTACTTCGTCAGGCAAGGCGCCGAGTGGATTTGATGATATGGATGATGATATTCCATTCTGACCGGTCAGAATGCGATTGTTTCAACGTTTTTCAGGTAAGCGGACTATTCCCAACCGGCGTTCTGCGATAGAGATATTTGATTGCCGACGAGGTGGTAATGAAAATTCAATGCTTTCGATACTGCCGCCAATATCTTTGGCCATATTTCTGAACTCGAGCGCTAGCATGCATTTGGGAACAATAAAGGTTTGCTTGAATCCAGACTTGAAATGAACAAGAATTTTCATAACTTTTTTCCAGGTAAGTTTTATTTATTAATGGCTTAGTCAATAAATTAACAGCAATGAAGCTGTTTCAACGACCTAAAAAAAATAAACTTTAGTGGATATTGGTTATGGTTTCTTATCGCAGTGGCATTGTACGTCGTGGGTATCAACCCTGATGAACTCTTCATTCAATGGATTTCACAATCCTGCTGGTAGTATTTCCTGAGCAAGATGGCGGTTATCCTGATGTAGCCATTGCAACCAGAACTCCAATCCCCGCTTCAAAAGTATTAACTTCGGAATGCGCAAGCAGCACGCACGGTTTGCCGGAATACTTGCAGTAATGTTTTACAGTGAAAAAAGCTTCATGATTCACGCAGTCAACCGGGCAAATGATCATATCTGCTTGTTTCAAGAGTTGCGGCAAGTCCTCCAAATAATCGTGCGAGCCGCCATGGAATCCCATGAAACAACCGTCACAATTTTTTACCAATCGGTTGTATTCCGGATAAAGCTTAATCCGGCCCCCAACACATAAAACAGATCGTCCAGCTAACCGGCAACCGGAATTATTTTGATGGCTCGTTTGGTTGTACTTTTTGTTGGCCTCAGTTGAATACCTCGCTTTGACCAGCGGTGCCCAATTAGCGACAGGGGTGCTCTTATCCGATCTCCTGCGGGAACTGGTAATCTTTGAGCTGGCGTGATCGAGACTTTGCTTCCACGCGCGTGACAGTTGTGTGAGACTGCGTAAGCAGCAGGATAAAAAAGTATCCGTGGGTTCTGAAACCGTGAAATGATTATGAGGAATCGTGCCGGTGGTATTGGCCAATGCCAGTTTCTTTAGAAATTTCATTGTGATATCTCCTAAAAAATCATCAGCGAATAAAAAATTGGCTGGCTGACCTGGAGACAGGCTGGCTGGCTGAATGTGCCGCTGAAGAAGGAAGAGGTAAACTTCAGCGGCAGAAAAAACTACATCTGACTTTGTAGCCAGTTATGAATACCGGTTTTTTGCATGACACTGAGTTGAGTTTCCAACCAATCAATGTGTTCCTCGGTATCTTCCAAAATTCGTTCAAAAACTTCGCGTGATACATAATCCTGCACTGATTCGCAAGCCGCTATTGCGGCGAGCAGTGTGCCTCGCGAAGCTAACTCAAGTTTTAAATCGCATGCGACGCATTCTTCAGCGGTCTCTCCGATCATCAACTTACCGAGATCCTGCAAATTGGGTAATCCTTCCAGTAGCAGGATCCGTTCAATTAATGCATCGGCATGTTTCATCTCTTCGCACGATTCTTCAAACTCGTGTTTTCCCAAACTGTTGAATCCCCAGTTTTTGTACATGCGTGCATGAAGAAAATATTGGTTAATGGCAGTTAGTTCATGTTGCAATTGCTGATTCAACCAGCGAATAATATCTGCGTTACCTTTCATTTTTAGCTCCTAAGATGAATCTCTCTTGATGTATCCGGGTGGTGAGAAGATATCGCTCTGTATGGTATTTATCACTTGCTGGATCCAGCATTCTTGCAGAGGAAACCCCGGCATTACCCCAGATTAGGCATCCACTCAGCCTTACGGTTCATGATGATTTACGGCTAGCGAGAGTGCTAACAGATTGCACGCATTAATATACATGATATGTGTCTTTTATCCACTATTTGTTCAGAATTAACTTGCCATTCCGGGTGCGGCGCAGCGAATATTGCTCGCCTTTATGCAGTATCAGCACAACATCGCCATTCTTGAATAGCACATCGCTATTGATCAATGTACTTAAATTCAATAAATCAGGTTTGGGTGAATTTCTTACGATTGCTTGAGATGGGTTTGTAGTATTCATGGTTAATTAGAATTACATATAATGAGAATGATTCTCATTATATGTAATTCATGATGAAATGCAAGACCTCGCTAGAAATTTTGTTTGAGCGGCTTTTTGATACTGGAATAGCGAAAAGTAGATGAGTCCGAATAGCCATCAAAATTTGCAGGGGTTTTATTGGTGAAGTCAATAGATAAGTGTATACTGCAAATTTGCTGTTTAGGTGATTGCAAGCTATTGAGATGTATAGTTAAAGTTTTTGTAAACAATTGAGCTGCTCATCATGAATGAGTAAGGCGATTTGATTCTACAGTGATGATCGAACGGCGTAATTTTTATCGAATTCTACATGTTCAGCCCGATGCTCCGATGGCGGTGATAACGGAGAGCTATCGGGTGTTGATGCAAAAGCTGAACATTCGTGCTGATCTGAATAGTCCGGATTGGAATGCCAGTTTACTCAATATAGCTTATAGCACCTTGCGGGATCCTATTAAGCGTGCTGCTTATGATCGTGAGTTGCTGAAACGTTATCATATTAGAGTGCTGAGCCAGGGTGCGCTGGGTTCTAAAACGGAAATTGAAGTAGAAAGCGCCAGAAGTGAACAGTCATCCGGATTGAATCAACGCAATTATTACCGGATACTGCAAATCCAGCCCGATGCGCCGATTGCCACAATCAAGGCTAGTTATCTGGCGCTAAAAAAGAGTACTGCCGGAGATACCGCGTTACTTGATGAAGCCTATCGAATTTTGTCCGATTCCAGGATGCGTCAACAATATGATGATATATTCGCGGGAGGATTGTTTCGTGCAGCGAGAAAAATCACGCAACAAAATAATAGCTTGTCTGGATTGACGGTTCGGGAAAGCAATGCATCACAATTTGCTGTTGAGCAGTATCGGCCAGTTATCACGCGTTATTGCTCGTTTTGCAAAACGCCCAATGTGCCGCAACCTGGCGTGTATCAAAGTGAAAATTGTCTCGAATGCGGGAGCCCATTGCTTTTATTGCATCATGAGAATCTGGAGTCATCGCAGCGCGCCATGCGGCGGATCAATATCAGTGGAAGGTTTGAGTTTTACTTATTCTGGCCGGGGCAGCCATGCCTGGGCACATGCCAGGATCTTTCACCGATGGGAATACGCTTCATGACTACTGAGATGCTCGATTCCAATGACGTCATTAAAATTGATGCGCCCAGTTTTCAGGCCGTGGCTGAAGTAACGCATAAGCGGCATGAGAAAAAAGGGCTTTCGGTTGGAACTCGTTTTATTGCCATTAAATTTGATCAGCGCTATGGGAATTTTGTCACAGTGCAGGTGTAAACCGATGATAAAGTCGTCGTCTTAAATCATTCACAGTAGGTCACATCAAATCAAATTGACCGGTATCTTAAAGTAGGCAACACCATTTGTCTCGACCGGCGGCAGTTTCCCTGCTCTGATATTCACCTGTATCGAAGGCAGCAATAAATTGGGCATCTCCAGGGTTGCGTCACGGCGATTGCGCATGCTGACAAAGGCGTTTTCGTCAATACCGTCATGAACATGAATATTGTGCGCGCGTTGTAGTGCCACGGTGCTTTCCCATGCAGCCGCGCGCGTGGCGGGAGGGTAGTCATGACACATAAAGAGCCGTGTTGTTGGCGGCAGAGCCAGTATTTTCCGGATGGAATGAAATAGCTGATGCGCATCCCCTCCCGGGAAATCCGCACGTGCCGTACCTATGTCCGGCATGAAGAGTGTATCGCCCACAAACACGGCATCATCGAATTGATATGCTAAATCAGCGGGGGTGTGGCCGGATACGGAGATGGCTTTGCCCGTTAGATTCCCAACTGAGAATAACTCGCCATCAGCAAACAGGTGATCGAAATGATGGCCGTTAGGGACAAATTCATCGCCTAGATTGAAAATTTTCGTGAAGGTCTTCTGTACGGCGGGAATATGATCACCAATGCCGGTTTTTCCACCTACTTGATGTTTGAGGTAATCGGCGGATGACAAATGATCCGCGTGCGCATGCGTTTCCAGTATCCACTCTACCGATAACCGCCGTTCACGGATGAATGCAATCAACTTGTCAGCAGAATACGTGCTGGTTCTGCCCGATTTGGGATCGTAATCCAGAACTGGATCAATAATGGCGCAATTTCCGCCCGATTCGTCAAAAACAACATAACTGACGGTCCAGGTTGCCGGATCGTAGAATGCTTGAATAGTAGGCTTCATTGCGTTCTCCTGTTATATTATTAGGAAAAATCTTACATATTATATTGCATTTATCTATAATTATACAATATTACATATTGTAATTAATTTATGCATTGTGATCGAAATGCAATAGAAGGAGGAAATCAACCATGTCCATCACTTTTGATTTAGTACCATGGCATGCGCTGACCGGTGGTTTTGTCATAGGAATTGCGGTGACTTTGCTATTATTTTTTGACGGCCGCATTGCAGGCATATCCGGGATTGTGGGTGGATTATACCGGGTAAAAAAAGGCGATATCAGCTGGCGTGTTGCGTTTATTTTTGGACTTATGGCATCGGCGGTGATCTGGAAGCTTTTTTTTGACATGCCGCCAATACAAATAGAAACCAGCCATGCGATGCTCGCGCTTGCTGGCCTACTGGTGGGCTATGGTACCCGTCTGGGTTCGGGGTGTACCAGCGGTCATGGCGTGTGCGGTCTATCGCGCGGGTCGCCGCGCTCCATTGCAGCGACGGTGGTATTCATGCTGACTGGTTTCGCAGCGGTTTATTTATTGCGGCATGTTTTAGTTTAGCCTGAATAAATGGATTATTGGAGAATCAAAATGGTGAGTTTTATCGCGTTAATCGCTGGGATTATTTTCGGTTTCGGAATCATCGGCTCAGGCATGGTTAATCCGGCATTGGTTTTGGCATTTCTTGATGTGACAGGCGATTGGGATGCTACGTTGCTATGGGTGATGGGCGGTGCAGTGACTGTTGGTACTGTTGCTTTTATGCTGGCAAGAAAGCGTGAGCAATCCTATCTCGGTTTACCGATGCAGATACCTGGTGTGGCTAAAGTAGATAGCCGCTTGCTTTTAGGGAGTCTCTTGTTCGGAATTGGCTGGGGAATTGCAGGCATTTGTCCCGGGCCGGCCTTGGTATTAATGGGAACGGGCAACGGTGATGCTCTGGTGTTTCTGGTTGCGATGCTACTGGGGATGGGGATCTACCAAATAATGCAAGATCGTGGCTGATTTGATGTAAATGAATTAGAATCTTGAATGTCAGATAAATATTATTTTATTATCCTAGTCTTATTAACATAAGTTAACGTAAAGAATTAATTAACCATGAAAACAGATTCAGCCTTAAACAATATCGCAGCGCTGCATTCATCCGCATCGGAGGCCTGCGCTTTACTGAAAATATTGGCTAACGAAGACCGGCTGCTCATTTTATGCGAATTGACCAAAGGAACCCGTAATGTGGGGGAGCTGGAAGAATTGCTGGGAATTCATCAACCCACCTTGTCGCAGCAATTGACGGTGTTGCGTGAAGAGAATTTGGTTGCGACGGAGCGTAAAGGGAAATACATTTACTACAGTTTGGCAAGCCAGGACGCCGTCAAAATCATGGAAACTTTATTCAGTCTGTATTGTAAAAATCATCCCGATTGAAGGAAGGGCGCGATCATACTGATACCGGCTTGAGCAGTTCGTTTTGACGGCAGTTTTTCGTGATACCGTTTTTAGCAGATTTTTTCGATTGTCTTATTCTATCAGTGGGTTATAAGGAGTATGTTTGATGACCTGCTGATTACCAACAGCAAAGCAGGAACTACAGCAGAGCCCGCTGTAGTTCCTGCAAGTGTTTCGTTCATGGATGTTGTTAAATTGCGTTGAGCCGGTTGGCAAGTGAAGCTAACGTTCAGTTCAGCATGATTTCACGTAGTTTTTCTTCCAGTGGAGGGCGCAATCCGGTTTTCCGGGCATCTGCAATGGCGACTTCCGGATCGATGCCTTGGGTGATGCGATAGCTGGCCCACATGGCACTGGCCCGGTTACCCGATCCGCAATGAATCAGTACTGGCGTTTGCACCGATTGGAACACTTTGGCGAATTGGGCCACTTGCTCCTTAGTGATACCGGCCACTGTCGTTGGGATGTTGAAATAGGCGATACCAACCGAGTCGACCAATCCTTTTTCTTCGGCAGTTCCTTCGTTTTTGGTACGCAAATCAATAACCGTTTTGAAGCCGGTAGCTGATAGTGCTTGCACGCCGCCATCGCTGATCATTCCTGATATGGCGACTTGTTCCGTAGCGCGGCTGTAATTTTGTACGGGAATTACCTGGTGCGCGAATGGCACGCGGCCACCCGATGCTTGTGTAAGGCCGGTAAACAACATGCCCGCCAGCGTAATCAGAATGATAGAGTATTTCATAGAAAGCCCCATTTGCTGTGTTAAGTGAAAAAAGATTGTTTTCATTGTAGCCGGACTGAATAATGAAATACAAATTATTCCTGCCGGTTCCAGTCTATTGAATGGACGCAATGCAATCCGACAAATTTCATCAAAGGAAAAACGCTCATGCCGCATGAACACGCATCGGAAGCCAACGGTACACCCGCATGGCATACCTATCCACCGCAGCACACGCTGGATGCGCTGAATACCGGAAGCGACGGACTATCGCAAACGGAAGCGCAGCAGCGGCTTGAGCGCTATGGTGCAAACCGTTTGAAGCCATCGCAGGCGAAGAGTGCCGTGATGCGGTTTCTATTGCAGTTTCATAATGTGCTGATTTATATCTTGCTGGTTGCATCGGTGTTGACTGCTGTTCTCGGGCATTGGGTGGATAGCGGTGTCATTCTGGGTGTGGTGGTCATTAATGCCATCATCGGTTTCGTGCAAGAAGGCAAAGCGGAAAAAGCGCTCAATGCAATCCGGCACATGCTGTCGCTTTCTGCGATTGTGATACGTGCGGGTCAACGGGAACAGATTCCGGCAGAGCAACTGGTGCCCGGTGATATTGTCCTGCTGCAATCGGGCGATAAGGTACCGGCCGATTTGCGCTTGCTCCATTGTAAAAACCTGCGTATCGAGGAAGCTGCATTGACCGGAGAATCGCAAGCGGTGGAGAAATCCATCAGTGCGGTTGAGGCCGTGACAGCTATCGGAGACCGGTTTTGCATGGCGTACTCCGGTACGCTGGTGGTTTATGGACAAGGAACGGGTATCGTGGTTGCCACCGGCCAGCAGACCGAGATCGGCCGTATCAGTCAGATGATCGCGCAAGTCGATAAGCTGACCTCGCCGCTCCTGCGGCAAATGGCGATTTTTGCCCGTTGGCTGACGCTGGTGGTTTTATTGCTGGCCGCTGGTATTTTTGTGTATGGATTGTTGTGGCAAGACTATCCGCTCAGTGAAATTTTTATGGCGGCAGTCAGTATGGCGATCGCGGCTATCCCGGAAGAGTTACCGGCCATCATGACGATCACGCTGGCATTGGGAGTGCAGAATATGGCGCGGCGCAGCGCCATTGTGCGCAGACTCCCGGCGGTTGAAACGCTGGGGGCCGTAACGGTCATTTGCACCGACAAGACCGGAACGCTGACGCGCAATGAGATGACCGTGCAACGCGTAATCACTGCCGGCGATCAATTGCAGGTCAGTGGCGCGGGTTATGCGCCAAAGGGCGGTTTTAGCCGGGATGGCGCGGAAATTTCCAGCGCCGGTCATGCCGATCTGCGGGAGCTGTGCCGCGCCGGTTTGTTGTGTAATGACGCATTACTGCGGCAGGGCGATGATACTTGGGAGATACAAGGCGATCCGACAGAAGGTGCGCTGATTACCTTGGCGACGAAGGCCGCGCTGGATCCCGCGCGGGAACATGAGCAGCTGCCGCGCATTGATGTGATTCCGTTTGAGCCGGAGCACCGCTTTATGGCGACACTGCATCATGATCACACCGGGCAAAGCCTGGTTTATGTCAAAGGCGCGCCGGAAAGAGTGCTGGTTATGTGCAGTCATCAGCGTAGCCAAGGGGAAGACCGCCCGCTTCAGTCCGATTTCTGGCAGGCCAGAATACGCGAAGCAAGCGAGAACGGACAGCGTATCCTCGCCATTGCCAGCCGTGTGATGCCGGTAAAGCAGCACACATTGGCGATGTCCGATGTGGAAACCGGATTCACTTTGCTCGGCTTGGTTGGCATTATGGATCCGCCGCGCGAGGAAGCGATTGCCGCTGTGCAGCAATGTCATGCCGCGGGCATACGCGTCAAAATGATTACCGGCGATCACCGCATCACCGCTGCTGCGATTGGTGCAAGCCTGGGCATTGGGGATGGTCAGCAGACCGTGACGGGAATTGAGCTGGATGGAATGGACGATGCGCAATTGCGCCGGGCGGCTGCGGATGTGGATATTTTTGCCCGCGCCGATCCGGGGCACAAGCTGCGGCTGGTGAACGCTTTACAGAATAACGGTGAAATTGTTGCCATGACCGGCGACGGTGTGAACGATGCGCCAGCCTTAAAGCGCGCCGATATCGGTGTAGCCATGGGACGGAAAGGTACCGAGGTGGCCAAGGAAGCGGCTGAAATGGTACTGACGGACGATAATTTTGCGTCAATTGCGCATGCCGTGGAAGAAGGCCGCACAGTTTACGATAATATCCGCAAAACAATGGTGTATGTGCTGCCGACCAATGGCGGTGAAGCCGGATTGGTGCTGCTGGCCATCATGTTTGGTATGGCGTTACCGATTACGCCGCTGCAAATTTTATGGATCAATATGGTCACGACGGTGACTTTGGCGATTTCTCTTTCGTTTGAACGGCCCGAAATGAATGTGATGTCACGTCCGCCGCATGATCCGCATGCGCCGGTTTTGTCGGGCTTCCTGGTGTGGCGTATCGTTTTTGTCACGCTCTTGATGATTGGCGGCAGCTTTGCCTTGTATTTCTGGGAGCTGGCGCAAGGTTCGAGTGTTGAACTTGGCCGCACCGTGGTGGTGAATGTGCTGGTGCTATGTGAAATCGTCTACTTATTCAATTGCCGCTATTTGATCGCTTCCGTGTGCTCGCGTCAGGGCATGCTGGGTAATCGCTATGTGGTGTTGGCGGCGGGTTCGTTACTGATATTGCAGTTGCTGCTTACTTATTTACCCGTCATGCAACAATTATTCGGTACCGTTGCACTGGATGGCGCGGCTTGGGGACGTATTGCCGCAGTGAGTTTGATTTTGTTTGTAGCGATTGAATTTGAAAAATACTGGTTGCGGCGCAGGGGAATCACCGATTGATAAAGGGCCAATTTATCCAGTCAAGCATAAATTGGCCCGTTTTCATCCCCTAACCGGCGGATGTGGTTTTCAACATTACAGCGCTGCGAGGAAAGCCGCGAGATCGGCTTTTTCTCTTTCAGTCAGACCGATACTGAAGCGGGTGTTGTAAAACTCAACCACGGATTGCAGATCCGGTGCAGAGCCATCGTGGAAGTAAGGCGGACGCGAAGCAACCGAACGCAGGATCGGTCCTTTGAAGCGGCCAATATCCTTCCATTTTCCGGTCAGCAACGCACGGCCTGGATCGGTTGTTTTGACGATCTCACCGGTCGTTTTGTTTTTCAGGGTGTACAGCGGCATATCCGGTGTGCGGCGCGATTCATCGGCAATACCGATATCCAGAGGCATCGGGGTGGAGTGATTGCCCGAATTCGGGGTATTATGGCATGTTGTGCATGTGCCTGGCAGTACACTCACAGCCAAATCATCATTAATGCCTTTTACCCCTTTGATCAAGATCGGTTTGCTGTTGAATAGCGCTTGTCCGCGTGCAATGGCAGCGCGTGCGCTTCTGGTGCTGTGCGGCGACTTGCTTGTGTTGTAGCGGTTCCAGCTGTCATAGAGCGACATTGTTTTTGGGTTGAAGGGAGCACGGGTTTTGTAATCACCAGCCAATGTATCGTTAATGCCAAAGTAGTATTTCTCCCTAGCGTATGCTTTAGGACCGCCATATGCATTTTCTGCCGTGAGCAGACCGGCTTCATTATCTTCAATTTGCGCGGTAAATAATCCGGATTCAAAAGCGACGATTGCGTCGCGCTCTTCTTCGGTCAGATCGCGCAGCGCTTCGGCATGGCCGCGTGTGGCATGATTGGCTTGAGTGCCCAAGTCAAACGATACCGGAGAGAAGCAAGTCGATGTGCCGAAAATACAATTACCGGAACCTGGACTCAGCGTCGTTTCGCGGCCATCCCACATGACAGCGCTGAGAAACTTCAGATTAGTGGTTGGCATCGGGCGGCGGAATAAAGACAATTCGGCTTCGCTCGCGAAGCCATAAGGATCATCGGCCTCGATCAATTCAAATTCCGCGCCGCTGGGAATACCGATTCCCACACGGATATTGGCTTTGTTGAGCAGCATGCTGTAGGCGGAACGTCGTTTGTCAACGGTCGTTACATCGGCAAGCGGGGAATTGGCGCCATCCACCAGACGGAAAAGCGGATCCAAACCTTCTGTTTTATTGAAAAGTTTCTTTACTTCTTGCGGGGTGATTGTCCATCCTTGATCCGGTGCATGGCAAGAAGCGCAGCTGCGGCCATTGGTTCCGATACTTTTGAAAAATGGGTTATTAAGATCAATAAAACCTGCTGTGCTATAGGTCGCATCTTTCCCATGGCTATTTTTCGCGCTGAACATATTCGGCAGGCGGTTTGGATGATCATCATGCTCGAGATCATGGCTGTCTTTGGCAAACGCGGGTGCTGCCAGCATGATAAGTAATGCTGATATTGCTTGCAGCTTAATATTGTTCTTCACTTACTTTCTCCTATTTGTGAATAAAATGGCTAAATTTTTCTCAAAATTTAGCGCAACAAAGTTTCAGTCAAATGCTGAAGATTGGGGCTTAGTCCTAGTCGAATAAATTAAGACTGGATATAGTCTTGTTGAACTAGTGGTTATAGTCTAAATAACCGAGCAGTTTTGCGCTGTGAGAAAAGTCACGCTTGCTGAATTAAGCCGAAATTGCTTGTGATTTGTAAGTATGCTTGTGGAATTTGGGTAGAAGACCACCAATTGAGAGCCGGTAGTCTTCTTGTTGTTACGATACTGATTCCAGCTAGAATCAGTTTGATCAGACGAATTAAATAAAAGCTTTCCGTAACAGTTCTAGCATAGCAACTAATAGATTATTTTCCTGCATCACGGAAAAGCTTTGTTTTTCATCAATCCTTATCAGACTTGTCTTTGCTATCGCTATGCTCACCAAAATGCTTCAATGATTTTTTCCAGGCATTTTGTCCCACTATCCGGCCAAACTTGCGAGCAACAAGATCACCATCGATAAAATGGATGCCGCCGTAGCGTCTGGAAACGCCAGCTTCATCAGCTGCATCGGAGAATGTGGCCCAATAAAGGACAATATCAGTTGCCGGTACGGTACCGGGTTCGACTCTGGATGATCCGGTCGGTATGACTACGCTGTGCCTAAAGTTGTCACTTTTGGTGAACAACTTAA
Source organism: Nitrosomonas sp. Is24 (assembly GCF_033063335.1). NCBI lineage: Bacteria > Pseudomonadati > Pseudomonadota > Betaproteobacteria > Nitrosomonadales > Nitrosomonadaceae > Nitrosomonas > Nitrosomonas sp. Is24. Next base: position 2,701,795 of record NZ_JAWJZG010000001.1, on the reverse strand, counting down.
GCGTTTCTGCACCTGCGGCACTGAAAATGCTGTGTCCCGAGAAATATTCAGGGAATGGTGGCGTAACCACGCTGGCTGCTTGATAAGGTTTCCAATCGGCGCCGTCAATGAGGCCTTGCCACGAGGGAATGTTTTGTCCGGCAAAGAGAAAATGTATAGCGGTAACGGGTCTGACATAGTCAAAATACCGTTTAGCGTCCCACGATACAATACTAGCGTCAAAAATCGCATTTGTTAGGGCGAAAAACATTTTGACATCTTGATCGATAGTATGTGCATCACGCTCGGATACAACGGTGGCAAACAATGTCCAGTGACCCGGTGGCAGCTCGGATGATGGACCATCCGCCCAGTATTCGGCGATGACTTTTTTCTCATCGGTTAAATGAGCGGCATAATCGACCACCTGCTGTGCTTGGATACGATAACGGTCAGGTTCTTTATTAAAGTTTGCCGGAGCTGGTATTTCCTTGCGGTATTGTGCACCGGATTTAAGTGCGTACGGTTTTACATTTCCCCAATGCGGTGCAATATAGTGTTGATCAGCGCCGCCTACAGACAATGGTTGCCAGTGATTCGGGTCGTTGATGGATGAAGATGTGTTAACCGGCGTATACCCAGTGTAATCACTATAAGGTGCTCCTCCACCATTGAGATCACCCAATTGATTGGAACCATCATGATGGCGGTATTCGATGACAGCCGCTGCAGCTACGTTGCCGATCCCTGCAGGAGTGGAGGTATCGGTTGAATTATCTAAAGAATAACCTAATGCCCCCATTAAACCGTTAAAACTAGAAACTTGCGTAGGGAAAAGGTCAGATAAGCATTTATGAGCAGCGTAGCTCATGGCTTTTGCTTTATTTGCATCGGTGTGTTCATGGACTGGCCGACGTAAGTGGTCATCCAATTGCGTGCCTTTTGCTTTTCTGTCATAGGCTGCCCATGCATCAAACATGCAAGTATGTGTGATTGCCAGTGCTCTAGCCACAATCGGCGGACCTGGATGGGTTGTGCGGATTGCTTGTAATGCCGCTTCATTCCATTTTGTTACGATAGTTTCTGCAATCGTGAATTGGCTGCAAAAATACATTGCGGTTCCCAAAGTTACGAGTGCTACTTTTCTTACATTCTGGTGTTTCATTTGTTTCCTCCTTCTCTGTGGATAAAAGTGAATCGGATTTCTAAAATATAACTCAGTGTAATGTTCGATAATTACTAAAATGGAGCGTAGTTAGTCTAATTGAATTAATGAAAACTCACTATAGTCATGCTGAACTAATGGCATTAGTATAGATAAACTATCTTATGTTCTCTGTGAGAAAAATCACACGAAAAGAGAGGATTTAATGAGATAGTTAATGCCGGTTTAGAAATTAAAGAAATAATTGCGATTGACTGAGTGCAGGATTCGTAAATCGCATCGGATTTTAAGTAGTTAGATACTTAAGGAAGTTCTGAGAAAGATAAAAAACGATGGTAAAGCAGGGTGAAATTAGGTGAAAGCCGAAGCTTTGGAATGGACAATGAACATTTTGAATCTGTTTTCATCACAGCATGACCAAGAGTGCATTAGTTTTTCAGAACTTCCTTAAGTAAATTTTTAAAGGAGAGAAGTATGAATCTGAAAAAAGTAATTGTTCCAGTATTTATTTGTATTTTAATTCCATTGGCAGTTCATGCTAAAGATCATGATGATAATGCAGGTAAACACATGGTTCTTAATTTGACAGGATCTGGAGATATGTATGAAAGTAAAGTTCCGGATATCGATGGAGATGGTGTAGAAGATAATGCAATGTGTTTTGATGTTCATGTAGTTAATGCGAAAAATAATCAGATCGTAGGACGTGGAACCGATTGTTTGTCAAAAGTTACTCCAACAGGAACTGGGGTTGCTTTGGTCGGTACAACATACTTTCATTTACCCGCTGGTACTTTGATTACCAGAGGCAAGACCAGTGTACAGCCAGTCCTTCAGCCGACTACAACCCCTAGGGGACTCACGGTTACTCATATTACGGGTGCTGCCAGTGATCAAAATTCCGTTATCGGTGGGACCGGACGCTTCGCAGATGCTTCAGGAAAAGTACGCTTATCCGGGATGGTGAGTATGGCTAATTTTGCAGGTAATGTTGGTGATCCAATGGTATTTGATTGTTTATTCGTAATAGATTTGGATTAATGCCATAGCTCTAGACTTGCAGATACAATTTGTAAGTCTAGAGCTGCCTAATTTGCTGGTTTAAAATTATATTTAATTGGTTAAGACAATATTGTCTGCACGTTTTCTATCAGAAACGAGATTGCGATTCAGAGCTTCTTGAACAATCAGATCCATCAGACCGGGAGCATTGACTCCGATGTGGCGCCAGGCCATGACAAAAGGAGCCCAAGCGGACAGACCCGGCATGGTGTTGACTTCATTCAGGATTGGGCCGTGCGGGCCTAGGAAACAATCAATACGAGCCAATCCACACATATCCAAGGCTTGCCACGCTTTGAGCGCAAAATCCTGAAGCCGGGCGGTGGTGTCAGCATCCAGCCGGGCGGGCACAATATCGTCCAAGGCATCAGCGCTATACTTTGCCTCGTAATCGTAGCTATCGGAATGGAGGGTGGATTCCGCTACTGCTGAAATCATTGGCTGGGCTTGGTTACCGACGATGCCGATGCCGTATTCAATGCCCTGAACTTGGGCTTCAATTAGAATGCGGCTATCCCAGTTCAAGCCCGCTTGGATGGCTGGAGCCAGATCTTCGAATCGTGTGATCCGGCTGAGGCCGATGGAAGAGCCGAGCCGGGCGGGCTTGATAAAGAGCGGCAACCCCAAAGGGCGGCAGCGTTCCAGGCAAGCTGCCGGATCTCTGGCCCAGGCGGCGCTGTCGATGGCGGCCCACGGCGCCACAGCCAACCCTACGGCTTCACAGCACTGCTTGGTCAGGATCTTGTCGATACCCAACGCCGAGCCTTCCAGATTACAGCCGCCGTAGGCTAGGCCTAAGAATTCCAACAGGCCCTGTATGCTGCCATCTTCGCCGCCTTGACCATGAAAGGCTGGCCAAATCAGATCCCAGCTACCGCTGGTAAGAGCGGTCCAGGCTGGTCCAGTCCAATGGGTGGCCTTCCGGAAAACAGCGCGGCAGTGTTCGGCACCGGCCGGATCGATCCAAGCTTTGATGTAAGGATGAACTGCCCAGGTTTCAAATAAAGCCGGTAACTCGGCTGCTTCCGCCAGACGCCCATCCGGATATTGATAAAAGAATCCTGGCTGGTGATCCGGCCGGAACTGACTCAAGAGCCAGAGAGCGCTTTCGATGCTGCCAATATGTTCGGCGCCGGTGCCGCCACAGATCAGCGCAAGCTTAAGGGATGGCAAGTGAGTTGTATTCGGAGGTATGGGAGTTGGAATAGAGAGCTGCATGAAAAGTCAGGTATTACAATTTACATTAGCGCCGCCCATCGTACCAAATTGGTAGTTTCTTTTTATCCTGCAACGTCTTACGTGGACTGAACATGACGCTGAAGATTTGCCCGGCGATTTCCCGGCCGGTATAGAGTTTTACCTTGCGCGGTGAAGTCACCAGCGGGTGGCGGGTCAGGATGGTGAATTTCAAGCCGCGCTTGCGGCCCCATTGCTTAAGCAATTGACTGAGATCGATTTCATCGGCGGCGAATAATTCCTGATTAAAACCGCCCACGTCGCGAAACGCATCGGTACGGCAAACCACCAGCGCGCCCGATGCCCAATGGAAAGTGACTGAGCACACGGTCCATAGCCGCATCGCGGCATTACCCCACCACGGCAACCCGGGCATATGCATGACACTGCCGCAGCCGACGTATTTACCCGATTCAATCATGTGAAGAATGTCGGTGATCATGCCGGGATTCAGCAAGCTGTCGGCATCGACAAACAGCAGCCAGTCACCAGTGGCGGCTGCCGCGCCGGTGTTGCGTGCGCGGCCGATCTGGTTGATTGGCTCGAACACGACTTTTGCGCCTGCTTGCGTGGCCAGTTCCGCGGTTTTGTCGCTGGAATTGTTGTCCACGACAATGACTTCATGGGTAAAACCGGGTTTTGCGTTGGCGCCGACTGATACTTTGATGGAATCCAAACAGTCGAGGATCAGCTGTTCTTCGTTAAAAGCGGGGATGACGATCGACAGATGCATGGCCAGCTTGGAATTGAAAGTGAATGTGCGGATTCAGGATGGAGAGCGGGGGACCGCTCTCCAGTGCGAAATTAGAACTCGCCTTGTTTGATGTAAGGTTGTGACCACAGAATTACTTGCATCAGCACGGATTTGCGCCATGCGTCTTGCATGCGATCCACATCATCGCGGGAATGACCGCCTTTTTCCAGGAACGGACGCAGAGTGGTGGTGATCGGGATCAATAAGGCAAAAATGTAATGCACATGAATGATCGGCACCGCTTTGACGTTGTCCGTGGTGTTTTTCTTGGTGGTGTGGTGACGCAGACCGATTTCGTGTTGATAGTTTAACCAGTCTTGATTGTATTCCGCATTGGCGGTATCCAGAATCCACTGGCCAAAACGTTTGCGTACGCCACCGAGGTAATCCATGTTGGGTTGACCGTCGGCTGCATTGGTAAAGTAGTGCAGCAGGAAAGGGGTTGAACCGACAAAACCGTACCACACGTCGAGAATTTGCTCGACTTGATCTTTCAATATGTCGTGCGACATTTTCAGATAACGCACATCGTCATCACCGAATAGCGATGCTTGTTTCAGCTTGGCGAAATCATCCAGGGATACGGGAGATTTTCCAACAGCAGCGGTACCGTAGGTATAGCCAGGTATATTTGTTGCCATAAAATTTCCTTTTTAAATGTTTACGAGGTTAATCACCATAACTAACAGCGATTGTCGTTAGCTATGCATTGTATATCATGCTGTTATGCAATGAATTCTTGTTAAATGCTAGAGAAAAGTAAACCGGTTAAATATTTGCAACGCGGATTCTACAGGATTGATAATTTGTGCGGGTAACCTTTTTAAGGTTAATGATTAGGTGTTTTCAATAACGCATCGAACCAGACTTTCCAGCGCTGGTATTTTTTGACTAAAGCGTTGTTGTCATTGAAAGCCATGATGTCCTCGGCATGCCGATGGTATTTTATTTTATGTTCGCTCGCGAGTAATGCCGCGCCCAGCAGACTCGCTTCTTTTTGCTGCAAATGCGAAACCGGGCAAGGAGCGCACTGCGCGATGCCCTGTTGCAGACAAGGTAGTTCGGATAGTCCGCCTGATAGATAGACTCTGGTTAATGGCGAGTGCCGGTGAAAATCTTCCAGAATGCATGACACCCGGAAAATAATGGCTTCGAGCAATAACGCGGCGATTTGCCGTGCGGTCAGCGCGGATGTCGATTCGGAAAAGTGTATGCCCCAGTCATTGCGAAAATACGGCGCGCCTAAACCGCTGGGTTCCGCCAGGCAGAAAATATCATTTTGCGCTAAATCTGCGGTGTTGCAATCTTTGACCGGATAAGGCGCGAGCGCAGCGGCGATGGAATTGAGCGTGCCTTCGACAGCAAACTTTGTTTCCCGCTGGTTATCCTGATAAACCAATGTGTGCAGGTAACCGCCAAACGCGGATGTATCGGCGGCAAGGGAGCGGATCACGAAACCGCCGGTGCCGAGATTCACCAAAGCTTCGGAAGAACGATCGGTCAAACTGGCAATGAGCGCGGCGGATTGATCACCCACGCTGGCTTGTAAAGTTACACCGGTATTCAGCGATAAATTCAATCCGGTGGATGGCTTGAGGTGCGGCAAAATCGAGCGGGGAATATCAAACAGATGGCATAACGTATCCGACCACTGTTGCCGGTGGATATCCATCAATAGCGTGCGCGCGGCCATCGAAGCGTCGGTGACAAAGTGCGTACCGTTGGTCCAGTGCCAGATCAGGAAAGTATCCAGTGTGCCTGCAAGCCATTCGCCTTGAACCAGTTTCTCACGCCATGACGGATTTTCCTGTAATAAAACACTGAGCTTGGGGGCGAAGTAATAGGGCGTCAAACGCAAGCCGGTCAGCGAGTGCAAGGTCTCCTCCGACGCATGCAAGCGCTCGCAACAGCTTTTCCCCCGGTCATCCTGCCACGAAATCAGAGGTGTTACCGGCTTTCCGCTGGCTTTATCCCAGATCAGAAAGGACGAGCGCTGGCTGCACAATCCCAGCGGCGGTTTGTTGTCTGCTTGTGCGATGCAGTCTTGCAGCACTTGCGCGGCGATCCGGGCATAATCCGACGCGCTGCTTTCGTACCGCCCATCGCGGCTATCGATCGCGGGTGCAGGTTGAGTGACGATATGCTGGAGTTTTCCCTGCCGGTCGAGTAAAGCGGCTTTGATCGAGGTTGAGCCCAAATCGAGCGCAACGGCGGCGGCTGAAATCAGTGTGCGATCCACGGCGCGCAGCGCTCAATTTCGTGATGCAAACGAGCATCAGACCACTGCAAGGGCACCGCCACGCGTAAGGCGATCTGCCGCAACTGATCCTGCGTCAGTTGGGTGAGAATCAATAACGGCAAGCGGCGGCGTAATAGATCGTCGAGGTGGGCGATCATTTCGTTCGTTGCACAGTACAGCAGATCGGCAACAATGAACGGTAGCGACGGGACAATACGTTGTGCCAGGCTGGTGTCCGCTTCGATGCGGCCAAAAATTTCAGTCACTTGTGTGCCGTGACGGCGTAGCAGCCATGTTGCGCTTTCCGCGTCAATGTTTAGCTGTATCGCGCGGTTCTGCATCGTGCTGAACCATGCTGGAAAAGCTTCTTGCGGCGCCCAAGGAAAGCGGGTTGTGTGCGTGATGCAAGGCTGTACGATGCCCAATTGCGTGCATACTGTGTCGACGATGCAAGCGGCATCCTGGCGCGATGAGGTTATTTTTCCGCCGATGGCATAGTGCACACCGTTAGCGGCGGTTTTTAGCTCCCAATCGCGGCTGACTGCGGAAGGCGAGCCGGAAGAAGCGGTTTGCGTGGATTGTTTAAAAACCCGTACACCGGCAAAACGGCCAATGATATCGGCTTTAGTCCACGGCGTTTTCAGATAGCCGTTGGCAGCAGCGAGCAGATAATCGATATCGCTGTCATTGGCACGGATTGCTTCCACATCGCCAGTGAAATCGGTATCGGTAGTGCCGAGCAGCGTTAAGCCGTACCAGGGAATCATAAAAAACACCCGTCCATCGGACTGGGCTGTCAGCAATAAAGCTTCATCGTGCAGCACGGCGGGCATGAGCAGATGCACACCTTTGGCCAAACGGCACCAGTCGCGGCTGGGTGATCCGGTTGCCAGCCACTGGCCGGTGGTGAAAACGATCTGCTTGGCACGGATTGCCTGTTCGGCTTGCGTGAGCTGATCGCGGATAATCGCGCCGTCTGCTTTGCCATCAGTTTCCAATAATCGCACCAGCTGGCAATAATTGATGCAGTGCGCACCAGCTTGTTGCGCACCGGCGATGAGTTCCAGCACTAAGCGGGCATCATCGGTTTGCGCATCGGCGTACGTGAAGCCGCCTTTCAGTGCAACGTTGGTGAGTGCCGGAAAATGCGCAGTGAATTGTTCCGGATTGAAATACTGGTGCCGCATGCGCGGTTCTGGGTCTTGCGCCAGAAAATCGTACAGCGTTAACCCCAGTTTCAATTGCAGACGGTTTAAACGCTGCTGCGCGTACACGGGCACGCCAAAGCGCAGCGGCCAAATGCGGTGCGGCGCGTTATGCAGCAGCAGAGTGCGTTCTTTCAGAGACTTGCTGACCAGTTTGAAATCGTAGGTTTCCAGGTAGCGCAAACCGCCGTGAATCAATTTGCTCGATGCGGACGATGTGGCGCTGGCCCAGTCGTTTTGCTCGACGAGGGCGACTTTCAGGCCGCGCGATGCGGCGTCATAAGCTGTCCACGCGCCATAGATGCCGCCGCCGCACACAAAGAGATCGAAGGGTTGATGGTGTAATGCGGCGAAGTCCCGTTTCATCGATCGCGCAGCGTCAGCGCTTGTTGCGGCACATCGCTGATCAGAATATCCACGCCCAATTGCAGAGCTGCTGTGATCTCCGCGTCGCTGTTGCAGGTATAAACCGCGACACATTTACCCTGTTCACGTAACAGATCGACCATCTCGCGATCCAGATTTTGAATGGGCACACAAAGCCCGTGAAGGAATGCATGCGTGCTTAAAAGTGCACGCGCATCCGCGACAGTTTGATCGTCTTCGAAATTGTATACCAGCGGAAATGCCGGGTTGTATTGATGCGCGTACGCTAGGCTGGGCAGATTGAACGAGGAAACGATAATGCGTTGCTCCGTGTTTTGCCCGATCATATCGAGCGTCTGGCGGATTTTCAATTGATGACGGGAAACCGCTTCCCAGTCGCGATTCTTGATCTCAATGAGTAAGCGGCAGCGGGTACGGTAAGCGGCCAGAAAATCCTGCAAGGTCATGATGCCCTCGCCGTCCGATTCCGGATGAATCAATGCCTTGAGTTCGCGGTAATCGAAATCGTCGATGCGTTTGCCGTCCAAACCGATTTTATTCAGAAAGCGGTCGTGCCAGAGCACCGCAATCTCATCCCGGCTCAACTGCACATCGGTCTCGATGCCATCGATGGCATACCCTAACGCTTTATCGAAAGCGCTACGGGTGTTTTCCAGCGCTTCCCGGTTAGCGCCGCGATGCGCGAACACCAGGGACTTTTTGCGCGGCTGGTTGTTGAGTCCGGACATCGCGTCGATGGATAGTTTGATTACTTCACAGCAGCCTGCAGCAGCTCAACGATGGCAGGATCTTTGGCTATTTCAGCGGCGGTTTTTTCGGTCTTGCTTTTGATTTTCGGGTCGGCGCCTTTGGCCAGCAGTACTTTCACAGCGTCCGCATGATCGTGTAACGCAGCCCACATTAAGGCGGTTATGCCGTCGTCGTTTTGCAGATCGATTTTTGCACCATTTTCCAGCAATATCTCAATGACCGGGGTATGCCCGTTTTGCGCTGCCAGGATCAGCGGTGTGAATCCGTTGGTGGCTTGATGATCGACTTTGGCGCCCTGTTTGATCAAGGCTTTGACCACGTCGGCGTGCCCGATCAACGCAGCCAGGGTGAGCGGTGTTGCGCCGTTTTTATCCTGCACATCTGTTTTGGCGCCTTTTGCCAGCAGCGCATCGACAATTTCACCATGTCCGTTCTGCGCGGCAATGTAGAGTGGCGTGGTATCGTTGATCGCCACGACATCGACCGGCGCATTCTTCGCCAGCAACGTTTTGACAATCGCGGTGTGGCCGTTTCTGGCCGCCATATACAGCGCGGTGGTATTGTCGGCGGCTTGTGCATCGATTTTCGCGCCTTTTGCCAGCAGGGTGTCGACCATGCCGGCTCTACCGTCCATGGCGGCAATGATCAGAGCGGTGAGTTTGTCCTGGGTTTGTAAATGGATATCCGCGCCCTTTTCCAGCAGTGTATTGGCGATGGCTTCATGACCTTTCTGAATCGCCAGCATCAAGGCGGTGATGCCATCCGTTGTCTGTGCATTGATTTGCGCGCCTTTTGCCAGCAATGCGTTGACTACATCCGCATGCCCGTTTTTGGCGGCAATGATCAGTGCGGTCGCACCACCGGCGTTTTTCAGATTGACATCGGCGTTCTTGTCCAGTAACAAGTTGACGTTGTCGGCGTGCCCGTATTGCGAAGCCACGATCAGCGCGCTGAATCCCTTGTCATTCTGGTAATTGACGTTGACTCCCTTATCCAGTAACTGCTTGAGGTTTTGCGGTTGTCCGGAGAATGCCGCTTTAAGAAATTCGGCTTCATCATCGGAAGAAGCGTTGGCGGCAGAAACGGTCAATAGCGCTGCGATGACCGGAAAAATAACGAATGCGCGCGTAAAATTTACAAAGTTTTTTATATAATTCATCTATGACACCTATATCGGGCTTGTAATGTAGTGATCGACTTTCAGGATTTAATTTCGGGATAAACTGATCAATGCTTTTTGCACTGATGTTGGATCGTTGATTTTCATGGCCGGTATTCTAACCTAGAAATATCTTTTCTTCGTTCTAATTGACTGGTTAAGATAAGCTTTATTTTATCAGTAAAAATAGTATGAATTCACTTGCGGTAGTTAATGATGGGTAGATCTCTATGAACGATTGGATAATCCCGGATTGGCCGGCGCCAGCCAATGTGAAAGCATTGTTCACAACCCGTAATGGCGGCGTCAGCCGTGGCGAGAATGACGTCTACGCTTCGCTGAATTTAGGGGCGCATGTCAATGATGATGTCACGCATGTGACGCGCAATCGCGCTTTACTGCGCCGCCATTTGCCGAATGAGCCGAAATGGTTGAAACAAGTACACGGTACCTCACCGGTCTGGATCGATCATGCAGCAGCGGCAACGCCGGAGGGCGATGCCGTTCTCAGCCGCAAGTCAGGCACTGTGTGCGCTGTCATGGTGGCGGATTGCTTGCCGGTGTTTCTTTGCGACACGGCAGGAACCACGGTGGGTATTGTGCATGCCGGATGGCGTGGTCTGGCTGGCGGAATCATCGAGCAATCCATTGCCGCAATGCAGGTGGATCACGGCAAGCTGATGGCCTGGCTGGGCCCGGCAATTGGACCGGATCATTTTGAGGTCGGCAAGGATGTTTATGACACTTTTATGCGGCATGACGCGCAAGCGGGGCAAGCCTTTGGGCCCAAAAACAGTCAGCATGAGCAAAAATGGCTGGCGGATATTTTTCTGCTGGCGCGGCAGCGGCTGATCAGTGCGGGTGTCACGGAAATTTATGGCGGTGGTGTTTGCACTTATAGCGACCCCGCGCGTTTTTTTTCTTACCGCCGGGATGGTGATACCGGACGCATGGCGGCCTTGATCTGGCTGGCGTAAAAATTCTTTAACTTGTTAATTTGTTGGATTGTAACAGCGTATAATCCGGCCTTTCTTTTGTCATTGGTTTTATGTCGACGCTGACCTGGATCATTACCGCCAGCTTGCTGGGCGGGATATTGAGTTTACTATTTGCCGCAATACTGGCACTCAATGCCCGGATATCGTGGCTTTCCATGCTGGTATCGTATGCCATCGGTGCCTTACTGGGCGCTGCTTTTCTGAATACTTTGCCCGAAGCGCTTGAACATTCGGACGATCCAAAGCAAATAACGCTCATCGTATTGCTCGGTATTTTGGTGTTTTTTATCCTGGAAAAGCTGGTGCTATGGCGTCATTGCCATTTGGAAGATTGCGAGGCGCATGACCTGTCACACGCGCCGGTAGCTGCGGTTTCATCCGCTGCCGGTCACCACGGACACGATCATGATCATGGACGCAGCGGTATGATGGTGATTGTCGGGGATACTTTCCATAATTTTGTCGATGGCATCTTGATCGCCGCTGCCTTCATGGTGGATGTGCAGTTGGGAATCGTGACATCGATTGCGATTATCGCCCATGAAATCCCGCAGGAAGCGGGTGATTTTATTATTCTGTTGAATTCAGGCTATACGCGCCGCATGGCATTTCTAATGAACCTGCTATCCAGTTTTGCCACGCTCGTGGGCGGTGTGCTGGCTTATTTCATGTTGCATAATATGAATTTTCTGGTGCAACCGTTACTGGCGATCGCTTCGGCGAGCATGATTTATGTGGCGATGTCGGATCTGATTCCCGGTTTGCATAAACGCCCGGAGATTCATGCGACCATCCAACAGGTGACATTGATTTTACTGGGCATCGCTTCGATCTGGATCATGGGAGGATTTTTTCCGCATGATTGACGCGATGCTCAAAGAGACTTTACTGACGAGGTATTCCACAATGAAACGATTCATAATGCTGTTATTGCTGCTTTTTTGTACCAATACGGGGTATGCGCAAGAGGACAAAAATATTCTCGAAAAAACTGAAAGCAGCGCACGCGCATGGTTAAAGCTAGTGGACAGCGGTGATTATAAAGATAGCTGGGAGAACACATCGCCGCTATTCAAGGGGAAAACTTCCGAAGGCGCATGGATTAAATCGATCACTGCGATCAGAGCGCCGCGTGGCGCAATAACCGCGCGTTATATTGCAACTGCGGGTGCGACCAAGTCGCTATCGGGATTTCCCGACGGAGAGTATGTTGTGCTGCAGTTTTACACTACTTTCGGGGAGAATGGTCTGGCATTGGAGACCATTACGCTGGCAAAAGCAAAAGATGATACCTGGCAAATTGCCGACTATGAGGCCAAATAAAGGATTTCGCTGTATCCCGGATCAGCTGACTCCCTTGAATCCCTGGGAAATCCGGTAATAAACACGCCGCACCGGTGTGCCGTAGCGTTCGATGACCCGGTACTCGATAGGGCCTGGGTGATTCAGCATGTGGTTAATGTCATTTTTTTTCCGGGTTTTCTCCAAATGGCGGCGTTTCATACCCACCTGAATGATAGGGCGGTCAGCTGCTTCCTGCGAAGGCAGCCAGTATTCGTACATGGCGCCGCTGTCGCCAAACATATTGCGTGATCGGATATCCAATGGATCGTCGCCGTGCGTATAAAAATATAACGCGCTGGCAACGGACCATTTGCTCATGCCGACAATAATCGGTTCCTGACCGGTCTGGTGCCTCACTTCCGCGGCAATCTGCTTGATTTCACCCGCCGTCTCCCGCCAGAAATAATGTTCCGTGAACATATGATAAGGTACACCTGGTATTCCCAGCACCACGTAGTGCAATACGAAAGCATAGACAAAAATGCAGCTGATGATGGTCAATCGCCAGCTGGCTTGAATCCGTCTGGCGAAGGCGCTGACTTGATCTGTTTGGCCGATCATCCAAGCGATGGCGGGTAAAACCGCGAGCCAAATCGGTCCGGTCCAATGAACACGCGGTGTTTCAAAAGTGCTGATGGCGAAAAAAATACAAAGCGGAACGCCGGTGAAGATCTGTACAAATAACTGACGTCTGCGTTCGAATGGCCGATCCCCGGAGGGTTTATTCGAAAACAAGGCGAGCAGCGCCGCAGCAAAGCCGATCGGGGTAAGTAACACCAAAATGTGAAAAATTAAAAAATGCACGGCGAATTCATGGTGATCCGTCAGCAGCTGGTTCGATTGAAAGACAAACGATGACCAGTCATTCTCATAGTTCCAGATAATGACCGGTGAAAAAAGTAATAACGCCAGCAATGCCGCCAGATAAGGATGAAAACTTTTCATCCAGCGCCGCGCGGTTGGATCTAAGATGACGAACACCAGCGCCGCGATACCCAGTAATCCGATCGTGTATTTGGATAATAATCCGGCGCCGAAAGCGATACCCATGCCCAGCCAAGCCGTGCGCTGACCGGCAACCAACGCGCGTTCCATGTAATACAGCGTGGCAGCCCAAGCCGCAACCAGCGGCGCGTCAGGCGTCATGAGCAGACCGGAACCAAATCCCAGCGGTAGAATGGCCAGTAATAACAAAGTGCGCATCGCGGTGGATTTGTCGTACAGATTCTGCGCCAGCGCATACAAATAACCCAAGGTGATCGAGCCGCATAGCAGTGCGCCGATGCGTACGCCAAATTCATTATTACCCACGACAGCGGTGCCGAACCAGATTAACCACGCCACCATGGGCGGGTGATCATAGAAGCTCAGGTCCATGTGTTGCGCATACTGCCAGTAATACGTTTCATCCGGTATGAGTTGCGCCAGGCCGAAATAAACCAGGCGTAACAATATGGCAAACAGCACGATGCCGATCGCCGCGGTGCGCCAGCGTATATCCAGCGAGGGCAAATCTTTTTCGCTGGGGAATACATAAAAGGCCGAGCCCAGATAATTGACCGCCGCAGTGGCCACGATAGCCGGAAATATGGCCAGTAAAGGCGGTATATGCCACACATAAACCAGCAGGGCCAGGACACCGCCGCGTAGTAATAATGCAAGCGCGCCGACGGTCAGAAAACGGCCGAATTGATGCCATTTGAGATAACCCGCATGATGTTCGCGGAATGACCACTTTGAATTGAACGTATAGTTGGTGACCGCGGCGACGAAGAAACTGATGAAGTGAGCCAGCGCGAGTCCGGCGTCACGGCTGATCATCCACTGAAAAACGACGGCATCGATCAGTGCGCCGAATAATCCAACCGCGGCGAAACGTCCGGCGGTATTCAGTGTAGCTGTGCCGCCCGCCAAAGTGATCAGACGTTGAACATAGGCTTGCTGGTGCGACAATGATAATTTGAAAGAGCCCTGCGCGCGGTCGCGAAAACAAATCGGCACCTCCATGACGCGCAATTTCCCTTGATTGACCATGAGCAATTCGAGCAGGATTTTGTAACCGCGCGTATGGTTGGAAATGCTGGCAGCCAATTCACGGCGGAAGGCAAAGAAACCCGAGGTGGCATCGTTCACATCGCACAGCGGGCGGGCTATCCAGCTGCCAGCACGAGATAATAATTGCCGATACAGCGGCCAGTTTTCCGTGCTACCGCCTGCCACGTAGCGGCTGCCGATCACGACATCGCAGTTTCCGTTCAGAACCGGCGTAACAATTGCCGGTAACTGTTCCGGCGGGTGGCTCAGATTGGCATCCATGACGACAATGACATCACTTTTGGCTGCGGCTATGCCGGTGAGAATCGCGGCAGTCAGATCGGGTTTCTCGCGCCGTTCAATGAGATGAACGTTAGACTGATTTCTCCACGCGCGCACTTTGTCCGGTGTGCCATCGGTAGAACCGTCGTCAACGAAAATTACTTCAAAGCTATCCGGGGCAAAGTTAAGTGCGGATAAACGAGTTAGCAGTAAATCAATATTCCCGGCTTCATTCAATGTGGGCACTACAATCGAAAATTGAGTCATGTAGTTCCACAGATTAACGTTGAGGCGTGGCGATTGGCGGCATGATTTTATTTTTGTAGCTTCTGGTATTTATTTACCGCTTTATTATGGTCTGCCAGGTTAGTGGAGAATTGAGATTCCCCATTACCTTTGGCCACGAAATACAGCGCATCCGTTTCAGCCGGATTCACTGCCGCACGAATGGAAGCGAGGCTGGGCAGGGCAATCGGGGTGGGCGGCAAACCTGCGCGAGTATATGTGTTGTATTCCTGATCCGCAAGCAGATCTTGTTTGCGCAAATTACCGTTAAACTGTTCGCCCATGCCATAGATGATGGTGGGATCTGTCTGTAACCGCATGCCTTTGCGCAGCCGGTTGATAAATACACCGGCTATTTCAGCGCGATCACTCTCCAGGCCGGTTTCTTTCTCAATAATGGAAGCCAGAATGAGCGCTTCGTAAGGCGAGGTTAGCGGCAACGATCCGGCGCGTGACTCCCAACTGGTTTGCAGGTGATTTTGCATGGTGCGGTAGGCGCGCTGCAAGATGTCGATATCGCTGTTGTCGCGCACAAAAAAATAGGTATCGGGGAAGAACAATCCTTCGGCAGCACTTTCAGCCGCGCCGATCAAGTGTAAAATTTCCGGATCACTGAGTCCGGCCGTCTGATTTTGTATGGCCGGATGTTCATTTAAGGTTTTTCGCAGCTGCGCAAACGTCGAACCTTCAAGAATTCTGATTTCATGCTGCTTGGCATCGCCCTTGGTCAGATAGTTTAACAGCGCGATCTGGGTGATATTCTCGGTCAGCAGATAGTCTCCGGCCTTGATGGCGGATTCCAGGTTCAGGTAACGCGCCAATAGAATTAGTGACCATTTGGTGTGGATGACACCGGCATCGGCCAACTGCTGGGCGGTTTGTTTCAGGTTGCTGCCATGCCGGATAGAAAATTCATACGGCTTGACCGGTAGCGTGATACTGGAATGAACATGAAGATAAAACCATCCGATAAGCAGGAGGGTTGCGAAAAACGCGTAGAACAGGAGGCGTTTCAGCGTGTGCATGCGCCACAGATGATGATTTATACGCTACGGAAAACGAGTGTTCCGTTAGTCCCTCCAAACCCGAAGGAATTGGATAGCGCAACCTTGATATTCATGTCTCGCGCGGTATTGGGAATGAAATCCAGATCACACTGCGGATCCTGATTGACCAGATTGATGGTTGGCGGTGCAATGTGCTGATGGAGCGCAAGTACGGAGAAAACCGCTTCCACGCCACCGGCCGCGCCGAGCAAGTGCCCGGTCATTGATTTCGTTGAGCTAACTGCCAGTTTCTTGCTATGTTCACCGAAGCAGCGTTTGACTGCAATGGTTTCGGCGATATCACCCAATGGAGTGGATGTGCCGTGTGCATTGATGTAATCGACTTCCGTAGTATTAATGCCCGCATTCTTGAGCGCATTGGTCATACAGCGTGCCGCACCCTCGCCATCGTCGCAAGGAGCGGTCATATGGAATGCGTCCGCGCTCATGCCAAAACCGGCCAATTCCGCATAAATTTTTGCGCCGCGCCGTTTGGCGTGCTCCAGTTCTTCCAGTACCAGAACCCCCGCGCCTTCGCCCAGAACAAAGCCATCGCGGTCGACATCCCAAGGACGGCTGGCAGTTTCCGGATTGTCATTGTTTCCAGATAATGCTTTTGCCGCTGCAAATCCGCCGATGGCCAGCGGCGTTACACAGGATTCCGCGCCGCCGCACACCATGACATCGGCATCGCCGTACTCAATCATGCGGGCTGAATAGCCGATGCTATGTGTGGCCGTGGTACAAGCGGTTACGATTGCGATGTTGGGTCCTTTATAGCCATACATGATGGATAAATTACCCGCGATCATATTGATAATGGTGCTGGGAATAAAGAATGGAGAGATTTTACGCGGTCCACCTGCATGATACGCTGTATCGGTATTTTCGATCATCGGCAAGCCGCCGATACCGGAACCGATATTGACGCCGATTTTTTCCGCATCAAGATGGGAAATATCATCGATACCCGCGTCTTTGACGGCTTGAATTGCGGCTGCCATGCCGTAATGGATGAAAACGTCCATGCGGCGCGCTTCTTTTACAGAAAGATATTGGTGAATATCGAAATCTTTCACTTCGCCTGCAATTTGTGAAGCAAAACTCGATGCATCAAAACGGGTTATCCGGGTGATACCGGATTTTCCTGAGATGATGCCCTCCCATGCGCTGGATACTGTGCTGCCTACAGGCGACACAATACCCAATCCGGTAACGACTACCCTGCGTTTGGACAAAATAACTCCGCTTACTTATTCTTGAAAAACAAAATACTAACTGGCGCTGGTATTGGCGGTGACGTAATCAATCGCTTCCTGGACGGTATTTATTTTTTCAGCTTGCTCATCTGGGATTTCACATTCGAATTCTTCTTCCAATGCCATAACCAGTTCAACCGTATCGAGCGAATCTGCTCCCAGGTCGTTGACGAAAGATGATTCATTTTTGACTTCTGCTTCATTAACACCAAGTTGTTCAGCTACAATTTTTTTAATACGCTGCTCAATATTTTCCATCTAGGTATTTCCTTCTCAGGTAAGAAAAATGCGTGCCATTCTAACAAATTTTAAATGCCAGCAAAACCAAAACATGACTGCGGTCACATAACTTCCTATTTAAGTTTTTAATTAGGTGGCGCATTATAAAGAACTTTTTGTGATTGTTTTGTGATTAATCTGATTTTACGATCCGATTGAATCAATCTATTCCGTTTCTGTGTTAATCCATATACATGCCGCCGTTCACGTGCAGTGTCGTGCCTGTGATATAGCCTGCGGCGGACGATGCCAGAAAAGCAACGGCTGAAGCAACTTCTTCCGGACGGCCTAATCGCCCCAGTGGAACGTGTTGAATCAAGCTCTGCTGGAATTCATCAGCCAGCGCGCGGGTCATGTCGGTATCGATGAAACCGGGAGCAACGCAATTGACAGTAATGTTGCGGCTGCCCACTTCACGCGCCAATGATTTACTGAATCCGAACATCCCCGCTTTTGCGGCGGCATAATTGGCTTGCCCCAAATTGCCCATCGCGCCGACAACAGAGGAAATGTTGATAATGCGGCCGTAACGGGCTTTCATCATGGCGCGGAGAACTGCGCGGCTTAACCGGAATACTGATTTCAAATCGGTTTCCAATATATCGTCCCATTCCTCGTCTTTCATGCGCACCAATAAATTGTCCCGTGTGATGCCGGCGTTATTGACCAGTATTTCCACTTCACCGAATTTTTCCCGTATGGTTTGGAGGGCGTGATTGATTTGCTCGGCATCGTTGACGTTTAAAGCAATCCCCATTCCTTTGATACCGGATTTTTCCAAATATTGATTAATCGCGCTGACACCGTTTTCCGTGGTTGCGGTTCCGATCACGACAGCGCCCGATTGCCCCAATTTGATTGCGATGGCTTGCCCGATACCCCGGCTGGCGCCCGTGATCAACGTTATCTTATTTTCCAAAACCATACCTCCTTAAATCGAGCCATGATAATGTGTTACGAATGTTCATTTTAATGCTATGTCCTTAAATGGTTAATCGCTTGTTTGACGGCTTCACCATCTGTCAGCGATAGCTGCTGCAGGTTTGGGTCAATGCGTTTGTTGAGTCCGGCCAATACTTTTCCCGGGCCGCATTCAACAACATGCGTAACGCCGTTGGCGGCAAACGCTTTGACGGTATCCACCCAGCGAACCGGGCTGGTGAGCTGGCGAATCAGAATTTCTTTGATATCCGCGGTATCGCTATGCGTTTTTACATCGGCATTATGTAGAACCGGGATGCGCGGCGGTTGCATGGTCACATGGTCTAGCTGCTGCCGCATGCTGTCAGCCGCCGGTTTCATCAGTGAACAGTGCGACGGGATGCTCATGGGCAGCATGATGGCGCGTTTCGCTCCCTTCGACTTAGCCAGTTCGATTCCCTGCACAATGGCATTCTTATGCCCGGCGATGACGATTTGTCCCGGTGAATTGAAGTTGGCCGGTTCAAGCGATTCTTCACTGTTTTGACTGGCGATATCACGGCAGATGGTTTCGATGATTTCATCGTCCAGTCCCAAAATCGCCGCCATGCCGCCAACACCTTCCGGCACGGCTTGTTGCATGGCTTGTGCGCGAAAACGCACCAATGCCAAGGCATCGGCAAAACTCAATGCTTCCGAGGCGACCAGCGCGGTATATTCACCCAAGCTATGCCCGGCCATCAATGCCGGTGGCTCGCCGCCCAGACTTCCCCAGGCGCGGTACACTGCGATCCCTGCGGTCAGCATGAGCGGTTGGGTATTGATCGTCAGATTGAGATCATCCGCCGGGCCGTTAACGACCATGGACCAAAGATCCTGCTTAAGGATATCGGACGCTTCTTGAAAGGTTTCCTGAATGACGGGTAAATCGCTGTACCCATTCATCATGCCGACGGATTGCGATCCTTGGCCCGGAAATACAAATGCAAATTTCATAAATCACCAACGCAGTAAGACTGCTCCCCATGTAAAACCACCGCCGACACCTTCCAGTAAAACCAATTGATCGCGCTGAATACGTCCGTCACGCACAGCCATGTCCAGTGCGAGCGGGATGGAAGCGGCGGAGGTGTTGCCGTGCTTGTCCACGGCTACAACCACTTTGTCCATCGGCAATCCAAGTTTTCTGGCGGTTGATTGAATAATCCGGATATTCGCCTGATGCGGAATCAGCCAATCGATATCGGTGGATTGCAAATTGTTTTTTGCCACCGCTTCCTGTACGACTTCTTCCAGCACTTTGACGGCGAATTTGAATACAGCATTGCCTTCCATGTTGATATAAGGCGTGCCTTGTACTTTTCCCCCGCTGATGCTTCCCGGTGCGGAAAGAATGTTGCTATGGCTGCCGCTGGCGTGCAGATGCGTCGATAAAATACCGGGTTGATCGCTCTGCGAAAGTACGACTGCTCCTGCGCCATCACCGAATAACACACAAGTGCTGCGGTCATTCCAATCCATTATTTTCGAATAGATTTCACTGCCTACTACGAGCGCATTGCGGCATTTGCCGGAACTGACAAACATATCGGCTGTGGCAAGCGCATAAACAAAACCGCTACAGACAGCCTGCACATCAAAAGCCGGACAATTTTCGATGCCCAGCTTGTTTTGCAAAATACAGGCGGTGCTCGGGAAAATCATATCCGGCGTCGTGGTGGCGACGATAATGAGATCGATGTCCTGACCGGTTACACCGGCAGCCTGCATGGCATTCTGACACGCATACAGCGCCAGATCGCTGGCCACTTGACCTTCTCCGGCAATATGCCGCTGCGTGATGCCGGTGCGCGTGCGGATCCACTCATCGCTGGTATCCACCATGCGTTCCAGATCAAGATTAGTGAGAATTTTCTCCGGTAAATAACTGCCTGTTCCAGTGATTCTTGAATACATTATCGTATTATTTCTTTAGAGGAAGTTTGAGAATGACGGGAGAACTCGGCTACCCGTTCACTAATGCGCCGCAGCATGCCGCCGCGCACCTCGTCGGCGGCGCGCTTGATGGCAAAACCAAAAGCATATTTGTCCGCCGAGCCATGGCTTTTAATCACGATGCCGCGTAAACCCAGGAAACTGGCACCGTTATAACGCCGGTGATCAACGCGGCGCTTAAAGGAGTTGATGACCGGCATCGCAATGACACCGGCGAGTTTTGTCAGCAGATTGCGTTTGAATTCCTCACGCAGATAGGCTGCCAACATTTGTGCTAAGCCTTCGGAAGTTTTTAGCGTGATGTTGCCGACAAAGCCATCGCATACCACGACATCCGTGGTTCCTTTGTAAATATCGTTGCCTTCCACGTTGCCATAAAAATTGAGACCGCTATTGCGCAGTAATTCAGCCGCCTGCTTGACTATTTCATTGCCTTTGATTTCTTCCTCGCCGATGTTGAGCAATCCGACGCTTGGGAAGGCTTTATTCTCTACCGAGGATACCAGGGATGCGCCCATGATGCCAAATTGGAACAAGTGTTCCGCCGTGCAATCGACGTTAGCGCCCAAGTCCAGCACGTAAGTGTGGCCGGTACTGGTCGGCAATATTACCGCCAGCGCCGGGCGGTCAACGCCTGGGATCGTTTTTAAGACAAAGCGGGAAGTAGCCAGCAACGCACCAGTGTTGCCAGCGCTGATACAAGCCTGCGCTTCACCGGTTTTGACGAGATTTATGGCGACACGCATGGAGGAGTCTTTTTTGCCGCGCAAGGCTGTGGCCGGTGATTCATCCATGCCGACAACTTCACTTGCCGGATGTAAGCGGATTCTTGGGCCAAACTCGGATTTAGCGGCGCGCAGTTCTGCCTCGATGGCATCGGGAATGCCGACTAAAATAATATTGGCTTCAGGGTCCTGGCGCAAATATTCGAGCGCGGATGGAACGGTCACGTGGGGGCCATGATCGCCCCCCATACAGTCTATTGCTACAGTGATATCCAATTTCGGTGCTCTTGCGGCTGGAAGAAGCTATAGTTGATGCGATCTGTAGCAATAAGAATTGTGTTTTTAATCGTTTTTGGTTTTAACCACTTTTTTGCCGCGATAATAGCCGTTAGGGCTGATATGATGGCGTAAATGCATTTCTCCCGTGCTTGACTCTACCGCTAATGGCGGATTGGTCAAAAAATCATGTGAACGGTGCATGCCGCGTTTTGATGGGGATTTTTTATTTTGCTGGACTGCCATGTGAATAACTCCTTGAACTCAATTTTTCTTTTTTAATGCTGCCAATGCTGCAAAAGGGTGTGCCGGTTGTGTTTTATCAGCTAAGCCGTTACCGTTTGATTTCAGTTTAAACATGCTGCATTCGTTATCCGCGTGACGCAATGCGATCGATAAGCTGAGAATCACTTCATCTTCAATTAAATTAAAAACATCCAGATCAGGGGCTGCTATAATCGCATCAATCGTATCGTCATCATCGGCCAGTTCCAGCTCTGTTTCGTTTTTAGCCAGTATCAGAAACGTCTTCAAATCAATATGATGCACTAGTTTACCAAGACAGCGTTGACAATGAAGATGGATTTTTCCAGTTATTTCAACGTATATCCCCGGCCTTTCATTCTTGTCGAATTGGCCGCTGATTTGATAGATTAGCTCCCCTTCCTGATCAAATAACAGATCATGTAAGCGCACAAGCTCAACCAACGGGATTTTACCATGACGACTGCCCGCATTACGCACAAAATCCAGAGAGTCTATGACTAACCTATCAGACATAAGGCGCGCATGTTATATTTTTTAAACCTAAGTGTCAAAAATTACAGAAGGAAATTTTGAAAACACAAAACATTACCCCGCAAATTATACTGGGATCCAGTTCGATTTATCGTAAGGAATTACTGCAACGGTTGCAGCTTCCCTTTGAAACGGAACATCCGGATATTAATGAGACACCGCTGCCCAATGAATCGCCCGAAGAAACAGCAGTGCGTTTGGCTGAGGCAAAAGCGCGTGCCGTGGCGAAGACTTATCCGCATGCCTTAATTATCGGTTCCGATCAAGTCGCGGCATTGGGGAATATTCCACTCGGCAAGCCCTTGAATCATCAGAATGCGGTAAAACAATTGCAACTGGTTCGAGGTAAAGAGGTTGTTTTTTATACCGCTTTATGTCTGCTGAATAGCGCGGCGGATCGTTTGCAGTCGCGTGTCATTCCTTATCACGTCAAATTCCGCCCGCTGAGCGACCAGCAAATTGAAAATTATTTGTGCAAAGAGCAGCCTTATCACTGCGCCGGTAGTGCAAAATCCGAGGGACTGGGGATTGCGCTCATTGAACGCATGACCGGGGATGATCCGAATGGCCTGATCGGATTGCCGCTCATTGCGCTGGTGGATATGCTGATGGCTGAGGACGTTGGAATTTTATAAAGTTTGATTTTTTTCATAAACTTCTAAATTGCAAATAGCATCATTCTGTGGAATGATTGCGCTTAAATGAAATTTTCATTTTTTATAGATTAAATACTTTATGCGGAAATATTCGGCTTATCCAATCATCTTTATGCTTATTGTCAGCATATTGACGAATGGATTGAGCTTATCGTTCAGAGGTGAAGTATTTGCCCATGAACTGGATCATGTCCGTCAATCCTTGTCCGCCGATCCTGCAACGCATTTGGAGCTGCATCGCAATAATGTGTCGTGGGAAGGTGTCGATCTCGACGCGACAACGCACTTGTGCCTGCATTCGGCAGGGCAATACCAGCCGTTTTTCTTTCATTCTTTCCCCTTGATTCCCGATGTAGTTGTGACGGAAGTCATGGTGGTGTTCATTTCTTCCTTGATTCCCGAGACAATCCCGGATTTGCCCCTGCGTCCTCCGCGCGCCCTTCGTTTGCTATAAACCAGATTTTAAAAAGTATTTTTTGTGGATGGATGGTAATAATCCATAGTTATGCAAAAAACAGATCAGTTCTGATTTTTCGATGATCCGTTTCACATTTGCATAGCATAGGTTTATGCGGAGGATTTATGACATTGAGCGGCTTATCGATCGCGCCGTGCTATTGGGCGGTATCCGGATTGCGGCGTATCTTGCCGGGGTTCTTTTTTTTACTGGGTTTTTCGTTCCAGGTCGATGTCAGCGCCGATGCTTTCGGCGTTGCGCCTGACGGTATCAAAAGTCAAACAGCAGACTCGTCCGCGCATGAGACGGGTGATCTCACGTTGCGTGACGCCGTCAATCTGGCTTTGCTTCGTAATCCCGAATTGGCGTCGTTTGCCAAGGAAATGCGCGCGCTGGAAGGGGCTACCCTGCAAGCGGGGTTACTGAGAAACCCGGAATTGTCGGTGAATGTTGAGAATCCCGGGAATATACAAAAGCTGAGCGGCGACATCAATTCGCAGGATTCGGTATCGCAGGAGGTGGTGCAGCAGTTGACCACCATCCGTATCGGGCAATTGATAGAACTGGGCGGCAAACGCGCCGCCCGGGTTGGCGCCGCCCGGTTGAATGAGGAACTGGCTGCGCGGGACTATGAGTCCAGGCGCGTGGAAATCATAGCCCGGGTGGCTAATGTGTTTACCGAAGTGCTGGCCGGCCAGGAACGGCTCAAGCTCGCGGAGGAAACCAGGCAGCTGGCGCAAAATGTGGTGGATACCGTGGTTTTGCGGGTGCAGGCAGGCAAGGTGCCTCCTATTGAAGAAACCAGAGCCAAAGTCGGACTGTCTACGGCGCGCATCGAATTCGAGCAGGCGCAACGGGATCTGATTTCCGCCCGGAAACGGCTTGCCTTGCTATGGGATAGCGCCGTGCCGCAGTTTGCTAAAGCCTTGGGGACTCTGGAAACATCGATTGCACCGCCCGATTTTCAAACGCTGCAAGACCGTGTGCTAGAAAATCCGATGGCGCTGCGTGCCATGAAAAACATTGAACATCGCAAAGCGCTGGTCGAAGTCGAGCAGACCCGCCGCATTCCCAATCTGACCCTGAGTGCCGGTGCTGTGCATCATGCGCAATTGGGCGGCACCACGGCGGTCGCGGGCGTGATGATTCCATTGCCGCTCTTCGATCGCAATCAAGGCAATCTCAAGGAGGCTTATCAGCGCGTGGATAAAGCCGTTGATGAACAAGTGGCGACCGACATACGGCTTAGAACCGAGCTGGCGCAATCGTATGAAACGATGTCGGCGGTGTGGAATGAAATCAATATTCTGCGCGATGAAATCTTGCCCGGCGCCCGGAGCGCCTTCAATGTGATGCGTAGAGGTTATGAGCTGGGAAAATTCGGTTTGCTGGAGCTGCTCGATGCGCAGCGCGTGCTGTTTCAGAATCAACTGCTCTATGTGCGTGCGTTGGCAAACTATCAGCGCCTGATGAACGACATAGAACGCCTGATCGCAGCGCCTATCGATAGCATCAAGCCCAAGCATGAAATCAACGGACGTTTGCCTTAACAGCGGAAAAAGTAAAAAGGATACATGATGAATAAAACGCGATTGATGCCAATCCTGATCGTCATTGCCATAGGCATTGTACTGGCGGGATTGATTTTGTTGCTGGATAAACCGTCGGCAGACACAGCGGAGACGGCGGCTGGCGATGCCAGCGGGATAGCGGGTGAGAATCAGCTGGATACCGGTCCAAGAGGCGGCAAATTGTTTGCTGACAATGGTTTTGGGCTGGAATTGACGATCTTTGAAAAAGGCGTGCCGCCGCAGTTCCGGATTTATCTGTACGAAAACGGCAAGCCGCTTCCACCGGCTGCCGCCAAGGTGTCTATCGCATTGACACGGCTTGGGGCGCCGGTGCAGCTGATTAAGTTTGCACCGGAAGCCGATTATCTGCTCGGCGATCAAGTGGTGGAGGAACCGCATTCATTTGATCTGGCGATTGCCGCCGAGCGCAACGGACAGACATTCCGCTGGGGCTCCAGCCAAGTTGAGGCGCGCTTGGAAATGACGGATGAGATGCTCAAAACGATGGGTGTCGAGATACAAATGGCCGGTCCGGCCATGATCAAGTCAACACTCAAGCTGCCGGGCGAAATTGTGTTTAATCCCGATAGGATCGTGCAAGTGGTGCCGCGTTTGCCCGGCGTGGTGGCGGAGGTGAATTTCGAGCCGGGACAGATGGTGAAAAAAGGCGACGTGCTGGCGGTTATCGAAAGCCAAATGCTGGCGGATTTGCATAGTCAGTACATGGCCGCTCAGAAACGGCTGTCGCTGGCGCGAACCGTTTATCAGCGGGAAAAGCAATTGTGGGAAGAGAAAATATCGGCCAAACAGGATTATCTGGCGGCGGAATTGGTATTGAACGAAGCCCAGATCGCGGTTGATCTGGCTGCGGAAAAGCTGAAAGCGCTGGGTGTCCGGCCTGAGCCGGGATTGCCGGCAAAAGAACTGACCCGCTACGAAGTGCGCGCGCCGATTTCCGGGCTCATCATTACCCGGACGGTGGCTCTGGGCGCGGCGTTGAAAGAGGATATCACCATCTTCACCGTGGCCGATATGTCGACGGTGTGGACCGCCGTGACGGTATACCCGAAAGATCTGAGTATCGTCAGAGTCGGGCAGAAAGCCTTGATCAAAGCGACCGCCTTCGACGTCGAAGGCGAAGGCGTTGTCACGTATATCACCACGTTGATCGGCGGGCAGACGCGCACGGCCACGGCGCGAGTCATCCTGGACAACAAGGACGGCCGCTGGCATCCCGGCATGTTCGTCAACATCGAGCTGGTATCCGACGAAATAGAAGTGCCGGTTGCGGTTTCGGCGCAAGCGATACAGACGTTCCGTGACTGGACGGTGGTGTTTGGCCGTTACGGCGGCTATCTCGAAGCGCGCCCGCTGGAATTGGGCCGCAGCGACGGCAAAATGGTGGAGGTGTTGAAAGGATTGGCTGCCGGGGAGCGTTATGCTTCGGGCAACAGCTTCGCCATCAAGGCCGATATCGATAAAGCCGGTGCATCGCATGACCATTAGCCAACTCAAAATAAGCTACCCAAGGAAAAATCATGTTTGAACGGATTTTGAAAATATCGATATACCAGCGCGGGCTTGTTTTGTTAGCAGTACTGGCAATGGCCGCATTCGGCATGTACAACTACCTGAAGCTGCCGATCGACGCGGTGCCGGACATCACCAATGTGCAGGTGCAAATCAATACCACGGCGCCCGGTTATTCGCCCCTGGAAGCCGAACAGCGCATTACCTTTCCGATCGAAATGGCGATGGCCGGACTGCCCGGTCTGGAATATACCCGTTCTCTGTCGCGTTACGGCTTATCGCAAGTTACGGTGATTTTTAAGGATGGCACCGATATCTACCTGGTGCGGCAACTGGTCAGTCAACGCATTCAAGAAGTCAGAAGCCGGTTGCCAGTCGCGATTGTCCCGACCATAGGGCCGATTTCGACGGGTCTGGGTGAAATTTTCATGTGGACTGTCGATGCCGATCCCGAGGCGCGCAAACCGGATGGCACGCCGTATACGTCGATGGATTTGCGCGAGTTGCAAGACTGGATCGTCAAACCCCGCATGCGCATGGTGAAAGGGGTGACGGAGGTCAACTCGGTCGGCGGCTACGTCAAGCAATTTCATGTCACGCCTTATCCGGAGAAACTGATATCGTTTGGTTTGACGCTGCAAGACTTGGTGCTGGCGCTGGAGCGTAACAATCTCAACATCGGTGCGGGTTACATCGAGAAAAGCGGCGAACAGTATCTGGTCAGGGTGCCGGGACAAGTGGCCGATCTGGTCGAAATCGGCGAGATCATTCTGGGCAGTAATCAGGGTGTTCCAATACGCGTCAAGAATGTCGCCGATGTGCTGATCGGCAAGGAGCTGCGTACTGGTGCCGCGACGCAGAACGGCCACGAAGTGGTGCTGGGTACGGCGTTTATGCTGATCGGGGAAAACAGCCGCACCGTTTCGCAGGCGGCGGCGGAAAAACTGGCCGAAATCAACCGCGGTTTGCCTGCCGGTATCACTGCAACACCAGTTTATAACCGTACTACGCTGGTCGACAAAACCATCAGCACGGTTTCAAACAACTTGATGGAAGGCGCCGCGCTGGTCATCGTGGTACTGTTCATATCGCTTGGCAATCTGCGCGCTGCGCTGATCACCGCGCTGATTATTCCGCTGGCGATGTTGTTCACCATCAGCGGCATGGTAGCCAGTAATGTCAGTGCCAATCTGCTGAGTCTGGGTGCGCTTGATTTCGGTATCATTGTCGACGGCGCTGTCATCATCGTGGAGAACTGTATTCGCCGTCTTTCGCTGGAACAAGGGCGAATGGGGCGGGAATTGACGCCTGACGAACGCTTCGAGATCGTTTTCGATGCTTCCAAAGAAGTCAGGGAAGCCCTGCTGTTCGGGCAGATTATCATCATGGTGGTTTATCTGCCGGTGTTTGCGCTGTCCGGTGTGGAAGGCAAGATGTTTCATCCGATGGCATACACGGTATTGCTGGCATTGCTGGGCGCGGTATTTCTGTCGGTGACGTTTGTGCCGGCGGCGGTGGCCATGTTTCTCTCCGGCAAAATGATGGAAAAAGAAGGTGCCGCAGTGCTATGGGCGAAGAAAATCTACGCGCCTGCATTGGATGTTGCGATGGATAACAAGGGGTTAACGGTGACCATCGCTGCTGTTATCGTGATTTTGTCGCTGCTGCTGACCACGCGCATGGGCAGTGAGTTTATTCCCAGCTTGGACGAAGAGGATATTGCGCTGCACGCCATCCGTATTCCCGGTACCAGCCTCAGTACAGCCGTTGAGATGCAGAATGAGCTGGAAGAAACGATCAAGAAGTTTTCCGAAGTCAGCCGGGTGTTTTCCAAAATCGGTACAGCGGAAATCGCGACCGATCCGATGCCGCCGAGTGTTGCGGATATCTTCATCATTATCAAACCGCAATCCGAATGGTCCGGTAAGTATCGCAGCAAGCAGGAATTGATCGCGGCGATGGAGGAAGCGGTGCGCAAAGTGCCGGGTAACAATTACGAGTTCACGCAGCCGATACAAATGCGCTTCAACGAACTGCTATCCGGCGTGCGCGCGGATGTCGCGGTGAAAGTATTCGGCGACGATCTCGATGTCATGCTCAATCTTGCCGAACGGATTGAAAAAATCATCAAGGCGGTGCCCGGCGCGGCAGATGTGCGGGTAGAACAAATTACCGGCTTACCAGTGCTATCGATTCAGATGGATCGTACCAAAATGGCGCGTTACGGTCTCAATGGCAGCGATGTGCAAGACGCGATCAATATCGCTATCGGCGGCAGAACGACCGGTTTGATTTTTGAAGGCGACCGCCGTTTCGAGTTGCAAGTGCGGCTGCCGGAACAGATTCGCGGTGATATCGAAATGCTCAAACGCCTGCCGGTCAAGCTGCCGGTACCGGTCGCGCCGGGAGCGCAGAATATGGCAGTGAATCCGTTGTTAGCAGGCGGCGGCCAAAATGCTCCAGCCGCGCCATTGCCGGTGTATGTGGCGCTTGGCGAGGTCGCTGATCTGCACATTGCCAAAGGCCCCAATCAAATCAGCCGGGAAAACGGCAAGCGCCGCGTGGTGATCACCGCCAACGTGCGTGGCCGCGACATCGGGTCGTTTGTCATGGAGGCGCAAGAACATATTGCCAAGCAAGTCAAAATGCCCGCCGGTTATTGGTTGTCGTGGGGCGGACAATTCGAGCAGTTGATCATGGCGGCGGAACGCTTGCAGATTGTTATTCCGCTGGCGCTTGGATTGGTATTTTTCCTGTTGTACACCATGCTTGGCAGTATGCGCGATAGCTTGTTGGTGTTCAGCGCGGTGCCATTGGCGATTACCGGCGGCATCGTCGCGCTGTGGCTGCGCGATATTCCGCTATCGATTTCCGCTGGGGTCGGATTCATCGCCATGTCCGGCGTGGCGGTGCTGGATGGTCTGGTGCTGCTGTCGTTTATCCGCGATTTGCGCGCGCAGGGGTTAAAGCTCGAAGAAGCCATCAGGACCGGGGCGCTATTGCGGCTGCGCCCGGTCCTGATCACCACGTGGGTCGAATCGCTAGGTTTCTTGCCGATGGCGCTGAGCACCACCACCGGTGCGGAAGTGCAACGCACCCTGGCGACCGTGATGATCGGCAGCACATTGTCGCAATCTTTGCTGTCATTGCTGGTGGTGCCGGTGTTGTATCAATTGGTGCACCGGCGGAATGCAACGGCTAGTTGAGGTTTTGATTCAGGTTTGGTGAGCTCAATGTTGAGGCACATAAAACACTGATATAAAGTGTAAGCGCCGATCCTGCGTATTTCTACTGATATCGGCTGCGATGTTTTTGAGTGATTATTGGATAGGTGTACTGAATGCCCTGCCGTTTGCGGCGAGGGGTTTTAGTATCAAGATTTTTTAACAAGGGAGATCATCATGAAATACTCGAATTATTTGGGTGCATTGATTGCGGTGTTTGCGTCTTTTTCCGTGCAAGCGAGCACTGCGCTTTTTAGTGAAGATTTTGAATCCGGTCTGGGTCAATGGAATCCCGTCGGAACCGGTGTTGTCGTTGCCGATCCAGCGAATCCGCTGAGTGGCAATGACGTTCTGTCATTTACTGGACTCGGCTCCGGTGGTGATATTTTTACCGCCGCTTCCTTCTTTGCGCCGTCACAAATTTATACCGTTAGTTTCGATTACTTGAGTGTCGAGACCCCTGGTGCTCCCACGAATGATCTGGGCGGATTCGTGGGTATCAGTGATGGTAAACCGGGATCGCACACTTGGATCGCGGGCACTCAGGCCGGTTATCCGGGACTCAACGTGGTGTTGACCCACAATGGAGCATGGACAAACTATTCGATCACGATCGATGCCAATACCGCTCTATTTGTTTATGGCGGCACCCCCATGAATGGTATGCCGCTGCATCTTATGCTGGAAGATTTTGTTGGATCTGATGCAATTGCGGGCAACGTATACTTTGATAATATCGTTGTGACGGCCGTCCCTGAACCCGGAACGTATGCCATGCTACTGGCCGGATTAGGGCTGCTGGGGTTTGCCGCACGCCACCGCCGCAATAACTGCGAGCCAACCTGAATCCGGCGGCGTATTGCTACACAAATCGCAGTCAACCGGTAAGAAAAATTAAGACCAATCCTGAGTATCCCTGGATTGGTCTTCTCGAATTGTAACGATGCGTTCGTTAAAGCGGAATTTAGCCACGCTCATTTATCGTAAATCTTCCAGCAATAATGAATCTTGGCATCGCGTGCGAAATCTTCGGGAATCATCTTGCTGCTGATGTCTTCGATGACTAAATCACGCAAAGCTTCCTGGTCCATCTTGAAGCGGCGGAAGCTCGGTAGGATGTGCCGACCGAAAGGAGGCGCATCGGCTGTATCATTCAAGTCTCTCGATATCATAACCTTCATGATTTCACCAATTCTCGAGATAGACGCCTTGTTCAACATAACGATGAAAGCTGGAGTGAGGTCAATCATTTGCTCTTTTTGTCCAGCTATGTTTAACAGGATTCCAATGAATATAATTGACATGCCGGTTAAAATCATTTTGGTCATGTAGAAGATGCTCTCAGAATCGACGTTGCTATATTCCCCTTTCCTGGCGAGATTTCCGGCTAGCAGGAATCTTTTCTCCGGTTGATATGTAATTAGAAAAGTAACCTTTCAACCGATTCCATCGGCCTGCGGCAGCGCCCAGATAAAGTGTAAGTGATCCGGCAAAATAACGACGGCATCCATGCGAAAAGGGTAGCGCTGTTTGATGTATTCAAATGCGCTGCATAGTAATCGATTTCCTCGATTAATAGCCGGTTGGTCTTGCGTTCGGCAAGATTGACCGTAAGAAACCGGGAACCTCCGGGAATATAGGCACACCGGTATTTGGGGGTGTCCTAGATTTTGTGTAAACGGTGGTTAATAATGCCGAGGCATTCTTTCGTTAAATTGAATAGTAAACCTGTTTAGTGCTGGTTTCCAATCTCTTAGTGGCATAGACCATTTTTTGGCGATATTGCTGAGAGCCAAATAAAACAATTTGATCACAGCTTCATCGTTGGGAAACGATCCACGGTTTTTGCTGACTTTGCGTAGGCTCATATTGACTGACTCAATCGCATTGGTGGTATAAATGATGCGCCGTATCTCAGTCGGGTAGTCGAAGAATAGAATGATGCGTTGCCAGTTATTGCGCCAAGATCGGGCGATCGGTGGATAAGCATTGTTCCATTTATCTTCAAAGCCGGCTAACGCGTGCTCAGCCTCATCAATCGTGGCGGCGCTGTAGACCAAACGTAGATCAGCAGCTACTTCCTTGCGTTTATTCCAGCTGACGTAGTTGAGACTGTTACGAACCATGTGCACGATACAGAGTTGTACAATGGCATGTGGATAGACGGTTTCAATCGCTTCGGGAAAGCCCTTTAAGCCATCGACACAGGCGATAAAGATATCTTGCACGCCACGATTTTTGAGTTCAGTGACAACGCTGAGCCAGAACTTGGCACCCTCGGTCTGAGCAATCCATAAGCCCAGTATTTCTTTATGGCCCTCCATGTTAATGCCGATCGCCAGGTAAATCGCTTTGGTACGAACGCTACCAGCGTCACGAACTTTGGTATGGATACAATCGAGATAGATCACAGGATACACCGCATCGAGAGGCCGGGATTGCCACTGCTTCACTTCATCCATTACGCCATCAGTGACCGTAGAAATGAGCGTAGGCGATACTTCGGCGCCATACATTTCAGTGAGGTGCTGTTGGATTTCACGCACTGTCATGCCACGGGCATACAGCGAGAGGATCTTGTCATCAAAGCCCGCCCAGCGGGTCTGATGCTTGGAAATGATCAGAGGCTCGAAGCTGCCCTCACGGTCACGGGGGATCTCGATGGGTAACTCACCGAATTCACCTTTCAGGGTCTTACGGCTTTTACCATTTCTGGTATTGCCAGTGGCATTGACTACCGTTTCGTGCTTATCGTGACCAAGATGATCGGCCATTTCTGCTTGCAAGGCACGTTCAACCAACGCTTTGGTGAGTTGCTTGAGAAGACCATGCTCACCGATTAAATCTTCTGGCTTTTTGTAATCGGCCAGCAGGCTATCAATTAAGCCGGCCGGCAGGGGGTTGGGTGTGGTCATTTTTACTCCAAAAATATATAAGCAGTTTCCTGCAATATGACCATTTACACAAAATTATTTACACCCTCCGGTATTCTGTCATTTCGTTTGTTTTGCAGCTTTTAAACTATCACTTGATTGATGTGCCTCCTTGCGTTTGGCACATCCTACCGGGCTATTTGCCCCGCGCAACTTGGACCTAATGGTTCCGTGTTCTTCAAGCCATTTCGACCAACCATCCACATCAATTTGTTTATTAGTCATCCTCATTACCCCTAACTCGCCATAACCATCCAGGCATCTCTTCAAGTCTTTTCTTTCGCTCAGCGAGCAAGTCATCCTTACTGGCTCGTTGGTTACTCACCCACGAACCCAGACGGAGTCCATCGCTCGTTCGATAGTTTGCAGGGACTCGGCAATGCCCCTCGCGATCTACGAATTCCATGAGACTGCGAAAATTGATCTCCCACTGTTCGGCAAGAACATCCCAAACCCAGCCGGGCAATGCCTCCAATCGCGCTTTACGCTCTGGTAGCATTTCATTCTTAATCCTTTTCTGATTTGATACCCATAGGCCAAGACGATCTCCATCATCTGTCTGGTAGTTTTTGGGAATATTGCAATGTCCCTCTCTCTCAGCAAATTCTTGCAGATAATGAAATTTTTGCTCCCATTGTTCGTTGTATGGATTCCAAGCCCAGCCGGGCAGCGCTTCTAATCGCTTTTTTTGTTCCAACGGCATTTTATCTATCGCCTTTCGCTGCGTAAAAATCCACTCCCGGAGGTTATACCCATCTGGAGTGCGGTAACCTATCGCAACCTTACAATGTCCGTTTTGATCCGCAAATGCGCAAAGATAACGATAGCTCTTTTCCCAATCTGCCTCGACTTTGTTCCAAACCCATCCAGGCAAGGTTTCCAACTGCACCCGTCGTTCAAAGCTAAGCTGATCTTTCTTCTTACGACGTTCACTTACCCATTGACCAAGAGGGTATCCATTTTCAGTTTTATAGTACTGTGGAACTCGACTATGTCCATTTTGATTTATAAACTCGTGTATGTAGTCCAAACCCTCATTCCATTGATCTGAAAATACATCCCATGTCCATCCAGGTAAATCCTCAAGTAGTACCTTCCGTTCAGGTGATATTGTGCTCCGTTTCTTTCGTTGCTCACTGACCCAGCCACCAAGACGAAAACTGTCATCTGTCATGTAAGTATTCAACATTCTCGCACTGCCATTTTGCTTTACATAGTTACGAAGGTAAGAAAACCCTGTTTCCCAACGCTCTGAACTAGCACTCCAAATCCACCCGGGTAAAGCTTCTAATCGTGCTTTTCGTTCGACTGAGAGTCTGTCTTGTTTTTTACGCTGCTCTCCTACCCAGCCACCGAGTCGGTATCCACTGGAGGTTCTATACATCATAGGAACATTACAATGCCCTATCTCTATCGAATATGAACTGAGGTTGCGAAAACCTTCTTCCCATCGTTCATCAATAGCATTCCAAACCCATCCAGATAAAGCTTTTAATCGTGAGCTTTGTTCGTGCGAGAGTCTGTCTTGCTTTTTTCGCTGCTCTGCTACCCAACTACCAAGTCGATACCCGTTTTCCATCACCCAAGCTCTGGGAACATTCGCATGTCCTTCCCGATTAGCAAACGCCGTAAGTAATCCGAACCACTCATCCCAAGAAGCACCAAGTGATTCCAAGCACTCAGCAGTTATCGACTCCCGTATCGTGTCCAGCGACACATTCGGCCCCAGCACTTCCACGCGCTCGTTGAACCGGCTTTCATCGTAGCCGCCTGTCCGGCCTTTGTCCTCGCGCATTTGGCGGATGATGTCGGTGAGCACGTCATCCTGTTCTTTCATCGCGCCGAGCAAGTCCCAAATGTCGCCAAAACCGGTACGCTTTAATGCTTCCTCAATGGACTCGTTGGCAGTTTGTTCGACAAACAGCGGCACCATGACATAGCCGAATTGTTTGCCGGTCTCATTCGATTTGCGCATGGCGCGGCCGGTGGCCTGCACGATGTCCACTTTGCTTTTGCGCGGCGAGATGAAAGCCACCATATCCACGGCGGGTACGTCCACGCCCTCGGTCAGGCAGCGAGCATTCGACATCACGGCTTTTTTGGCTTGGCGGAAGACTTTCATGTGATCTTCGCGTCGGGCCGTCGGCATTTCACCGCTGACATGCAGCGTGGTGAAATCGGGCAGGTGATTTCGGATGCCTTCCCCATCCTCGGAGGTAAATGAACGTGCCGCCGCAACCGAACCGTGGAAGGTAAAGATGCGGCTCACGCCGTATTTCTCGACTGCTTTTTGCAGGGCAATCTGCAATGCTACCTGGCGGGCTTTGATCAAGTCGCCATCGACGATCACTTCGCCATGCTGAAGCAGATGGTCGTTGATCATCGCGGAAGTCACTACCGAGATTACCACCTTGTAATCGCAGATGATGCCGCGCCGTGCGGCTTCGGCAAAACTCAGAGTGTGGATGACCGGACCATAGACTTTCGGCTTGTCCATCGAATAAACCAGCGTGTTGTCGCCTTCCTTGTCCTTTTTGCGGATGTCGTAATGGCGTGGAGTGGCGGTAAAGAACAGCCGCTTGCGGATCGGCAAGTTGGTATCTTCCAGCGCGAAGCTGAAGCGGGTTCCATCGCGGCTGGCGGTTTTGTGGGCTTCGTCGAAAACGGCTAGGTCAAAGGACTGTATCGCCCCATCCGCGCCAACCGGCATACCATCGGCCACCACCTGCGCCGATTGATAAGTGGAGAAGACAATCTTGACGCCGTCAAACGGCTTGCTGAGGAACCGGCTGACGGCTGCGCTTTCGGTCGTTACCGGAAAATCGAGGTCAGCCTGATGCACGATCAGGTCATCCGCCCCTTTGGTCACCGTCGGATCGGAGCAGACGCACATGAAAGTGAGTTGCTCCCAGGCCGTTTCCTTCAGCCACTCGTGCAGCAGTTGGCGCACCAGCGCCAATGACGGCACCAGCACCAGCAAGTTTTTGCAACCGCGCTGCTCTGCGGCCCACAGCGCGACCAGTGACTTGCCTGTGCCGCAGGCCATGACGACGGTGGCGCGGTCGTTTTCTGACAATCCGTTCGCAATGGCCGTCAGCGCTTCCTGCTGATGCGGCCTCGGTTGTTTGCGTGGCAACTTGACCTGGCCGCTACGTAACCATTGCTGCATGGCCTCGAAATCTTCTGTGGTGAGACGGTCGAAGTCGCTGCCGCGAATGGGTATAAATCCGCTGCGGTCTTGTATGAGACTGGGCAGCGCTTCGCAGTTGGTGAGCAAAACCCGCTGGCTGACTTGATCGGTTAGTCCCATGAAAGTGGAAAGCTCATCCCAGGTGAGCGCGGGCCTGTTACTACGGAACTTGACCTGATAGGCACGCAACTCGCCATCGATGGTCAGATAAGTGCCGTCCACACCCATGTCACGCCCAGTATCGAGCGAAAGCGCCTGGCGCTGTTCCAGCGGAATTGCCTCAAATGGCCATACCTCCTGCACCAGAGTGATTTTCTGGGTGGCGAGATAGGCTTCCGCAAATATTTCGAAGGCATCGCCACGTTCCTTGTTGCCAGAGAGCGCGGAAATTTTGGCTTCGAGATCGGGGAAGGTACTCAGGTTCTCAAAAAAGCCCATTTTTAGAAATCGATTAGCCGATGAGTGCTTTGAAGTCATACTTTTAGTTTGAGGGTATTAGGTATAGAGAAAAAGGCGATCTTTTTATTGCGGCTGGAGATAATTTAAATGAATTATCTGCGCAGTATGCTGCGCTATGCGGTGGTGGATAGTGCGATCAGGTAATAACATGCAAGTTACAAGGTTTCTCAATTTATACTGAGGTCATGCAATGCATACGTCTTTTTTGATCTACAAATCAAATACGATGGTTAGGGCCGCTTTAATAGCATCGATATACTGACTTTCCAGTTTTCCTTGTTTTCTGCCAATCCTGGAAACATCAACCGCACGTAATTGTTTGAGATTGATGTGGCGATTTTTATCCAAACCGTTTTCTTGGGTTGGTTCCAGGTTTACTGCGAAAGGCCAGGGCTTGTGGTTCGGTAGCAAAGGGGCAACAATCACTGTTTTTGATTGTACATTGACAAGGTCGCCTTGAAGCATCACGCACGGTCTCAGTTTCTTGGTTTCCGCACCCTTTGCCGGTTCAAGATCAATCCAGTGAATATCCAGTTGCTTGAATTCAGTCATTGATCAGACCATCGGAGAGAGTGCTTTCCCATGACTGCAATTCTTCCTGATAATCCGCATCTTCGGCTTCTTCCTGATTGGCTTTGATTAATGCCTGCTTGAGGAAATTAGAGCGTTCTTGTTTCAGAAGCGCATTAATGTAAGCGCTACGGTTATCACCGGCAACTTGATCCAGAAATGCAAAAATTTCATCATCCAGCGTGATGGTGGTTCGATGTGTCATAATTTGACGCACACTTATGTGAAGACAATATGATCATACGAAGAAGTGTGATCATTGTCCAGTATGGATGGAATACATAAGTGCATGCAGTCCAGTCACGAAAATGGGCTTGCGTTGATTTGTCTTAACCGCTGCAATACTGCCTGATTACTGCGGGACTCTCAGTGAGAAATCTTCCAGCAATAATGAATCTTGGCATCGCGCGCGAAATCCTCGGGAATCATCTTGCTGCTGATGTCTTCGATGATCAAGTCATTGAGCGCTTCCATGTCCATTTTGAAACGGCGGAAGTTGGTCGAGAAATACAAGATTCCACCCGGCGCCAGCAAAGCAGCAGCATTGTGGATCAGTGCCACGTGATCTTTCTGGATGTCGAAAGCTTCGTCCATTTTCTTGGAGTTCGAGAAAGTAGGCGGATCGAGAAAGATCAGGTCGAATTGCGGTTTTTGTTTGGCGCCGGCTTGCTCGGTCAGCCATTGTGCGCAATCGGCGCGCACCAGCCGGTGATCGCCGTCAATGCCGTTGAGCACGAAATTCCGTCTGGCCCAGTCCAGATACGTGTTGGACATATCCACCGTGACACTTGATGTTGCACCGCCGATCGCCGCATGCACCGTGGCGCTGCCGGTGTAGGCGAATAAATTCAGGAAGCGCTTGCCCTTGGCTTGCTGCTGAATCAGTAAACGCATGGGCCGATGATCGAGAAACAGGCCCGTGTCGAGATAATCCTCGAAATTCACCCAAAACTTGCAGCCACCTTCTTCCACCACATGAAAGTGACGCGAGTCGCTCAGTTTCTCGTATTGATCGGTGCTTTTCTGTTTGCGGCGGATTTTTAGAAAAACCTGATCGGCAGGAATTTCCAGCACTTTGGGGATTTCCGCCATCACACCGGCCAGCCGCTGATTCGCTTTGGCGGGATCGACCGTTTTCGGCGATTCGTATTCCTGCACATTGACCCAAGTCTGCTCGCCTTGATACACATCCACGGCCACCGCGTATTCCGGCAGATCGGCGTCGTATAGCCGGTAGCAATGCACTTGATTTTGTTTGGCCCACTTGGTCAGTTTTTTCAGATTTTTGCGCAAGCGGTTGGCGAACATTTCCGCTTGGCTGTCGACTTGCCCGGACTGGGCGCGGCGGCTGATGTGTTCAATGCGTTCCTGCTGCGATTTGGCTTTCGGTTCAAAAAAGGCTTTTTCCTCGATGGTGAAGCGCAATAACTTGCACTCCAGCGCACCATTGAACAGCGTAATCGGCTTGTGCGAGCGGATGCCCAAGCGGAAGCCCAGCTCCGGATTGCCGATGATCATCGCCGCCTGCCAACCGGCGAAGCGTTGTTTTAACACCTCGCCGAACTGGCGGTAGAGCAAGGCGGCTTGTTCTTCATCGCCGAGCCGTTCGCCATACGGCGGGTTGCAGACGATCAGCCCTTTTGCCCAGCTTTCTGCCGCGGAAGCATCGGCGATATCGCGCTTTTCAATGTGGATTTTTCCCGCCAGCCCGGCGTTTTCGACATGCTGCAACGCGGCGGCGACGGTGCGGCGATCCTGGTCAAAACCGGCGATTACCGGCAACTTGCTCAAACCCATCTCGCGGCGCTGCTGCGCATCGTCCCAAATACTTTCCCAGAGCACGGTGTCGTGCTGTTTCCAGCCGAGAAAACCGAAATAATCGCGTTGTAACCCCGGTGCGATATCCCCGGCGATCAGCGCGCCTTCCACCAGCAGCGTGCCGGATCCGCACATCGGATCAATCAATGAGCCGCCTTGCGCGGCAATGTCCGGCCAACCGGCGCGCAACAAAATCGCCGCGGCCAGGTTTTCCTTGATCGGCGCGGCGATGCTGACTTCGCGGTAACCGCGTTTATGCGAACTTTCGCCGGATAAATCCAGGCTCAACTGCGCGGTGTCGTTGTGCAGATAGACGTTGACGCGGATGTTCGGGTACTCGGTATCGACATTGGGACGGCTGCCGAACTTGGCGCGCAGCTGATCGACGATGGCGTCTTTCACTTTGAGCGCGCCGAAATGCGTGTTGTTGATCGCCGGATTATTCTTGCTGTTAAACGATACCGCCAAGCTGTCGTCGGCGTTCAGATGCCCGGACCAGTCGATGCGTTGCACGCCATCGTAGAGATCCTGCTGCGATTTCACCTCGAAGCTGCTGAGCAGCAATAGCACGCGGCTGGCGGTGCGCAACCATAAACAAGCTTGATACGCCAGCGCCAGATCGCCTTGAAAAGCCACCCCGGCGAGTTTCTGCTGCACGTTTTGCCCGCCGAGCGCTTGGATTTCGTTGGCGAGTATGCCTTCCATCGCTTTGGGCGTGGTGGCGAAGAGTTGGTATTGCGTCATGGTTTACGGTCTGGGCTGAATAACCGCGTAGGATACTCGAATGTGCTGCCAGCGCGCTGGCTTTTTTGAACCGGGTGGTTCAGCCTGTTACGGTGACTTGCTCCCGGGCGTATTCCACCACTTGGCCGTTGCGGATCTTGCAGGTTTTGCGCAGCTCAACCTGACCATCCACTTTGACCTTGCCCTTAGCGATCACGGCCTTGGCTTCGCCACCGCTCCCGCACAGGCCGGTGATCTTCAGCAGATCGTTCAATGCAATCGTGTCGTGCCCTTTAAGACTGAATTCACTCATGGCTGCCTTGTTTCAATTGGATGTAGAGGGCCTCGACTTTCTCTCTGGCCCACGGCGTCTTGCGCAAAAATTTCAAACTGGATTTGATGCTGGGATCTTGCTTGAAGCAATTGATATCGATCCTTTGAGCCAACCCCTCCCAGCCATAGTGCGCATGCAACTCGGTCAGCAGCGCTTCCAGGGTAACGCCTTGCAAAGGGTTTTTGGTTTGCGGGTGCTTGTTATTTTCAGGCGCGGGCATAATTGCAGGGGGAATCGTTAACCGGGTTTATTATACGTGGTGCAATCGTTCGGACATGAGGCATTTGAACCCTAATGGATATTTTTCATACCCGGCGTGCAACCTGCGGGTTAAGCAGTTTAGTAATTCATGCGCTTAGGGAGCGTTCCTTTGTGACGGGTCTTTTTTAAAAGCGGGTGCCAGTTTGTGCGGGTCGATAGCATCCCGCTGATTTTTGGCGGCGGATGCCCACCAAGTGAGCTGCGCAAAGGATCGGGAAAAATAGTTCGTCCATCTTTCCGTGTCGACGGATGCGAGAAAGCTTCCGTCCTCGGCGAGCACTTCCTGCGCTTTCGGGACATGGATCATCGCCGAAACCGGCAAACAACCCAATTCCGACAGAAAAGATCGCATCCCCACCGCCGCCCTGATACCACCCCATTGCCCCGCCGAATAAGTGACAATCGCGCTGGGTTTGTACGAAAACAGCGAACTGCCGAAGTGATTGAGCAAATGCGCCAAAGCCGGGCTGAGCGAATGATTGTATTCCGGACTCACCATGACATAACCATCCGCGGCTGCGATTTTGTCCGCCAAGGTTTGCAGTTGAACGGGCGCTTTGCCCTGAGCGTAAGCAAAGTGCGGCTTGAATATCGAACCAAGGTCTAAATCCAGCGGATCGATCAGCTCCACTGAAATATCGCCTTGGTGAAGCTGTGCCACACAAGCTCTGGCGACTCTCAGACCGAGCCGGGGCGGGTTGGGGGGTGAGCTGCTGCGGACTGTGCCGAGGAAGGTTAGGAGTTTCATGGATGTTCTAAATATTTTTAAAAAGTGCATAACGAAAGAATTGAGGGATTGTGTTTCCCTTTACAGTTTCACCTGAATGTCGATCAGGTCTTAGGTCTTAGGTCTTATTCGATCGGAGTGCGTCAATAAGTCGTATTGTTGCCTCACTTAATCGCCCGTCACGCGGAATACCAACTTCGCCGGGCTGAGACGCGCCCGCAAGCTCGGTGACGAATATAGCAGTGTCGTTGATGATGCTTCGAATTTCGTTCCATGTGATGTTCAGTGGTGCAAAGATGTCTTTTTCGGTTAAGCGAGCATCTATGTGAGCAATGGTCTTGTGACGAATGGTTAGAAGAGGCTTTGCTCGCACTAAAAGAGAATCATAGCGAGCATCAAGGACACTCATTCTTGCGGGATCAGTTTGATTGCGGATGGCTTTGAGGTAATTGAACAGTGAGGATGAATCGTGGCGATGGTCG
Organism: Nitrosomonas sp. Is24; assembly: GCF_033063335.1. NCBI lineage: Bacteria > Pseudomonadati > Pseudomonadota > Betaproteobacteria > Nitrosomonadales > Nitrosomonadaceae > Nitrosomonas > Nitrosomonas sp. Is24. The sequence continues at coordinate 2,660,682 of NZ_JAWJZG010000001.1, read as the reverse complement.
AATAGACGGGCGACGTGAACGAAGAATGCTGTGTAATGCGCATCGCGGCATGCGAGGAAGAAGTCGCTGTGCTCGTTCATTTCGCGCTCGAAGTGCGGCAATGCTTCATTTACTTGTGCCCACCACATATCGTAGTGCGCCTTCGCGCCGATGGCGGAAGCGATAAGATCGTTAAGCAGTTTGGAGGGAATCATGCGAGGCTTAGCCTTTTGGCGTGAGGGATTACCGTAGTGGACCCGATGCGTTTTTTATCACTAGTGTGAAACAATTACGGTGTAAGCATCGTAGGTATCACCACGAAGCACGATTTTTAGAAAATAAACTTGAGTAGCTGCAATCTTGCTCTGCGATTCAATAAAGAAAATACATCCAAATTTTTCGTCTTGTGGTCCCCCGTAGCCCACTGACTTTTGAATACGAAGATCTTGCCTTCCCTCTGAGTCGAACTGCTTCTGCGCTCCAATGGCTTGCTGTTGGCACATATTAAGTGCATCTTCAGTGCGGGGCATTGTTTTTACTGCTTCTATAAATGGTGGCATTTCATCTGCCCTGACCCTTTTTATCGTTGTGTAGAAAATGCCGAAGCCAGCAGCAGCTTTCTTTTGGAAGCCATTTTGTTTGATATAAGTCTCTGCATCGATAACTTGCCCGAAGACACAAGCTGATAGCAGTAAAAATGAAAATCCAAATATTAGCTTAAGCATAAGGTGAAACCCAAAGTAATATTACGACATCAATTATCCAATAATTTCTGAAACTAGATACTTTCTATACAGTATAACAATCGAACAAACCATGCCAGCAAATACACCTTCGCTGTTTACAGCAAAAAAATCGTCGCCAACCCCAGAAAAATAAAGAATCCGCCGCTATCCGTCACGGCAGTAATCATCACGCTGGAGCCAATCGCCGGGTCGCGGCCGAATTTGCGCAGGGTCAGCGGGATCAGGACACCGAGCAACGCGGCCAGCAGCAGATTCAGCACCAGCGCCAGGGTCATGACCAGGCCGAGTTCGGCGTTCTGGTAGATGGCGAAGGTGAACAGGCCGACGATGGTTCCCCACAGCAGGCCGTTGACGATACTGACGCCGACTTCCTTGGTGATCAATTTCCAGGCGCTGCTGGTGTTGATTTGATCGAGCGCCAACGCGCGCACGATCATGGTGATGGTTTGGTTGCCCGAATTGCCGCCGATACCGGCGATAATCGGCATCAGCGCGGCGAGCGCGACCAGTTTCTCGATGGAATCTTCAAACAGGCCGATGACGCGCGAGGCGATGAACGCGGTGACCAGATTGACGGCCAGCCACACCCAACGGTTCTGCACGCTTTTTAAGACTGGTGCGAAAAGATCCTCTTCTTCGCTCAAACCGGCGAGATTCAATGCTTCGTTTTCGGCTTTGTCACGGATGAAATCGATGACGGTGTTGACGGTGACGCGGCCCAGCAGTTTGTCGTTTTCATCCACCACGGACGCGGAGACCAGATCGTAGCGCTCGAACGCATTGGCCGCTTGCTGAGCGACATCGTCCGGTTGCAGTTTGATGATTTCGTTGGTCATGACATCGGCAACCAAGGTGTCCGGATCGCTGACGAGCAGGCGGTTGATCAGCAACACGCCTTTCAATTGTTCATTCCGGTCGACCACGAAGAGCTGGTCGGTATGATCCGGCATTTCGTCCAGCATGCGCAGGTAGCGCAACACCACCTCCATGCGGACATCCTCGCGGATCGTGATGACATCGAAATCCATTAAGGCGCCGACGGAATCCTCCGGGTACGACATGGCGGCGCGCAGTTGTTCGCGTTCTTCCACGGGGAGCGAACGGAAAACGTCGTCCATGACTTCCTGCGGCAAATCGGGCGCAAGGTCGGCGATTTCGTCGGCATCGAGATATTCCGCCGCCGCGACCAGTTCCTGATTGTGCATGTCGGTAATCAGCGAGGCGCGGACGGCGTCGGAGGTTTCCAGCAGGACTTCCCCGTCCCGGTCCGATTTGACCATGCTCCAGATCAGCAGCCGGTCTTCCAGCGGCAGCGCTTCCAGAATCAGCGCAATATCGGCGGGGTGGAGTTGATCCAGAAAATGTTGCAGCTCGGACAGATTTTGTTTTTGCACCGCGGAATGAACCAGCGATTCGTCCGGTGCATCCTGCAGATTCACCAGACCTTCGACCAGCTTGTATTTGCGTAACAGAAACGTGACCTGCTGCAGCGGCGTCGGTGAATTGTCCTGATCGTTGTCGTTGTCAGTTTCAGTCATAACAGGTTTGCGCTGGCGAAGCAGCTTTCTCGTTGGGAATAAATTCAGCCTGCTTATACGCTGAATAGTTTGCAATTTAATGACCGGGAAGTATAACCGTCCGTGCTATGTCAGCACCAACAAAATATTGGACGGCTAACCGGGGTCGTTCCACTTTTTTGTATTTTTACTATGCGGCGCTGACCGTTCTTGTCGCCAGCTGACAAGAAACGTCACCTACTCTTTGCTTGATTCCTGCGTGTCCATGACAAGAATACATTTAATGTATTTGTTAATTGTATTTTCTTGAATTGTCGACCGGCAAATTCTTGATTGGCACAGTTCCTGCTTATAGATGGTTCGTAGTATGAAAAAGGCAAACCCTGCGAAAGCAGGGGACGCAAAGTCACTGATCTAACGGGCCAGTGCCCCAGGATAGCAGGACTGCCAGATAACGCTCTCGTCTTGATCATCGCAATGATTCGACAAGTATCGAACGAAGTAATGTTGATACAAGCATATCCACGCAGTTCCGTCCTTTTAACGTTAAGGAGGAACCCTAATATGAATTTCAATCATCAGAAACGACAAACTGCCAATCCGCTGGCAACGGATGACGCAACAGAGTTAATGAGAAACGCCGGAACAAGTTACATGATCAAGCTGAGTGCTGGTGTAGTGCTCATGATGCTGGTATTGGCGGCTGCTCCCGTCACCCATGCGGCCGGTCTGCTGTTTAAATCTAACTTTGGTGCGGGTATATCGCTTGGAGCACCCTATGGCTTTGCTACTAAAGGGGCTTATCAGGATATTATAGGTACAGATAAAGAAACTGGTTATAGCTGGCCGGTCTCTGCTCTAGGTGCAAATTTCTCGGGTGTGCAACTGATTACTGTCGATCCTATTACTTCTACGACGATCGGAGATTACATCAGTGGTGAAATCAGATCAGTAGCTGGGCCAAAAGGGGAAGCGGTTAATGAGCTTTTTCAACAAGTGAAAATAACCGGTGAATTGGGGCGGGCTGGTTCACAGGCGCCACTGTTGATTAGAAGACCATGGACAATAGGTGATGTCAATGATTTGTACATTACTTACTGGTTTAAGTATCAGGCAAATTTAGAAACGCAGTTGGATAATACGGTTTCGTCCGCGAATTGGCGGACACAATTCTCACTCAAGACAGGGGGGTACAATAACACAGGAGAGGGTGATTATCGGATGAGCGTGACTGTAATGAAAGGAGCTGATGGCAAGCTCTACTGGATGACAAAGGGTGATAATGTGGGCGGCGTATTCCCCACCAGGGTCGATTACTGGCGTGAAGATAATCATATTGTTCCAGTGCCGATAGATAAATGGTTTAAGTTTGAAGTTTACTGGCATCGGTCAAGTGGCACTGATGGACGCTTCTGGGCAGCCGTCGATGGCGAAGTGATAGCGGATTACCACGGGCCAAATATGGGGGATTACAATCTTCCTATAACCCGGATTTTTGTGAGCAATCCATATAGTGGTGGTCATGTGTCAGTGGATAATCACATTACCGGATTGGAGATATGGAATGACTTCCCTTGTGGCGACGGAGTGTCTTGCGTCAATGCGGATTCTGTTGCTCCGACTGTACCCACTTCACTTCTGGCGGCATTAAAATCGACTACAACCACGACAAAAGTAAAAGGTAAGACAAGAACTATTTCCTCTGCATCGGTTTCGCTATCCTGGAATGCATCCTCCGATAATATCGCTGTTGCGGGGTATTACATCTACAGGAATGGAACAAAAATTGCAGTTAGTACTTCAACGAGTTATTCAGACTCACTTGGAAATGCTACTGGGTCTATTTATAGTTACACAGTGAAGGCTTTCGATGCGATGGGTAATATATCGACAGCCAGCAATGTAGCTTCGATTGTTTATTAGAGATTTTGCATGGTGATTACGTTTGCCGGTCAGGTGCGTAATCACCGTATTTCTTGGATTATCAGGTCTGCATGCTTGGTGAACTGAATCAAATTAATAATTTCAACTGTGCAATGACGGGTTTTGTCTGAGGCCTGATCCCGCGCCATATAAAGAAAGACTCGGCCGCTTGTTCAACCAGCATACCAATTCCATCGGTTATCTGTTGCGCGCCATGTTGCAGGGCGAATTTGAGAAAAGGAGTTGGTTCATGCTGATACATCATGTCGTAGGCGAAAGTCGCCTTTGCAAATACATTAGCGGGTAATTCAGGCAGTGCATTGTGCAGGCTGGCGGAAGTAGCATTGATGATGATGTCAAAATGCTCATCGGCGAAAAACATAAAATCGCCTGCGGCAATGTTGCCATAAGTGTTGAACTGTTTCCGTAGCGCTGCTGCTTTTTCAGGGGTACGGTTAGCGATTGCCAGCAGCGAGGGCATATGCTGCAGCAACGGTAGGATGACGCCCCGTGCGGCACCACCCGCGCCCAGGAGCAGTATGCGTTTTCTCGCGATGGGAATTCCCAGATTGGATTCGATGTCGCGCACTAGCCCGATGCCATCGGTGTTGTCACCGAGAATTTCGCCGTTTTCAAATTTAAGTGTATTGACGGCCTGTGCGATGCTTGCTCGTTCGGTTAAACGGGTCGCCAGTTGATAGGCTTCCAGCTTAAATGGCACGGTGACATTCAATCCCTTTCCGCCTCGTTGGTGGAAGTCTTGCGCGGTTGCCTGAAAACCATCCAGCGGTGCCAGCAAGGCCACATATTGCATGCCCTGGTTCGTTTGTTGCGCAAAGGCGGTATGGATCAACGGTGATTTGCTATGTGAGACAGGGTTGCCGATTACGGCATAAGAATCAAGCATGGCTGGTATCTCTGATTAAATTTCCTAAGACTCAACAATTATTGACTCAGTAACATATCGGAAGCTGCGAATACCCAGGTACGGGTGATGTGCAAAATATCCGTGTCCTGGCTTATATCCGGTGGAAAGGGCGCGAATCCATTTTGCCCGGCGAGTTTAACGATATTGACAGCCGCTTCGTCGAGGATTTTTTCTCCGGATGAGCGATTGATTTCAATCGATTCCAGACTGCCATCGGCGCGGATACCGACGGTCAGTTGCAGGTTGCCATAGAGCTTTTCTTTTCTGGCGGCTTCGGGGTAATTCAAATTACCGATACGTTCGACTTTGATGCGCCAGTCCTCAACGTAGCGGGCGAATCGGTACTCTTTGGTACGCGCGCCGACAAATTTGCGTTTGGGGCGTTTCTGATAACTGTCATGGTCTTGATCGATCTGTGCTCTCAGGCGGGCGATATCCAGGCTGCGCAGCAGTAAATCGGTCGAGTCGATTGCGACCGATTTGCTTTCCGATTCGTTCTTGTGTTCCTTGGGCAGCTCGATCTGGGGCGTTTCGCTGACAGCGGCCATCAGCTTCTTGGCTTCTTGCTCCAGTTGTTTAACTTTTTGCTGCGCAATACTCTCAGCGATAACCGGTTTGTTTCTTGGTAGTACCGGGAACGGCGTTTTTGCCCGGCGATCCTCTTCCGTGTTGCCTCCGCCATCCAGATTATCTTGCGCCAGTAATTGGGATTCTTTCGGTTTTGTCTGTGTCTTGTTGTTAACCAGCACTACTTCCAAGGATGAGGCAATCTTGTCGGATTTCGGTTGCGGAAACTGAAAAGTCACACCGAAGAATACAAGGGCATGTAACAACAAAGAAGCCATCATCGCGGCAACTAGACGATGGCTCTGTAAGTACTGATAACCAGCCAGCGCTAAAGGTGAAGTTGCGAGAGTTTGAGTGGTCACAGCCTAAGGGTTAAACCTTGAGTTAAGTCTATACGCTACAGATGATTGCATTATTTTAGGCAACAACAATGGGCTTGTCACATGATTCATGCAGATTCATGGAAGATAGGTCTTTATGCATCCAGTTTTTGCAAAAATTCCGCATGCAAGGTGCGTTCCAACAAGTCGATCCCAGATAATTTAAGTTTGACATAAGCACCCGGCGCCATCTCAGGCAACGAAGGAACTCGCGCGACGAAGGGGATATGATCGAGTTTTACTAAATTTTCCTTGATAACCTGAGCGTTCACGGTTTGAATCTTTTCCTGCAATAACCAGCGCAGGCACCAGTAACGTTCCATGGCACGCTGGAATTCGCCATAAATCCCGTAGGCTGTTTCAAAGTCGCGCATGGCGATTAAAAGGCTGTTGCTGTCCTTGTGGTAGGGTGGTGCTTCATTGCGTAGCATGGCGATGAGTTGCCTTTGATTGATCAGATCGACATACCGCCGCATCGGAGAACTGCTCCAGGCGTATTGGGAAACGCCCAATCCTTGGTGAGGTGCGGGAGAGATGCCCATTTTCACTTTGCCATTGGTTTGGCTGCGAAAAATACCGATGATACCGGCATCGGTGAGTTGTTTGCCCCACTCCGTATTCACATAAATCATCAATTCGGATACGACCTTATCGATCGGCGAACCGCGTCTGCGCTCGCTGATCGTGACATGATCGCCATTGATTTCAAAGCTGTAATCGACTTTATCGCTATTACTGTCATTGGTTTTGCCACGCTGAATTTCCATTTTGCAAGCAAATTTCCATAAGAGACTCAATTCTTTGCTGAAGGTATGCGTGAAATCGCCTTTGTTTAAAGCGGTTTCGTTGAAATGCTGCTCCAGCGCATTGTTGCGCAGGTTTGCGACAATGTTGATTTTTTCAAGCCGGCTTTCAGTAGCCGTGACGGTGAAATCATCCGATACATCCAGATACAAGGACAGGACCGGGCACAATTTGCTTTCAGCCAACGTAAAGTGATTGATCACCGCATCTGGCAGCATGGTGATTTTTTTTCCAGGCAAGTACACCGTGGAAAGTCTGGATGAAGCGGTTTTGTCGAGTGTTGATTCAGGGATAATTCCCAATGCCGGTGCTGCAATATGAATGCCGATGCGGAAACTTCCCAAAGGCAATGGGGTTACGGAAAATGCGTCGTCAATTTCTGTCGTTGAGGCATCATCAATACTGAATGCCGCAACATTGGCTACCGCTAAATCAAGCGGAACATCATCAACCGACTGTGATTCCAGTTCACCGAAACCAGTGCCTTCAGGAAAATATTCCCAGATGAATTGATTGAAATGGTAATCGTGAGAAGACGGAATAGCGCCGCATTTTTCCAGTAATCTTACGGCAGTGAGTTTTTTATCCGTACAGACGGCCTCGAGGGCTTTCCATTCCAGCGAGTTCTTATCCGGTTTATAGAGTAAACCGGAGATGCACGATTGGAATTCCTCGGGCAGGATGAATTGATTTAGCTGTTCAACATAGCGTGCTTGTTGCGCAGCTTGCAGGCGCTTTTTTTCCTGACCGGCGAGCGCGGCCTTCAGTGCATCCGGCGGCGCGGCTTTGTAGCGGCCGTGTCCTTTTTTATAGAAATACATCGGCGCATTTTGCAGCAGCAGCAAGGTCGCGGCCGATTCAACCGGGCTCGGGGAATGGCCAAAGTAATCTGCAGCCAGCGTATCGCTGGTAAATTCGGTTTCTTGCGCGCAGCATTCCCAAAGAAAATCAGGATCCAATTCATCGGTTATTTTTTGTACATGCCCCATGAATTCGGTTAAAGGCGGTTTATCGAACCTGAACAACACGGACGAGGCCTTGATTTTCGATCGTTTGCCATGCACAGCCTCTATTTGCAGCGACGTTGTATTGTCAGCCAGAATAGTGCCTATCTTAAAGGTTCCAGCTTCTTCATAAAAAACATTCATGAGATTGTTTTTGCAGGGTCGATTGAATAATCGGGGTTCAGTTATTGTATCGGGAGGAAATGCATTATCATCATAAAATTAAAGGCTTAAACAATACTAAAAGACTTTTTTTGTGATGTGAAAAACTGCTCAGCGATTTGCATTATATACGAGACATCGGTTGAATAAAAAAACAGTAGACCATGATTGCCGGGAATGGTGCCGGTATTTCTCAGGATACTGATTGATGTCCGGGATGTTACTGATGCTTGATCAAGCAATTCTCTGGCGCCGGTATGAGGAAGATCGGAGCTGAATTAAAAAGTTTCCGGTAAGGTGTGGCGCGCGTGCTGTCAATGAACTGCATATTGTTGAAGTGAAAAAGAGATTTAATCGTTCTGGTGCTTTTTAACGAACGACTGAATGGTGTTTTTCAATTCGGAATCCGGCAGTGTTGCGGCTAATTGATTTAAGCATGTTTTTCCGCTTGAACTTAATTTTAATTTTTTCTTGTTGTATCCATGTCTTGCTGATGGTTTTGCGTTTTTGGCAGCGTAATCCGCTTGCACCAAAATTTGAATTGCAGTAACTTGCCACTCTAATTTCTGCAGCTTAAGCAACAGTGATGGAGAAATTTGCTTTAGTTTTGCAGCGATTGCGCCATTCTCGGCCACTATGGTCAATCTGCCGTCCGTGATCCGGCCAAGGTTACAATGCTGTGCCAATTGGGTTGGGATCAGCTTGGAAAATGTGGATTGATCTTCATGCAGTTTTTGAGCCGCTGTGAACAGGCTCGCGTATTCAGGTGTTTTGCCAAGCAGGTTAAAGTAAGCGTTAACTTTATGAGAGGCCATGGGTATTTAATCGATATCCAGTGAAAACAAAGTATGAATATTATTTTTATTTCAAATAATTCGGAACGAGCGCGTAAGCTGGCGTTAACCAAAGTCCATATTGTATTATTAATGAGCGCTTTATTACTCGTCATTGTGACGGTAGCGCTGAGTTTGAATTTTGTTTCATTGCGCTACGCCGATCGGATCGATGCGCCTCTTCTGAGAGCCGTATTGGTTAATCCGCAAGAAGAACGGCATCAGAAGATTCAAACGCATCTGCAAGATAACTTGAATATCATGGCGAGTAAATTAGGCCAAATGCAGGCGCAGTTACTCCGCTTGGATGCTTTGGGTGAGCGTCTGGCGGAATCTTCAGGAATCAAATCGGGGGATTTCTCATTTAATCAAATGCCGGGACAGGGCGGTGCGCGGAATGATCTGTCCGCTGAAGCGCTGTCATTTTCTGAGTTCAGCCTCAAGTTGCAGGAATTATCCAATATGCTGGATGAAAGAACGGATAAGCTGGGGGCATTAGATTCCTTGTTGCGGCATGACCGGATCACAAAGTTTGTGTTGCCCTCCGAGATGCCGGTTGAGACCGATTGGTTTTCTTCCGGTTACGGATACCGGATCGATCCGTTTACTGGAAAGCGAGCGTTTCATGAAGGTGTGGATTTTACTGCGGAAGTGGGCGCACCCATCAAAGCCGCTGCGGGCGGTGTGGTGATCTATTCTGATAGGCATCCTGAGTATGGTAATATGGTTGAAATTGATCATGGTGATGATTTGGTTACGCGGTATGCACATGCATCGAAGCGTCTGGTGAATCTCGGAGAGGTTGTATTGCAGGGGCAGAAAATAGCTGAAGTTGGCAATACCGGCCGTTCCACGGGGCCGCATTTGCATTTTGAAATCCGGCATAAAGACAAACCGCAGAATCCAGCCAAATTTTTGAAAAAGCCGGGTTAAATGGGAGCACTGATTTCTTCAGGATTTTTGCAGGGTGAGAAATATGCTCACCCTTTGTTTTTTTAGACAATGTATTCATACGGAATATTTAGAGACTTATGCTAGGCAATCTACTTAAGAAAATTTTTGGCAGCCGCAATGACCGGATGATCAAACAGTATACCCAGGCTGTGCGATCTATCAATGAACTGGAACCGGCTATTGCAGAGTTGCCGGATACCGACTTACGTGGCAAGACGGATGAATTCAAGCAGCGTATTCAAAATGGCGAAACACTGGATGCATTGCTGCCCGAAGCATTTGCTGTGGTTCGTGAGACTGGCAAGCGGGTTCTCGGGATGCGTCATTTTGATGCGCAGCTTATCGGCGGCATGGTTTTGCACGGCGGTAAAATTGCCGAGATGCGTACCGGCGAGGGAAAAACGCTCATGGCAACATTGCCGGCCTACTTGAATGCATTGTCGGGCAAGGGCGTGCACGTTGTCACCGTGAATGATTACCTGGCAAAGCGCGATGCTGAGTGGATGGGTAAGATCTACCGGTTTCTTGGAATGAGTGTCGGAGTTATTTATGCGCAGATGCCGCATGACGAAAAACAAGCTGCTTATGCGGCTGATATCACTTACGGCACCAATAACGAGTATGGCTTTGATTATTTGCGCGACAATATGGTAGCGCATGCGAATGAACGTGCGCAGCGCGTGCTTAATTTCGCAATCGTGGACGAAGTGGATTCGATTTTAATTGATGAGGCGCGCACGCCGCTCATCATTTCGGGCCAGGCGGAAGGTGATACCGAGATCTATGTGCGCATTAACGCACTGGTGCCAAAACTTATCCGGCAGGAAACGGAGGAAAGTCAAGGTGACTATAGTGTGGATGAAAAGTCTCATCAGGTCACGCTGAGCGAAGCCGGTTTTGAACATGCGGAGAAGTTGCTGGAATCGGCTGGACTGCTCAAAACAGGATCTAGCCTTTATGATCCGGCCAATATCAATTTAGTGCATCACCTTATTGCAGGTCTGCGCGCTCATAATTTGTATTTGCTTGATCAGCACTATGTCGTGCAAAACGATGAAGTAGTGATCGTGGATGAATTCACCGGGCGCTTGATGTCCGGCCGCCGTTGGTCCGATGGTTTGCATCAAGCGGTGGAGGCGAAAGAAGGTGTCGCTATTCAGAAAGAAAATCAGACACTTGCTTCCATTACTTTTCAAAATTACTTCCGTATGTACCAAAAATTGTCGGGTATGACCGGTACTGCCGATACGGAAGCAGCTGAATTTCAACAGATTTATGGATTGGAAACCATCATTATTCCAACACATAGACCGATGATTCGGGAAGATCGTATGGATCAGATATTCCGTACGATGAAAGAGAAAAATGAAGCGATTGTTCGTGAAATCAGAGAATGTTATGAAAGTGGCCAGCCGGTATTGGTTGGTACGACTTCTATTGAAAATAACGAGTTATTGTCCAGGTTGCTGGATCGCGACAAACTTCCGCATCAAGTTTTGAATGCTAAACAGCATGCCAGCGAAGCGAGTATTGTCGCACAAGCAGGCCGGCCTAAAATGATTACGATAGCGACTAATATGGCGGGTCGCGGAACGGACATTGTGCTGGGCGGGAACCCGGAACCTGAAATAGAACAGATACGGCATGATGAAAAATTAAGTGATGAAGTAAAAGAGAAACGCATTCAAGAAGTGCAAGAAAAATGGAAATTGACGCATGAGGAAGTGCTGAAGAAAGGCGGTTTGCATATCATCGGTACAGAGCGGCACGAATCCCGGCGGGTGGATAATCAATTGCGCGGACGTTCCGGCAGGCAGGGAGATCCGGGTTCCAGCCGTTTTTTTCTTTCGCTTGAAGATCCTTTGTTACGTATTTTTGCCTCGGATCGTGTAGCCAGTATCATGACGCGCCTTAAAATGCCGGAAGGCGAGGCTATTGAGCATCCATGGGTTACCCGCGCGATTGAAAACGCGCAGCGCAAGGTGGAAGCGAGAAACTTCGATATGCGTAAGCAGTTGCTGGAATACGATGATGTTGCGAATGATCAGCGGCAGGTCATTTATCAGCAGCGAAATGAGTTATTGGAAGCGGAACAGGATATCTCGGAAACGATAACCGCAATACGCGAGAGTGTTTTGGGAGACTTGTTCAATCTCTATATTCCCCCGCAAAGTGTCGAGGAGCAATGGGATGTTGCGGGATTGGAGAAAGCCCTGGCAGCGGAGTATCAATTGCATTTCCCGGTGCGCGAGTGGCTTGAAGAAGAATCCGGCCTGCATGAAGAGAATTTACTCCAACGCATTATTGATCTTGCAAGTGACCATTATCAGACTAAGGTTGCACAAGTCGGCGCGGATATCATGCATCACTACGAGCGTGTGGTGATGTTGCAAATCCTCGATTCACATTGGCGAGAGCATTTGGCGGGATTGGATCATTTGCGCCAAGGCATTCACCTGCGCGGCTATGCGCAGAAAAACCCCAAACAGGAATATAAGCGCGAGGCGTTTGAACTTTTTACGATTATGCTCGAAGAAGTCAAGCGAGAAGTTACCAAAATACTGTTGACGGTACAAATCAAGAATGAGCAGCAGGTAGAAGCTGTGACAGACACTTTGCGGTCACCGGAAAATATACAACTTCATCATGAAACTTATGAAGAAGCGTTGGTGGAAGAGAACGGGTATATACAAACTGAGGATGATAAAACCCAGCCCTTTGTGCGTCAAAATGAGAAAGTAGGCCGCAACCAACCCTGCCCCTGCGGTTCAGGTAAGAAATATAAGCAATGCCATGGAAAAATAAAGTAAATCATAATAAACAGTATGTTATTGTAATTAAACTGAGTGAGCCTATCGCAAATATAAATACTTCCAGGATTGCTATAATCCTTAAAACGATTGTGGTATACTGCGCGCTTTTGTAGTTTGGGTAACGTAATTAACAAATAAATCTAATAGGGATTGGAAGAGGTTTTTTCCTTTGTTGTATTGATAATCTTACAATATTATTACTGATGGAATGATTGAACATGGCGGATAGTTTCAGCATTAATGAAGAGATGAGCGGCAGGAGAAAGTTCCTTGTGGCTGCAACCTCAGTAGCAGGTGGAATTGCTGGCGCTGCGATTGCAACGCCTTTTTTATTGAGCATGATGCCTAGCGAACGGGCGAAAGCAGCTGGAGCCCCTGTAGAAGTTGACATATCCAAGCTTGAACCTGGAATGCTGTTAATGGTTGAATGGCGCGGAAAAGTCGTTTGGATTTTAAATCGTACGCCAGATATGTTGGAAAGTCTGGTTAAAGTTGAAGGTCAGCTTGCTGACCCGAATTCGGATAAGAAACAGCAACCGGATTATGCAAAAAATCGTACACGTTCAATAAAACCTGAGATCTTGGTTGCTGAGGGTGTTTGTACGCACTTAGGTTGCTCGCCTGTATTCAGGAAGGATGTGGCGCCTGCAGATCTGGGTCCCGATTGGTTGGGTGGTTTTTTCTGTCCATGTCACGGTTCAAAATTTGATTTGGCAGGGCGCGTGTATAAAAGTGTGCCGGCTCCAACTAATATGGTTGTTCCTCCTCATGTATATTTGAGCGATAGTCGGCTTTTGATTGGATCTGAAAGCGAGGGATCTGCGTAAATGAGTAATATATTTAATTCAATGCTTGCCTGGGTCGATAAACGTTTTCCGTTGTCGTCAAACTGGAAAGCACACTTGTCCGAATATTATGCACCGAAGAATTTTAATTTCTGGTACTTCTTTGGTTCATTAGCTTTATTGGTTCTTGTCAATCAGTTGCTGACGGGAATTTTTCTTACCATGAATTACAAACCGGATGCCAGTCAAGCTTTTGCATCGGTTGAATATATCATGCGTGATGTGGATTATGGCTGGTTAATCCGTTACATGCATTCGACGGGCGCATCGATGTTTTTCGTCGTGGTCTACCTTCATATGTTCCGTGGAATGATGTATGGATCATACCGTAAGCCGAGAGAGCTACTCTGGTTGATCGGGATGGTTATATTTTTTGTGCTGATGAGCTTGGCCTTCACCGGATATATTCTTCCATGGGGGCAAATGTCTTATTGGGGAGCGCAAGTAATTGTTAGTATGTTTGGAGCAATTCCGAGTATCGGGGAAACATTGCAACAATGGTTGTTGGGAGATTTTACACTCTCCGATGCTGCCCTGAACCGCTTCTTTGCCTATCATGTTGTGACATTACCCTTAGTATTGCTGGTTTTGGTTTTTGTGCATATTTTAGCGTTACATGAGACGGGATCTAATAATCCTGATGGCATAGAGATTAAAGAGAACAAAAATCCTGAAACGGGTATTCCCGTGGATGGCATTCCATTCCATCCTTATTATTCTGTTAAGGATATCGTTGGTGTCGTAGTATTTCTGATTGTATTTTGCGGAATTATCTTCTTTGCTCCGGAAATGGGCGGGTACTTCCTGGAATATAACAATTTTATCCCAGCAAATACTTTGCAAACACCGGATCATATTGCACCGGTCTGGTACTTCACTCCTTACTACTCGATGTTACGGGCTGTAACAGTCAACTTTCTGGGTATTGATGCTAAGCTTTGGGGTGTTATTTTGATGGCAGGCTCTGTAGTGGTTTTTTGTTTCTTGCCATGGCTGGATAGAAGTCCGGTCAAATCGATACGTTATAAAGGCCCTTATTTCAAAATAGCATTGACACTTTTTGTGATTAGCTTTTTTGTACTGGGCTGGCTGGGAACAAAATCTCCAACACCTTTATACACGTTGCTGGCACAAATCTTTACAGTCATTTATTTTGCATTCTTTGTTTTGATGCCATGGTATAGCAAGATAGATAAAACAAAGCCTGAACCAAAAAGACTAAAAGAGTAGAAAAATGAAGAAAATAACGATTGCTTTATTAATCTTATGCATGGCTCCGTTTGGCGTTCTTGCTGGTGAATCCGGTATGCCATTGGATAGAGCTCCGATTGATACAACTGACAATGCTTCCTTGCAACGTGGAGCGGAAAGCTTTGTGAACTACTGTTTGACCTGTCATGGCGCGAGTTATATGCGTTATAACCGGCATCGGGATATTGGTTATACAAACGAAGAAATTCTTAGTAAGCTGGTTTTCACAGGTCAGAAAGTTGGCGATCTGATGCAATCAGCTATGCGGAAAAAAGAAGGTGAAGAGTGGTTTGGTGTAGTGCCGCCAGATTTGTCGGTCATAGCTCGTGCACGCGGTGCCGATTGGTTGTACACGTACCTGCGTGCATTCTATCGTGATGATGCGACTCATACAGGCTGGAACAATCTGGTTTTTGATCGTGTTGCGATGCCACACGTTTTGTATCAGCTGCAAGGTGAGCAAAGACTGGTGGTTAAAACGTCAGATAAAGGCGAGCAAAAAAGCCTGGCACTCGAAAAAGCGGGACAATTGAGTGCAACCGAATATGATAAATTCGTTGGTGATTTAGTTAATTATTTGGTTTATCTGGGCGAACCGCATGCTAATGCGAGAAAACAATTAGGGATTGAAGTGATGATCTTTTTGTTAGGCATGCTAGTTTTATCGTATGCGCTCAAAAAAGAATATTGGAAAGATATTCATTAATATCAAATTTGCTGGATATACAGGTAACTTAGTCAAAGATTAGAAGTTATGATGACGCTATATTCAACAATTACTTGCCCATATAGTCATCGCTGCAGGATTGTATTGCACGAGAAAGATATGGATTTTCAAGTAATAGATGTTGATCCAAATAATAAATCAGAAGATATAGCGGTGATGAGTCCCTATGGCAAAGCTCCGGTACTTGTGGAACGCGATCTAGTGTTGTATGAGTCAAATATCATTAATGAATATATTGACGATCGCTTTCCACATCCGCAGCTAATGCCTGCAGATCCAGTAATGCGTGCACGAGCACGGTTGTTGCTGTTTCGTTTTGAGCAGGAATTATTTTGTCATATCGATGCATTTGATGGCACAGATCAGAAGGTCATTGACAAAGCTCGGACAGTTATTGCTGATAATCTTGCGATGATATCGCCAATTTTTGATAAGCAAAAATTCATGCTAGGGGATGAATTTTCAATGCTTGATGTCGCCATTGCACCATTGCTTTGGCGTCTGGAGCATTATGGAATTCGTCTTCCTAAGCAAGCAGCACCATTATTGAAATATTCAGAAAGATTGTTCAGTCGTCCATTATTCATAGATGCATTATCGGCGTCAGAGAAAGTAATGCGGAAATGAGTGATAATTCAACGAAACCATATTTGATTCGTTCCATATATGAATGGTGCAATGATAGTGGCTTTACCCCTTTTGTATCGGTAAAAGCTTATCCAGAGCTGGATGTTCCTATGCAATACATAAAAAATGGCGAAATAGTTTTTAATATTAGTGCAAATGCAGTTCATGCACTGATCATAAATAATGAATCAATTAGTTTTGATGCCCGGTTTAATGGGGTAGCAAGAAAGCTTAATATTCCAATCGATGCAGTTAAAGGAATTTTTGCAAAGGAAGTCAATCAAGGCATAGCATTCCCATCGGAAGACGAAGAGATTAAAAATGAAATTGCCATTGAAAAATCAAGTGATTCAGTTCAAAATTCACTGGTTGCGCAACCCAAAACTTCTGGTAAACCAAAACTTCGCATCATCAAGTAAGTTTCTTTAAATTTAATTTGTACTTGTCAATTTGCCGGCATAGCTCAGATGGTAGAGCAGCTGATTTGTAATCAGAAGGTCCCGAGTTCGATTCTTGGTGTCGGCACCATAAAATCAATGAGTTAGATTGATTTTGTGATCTTCTAATTTTTCACTTGTGTCAAAATTGTGTCATTCAGAATTTCATCTACAACCATTGCATGTTTTCTGAATTGTTCGGGCGCCAAATGAGCATAACGTTTCACCATCTCAGTTGACTCCCAAGCTCCCATTTCTTGAATTACATTTAACGGTACACCTTTTTGAGTTAACCAGCTGGCCCAAGTATGGCGCAAATCATGCCAACGAAAGTCTTCTATGCCTGCTCTTCTTAATGCCTTTCGCCATGCCCTGGTATTGACCTGAATAATTGGTTTTCCTTGGTAAGTAAACACTCTTAACGAATGTTTGCCAACCTGCTTTCTCAGAACTCCCATAGCCGTTGCATTCAGTGAAATATGAATGCTTTTTCGTGCTTTGGCTTGATCTGCATGAATCCATGCAACATTTCTCTGCAAATCAACCTGCGACCATTCCAAATCAGTAACATTGCGTTTGCGCAATCCTGTTGAAAGTGAAAACTTTACCAAATCAACCAAATGCTCAGGTAATTCATTTAGTAATATTTGTACTTGCTCAGGAGCTATCCAACGAATCCGCCGTTTGGGTTCCTTATATAGCCGGATAAAGGGTGCTTTCTCAATCCATTCCCAATCTAAAGCGGCTCTTCGTAGAATGGCTCGAATTGTAGCCAAATAACGATTAGCTGTTGAAGGTGAAGTTTCTTTGCATTTTATCTCGCCCACTTCAGCAATTACTTCCCGAGTTAATTCAGAAAGTAATTGGCCCCTAAAAAACTGTTGAAACCATGCAACCTGCTTCATGTCCTGCTTATGTGAAGCCTTATGTTGCGTCTCCATCAGCCATTTATAAGCCGCTTCATCCCAAGTGCGCTTTGGCTTATCCCCCAGTCTTGCAACCCGCCAGGATTCCGCTTTCAGCTTATCGTGGAATTCTTGCGCCTGGGTTTTATCTTCAGTTGCAGCAGAGCATCTAACTCGCTCGCCGCTTGGTGTGGTGAAACTAATCCACCACGTCTTACCACGTTTACAGAGTGACATAATTGTTTCTCCTCATGTCCCACTTGCAACGCTTGCCGAGTGCAAGCATATAACGAGCGAATGTGATCAGCAAGATCATCTTCAATAAATGCCCACCGTTTCCCTAATTTTGCCCCCGGAATAATTCCTGCTTTAGCGCGACGGCGCACTTCTTCAGGGTGCAACTTCAAGAATTGGGCAGCTTCATTTAAATTTAATGTTCTCATGCGCCATCTCATTGCATTGTTAAAAAAGATTGGCTATAGCAAAATCAAAAATATGATTAAAACCGAAATTAAGAGTAAGGTTGATGCCAGTAAATTAATAATGGCCGCCTGCCTGGAAATTCTGGTCAGCTCATAAATCTCCTGACCCTCTCTACTTTTTATTTTTTCATTAATCAGCTGAATACAGCTTTCCAGAAATTGGTCTCGTGTTAATCGTGCATTACCCATGGATGCACTGATAATGGCATTGGATTTTTTGGTAGAATACTCACACCATCGATTAAAGTTTTCTTCTAATATCGCCTGGTAATTGCTTAGCAGTTCAGCATGAGCTTTTTCATTTTGTTCCAGCAATACTTCATTCAAGGTGTGCATCATCAACACCGGATCATCCTGTGACAGAACAATGCCGTGTTCTGACGCTATTCTTTCAATGATCGCATCTAATTTGTCGGCATTCATGTTAAAACCGCAGCCACATTTTCAATGTTGGTGAAGAGCTGCCTGCGGATAATCGTTAATCGTTGACGTACCATCATCGGCAAAGCACTATTCTTCAGCGCTTCATCGAAGGTAAATTTTGATTGCAGGATTTCGCTCAAATCTTTGCCGAAAGTCTCAGGCTTGTAATGTGGAATTCGGATGATGGCGGATACTCGCCCTTTGTTATCCATATACGCTTTCATTTCCTCAAACTGCTTGCCATTCATGGTGATTTCTCCCCAGTAAGGATTTAACCAGACAACAAACAGTGCTTCTTTCGGAAACTGTTTAATCAGATGTACAAAACCATTCAATGTATCCAATAGAGCCTGGCTGCCGGTGATGACGGTATGCACAACCAACTCATGCCCCATATCTAAAAGCAAGGCGGGTATCTGATTGCTGATGAGATAATGCGACATCGGCACAAAGGTGCTGGCACCATTGTCAATAATGACGTCATTTTCAGCATTGGCGATAAGTTCAATTAAATCATCAAACTTTCTCGGATCAATCTCATCATTGTTCATCACATTAATCTGCTTAACATTGAGTTTTTTAAATCCATAAAAAGTGGCATTAACCGGATCTGTATCAATGCATATTGGATTGCCGCCTTTAGCAAACTTATGTTGTGCTAGCGTGGATGATATGAACGACTTGCCTACTCCGCCCTTCCCTTGCAGAATCATATGTATTTTAGCCATCAGATCAACTCCTCTTTTTCAGTTGCAGAATTAAAACGAAATCCTTCATGACCATTCCCGGCTGAATTTCCTTGATCAATGCGTAGATGTTGCTTTCTGTCCTCACCAATATGTCGATTGACCAAAGTCCTGAACCATTGATAAGAACATTTGATTTTTTCTTCCTGGTGCAAAATGTTCCAGATCTGTCGAATCGTCCAGCCATCCTTGAGTGCTTGCTCAATATCAGGTTTCAATGCGATGAACGCTGGTAAAAATTGCTTACCGGTACTTTTGTTTTTATCCGCATAAAGTGCGATTCGATCTGATAAGGATTTATTCATCACACAATTTCCAAAAAAATAGTTATCTTGGCGTCCAAACAGCTTTTTGTTTTTTTGCTTTCCTTTCTGTTTATTTTTGTTGCTTTCAGTATCAATTAATTGCTTATCCTTTTTTTTGCTTCCAAGTGACTGTTATTTAGTTGAATAAAGCTTTTTTCAAGTATTTTAATACTGTTTGTAATTATGATATAACGAAAATAAACTATTTGCAAACATCGATTATAGTGTTAGTATATTTCTTGAATCTCACACAGCCGGGCAAGATATGTGGAGATGGCCATCTCCACCCCAACTTATTCGCACTCTGTGCTCAACGTTGATCTTGCTCTTCGAGGAAAACTGAAATGATTGACAAAAAGAACCTCAAGACAATTAAAAAAGAGAGAAGAGACAAAAAGCTCAGGGTTCCTGTTTTGCCAATCGAAGACGCTGAAATAAAGAGCAAAGCTACGGATGCCGGATTAACCGTTGCCGAGTACCTGCGCAATCTGGGCCTAGGTTATCAAGTGCCCAGTGTTATAGATAACCGGAAAGTGGATGCTTTGTTAAGAATCAATGCGGATCTTGGCAGGCTGGGTGGATTAATCAAGTTTTGGCTCACCAACGACAGGCGCACAAAATTAATTGGCAAGTCGCAGTTGCACTTAACCTTGGACAGTATCCGGAATACGCAAAGCGCGATGCTGGATGTCATTATGAAGCTTAAAAAATAACTTTCGGAATAGTCCTTTTTGACTTAAGCAGCTTAAATACGATGATCGCTAAAATCATACCCATCAAATCAGTGCGCAAAAGCAACTACTCTGCACTGATACAGTATCTGACCGATCCTCAGGACAAGAGTGAACGTGTCAGCCAGATCAAGGTATCAAACTGTTATTCAGATGATCAGATAGCTGCATTGATAGAGATACAAAACACACAGGAAATGAATAAGCGCGCCAAATCAGACAAAACCTGCCATTTGGTGTTGAGCTTCCCGGAAGGAGAGCGTTTATCCCTTGAGAGTCTTAATGCCATTGAAGAACAATTTTGTGATGTCTTGGGTTTTACAGATCATCAACGGATCAGTGTCGTGCATGATGATACCAATAGCCTTCACATGCATATCGCAATCAATAAGATACATTCTAGAAACTTAACAATCCACAATCTTTATTATGATTACAAGAAAGTAGCGAAGCTTTGTGAACAAATCGAACAGGAATATGGTTTAACAATAGTTAATCATGAAACCGTGAATGATAAAGCCTCCAGAGTAGCGCAAGAAATCGAAACCAGAACAGGTGTAGAGAGCTTGCTGGGTTGGATCAAGCGTGAGGCACTTACTGAAATCAAAGGCGCGGACAACTGGCATGACTTGCATCAGGTTCTAGTTAGGCATGGCCTTGAAATCAAGGAGCGTGGCAACGGGTTTGTGTTGGTTGCCAATAATGGCGTGGCTGTTAAGGCCAGTTCAGTTGATCGCTCTTTATCCAAAGGGAATTTAACTCAAAGACTGGGTGCATTTGTACCTAGTGATAATTTTGGACAATCGTCACAACAAAACGCCAAACAATACCAGCCAAAACCACTGCAGAATCGAATCGATACTTCAAAGCTTTATGCGCGATACCAGCAAGAGCAAGCAAATAGCGCCAGACAGAATTCAAGCCAGTGGGTTATGTTGCGCCAAAGCAGAGATCAACTCATTGACCGCGCCAAACGGGAAGCCAAACTCAAGCGAAACATCATTAAAAGCATCAAAGCTGGGAGATTGGCCAAAAAAGCGCTGTATGCAACCGCACATCAGCAATTCAAAACGACTATCGAAGTCATTAAAAGTGATTATCAAAAATCCTATCAGCACTCTAAGGCCCATCATTCCAGAATGGGGTGGCTGGATTGGCTCACATTTGAGGCCAGAAATGGCAATGCTGAAGCATTGGCCGTGTTGCGATCCAGAAGATCCGGTCAATTTAAGGGCAATCAGGTATCGGCCAAGCAAAGCCATGATAAACCTAATGGCTACTTCAAAGATGGCTTTATTAAAGACAGCTCTGTTGAATCGATCACCAAGATCGGCACAGTCACTTATAAAGCAGGATCAACCACCATCCGTGATGACGGCAAGCGATTAGTCGTGCTGCCGGATACAACACAAGATGCATTAGTGGATATTTTACAAGTGGCCATGAAGAAGTACGGCAGCCACCTGGCGATCAATGGAACTGAATCGTTTCGTCTTGAGATCGCTGAAGTGACCGCACAAAATCAAATGCGCATCACTTTTGACGATAAGCCGCTTGAACAATACCGTCAGCAGTTAATGAAACAGCACAGGGTCAATAAAGTGCAATCGGCAGGTCAAAAACGACCCACCACCTCCATCACCACCCGAAGGAGCTTCTGATGAATAACATCAATCTGAGTTCTAAAGACAGCAGAAATATCAAAAAAGACAAGATTATCGTCCGCTCATTATCCATTGTCTGCCTTGTTGGCGGATTCCAAGTCGCCACTCAGTATTTTGCGCAACAATTCAATTATCAACCGCAATTAGGTACACACCTTTTTCATATTTATGAACCCTGGGCAATTCTGGTGTGGGCGAATAAATGGTATGGCGAGTATTCGGGCATCTTCGATCTGGCGGCAGGTTTTGGTATTTTATTTTCCAGCATCGGTTTGATTCTGGTGCTGGTCATTAAAATGGTATTGGCCAATTCATCCCGGACCAATCAGGGATTGCATGGCTCAGCCAGATGGGCGGATAAGCAGGACATTGTAGCCGCAGGACTACTGGCAACAGGCAAGAATCACAAAAGCGATGCGGTTTATGTCGGCGGCTGGCGGGATAATTCCGGCAAAACCCACTATCTGAAACACCGCGGCCCGGAACATGTATTGTGCTATGCCCCAACCCGCTCAGGCAAAGGTGTGAGTCTGGTCATACCCACTTTGCTTTCCTGGACTCAGAGCGCGGTCATTACTGATCTTAAAGGTGAGTTATGGGCATTGACCGCCGGTTGGAGAAAGCTTCACGCCGAAAACAAGGTGCTGCGCTTTGACCCGGCATCAACCAGCAGCGCGCACTGGAATCCGCTGGATGAAATCCAAATTGGCAGCGGCACCGAAGTCGCCGATGTTCAAAACCTGACTACCTTAATTGTTGATCCGGATGGCAAGGGATTACAAACCCACTGGCAGAAAACCAGCCAGGCATTGCTGGTAGGTGTCATTTTGCATGTTTTGTACAAATCGCAGCGAGAAGGAACCCCTGCCACATTATCGACTGTCGATGCAATGCTATCCGATCCTGATCGCGACATCAGGGAATTGTGGATGGAAATGGCCATGCAAGATTATCTGGATGGCAAGAGTCATCCAGTGATTGCAGCCAGTGCGCGCGATATGCTGGATCGCCCTGAAGAAGAAGCCGGCTCCGTGTTGTCGACAGCCAAATCGTATTTGTCCCTGTATCGAGATCCGATCGTGGCCAACAATATCAGCACATCGGATTTTACAATCCGTGACCTCATGCACCATGAGCATCCCGTCAGCTTATACATTGTGTCACACCCCAATGATAAATCGCGGTTGCGCCCTTTAATCCGCATTCTGATCAATATGATCATCAGAAAGTTAGCCGATAGAATCACGTTCAAAGACGGTCAACCCAGCGCGCATTACAAACACAAACTGCTATTAATGCTGGATGAATTCCCAAGCTTAGGAAAACTTGAGATCTTTCAGGAATCTCTCGCGTTTATCGCAGGCTATGGCATGAAAGCCTATCTGATTTGCCAAGACTTAAATCAACTCAAAAGTCGCGAGACCGGCTACGGGCATGATGAAGCGATTACTTCCAACTGTCACATCCAGACCGCATTTGCACCCAACCGGATTGAAACAGCGGAGCATTTATCCAAACTGACCGGGCAAACCACGGTCATCAAAGAACAGATTACCACCAGCGGCCGCCGCTCATCAATGATGCATGGACATGTCACCCGTACCCTACAGGAGACGCAGCGCGCGTTATTAACGCCGGATGAGTGTATGCGACTGCCAGGCCCGATGAAAGATGCTGAAGGCAAGATCACAAAGCCTGGCGACATGATTATTTATGTGGCTGGTTTCCCTGCCATCTATGGCACGCAGCCATTGTATTTCCAGGATGAAACCTTTACGGCACGGGCACAAGTGAATCCCCCGAGCTTCAGCGACAAATTAACCGGACTTTGAGATACCTCGAACTCTACTGAGTCAATTTCATGAAAAAACCCATCAAAATCCTGGGTGTTTTGATTCTGACCCTAAGCGTTAGCGTATTTGTACTAAGTATTGGTGCACGAATCAGCGGGATTTATATCAATACCACACCCAGTTTGCCAGTAGGTTTTTACAAAATGGTTGATGAACCGATTGTCAGCGGCGCTTATGTCGCTTTTTGCCCACCACAGGATGTGGTTTTTGATATGGCTATGGATCGATCCTACATCAACCGAGGGGATTGCCCTGGTGGCTATGGTTTGTTGCTCAAACGTGTGTTTGCACAATCCGGAGATACGGTTTCCATCGATCAGGCTGGCATCTTTGTGAATGGCAAACACTTACCCAACAGCACTCAACTAATAGCAGATGCTGAGGGTCAACCATTGCCGCAATACAGGCTTAAAGCTGTGCTCAATGATTCTGAGTACCTGCTGCTATCCGATTTGAACCCGCAATCCTTTGACGCGCGCTATTTCGGACTGATTACGCGTGATCAGATTAAGCAAGTTTTTCGTCCGATTTTTACCTGGAGTCATTAATCAAAAATTAATAGGAGTCAAAGCCATGCATAGACCACTGATTGATGCTGAAACAAACAATCCTGACATACAAGAAGTCATAACGGACAAGCTACTCGATGCAGAAATACCGGGCTTTCAGGCTGAATTTGATCCTTTAGAGGCTGAAAGGCTGGGCGCATTCACGGAAGATGCCTTGAGTGAACAGGATGCGCTGGATAGCACAATTGATCATGTAGCGGAGGTTAACGATGAAAGAGGCTAAAAAGGCTTTTCATGAACAAGTCGCCGAGAATTTGATTGAGCAACTCAAAAAAGGCGCTGCACCCTGGCAAAAACCGTGGAAACCAGGTGATCTGCTAGCCGCATTACCTATCAACCCAACTACGGGTAAGCGCTACCGGGGCATCAATAGCCTAAACCTGATGAGTCGTGCATATACGGATCCGCGTTGGCTAACCTACAAGCAAGCGATAAGCCTGGGTGCGCAGGTGCGTAAAGGTGAAAAAAGCACGCTCGTGCAATACTGGAAATTTACTGAGGAGCACATCAAAAAAGATGATAACGGAAATCCTGTTTTAAATAGTGAAGGCAATCTAATTAAAGAACAAGTCAGACTAGAGCGCCCCCGAGTGTTTTATGCCTCCGTATTTAATGCGGAACAAATGGATAATCTGCCAGAACTTGACATTAAAGCCCCCGACTGGGATCCACTGGAGCGGGCTGAACACATATTACAGGCATCCAATGCCGTGATTCGTCATGGTGAGGCAGACCGCGCATTTTACCGACCATCCACAGACAGTATCCACTTACCCCATAAGCACCAGTTTCCGACCCCCGATCGCTACTACGCAACTGCATTGCATGAGCTGGGGCACTGGACAGGCCATGAATTGCGCTTAAATCGTGATCTATCGCATCCATTTGGAAGCGAAGGTTACGGCCGCGAAGAATTACGCGCTGAGATAGCCAGCATGCTGCTCAGTGGTGAGCTGGGGATTGGTCATGATCCAGGGCAGCATGTGGCTTATGTGAGTTCATGGATCAAAGCGCTGCAGGAGGATCCGACAGAGATATTCCGTGCCGCCGCTGATGCAGAAAAAATCCAGGATTTTGTACTGGCATTGTCACAACAACATGAAATTGCACAGAAAGTTTATGCACAGGAGGCAATCAAGATGGATCAAATCAAGCAAAACACCGCAGCTTATTTACTGAATCTCTCACATGATCTGGCCACCATCTCATCCCACAATATCAAACGATTTAATGATCTGACACAGGATATGTCAAAAAAGGATCAGGATGCCATCATTCTGGTTGCTGATGCACTCAAATTTACGAGGGGCGGCGGTATTGATAACTTGGAGTTTGAAGAAGTTGCGGAAGACAAATTGGGTTTTAGAATTCCGGCTGACTGGAATGGACAGTTACAGATTCAGGGTAATACGATTCAAACCAATGAAAATGGTATTGAGTCTATAGTATCCGCTGATTTAATAAACATGGAGCCACAATTTTGGGGTGTGACTATGCAGCGTGATGATCAGACTTTCCAATGGGTGAAAGACTGTGAATCCAAACAAGAAGCGCAGGATTTGACTGATCTGCTTGCACTCATCGACGCCGCCGCAGAACAAAATGAACATGAAAAGGCCGTTAAGCTTGCTAACATCCATGAAAACCGCATCCGAAATGATCCAATTAGCACTGAAGTATCGATATTAGGAACCAAGGCCGAGCAAAACGATGACAATGCTCGTCAATATTTGATCGTTCCTTATCGTGATAAGGACTTAGCAAAGGCTGCTGGCGCTCGTTGGGACAAAAAGGCCCGTTCCTGGTATGTAGGGCCAGAAGCAGATATTCAAACATTACAACGTTGGTTACCGGAGAATGTTTCCAGCCAACAGGAACTAGCTACTGATCCTCACGTGGAATTTGCTGACTTGCTGCGCGCTCAAGGTTGTTTGGTTGATGGCAATCATCCAGTGATGGATGGCAGTAAACACAGAATTAAAGTCGAAGGCGACAAGTCGGTCGAGAAATCAGGGTTTTATGTGGCGCATCTGGATGGTCATCCTGCCGGATATTTCAAGAATAATCGAACCGGTATTGAAATTCGCTGGAAGGCCAGGGGGTACTCTCTTACGGATGAGCAAAAAGCCGAGCTATTCGCCCAAGCTGCTATCAAGCAGCAGAACAGAAAAGCCGAACAACATGCGCAGCAAATTAAAGTTGCTGATGCAATTCAACAATTGCTGACTATCGCACCTGCTGCCGATTCCGAACATCCTTATCTGAAAGACAAGCACGCCCGGCCAGGCGATCTGAGAATTGTGCCGCAGAATGCTGATGATTTACCCAATGACTCAATCATCAAAATTGGTCAGAACTGGCAGGAAGTCAAAGTATTGCGAGAAGAAAATCCAAATAGCATTGTACTGAGTGCCGGTGATTTGTTGCTGGCCGCACAAGATGTTCATGGACAAATCTGGGGTGTACAAACGATACAACCCAGTGGTGCAAAGCTTTTTGCAGCGGGTAGCAGAAAGGAGAATAACTTTCATGTCGTTGGTGGCGAGAGTCAGGGACTTACAGCACTGGATGCTGCACCTGCCATTGTTATTGCTGAAGGCTATGCCACCGCAGACACGCTATCCCAGGCGCTGGATTATCCTGTCATCGCCGCATTTGATTCAGGTAACCTACCCAAAGTATCTAAGGATTTGCATGAAAAGTATCCACATAAGCCAATCATTATCGCAGGCGACGATGATCATCATCTGGAATCGACCCTTAGCAAAAACCCCGGCAAGGAAAAAGCGCTTGAAGCAGCGGTATTGGTCAATGGGGCTGCGGTATTTCCGGTTTTTGCACCGGGTGAGCAGGACTCAAAGAAATTAAATGATTTTAATGATCTGGCCAATAAAAGCGCGCTGGGTATTGAGGCGGTAAAACGTCAGGTCGGATCGGTTTTTGAGAAAGTTTCTCAGCAGGCTAAACAGGACAGCTTATTGAAGTTACAAGTCCCTATTGAACCTAAGCAGCAGGAAATCAAGCAAAAACGGGCATTGGCCAGGTAATCTTTTAAGGAGACTACAAGATGCGCGATAATAGGTTAAAGACTCCAGGAAATTCATTCCATTCTGATGAAGGTGATCTTTATGAAAACATTGAGACTCGTCCCGGTACTACCGAAAAACAAAGGGAAGCAGGGCGAGGTGCCTATACAGAATTGCTCGAAGCTCATGCTCGATGGGCAGGTGGCACCTTACTGGGTTGCGATTTCCCAAAAGACTTCCGAGAAAAAGGAGAAACCACTTTCCTAAATCAGCCTATTAAGTCAGGCCATGATCTGGCAATAATGGCGCAAATACTGCGTGATCCGCGTTATGAAACGCTGCGAATCTTCTATACCCGTATGAATCGCATCGTTCATCATACGGCTGTGAGTTCCAGATTACCGGGCGCAGTCTATCTGGAAAAAATTGGGCATGACAAACATGATCTGGGTGTTTTGGTAGAAAAGACTAGACGACATGTTAAAGCAGATGGGTACTGGTTATTGCATAACCATCCATCGGGTAATGCTACGCCATCGAATCAGGATATCAGGCTTACAGAAATAATTGCATCAACTGTTCCGGGTTTCAAAGGCCATGTCATTATCAATACCAGTCAATACAGTGTCATTGATAAAGATGGTCATGTCGATTTTATGAATTGGATGCGGGACTTGGCGGGTGGTTATCAGAATAACCACTATAAAAGTCATGAGCTGCTCTTGGAGAAAATAACTTCACCGGAGGATCTTGCAAAGATAGGCCATACTTTAAAGAGACGGGATCAGTTTTTTAACTTGATAGGCATCAGTGCAACAGGATATGTATTATCGTTAAGTGAGTTACCCTTATCGGTACTGGATCGCTCTCAAAATTTGCTGCTGGCGCGACTGCAAAATTTTGCCCGCAATTCAGGTGTCAATACGGTATTTGCTATCACGAATGCCAATGATTACAGGCACCCGGTATTATCCAAAGCTTGTGAAGTTGGCATACTAAAAGATGTGTTAACTGTAGAGGGGGCTGATTATCGGTCATTGCGAGAAGAAGGAGTGTTTGCGTCAATGCCCGGTGAAATAAGTGCCATTTTTAGGAAGCCTAGAACATTTGTGAAGGAAGAGGACGGATCGGGCAAATGCAAAAGTCATAAACGCTGACAGTTTTCAATTTGGTATTTATTATGTCTGTAAGATCATTTCTTGTTGAACAAGTCCTGAAGAAACTCAGCAGTGATATTCTTGATGCAAGAAAGCGCCGAGGAATTACTAGATGGCTCCAAGGTTTTTTCTTGCAAATACTGACAAGGCGCAACCGTAGCACATAAAAATGATTGGAAAAATTGCTTTGCAAAGCTAGAGCATGGGTTTTCGTAGAGCTTAATTATTTTTGGATATCTCTACCCTTCTGAAAATGAGAATGAGAGAAGAAGGCAAAAAATATCTCACTATTTCAGGGCCATCTTACAAAGATGGCCCTAGATTAACAGATCATGTCCGCTAGTCTAGAGCCTAAAAAAATGAAAAAAAAGCTTAACTTTGCTATCTACCAAAAACATCATGCAACGATACACTTAATGCTGCATTTTTCTCACTAACTACATTGTTACTGCGTAAACTAAAAAGGGTTGTTTAGTAACAGCTATTGACAGTAAATCGCTATAAAATTGTGATCATAGAAATATATCCATGCTAATCGTGCATCTTGATCACTGGGTGAAGCTGAGTTCGGTGTTGAGAAAGCATAAAGATCATTCACACCTTTGACAAACCAATCGCTCCAGCCTGAAGACCATTTAATTTTGTAAGCAACGATGTCTACACCATAGATTTGTCTATCGTGAGAACGGTTTAATCCACCGTTTGCCCAAGTGCTGTCTTGATTGGGAGGTAGCGGTGCGGACTCGGTACCGATCGAAGTACAATGCTGCTGGGTTGTTGTATTACCAATATTTGCGTGAGCAAACATCGCAGTAGTCATTAAGAAAAACAACACAAATATTTTAGTTTTCACAAAACTCTCCTTATGCTTATTCTGATTCAAAATGCTAATTGATTCTGAGTGTAAGAGAAATAAGCATCGATACTCATTTTTAAGGCATCGATATTGTGCCTTCCTGAATCGCCCCGGGTTTTGAGGAGGCTCCAAATCTTGAGAGAATGGAGTCATGAACAAATCAAATAAATTTTCCCCCGAAGTCAAAGAACGAGCAGTTCGTCTGGTGCAAGAGCATCGCAGTGAGTATTCTTCGCTGTGGGCAACGATAGAATCGATAGCGCCGAAGATTGGCTGCACATCGCCGACATTGCATGATTGGGTAAAGAAGCACGAGATCGACACAGGCCTGCGAGATGGCGTCACCAGTGTAGAGCGTCAGCATATCAAAGCACTGGAACGTGAGGTCAAGGAATTACGTCGCGCCAATGAAATTCTGAAACTGGCCAGTGCTTTTTTCGCCCAGGCGGAGCTCGACCGCAAACTCAAATCCTGAGGTCATTCATCGATCGGCATCGCGACACCCACGGGGTCGAGCCGATCTGCAAGGTATTGCAGGTTGCCCCGTCAGGATATCGACGTCACGCTGTCGAGCTGCGTAATCCGGCATTGCGCTGTGCCCGAACTATTCGCGATGATGAGCTGATGCCGCAGATACAACGAGTCTGGCAGGTCAACCTGCAGGTTTATGGTGCCGACAAGGTATGGCGGCAACTCAAGCGCGAAGGGATGCTGGTAGCTCGCTGCACAGTAGAACGGCTGATGAAACGGTTGGGGCTGGAAGGTGTGCGGCGCGGCAAGATTGTCCGCACGACGGTTCCTGACAAGAGGCTGCCATGCCCACTGGATCGCGTGAACCGGCAATTCAAGGCGGATCGCCCAAACCAGTTGTGGGTGTCGGATTTTACTTATGTTTCCACCTGGCAAGGTTGGCTATATGTCGCGTTCGTCATCGACGTGTTTGCCCGGTACATCGTGGGTTGGCGCGTCAGTTCCAGCATGCACACGGACTTCGTACTGGATGCACTGGAGCAGGCTTTATACGCTCGGCAACCGGAGCTAGGTGCCTTGACTCATCACAGCGACAGGGGTTCCCAGTATGTTTCTATCCGTTATACGGAGCGGCTTGCCGAGGCTGGAATAGAACCGTCAGTAGGAAGCCGTGGCGATAGTTACGACAACGCACTGGCCGAAACGATTAATGGGCTGTACAAGGCTGAATTGATTCACAAACGAGGGCCTTGGAAAAACAGGGAATCTGTTGAATTGGCGACGTTAAACTGGGTATTCTGGTTCAATCACCAGCGCTTGCTGGGATCTATCGGCTATATACCGCCGGAAGAAGCTGAGGCACAATACTACCGGCAGTTAGACAACTCGGATTCTGCCAGTGTTACTTAAACCAAACAGCCTCCACAGAACCCGGGGCGATTCATCCCAAAGAAACCGGGGTTGGTTGAGCAAACGCTACGCAACTGGGTGAAGATGGCGGAGGCAGGCAAACTTAACAGTGCGATACCAAGGTAGTCTCACCGGAACAAAAGATCTATACGAGTATGTGAGCTTCTAAAAAAGCAACTGTAGATTCAACTGTAGTGTAGCAAGATACCTGAGTTACTTGTTTAATTTCTGATCGGAGTCAACAGGATTGAATGAAATCAAGGTTTTCTCAGTGCAGCTATCTGTTCTTTTAAAGATTTAATTTCTTCCTCGGCACGGATTTGAGGTGTGATATCGAACTGAACTCCGAGGAAATAAAGTAAGTTGCCGTGTGAGTCAAATAAAGGCGATACCAATAAATGATTATAGAACAGCTCACCATTCTTACGATAATTCCGCAGTACGACTTCGACAGGCTGTTTATTTTTTATCGCTTCGCGCAATTGCTTAACACCTGCTTGATCATGTTCATTTCCTTGTAGAAAACGGCAATTCTTACCTACTGTCTCCGCTAACGTGTAACCAGTTATTGATTCAAACGCTTTGTTAACATATACCAAGGGTAAGTCTTCTTGATCAGGATCAGCCAATGTTACGCCATTGACGCATGAGTCAAGGATTTTAGACAATACTTGTGGAATTAATCCAGGGTCTTTTTCAACGATAAAATCCATATTTTCTCTCCAGGTTAACTTACTATTCGCTTAAAAACTTTTTTACAACATATTATTGTGAGCTTGCTTGATCTTCTTCTATGATTTTCTTAATATTTCTTACTGTTCGTTCAGAGCCATCCTGCACTGCTATGCGGACCAGTTTCTCAAAAGGCCTGACATGTAAATCTAAGCTCAACAATTCGAAAGTGAAAGTAATGCGGCTATCCGTTGAACCAACTGGCTCGATCAAATAATCGCAACGATAGGGATTAGAAACTCCCTCAAAACAGATACGTGAACCTTCATTGAATATTTTAACTTTGAATGTCGACTCGGAACGATTACCTTGATCAATACGTACTTGACGGCAAGTAGTACCCAATTTGATGGGACCATCGGTAAGTTTTTCTAACTCCTTGACTTCCGGTGACCATCGGGGATAATTTTTAAGTAAATCATTCCCAATAAAGTTGAAAACCTTATCGGTGGTACTTTTTATAATTGTACTGCCCTTACCAATGACAGGACTATCTTTAAACAACCCAAGCATTACTGTATCTCCTGCGTAGTTTTTGCTAAACCAAGAAGTTTCGATTCCTTACATATTTATTGTGTTCTTACCAGCCCTTTAGCCGTTAACGCGGAGCATCTTATATTACTTTCTGATAGTAACCAACCCACTTCATCCGATTGCTCAAGCACACTAGATAACCCAGTTCACGGTGAAGACAATGCTCCTGTGGCTCCGGTAAACCCAAGTTCCTCAAAATATCTTATGCTATTAATTCACCTTTATGGACTGCAAATTAGGCGATGAGTGCATTCAATTCTTACGATTAATAATGCGAAAAATCGCCAGTAATATATTTTCTCTACGAAAGCACTGAGAAACTGCTGTACACGGCAATACTGCATTGAATCAAGCTATAACATTTATTTATCATTTGTAAATTACGATTTCCCGATTCATTTCTACTTACCTGGTGTCGCTCACTACCTTTTTTAGAGCTTCTTGAGGATTACTCATCGGCCACTGCCAACCTACAGTATTTGCTGGAAAGCATACTGCCGTTTTCTGGCCAAAAATAAGGGTCTGATTGTTTTGTCGCATCATTTACGGATTTTAATAGAGCATACAGCGCCATCAGCTGTGCCATACTTTCTTTTTGGTTAGGCCGTGAAAGTACGCCTTGATATAATGACCAACTTGATCACTTATAAATAATGAGGTTGAAGCATTTTTAGGCGCACTGATATGAAATCTGATCAGATAAAATTCGCTGTTTGTATGGATAAAGAGATAAGCTTCTTTAACTGTATACGGTCATCGCGAATTGCTTTGAGTTTCTCTCTCTCGAATATGATCCATCAGTAAAATCTGGTCTACCAATTTTCACTCATATAATAATCCTGAAAAGTTTTATTATTTTTTCACTATATTCAAACAGCAATATGAGTGGTGGGAAACAGTAATTTTTAATGTGTTTTAATTGTTTCAGTATCATTCCATTAATACGGAGTAATTTACTTTTATGGCAGAAATAGAAAGATCGGCTTTGGTTGAATACTCAGCAAATCAAATGTTCGAATTAGTCGATAATGTTGAGGAATACCCAAAATTTCTTCCATGGTGTGGAGGAGCCTCATCCGAACCGCAAGACGAGGTTACAACGCATGCGACCGTCAAGATTAATTATCATCATATCAAACACAGCTTTACTACTAAAAACAAACGTTTTCCGCCTGAATTGATCGAGATGAGCCTGTTGGATGGTCCGTTTAAGCATTTGGATGGACATTGGCAGTTTATTCCGATATCGGAAAACACTTGCCTGATTAAATTCCGATTGAATTTTACTTTTTCCCACAAAATTCTTGAGAAGCTAGTCGGGCCAGTATTTCATAAAATCGCCAATAGCTCTGTAGAATCTTTTATTGAACGAGCTAAAGTGATTTATGAAAAACGCTGAATTTTAAAAGACTCATCAAACATGTTTGAAGGGATGTCGACCCATTATTGGTTAAATTGCTGCTTTTGTGCCAAAGGCTTATCATTCTTGGAAAACGCGCAATCTATCGGGTGTATCGCTGCCGATGTACGCCATGTTCACTATCGGCGTCGGGTTTTGGCTTTTTTATGGTTATCTGATCGGTAGTGTGCCCGTTATATTGGCTAATCTGATAACGCTTTTATTGTCCAGCATGGTGCTTGGTTTAAAAATTCAGAAAATTATAGTATTCCGCAACAATCGCTGACTTTGCATGATTACCTTCCCTGAGCAGATCGTACCGCTTCCGATTTGTATTCCAATATGCACGATATTTCCTCCTTTCCTTTTTCTACTCTCATTTCTTCATCTCCCTAACGTATAGCGTGATCTCGGCTAAGTAATGCGATTTTGCAGAGCAAGATCACATTATGATCATGTCCTAGTCGATTATTGAAAATTGAGTATTGGCACTCATTTTAATAAAAGTAAAAGCAACTATCATATTTAAAAAATCGATTAATTACTTGCGCGTGCGATTTGCTGCGTTTATCAGTACTCGTAAGATTAATTATACGATCAATAAATTGCGGAATTTTTAATAAGAGAAGATAAAAAATCGCAGGAGTTTTTCCTCAAGCCACTATGATTTCTTTTGGATCAAAAGGTGGTCATACGGCATCGCAGCCATGACGCACTATCGAAGAAGTGGAGTTCGCCACGCTTGAATGGGTGGATTGGTTCAACAATCGCAAGTTACTAGAACCGATATGGAAATATTCCATCAATTAAAGGGGAAAACCGATGCAGCCGGACTCTGACTTATCAGTCTCCGCAAAACTTGGGTGATTCATAGACGATTGATGAAAGGTGGACTCATGAGTGCAGCACGAATTTTGAAAGCAGCTCAGTTTGCAGCAGAAAAACATAAAAACCAGCGCCGTAAAGACGCGGAGGCATCGCCGTATATCAATCACCCTTTGGCGTTGGCTACTGTTCTAGCAGCCGAAGGTGGAATCCACGATCGGGATGTAATCTGCGCTGCGCTCCTTCATGACACCATCGAGGATACCGATACCACGGCTGATGAGCTCCGGGCTGCATTTGGCGATAAAGTTACGAATATCGTTTTGGAATTAACAGACGACAAGAATCTGGAAAAATCGATTCGCAAAGAAGAGCAAGTTCGGCACGCCCCTTACATTTCGGCTGAAGCCAAGCTTGTAAAACTGGCCGACAAGATCTGCAATCTGCGCGATATTCTTGCATCTCCCGCCGCCGATTGGTCTGCAGAACGCAAACGCGCTTACTTTGAATGGGCGGCGCGAGTGGTCGCGGGCCTCAGAGGGACACATTCCGGTCTTGAAGCAGTCTTTGACTGCCTTTTTTTCAAGGGACTCGAGGAGTGGGCGCAACAATGATGGGAGGGGCAACTACTATTTGGATGGCTGCCGCGAGTACTTGCTTGATGCTGTCGCAACCGGATGACCGCGCATATTGCCTCGCCAAGGAAAACCAGCGTTCCACGGACTGTGCATCCATTGTCAATGCAGATTTAAGGATACGATGCCGCGTGGAGTTAGGACAGGATAGATCACAATGTGTGTCGATTACAGATCGAACCGAGCGAGCCATGTGCCAAGCAGGCGCTGCAAGAAAAGGGAAGTAATAATGGAAGACAGCGCTAGCAAAGCGTATTGTGCTGCGCGCGCCGATCTGACGCGTGCTTATGTTGATCCACTTTATTTCGGTGATCCACCGGAGATTTGTGATCATTGCCAAAATCCGCTTGAAGGTGATTCTTATTTCGGGGATTGCATGATGCCCGGGCAAGATTTTTGGGTCTACCTCTGTCCGCTTTGCATCAACAATAATCGATTGGAGTTTGGGTGGGGCAGGGGGCGGTTGTATAAACGGGTTAATCATTCTGACGGGGATTGGCTGTTGGTTGCCGGATTTTCCCGGAAGATCACAGATCACAATCACTCGTAAATCATCTAAGCGGTTATTTTTTCCATTCCTTTGTGGCGGATCTTGCGATGCTTGAGCAGATTCTTTACGACATGAAAGAGATGTGTGGCCTTGGTGCTCATGATGTGCTCGCCAAAAAATTTCTTTCAGACATTCGGTGAGTTGGAGGAACAGAACACACGTAGAGAATCTGTGTCGCGGCAGCGCTACTCGTTACACCAATAACCTCTTTTCCTTGTTTGCCCGCTGCCTCGCATTCTTACTCAAGATCTTGTGACGACCCTATCTAGGGCACAGCATAAGAATTTAGCATTTGATTACCTATTAACATTTTAATAGTTCGGAAATGAGTGCCCTATGGAAACAGAATTGAAATCTTTAGAAGACAAAGTTTCTCAACTTTTACGTTTGCATCGGGATGCAACCAATGAAATCATAAAGCTGCGTAAAGAACTTGAAGACACGCATGCTCATTGTGAGAAATTAAATGAGAAAATACATGTCGCAACGGATCGGCTTGAAGCTCTCTTGTTAACCATGCCCACTAATGAATAATCAGCTGAATCGTGCCGGATTTTTCGGGGATAAAATGATTTTAATTAATAACAGGTAACCCCTCGGCAAAGCTGGAGGGTTACCTGTTATTAATTAGGCCGGTCGGCAGGGGAGGGGGGGGGGTGGTCATTTTTACTCCAAAAATATATAAGCAGTTTCCTGCCAACTAATCTCATTCTCGGCGCAAGAGGCAGTTGTAGGGCTATTCAGGAAAAAATCCAGATTTTTTCGATTTCTTCATAAACGATCGTAACAAGTCATCTACCTGATTAGTTTCATCACTATTGACTTGCAATGTGTTACAAACATCAATCATCTGTTCGATTTTCTTAGCCAAATGAACAATGGTTAAATTAGCGACCCCGCTTTGATCGCCGCTTATTGCCATCTCCGAAAGAGCTTCAATACAATGTGCCAATTCTTTAATAGCCAGAAGTTCTTCCTTAAGTTGTTCTTCTGCGCTAACAGCACATTTTTGACTATGGCGAGCATATTCCCATGACACTGAAGTGGTGTTATAATATTTTCGTTCCATGTGACATTTATCCCTTAAGAAGTATGATTCGTTATGTGGTTAACATTCAGCTGCGAATACACCTGGATGCCTACTCATATGCTTAAATTACTTTGATTTCTGCCGCACTGCTATGATTGATCATACATTTACTATTATTATCACACTAACATCATTATCATTAATTTTCACACATTAGCAATGATTGAATCACCATAATTGGAAATAAAAGCCCTCATATGTGATAAATGTCACATATGTTGTGACTTAGAGTGTGTTTCTCGCACTTCGCAAGTGCTCTTCATGAATCTGCGGGGCTATTCTAGTTGGCATTTCTAATTGGTCACTTAGGGAAGCGCTGAACAAATCCCGAGGTCTGGGATAATAGTTTTTCCTTATAATTTTTCAAAAATGCAATGCCACGCCAAACGAGCTTTGCCGATCTGGACAACAATCACAAGAAGCGCCGGACGCGCCGGGAGGTTTTCTTAAGCGAAATGGAAGGGGTAATACCCTGGCAAGAATTGCTGTCGCATATTGAACCCCATTACCCCAAGAATGGACAACGGGGCCGCCAGCCGATGGTGCTGAGTAACATGTTTCGCATCTACTGTCTGCAGAATTGGTTCAACCTATCCGATCGGCAAATGGAAGATGCTCTATACGAGATTAAGAGCATGCGCTGTTTTGCGGGATTCAGCGGAGTTACCGGATACCCTGCCGGACGAGACCACGATACTGAATTTCCGGCATCTTTTAGAGAAGCACGAATTGACGGTGGTATTCCTTGAGGCGATCAATGCTCACCTCAAGGCTCGGGGGTTGCTGGTTTCCAAAGGCACGATGGTGGACGCCACACTCATTCACGCCCCAAGTTCGACCAAGAATGGGGAACGGGCGCGAGATCCCGAGATGCACCAAGCGAAGAAGGGGATGCAATGGTACTTTGGCATGAAAGTGCATGTAGGGGCAGACGTAGATTCAGGCGCGATGCACACGGTTGAAGTTACCGCTGCCAATGAAGCCGACATCAACATCCTGCCCAAGCTACTGCGGGCAGAAGACGAGGTTATTTTTGGCGATGCGGGCTACACCAGCGATGAGTACAAGCGCGGGTCACGGCAGTTGGGAATACGCTGGTGTGTGCAAGACAAACGCAAGCCCGGACAGAATCTTTCAGTGAGTCAGAAGAAGCGTAACCGGAAGTATTCTTCAATCCGGGCACGGGTGGAACATGTGTTCCGGGTGATCAAACGGCAGTTTGGATTTACCCGAACCCGCTACCGCGGGCTGATGAAGAATGCTGCTCAGGTGAACATGTTGATGGGCTTGGCCAAACTGTACCTGCTGCGAAGGCGATTGTTGACTACTTGAGGGAGGAGTCCGCTCAAAATACACCTGATGGCGGACGATGAAGCACAAACAGGGGAAATTCGGCAGCAAAATACTGCAAAAAAATGAATTGCTGGGTGTTCGTGTTTAAAAAACCGCCAGCAGTACCGAAAAATCTGATGATGGTTAATTAATCAGCGCTTCCTTAGGGAAGCAAATGACTTCGCAAGTCATTTAGCGACATAATATCCACACCGCAGGCTCAAAACTCGAGCCTATTCTAGCAGGCGCTCATGTTTCCCCGCATTCACGCCGATCGATATCGACGGAGAGAGGGTGATCGGCTACGGCATGGTCTGTGCGTGGATGACGGAAGCGAAGTGGGCGCAGAGTACTAAACATGGCGTGGTACTGCACTGGGAGGTAGTCATGCATCCATGACCACTCCAATCATTCCGAAGCTTGTACAAACTGCATGATGTCCGCTTAATCCTGGCGATCACCTCACTAAAGGCCGCACAGATGTAAAACCGCCATCGACAGCCAAGATCTGTCCAGTGAGCCTCGCAGCATCCGGAGACAGCAGCCAATCCATTACGGCAGCCACCTCGTCAGCAGTTTGTAAGCCGCCAAGTGGATATTGCTTGGCGGCTCCATCGCGCATCGCAGGCTGTTTCAGCATGCCCATCGTCATTGGCGTTTCTGTCATGCCAGGTGCAACCGCGTTGATGCGCAGACCCTGTGTGACGCATAGGTGGCGGCAGCACCGCGCACTAATGCCTCTACGCCGCCTTTGGCGGCGGCAATGCTCTCGTGGTTGGCGACCCCAATGCGCGCAACAACCGAGCTTGTAAACACTGCTGCGCCTGGAGCACCATTCAGCGATGCAATCCAGGCCTGTAATGTCCAAAGACTGCTTTCAAGATTGATGCGCAGCACTTCTCTTACCTGCTCTACCGGACTACGATGCAGCGGTGCAATCAAGGTGCTACCTACGGCATGAGCCAACCACGATGGAGCAGCACCTAGCTGTTCACGGCAAGCTTTGAATGCTGCAGCTGCGCCCTCTGGAGTGGTCGTGTCAGCGGCAATGAGAGCTTCGGCAGGAACGTTAATCAGCGCGGCCATATCACGGCCAACCGCAGCAACGCGCAGCCCTCGTGAGCGTAGCCGAGCCGCTAGTGCGCGCCCAATGCCGCCACGTGCACCGGTAACGAGTGCAATATCGTTTAAATTTATAAGTAATCCTGCTAGTCGTGAAAGAAAAGATTTAGTCTGGGAAAAGGCAAACTATACGGAATCCGAATCCATTGTATCGTATGCTTGCATCGAACTTACCACGAACCGATGAGTGGTCATGCTCGGAATCATAAGTCCAGGAACATTCGAACATCGCTCGTTAGACAGATTTCTTACAATTTCAAAAAAAGTTAAATCACCTCCTGCAGCAAACATCGATTCAGTGTAACTTCCTCGCTCAATCTTTTTCTAAGCTGCCTTCTCGGCAGAAAACTAAAAAACAGCCTGGTAAGCATTAATGAAATAATTTCTAAGCTGCCTGTGCGGCAGCGAACATCGAAGCCATAATAACGCAAGCCAAAATAAATTTCTAAGCTGCCTGCGCGGCAGCGAACAGACGATAAAAAAACTCAAAGCCAGTTGTGGTGCAGTGTGCAGGATATTTAGGAATGGATAACCATCCTGTAAATACCTGCATCGCAATTAGCCTATTTGTTTGGATTGTTAAAGATCGTCCAAAAAATAAGTCAAAATTCGGGTACGGAAGCAGTAGAACTTAAACCATAGGTGGTAAAAATTCCTTTAACACTGTTTTCTATTTCTCTTTTTTTGATCCACAGGCAGAACGTATTGCCGCTACTTAGACTTTTCAGCCGGATAAACGGGGTGGTGATGGTTTTGTGCGGCATTTCGCTGTAACTCATCAACACTTTTTTATATTCGGTTGCATTATCGTGCTTTGCGCACAACTCAACCTTGCCATTGAATGCAGTTTGGTAATCCAGGTTGTGCCGCTTCGCATAGCGCCGGGCTAGGCGTTCCCGGCCAGTTTTGGGTTGCTCGCGCTGATAAACGGCATAACCTTCGACGATACTTGGCACCAGGAGGATACCGGTGCAATTCACGTGATCGCTCAGATGGCTTAATCGTTTTTTCGCGTCGAACCGGATCAGGGAGGTTTCGTCCGGAGCAAACAAACGAAGCCTGTTGCCCAGCATGCCGAATCTCTCACCCATCTTGTATTCGGGGAACGATAGGCCGATCGGTGCCCGTTTTTCCGTATCCTGTGTTTCGACTAATCCCAAGTGGATTTGCTGGAAGGCTTGGGACCAGAGGCTGAAAAGATTGATTTCATAATTCGATAATAAGGTGATTTCAAGATAATAGTTCATGGCATCTTCCAATTAGCGAATTACGTCAACGTAAGCCAAGCCTTTTTTACCCAGGTAAAAACTGGAAACGCCAGCGTCATCGATCATTCTTTTTAGTTGTTCAGCTTTGTCGCCGGGAATGTTGAGAAGAATATCAAGCGTACCGTTGGCTTTAGTTAATAAAGAGACAACCTCACCTTCGCCTTTGCGTTTTTCCTTCAGTTGGTACGGATTTCCCCATATTGGTTTTTTACTGCCCGTGGTGTATCGATCCATAAAATCTTTTGGTGTATAACCACGTTTTGAAATACCGGCTAGACCACCATTCTTTGTAAGTGCTAGAGATACGTCATATTCGTGACTTAAACGGCTAATCTGCAAATACAACGCTGAACAGTACAATTCAATTGGCTTTATTTTGCTGTCGACGGCTTTATAAGCAGCGTCGGAAAAATGTTTCTGTAATGCATCCAAAGCATTTTTCACTGTTTCAATATCAATAGCCTTTAATTTATTTAATTCATGCAGTTTTTGTAAAACATCCAAAGGATCAAACTGCTTGGAAGAACTCACTTGAAAGCTTTCATCGACAATGAAGCGGCAAAGATTTTCGATATCAAGCGTCAAGACTCCCCAAAAAATGTTTGAATAATCGGATGTAA
The DNA here is from genome assembly GCF_033063335.1 of Nitrosomonas sp. Is24. Lineage (NCBI taxonomy): Bacteria > Pseudomonadati > Pseudomonadota > Betaproteobacteria > Nitrosomonadales > Nitrosomonadaceae > Nitrosomonas > Nitrosomonas sp. Is24. Next base: position 2,619,981 of record NZ_JAWJZG010000001.1, on the reverse strand, counting down.
AAACCGGATCATTTGCTTTAATCATTCCAGTGAATGAATTTTGATCGGTATTTCCTTCCATATTCCGGATATAAACCGTTTCAGTATTGATAGACGCACTTGAATCCTGCTGGTCGTTAAAAGATATGCGTTCTTCCAAACCTGAAAAGAAGTATTTAGGGCAATTTCTGGATTAATAGAGCTTTCTTTGATCGCCGATAAGCCGATTCAAAACACCCATCACGGTGTCATGAGTAATCTCACGTTTAATAAAATTCGGATATTTGCCTTGACTATCCCGTTTTCCCAAAGTCGTCATAGAGCCAACAAATACCCGGCCACCTTTTGGTAAGGGGTCGTTATTGGAGCCATCCAAGAACGAATTTCGCCAGGAAGCTTCATAGTTAATAGTAATCCGCATGATTCTCCCTTATTTAGCATAAAAATAAATGGCATAAGGGGATTGGGGTTCTTGGTTTATTTCGGCTGAGTTGCGCTTTATGCGCATCATTTTGATGCTGTCGTTGTAATCGACGAGTAAGTGATCGACACACATATAGCCTTTGGCTTGACGGATACTGAGTTCTTCAATCATTTGTAACGTTTTTTTGACGAGAACATCCGTCGCTTCGTTATCCAATAAAATGCCGACCTCGCCCTCCTCAAATATCGTACCGGCACGCACGTAGTTGGGGTGAAACACTGCTTTGGGATTACGGCTAGGATCGATGGATTTAATGAAATATTGAACAGTCTGAGCAATTTTTTCGCCTTCACCGTCCTTGATAACCATGGAAGCCCGGTCAAATTTTTTATCCAGCGAAATAAATTGCAATTGTTCAATACTGATTGAGCCGTAAGCTAAATACTCAGTTTCCCCGAATGTAGTCTTCGAAAAAATCGAATTTTTTCCTTTCTTATAATCTGTTGTACCATTCGCATTAATTATTTCTTCAGTCGAACTTGAAGATGAGAGTTGTTCAAAATTTCCATTACCAAGCTGATCAACAAAATCTTCAAGCAATAATGGGCTTGTTCGTTTACATTGACTAGCTGGAACAACGTACCCGCGAATCAGACCTGTAATTGACGTTAAAACCGACAACAAGTTTTTATCTTTTGCATAATGCAAATCAAAAGCCTGATCTCTAAATAAATGGTGTCTGATACAGTTTTGACTTATGTACATAGGAGTTTCTTTAAAATCTATATCAGATGCATGTTTTTTATATTTGAACCCCGTTTCTTCTTTTACTATCCCATTTAAGTTGCTGTAACCACGTAGTTTTGGCAACGCATGATTGCCTTGATTTATTCCATCAGTACCAACCAATGTAGTCGGGCCATTCCAGTTAACTACGCCATAGCCATTAGCAACTATTTTAAAATCCACGCTTTTAATGCCGGAAATATTTGGCATGCTTAATCCTCGTTAGTTGTTAATTGCTTAATTGAAATTGCACCAATGAGTTGTTTGTCGCATATGGCATAGAAAACAGAGTAACTATGACGAGAACTTTCCCCGCCAACCCGATCCACCCCTTCCGGGGTGTAGCTTAGATAAATGGGAAATTCCGGATCTCTTGCTTCATTGAGCAAAATAAAATCTTTAAAAGCCTTACTGCCGCCGATAATGTCGTGGTGCTTGCTTTGGTATATCCAGTATGAGTTTCTTTGTAGTGGAATTTACTGGGCTGGCACAATGCCTTGCGTATCGAATTGATCTCCATTCCCTACAATCCAAACCAATTCGCTTCGACTTCGCGATCTGAACCAATGGCAGGATATGGTGTGATTAATCCTTTTCTGTTGTTATTAGATACTGCACATCCAGCGCAAGCAGTGCAATAACTGCACTCATCAATGGGCTGGTTTTAACCAGCTTTTTCCCTTAGGAGCGGGGGATTGAGCTTGTTGAGATTAAAACAAATAATCAGTCTTGATCCAATAAGCATCAATACTCAAAATAGAAAGGTTGGAGGCCTACAGTAAATCCGCCGTATCTTTGGATACATAACCATGGTAATAGCTTCTTAAACTTGTGATTCCCCGTGGTCTTGCCACGGGGATCTGCAGCTGTTGGGATCGTGTTGAAAGCAGGCAGATTGTATGGAATGAGGTTTGAAATACGCCGTCAGGCAATGGATGGAGTCATTGATTGGTTAACTACTACAGCCGCAGAGACTGCATTCGACACTGGGATTCATCAGTCCAATGAAGTTCGAGCAAAACTGGCTTGTGGCACAGTTACAAAAGATCACATAATAAGCCCGTTAAGATGTGCGGATTACCAGAGCAAGGTCACTCCAAAATTTTGCTGACCCTTACGCGTGCTTAAAAAACATAATGCTGCTAACCGACAAATCTTCAATGCTGTCAGGCAGAATTTACCCATTAAATTTTTAATATTCTTTTATTCTTAGGTGAATTTACCAGAGTTAACGTAGCTTTCTCCCCATCATAAGTAATAGCCACATCTTTCCCCGCAACAGGTTTACCATCAACATCATTTAATTGATGCACAATAAAATCCTTCTTGACCTGCTGATAAAAAACAGCATTCTCTTTATCAACATGAATGATTTGTCCCTCATACTGATTTTTATCAACGGGTGCTGTAGCTAGATAAATATTGTAGACACCTGGCTTGATGCCTTCATCAACCTTCTTGATAGTGCCGATCGTTTCCCATTCATTATTATTTTGAGTTTGTAGAATCTTTTGGCCATTCATTACAATCATTCGTAGCTTTGCGGGTGTCGTCATTTCAAATTAGTTGTAAGTAGGATTACTGGCAAGATTAAATTATCCTGCTTCCTGTTGTCCGGCAATTTCTTCCAGTATTTTCATGAGATCAAAAGACTCTGATCTTTCCATACCATGCAAAAAGGCGATCAACTGCAGTGCGCCGCTCCCCTTGGCTGAGAAGCTACCATCTTGAAGCGCTTTGATGGTGAACTGAACGACATTTGGGCAATTTCTGCCTTGCTCAAAATAATCGCCAATCTTGGTTTTTAGTAACTCTTTATTATCGTTAGACAGATCACGCATTAAATCCTGTGGCTTGCATTTGTCTTTTTTTATCAGATTGTAAACAGAATCCAGCAATGAATTCGGCGTGGTTTGTGTTTGATCGTTGTTATGAGTTGAAGGGGTATTCGATTTGCCTTCAGCGCTGGATACTTGATCATCCGCAGAATTAGATGGGGGCGTTTTTTTCAGCTTTAAGAATTGACTGAATTGATAGACATCCAATCGTGATATTTCTTCTTGTGTACTGAGTGCCAGCCAGGTGATTACTTCCTCTTTATTGGCTTTATAGAGTCTGGTTAAATCATAGAGTGCTGTGACATCGGTGCAACGACCTGACCGGTATAATTCTCCGAGTGGATCGGGTAGATCGAGTAATGCAGCGTGCATGGTGATATAAGGATTGGTTTTGCCAATGAGTCTGGCAATTTCAGACTTGGTTTTACCACCTGCCAGTTGCCGCCCAATAAAGTCAGCAATCTCTCTGGAGGTTAAATCATCTCTTTGCAGATTTTCGATTACCTGATCCGCTTCGCTGTAATCGGTATCAATGAATGCAGGAATCTTGGTTAACCTGGCATTAATGCTGGCGCGATAGCGTCTCGCCCCATGATTGATGATATAAGTTCCCGGTTTATCCGGATTGGGGCGAACCGATATCGGTGATTTGACTCCGCGTAATTTAATCGTCTCCGTTAATTCTCGTAACGTTTCCTGATTAAACTCTTTCCTGGGTTGATGGATATCTTCGCTGATCAGCGTAATATCAATTTCTGTTGCGCCGATAGGCGCAACAAGCCCTTTTATATTTTCCTTTTTTCTCTCTGCCATTTTTATCTTGGACCTAACTTGTGCTCGTTATGCTGGGCAGAAATATTTATTTGGATTAAATGATTCTGCCAATTTATGATTAGAAAGATAGAAACGATGGATGCAGTCATCAACAAATATAAAAGCGCAAAAGTTGTTTTTGCGCTTTTATATTTTTATTCTTCTTGTTCAGTTTATTGAATGCCTAACCTCTCGTATCAGAAAACGGGTTACGTTTTTAGACTCGCCAGGTTTTCCATCAGCTACTCATCTATCCTCTATTCATCGCATTCTAAGGTAACTATTAATATTAATTATGTTGATATAAATCAATAACATGATAAATTTATAGTTTAAATTTCTATTTTAAATCTACTATTAATAATTATCCATAAGATATGTATATAACGAAACTATTATTCGGCCCTCCATTGAATTAATAAATTTGTGTTTTTATTTTGGATTAAAATAGCAGCAATACTACTGCAAAACAATGGTGCTGTTTAGTTAAGCTGCTTAAACCCTAAAAATGGCAGGGCTATTATATGTACAATTTAATCTTAATCACAAATATTTTGCGTATCCTTGATGAGAAGGATATGACCAAGTCCGAATTGGCAGAGAAGGCGGGGGTCTCTATATCTTTTTTTACCGATCTGACCAATGATAAAGCCAATCCATCACTCAGGATTATAGAAGCCGTCGCAGAAGCGCTCGAGACCCCACTACCGATGCTATTGGATAGCACGGATATGAGCACGGCTGATCTTGAAGCATTAACCAATCGAAAACTAAAGCATTTGCCTAAAGGCTTTGTCTGGAAAGGTGGCGTGCTAAGTGAATATGAGGCTTATCAAGTCGAGCAATGGGATAAAAAGAACAGAGCGTTCTTATTAAAAAATAAAAATTAAGCAAAAGAGAAAAATGTTAAAAGCAGTAAAAAAGTATTGCGCAAAATATAATTACGTTATATTGTAATGTCATGTGTAAGCTTCTGGAGTATTCGCATGACATCGCAAGATCAATTACCTTACATCGCATCCGTTAAAGACCGGGCAAAGAGCAAGCTGGAGCGCGATGCAAGGGAAATACTGTCTGCATTGCAAGATCCTGAAACGGTTGAAATCATGGTCAACGCCGATGGCCGTATCTGGCAAGAGAAACTAGGTCAAAAGATACAACATATCGGAAATATCCAAGCTGCCCAGGTTGAAGCGGTCATCAAAACGGTTGCAGGTTTCCACGGCAAAGAAATCAATCGATTCAACCCGATGATCGAAGGTGAATTTCCACTCGATAATTCACGCTTCGCCGGTCAACTGCCACCCATTGTTTCATCCCCCACATTTGCCATTCGTAAAAAAGCCATCAAGATTTTTACACTCGAGCAGTATGTGGAAACCGGTGTGTTGTCGCCCAGACACTGTGATGTCATTAAAGAGGCCGTGCGCAAGCACCGCAATATTTTGGTTATTGGTGGCACCGGGTCAGGTAAAACAACGCTGATCAACGCCATCATCAATGAAATGGTTGTCAATGACCCGGATGAGCGCATCTTTATCCTGGAGGATACCGGCGAGATTCAATGCACTGCCCGGAATTTTGTGCAGTATCACACCACGATCGATGTCGATATGACGCAATTGCTCAAAACAACCTTGCGTATGCGCCCGGATCGCATCCTGGTCGGTGAAGTGAGAGGCCCTGAAGCACTGGATTTGCTTGATGCCTGGAACACAGGGCATGAAGGAGGGGCTGCCACACTGCACGCCAATGATGCGCTATCAGGACTGACTCGTCTGGAATCCCTGATTTCACGCAATCCTTCAGCACCTAAAGAGATCATGCCATTGATCGCGGAGGCGGTTGATATGGTCGTACATATCACGCGCACACCCCACGGCAGGAAAATCCAGCAGATTATCGAAGTACAAGGTTTTAAAAGAGGAAGTTACCAAATCAAGAAGCTGTAAATAAATAACAGGAGTTAGTTAATGAAAATATTGCCTTCAATTTCACTCTTCTTCATTGTTTCTTTATGCAGTTTTCTTTTGTTTTTCTTGTTGATTGATAACGCACAAGCCGCTGTTGGCGCAGGCGGTGCGCTTCCCTATGAAACCTGGCTGGTGAATCTCAGAAACTCTGTTACCGGTCCCGTTGCTTTTACCCTATCCATTGTCGGCATTGTCGTTGCAGGCGGCATTCTGATCTTTGGTGGCGAACTCAACGCTTTTTTTCGCACACTGATTTTTATCGTGCTGGTTATGGCATTACTCGTCGGTGCCAACAACATCATGACCAATTTATTCCAGGGTGCGGTCATTCCGGGTGAAATGCCCCAAGATCAGGAATTAGTCGTAAATCCACAAGAATAGGAAGCAAACTAATGGCGCTTCGAACCATACCTATCCGTCAATCGGGAAACCGTCCCAACTTGTTTATGGGTGGCGACCGGGAACTGGTTATGTTTTCTATCCTGATTGCGGCTACTTCAATCTTTGTGGCTATGGAAATAAAGGCCACGCTTTTCGGCATAGCCCTATGGATCTTTGCACTGTTTGCACTGCGACTGATGGCAAAAAATGATCCGCAATTGCGTCATGTTTACCTGCGCCAGATGCAATACAAAAAATACTATCCGGCGCGCAGCACTCCTTTTCATGACAATACCCGCCAGCAGGAGAAACAGCATCTATGATTGCCGCTATTTCTATCTTTATCGCAATATGCGGTGCTGTGCTGCTCTTGATACTATTTATCCATATCCGTGATGCTGGCAAAGAATTAAAACTGGATCAACATCGATCCAAAAAAATGGGTTTTGCCGATCTGCTGGTGTATGCAGCCGTGGTGGAAGACGGCGTGATTGTCGGCAAGAACGGTTCATTAATGGCCGCCTGGATATTTCGTGGTGACGATACGGCCAGCAGCACCGAGATTGAGCGCGAGCGGGTGTCATTCCGCATTAACCAGGCTTTATCCCGTTTGGGCAATGGCTGGATGATTCATGTCGATGCCATCCGCAAACCCGCGCAAGGTTATTCAGACAAAGCGCTTTCCAATTACCCTGATCCCGTTACCGCTGCCATTGACGAGGAGCGGCGCAATCTGTTCGAGCGTATCGGCACCCTATACGAGAGTTGCTTTATCGTATCACTGACGTACTTGCCGCCGATGCTGGCGCAACGCAAGTTTGTTGAACTGATGTTTGACGATGAAGCCGAGGCACCCGACCAAAAAGCTCGCACGCAAGGATTGCTGGAATATTTCCAGCGCGAATGTGCCAACTTTGAATCCCGATTATCCAGCGTATTTCATCTGTCGCGTTTAAAAAGCCGCAAGCTGGTGAATGAAGACGGTACAACCATCATCCATGATGATTTCTTACAGTGGTTGCAATTATGCGTAACCGGCCTGGATCATCCGATGGTATTACCTACGAATCCGATGTATCTGGATACCTTGCTCGGTGGTCAGGAAATGTGGGGCGGGGTTGTGCCTAAAATTGGCCGCAATTTCGTTCAAGTGGTATCGATTGAGGGTTTCCCGCTGGAATCTTCTCCCGGCATGTTAAATCTGCTCTCTGAATTGCCGGGTGTGTATCGCTGGTCATCGCGATTTATCTTTATGGATGCGCATGAAGCGGTCAATCATCTGGAAAAATTCCGCAGACGCTGGAAACAAAAAATCCGTGGATTCTTTGACCAGGTGTTTAACCTGCAAAGCAGCAACATCGATGAAGACGCGCTCAATATGACTGAAGATGCGCAGTCTGCCATTGCGGAAACCAATAGCGGCATGGTCGGCCAAGGGTGCTATACCAGCGTGGTGGTGCTGATGATGGAAGATCGGGCAGCATTGGAAGAAGCCGGGCGTAAGGTAGAGAAAGCAATCAATCATCTGGGCTTTGCCGCGCGGGTTGAGACGATCAACACCATGGATGCGTATCTGGGCAGCTTGCCCGGTCACGGTGTTGAGAATGTGCGCAGACCTCTCATCAATACCATGAATCTGGCCGATTTGTTGCCGGTCAATACCATTTGGACAGGCAAACCCATAGCACCCTGTCCGATGTATCCGCCCAATTCACCCCCGCTGATGCATTGTGTCACACAAGGTGCTACGCCTTTCCGGCTGAATTTGCATGTGCGCGATTTAGGTCACACTTTCATGTTCGGCCCAACCGGAGCGGGTAAATCCACGCATTTGGCGCTGATTGCCGCGCAATTGCGGCGTTATCAGGGCATGTCGATTTATTGCTTCGATAAGGGGATGTCAATGTATCCACTCACAAAAGCAATAGGTGGCCATCATTTTACAGTAGCAGGGGATGATGAGTCGCTGTCTTTTTGTCCACTGCAATTCTTGCAGACTAAGGGAGATCGTGCCTGGGCGCTGGAATGGATTTGCATGGTGATAGAACTCAATGGCATTACCGTTACACCTTTGCAGCGTAATGAAATCAGTCAAGCCATTGCCAATATGCATCAAAGCGGCTCAAAAACCTTATCGGATTTGTCAGTGACAATCCAGGATGAATCGATACGCGAGTGTCTTCGGCAATATACCATCGACGGCATGATGGGGCACTTACTCGATGCTGAAGCCGATGGGTTGAATCTGTCTACCTTCACCACGTTCGAGATCGAAGAGTTGATGAATCTCGGTGATAAATACGCACTGCCGACGCTGTTGTATCTATTCCGGCGCATCGAGCGCAGCCTGCATGGTCAACCATCCGCGATTATCCTCGATGAAGCCTGGCTGATGCTGGGTCATCCGGTGTTTCGCGCCAAGATCCGCGAATGGCTCAAGGTCATGCGTAAAAACAATTGCCTAGTATTGATGGCAACGCAAAGCCTGTCGGATGCGGCCAACAGCGGAATTCTCGATGTCATTGTCGAATCCACCGCCACCAAGATATTTCTGCCCAACGTATTTGCGCGCGATGAAGAGGCTTCGGCACTCTACCGGCGCATGGGATTGAATACGCGCCAGATTGAGATCCTGGCTTCTGCCATTCCCAAACAGCAATATTACACCGTATCCGAGAACGGCAGGCGGCTCTATGACCTGGCACTCGGGCCATTAGCGCTGGCTTTTGTGGGATCTACGGATAAGGAATCAATCGCCACGATTAAAAACCTGTGCGACAAGTATGGCGACCTATGGGTTCACGAATGGCTGGCGATAAAAGGGTTGACGTTATCAGATTATGGAGTTGCTGCATGAATATGATCAACGAGCTATTCAAGTTAAAGCCGGTTGTGGATGAGACTATGCGTGCCAATGACGACAGGATGGAAGGTGGTCACCGCTGCGGTGAAAATGAAAACCCCTATCTGTCAGCACGGCGCACCTGGAATGACCATATGCGCGGGATTCAGGCTTCGCGCAATATGTGGCAAATGCTGGCGCTACTATGTTTGCTGATTGCGCTGGCTGGGGTGGGAGGAGTCATTGTCATCGGCAGCCAATCCAAATTCATCCCTTACGTGGTACAGGTTAATAAACTGGGAGAAGCCATCGCGGTTTCTCGTGCGGATATTGCTGCGGTGGCCGATCAGCGCGTAGTGCATGCGTCGGTTGCAGCGTTTATTAATGATTTGCGGATGGTGACACCGGATATCGCCTTGCAGCGACGTGCCATCTTTCGTGCGTATGCCATGCTATCCAATAACGACCCCGCCACGGCAAAAGCTAATGAATGGTTCAATAGTACTGAGGCCAGTAGTCCTTTCAAACGAGCTGAAACACAAACCGTTAATGTTGAAATCATATCGGTCATACCCCAATCACCGGAGACCTGGCAGGTCGATTGGCTGGAGAAAATCTATGACCGGCAGGGACACTTAACCGAGCCACCCTTCAAGATGCGTGCTCTGCTTAGGATTTATAACAAGCCGACCACGCAAAGCACGACGGAAGAACAGATCCGCAATAACCCGCTGGGTATTTATATCCAGGATTTCTCCTGGTCGAAACAGACATAAAGGGGCCGCTCATCATGAAACCGTTACTCTCATTAAGTACGCGCAGTACCATAGGCATGCTGAGCATGTTGACTTTATCCGTTGGACTGGTTACTCCAGGCTATTCTAATGGTTTGTCGGATGCGTATTTCTCCGATAAGAACCCTCAACTGACACCACAGGAACGCGCGGCCATCGATCTGGCCAAGAAATGGCAAGCAGTCAATCCTAACGGTACAAAGCCGGTTGCAGGGCCGGATGGATCCATTCGTTTTCTGTTTGGCTCGCAACAACCCAGCATCGTCTGTGCAGTATTGCAGGTATGCGATATCGAATTGCAGCCGGGTGAGCAGGTTAATTCCATCCACCTGGGTGACCAGGCACGCTGGTTGATTGAACCAGCAGTGACCGGCCAAGGTTCTGCTGAGGTGCAACATCTGATTGTAAAACCATTGGATGTGGGGCTTGAAACATCCTTGGTAGTGACGACCAACCGGCGCACGTATCACATGCGTCTTCGGTCTCACCGTCGTGATTTCATGCCGAGAGTCAGTTTTACTTATCCGGAAGATGCGCTGATTAAATGGGATGCGATTAGAGATAAAGAAAGCCATGTTATGGGAATCAGGAAATCGCGCACCCTTCCTGAAACCGGAGAATATCTGGGCAATCTGGATTTTGCGTATGCAGTGTCTGGCGATGCTACCTGGAAGCCGCTGCGTGTCTATAACGACGGTCAAAAAACCATCATACAAATGCCTGCCATCATGGCACAGACTGAAGCACCGACTTTGCTACTACTGAACAAAGAAGGCGGTATTTTTAGTGAAGATGAAACCGTTATGGTGAATTACCGCTTGCAGGGTGATCGCTATATTGTGGATACCGTGTTTGATCGTGCGATTCTGATTGCCGGTGTAGGCGGCAATCAAAGCCGGGTGACGATTACGCGGGGGAATTGATGATGAATAAAATGATCACCGCATCCAACGCTGTTTTTATCCTCATGCTGGTTTTATTGCTATTGAATGGTTGTGCTACGCACCCCTATGGCAATTTTATTCAGAATCCTTCAATCGAAACCAGCAAAGTCATGGCCGATGATGTGGCGGCCCAAATAGTGCGGCTGTACCCGGCGGCCAATACGCAGTTCAATCTGCGCCATGTGATTAATGATCCGTTTGGTCATGCCTTGATCGAGAACCTGAGACTGGCAGGGTTTGCAGTTCAGGAAGTCATTCAGCAACCAATCTTTGCTGCGCCGAATCAACCTGATACTGAGTCGCAAAAAGGCCTGGCCTTGAGTTACATCATTGACCAATCGGGGGATTTGTATCATGTCAAACTCATGATTGACGATATGCGCTTATCGCGCGCATTCAGTGTGCAAGGCGATAGTACCCATCCTGCCGGTCTTTGGGTCAGAAAAGAATAAGGGGGTGAGGGTGATATGTCAACCAATTCTAAACTCCTGTCACCGGATTCATCTCCAGATGTAGTTGCCAAAAACGTTGGGGTGCGGCGCGTCAATAATCTTCCGATCGTCATTTTCGGTGCGATTATGCTGATATTCATGTTGCTCATGATGATCGTCGCCATGAATCGGGCAGCTGAACGCGGTCAATACGATTTTGATGGTAATCATGATACTCAGTCGAGCAATTCTTTTGCCTCACTGATTGCCAAAGACTATATCGGAGGCATTATCGAACCCAAAACTCAGACTAAAACTTCTGATTTAACCGAAAAAGCACCCCTACATGGAATCATCATTGAGCGGCCATCAGATCTGGATCGGCCGCCTCTGCCGCCCTCTATGGATACTGTCGATCCATCGCTTCACGCTGATATTGCCCATATTCGGATGCTGAAACGCCAGCAACTGGAAGAGGCGATCAAGGCTAAAACCAATGTGAATGTCATTGCGCCCAGAAGTACGGGATCATCACCGGATTTAGCCAATGCCGGTGCACCTAAAACACGTGATGAAATGCTGGCAAAATTGGCATCGGTGCGTCAACAGATTGATTCAAACCTGCGTGAAGATCCAACGGCTGCGTATCATGCGCGCCTGGCGCAGTTGCGGCAGGATGGAGCCGGAGGAACGGGAGCGGGTAGAAGTGATGAATCCATGGACGATGGCGCCCCTCGATTGCTGGATGACGAGTCCGGTACACGGGATAGGGATTATTCGCGCTTTGATTCAGCAGAAGGAGAAGCACGCTGGAAATTGAATAGCGAAGTGCAAAAGCCCGCATCGCCTTATGTCCTGCAAACAGGGTTTGTCATACCGGCAACTCTGATATCCGGTATCAATTCGAGTCTGCCGGGGCAGATCATGGCACAGGTCAGCCAACATATTTATGATTCCCCCATTGGTAAATGGCGTTTGATTCCACAAGGATCAAGATTAGTGGGTACGTATTCCAGTGAAGTGGAATTCGGTCAGGCACGAGTGCTGGTTGCCTGGCAACGCATCATTTTTCCAGATGGTAAAACTATGGATATTGGTGCCATGCCGGGCGCTGACGGGGTGGGTTACGCAGGTTTTAAGGATCTGGTCAATAACCATTATCTACGCATCTTTGGTTCAGCCCTGATCATGTCGGCTATTGTGGCCGGTGCCACGTACAGTCAACGTGATGCAGGTGGTGCGTTCGGGCGGCAAAATGCGGGCAGCATCATGAGTCAATCGCTCGGTCAGCAATTGGGGTTGGTAACCGCCAATCTCATTCGTAAAAACCTGAATATATCCCCAACGCTTGAAATCAGGCCTGGGTATCGCTTCAACATCATTGTGACCAAAGACATGAGGTTTTCCAAACCGTATCAATCATTTGATTATTAATAACAGGAGTGATCAAACATGATAAATAGCAAAAATCTAGCTGCTCAGTTGATCGTAATTCTGCTCGCACTGGGTAATGCCGGTTATTCATCGGTTATCAAAGCAGGCGGCCTTGCCGTCATTGATATAGCGAACATAAAACAAACCACAACGACCGCTATTGAGAATGTAGCGCAGACACTGAAGCAGATCGAGCAGTATCAGACACAATTGCAGCAATATGAAAACATGATCCGCAACACGCTGGCGCCACCAGCTTATGTTTGGGCGCAAGCGCAATATACGATGAACCGGTTGCTCTATCTGACCAATACCATACGCTATTATGAACAACAGTATGGAGGGCTGGATGGTTATATGCAGCGGTTTCGCAATGTTGAATATTATCGCAGTTCCCCGTGCTTTAGTTTGCAGGAAAAATGCAATGAAGGCGCCTGGAAACTCCTGAAGGATGGACAAAATACCAGCACCGATGCGCAGAAAAACGCCAATGATTCGCTCTTGCGGGGTTTAAGCGAACATCAGAATCAGATCCCGCTCGATGCAGCGCACCTGCAAGTCTTACAACAAAGAACCGAATCTGCCCAGGGACAAATGGAAGCTCTGCAATATGCCAACCAGCTGGCCGCGTACCAGGCAAACCAGTTACTGCAGATGCGCCAGATGCTGATTGCCCAGCATAATGCTGCCAATACGCAGAGTCAGGCCGAGGTGGATCAAAAGGCCATGCAGCAGGCTACGCGTGAGGCAGCAACCAAGCGATTGAGTCCTGAAATACTGCCAGTTGGTAGAAACTGGTCTGTGAAAGATGCCTTTTGAAACACCAACTCAAGGAGATACCGATGAAAAAAGGCTATTTGATTATTGCAGTGATCTACTCATTGTCTTTGTTGCTGCTGTCAGGGTGTTATAAGGATGGCGATGGCAAGCTTGAACTGAAGGAGCCTAAAAAGGAATTAAGTGAAATGCCGGAAAGAAAGAACTGGCTTGAAATGGATATTTCTGATCCTGATAAATTTAAGAAACAAATGGATGGTTCTGAGTAGCTAATTACATAGGCTCTAGACTAGCAGAAACAATCTGTTAGTCTAGAAAGATGTTAAGAAATAGCAAATTAAGTGATTATTCTGTTAAAAAAATAATTCAATGCTTATGCATTGATATACCAGCCAGCAAAACAGCGCTGCTATTAGGTAAAAATCGTAACACGATTAATATGATGGCATATACAGGCAAGTAATTTACCGCCATCAGACTGCCCTTAAAGACAAGTTGTTAGGCAGAGTGGAAGTTGATGAAAGCTATTTTGGTGCGAAACGGCATCGTGGTTATCACGGCAAACTCAAACGCGGTCGCGGTACATTAAAACAACCTGTATTCGGAGTGTTTGAGCGAGATGGCAGGGTATACACCGAAATAGTACCGGACTGTAAACGCTTGACCTTACAAGCGGTAATACTGGGTAAAGTGTCGATTGAAAGTGTCATTTATAGTGATGGCTGGCGTGGCTATAATGGTTTGGTAGATGTGGGATACTCCAAGCATTTTCGAGTATCGCACGGTGACAATGAATTTGCCCGTGATGGGCATTGCCACATTAACGGTATTGAATCGTTTTGGAGTTTTACCAAGCGACGATTGGCAAAGTTTAACGGCGTATCAGTTAACTTTGAGCTGCATTTGAAAGAATCTGAATGGCGCTGGAAAAAACAACCTGATGAACTTGCTACTGAACTATGGCAGCTCGTTAGATATTATTAACCTCTGATAGTCTAGAGCCTTACATATTATGGGAATAGCAAGATGCTTAAGAATCCAGGCGTAATTTTCCTTGTTTTTATTGTATCGTCAAGTTTCTCATCTGTTGTGTTTGCAGAGCTTGCTTACATTGATCCTGCTACGAATCAAAGTGTATTAGATCAGGTAATTCAGAAGTTTTTAGGAAAAGCCAAATCTTGGCAAGCGGTCATTCAAGGTGCTGCTGAGCGCTTGTTCTGGACGTTGGTGCTGATTTCCATGGTGTGGACATTTGGAGTGATGCTGTTGCGCAAAGCCGATATCGCGGATTTCTTTGCTGAGTTTACCCGTTTTATTATCTTCACCGGGTTTTACTTCTGGCTGCTGACTAATGCAGTGTCTGGACACAATATTGCGGGTACTATTATTGCCTCGATGCAGCAGTTAGGCGGTACTGCTGCTGGCCTACCTAGTGGTGCCAGTCATTCCAGTATTATGGATATAGGTGTTTTAATCTGGAATCAAGCAACGAGTAATCTTACAATACTGCAACCGGTCGATAGTCTGATTGCTGTCATCATATCGTTGATAGTTCTTATTGTTTTAGCGGTAATTGCAGTGAATATGCTGCTTTTGTTAATCTCATCCTGGGTGCTAATGTATGCGGGTATCTTCTTTTTGGGTTTTGGCGGCGCACGTTGGACATCCGACATCGCCATAAACTACTTTAAAACAGTTCTGGGTGTTGGTATTCAGCTATTTGTTATGCTCCTGATCGTTGGTATTGGTAGTGATCTGTTATCCAGTTTTTACGCCAAAATGGGTAAAAACGTTCTGAATTATGAAGAACTGGCGGTCATGCTGATTTTTACGATTGCATTTTTTGTGTTGATTTCCAGATTACCATCGTTACTTGCTGGCATTATAACGGGAAGCAGCATAGGCTCGAGCGCTGGAATTGGCAGTTATAGTGCAGGTAGTTTTATGGCAGCGGCCGGTACGGCAGCAGCCGTTGCGTCTTATGGCGGCACACTGGCAGCCGGTCGGCTGACAACAGCAAGAAGTGCGGGAATGGATGCTTTGCGGAGTGCAATTGAAAAAGGTCAGGCCCAGGAATCATCAGGTATGAACAATATTTCGCGAGGAGGGAGTAAATAATATAGGTAAGGCATTCAAGCGATTCGCTCCATGATGGATTTACCGCCGGATATGCAGGAAAGGATAGTGTGTTCAATCACTGCTGCCATCAAGTATGAAATACCAGCCAATATCATGCTGGCGATAGCCGAGAAAGAGAGTGGTAAACCGGGCCAATGGGTGCGTAACAGTAACGGTACTCACGATATTGGCTCGATGCAGTTTAATACTTTATTTCTTCAAGATTTATCGAAATATGGCATTACACCTGATCATGTGGAAAATCCGGGGTGTTATGCTTATGATCTGGCCGCATGGCGAGTGCGTTTACATATCAAAAATGATAAAGGCGACATCTGGACAAAAGCAGCCAATTATCATTCACGTACGCCAAAATATAATGCAAAGTATCGGGCTGATTTGATTACTAAGTCCGTCAAATGGGCAAACTGGCTAGAAGCTCGATTCCCTTCTTCAAATATCCCTAATTAGAGACCTTTGCAAAACTATCCACTTCTGCTGCAAATTCTTAAAAACCCAATTCAATGTTGAAATTCTGGGGAATTTTAGTGAATTTTTTGCAAAAACCAAGAGATAAAGACATTATTACGCCATTTCTTTGTTAGAAGACGCAACTAGCTTGTGGTTGTCGTGGTAGAAGCCTCTCAACATACAATCTTGGCAACCTTTTCAGGTTATAGGCCATAGCCTGCAGGATATGCCAGGCATGTGCTTTGGCTCGACCGTAGTAACGGAGGATCTTGCTACCAAACCAGCGTGTTTGACTGCCAAAGGTACGTTCCACGACATACCGGGCTTGTGTAATTAAACGATTGCGCTGTATTTGCCGCGCAGTCAACGGTTTGTTCTTCAAGGCTTTATCCTGAATGCCATTTTTGATGCCGCGCGATTTAAAGGCTTCACGATGTTTCTGACTACAGTAAGCTTTATCAGCATGAACCCGGGTACCTAGTACGATCCCGGCTTTATCGAGCAGTGTTAGCAGCAGCTTGCTGTCATGGCAATTAGCGGCCGTTGTTTCAACAGCCATCACCAAACCATTGTGATCAACCAGCGTGTGCTGTTTATAACCAAAAACCGATTGGCCGCCTTTTTTAACCCAACGCGCCTCAATATCGACACCAGGTTGAGTGACCGCGATGACCCGCATGGATGTTTGTGCGTCTGTTTCGTCATCACGCTCTTCGCGATCACTAACTACTTCATAGGCGGGCCGGGTCTTTGGCTTACGTGGACTAGGCGTGATGCTGGCGTCAACGTGACATCCAGTGGCTACAGTAACATTGAGCAGCTGAATTTGGTGATTGATTTGCCCCAATAAACCATCCCACGCTGCGGCTATCGTCAAACGGGTTCTGAAACGCGACAGCACAGAATGATCCGGTACTTCATCTTCAAGTGACAATCCCAGAAATCGCATCACGTGCAAATTAGAATTAGCCATTTCTTCAACCGCTTCATCACTTAAACCACCATTCCAGATTCCCACTAACAGCATTTTGAAAAGCAGCAACCCAGGATAGGCAGGACGTCCTGTTATGTCCGATAGTGGTGCATAATGAACTGAGATCGCCTTCTCTATCGAGTCCCAGTCTATCAATTCATCGATTTGCTTCAAGAAATTCCCTTTGCGGGTTCGGCGGGTTACATCATATTCAGAAAAACTCATTGGATTAGTCCAACACCATGATTCAAAAATAAATTATATCATCTCGCGCAGCTAAATCTGCTCTTGACCGTGCAAAGGTCTCAATTAGTAAGAATTCTTTTCCAAAATAGACCTGACTCAGAGGTACTGAGACCATTGCAGAATGCCGTAAAATTATAATTCCGGTGTGATTCCGGATTAATTTGTCAGAGACCAATTATTTTTTAACGGTTTCTCCGCAAATGAATGAGGAATATTTACACACAACCGGCCGTATCTAAGGGGGAGCAATATTCCTAGGTTTGTATGATCATTCGACGGTCGACAAAAAGTCTGGGTAACCATAAAATTATTATTGGACGGTTTTTTTTCCTAAACGCATGCTTTTCAGCTTTGAAATAAAGAATCCGGTCAAAATCACTCCAAAAACTCCTCCCGCCACATCAATAAAAAAGTCGCCCAGCAACGCTGTCCGTCCTTTGATATACAGTTGTGCGAATTCAGTACCTGCGGCCAGCATAAGAATAATCGTTACTGTCTGAAGGATTGATTCCTTTCTCATCGTTATGCAGAGAATTGCACCAAATAAGAAAAAAAAGCACAGATGCCAGACCTTGGATAAATTCCACGGGATAGCGGATTTGAATGATCCGCTATCCAGCAGGATTTTGACTTCGGTCAATACTTGATTTTTCATATCGCCCGGTATGGCAGTGCCCGCAATGATAAAGATGAAAATGGAAATTAATAGTAAGCGGCTGAAGAGATTCATTTCGCTAACAAAAAGAAATGAACCGGCAAACAGCAGGAAATAAGCGCTCCATGCGATCAGAATGAAGCTTTTCGCCCATCGATAAGCTTCATTTTCATGTACCGGGTAAACATGAATATTCTGAAATTGCAACGACCCGCTGGATTGACTGAGTTGCGCAAGCAGCCAGATTTTTTCAGTATCCGGTGCAATGGTGAAAGTTTTGCGGTAATTTTTCCAGTCATGACTTCCAGTCAGGTCCACTGCAGAGTGCGGCAGATCCCAGCGGTTTTTTTTTCCATCATTTTGCGCCAATAGCAATCTTCCCGCGTTCCAGGATTGCTTGCCCGTTTTCACGCTATCGCATTTCACATCGGCGGAAACCAATAAAACAGTGCCGGGATTTACCATCCGGAGATCCAGGTGCGCGCTGGCGCCAATTCTTGCATCGCTGGAAAAAAGGGTTAAGCCCTTTTCTGTATAATCAACCCGGCTGTTTTCCGTTGACCGGAATTTCCAGTTTCCGGTCAAAAGATCAGGACCGATTTGCAGATACTGGTCAAACTGGTGATAGCACACCAATGTGGCAATGGCAAGCAGGATGAAAAGAAAACAGTGTGTTTTAAATAAAGGCATACAGTGAACCGCTGCGCATGACAGGCTGGAAAAAATTACGCAGCTATTGAATTCAGGAAAATTGATCGAACACATTTTTCCTCGCATCGGATGGCTCAAGGAAACTTTGAAAGACTACTTCACTTGGCCATTCTGCGTTGAAATCAGGTTCAAGATGTTTATTTACCACTTGTAAAGTAAGCTTTTTAACTTTATTTGCCTTGCCTGACTATCGCTAGCTAGCTTTTTCAGGGCATCCTTAGATGGAGATAATTTTCTACTTGGACCAGGGAAATTTGAATCCACTATGAGAAGGTTTGGCGGGGTCTTGATCTAGCCGTTCGCCAACTTCGACAGATGATCCCAGTTCTTTTTCTGGAACTGGGGCAGTTTGTTCAACTATGGGTTCTCCAGATTTGATTACTTGTTGAGGTTCCAAGATGTTATTTAATTGCTTGATTAATTGGCTGACAGCATCAAAATTTAATGCAACACGGCATGTCATTTTTGCATCAATGATATTTGGAATATTTTCTCCTGAAGCGAGCATTCGATTCAAAGATGCAATCAGTTGAATATCGAGATATCCAAAATCAAGCATTACGATTTCTTTACTTCCTAAAGCTGAGGTAACATTCGAATAGATCGGTTGGATTGAGTTATCCATTTGTTTTATCCGTATGTTAATTTTTTTCAGTTGTTGGTTTGATACATCATTGTTTTTATCTTTTAATGTATTATTGTCAGGCATTTTTATCTCTTACTTTGATTAGAAACCTCAGTTCAAGAAATAATTCAACATATTTTTAAGCGGGAATGCCGTTATTTTTTATTTCAATAACTTGGGTGTAATAAAAATCGATCATTAAGATTCACATTAATCAAGTGGCAAATTTAAATTCTTTTGTTTTAAGAATTTCTACAAACTGATTTTTCGGTAATGGCTTACTATATAAATAGCCTTGCATCCAATAGCAACCATGCTTTCTCAAGTAATTCGATTGATAAAATGTTTCCACACCCTCTGCTATCAGATTAAGCTTAAGTTCATGCGCGATTGAAATAATAGCCGACAAAATCGGCAAACTGATATTGTCCTCTTTAATTTCCCGGACAAACGATTGATCGAGCTTAATGGTATCAATTGGGAAATGCTTAAGATAATTTAAAGAAGAATAACCTGTTCCAAAATCATCAATAGCAATTTTGACACCCAGTTTTCTCAGTTGCCACAACTGATCAATTATGTGCTTAGAATTAAAAATATTGAAATTTTCCAGAATCTCGATCTCTATCTGTTCGGGACGAACGCTATAATGCTTCATAGCTGCTGTTAATTGAGCAACAAAATCCAGGCGTTCCAGATAAGTGGGGGATATGTTGATAGAAATCTGGTCTATGTAGTAATTCATCGAATTCCAGTCGTGCAACGTCTGCATTACGTCATTAATTACCCATTCGGTAATTGGTATGATAAATCCGCTATCTTCAATATAATCAATGAACGCTCCTGCAGTTAACAAGCCTCTCTCGGGATGATTCCAGCGAATTAAAGCTTCCGCGCCAACCACCTGACAACTAACGGCATTGACTTGCGGTTGGTAGTACATTTCAAATTCGTTTTTATCCAGTGCAGCACTGAGATCTTGATTGACGATCATTTTTACATTCGAGTGATTTAACATTGAATTGTTGAAGAAACGATAGCCGTTTTTGCCTTTGGCTTTTAAATCTTGCATAGCCAAGTCCGCTTTTGTTAACAACTCATCAACTGTTTCACCATCTTGGGGATAACAAGCAACACCGATACTGGCAGATATCTTTATTTTTTTATTGCCTAGATGAAACGGTTCTCTAAAGCTTATAAGTAGACTCTCAGTGAAGCATGCGGTATCTTGTTGATTATTAATTCCTTCTAATAAAAGAACAAATTCATCCCCCCCCATCCTCATTAACGTATCGGTTTGTTTAATGTAACGTTGAATTCGATTGGCTACCTGCCGCAAAAGCTCATCGCCCTTTTCTAGACCATATGAATCATTGATTAATTTAAATTGATCCAAGTCAATTATCATCAACACCAAGCTTGTTTCATTTTGAATAGCTTGTAATTTAGCGAAGTCAAATTCTTTAAGAAAAGAGTATTTGTTTGGTAAGCCCGTTAGGATATCGCAATTCTCATGGTAATGATTCGTGCCATTTGTTCCTTTCATATCTACAATTTTATTAATAATTCCAAAGGAGCCTAAGTATTTATTTTCTTCGATTTTTTCATACTCTGAATAAATGCCAATCGAGCTGCAAGAAACACATAAGCTTGTTTTGATAGTTGTTGTGCTTTCATATTGATCGGGAAGCTTTCGTTTGAGACGGAATTCAACATTGTAGGAAGCGCGCTCACTAATTCTTCGCTCTAAAAAAACATGGCGCGCCATTGACAAATCTGCTTCATCAACCAGTTGCGAAAAATGCATTCCAATTAAATTCTTGGCTCTATAGCCGAGAATTTCATAAACTTGTTCACTAACAAATACAAATTTTCCTTCTTTATCGAGTATAAAAATAAAACTTGCCAATGAATTTATCAAAAAGCTATAAAAATCATTAAATTTTCTCAGTAATCTTGCATCATAACAATCTTCCAGTGTTATATTTCTTGTGCGATTGTTCTGATTAGTAGATTCTTCAAGTGTCTCAATTTCTTCTAAAATCTTAAAAATTGCTCTTGAATCTGATGAGATTGTACGCATCTTTAGAAATAGTAAACTATGTCGAATTTTTCCTAGTTGAAGTCGCAAATAAAAACTGAGAGTCAACTTTATTTGGGCTAATACAACTATGTTAATTGATTGCCTATCGCCATTAAATGAGTGCCAATACTCAATTTAGATGATCACCAAATGGTGGTTATAGCGCTTTTCCTTAGTGATCGGGGCATTGGCAAAAAATCACACTGTAGCGGTCAACTGATTGCGGATAAAAAATAAGCCAGATTTTCAGTCTTTGCTGGCAGGATGCTATTGCTGTAATGTTGTGGCCGGTTTTGGGAGTTAATCTCTTCCGGGTTTAATTCCTTGTCCCTTGGGGCGAAAGTTGGTTGAAAACCAGCAGTCTGAAGAGCGCTTTTAATACCTCGCTGCTTGTGGCGGGGTGCTTTATTGCTTGAGAATTAAGCGAAATTGTCTCTGCTAGTTTAGAGTTTTTTCATTTAAAAATGAGGATCAATACTCATTTTATTTAAAAGTAAATTGAAGTAAGATCGCGACTACATTCCCTGTCAGAATCTGGGTTAATCGAAAGATTCATAAATTTATCCTAGTGAGAATTAAATATGAGCAATTACGCTGTTAAATCCTATGATTCTTCTAAAGGCGCCACTCAGTTTATTCCATCGCAAGATTTTTTTTATTATTGCAGAACACAGTTAAAAGAAAACTTGCAGAAAGTCGAAACCATTTTTCGTGAAGTGCCCTTGCCTCGTGGCAAGATGGAATATATCGGTTATTTTTGCGGTCGAAGCGGATCTGCAGTAGAACTTAATGCAACCAAAACTAAGCGGTCAGGTTTACTTAAGGCCATTAATGAATTGGTGATTTCGTATATCAATATCATGGGCGGGTCAAAATCTGATAATAATGATTTCAATGATAACTCATTGTCTGAGCTAGAGAAAACTATCAACAATTATGTGAGTATACGTGAGACTATTTATTCGAATGTTCTTTTGCAGAACCATCTAATTAATGAACGTATACAGCTTGATGTTGTGCTTAAAGAACTTGATTTGTTATGTAGTAAAGTTGAGTTTCCAAAGAACGAATTGAATTATATTCATTTCTTTTGTGGTAAGAGCGGAACTCTGCAAGAACTTTTATTTACAGAGAATAAGCGCAAAACTCTTTACAAGCTTACCGCTTCATTATTGCGCTTTTATATCGGCATTGCCGATGAGATGGAGGCTGCGGGCTATACGACCGATGCAAAAAATAGTGTCATAAACCGTGTTGATTACTATATTCAATTACGGGAAACTGTACGGTGCAGCGTCTTAATGCAAACTCGCCTAGTGAAAGCGCGGGCAGAGTTGGATTCAGCGCTTGAAAAAGTGCGGTCTTTATGCATCAAAGTCAATTTTCCTAAAGATGAGTTAGAGCATATTCTTTACTTTTGTGGGAAGAGAGGTAATGCAGAAGATCTCGAATTAAGAAAAATATTGCGTAATAATTTCAATAAAGCAGTTATTGATTTGTCATGTGCTTATACGATTCTTGCCGAAGAAATGGAAGCAGCGGGATACTCTGTGAATCAATTGGAGAAAATTGAAAATTCGATAAAATTTTACAGTAATGTGCGCTTTCAGATGATTCGATATGAATCCTATGATTGCAATCATGTTTAATCTCCTCCGGTTTAATACCTCGCTGGTCTCGCGGAGGGTGCTAAATTGATTATGAAACGATGAATATGAGTTCTAATATGCAGCACCTTCAGGAAAGTAGTTGCGGAAATAATAATCAACGACTTAATGAGCTATTGTATGAACTTGATACTTTTTGTGTGAATGTAAGTACGCCAAAAGGAATTTTGGAGCACATTCGGTATTTTTGTGGAGAATATGGCAAAATCGAAGACTTATTGGACCGTAACGAAGAGAGGGCCGGTTTATATAAAAAAATAGCATCCTTGTTGTATGTTTACATCAAAATTGCGGATCGGCCCGAGTTTTCAAACTGTTCTGATCAATATATTGAATATATAGATAGGCGTGTTGATTTTTACGTTATGTTGCGAGAACTTATACGTTGCAATGTCGAATTACTTCATCTTGCTCCGGGGGTGGTTTTGTATGAATCAACCATATGTTTATTTGATAGTTATTTATACCTAATAAAAAAAATTCAAAAGAAAGAGCGTTCGCCTCAAGGCATTAGATATATAAATTCACGTTTAGACTATTACATTAAATTAAGAGAAGTTATCTGTTTTGATAGACCCCCAAAAAAATCTTGAGAAGTTTTCTTAACTTCTCAGACTTATTCTACTACTTTTCCGATTATTCAATTTTTGCGGAGAAACTAATTAAAAAATTAGTTACAGTAAGAATCAATCGAAAGATTTGCTCTTGATAGAGTATTGATATCAAAAAATATTGTTAAATAACATTATTAAAATAGATTCTCATGTTATGAATATAATCAATGCCAAAATTCCATACCAAGCAGAAATTGATAAAAAATCGCTAAGCATTGTTCAGATTAATTCTGGGATTTTTTTTGAGGCAATCGAACAAGCCATGGATGGCATTGCACTACTGGATAGTGAAGCCAAATTTACTTATCTAAATAATTCATATGTAAGAATTTTAGGATATCAAGATCAAGAAGAATTGATAGGGAACTCATGGCGCGTTTTATATCAAGAGCCTGAGATTAGCAGAATTGAGCAAGAAATCCTTCCAATTTTATTCAGAGATAGAAGTTGGAAGGGTTATACACATGGAACAAAAAAAGATGGAACACCAGTTTTAAAAGAATTATCACTAACAAAGCTAGATGATGATGGATTTATCTGCATATGCAGAGAAATAGATTTTTACAGAAAAAAAGAAATAGCATTACAACGTATGGCGATTGTAGCGGAGAAAACCAGTAGCCTGGTGCTGATTGCCGATCAACAAGGCAAGATAGTCTGGACGAATAATAGCTTCCGCGCAAAACTGGACTATTCATTACCTGAAGCCGAACAACTGTCGTTGATCGATTTTTTGCACGCCAAGAATATTTCGAGAAGGTCTTTTAAGTCAATTCATGACTCGTTGAGTAAGAGTGGAGTTTTTGTCGGTGAAATTGAATTCGTCAAAAAAAATAACACCGCAATTCATCTCTATGTCGATTTCACGGCAATTCATGACAAGGATGGAAATCTGGATCATTTTATATCTGTTAATCATGATATTACGCCGATAAAAGAAGCAGAGGAACAACTTAAGAATAGCTTGCAATTAGAACGGCAGTTGAATCTATTTAAAACGCAATTTATTAATCTGGTTTCTCATCAGTTTCGCACTCCTCTGGCTACCATGCGAACGGCTTTGGACGTGCTCGATTTAAAATTGCAAAAGGATAATTACACGAAATTTCATGATGTTTTTCAGAAATATAAAACGATCATGGCAAAAGAAACTTTGCGCATGGTGAAACTCCTGGAAAACATTTTGGAGCTGGGCAGAATCGATGAAAATAAAATTGATCTGATCAAGAAAGAAGTGTCCTTAAAAAAATTTCTCAATCAATTTATAAATAATTTTAATCTTACGTATGATGATAAGAGAAAATTAAAATATTTTTTTATTGCGCCTGATAACACTGTATGTCTTGATGAAATGATTTTTACAAATGTTCTGGAAAATATCATTTCGAATGCTTTTAAATACTCGCAAGGCAGGCAAGAACCTGAGCTGGGCGTCACGTATCATGATTCCGCTTATTTTCTAACCATAAAAGATTATGGGATAGGAATCCCAGATGGCGACAAAAAGTTTTTGTTTCAATCCTTTTTTAGGGCACGCAATGCAAAAAATTTGCAAGGATCTGGCTTGGGGTTGTTAATAGCAAAAAGGTTAATACAACTTCATGGTGGTGATATAAGCATTGACAGTAAATTAGATGAAGGCACCACGGTCACTATTAAATTGCCTCTTAACTAAAGTTGAGTTATTGAATTCAGAGCATTATACGTAACTGAGTATATCTCGATAATAACATTGGAGCGACTAAGAATTAGGCAGCATGGAATTCAAAGTCGCTAGTTCAAAACGCAACATTACTTTAATAAAAACACAACTATGAATTCTATTAAATTTCTGATTCTTGTCATTGAAGATGAAGATGAATTGCGTGAGGGAATCTGTGAATTGATTGAACATTTTGGATATGAAGCAATACCTGCCAAGACCGGCGTAGAAGGTTTAAAGCTTTTGCTTCAAAAAATACCGGATGTCGTTCTCTGCGACATTATGTTGCCGGACATGGATGGTTATGAAGTGTTGCGCAGAATGAAAGAGATACCTCATTCCGCTTTTAATTCAAAAGTGAGCGTGCTATCGACAGCCTTTATATTTCTGACGGCAAAAGCAACTCATGCCGATATTCGGGTGGGTATGAACCTGGGGGCGGATGACTATATCTGCAAACCGTTTTCAAAAGAGGAGCTATTCAACAGCATTCATGCGCGATTGGAAAAATTGAAGGAATTAAGAAAATTGCAAATGTATGAATCGATTCGAGCCAATCAGGATCAGGTGGTTTTTAATGAAAAATTAGATGTTCTTACAAAAAAAGAAGCCTACATTTTCGATTTGATAGCTCGAGGTTATACGTCGGAAGAAATTGCGAGAACCTTGTTTTTAAGCAGAAGAACCATAGAAAATCACCGGAATAATATTTCCCGGAAACTTAATCTCAGCGGTCCCAATAGTTTGGTTGGTTTTGCCATACGTGCCAAATTGTCAAAAACTCTAAATTAATAACAGGCCTCTCAATCAGTGCCCGTGCCCAGCCCGGCAAAAGGATAAAGATTACGTCTCCCCATCTTACCGGCAAACTTGCCGGTAAGATGGATAGCGTTTTGCTGTCATAAGTTGAAAATCGGTTCAATCGTCTTCGCCGGGGCTAAAACCTTTTGCGGCAGCATCTTGTAGTGTATCGAGCTTTAGCGCTACTTCCGCATACATTCTCCACGACCTGGCATTCCCGGTCCGAAGTTCCTGTGCATTTACCTCAAAAGCAACAAATCCATCGCGCCATATGTAGCGAACGCGATTACCTCATATCAATTCATCTTCGAAACTTCATTTCAGGGGATAAAGTAATTCATAGAACCATAAAAAAGAGTATCAATACTCATGAAAATGAGTATTTATGCTCATTAACTTTCTGATCTGTATTGATTAAAATTAACAAAAAAACTGTCGCGTGTTTTGCGTCCGTGGTTCAACAACGATTCCTTGTCTTTGGTCAAATGGTGGTTTTTACCTGAATTTAAGCGAATAAATCTATGGGCAATCTCAAGTTGGTATCTTCTCAATCATTTGCGAACAGATCGCCAATAAAAAAAACAAGAAAATTATTAATTGCCGATGCGAGCGTGAAAGATGTGGATGTGCTCATTGCGGGTCTCAAGCTGGGGATTGACTGCTGGATGATTGAAAAGGATGGCGGCGCGCAAGAGTTATTAAAGAAGGCATTCAGTAACTACGAGCTATCGGTGCTTCACTTGCTCGGCCATGGCATGCCGGGTTCGATCACTTTGGGGGATGTAAAAGTCGACATTGCCAATTGGTCATATTTAACCGGCGGTATTTCAGAAATTGCGCAAATGCAGCCGGGAAAAATTTCATCGTGGCAAAAAAATACAACTCTTTCACATCAATGGAATATCTGTTTTTGGTCGTGCAATACCGGAAAAGGAAGCAAAGGCAAGATTTTTATGCAGCACGTGGCGGATTGCACGGGAGCGAATGTTTATGCATCGAGCAATTTGGTTGGTCATTCGAAATGCGGGGGAGGTTGGCAACTCGATGTGGTTGCATATCCGCGCTATAGCATCAATGCAATAAAGAATTAAACATGAAAAAAGAAACGTTGGTTAGAGCACGCAGGATAAGTGCGGTTGCCGTGAACGCGGACCGGCAAGATTCATACGCTAAAGTCATTATTTAGAAAAAATTATTCAATCGTTAAAGGGATTAAAAAATGTTAAACAAAGGAAACAGACACAAAATCGATGGCAGCCTAAATCAAGCGCAAGTATACGCATTGGTTCCATTTGCCAATGCGGCATTGGAACAATTCCAGCAAGTTCTGATTCCGCCTACGCCTACGTTCACCGCTTTGGCATACGACCCTAATCTTAATACGTTGATAATCACAGGTACGGGATTCGACACCGAAGCTACTGCAAGCAGTTACCTCGATATTACGAAGTTACAGATCAAGCTCAACAATAGTACAACAAAAACCGGAGCTACCACCTGGGTTAACAGCGGCAGTGTTACGATTGTTTCTGATACTGAAATCAGAATTGAATTAACGGCGATCGGGGCAGCGGCCCTCGAGGTCAGCACGCTCGGCGGTTCGACAGGGTCAACGTTTGAAAACTGGCAGCTATCCAGCGGCTTTATCGTCGGCACCACAGCCAGTAAATCCTATGAATCAACTTTAACGCAAACCAATTCATTGCAATTCGTTCCAAATGTCGATATTGATAAGAACGCGCCCGGGTATGGCCTGGATGACTTGCGTTTTGTCGAAGAAGGCCATATCGGTTCGAATGTTGAATATTTGGCGATCGACGGTCAAGGAGGTATTCCCCTGACACGTGGTGGCTTCAAAGTTGAAAATCTGGATAGTGACAACCTTGCATCGCTGACAGTAACGCTGACCAATGCAAAAGACGGCGATCAGTTGTATCTGCTTAGCGGAGATAATTACACGGCGGGTGGAACACCTGCTAACGGAACAATAACCGTTTCAGGCGTAGAACTCTCCTATCAGATTGATACCACCGGATCCCTGGTGGACGGAACGGCGCAAATTGTCCTCACGGTTACCCCTGCTGCGGGTTATGAGAGCCAAGTATCCAATACCATCATGGAAGGGGTGTTGAATGAAATATATTTCAACAATGTTACCGACAATCCGGATGTTGAAAATAGAATTGTAACGTTCAGTTTGACGGACGTTGAGGGCTATACCACCCTGTTGCCGAGCGAGGCAACGATTAATATCTATCAGGCCAACGACAAGCCGGTCATTACGCTGGCTAATACAGCGGGTACTTACACCGAAACGGCGGGTGTAGACGATGGCGGCAATGACGTGCCGCTGGGTTTTGATATATCGGTTACAGATGCGGATATTGGCGCGGAACTGCAGTACATCAAACTATCCTTCGGCACTTCAGCGATTAAGGACGGCGCGGCCGAGCAATTGCGCATCGACGGCGCCACGGCAGGCGATTCGATCGCGCTGGATTTGATCGGTCCGGTCACGCTGGCTGGCGTAACCTATCTGGTGCAAGCAGCAGTCAATGGCGGAACCAGCACCCTGACGTTCACCAAGGACGGTGGCGGTAACCTGACGCTTTCGGAAGGCGAAGCGCTGCTCGATGCGTTGCGCTATAACAATACATCCGACACGCCGACGCAAGGAGATCGCCAATTCAGTTTCGTGATGAAGGATACATACACCGATCCGCTGGATGGCGACATCAGCATCGAATCCGACCCTGTCAGCTTCACGGTAACAGTTCAAGGCACGCCGATCGGCACGCCAACTATCGATTTATTGCCTACCAGCGACACCGGTACTTCTGCAACCGATAATCTGACTAAGGAAACGAATCCAACGATCAGAGTTTCCTTGCCAAATTCGGGAGAATTGGCGGAAGCGGGCGACACACTGACCATCGAGGACAAAGACGGCAATGGTACGATAGTCTTTGCCGATACCATAACACTCACACCCGGTCATATCGCGGCTGGCTATGTCGACTACGCATCACCCTTTTTGGAAGATGGCACGCACGAATTCTCCGCCACTGTGACGGAAGCGGGCGCGAACGGTTTAACCTCGGGTGCGGCGGAATTAACCGTGACGATCGATACGCTGATTCCAGTTGTAACGTCGATTACCGTGGCTGATGACGCGCTGAAAGCAGGCGAAAGCAGCTTGGTGACCATCACGTTTAGTCAAGCGGTAAGCAACTTCGATAACAGCGACCTGACGATTGCCAACGGCACGCTAACCGCAGTATCAAGCGAAGACGGCGGCGTCACCTGGACAGCGACATTCACACCGGATGTCGACGTGGAAGATACCAGCAACCTGATTACGCTAGCGGATGCGAGCGTTGCGGATGCGGCCGGTAACTTAAACAGCGGCAGCAGCGATTCGAACAACTACGCGATTGACACCAAACTGCCAACAGCCACCATTGCAGTAGCAGACGATGCGCTGAAAGCGGGCGAAAGCAGCTTGGTGACCATCACGTTCAGCGAAGCGGTAAGCAACTTCGATAACAGCGACCTGGCGATTGCCAACGGCACGCTAACCGCAGTATCAAGCGAGGACGGCGGCGTTACCTGGACAGCGACATTCACACCGGATGTCGACGTGGAAGATGCCAGCAACCTGATCACGCTGGCGGATGCGAGCGTTGCGGATGCGGCCGGCAACAACAACAGCGGCGCCACCGATTCGAACAACTACGCGATCGATACGCTGATTCCAGTTGTAACGTCGATTACCGTGGCTGATGACGCGCTGAAAGCAGGCGAAAGCAGCTTGGTGACCATCACGTTTAGTCAAGCGGTAAGCAACTTCGATAACAGCGACCTGACGATTGCCAACGGCACGCTAACCGCAGTATCAAGCGAAGACGGCGGCGTCACCTGGACAGCGACATTCACACCGGATGTCGACGTGGAAGATACCAGCAACCTGATTACGCTGGCGGATGCGAGCGTTGCGGATGCGGCCGGTAACTTAAACAGCGGCAGCAGCGATTCGAACAACTACGCGATTGACACCAAACTGCCAACAGCCACCATTGCAGTAGCAGACGATGCGCTGAAAGCGGGCGAAAGCAGCTTGGTGACCATCACGTTCAGCGAAGCGGTAAGCAACTTCGATAACAGCGACCTGGCGATTGCCAACGGCACGCTAACCGCAGTATCAAGCGAGGACGGCGGCGTTACCTGGACAGCGACGTTTACACCGGATGTCGACGTGGAAGATGCCAGCAACCTGATCACGCTGGCGGATGCAAGCGTTGCGGATGCGGCCGGCAACAACAACAGCGGCGCTACCGATTCGAACAACTACGCGATCGATACGCTGATTCCAGTTGTAACGTCGATTACCGTGGCTGATGACGCGCTGAAAGCAGGCGAAAGCAGCTTGGTGACCATCACGTTTAGTCAAGCGGTAAGCAACTTCGATAACAGCGACCTGACGATTGCCAACGGCACGCTAACCGCAGTATCAAGCGAAGACGGCGGCGTCACCTGGACAGCGACATTCACACCGGATGTCGACGTGGAAGATACCAGCAACCTGATTACGCTGGCGGATGCGAGCGTTGCGGATGCGGCCGGTAACTTAAACAGCGGCAGCAGCGATTCGAACAACTACGCGATTGACACCAAACTGCCAACAGCCACCATTGCAGTAGCAGACGATGCGCTGAAAGCGGGCGAAAGCAGCTTGGTGACCATCACGTTCAGCGAAGCGGTAAGCAACTTCGATAACAGCGACCTGGCGATTGCCAACGGCACGCTAACCGCAGTATCAAGCGAGGACGGCGGCGTTACCTGGACAGCGACGTTTACACCGGATGTCGACGTGGAAGATGCCAGCAACCTGATCACGCTGGCGGATGCAAGCGTTGCGGATGCGGCCGGCAACAACAACAGCGGCGCTACCGATTCGAACAACTACGCGATCGATACGCTGATTCCAGTTGTAACGTCGATTACCGTGGCTGATGACGCGCTGAAAGCAGGCGAAAGCAGCTTGGTGACCATCACGTTTAGTCAAGCGGTAAGCAACTTCGATAACAGCGACCTGACGATTGCCAACGGCACGCTAACCGCAGTATCAAGCGAAGACGGCGGCGTCACCTGGACAGCGACATTCACACCGGATGTCGACGTGGAAGATACCAGCAACCTGATTACGCTGGCGGATGCGAGCGTTGCGGATGCGGCCGGTAACTTAAACAGCGGCAGCAGCGATTCGAACAACTACGCGATTGACACCAAACTGCCAACAGCCACCATTGCAGTAGCAGACGATGCGCTGAAAGCGGGCGAAAGCAGCTTGGTGACCATCACGTTCAGCGAAGCGGTAAGCAACTTCGATAACAGCGACCTGGCGATTGCCAACGGCACGCTAACCGCAGTATCAAGCGAGGACGGCGGCGTTACCTGGACAGCGACGTTTACACCGGATGTCGACGTGGAAGATGCCAGCAACCTGATCACGCTGGCGGATGCAAGCGTTGCGGATGCGGCCGGCAACAACAACAGCGGCGCTACCGATTCGAACAACTACGCGATCGATACGCTGATTCCAGTTGTAACGTCGATTACCGTGGCTGATGACGCGCTGAAAGCAGGCGAAAGCAGCTTGGTGACCATCACGTTTAGTCAAGCGGTAAGCAACTTCGATAACAGCGACCTGACGATTGCCAACGGCACGCTAACCGCAGTATCAAGCGAAGACGGCGGCGTCACCTGGACAGCGACATTCACACCGGATGTCGACGTGGAAGATACCAGCAACCTGATTACGCTGGCGGATGCGAGCGTTGCGGATGCGGCCGGTAACTTAAACAGCGGCAGCAGCGATTCGAACAACTACGCGATTGACACCAAACTGCCAACAGCCACCATTGCAGTAGCAGACGATGCGCTGAAAGCGGGCGAAAGCAGCTTGGTGACCATCACGTTCAGCGAAGCGGTAAGCAACTTCGATAACAGCGACCTGACGATTGCCAACGGCACGCTAACCGCAGTATCAAGCGAAGACGGCGGCGTCACCTGGACAGCGACATTCACACCGGATGTCGACGTGGAAGATACCAGCAACCTGATTACGCTGGCGGATGCGAGCGTTGCGGATGCGGCCGGTAACTTAAACAGCGGCAGCAGCGATTCGAACAACTACGCGATTGACACCAAACTGCCAACAGCCACCATTGCAGTAGCAGACGATGCGCTGAAAGCGGGCGAAAGCAGCTTGGTGACCATCACGTTCAGCGAAGCGGTAAGCAACTTCGATAACAGCGACCTGACGATTGCCAACGGCACGCTAACCGCAGTATCAAGCGAGGACGGCGGCGTCACCTGGACAGCGACGTTTACACCGGATGTCGACGTGGAAGATGCCAGCAACCTGATCACGCTGGCGGATGCAAGCGTTGCGGATGCGGCCGGCAACAACAACAGCGGCGCTACCGATTCGAACAACTACGCGATCGATACGCTGATTCCAGTTGTAACGTCGATTACCGTGGCTGATGACGCGCTGAAAGCAGGCGAAAGCAGCTTGGTGACCATCACGTTTAGTCAAGCGGTAAGCAACTTCGATAACAGCGACCTGACGATTGCCAACGGCACGCTAACCGCAGTATCAAGCGAAGACGGCGGCGTCACCTGGACAGCGACATTCACACCGGATGTCGACGTGGAAGATACCAGCAACCTGATTACGCTGGCGGATGCGAGCGTTGCGGATGCGGCCGGTAACTTAAACAGCGGCAGCAGCGATTCGAACAACTACGCGATTGACACCAAACTGCCAACAGCCACCATTGCAGTAGCAGACGATGCGCTGAAAGCGGGCGAAAGCAGCTTGGTGACCATCACGTTCAGCGAAGCGGTAAGCAACTTCGATAACAGCGACCTGGCGATTGCCAACGGCACGCTAACCGCAGTATCAAGCGAGGACGGCGGCGTTACCTGGACAGCGACGTTTACACCGGATGTCGACGTGGAAGATGCCAGCAACCTGATCACGCTGGCGGATGCAAGCGTTGCGGATGCGGCCGGCAACAACAACAGCGGCGCTACCGATTCGAACAACTACGCGATCGATACGCTGATTCCAGTTGTAACGTCGATTACCGTGGCTGATGACGCGCTGAAAGCAGGCGAAAGCAGCTTGGTGACCATCACGTTTAGTCAAGCGGTAAGCAACTTCGATAACAGCGACCTGACGATTGCCAACGGCACGCTAACCGCAGTATCAAGCGAAGACGGCGGCGTCACCTGGACAGCGACATTCACACCGGATGTCGACGTGGAAGATACCAGCAACCTGATTACGCTGGCGGATGCGAGCGTTGCGGATGCGGCCGGTAACTTAAACAGCGGCAGCAGCGATTCGAACAACTACGCGATTGACACCAAACTGCCAACAGCCACCATTGCAGTAGCAGACGATGCGCTGAAAGCGGGCGAAAGCAGCTTGGTGACCATCACGTTCAGCGAAGCGGTAAGCAACTTCGATAACAGCGACCTGACGATTGCCAACGGCACGCTAACCGCAGTATCAAGCGAGGACGGCGGCGTCACCTGGACAGCGACATTCACACCGGATGTCGACGTGGAAGATGCCAGCAACCTGATCACGCTGGCGGATGCGAGCGTTGCGGATGCGGCCGGCAACAACAACAGCGGCGCCACCGATTCGAACAACTACGCGATCGATACGCTGATTCCAGTTGTAACGTCGATTACCGTGGCTGATGACGCGCTGAAAGCAGGCGAAAGCAGCTTGGTGACCATCACGTTCAGCGAAGCGGTAAGCAACTTCGATAACAGCGACCTGGCGATTGCCAACGGCACGCTAACCGCAGTATCAAGCGAGGACGGCGGCGTTACCTGGACAGCGACGTTTACACCGGATGTCGACGTGGAAGATGCCAGCAACCTGATCACGCTGGCGGATGCAAGCGTTGCGGATGCGGCCGGCAACAACAACAGCGGCGCTACCGATTCGAACAACTACGCGATCGATACGCTGATTCCAGTTGTAACGTCGATTACCGTGGCTGATGACGCGCTGAAAGCAGGCGAAAGCAGCTTGGTGACCATCACGTTTAGTCAAGCGGTAAGCAACTTCGATAACAGCGACCTGACGATTGCCAACGGCACGCTAACCGCAGTATCAAGCGAAGACGGCGGCGTCACCTGGACAGCGACGTTCACACCGGATGTCGACGTGGAAGATACCAGCAACCTGATTACGCTGGCGGATGCGAGCGTTGCGGATGCGGCCGGTAACTTAAACAGCGGCAGCAGCGATTCGAACAACTACGCGATTGACACCAAACTGCCAACAGCCACCATTGCAGTAGCAGACGATGCGCTGAAAGCGGGCGAAAGCAGCTTGGTGACCATCACGTTCAGCGAAGCGGTAAGCAACTTCGATAACAGCGACCTGACGATTGCCAACGGCACGCTAACCGCAGTATCAAGCGAGGACGGCGGCGTCACCTGGACAGCGACATTCACACCGGATGTCGACGTGGAAGATGCCAGCAACCTGATCACGCTGGCGGATGCGAGCGTTGCGGATGCGGCCGGCAACAACAACAGCGGCGCCACCGATTCGAACAACTACGCGATCGATACGCTGATTCCAGTTGTAACGTCGATTACCGTGGCTGATGACGCGCTGAAAGCAGGCGAAAGCAGCTTGGTGACCATCACGTTCAGCGAAGCGGTAAGCAACTTCGATAACAGCGACCTGACGATTGCCAACGGCACGCTAACCGCAGTATCAAGCGAAGACGGCGGCGTCACCTGGACAGCGACATTCACACCGGATGTCGACGTGGAAGATACCAGCAACCTGATTACGCTGGCGGATGCGAGCGTTGCGGATGCGGCCGGTAACTTAAACAGCGGCAGCAGCGATTCGAACAACTACGCGATTGACACCAAACTGCCAACAGCCACCATTGCAGTAGCAGACGATGCGCTGAAAGCGGGCGAAAGCAGCTTGGTGACCATCACGTTCAGCGAAGCGGTAAGCAACTTCGATAACAGCGACCTGACGATTGCCAACGGCACGCTAACCGCAGTATCAAGCGAGGACGGCGGCGTCACCTGGACAGCGACATTCACACCGGATGTCGACGTGGAAGATGCCAGCAACCTGATCACGCTGGCGGATGCGAGCGTTGCGGATGCGGCCGGCAACAACAACAGCGGCGCCACCGATTCGAACAACTACGCGATCGATACGCTGATTCCAGTTGTAACGTCGATTACCGTGGCTGATGACGCGCTGAAAGCAGGCGAAAGCAGCTTGGTGACCATCACGTTCAGCGAAGCGGTAAGCAACTTCGATAACAGCGACCTGGCGATTGCCAACGGCACGCTAACCGCAGTATCAAGCGAGGACGGCGGCGTTACCTGGACAGCGACGTTTACACCGGATGTCGACGTGGAAGATGCCAGCAACCTGATCACGCTGGCGGATGCAAGCGTTGCGGATGCGGCCGGCAACAACAACAGCGGCGCTACCGATTCGAACAACTACGCGATCGATACGCTGATTCCAGTTGTAACGTCGATTACCGTGGCTGATGACGCGCTGAAAGCAGGCGAAAGCAGCTTGGTGACCATCACGTTTAGTCAAGCGGTAAGCAACTTCGATAACAGCGACCTGACGATTGCCAACGGCACGCTAACCGCAGTATCAAGCGAAGACGGCGGCGTCACCTGGACAGCGACATTCACACCGGATGTCGACGTGGAAGATACCAGCAACCTGATTACGCTGGCGGATGCGAGCGTTGCGGATGCGGCCGGTAACTTAAACAGCGGCAGCAGCGATTCGAACAACTACGCGATTGACACCAAACTGCCAACAGCCACCATTGCAGTAGCAGACGATGCGCTGAAAGCGGGCGAAAGCAGCTTGGTGACCATCACGTTCAGCGAAGCGGTAAGCAACTTCGATAACAGCGACCTGACGATTGCCAACGGCACGCTAACCGCAGTATCAAGCGAGGACGGCGGCGTCACCTGGACAGCGACGTTTACACCGGATGTCGACGTGGAAGATGCCAGCAACCTGATCACGCTGGCGGATGCAAGCGTTGCGGATGCGGCCGGCAACAACAACAGCGGCGCTACCGATTCGAACAACTACGCGATCGATACGCTGATTCCAGTTGTAACGTCGATTACCGTGGCTGATGACGCGCTGAAAGCAGGCGAAAGCAGCTTGGTGACCATCACGTTTAGTCAAGCGGTAAGCAACTTCGATAACAGCGACCTGACGATTGCCAACGGCACGCTAACCGCAGTATCAAGCGAAGACGGCGGCGTCACCTGGACAGCGACATTCACACCGGATGTCGACGTGGAAGATACCAGCAACCTGATTACGCTGGCGGATGCGAGCGTTGCGGATGCGGCCGGTAACTTAAACAGCGGCAGCAGCGATTCGAACAACTACGCGATTGACACCAAACTGCCAACAGCCACCATTGCAGTAGCAGACGATGCGCTGAAAGCGGGCGAAAGCAGCTTGGTGACCATCACGTTCAGCGAAGCGGTAAGCAACTTCGATAACAGCGACCTGACGATTGCCAACGGCACGCTAACCGCAGTATCAAGCGAGGACGGCGGCGTCACCTGGACAGCGACATTCACACCGGATGTCGACGTGGAAGATGCCAGCAACCTGATCACGCTGGCGGATGCGAGCGTTGCGGATGCGGCCGGCAACAACAACAGCGGCGCCACCGATTCGAACAACTACGCGATCGATACGCTGATTCCAGTTGTAACGTCGATTACCGTGGCTGATGACGCGCTGAAAGCAGGCGAAAGCAGCTTGGTGACCATCACGTTCAGCGAAGCGGTAAGCAACTTCGATAACAGCGACCTGGCGATTGCCAACGGCACGCTAACCGCAGTATCAAGCGAGGACGGCGGCGTTACCTGGACAGCGACGTTTACACCGGATGTCGACGTGGAAGATGCCAGCAACCTGATCACGCTGGCGGATGCAAGCGTTGCGGATGCGGCCGGCAACAACAACAGCGGCGCTACCGATTCGAACAACTACGCGATCGATACGCTGATTCCAGTTGTAACGTCGATTACCGTGGCTGATGACGCGCTGAAAGCAGGCGAAAGCAGCTTGGTGACCATCACGTTTAGTCAAGCGGTAAGCAACTTCGATAACAGCGACCTGACGATTGCCAACGGCACGCTAACCGCAGTATCAAGCGAAGACGGCGGCGTCACCTGGACAGCGACATTCACACCGGATGTCGACGTGGAAGATACCAGCAACCTGATTACGCTGGCGGATGCGAGCGTTGCGGATGCGGCCGGTAACTTAAACAGCGGCAGCAGCGATTCGAACAACTACGCGATTGACACCAAACTGCCAACAGCCACCATTGCAGTAGCAGACGATGCGCTGAAAGCGGGCGAAAGCAGCTTGGTGACCATCACGTTCAGCGAAGCGGTAAGCAACTTCGATAACAGCGACCTGACGATTGCCAACGGCACGCTAACCGCAGTATCAAGCGAGGACGGCGGCGTCACCTGGACAGCGACATTCACACCGGATGTCGACGTGGAAGATGCCAGCAACCTGATCACGCTGGCGGATGCGAGCGTTGCGGATGCGGCCGGCAACAACAACAGCGGCGCCACCGATTCGAACAACTACGCGATCGATACGCTGATTCCAGTTGTAACGTCGATTACCGTGGCTGATGACGCGCTGAAAGCAGGCGAAAGCAGCTTGGTGACCATCACGTTCAGCGAAGCGGTAAGCAACTTCGATAACAGCGACCTGACGATTGCCAACGGCACGCTAACCGCAGTATCAAGCGAGGACGGCGGCGTCACCTGGACAGCGACATTCACACCGGATGTCGACGTGGAAGATGCCAGCAACCTGATCACGCTGGCGGATGCGAGCGTTGCGGATGCGGCCGGCAACAACAACAGCGGCGCCACCGATTCGAACAACTACGCGATCGATACGCTGATTCCAGTTGTAACGTCGATTACCGTGGCTGATGACGCGCTGAAAGCAGGCGAAAGCAGCTTGGTGACCATCACGTTCAGCGAAGCGGTAAGCAACTTCGATAACAGCGACCTGGCGATTGCCAACGGCACGCTAACCGCAGTATCAAGCGAGGACGGCGGCGTTACCTGGACAGCGACATTCACACCGGATGTCGACGTGGAAGATGCCAGCAACCTGATCACGCTGGCGGATGCGAGCGTTGCGGATGCGGCCGGCAACAACAACAGCGGCGCCACCGATTCGAACAACTACGCGATCGATACGCTGATTCCAGTTGTAACGTCGATTACCGTGGCTGATGACGCGCTGAAAGCAGGCGAAAGCAGCTTGGTGACCATCACGTTCAGCGAAGCGGTAAGCAACTTCGATAACAGCGACCTGGCGATTGCCAACGGCACGCTAACCGCAGTATCAAGCGAGGACGGCGGCGTTACCTGGACAGCGACGTTTACACCGGATGTCGACGTGGAAGATGCCAGCAACCTGATCACGCTGGCGGATGCAAGCGTTGCGGATGCGGCCGGCAACAACAACAGCGGCGCTACCGATTCGAACAACTACGCGATCGATACGCTGATTCCAGTTGTAACGTCGATTACCGTGGCTGATGACGCGCTGAAAGCAGGCGAAAGCAGCTTGGTGACCATCACGTTTAGTCAAGCGGTAAGCAACTTCGATAACAGCGACCTGACGATTGCCAACGGCACGCTAACCGCAGTATCAAGCGAAGACGGCGGCGTCACCTGGACAGCGACATTCACACCGGATGTCGACGTGGAAGATACCAGCAACCTGATTACGCTGGCGGATGCGAGCGTTGCGGATGCGGCCGGTAACTTAAACAGCGGCAGCAGCGATTCGAACAACTACGCGATTGACACCAAACTGCCAACAGCCACCATTGCAGTAGCAGACGATGCGCTGAAAGCGGGCGAAAGCAGCTTGGTGACCATCACGTTCAGCGAAGCGGTAAGCAACTTCGATAACAGCGACCTGACGATTGCCAACGGCACGCTAACCGCAGTATCAAGCGAGGACGGCGGCGTCACCTGGACAGCGACATTCACACCGGATGTCGACGTGGAAGATGCCAGCAACCTGATCACGCTGGCGGATGCGAGCGTTGCGGATGCGGCCGGCAACAACAACAGCGGCGCCACCGATTCGAACAACTACGCGATCGATACGCTGATTCCAGTTGTAACGTCGATTACCGTGGCTGATGACGCGCTGAAAGCAGGCGAAAGCAGCTTGGTGACCATCACGTTCAGCGAAGCGGTAAGCAACTTCGATAACAGCGACCTGACGATTGCCAACGGCACGCTAACCGCAGTATCAAGCGAAGACGGCGGCGTCACCTGGACAGCGACATTCACACCGGATGTCGACGTGGAAGATACCAGCAACCTGATTACGCTGGCGGATGCGAGCGTTGCGGATGCGGCCGGCAACAACAACAGCGGCGCCACCGATTCGAACAACTACGCGATCGATACGCTGATTCCAGTTGTAACGTCGATTACCGTGGCTGATGACGCGCTGAAAGCAGGCGAAAGCAGCTTGGTGACCATCACGTTCAGCGAAGCGGTAAGCAACTTCGATAACAGCGACCTGACGATTGCCAACGGCACGCTAACCGCAGTATCAAGCGAGGACGGCGGCGTCACCTGGACAGCGACATTCACACCGGATGTCGACGTGGAAGATACCAGCAACCTGATCACGCTGGCGGATGCGAGCGTTGCGGATGCGGCCGGCAACAACAACAGCGGCGCTACCGATTCGAACAACTACGCGATCGATACGCTGATTCCAGTTGTAACGTCGATTACCGTGGCTGATGACGCGCTGAAAGCAGGCGAAAGCAGCTTGGTGACCATCACGTTTAGTCAAGCGGTAAGCAACTTCGATAACAGCGACCTGACGATTGCCAACGGCACGCTAACCGCAGTATCAAGCGAAGACGGCGGCGTCACCTGGACAGCGACATTCACACCGGATGTCGACGTGGAAGATACCAGCAACCTGATTACGCTGGCGGATGCGAGCGTTGCGGATGCGGCCGGTAACTTAAACAGCGGCAGCAGCGATTCGAACAACTACGCGATTGACACCAAACTGCCAACAGCCACCATTGCAGTAGCAGACGATGCGCTGAAAGCGGGCGAAAGCAGCTTGGTGACCATCACGTTCAGCGAAGCGGTAAGCAACTTCGATAACAGCGACCTGACGATTGCCAACGGCACGCTAACCGCAGTATCAAGCGAGGACGGCGGCGTCACCTGGACAGCGACATTCACACCGGATGTCGACGTGGAAGATGCCAGCAACCTGATCACGCTGGCGGATGCGAGCGTTGCGGATGCGGCCGGCAACAACAACAGCGGCGCCACCGATTCGAACAACTACGCGATCGATACGCTGATTCCAGTTGTAACGTCGATTACCGTGGCTGATGACGCGCTGAAAGCAGGCGAAAGCAGCTTGGTGACCATCACGTTCAGCGAAGCGGTAAGCAACTTCGATAACAGCGACCTGACGATTGCCAACGGCACGCTAACCGCAGTATCAAGCGAGGACGGCGGCGTCACCTGGACAGCGACATTCACACCGGATGTCGACGTGGAAGATGCCAGCAACCTGATCACGCTGGCGGATGCGAGCGTTGCGGATGCGGCCGGCAACAACAACAGCGGCGCCACCGATTCGAACAACTACGCGATCGATACGCTGATTCCAGTTGTAACGTCGATTACCGTGGCTGATGACGCGCTGAAAGCAGGCGAAAGCAGCTTGGTGACCATCACGTTCAGCGAAGCGGTAAGCAACTTCGATAACAGCGACCTGGCGATTGCCAACGGCACGCTAACCGCAGTATCAAGCGAAGACGGCGGCGTTACCTGGACAGCGACGTTCACACCGGATGTCGACGTGGAAGATACCAGCAACCTGATTACGCTGGCGGATGCGAGCGTTGCGGATGCGGCCGGTAACTTAAACAGCGGCAGCAGCGATTCGAACAACTACGCGATCGATACGCTGTTGCCAACGGCCACCATTACTCTTGACGATACCGTCTTGAGAACTGGCGACATAGCCAACGTGACAATTACATTCAGTGAAGCGGTGAGCGGTTTCGATTTGTCCGATCTGAACTATGAAAATGGCACAATCGATAATCTCTCGAGCGCGGTAGACAATAACGATGGCACTTTCAGCTATACGGCGACGTTTACGCCGGATGCCGGTACCGAAGACAACAGCAACGCCATCACGCTGGCCGCTGGAAGTGTTTTCGACGCGGCCGGTAATGGTAATTCTGAAGCTTCGTCGGACAATTTCGAAATCGATACGCTGCTCGATACGGTTATCGATGGCGATTTGACCGGCGAGGTTTACGAGAAAGGTGGATATGACGGTCAGAAGATTGCCGACCGTAACAACAACTATGAGTTGGTTGCGCATGGCGATGATCCTGGCTATTTCACCGCCAGCGGCGTGCTGACGCTTCAAAATGTGCAACCAGGCTGGAATTCTTTCAGTACCGAGTATTTCACCTATAACGGTGAAGTTGCCGATGCCAATGGTTACTCGATCGAGTACCTCAATACCGTTACCGGAAACTATGACGACCTTACGGTCGGTGTCGTGACCCTTAGTGGATCGTTTGCGACGGTTACCGGTTTGTACGGTAATCTGATTTTCAATACCGATAACGGGGAATGGAATTATTTCATCGACAATGACCGTATCGTCACGCAACAGTTGTCATCGGAAAATAATCCATTCGAAGTCTTCAGCGTCAAATCCAAGGATGGCGAAGCCGAGCAATGGATACAAATTGACGTTACCAGCGCGGACGACCAAGGTGTCTTTGAAACGATATCGGAAGGTTCGGTAACCGAGGATACCGATGTTCAAGCGACGTATACGGTATTCAATGAGAGCATTGGCGAAGGCTATGACTTGACGGATGTGCTGGTGAAAACGGGTACGATTGGGTTGACATCGGTGCAATCGACACTGATCGAGCCGCAATGGGATGTGAGTTACGATGACAATGGCGATATGTTATCGGTCTTCAGCATCGATGAGCAGGGTAACTGGACTTATGCGGTCAAAAATGATCGTGAAGTAATTCAGAATTTGGTTCCAGTGGCGCCAGGCTCTGAGATGCAAGCTATTTTCACGATCAATCCGCAAATTCTTCCGGATGATCCCGGTACAGCAGGTGCTTTCGGAACCGTCAAGATCTCTATCCTTGGCAAGTTCGATAAACCTGAACTGACAGGTGACCAGGCAGATCTCGATGATGGAACAGAGGATCAGAATTACACCGTAACCGCAGCGGATCTGCTGCAAGGATGGAGCACCGATTTCGGTTCAATTCATGTCGGTGCCGTCACTGCAACAACCGATACTGGAAACGAGTTGGAGGTGACAAAAGTTGGCGATTCCTGGACGATTGCAGCGGAAGCCGATTTCTTCGGCGATGTAACGATTGCATACACCGTGCTGGATGATTACGATAATTCAGCCGATGGAACATTGACTTTCGCCGTCGATAACGTCAACGATGCGCCTGTTGCTTCTGCCGACACCCTGGCTGCCGAGGAAGACACTCCGGTGACATTCTCGAAAGCCGATTTGCTGGGTAACGATAGCGATGTGGATAATAACTATTCGGCTGGCGTCATCGATACCTTATCGATCGCTTCGGTTACGGCTGTTGCAGGCGGTACGGTTTCGCTCGATGGCAATGGCGATGTGGTATTTACGCCAAGCGCTAACTTCCATGGAGCAGCCAGCTTTAGTTACGTCGTTTCCGATGGTAAAGGAGGATTCAGCGATCCGCAGACGGCCACAGTCAATGTGGCATCTGTTGACGATAAACCTACTAATATCCTACTTGCCGGAAGAACCCCGACTTATGGCAATGCTGTGCAAAATATACGCGCGGTAATAGCCGACTTGAGCGTGGCCGATGCCGATACCGGCGAGGGCAGCCAGTACAATTACTCGCTCAGCGGCGCCAATGCCGGCCTGTTCAAGGTTGACAACAACACCAAGACGCTGTCAGTGGGTAGTACTCCACTTACCGCCGGTGCGACGTACAACTTCACTCTAGATGCATCGTTGAATGGCGATACCATTAGCGAAGAATATACTTATCGCAACGGCACGGCATCCTCATCCACCAGCAACGGTATTGATCTGGTTACCTTGGGTGACTCGACCAACAACATCTATTACGCGCTTTCCGGCAATGACACAGTTACGGGCGGCAGTCTGGAGGACTTGCTGTTCGGCCAGGATGGTAACGATGTGCTGTCCGGTGGAGCGGGTAACGACGATATTCAGGGTGGCAGCGGTAACGATATTCTGACGGGCGGCAGCGGCGCGGATGTGCTGACCGGCGGCGGTAAAACCACTGTGGGCAATGGTGGCTACGATCAATTCCGCTATATGGATAAAGCCGTTAATTGGGCAGGTCTGGATGGCAACGGTCTGGATACCATTTTGGATTTCAAAGGCAATTCGACCATACTGAAAGGCGCTTCCAGCACCGGCTTGATCAACGGCGATGTGTTGACGTTCAAATTGTCCGAATTGACGGGCGATGTGACAGGCTTGGTAAGTGGATCATCCGCTGGCAAGTGGTACACGCTGGAATCCGATGGCTTAGCATCTAATGTTGACGGCCATGCAACAACCGCCAAAGCGCAGTTTGTTTATAACAGCTCTACGCATGTATTAAGTTACGATGCGGACGGCTCGGGTGCGGGAAGTGCAGTGGAAATCACTTCACTCGTTGGCGTCGATCAGCTTCTCAATACGCACATAGTGATACAAGGATAAGCAAGGTTGACCACTAAGTAGCACTTGAGGACTGACAGCTAACGCATCATTAATCGTCACAGATAACCAACTGGAAATGGGAGGTTATCTGTGATGGGGGATGGATTTACAAATGCGATCTGTCAGTCTTTTTTTTATTAAATTTTAGTG
Source organism: Nitrosomonas sp. Is24 (assembly GCF_033063335.1). NCBI lineage: Bacteria > Pseudomonadati > Pseudomonadota > Betaproteobacteria > Nitrosomonadales > Nitrosomonadaceae > Nitrosomonas > Nitrosomonas sp. Is24. The sequence goes on along the minus strand of NZ_JAWJZG010000001.1, from coordinate 2,575,790 downwards.
AGTTGCGCTTATTCGATATTACCTGATAAATATTTCCCAATTTCTTTCTGCGAATTGTGAAGCAGAGGAAAGTTCTTTAAATGGAGTTTCGCTATGAATACTAAATATTTTCCAAATTCCTCTTGCATTCCATTGGGATTTTCTCCAGCTCCACCGTTTACTGCCGATACACTTGCCGGATTCCAGCAAGTTCTGGTTCAACAACCCTCATTTTCCTCATTAGGATTTGATCTTAATTCCCATACGCTAATAATTGGGGGTGCTGGATTCAATCCCGGGGCAACTGCAAGCAGTTACCTCGATATTACGAAGCTACAGATCAAGCTCAACAATAGTGTAATAAAAACCGGTGCTGGCACCTGGGTTAACAGCGGCAGTGTTACGATTGTTTCTGAAACTGAGATCAGAATTGAATTAACGGCGACTGGGGCAGCGGCCCTCGAGGTCAGCACGCTCGGCGGTTCGACAGCGCAAACGTTTGAAAACTGGCAGCTATCCAGCGGCTTCATCGTTGGCACCACAGCCAGTAAATCCTATGAAGTTACTTTAACGCAAACCAATTCATTGGGTTTCGTTCCAAACGTCGATATTGATAAGGACGCGCCCGGATATGGTCTGGATGACTTGCGTTTTGTCGAAGAAGGCCGCATCGGTTCGAATGTTGTTTCTCTGGCGATCGACGGTCAAGGAGATATCCCCCTGACCCGTGCCGGTTTCAAAGTTGAAAATCTGGATGGCGACAGCATTGCATCGCTGACAGCAACGCTGACCAATGCGAAAGACGGCGATCAGTTATATCTGTTAAGCGGAGCTGCTTATACAGCAGGCGGAACGGCAGCTAACGGAACAATGACCGTTTCAGGCGTAGAACTCTCCTATCAGATTCACACCATCGGATCCCTGGTGGACGGAACGGCGCAAATAGTCGTCACGGTTACCCCTGCTGCGGGGTATGCGAGTCAAGTATCCAATACCATCATGGAAGGAGTGTTAAATGAAATATATTTCAACAATGTTACGGACAATCCGGATGTTGAAAATAGAATTGTAACGTTCAGTTTGACGGACGCTGAGGGTTATACCACCCTGTTGCCGAGCGAGGCAACGATTAATATCTATCAGGCCAACGACAAGCCGGTCATTACGCTGGCTAATACAGTGGGTACTTACACCGAAACGGCGGGTGTAGACGATGGCGGCAATGACGTGCCGCTGGGTTTTGATATATCGGTTACAGATGCGGATATTGGCGCGGAACTGCAGTACATCAAACTATCCTTCGGCACTTCAGCGATTAAGGACGGCGCGGCCGAGCAATTGCGCATCGACGGCGCCACGGCAGGCGATTCGATCGCGCTGGATTTCGCCGATAGCACAGCGATCGGTCCGGTCACGCTGGCTGGCGTAACCTATCTGGTGCAAGCAGCAGTCAATGGCGGAACCAGCACCCTGACGTTCACCAAGGACGGTGGCGGTAACCTGACGCTTTCGGAAGGCGAAGCGCTGCTCGATGCGTTGCGCTATAACAATACATCCGACACGCCGACGCAAGGCGACCGCCAATTCAGCTTCGTGGTTAAGGACACATACACCGATCCGCTGGATGGCGACATCAGCATCGAATCCGACCCTGTCAGCTTCACGGTGACGGTTCAAGGCACGCCGATCGGCACCCCAACCATCGATTTGCTGTCTACCAGCGACACCGGTACTTCGATAACCGATGATCTGACTAAGGAAACGAATCCAACGATCAAAGTTTCCTTGCCAAATTCGGGAGAACTGGCTAAAGCGGGCGACACACTGACCATCTACGACGGCGCAACGGAAGTCACAACCATAATACTGACAGCCGATCATATTGAGGACGGTTACGTCGACTATACCTTTGCCACCGCGTTGAGCGATGGCGCGCACAATCTTTCCGCGACGTTGACGGAAGCAGGCGCGAACGGTCTAATTTCGACTGCGGCGGAATTAACCGTAACGGTCGATGCGACAAAGCCAACTCCCGCCACAAAGATTGATAGCTTTAGCGACGACACAGGCGCGAATACCAGCGACAACCTAACCAAAGATACAACGCCAACGCTGACAATCACTGCGGAAGCGGGAGCGACTGTGCAAGTATTCCGGGACAAGGTGTTGGTGGGTACCGCAACCGAAGTTGAAGGTCAGCCGGGTTCGTTCACGTTTACCTCGGCAGCACTGGGAGATGGCTCCTACAGTTTCACTGCCAAAGTCACCGATGCGGCCGGTAATGTCAGCGAATCGGCTGCGTGTGTCATCGCCATAGATGCGACAAATCCAAATCCGGCCACCTCTATTGTCAGCTTGAGCGACGACACGGGAATAAGCGGCATTGATTATGTAACCAGCGACAACACGCCGGTATTGACGATAACCGCCGAAGCGGAATCGACGGTGGAAGTGTTTCTTGATGATGGAAGTGACGAGATATTTATTGGCTCCGCAAATGAAGTTACAGGTCAATCAGGCACGTTCACATTTGATTTCGTTGACAATGGAATAGTTGAGCTGGGCGATGGCGAATACGATTTAATCATAAAAGCAACCGATGCTGCTGGTAATGTTTACTCAACTCAGCAAGTAATCACTATCGACACCACCGCGCCAACCGCGACCATCACGGTAGCGGACGACGCGCTAAAAGCGGGCGAAACCAGCTTGGTGACGATTACGTTCAGCGAAGTGGTGAGCGGCTTTACCAATAGCGATTTGACGATTGCCAACGGCACGCTGAGCACGGTATCGAGCACGGACGGCGGCGTCACCTGGACGGCGTCGTTCACGCCGTCAACCGGCATCGAGGATGCCAGCAACGTCATCACGCTGGCGTCCGCCAGCGTGATGGACGCGGCCGGCAACAGCAACAGCGGCGCCACCGATTCGAACAACTACGCCATCGACACCAAACGGCCAACCGCCGCCATCGAGGTGGCTAAGTCTGCACTGAAAGCGGGTGAAACCAGTCTGGTGACCATCACATTCAGCGGAGCGGTGAGCGGTTTTACCAATAGCGATCTGATGATTGCCAACGGCACGCTGACGGCGGTATCGAGCGCGGACGGCGGCGTCACCTGGACGGCGGAGTTCACGCCGTCAACCGGCACCGAGGATACCACCAACGTGATCACGCTGAAGGATGCAAGCGTTACGAATGCGGCCGGCAATAGCAACAGCGGGAGCGTAAATTCCAACAACTACGCCATCGACACCAAACTGCCGACGGCGACCATCGTGTTGGCCGATACTGCGCTGAAAGCGGGAGAAATCAGTCTGGTGACGATCACGTTCAGCGAAGCGGTGAGCGGTTTTACTAATAGCGGTTTGACGATAGCCAACGGCACGCTGAGCACGGTATCGAGTGCGGACGGCATTATTTGGACAGCGACGTTGACGCCGTCAACCGCTACCGAAGATGCTACCAACGTCATCACGCTGGTATCCGCTAGCGTTACGGATGCGGCTGGCAACAGCAACAGCGGGAGCGTAAATTCCAACAACTACATCATCGATACCAAACTGCCGACGGCCACGATTGCAGTCGCCGATACTGCGCTGAAAGCAGGTGAAACCAGCCTGGTGACGATTACGTTCAGCGAAGCGGTGAGCGGTTTTACCAATAGCGATTTGACGATAGCCAACGGCACGCTGAGCACGGTATCGAGCGCGGACGGCGGCGTCACCTGGACAGCGTCGTTGACGCCGTCAACCGGAATCGAGGATGCCAGCAACGTCATAACGCTGGCGGACGCCAGCGTTACGGACGCGGCCGGCAACGGCAACAGCGGGAGCGTAAATTCCAACAACTACGCCATCGACACCAAACTGCCGACGGCCACGATTGTAGTCGCCGATACTGCGCTGAAAGTGGGCGAAACCAGCCTGGTGACGATTACGTTCAGCGAAGCGGTGAGCGGTTTTACCAATAGCGATTTGACGATAGCCAACGGCACGCTGAGCACGGTATCGAGCGCGGACGGCGGCATCACCTGGACGGCGGAGTTCACGCCGTCAACCGGCACCGAGGATGCCACCAACGTGATCACGCTGAAGGATGCAAGCGTTACGAATGCGGCCGGCAATAGCAACAGCGGGAGCGTAAATTCCAACAACTACGCCATCGACACCAAACTGCCGACGGCGACCATCGTGTTGGCGGATACTGCGCTGAAAGCGGGTGAAAGCAGCCTGATGACGATCACGTTCAGCGAAAAAGTCATCGGTTTCGATAACAGCGATCTGACGATTACCAACGGTACATTAAGTCCGATATCGAGCACTGACGGCGGCGTTACCTGGACAGCGGCGTTCACGCCGGTTGCCGATCTTGAAGATGACACCAACGTTATCACGCTGGCATCCGCTAGTGTTACGGACGTGGCCGGCAACAGCAACAGCGGGAGCGTAAATTCTGAAAACTTTACAATAAATACGAAAGAAATTTCAGAACCACCACTTCCTACCGTCACAAATGTGGATGGAGTAACTGTTAATACGCTTTCTCAAGCCGATGGCAGCGTGATTACCACGATTCCTGTGGTTGCCATTGACCGCAAGGACGATTCGCAAAGTTTGTTTAGGGACTATGCCGATATTCCTCTTATAAAGAATGCGGCGGGTCAAGGCTTGTTGAATGTCAGTTTGCCGGTCGGAGCAGGCTTGAATGCAGAAGGCCGATCGGATCCATTGAGTGGGAACGATGCAAAGAATAGTCTGAATCAATTGATTGATAAAGTAGCATCCGATGAGACCCTCAAGGGGGTTTTAAAAAGTGGCGTGGAAACCTTCCTTTCTTCTCAGGCTGCGGTATCGCCGGTAGTTGTTCAACTGCTAACGCCAGTAGTAAATGGCGATACTGCGCTCACAAAACCTATATTAATCAGCGGCACGGGACAATCCGATACCGTCCGGCAGGCATTGATTGTTGATACCAGCAAGCTGCCAGTGGCTACGGTCATCCAATTGGATAATATAGCCTTTGTGAGTTTTATCGGCTCAGTTCATGCGATGGGCGGTGCCGGAGAAAATTTCGCCATTGGCGATAATGCCGTCCAATATATTGTACTCGGCGCGGATGACGATATTTTGCATGGCGGAGGAGGTGACGATACCGTTGGAAGCTTAACCGGCAACGATCAGGTTTTTGGCGATGCTGGCTACGATATTGTTTTCGGCGGCGATGGGAACGACTTACTGAGCGGGGGAACTGGCAATGACCGCATAAATGGCGGTGCCGGCTTTAATATTGCAGAACAAGAAGGGAAGTTGTCCGACTATGAACTGGAATTTACCGGAAACTCGCTCAAGCTTGCCAATAAGGCAAGCAGTGAAACCGATATTTTTACCGATATTCAACTGATCAAATTTACTTCGGGACCGGCATTAGCAATCCCTTATTCATCGACGGAAGCAATTGCGCATCATCTTGTAAAGACTTGGCTGGGACGTGATTTAACGGTAGCAGAAGGTGTTGCGGTGCAGAATTGGACCGCCGCTTCAACCGATGAAATCCTGCGAGTTTTTCGCAGTTTGCCCGAAGCAGCCAATGTTAGGGATATGAGCGATGAGGAATTGCTGCGCGATTTACCAACCGATCCCAATCTTGTCCACTGGGAAGTTACGCACCAATCGCTTGTTGGCACAGAAGCAAATGAAGTTGGTTATTTGCCTCTGGGTCTGACTGTATATGCGGACGGCGGTAAAGGGTGCGATATTTTAAAGATGCCTGGCAGTCGCACAGATTTCCATTATGAATTTGTAGACCATCGTCTGCAATTAACCCGATTGAGCGATGGTGCGATGCAAAGCATTGTCAATGCCGAGGCGGTAGCTTTCGATAGTGGAGAAACGATTGTAATTGCCCAAAATCAAGCACAAGCGACGCTTGCACACCTTGTGCACAGTTTCTTTAATCGTGACGTAACAGCGGATGAATGGGAGCTTGGCATTGAGGTGCTGGGTAATGTGGAAGTGCTCAATGAATCCGCAAATTTCGAAGGAATTTTAAAGTGGTTTCAGGAGCATTCGGAGCTGAAAAATATTCCGAATGAAAATTACATACAAAAAATTTATGAGCAAACATTAGGGCGCTTGGCAACGGAAAAAGAATTAACAGATCAGTTATTGCGGCTGGAGAATCATCAGATAAGCAGAGAACAGCTTGCCTATGAAGTGGCTGATAGTAATGAAGCATCGACTTATTTAATCGGAAGCGTTTTGATGCAGCAGGAATGGTTTTAACGTTTCTGGAATGTATTCGAAGCGACGAATCGTTTTCCTTGCATGCTGATAGTATCGCTTACCGGCTCCTCACTTAACCACTGACACAAAAATCCATTCAATGAATTGCACTTTCACCGATAACTCCCTTAACAGCACGGTATTGATAACCAGATGAATTTCAAATTTAAAGCGCCTCAGAATGAAATTGCGCAGGTACTGACCGGCTTTAAGAAGACCTTTAGAAACATTGGTGTTTTTAGTGCAGTCATCAACATGCTGATGCTCATGCCGGCCATTTACATGCTGCAACTGTATGACAGCGTACTGACCAGCCGCAATGAAATGACTCTGTTGATGCTGACATTGATCATGTTAGGCGCCTACATTTTCATGGGCGCGCTGGAATTCGTCCGCAGCTTTGTATTGATCCGTGTCGGCGCGCAACTCGACATGAAGTTGAACAAGCGCGTTTACACCGCCGCCTTTGAGGAAAGCCTCAAAAAAGGCGATAGCAACGCCGGGCAAGCTTTAAAAGATCTGACTAATCTACGGCAGTTCCTGACCGGCAATGCCTTGTTCGCTTTTTTTGACGCACCATGGTTTCCGATTTATTTGTTCGTGATATTCATGTTTCATCCCATTCTGGGAGTTTTCGCTTTATGCGGCACAGTCATATTGATTGCATTAGCGTACATCAATGAGAAGATCTCGCATAAACCGCTAGCCGAAGCTAATTCGATGTCGATTGCGTCCAGCAATATCGCCTCCAACAATTTACGCAATGCCGAAGTCATCGAAGCGATGGGCATGCTGCCTAATCTCCAAGCGCGCTGGTATAAGCTGCATCGCCGTTTTCTCAATCTGCAAGCCGAGGCCAGCGAGAAATCAGGTATTGTCACCGCGCTGTCAAAATCTTGTACCGTCGCATTGCAGTCGCTGATGCTGGGATTAGGTGCTTTATTGGTGCTGGATAACAGCATCACGCCGGGCATGATGATCGCCGGTTCAATCCTGTTGGGCAGAGCCATCGCACCGGTACAGTTACTCATCAGTGTGTGGAAGCAGATTGGCGGCACCCGCAGCGCTTATGAGCGTCTGACGCAATTGCTTGAACAGAATCCGGAACGAACGGCTGGCATGGCACTGCCTAAACCGCTCGGCGTGATTGCGGTGGAAAATGTCACGGCAGCGCCGCCCGGCAGTAAAGTTCCCGTCATCAAGGGATTGAATTTTTCCCTCGCTGCCGGTGAAGTGCTCGGTATTATTGGCCCGAGCGGATCGGGGAAATCAACTCTGGCGCGCTTATTGGTCGGCGTGTGGCCGGCAGCGGCGGGGAAAGTCAGATTGGATGGCGCTGATGTTTATCTGTGGAACAAGGATGAATTGGGCCCGCATATCGGTTATCTGCCGCAGGATATCGAGCTCTTCGCTGGCACGGTTTCGGAAAATATCGCCCGTTTTGGCGAAATCAACGCGGAAAAAGTTATTCTGGCAGCCAGACGTGCCGGGGTTCACGACATGATCTTGAATATGCCGGAAGGTTACGACACGCATCTGGGTGAAGGTGGCGCCGGTCTTTCCGGCGGACAAAAACAACGCATCGGTTTGGCGCGCGCCATGTATGACGATCCATCCCTGATTGTTCTCGATGAACCCAATTCAAACCTGGACGATGTGGGTGAACAAGCACTTCTGGCCGCCATCACCGATCTGCGCATACGCGGCAAAACCATCGTGTTGATCACACACCGCACCAGTATTCTCAGTGTAACCACTAAATTGCTGCTATTGCAGGACGGCGCAGCAAAAATATTCGGGCCGACCAATCAAGTGGTGGAGGCGCTCGCAAAACAACAACAAGCGCATCAGGCACAGCTGGCGCAAAAGAAAGCCGGGCAGCAAGCTGCGCAAAATCCAGCACCCCCAGCACCTCCAACCACTCCTGCGGTCGACTCTCAAACCGGCTAATTTTTACCGCGCCTTTCAACCTTACCTTGAGCACATACAGATTACCGGACAGGAAGAATAATGAAGCTTGCAGCTGAAGAAAAAAAGACCGTTATTGAAAATGTTCCCGCCGATTTATCCCATCAGGTTGACACCGATGAGACGCTCCATACCAAATTGGGCTGGTGGATCGTTTTGGCAGGCTTTGGCGGATTTATCCTATGGGCATCTTTCGCACCATTGGATAAAGGCGTGCCGGTTCCTGGCACAGTCACGGTCGCCAGTCATCTGCAAGCGGTCCAGCATCAAATCGGTGGCATTATCGACAGCATTCTGGTGAAGGAAGGAGAGCATGTCGCGGTTGGCCAAGTTTTAGTCCGGATGAATGATGTTCAGCTCAAAGCGCAAGCTGAAATCACCCGCAGTCAACTGTATACCGCGCGCGCAGTGGAAGCGCGTCTATTGGCGGAGCGCGATGGCAGCAAGGAAATCACTTTTCCGCAAGACTTGCTGACATTCCAGCATGATCCGCGCATTGCCAATAACATCATCACTCAGAACCAATTATTCACATCGCGCCAGTTAGCCTTGCATCATGAAATCGCGGCACTGGAAGAAAATATTGCAGGCTCAAGAATGCAATTGCGTGGACTGGAAGCTTCGCGGAGCAGTAAAAATGCGCAATTGAAGTTTCTGGAAGAGCAGCTTGTCAATCTGCGCGACTTGGCACAGGATGGTTTCGTCCCGCGCAATCGCGTGTTGGAACTCGAACGCACCTATACCCAATTGACCGGGGAGATTTCTGCGGAAACCGGCAATATCGGCCGCATCCAGCGCCAAATAGCCGAACTGGAACAACGGCGCATCCACCGCCAGCAGGAATACCAGAAAGAAGTGCGGCAACAGTTATCCGATATCAAACGGGAAATTGATTCTTTAAGCAGCCGCCTGAGCGGACAGGATTTTGAACTGGCCAACGTGGAAGTCAAAGCACCTGTGGACGGTTTTGTGGTCGGTATGAACGTTTTTACCGAAGGCGGTGTGATCAGCCCGGGATTTAAGCTCATGGATATCGTTCCGAGCGATGATATGCTGATCATTACCGGGCAAGTGCCGGTTCATCTGATTGACCGGGTGCACGTCGACCTTCCTGTCGATCTTATTTTTTCCGCGCTGAATCAAAAGCAAACCCCTAACATACCGGGCACCGTCACTCAGGTATCGGCGGATCGTCTTATGGATGAACGCAGCGGGCTTCCGTTTTATAATATCAAGGCCAAGGTTACACCGGAAGGCATGAAAAAGTTGACCGATCAACAAATACGCGCCGGCATGCCGGTGGAAATATTCATTAAAACCGGTGAACGCTCGTTGATGAGCTACCTCTTCAAACCGATCCTGGATCGTGTTCATTCGGCCTTGAGTGAAGAATAACGGTAATGATAGATATCCGTAAAATTTTAGTCTTAGCCGGGTTTTTCTTGAGCCCGATCAGCTATGGCCATGCAATGAGCCTCTTAGAGGCTTATGAAGCTGCATTGCTGCATGACCCGACTTATCGTTCCGCTTATCATGAAAATGAAGCCGGGCAACAAGCCGAGGCCATCGGCCTGGCTAGCTTACTGCCCAATCTCTCGCTCACGCATAATCAAAGCAGAAGCACGGGAACTATCACAGCCCCGCAACAAGTCGCGCCAAACAGGGTCATCGAAGTTTCAGACAATACGCATTTTGATAGCCAGATCAGCGCATTGACTTTGCGTCAGCCATTGATCAATTTGGAAGCGGTAGCCAGTTACCGCATCGGAAAAGCGCAAGCCGATTCCAGCCGGGCAAAATTCACCGGCCGCAGCCAACAGCTGGTTGTAAGGCTGGTAGAGGCTTACGTGGAAACCTTACTGGCACAGGATCACGTCAAGCTCTCCGAAGCGCAACTGACTTCCCTTGAAGAACTCAAACGTGTCAATGAACGTATGTTAATCAAGGGCGAGGGAACAACGACCGATGTCTTGGAAACACAATCGAAACACGCCATTGCACAAGCACGTGTTATTGAAGCCAATGATGAGCTGGAAGGAGCCCGGCTCAAACTTGAAGCCATCATAGGACAAAAAACAAACCAGCTAGACCGACTGTCCGATGCGTTTAATACGCGTGCCATTCAGTTGCAAGATTATGACAGTTGGTATTCCTTGGCGCTGGAACGCAATGCCGAGCTGGTAACACAACGCCATGCAGTAACATCCGGTAAGGAAGAAATCAGAAAGAGTTTTGCCGGACATACACCGCGCGTCGATTTAGTCGCCAGTCTCTCTAAAAATAATAGAGGGTCATTTATCACACGGAGTCAGGATGCCGAACTTGCCACCATTGGGGTTGAAGTTAATTTCCCTCTGTATGCCGGTGGCCGTGTAAATGCCCTCACGGCTCAGGCTAAAGCGAATCACGCACGCGCGGAAGCGGATCTCGATGCGGTAACCGATAAGGTCCTCGTCGAATTGAAAAAACAATACAATCTGCTAAAAAGCGGCGTCAAAAAAATTGAATCGCTGGAGCTGGCAGTCAAGTCTGCTGAGTTGCTCGTCGATGCGACAGAAAAAAGTATCCGTGGCGGTATCCGCATCAATTTAAATCTTTTGGATGCGCAACAACAACTATATACCGCACAACGCGATCTTTCACAGGCGCGGTTTGATTATCTACTGGCCTATCTGCGCTTGCAGTTAGCAGCAGGCACACTGGTACTGGATGATTTACGAAATATTGCCAGCTATTTTAAAACGAATGCGTATTGATTCTTTGGGATTACACGATTGCATTGTTGAGTCTGGGAAAACCTATAACAACTGGCGGTTTTAAGATTTCTTGGAATTGCTGTTAGTTTTTTGCGCTCGTATATAAATTGCCGTTCTATCACCCGGAATACATGTTTTACCTGCGCACGGATTGCGGAGTGATTCCGGTTGCTAGAATTTATGAGGCCGCTTCACGTGCGGCATGTTTCTATGATTTTACCTCTTCATCCAATCGACACAGCAATGAGTATGGATGCTCATTAATTTTTCACCTCTATTCCGATTAAACAAACAGCAATTTTTGCTGATATTTCTCCGCTTTGCTTTGATATACCGATGATTTGTCAATGCAGTCGCATTTTAAGGTTGAGAGCCCAAATCATTCATTATCTGGCGCTGTAGTTGCAATCAACTCGTAAATCATGTGCCCCAAAATGAGTATTCGCACTCATTCAAAACCGATAGATAATCAATTATCCTCATTGATCTTTTAAACTTGCGAATAATGGAGGGTCATAGAATGAAAAGTAAGTGTCAGAAAGAATTTCCACCGAATTTAGACAGCTCGCTGTGTACTCCCGGAACAATTCGATCGAATGGCTATGCAAAACGGATTGCTATTTTTGGCTTACTGCTCGCGATCTCGTGCTTCATTTATATAAGCAATGTTGCAGCGCATAATCTCCATCGTATCGAGATGTATGCTAAAAAACCCCATCCAGATTATGAATATCTTGCTTATGGGATGATACGGCACGAAATTACAGATAAAAATGGCCTGACCACTGACATTACCTCCCGTTATAGTACGGCTCCTATCATCCCCGGCCCGACTATTATCATGGATGAAGGTGATGTAGCCGAAATCACACTTTATAGTGAAGTTCCTATCCCTGAAAACGCAGATCATATCGATCTACACGAAAATGTCAGTCTCCATGTACATGGTGTGCACTACGATATCGTCAGTGACGGTACGCTTAAATACATCAATTTATTTAAAGATGAAGGCGCAACATTGGTTCAGTCATATACATACCGCTGGGATGCTGCGTTCGGCACAGCTGGTACCTGGGCATATCATGATCACAATATGCATACCCACAATGGCGCGGAAGACAAAGGTCTGTACGGTGCTCTGATTGTCAATCCAGCATCGAGAACCGTATCTATTGGCCAAGACGGTGGTATTACCAGTGTTCCACTTTCAAGTATTGCTAAAGATTACATTTTATACGTCATAGACGATGCCTTTGTTGGAACAGAAATTGACAATCGCACAGGTCAACAAACGCCAATTTGGGTTAATCCGGCGCTATCGGCTCAGGCTGGAACAAATATCCGGTTTCATCTGATCGCAATGGGGACTAACTTTCATCAATTTAAACTGCCCGGTTATAGCTGGCCTGATCCGGCAACTCGGACCATTATTGAGGAAAAAGCAATCGGTCCACTTGAGAAACATGTTTTTGCTATTAAAGCTGGCGCTAGTTCCAGCTATATGGATGCATCTTTTGCGGGTAAAGCACAAAACATGACCGGTAGTTTCACTGTTAATCCCTAAAAAGCACATTTCTCAATTCAAAGGATAAAATAATGAAATTAAATATTTCAGGATTAAATTTTAAGACCATGATGACGCTTGTGTTGTTTTCTGTCTTATGGTTTGCCGGTAACACATTTGCAGCTACGCATGACATTCATCTATCCGCGAATACTCTCCCCAATGGACAGTATGCTTTTAAAATGGAAAAGCATACTAGCAGTGACGGCCCAACCCCGTTATATCCGGCTGAAGCAACGATTCCAGGCCCGACCGTATTTGTAAAAAAAGGCGATATCCTTAACGTAACACTGACCAACAATATTCAACTACCCGGTGGCACGCAATTCAAAGTTGGATTAACAGTTGGTAGCATTGAAGTTGCCTATGGCGAAGCAAGAACCTACACTTACACCGCAAATGATGTGGGTACCTTTGCTTATGGTGACGAATCTTCGCATTTGCTTGGATTATTCGGTGCACTCGTTGTTGATCATGCCGATGGCTCGGTACAAGATTTCGTCGATGAAATCGGCAATCGCGTCGCAACAAAGCGCAGCGATGTGGATAAAGAATTTGTAATGTTCATGGTCGGCTCGACGTTCTGGGGATCGGAAACTGTCAATGGCGTACAAAGACCATTATGGACTAATCCTACTCTTGGAGCTGTACAGGATGACATTGTCAGGTTTCATATTCTTTCTGTAGGTCCCGGCCATACTTGGCATTTGCATGCGCATCGCTGGCCTGATAACAATAACAGCGATTCAATTATTGATGTGAAATTGCTGAAAGATACTTTAGACAGCCACTCTTTCACAATCAAAGCGGGCGCAGGGGTTGGAACCGGGCATTGGCAATATCACTGTCATCTGGTTTCGCATATGGAAGCTGGCATGGCTGGAAAATTTCATGTAGCCGCTAAAGGTGAATCGGGTGATAGTCTTGCTGGAGCTTCTCCTAGCGGCAAGATTTTTCTTAATCCAACTGCCAGTGTACCCGGTCTTGTAACCTTTGAGATCTCCGATGAGCCGGGGCAATTCTTCAGAAGTGTCCGCAGCGATATACTGAGTCCCATTACCAAAACTCGCTCACTGGAAATTATTCCTCCGGGTAGCAGTGTGCACTTCATTATGTCGGATACCAACGCTGTGCATACAATAACGTCGTTACTCTGGCCTAGCGATGCCAATGATACCGATCATGGTGATCATCGTGTTATACCATTCAGTCAAACCAAGGCTTATAAAGGTGGCGCTATTTTGCAGCTGGATGTGCCGGGTCTATATGTATTTACCTGCAAGATACATCCTTACATGTTCGGTGCTGTGATCGTCGATGATCCTGCAACAGATGGGTTGGATTTGGGAGAATCGATCGATATCGTGACAGGTATCAATAACCTTCCGACCAGTAGTGATCTAGCAACCCGTTTACTCAGAACTTTCTTTGTCGCCACTACTCAGGAAAACTGGCAAAATTATACATCGCCCAACCCTTGGCATCCGGAATATCCGAGTGTCGATGTTCGTATCACAGGAGGAGCGGTAGCAAATTTAAAAACGGTACTGGAGAGCCGGTACGGCCAGGACATAAAGCTAGCAAGTCTCTTTAATCCAGCTACGCCGGGTGTCGGAGAAGTATGGATTAATACACAGTTTGAGAAAACTGCCGGTAAAACGAAACCGGGCACGATTACGGTATTGGATGCCTCGACTTGGAAAATCAAGCGAAAAATCGCTTTGCCTGAAATTAATATGAATCATCCCCACAACATGTGGAGTAATAGCGATCAGACCATCGTCTTTCAGACACAATGGTTTGATAATAAACTGACATTTATTAATCGCGAAGATGGCAAATTAATCAATAACATCCAGATTGGGAATACGCCATCGCATGTCGTAACTCTACCTACCAATGATGATCTTACTGTGGCTATTAACGGTGAAAATGGGGTTCGAATCATTCCAGCGGGGACAATGTCGCCTCAACCTATGATAATGACTCAGCTTCCAGGTCAAACAGCAGCAGCACCGCATGGTCACTGGGTTACACCGGATGGTAAGTTGATTGTGACACCCAATGTGAATACCTCTGACATTGGTCTCTACGATACAACGACCGGTGGTATCGTTGCAAGAACACCTGCGGGTGGTATTTTTCCTGCAGCACCTCACCCGCTTGCTGTTGGAGTCAGTGTGGATAAAGTCTATACGACTAATTTGTTGGATCATTCCATGAATGTTAGCGACTTTAGTGGAAAGCTACTGAAAACCATTAATCTTATCGCCGATTATGATCCTGTCAGTCCGACCGGTCCTGATACCGTCAAAGATCGTGATGGAGATGGTCTGGCCACAGTAGGCGTACTTCCTATCCAAACACCGGTTGATCCGACCGGCCGTGTGGTAGTAACTGCCAATACTGGCGGCTCAATCACAATCATTGATACGAAATTGGACAAAGTTGTTGCGATGCTGCCTTGTGATCCGGGGTGCCATGGAGCCAATTTCGGTGCAAAATTGGGCGGAGGTTACTATGCCTATGTGACAAGCAAGTTTTCAAATCAGTTGATTGTTGTCGACGTGGATTTGGATAATCCCGCCAATTCAAAAATAGCTGGGCGGATCTCGTTGGTTGCTGACAGGAGCGTGCCAACCGATGATACAGTCACGAAGCTAGCAGGTACGGGTGGTCAGGGTGTTTATGCAATTCCAAATATTTATAATGGATGGGTTCAAAATTTACCGGATTCATGGAAAACAAATTTGACCGCTTCTCAGCTTAATCCTGTTCCATAATAAATGGAGTAAAGATAACGCTGAATTTCAACGATAAAACCGCTAACCTGGTTCGGTCTAGCGGTTTTATTTTGCAACTATCTCCATCCAAGTGGCTATAGTGGGTACCGATCAGGGTGGAAATACGACGGGTTACACAGTCAATATTTATGCACCTGATGCAAACTTCATAGTTTGATAACAGTTTCACTGTGGCTTTAGAAAAGTATCCGAGAGGTTTCTCAGGCCATTGATTAGTTAGCCGTGCCGTAGGCGCCCCCTTGCCGTGATTGGAGAAGGGGGCGTTTCAGCTTTAGGCCTTTCCTTTCTATCCACATTAACGCCCAGACACATCGTACGGTGGCGCCAGCAGAAATGCCGCATTGCTCATACCCGGTTCACGGCACAGTTAAGGGGCCGGAATGCGGGTTTCCATTTGTCTGAGTATCGTCATGATCGGGTTACCACTGAATTTCGATTGCTTCATTGCAGGGCTCTCCCGCCTATCAATTACAAGAAAAATCTACTTATGACACCTGCTATTTCACGAGGTGGTTACTTAAGGAAAAAATAAACGATTGGGAGACTTGTATTTAGAAACTCAATGCCAATATAAAGGAGATTTACAGTTTATGGCCATAGCCGAAGGAATTCCATGAGTAACCTGATTCATCTGATTTACAATAGCGCTGCAACTTGTGCTTTCACGGAAGAAGATTTTTCCGTCATGTTAAGAAAGGCGCGCAGTAAAAATGCTTCGCTCGATATTACGGGTATGTTGCTATATATCGAAGGTTGTTTTTTTCAGGTGCTGGAAGGGCCGGAAAATACTGTGAATGCGCTGGCAGAGACAATTCGCCAAGATCCCAGGCATACCCGCATGACTACAATTATCCGTGAACCAATCGTAAAACGCGCATTCAGCGAGTGGACCATGGGATTTACGCAGATCTCCTTAAAAGATCTGAATGAAATTGAGGGCTTAAATGATTTTTTCACCACTGGCAACGTTTTGACCGATATCGATTCCGGCCGCGCGAAGAAATTGTTGATTGCCTTTAAGCAAGGCCGTTGGCGCGTCAGGTTATCAGCCACGACACAGTCTCCGCCGCTAGTAACACGGGTGGGCGGTAAAAAGAAAAGAGTTATTGAGCCTCGCCCGGTCTTTACATTTGCTTTTCAGCCGATCGTTGATGCTTCCCGGCGAATGGTTTCCGGTTATGAGGCGCTGGTTCGTTCGAAAGAAACCGGCACTGCTGCGGATGTGCTGCAACACATTCAATTGGGTGAGCTCGGCGCTTTTGATGAAGATGCCCGCCGTATGGCAATCGGTTTTGCTTCAAGGCTCGGCATCGCAGGAAATCTCCACTTGAACGTTTTTCCCTATTCTTGGGCAAACGCGCCCAAGACTATTGAGTCTTCGCTCGAAACTGCCAGGCTTTGCGGCATTGACATCACTCGAATCATATTCGAACTCAAGCACGAAGCGACCGTGAGCAATCCATCGGCGGTTAGCGAATGGTTGAAAGAGTCACGGCGCCAAGGATTGCGCATCAGTATCGATGATTTTGGTTCTGGCTATTCTGGCCTCGCCCTGCTGGAACATTATCAACCTGAGATGATTTCTCTCAGCATGTGGCTTGTTCGCGGCATCGAGAGTCATGGGGCACGCCAGGCTATCTTGCGAGGCTTGATACAGACTTGCCGCGATTTGGGTGTGGATATTATTGCCAAGGGCGTAGAAACCATAGAAGAATATTCTTGGCTGCGCGATGAAAGTATCGAGCTATTTCAGGGCTTCCTGTTCGCCAAACCAGGCTTTGAATCGCTGCCGCGGCCAATGCTTCCCGCCGATCTTTTGTAGAGAGGATCCCAAAAAATGGCTCTTGAATTTACTTTTGCTTACCAACCCATAGTGAATGTCGAAAAACATGAAACACATTCTTTTGAGGCTCTGGTCCGCGGTCCCAACAACGAACCCGCAAATTGGGTGTTGAAGCAACATAATGCGGCACAGCTGCGCGCCTTTGATGCGGATGCCAGGCTGCGGGCAATCAAATTAAGCGCTCAGCTCGGACTATCTAGCCGCATCAACCTCAACGTGTTGCCGGAAGCTATGGCGGATTTCGAGGATGGATCAAGCATGGAAGCCTTGCAGGCCATGGTGGAAATGGCCGTTCAATACGGTTTGAAGCCGGATCAACTTGTGCTCGAAGTGAGCGAATCGGAGACGATCAAGGATTTCGATTGTTTTGTCGAACATGCCAATCAATGCCGCAGACTCGGTGTCAAGTTTGCCATTGATGATTTTGGCAGCGGTTATTCCGGTCTCAACTTGTTGGCTGAGTTTCAGCCGGAGGCGGTCAAATTGGATATGCTATTGGTACGGGATATCGAGCACCGCGGACCGCGGCAAGCGATTGTTCGCGGTGTGTTACGCACTTGTGAAGATCTCGGGATTGATATAGTCGCCGAGGGTGTGGAAACCGCTGCGGAGTATGAGTGGCTCCGGAACGAGGGGATTGTTCTTTTTCAGGGCTATTTGTTTGCTCGCCCGGCGTTCGAGGCGCTACCGGCAGTTATTTATCCTAATTAGAAAGCCGTTTCCCAACATTGTGAAGCAACCTCCTCGAACTGAGCTATGTGTTCATCACGTGCTTAACTCATTTCTGTATATTATAGCCGGTATGCCTACACTTCGATCAAGCGCGGCGCCGTTTATCCGTTCGCCATGCTCGGCTGAACAAACCGGATATCTTCAATACCGGTAAACGTTGCCGCGCGTGCGGTAGAATAGTTCGGATTTCCACAGGCAGTTTTAACGATAGGTTTCCTACGACTGGTTAATCTTCGGTTTTATTGGTATTGAGTGAGTTGCCATATTTTTCGCAGGCTTTCTGGTCATAAACTTTTAAAAATGGGGGGTTATCCTTTGGCGGATTCAATGGGGAAGCTAACGAGAGCTACTTCTTGCAGCGGATCGATCATGTAGGATCTATCCACTTTCCAAAAAACAGATGTTTATGTTAATCCGATTAAATTGAAGTATGGCTCTAAAAGCATGCATATACGCTTGGTGTTTAGTTTGCGCAGAACAGCATACGCGGGCTTACACATTTTGGCAGTGCATATCAAGAATTGATGTCGTTTGTTATCATATGCTATCATTGATTTCACATAATAAGGAGTGAAGTCAAATGTCTGTTGTTACTGTTCGCAATTTGCCCGAAGAAACGCATCGCGCGCTTAAGCTGCGTGCTGCTCAGCATGGACGTAGCACCGAAGCTGAAATCCGGGAAATTCTGGAAGAGGCAGTGCGTCCTAGGACGCGTGTCAAAATCGGATCTGAACTCGCTGCTTTTAGGCAATCCTTTGGGGGGCTTGATTTTAATGATACTCGTGATCAGACACCGACTGATCCGGCAGTGTTCGAATGATCGTTCTGGATACGAATGTCATATCCGAGCCAATGAAACCCAACGGCAATCCCGCCGTTCAAGCTTGGCTTGATCGGCAAACAGCCGAGACACTGTATCTGACTGCAACAAGTCTTTCCGAATTGCTGGTCGGCATTCAAAACCTGCCAGATGGAAAGCGTAAAGAAGGACTTGATGCTGCATTGAGGAAACTGATGGAGAGGCTTTTTGGGGCGCGCATACTATCATTCGATCAACAGGCTGCGATAGCATATGCGCCCATAGTCGGTCGAGCTAGGACTAATGGCCGCCTCATCTCTGTGGCAGACGGTCAGATTGCCGCAATCGCGGTCGTACATGGATTCACCATAGCGACGCGAGATACTGAGCCTTTTGCCGCTGCCGGAGTGCCCATCATCAATCCTTGGGAAGAATGATCTTAGGTATTTTGTGTTAAAGGTAGTTACCAAAGGAGCAGCGTTATGCGAGAACGAAATAAGATGCAGAATTGACTGTGTCAAATTTGTGCCAAACTACTCTGCAAGTGTCACTGTTTGTGGTTGTGTGAGACAGTTTTTATGCTTGGCAAGCATTGTAAGTGATTGATTTATATGTGATTATAATTTGTAAATAAGTTTTGTAATCAGAAGGTCCCGAGTTCGATTCTTGGTGTCGGCACCAATTTCCCTATTTAAAATGGATTCATGCGAGATGACTCGCGTCTTCGGATTGTTTGCTGGCGCCTACGATGGTCATGATGTCGCCCGCTTGCAGATGTAGAAGTTTCGCAATATCTTCATAATCATCCGGTAATGCAGCATCGTCCCACCCATTAGCGGAATGCCGGGCTAAATTTACTGCCAAGACCACATTACGCACTCTCTGTAAGCTTGAATTATTATCATCCATAAGGGTGATTAATAATGCTGGTAGTTTCCATTTAATTGCAAGTTCCAGCTGGAGTTGATACAAAGAAAAGCCGAGGATTTTTTCTTGTGCGACGGTGCTGCGAAGTGCTTTGTTTTGTTTTTGTAGCTGCTTTATTTTTAGCATTTCCGCGGGGGAAAAGCACCACATGAGCATTTCGGCGATATCGTGCAGTAATGCCGCCAGACGGATTTCCGCAAAATGTAAATCGTGCAGGCGGACCGCCCAGTCAAAAGCGTAGGTAGAAGCTATATTTGCGCGGTGAGTGGTTTTTAGTAAATAGACCAGCGCATTCATATTGTTGCGCGCCAAAATGTCTTCAACCAGAGGCTTGGCAGGTATCTTGTTCAGCGTCGCTTCAAGGCCGAGCATCAAAATGATTTGCTCAACTTCCATTACATCATGTTCTTGCGTCCGGTGTTTATGCTGCTGCATATAACGCAGTAGCTTTACAGTCATTAACGGGTCGTTTTTCACAACATGAGCGAAACTGCGCGCGTTGAGATGTTGCTCGTCCTGTTGGAGAATGGCGAGGTTTCGAGCTGTCTGTTTGAGAACAGGAATTTCAGCTGTTGTAAGAAAATTAACCCAATCCGATAATTTTCTTTGATGTTGTTGTAGCATTTTCAACTCCTGAATGAGATACGTCAGGAATTTTCTACGACACCTATGGATAAATCTTGAGGAAACAATGCACTATCCTTCCTCAATGTCAATTGGAACAGCGAGCTTCTTTTGACGCTAGCGCATTGGCAGCGACACTCGGGATCAGAAAAATAATCGTGCTAATTCAATGCCGGGGTCTTCGGCGCGCATAAAAGCTTCACCGACAAGGAAAGCATTGACGTGATGCGATCGCATGCGTGCAACGTCCGCTGGGGTATGAATGCCGCTTTCGGTAATCACAATCCTCCCGGATGGAATTTGATCAAGTAACTCCAGCGTTGTATCGAGGGAAGTTTCAAAAGTCCGCAGATTACGGTTATTGATGCCGATGAGCGGAGTGGTCAGCTGCAACGCCAGTTGCAATTCGACCGCATCGTGAACTTCGACCAGAACCGCCATGCCCAGCGAGTGGGACAATTTCTCGAGTGCAACCATTTGCTGCAAGGCATTATCGGCAGCATCACTGGATCCGGCGCCGAATTCCATCATGAAAGCGCTCACGATCAATAAAATACAATCGGCATCCATCGCACGCGCTTCGGCAATCTGATATTCATCCAGAATAAAATCCTTACGCAAAACCGGCAATGCGCATGCGGCACGTGCTGCTTGTAAATATTCGGGGCTACCCATAAAGAACTGCCTATCCGTCAATACCGACAGGCAAGCTGCGCCATGTTGCGCATAAGTTTTGGCTATCTCGGCAGGAAGAAATTCAAATGCAGAACCACTTCCGCCAGCGGAGCGGCCGCGCAATATTCCCTTGCTGGGGCTGGCTTGTTTGATTTCGGCGATGACAGCCGACTGTCCCCCTTTAATTTTGTTAGTAATCGCGGCGGTGAAATCGCGCGGTGGTGATGCGGATTGCGCTTCCTGGCTTAAAATGGCATACGGCTTTAATGCCTTGGCGGCACTGACCTCTTGTTTTTTGACGGTGAGGATTTTTTTTAGAATATCGGACATTGTGATCTTATACAGAATTTCTGTGGGTGAATTCCACCAGGTCGTGGAGTTTCTTTAACGCGGCGCCGCTTTCGATAGCGCGGAGCGCGGCTTTGATTCCCTGTTCGAGCGTGTCCGCAATTCCGGCGGCATATATCGCCGCGCCGGCATTCATCAGCACGATATCGCGCGCCGGACCGGCGGTGTTTTCCAATACCGAAAGCAACATTGTTTTGGCATCGGCGCTATCGGTAACCTGGATAGCTTCGATTGCTGATGTTTTTAGATTGAAATCCTCCGGCCTGACGGCATAAACGGTGACTTGACCATTCTTCAACTCACCAATGCTTGTTTCGCCTGTGATGGTGATTTCATCCAATCCATCGCTGCCATGCACGATCAGCACATGTTCGCTGCCCAACCGTTGCAGCACAAGCGCCAGGGTTTTGACCAGATCTGCATTGAACACACCTAGAACTTGCCTTTTGGCGCTGGCGGGATTAGTTAACGGGCCGAGGATGTTGAATAATGTTTTGATACCCAGTTCACGCCGGACCGGTGCAGCATGTTTCATGGCTGCATGATAGTTGGGCGCAAACATGAAGCCGACGCCGATTTCACCGACACTTTGCGCAACTTGTTGCGGTGTTTGGTTGAGATTGACGCCGAGCGCTTCCAATACATCCGCGCTGCCTGATTTGCTTGAAACCGACCGGCCGCCATGTTTGGCGACGCGCGCGCCTGCCGCTGCGGCGACAAAAGCCGATGCCGTGGAAATATTGAATGTATGCAAGGAATCTCCACCTGTGCCGCAGGTATCCACTAAATGCGTGTGCTCAGGAACAGCCACTTTGCTGGCAAATTCACGCATTACTTGCGCCGCTGCGGTGATTTCCCCGACCGTTTCTTTTTTTACCCGGAGACCGGTGATGATCGCGGCAATAAGAACGGGCGGGATTTCTCCTTGCATGATCTGGCGCATCAAGGAAACCATGTCATCATGCATAATTTCCTGATGCGCAGTAATGCGCTGGAGTGCTTCTTGTGGCGTCATTCAATCACCTTTGATCGAGCGGGCTTATTGCCGGTGGAGAAAGTTCTCGAGCATTTGGTGCCCATGCTCGCTTAGAATCGATTCGGGATGGAATTGAATGCCCTCGATGGCGAGTGTTTTGTGACGGATGCCCATGATTTCGCCGTCCTCGGTCCACGCTGTGATTTCAAGGCAATCCGGCAGCGTTGCGCGTTCAACGACCAAGGAATGGTAACGGGTGGCGGTGAATGGATTGGGCAAGCCGCGGAAAACGCCGGTGTCGTGATGAAAAATCGGCGATGTTTTGCCATGCATCAGTTGTTTTGCATGAACTACTCGTCCGCCAAACGCCTGCCCGATGCTTTGATGTCCCAGACAGACGCCCAATACCGGAATGTTTTGACTGAACTGATTGATCACCGCCAACGATACTCCGGCTTCATTGGGTGTGCACGGCCCTGGAGAAATAACGATCCGCTCGGGATTCAATTGCGCGATTTTATCCAGTGTGATTTCATCGTTCCGGTATACCGCAACCTTTTCACCCAGCTCGGAGAAATACTGCACCAAGTTATAGGTAAAGGAATCGTAGTTGTCTATCATCAGCAGCATTGGTTTTAACTCTTTGTTTGTACTTACTATCGTTTAATTGTGACGGAAGAGATTATAGCAAAGGATGAATGCCTGCGCGCAGCACGTGAATTTTACCAGTTCAGCCGTGAGGCGAATAATAGAATCGCAATTATTTGAACAGTAATTGATATTGCCTTAATAATTCAGTAAAATTACCGGCTTTTCAACCTTGTCTCACCACATGAAAGTCGTGGGAGGCTTTACCCAAAAGGAAATTATGCGACATTACGAAATCGTTTTTATTGTTCATCCTGATCAAAGTGAACAAGTACCTGCAATGATCGAACGCTATCGCGGCATTGTAACCGCAAAAGATGGCAAGGTTCATCGCGTGGAAGATTGGGGGCGCCGTCAGCTTGCCTATCTGATTCAGAAAGTTCACAAAGCGCACTATGTGTTGATGAATATCGAATGCAATCAAGAAGCGCTGGATGACTTGGATCATGCATTCAAATTCAGCGACGCTGTGCTGCGGCATTTAACCATTAAGGTCGACGGCCCTATCACGGAACCATCGGCGATGATGCGTCAAGAGGAAAGATCGCGCGCCGCAGGTTTGAGTACTGCCGAAGCGGTGGCTGACGAACTGGAAACCGATGACGTGCCGGATGAATCCAGCACCCCTGCGTAAACGCATTGCAATTGGAATGTAATCGCACCATCATTTGTGGAAAAATTGTCAAACTGGGCGTTTTACGCTACACACCGGCTGGTATGGCCGTGATTGAGTTTACGATCAATCATGTGTCGAAGCAAAAGGAAGCAGGTGTAGTTCGGCAAATAATATTGGATATTCTGGCTGTTGCATTGGGCCAATTAGCTCTGACGATCGCCGGGTTTAAGCTTGACAGCATGGTCAAACTGAGCGGATTTCTCAACAGAAAGAGTCACATGAGCCAACAATTGGTTTTGCACGCGGAACATATCGAACTTATTTAATCAGAAAACAGGAATTAACATGGCACGTTTTACCAGTAGACGCAAAGACAGCAAAGATAAAGAAAGAGAAAAGAAAGCCAACCGCCCGTTATTCAAACGCAAAAAATTCTGCCGTTTCACCGCGGAAGGCATCAAACATGTGGACTATAAAGACATTGAAATCCTGAAGGATTTTGTCAGTGAAAATGGCAAGATCATCCCGGCGCGTATTACCGGCACGACTTCCTTCTACCAGCGTCAGCTGAGCACCGCGATAGAGCATGCGCGTTTTCTGGCGTTATTGCCTTACACCGATCGTCACTAAGGAGTAATTACGATGCAAATTATTTTGATGGAAAAAATTACGAATTTAGGGCAATTGGGTGATGTTGTGAACGTCAAAAGCGGTTTTGCACGGAATTATCTGATTCCGCAAGGCAAGGCAAGACGTGCAACCGAGCAATCCATTGCAGAGTTCCAATCGAAACGTGCGGAACTGGAGAAAAAACAAGCAGCCGTTCTGGCAGCAGCGCAAGCGGTTGCTGCGAAACTCGAAGGATTGCTGGTGCAAATTACGCAAAAAGCCGGTAGCGATGGAAAATTGTTCGGTTCAGTAACCAATGCCAATATCGCCGAAGCGCTTGCTGCACTCGGCTTTACCGTGGAGCGCGCCATGATCCGCATGCCTAATGGCCAATTGAAACAGGTTGGCGATTATCCGTTGACCATTGCGCTGAACAGCGATGTGACCGCCAATATCACCGTATCGGTATTGGGTGAGGCAGCGATGTAATAGCCTATTTTCAGGTGGTTACATTTTTAAAAGGACTATTTCGGTAGTCCTTTTTCATTTGCTGGTCAGCAAGTGATAAAATCAATACTCCTTCAATGGTGTTTCCGGATCCTATGGCACAATCACCGATCAGTCTTCATCAAGAGCAGTTTCTCGATCCCTATAAAACACCGCCGCATTCGATAGAAAGCGAGCAATCGGTGCTGGGCGGACTCATGCTGGATAATAACGCCTGGGAAAAAGTCGCTGACATCATCACCGACAGCGATTTTTACCGCCACGATCATCGCCTGATTTATCACCACATTTGTAAACTGATCGAACATAACAAACCAGCGGATGTCATTACCGTGGCGGAATCCCTGGAAACATCGGCGGAGCTGCAAACTGTCGGCGGTCTCGCGTACATCGGCACCATCGTGCAAAACACGCCATCGGCGGCGAATATCAAGCGCTACGCCGAAATCGTCCGGGAACGGTCCATCATGCGCTACCTGGCGCAAGTCGGGGTGCAGATCACCGATTCCGCGTACAACCCGGCGGGGCGTTCTGCGGCGGACTTACTCGACGAAGCGGAAGCCAAGGTGTTTGAAATCGCCGAGGAAGGTGCGCGCGGCAAGGAGGGTTTCGTCGGCATTCAGCCGCTGTTGAAACAAGTAGTGGAGCGGATCGAGCTGCTGTACAGCCAGGATAATCCCAGCAACGTCACCGGCATCGCCTCCGGTTTTCACGATCTCGACCAAAAGACTTCAGGGTTCCAGCCCGGCGATCTGATCATCGTCGCGGGACGTCCGTCGATGGGAAAAACCGCGTTTTCCTTGAACATCGCCGAGAATGTCGCGCTGGAATTAAACAAACCGGTGGCGGTATTCAGTATGGAAATGGGCGGCGCGCAGCTGGCCATGCGGATGCTGGGGTCGGTCGGCAAGCTCGATCAGCACAAAGTGCGCACCGGACGGCTGGACGACGACGATTGGCCGAAACTCACGCATGCGCTGGGAAAACTGAACGAAGCACCGCTTTACATCGATGAGACCGCCGCGCTGAATGCCTTGGAATTGCGCGCGCGCGCGCGGCGGCTGTACCGTCAGTACGGCGAGCTCGGTTTGATCGTGGTCGATTATTTGCAACTGATGTCTTCCGCCAGTCAAGGGGAAAATCGCGCCACGGAAATTTCGGAAATATCGCGCGCATTGAAGGGGCTGGCGAAGGAACTGAAAGTGCCGGTGATCGCGTTGTCGCAGCTGAACCGCAGCCTGGAGCAACGCCCCAACAAACGCCCGGTGATGTCGGATTTACGTGAATCGGGTGCAATCGAGCAAGACGCCGACGTGATTCTGTTCATTTACCGCGACGAAGTGTATAACCCCGATTCACCCGACAAAGGCATCGCCGAGATTATCATCGGCAAACAGCGTAACGGTCCGATCGGCAAAGTCGATTTGGCTTTCCTGGGCCAATACACATGTTTTGAAAGCCTCGCCAGGCCGGAATATTACTAGCTCGGGTTTTTGGTGTGTTTCCAAACCATTCTTCACGATGGATCGATGTGAAGCATTTAATCAGCCGCACTCACATAAAATTAACCAATAATTCACTCCGGCTCTATTGTAAAACTAAGCCAGGTAAAGCTTTTGGCAGTTTTTCAGTTTCTCGGGTGAGCAAGCGTTGAGCGTTATTTCCGGTTTATTTCCTTGGTTTATAGATTAAAGATGATCAATAAAAAACTTTTTTCTTTTGTGTTTCTGAAGTCGGAAGTCAGTTCGTTACGGTCATTGCAGGAAAACATCAGTCAGCTCGATGTGAAAGTAGTGCTGGTATGTCTGGTCGTCGCTTTTTCCCTCACGTGCACATACTATCTGGACAATGCGCACTTTCCGGTTGCCTTTTTGCGCGATTTGAATCTGACCGGGTTGGCGCAGCTAGCGAATCATCTCCTTTTCCAGCATGCCAATGCGCAATTGCACCAGTTGCTTTACTGGGCAGCGGTCATCATTTTCTTTTACTTCGTTTTCCCGGCGGGCATTATTCTGTTGGTTTTCAAGGAAAGCCTGACGGAATACGGATTACAGTTGAAGAACGCCAGTCAAGGCTATCCGCTGTATCTCGGGATGCTGGCGATCATGATGCCGCTGGTATTTTATTTTTCCGGCAGCGAGAGCTTTCTCGAGCGCTATCCGTTTTATAACGTGGCTCGAAATGAAAGCCTGTTCCCCAATTTCTTCCTCTGGGAAATCGTGTATTTCCTGCAATTTCTCGCGTTGGAATTCTTCTTCCGTGGTTTTATTCTGCACGGCACCAAGCAGCGTTTCGGGTTTTACGCCATTTTCGTCATGGTGATCCCGTATTGCATGATCCATTTCGGCAAGCCGATGCCGGAAACGATCGCTGCGATCATCGCGGGCGTCGTTTTAGGATTCCTGAGCTTAAAAAGCAAAAGTATCTGGCTGGGTGTTATGATTCACTGTAGTGTTGCGCTGACGATGGATCTGTGCGCGTTGTATCGAAAAGGTCTATTTTAGATAGTGAGATGATGAGTGAAATATAAGAACGTGCGGCCAATTCGGCAAAACCGTTTGCTGCGACTGTTGTCATGCCTGTTTATCCAGATCATTCTCACCGGTTGCCTGTCGCCGATGGCGCTGAATCGTGCCGTGCTTGCGTATGATGACGCCGTTACCGATGCGGTTTCGCAGCAGTTGCTGATCAATATCGTGCGCGCGCATCACCGTCAGCCGATTCATTTCACCGGCGTATCCAACATCGCCGCAACTTTCAATTTTCAGGCGAGTGCGGGCGCCACACCATCGCCGGGCGGGCTGGCCGGTGCCGTGATATCGCCGGTTTTTGGCGGCGGCATGGCGGAAAGCCCGACCATCAGCATCGTACCGATCGAAGGGGAGGAATTCACCAAGCGGCTGCTGACACCGTTTCCGCAGAACAAGCTGACATTGTTGTTGCGCCAGCGCTTCGACGTCGATCTGTTGCTGCGCATGATGGCGCAAGAAGTGCACCTGTTGAATGCAAAGAAATCGAATGGCGTTTATCGCAACAATCCGGCGGACGAAGCCGGTTATGAAATGTTCCGCCGCGTGGTGCTGCACTTGTCGTCGATTCAAGATCATAACCAGTTGTACGCCGAGCCTTTGGCGCTGATTAATACCTGGCATATCCCGGGCAGCGCCATCACGGCGGATGGTTTTCAGTCGCTGCAAAAGGAATTCAGCGTGCGCTACAATCCGCAAGACAATACCTACACGCTGAAGAAACACATCGCCGGACCGATTCTGATCACCAACTACGACCCCAATATCTTGTCCGACGAAGAACGTGAAACCTTGCGCCAGCATGTGGGGGACGGTAATAGCAGCGACATCGCGTTTGATATCCGCGCCGGGCATTATGGCGGAGATTGGGCGATGAGCGGCGTGTTCCGTCTCAGAAGCTTCCACTCGATTCTCGGTTTTCTCGGCAAAGCGCTGGGCGAAGAGCGCGGCTATCACGTCGAGAAAGATCCCAGAACGCCACCGATCCTCAATAACGAAAATCCCGATCTGACCATGGAATTCACCGTTTCCGATTGGCGCCCCCAGGATGTCGATCTTTCCATCCGCTGGAATGGCCGCTATTACGCGGTGAATACCGCGGGACCTTACGCACGCTGGAACCGCGATGCCTTCCAGTTATTATTCCTGCTGTTTCAAATGACCGTCACCGACATTCCTCGCGTCGGTGTGCCGAGTATTACCATCGCAAAATAGCTTGGCTAGTTTAGGCTGCTGACCGCTTACTGGTTTTTTTAACGGCTGCGGCATTAACGGGCATCGAACATTGCCTGCGTGGTGGTTAAATAATCCGAGTCCTCGATGTTCTTTCTGGTATCGCCAACGGCATATACCCTGACAGCTGTAGGCGAATAACTACAAGAAAAATAAGCACAATGCTTATTCATTAATTAAGCCAATCACTCTAGTATGAAAAGCGGAGGGTAATCAAAAGATTTCCCGTCGATCAATGAATTTGAAAGGAGTTATAAAATGAGCGTAAAAACACGGCTGTTTTTTACCAGCATCATGATCATGATTCTTTTTTCACTGAGTGCAATAGCCGGGGAAAGCCATCTGGTGCACGCCATAAAGCACGCTGAAGCTGCGGCCGCTGCGGCTGATGGCAAAGCAGTAGCCGAACATGCCGAGCATGCGAAAGCGCATGCCATTGATGCGAAAAATAATAAAAACTCCAAAAGCGACCCCAAACATATCGATGATGGTATTAAGTGCCTGGATGACGCGATCAAAGAAGGCAAGGGTGGAAATACCGAAGCAGCCAAGAAAGCGGCCACAGATGCTGTAACCCATTTTAAGCAAGCCGTATCCACACCCGCCCCCGCACCAAAGCAATCGTCCTACTAGCCTCAGCACCCTAACATACGGTGAATGACCGGTTCACCGTATTTTTATCTGTCCATTCTTCCATGCGGACATCAGTACCAGCCATGTATTCACTATCAACGGTTTGCATCGTTTTCTACCGGATTTTCTAATTGTAATAGCGGGCATCAGGCTGGTTGATAACTTCGGGCCAAGGGAAGCCGTAGTGTCAGGACTTTCTTAATGCATCGAACCGCAATACGGTTTCCATCAACAGCCGGTCCAACGCTGAAGTGAGCACTATTTTATCTTTACGAGATTGTGTCTTGATTCATCCGGCCCAGTCACCGTGCTTGATAAGTACGGCCTGTGCGGCATTTTGCCGCATTGATCTTCATTTCCTATTTTAATAAAATCGGTTCAATAGTTGTGGCAATCTAGAATTGATTTGAAGGTTCTCCTCTATCAGGAAATAGGTTTGTTGCAACGCATGACAACAATAAATGAATTCTGAATTACGTCAATTGGGAGTTCTTATGGAAATCGGAATTCCTCCCTCAAGGGTAGCAACGCTTTTATAGATTCGTATTACGAATCCTTTTTTGAAAAATTACCGGAGTATCTTTTGATTAAAACTATTTGTATGGGATCGCTTTTACTTTTTTTCAGCACCATGGCGATGGCGCATGAAGGTGAACCGAACATGGCATTTGCATGGCGCGATGGAAAAATTGAAGTCGATATCCAGCGTCAGGGAAGGGCGCTGGGTGACCACAAAGCATTCGTCATCTCATTTGCCGATTCATTAACGCCTTATCGCATGGGAGATTCCGGATTTACGGGCTTAGGTTTTGACCAAGGCGGCATAGTCGGCTATCAAACCGAAAGCACCTTGTTGAAATGGTCAAGTGAGCAATCACAATGGTTGAAAGAAGGCTTTGCCGAGCAACTCGTGATCAGCCGTTTAGCGGATGATAACGTAGTCACTGATAAAGAAGGGAATGGATTACAAGGAATCATCGATAGTTTAACGAACAAGAGTAATTTCGAAGCCCATGCGATTTTCAAGATCCAGAAAGCGGACGGATCGTTACCGGATGATGGCGCTTATATGGTCTTCATCAGTATTGCAGGCGTCGATGAATCAGGCGAGCGCATACTCTATAAACCCTCTGTTCCATTTGCATTGGTTTTTCATATCAATGCCCAAGCCAAGTTCGATCCATTGGCGCTTTCCGAAGCGTTGAAAGTGCCGCCGGAAGTCCGATTGAACGATTACCAGCGCATGGATGCACTGTTTGATTGGGCGGAAGCAGAGATGAAAGAATTATTCCCGCATGCTGCCGAAAGCCGTTTTGTCTTCGGCTACTATGCCCGCTGTTATGACAATTCCGTGTGCGTGGGCAGCAAAGACGGCAAGATTTACACGGCTGGCGGAATTCTGGGCGACATCGCTGAACAGGGTTCGATAGAAACTTTTTATGACGCGGCAGGGCTTTAATGCAGGTTTTGTATATGGGTTTCCGCTGTATTTTTTTGCCTGCGTTGATGATTTGTTTTTTGAATCCCGCCTTCGCGGATGATCAGAATGCGCAAAAAAAGTCACCAGCGGAAAATCAGCCGAATCCTGTGCAACCCAAGCCCAGTGCTACTATTCCGCCAGAGCCGGTCAAATTTGAAACAATGACCATTGAAGCGAGCTCTACATCGGCTGACCCTATCCAAAAGCTGGAGAGCCGGGAATTACGCATTCGCACAGGTGAAACGCTCGGTAAAACACTGGAGCGTGAATTGGGAGTCAGCAATCTGTCCTATGGGCCGGGTGTGGGTCAACCGGTCATTCGTGGCATGAGCGGCCCGCGCGTCAGAATCATGCAAAATGGGATAGGCGCACATGATCTTTCCGCTTTAAGTCCCGATCTTGCGGTCGCTTTTGAAACCATGCTGGCGGACAGCATTACGGTGCTAAGAGGACCTGCCACGCTGCGCTATGGCGGCAATGCAATTGGCGGTATGGTTGATATTAAGCATCAACGCATACCGGAAAAGGTTCCGCTGAAAGGCGTTGCTGGCCGGATGGATTTCCGTTACGACCATAACTCCGCCGATAAGGCCGGGATGTTCGCACTGGATGTGGGCAAGGGAATGTTTGCGATTCATGTCGACTATTTTCAGCGCTCTTCCAATAACACACACATTCCGGGAACTGCTTTAGACGAAGCAGCAATCCGGCAACAATTCCAAGTTGATCCGAGTAGCAATAGCAAGAACGTCATCCAAAATAGCCATTCCAGCAGTCAGGGCGGCTCGGCCGGCATATCGATGATCGGTAAACATGGCCATTTGGGCGGAAGTTATCATGAGATGACCAGAAATTATGGAATTCCACCCGGCGTTCCAGGTCACACCGAAGCGGGCAGAGTGCAGCAAGAAGCCATCCGGATTGATATGTCACAACGCCGTTATGATTTAGATGGGCTGTGGAAAACCTATTGGCCAGCATTACCCAGAATCAAGGCAAAACTGAGCTACGTTGATTACAATCATAAGGATTATGATAAAAGTGTGACCGATAGAAGTTCATCGCTGACCCAGTTTAAGAATTCAGTATGGGAGTCGCGCTTAGAAATGAATCATCAGCGCGGAGGCTGGCTCGATGGCACATTTGGCATGCAATGGCAGAATCGCAATTTTGCCGCGGCAGGAATCGAAACATTCACCCCGGCCGCCACTATTGATTCCTTAGGATTCTTCATCACTGAAACGGTCTTTATTACCGATCGTCTCAATCTTGAAATGGGCGCACGTATCGAAAATCAAACCACCACGCCGAAGAGTGATCAAATTAAATTAGCGGGCATTTCGGGTGCATTGCCCTTGCCCAATGAATTGAATTATCTGACTTACTCGCTGGCGGCGAGCTTGAATTACGAAATCCTGCCGCAAACTTCATTGTATTTGAGTTGGCAGCGAGCGCAGCGGGCGCCCGATGTGCAAGAATTATTTGCAGCAGGGCCGCATTTCGCTACCCGCAGTTATGAAATCGGCCGCCTTAATCTCAGCGCTGAGCAAACCAATCACTACGAATTAGGTTTACGCTATACCGGCAGGCATGTTTCCTTTCATACCAATGGTTATTACAAATCGATACAAGACTTTATCTATCTGGAAAACCAAGGTTTCTTCTTTAATTTCGCACCTGATCCACCGCGTTTCCAACTGACTTGCGCGAACTTAAGAAATTGTTTGCCGGTTTTCGGGTATCAGGCTAATACCGCAAACTTTGCCGGTTACGAAGCTGAGATTACCGCTCATCCGCGCTTGGGCATACCCGTCCAACCCCGTTTAACGCTATTTTCTGATTATGTGCGGGGCTGGTTTCAGAACGATGCCTTTGGCGATGTGCCAAGACTTCCGCCCTTGCGATTCGGTGGTGAAATAGGAGTCCAATGGACACAATGGCGCAGCGGGCTACGTTATACCCATGCGCTGGAACAAAACAGGCCCGGAATTCTGGAAACCGAAACACCAAGCTACCATCGGCTGGACTTGGATTTATCCTACGATTGGAAGATGTCCGATCATAGAAAAATCCTGTTCTTCGCTAAGCTATCGAATATGACGAACATGACCATCAGGAATTCGACTTCCTTTTTGCGGAATTTTGCGCCTGAGCCGGGTTTTAGCGCGCAAGTTGGCATGAGTGCCACATTTTAGCCATGTTCAATCGCACTGAACGCAAGATTAATCAACTTTACTGACACTGAGATATGCCTAATCTATTTAGAAACGTAATCAAAAATTCTCTTCCTGCACTGGGTGCTAATTCACGCCATGTAATCTCTAGCATCTTGCTGGGACTGTATTTATCGCATCCGCTGACGCTGAATGCCGGTGAATTGCATCAGCATATCGAGGTTAAAGTTGTGGCTGAACGTGTACAAGCCAGCTTTTGTAACCCAGAAAAAGGATGCAGCTTGGTGAAGCCGGAAACCCTCGGTTTACCCGCCGGGCAGATGCCGATTGACCAACTGACCGGCACCCCGATTTATGTATCGGAGTTCAGCATCTTCCCCGACCGTACCGCGATTGATAGTCCAGGCTTCGAGAGCATTGCTGGCGATATGACGGCCGGAGACCGGGTGCGCTACCGTGCCAGCGGACACTTGAGTTATTGGAGTACCGATAAGCGCCAATGGACACTAGCGCCGGAAGGAATACAAATCCGCTTGGCTGGTGGTTTGGATTTGCAGCCGAATCAAGATTGCGGCCAGGTATTCTGTCTTCCCAAAACTGTCGAAGGATTTACGCTATTTAACCGGCACGGCGTAAGCAGCGCAACATCACTCATTGTCGGTGAAGTGCGTGCCAATGGCTCCTTACACACGCATCTCGACTGGATTGTTGAGTCAGACCGGGGTGCTTCGAATGCGCCTGCGGGTGCTTACATGGTTGAATTACAGTTGGTCACCGAGTCTTACCCTGTACCTTCCGACTCGCTGTGGATCATGTTCAATAACGGTTTGCCATTAGCGGATTTTCAACAAGCCGTGGCGGGACGTGTGCTGCAACCGAATACCGATACCGCGCTAGCCGATAAATTATTTAATTGGGCCGAATCCAATTATCCCGCTCTGTTTCCACACACAACGGCATCAATCAT
Source organism: Nitrosomonas sp. Is24 (assembly GCF_033063335.1). NCBI lineage: Bacteria > Pseudomonadati > Pseudomonadota > Betaproteobacteria > Nitrosomonadales > Nitrosomonadaceae > Nitrosomonas > Nitrosomonas sp. Is24. The sequence continues at coordinate 2,542,112 of NZ_JAWJZG010000001.1, read as the reverse complement.
AGCGCTTGGATATTACGCGCGCTGTTATCGAAACAACGTTTGTGTCGGTATAAAAGATAATCATATCTTTGCGGTGGGTGGTGAATTTGGCGCCAATATTGTTACGTTAGGTGAATTTAACGTACTCGTTGCCCAAGCCGGTCTTTAATCTTTCGATATTTCAATTTCGCAATGCAATCATTATCGCGAAACAATATTGGCTATCTGGGATCACAACAGCGGGCTATTACCTTACCAGGATTGTTGTGTGTACTGATAATACATGCGGGCCTGTTTTATTTTTTGTGGAATCAGCGCCTGACGCCACCGCCTGAGCAAATGGTGGCATTATTTGCCGATCTCATTACGTTGCCGCCCCCGGTCAGCGTGACGGAACCTCCGGTTGCCAAGCCTCAGCCTGTCAAAAAAAACGCAGTAGTCAAGCCAAAACAAGAGCGTCTTGCCGCGAAAGCACCGGTAACGTCCAAGCAGGATGTGTCTGTCGAGCCGTCACCGGCGCCTCCGGCAGCAGAACAAACTAAAGCCGCTGCCCCCGTGGTTGCGCCGCCTGCACCAATGCAAACTGGCCCCGTTGCGCTATCTGCGGAATTGTCCGTTTCCTGCTCAAAATTGACGGCGCCAGTTTACCCCGCGATTTCCCGCCGCATGGGTGAGGAAGGTAAGGTGGAGCTGCGTGTGGAGCTGGATGAAAACGGGCGCGTCGACACAATCAGTATCATCAATAGCAGCGGCTATCAGCGGCTTGATGCAGCGGCATTGGCCGCGGTGAAAAGCTGGCAATGCAATCCATCGCTGCGCAATGGCCAGCCCGTTCGGGCAGTCGCCTTACAACCTTTTAATTTTGTATTGCAAGGAAATGAATAAATGGAAACAGGACTTGGTTTTTCTCACTTTCTCGCGCAAATTGATGAAGTCGGTATCAGTGTGCTGGCGCTACTGGTATTACTCTCAATAGCGAGCTGGTATCTGATTATCACAAAAAGTATCGCCAACTATATGGCCAAGCGCCGCGCCGAAGCATTTATTAAACATTTCTGGAGCTTTGATTCTCTCCAGGCAGTCAGTACCGAGTTTAAAAAGAACGACCCGGATAATCTCCCCAATAATGCTTTCGCAGCGATTGCCAGGCTGGGAATCGATGCCGCGGCTGATTCCAAAATTCACAGTTCGCATAAATTAGCGGCAGCAGGCGGCACCAGTGAATTCCTGACGCGCACTTTGCGTAATGGCATCGATCAGGAAGCTACCCGGGTTGAGAATGGGCTCACGCTGATTGCAACAGCAGGTTCGGCAGCGCCTTATATCGGTTTGTTTGGTACAGTTTGGGGAATCTATCATGCCTTGATTCAGATCGGGCTTTCGGGGCAGGGCACATTGGATAAAGTGGCCGGCCCTGTCGGAGAAGCGCTGATCATGACAGCACTGGGATTGGCGGTGGCTATCCCCGCAGTGCTTGCCTATAACGCCTTTGTGCGCCGGAATCGCATTTGGCTGGCGCGCCTGGAAGCTTTTGCGCATGATCTTTTTATCCTGATTACAGTCGGGGATGGCGATGAAAAAAATTCTCCGGCGCAATCCTCCGCCACATCCGTTGTTGCAGAAACACTGGATACAGCCTATGAAAGGAGGCGGCAATAATGGCGTTCGGTAGTATGCATGATAGCGGCCGTCAAGCGCCGATGGCGGAAATCAATGTGGTGCCATTGGTCGATGTCATGCTGGTATTGTTGATCATTTTTATTATCACAGCACCGTTGCTGACACATTCCGTCAAAATTGATTTACCAAAGGCCGAAAGCACGCCCAATATCACCCAGCCCGAGCACGTTGAACTGGCCATCCGGGCAGAAGGGAGTTTCTTTTGGAATGGCGAGCCGGTGGCATTGGAGCAATTGGCGCCTCGCTTTGGCGAAACAGCCGCTCAAGCGCCCAATACTGAGTTGCATATCCGTGCGGACAAACTGGCGCATTATGAGCATGTCGCACGGATAATGAGCATTGCCGCCAAGGCTGGTATGACCCGCATCGGATTCATTACAGATCCTTCGGAAAAATAACGGCTGCTGATTTTCAGCTCAGTTTACCGGTTATCAATGACGGCAAACCCTACAAGGCTGGATGTGATTGACTCAATTAAAACATCGAGATCGGCCGGGTGACCGTTTTCAATGACCGGCGGCATGCAGAAAATGCGTGTAGTAGCGTACCGTAATGCTCGGTGCGGGTTTCATCGTCAGGTAAGGTCGGGTTGCTTCGTTGTTTTCTTGCCGGGTTTCCGGGTTGCGGCGGCGGGCAGCAGGCTGGTGATCGTTTGGTAGCGCTCGAACAAAAACGCCACGCGTTCGGCTTCGGAAACGAATGATTTTTTGCCGTATGCGGCGTCGACGGCGCGGTCCAGCCGCTGATGCGCGCGCACCAGCTCCGGCGGCATCGCCAGCGGGTCGTACAAATCGGCCAGCGTGGCATTGGGGAACAACGCGCGGGCGTTGAGCACAGCCCGTGCTGCGGTTTCGATGGTTCGGCGCTGGGTATCGCTGGGTTCCGGCCACGGGAAATTGTTGTAGACGATCCCAACGGAATAGCGATAATCGCTTTTCAAGCGCCCGCATACGGTGCGCATCCAGGCGTTGTGCATCGTGGAAGTGAGGACACCGAAGTGGTAGAGGGTGGCATTGGGAATCATATTATTCAGATCTGTGCTGATAGTATGACTATCGAAAAATCCTATTGGTACAAATAATCTGCGCTCAGATGAAACACGTGGAACTAGAATATAGTTGCTTTCAGGTTGGCGATTTTCGACAAACAAGGTCGCTGTTGCAGCATGTTGCCGGGTTTGCGCTTTTGTACTTTTAAGTCGAAAAATTCGTACAGCTTCAACTCGTTTCATTACTTCAGGCATGCCCCGTAACTCATTGGGAGCAATGTTAATCAACCACAGGCACCAACGTGTTTTTCCATTGATAAACTCCTCTGCACCAAGTAGAGGCTGTAGCCATTTTTCTGCTTGAGGTTCTTTACTTAACAATTCAATTTTTTCTTCTGGTGATAACAGAAGATTGCCTCCATCAACTGGCTTATTGCCATAAAGCATTTCAGGTACATTGCAAATTGGATGGGTGCGGTTTTCCAGAACCGCATCGGTAGCATCCACTAAATAGGGATTGATGTTTTTGGCCGCTACGGCATGCGGTTCACCTTGAATGTCGGCGTACTCAAAAATGGTTTTCTGCGCTGCTTCTTGCAAGCCAAAACCAATGATGACGCAATGCACCGCCGCTTTGCCGCTGGCTTCGCTTGTCCATTGAAAGGTGCGGTGGGCGAAATGCAGATGCACGCCACGGCGCAATAAATCCGGCCACAATACGCCGGTCTGTTCGCCTTGCGTGATCGAGTTGGTCGACACGAATGCCACCCGGATCGCCGGATGAGCAGCGATATAATCGGTAGCTTTGCGGTACCAGCAACTGACGTAATCAAGCAATCCGGCATTCTTGGTATCGTGAAAAATCGCGGCGACATCGGCGCGTTGCTCGTCGTTTAAATAGGTTTTGCCAATGAACGGCGGATTCCCCATCACGTAATGGCATTGCTCCGCAGGAATCACTGCATTCCAATCCAGTCGCAGCGCGTTGCCGTGCACGATATGCGCGGATTTGGTCAGCGGCAGGCGGGTGAAGTTTTGGCCGAATTCTTCCGACACTTGCGCATTCATCTGGTGGTCGGTGAGCCATAAGGCGACTTGCGCGATTTGCACCGGGAATTCTTCGATTTCGATGCCGTGGAATTGGTCGACATTAACCCGGACAATATTCGATATATCGAGTACTAACTGCCCGCCCCCATGGAGTGTGCGCAATACCTCCAATTCGAGGCGGCGCAGTTCGCGGTACGCGATCACCAGGAAATTGCCGCAGCCGCACGCCGGGTCTAAAAATCTGAGACCGGCGAGTTTGCTGTGAAAGGCTTGCAGGTTTTGCGTGCGGCCTTTGACAGTCTGGCGGATTTTTTCAAATTCGGCGTGCAGTTCATCGAGAAACAGCGGGCGGATCAGCTTGAGGATGTTTTCCTCGGTGGTGTAATGCGCGCCGAGGTTGCGCCGCGCGTTCGGCGTTTCGTCCATGATGTTCTGGAACAGCGAGCCGAAAATCGCCGGGGAGATGCCGCTCCAGTCGAGCGCGCAGCAAACCAGCAGCGCGGCGCGCATGTCGCGGTCGAAGCTGGCGAACGGCAGGCGCTCTTCAAACAGTTTCCCGTTGACGTACGGAAACCGGGCCAGCGTGTCGTCGAGGTTTTTCAGCCGCGCGTGTTCCGGTGTGTTGAGCACGTCGAACAGTTGTGCCAGTTGCGGCGCCAGGTCGCTGCCGTCTTCGCGCGTTTGCTGACTGATGAATTCGGTGAACTGGGTGCGCTCGAAAATGCCGGTGTCCTCGGCGAACAGGCAAAACAGCAGGCGCACCAGATAGACTTCCAAGTCGCGCGGCTTGGCCTTGCCATAACCGATTTGTTTCAATTGGTCGTGCAGCTTCGCCATGCGCTGCACCGCCTTGGCGTTGACCGGGCTTTCCGGTGAAATTTTTTGCGGCTGGTAACCGGCGATGAACCAGAACAGCTTGACGTTTTTGTACAGTTCCTTGAGCAGAAACTCGGTCTGCGTGCCTTCCACCATGTCGTACAGGCGGAAGCGCGCGAAGTCGCTGACCAGCACGAAACGCGGCAGCTCGTGTTCCTTCAGTCCGGGAAAATAGTCGATGGCTTGCTGATAAGCGCGATCCAGGTCGCGCCCGCGCGATTTGTGCTCGATCAGTAGATTGCCTTTCCACAGCCAGTCGATGTAGCCGTCGCGGTCGCCGAGTTTTTTGACTTTCTGCTCAAAGCTGCCGATGCGCCGCGAGGTGATGCCAAACACATTGAAAAATTCGATCCAGAACGGTTTGGCGTCGGCGTCTTCCGATTCCGCTTTGGCCCATTCGCGGGAAAACGCCAGCGCGCGGTCTTTGATTTCGTTCCAGGCTAGGGCCATGCGGTCTCCGGTTTATTCTTGGGAAGCTCTGAAAAACTACTATGCTCGCTACCTTTTTCAGAGCTTCCTTATTTATTTTGACCCGCCCGATTCTACGTGATCGCGCCGGGAAATTCCAAGATTAGCCTGTGGTATGATTTTCCATCATCAGGGAGAAGAATATGCGTGCTGTATTTTTGGATTTTGGTTCTGTCACCCGCGGCGATATGGATTGCGCGGCGATGGAGCGGGCGATATCGCCGTGGCAGTTTTATCACGATTCCTCCGAGACGGAAGTGGCGGAACGCATTCGCGCCGCTGAGGTGATCGTCAGCAACAAGGTTTATATCAGCCGTGACGCCATTGCAACGGCGCAATCGCTCAAGCTGATTTGCATCGCTGCGACCGGGTACAACAATGTCGACTTGGCGGCGGCAGCCGAATATGGCGTGCCGGTGTGCAATGTGCGCGGCTACGCCACGCCGTCAGTGGTCGAACATGTGTTCATGCTGATGCTGAATCAGGCGCGTCAATTTTCCGGTTATCAGGCGCTGGTGAAGCGCGGCGGCTGGCAGCAGAGCCAGTTTTTCTGTCCGCTCGATTATCCGGTTATGGAATTGTCCGGCAAAACGCTCGGCATCATCGGCCACGGCGAACTCGGGCATGCGGTGGCGCACGTTGCGCAGGCATTCGGTATGCAAGTGCTGATCGCGGATCACAAAGGCAAGCCGCCTCGGGCGGGTAGAACCGCGTTCGACGAGGTGTTGCGGCAGGCGGATTTCATCACCTTGCATTGCCCATTGTCGGCGGAAACGCAGCATTTGATGAGTCAGCGCGAATTGGCCTTGATGAAGCCGACGGCGTATCTGATCAACACCGCGCGTGGCGGACTGGTCAACGAAGCCGATTTGTTATCAAGCTTATCGAACGGACAGATCGCCGGAGCGGCTATCGACGTGATCCAGGGCGAACCGCCTAGTGCGGATAACCGGATTCTGCGCGAATTGCCACCGAATCTGATTGTCACGCCGCACATCGCCTGGGCCAGCCACGAATCGCGGCAGCGGCTGCTGGATCAACTGGCTGGGAATATCGCGCATTTTTTCCAAAATAAACCATTCAATCAGGTTACTGATGCACTAGGGGGTACCCGAAATTAGTACAAAATTGGCACTAAAAGAAATAAAAAGAAGGTAAAATCAGAAAGAAAATTCCTACAAAGAATAGGAATCTTTTGCGAGAAGGGCTCGTTAATGCCATTTGGCAGTTTACTGCCGTAAGCGATTAGAAAGCGAACGTGCAGTTAAACGAACATGCGTTGATAAAGTATCAATGTGGTTTTTATAATTTAAGGAGAAAAATAATGAAATTTATTAAAGGCACTACGCAAGTTGCTGCCGCGCTTGGACTCTCTGTCCTATTGAGCGGCGTCAGCTATGCATCACCAGCTGGCTCAATCACCGTAACCAACCCAGGCCCATTAGGTTCTTTCAGCATCAATACCGCCGCTTTTGACGGCACCAGCGGTCAAATCGAGAAACTCACGTTCAATCTGTCCGGTACACATTGTATCGATGGCGGAAGTTGCATCCTGGGTGAGTCGCTGGTATTCGGTGGTTCGGGCGGCGGATCTTTTGCCTATGATCCGGAAGCCAATGGCACATCGTCATTATTTGGCGCGGTGGGCTCAACGGTATTCGGTTTTGATTTCACCGGTTTCGATCCACTGAATGTATTCGTATTTTCCTGGGATCCGGATGTCGCCAGTAACGGCGGTTACGGTGCAATCGTAGCCGAACTGGCTGGAACCGTGGTCACCGCATCGGTTCGTTTTTCTGCTGATGAGGTTCTCACCTACTCAGGCACGATGGGCATTGTTGGACATGACGTTGCCGCTAACCTGGTTCCCGTTCCAGAACCTGAAACCTATGCGATGTTGCTGGCAGGTCTTGGCCTGATCGGTTTTGCTGGCTACCGTCGTAAACAAGCGGCCGCAGTTTAATCGCTTGATCGTAGGATTGTAGTAAATTGTTTTAGAAGAACCGGCGCTGCGGTAAACGCAGTGCCGGTTTTTTTTGGACCATCGCTGACGATATTCGATCGTCACGTTTATCATCATGCAGCGTCCATGCTGTGGTTTGCGTTTACTCCATCGTGTTTTGGTAACATAGCCGAAGCTATTTCATGCATCCGGCTGAAACCGGTGCCTGTGACCATCCCAACACAAGGAGTGATACCCATGCAGCCATGGATTTATCTTGCCGTCGCGATTGTCAGCGAAGTGATCGCGACATCGTTCCTCAAAGCCGCCGAAGGGTTTACCCGTTTGTGGCCATCGTTGATCGTTGTCGCCGGTTATTTGCTGGCTTTTTATTTGCTATCGTTGACGCTGAAAACCATTCCGGTCGGTGTGGCGTACGCGATCTGGTCGGGCGTTGGCATCGTATTGATCGCCCTGAGCGGCTGGCTATTTCTGGGGCAGTCGCTGGATACGCCCGCGCTGATCGGTTTGGTTCTGATCATCGCGGGCGTGGCCGTGATCAATGTGTTTTCCCGCAGCGTGGTGCATTGATGCCGCCGTCAGGATTTGCGCAAGTCGGTTAGAAACCGGTCGAGAATCTCTTTCTTGGCATGGGGCATGATCACGACATGCGCACAGGGCGTCCGTTCTCCGTCAATATCAAGTTGCATGGTCGCTAACGAGTAATGATCGACGATGGCTTTACTCGGGGTGATGAAGTAAATCGTATTCGAACGGTCATTGGCGCGCACCGGCCGCAGGTAACTATAGTGATTGTTCATTTCTTTCAGTAAATAAGCGGTGTTATCCAGCATTGCTTTGGCATCGGCAGCTTGCCGGGCAAACGCCGATTCCGAACTGAAAAAGTAAAATTCGGCCGGTTTGACGGCATCGCGCGAACAGCTGATCGTGCCGGGTACTTGCTGGATGTATTCCGGGTCGTGAATTTGGCTGAACGGGGTGCGGAACGCTTCAAAGTTCGTGCGCGTGGTGATGAACAATCCGGCGGGCGAGGGGAAGCCAAAAAATTTGTGACAGGAAACGGCGATGGAATCGTAGCGTTTCAGTCCTGCTTTGGAAACCGGATGGCTGACGTTGTGCCGCAAGTCAGCGGCAAACGCGGTGTGTGGCAAATAGCCGCCGAATAACGCGGCATCCAAGTGAAGATAGGCGGTGCGTTGTTTTAGTTTGGCTTGGATAGCATCAACCGGATCAATCGCGCCTTTAAACGTGGTGCCAATGGTTGCGACCACCAAGGCGGGATGATTGGGATTGGCGTTCAACTGCCGTTCCAGATCATTGGCGTCCATGCTGCCGTCGGGCCGCGTGCCTACCACCACCCAGTCGAGATGCAACAGGTCGCGCAGAATCTGAATCGAATAATGCGCTTCGCGCGTGAAATAGATTTTCGGCATGACGCCGGTGCGGCTTTTAAGAATCGTACGGCCCATATACAGCCCGTGCATATTGCTGTCGGTGCCGCTGTTGGTAAGGAATCCCCAGATATTATCCGGTGCGAAGCCATACACTGCGCCGAAACGATCGATCAATTCCTTTTCAAACGGATGGCAATTAAACGGGATATGGCTATGGTCGTAAGGATTGCCGACATTGTTGAAAGCGAATTGATTGAAACCCACGGCCGCGAGTTCATTGCGCCAGGCGAAAAACTCATCCGGCGGAGTGGTCATATTGATGGGATAGCCGAGCAACCGGCTGCGTTGTTGCGACAGGTTCCGCATGGCTTTCAATGCAGCCGAACCATTTTGTTGCGGAACTCGCGTCAGCGGTTGTGTTGCGAGAACCTGAGGTGAGCATGCAGCCATACAGGCTGTTGCGCCGGATATGCTCAAAAATTGGCGCCGGTTCATTAGCATGATGACCTCCTGTTAAGTACGATCATTAGATACTGTGCTGAACGTAAGGTTTCTTCCCTATTTTGCAAGATGGGAGAGGCGTTGCGGTGAATGATCTTGAATAGAACAGGGAAGACCGCTATCTTAGCGGTTCCCTTTTGCTGATAATAATGGTGATCATGAATAAAGCCTTTACCAAGGAAAACGAAGACGACGACGAACCGGACGATACGCCGAAGTTGCCGCAGGGCTTGAAAAACTACATTACCCCGGCGGGCCATCAGCGGCTGAAGGATGAATTCGATCAGTTGTGGAAAGTGGAACGGCCGGAATTGGTTAAAACCATTACCTGGGCGGCTTCCAATGGTGATCGATCGGAAAATGGCGATTATATCTACGGCAAGCGTCGGCTGCGCGAAATCGACCGGCGCTTGCGGTTTTTATCCAAGCGCCTGGATAACGCCGAAGTGGTCGACCCCGCGCAACGCGGCGAATGCGATCAAGTGTTTTTCGGCGCTACCGTGACCATTTGCAATAGCCAAGGCGAGGAAAACACCTACAGCATCGTCGGCATGGACGAAGCCGATCCCGGGCGCGGCCGTATCAGCTGGATTTCCCCGCTCGCCAAAGCGCTGCTCAAGGCGCATGAAGGCGACGTGGTGAAGCTGCATACGCCGGGTGGATTGGAAGAACTGGAGGTGGTGGAAATTCGTTACGAAGCGTTGTGAGATTCAATTCCTTATCAGCAATTTATCCGGATAAGCAGTTTGTGCTGAATAGTAGTAACTCCGTGATTTTTCGCACAGAACAATATTAATCATAGCCTTATACTGAATCCGTGGTGAAAAAGTGGAGGACGTATGGATAAGTATATTGCTTTTATGCTGGTTGTTTTGTTATCTCCGGTTGATGTGCAAGCATCATATTTCAATACCGACCGGCCTCAAAAAATCATTGGATCATTTTTGAATGAGGTCGAACACATCGATGAAATAGCAGAATTCAGTAATGCGTTTGGATTTATACCAAAGAGTGTCGATGAAATTACACGCTATCTTGATGCTAATGTGTACAAGATGCTTCCGGTGATTTCGATAGGCAAGCTTCTGTTTGATCCGGAAACCGGCATGTACCGGAACGATCCGTATGGGATTATTGATGCAATTGAGATGTCTGCCGTGCACCATAGAGAAATTTTATTTTTATTCGATGAACCGTTGTGGATGATACGAAAGGCGTGTAGCGAAGGAAAACCCAAGGCATGCCATGATATCGAAAATCGCTATGCAGGCACTTTGTCTGCATTGAGATCGGTAGGGCGATTGCTTAGACAGCAATTTCCGGGGGCTGGTGTGATACATATTGAAGCTTGGGCTGAGTTAGTCCTGCAAAAGCAAGCTTACCCCGATGAACTCGTGATTATGCTGGATGATGCCGAGTATTTGGGTTTTGATTGTTATGGCGATTTTAATTTCTGCGGCTCGCCGGAACTGGGTTATAACTCACACGTTGATTATGGAACAGGGGTGTGGAGCACCATGCAGGCGCTCGAATCAGCGAATCCGATAGGCCGTAAATTATTTTTAGTGCCTGGAGGGTTCTTAGCCGACAAACTCTTTGACGATGTCGAAACGCTAATGGATCAACTATACCGATATGCCTATTTATTGGATCAATCGAAAGAAATTGGCGGGCTGGGTGTGTTCTTATGGAGCGATATGATCGAAGATGGCCGGTTTTTTACCGGTGCGCGGAATATTCAATCAATCGTTGATCTTATAGCTTTGATCGCGCAATTTTTCGGTACGGGGAATAAAACATCGTTTTAAGCGCTCGCGGAACATCTTTTACGATTCAGAGAGCCGGGTGTGTTGGAGCGCAATCCCGCAAAATTCACAGAATCTCGCCATCCACATAAAACCACCGGCCATTTTCCCGCACGAAGCGGCTGATTTCGTGCAAGCGGTGCGCCCGGCCGTTGATTTTGTAACGTGCGGTAAATTCCACGATGGCCTGATCCGCAGCAGTTTGTTCATGCCGTTTGACGGTTAAGCTAAGCCAATGCTGCGCCGGTTGTCCGGTCAAATTCAGGGAGGCCGGGCGTGTATTGGAATGCCAGGTGGCCAGCAGATAGTCTTCACGCATCAATGTATAGGCGCTGTAGCGTGAGCGCATCAGGTTTTCCGCCGTGATGGCAATTTCGTTTTGATCCAGATAACGGCCGCAACAGCTGTTGTATGGCTTGCCGCTGCCGCACGGGCAGGATGATTCTTGTGTGCTTTTCATGCTGGTACTCAAGATGCTGAGTATGCGGAAATTAATTCCAGCTTTTGGCTGCGCGATAGGGATTTTATCGATAGCTCTCTTTTTGTCGCTTCTGCGCGGTTTTTATGGAATTCTTGGTGTACAAGCTGGAATGGCCCACGGCCTTGGGTGTAGCGCGCGCCTTTGCCTGCGTCGTGCGCTTTGACTCGGCGCGTCAGATTGGTTGTGATTCCGGTATACAGACTTCCATCGGCGCATCTTAGGATATAGACTGTCCAATGCATATCAATTTTCTTTGTTGATCGTTCAATCTCAAACATAAAGTAAAAAGCTTGTGGCCAAAGAAGAGGCCGTGCTCACTGATATTGGTTTTATGGTGTAATTTATCACAATCCTCATTTTGCTATCGTGTAAACAATGGATACCCCGCAACGCCGCATCGCGCATCTGGATATGGATGCTTTTTACGCCTCGGTCGAGCTGTTGCGTTATCCAGAATTGCGCGGCTTGCCGGTCGTGATCGGCGGAAGGGACGAGCACCAGCCGGTGCTGCAAGCCGATGGCAAACGGCATTTTTACCGTTTGCGCGATTATGCCGGGCGCGGTGTCATTACCACCGCTACGTATGAGGCGCGTGCGCTGGGTGTGCATTCCGCTATGGGGGTGATGAAGGCTGCACAGCTGGCGCCGGATGCGATTCTGCTGCCGGTTGATTTTCCTGTTTACCGGCATTATTCGCGTTTGTTCAAAAGCGCGGTTGCCGGTATTGCCGCGCAGATTGAAGATTCCGGTATCGATGAAATCTATATCGATTTGACCGGTCTGCCGGAAGATACGCTGCCGCTGGCGCGGCGGATTAAGCAGGCGGTGAAAGACGCGACCGGGCTTTCGTGTTCGATTGGTATCACGCCGAATAAACTGTTGGCAAAAATCTGCTCCGATCTGGAGAAGCCCGATGGTTTGACCATCCTGGCGTTTGATGACATCGCGGAGCGGATTTGGCCGCTGCCGGTGCGAAAAATCAACGGTATCGGCCCCAAAGCGGCCAGTAAGCTCGCGTCACTGGGTATCACGACGATTGCCGAATTGGCGCAGGCCGAACTGAGTTTGCTTCAGACTCACTTCGGGCGCAGTTACTCAGCCTGGTTGTATGAGGTGTCGCGCGGGATCGATCATCGTCCGGTGATTACGAATGCAGAGCCTAAGTCCATCAGCCGGGAAACCACGTTTGAGCGCGATCTGCACCCGCGCCAGGATCGCCCCGGCTTATCCGAGGCATTTACCGCATTGTGTGTGCAGGTTGCCGGTGATTTGAAACGCAAGGGCTATGCCGGGCGTACCATCAGTATCAAGCTGCGTTTCGAGGATTTTCGCACTATCACGCGCGATTTTTCTCTGCCTGGCTATACCAACGATCCGGTCCGGATACGCAGGGCTGCCGGGGAGTGTTTACGCCGGGTGCCGTTGCAGAAGAAGATCCGGTTATTGGGTGTGAAAGTCAGCGCGCTGTGCGCCGAGACTGCCGTGCCGGCGGCCGACGCTTCCCGTCAATGGGAATTGCCACTGGTGTTGTGATTTCATCGCAACGCGGTTGACGTTAATATTCGATAAAGGACAGGTAACTGGTTGTTATTGCTATTTTGATTTTTACCCGCTCTTATACACTGGCTGGAATGAGATCCATGGATTGAATACCCGCTGTTGTTCGTTGCCCATCACAAAAATTTAATAAGGAATTGATCAATGATTGATCGCACGAATCTGTACCGGATTGCGCCTTTTGCTGCCTATGTTTTTTTCATGATATTGGAAGATGTGTTGTTGAAGTTTGGCTGGCAAGTTGATGAATTGCGTCTGCTCTATGTGGTGAAAATCGCAGTCGTGGCCGGTTTGTTGTGGGTGATGCGAAGCGCTTACAGTGAATTGCGCTGGCCCAGCGGTGCAGGCTTCCGGATTTGGGGGGCTGCGCTGGTCGCCGGTATTGTGGTCTTTATCGCGTGGATTAATCTGACGGCCGATTGGATGGTGATGGGTGACGCGGTGGGATTTGATCCGCGCGATAACGGTGAAATCGACTGGTTTCTTGTGACAGTGCGAATCATCGGCGCAGCGCTGGTGGTTCCGGTGATGGAGGAGCTTTTCTGGCGGTCATTTCTGATGCGCTGGATTGAGCATCCCAATTTTCTGACCGTCAATCCGGCGCAGGTTGGAATTAAAGCCTTCGGCATCGCTGCTGCCTTATTTGCGCTCGCGCACAGCTTATGGCTGGCGGGGTTATTTGCCGGTATTGTTTACGGTCTGTTATACACGCGTAGCAGAACGCTGTGGTTGCCGATTCTCGCGCATGCGGTTACCAATGCGGTATTGGGTATATGGATCGTGCTGACAGGGAATTGGGGTTTCTGGTAGAGGGAAAACGATGGCGGGAATTCCTTCCCGCCATCGTTTAAATTACATTTTCAGGGTGTTCAACTATTTCCTGATAAATCAAGTGACGTAGCGCGAATACTTGATCCGGTTTGATGCCGGTATATTCAACGCCCGTGCAGATTATTTTCTGATTTTTCTTGGCGCTTTGCTTGGCGGATCTGATGGTCGCTTTGATGGATAAAGGTATTTCCCTGTCATGTAAAGCGATAGCAAAAGATAGCGTGACTTCCGAACCTAATGTTCCCAATGGCAGGCTTGACGTGATTCCGGCGCCGCAGATACTGAGATCCGTGATGCTGATCGGAATTGATTTCTCAGCAACTGTTGCGGGGAAATTGCATTTGATTCGGCGTGACTTCCGGATACTTTGACCTTGTATGTCTTTGGGGAAAGACAAGTGTAAGTATTTAAAAGGCACTCGAATAATCTTGTCGACAAAAACGGTAAATTTATACGCATATTGCCCGGTAATTAAGCGCACGTGAATTTGCTCACCTTCAATAAAAGGCTCGCCGATTAATTGATCGGATGCAGGCATGGAGACAATCAAAGTGCTGTCCGGCACATAGCCGATCATGGAAACCGCGCATGAGTTGTTTTCGCTGGCATTTTTTGAATAAGTGGCCAAAGTGAGATGCATTTTATGGCCTACTTTCAGATGCATATCTTCAAAGCCGGTTTTTTCCGGTGCTTGAGTAACGGGTTCCGTTTGTTCTGGATCTTGCTTTTCCATGCGGAAGACCGGTAATTCTTCCAGTTGTTTTAACTCATCTTCCGTCTTGAAAATGTAACCGCGCTTTTGTATGGGTTGACGACCCTGATCGAATAAATCCCACGGCAGCGGTTGGCCAACCATCAAGTCTGTTGTTTGTATGGGTATCAAATCCATAGTCGTTTGCTTAAAGTTAATCGTGAAATTTGCTCAACGGACTAGTCAATCGGATCACGGGACGCGAACCTGCATTTAAACTGTCAGTATCAGATTTGCTTTTAACGGAGCGGTTGTTTTAAAACTTTAACAGCGGTGGGTGTATTACAGGGTTAAGATATAGAATAAACGCAAGGATTTTGCCTACGGATTGTAGGAAAAATTAAATATTAAAGGTGTGTTCCCGCTAATACTCTGGTGATGAATCAAGTATCAGTGACGAAGGCGCACAACACAATTTTCCGTGTTATATTTTTTTCTAATCAGTCAAATATCCCGAAGGTTTGCGTTGACCCTTCAAGCAATTCGGTGTTAGAGTTCAATCCATGTGCTAGTTATGGTTTTTGTGGCTCTATTATGTGTTTATTTTTTATAGTCTTTTTTAAAGAGGGGGAAGAATGGCGTATAAAGCGATCGACAAAAAACAGATGACGCATGCTGTGGCAGGAGGGTTGTTGCTGCTTGGTATGAGTTCATCTGGTGTTCATGCAAACAGCGTGATGAGTACCGACAGTTTAAATAATAATCCTTTTGCCAAAGCAATTAAAAATAGCGGCATTGAATTTGGTGGCTGGGTGCAAGGTGGTGCAACGTTTAACCCAAGCCAGACACATGGTTTCATGGGACCGGTTACTTTCGCGGATCAAGCGAACAGGTTTCAATTGAATCAATTAAATTTCTTTATACAACGCGGGGTAAAAACAGAAGGCAAAGGTTGGGATTTTGGTTTCCGGGCTGATTTTATGTTCGGTACTGATGCTATTTTCACCCAAGCTTATGGTAATCCCGCTTTTGATGTGAATAACGGCAGGCCCTTGGCGGATAGGGGTAACTGGGACCTGGAGATATGCTGTAATTCCAGCCGTACGTATGGCATTGCAATTCCGCAAGCTTTTGCCGAGATATATGCGCCAGTTGGTAATGGCTTGAATATTAAAGTGGGCCATTTCTATACACCAATCGGGTATGAAACGGTTCCAGCACCCAATAACTTTTTCTATACCCATGCCTATACGATGCAGTACGGCGAGCCTTTCACGCATACCGGCGTATTGGGTAACTACAATGTGAATAAAAACGTCGTGGCGATGTTTGGTACTATCGGCGGTAGCGGAACAGGCGGCTGGGATGGTAATTTTGACAAACAGATGGAAAATTGGGGCGGGATCGGTGGTGTCACATGGAGCAGTGATGATCACAACACTTCTCTCAATGTCAGCGGTACCGGTAGTACGACTTCAACACGCAACAGCAGTTTTTGGGGAATGTACAGCATCGTCCTGAAACATAAATTCACAGACAAAACGCATCTGATTCTGCAACATGATCACGGTTTTGCGGATAACGTTATGTTATTTAATAACATATATTCCGGTGTTGTCAAGGATGCGGAATGGTACGGTGTTAATTCACACTTTTACTATGATGTGACGCCGGATGTATCGGTCGGTGTGCGGGCTGAATGGTTTCGTGACCGTGACGGCTTCCGTGTGTTTGCACCGGGCAGGGTGACCGCGGCAACCGATTACACGGGAAGAAGCTTTGCGAGTAACATCGGCTTGTTGGGTACCAGTACTCCCGCCGATTATTATGCAGTGACCCTCGGCGCGAACTGGAAAGCCGCTAAAACATTAAAAATCGGCTGGCAAGGATTGAAACAATTGAACATCCGTCCGAATATCCGTTATGACCGTGTGGATGCATTGCACGAATCGCTGCAAGCTTCGGCTTACCGGCCTTTTGGCGGCAACAAGGATCAGATCGTATTTTCACTGGATGCGATTTTGCCTTTCTAAGTTAATAGTTTGATACATGTGACGAGAGTTATGAAATATGAAACAAAAAAATGCGCCCTTGGGCGCATTTTTTTATTCTGCAGTGAATTGATACGATATTGCTGTATCAGGTACATTAGATTATCCATACCTTCCCAATACTCCGGCGACCCGGAATGACTGCATCGTAGGCTTCGGAGGATCTGTCGAAGAGCTCCGCTACGCCTTGAAGCGAAGTTCTTCATTGAGGAATTGCATTCTTACCGGTGGTGACGGCGATGCGAAAAATCAATCGTATCGAGTCCGGATTGATCGTGCGATTCCCGCCCGTAGTAGCCATAAAGCTCGGGAGATTTGAGTAGCGTATGCCGGATGCGTTTGAGGGAAGCGGGCGACTCTCTTGCCGTCAAGTTAGCAGCTGCAGGATCATCCGAATTGATGATTGCGTTGGCTACCGCCAATCCCAGCAATTGTCCCTGCAAGTTGTCAAAACCGAAATGAACCCCCAGATAAAGCCTGCTGGCGCCATTCTCCAGTTGTGCTTGCGAGAACGTCTTGACTGAGCGGCTGGTGATGTTGCCTGTACCGCTGTTAGTTCCGGTAAGCCAAGGGAGGGTGCCCAAACTGACAGCTCCTCCATCGGGTCTGATCTTATCGCCAAAGAATGCACGCAAGATTTCAAACGCTGCGGCGCCGGTTGCGCTGTGCCCGGAGGTGTTGGAAGGATGGGATGGGGTTGCAGCCAGCGGGCGCCAATCGCTATAGCCATTGGTTACCGTGCCATCCGTTCCGGCATTCAATGCCGTAATCGGCCGCCAAAATTTCTGCTCGTATTTGGAAGCGAATGCGGCAATGCGGGCATCGGCGACAGCGCTGTGCAGCAGTGCGAATAGTTTGGCGTTTTGGTCCAGTGTTAACCCTCTGGCTGTGGAGGCGATGTGCGCGGCTTCATTGACGAAGAGCTCGGCATCGATTTTGTAGTACAGGGCTTGCGCGGTCTGGTCGGCGCTGCGAACGCTGGATGTATCCTGGCCATAGGCTTGGACATAATCCAGCTCCAGCTCATATTCCTGGCTGCCAACTTCGGGAGAAATGGGTACCAGCGCCACCAATCTGGCTTTCTCCGAGTTACTCAGGCTGAATGGCGTGACATCCCGCCAGTTCAGATCGATGGCCGGTCTGCCTTGGATCACGCCGCTGGCATCAAACCCGGTTGGCGCGCCGGTGCTGGGATTGGTAACTCCGGCTCCGGCATTGCTTTGACGCCACAGGCCGATGCCGGGATTGGTTGTTGGCGATAGCGCGGCGCCATAAGTTGTGGCTGGACTGGCATTGTCAAGCTGCCGCGCGGCAATAGCGGCGGCTGCCGCCTCTTTGCCCGCCTGGATACCCGGATCTGATGCTGTTACGCCCAAAGCGGCCAAATCAGCGGCGAGCTGTGTATCCAGCCAGATTCTGGTCGGTCCCCAAGCATCTGCCGCAGGGAGCTGACTCACGATCACATCGTGCGCGGCTTGCGCTGCTGCGGCTTGAGCGGAACCGGCATTGCTCTGATGGTAATAGTAATAACCGCTGCTGAAGTGGTTGATGGAATTTACCGCATCGAATACTGCGCGCGCCGCAATAGCGGAGATGCGGGTGGACAGATTGGAATTCAGCGTGACACCGCTGCCGGTGGTGCCATCAAAACCTTTGGTGGCTTTGGCGATATGCTGATTCCAGTCGGTAATTACATCAGCGTGCGCTGGAGGTGCGGATAAAATAATGGTTGCAGCAAGGGTGATAATGGCATGCGGCAATGAGAATAAATGGATTGAGATTTTCATGATGCCCTCTAAAATTAAATAGAGATGTGTCCGTCCGGCTATCCATTGGGAATGGTTTGCGTGTTCCAAGGTTTTGCTCAATAGCGACGATAAGCTAGTCAGTGTTCCAATCTCAGCCAATATAGCGGTTTCTGTAATCTTCTTCATGCGCTCTCCTGCATTTAATTGATTGATGAGTTAAGAGATTTCAATGGCATACCGGAGAAAACGCACGATCACCTTACAGGTTGTTGAGAAACTAACTGTGCCGCCGCTACCCTGTGAAGAATAGGTTTAATGCTGGTTTGAATGCGTTTTCAAACGATCTGTCAGATCAGATGCGAACTCCGATGGCTGCTTACTTTATCGATCGTTATTTATAATGACAAACAATATTAATTCATCTATCTATAATAATTATGTATATAGGAGTGATTGACATTGCCGCTTGAAGAGACGGGAGTAAGGCCAACATGGATTTGGGCTGTTGCCGGTGCATTCAATCTGCGGCAACTTAATGGATGAGGGAGATAGTGTTTGCGGGAGATGAAAGATAAGGCGTTATTTCTTTGAATTGGAGTGGACTAAAGACGGGCTGATCGAATAAAAAGCTAGTTTCATTCCAATCCAAGAACTGGATTAAATTCTGTAGCATCCGGCTGGCTGTATTGCCGCACTGTGTGCAATAGATTATCCATATCGGCTGGCACCTCAGCTTCCCATGTCAGCATTTGTTGTGTTTGCGGGTGAGTGAGCGCCAGTTTCTGAGCATGCAGCGCCTGCCGGGGGAAATCAGCTAATCGTTGTCCGATGGCTTGCTGGATATTCTTGGGATGGCCGCCGTAAACAGGATCGCCCGCCAGCGGGTGCCCGATGGAGTGCATATGCACCCGTATTTGATGTGTGCGGCCCGTTTCAAGACTGCATTGAAGCAAAGTGCACCCGGAAAAATTCTCGAGCACCTGATAATGCGTAACTGCCGGTTTTCCTGTGTGGGTTACCGCCATTTTCGTGCGGTGAACGGGGTGGCGTCCGACCGGCGCATCGACACTACCCGATTGTGTCATTTCACCTAAAACCAGCGCCAGATAATCGCGTTTCACCGTGCGTTGCTGCAACTGGCGCACCAAGTTTGTTTGCGCTTCGAGCGTTTTGGCCACGACCAATAGTCCACTGGTGTCTTTGTCCAAACGATGAACGATACCGGCCCGCGGTACGTTTTCCAATTGCGGCGCGTGGTACAGCAAGGCATTCAGCAAAGTGCCCTGCCAGTTGCCATTGCCCGGATGGGTAACGAGACCGGCGGGCTTGTTAACGACGATAAGCGCTTCATCTTCGTACACAATGGTCAAGCTGATCGCTTCCGCCGTGTACACCGATTCCGCAGCGCTGTCCTGAGGCAAGATCCTGATATGTTCATTCCCCCACACTTTCTGTTTTACACTGGCTTTCACACCGTCCAGCGTGACCCTGTCCTCGCTAATCCAAGTTTGCAACCGGCTGCGCGACCAATCGGGCAGCAGCTTCGCCAACGCTTGATCAAGTCGTAAGCCGGCGTAATCTGCGGGAATCGTTAATTCAATGGCAGGCGTGGTAAGTTCATTGCGTGCTTGCGCTGGCGGCTTTACGCTATAATCTCCGGCTGCATCTTTGTTTTTTATGGAATTCGTCATGTTACGTAGTTTAGCTTTTATTCTGTTGTTAACGTTATCCGCGTGCAAATTATTGCAGGATCGCACGGAAGATCAGCAGGATTGGTCGGCCAATAGGTTTTATTCGGAGGCGAAAGAAAAACTTAATGAGGGCAATTATACTGCGGCTATCAAGCTGTATGAATCATTGGAAGCACGTTATCCCTACGGCCGGATTGCACAGCAGGCGCAGCTTGAAATTGCTTATGCGCATTATAAAAACGAAGAGCATGCTTCCGCGATCGCAGCAACGGACCGGTTTATCAAATTGCATCCGAATCATCAGAATGTAGATTATGCTTATTATATTAAGGCATTATCAAACTTTAACGATAATTGGGGCATGATGGGGTTCTTGCTGAGAGGCCCGCTGAAGCAGGACATGAGCGAGCGCGATTCAAAAGCTTCGTACGAGTCGTTTGAGAATTTCAAGGAGCTGGTGACGCGTTATCCGGAGAGCAAATATGCGGCTGATTCCAGGCAGCGGATGGCGTATTTGCTGAATTCCATCGCCATGAGCGATATTCACGTCGCGCGTTACTATATGAAGCGCAAAGCCTATGTCGCCGCAGCCAACCGGGCGCAAAACGTGGTGAAGGAATATCCCCGCACACCGGCTACCGAAGAAGCCTTGTATATTATGATCAAAGCCTATGAAGCGCTGGGAATGTACGATTTGCGCGAGGATGCGGAACGCGTGATGCGAATCAATTTTCCGCAAAGTTACTTTTTGACCGAGTTGCCCGAAGTGGGCGGAAAAAACTGGTGGCAATTCTGGAGAAACTGACGCTGCCCGATCACACCTGGGTTATTTCCTGACCCACTTACAGATGAACGGCCAGCACATCGCATTGCGCGTGATAGAGAATGCCTGACGCCGTCGAACCCATCAGCACCGCCAATCCGTGCCGTCCGTGGGAACCGGCGACAATCAAATCGATCCGTTCTTGCGCGGCCAGCCGGATAATTTCCTGTTGCGGTTCACCCCAGATCAGCCAGCGCCGTTGCGCTGCAATACCGAGTTGATCGCTCATCCGGATTAATTTGTTTTTTTCCGCTTCCAGCAAATCATCCGATGAATCTTCATCGAGTGAAATCACCGTGCCATAGGGTGTGTCAGGCATGGGAATATTATCCAGCACATGAATGATGTGAAGCTGCGCATTAAACTGCTCTGCCAGCGATTGCGCTTTTTGTGCGACAGCCTGGCCATGATCGGAAAAATCGACAGCGAGCAAAATATTCTGATATTGATTCATGTTGAGTTCTTTTTGTTGAGTGGATGCAAAAGCGGCAATACGCATTCTAAAACAGGCAGGCACTTTATCATAGCTGTGCTCGTGAGAGCCGCAATGATACTGTGTTATCCGTCATCCTGCGGGCGCAGATAATAGGACAAAAAATCACTGACGCGCTGCTCGTATTCTCTGCCGGCATAGCTGTGCATATTGAAATGCCGCGCGCCGGGGACAATCCATAATTCCTTGGGAAATCTTGCCGCATCGAACAAGCGTTCGGTTTCCGTTTGCGTTGTGTGCACATCATGCGTCCCGGAAATGAACAATACGGGCGCGCTGAGGTTATTGATCCGCGTGATCGGACTCAGTGCATCCAGGGAAACATCCAAGTAGAATGATAGTTGCCACAGCATGAGCGGCAACAGGATCGAGCCATGATCGCCAAAATGCAGCTTTAACCGGTTATCAACCGCTTCTTCGATGGTGGGGTGAAGCGACTCCAGAATGACAGCGTCCAGTTTCAGATTCTGCTGCGCGAGCACAATCGCGGCCGCTCCCAGGGAAGCGCCGATCGCGCCAATCCGCTCGGACGGAAAGGTCTTGCGCAGAAAGGCGACGGACGCTTCGACATTTTCCGCTTCGCGCAAACCGAACGTAATGTGATCTCCGGCAGTTTCCCCATGCGCTTGCAGATCGATAAACAGCACACTGTATCCTTGATCCTTCAGAAATCGCGCCCGGCTCAGCATTTCCATCCGGTTGCTACGCATCGAATGCACCAGCAGCAGCACACCGCCACCGGGTTTTCCGCGAGCCAGCCAACCATGCACGGTGACTCCTTGTTGCGAGGGAATTTCCACGGACTCCACCGGAAAATCCGCTGACAGTGTACTCACTGCCGTGGGTGCCGGAGCGGTCAGAAGCGGGCCGAGGGAAAACAGCATGAGTGTGATGGCGGTGGTTGCGATGGTGATGAGCAGGATCCGGAAGCGAGTTGTGTGTTGCATAATTGCAAATGAGTGATAAGCGTTGTCGGGGAATGTTTGTTTATCTTCTAATCCAGCCAATATTGCTGAATAGGGCGTAATACCTGGAGTGCAGGGAATCGGGTAAAAACATTAATGAGTACTTTAACTGATGATAAACAAGCCCGGATAGAGATGATTTTGACATTTCACTTTCAGTTCTCTATATGATGCTAATGAAATTTAAAAGTAAATTAATTTAGTGATCGACTTTTAGGGGTTAGATTGTGAAATTGAATTTCCTTTTTTTGAATACACTGGCTGCAAAAGATATACAGATCGTAAGAAACGTTAACCCGCAATGGATGCTTTTGCTCTGACTGCCGCGGCAAGGCAGGTTTTATCACAGAGACATAAATCCTATGCATTAAACTGCAAAGCTTAGGCAGGATTGGATACCTTATCATGATTACTAAAGAGCACAAAGAATTTCAGGAAAGGATGCGTTTGGTGTTGGCTGCATTTGCGCAAGAGCTGCCGCACCGGATCAGTGAGATTGAGTCTCTATGGCAAAAGCTGCGGTCGGAATGGGATAGCAAAGCTTTGCAGGAAATGCATCGTTCCGTGCACCATTTGGTCAGCAATGGTAAAACGTTCGGTTACCCGGAACTGAGTGTTGAAGCACGTGCGCTGGAAAAAATCCTGAAAAGCATGTTGCAGGTTACGACTCCGGTAGACGATTCGCAATCGAGCCGGATTTTGCAGCAGATCGACGCCTTGAAGCGGATTTCTATCGAGCAGGAATCCAAGCAAGCACAGGATGCCGCTGCGACGGTTCATGACGAAAATGCATTGTTGCCGAACGCGCAAACATCCAGCCTGATATATGTCGTGGAAGCGGATGCCGAAGCCGCGCAGGAGCTTGCACTGCAACTGCGCTATTACGGTTACGAAGTGGAGGTATTCAACCACCTGGATAAATTCCGCGCCGCCGTGCAGCACAGGCCCGATGCCATTATCCTGATGGATGTTGAGTTTCCGGAAGATGAAATGGGCGGGATTCTGGTCATGGAACAGATTCAGAAAGAGCTGGCGCAACCGGCCCGGGTGATCTTTATCTCAACGCACGATGCGATGGCTTACCGGCTCGGTGCCGTGCGTGCCGGCGGCGTGGCGTATTTCACCAAGCCGATCAACTCCACCGAATTGATTGATCAACTCGATTTGATTACCGCCTCGCAAATTCAGGAGCCGTTCCGGGTATTGATTGTGGACGATAGTCAAACCATATTGGCGTACCACGCCACGATACTGGAACAAGCCGGGATGCTGGTGAAAACCGTGGGCGAACCGCTGAAGCTGCTGGGCGCATTGAACGATTTCAATCCCGATCTGATTCTGATGGATCTGTATATGCCAGGGTGTAACGGCGTTGAACTGGCGCGAGTCATCCGGCAAATCGATGGTTTTCTGAGCACCCCAATCGTATATCTTTCTTCGGAAAATGATTTCAATACACAAGCGGAAGCCATGAGCTTGTGCGGCGATGATTTTCTGGTCAAACCGATCGGGGCCGGGCATTTGGTTTCGGCCGTGACGACACGGGCGACGCGCGCGCGCTTTTTGCGTTCGATGATGATTCATGACGGTTTAACCGGTTTGCTCAATCACACCGCGATCAAGGAAGAATTGGCGCGCGAAGTGATACGATCCAGCCGTTTGAGCTCGCCGCTCTCGCTGGCGATGGTGGATATCGACTTCTTCAAGAAAGTGAATGACACCTACGGACACGCCGCAGGCGATCGTGTGCTCAAGAGCCTGGCGCGGCTACTGAAACAGCGTTTGCGCGAAACGGATATCGTCGGACGTTACGGCGGCGAGGAATTCGCCGTGATCATGAACGATACCGATGCGGCGTCGGCGGCCAAAGTGATTGATGAGATACGCACGGTTTTCTCGCGCTTGCTGCATCTGAGCCACGATGAAGAGTTTTCAGTCAACTTCAGCTGCGGGATTGCCGATCTCGCGCATTTTTCCGATGCCGTGAGCCTGAGCGAAGCAGCTGATAAAGCGCTTTATCAAGCGAAACAAAGAGGGCGCAACAAGGTGATCGTGAATGCCGGGGATTGAATCCGCGTAGTTACCGGTCATCGCTGCGGGTACGCAGCAAGCGGGGCGGATGGATATCCGTATCGAAAGCGAATTGCCGCTTACTGAAAGCGGCGCGGGATTGTGGATCGGAATCAATAGTTTCGATCGCTTCGATGACCGCAACGCGCGGCGCCAGACCGGCGCGATTAGCCACCTGAATGGCAAGCCCGGGGCGGGCGTTGAGCTCGATGATCATCGGCCCTTGATCCCTATCCAACACCAAGTCCGCACCCAAATAACCCAAACCAGTCATCTCATAACAAGCGGCAGCCAGCTGCAATAGCTTATCCCAATGCGGTACGGTCAATTCGGCAAAAGTCTTGCGTGTATCCGGGTGGTGCGTGACGGATTCGCCGTACTGCACCGCATGTAACGCCCGGCCTGTTCCGATGTCGATGCCAACGCCGACCGCGCCCTGATGCAGATTCGCCTTGCCATCGGAAGCGTGCGTGGTCAGCCGCAGCATAGACATGATGGGATAACCGCGCAACACGATGATGCGGATATCGGGAATACCTTCATAACTGTAATCGGAGAAAACCGGGTCAAGCTGGATCAGCGATTCGATCATCACGGTATCCGGTTTGCCGCCCAAGCTATGCAATCCGCTCAGAATATTCGATACATGCCGTTCGATGTCGGCCAGTTGTATCGCATCGCCGCTGGGTTTGAAGTAAAGATTATGGTCATGTTCGGTAATCACCAGAATACCTTTGCCGCCGCTGCCCTTGACCGGTTTGATGACAAACTGGCTGTATGGATGCAATATTTCCTTCAGCGACTTCACATCATGCTGATACTGCACGGTACCGAGCAATTTGGGCACGGTGACCCCGGCTTGCTGCGCCAGCAGTTTGGTTTTTAACTTGTCATCGACCAGCGGATATAAGTGGCGCGGATTATAGCGCGAGATCAAACCAAAATTTCTTTGGTTCATGCCGATAATGCCGAAACTCCGCAGCTTCTTAGCGCTTGCCAGCAACATTGCGTCGTTCCAGGGCGTGAAAACGGTACAGCTCGGATAAACGGTAACCGGTATATTGTCCAAGAATCAGGATCAGTGCCAGATTGACCAGCATCAGCTCGGGAAAATTAAAGGTTAAATATTCAATCGTGCGGTTGGTCATAAATAAATACGCAATCACCGCAGTCAACAAACTGCCGCCACCCTGGATGAAAACTTCCCGGGGGCCGTCTTCCTCCCACAGCACCGACATGCGCTCAATGGTCCAGGACAGAATGATCATCGGGAAGAAAGTCACGGTCATGGCCTGATCGAGGCCGAGTTTGTTACTGAGGATGCTGATACTCGCAATAATGGCGATGACCACAATGATCACCGCCGAGATGCGCGCGACAAACAATAAGTTCAGTCGCGACAAATAGGATCGGATCAGCAGCCCCGTGCCCACCACGGTGAGAAAAATGATGAGGCCGGTGAGCAATGTGGTCTGTATCAGCGCCAGTGCAATCAGGATCGGCATGAACGTGCCGGACGTGCGGAGACCGACCAGCAAGCGCATGATCACCACAATCAATGCGCCGATCGGCAACAGCAAAATCATTTTGAACGCATTCTGTTGCTCGATCGGCAAGCTGTAAATGGAAAAGTCGATGATGCCGGCTTGCTTGTTCATACTGTCGCGCACCACCAAATCCCGGGTGGAATGAATATTGCGGATAATGGAAAAGGATATCTGCGAGTTTTTACCGCCGACCACATCCAGCAGGGATTGGTCGCCACGTTGCCAGACCAGGAATTTTTTCGGTTTTCCGCTTTTTCCCGAGTTTTGGTTGAACAGCAACCATTCGTTACCGATATACACTTCCACAAAATTGGTCAGCGACTGTCTGCGGCGGCCATCTTCCAAGTACAAACCACGCACGATGCGCGCGCTGATGCCTTCCAACGCCAGCAAGTTGATGATCAGGTGGGTTTTGTAATCTTCACTGGACTGATCATTAATCAGCAAACTCAAGTTCTGGCTGGGTGCTTTGGAATTTAACGTCGTGATCAGTTCCCGGGTAAAAATTTCGGTGTTGGCGGATCTACTGCGCACCTGATCCAGCAATGTGGTTGCTGCGGTTTTAATGACTTCATCAAATTCCGGTTTCTCCGGTTCCGGGGGCAGGTCTGGCGTATCGGGTGGCTGGGTGAGCTGGCCGGTTTCGTACATACTCAGGCGATAATAAGCTGTCTGCAAGCCGGATGCCGCCCTTTTACTCCACTGCGCGCGGCGTCCCGACGGGGAAGTCAATTCGCTGAAGCTGTAATCGGAAGAGGCAAAATCTTCTTCCATAAAAACAGTATTGGGGGTTTCGGGTGGTAGCGCGAAGGAAACGATAACGGGATCGCCACGTGCAACAAAATCGATTCTGGCTTCGATGGTCCACACTGATTTTTTGTCATCCGGCGATAACGGAAACCCCAAAGCGAAATGCTTGTACAAGGTCAAGCCGATTCCCAATCCCAGGAGCAGGATGACTACAATATAGAGTCTTAATTTGGCATACATTATTTTGTCGTGGCGGCTGCGGGATTATCGGCTGTAACCGGAGCGGGTTTTTTACTGACATCGACAATGGCCAGGTCTTGCAGCAAGTTGCGTCCGATCAGCACCTGGTGCTTAAACCGGCTGCGATTTTCCAAGGTGAAGTTGATCTGCTCATCGATATCGGCCAGTATCACGCGCATTCTAACCACCGGGCGGCGTTGCGATTCCCGGTTTCCCAGCTCCTTGACGCGCGCGTAGCGGCGCAGACGCCGGGTGAGTTCTATTTTCTCCCCGGTTTGCGGGTGAATTAAATTGAATTTCACAAAGGGTTTTCCATCCCGCTCGAATTCGACAATGTCCAGTGCATTCAACGACGACGTTTGCGCGCCGGTATCGATGCGTGCGCTGAATTCAAGGCCCGGCGGATCAAGATGCACGATCTCTATACCACCCAGCACGGTTTTTGCGTCGATTTTCCCGGCGTCTTTCAGCGCGGCGGATGCTTCCGTATTCTCGCAAACGCATCCATCCGCTTTGGGAGCGCCGGCATTGTCATCGCCAGTGGAAGGTTTGTCCGTCTGATCTTTTTCCAGCGATTTTTTCAGCTCGACCAGTTCGGCGAACAACGTGACCAGCTCGGATTCCCGTGCATTGACGCGGGCTTCGCGCTCGGATAATGGATCGGACTGCGGATTGCAAGCGGAGAGCATGAAGCACACGAGCAGTAGGATTAAGCAATGGCCGGAAATTTTAGTGGAGTAGTATGAATGAGTGATTCTCATGACCGTGTTTTCTAATTCTTTGAGAGTATGGCATTACTGCCGGATAAATGGTACCCGTAAAATGGGCCGGTTGTGCCCGATGCTTCATCGCAATGTCCGCCAATAGGGCGATACAGCGGTTCATCCGGCAAGATAATTGTGTGCGTTGTTATTGTAGATGAATCGATAAGGTCTGGTTTTTGTACGTGCAGGCGTAGCGGTGAATTTCCAGGCAGTGCGACGTCACGGTAAATTGAAAGCTCCCTGTTTTTTCATTGCGGGTATCGAACTTGAATTCAAACAGCCCGTTCTGATCGCTCGGATAGGATTGATCGGCAGCTACCGATCCGTCCGAGCGGGTCAACTTAAAGTTGAGCAAAACATCGGGTGCCGGTTGTTCGTTGTAATCCACTCTGCCAT
Organism: Nitrosomonas sp. Is24; assembly: GCF_033063335.1. Taxonomy (NCBI): domain Bacteria; kingdom Pseudomonadati; phylum Pseudomonadota; class Betaproteobacteria; order Nitrosomonadales; family Nitrosomonadaceae; genus Nitrosomonas; species Nitrosomonas sp. Is24. The sequence continues at coordinate 2,514,310 of NZ_JAWJZG010000001.1, read as the reverse complement.
GCAAAACAATGGTTTCTCCGATGGTGTACTGCGTCTTGGGATCGATCAGAATTGGCTGGGATATATGCGTTGCCCATGCCTGACCGGTGAATCCGGTTAAGACTATCAGCCATGCGGATAAAAGCAAAAAGGTTTTTTTTGAGATCATGATCAATGCGGTAACAAGTTGGAATTCATTAAGGGAGCGGAGCGGGAAGTCAATGCCGGTGCAGAAGGCTATTTCTTGGGCAGGAAAAGATCGGTAATAGTTCCTTCCGCTATCTCCGCGGCAAACAGCACGGTTTCCGAAAGTGTCGGATGCGGATGGATGGTTAGGCTGAGATCCTGCATGTCCGCACCCATTTCCAGCGCCAGCACCGTCTCGGCAATCAACTCACCGGCGTTGACACCGGTCATGCCAGCGCCGAGTATGCGGCGCGTGGTTTTATCCAGCAGCAGTTGCGTCAAGCCTTCTTCCCGCGCCATCGAGATCGCGCGGCCGCTGGCAGCCCACGGGAAGACGGCTTTTTCGTAATCGATACCTTGCTTGATCGCCTCTTTTTCGGTCAGGCCCATCCAAGCGATTTCAGGATCGGTGTAGGCGACCGACGGAATCGTGCGCGCGTCGAAGATGGCTTTGTGCCCGGCGATCACTTCGGCGGCCAGTTTGCCTTCGTGGCTGGCTTTATGCGCCAGCATCGGTTCGCCCACGATATCGCCGATAGCGAAAATATGCGGCACGTTCGTGCGCATTTGCGGATCGACCAGGATAAAACCACGTTCGTTGACCTGAATGCCGATTGCTTCGGCGCCGATCTCGCGTCCATTCGGACGGCGTCCAACCGCCATCAGAATGCGGTCGTACGTTTGCGGTTGCGGTGCGTTGTCACCGTCGAAGGTGGCGGTCAATCCGGCTTCGGTAGCTTCTATTTTCGTGACTTTGGTTTTCAGATAGATCGCTTCGTAGCGTTTGCCGATGCGGCGCTGCAGCGGTTTGACCAGGTCTGCATCGGCGCCCGGAATCAATTGATCCATCCATTCCACCACGCTGACTTTACTACCCAGTGCGGCATAAACCGTGGCCATTTCCAGGCCGATAATGCCGCCGCCGATGATCAGCATGCGTTGCGGCACATCGCTCAGCGCCAGCGCGCCGGTAGAATCGATCAGACGCGGATCGTCGTACGGAAAACCGGGAATGCGCGTGACGCTGGAACCGGCGGCGATAATGCAGTGCTCGAACGAAACCGTTTTCAATCCTTCCGCCGTTTCGACTTGAATGCTGTGTGCGGTGGCAAATTTTCCGCTGCCGTGCACGACTTCGACCTTGCGCTGTTTGGCAAGCGCTTTCAATCCTTTGGTCAGTTTACCGATGGCCGATTCTTTCCAGCCGCGCAGCTTATCGAGGTCGATCTGCGGTTTGCCGAATACAATCCCATGCGACGCCACTTCTTCCGCTTCGGTGATCACTTTGGCCGCGTGCAGCAACGCTTTCGACGGAATGCAGCCGACATTCAGGCACACGCCGCCGAGCGACGGATAGCGTTCGATCAGAATGACTTTCTTGCCCAGATCGGCCGCGCGGAAAGCGGCGGTATAGCCGCCGGGACCCGCGCCCAATACCACGACATCCGCGTGCATATCGCCCGGAACGATGGATTGCGAAGATGCGGCGGGTGCTGGCGCAGCTGGTTGAGCAGGTGCTTGTTCGTGTTCTTGAGTAGTTACTTCCGGGTGCACCGGTGCGGCAGATTGCTCCGTGACTGCCAGAGTGAGAATGACGGTGCCTTCCGACACTTTATCGCCGACCTTAACCTTGAGATCTTGCACCACCCCGGCTTGCGGCGCGGGTACTTCCAGCGAAGCTTTGTCGGTTTCCAGCGTGATCAGCGAAGTTTCCTTCTCAACCTTATCGCCGGGTGCAACGAGCACTTCGATGACCGGAATATCCTTGAAATCGCCGATATCGGGAATTTTTATTTCAACAGTTTGCGTCATAACACCCTGGTTGATAAGTGAGTGCCATGCACTCGATTTGATGCGAAAAAGTGCGTGTGCGGCGGATTATTGCCGCAATTGGCCGTCGCCCAGCACGATAAATTTCTGGCTGGTCAATCCTTCCAGACCGACCGGGCCGCGCGCGTGGATTTTGTCGGTCGAAATGCCGATCTCGGCACCCAGGCCGTACTCAAAGCCGTCGGCAAAACGCGTGGTGGTGTTGACCATCACCGAACTGGAATCGACTTCGCGCAGGAAACGGCGTGCGCGCGTGTAGTTTTCCGTGACAATCGCGTCGGTGTGTTGCGAGCCGTACTTCGTGATGTGATCGATCGCTTGATCCAATCCATCGACAACGCGGATGCTGAGAATCGGTGCGAGATATTCCTCGTACCAATCCTGTTCCGTGGCTTCCTTGATTTGCGGAATGATGCCGCGTGCTGCCGCGTCGCCGCGCAGTTCAACGTTTTTATCGAAGTAAATCTTGCTCAGCGCGGGCAGAATTTTCTGTGCAATGCCGACATGGATCAGCAACGTTTCCATGGTGTTGCAGGTGCCATAGCGCTGCGTTTTGGCGTTGTCGGCAATGTGGATCGCTTTGTCGAAATCCGCCTGATCGTCGATGTACACATGACAGACGCCATCCAGATGCTTGATCACGGGAATGCGCGCTTCGTTGGCGATGCGCTCGATCAACCCCTTGCCGCCGCGCGGCACGATCACGTCGACATAATCCTTCATCGTGATCAGCTCGCCCACCGCGGCGCGGTCGGTGGTTTCAATCACTTGCACCGCACTTTCCGGCAAACCGGCCACGCGCAAACCTTCCTTGACGCACGCGGCAATCGCCTGATTGCTGTGAATCGCTTCCGAACCGCCGCGCAGAATCGCCGCATTGCCCGCTTTCAGGCATAAACCGGCGGCATCGGCGGTCACATTCGGGCGCGCCTCGTAAATAATGCCGATCACACCCAAAGGCACGCGCATTTTGCCGACCTGAATGCCGGACGGACGGTAATTCAACCCGCTGATCTCGCCCACCGGATCGGCCAGTGCGGCGATCTGCAGCAAGCCTTCCGCCATCGTTGCCACGCCTTTGGCCGACAACGTCAAACGGTCGATCATCGACGCCTCCAAGCCCTTGGCGCGCGCATTGTCCAGATCCTTGGCGTTGGCTGCCAGCAAGAGCGCTTCGTCGCGCCGGATAGCATCCGCCATCGCCGTCAGCGCGCGATTCTTCGCCGCTGTATCCGCTTTGGCAACCAGCCGTGACGCTGCACGCGCTTCCTGCCCGACGGATTGCATGTAACTTTTGATATCTGTGGTATTCATGGATTTCGTTTTGATAAGGATATGAATTTCCGGGTTGTGGGGCATTATAGTACAAGATGGAAGCGATAGGATAAGCGGCAACGGCCGTGGCGATTCACAAAAGCCGGAGGGGTGCGGTTATTCGTAGTGCGTCCACAGGCGCAGGATTTTTACGATTTTTTCTTGTTCGAGAATTTGATAGACCAATCGGTGCTGGATGTTGATGCGCCGCGAGTAGGCACCGGATAAATCACCCACTAATTTTTCATACGGCGGGGGATTTTGATACGGATTTTGCCGGATAATGTCGAGCAGTGCCTGCGCTGTTTGCTTTAAACCGGCGGATGATAGCTTCTTTGCATCTTTTCTGGCTTGGCTGGTGTAAACGAGCGACCACATCACCAATCCAAGTCTTTGCTGCATTGATTGACGCCGGTAGCGAGTCCCTCAATAATCGACTCACGCATGCCGGGAATCGATAACAAATACAGCGTCTCATTGATCGCATTCCAATCTTCCTCGGACAGCAGCACGGCGTTGGCTCGTTTTCCTTTGATCATGATCGGCTGGTGAGTCTGAGCCGTTTCGTCAATCAAACTGTACAGTTTTGCTCTGGCTTCCGTGGCGTTGAGTATGGTCATAGTCACCTCCAAAAAAATAGAAGCGTACGCTGTGGCGTACGTGGTGTCAAAGAGAAAAGTAATCACCCGGAAATGGTGCGATTGATTGGAACAATTCACGGCGCAACTCCAATTGCGCGCTATCGGGCTCCGTGCTTCATTCAGTCCCGATTCAGACAGATCGCATTACAGTGACCCCAGCGGCAATTTGTGCGGGAAGTACGACTGAAAGGAGAAGTAAAATGAGCATCACAAGAATCGAACCATTCTTTCGCAAACAAGGCGAGCCGGGCGTTCACATTCAATCCTGGTTGATCCTTGTGCTGGCCGTTATGCTGCTTTCCGGCTGTAAAACCGTGCCCATCCAGGATAGGAATTTTGCCGGAAACGGCGGTTTCTGGGAGCAAGACGAGAATATGGGATTCCGCCTTCATCGCAACGCCGGAGCGAGCGATGCCGTCATCGGAACGCTCTACGCATCGGGCAAAAACGTGCTGTTGAATGGCGAGCAAGTAAAAGTTTCCGCACCGGTAAAGAACAATTCGTTTGTAAGCTCGGGTATGCAAAGCGGTGCCCGTATTGAATTCAAAGCGTCGGATTCAACCTGCTCGATACGCGTCGACCAGTTCAATGCCGGCAAAGCGTACGCGGACACATCGAGTTGCCTGCACGACATCGAGACACTGCATGCCAGAATTCAAGCCAGAAACGCCGTGCTGCAAATCAGCGTGTCGCAACAACAAACTGACATCATGGTGCTCAGCGGCACGATTGAAGTGATGACGCGGGAGGATACGGGGCAATTCGTGGTTGTCCGGGCGGATCAGAAAATTACCGTCACGCCGGATGCCATCGGCCAACCCCATGCACTGGCCCCGGATGAAATCTGGCAACGCATGCGCTGGCGCGAGGATTTTCAGCTCTATAAAACCGTTGTGGATTGGAGAAAAGTGGTGGCGGGTGTTGTCATTGTTGGTCTTGTCGCCGTTGCGATATTATTTGGTAAAGGTCGTGGAGGGGGGCATAGCCATGGTTTTCCTAGGTATCGGTAGATGGCGATCATTTGCCTTATATTCAGTGTATTTCCATGTTCTTTGTTCGTGGTCTGTCCTCTTTGTTTCTGGTCGCAGGCGGTGAATTCAATTGTTGTAGTGCAAATTGTAGGCTCTGACCTCAAAATGAAATTTTTGCTATCCTCCAGAACTACTGGTTAGCGCTTTCATTGAAGAGATCACCCTGCGACTCGGCTAGTTTTTTAGCATGACGGTATTTCTTGCCCTGCAATGTTTCTATAGTGTGGTCGCCGTCAATTTTTTCTATTACTGTTGTAACAGCGTAATCTGTAATCCTGATCTCGCCGACTTCATCAATCTCTCGATGCATCACTAAAACACAAGTTATCTTTGTGCCATGCTGAAAAGAAATGTTTTCGAGTAAAACGGCATCACGAAATGCTGAATCTTGCATTTCGAAGCTGATGATTTTCTCATCGTAGACGCCCTTCCACTTGAATCGCCCCTCTTTGAGCACAGGGGAAACAATTTCGATAATCGCATTGTCATCTTCATTGGATCGGAGCTTATTAGTACTTAAGACAAATTTTGAGAAATCTGCTCGTGGAACAATAAGTTCATTGGAAATTGGGTGGAAATCGTCGTTCAATGCTGAGATTCCAATTTCTGTAACTTTAGGATATCTCTCAAGATGTGAATAAAAATTGGATTTTCGTTTTATAATTTTAAGACTTTTTCCAACGGTATCAGCTGCTTGTTTTATGGTCTCAGGATCGATTTGGCTTTCTCTTAGTTCTTTCTTGAGCTTCTCAATCTGCAATTTCTTTTCTTCGATACTAAGTTGATTTAGTTCCTTTTCTAGATCGGAGCTTTCACTATCGAAAAGTGGTATTGCGGCGATGATAATCTGTGCGATTAATGCCAATACTGTCAGACTATTGGCATTCTTTCCAAGGAATTTCCATATATCTCGGAATCCACCTTCTCGATAGGCTTCTGCTATTAAGTCGGCTTCGATATCAAGAAGGGATGCTGCCTCAATTAAGATTGCGAGGAGCTCTGCCTCACATTTGTTGCGCACAAGAGCATTAATCTCGTGACCGTGTTCATTGAAGTAATAGTGCAGTTCGAACCTATTAGCTTGATCCATTCTGTTTAGTTTCTCTCTTTGACTCTAACTAGAACTATGCTTTTATAATGACACAAAATATTACGTTAAAAGATTTCTACTGTGCGATTTCGTGTATTCCGTCACTAAGAAAAAATTCAAAATACCATCACATGATCTACTAAATACCTCCCATCCCGATGCACCAGCACCATTTCCGCGACAAATTCCCCGGGTGCTTGGGTGAAGTGTTGCTTCCATAAGATCGCCGCTGAATCCGGGCGGTGGAGGACGGCGATGGGGGGGCGGGTGGCGAAGTAGCCTTTCTCCGTTTGGTATTGCTGGCAGACGCATTGAAAATAGTCCGGGGTGACGATGGCTTTGAGCCGTCCGGTGAAATCGCAGACATGCCGGGCGTGATCGATTTGGGTGGACGCATCCATCAAGTTGTCCATGATCGGATCGGCGATCGCCAGAATCTGCTGTTCGCTCATGGTTTCAAAGTTCAGAGTCATGTCTTTCAACGCGAATGCCGGTTTTTTATTCCGCGATGCTGATACCTGAGCCACCCATTTCCTTCGGAACATCTTTCATCTTGGGTAGTCCGTCCACGATGCGCAGCACGGATTCCTGATAGTGCACGTGAATGGCCGGTTGAAATGAAAAATTCTGCAGGATGGGGGCAAATATATCGATGAGATTCCAGCCTGGATGCTCGGAATAAATGTGGCCGCCGCATGTTTTGCACCATTTGCGCGAACTTTGCGCTGTTTTGTTGTAGGTGCCGATGTTGTCCGCGCCGCGCGTAATTTGCAGCGCGGCGGGCTTCCATAGCGTAAAAGCATTGACCGGCCCGGCAGACCAATGCCGGCAGGATTCGCAATGGCAATAACCCATCGCATCCGGCTCACCGGTTACCGTAAACTCAACCGCGCCGCAAAAACAATTGCCTTTGTATACCTTTTGATTCATGAAATATCTCCTTGTGTAACTTGGAAGAACTACCGGACTGTTACCTACCTTCCTTGCTTGCCTTCAATATCAGACTGTTTCTTGTAGGCCTCATAAGAGGCGCTGGTACTCGACAAGCAGCGGGCGCGTTCCTGTTGATCCATGATTTTGCTGCACTCGTTGCGTTGCCACGATTGTCCGGTGGAGTAGAGCTGCTGTGCGGTGCAGCCGGTTGCCGTCACCACGGCGATGGCGGCAACGATAGCCAGAATGCGGGAGCTCATGCGGTGTGTTCGGGGCCGACGACGTTGATCATCCAGGCGATGCCGAAGCGGTCGGTGAGCATGCCGAAGCGCGGCGACCAGAAGGTTTTGGTCAGCGGCATTTGCACCTGGCCGCCGTCGCACAGCGCGGCAAAATAGCGGTCCGCTTCGGCTTCGGTGGTCACCGCAATCGACAGTGAGAAACCTTTGAATTGCGCCCCCACTTCGCAGCCATCCGAAGCCATCAGCACATTACCGGCGACGCGGAAACTGGCGTGCATGACCTTGTTTTCAAATCCCGGCGGCAGCATGCCGGGTGGCGTGGGATCGGGGCTTTCGCTGAAGCGCAACAGCATATCGACCTGCGCGCCCAAAGCGGCACGGTAGAATTCGAGCGCTTCTTCACAACGCCCGCCGAACATCAGATAAGGTTGAATTAAAGGGCTGGCCATGACGATTCCTCCTTGTGCTGAAAGTTACAAAGTTTTTAAATACTCAATGATGGCAAACGCGCCGTCCTTATCGTTCGACCAGTTGAGACGGTAGGTTTTCTTGCCTTCCACGATGTCCTTGTCGTGACCTTTGTTGCTCAGCGCGGGAACCGCATTGGTCTGGAACACATAACCTTCTTCTTTACCGCTTGTTTGTTGCGAGTTCCAGGAGAAACCGAGCAGTTTTTGGTCGTAATCGAGGCGGCTTTTGACAAAGCTGGCCGGGCGTTCGTCCGGTACCAGCAGGTGGTAAACCGTCGGTACCGTGCCGTTGTGCAAATACGGCGCTTGCGCCCACACGCCGCTCAATGGCCGCGCATTGTAGCCGTGGTGTTCGCTGTTGGGCGACATCAGCAAGTCTTTTTTACCGGCCAGCGAGACGCCGTCGAACTCGGCGCAAGGCTTGATGTCTTTGTTGTACAGCCGGATGGTGGTATCCGGGGAGCAGTTGTCGTACAACCCCTTACGCGCGGCGTAGTTCAGCACTGCACCGACCACGTAAGCCCGTTTCATGCTGGTGCCGAGGTTGTCGTACACTTTGCCGTTTTTCGGTTGATGGCAATCGGCGCAGTGTTCGGCGAATAAGTCCTGTCCCTTTTTAGCCAATGCAACATCGACCGCGAACGGATAAGGGCTGGCGGGTAAACCGTCGAGCAATTCCTCGGCAAATGCGGCCACGCGCACGTCGGTGTTTTCCAAGCCCAGCGTCAGCATGGCGACCAGGTTGCGGTAGATCGGCATCGGTATATTGCCGTTCCATTGCCCGCCGCCGTTGATCAGGCGTTTGTGGCTTTCATCCCAGCTGGCGAGGCGTTTGTCTTGTTCCCACACTGACATGAAATCGGTAATGCCCGGCTCCGGCGGCAGAACGATACCGGCAAACCATTTCAATATAGGGGTGCTGCGCAAGCCGATATAGCCATTGATCGCGCTCAAGCCGGTGGCGTCGGCCATGCCGGGGAATCCGGCGATCATCGCGGATTCAAGACCGGGGTAGTTTTTGGCGACCAGAGCGCCAAAGCCTTCGTATTCGGCTTCGACGCGTTGCGCGTATTTTTTCACCGTTTGCCCGGCGGTTTTCTTGAACAGCGCGATCTGCGCTGCTTCGTAATCCGCGTCAAAGTTTCTGCCCGCGGACTGGTAATTGTTGTAAAAATAATTTGGGTTTTGCTGGTGCGTGGCATCCAATGCGTCCAGCAGCTTCTGCGTTAGCACTGCGTAGCGCTCATCGCCGGTTTTGCCTGCATAGGCTTTTTGCAGCGTTTGATAGGCTTTGACGCGGAACTGCACAATGTTGAACGAACCGTTCACCCCGCCGTCGAGGTAATCCATTTGCCCGTTTTCCAGCCGCACGCGGCCAATGTGGCAAGCGCCGCAAGTAAACGAAGCGTAGTCGATGTTGCCTTGCGCTTCGGCTCGCGATAAGCCGCTGAAACCGATTCCGCGCGCGACCGGGAAGGTTTTTTGCCGCTCGTCGATGAACAAGCCGACCGCGTCGAGAAAGTTGTCTTCGCTGCCCCACAGTTCCGGCGCGAGTTTCGGCAGCAGTTTCAAAACGAGATAGGGAATGCCGTCGGCTTCGCTGAAGGCAAAATTGCCGAACCAGTCGTAAGCGACCTGATGCGACTGGAGATAATCCGCTTTTTTCTGCACTATTTTGGCTTGCGCCTGCGGCCAATCATCCGGCACCGGGCTGACATAGGCCGGAGGAGAAGGGGCTTCCAGCGGATGCGAACTACAAGCAGCGAGGGTAATGGCGGATAGGGCAAACAGAACAGCGATCCGGGTTTTCATGGACATTCCTTATCGTGAAGTTGAATAGAAGGCTCCAGGCTGTGCGGCATTTCTCAGCGCGGGCCCGTTGCGGCTTGGCTTTGATGGCGCATCGGGAGCGGATTAACCGGTTTTTTGATTTTATCCTGTGTATATGTGCGTTACTGTACAGATCCAATTCAAAGATGATTGTAATGTAACTTCCGGGCAGTGAAATAAGTAATTCACGCCCGGGTTGCAACTATCCGGTTGCGGCTGAAAAGTTTTCGGGAGAAATTCCTGATTTCAATTATTTTCTCAGGGAGAAAAAACATGCAATTCAATAAAATGAAATGTACTCAGTTAGTGACCGTGATCGCATTGACGTTTTGCGCCTTTGGCGTTAATGCGCAAAAAAGCCATGTGCCCGCGCCGATGAATAAAGACCAAGTAGACGGCAGAATCGGTGAAGCCGAAGGTAAGACCAAGGAAGCCGCCGGCGTGATACTGGACGATAAAAAAATGCAAACGGAAGGCAATGTGCAAAAAAATGTCGGCAAAGCCCAGAAGGGTTATGGTGATCTCAAGCAAGATATTGAACAAGGTAAATGACACGAGCAAATCTCAACAGGACGGGCGAATCGCGGTAGACTGACGGGCTTTGTTTGTTGGAATCCGCGCTGCGCGATAGGAGAGTGAACGTACTGTGAACATTAAGAATTCGATCGAAACCAAACTGCAATCACTGCAACCGCAATTTCTGGAAGTGGTTAATGAAAGCCATCAGCACAATGTACCGGCAGGATCCGAATCCCATTTCAAGGTGACGATCGTTTCCGGTGCATTTCAAGGCAAAATGCTTGTGGCGCGTCACCGGATGGTGAATGCAATCCTGGCTGATGAGCTGGCGCAATCGATTCATGCGCTTGTTCTAAACACCATGACGATGGAAGAATGGTTTGAAAAGAGCGGGACACGCAACGATTCGCCGCCCTGCCTGGGGGGCGCCAAATCCCGATAGCCCCGGGATTAATCAATGGGCATCCATTGTTCGAGATTTTAGCCTGGTTACGAAGTGGCCAATTTAACCCTTGAGTTGTAAGAGCGCAGTAAAGGGGCGGTCTAATGTGGATAGTACCCTTGGTTATCTGCCCATTCGGGTATAGCAATTGAGAAATAGCGCAATCATTTCAGGAGGCAATCATGATCGAGCAATGGCAAGTTCCCAGTGCAACGTTTAAAACGCGCGTGCGCGATGAATCGATAGGCGGTGATAATCCATTTCGCTGGCAGGATGTAACGACGGACGATATTTTTAAGAATAAGCGGATTGTATTATTCGCGTTACCCGGCGCCTACACGCCGACCTGTACTACCGCGCATTTGCCCGGTTACGAGCAGCACTATGACGATTTCAAAACGCTGGGTGTCGATGAGGTGATGTGCCTGTCGGTGAACGATGCATTTGTTATGTATCAATGGCGTAAACATCTCGGGGTCGAGCACATATTCATGCTGCCCGATGGCAATGCCGAGTTCACGCGCAAGATGGGAATGCTGGTAGACAAATCGAACTTAGGGTTCGGCATGCGTTCCTGGCGGTATTCCATGGTTGTTCAGGATAAGCAGATCGAGAAAATATTCGTGGAGCCAGGTTTTGCGGACCATTGCCCTACCGATCCTTTTGAGATTTCAAGCGCTGATACTATGCTGAAGTACCTAAGATCTCGCTAACAGGCCGTTGAAAAACTATAAGTGTCATTACGAATCGTGCTGGGAGATATATTTTCCCAGTATCCTTTCGTATTGATCCTTAACAACCTCGTAACACTCGCACGCGGTGCCCAGCAGACCCTTCCGGTCAAGCAACTCGATTTTGCCGCGCGTATATTTGATGAACCCATTGTCCTGAAGCTGTGCGGCAGCGGCGGAAACGCTTTCGCGGCGCACACCCAGCACGCTGGAGATGCGGCTGTGGGTCATATGAATGGTTGTCGTTTGCAGATTGTCGCTGATGATCAGCAAGAACCGGCATAGCTGCTGTTCGATAGAATGCAGGCGATTACAGATCACATTCTGAGAAATCTGGGCAAGCAGCGTTTGTGTATACAACATGCAGATTTCCTGAAAATCGGGTATTTCTTCAAAATATTGCTCAACATCTTTGGCTTGCATCACATAGGCCTGGCCAGAATTCATGACTACAGCCCGTTTAGCCATCCGCGCATCGCCGATAAAAGTGACGACACCAACCAGCCCCTGCCTGCCGGTCATTCCAACCTCAATCGATTCGCCGTCTTCTGTTTCGTAGAGCAAGCAGATCATGGCACTCGTGGGAAAATAGATATGTTTGCGCTTTTCGTTCATTTCCCACAGGACTTCATCCAGTTTCAGGTCGACCAGTTTTAACGAAGGTTCAATCTTGTCGAATATCTTTTCCGGCAAGGCTGCCAGAAGCAGATTCTGTATTTGGGAGGGGGTTTTTTTGGCCGTGGGCATAATGGCTATCCAAATTATTCCGGCCTTGACCTGAATCGTCAGTTCGTCTGGAACTCGTTGATCTTTTTAAGAGAAGTGTTTTGCAGTCCGAATATTAGCATAATTTTGAGTGATCGCTCTGTGTGATACCGTACAGACGCTTCTTTTCGCGCCTCGTATCTTTTGCGTAATTGCAATTCATATCTGCCGCTTTTTCTTTTAGACGAACTGCAATGAGTGCCAATCGCTTAGCGCCTTTTACCTTGCTGGAGAATATGATATGAACGATATCAACATGCAGGCGTGCATAGATGCGTGTAGCCGCTGCCACGCAACCTGTTTGCATACCGCGATGAATCATTGTCTTGTGGTGGGTGGCAAACATGTCGAAGCCAGTCATTTCCGCCTCATGATCGATTGCGTCGAAATCTGTCAGTTTTCAGCCGACTTAATGTTAAGCGGTTCGATCTTTCATCACAGGGTTTGTGCTACCTGTGCAGAAATCTGCGAGGCTTGCGCCAAGAGTTGCGAACAGATCGGCGGCATGGAGGATTGTGTCAAGGCCTGCCGCGACTGCGCGGAGAGCTGCCGTAAAATGGCCGCCACCAGCGTCTTACCAGACTGAATAGTGGTGAAATCCGGCGGTAATCCTCAGTTTCTCCAGTTTTGATACTGTAACCAGTTAAAGCGATGGATTACCCGCATCAACTCCAATGAGCTGCAATGATCCAAGTAAAACCGGATGCGTTGATCCGTGCAACTCAGGGTGCGCTCTGAGTTAAATCTGGGAAATCAAGATACGGGGACACCGGGAACCTGAACTGAAAACGGGCGCGGTACTGAATTGCCGCCTTCATCGGAGGAAATGGCTGTGAATGAAATACTGGATGTGATAATCGTCGGAGCGGGTAGCGCAGGCTTGTCCGCGCTGCGGGAAGTGAGAAAATATACGCAACACTTTGTGATTATCAATGACGGACCCTGGGGGACTGTCTGCGCGCGGGTGGGTTGTATGCCATCCAAGACGCTGATCGAAGCGGCCAATGCCTTTCAGCGGCGCGGCACCTTTGAAGAATTCGGTATCCGCGGCGGGGATCAGCTTACGCTGGATATACCGGCGGTGCTGCGGCGTGTGCGGCGGTTACGCGATGATTTTGTTGCCAGCACGGTAAAAACGACGGAAGAACTGGGCGAACGTGCCATTTCCGGGCGTGTGCATCTGCTTGCGCCGGATAGATTGGAAGTCAATGGTACGGAATTGCGTGCGCATAAAATTATTATTGCGACCGGATCGCGTCCGGTTGTACCTGCGCCCTGGAATGCATTGGGAAACCGGTTGCTCACGACAGATACCTTATTTGAACAGGAAACGCTGCCCGCACGCATGGCTGTTGTGGGCATGGGGCCCATTGGCGCTGAGATGGCGCAGGCGCTTTCTCGGCTGGGTATTCAAGTGGCGGCATTTGGCGGTAAAGCGATTGCCGGATTAACAGACCCGCAGGTGATTGCAGTGGCGGCTGATCTGTTTAAGAAAGAATTTCCTCTGCATATGGGCGAGAAAGCCGAATTGAGCCTTGTGAAAGATGGCGTGCAGGTACGTGCCGGGAGTATAGAAGTGGTAGTCGATTGTGTGCTTGCGGCGTTGGGGCGACGTCCGAATATCGACAATCTGGGTCTCGAGACATTGGGCGTCTCGCTGGATGAACACGGCATGCCGCCTGTAAATCCAGGTACCATGCAAGTGGCTGATCTGCCCGTATTCATGGCGGGTGACGCGAATGATCAAGCGCCGCTGCTGCATGAAGCGGCCGATGAAGGATACATTGCCGGGCTGAATGCCATGCGTTCTCATCCAATTTGCTTTACACGCCGGACACCCTTGGCCATCGTTTTTACTGACCCGGACATCGCGGTCGTAGGTTGCCGCTTTGAGGCATTGGATCCGGCAAAGATTGTGGTAGGAGAAGTACATTTTGACCGTCAGGGACGGGCGCGCGCCGGTCAGCGCAACAAGGGTATTCAGCGTCTTTATGCCGACGCAGTAAGCGGCAAGTTATTGGGTGCGGAAATGTGCGCGCCTGCTGGCGAACATATGGCACATCTGCTGGCACTGGCTATCGATCGCTCGCTTACAGTGCAGCAATTGCTGCGTCTGCCGTTTTACCATCCGGTTCTGGAGGAGGGTCTGCGCACGGCACTGCGCGCGCTGGCGGTGCAGCTGCCGTCCGTCAACGAATCCGATTTGTCCATGTGCGGCGCTTATAATACGGAAGCGCTTGATTGATAGCTGTCTTGCGCTGCATGCGCTAATGGCGCTATGACGAGCAGCCAGAATGCGGGATCAGGATAACAACGACAAATAGATTTCCCGGTAAGCCGCCGCGCTGGCATGCCAGCTGAAATCCTTCGCCATACCGTTTTTCTGCAAGCGATGCCAGATTTTTTTGTCGTGATAAGCCGCTGCCGCGCGTTTGATCGTGGCGAGCAAGTGATCCGCGCTCATCGTGTCGAATACAAACCCGCTGGCGCTGCCATTGGCCAGGGTTTGCGGTGTGCAATCAACCACGGTGTCGAGCAGGCCGCCGGTTGCATGTACTACCGGCGGAGTGCCGTAGCGCTGGCTGTACATTTGATTCAGGCCGCACGGTTCAAAACGCGACGGCATCAGGAAGCAATCCGCCCCGGCTTCGATCAGATGCGATAACGCTTCGTTGAAGCCGATGCGCACGGCGATAGCGCCGGGATGAGCCTGGGCCAGCATCGACAGCTGGTGTTCCAATTGCGCCTGGTCGCTGCCGAGCACGATCAGTTGCGCGGGAATCTTGACCAGTTGCGGTGCGATTTGGATCAGCACATCGATTCCTTTTTGGTGGCTTAAGCGGCTGATTACACCGAATAGCGGGATCTCGGCGTTTACCGTCAGTTCCATTTGCTGTTGCAATGCGCTCTTGTTGAGCGCTTTATCGGCGAGTTTTTTGCTGCTGTAGTTTTTGACCAGATGCCGGTCGGCCGCGGGATCCCATTCGTGAACATCAATGCCGTTGACGATCCCGGACAAGTGGCTGCGGCGCGTCGCCAGTAGTCCTTGCAAGCCGAATCCCAACGGTTGCGCTTGAATTTCTTCCGCGTAGTTGGGGCTGACCGTGGTGATATGGTTCGCGTAATAGAGTCCCGCTTTGAGGAACGACAGATTGCCGTAATATTCCACGCCGTTGATAGCGAAACTGTGCGGCGGCAATCCCAGTTGCACCACGCTGCCGGGCGGGAAAACACCCTGGAATGCGAGGTTGTGGATCGTCATCAACGTGGCGGCTTTTTTACCGGGGTGAAAATGCAGGTAAGCGGGCGTGAGACCGCTTTGCCAGTCATTACAGTGCGCAATGTGCGGACGCCAAGCGATCGGACTGTCGTCGCTGGCCAGAATTGCGCCGATTCTCGACAGCAAACCGAAACGCAGCGCATTGTCCGGCCAGTCGCGCCCGAATTCATCCATGTAAGGCCCGCCATCGCGGCGGTACAACCCCGGACAGTCGATGACAAAGACCGGAATGTGTTCGGTTTTGCTCAGCGAAAGCCGTGCCGACAGCAAGGTGGCGGGGGGGAATTGCGGCAGCGCGGTGAACTCGGCCACTTTGGATTTGTATTTAACCCCGGCCAGCACTTGCGGGTAACCCGGCAGCAGCAGCCGCACATCGGTATGCAATGCGCGTAATGCGGCGGGCAATGCCGCGCTGACATCGCCCAAACCGCCGGTTTTACAGAGTGGAAAAACTTCCGGCGTGATGAATAGAACACGCAGTTCTTGCGGTGACGGCATGAGGATTGTCTACTGGTTGGCCTTGAAGTAACCGATCAAGCCGTTGGTGGATGCGTCGTGAGAAGTGACGGTACCTGTGTGTTCCAGTTCGGTCAGGATTTTTCCCGCCAGCTGCTTGCCCAGCTCCACGCCCCATTGGTCGAACGGATTGATATTCCAGATCACGCTTTGCACGAACACTTTATGTTCGTACAGGGCAATCAACGCCCCCAGTGTTTCGGGATCGAGTTTTTTGAATAGAATCGACGTGGTCGGACGGTTACCGGGAAAAATTTTGTGCGGCAGCAATTGTTCCACGGCATTCGCGCTCATGCCCTGTGCAGTTAGCTCGGCGCGGACTTCCTGTTCATTCTTGCCGGTCATCAATGCCTCCGTCTGGGCGAAGAAATTCGCCAACAACATGCGATGGTGATCGCCGACCGGATAATGACTCTGGCAAGGCGCCAGAAAATCGGCGGAAACGGTTTGCGTGCCCTGATGCAATAATTGATAGAACGCATGTTGCCCATTGGTGCCGGGTTCGCCCCAAACGATCGCGCCGGTGGCGTAATCGACCGCCTCGCCGTTACGGGTGATGCGCTTGCCGTTGCTTTCCATTTCCAGTTGCTGCAAATAAGCGGGAAAGCGATGCAGCGATTGATCGTACGGCAATACGGCATGCGATGATGTATCGAAAAAATTGATTTGCCAGATACCGATCAAGCCCAGCATCACCGGCAGGTTTTTTTCCAGCGGCGCGGTGGCGAAGTGCCGGTCCATGCCGCGCGCACCGGCGAGCAAGGCATAAAAGTTGTCCATGCCGGCGGCGAGCGCGATCGGCAAGCCGATTGCCGACCATAACGAATAACGCCCGCCGACCCAATCCCAGAATTCAAACATGTTGTCAGGATCGATGCCGAATTTTTCCACGGCGGTGCGATTGGTCGATACCGCGACAAAGTGCTGTGCGATGTCCTGCTCGCCGCCGCCATGCGCCAGAAACCAGGTGCGCGCGGCGTGCGCGTTGGTCAGCGTTTCCTGCGTGGTAAAGGTTTTCGAAGCAATGATGAACAAGGTTGTCTCAGGATTGAGATTACACAACGTGGTGGATAATTGCGCGCCGTCGATGTTGGAAATGAAGTGCGGTGTGATGCTGCTGAGCTGGTAAGGCTTGAGCGCTTCGGTCACCATCACCGGGCCGAGATCCGAGCCGCCGATGCCAATGTTGACGATATCGGTGAACATTTTGCCGGTATAGCCTCTACGCGCGCCGCTGTGCACCGCGATGGTGAAACGCTCCATTTGTTTCAACACGCGTTTGACTTCGGGCAGCACGTCGATGCCATCCACATGGACCGGCTGCTCGCTGCGCAACGCGATATGCAATGCGGAGCGCTGTTCGGTTGAGTTGATTTTTTCCCCGGCAAACATGCGACCGATCCAATCCTTCAGTTTTTGCTGCTGCGCCAGCGCCAGCAGCAGATCGACCGTTTCCTGATTGACCGGTTGCTTGGAATAATCGAGCAAAATATCATTGAACAACAGCGAGAATTTTTCAAAACGCTGCGGATCTTGCTGGAACAAGCTGCGCAAATGCTGTTGCGCCATGGCGGATTGATGGGCTTGCAGCGCAAGCCAGGCCGGTGATTGCGTAAGGGATAGCATGATGTTTTAGTTGCTAAGAATGATGGATTTTGCAGATTGCCGGTTCATTGATTACGGTTTGCGTGTATTGATTTGCAACGTGACGATTAATTCCGGTGCTGTGACCGGCCATTCCAGGATAAGCGTCGTTGCCTGCATAATTTTTTCAAACCCGCTTTCGGATTGCGATACCGAGAAATGCGGGTGTGCACGTAATGTAACCGGATGAGATGTCGTCAGTGTGACACTGCCGCCCAAGGTGTCATCGTCCAGGGTGAGTTCGGATAGACCGGTTAATTCGAGCCACTGGCCGAAGCCGCCGGGAATTTTACCTTGATAAATATAGCGTCCGCCGACACCGTCGCAGCTCGGCATCGCCAAGTTGATTTCGGTGCTGAAGCTGTGCGCCAGTTTGGCGGTGAAATGATAAGTGACTTGCAGCCGGTTGCCGTCCAGCATAATCAGTTTATGCACCGGATACGCCGTGTTTTCCGACTGGAAATGGTTGTTTTCAAGCGCTGAAGCCAGAGACCGGTAGGTGATGAACATGCCGTCCAGGCGGTCGACGAACAGATTACGCGGATGATCGTCCGGCACAATGTCTTCGGCGCTGATTTCATGCTTGTAGCTGATTCGGTCATGCGCGGAGGCGATGCCGCTGGCTGTGTGGCTGGATGGCGCGCCTGCACCCGGTTGAATTTTCTGATAATAATGTTCGACCTGGCAGCGCAGGGTATCGCCAAAGTTATGCCGGAGCGGATAGGCATCCAGCTCGCAAATGCTGGCAAACTGATCTAGTTTCAGCACGGCTTGCAGAACGCCATTGTGCAAGTAAGTTTCTTCCACGCCATCCAGATCGGTGTCTTCGGTGAAATACGCCGCGCGTGGCGCGCGCGCGTCGAGCAACGCTTCCAGTTCAATCAGCGCGTTGTACACGGCGCGGCGCAGATGAGGCAGGTACAGCCCGCCGAACAAGCCGTGCCAGTAGGCATCGTTGGCTTGCGATTCGTAAAGCTTTTGCTGCATCAGCGCGCTGCGGTGTTTTTCCGGCAGCGCGTTCAACCGTGCGGATAGACTCAGCATGCGCTTATGCATCCAGTTGGATTCCGGGTAGCGCGAGAAAAAATTTTTCCAGATACCACCGCGTAAAAACGATTTTTTGTGTTCGTACCAGCCGCTAGTTTTGGCTTGCTGCACCAAGTCCGCGTAGGTATTGGCGGATTGCGCGGGCAAGGTCCATTCGTTCATCTCAATGTACGATACCGTGGGCAGGTAGACGATGCCACGGGTTTTTTCGCTGGCGTGATATTCGCTGTAGTGCTGCGTGCTGATTTTGTTCGAAGCGAGTACGCCTTGAATAAAACGTTCGAGCCAGCCTTTTTCGTATACCCACTGGTAAGTTTCCGGCCAGATGCCGAATTTCTCGATGTCATCAAAGTAAATCGCCGCCGCGCGGGTATTTTGCGCATGTTGACCGGCGAGTGATTCCAGATAGGCGATGGTTTCCTCGACGGGAGAAAAAGGAATTTTGTAGCGCAGCGATTCGGAAATCGGGAATAAGTCGAGCTTATGGGAATCTTCCTCGGTGGTGAAGTAACCGTTTAATTCCTCCGGTGTTTTGCCCGCGCAGAGAAAATGGTAGTCGTCCACGGTGACATAGCGGATACCGCAATCTGCCAGCGACGGAACGACTGTGGATTCCCACACGCGTTCGGTGAGCCATGCGCCTTGCGGGCGTTGACCGAATTTTGCCGCTAATTTATTGGAGAAGGCGTCAATCTGCCCGGTGCGGTCGCGGTTGGGAATGACTGCCAGCACCGGTTCGGTATCGCCAGCGCCGAATAACTCCACTTGCCGCCGTGCGACCATTTCGTGCAGTAATGCCATATCATCGGGAAAACGCTGCAACAGGTAATCGAGCAGCCAGCCGGAGAAATGCACGGAAAAGCGGAAATCCGGATAGCGGTACAGCACCTGCAGAAACGGTTTGTAACAGCGCAGATGCGCGTCTTCGAGCACTTCGGGAAAATTACCGACGGGCTGGTGCGCATGCACACCGAAAAGTAGCGATACACGTTGTGACATTCAATGATCCTGGTAGTCGTTTTTAAAAACCAGCGCGACCGCACACCCGATTACAACTGCGCGAAGCAGTTGGAGCTGATCAGATGCTATGAAGACCGCCGCATGGCACTGCTTGCTTCGTTTTGCTCATTGCCTTTGCTAATCGATTCCTGTAATGCCGGTGGTACCGGCAGTTTAAGTAAGCGATACAGATTCATCAGGTTTAACCGGAATAGATGATCGAAACTGGCGACCGAATGCGCCGGGTTGTAATCACCAAACCACCAGAACCAGTCGGAGCTTTCGCAGGAGGCCAATTGACGGCTGGCTTCAACCTTTCTTTCGTCGCTCAAGCGATCGCTTTGCATGACCAGGTCAAAACTCTGTTTTGCGGCGCAGAGCATATCCCAGGCATGATTCTTTTCCTTGTCGCCGATCCAGGTTGAGAAGGTGCCATACACCCAGCTACCGGCCGCCAGTGTTGGCAATGTTCTAGTAATATTAGTCTTCTCCGTGCCGGCGATATAGTTCCGGTACGTCGTGGTGCGGATAAACGGATGGTTCTCGAGCAAACCGTAGAGATCGTCGAGAAAATAAAAGCCATTATAGGGGTATGACTCCCAGGCATTTTCTCCATCCAGAATCACGCTGACCACCGGATTCTCGCCAGCGGGGGTACCATGGTAGATCCGCTCCAGCGATTGGATAAAATTTTCTGCCGCATCGCGGCCAAACCATTTGGCGTATTCAAAGCCGATCAAGTCGGATAACTGGTCATCGCGGAAAAAGCAGGTGACGTGACCGGATTCTCCATCGATTTGGTAGGGGCGGTATAGATACTCGTTGCGGTCCGGTAACGGCGCATCTGGATAAGAGGCGCGCAGACTATTGGCCAGTACGCCTTCGCCGCTGGCGCTCCATTGGCAATTTTGCTCGGCAAAGATTTTCAGTAATGCCGACGACAAAGCGCCTTCGGCTGGCCATATCCCGGTGGGTTGCTCATTAAAACGCTGGGTGTGGCTGGAGATGGCCGAAGAAAGATGAAACGCGACGCGGCTGCGGCCGCCCGGATACAGCTGATGCTCCGGTAATGTCACGCCGGGTTGACTGTCGCGGGCGGAAGTGAAATCGATCAGCAGCGGTGCGAGCGGATGATAGTGCGGCGTCGTAGATAATTCAATCTGGCCGGATTCGGCGAGTTTGCGGTAACGCGGGATCAGTTCCCGGATCAATTCACCGATCAGGTTGAACAATTGCAAGCGGTTTTCGTAGCTGAATTCCTGGCTTTGCGCCATCAATTTCATCACAAACTCGTTATTGCGGCGCACGCTTTCGCCCATCCACGCCAAGTGATACCACACCAGCAAATCGGCTAAATACTGCCCGGAGAAATAAGTCAGCTCGCTTTCGCTGCGTTTGTTGAACATCTGGTACAGCTCGTGCAAGCGCTTATAGGCCGGATACGGCTGTAGCATGGTGGTGTGATTGCTGAGAAAGCAACTGTCGAACACGTATAAGCGATCCTGGATGGAGATGTGTTCCAGGTCGGGTGTTGCTAACAGACGCAGCAAGGGGCTGCGGATTTGCCCGGTGGAAAATTGCATGGAGAAATCTTCCAGCTGATCCAGCAGCACCGGCACAAAATTAATGACCGCTTTGGTGCGCGGGTGCATTTCCAGATGATACGCCATGTCGGTATAGTCCTTGATGGCGTGAAGATATACCCACGGCAACACAAATTCGTTGGTGACATAATCCCGGTAGTCCGGCTGGTGCATGTGCCACAGTAAAACTAGATTTAATTGCTTCATTTAAAAATGGTGATACCCGCTGAATTATTGTTATTAGAGAGGCTTTTCATAGGTTACGTTCGCCATGACCGGGTCAGCAGGCCTTGTGGATTTCATGTCCCAGCATTTCGGGTGTGATCAAGGTAATACCTCTATCTGTTACATAGAACCGCTTGCGATCTTCATCGGGATCATAGCCCACCACCAATCCTTCGGGAATGATGCATTTTTTTTCCACCACCACACGGCGCAGACGCGCATGTCGGCCGACCACCACATCGGGCAGTATGACCGAGTCTTCCACGCTGCTGAAACTATTCACTTTCACATTGGAAAACAGCAAGGAACGGCGCACCGTCGCGCCACTGATAATGCAACCGCCCGATACCGAAGAATCCAAAGCCTGGCCGCGGCGGTCGTCGTCGTCGAAAACGAACTTGGCGGGGGGCAATTGTTCCTGATGCGTCCAGATCGGCCAGTCGGCATCGTACAAATTGAGCTGCGGGGTGACGCTGACGAGATCGACGTTGGCTTCCCAATACGCATCGATCGTTCCCACATCGCGCCAGTACGGTACTGTATCCGATGCCATGTTGACGCAACTGTTCTGGAAACGGTGCGCGAAGACGCGGTAGCGCGGCACCAGGTAAGGAATCAGGTCTTTGCCGAAATCGTGCGATGAATCCTGGGTTTGATGGTCGCGGATTAATTGCTGGTAAAGAAATGCGGCGTTGAACACATAGATTCCCATGCTCGCCAGCGCTTTTTCCGGTTGACCCGGTATCGGCGCAGGATGTGCCGGTTTTTCGGTAAAGCTGGTGACCTGCCAGGCTTCATTGACGCCCATCACCCCGAAAGCAGTGGCTTCTTCCAATGGAACTTCGAGGCAAGCCACCGTCATATCCGCGCCTTTTTGGATATGCTCGGCCAGCAGTTTGCTGTAATCCATTTTGTAAATGTGATCGCCGCCCAGAATCATCACGTATTTGGCTGCGTGGCGCTGCATAATGTCGATATTCTGAAAAATCGCGTCGGCCGTGCCTTGATACCAGGTTTCATCGGCTGTGCGCTGCTGCGCGGGCAGCAGTTCGATAAATTCCTTGAAACGCCCATCGAGAAAACTCCAGCCATGCTGGATATGGCGGATCAGGCTTTGGGCCTTGTATTGCGTGACCACGCCGATGCGCCGGAAACCCGAATTGACGCAGTTGGAAAGCGGGAAGTCGATGATGCGGAATTTGCCGCCAAAGGGAACCGCCGGTTTGGCGCGCCAATCGGTCAGTTGATGCAAGCGGCTGCCGCGTCCTCCGGCCAGAATCAGTGCCAGTGTGTCGTGCGAAATGTTGCTGTGGAAGTGACTGCCGGTTTTGTTTTGCGCCTGGGATTCACCGGCATAGTGCGGTTCATTATGATTGTCCATCGCGATGTCCCTTTTTAATGCATGTCGATATAGTATCGTATTATGGCACTTTCTCACATTAAGCTCTCAGTTCAATTGTCTTAAGTCAAAGAGCAGACACGTTATAATTCACGAGATATCAGCCAACCGGTCAAATAATGTGATTACAGTCAGAAAAACCAACGCCATGCAAAATGCGCTGCTCGATGCGCGCCTGCACGATCCTTATGCCTACCTCGGACTGCACCGTGAGCAGGGTCAAACGCTGGTACGGGTATTCCGTCCCTACGACGTACAGGTGTGGATCAGAACGGCAACCGGTTTTGAACCGATGCAACGCATCCATCCGGATGGAATTTTCGAATGGCGCGGAGACACAGCGCCTGCTATGCCTTACCGTTTGCGCATCGAGAAAAAAGGGGAGCGGCATATCGTTTATGAGCTATTCGATCCGTATGCTTTTGCGCCGCAAATTTCCGATCACGATTTGTACTTGTTCAACGAAGGCAAGTTATGGCAGACGTACCGTACCCTCGGCGCACATTCTGTCAGCAATGCCGGGGTGACCGGCATGCGTTTCGCGGTGTGGGCGCCGAATGCGGAGCGCGTCAGTGTGGTCGGCGATTTCAACCGTTGGGACGGCCGTATGCATCCCATGCGCGTGCATCACGCCAGCGGTGTCTGGGAATTGTTCATTCCGGAATTGCCGCCCGGTTCGCTGTACAAATTCGAGATTCGCAACCGCGCCAGCGGTGAGATTCTGATCAAAACAGACCCGTATGCCCAGCGCTTTGAACTGCGCCCTCAGACGGCGGCATTGGCGCCCGCAGATAGCGGTTTTGACTGGCAAGATACGGCATGGATGACCCATCGCGAGAACTGGGACTGGCTGCACGCGCCGCTAAACATCTTTGAAATGCACGCCGGTTCGTGGAAGCGTCATCCCGATGGGCGTTTTTATAACTACCGCGAGCTGGCGCAGCATCTGCTGCCCTATGTGGTGGACATGGGCTACACGCATATCGAACTGATGCCGGTTTCGGAACATCCGCTGGACGAATCGTGGGGTTACCAGACCACCGGCTATTTTGCCGTCACTAGCCGCTATGGTTCACCCGATGATTTCCGCTTCTTTGTCGATGCCTGCCATCAAGCGGGCATCGGTGTAATTCTGGATTGGGTGCCCGCGCATTTCCCGCAGGATGCGTTCGCGTTGGCGCGTTTCGACGGCACGGCGTTGTACGAGCATGAAGACCCGCGCTTGGGATTTCACCAGGATTGGGGTACGTACATTTTCAATTACGGGCGCAACGAAGTGAAATCGTTTCTGCTCTCCAGCGCGCATTATTGGTTGTCTGAGTTTCATCTGGACGGATTGCGCGTCGATGCGGTCGCTTCGATGTTGTACCTCGATTACTCGCGCAAGGAAGGCGAATGGCTGCCGAACAAATACGGCGGCCGGGAAAACCTGGAAGCGATCGATTTCCTGCGCGATCTGAACGTCATGGTGCACGGCGAATTTCCCGGCGCACTGACACTGGCGGAAGAATCCACCGCCTGGCCCGCGGTGTCGCGCCCGACCTACGTCGGCGGCCTGGGGTTTTCGATGAAATGGAACATGGGCTGGATGCACGATACCTTATCGTATATGCGCCAAGATCCCATTTACCGGCGCTATCACCAGGATCAACTTACGTTCAGCCAGCTCTATGCGTACAGCGAAAACTTTGTCCTGCCGTTTTCACACGATGAAGTCGTGCACGGCAAAGGCTCGCTGCTCAACAAAATGCCCGGCGACGATTGGCAGAAATTTGCCAATGTGCGCTTGTTACTGACCTACCAAATGACTTGTCCGGGCAAGAAACTCAATTTCATGGGCAACGAATTCGCGCAGCAGCAGGAATGGCGTGTAAGCGCGGAGCTGGACTGGGGATTGCTGCAATACCCCTTGCATGCCGGTGTGCAAGCCGCGCTGCGCGATTTGAATCGCTGCTATCAAAACACCCCGGCCCTGCATCAACTCGACTTCGCCGCCGAAGGCTTTCAATGGATCGATTGCCAGGACGCCGATCAATCCACCATCAGCTACCTGCGGCGCGGCAAGGACGGCACATTCGTGCTGGTCATCCTCAACTTCACCCCGGTTCCGCGCAACGGCTACCGCATCGGCGTCCCCGCCAGCGGCACGTACCGGGAAATTTTCAACAGCGACTCCGCCTATTACGGCGGCAGCAACGCCGGCAATTTAGGCAGCATCGCCAGCGTGCAAATGCCCTGGATGGGATTCGCCGATTCGATCGCGATTACGTTGCCGCCGCTGGCGGGGGTGGTGTTTGCGTTGGCTGATTCCGGCCACGCAGGCTAGCCATCTGATTACATTTTGTAGACTTTTCTCCGATGCGCTATCACATGAATCGTGATAACGCAGTGTTCGGATTGTGCGGTGTACAGCGCACGCCAATCGCCAACTCGTAATTTGTATAAGTTCGCCAAAGACCCTGTCAGTGTTTCGGGCTGAATTTCATCGAAGTGTCCGGCAAGCCATTCGATCTTTTCTATGATCCTTTTTGCGACGGGAAGATCAAGCTGCGAAAGATCTTCGAGAGCTTGCGGTGTAAATTCAATGTGATATTTCAAGAAATACCTAACCTGTCTTTTACTTCACGCAGGGAAGTGCGCTCCCGGGAAGTGAGTGAAAGCTGGAGTCTTGCTTTAATTTCATTCGATAGTTCGAGAAATTGATCGGGATCGGCTATTAGGTTTTGTAATTCTTCATGAACTACTTTTCGAATCAATGCTTGCAATTCATCAACAGTGAGATCGGCTGCTTTCATGAGATGATCCTCTTTAATCATGAGATTAATGAAACAGAATTGGCATTATAACGGATCAATGTGGCGCCATGAAACAGGACTACGTGTGGGGGCGGATTTTTAAATACCGCAAATTTGCTATCCATTTATAATGCCCCGCATTGTAATCACAAGAAACAACCATGAGCGATATTTTTATTGCGTATTCGAGAAGCGATACCGCCGTTGCGAATCGGTTGGTGCAACATTTTCGCCAGGAAGGATGGAAGGTTTTTATCGATCAGCAAACGCATGTGGGACGGCGATGGCATAAGGAAATCGAACGGGAATTACATGCGGCAAAAGCGGTGGTGGTGCTGTGGTCAGTGACCTCGCGCGACAGTGATTTTGTGCTGGAAGAAGCGGAATATGGCAAACGCAAAGACATTCTTTTTCCGGCTTTCATTGAGCGTATGGAATTTCCGTATGGATTCGGTCGTATCCAAACTGCGGATTTGATTGGCTGGGATCATCGAACGGAACATGCCGGATTAATTCAGTTATTGGAGTCCTTACGAGTGCACCTGAACGATTCAGCTGCTAAGCCACCAATTATCGCTGAGCCAGAAAAACCGATTTCTAATGCTCACCACATCCTCAAACCCGGGCGAGTCTTTCGCGATAAATTGAAATCCGGTGGTGAGGGGCCGTTGATGGCGGTGATTCCTCCAGGGCGATTTTTAATGGGATCACCCTTAAATGAACTCGACCGGAGTGATGATGGAGTTCCGCAACATGAAATAATTATAGCGCAACCTTTTGCACTAGGTGTCGCTGTGGTCACGTTTGTGGAATACGATCGCTTTTGCGAAGCAACCGGTAGAAGGCCGAGAGATTACGATTGGGGACGGGGAAACCGTCCCGTCATCGATATTTCTTGGCGTGATGCGCAAGCGTACTGTGCCTGGATAAGCGAACAGAGCAATCAGCCGTATCGATTGCCCAGTGAAGCCGAGTGGGAATATGCCTGTCGTGCTGAAACCCAAACACCGTTTCATACTGGAGAAACGATTAATTCCCAGCAAGCCAATTTTAATAGAAAACATGGGAGAACATTGCCAGTCCGGTCATTTGCCTCGAATGCGTTCGGCTTGTACGATATGCACGGTAATGTATGGGAATGGGTGCAGGATTGCTGGCATGACAATTATCACAACGCACCGGATGATGGCTCCGCTTGGTTGGAGAAAGACGGCGGAGAATGTAATCTCCGGGTGGTTCGTGGCGGTTCGTGGCTCAGCAAGGCACAGAACTTGCGGTCTGCTCTTCGTCTCAGGTTTAACACTGCTGAAGCCAACTATTACCTCGGTTTTCGCATCGCCAGGGATTTTTCGGTTTTGTAGGGTGGATAAGCGAAGCGCCATCCACCGGATTCTCTAGTGACGACGTTTTACTTGTCCATCCTACAATTCTGGCATTGCTTCCAGAATTACTTTCCCGAGAGTACGTGTGATATTTTTATCCATGTTCCGGCTAATCCAAAGTCAGACGTTAGAATAGTCGGAGAAAAGCTTGATGCTAATCCGATTAATGGGTAGTGAGTTATCCTAATCTGCTGGAATAATGGCGCTACGCATAAAGCCTATGCAAGTTTGGTTATCGAATTTGAGAGGGATTGTGAACCGGTTGAAGTGTGTTGCTGGATTTATGTGATTTGCAGATAGTAAGTTCGGAGAATATTGGTATCCAGAAATGCCTTATCGGTCATGGGCTTCGATACGGTCGAATTTAAAATCCGCTGGTAATTTTCCGCGGTATTTTCTTAAGCGGGCAAGAATCTCGCGCACTTCGGGTGTTTTGCTGATTTCCAGGTCGCGCGATCCCGTGACATGAATTTCAATATTGTCACCTTCCTTGAGATCCAATACTTCAACCACGGCGGCGGGTAATCTTACCGCTAAGCTATTACCCCATTTGGCAACTTGCATTAGTTAATCCTTAAGTAATGATATACATAGATTTATAGTATATCTTGAATTCGGTATTCATGGTTTTTGGTGTTTAAACATTAGATTTCATCGGTTCGCCACAACTGCGCTGCGCCGCGCACGCCGGAGCTGTCGCCGTGGATGTTTTTCAGAATCGGGGTGATGAGCTGATCGTTGAACACGTAATGCGCGACGCGGTTGCGGCCTTCGCTGTAGAGCCGGTCGATGTTGGAAAGCCCGCCGCCAAGGACGATGGCATCGGGGTCGAGGATGTTGATGACCATCGCCAAGGCGCGGCCGAAGCGGTCGAAGAAGCGTTGCATCGTTGCTTCCGCCAAGGCGTCGCCTTGCGCTGCCAGCGCCACGATGTCGTTGGCCGTGAATGTTTGATTGCCGCCGTGGCGGTGATAATCGGCGGCCAGGCCGGGGCCGGAGATCAGGGTTTCGACGCAGCCTTTCTGGCCGCAGTAGCAATCCGGCCCATTCCATTCGAGGATATTGTGTCCCCACTCGCCGCCGATGTGCTGGCGGCCTGGGTGCAATTGCCCGTTGAACACGATGCCGCCGCCCACGCCGGTGCCCATGATCACGCCGAACACCATGCCGTAACCTTTTCCCGCACCATCCAGCGCTTCGCTCAGGGCGAAGCAATTGGCGTCGTTGGCGATGCGCAGCGGGCGTTGCAGTATGTTTTGCAAATCCTCCAGCAGCGGTTGATCGTTCAGGCAAACGGTATTGGAATTTTTCATTTTGCCGGTTACCGCCGAAATGGCGCCGGGCGTGCCGATGCCAACCGGGCAGCGTGTGCCGGCTTCCGCTTCCAGATCGCGGACGAGTTGCCGCAGGATTTGCAGAATGGCGGAATAACCTTCCGCCTGCCGTGTATCCACGCGCTTTCTCAGCAGCTCGTTGCCACTGTGGTCGAGCACTACGCCTTCTATTTTTGTACCACCCAGATCAATACCGATACGCATGTGTGAATCTCAATAATGTTTTGCTCAATGGATAGTGCCAGGGTTTTTAGATCGATTGCCGGTTGTCCAGCGCGCCGCGCATGAATACCAATGCGCCTTTGCCGGTCGAGATCGGACGGGATTCCGAGCCCGCCGGTGCGAGTTGCCAGTCGCCGCTGCGCAGCAACGTGTCGCCGAAGAATGCGTCACCTTCGAGCAACAGACACTCTTCGTCGTGCGCGAGCAACGGTTGCGGTGTGGTCCAGCACGCATCGGCGGCGATGCGGATCAGTGCCGACCGGCTATGGCCATCGTCGTATAGCGGTTTGCTGGAGACGCCGGGCGCCACATCCGACCATTCGCCTTCGTTGGCGCGGATGGTGATTAATTCGCGGCCTTCGCCGAGCAGGAACGCGGTGAGCAAGTCGCGCGCGACTTCCGCGCTGTGGCCTACCGGTATGCCGCGCAAATACAGCAGCGCGCCGCTTTCCGACGAGATTTTGCCATGCCGGCTGCCCGCGCGCGCCATGTGATAATCTCCGGTACTCACCCTGAGGTTTCCGAGACTGGCCGATCCGCGCAATACCACGCATTCTTCGTCTTCATGGTGGCGGTGCATCGGCAGGCTGGCGCCGGGTTGGAGATCGAGCAAGAAGGCACGGCTGTTTTTATCCAGCGTTTTGGCGCGCACGCCGGGGCGGATCTTGCGCCACTGGCCTTGATCGCTGCGCACGGTGATGCGCGCCGATTCCGCAGCCGCGCTGGCATGAATGCGCTGAAAAAGCTGCGCGCGGATTTTTGCGCGTTGTTGCGCGCTCGGCTGCAATGACGCCATTCCTTCCAGCAAAGCCGATTCGACTTTTTCTGCGTGTTGCGGATTGTCCGGGTCTAATGAATAGCGTTTTTTCATCATTCAAAGCCTTTGATTAAATCGTCTTCCAGCACCTCGTGCAGCTGTTTCAGGGCGCGGCGGATATGCGACTTTACCGTACCCAGCGCCAGGCCCGTGGAAGCAGTGATCTCTTCGTGCGTCAAACCGCGGAAGAAAGCCATCGCGACCAATTGCCGCTGGACCGGTTCGAGTTGCTGCAACGTCTGATTCAATTTCAGATTATGCTGCGTAGCGGCCAGCAGATCTTGCGGATCGCCGTCGTGCGAAGGTTCAAGGGCTAATAGAAGCTCCGGCTCCTCGCAAAGTTCAGCATGATCTTCCTTGCGCAAGTAATCCAGCGCGCGGCTGCGCGCGATCGTCAGCAGCCAGGCGATGACGTTGCCGCGTTGCGCATCGAAGCGCGGCGCTTCGCGCCACACTTGCCAATACACGTCCTCGCTCACTTCCTCAGCCGCTTGCGCATTGCGCGTGATGCGTAGCGCTACGCCATAAACCCGGTTCAGCGTGGCCTCGTACAGATCGGCCAGCGCCTGCTCGTCATGCGCCGCAATCGCAGTGACTAAAGCCCGCATGTGCGCATCCGCAGCGCTGCTGTCACGATTGTGTGTGCTGCTCGTCGTCACTCCCGGTCAAATCCTTCGCATTACGTTGGTCTTTTTTCTGTGCTGAAATATATCATCAGATGCGTTCAGGCACACGGTTCCTGTCGCCGGCGGTAAAAAATCATCACACTAAAAACTACTGATAGTAAGGCGTGATAAACCGGCTGCGCGCGAGTTTGCGGGGAATGCGCACATCTTCCGGTTGCAGCCATTGCCGGTTTCTCCTCAGTGTTATCGGGCTGAATGGATTTGTCAGGCCAGTAAGGTGTATTTCTGGATGTCCGGTGCTTGGGCCAGCAGGGGCGTTACTTCTGCCAGTGCATTCTGGATATGCGGCGTGCCGAAGTGTGCGACGATGGCATTTTCGTCTGTCCATTCTTCGATAAACAAAAATTCAACCGGATTACCGTCATTGCTGAATAACTGGTAGCTCAAGCATCCAGCTTCCTGGCGCGTTGGTGCGACGATTCCTTGCAGAATCGCTTGCACTTGTGGAATTTTGTCTGCGCGTGCGATGAGGTGCGCAACGACTTTGATAGTTTGCTTCGACATGAAATTTTCCTTCCTTCGGTTGATGAGCCATCTCAAGCGATATGAAAGCGATCGCTTCTATAAATCTATACGAAGGAATCTGCTGTTTGGATGCAACGGACTATGACTGCATGATTGAGTGAGCCGGTTTTTTTTCTTGTGAGTGCTATTTAACTGTCTGTATATAAATTGAATATGCAGAAAGATTAAAAATCTTATGATGGCTTGCATCCAAATCTCAAGTGGCTGCGTATTGTGCAATGGAAGGACTTCAAAAATATTTTTGAGAGATTCCACGAACTGCCAGTGAGAGCGGAAACGCGTACTGGAAACAATAATCTGAAATGAATGAACAGGAGAGGAAATCATGATGTTTGCACAATCAAGACAAGTTTCACCGGAATGGCTTAAATATCTCGCGATGGCGTTAATCTGCGCACTGGTTGCCGTCGATGGCATCGGTTCGGTCATGGCGGATCAAGTCAAGACCAGTACACAGCAAACAAACACCAGCGATAGCTCGGACGAACCGCGTCTGGTGATACATAGTGACTCTGTTGCGTCTCGATTGGGCGGGTATTATGGCATTTTGGCGTTTTTGGATAACTATGCATTGCCTGCTTTATTGTCCGATCGTGAAATCGCATCGTTCTTTGGCAATTTGACGGAAACCCCCGTGGATATCTCGCAGTGCTTGGCCATGATGCTGGATCATGACTTGGGCGGTTCCTCACGGCATGATGGCACCGTGCTCGATACCGGTCATAAATGCCGGGGTTCGATGCCTAAAATTCACAAGGGGCGCAATATTCCGGATAGAACCATTACAAAATTCATTCAGATCATCGGTCAACAAGCTGAGTTGGCCGGTATAAGCGAAGCCGATATCAAAGCCGTTGCCAAGGTGCTGGAGCAAAAGCGTGCTGGGGTACGTAACAAATAATTCAATTCCTTCCGGTTTGATGCCCCGCTGCGTGTGGCGGGGTTTTTTTATTGCGGTTGAGAGAAGCGGGAGTTATTGCATTGAATGCAAGCCGATCATGTTGCCTTCGGTGTCCCGGATCAAAGCGATAAAGCCATAGGGACCGATGGACATTTTTTCACGGATCAAATGCCCTCCCGCAGAGGCTGCACGAGCAGCCTCAACAGCACAATCCGCACAGGAAAAATAGACCAGCACAGCATTTCCGCCGGATGGCCCGTCCGCCATTTTGACCAGCGCGCCGGATGCGCCCATTTGACCTTTCAGCATGGGAAAACTCCGCTTTGACAGATTGGCGATTGGTCAAGGTTTCTTCAGATTCATGAATAAATTCAAATTCGGCATACGATTGAAGGAAATCAACAAGGAAAAATCGGGATATTTGTCTGCCGGAAAAAAGAAATCTTCAAGGCAAATTAGTTAATTTTTTGTGATGTTTTAGTTAATTTTTTACTTGATTTGTAAGATAGCATATAAGAGCAGTGTAAAAGAATGAACAATAATCGTAAGAAAAGTAATAAGTTAAAGTAAGTAAAGGCTATAACAATAACATTAATTAGAGAAATTTAATTTCTTGGATTGGATTCTCTAATTATTTAAAAAAGGAGTGGGCACAATGGCAACCGTTTTTACAGATAAACCGGATTATAACCCTGGGCAAACAGCGTTGATTACAACCGATGGATTTCTCCTAGGTTCCAACATCAAGTTCCAGGTTCAGCATATCCTTGCGGGTCTTGATGGTGTATTCGGTGTAAACCCCTTAACGGGCATCAACGATGATCTGCTAGGTAATAATACCGGCTCGGGGCACCTGCCGTGGGTTGTCACTGATGGTGACGAAGCTAATGATTTGGATAAGAGCATCAACGGTAGCATCCAAACACTATGGTATGTCAATCCCGATGACTCCTTGAATGAAACTTTTCTGTTAACGGCAACCGGCGCAGGTGCCGACGGTGAGTTTGGTACGTCTGATGATGAAGTGGCCACATCCATCTTTACCGATTCAGCGGGCACTTATACTTTAAAGTGGACAGCAGCCGATCCAGCGGTGAACAAAGCTCCTTACCTGCCCACCTATACTAAAATTTCACCAGCGGAATATTTGACGGCGGGGTTTACTTATCCGAGCGGACGTGCGGATTTGCCGTCTTCGAATCCGATCGACAATGCTGTCGCCTATGGTCCGACTTTCATAGCCAGTGATCTCGATGCTGTAACTTCTTTAACTCCGAAGGACATGGCGCTTGGTCAAATCGTGCCATTTGAAATGATCATCAGTGTGAATGGCGATACAACGCCCGAGAACGGCGTGATTACATTTACCACCGACTTGCTGGCCAAGACGACCAGTGGTGACAACTTTGGGTTTGATACCAACTATAAAATTATTGCAGCTTTTGTTGACACTGGTGATGTCGCTACCGTCGATCCCGGTTTGAATGCCACAGTGGATATTTTTAGTTCCGTGATTCTTGGAGCAGGCACAAAGGACGAGCGTATACAAAGCACTGTTCAGCTTTCGGGGCTAAACAATGGCGACAATATCGTCGTCGAATTGTGGGCTGTACTTAAAGATACGATTTCTTTAGGTGTGTCGGGTAACGTGCAAACGAGCTTGGTTAGTGCGCACACAGGACCAGCGACGACTCCGATTGATAAAAACAATAGTATCAATACTGGAAAGGAAACAGTTCCTTTGTTACAAGTTGGGGATTTCTTTACCAGTCAGGCCGATCTGTCAATCATCAAAAGTGATAGCGCCGATGCTTCCACTAATTCCGCCAATCTGACAGCCAATCCCGATGTTGATCCAGCCGACCTGAATCCGGGCGACACGTTTACCTATACGATTCTCGCAAAGAATAACTCAACCGACACGGTTGCCAATGGCGTTGTGGTTACCGATACGCTTGATGCCAATGTGACATTTGTATCAGTAACAGGTGGTGGAGTTTTCGCAGATAATGGAGCTGCGGCGGATACCGTAACTTGGAATGTCGGTTCCCTTAGTCCTGGTGAAACTCAGGTGCTTACCGTCACCGTCAGAGTAAACGACAACGCGCCAACCGGCAATCTCACGCAAGACTTACTGAATAGTGTCAGCATCACTGCGATCACCAAAGATCCGACCCCTGGCAACAATATCAATACCGAGCCGACTAATCTGGAAGTGGGATTTACGCCGAGTGGAGCCATTGCCATCATCAAGACCACCAATGGAACTGATGGTCCGACTATTTCTGAAGGCGAAACTGTTACATGGACTTACACGGTATCAAATACAGGTAATGTGGATTTATCCAATATTCAAGTTGTGGATGACAATGGTACCGCGAGCAACAGCGATGATTTTAAACCAACATTAATTTCTGGTGATGATGGTGATGACGGTATTCTTGGATTAAATGAGGTATGGACTTTCCAAGCGACCGGTGTCGCGTACCCTGTTAATTACTCAAATATAGGTACAGCATCCGGTGAGTATCTTGATAGTGCTAATCTGCTTAAAACCGTAGATAGCTCTGATCCAAGCTCGTATGTTGGTGAAAACGTGGCTGCGAAGATCACGATAGACAAGAGCGGCCCTGCGACGATCAGCGAAGGTGGAGCAAACGTAATTTACAACTTCACCATCACAGCGGACGCCACGAATGCATCGACCGACCCTGTGACGATCACCTCACTGAGCGACAACACCTTCAGTGCGGCGGATAACACAGCGTTGTTTGCTGCGGCGCTGGCGAAATACCAGGAAACAAACCCAAGTGCAACGGCCATCGTACTGAATCCGGGCGAATCGCTCAGTTTCAGCTTTGACCCGACGGGCAATCTGGTGCTGGATGCCGGTGAAGAACACACCAACACGGTAACGGTAGAAGGCAAGGACGATGACGCTGGCACACCGACGATCAGTGATACCGATGATCACACCGTAACCGGTGAAAACGTGGCTGCGAAGATCACGATAGACAAGAGCGGCCCTGCGACGATCAGCGAAGGTGGAGCAAACGTAATTTACAACTTCACCATCACAGCGGACGCCACGAATGCATCGACCGACCCTGTGACGATCACCTCACTGAGCGACAACACCTTCAGTGCGGCGGATAACACAGCGTTGTTTGCTGCGGCGCTGGCGAAATACCAGGAAACAAACCCAAGTGCAACGGCCATCGTACTGAATCCGGGCGAATCGCTCAGTTTCAGCTTTGACCCGACGGGCAATCTGGTGCTGGATGCCGGTGAAGAACACACCAACACGGTAACGGTAGAAGGCAAGGACGATGACGCTGGCACACCGACGATCAGTGATACCGATGATCACACCGTAACCGGTGAAAACGTGGCTGCGAAGATCACGATAGACAAGAGCGGCCCTGCGACGATCAGCGAAGGTGGAGCAAACGTAATTTACAACTTCACCATCACAGCGGACGCCACGAATGCATCGACCGACCCTGTGACGATCACCTCACTGAGCGACAACACCTTCAGTGCGGCGGATAACACAGCGTTGTTTGCTGCGGCGCTGGCGAAATACCAGGAAACAAACCCAAGTGCAACGGCCATCGTACTGAATCCGGGCGAATCGCTCAGTTTCAGCTTTGACCCGACGGGCAATCTGGTGCTGGATGCCGGTGAAGAACACACCAACACGGTAACGGTAGAAGGCAAGGACGATGACGCTGGCACACCGACGATCAGTGATACCGATGATCACACCGTAACCGGTGAAAACGTGGCTGCGAAGATCACGATAGACAAGAGCGGCCCTGCGACGATCAGCGAAGGTGGAGCAAACGTAATTTACAACTTCACCATCACAGCGGACGCCACGAATGCATCGACCGACCCTGTGACGATCACCTCACTGAGCGACAACACCTTCAGTGCGGCGGATAACACAGCGTTGTTTGCTGCGGCGCTGGCGAAATACCAGGAAACAAACCCAAGTGCAACGGCCATCGTACTGAATCCGGGCGAATCGCTCAGTTTCAGCTTTGACCCGACGGGCAATCTGGTGCTGGATGCCGGTGAAGAACACACCAACACGGTAACGGTAGAAGGCAAGGACGATGACGCTGGCACACCGACGATCAGTGATACCGATGATCACACCGTAACCGGTGAAAACGTGGCTGCGAAGATCACGATAGACAAGAGCGGCCCTGCGACGATCAGCGAAGGTGGAGCAAACGTAATTTACAACTTCACCATCACAGCGGACGCCACGAATGCATCGACCGACCCTGTGACGATCACCTCACTGAGCGACAACACCTTCAGTGCGGCGGATAACACAGCGTTGTTTGCTGCGGCGCTGGCGAAATACCAGGAAACAAACCCAAGTGCAACGGCCATCGTACTGAATCCGGGCGAATCGCTCAGTTTCAGCTTTGACCCGACGGGCAATCTGGTGCTGGATGCCGGTGAAGAACACACCAACACGGTAACGGTAGAAGGCAAGGACGATGACGCTGGCACACCGACGATCAGTGATACCGATGATCACACCGTAACCGGTGAAAACGTGGCTGCGAAGATCACGATAGACAAGAGCGGCCCTGCGACGATCAGCGAAGGTGGAGCAAACGTAATTTACAACTTCACCATCACAGCGGACGCCACGAATGCATCGACCGACCCTGTGACGATCACCTCACTGAGCGACAACACCTTCAGTGCGGCGGATAACACAGCGTTGTTTGCTGCGGCGCTGGCGAAATACCAGGAAACAAACCCAAGTGCAACGGCCATCGTACTGAATCCGGGCGAATCGCTCAGTTTCAGCTTTGACCCGACGGGCAATCTGGTGCTGGATGCCGGTGAAGAACACACCAACACGGTAACGGTAGAAGGCAAGGACGATGACGCTGGCACACCGACGATCAGTGATACCGATGATCACACCGTAACCGGTGAAAACGTGGCTGCGAAGATCACGATAGACAAGAGCGGCCCTGCGACGATCAGCGAAGGTGGAGCAAACGTAATTTACAACTTCACCATCACAGCGGACGCCACGAATGCATCGACCGACCCTGTGACGATCACCTCACTGAGCGACAACACCTTCAGTGCGGCGGATAACACAGCGTTGTTTGCTGCGGCGCTGGCGAAATACCAGGAAACAAACCCAAGTGCAACGGCCATCGTACTGAATCCGGGCGAATCGCTCAGTTTCAGCTTTGACCCGACGGGCAATCTGGTGCTGGATGCCGGTGAAGAACACACCAACACGGTAACGGTAGAAGGCAAGGACGATGACGCTGGCACACCGACGATCAGTGATACCGATGATCACACCGTAACCGGTGAAAACGTGGCTGCGAAGATCACGATAGACAAGAGCGGCCCTGCGACGATCAGCGAAGGTGGAGCAAACGTAATTTACAACTTCACCATCACAGCGGACGCCACGAATGCATCGACCGACCCTGTGACGATCACCTCACTGAGCGACAACACCTTCAGTGCGGCGGATAACACAGCGTTGTTTGCTGCGGCGCTGGCGAAATACCAGGAAACAAACCCAAGTGCAACGGCCATCGTACTGAATCCGGGCGAATCGCTCAGTTTCAGCTTTGACCCGACGGGCAATCTGGTGCTGGATGCCGGTGAAGAACACACCAACACGGTAACGGTAGAAGGCAAGGACGATGACGCTGGCACACCGACGATCAGTGATACCGATGATCACACGGTGACGGCGCTGGATATTCTGCCTGAAATCAGCGTAATCAAAACCGTTGATGTCAACGGTGACGGTAATGCGTCAACCGGCACTGGCTTCAATGATAGTGAGTCAGTCTCAGAGGGTATTGATAATAAGGCAGTGACCTATCGCTACGCCGTAACCAGTCATAATGCGGAAGCATTGAGTTTGGATTCGTTGAGTGATGACAAGCTCGGTGACATTCTTGATCTGGGTACTCTACTAGTTGGAAGTGATACAAATAGTAATGGTATGCTCGATCAGGATGAAACCTGGGTCTACACGTTAGCTACTACGATTGCAGCGGGGAACGTTGATTCGCCTCTTATTAACGAGGTAACAGCGGAGGCCAGTGATGATGATGATAACTCTGATACTGAAACTGATACT
Organism: Nitrosomonas sp. Is24; assembly: GCF_033063335.1. Lineage (NCBI taxonomy): Bacteria > Pseudomonadati > Pseudomonadota > Betaproteobacteria > Nitrosomonadales > Nitrosomonadaceae > Nitrosomonas > Nitrosomonas sp. Is24. Next base: position 2,476,801 of record NZ_JAWJZG010000001.1, on the reverse strand, counting down.
GCAAAGGTCACATTTACTAACGCCACACCGACAATCACGGTGGATAAACTGGTAGATGCCAATGGGGATAATATATTCCATGATATGGAAGCAGCGAATGGAAATACTAATATCACATTGACGTATCAATATACGATCACGGCTCCATCAACCAATGTTTCTACCGATCCCATCACAGTTTCCTCGGTGATTGATGACAAACTGGGAGATCTGACTTCGGCCGCTTTGGTAGCAAATGGTGGTAATCCGATTGTATTGAATCCGGATGAATCGTTTACATTCACTTATACCAAGACTGGCGTAGATTTAAGTAATGTTGGTACTTTAGTGAATAAAGTGACGGTAAATGGGCATGATGATGAAAATACAGCAGTTTCAGACACTGATACTGCCACTGTTATTAAATCGGGTTATGTTACGAACTCTGCTTTAAGTGAATTTGATACCAATTCTGCGGTAGCGGGACAGCAGTTTAACTTGATAGCCACGCCGACACCTTGGATTAGCAGCGGTACATACAAGGTAACGGATAGTAATCCGGGGCAGTTCTATTACAATGCATTTGCTACGGGAAATGCGGGTGATATTGCTCATATCAAATTAAATATTCCCTATCCATTCGTGACTCAAGGTGCAACACCGATTCATGTTTATAGCGGTGTTGACATACATACCGATAGCAACGGTATGATAAGTTTCGACCCGGTCGGTGAAATTGCAATTAGTAAAGAACAAATTGCAATTAGTAGCTTCACAGATACCAATGGCGATGGAAAAATTGGATTCGGTGATATTTATACCGCTTCGCTTGATGTGACTGTCCCTGCGTCTGGCTTCATTTACGCGAATATCCATTTGGATTACGGTCTGGAAAAAACAGGTCCTTGGACTAAGTTTGTAGACAGTACCGGTGGTAACGATATGAAACCGGGTTCTGGAAATCCTTATCAAACGATTGAAGATTTTGGTAGTTACGGATTTTCAAGTTTAATCAATAGCGTACTGGGTCAGGATACGATTCAGAATCAGAATATTTTCAAGAATCTGAAAGGTGTGGGCGGATTTATCCATACCGCTGATGATCATAATCCGATCGGTGGGCAAAATGTAATTCTGCTTGATAGTAAAGGCAGTAAAGTCGGTTCGGCAACTACCGATGCTGATGGCTGGGAATTCATGACAGTCAGTGCTCCTGGTAAATCAGCAAGTTACACAGCTTTCTGGGATCAAGATAAGGATGGCGTTAAAGATGCCACGGAACCGTATCAAAATATTACTTGGGGCGGTCCTACCAAGTTTGTGGAGGTCAATTTTGATTATATCGTGGGTTCCAATCCTACAATAGACGCTTTGCTTTAAAGCAGAAAATTATTCTCGGATGGATAGTAAAAACCCCTTCTAGCTAACTGCTGGGAGGGGTTTTTTAAAATATTTATACTACTTGTTTCTGATTACTCGGGACTCAAGGCATAGCAAAAATGATCTAATTGACTAGATTTTTTGGGGAATCTAATGACAGACAATAATGATGCACAAAAAGAAATTAAAACAGATCCTGCCGGAGCTCAGCCGATGCAGGTGAACATACGGATGCAGCAAGGTGAGCATACGGGTCAACCGCTTTATTCCAATTTTACTTCCGTACAAGGCGGGCAAGGCGTGGTGATTGTCGATTTTGGATTTCTTGATCCGCAAACGATCAACGCATTAAACCGATTGGCTCGCTCAGGTGAGAAAGCACCTGAGGCGGTTGGTGCTAGAATGTCTTGCCGAATGGCGATTAGCGTTGAGGCTGCTACCAATTTAGCGCATCAATTGAATCAGCTCTTTCAAAGAAAAGCCTGAAAATAAAAGTGCAGGCTTTATTTAGATAGGAAAAAGCATGACAGAAAAAAACGATATGCCGGCTGAAACAAATGGCGCTGGGCATGCGCTGCAAGTAAAAGTCGCTATGCAGGGAGGAGAGCAGACAGCGCAACCTATTTATGCCAATTTGGCTTCAGTACAGAACGGGCAGGGTGTGGTCATGGTGGATTTTGGGTTCATGGATCCGCAAACCATGCAGTTATTGAATCAAAAAATTGCTTCGGGTGAAAAGATATCGGATACGATTACTGCAAAAATGTCTTGCCGGATGGCGGTTAGTGTCGATGCAGCAAATCAGTTGTCGCAGCAATTGAATCAATTATTGGGTTTGAGTCCCAATGTTCATAAACCGGCAGTACAGCAAAAAAGGGTTGAACAATCTGAATCCGTGGCTCAAAAATCGGATACCGATGCGATACCCAAGGAAGAAAGCGATAAACAAGAAAGTGGAAAAGGCGGTTTCCGGTTTCCTTGGTCCAAGAAGACACACTAGCGCTAAAAAAACGACCCCCCAGATGATTATGGGGGATCGTTAATTCATCCGTTGCGTGCTTCTATTTGACGTTCACGGCTACATAAGCCGAAGAAGAGTTTCCAGCTGCATCTTTTGCGATTGCCTGGATGGTGTGTGATCCCGCTTTCACTTTCTTGGAGCGGGTACTCCAACTATACGATAAGGTGCTTCCAGTACCTGTGGTAACTTGTACGCCATCGATGTAAATGTATTGCTTAATGCCAGCCGGACCACTGTTGTCAGATGCACTGGTGCTGATGGTGACGGTTCCGGTGACGCTGCCTGCAACGGGGTTTACGATGGTAACTGCTGGAGCTTGTGTGTCCACACTGGGTGTCACGATCGAATTGCTAACATTGACCGAGATGTTGGTGGTGCTCAAGTTTCCGGTTGTGTCATAGGCGCGCGCTTCAACTTTTGCGGTCCCATTCGGTGCTCCTGCCGTATCCCAACTAAACGCGAATGGGGATGAGGTGTCCGTGGCTATATTAGTATTGTTGATCCACAGTTCTACGCGCGCCACGCCGGTATTATCGGTTGCATCGACATCGACAGGAATCAACCCGGAAACAGTGGCACCGCCGAGTGGATCGATGATGAAGATTGCAGGAGCTGTCGAGTCGATTGTGGGCGTTGCATTTTTTGCAGCCAGTACCGCAGCAGCGGCATTAACTCGGCCATAACCGAAATAGACATCCTTACCAGCTGCGCCGAGATCAACGGCTGTGGAGAAAAGCAGATTTTCGATGTCAACGCTGCCCAATTGTGGATTGGCAGACATCATGAGTGCGATAACGCCAGCAGTTAATGGGCTTGAGAAAGAAGTACCGGCTACCGGCATATAATCGCCGCCAAGCCGGGTGCTATAGAAATTTTGCCCTGGCGCCGCTAGTGAAACGTAATCACCATAGCTCGAAAAATTTGCTTTATTATCGTATAAATCAGTGGCTGCTATTGCTAGCATGCTCGTAGTGACCGTGAAGCTTTCCAGTGTTCCGGTATTTCCGGCGCTAACCGTTACCAAACCTCCTTTATCTTTCATATATTGTGCTGCATTTCGAATGGATAGATTGCTAGAAAGTCCTTCAAAACTGGCATTAGCTACACGTGCTCCGTGATCCGCCGCATAGATCAGGGCTTGAGATATCGTGCTAGAGTAACCTATGCCATTCAAGTCAGTTATTCTGAGGGGCATGATCATAGATTGACCGGCGATTGCTGCTATACCAACGCTGTTGTTGGTTGCTGCCGCAGCAGTACCAGCGACAGCGGTTCCATGGCCTAGCACATCCGAGAAGTTTGAGTTGTTATCATAAAAATTCCAGCCCGATACTAGTTTTGAGGCAAGATCAGGGTGTGTGTTATCAATCCCAGTATCTAGGATTGCGATGGTAATACCGCTGCCTTGAGTAATATCCCATGCAGCTGGTGACCCAATTATGGGGTGCTGCCATGCATTGGTATACATTGGATCATTGGGAACAAAAGCCGGGGTAACGGCGTGATCAAGATCAGCAAACTTAAGGTGCGGATGGCGCTGAAGCGTGGCAACGATGCCTTCTTCAGAATATTCCGGTACATCAACGATATACAATTCGCTTTGTCCAATTTTTCTGGCCTTGCCTTCATGATCTTTCAGAATATTTGCAAAAGCTTGTGCAGGAAGACCGGCACGTGGCACTACCAGAATCCGACCTTTCGCCCATTCTTTTGTAGTGTTGCTTTTAAAATGCACACTTTGGGCTGATGCAGTGCTAGAGCGATTATCTATGGCGTGATCATTTGCTTGTTCTGGTGGTGAAGCATTTAAAGTAACAGATAATGATGCTGTCAAAAGAAATATTCCAATCTGAGAAGTAGCTGTGACTGTGCGTTTCGTTAGGCCAGGTCTATGGGTACTTAGAGAATGTGATGGGTGGCTATGAGGCAGTGATGAAGGTACGGCTTGTAAAGATTGTTTGTTACTTTCCATGAATTAAATCCTCTAAAAATCAGGGAGGACTCTGGAGAGAAACTGCTCAATGTAGTCATATGTTATATGCTTATCCACTTTTGACTAGAACTGATCTTGTGTTTTAGCAAACAATATAATCTGGCAGTCATGCTATCCTGAGGCATTTGCCCTGTAGACCTAGACTTTGCGCCCCCCGCTTTCACGAGGTTTGCCCTTTTCAAATGATTCAAGATGTGCAGAAAATTAATGATTTTTCTGTAAGATTTCGCTTTCTAGTTTCGGTTTATAGAAAGAATACTTGAGGGAGTATTTCTGGGATGAGCAAATAAAGGCGGTTAAATCGCGCTTGGGTGCGTAACAAATAATTTGATTCCGGCCGGTTTGATGCCTCGCTCCGTGTAGCGGGGTTTATTGCGGTTGAAAGCAGAAAGGGCTATTGCATTGAATGCAAGCCGATCATGTTGCCTTCGGTGTCTCGGATCAAAGCGATAAAGCCATAGGGACCGATGGACATTTTTTCACGGATCAAATGCCCTCCCGCAGAGGCTGCACGAGCAGCCTCAACAGCACAATCCGCACAGGAAAAATAGACCAGCACAGCATTTCCGCCGGATGGCCCGTCTGCCATTTTGACCAGCGCGCCGGATGCGCCCATTTGACCTTTCAGCATGGGAAAACTCCACAGCTCAACCGGCATGCCCGCAGGACTATCCAGTTGTTCCAGCTTTGTTTGGAACACCGATTCATAAAAACGCTTGGCGCGCTCCATATCCTGCACGTAAATTTCAAACCAGCCTACGGGATTATTGTTCATATGCATTTCTCCTTTGAGTACTTAAGTTTCGAATGGATTGTTAACTTAACCAAGGCTTGAATATTCTCGATCTTGATTCTCTATTGGGTATCCAAACGTTCAATCAATCGGATTGGCATTGAACAAGATTACCACTGACCTATCTAAATGTAGAACATTTACTTGTTGCGTTATTTTGGTGTTTTTTATGCTGTTTTTCCTTCTTGAACTATTCCCGAGTAAAAAAGTCAGATATTTTGTTGGCTTTCATTTTTGATTATGATAAAATTTATCATCCATTGAAAAAGGTCTTATATTTCATGACCTTGAATGGATTGTGGTTAATGATAACTACAACGGGAACTGTGGCTTTGATTGGTAAAACGCACTATTTTCCTTACCAAGAAACTATAGTTTTTTTCTGATTAATAAATTTAATGGAGGAGAGAAATATGATCACAAGTGTCGTGATTTTTTCAACAAACGCCCGAGCGCGGAGGGTTTCTATGATGTCGAGTGCAATGGCATTGCAGTCATACACAAAAGTTTTCCCAACCTACACTGAACCTTGGAGGAGTTAAAATGACATTATTGATATATGATTGGAAAAAATCCATCAAAAAAGCACTGAAATTATTTTCACTATTCTTAACAATTTCCATCTTATCCGCTTGCGCACAAATGAGTTCCGTCGCTGCGCCGGTCGGAATTTCCAATAATGATCATGATGCTCTAGTCAAGTATTATGAGGATATAGGGAGAGAAACCAAAGCAAGGTTGCGGGAGAATAAAAAAGTTCTCAAGGAGTATGAAGCGCATCCTTATTACTTTGGTAGACAAGGACTAGAAGCTCAATCGCATGCAAAAGCAAACGTTCGTGAATACGAAAAGACTTTGCGGGAAATTCAGATACATGCTGATTTCCATAGAAAAATGGCGTTAGAGCAAAAGGGCAAAGTAATAAATAAAGCGAAAGCTAATCAAGATCGTGACCTCACTTCAAAGAGTCCAGAGAGTTCTGTGAACAAAGGCCTTTGAGTAAGTAACGAACAACCACCGAATTTTTCGGTGGTTGGTCTTTAAGACCTGCAACAAAAAACCTGCAACATCGATTTCCAGTCACAACGCTGATTTAAAACTGTTTCTTAGAAGGGCAGCACAAAATCCAGCGAGAACAAAATTTGATCCTTATGGCCAGCAAACGGTTTGTACGCAACAGTACGATAGGCATCGACACTGTCATAGCGAATATTCGGCCGGATGGTAAGCTTCTTCAGATGATCCCAGCGAAGTTTTAACGTTTTAGCCGCTTTCCAGTTCATTCCCACTGTTGCCGCGTAATAGTCCGCAGGTGCAACCGTAACGTTGTTGATATTTCCCGCATAGCTTACCGGTACGCCATTGACGATATTGGTTGCCGCCGCGACCCGGAATGGCGAAGGATTGCGAAATCCGTCTCTATCGCGAAACCACTCGCCACGAAACCCGATCGATACATTTTCGGTCAGATCATAATATAGATGCGTGACCAACCCCATCCACTGGGCATCTTTGACGACATTGGCGTATTTCAGATTATTCAATAGAATGCCGTCCGCGAACCCATGCACATGATGCAAGACCAATAAAGTTCTGGGATTGATTCTGTGTTGCAGTACGAGGTTAAACATTCCCCACGATTCACTGCTGTGTGTTGAAGTTTCGCCGTAAGTGCCGGTGGCATTGAACGATGTGGTCTGATTATCACTTTTCCAGGTGAAACCGGCAATTCCGCTCCAGTTGCCAAGCTGTTTGTCCCAGCCGCCATCCCAGCCCCCGGTGGCGCTGCCGGTCACAGCGCTGCCCAGAACAGACCAATTTTTATTGATGATATAACTGGCTTGTAAACCGGTATGTGTGAAAGGCTCGCCCGCATTAAAAGAATAAGCGCGCGTATAAAAGAAATTGTCGGGTGCTGGAATTGTTTCAAAACCGGTAGGAGAGTAAAAATGACCGGCTCTGATATTAATTCCTTTTGTGCCAATGGGCACATGGGCTTCCAAATAAGCTTGCGGCAGCGCGATGCCGTAGGTTTTGGTAGAGGCGCAACACAACCCGAGATCCCAGTTGCTGCGCTTTAGCGCTTCACCGGTGTTGACGTCAAAAGCCGGTACACCAAAGGCTTGAGTAAAAACGGCATCGGTTCCGAACAGAAAATCGAACCGCCCGCCAAAATCCCATTTGTGGGCTTCGGAAACCACTTGACGTTGAATAAACGTATTGAATTGATTCAACTGAAAACGATTGGCTTGATCGGCGAAAGCAACCGGTCCATTGAAGCCATCTGACTGGCTTGGATTAAAGGTTGCGCCGCCATTAACCCATCCGCCGACTTCCACTCGACTGTCTTTAATAAAATTCTTTAGATTGCTTAAGTTGCTGGCATAGAGTGGAACCGGGGAAGCTATAAATTGAAACATACTGCTTGTCGCAGCAAGCAACAGCCATTTTGAATATTTCATCTTGCACTAGCGATAATAGTGGTTCATTAATGAGTTACGACGGCCTGAAAATACCGCGCGGATAATAACTGATTTTACCAGTTTCATGGTGAATAGATACCGCGAACGAGCCCACGTGCTGCATTACGGGATGCTACTCCGGAGCAACCGGAGTAGCGGTTATCGTATTCACCGGATAATTTCTGAGATCCTGATTTCAGCCGGTTACAACCACACCATCAATCCCATCTCCAATGGATGCGTCAGCAGCGGGTGATACGGATAAATGCGGATGAAATATTCCTGCTTGCCGCATAATTCCGGGGTTAGTTTGAGTTCGAACAAATGCTCGCCGGAGTCTTGAATGCCGGTAAAGGTAAACTTGAAATGATTGAAATTGCATAACCGTGTGGTCTTGAACTGGCGGCAGATCAATAATTCAATGACGACATCCTCGGGCGCCAGATTGTTCAGTTTCGCCGCAACCTTGAAATTCAACGCTTCGTCAAAATCGATGCGTTCGCACGGGGCATCCAGCCGGCGTAACGTGACGCCGTGCCACGCCTGTTTGATTTTGGCTTTCCAGGCGGCAATATTTTTTGCTTCCGTGAATTGATTGGCGGAGTAGAGCGCGCCCTTGGTGCTGGCCGGGCGGTAGAACTGGGTAACATATTCATCCACCATACGGGTCGCGTTATAGCGCGGCAGCAGCGAGATCATCGAGTGCTTGGCCATTTTGACCCAACCCGGCGAATAGCCGAGCTTGCCGTGGTTGTAATACAACGGAATCACCTGGTCTTGCAGGATTTCATACAGCGCGCGGCTTTCCTCCTGGTCACGCACGATGCCTTCCATATCCTCCGGGCCGGGTTTGATCGCCCAGCCGTTTTTGCCGTCGTAACCTTCGCCCCACCAGCCATCCAGCACGCTCAGATTGATCGCGCCATTGATACCCGCTTTCATGCCCGAGGTGCCGCTGGCTTCCAGCGGATAGATCGGATTGTTCAGCCAGACATCGACACCGGCGACCAGCCTTCGGGCCAAGCGCAAATCGTAGCCTTCAACTAACAACAACCGTCCCTCAAACTCTGGAAAGTTAGCAACCTGGCTGATGCGCCGGATCAGATCCTGTCCCGGCACATCGGCGGGGTGTGCCTTACCGGCGAAGAGCAACAGTACGGGGCGTTCCTGATCCAGGATAATTTTCCGCAGCCAGTCGAGGTTTTCAAATAACAACGTGGCGCGTTTGTAGGTGGCGAAGCGGCGCGCAAACCCCAGTGTCAGAACATTCGGGTTGATCGGATCGACAAACTTCAGCAACCGGTCAAGATGTGCTTCGGAGCCGCGATTCCGGGCATTCTGCTCGGTGATGCGCGAGCGGATGCCGTAAAACATTTGCGATTTCAACGATTGCCGCACACTCCAGAACAAATGATCAGGTATCGCATCGATACGTGACCAATACTCGGTGTCGCACATTTTGTTGCGCCATTCATGGCCGAGATAACGGTCGAACAGATCGGACCATTCCTGCGCCAGGAAAGTCGGCACATGCACGCCGTTGGTGATATACGACATCGGATTCTCTTCCGGCTCGATCTGCGGCCACAAATCGCGGCAGATATTCGCCGACACGCCGCCGTGTATCTTACTGACGCCGTTATGTGTGCGTGAGCCGTGGATCGCGAGCGCTGTCATATTGAAATCCGGACTTCCGGGCACATGGCCGAGCGCCATGAATTCTTCTTGCGTGATATTCAATCCGCGGTAAAAATTGTCAAAATAGGTTTGCATCATTTCCGCGTTGAAATAATCGTGCCCGGCAGGCACCGCGGTATGCGTGGTAAAAACCGTGTTGACCGCGACACTTTCCAGGGCGCTGGCAAAATCGAGCCCTTGCTGCACCCGGTTGTAAATCCGCTCAAGAATCATGAACGCGGCATGTCCTTCGTTGATATGCCAAACCGTCGGCTGGATGCCGAGCGCTTGCAATGCGCGCACACCGCCCATGCCGAGAATAATTTCCTGCTCGATTCGCATGGTTCTGTCGCCGCCGTATAGATTGTGCGTGATGTAACGGTCTTGCGGCGAGTTTTCCGGCAAATCGGTGTCGAGCAGATAAAGCGTGACGTGGCCGATTTTCGCTTGCCAGATTTTTGCGGTCACTTGCCGCTGCAATAAGGGCACTTCAATCTGCAAGCCCGAGCCATCCGGGCGCAGTACCGGGGTGACGGGCAGATCTTCGAAATCGGAAATGGTATAGGTGACCTGCTGGTTGCCCTTACTATCGATGGTTTGAAAGAAATACCCTTGGCGGTACAGCAGCCCAATGGCAACGAAAGGCAAATGTAAATCGCTCGCGGCTTTGCAGTGGTCACCGGCGAGAATGCCCAAACCGCCGGAATAAATCGGCAAGCTTTCGTGGAAACCGAATTCAAAGCAGAAATAAGCCACCTGATCTTGCGAGTTCAATCCGCCATTGCTGTTTTGCAGTGCCGAAGCATCATGGTAGGAGTCGTACGTCGACAGGATGCTATTGTAAGTGGCGAGAAAAACCCGGTCTTCGGTTGCTTTCAGCAACGCCGATTCGTCCACGCGTTTCAGGAATGCCTTCGGGTTATGGCCTACCGCTTCCCATAAATACGGGTCGAGCCGGGAAAACAGCGTGCGCGTGGCGCGATCCCAGCTGTACCAGAGATTATTGGCTAACTCTTCCAGGCGCTTCAGACGGGGGGGGATTTTGGGATTAACGGTGATGGTGAAGGCGGTACGCGGAAACATGCAGGCTCTCCTTGATGAGAATGATCGTTGCTATGATACACCCAGCACCGGCTAATTGACTGAATTTGAGGCCGGGAATCCGCTAGCGTGGTATGTTGGATGCGGATTTCAGGGAATTTACGGGCCGTTATCGAGCAACCGGAAGGCTTCCTGCCGGGCACCCAGTAAGCCGATTGCGGGGTTGGTGACGACATGCACCGGAATTTCGTGCAGTAATGCCGAGAATCTTCCTTTTGCGTGAAACGCATGCATAAAACCCCCGGCGCTGAGTATATCGATAATTTTCGGCGCGATGCCACCGGCAATATAAACACCGCCGCGGCATAAACCCGCCAGTGCCAGATTGCCCGCATACGCGCCGTAAATCGCGGCGAATAATTCGAGCGCTTGGATCGCGATGGGGTGTCTCTGCGTTTGTGCCAGCGCAGCGATGGCGGCGCCGCTGTCTTCTCCGAGCTGGATGAGCGGTAAATCGGAAGATGCCGCTGTGCTCTGTTGCAAAAATTTAAAAATATGCGTGAGTCCGGCACCGGATAACAAACGTTCTACCGACACATGCCCGAACCGATTTTGCAGCGATTCCAGCAAGCTGATTTGCAGCGGGGTGACCGGCGCGAAATCGATATGCCCTGCCTCGGTGGGCCACGCAAAGTAGCGGTTGTTTGCCGGGGTGAGCCACGCCACCCCCATCCCGGTGCCAGCGCCTAATACGACGCGCATCGCCTGCGCATGCGGCTGTCCGGCTTGTAGTGTAATCAAGTCACTGCCCGGTAGATTTTCAATCGCCAGCGCAACGGCTTCAAAATCATTGATCAGTTTGACCGATGGAATCGAGAAGGCATGCGCGATGTGCGCGCTGCTGATCTGCCAAGGTAAATTGGTCAGGGTGGCTTGTTGCGCGGCGATCGGTCCGGCTACGGCAAAACACGCTGCGGGCGGGGGCTGAGTTGTTGCTTGGCCGAGAAAATCTTGCAGAATATCGGAAAAGGTGGCAAAAGCCGCGCTGTCGTAGCGTTGAGTGCGGCATTCCCGGATGCCGCCTTCCGCAATCTCAGCCAGTTGCAGGATGGTTTTGGTGCCGCCGATGTCGCCGTAGAGGAGTTGTGTATTCATGCGCTGGTCAATCCCTGGAATCTTCTTAAGATGAGTGGAAAAAGTGACAAGCCGGAACGATAGTATACCGCGGCGCATACGCGATGTTTCGATTGCCTTTGCCACCGTTTTGCTTACAATCACTCACTTGGGACATTTTTCTTGTACTTCGGTAAAAAAACGCTATGACCGATCCACTGATTATCGCTAAAAATTCCAAAACGGATTTGGCATTGTTACCCGCGATGGCAACGCGCCACGGCTGCATTACCGGTGCGACCGGAACCGGCAAGACGGTGACGCTGCAAAAGCTGGCGGAAAGTTTTTCCAATATTGGCGTGCCGGTATTCATGGCGGACATCAAAGGCGACTTGACCGGCATCTGCAAGCCCGGAACCTTGTCCGCAAAAATGCAAGCCCGCTTGGATATGCTGCAACTGGATGTGCCGCAATGGGAAGGCTTTCCGGTGACGCTGTGGGATGTGTTGCAGGAAAACGGCCACCCGATCCGCGCGACGATTTCCGATATGGGGCCGCTGCTGTTGTCGCGCTTGCTGAATCTGAACGAAACGCAGGAAGGCGTGCTCACATTGGTGTTTAAAGTGGCCGACGATCATGGTCTGCTGTTGCTCGATTTGAAGGATTTACGCGCCTTGCTGCAATTTGTCGGCGACAATGCGGATCAGTTTAAAACGCAATACGGCAACGTGTCGCCCGCTTCCATTGGTGCTATTCAGCGCAGTTTGCTGCAAATAGAAAAGCAGGGCGGCGGCAAATTCTTCGGCGAGCCGATGCTGAATATCGAGGATTTGATGCAGACCTTGGACGGCAAGGGTGTCATTAATATTCTGGCGGCGGATAAATTACTCAACTCGCCGCGGTTGTACAGCACCTTTTTGTTGTGGATGCTGTCGGAGTTGTACGAAAATCTGCCGGAAACCGGCGACCGCGAGAAGCCTAAGCTAGTGTTCTTTTTCGATGAAGCGCATTTGCTGTTCAGCATGGCGTCGCCTGCGTTGCTGGAGAAAATCGAGCAAGTCGTGCGGCTGATCCGCTCCAAGGGGGTGGGAATTTATTTCGTGACGCAGAATCCTTTCGATATTCCCGAGAAGGTGTTGAGCCAGTTGGGCAACCGCGTGCAGCATGCGTTGCGCGCCTTTACCCCGCGCGACCAGAAAGCGGTGAATGCGATTGCCGAAACCATGCGGCCCAATCCGAAACTGAACGTCAAACAAGCGATCCTCGAACTCTCCGTCGGCGAAGCGCTGGTTTCTTTCCTCGATGCCAGCGGTTCGCCCGGCGTGACCGAACGCGCGATGATATTGCCGCCGGTCAGCCAAATCGGCCCGATCACGGCGGACGAGCGCAAGGAATTGATAGAGTCGTCGATTGTGGCCGGTGTGTACGAACAGGAAATCGACCGCGAAAGCGCTTTTGAGCTGCTGCAAGCGCGCAGTGGCGCGGAAAAACCGCACGGCAATTCAGCGCAAACCACGGCGGCTGGAAGCTTGCGCAAACCGGCGGACGAGGGAATCTTGGCTGGTCTGGGCGATTTGCTGCTGGGTTCGTCCAGCAAACGCGGCGGACGCCGCGAAAGCGTGCTCGATGCTTTTGCGAAAAGCGCTGCCCGTTCGGTCGGATCGTCGATTGCGCGCGAAATTACCCGTGGGGTGTTGGGGTCGATCTTAGGACAAAAGCGCCGTTAGTTGGGGCGGTTTTGTCTTTATATTGAGGAGAGAAGACAATGAGAAAAATCATCGGTGCCTTGCTTTTGTGCCTGCCTGCTGGACTGGTTCACGCTGCCGGTACTTACGACGGTATCTGGACGATAGACGATTTGCCGGAAGCGGGTTATTTAATGATCTCGGAGAATAACGGCCGGTTGATCTTTGCTGGTCTCAATCCACCCGATTTCGACGGCAATCGGCGCTGGGGCGCATCGTGGGGCGACATCAAGGACGGCACGGTGCGGCTGACGCGTTTAATCAACGACAATATCGATGCCGTCACCGATGTCGTCTTTACTTCTGCGACGACATTAACGCTGACCCAGAAATCATGCCGCCCGATTAATCCCAATTATGTTTGCTCTCTGCCAAACGGCGTGGCTTTTGCGGCCACCAAGATTTGGTAAAAAATGGATTACTTCACATTCCTATGCACACCATCATGAAATCACTACTCGTCGTACCCATCCTGCTGCTGGCCGGTTGCGCTTCATACTCGATCCACGGCGGCGACCCTGCGCAACGGCAATTGCGCAACCAATGGTCGGCCAACTACGAACTATGCGAACGGCTAACCGTCGCGACGCTGGCACCCGAGAAAATCCGCGAAGAATGGACCAATGAAATTACCAGCAGAAGCGTGAATTGCGACCTGTATGCGGCAACCACACATACCGCGGTGAACCGGGATATGCCGTTCGTACGCTGGAGCACGCACTGGACTGCGCCGAGAATGACTTCAACCGTACCTGCGCCGAGTCAATTGATTCATGCGCGGTGAGTTTTTGTCGCGATGAAGTCAATGATGATGAATTCTGGAAAAATCCGTACCTTAGACTAGAACATTAACTCAAAGGCAGCATCAGTGGTGGTTTTGATGCCTGACGTTTGAGCCGAGACGATCGTCTCGAGTGAAGGGTTAAGTTTTTCTCGGCGGCAGACTCTTCACGCTTTCCTGTGCATGATGCCCAATAACATACAAGCCGTGAACTATGTTCTCGGTGATATCCAGCGCAATTTCAAGCTGGAACTCGCTCGGGATGTGTCCTCGATGGATACTCGCATGCCCTAACTCAAGAGCTGCCGAAAGAGCGGAGTGCTGGACGTCAGAGATAAACCCATCCGATTTGAATTTATTGAGATTCCCTGCAAAAGAACCGTTGTCACCGACCTTGTCGATCATTATTGCTTCAATGACCGCTCGAAGGCCCATGGATGTGAGGGCAGGTGCACTGTTTTGAAGGGCTGCGTAAATCTCCTTCAACAGTATAGTGATGTGCCATTCGGTATCCAACTGATTAAACCACTTTGGATGCGGCCGAAACAGAGCTGGTGGATAATAGGTTTCAGTGACTAACGGTCGGCCTTCGTCGTCGGTTTCCTCGCTGAACATTGAACGCTGTCGCAACCGAACTTGATCGCACCCGCAGCACTGGAGCAAAACATACTCGTCCTCGCTCCAGATTGTATAGTGTTCGTTTAGTTCGTTCTCCCATGAATTAACTACTTTCTTCAATATTCGGTGGTTTCGGGATCCGCCGCACGCGTTGCAGTGAGCCTTATTCGATTGAAGTTTTGGCATAGTGAGTTGGGAAGTCTAATGTGTTGCTACACGGTGTCGGGGCGCGTGGCACGGAAGCATCTGTTCCAACAGCTGATTAGCTTGCATGATTTGTGATTCCAAACGGCACATGCACAGATGGTGTTGACACTGATGCTGGTTTCAGATGGCCTATCTGATCGTCGAAGAAGATATGTGGCTTCAGTATATCAAGTACCTTCTTCTTTTCTATCCCGCCAAGTAAGAAAAGCTCATCCGCGTCGATCCCAGCACTCGCAAGCGTGTTAATTAATCGCTCGTGAGCAGGGGCATTTCTTGCTGTTACGATCGCGATTCGTAGCGCTTGGGTGTAAGCGGCCATCGTCTGTGCCTTTTGTCGTTCCAATCTCTGAAATTCGGAAATCTTCATGAGGAGTGGCATCAGAGGCCCCGCTTGGAGAGGTTCATCTTTTAGGCGCCTCTCGTGCTCATGGAACATATCCAGATTGTTTGATTCTTGATAAACAACCTCCGCTTCGTCGCTTGCAATCACGCCATCAAAGTCAAACGCAATCCGCAGCTGTTGATCCTCCTCTTCAGGAATCGTCTCACAGGGCAACACGTAGCCTGCGGGGTATCCCTTTGCCATGGCTTGAGTTACTTCCTCGCTATTAGTGCTCAGGTATAGCACTGCCCCGATGGCAGTCATGTAGGGGTAGGGAAGTTGGCCGGCGAGAAAGAAAGATCGAGAAATTTCTAATCCATAATGAGCGACAGCGTCCATTACGCGCAAGCCGGCATCGGCGTGATTCCGGGAGAGAATTACTACTTCGATAGGATGTTCATCGCTGTAGATGCGGTTTAGGTTCAGAAGTCGTTGGATAAATGGGAATGCAGCTCCTCGTGCCGGGATTTCGGTTCGATGATTTCGCTGGTATGCGCGGAACTGATCCACGCCGAGTTGCATGTACAGATCGTGCTCGGTTGCGAAATCGAACAGCGCTGTCGACGACACAGCTACCACAAGCTTGTTCTCGATTGGGTACGGCATATCGCGTTCTACCTAACCTAATAAATAAGACATTTTGTCCAATAATCTTATATGCACTGCCGCACAGCTTTGGTCAAAATTAATTCTCATCATGTATTTTCATATAAATAATGCGGCAAATGATGCAAGTGAAAGGAATTGGCAGGTTCTGGATTGAACACAATATTCATTTTACTAAAGACCGGTCCCAATAAGGCATGTCGCCGACGTGTTCCGCTAGGAAATTAATAAAAGCGCGTATTTTTATGGGTAAATGCCGGCTGGGGAGATAGCAGGCGTAAATATGACGCTCTACCGATAGGTAGTCCGGCAACACTGTCTGCAGCCGCCCTTTTTGCAGTTCCATGCCAATCGTATACGTAGGCAGCAAGGCTATTCCCAATCCATACAGCACGGCTTGCGCGAGCGCATCGTTATCGTTGATCCGTAGGGTTCCGGATATCGGAACCTTGATCTTGCCTTCCGGCCCGTCGAAGCGCCAATAACCTTGTTCGGGTGAAAGCGCGCAATCGAGACAATTATGGTTCACAAGATCCGCCGGGGTTTGGGGTGTGCCCCGTTGTTGAAAATACTGCGGGGTTGCGCACAATATGCGGCGGACAGGCGCAATCTTGCGCGCTACCAGATTAGGGTCGGGCTCATTGGTCACGCGGATTTGCACGTCGTATCCTTCTTCAATCAAATCGCCCGGATGATCGGTAATGGTTAAGTCGACTTTGATCTCTGGGTAGCGCGCGAGAAAACAAGGCAGTGCCGGTGCGATATGGCGCGTTCCGAATGAGCTCGGCGTGCTCACTTTCAGGGTTCCGCGCGGTTCATCATGAAGACTATTGATGGCTCGCTCGGCGTGTTCGGCTTCTTCCAGAATGCGTTTCACATGTTCCGACAGCGCGATACCCGCTTCCGTCAGGCTGAGATGCCGCGTGCTGCGCAGAAGTAAGCGGGTGCTGAGATCCTTCTCAAGTTTTGCGACCGCTTTGCTGACCGCTGAACGCGAGATGTCCATGCGCCGCGCCGCTTCGGCAAAGCTGCCCGTTTCTACCACCCGCGCAAAAATAACGAAAAGATTTAGATCTTGCATCGTGTCATTGTATCTAATTCGGAAACAAAATGTTTCGCTTTATTGGACTTATCACCTAGACATTCAATCTATATTATCTATTCCAAGGTGAGATATTTAATTTGTATCTTTAAGTGGTAGGGTTTTTGTTGTTGCATTTAAAAGATTATTATATGTCGATCCTTATTTTGTTTGTTCTTTGATCATTTCGTGTGAGAGTGATTGGTTGATAAGGTAGTAGTTTTATTGTCAACCTGAAAGAACGTATTATGAGCCTGGATATTTATTCGAACCGGCCATGCGCTTTTTGCCGGTTGGTATGAATAACCGGTAAACATCCTAAAAGAGGAGTAATAAATGGAAACTAAAGAGTTATTTAAAGCACCGCAGTTGGTTGTAGTTTATGCAATCACGATTCTTTACACGATTACGTTTTACTTGGCCGCTTTTACAGAGCCGTCTGCGACGAAGAAACACTACAGGGTTTATGAGGTTGCCCAGGTGGAAACAGGTCGTCCTGTTTATCTTGAAGCTATAAGAGATGACAGCTCGGGCTAAACGGAGTATGGATTGCGCCCCCGTGCTTGTGCCTGGAAAATCATTGAAATATGCCCACGGGGGCGTCCGGATTGGTGAGTAATCATTAATTGAAGTTTTGGAGAGGAATCGATGGAAGATTCAATCGTAATGAAAAGATTCGAAATCGTTATTGGAATCGAGTATCTCGATCAGTTGACGGAATTGCTGGAGAGATCCGAGGTGCGTGGATATACCGTTTTCAAGAATGCTGGCGGTATCGGATCGCGGGGTATCCGCCATCCCGACGATGTTCTGACACCCGCTGAAAACATTGTGGTCATTCTCGCTTGCAAGGAGGATAGGGCGCAGAAAGTGTTGAATGAACTCGGCGCGGCAATGAAAGGCTTTGGCGGTATGTGCCTGATTTCAAATTGTCATGCGCAAATGCCTGGGTGAAATGGATGGATTAAACCCCATTTTTTATGCCAGCTGAGTGGCTGGCATCAGCTGCTATATTTCGTTAGTCCGCTTCCCCGATTCTCACGATCCGCCTCATAGTCGCACGCAGAAACGGATCACATCAAAATATCTTGTTTTATTGTGTTGATTGGATCACACTGGAATAGAGTTTTGATTGATCGATCCTGTTGCTAGCGGATAATCAAACTCTTTCTTAGTGCGTTCATTTCTCATGAAAAAGTAGCTTTATTTTTTCTATCCACGGGAGGCACATCATGGCAAGAGATTCTGCATTAATCAGCAAAATCAAATCCGGTATCGTCAGCAATCTTTCCTGGAGCGCTGCGCGCAATACCAATCTCCATATCGAAAACCAAATACTCAAAAAGGGCGAAGCGATTCTGGCGTACAAGCAGCGCATCGTCATGGAACGCAATTCCATCATGGTTTTCGCCGATGACGCACCGCAATTCAATTGGTCTCATCCGTGCCGCTACTTGTTGCACGATGCGGAAACCGGGGATTTGTACAATGAAGTGGAGGCCCAGTTCCCGCCGTATATGACGGCTGACCCTCCCAAGACTTTTCAGCCGTTTCATACCCCCATCAAGATCGCGGAACCGGAAATCTATTATCCCGTTTTGCCGTGGCTGCGCTGTCCGATCCGCTGGGCGAAAGGTCAACGTTATGCGGTTTTATTCTCGGGCGCTTCAAACAACCGGCATACCAACGATCTGGAGTTTCTCTATCGCACGTTGCGCGATATTTACGGTTTTCCGGCGGCGAATATCTTTGTGCTGAACTACGACGGCACGATCAACTATAACGGTAATCCGCATCCAGTGGTGAGTTGGCCGGGAGACAGTTCCGCCTATCGGATGCCGGTCAACGGTAAGGGAACAAAAGCCGATCTGGATACGGTTTTCAATACACTCAAGGCAAAATTAAAACCGGATGATCTGTTGTTGATCCATACCAACAATCACGGCGGTCATAATGGCACGCAGTCTTACCTGTGCACTTATAGCGGCGCCGACTACCTGGCACACGATTTTGCCGATACGCTGGCGACGCTGCCCAAGCACTATTGCATGATGGTAATGATGGAGCAGTGCCATGCCGGCGGTTTTAACGCGCCGATTCTGGCGAAATCAACCGCCACGCACACCAGTGTTTCGTCCGCTTGTCTGGAGTTGAACAATTCGATCGGCGGCGCGCAGTTCGATCCATTTGCACGCGATTGGATTGCCGCGATGGCCGGGAATACCGCCTACGGCGGCGCGTTGGCATCCAATCCCGATACGGATGGATCGGGCAAAGTTTCCGCGCGTGAAGCCCACAACTACGCCGATTCGGTGCACGATCCCTATGATACGCCGGTGTTCAGCCAGTCCTCGGCGGCCGCCGGAAACTGTTTTCTTGGGCAGCGCTATTCGTACATTTGGCCGGTTTATTGCCGCTTGCTGGTGGAGGCTTTGCAGCCTATATACATCAGGAAACCGATTCCTGAATTTTACGATATGGTGCACAGCAAACTGATGCCGCAATTGAAGGATATCGAGAGCAAACTCGAAAATACTTCTGCGGCGCAAGAGAAAGAGCTGCGGGCGGTTCTCGGTGATATGGTCAAAAAAACATTGGGTAGATGATGGAATCTGATCGGGGCATTTTTGAGCGTGTGTGTGCTGTCTTGGACGATGCAACATTGTTGAATGCGATTGTCTATGTCAGCCATGAAACGGTTCGCGCCGGGACACGAATTGAACTCGGGGATGCTCTGATCGATGTTCCGTGGGATGCTTGGATTGTGTTTGCCGATCTTGAGCCTAAGGCCAATTGGGGGCATCGCTGCACTTATATCATTTTGCAGTGCGAAGGCAACGGGTGTATCCGCAAAGATGCGCAAATGCCCCCCTTTCTCAAACCCGGCGGAATGCCGTTCCGCTTGCTGCTGAAGGGGGCTGAAGTTCCCGAATGGACGGTTGCTGCGCTGTAAACCGCTTGGAATGCCGGGTGGGCATGCGTTTGACAGTGAAACGGGCTTCCAGTACATTCGCGCATGAAAGCGGGAGTGCCGTGTGTGCCTTCAGCCGGTTGATTCGTTCGGTAACCATTCGTCTTATTCACCCATAACAAGGATTTTCGATTATCCATTATGATCAACGTGGCCGTGCAACTCCTTGCGACACAGCTGAATCAATATTTGCGCCGTACTTATAATCTAGGTGAAGATGTGGTGGTGGTTTCCAATTTATTGGAGATAGACGGTACGGTGGCGGTCAATGTCAATAATAAGCTGGTTGTTTTTTTGGTGAATATCGAGAAAGATTCCGTGCCGTTCCGGCAAGTCAGCGCGCATGAGATGGGCGAAAGGGGAGTGCAGAGCAGCGCGCCGCTCTATTTCAATTTGCACCTGATGATGGCGGCGAACTTTACCGGCAATAATTATCCCGAAGCGCTGAAATTTTTATCCAGCACGATCATTTTTTTTCAGAAAAATCACGTGATCAATCATCAAACCGCGCCCGAGATGGATGGGCGTATCGAAAAGCTGATTCTCGATATCGAAAATCTTTCAATCCAGGATCTCAGTAACTTATGGGGTTCCTTGGGAGGGAAATATCTGCCTTCCATTCTGTACAAGGTACGCATGGTGGCTTTCGATACCGAAGATGTCGTTGGCCGTATCCCGGTTGTGGGTGAGCCGAAGCCGATGGTGCAATAATGTTTCAAACATGGTTTATTGTTGGGAGACTAGCCAGAGGTTGAGCACAATATGGGAGCTTATCGTTTACTCGCCAACGTGACTGTCGAACATGCCTATTTCTCGGGACAGAGCTGTAGAACCCTGGAATTCATTCCCAGCGAATCTTGTGCAGTGTTATTGAGAAGAACGGGGTTGTTGCTCAAGGCGTCGGAAAGCGGAGTTGCGGTTTACTTTGATGAGGAAAAAATCGACATCCTGCGTCTTCATGCGGAAGACGATTTGGTGTTGGCTTTTAAAGTTTTTTCCAAGGACAGCAACTTCTTCCGCTATACCGCTCCCGGCGCTCCACCCGATGATTCGATTCTTTTTTTCGATACGCAACGAGTCACTCGGGATGCGGCGGATAAACAAATGCTGCACCCTGATGCGTATGCCGCCGCGGATGCTTGGTTAAAGCTGACAGCCGATCCCTTGCCCGCCATACTGGAGCGCAAGGATTATCTCGTCAAGCCGGTTTTTATTGTGCAGCTACGCATTACCGCCGGAGCGGAAGGACTGTGTTCGAACAAGCTGGACGCCGCCGCGCGCAAGTTCTATATTCGTTTCACCACCAATCAGACGTACTGGAAATACTACATTCTTGGCGATTTATCCAAGCGCAATGTGTTCATCGCGGATTTGGACAATACCCTGCAGTTTGAAAACTTGGGGAGCACTCTGTTGCCTGGAAATCGTGAGGCGGTTCAATTGCTATCGTCCAAGGCGATTCCGCTGCATGAACAACCTCATCAGCGTCTGCAATTGAAGGAATCGACCGGCATGGGAGATCGGATACTGGTCAAGCGTTTGCCGAATGCCAGTGTGGAGCAGGTGCATGGTGACCTGATGGCAGGAAAGATAGAGCAGGTTTCGGAGATTTATATCAGTTAAATGAACGTGCCGCGATAATGATCGTTCGATCCGATTGGAACAGGTTTGCTTACACTGTATTCCATCCCTGTCCCTTTTTAACTTTAACCAATTTAAGATCCGCTAATTTTAGTAGCGCAAGTATTACTTCTTTTTTACTTGTGCTTGAAGCGAAATTGGCCTGCAGGATTCCTTTAATATCTTTGACGCTGACATTGGGTTGCCCAGTTTTAACTGCGTAATAAACATAAAGTAAATGCATATCGTTTTTGGCCTTCGCTGCGATCTGCTTGTAGGGCTGCTTCATTGCGCTGCGCGGTAATTTAAGCGGCGAGATACTTTTTGCAGCTGCTTTAGTGGCATCCATTAAAATATTTTCAATGGCAGGCAAATTCGCTTGGCTGAGACCGGCACCGATATCTTCAAGATCATCGCAAAACGATTTGAGTCCAAGTAAGTGCTTCTGGACCGGACCTTGGTCTACCCGGTATGTGGCAAACGTGGTGGTGTGTTTTGTCCGTTCAGCTATTTTAGAATCCCAGACTAACAGAGATTCAAGCATCAGTTGATAGTTGGGTGCGCTGCCTTTGACCAGCTCCGGCCCTGGCAAGCTTGATAATTTAGTGGGGACTGTGGTGCTGATTCTGGTGGTATCGATGGCCGTTTTTCCCGGTTGAAATTTACCGGTATGTGCCCAACCGGATAGCGGTGTTATTTTGCTTTGCCCGGGGATCAAGCCTGCGGATGCGCTGTAACGGTCTTTGTCGGTGTCCAGTTCGGAGCGGATATCCTGTTGTGTTTTTGGATTGGTGCCGACACCGAACGAGCATTTGAAAGTTGCCTTGGTCGGATCGTCGGTTTTGTCCTCGGCAACAGTGACGGAGTAGTTGATGTAATGCGTTTTTACGTCCTTTATCAGATGTCCGCCGTTGTTCTTTTTGATATCGTCAGCCGCTTCGTTCAGCAGTTTCTTGACAGGCTGCTCAACGTGCGCCGAGTGATCCGAGTTTGCTTTGGTAGAGATCGGATACAAATTTTCCGGGGTAGCGTGTCCGCCTAAATCATGATTGAGCAGATGCCCCCGGACCACACCTGCTCCTCGAAACAGATTGCGCAGGCGCCGCGTCCATGTCCATTGTGTTCCGGTGGCGGTGCCGACGACCGGATCGGCGGCATCCAGTTCCGCTTCCATTTTCTTTCCGACCAATTGTTCTTCCTGCGGCATACCGAACTTAATCGAGCCGGCTTCGTGTTTGATGGCGGTAGCGCGTTGCGCGACTTGTTTCGAGTGGGATACGCCGCGGATGACTGCCTTGAGTTGTGCTGCTTCTCGTGCTTTCGGGCTATTGCCTATCGTTTCAATGAGCCGTCTTTGCGCTGCTGTTTCGGGCCGGTTGTCGACAAATTCCGGCGCGCCACGGTTTTCATTCTTGTGCTGTGAAACATGATTGGCAGCGGCTTCGCTAGCCGATTGCTGATTCCTGTTTTGCCGTACTTTTTCCATAGGTCACGCAATGATTGGCATAGGATTTGTGGAAGAGACTTAACCATACAGGATGGGTCTGTTTCATACAAATCCTGTTTCCAAGCCGTGAAACTTGTATCCAGCGGTTTAGTTTTCCGTAGTAAAAATCCTACTGGCAAAATCTGACTTGTTAAATAGAAATCACATCCTTATAGTGTGCCTTCTAATAATTGCTGATCACTTAATAATGATGTGAGATGTCCATGTCTGAAATTCCACCTTATCAGCAGTTATTCGAATCCAGCCCGCATCCGTATTTGATCCTGCGTGCGGATTCCGGCTTCACCATCGTCGCGGTGAACAATAAATACCTCGAAGTGACGGGCACTCAGCGCGATGCCATTGTGGGTCAAAGCATTTTCGATATTTTTCCCGCCAACCCGGAAGATCAGGCATCCACCAGCGTGCGTGATTTACGTGCTTCACTCGACCATGCAGTGAGTAAGAAACAAACCGATGTCATGAATGTGCAAAAGTACGATATTCCGTTACGCGACGGTAGCGGGGCATTCGAGCTCAAATACTGGAGCCCGGTGAACACGCCGGTGCTGGATGCCGAAGGCCGTGTCGCTTATATCTTTCATCATGCGGAAGATGTGACTGAGTACATCGTTAGTCATGACCATAAAGTGCAACCGGGCAAGGTGAAAGCGCGCGCAGCGCATGGAAGCGGAGATCGTGCAGCGTGCGGCTGAAGTGAAGCAAACCAATCGCGTCCTGAAAGCCGCCATGGAAGAGCAGGAACAATTGAATCAGCGTTTGACTGAGCTGGATCACCTGAAATCGCAGTTTTTTGCCAATATTAGTCATGAATTACGCACACCGCTGACGTTGATCATTGCTCCTTTGGAGAACCGTATGCGGTGGCTTACCGGCAGCAACGCTTCCGCGGAAGAGCGTCATGAAACCGGATTGATGCTGCGTAACGCGCGCATTCTTTACCGCCATGTCACCGATTTACTGGATGCGGCTAAGCTTGAGGCAGGGCGCATGCCGGTTTTTTGGGCGCGGTTCGATTTGGCGGAGCTGGTGCGAGTCACGGCAAGTTACTTTGAATTGCTGGCGAAGGAGCGCGATATCGCATTCCAGGTTATCACCCCGGAAGCCTGTGCGGTCGAAAGTGATAGCGAGAAGCTGCAACGCATCCTGCTCAATCTGCTGTCCAATGCATTCAAATTCACGCAGGATAAAGGCTGTATTTTCATCCGGCTTGTTACCAACGAAGCGTGCGCGCAGATCGAAGTTCAGGATAATGGCCCCGGCATACCGGCGGAAATGCGCGAGCATGTGTTTGAACGTTTTATGCAGGTGGAGAGCAGCGTAACCCGGCAGCATGGCGGCACCGGCTTAGGGTTGGCTATCGTCAAGGATTTTGCCGATTTACTGTATGGCAAGCTCGAACTCGAAGAATCGCCCGGGGGTGGCGCGCTATTCAGGATCACGCTGCCGCGCACCGCGCCAGCCGGTTCGGTATTACGGGACGCACCAGTTTCCCTGGACGAGATCATTGTGCATGAAGTCATGGATGAGCTTCAAGGCCCGGCGCAAAGAACCTCGTTACCGGTAACCGCCACCCGTTTGCCCTTGATTTTGGTTGTTGAAGACAATGCGGATATGAATCGCTTCATTGCCGATATGTTGCAGCCTCGCTATCGCGTGGCCAGTGCTTTCAATGGCCGTGAAGGATTGGAGCAAGCACTGAAACTGGCGCCCGATTTGATTCTTTCCGATGTAATGATGCCGGAGATGGATGGTGAACAAATGGTGCAGCAAATACGCCAGCATGCGGAGCTGGATGGCGTGCCCATCATCATGCTGACCGCCAAGGCCGATGACGATCTCTGTGTCAAACTGCTGAAATCCGGCGTGCAGGATTACCTGAACAAGCCTTTTGCCGTGGATGAGCTCCTGGTGCGCGTTGATAAACTGGTGCTCGAAAGACAAATGGTGAGAGAGCAGCTGCGGCAAAGCGAAGCACGATTTCAGGCTACTTTTGAACAAGCCGCCGTCGGAATTTCTATTATTTCGCTGGAAGGATATTGGTTGCGTGTCAACCACAAGCTTTGCGCTATCTTGGGTTACAGTCAGGATGAATTGATGGCGCTTACATTTCAGGATGTCACCTATCCCGATGATCTGGAGGCAGACATCAATAACGTAAAGCGCATGTTGTCCGGTGAAATCGCCGCATATGCAATGGAGAAACGCTATATTCGCAAGGATGGCCGTGTGATCTGGATCAATCTTCACGTTTCCCTGGTGCGTAAGCCCGATAACGCGCCGGATTATTTTATCGCTGTGGTTGAAGACATTCAGAGCCGCAAGGAAATTGCAGCAAACTTCAAAGAGGCGAGACGCATCGCCAACCTCGGACATTGGACCTGGAACGGCGTGGATAAACAAACCTGGTCCGAGGAGCTTTACCTGATTTATGGCCGTGATACAGCTTTGCCGCCTGCGGATTATCAGGAAATGGCGAGTTTTTACACCGTGGATAGCTGGAACAAGCTGGCTGCCGCAGTACAGAAATGCTGGCGCGATGGTGCCGCATTTGAGTGCGATGCGGAGGTGGTGCGGCCGGATGGTGAGCATCGCTGGACGATCTCGCGCGGAGAAGCAGTACCCGATGCTGACGGTCGTATCATTGCCATGCGCGGAACCGTGCAAGATATCACCGAGCGTAAGCTGGGCGAGATGGCGCTGCAGGAAAGCAAGGAACAACTCAAGTTGTTCATTGAATACGCACCCGCCTCGTTAGCCATGTTCGACCGGGAAATGCGCTACCTTGCGTTCAGTCAGCGCTGGCGTAACGATTACAACATGGGGGATCGTGATTTATTGGGGGTATGTCATTACGATGCTTTTCCTGAGATCGGCGAAGAATGGAAAGCGATCCATCGCCGCTGTCTGGCCGGTGAAATCGTCCGCGCCGAGGAAGATTGCTTTGAACGGGCCGATGGCAGTGTGCAGTGGTTACGCTGGGAAGTGCGGCCTTGGCATAAAGCCGGTGGTGCAGTCGGCGGGATCGTTATGTTTACCGAGGATATCACTTACCGGAAACAAGCCGAAGCGGCGTTGCAGCAACTGAATGCCGATCTGGAAAAACGGGTTGCGGAGCGTACCGCCGAATTAAAGATGCTCAACCAGTCACTGGAAAGCTTTGTGTATTCCGTTTCGCATGATTTGAAGGCGCCGCTGCGCGGTGTCGAAGGCTATAGCCGGTTGCTGGAAGAAGACTATTCCGATCGATTGGATGACGAAGGACGTTTATTCATCACCAACCTGCGCGCGGGTGTCACGCGCATGAATGAGTTGATCGATGATTTGCTGGCTTACTCACGCATGGAGCGGCGTAAACTGGAGTCCAATATGCTGGACCTGACAGCATTAACCCATCGGGTGATTGCGGAGTGTGGCGGGGAGATTGCCGCGCGTCAGATCGAAGTCATTTGCGATTTGCCGCTATTGATGGTCAATGGTGATCGCGACGGCTTGGTTATGGTGCTGCGCAATCTGCTGGAGAATGCGATCAAGTTCAGCCAGCATGCGGCTCATCCGCGCATAGAGTTTGGTGCTGACCGGGATGATCGACATGTGATCCTGTGGGTCCGCGATAATGGTATCGGTTTTGACATGAAGTATAATCAGCGCATCTTTGAGATTTTCGAACGTCTCCATCGGCTGGAAGATTACCCCGGTACCGGGATCGGTCTGGCTTTAGTCAAGAAGGCTATGCAACGCATGGGAGGACGGGTATGGGCACAAAGCACGCCGGGTGAAGGCGCGACCTTCTATCTGGAATTGACCGCGATGGCGGAAAACCTGAAATAGTGACGGAGTCGATAACGATGAGCTTATACCCGCCGATTCTCCTGGTTGAAGACAATCCGCTTGATGTTGATCTGACGCTACGCGCTTTTCAACGCCGCAAGCTTATTAATCCTGTGTTGGTCGCGCGCGATGGCGAGGAGGCCTTGGCGTGGATACCGCGCTGGGAATCGGGCGAGATCCAGCCGGCCGTCATTCTGCTGGACCTGAATTTGCCGCGCGTTGACGGTCTGACGGTGTTACGGGCATTGAAAGAACACGCGGTGCTATGCCGCATTCCGGTTGTTGTTCTCACCACCTCGAAAGAAGATCGAGATATCCAGGCGGCTTACGATTTGGGCGTCAATTCCTATATTGTAAAACCGGTGGGGTTCGATAACTTCATGGACGTGGCGCAGCACATCGAACTGTATTGGTGTGTTCTCAACGAGCATCCCCAATAATCATGATGCGCGTTCTTTATATCGAAGATTCCGCCAGCGATGCCGATCTGGCCCTGCGCACCCTGCGCCGGACCGCGCCGGATATCGAATTGAATGTGGTGAATACCCTGGCTGAAGGATTCAAGCGGCTTGCCGGACCGGATTGTCATGACGTGCTGCTGGTTGATCTGTCCCTGCCCGATGGCTCCGGTTTGGATGCATTGACGCATGTCCGGGAGCAATGCTTGGTCATCGCGGTAGTCATTCTCACAGGGTCGGGCGATCAGGATTCCGCCGTGGCCGCGCTCAAGGCCGGCGCGGATGATTATCTGATCAAACGGGATGATTATCTGGAACGGCTGCCGCGGATATTACGTAACGCACGGGAGCATTTTCGCGACAATCTGGAGCGCAGTCACCCGGTCCTGCGCGTGTTGTATCTTGAGCATAACGTATTCGATATCGATCTGATGCGCCGTCATTTTGTGTTGCATGCGCCGCATATCCAGATGACCGCAGTGAGTAGCGTGCAAGATGCGCTTGCACTACTGCCCGATGATCCGGTGAAGCAGGCGGCGCAATTCGATGCATTGCTGATCGATTATCACTTGCCCAGTATGGATGGTTTGGAGTTTTTCCAATTGTTGCGGTATGAGCGCAAGCTGAATATTCCTACCATCCTGGTGACGGGCCAGGGTAGCGAGATGGTGGCCGCGCGCGCGCTGCACTTGGGTGTGGATGATTATTTAACCAAGCACGAAGGCTATCTGTATGAGATTGTCGCCACTTTGGAGAAAGTGCAGCACCAGGCGGAACTGACCCGCGAACGGATCAGCTTGAAAAGAACCAGCCAGCGCCTTTCGCATCTGCTGGCCGCCAGTCCGACAATTTTGTACAGCCTGCAATTCTCCGGAGGAAAGCCGCGCCCCAGTTGGGTGAGTGAGAATATCGAACGTTTGCTGGGCTATACGCAAGAAGAGGCGTTGGCGGCGGATTGGTGGCGCTCGCATATCCATCCGGATGATCTTGAAGCGGCTTTGGCTCGCCAGCCGGTGTTGCTGAGTGAAGGCCAGCTCACGCACGACTACCGGTTCCTGCATCGATCCGGGCAAATCGTCTGGATACTCGATGAGCTTCGATTGGTGCGAGGTGCTGACGGCGAACCTGCCGAAATTGTTGGCGCCTGGCTCGATATCAGTGAACATAAGCGGCTCGAACTGATACGCCAGGCGCATCAATCCGCATTGAATCTGATCGTTGCCAGCCAACCGCTGCCCGTGGTTCTCAATGATATCGCGCAACGTCTTGAGGTGATCAATCCCGGCATGCTGGTATCCATTCTGCTGCTGGATAAGCATGCGGGCCGTCTTAAGCACGGCGCGGCGCCCAGTTTACCGGATGAATATAACGACGCTATCAACCGGGTGATGATTGGTGAAGGGATCGGTTCATGCGGGACGGCCGCGTGGCGCGGCGAAGCGGTGATTGTTACCGACATCGGTCACCATCCGTTTTGGCAGCCTTTTCTGGAATCGACGCGCAAAGCCAATCTTCATGCCTGCTGGTCGATACCCTTCAAAGATGAAGCGGGCAATGTGCTAGGCACTTTTGCCATTTATCATCGTACCCCGCGCGAGCCGACGCCTGCCGATTTGATGCTGATCAATGAGTTCGTGTCGATCACGGCCGTGGCGGTGCAAAAGGTCCACGCTGCGGAAACATTAAAACAGGCGGCGGCGGTGTTTGAGTCCAGCCGGGAAGGGATCGTCATCACCGACCTGGAGCCGCGCATTCTGGCCATTAACCGCGCTTATACCGAAATTACCGGTTACGGTGAAGCACAAGTGCTGGGTAAGAATCCGAAGATCATCAAGTCGGGGCATCACGGTAAACCCTTTTACCAAGCTATGTGGGCCGGTCTGAAGACCGTGGGCCATTGGAGCGGGGAGATCTGGAACCGCCGCCGGAATGGCGAGATTTATCCGCAATGGCTGACGATCAGCACCGTGTTTAATGACAGGAATGAGCCCTGTAATTATGTCGGCGTGTTTGCAGACATTACGCAGATGAAGCAATCTGAGGCACAGCTGGCGCAATTGGCGCATTATGATCCATTGACCGGCTTGCCAAACCGGCTGTTGGTGCAATCGCGTCTGCATCATGCCATTGAACGGGCGCAACGGCACAATCTGCGCATAGCGACGCTGTATGTCGATCTGGATCGCTTCAAGAACGTCAATGACAGCCTGGGGCATCCTATCGGAGATGAGCTTTTGATTATGCTGGCTGCGCGCCTGAAAAAGCGTTTGCGCGAGGAAGATACGCTGGCGCGCCTGGGCGGCGATGAGTTTTTGCTGGTGCTGGAAGATATCAAGGAACCGAGCGAACCTGCTTCTGTCGCGCAGACCTTGATTGATTTGCTTGCGACGCCCTTTGCACTGCCCAGCGGTCATGAGATCTTCATTAATGCCAGTATCGGTATCAGCCTTTTTCCGGATGATGCCAGCAACGTCACCGAGTTGATCCAACATGCGGACATGGCCATGTATCTGGCAAAAAAAGAAGGCCGCAGCACCTATCGTTACCATACGGAAGCGTTGAGCATTGCCGCCAATGAACGCTTGGTCATGGAAACCCGCCTGCGCCATGCGCTTGCCGCCGGGGAGTTTGTTCTGCACTATCAGCCGTTGATCGACGCGCATAGCGGCCGGGCAGTCGGGGTTGAGGCTTTGGTGCGATGGCAGCCGCCGGGAGAAGCCATCGTGCCGCCGGGAAAATTTATCCCGATTGCAGAAGAAACCGGATTGATCGTGCCGCTCGGGGAGTGGGTGTTGCGGACCGCCTGTGCGCAAGGACGGGCCTGGATTGATGCCGGTTTTGCGCCGCTCGTGATGGCGGTCAATTTGTCGGTACGGCAGTTTCAATCCGAGAATCTGGCTGAAGTGATCCAGCGGGTGCTGGAAGAAACGAAACTTCCGGCAGCGTGCCTGGAATTGGAGTTGACCGAGAGCATGTTCATGGAGCATGCGGAACGCTCGATCGATACGCTGAAAACCTTGAAGGCGCCGGGAATCCAGCTGGCGATTGATGATTTTGGCACCGGCTACTCGTCATTGACTTATTTGAAGCGCTTTCCCATCGATAAACTCAAAATCGATCAAAGCTTCGTGCGGGGCCTGGCGCACGATCCCAATGACCGCGAGATTGCCGCCACGATCATCGCGATGGCGCGCGGTCTGAAATTAAGTGTCTTGGCGGAAGGCGTCGAGTCGGAGCAGCAGCTGGCTTTCCTGCGTCAGCATGGTTGTGATTACTATCAAGGCTTCCTGTTTCACCGCCCCGCACCGGCAAAGGAACTTGAAGCTTGGCTACGGGAGCACGCCGCACAGCCGTAAAAATTGCGCGTTCTGCTGGAAGTAGGAATTGAAGATGTTAATTTCGCGAATTCTTTACGTAACGCTTGAGAATTAATATTACATCGGATAAGCTGCTCTATGTTCAATCTAAACAAGGTTGTAGGCTGTATTTATCAAGTTGAATGATAACAATGGCCGATGAACGCTACATTTCCAATTAAAAGGAGCTGATGATGGGGCAATATAAGACACCGGGTGTTTACATTGTTGAAAAGAGCGCGTTTCCGAATTCTGTCGTGGAAGTGGCAACCGCAGTACCGGCATTTATCGGTTATACGGAGAAAGCCAATAACAAAGGAAAATCGCTATTAAATAAGGCGTGGCGTATTTCATCCATGTCGGAATTTATCAGCTTCTTTGGCGGATCGCCTAAAGCGCAATATCAAATTTCCGATGTGGCGCCTCCCGATACAGCTGAGAAAAAAGATGCTGATGCTGAAGCGGCTCCCGATAAAGGTGATAAGAAAAATACTGTACCGGCAGCTGCCGTTGAGTCTGATTTCTCAAATGATGGTAAGGAATATACGCTGGGGCTCCAGGGTTCCCGCTATTTTCTGTATCACAGCATGATGCTGTTTTTCCAAAACGGCGGCGGTGCTTGCTATGTGATTTCGGTCGGCAGCTATGCTGATGCTATCGTGCAACCGAAGCTGAAAGCGGGGATCGATGTTTTGTTGAAAGAACAAGAACCGACGATGGTGGTGATTCCTGATGCGATGTCACTGGCTGAGCCCGATTGTATCGGGCTGCAACAGGCAGCCTTGAGTCACTGCGGACAAGTGATGAAAAATCGTTTTGCCATATTGGATGTTTTTGATGGCTATAAGGAAGCACAGGATAGTGGATGCATCGCGAAGTTCAGGAATGACCTTGGGACGAACAGCTTGGATTTCGCCGCGGCCTATTATCCTTGGCTTAATACTTCCATTGTTCAGACCAGTGATCTGAGCTTTGCCAATGTTTCCAATTTGGATAAATTAAGGGAAGTGTTGCGCGCCGAGTTAAACACTAGCGCAGTGGATAGCAAGAAAAAAACGGAGATTGCTGACAAGATCACGGAAATAGGAGCACGCGCTGATTTGGCTAATGATAAATTGGATGCGGCCAGAAAAAAAGAAATTACTGATCTGCAAGCAAAGTTAAAAAGTAGCAATGCAGAGATGTCGACCGATGAAGATCTGCACAAAATTCTGACAGCCGTTTGCCCGCTGTACAAAAGCATCATCGACAGCATCAAACTCAAGCTCAATCTGCTGCCGCCCAGCGCGGGCATGGCCGGTGTTTATACCATGGTCGACAATTCACGCGGGGTGTGGAAAGCACCTGCCAATGTCAGCCTGAACGCGGTCATTTCACCCGCCGTTGAGATCACCAATGCGCAACAGGAAGACTTGAACGTCACAACCGCAGGTAAATCGATCAATGCGATCCGGACGTTCATCGGCGAAGGCACCTTGGTTTGGGGCGCCCGCACGCTCGATGGCAACAGCCTGGATTGGCGCTATATCAACGTGCGCCGTACCATGATCATGCTGGAAGAGTCCATTAAACTGGCGACCAAAGCGTATGTATTCGAACCCAATGTCTCCAGCACCTGGGTAACGATTAAAAGCATGATCAGTAACTTCCTGACCAGTATCTGGAAGCGCGGCGGTTTGGCCGGTGCAACACCGGAAGATGCCTTCGGCGTGTTTGTCGGCCTGGGTGAAACCATGACGCCGCAGGATATTCTGGACGGTATGTTGAAAGTAACCGTGCTGGTTGCATTGAGCCGCCCGGCAGAGTTCATTGAAATTACCTTCCAGCAGCAAATGCAGAAATCTTAATCGGAAAGTCAGCGCGTTAATCGGTGCAATTGACAAAAACAACGTTTATTTCTTAATCATAAAATTGGGAGTGCATTATGGCAGATGATGGATCAGCTCAGTCGACGACAGTTTGGCCTATGCCAAAGTTTTATTTTCAGGTTAAGTGGGATTCTCAAGTCATGCGGTTTCAGGAGGTCAGCGGTCTGGATATCCAATCGGAAGAAATCAAATACCGCCATGGCGATAGCCCGGAATTCTCCGTGATCAAGATGCCGGGGATGAAGAAAGTCGGCAATATCACCATGAAGAAAGGCGTTTTCAAAGGCGATAACAAATTCTGGGATTGGTTTAAACAGATCAAGATGAATACCATCAAGCGCTTGCCGGTCACCATCAGTTTGCTGGATGAAGGCGGCAAGGCGACGATGGTGTGGACACTCACTAACGCCTGGCCGACCAAGATTACCGGCACCGATTTAAAATCGGAAGGCAACGAAGTGGCGATAGAATCCATCGAAATCGTGCATGAAGGCCTGACGATCGCCAACAGTTAGTGTTTTTAAATCTTGCCAGCAGATGGGTGACTCATGAATATTTCATTATCCGGAAATGTTTATCCACCCTCTGCTTTCTATTTTAAGGTCGTGATCGGGCCACCGGCCGGATTGTCGGCCGATACTTCTTTTCAGGAAGTGTCCGGAATCGAAACGGAAATGGAAGTGGAGTCGGTTGTCGAAGGCGGTGAAAACCGGTTCGTGCGGCAGCTGCCGAAAGGCATTAAGCATCCCAATTTATCCTTGAAGCGCGGCATTGCGCCATTGACTTCGCCACTGGTGGTGTGGTGCAAATCGACGCTCGAATCCGGTTTTAATTTGGCGATTAAGCCATTGCCTGTTCTGGTGTATCTGATGAATGAGGACAAAATGCCGATTCGTGGTTGGTCTTTCGATTCGGCTTACCCGTTGAAATGGGAAGTCGAAAGCTTCGGCTCCACCAAAAACGAAGTCGCCATCGAAAAGATCATTCTGAGTTATACCGTTTCCATGCGCATTATCTAGCAGGCGTAAGCATACCCCATGGCGATAGAGATTAAACAACTGCTGATCAAGTCCAATATCGTGCAGCGCACCGGGAACGAGGATCTCGACTTATCCGAAGAGCACCGGTTGCTGAAAGAAGAAGTGCTGGCGGAATGCCGCCGCATGATCGCGGATTTTCTGCGCGAACAGGGGGAACGCTAAATGTCGCTGGGCGGCGCCAAAGCGCTGTTGACGATTTCGCCCTGCGCTGTGAATAACGGCAAAATAAGCGTCGATGGCTCGCTGAAAAAATTTGAAGCCATGATCAATCCCGCCGGTTACGAGCAAACGTTCAAGCTGAGCTATTCAAAAAACAAGGTGCTGGGGCAACCGGGAACTGAAACCAAGTACGATGCAAGCCACCCGGAAAAATTTGTTCTCAAGGAATTAATACTGGATGCCACCGGGGCTGTCTCGGCCAATCCGCTCTCGGTCGTCAGCGATCCGGTTCCGGTCAAGGAACAGATCGAATTATTGAAAGACGTTGTGTATCGCTACCGAGGGACTAAGCACGAAGCGCCGATTGTGCAGGTGAAGTGGGGCGAGTTGCTTTTCTACGGACGGGTGGAGTCACTGAAATTTGACTATACCTTGTTCAAACCCAGCGGCGTGCCATTGCGCGCCAAAGTCACACTGGCCTTTGTCGAATATCAGAGCAAAGAGGAAATATCCAAGGAAGCCGCGCAAGAGTCCCCGGATTTGACGCACTTGATCGAGGTGAAAGCCGGAGATACTTTGCCGCTGCTGTGTTACCGGGTTTATCAGGACTGTAACTACTATATCGATGTTGCAAAGATTAATCGTCTGACGGATTTTCGTGATCTTAAACCCGGAACTAAGCTTCAGTTCCCTCCATTAAGCTAGGTTTACTTATGGCAGATTCCCCATTAACGGGCAGCACGGGTGTCGTATCGGTGACCATTTTGAGCGATGGCAATGCCATAGCCGATACTATTCAGGTCGTTTCGATCGAAATCATGTACGGGGTCAATAAAATTCCCAGCGCCAAGATCGTTTTACTGGACGGGGATATGCCGAACAACAAATTTCCGGTCAGTGATGCGAATGATTTTAAACCCGGCGCGGTGATCACGATCAATGCCGGTTATGCCAATCAGACGAGCATTGTGTTCAAAGGTATTGTCGTCAAGCATGGCATAAAAATGGACGGCGATAATTTTTCCCGGCTGATCGTGCAGTGTAAGGACAGCTCGGTCGCCATGACGGTGGGCCGCAAGAACGCCAATTTTGTCGATTCGAAGGATAGCGACATCATCAGTAAGCTGATCGGCGCGCACAGCGGACTGAGTTCCGATGTGACGGATACGACGGTGAGTTATAAGGAACTGGTGCAGTACTATTGCAGCGACTGGGATTATTTGCTGACGCGGGCGGAAGTTAATGGTTTTCTGGTGACGATCGATGCCGGAAAAGTAACGGTCAAAGCGCCGCAGGTTGATGGTGAAGCGGTTCTGACCCTGACGTACGGTATCGATTTGATGGCGTTCAGCGCGGATGTCGATGCTGCTGCGCAATTTTCCGTGGTGAAAGGCATTGCCTGGGATCCAGCGAGCCAAGCCGTGCAGGAAGTGCAGGCGAGTCCCGAACAGTTAACCGGTCAGGGTGATCTCGCCGCGGGTGTTCTGGCGGGCGTGATGGCGCCGGATTATTTCCGCCTGCAAACCGATGCGCCGCTGGAGAATGCTTCGCTCACCGGGTGGGCCAAGGGGCAGCAAATCAAGTCCGGTCTGGCGCGTATCCGAGGTTACGCGGCGTTTCAAGGGAGCGCCAAAGTGAAGCTTGGTACTCTGGTTGAATTGAAAGGCGTGGGTAACCGCTTTAACGGCAAAGTGCTGGTGACGGCGGTGAAACATGACATCAGGCAGGGCAATTGGGTGACGGAAATTGAGTTCGGCCTATCGCCGCAGTGGTTCGCCGAGCAGTATAAAACCGAGGCGCCGCTTGCTTCGGGCTGGGTGCCCGGAGTTAACGGTTTGCACATCGGTGTGGTGAAAAAGCTCGATGCCGATCCGGAAGGGCAATATAAGATTCAGGTATCCGTGCCGGTTTTGCAGGCAGAGACCGATGGCGTGTGGGCGCGGTTGGCCAGTTTCTACGGTTCCAGCGGTATTGGCGCTTTCTTCATTCCGGAGATCGGCGACGAAGTGGTGCTGGGATACTTCAACGACGATCCTTCGCATCCGGTCATTCTCGGCAGTTTGTACAGCAGCAAACAAAAAATGCCTTACGAATTGACCGCCGATAATTTCACCAAAGCCGTGGTGACGCGCAGTAAGCTGAAGCTGGAATTCGACGACGACAAGAAGGTGATCACCGTAACCACACCCGGCAATAACAAAATCGTCATCAGTGATGATCAGAAATCGATTCTGCTGCAAGACCAGAATTCCAACAAAATCGAGCTCAATTCCAGTGGCATTACTATCGACAGCCCGAAAGACATCAAGATCAGCGCCAAGGGCAAGGTAACCATCGACGCGGTGAGCAATATCGAATTGACGGCGAAAGCGGATATCAAGAATCAAGGACTGAATATCAATCATCAAGCCAACGTCGGTTTCAGCGCCAAAGGCAACGCTACCGCCGAGCTGTCGGCCAGCGGCCAGACCACGGTAAAAGGCGCTATTGTGATGATCAATTAAGCTGTATTGAATGCTCAGGATTGCAATTGTTTTGAAAGGAATTTAACGATGCCCCCAGCCGCGCGTATCACCGATATGCATACTTGCCCGATGCAAACACCGGGCGTGCCGCCGATTCCTCATGTGGGCGGCCCGATCAGCGGTCCTTGCGTGCCCACTGTATTGATCGGCAATATGCCGGCCGCCGTGGTAGGGGATATGTGCGTCTGCGTCGGCCCGCCCGACAGTATTGTGAAAGGCTCGGCGACGGTCATGATCAGCAACCGTCCGGCTGCCCGGATGGGCGACACAACGGCGCACGGCGGTACCATCGTGCTGGGTTTTCCGACGGTGATGATCGGCGGCTAGCATGGAGGCCAAGCGATGAGCGCCGACGATAAATCATTCCTGGGAGCCGGCTGGGGATTTCCGCCTGAGTTCGGTCAATATGGATCGATGCGGACAGTGTCGGCTGAAGAGGATATCCATGAAAGTCTGTATATCCTTCTGTCGACCAATCCCGGTGAGCGCGTGATGCAACCCACGTACGGCTGTGGTTTAAAAAGTCAGGTCTTTGAAGAGATCAATGAGACGGCGGTCACGGTCATGGTTGACCTGATCAAGCGCGCGATTCTTTTTTTTGAACCTCGCGTTGTGGTGGAAAATATCCGGGTGGACTCCGGTAACAGTGAAGATATCTTGAATGGCCTGATCAAGATAAATATCGCCTACATCGTGCGAGCCACAAATAACCGCCACAATATCGTGTACCCGTTTTATTTCACTGAAGGCACGAATGTTAAATTATAGGGTTTCTGGGTGAATGAAGCTTCGCACCGATTGGTCAACACAATATCATCTGCACATCAGTGACGGTAAGAGTCAGGAGAAAAGATTATTACCGGCGCTGGAGAAGGATTATTTCAACGTCGCCGATATGCGTTTTCACACCTTATTGGCGCTGCTGGTTGAATATGCGCAAGTGATGAAGTTTTATAACTTGAATAACCGGGAAGACGGAACCTGGGCGCATTTTTTCTCACTGGACGAGACGGTTGTCATTGCCACGATTCTGGCTGTTGATCTGGATAAGCTGGCGACCGGCGCCGCCGCCGCTCAGAGCAATACGGCTGACGATGAATTGGCAAAGGCATTGCGTGCATTGTCCGCAAGAGAAATCAGCCAGCATATGCTGTCGTCTTATACTGCGGTCAGGTTGTTGGACCGGTGGCTGCAATTACTGTCGCGGACAAAAAATGCCATCGGTACCGAATTGCGCAAGGTGTTGGAAAGCGTTATTACCGGACTCAGGAAAGATATCGATGTGCTCGGGCAATATTTGGCTGAGCATGTCGCGCATCACACGCTCGAAACGATTTTCTCCCGCGATTTAATGACATTGTTGCAAGTGACGGAAGAAACCACGCTCAGTCACGCCAATGCAACGGTTGATGTGGCCGATGCCGTTCCTATCCGGTCCAGTTTCTATGCGTTTGTCAAAGCCATTGAGATGGTGCAAGGCAGTGCGGAAAAATTATTGTCCGTTTCGTTAACCAGCAAGGATCACGAACCCGCCGCGGGATTGCTGCTTGCCTTCTTGCAGCTGTTTCAGAAACTGCACAATAAAATTAATCGCTTCACGTTGAATTATGTCGATTTTTATTACGATCAGGTGCTCAAGGTTCAACCGCGCGGTTTCACACCCGATCATGTTTATTTGGCGCTCGTTCCGAACAAAAAGAATCACACCGTATTGATACCGAAAGGAACGGAATTTCTCGCCGGTAAGGATGAGAACAAGCAGGATATTGTTTATACCGCTGACGACGATGTCCTGATAAACGATGCCTCGGTGAGCGCTATTCATACGTTATTTTTTAAGCGCGATCCGCTGAATTTTCCCGAAAATGGTTTGAACGAATCGGTCGTGTTGAATGATCGAGCCAGTGCGATCACCCGGCAGATCCCTACCGGCGGCTGGTTGAACGACGTGCCGGTTTTAAGCGGCGATAGTGTGCTGAACGGCGAAAATCTCCCGGCATACCCATTATTCGGCGCGCCGAAAGAAGGTGAGGAAACCATTCTGCTGCAGCATGCCCGCATCGGATTCGCGCTGGCCAGCAAGGCGCTGTGGCTGCAAGAAGGACGCCGTACGGTCTCTATTCACATGAAATACGCCGCTGGACCGGGAATCACTCTGGAACAATGGATCCGGAAAATCGCGGCAACCATGCAACCGTCCGGCAGCGCCGGTGAAATAACGCCGATCCTCGAGCAGCAAGCTTTTTTTAAAGCATTCCGGGATATTTTCATCATCAGCTTGTCGACCTCAGGCGGATGGCGGGAGATCGCGGAATATCTGCCATCCTATTCAGGCATTGCGCAGCAACAAGTAGAAAACAGCCTGACGCTGACTTTTTTCCTGCCGGAAAACTTTCCGGCGGTCGTTCCCTACGATTGCAAAATTCACGGCGAGGGTTATGAAACCGGATTGCCTGTGGTGCGATTGGTTTTGAATCCCAAGAGCTACTTATATCCCTATGGGATTCTGAGCAAGCTCGAGTTGGAGCGGATCCGCATCGATGTCGCGGTGGAAGGATGCCGCACGGTGCAATTGCACAATAACATCGGACAATTATCCCCGCTCGCGCCGTTTGCGCCGTTTGGTCCGCTGCCGGAGGTTGGTTCGTATCTGATCGTGGGATGCCCGGAAGCAGCCGGAAAGCAATTATCGGATTTCAACGTCGAAATCCAGTGGGGCGGTTTGCCTGCCGGTATCGGCGGTTTTAAAACCCATTACCAGGGCTATGAAACATTCGACGATACCGACTTCCGCGTCAGCACAACGGTACTGTCCAATGGCAAATGGCTGCCGGAGAATGCCAAAGCGGCGGTTGTCAGTTCCCTGTTTCACATTAAAACCGGTTTGGATGGCGGCAGCGAAGTCAGCGCGTACCGTAAATTGTCGTGCGCACCGGTCATTTCCTATTGGAGTCCTGTTGAATATCGCAATGCTTTGACAGAATTTGGTTACACGCCCTCCACCCATCGCGGTTTCTTCAAATTCACCCTGACGGGGCCGGGGCCAGCATTCGGTCATCGCGATTATCCCACGGAATTGGCTAATGTACTGACTTTCAACGCTAAACAGAAACATGCCAAGTTTCTTAAACGCGTGCCAAATCCGCCGTACACACCGATGATTACATCCATCGCAGTCAACTATAAAGCTTCTGCGCAAATGATCATGGGCAAGGAAGAAGTCAATTGCGTTGCAGCGCTGCGGGAAAGAATGATCTATTTGCATCCGCTGGGGTGGAAGAATGTCACTGTGCGAGCCGATCAAGCGAATTATTTATTGCCGCAATTTCTCCACTCCGGGAATTTGCTGATCGGTTTGAAAGGATTGACCGGCGGTGGTGTGATTACGCTTTATTTTTATTTGCGTGAGAACTCATTGCCGATAGAAGCTGATTCGCTGAAGGAAATGCAGTGGTTTTATCTGGCGGATAACCAATGGTTTCCGCTCAGCGCTAAAGAAATCGTATCCGATTCCACGCAGCGGTTCATGCGGTCGGGAATTATCACGTTGAATATTCCGGCGGATATTTCCCAGGATAATACCGTATTACCGGCCGGATTATCCTGGTTGCGGGTGTCGTCCGATCACGATCTGGACAAATTTTGCAGTTTGTATTCAATCCATGCGCAGGCGTTAAGAGCCAGCCGGTATCTGGAACAGGATGCCGTGCCCGGCAATACCATCCGCTTGCCTGCCGGTGCGGTGTTGCGTGCGCGCAAATCAATTCCGGGCATAGGCGCCGTCAAACAAATTCAACCCTCTTTTGGCGGCCGTTTGGCGGAAGACCGCGCTCAGCTGCGCATCCGCGTCAGCGAGCGGTTGAGGCATAAGAAGCGCGCGTTGCTGCCAGCCGATTATGAGTTGCTGATACTGGAGCAGTTTCCGCAAATCTATAAGGTGAAGTGTTTTCCCGGCATGAACCCTGATTTTGTGTTCAAGCAGCGCTTCAGTCCCGGTCATGTGCTGATTGTGGTGGTGCCTTATCTCGCCCGGAATGAAAGCGTCACGCAGAAACCGCTGCTGAATGGCCACCTGATTGAAGAAATACAGGATTTTATCAACCAGTATGTGCCGCCGTTTGTGACCGCGCATATCCTTAACCCGGTGTACGAAGTCATCCAGGTGCGCTGCACGGTCAAGCTGAAAAATCCATTACTGGCCGGTATGTATCTGGAGCGGTTGAACCGGGCGATATCGGATTTTCTGTCGCCGTGGAACGAGACCGTGGGATATACCCGCCACTTTGGCTGGATGGTCAGTAAACATGAGATTGAGTCTTTTATTCAGAGCCTCGATTATGTCGATCGTGTTACCAATCTTTCGATACTGCGTATTGCACCGGCGGGTGAAGACTATTTCGATCTGTTTGATAGCGCCGATAAAACGGAGGATTCGGAAGTGAAAGATATTGTTCCGGTATATCCCTGGAGTATCGTGGCGCCTATCCAGCAGCATTTTATCGAGATGGACGATCGCTACGATTTAATCGAGCCGGAAATGACCGGCATCGGCGAACTCGAAATTGGCAGTACTTTTATAATTTCTGACGAAAAATGGCGCGAAAAGATAGAAAAACACTAGAAGCCAAATTCAAGAACGGCAGGATGCCTTCTGAAGTGGCATTTGCCGATTTAATCGATTCGACGCTGAATCTGATTGATGATGGATTCGAGAAGACAGCCGAAGAGGGGTTGAAAATTTTTCAGCTGGGTGACGGCAAGCTGATGAGTTTTTATCAGAGCATGGCGACGCTCAGCCCCATGTGGTCTGCCGGTATCGATAATGCAACGGGAAATTTGAGCTTCGGTAATAAAAATAACCCGCATATTCTGAC
Source organism: Nitrosomonas sp. Is24 (assembly GCF_033063335.1). Classification (NCBI taxonomy): domain Bacteria; kingdom Pseudomonadati; phylum Pseudomonadota; class Betaproteobacteria; order Nitrosomonadales; family Nitrosomonadaceae; genus Nitrosomonas; species Nitrosomonas sp. Is24. The sequence goes on along the minus strand of NZ_JAWJZG010000001.1, from coordinate 2,435,713 downwards.
ATTGCGCAGCACCGATGGCAGCAACGCCGAGTCCGGCGATGCGGTAAAAGCCGGTGTCGGTATCAATACCGATAATCCCCGCTTTGAACTGGATGTCGCCGGTACCATCGCTTCGCATGGCAGAGTCGGACGCCGCGGAGAGCTGCCGGTACCCGCGGATGGAAACTGGCACGATATCACCGAAACGCTGACCGGCTGTCAGGCCTTCGAAGTGATGGCCGGTGTCGGTGGTAAGGATGCCGACGGCAAGTACGCCTTGATGCATGCTTTTGCGCTCAATGCCTATAACGACAAGAGCCACATCACCTATCATCAGGCGCACTATGGCGCAAAGTGCAATCGCTTGGAATTACGCTGGGAGCGCGGCGCGAATATCGAAAACTTTGAATACACGCTGCAACTTCGTGTGGAATCGTCATACGGTGACAAGATCTGGGTGAATTATTACATTACCCGGTTATGGTATGACCCGGTGATGTATGAAAGCGAAAAAGAGCCGGAATCGGCGTACCCCAAGGTTTTACGCAAAAGACAGGAAGACAAATAAATGTCCGCGCGCATGCTAGTCATTCATTTGAGCTTGCAGGAAGGTAATCTGCTGCTGGAAGCGCTGGCCGAGCTGCCGTTCAAATCCGTATTCGAACTGATCGGTAAATTAAATCAGCAAGCCAATGCATTGTTTGCGCCGGGTATCGCGCCGCAGGAACCGCAGCGCTTTGTGTTTGCCGAAGCGGAACTGTCACTGGCCATCAAGGCATTGGGAAATTTGCCTTATCATCGCGTCCATGCATTGCTGACCGGTTTAAATCAGCAAATCCAAGCGCAATTGAGCAACCCGCATTCATTCGCAGCTTCGCAAGAGTATGCCGGCCTCTGAGCAAATACCGCGTATCCGGATCGATCCCGATGGATTGGATTTTGAAACGTTACGCAAGGAAGCCATCGGTAAGGTGCAGGAATTATCCGGTGACATCTGGACCGACTATAACCTGCATGATCCCGGCGTCACGATTCTGGAACAACTCTGCTATGGGTTGACCGATCTGTCTTACCGTTCCGGATTTACCGTCCCGGATTATTTGACCGGTGAAAAAGGAACGATCGATTATCAGCAGCAAGCGCTCTACTCGCCGGAAGAAATTCTTCCCAGCGCCGCAGTAACCGGAATCGATTATCAAAAAATTCTCTACGACGCTATTCCGGAAATCGATTATGTCTGGCTCGAACCCAGCGCAACGGAAGAGAATGCAGGTCTTTACACCATATTTGTGAAGCTTGACGATGAGCTGATTCAAAGCCGGGCGGATCCACCCAAACAGAGCGAGAGTCTGAGCGAACTATCCGGTAAGCTGGAACGGATCAATGCCGCTTCGGAGCATGTCCGTTCGCTGCTGGATCAACTCGGCCATCAACTGGATGCCTGCCACGAAAACTTGAAACGTGGGTACGATTTTGCGGCTGATATTGACTTGCCGTTCCCGGCATCCGAGCAACTGGCTGAGCAAATAGGCGATATCCTGCATCAGCTGGATGCGAGTTTATCGAGTGTCGACGATATCTGGAGCAAGATCGGCTCCATCTGGTCGGTCATGATGGACTCATCGCTCAGCGCGGATTTGAGTAGCCGGTTGAACGAAGTGTTGTTCAAATTGGATGCGGTATTCCATTATGCGAAACTCAACGATGCGTTAAATAATATCCTGGCTGCGATCGAATCAAACCCGGATGATTGGATAGCCAATGGCGGCGAGTTGCTGGCGAAGCTGGCCATTCCCTTGTCGCGCTTCGAGGGTGTGTTATCCAGACTGGATAACATATTGGCGGGAATCGGCGACGGCTTGTTTTCGGAAATTGATACGCCGGATCAACGCACCGGGAAACTCGATGAAAAGGCGGTCATACAAAAAATCCACTCTGTTTTTGCCGCGCATCGCAATCTTTGCGAAGATATTCATCGCGCCGAAATTATCCACACGATACCCTATTTTCTGGCGGGCGAGATCGAAATACAACCGGCTCACAATCGCGCCAAAATTTATGCCGAAATCTTCCTCCAATGCGCCCACTATATTTCTTCCGGCATTCAGATTGACCGCTATGAATCGATTCTGAGCCAGGCGGGCAATTACGAGCAGATTTTTTCCGGCCCGCTGACACGGCACGGTTTTATCAGCGACCGGTGCTTTGAAGGCGCGGAGGAGATTCTTAGCGTAGTCGATTTGATTGCCCTGATCAGTCAAATCGACGGTGTGAACAAGGTGCACGATTTGTACCTGATTAACCAGGAAAACAAGAAGTTCACCAGTATTTCCTATGACTCATCGCGCTACGAATTTCCCGATTTGTGCTTCCCCAAATCCGGCAAACCGAAACAACTATTGCGGCTGGTGCTTCCTCAGGATGTGAGCCGCAAGAATCATGACGGCAAGGCGGGGTTTACGCCCTACGAGAATGCGCAAGACGAAGCGTTGCTGGAAGAAACGCGTCTGGAACTGAAAAAATTAATTTTTGCATACCATGCATTCAGAAATAACCGCCCGTCGTTTGCGCATTTAATTCCGCTACCCAAAGGAGAGCGGCGGGTATCGCCCGATTATTACTCGATTCAGAATCATTTTCCGGCCATTTACGGGATTAACCGTTACGGTATTCCGCAATCGGAATCACCCGGCGTAAAAGCAAAGGCAAAGCAGCTCAAAGCATATCTCTTTCCGTACGAGCAATTGATGGCGGATTACTTGAAGCATCTGCAAGAAATGCCGCGCTTGTTTTCGCTCGATTCCGGGCTGGAACAGTCCTATTTTTCCCAGTTTCTCGATGACCGGAATATTCCCGGTATCGAATCGCTGTATGCGGGCGGCAAGCAGTATAGCCAAACCGTTCTTGCCGGTATTCTGGCGAATCATGATGACTTTTCTGAGCGCAGGAATCGCGTGCTGGATACGGTATTGGCGATGTATGGCGAGCAATATCCGCAACGCTCATTGCAGCAATTCGATTGTTACCGGCGCGCCGATCCAGGCAAGTGGGTGATCGAAAACAAAATCAATTATCTGAAATGCATCCGGGAAATCACGCGTGACCGGGCGAAGGGTTTTAACTACTTGAAACCGGTATTGCACGCTCATCATGGTGAGCTGGAAGAGAATCTCGCCGGTGCGCATAAACGGATCAGTATTCTGCTGGGATTGCAGTCATTCGATCGCATTGCATTGATTACCGATGTTCTCATTGGAAGAAACAGCCGTCTGATTCCCGATCATATTCTGGCGGAACATGTGCAATTTTTACCGGAGAAAATGGAAGATCGTGCGATTCCGATCGTGTTCGAGCAAGAAAAATTTGCCGGAATTGCCATTCCCGCAAAGCTCCCGCCGTTTGGTTACGGCGTTTTTAAGGATGGAGTCGAGATAAAAAATTTCCGCCTGATCAGCACCAGGGAATATACCGCCGTGTGCTTGAAGTCCGGACAGAATGCCCGCTTGTGGCCGCTGAGCCGCAAACGCAACCGGGATGAAGCGGTTCGGTACGCGCATGAGTTCTGCAACGCGATCACACAGTTGAATATCGCGTGCGAGAGTTTTCATATGATCGAACACGTGCTGCTGCGGCCCCGGGGGGAAGAGGTTGTGGCCGGTATCCCCGGCACTGAAGATTTTTTTGATTTCCGCGTCAGCGTGATCTTTCCATCCTGGACAGCAAGGTTTGCAAATACGGCATTCCGTAAATTTGCCGAGGAAACGGTGATCAAGAATCTCCCCGCGCATATTCTCCCCGAGTTTTACTGGCTCGACTTTGTCCCTATGCAGGATTTCGAGCAACGCTATAAAACTTGGTTATTTTGTTTGCAGCAGGCGAACCTCGATCATCATCAGGATAATTTCAAGCCATTAAACAGAGCATCGGAACGAATCATCTCTTTTCTGCTGAAGAACAGAGGAGAAGCAGATTGTGAATGCTGGCTTTAATACTATGTCGAGAGCGCACCGCATTGATGAATTTATTTTTGACTGTTCGTTCGATTCTCTCTCGTTAGCCAATGAACACGAGCCGGAAATGAATGCTTTCCTGACAGTAAAGTTGCTGCCCGCCATCGATTCAATCCTGGATGAATTCGATGAAACCGGTGCGGTCTGGCGCTTGGATCGGGTGGAAATTGACCTGGGCGATATTCCCGGCGTGGATTTTTATGCTGAGCTGGTTCAGCGCGTGCAGGAAGAATTGAGTGATCAGTTGCGTGCGCTGCAAAGCAATTTGGCGCAATCCGGATCGATGCCGGTCAAGACGTTGCCAGCGCAATTACCGGTACAGCGGTTAAGTACAATCCAGACGGATTTGGAAAAACTACAGGATTTTTTGCTGACGGGCCGGATGCCTTGGTATATGGACACGGCGGACCGGCATGCGCACGAAAAAATGCTCCAGCAAATACTGCGCGAGCACAGCGCCAGCGCAGCTTGGGTACATCTGCTCAAACGCTTGCCATCGGCGGAAAGAACAGTAGTGATTAACCGCTTGGTTTCGCAGTTTCCGCACCGTGCCTTGGAGGATGTTTTAAGCCGTATCACGCCGGATCATGCGCATCCGCTGCTGGATTTCCTGCGGCTATATCAACGGGCAATATCAGACATGGATGCCATGCCAGCCGCTCAAACACAGGCGGTCAATGCCGTATGGGAAAAGCTCTTGGCAATACTGCTGCAACACGGCCAGCCTGCGGATAATGGGGTGACTGTGCTGGATCGCCTTTTCCGGGAAATTGCACCGCTGCAAGCGCGAGAATCGCTCTCCCTGCTGAAAAGAATCCGTCAATTCGCCGCGCAGTCTCGTAACGAAGGGAAAACCGGCAGCTTACTGTATGACGCATTGCTGGCCATGGAAAATGCCTATGCAAGGAATTTGCATACAGATTCCACGGAAAGCTCGGTCTTGCCAGCGCGCCGGAATGATCATCAGGATGCGGCACGAGACAAGATAAAAGGAACAGAAAATGGGTGCAGGCAAGAAGAGGCACAACACTCGCAGAGCACTGCACAACCCGCTAAAGTAAAACAAACCCAGCCGGCGCATGAAGCATTGTATTCTCGCATCATAGCAGCGCTGCAACAGGCGAAGCTGATCGACGCAGGTTTTGCCTCGAGCGTGTTGCAGTTGCAAGCGGCTGAACGGCGGCAACGGTTGCAGCGCTTACTGCAATCGCCAGAAATAAAACCCCAGCTGTTCCAGTTGCCGCAACCGGTTCTGCTGGACATCGGCTACTGGCTGTCACCGCCAGCGGCGTTGCTGATCGAACGTCTGCTGGCGCACAGCGCCGCCCTGTACCGGCTGCCCGGATCGTCCGGGAAAACAACGCAGAAACAGTGGAAGCAGCGGCTATGGAGTGCGAATCTGGATTATCTGTTGTCCGAAACCGCGACAGGGATTGATCCGGCCGTATACTTGCAAACGCTCGTGCGCGCTGTCTCTTCAAGAGAAGCGAACTTACAGACAACCCTGCGCGCCTGGCACGTAGCGCTGGAACGCAGCCAAACCGGCAGCGCGATAGCGGCGTTATTGCGAACGCTCATCAGCAGCACACCGGCATGGCAGCAGACAGCAGAAGAAACCCCGCATTCCGTTCAGGAGTTAAACTCAGTAAGCGAAGCACATGCTGCTTACCGGCAACTCCAGCAACGTTTCGCGACCGGTCAACCGGCTGCTGGGCAGTACAGCCTACGCACGCTGCTGGAAACGTTAGCAACCGGTTACCCGGCGCAACTGCGGCAACTGTATCAAGACCTGCGCAGCCGCCGCTACGATGTAACGGCAGCGCAACTGGACGCAATCGAATTGCACAGCTTGGTTGAACATCTGCTGCGGATGGAATCCGCCAGCGACACTGCCGACCGGCGCACTTTCCTGCAGGCGATAGAGAAACATGCCGATCAAGTCAGTGACCGGCAAGCCTACTACCGGTTGCTGCTGGAAGAGCTACTGCATGACCGGGAAATCGACCTGGAAGCGATTGCAATCCAGTCGCAGCAAACACCTTCCCGGTTCAGTGATACCCCGGTAGACTGGAACAAACAAGACAAGCAAGACAAGCAAACCGAAACGGAATCAGCAACCGGATTCACTGCACAACAATCAACCAAACAACCCTTCCCGGCAGGCGACGAAACACTGTATGCAACAGTAATCGCAGCCTTGCGCGAGGCACAGCTGATCGACGCGCGTCATGTAACAGTTGAAACAGACGACCAACCGGCTGAGCTCAGGCAACGGTTACGCATGACACTGCGCACGATAGCTGTACCCGGCTGGGTGAACAAACTGCCGCAATCCATACGGATGGAGATCGCGTACCTGCTGGCGCCACAAGCGGCGGTGCTGAATGAACACCTGCTGGCGCAGACAGACAAGCTTTACCGGGTAACCGGACAAAATAACCGGCAGCAATGGCAACAGCGTTTATGGGCCGCTAGCCTGCGGTATCTGTTGACCCTGGACACCGCTGATATCACACCGGCGATCTACTTGCAGGCACTCGCACGCGGCGTATCGGATGAGACTGGTGTGCAGATCACACTACGGGCTTGGTATGAAGCGTTGGCGCAAGGCGAAGCCGATGATAAAACGCAAACGGCTGACTTTCAGCATCTGCCGGAAAACCGGGTAGAAGAACGGAAAATTGATCCGAAAGCGATTGCAGCGTTACAGCAGCAGACATTGCCTGAAAACGATCCTACCCATAAAAATCAGGATAAGCCGATCACAGCCGAACCGGTGAGCACCGGACCAACTTTCCAACCAATGGCGCCGCAATCCCGAACCGGTTTTGAGACACTGTATGTCACCGTCATGGCGGAACTGCGCAGAATAGGGCTGATTCATGAGCGTCTCGCGGTTATGGAAGAAGGTATTCAGCCTGCGAACCTCAGACAACGGTTACTGACTGCATTGCGTGCGATAGCCGTACACGACTGGGTGAATCAGCTGACGCAATCGGCCCGGATGGATATTGTCTATTTGTTAGCCCCGCCAGCGGCAGTACTGAATGAACATCTACTGGCGCACGCGGATACGCTATACCGGGCGGCTGCCTGGATTGAACAAAGCAGCCGGAAGCAATGGGAACAGCGCTTATGGACGGCCAGCCTGCGTTATTTGTTGACCCTGAACACCGCCGAGATCACACCGGCGGCTTACTTGCATGCACTCGCATGCGATGTATCGGGTGAGACCGACGCGCAGATCACGCTACAGGTTTGGCATGAAGCACTGGCGCAGCGTAACACTCCCGGTGCGTTGCATACACTACTGAGAGACCTCACTGTGAGCACTCAGGCAAAGGGGCAAACGGACACGGTACACCGTGAACCGGCAAAACCGCAGGCGGCAAGAGAAACTGAAAATATAGAAGAAACCAGATTGCCGCAGATCACTGCACAACCCGCTGAAGCAAAACGATCCCAGCCGGTGCATGAGGAACTGTATTCCCGCATCCTATTAGCGCTGCAACAGGTGAAGCTGATCGACGCAGGCTTTGCTTCGAGCGTGCTGCGGCTGCAAATGGTGGAGCGGCAGCAACGGTTGCAACGTTTGCTGCAATCGCCGCAAATCAAACCCCGGCTGCTTGAATTGCCGCAACCAGTTCTGCTCGATATCAGCTACTGGCTGTCGCCGCCTGCGGCGCTGCTATTCGAACGCCTGCTGGCGCATAGCACAGTCCTGTACCGGCTGCCCGGATCGCCCCAAAAAACAATGCAGAAACACTGGAAGCAGCGGCTGTGGGGCGCGAGTCTGGATTATCTGTTGTCCGGAACCGGCACAGAGATCGATCCGTCCGCCTACTTGCAAGCGCTTGTGCGCGCTGTTTCTCCGGAAGAAACTGACTTACATACAACGCTCCGTGCCTGGTACGCAGCGCTGGAACACAGCGAAACCGGCGGCGCGATAGCGACGTTATTGCGAACCCTCATCGGCGGCGCACCGGCACGGCAGCGGACAGTAGAAGAAATCCCGCATTCCGTTCAGGCGCTGAACCCGGAAAGCGAAGCAAACGCTGTTTACCGGCAGCTTCAGCAACGCTTCGCAACCAATTATCCGGCGCAACTGGATGCATTCGAGTTGCACAGCCTGATTGAACAACTACTGCACTTGGAATCCGCCGGTGACACTACCGACCGGCTCACTTTTCTGCAAGCGATAGAGCAGCACGCGGATCGCGTCAGTAACCGGCAAGCCTACTACCGGTTGCTGCTGGAAGAGTTATTGCACGACCGGGAAATCGACTTGGAAGCGATTGCAATCCAATCACAGCAGGCACCCTCCCGGCTCAGTAATACCGGTGAAGATTGGAACGAACTAGCCAAACAAGCCAAACAAGCGGAAGCGGAATCAGCAACCGGATCAGCTTCGCAGCAATCAACGAAACAACATTCCCGGCCAGGCGACGAAACACTGTACGCAACAGTACTCGCAGCCTTGTACGAGGCACAACTGATCGATGCCCATCGCGCAGCCATAGAAACAAGCATTCAACCGGCTGAACGCAGGCAACGATTACGCAGCATATTGCGCACGATTGCCGTACCCGACTGGGTGGATAAACTACCGCAATCCATACGGATGGATATTGCTTACCTGTTGGCGCCACAAGCGGCCGTGCTGAATGAGCACTTGCTGGCGCAGACAGACAAGCTTTACCGGGTGAGCGGGTTAAGCGGACAAAAAAATCAGAAACAGTGGCAACAGCGCTTATGGGCCGCCAGCCTGCGTTATCTGCTGACTCTGGATGCCGCTGAGATCACACCGGCGGCCTACTTGCAGGCGCTCGCACACGGCGTATCGGACGAAACCGATGCGCAGATCTCGCTACGAACTTGGTATGAAGCGCTGGCAGGGAATAAAACTGCTGCTGCGATTCATTTATTGTTACAGACAGTGATCGAAACCCCGGCTGAGTCGCCGTACAGCGGAAAGGAAAATCCACTGGCCGAAACCGGAGTCAATCCACCGTTGACGGTTGAGCAAGCAGCGGCCATCGATTGGGATGCCTTGCTGAATAGAACTGAATCGACCGGTGTCACCGAGGAAATTTATATCGATAATGCCGGGCAGGTATTGGCAGCACCGTATTTGCCGCGGCTTTTCAGCATGCTGAAACTGGCCGAGGAGGGCTCTTTTGCCGATCGCCAAGCAGCCGAGCGTGCGGTGCATTTGCTGCAGTTCATGGTCAACGAGCAAACGCAATCGCCGGAATATCAGCTGACACTGAACAAAATTCTATGCGGCGTATCGACCGGCATTCCAATCTGCCGGGAAATCGCTATCAGTGCGCAGGAACAGGAAACGATCGAAGGGCTGATCCGCGGCATGATTCAGAACTGGAAAACCATCGGTAATACCTCCATCAGCGGTTTACGCGAGACATTCCTGCGGCGTAAAGGGAAGTTGCAATTAAAAGAGGATGGCATGTGGTATTTGACGGTCGAGCCCGGCGTGTTTGATATGCTGCTGGATAGTTTGCCGTGGAGTTTTTCCGTCATCAAGCACAGCTGGATGGAGCGTGCGGTTCATGTCACCTGGCGCTAATCGGATGAGTCTTACAAGGGAAGCATAGTCAGCGATGGAAAGTCGTGCAAACGCAGCTGCGCTGGAAAAAGAAATAGCCTGGTTCAAGGCGGTGCTGGCAGCACGCTGTGATATTTATTTCTGCCGGGAAGGCGCTATTGAAGATATTCATCAGTTACCGCCACCGGATATTACTCAGGAGCAATCGGAATACGCGCAGCTGGTGCGGGAATATGCGATGGGATTCGATGAACGCCTGGTGATCATTCTAGCGCTGCTACCGCATATTCAACCGCACGTGTTGGATACATTCCTGCTCAATAACCAGGAAACCGCGCGCGGTTTTACCGAATTTGGCGGATGGAAAGGGAAGGGACACAGCGGATTTTTACCCACTTGCGAAACGGCTGTTTTTATTCTGGCGGGAGATGATTTGGCAAAGCGTTTTGACGTGATGCGCCTGTTTCAGCCCGATCACTACTTGTCCAAACAGCAGATTATCAAGGTGGAACATATCGCCAGCGGCGAGCCTTTTTTGAGCGCCATGTTGATGATGACGGTGGAGTATTTGAACCGGTTGACGCTGGGGCGTCACGATAAACCCGATTACGGTATTCATTTTCCGGCCAAGCTGATCAGCACGTCGTTGACTTGGGACGATCTGGTGCTGGATCCGGAAGTGATGGATGAAATCGACAATATCAACACCTGGCTGCGGCATTCGCACACCATTTTGCAGCAATGGAATCTGGGCCGAAATATCAAGCCGGGTTACCGCGCGTTATTTTACGGCCCGCCCGGCACGGGAAAAACGTTGACGGCCACTTTGATCGGGTCGAGCATCGGCGTCGATGTGTACCGTATCGATCTGTCGATGGTGGTATCCAAATATATCGGCGAGACCGAAAAGAATCTGGCGAATGTGTTCGATCAAGCGGTAAACAAGAATTGGATTCTTTTTTTCGATGAGGCGGATGCGTTATTCGGTAAAAGAACGCAAACCAGCAGCTCGAATGACCGCTACGCGAACCAGGAAGTATCGTATTTATTGCAGCGCGTTGAGGATTATCCCGGTGTGGTGATTCTGGCGACCAATTTGAAAACCAATATCGACGAAGCCTTTGCGCGGCGTTTCCAGACCTCGGTGCATTTTGCGATGCCGGATGCCGACCAGCGTTTAAGATTGTGGCAAGGTATGTTTGCCGGCAGCCGGTTGCTGGCGGCGGACGCCGATTTGGCCAAGCTGGCGGAAAGCTATGAGCTTTCAGGCGGCGCTATTACCAATGCGGTGCGCTATGCCGCCATTCAAGCGATACGGATGAAGCGCGATGTGATTATTCAGGATGACCTGATCAAAGGCGTGATAAAAGAATTGCTAAAAGAAGGCCGAACACTGTGAGTATGCGATGAAAAAATATTTCCTTTGCTGGATGGTGTGCATTTTTTTAAGCTGCGGCGTTTCTGCTGCGCTGGCAGTGGACGCGCAGTACGATCGCCTGCTTGATCAGGAAAAATTCAAGCGGTTGGATAAATCCACTGTCAGTGGCATGCAGCGCAATCTGGCGTTGATTTATCAAGGCGATCGCGATTGGAAAAAGGATGTTGCGCAGAGCAGGCAGCCGCTGACAGATGGGAGAATGGGGCCGGTCACGTTGTATTGGTTGCAACGGTTTATCCACGATTTCAAGATTGAGCCGATCGGCCAATATGTCAATGAAACCAAAAACCGTCTGGAGCGTATCGCATCCTTCGCCAATATGTTTCCGGAAGAGGCAAAAGTGCTGATCAGCGCCGATTTTGCCTTGTGGAACGGCGATCTGCCGGAAGTGCAGAAGAATAGTTATTACAAGGTGCGGCGCAGCGGAACCGATCAAGCGCTGCTCGATCTCGTGTACCTCTATCTACAAGTGATTGATCCACAGCCGGAATCGATAACGGTGAATAAAAATCAACCGATGATCAATTTCTATCAGCTGGCGGCGGAAGATTTCAAAATACTGCAAGGTAAAGGCCAGATCTATGCGCAATTGTCCAAGCTGGTCAATAAGAAATTCGATAACGTAGCAGCTTTGCAAGCGGCCATCGCCGAAGCGCTTAAGGATTATCCCGACCTGGTGGATAAATTGATGCCGGTGATCCAGCAATATTACCGCTATGCCGATGCCGTCATCAGTCAGAGTTTTCTCGATGTGCTGATGGGCGATGCGCTGTTTACTTCGCTCAACGGTGTTCTCGTTGCGTTGCTGGATAAGTCATTAAAAGGTGTCACCTATCCCGATAAACATCTGTTTGAGCAGGCGGCAAAGTCGAAAATTTATGCAGGCATCGGCGCCTGCCAGGATGTGAATAAACAGAATGCCTATGTGTCCGGGTTAAAAATCAGCGATGACGATTTTAAAAAATTGACCGAGGACTTGCTGACCGGCCCCTATCAGGGAATGCGCGATTTTTCTCAGCAGTTGAAGGAAATTGATTTATTGCGCCTGCATCCCAAGGAGGATTGCGAAGACCATGATTTGGCATTGATCGATGAATTCGTCGCCGGGTTGTATACGCAGGTGGTTCAGCCTGCCATCGCACCGTTGTACAAGAAAAGCCCGGTTTATCGCGCGGCATCGCCGGTTCAATGGGATGGCAGCGGCTGCGGTTGTGTGCTGGATGATTTGTCCGGCACGGTGTACGGTTTTTACCCGTTCTGGCTGGCTGGAGAGAAGCAAACGGTCAATTTCAGCGTGCTGTCCAGAGTCGCTTATTACGGGCTTTCGTTTGATGAAGACGGCATCATCAAGCACGCGAATAATGTACATAACGAAAGCACGATTTTATCGCTGGGTGATGCAGGCCGGGATGCGCAAACTGCATTTATTCAGGCTGCCCGCAAACACAACAGCAAAGTCGACTGGGTCATCCGCAATGATAAATCCTACTGGGAGCGCTGGAAGAAACTGTCCAATCTGTCCAAAGCTGCGGTTTTTGAGACGCTGACGGAAAATATCGTGAATCTGCTCACCAGCCAATTAACCGATCGTTTCAGCACAATACGGCAAAATATAACCTTCGGCATGATTCCGCCGCCCGCGCTGGGCGATGGCATTACGCTGTATTTCGATGGTTTCCCGGACGATCGCGAGTCGGTTGAATTGTTCAACCGCTTTTTTACCGAGTTGCAGAAAAGATTGTTTGCGCAGGGAGGCGACTATTTTGTCAATATCCTGGTGCCCCAATCCGCCTTGGGCAGCGGTGTTTACCGCTATGCCAATTTATTTGCCTGGGTTGATAATACCAAGCCTTCCAGCAGCGCGGATACATCGTTTGCAACCAATGCGCGTTCTGACGTGAGAACCAAGATTCTGATTCTGATTGAGGAACCGACTACGGATTCCAAGAAGAAATTGCGACTGGATATTGAAAATGGCGAACTGCACGGCATCGAACGCGGCATATTGCTTAGACATATCGTTCCGGTCATCGAATTCGACGGCAGGGATTGGAAGCAGCTGGAAGACGATATTGTCTACTTTAAAGATAACTTCGGCGGAATCGGGTTCTGGCCTTTATGGGCCAACGAGCCGGAGGTGGTCGAGGAAATGCCATTCCGCTGCGATGAAATTAATTTTGTCAGCGGTTGCCTGGTGAGATATTTCCAAAATACCACTTGGCATGGCGAACCGGAGTCGATACTGGAAAAAATGGTTTGCGAAAATCGCGTGTACTTCCGGTTGGCATGGATTGCGCTGAGCTTGTTATGTTTGTTATTCACCCTCTTGTATCTGTATTCATGCCGCATCCATAAGAAAATCAGTAACTTTTATGTGATTTATCTGCTGGTTATTCTGCTGCCCGCACTGATTACGGGATTGCTGCTGCTAACCTATGATCCCGTGCTGGAACCTGTTTCTGCGGGCAATTTGCCGTTGATTTTGGTTGTTTTCGGCGGTATCGCGGCCGCGATTGTTGTTTACCAGCGGCGGAAAAAACAAATGCGCAAGCCATCGCGGCCTAGAATCAGCGATTAGGCCGGGTATGGATTTGGAGCGCAGAGGATCGATCCTTATAGGAAAGACACAATGGACTTGATTGAAAAAGCGACCGTCATGCACTATCACCGCCATCGCATTGCCGAATTTCAACACGGCACGGTCGAATCACTGGGATGGCGCGGCGCACATAGCCAGCAAGTGCGCTACCAAGTGCTGGCTAAAGTGGGTAACTTGAGTGGTAAGACGATACTCGATGCCGGGTGCGGATATGGCGATTTAAAAGCATTTCTGGACCAGCATTTCTCCGGCTTCGATTATATCGGCATCGATCAAATGCCGGAGTTTATCGCCGAAGCCCGGAAGCGCTTTGAAGGTATCGAACGGACAACTTTTTATCAAACCGACTTCAGCACCGCCGAGTTACCGCAGGTCGATTACGTCATCGCCAGCGGCGTATTGGGATACCGCTGTAAAGATGACAGTTTTTATACCGCCATGATCGGCAAACTGTATAACAGCGCCCGGATCGCGCTGGCTTTTAACATGCTGGATAAAAGCCGCTTCCCGCAGCATGATTTACTGATCGGACATGACCGGGAAGAAATTCTGACACTTTGCCGGGTACTGTCGCCGCGCGTAGAATGCCTCAATGATTACTTGGAAGATGATTTTACGGTGTTGATGTATCGGAACGACGGATAATGTTGTTTGTGGTGACACAGAGGATTTCTGTTACTTATGGCGAAGAAAACCGAGATTAAATGGTTAAGCGAATCTGAAGCGCATAATTATCCGGCGGCTTTATCGTACTTATGTTTGATTTACGATGAACAAACGGCTGCCCATCATGTGGGTAATTTGAAGCAAGCGGCGATGTCGCAATTTAAAGCCAAGGATATTTTTAGATCGTCCGGCTTATCGTTACTTGGGATCAGCAATACCCACGTGCAGAAGAATCAGCAGAAAATACAGGCAGGAATTCAACTGTCACCTATTCTGCTGGTGCGGGATCCGGCGAACGGCAAGGTAATTGTTGCGGATGGCTATCACCGGCTATGCGCGATATACAGTTACGATGAGGATGCCGATATTCCGTGCAAAATTGTATAGCCATCATAAGGTATGTAGCTTGATTGAGGATATTAACCAAGCGAGCGTTAATGCTTAATCTCGGCATGTAACTGCAAGCTGCGCTAAATAAACGGAGGGTAATATGAAACAGTCATTATCGATTGAATCAGAATCACAGCAAGCTCGCCATTCTGCAGTATCAGCAAACAGCGTACTTGGTGTCCAAGCTTTTGCCGATAATCGCGAATCAACAGCTGCCCAGCGTCAATTAAAGATTGCCATGGCCAACTTCCCGCAAGCCGCAGCGCAACGGAGAACCAGTCAACTGATGAATAACAATCCGCGGCTGCTGGTGCAACGCAAAATGTTATCGGGAGAACCGGTGCAGTGCATAGAGGAAGACGAATCCTTGCAAAAGGAATCCGGGCCGATCCAACGAGTCGAAGAGGAAGAATTGCAGAAAAAAGCGGCCACGGATTCTCCCGCGCAATTGGAACAACAATCCTCCGCCAAGCCAAACAATACCGGCCTGCCGGACAATCTCAAATCCGGAATAGAGAATCTATCCGGTATGTCGATGGATTCCGTCCGGGTACATTACAACTCATCACAACCAGCGCAATTGAATGCACTGGCTTATGCGCAAGGAACCGACATTCATGTCGCGCCGGGGCAGGAGCAGCATTTGCCGCATGAGGTGCGGCCTGTTATGCAACAGGAACAGGAAAGGGTAAATCCTGCCACGCAGATGAAAGGTGTGGTGCAGCGCGATGAGGATAGAGACAAGAGTTATGCCAAGATAGGGGCGATGAGCACGCTTGGGTTACTTGGTGGTGCGGCATTGTTGGGTGGAGCACTGCCGACGTTAGGTTTACTCGCTGGTGGCGCAATTGTTGGTGGGGCAATTGGGTGGGGAGCATCAAGGTTGAGAGAGAGTTTTTTACCAGAGGGGCCATCGACATCACTGGCACCTGTAGAAGATAGTTTTGAATACGGACACGATGAAGAAGAGGGATTGGGGGAGCAGGAGTCGAATTTGAAGGCAGCTACTAGAGATGATGTTAAGCCCGAGCTTTATGGTGAAATAGAAGAATTAACAACCATGTTTGGGAATCTCAGTCTTAATGAAAGCGGTAAAAGTACTCAATACATGTCCGCAAATCGTTATAACACTCAGCAATTTAAGCTGATGCCAGGGGCAACAGTATTCCAACTTGCGCGTGGATCGGGACCGAGCTATCAGGAGTATTACAAATCAAACTCTCATGGGGATTACAAGAAAGTAGAATACAATCGTAATACATTGGGCACTTTTGATTTTGCCAAACGCCCTATGGTATACAAGGGGGGAAGATGGGAAAATCCTGTTAAGAACGGCTCAAAAGTTGATCTGGAGCAAGGTGCAAAGAAAAAAGGATATGGAATTACTAGTGGAAAGAAATTGGCTGAGATCAGCAAGGCATCTCGTGCTGTGCATTTTAGCATTGCGAATCGTATCATGAAGAATGGCGCTGGACAAAGCAGTCCAGATGGTTGGACTTGGCATCACTTGCCTGAGGAATACAAAATGGTGCTGGTCGATCGCCAGGTACACCGTAAGCATGGACATAACGGTGGTAAATTTCTCTGGAAATAATTGCATGGATGTCGGGCGTGTAAGAATTCAGTTACTGAATTATCATTTTTATAATTAGATATGACGATGTAGCTAAAGCAATTATTGACAATTGAATCGGAACGATAACTGACACATAATTCTGTTGCATCAGAGATGCTCTATGGTTGATCAGGTTTTTGTGGTAAATCGTGAGGCAACAGCAGTTCAGCTAAATTGATGCTTAAATAATAAATTTCCAGAGAAATGATTAACTCAATTTTAGTTTAGTCCAGATTGAAGCAGGTTCTGTGTTTACTGATTCTAAGTTAGACAAAGCTAGAAGTTTGATGTACTTTTTGTCAGAATAAACTGTTAATCCATGCGGCTAAAATATAGTGGAGAGGAGAGGTAATATGAAACGATCATTACCGGTTGAATCAGAGCGGCAACAAACGCGCAATCCTGCTGCCGTGGCAGCTATATCATCAGTTCATCAAGCTTTTGCGGACAATCGTGAATCGACTGAAAATCAGCGTCAATTGATGACTGCTATGGCCAATTCTCCCCAAGCTATCGCGCAAAGAAAAATTAGCCAACTGATACACAATAGTTCGCGCATGCTGGCGCAGCGCAAAATACTATCCGGTGAATCCCTGCAGCGCATCGAGGAAGATGAATCGCTGCAAAAGAAATCCGAGCCGATCCAACGGATTGAAGAGGAAGAATTGCAGAAAAAAGCGGCTACGGATTCTCCCGCGCAATTGGAAGAGCAGTCTTCTGCGCAAACGAACGGCACCGCGAATAACACCGGCTTGCCGGATAACCTCAAATCCGGCATAGAGAATCTATCTGGTATGTCGATGGATTCCGTCCGGGTGCATTACAACTCATCGCAACCGGCGCAACTCAACGCGCTTGCCTATGCGCAAGGCACCGATATCCATGTCGCACCGGGGCAGGAGCAGCATTTGCCGCATGAAGCCTGGCATGTGGTGCAACAAGCGCAAGGCCGGGTGCAGCCGACGATGCAGATGAAGGAAGGTATTCCCATCAATGATGATCGTGGGTTGGAGCACGAAGCGGATGTGATGGGCGCGAAAGCATTAGGAAATGCTGTGTAGCTTTAATAGAAGTTAACCGGCGGGATGGGTGTTGAATCTGGCCGGATCCGGGATTTATTCAATGTGCCGCAACATCGCTACTCCAGCGCAGTCTGCAAGCGGCTATCCATCGTCAATGCACGAAAATCCGTCTCCCAGCCTTTGAGCTTATCGTGCGCATGCTGGCGCTGT
The DNA here is from genome assembly GCF_033063335.1 of Nitrosomonas sp. Is24. Lineage (NCBI taxonomy): Bacteria > Pseudomonadati > Pseudomonadota > Betaproteobacteria > Nitrosomonadales > Nitrosomonadaceae > Nitrosomonas > Nitrosomonas sp. Is24. Next base: position 2,418,218 of record NZ_JAWJZG010000001.1, on the reverse strand, counting down.
GCTGGCGTGGTGCTGTTGTGCATGCGCGCGATAAAGCCGCAGGTGTGTTCGGCTAATTTCAACTGGTAAGCGCGGTAGTCCGGATCGTCGGAGCGGTGCGTGTGTTCAATCAGTTTCCGCAATGAAGCCGTGGCCAGTTCAGGTGCGGCGGATTCGGCGGCGAGCAGGCGCAGTGTCCGCAAGGTTTCTTGTTGCCGCCGCTGGCGTTCGGTCAGCCATGCCTCCGGGTTGAAAGGGGAAGCTTCAAGGCTGGCGATGATTAAGCGCCGCTGGGCTTTGTCGATATCGCCGTACAGATTCTCGATGCGTTTAACCGTCCGCTTGATGGCTGCGCGCTGCCGGTCCTCGGGATCGGGTTGCAGGAAATCTTCGCGTAGTTCCTCGTTACTCTTGGCATAACGTTTCTCGAGATGACGCCATTGCGTTTCACCCAAACGCAATGCCACCGGTGTGCCGAGGTGCACGGCGTGATCGAAAGCGGGCGCGATGATAGCTTGCAGCTCGTCGGACCAGCTACAGACTTGCGTGGATGTCAACTCACCGTCGATCCGGCTGCGTATCGCGGCTAACCAATCCGCGTATTCCGGCAATTGAGTGGCGCGGTGCCAGCCAAACCATTGGTGAATGGCGTGCTTGGCCTGCGGTGTTTGTTCCCGGCTGAAATCGACATACCCGTCGAGCCACCACCAAGCCAGTTGCGGCCCATTATCATAGCTCAGACGAAGCATGCTGCAACCGCTGGACAGCAACAGCACAGCTATCAGCGCGATTCTTGCGAGTGTTTTTCGTAAGGTGTTCGGCATGGTGACAGGTATCAATTCAAACGTGAACAAATGGGAATTTTACAGCAATCGCAGATGTTTTTTCTTAAGTGACGATTCATTCGGAATCGCTAGGATTCGTGCGCTTTTGGCGATAACATGGCAGAACTTTTTACTTTAAACGCATGCAATGAGTTTTCCGCGAATTTTCTACATTCATGACCCCATGTGCAGCTGGTGCTACGCCTTCAGCCAAAGCTGGGCTGCATTACAACAGGATTTGCCGCGCGATATGGAAATTGTTTACCTCGTTGGCGGCTTGGCGCCGGATACTACCGAACCGATGCCGCTCGCAACGCAGAAAATGGTGCAACAGGCATGGCAGCGTATCGAGCAAACCGTTCCCGGCGTTCACTTCAACTGGGACTTCTGGTCGCGCAACACGCCGATCCGCTCAACTTACCCGGCTTGCCGGGCCGTTCTGGCAGCCAAAAAGCAACGCGCGGAAGCTGAGCCGGAAATGATCCGTGCCATTCAAAACGCCTATTATCAACAAGCGAAGAATCCCTCGTTGCCGGAAACCTTGCAAGCTTGCGCTCAAGAGATTGGATTGGATGCGGAAACCTTCATCGATGACTTGAGCAGTCCGGCGATAGAAAGTGAATTGCAGCAGCAAATGCAACAGGTAAGAAGCATGGATGTCTACTCCTATCCGTCTTTGCGGCTGGTCATTAACAATGCCGTGCTTCCGGTTGCGGTCGATTATTTGGATTATCGAACCATGCTGGATGAGATCAGAACTATCGAATCTATAGCGCCTCACACCTGATCATGCAGTTTTAGAAGTTGTTATCCATTCAATCTGGCATTGATTGAATGGGGTCGATCCAATGCAGTCTGCGAGACTTAGTGATTGATGGTGGTTTATATCGCCCCAAGCTGCACTATTTTTCTCGAATAACATCCAGATCGCTTATACTATCTATTCACAAATATATTCATATATTAATTCAAATTTATGTCACCACACGCCGAGACTATTCGGGCGCGACTATTTGGCGGGCCGTTATCCGCTCGCCAACTATCTGAAATTATTGGTATCAGTCAACCAACGATCTCTCGCGCTCTGACCGAACTTGGCGATGAGATCGTTCGGATTGGCGCTGCGCGATCTATTCAGTACGCGCTACGCGATGCCACACGCGGATTGCCGGACTTCCCGGTCTACCGGATCGATGCAGAAGGCCGGATACGTCAGCTGGGAATGTTGATTCCAGTGCGTCCGGAAGGGTTCGTTATGTGCCAAGAGAATGGAGCTGCTCTCCATAGCCACGGTTTGCCATGGTGGTTGTTTGACATGCGTCCCCAAGGGTATCTCGGCCGGGCATACGCTGCTCGTTACGGCGTTGAACTGAGGCTTCCGGAACGGCTCACGGACTGGGCCGATACTCACGCTTTGCGGGCGCTGCTTGCGCATGGCCATGATGTGGTAGGGAATCTGCTGCTGGGCGATATTGCGAGGGATCGTTTTCTCGCCGCTTCCATTCCCGATCCAATCGAGGAGAGACAAAAGGCCAAAGAATATGCTCGGTTGGCACTAGAAGCCGCTCGTGGTGAGAAACCCGGATCGTCAGCTGGAGGCGAGCAACCAAAATTCACCGCCTTCGCCACCACGCCCGATGGACCTCGGCACGTCATCGTGAAGTTCAGTGAGATGGAAGAAAACTCTGTGAGCGAACGCTGGCGTGATTTGTTGCTAGCCGAACATCTTGCGCTGGAAACGCTACGCGAGGCCGGTATCCCTGCCGCCAAGACACGGATAGTGGATCACGGCAGCCAACGTTTCCTTGAAGCGGAGCGTTTTGACCGTATCGGCAACTTGGGCCGGTGTGCACTATTCTCCTTAGCTGCACTGGACGCCGAATTCGTTGGCGCAGGAACCGGTGGTTGGCCCATCATCGCCCGCCGCCTGGCGGCTGACGGTCAGATTCGTCGAGAAGCGGCGGATCGCGTAGATCTTTTGTGGGCTTTTGGCACCCTGATCGGTAATACCGACATGCATAGCGGCAATCTGTCATTCGTCTCCGAACATGGCCGCCCTTATGATATCGCACCGGCTTACGATATGACGCCGATGACCTTTGCACCCCGCAGCGGTGGCGGACTACCGAGCACCGTGCCCGAGGCCAGCATTTGCGCCAGTGTGACCAACGAAACCTGGCGATACGCTGAACAACTGGCTCGTGCGTTCCTTGCTCAGATGAAGGCAAGCACAGGATTCAGCCACCGGTTCGGATCGTGTATCGCCGCACTGGAGAACCATATCAAGACGGCCAGTGCTAAGATTGACCGGCTAGGGTGAATGTGTAGAGACCTTTGCACGGTTACGATCCTAGAGTAATTACGCAATGCCTGGATCTGCTCAACAGATCTGGCTTGACGGGACTTCTTGCAAGCATGCGCCCGTGAGATTGGTTTGGGCGCGGAAACATGTAGCGAAGACCTGAAAAGTCGAGTGATAGAAAGTGAACGCATTCAGCTTCTTCGTTTTCATTAACTTCTACAATACCGCTAGGCCTCATAAGAGGCTGAGTAAATGCCCCTTTTTTTGCAAACAACCCTCAGATTTCTTACAATTAATAGAATCCAAGTATGGAGGGATTCATATTTCAATGAAATAGTTAGCTGCCGCTTTATCAACTGTAGACATGGTAAATGTTGGCGATTGTTTAAAATATCTAGAAGAATCGATTATCTGATCAATAATATCTCGCGGATGACTACTCGTCAGTGCTCGCTCTGTTTTTCGATAGTATGTGTCGATAAGATAATCAGCCACATCTTCGTTGAATGGAATACCTTGCATGGCACAAACACGCCGCAAAATTTCCTTATACTCACTTTCGGTTGAGTAATTTATTTTTATTTTGTGACGGATACGGCGTAAAAAAGCTTCGTCAACCAAGTCTGCGGGACGAAGATTAGTACAGAAGATGTTGATCTGATCAAAAGGTATCTCGAATTTCATGCCGGTATGTAGCGACAGAAAGTCTGTTCCACGTTCAAGAGGAACAATCCAACGATTGAGCATTTCACGAGGAGACATTTTTTGCCGACCGAAATCATCCAGAATGAACACGCCATTCGCAGCTTTCATTTGGACTGGCGCTTCATAAAACTTGCTGTGTCTATCCCAATGTAAGTCGAGCATTTCAGTTGTAAATTCCGCACCAACCATTACGACCGGGCGGCGGCATTTTATCCACCGCGGATCATGCTTCAAATTGGCGTTTATATCGAGCTGCATGCGCTCATCGCTTTTATCCGTGACTTCAAAATGTATGGCAGGATCAAAAATGCGGATTATTTGCCCGCTTACCTCTATGGATTGGGGTATGTAGACATGACCAGGTAATGCCCGTCCTAATGCTTCTGCAACACTTGATTTTCCCGTCCCCGGTGGACCATAGAGAAAGATTGCACGCCCAGAGCTAAAAGCGGGGCCCAATTGATCAAGCAACTTCTCGTTCATCACCATATGGCTGAGGGATTCTCGTATCCATGTTTTATCTATCTGGATCTGCTGAACATATTGCTGGGAAAGAATATTTATATAGTCTTTCAGTGGAACCGGTGCGGCGCCCGCATAAAGACTAATATTCATAGCCATTTCCGCTCTCTCCCGGCCGCGTTGTGTTAATTCAAAAACTTGAGTCTCCCGCCCATAGCCTGCTGCTAGTCGAATCGTAATTAAATGATCCGCTTTGAGTAACTCAATCAGTTCATTAATCACACTATAATGAAGGCATAGTTTGCTGGTGATTTGGTGTAAGGTAAAAGCCCCCGCTTCTTGGTAGGCAATTTTCAGTAATAGATCACTGAGGAAAGCCTCGCTTAATCCTGTGTTTATTATTCTTAATGGTATGGGTGGAACAGGATGTAATATTCCATTTACTTGCTCAGAAGTGAGAAAACCTAATGAAACTAGACTGTCTTCGAGTCTCCCGCTATTTTGCGTTTGATCGATTCTCGCCTGAGCTAACTGCGCATTGGAAATCAAACCTTCTTTAATCAATAATCTGCCAATAGAATTCGCCATAACACACTCTCTTTCAATTTTAGAAGTAAACAGCCAAAACAGCGCCAATCCACTGAATTCTTGGTTTCCTTCAAGAATCCAAGTTCAGGTTAACGGCTAGTGATCACTTTTCTTCATTCAAGTGATAGATTCTTTGCAAATTTCACCACCAGAAACAACCGGCTAAACCGGGGGGTAAAGTCGGTTGTAACAATTAAAAGTTAATAGTACGAATGAACTAATAAATACTCTGACTAATATACTAATGAAAAAGGACTTATTGACTATGGTTCAGGAAAGGCAATACCCCTAGAATGCACCTGTGCGTAATTAGAAGTAGTCAGTAAGCAAGCAATGATTACCACTGATGCAGAGCGTTTATTTACTTATAAGAATTTCTGAATAAATGCTTAAGTTTGAGAATGACTCGCCGCTATGAGGCAAGTCTATTTGGATAAATAGGCAATATTGATCTTAATTAAAAGGAGAAATCATGGAAAAATTAGTACAACAAGTTAAACAATTCTGGAACGACGAATCAGGTGTAACTGCAGTGGAATACGCTATCATGATTGCAGCGGTTGGAGCAGTGGTTTTGGCAGCCGGTACCCCGCTTGGTACTGCACTCACTGGCTATTTTAACGGCATAGCTGGGCTGCTTCCAGCGCCATAATTGCAGACCGCATAGAGCCAGCAGAAGAAAAGAAGTAGTCAATTTTTCTCCCTTTTGCTGTTCTCTGTAATCGGGTGCATAGTTTCTTATCGAAAGGTCATCCAGGCTGAGTTGGATGGCCTTTTTAAATAACCATAGCCGGGAGATTATGTCATGTTTCTTCCAATGTTTCTTGTTCTAGCGGTATTACTAATGATCGCCTGTTGGCAAGATTTTTACGATTATCGGATAAAAAACAATTTGATCGTTACAGGCACTGTATTAGGCATTGCGTTGAACACATTTCTGTTTGCGGAAATGGGATTCCTGGATTCCTTAATCGGATTGGGTTTTGGCTTATTACTGTTGCTGCCATTTTATCTGTTGCGCATTATGGGCGCAGGCGATGCCAAGCTCTTGGCAATGATTGGAGTATTTGTCGGGCAAAATGATATTCTCTGGGTGTTTCTCTATACACTTGTTGCCGGTGGATTACTCGCCTTGGTTTTTTCATTGTGGCGCGGAAAACTGCGCAGAATGATCGATAATGTCATTCTGTTATGTCTGCCAGTTTTGTCGACTTCGAAATCCGAATGCTTCAAGGATAATTCTTCATTTTCTGCTGAAGCATCCCAATCTGCCGGAAAACTACCCTATGCTATCGCAATAACAGCTGGAACCGGATTTTTTCTGGCCATGAAACATTTCCAGTAATCAATTGATTGGTAACGATGAGGTTCCCTGATGTTCTGTAAATTACTGTTTCAAACATACAGTATCATGTCTCGAGTCTTAGCGGGATAATGCAGATTCTGCGAAAGGTGATGCACTGTGTTTATTATCCAATCACTGATTATTTATCTTGCACCGTCAGAGATATAAATATCCGTTTTCCATTTTCACACAGCTTTGGGTGTTGAAAATATGCTGCCTCATCGTTCTCAAACTTTATTAAACTCATAGATATATCTCCGCACTAAAACCATTAAACGGAATTAACCCGTAATTGCCGCCTTGATCCTGGAATTACTTCACCCTAATCTTTCCTACAATCAAACCGTAAGAATAGAAGATTCACTTGAAGCATGAAGTTATGGCGTTGGATAACTTTTTATTTATAAGTTATCCATTATGTCGTGCCATGCACGATTCAAAAGATTAGAAACTTAGGATTGTAAAAATGAAAAATAACAGAGCACTCTTGATGATTGTGGTTTCACTGTTGCTGGGATTAGCGGCCGTAGTGGTTGCGGGAAAGTGGATCAATGAGCAAACGCGTGTTGACGCTTCATCGGTGTTTGTTGCGCTACGCGATATCGATGCCGGTACGCGATTAACTCCCGAAATGTTGAAAAAAACGGATTGGCCAAGCGGCAGCATGCCTGTCGGCTCGTTTCAGGATGGCGAGCTATTGAGAAACCGGGTACTCAAAATGCATCTAGTGACCGGAGAGCCCGTACTGGAATCGAAATTGGCGCCGATTGGCACCTCAGGCGGTCTATCTGGTGTCATTGCCGAAGGCAAGCGAGCCATTACGGTACGAGTCAACGATGTCATCGGTGTTGCCGGTTTTGCATTGCCCGGTAACCTTGTCGATATTCTGGTCAGCGCCAAGGATGAAAACCATAACCCTTTCTCGAAACTGGTGCTGGAACAAATTCTGGTGCTTGCCATCGCACAGGATGTCGGGCGCGACGATACCAAGCCTAAAGTCGTTACTGCCGTGACTCTGGAAGTATCTCCCGAGCAAGCGGAAATCCTCGACCTTGCACGAAACATTGGCACACTTTCCCTGGCGTTGCGCAATCAGGTGGATGGTCAGCACATCGACACGCATGGGCGGCGCATTCACGATCTGCTTAAGCGACCCGTGCCAACCCCAGCGGCATCTGCTGAACAGAAAACCGTTTACCGCTCCAGAGACCCGCACTACGAGGCGATTGCAGTAATTCGTGGAACCAGTAAAACCGAAACCAAACTGTCAGAAGGACGAGGCAAATGAGACGACTGTTCATCAACAACTTCCCGATAACGTTCATTAGAAGTTATTTCCCTGCACTTCTGCCAATTGGTTTGGCTTCATTAACGCTGGTGTTGCTGCCGCACGCAATGGCTCAGACAACACCACCGGTCAAAACAGTTGCAATGCAAACGGAACAAAAAGTGTTGCCTGACCAATTCTTGTCACAGACGGGCGCGGCCAAACTGGATGTGACGCTGGGTAAATCAACGCTATTGAAATTACCCAATGCCATTAAACGTATTTCGGTTGGTAGTCCCAGCGTCGCCGATGTCATGATGATCAATCCACAGGAGGTCTATGTTTTAGGCAAGATTGTCGGCATGACCAATATCACACTGTGGACCAAGGACGGCAAATCCACGGTGATTGATGTCAATGTTCTAATGGATGTCACAGCGCTGAGGCAGCAAGTGCAAGCCATTATGCCGGATGAGAAAGATGTCCAAATTACTGCAGCAGGTGATTCGCTGATTGTGTCTGGCATGATTTCGAATACCTTGAAAGCCGACCGGATGATCGCCCTGGCCGAAGCTTTTCTGCGTACGTCAGTCCTCAATATGATGCTGAATCTTCAAGGAGGTGGTCAAGGAGATCAATCTGGTGCTGGAGCGCAAGCAGGAGGCGGGGGAATGGGTGGAATGCAGGCTATGCAAACATTGCGGCAAGGCTCACAACATAATGAGAACTCACAAGGTGCAGGTGCAGGACTAGGCAATTTCAAAGTCATCAACCTGCTGGGGGTGCGAGACAATCAGCAAGTAATGCTGGAAGTCAAAGTGGCTGAAGTGAATCGAACTGAAGCAGAAAAGCTGGGGTTTGATTTCCAGGGAGCCTTGAGAAAATCGGGAAGTGCCTGGACTCAAATAGTGGGTGGGTTGATTGGTGGTAGTCCAGCAAGCTTGTTGCTCGGAAAGAATCCAGTGGCTACCGGGTTGCCATTTGCTTCCAGCGAAGGTGGTTCTTTCCTGATTGATGCCGAGAAAAAAGACAATGTGATCAAGATTCTTGCTGAACCCAATATCGTTGCGATCAGTGGACAAGAAGCCAGTTTTCTGGTGGGTGGCGAAATCATGATTCCTGTTTCTTCCGGGGTGGGCAGCACGGTCAGATTGCAATCCAAACAATTTGGCGTTGGATTGGTTTTCTTACCTACTGTACTGGAAGAAGGCCGCATCAATTTGCGCGTCAATCCCGAAGTCTCCGAATTGGTGTCATTCCAACAAGTTGCTTCCACAGGTCTTGGTGCCATCGTTGCCGTGCCGACTTTCAAGACCCGCCGTATTTCAACCACCGTGCAGCTCCGCGATGGCCAATCACTGGCAATCGGTGGATTATTGCAAGATAACTTCAAGGAGCAAATCAAACGCTTCCCAATGCTTGGAGAAGTACCCGTCCTGGGTTCTCTGTTCAGCAGCAGTGATTTTCTGATGGACAAAACCGAGTTGATGATTATCGTTACACCGCGTTTGGTACAACCAATGCAGCCTGATCATAGCGTTCCTACGGATGCATTCATACGACCAGGACGCGGAGAATTCCTGCTGCAAGGCCGATTGGAACGTCGGGATGATCCATCGGATAATCAAGATGTTCCTCAGCAGATGATCGAAAAATCGGGTAATCCGGCGAGCAGCGCTGAGCCCAGTGGATTTCAAATGAAATAAGGATATGATTATGAATAAATTGTCTCTCAATGCAACTATATGCTTGCCAATCATGCTACTGGCATTAACGGCGTGTGTCACACATCCGCCTAAGCGGATGGATACCAGATTCGGTAATGCAGTTGGCATGGCGAAAGCGCAACAGACCGTCAACCCTGATGCTTCCTTGGACACTACCCCTGTGAGAGGGGTGGATGGCCAAGCTGGAGATGCCATGATCGACAATTACCGGGATTCCTATATCAACCGTCCGGCTCCTGCTCGCGGTGCATTGAATGTTGGCACCAGTGGAGGAACTGCGGGTGGAAGTGGCGGCAGTTCGCAATAGTAGGCTGGTCGAAATTATTCAGCAATATTGAATTAGCAATTATCTTCAGAGGGATTGTTTATGCGCGGCTTGGGTATTCCTGGTTTGGAAGAAAAATGGAAAGGTAAAAACCTGAACATTAAAAAAGAGCGCGGGGCTGTGGCGGTTTTGGTGGCACTATCGATGGCGTTGTTGATCGGTTTTGTCGGTCTTGCGCTGGATCTGGGCAGACTCTATGTAGCCAAGACCGAGCTGCAAAACAGTGCTGATGCCTGTGCGCTGGCAGCCGCGCGTGAATTAACAGGCGCCAACACCAATCAGCTCACACTGGCCGAGGCGGCGGGCATTACTACCGGAGAGCTACACCATGTGCTATTTCAGAATGAGCAAGTCGTTATCACCGGTGTGACCTTCAGTACATCGCTGACGGGAGGCTATCTGTCAGCTTTTACTGGACCAGGAGCAACCGATATGCGGTTTGCCCGTTGTGAAGCTAGCCGTTCAGGTATCGGCAACTTCCTCATTCAGGTACTTAATATTCTGCCGGGTATCAGTATTGGCGATCAAATGGTTTCCGCTAGCGCCGTGGCTACGCTTTCACCATCGCAAATCACTTCTTGCGCCGTTCCGGTTGGAATATGCAGTGACAAAGTCCCGCCCAGCACAGTCGTAGGAACCTGGCTGCCCAGTTTGCTCGGCCCACCTAAAGGTGACAAAACGGGCACAGTCAATCTAACCGGAAATTTCATGTGGATCGATTTTACGCCACCCGCTGGCGGCGCTGCCGAGCTGGCCGGGCAGCTAACCGGCCCCGGTGTCTGCAATCTTCCTGCTGTGGGCACTCTGGTAGGAGAAGCCGGTGTTAAATCCTCCTTGGCCGATGACTGGAATAGCCGTTTCGGCATTTACCATGGTAGTGTCAAGAAAGGTGACTCAATACCCGATTATAGCGGTTATGCGTACACGGAAAAAAACTGGCCTTCGACATTTGGTGCATTTTCCGACTTCCAGAGCCAGCGAGGAATTAATGCGGCATATCAGGGTGATGTAGCCACTGGATTGAAAGCGGGAAAAGGGGAAGATTCCACTTACCTCAAAGAACACGGTGCGGATCGCAGATTGGCCACGGCTGCAGTCGTTGACTGTGAAGGTCTGAAGGGAGGTAGCACGACATCTGCTGTGGCGGAGTGGGCGTGCGTGTTGATGCTGCACCCCATCAATAGTTCCGCGGGGGGGAAAGGTACCGGCGCAGACAAGATGTATCTGGAATACCTGGGACGATCAAATCAGGTTAACAGTCCATGCGCCACCAATGGTGTCCCCGCTGGCCCTACTGGAGTCGGTCCGATGGTCCCGGCGCTCGTGAGGTAAACACAAGTATGAATCAGACAAAATTTCTGCTCAGAAATCCAAAGGGTGACATGCCAAGAACGATGCGGGGAGCGGTCGCTGTGGAATTTGCCATACTGTTGATCCCGCTGCTACTGCTTGTGTTGGGAGTGTCCGAATTCGGCCGGGCGCTGTATCAGTACAACACGCTCGTCAAGTCAGTTCGTGATTCTGTACGTCATCTCTCGCACTTAAATCCGGCAAGCAGTGATTATTCAGAAACGCAGATCGAAGCAAAATGTCTTGCCGTATATGGCAATACCGGTTGTAGCGGAGATGCGCTGTTACCGGGACTGACTACCAGCATGGTCAGCATCAATCCCATCGTTACGACGACCTCAACGGGTGCATCCATTACCCTGGTCGAGGTCCGAATTACCGGATACACATTTAATTTCTTGTTGGATCCTCGCACGCTCACGGGTGGTGGCGATGAGTCGATTACATTTGGCGATATTCGCGCCACGATGAGGCAAACATGAGATCTACTCTGAGATTCCAGCGAAAATTCGTTCCGGTTAATCGATTCAAGCAGTGCGGTGTTGCTGCCGTTGAGTTTGCCTTGATTGCCGTAGTGCTGTTTACACTCCTGATCGGAATCATGGAATTCAGCCGTGTGCTGCATTACTGGAATACCGCCACGGAGGCAACGCGGTTGGGTGCACGTTTGGCAGTCGTGTGCGATCAGGATGCGGCGGCAGTCAAAACTAAAATGCAGTCCATGTTGAACATTTTGGATAGCAGCAATATTTCAGTTGAATATATTGATAAAGATGGCAATAGCTGCGATCCGGATTCCTGCAGGTCGGTAACGGTGAGTATTTCAGGGTTGACCGTATCCACTTTTGTTCCGCTGGTGCCGCTGGACATCGAAATGCCGCCGTTTAGCACGACGTTGCCGCGCGAAAGCCTGGATAGCGCCAATCCTGATTGCGCATAAAACGTCATGAACAAATCATTCCTATCTATAGCGAGGAATTCAACATTGGTGATTATGGCTATTTCACAAAATCAGCAGCGATTATCCTGCTTGCGCCCATACCCTACTACTAATAATGCTGCACGGATTCATGCAACGCCTTCATTTAATGCGTAGTGGTTAACAATTCAGAGGAACAAAAATGATTATCGCCGCAGTTTCACGAAAACAACAAATTCTGGAAAGTATAAGTCAATTTCTGTCTGAGTTTGATCGATCCGATCAATTTTCTCAAGACTCGAACCAGGAACAGCCCTATACGCTAATATCCATCAATGGCGGTATGCAGCAAGCCGTTGCAGTGGCTGAGCAGGAACACCCCGATCTGCTCTTGCTGGAAAGCTCCGAGGATGAAACTAATGATCTGCAAATTCTGGGTAACGTAACAGCACGTTTTCCAAGTCTAGGCGTTATCATGTTATGCCCGAACCCATCGCCGGAACGATTGTTGGAGGTAATGCGTGTCGGTGTCCGGGAAGCGCTGCCGACACCACCGACTCGCGATTCGCTCTTGAGTGCAATTAACCGGTTTCAACAAAGAATCAAGCAAGCCAGTATGCCCGTCAGAAGCGGCAAAGTATTGGCATTTATTCCTTGCAAAGGTGGCAGCGGTGCTACTTTCCTGGCAACCAATCTGGCCTATACCCTAGCGGCGCAGAATAATCAGCGGGTTGCTCTGATCGATTTCAATCTTCAATTGGGAGATGCTTCATTATTTCTTAGTGACAGTAAATCTCCCGCTTCCATAGCAGATGTTGCCCGGCAGATTCACCGGCTTGATGGCGCGTTCTTGGCTTCCAGCATGATCCAGATCACACCCAACCTGGGCATACTGGCTGCGCCGGACGAGCCGGAAAAAGCAACGGAAATAAAACCCGAGCATGTCAATCCGATACTCCAGGTTGCCATCAAGAATTATGATTTTGTCATTCTTGATATTGGTCGCCGCATGGATTCCGTGTCCGTCCAGGCGCTCGACAAAGCCGACATGATTTTCCCTGTAATGCAACAGACGCTGCCATTTATACGCGATGCTAAGCGCCTGATTGATGTGTTCCGTTCATTAGGCTATCACAAAGACAAGTTGCGGCTAGTTGTTAATCGTTATGACAAAAAAAGCCAGATTACCTTGGACGATATTCAGAACACGCTCAAATGCGAGGTTTTTAAATCGATTCCCAATAACTTTTCCGTAGTCGATGAGTCGGTGAATCATGGTGTACCGGTGCATAAACTCGCTCCACGTAGCCCCATCGCCAAAGCAGTCGAGGATATCGGCAATGAACTGAGTCAGAGCACAGAGCAACAGCAACGCTGGTTTAGAAAACTATTTTCTTAACATCATTTAACGGATTATTGATTATGTCTATACGAGATCGTTTGCAACGCTGGGGTGAGAGCGATACGGCTGTACCTGAACAGGTATTCGTCATGGAAGATAGTTTAAAGCTTGAAAAGAGTTCATTTCATGAACTCAAATCCAGAATACACCAAAAACTGCTCGATCGCGTTGATCTTTCGGTGATGGAGAAGCTGCCACCGGATCGTTTGACGAATGAGCTCAGGACCCTTGTAGAACAATTACTCATTGAAGAGAAAATACCTATTAATCTGACCGAAAGGGGCAGTCTGGTTTCTGATATCCAACATGAGATCCTCGGTCTGGGGCCATTGGAACCTTTGCTGGCCGACCCGACGATATCAGATATCTTGGTCAATACGTACAAGCAAGTGTATGTGGAACGCCGCGGTAAACTGGAACTTACCGGTGCTCATTTTGCCGATAATCGTCATTTGCTGAGAATCATAGACCGCATCGTGTCAAGAATCGGCCGCCGCGTTGATGAATCCAGTCCCATGGTTGATGCCCGGTTACCGGATGGTTCCCGCGTCAACGCCATTATTCCCCCATTGGCTTTGGATGGCCCGCTTTTGTCTATCCGGCGTTTTCCAGTTTCGCCATTAAAGATAGATGATCTGATTCAAAATAAATCGTTGACACCAGCAATGGCTGAAGTGATTGCAGGGTTGGTCAAAAGTAAATGCAATTTGCTAATCTCTGGCGGTACAGGTAGCGGTAAAACCACCCTGCTTAATATTATGTCCGGATTTATTCCAGCAACCGAGAGGATCGTGACGATTGAGGATGCAGCTGAATTGCAGTTACAACAACCGCATGTTGTGCGACTTGAAACGCGTCCGCCCAATGTGGAAGGTAAAGGTGAAGTCACACAACGCGCATTAGTCCGGAACAGTCTGCGCATGCGGCCGGACCGGATCATTATCGGCGAGGTGCGCGGCTCGGAGGCCATGGATATGCTGCAAGCCATGAACACCGGTCATGAAGGCTCTATGACTACAGTGCATGCCAATACACCCAGAGATGCCGTGAGCCGGATTGAAAACATGGTTAACATGGCGGAAACGAATCTCCCTGCCAAAGCAGTACGGCAACAGATCAGTTCCGCAATCTGGGTCGTTGTGCAGGTTTCCCGCATGTCGGATGGAAAACGTAAATTGATCAGTCTCCAGGAGATCACGGGTATGGAAGGTGACATTATTACCATGCAGGAGATTTTTACCTACACACAAATGGGTGTGGACAATAATGGCATGATACAAGGACATTTTCATGCAACGGGTGTACGTCCAAAATTCGCCGAGCGCTTGAAAGTATTTGGTGTTTCTTTGCGTGATGAATTGTTCGATCCAGATAGAATTTTTAAATAATAAGGCGCTTTGTAAAAATGGATTACACTTATTATTTCTTTATTTCAATGATTTTCATTGCAATCGTATTGCTCCTGGAAGGACTTTATCTGCTTTGGAATACTTATAAGGGACCAGAAGCCGTACGTATCGAAAAACGGTTACAGGCCATTTCAGCCGGTTGGGAAGATTCGTCCGGGCATAATCTGATCAAGCAACGTTTGTTGAGTGACTCTCCAACGTTGGAGCGCCTGTTGATGGAAATTCCCCGCATTCACAGCCTGGATCGCCTACTGATTCAGTCAGGCTTGCAACTCAGTGTTTCCAGCTTTTTGGGTTACTCCTGCCTATCGGCAGCTGGCGGGATGGCTGTCGCAACATTGTTCAATCTGAACTTTACATTTACGCTACTCTGCTTTGCATTGAGCGGTTCACTCCCTGTTTTGATGGTGTTGAGTGCACGGCACAAGCGTTTGTTAAAAATTGAGGAACAATTGCCGGATGCCATCGATTTGATGGCGCGCGCATTAAAAGCAGGTCACGCTTTTTCGGGCGCATTGCAAATGGTATCCAGTGAAGGTGCAGATCCCATAGCCACTGAATTTCGAATTACTTTCGATGAAATCAATTATGGTATTCCGATGCAGGATGCCCTGATGAATCTGAGTATCCGCATACCCAGCACTGATCTGCGCTATCTTGTCATTGCCGTGTTAATTCAACGGGAAAGCGGCGGTAATCTGGCAGAGTTACTTGAAAATATCGGCAGTTTGATCCGCGCTCGTCTTAAACTATTGGGAACCATTCGTGTGTTGTCAGCAGATGGGCGTTTGTCGGCCTGGATTCTTGGATGTCTGCCTTTTTTCATGGCAATGATTATTCATTTTGTTAACCCCGGATATGTAAATATATTGTTCACGGATCCCACGGGGCGTTTGCTAGTCGGCACTTCATTAACAATGATGGTGTCAGGAATTTTTGCCATGTGGCGAATTATTAAAATCCGGGTTTAGAACTTGCCTGAAGAATCGATCTATTCTAATTATTGGCGGCAGCCCTACGAAAAGTAACCTGGAGTAATAATCATGACCATGATTCAAATACTATATCTTGTCATCATTTTCATCGCCGTAGCTGGGGGTGTTTTTGGATTGATGCGGCTTCTGACGCCTGACCCGGTGCAATCGCGCTTAGATCAAATTGCATCTGAATATGCAACATCCGCCTTAAATGAGTCCAATCCATGGGAAGAAGTTGCCAATAAGCTCACAAGCCCATTTGCTTCACTTTCTTTACCAAGCGAAGGATGGGAAAGCTCTCCGCTGCGAACTCTCTTCATGCATGCAGGTTACCGCTCCCAATCAGTGCCATTTTTCTACTTTGGAGGCAAAACACTTTTGGCAATGCTAGTGCCGGGTATTTTCCTTCTTTATGCAGGCATCAGTGGTTTGGAGCTAAATAATGATGCTTCGCTGATCGTTTTTTTAGCTTTGGTAACTGCAGGCTATTACCTGCCTAACGTAGTTCTGACTTATGTCATCAAGATACGGCAGCGCGATTTATTTGAAAATTTTCCCGATGCCATCGATCTGATGACGGTATGTGTCGAAGCAGGATTAGGATTGGATGCTGCCATGCGGAAGGTCGGAGAAGAAATGTATGTAAAATGTAAGCCATTGTCTGAAGAGCTTCATCTGGTGAATCTGGAAATGCGGGCAGGCCGAAGCCGGGATCAAGCATTACGCAATCTGGCATTACGCACCGGTGTCGAAGAAATAGAGGGATTGGTTGCCATGTTGATCCAAGCCGATCGTTTTGGCACTAGCATTGCATCATCTCTGAGGGTTCACTCCGATATGCTGCGGACTAAACGGCGGTTGCGCGCTGAGGAAGCTGCAGCCAAAATAGCACTCAAGTTGCTGTTTCCACTAATTTTGTTTATCTTACCGACTTTGCTGGTAGTTATGGTTGGTCCGGCAATTATTGGTGTTTCCAAAACACTGCTTCCTACCCTGTCGGGTAGTTAATGAAAGGAACCAAAATCCATGTGCAAATTTACGCAATCCCTATTAACCATCATCTGCCTGCTGATATTGACTGGATGCGCCTCTATGCAACAAAGAATTGGCGCCGATGGTCATGCAAAGGAAGATCCGCAACTGAGTAAAGCCAAGCAATTTTATTTATTGGGCCGCGAGCACTATCAGAAAAGTCAATATGCTGAAGCTGTCAATGCTTTTGAGAAAGCCATTGAACTGAAACCGGATTATTACGAGGCTTATGGCAGCCTGGGAGTGGTCTATTCGATACTGGGTGAAGACGAGCTTGGAATCAGCCTGATCAATGAAGCCATCAAATTGGCGCCTTCGATATCCGATTTGCACAACAACCTGGGTTACGCCCTGTTGAAACAGGGGCGGAACGCCGAGGCAGCGGGTGCATTTGAGCGTGCTTTGCAACTGGATCCTCGTAATGTACATGCGCGTAATAATCTGAAATCCGCTTACAAGCTGATGGGGTGTACTGATGGTGAATTGTGTGGACAGTGGCAAGAGCCCAAACAGCCATAATTTCAAGCCCAAAATTACTCGATCCGAATACACACTGACAGTTATCTTAAAATCACTATCGAATACCAGGAAAATAAACCATGTTCCATATCAAACAACTCAGATGGATATTAAGCAGTGTGCTGGTGTTAGCGGCATGTACTTCAGTTCAAAAAGATACCACGCTTAACGGTATTGAAATTAAACCCGTAACGAGAGTTAATCATGCCAATGGAAGCCCTAGAATTATGTACTTATTGGGGCGATACCATCAAGGTAAGCTGGATTATCAGAAGGCCATCGCTGCCTACGAAAGGGCTCTTGAAGTAAGACCTGACTATGTTGAAGTACACAACGGATTGGGCGTTATATACTCCATGCAAGGCAAACATGAGTTGTCGTTGCGGCATTTTAATAAAGCAATAGAACTGGCGCCACAGGAAACCTATTTGTATAACAATCTTGGTTATGCTCATCTGATTCGGGGTAACTTTGTCGAGGCGATCAAATCATTAAGCAAAGCCTTATCACTGGATCCGGAGAACAAGAGAGCGCACTGGAATTTGGCGATCGCACAGGAAAAGAATCATTTGGATAATAAAGTGATTGCATCGCAACTCAATCCAGATAACTCATCCTCTATTGTCACTCAAGAGCTTTCCAAGACGAATACCGATGAATTTGGTGACCATATCACTCGATTTCGTGAAGACGCAGATTCGCAATTAACCTCTGTCATATCGTCCTCGGATGATCTGGACGCACACGATAAAAACTCCAGGCTACCGGATAATAAAAACATTCGATTAGAAGTTTCGAATGGTAATGGCATTACAGGTATGGCAAAGCAGATATCAGTTTTTTTTCAGCAACGTGGCGTTGCCAGCGTAAGATTGACCAATCACCAGACATATAATCAGAACAAAACTGAAATTTACTATCGTTCAGAAAATTACCATCAAGCTTATCAGATTAATCAAATGCTACCGGTACCGGTCAAATTGGTTGAAAGTGACCAATTACGTCACGACATACAAATAAAAATTCTATTAGGACAGGATTTTTCTCGAGAGACTGCTTACTTCAATACAAAAGAACTGGTGCAAGTCAGTCAGCAAAGTATCGAAAAATCCATCGTTCAATCTGAAAGAATGTGAAAAATCAAATGACATGTAATGAAATCCTTACAGTTAAGAAATTTTCAATTATTTTTTGAATAAGAGATCGGCATCAAAGACCATCAAGCGGAGATAGATTCTAAGGAAACGCTGAACAATTAGCGATTTTAATCCTGCCTCCCTAGGATTTCCGAGCCTTTGGCGATAACATTGCGGGACTTCTGTTTTTGGGAGCTTGCAAATGAGTACTCCGCGAATTTTCTACATTCATGACCCCATGTGCAGCTGGTGCTACGCCTTCAGCCAAAGCTGGGCTGCGTTGCAGCAGGCATTGCCGCGCGATATGGAAATTAGTTATCTCGTCGGCGGCCTGGCGCCGGATACCACCGAATACCACCGAACCGATGCCGCTCGCAACACAAAAAATGGTGCAACAAGCCTGGCAGCGTATCGAACAAACCGTTCCCGGTGTGCACTTCAATTGGGACTTCTGGTCGCGCAACACGCCGATCCGTTCAACTTACCCGGCCTGCCGGGCCGTTCTGGCAGCAAAAAAACAGCGCGCCGAAGCTGAGCCGGAAATGATACGCGCTATTCAGACCACCTATTATCAACAAGCGAAGAATCCCTCACTGCCGGAAACCTTGCAAGCTTGCGCTCAAAAGATTGGATTGAACGCGGAAACCTTTAGCGACGATTTGAAAAGCGCAACGATAGAAGCTGAACTACAGCGTCAGATGCAACGAGCAAGAGGCATGGATGTTTACTCTTATCCGTCTTTGCGGCTGGTCATTAACAATGCCGTTTTCCCGATTGCTATCGATTATTTGGATTATCGAACCATGCTGGATGAGATAAAAACAATCGAATCTAAGGTGACTCGTACTTGATCTGACAATTTCAGATAAATGATGTTAATTTGAGGGTGTAAATAATTTTGTGTAAATGGTCATATTGCAGGAAACTGCTTATATATTTTTGGAGTAAAAATGACCACACCCAAACCCCTGCCGGCCGGCTTAATTGATAGCCTGCTGGCCGATTACAAAAAGCCAGAAGATTTAATCGGTGAGCATGGTCTTCTCAAGCAACTCACCAAAGCGTTGGTTGAACGTGCCTTGCAAGCAGAAATGGCCGATCATCTTGGTCACGATAAGCACGAAACGGTAGTCAATGCCACTGGCAATACCAGAAATGGTAAAAGCCGTAAGACCCTGAAAGGTGAATTCGGTGAGTTACCCATCGAGATCCCCCGTGACCGTGAGGGCAGCTTCGAGCCTCTGATCATTTCCAAGCATCAGACCCGCTGGGCGGGCTTTGATGACAAGATCCTCTCGCTGTATGCCCGTGGCATGACAGTGCGTGAAATCCAACAGCACCTCACTGAAATGTATGGCGCCGAAGTATCGCCTACGCTCATTTCTACGGTCACTGATGGCGTAATGGATGAAGTGAAGCAGTGGCAATCCCGGCCTCTCGATGCGGTGTATCCTGTGATCTATCTCGATTGTATCCATACCAAAGTTCGTGACGCTGGTAGCGTTCGTACCAAAGCGATTTACCTGGCGATCGGCATTAACATGGAGGGCCATAAAGAAATACTGGGCTTATGGATTGCTCAGACCGAGGGTGCCAAGTTCTGGCTCAGCGTTGTCACTGAACTCAAAAATCGTGGCGTGCAAGATATCTTTATCGCCTGTGTCGATGGCTTAAAGGGCTTTCCCGAAGCGATTGAAACCGTCTATCCACATGCCATTGTACAACTCTGTATCGTGCACATGGTTCGTAACAGTCTCAACTACGTCAGCTGGAATAAACGCAAGGAAGTAGCTGCTGATCTACGTTTGGTCTATAGCGCCGCCACGATTGATGAGGCTGAGCACGCGTTAGCCGGCTTTGAAGATAAATGGAACAATGCTTATCCACCGATCGCCCGATCTTGGCGCAATAACTGGCAACGCATCATTCCATTCTTCGACTACCCGCCTGAGATACGGCGCATTATTTACACCACCAATGCGATTGAGTCAGTCAATATGAGCCTACGCAAAGTCAGCAAAAACCGTGGATCGTTTCCCAACGATGAAGCCGTGATCAAATTGTTTTATTTGGCTCTCAGCAATATCGCCAAAAAATGGTCTATGCCACTAAGAGATTGGAAACCGGCACTAAACAGGTTTACTATTCAATTTAACGAAAGAATGCCTCGGCATTATTAACCACCGTTTACACAAAATCTAGGACACCCCCGTTAATTTCTGAAATTGATTGACTGAATTCGACCCATTGCGGGCATTTGTTCGAGCTTAAAATAGCTTACCAAGTCGGATAAATCTGGGAACTGGAAGGTAGCCATTTTATTACCTTAGCTGTAAGAAATCTCAGGGTTGTTTACAGAGAGGTTGATTGAAATAAGCGGTGAGTATTTCATAAGGGGTAGCATTATTCAAACTCTTATGAGGCTTAACGGTATTGTAGAAATTAATGAAACGGAGAAGCAGAATGCGCCGATCGGCGCAGTCTTTAAAGGAAATCTGGCTGTGCCACATATCCATCAGGGTGCGGATGACTCGTTCGGCTTTGCCGTTGGTTTGCGGACGATTGATGCGGGTAAACTTCTGTCCGATACCGTGTTGTGTGCAAGCTTTGCCGAAAGCATGGCCGTCAGTTCCTTTAAATTCCTTGCCGTTATCGGAATAAGCGCAGTCGATCTGATACGGACATTGGGCAATGACAGTGTCTATGAGAAAGCGAGCTGCGCTGTGTTGAGTTTTATCGGGAAAAATATCGGCATACAGCTCCCTGGAAAAATCATCGATGGCCACAAACAGGTACTCGCGAGGTTCATTGGCGGATTGCCCTTTCAACAAGGAAAGCCGCTTGGTATCAAAGTGAACAAGCTCACCTGGGTAAGACTTGTTATAGCGTTTGGCTTCACGCTTGAGCCGTTCCTGGATGGCTTGTTCGACCTTAGCCAGGCGCTTAAGACCGTATTGCAACGTCTTGAACCGCTGATTGGTGCTGTCACGCGGCGTAAATTCCTGCAGTCTCGCGCGTTTCAGTACATCATAAATCGTTGGCCGGCTGACATGAAAGCGTTCCGCCAAATGCGCCACCTTCCACAGCCGGGTTTGATAAAGCCGCCAGATTTCCTGGCGATCTAATAAAGTTAATCGGGTGCGTTTGTGTATGTTCATCTACAGTATTCTCCCAAATACTGTAAACAACGCTAGTAATTCTTACACCTTAGCTTATAGCGAGTCGACAGCGCCCGTAGTCCGTAGGCTTGTTAAGTTCTAATAGTATCGGTACTCACCAGTTTTAAAGTGGAAGCAACCAGAAGAAAGTACGGAGGTAACTACGCCAGTGCTACCAACTTGAGCGGTAATTTCACATAAGCCTGAGATATAATTTCCTTTTGTGGCATAACTTCTATCTTGGCTCCAAACGTAATACACCGTTCCGTCCGGAAGATTCACGACGCGTGAGGGCGGTTGCTTTTGCAGAACAATGACTTCTGAAATGGTTTTACCTACCCATTGCTGTGATAGGTCTTGACTGTATTTCTCGTCAGAGATGCTCGCACATCCCGATAATCCTGCTGAGAAAAGAATGAACGTATGAATACGCAGCATAGACCCTCTTCGTTTATCATTAATTGTTTATGCGCAGTGCTCGTTCACGTGCGAGCTCATGCATGTAGTATGAAACTAAGCCAAATAGTCGGTTTAGTTCTTCAGTGTTTCCAGCTGCGGAAGTGGCAGCTTTTTTGCTCAATGGATCGGTTATCTCTTCTGCATATGTTCCTAGCATATCTGCAAGGTCTCCCAGTGCCTCATGATCGCCGCGATTGAAGGCTGACCAGAGCATGAGCATCGCTTGTTCGCGATCTTGTGGGCCGCCACGACCTTCATATATGAGATGTGCAAGTGCACGAAGAGCCTTAACATGGCCCATAGTTGCTGCTTGCTGAAAATTTGCCCTCGCCAGTGTGGCTGCTGCGGGTGATTGGTCTTGCTTGTAATCGTAGTTCATGCCCTCTCTGAACAGAAGGTCAGCGGGACTTTTAGCTGGTTTGTCTGTCATGTTTGCTCCAATTGAAATGACTGCGTAATTACCCCGTTCAAGTAACACGGGACCTTATAAATCATTCAGTCTCGAAAGATGTTGTCAGAAAATAATTTAGCATCCTGTCTCAGGTTCAAGTTGTCACTATTGAATGATTGCTTTTAGCCAAAAGCAGGCCAATTATCATCTCACCCAAACGAAAAATACTTCTTCAATTTATCCCAAAAACCATCGACCTCTGAATCGGCCACCGTAGTTTTGTCGATCAACAAGTTTTCCATAATCAACTGATAGATTCTCGATAGTTTCTCAAGATCGTCCACCGCCACGTGTTCGTTCAATTTATGAATCGTCGCATTGCGTGGGCCGAATTCGATGACTTGCGCGCAGATGTCGGCGATAAAGCGGCCGTCCGAGGTGCCGCCGGAGGTGGAGAGTTGCGGTTCGATGCTTGTGACTTCAACAATGGCGGCGTGCATGGCGTCGGCCAGTTCGGCCTTGGGGGTGAGAAACGGTTTTCCTGAGAGTTCCCATGCTAATTCATAATCCAAGCCGTGCTTATCAAGAATTTCGTGCACGCGGGTTTTGAGCGATTCAACGGTGCTGGCGGTGGAGAAGCGGAAGTTGAACAATAAGTTCAGCGTGCCGGGGATGACGTTGGTTGCGCCGGTGCCGCCGTGAATGTTGGAAATATGCCAGGTGGTCGGCGGGAAATATTCGTTGCCTTGATCCCATCCGGTTTGCGCCAATTCCGCAATCGCCGGTGCGGCCAGATGAATCGGGTTTTTCGCCAGATGCGGGTAAGCGATATGACCTTGGATGCCTTTGATCGTCAGATTGCCGGATAAGGAACCGCGGCGGCCGTTTTTGATGGTGTCGCCCAGCGTGTCGGTACAGGTTGGTTCGCCGACGATGCAGTAATCCAGCAATTCGCCGCGCGCTTTGAGCGCCTCGATCACTTTGACCGTGCCGTCGACGGCGACGCCTTCTTCGTCGGAGGTGATCAGCAGGGCGATCGATCCTTGATGATTGGCATGCTGTGCGGCAAAAGCTTCGATGGCGGTGATAAAAGCGGCCAGCGACGATTTCATGTCGGCGGCGCCACGGCCATATAACTTGCCATCCCGGATGGCCGGGGTGAATGGATCGCTGTCCCATTGTTCCAGCGGGCCGGTCGGCACGACATCGGTATGCCCGGCGAAACACAGCACGGGGGCAGTAGTGCCGCGGCGCGCCCAGAGATTGTCGACTTCGCCGAAGCGCATTCTTTCGATGTGGAAACCGAGTTTTTCCAGCCGCGCGATCAGAATTTCCTGGCAGCCGTCGTCGGCGGGTGTCAGTGAACGGCGGGCTATCAGCATTTGCGCAAGCGTCAGTGTGTCATTGGACATTATTTTTTCCTGAATTTAACAAGTTAAAGATTGGCGGCGGCCCGGGTGTATGAAATCCACAACAAACGCGTCATAATACTTCGGCGTTACAGTAGGGATTTGAGCGATTATCATGTAAATTGGGGACTGTAAGCTTTTTAAGAAGATGCTGGATTTTACACGTCTGATTCAGGTCTTGTACAACGTTGAATCATCATGTACTTAGCTTGAACGGGCTTAACTCACTACGAGGAAGATCACCATGCTCCTGTTTCTCTTCTATGTCATCTTGTTTGTCGTTGCCGTCGCCGGTGTGATTTTGGCTGTTCCGGTCATACGGCGCAATTTGGTTTCCAATCCGGTACTGAAGATTTTCCGCAAGATGCTGCCGCAGATATCGCAAACCGAGCAGGAGGCGCTGGATGCCGGTACAGTCTGGTGGGAAGGTGATTTGTTCAGCGGCAAGCCGGACTGGAAAAAACTGCTGGCGTATCCCAAACCGCAATTGACCGCAGACGAGCAAGCGTTTCTCAATGGCCCGGTCGAGCAATTATGCGCTATGCTGGACGAATGGAAAATCACGCATGAGTTGAAGGACCTGCCGCCGGAAGTGTGGCAATTCATCAAAGACAACGGTTTCTTCGGCTTGATCATTCCCAAGCAATACGGCGGCTATGGCTTTTCCGCGCTGGCGCATTCCGAAGTGGTGATGAAAATCGGTTCGCGCAGCGGCACGGCGGCGGTGACCGTGATGGTGCCGAACTCTTTGGGGCCAGCTGAATTGCTGTTGCATTACGGTACCGAGCAGCAGAAAGAATATTATTTGCCGCGTTTGGCCAAAGGGCTGGAAGTGCCTTGTTTTGCGCTGACTTCACCGGAAGCGGGTTCCGATGCCGGGGCGATGCCGGATTTCGGTATCGTTTGCCGGGGTGAGTACGACGGTAAATCCGATGTGCTGGGGATGCGGGTAACCTGGGAGAAACGCTATATCACGCTCGGGCCGGTTGCGACCATCCTGGGATTGGCTTTCAAACTGTACGATCCGGATCGCTTGCTGGGCAAGGATGAAGATCTCGGTATTACGCTGGCGCTGATTCCCACCAACACGCCGGGTGTCAACATCGGGCGGCGGCATTATCCGCTCAACGGCGCATTCCAGAACGGTCCGAACTGGGGCAAGGAAGTGTTCATTCCGATGGAATGGATCATCGGCGGGCAAGAGGGCGTCGGGCAAGGCTGGCGCATGTTGATGAATTGCTTGTCGGTCGGGCGCGCCATTTCGTTACCGGCCACCAGTGTGGGCGCGGCCAAATTGGCGGCGCGCACTGCCGGTGCGTATGGCCGGGTGCGTACGCAATTCAAAACGCCGATCGGTTATTTTGAAGGTATCGAGGAAGCATTGGCGCGCATCGGCGGCAACACTTACATGATGGATGCCGCGCGTGTGCTGACGGCCACTGCGGTCGATCTGGGTGAGAAACCCTCGGTGGCGTCGGCCATCGTCAAATATCATCTGACCGAACGGGGACGCCAAGCGGTCAACGACGCGATGGATATTCACGGCGGCAAGGGAATTTGCATCGGCCCGAGAAACTATCTGGGGCGCACCTATCAGCAGATTCCCGTCAGTATCACCGTGGAAGGGGCCAACATTCTGACGCGCAGCATGATTATTTTCGGTCAGGGCGCGATCCGTTGCCATCCCTACCTGCTGAAAGAAGTCAATGCAACGCACGATAACAATCCGGATCGTGCATCGCGAGCGTTCGACGAAGCCTTGATCGGGCATGCGCAGTTTACCCTGCGGAATACGGCAAATGCTTTGTTTTACGGGTTATTCGGTGACTATATCAAAGACAACGCACCGGAAAACAGCACCCCGGAAACCGCTGTTTATTACCGTAAGCTGGCGCGTTTCTCCGCCAGTTTCGCCTGTATCGCCGATATCGGGTTGATGCGCCTGGGCGGTTCGCTGAAACGCAGAGAAAGATTATCCGCCAGATTGGGCGATATCCTCAGTATGCTGTATTTATGCTCGGCGACACTGAAACGGTTTGAGGACGATGGCCGTCCCAGTTCCGATCTGCCGTTGCTGCATTGGTCTATGCAGGATGCGCTGTATCGATTGCAACAAGCGTTCGATGAGTTTCTGACCAATTTCCCGGGGCATATTACGTTGATCTGGGCGCTGAAAGCCTTGGTCTTCCCGCTCGGGAAACGCTGCAAACCACCCACTGATACCCTGGCGCATGAAGTCGCCAGACTAATGATGGAACCGGGCGCGGTGCGCGATCGTTTGACTTCCGGAATTTTTGTTCCCACCGCCGACGGTGAACCGATGGCGGATCTGGAGCACGCTTTGCAATGCGTCATTCAATGCAGCGCCATCGAAGCCAAACTGCGCGAAGCGGTCAAGCAGCATAGAATTACCGATCATGGTGAAGGACAGATCGCTCAAGCGTTGCAATTGAACATCATTACCGCGGAAGAAGCGGATCTTCTGAACAAATTGAAAGATTTGCGCGGCCGGGTGGTTAAAGTGGACGATTTTCCGCGTGATTTTGGACACGAAACAAGTAAAGACACGGGAATTGCCGGAACAATCGGTCACGTGGCGAGCGCCGCCGGTGCCGGAGCTGCTGGTTTTGTCGCCGCGGTGAGTGCTGCGGCCGCTGCGGCTGCCGAAGTAATGGAAAGTATTTCTTCAGACGAAGGCGGTGACGAAGAGGAACAAGACAGGGAATGACGCGCACTGAAAACATAAGGACACTGACAGAAATCGCGGAATAAAAAGGAGCGCTATGCAAATCGAGCAAGACGGAATGACAAATATTATTCCGGTAGAAGAAGCGAAAACACTGGATGGTCTTTTCAAGGCACGCGTGCAGCGCACACCGCAGAAAGTCGCGTACCGCTATTTCAACGCCGTCAGCGAGGAATGGGCTAACTATACCTGGGAGCAGATGAATCAATGGGTGGCGCGCTGGCAAGCTGCGTTGATGAAAGAATCGCTTGCGGCGGGCGACAGGGTTGCGGTGATGATGAAGAATTGCCCGGAATGGGTGATGTTCGAGCAAGCGGCGCTCGGCCTCGGGCTGGTGGTGATTCCCTTGTATACCGATGACCGGGTTGAAAATGCGGCTTACGTCATCAACGATGCCAACGTTAAATTATTGCTGTTGGATAACTCGCATCAATGGCAGCAATTTTTGACCATCCACAATGAAATAGAGGGATTGCAGCGGGTGCTCATCCTCCGGCCTTTTGAGCCGGATAGCATCGATGCCTGCGACAATGTCCGTATCGTGGCTGCGATGGATTGGCTGTCGTCGGCTCATGCCGGTGAAGTGCAGCATATCCCCAGCGATCCGCATGCGCTGGCCACGATCATTTATACCTCCGGCACATCCGGCCGCCCCAAGGGTGTCATGCTCAGTCATCACAATATCTTGAGTAACGTGGCCAGCTGTTTGCAGGTGATTCCGGTGCAACCGGATGATTTGTTACTGTCGTTTTTACCGTTGTCGCATACTTTTGAACGGACATCGGGGTATTACGTGCCGATGATGGCGGGCGCGACGATTGCGTATGCACGCTCGATTCCGCAGTTGCAGGAAGATCTGCTGACCATCCGCCCGACGTTGTTGATTTCGGTGCCGCGCATCTATGAACGGGTTTATGCGGGCATAAAGGCAAAACTAGCCGAGGGTTCTGGTTTTGCGCGCTGGTTGTTCAATTTTGCGGTGGAAACCGGGTACAGCCAGTTTGAATGCCAGCAAAGAAGGGGGTACCGGCGCTTGTCGCATGTGTTGTGGCCAATCCTCGATCGGTTGGTGGCCAGCAAAGTGCTGGGCAAGCTGGGCGGAAGGTTGCGGATGGTGATGAGCGGCGGCGCGGCCTTACCGGCTGAAGTTTCGCGCATATTTATCGGTCTTGGATTGCCTGTTTTGCAAGGCTACGGAATGACGGAAAGCAGTCCGGTCGTGTGTGCTAACCGGGTTGAGGATAATGTGCCGGCCAGTGTCGGTTTGCCGATTCCCGGCGTGGAAGTCAAATTGGGGGAAAACAATGCCTTGCTGGTGCGGGGGCCGAATGTGATGCTGGGATACTGGAATAATCCGGAAGCGACGAAAGCGGTGATTTCGCCGGATGGCTGGCTGAATACCGGTGATATCGCATCGATTGATGCGCAAGGCCATGTCACGATCACCGGGCGGTTGAAAGAGATCATCGTTTTGTCGACCGGTGAGAAAGTGCCGCCGGGTGATATGGAAGCGGCGATTCTGCGTGATCCGCTGTTCGAACAGGTGATGTTGATCGGCGAAGCGCGTTCTTATTTAAGTGTTCTGGCGGTATTGAATCCGGCCCGGTGGCAGGATCTTATCGCGCATTATGGTCTGGATGATCGTTTGGATAGTGAACAGCAGAAACATCAGCTGGAGAAAATTTTGCTGGAAAAAATCACGCACCAAACCAGTGAATTTCCAGGCTATGCCAAAATACGCCGTGTTGCCGCCGTTCATGAACCTTGGACTATTGAAAACGGGCTGTTGACACCCACGCTCAAATTAAAGCGCACAAAGGTGCTGGAAAAATATAAAGCCGAAGTCGACAAACTGTATATCGGGCATTAAGCAGCGGGCATTGCCCCATTGAATCTTTTCGAGAGAAGGAAACAAGCCGATGGCAAAAGATACGAGTAAGCTGGATAAAGTGGTTCTGGAAGCGCGCCGGAATGCCGAAAAACGCGCGCAGGGATACCGCGAACAAGCGCTTAAATTATTTCCCTGGGTGTGCGGGCGTTGCGCGCGCACGTTCGATCATAAGAATTTACAGTTACTGGAAGTGCATCACAAAAACAGCAATCACGACGATAATCCGCCCGATGGCAGTAACTGGGAACTCCTCTGTACCTACTGCCACGAAAACGAGCATTCCAAGCTCAAGGATGCCATGGGCCGGACGGATAGCGGGCAAACCGGAAACACGGCGACGTTCAATCCTTTTGCCAATCTGAAAGATATGCTGAAGAACAAACCTTGATCCGGATTCCGCTTGTTCAATTGAATTCAGATCAATGGCGGTATTCCAGGCTGAAGTGCGTTGTATTAAACGGGCAGGCGGTTATAATGAGTTTTTCGAGCTTATGGGAGTCAGGTCATGGTGAAGTTAACGGATATCAAAGGAATCGGTCCGGCTACAATCAAAATATTGCAAGAACGCAAAATAAAAACGGTTGAGGCGCTGGCTTCGCTGAGTTTGGAAGAGCTGCGGAAAATACCGGGTTTCAAAGGTGAGTTGCGTGCGCGTGCGGTCAAACAAGCCGCGGCGGATAGCCTGCGGGAAAAGCCAATCAAACAAGCCAAACCGGCCGGTGCGGCGGATAGCAGCCCACTGACTGTGATCAAGAAGACTGTAGCCGGTCAGATAGTAAATCCGCCTGAAGCGGATAAAGCAAAAGACAAAGATAAAGGCAAAGACGAGAAAAAAGCCCGGAAAGACGACAAGAAAGCAGTAAAAGACAAAGAAAAGAAAAAGAAGCATAAAGATAAGAAAAAAGACGGCAAGAAAAAAGATAAAAAGAAATCATAGCTCCTTGGGTCTGATCAAGCATTGCAGGCGCGCTTGATGCGCTTTTGCCGAAATGGGCGCAGTACCGAAATCAAGCACGGCGGTTGCAGCGGTGGTCAGTAATTTACCGGAATCGTTAACAGGTGGGGGATCATGGCACAGGTGGCAGAGTAATTGATCCAGACCGGGATTATGGCCGACGATCAGCAAGGTGTGAGCGCCTGCGCCGTATTGATCGACCAGCGCAATCAGGTCATTGAGCGATGCTTCATAGATTCTGTCTTCCCACAGCACATGCTGCTGAGCGAAATCCAATTGCTCCGCAACCAACTGGCAGGTTTGTTTTGCGCGCCGCGCAGGTGAACAGAGTATCCGGCCGATGCGGTACTGTTTCTGTTTCAACCATTGTCCCATTTGTTTTGCAGCTTTTTTGCCGCGCGTGGTCAGCGGGCGGTCGAAATCGGATTTGCTCGCATCGCTCCAGTCCGATTTGGCGTGTCGCATGATGATCAGTTGATTTTTTTGCATCGCTTGAATAGAAAACATATTCACCAATCTACATACTAACACCCCTATGGCACCGAATATGGATGAATCCTACGCAGCAGTGGATTTAGGTTCAAACAGCTTTCATATGATTGTGGCGAATTGGGCGGATGGCCGCTTGCAGATCATTGACCGCATGAAAGAAATGGTGCGATTGGCTTCTGGCTTGAATGACAAGCAGGAATTGTCCAACGAATCGATGCAGCAGGCGCTGGAATGCCTGCAGCGGTTCGGTCAGCGCATCCGGGAAATTCCGCATGTGAATGTGCGTGCCGTCGGTACCAATACGCTGCGCCAAGCCCGCAATGGCGGCGATTTTTTGCTACAAGCGCACCATGCATTGGGTCATCCGATTGAGATTATTGCCGGCCGTGAAGAAGCACGGCTGATTTATTCCGGTGTGGCGCATACGTTGTACGATGAGGTCAATAAGCGGCTGGTGATCGACATCGGCGGCGGCAGTACGGAGCTGATCATCGGCCGGGGGTACGACACATACCAGACGGAAAGCTTGTATATGGGTTGCGTCAATATGGAGCAGCGGTTTTTCGACGACGGTAAGATAAAAGCCAAAAAAATGCGCAAGGCCATCTTGTTTGCAATGCAGGAACTGGAATCGCTGGAAACGGCGTATAAGAAAACAGGCTGGGATTATGCCTTGGGTTCTTCCGGCACCATCATTGCCATACGCGATGTGGTGCAAGCGCAAGGCTGGTGCGATTCCGGCATCACAGCACCCGCGCTGACACAATTGATGGACGAGCTTATCGCGATCGGTGACAGTGCGTTCATTAATTTTCCTGGTTTATCGGAACGCAGAAAGCCGGTTTTTGCTAGCGGCGTCGCGATATTGTACGGTGTGTTTGAGGCACTCAATCTGAAGAAGATCGATGTATCCGAAGGCGCGTTGCGTGAAGGTTTGCTGTATGACCTGATCGGCCGGGTGCACGATGAAGATGTCAGGGACAACACGGTCATGGCGGTAGCGCAACGCTACAATGCCGATCTGGAGCAAGCTGGCCGAGTCAGAGACACTGCCGGAAATTTTTTTAATCAGGTAAAAGCGTCCTGGGAATTGGATGAAAAAAACGACCTGAAATTACTGCTGTGGGGCGCTTACATTCATGAAATCGGCTTATCGGTTGCGCATAACCAATATCACCGGCACGGCGCTTATCTGACGGCCAATTCGGATTTGGCTGGTTTTTCGCGCCAGGAGCAAACGAAATTGGCGATGCTGGTGCGCAGCCATCGCCGCAAGTTTCCCGTGGAAGAATTTGAATCGATTGCTGTTTCCATGCGCACCTCCATTATTAGATTATGTATCTTGCTCAGGCTGGCGGTGGTGATGCACAGAAGCCGCTCGAACATCAGCTTGCCGGAAATACTGATTTACGTAAATAAGAACCGCGTGAATTTGGACTTTCCGCCCGGCTGGCTGGATAAACACCCCTTAACGCTGGTTGATCTCATTACCGAGCAAGGTTTTTTGCAGATCGCGGATATCAAACTATCCTTTCATTAGGCAGTTGCAACAGCTTACTTGAGATTACATGCGGAATTCATTGCAAGCTATTGAACTTATGGGTTGCGAGCGCTAGACTGCTGCATTTCCCGATATCGGAAAAACGGATTTTTTGTGTTCAAAGTTTTACCCAATGATGTTCCAATGAGAGAGGGGATGGCATGCAATTAGGAAAACTTGTGCGCCGGTTTAGCGGGATTTGCAGCATCGCATTGTTTTTGATGCTGATTCAATCGGCTCCTGTGGTGGCCGAAGAGTGGATTTATACCGTCCGGCCCGGCGATAATCTGTGGAATCTGGCGGAACGCCATCTAAAAAGCATGGAATACGTGCAACCGTTGCAACAGCTCAATCAAGTGCGCAATCCCTACGTGATACCGCCCGGCACCGCGCTGCGAATTCCAGTGGCCTGGACAAAACAGCAGGATATCTTCGCGCACGCAGTCAGTGTCTACGGTACCGCCACGTTACAGCGCAAAAACCAGGAACGCATACCGCTTGAGCAAGGCATGCAATTGCTGACGGGCGATGAAATCCAAAGCGGAAACGATGCGTTCGTAACCGTGGAATTCGCCGATGGGTCGCAAATGCGCGTGCAAGAAAACACCCAGCTGCGCCTGGAGAATATGCGCATGTTCGGCGATTATGGGCTGATTGACACGTTGGTCGATATGCGTCAGGGACGCACGGAAAATTCCGTACCGAAAAAATCCGAGAAAGCCACCCGGTTCAAAATCAAAACACCATCCGCAATCAGTTCGGTGCGCGGCACGGATTTCCGCGTTGGGGTCATCGAAACGCAATCCGGCACCAGCAGCGAAGTGCTGACCGGCAGCGTGGAAGTCAATGGCGAAAGAAAACAAGTCAAAGTGCCGGCGGGGTATGGCACGGTAACCATCGAAGGCAAGCCGCCGGTCTCTCCGGTCAAATTGCTGCCGCCGCCGGACTTATCCGAAGCCGCGCATTATTATCAAAATTTGCCGCTGGTGATTAAATTTGCCCCACTGGCGGGGGCGCACGCATACCGGGCGCAGATTGCCGCCGACCGGGACTTTAAAAACTTACGCTCTGAATTTACCGCAGCGAGTTTGCCTTTCCGCGACGGTGATATCCCCGATGGCGATTATTGGCTCAGAGTGCGCGGTATCGATGGTTTATCGATCGAAGGCAAGGATGCGGTCATTGCGTTCGCGCTGAATGCCTACCCGGAAGCGCCTTTTATTCTTGCGCCCCTGCCGGGCGGCATGGCGGAGCCGGAGAAGCAGCAATTCAAATGGGCGGCGCAAGCGGATGTGTCGCACTACGCCGTCATGATCAGCAAGGATGCCGATTTTTCATCGTCTTTGTACTTTAATCCCGAAGTGAAAGAGA
The DNA here is from genome assembly GCF_033063335.1 of Nitrosomonas sp. Is24. Lineage (NCBI taxonomy): Bacteria > Pseudomonadati > Pseudomonadota > Betaproteobacteria > Nitrosomonadales > Nitrosomonadaceae > Nitrosomonas > Nitrosomonas sp. Is24. Next base: position 2,385,538 of record NZ_JAWJZG010000001.1, on the reverse strand, counting down.
ACAGTGTGACGTTATCCGAATCGCTGACGCCCGGTCACTATTTCTGGCGTATTTTCGCCGTATCCGCGCGCGAAGGCGCGGGGCCGTTCAGCGATACCATGGCATTCCGCGTACCCTATCCCGCACCGGCGGTGGGTGAAGCGAAGCTGGACGATAACAAAATGACATTCGCCTGGCGGGCCGCTGTGGAAGGACAGAGCTTTCAGTTTCAATTCGCGCGCGATAAGGAATTCACTCAGATTATTCATGATGAGTCGACCACCGCTTCGCAGCTGACGATCGCAAAACCGGATAGCGGCACTTATTATTTGCGTATCAAAACAATCGAAGCGGACGGTTTCCAAGGTCCGTGGGGAACGCCGCAAGCGATTGAAGTGCCTTTCGGTATCTCATACTGGTTCATGCTACTGATGCTGCTGCCATTGCTTGTATTGATATGATCCTGGCGGGCCGGTCGTGGAAGCATTACTCATTTGCTGCGCGTATCGTCATCCTGTTGACCGGGGTCGCTGCCATCGCTTATACGGAAGTGCTGGAGCGTTTTGATTTTATCCTCTATGACAAAATAGCCGTTCTGCAGCAATATCCGCAAGATCCGGATATCGTAATCGTTGCCATCGACGATGAGAGCTTTAAAGTGTTAGGCCGCTGGCCGTGGTCCAGGGGCGTGCATGCGGAATTAATCAACCGGCTGAATTCAATCGGTAACAAAGCGCTGGCTCTGGATTTACTGTTGTCCGAGCCGCAGGAAAACGATCCCTACGCCGATCACTTACTGGCTCAAGCCATCGCCGCTCACGGTAATGTCATTTTTCCCGTGGCGCCGGTATTCGACGCCCATATGGAATCGCTGATGCTGGTGCAGCCGCTGCCGCTGTTTACCCAGCAGGCGGTATTGGGCCATGTCGATATCGAACTGGATAGCGATGGCGTGGCCCGGCGGGTTTATCTGTCCGCGGGGATCAATGCACCCGAATGGCCTGCGCTGGGATTGGCGCTGACCAATCCGGCGGCGGTAAGAGCCATGCAGCAGCAAGTCCATGAAACAGTATCCGGTCAACCGGAACATTGGGAGAGAGCGCAAGAAGCGCTGATACCGTATGCAGGCGAGTCCGGTAGTTTCCGCAAAATATCGTACGCCCGGGTGTTGTTCGACGATGCCGTCCTGGCCGGTTTAAGGGACAAAACCGTGCTGGTCGGTATGACGGCCACCGGGATGGGAACACGCTTTGCCACACCGCTCTCGCCGCTCAATCATCAACCCATGACGGGCGTGGAATGGCATGCCAATGTGTTCTCCATGCTGACATCCAATCGCATGATTTATCCGGCGCCGGGAATGATAACAGCCGCGCTCTCGGTTGTGTGGGTCAGCGCGATTCTGGTCATTCTCGCCTGGGTTGGAAAGAACCTTACTATCCCGCTGTTGCTTGCATTCATGGCCGCCGGACTGTTTCTCTCCGGTTTGATTCTGGAGTTGAACCGTGTCTGGATTCCTCCCGGTGCTACCTTGTTAGGCACATTGTCGCTGTATCCGCTGTGGAATTGGCGCCGCATCAATGAATTCCTGCGGACGCTCTGGATGAGCAAAGCGCATTCCAATGTGGCGCTGGAATCGATCGGCGACGGTGTCATTATCACCGACGCTTCCGATCAAGTGGTGTACATCAACACAGGCACGGAAAAAATTCTGCGTACCCGGCTCGAGCAAATCAAGGGAAAACCATTAGCGGAAATTCTCGGGTTTGATACGAATGTGGCTGATGTGCCGGTTGATCAAGCCGGGAAAGATTTCGCAGGCGGCAGCGTGAATAAACCCGGCATGGTTGAATGTGTGCTCAGAACCGCGCAGGGCAATGAACGGACGGTTCGCATCACGCGCAACCAATTGCTGGATGAGCAAAAAGCCACTATGGGTTCGGTGATCGCCATGACGGATATTACCGACCGGATCGAACTGGCGCAGCAAGTCGCGCATCAGCAGAGTTACGATGCGCTGACCAAGCTGCCGAACCGCTCAAGGCTGCTGGCGCAATTCGATTCCCTGATTCAGGAAATCGCCAATAGCGGAAAAATTATCACGGTATTTTTTGTCACCTTGGATAATTTTAAAAAAATTAACGATGCCATGGGACATCATGCCGGAGACAAACTGCTCAAAATGGTGTCCGGCCGTTTGTTTGACGCGGTGGCGCCGGAGGATATGCTGGCGCGCTGGGGTGGCGATGAGTTTGTGCTGTTATCCAGCTGTTTAGCCAAGGAAGATTCCGCGCCCGGAATGGCGCAGAAAATTCTCGACGCGATCCGGCAACGCTTTGAGATCGACGGTCTGGAAGTCTTCGTTTCCGCCAGTATCGGGGTGAGTTTTTACCCGGATGATGGATTGACCAGCGAAACGGTGCTGGAACGCGCCGGTACCGCAATGTACCGGGTCAAAAAAGATGGCGGCAATCACTTCGGTTTGTATTCGGCCGAATCCTCGGTGGTCTGGACACGCGATCAGCTCGAACTGGAAAGGGAATTGCGCGCGGCGATCAAGAATGACGAATTGCAGGTGCTGTTTCAACCGATCGTCCATGCGCAATCGCATCATATCGCACGTATCGAAGCGCTGGTACGCTGGCTGCACCCGAAGCGGGGCTATTTGTCACCGAGCGAATTCATTCCGCTGGCGGAAGATATCGGCCAGATCGGGCAGTTGGGCGAAATCGTACTGAGAACTTCCTGTACTGCGGCGTATAACCTCTTGCAATTGGGCTACCCGGTGAATGTATCGGTCAATGTGCATCCGCGGCAATTATTGAACCGGGATTTTCCGCAAACGATTCTGCAAGTGCTGCACGACACCGGGTTGCCCGCTCAATCCTTGATATTGGAAATCACCGAAAGCGCCATCGTGAATGACATGGAACGGGTCAGCAAGGTGCTAGAGGAAATCAGACGTTTGAATATTTTGATCGCTCTGGACGATTTCGGCACCGGTTATTCCTCGTTGACGCTGCTGCGGGAATTGCCGATCGATATCCTGAAAATTGATAAATCCTTCGTGCGTACGCTGGATCAGAACCGCAACGATCTGAAAATCGTGCAAGCCATTATCGGTCTGGGAAAGAATCTCGGTTTGACCGTGATTGCGGAAGGTGTGGAAACGGAGCGGCAAGTGAAGTTATTACTTCAACACGCCTGTTATTACCATCAGGGCTATTTCTTCAGCAGGCCGATTCCTTATGAAGCGCTGTACGAATTAATGCAGCACAAGCTGTATCAGGCCGGGCCGCAATAATGTTCCAGCAGCAGCTGCTGCGCCGAGCGCGGTTTGGCGGTGCCGGGCTTCGAACGTTTGTACGAGCCGTCGCTTTGCAGTAACCAAGCTTGCGTGTTGTCGGACAGGTAGCTAAGCAGCCCTTGATCGATGACATTGTCGCTGGTGCGTTTCTCCTCGACCGGAAAACACACTTCCACGCGGTAATGTAAGTTGCGCGTCATCCAGTCCGCGCTGGAACAAAATACCAGCTCCTCGCCGATTCCTCCACCATTATGAAAATAATAAACCCGGGTATGCTCGAGAAAACGGCCGACGATGGAACGTACGCTGATATTTTCCGATACCCCTTTAACGCCGGGGCGCAAGCAGCAGATGCCACGGATGATCAAATCGATTTTGACACCCGCTTGCGACGCCTTGTACAACGCGGCGATAATTTCCGGATCGACCAGCGCGTTCATCTTGGCGATGATCCAGGCTTTTTTCCCAGCGGCTGCGGCGCTGATTTCCTTTTCGATATAACTCAGGATACCCTTATGCAGCGTGAACGGCGATTGTAAAAGCTTTTTCAGCTTACCTGCGCGGCCCAAACCGGTCAGTTGGTGAAACAGTTTATTGACGTCCTCGCCGATGGCCTTGTCGCAGGTCAGCAGACCGTAATCGGTATACAACCGCGCGGTGCGGGCGTGATAGTTGCCGGTTCCCAGATGCACGTAGCGGCGCAAGGCGCGGCCTTCCCGCCGCACCACCAGAATCATTTTCGCGTGGGTTTTGTAATTGACCACGCCGTACACGACGTGCGCGCCCACTTGCTGCAACTCGCTGGCCAGTTCGATATTGGCTTCTTCATCGAAGCGCGCGCGCAATTCGATCACTACCGTGACTTCCTTACCCGCACGCGCCGCTACCTTGAGCGCTTCGACCACGGCGGAATCGGCGCCGGTGCGGTACAGGGTCTGCTTGATCGACAGTACATTGGGATCGGCGGCTGCCTGACGGAGAAAATCGATGACCGGAGCGAACGATTGAAACGGGTGGTGCAGCAGTATGTCGCCGTTATGCAGCGCGTCAAAAATATTGGTGTTTTTCAGCAAACGCTTGGGAATGTCGGGCGTGAAACCGACGAATTTCAATTCCGGCCGGTCGACCAGATCGCAGATTGCCAGCAAACGGCCCAGATTGACAGGTCCCGTAACCTGATACAGATCGTTCTGCTGTAATTCAAACTTGTGCAACAGAAAACGGCTGAGATTATCCGGGCAATTATCCGCGACTTCCAAGCGCACGGCGTCGCTGAATTTGCGCGATGGCAATTCGCCTTCCAATGCGCGCAGCAAATCGTCGATCTCTTCGTCGTCGATCAATAAGTCGCTATCGCGCGTCACTTTGAATTGATAACAACCGGTCACGCTCATGCCTGGAAACAGATCGCCCACATGCGCATGAATGATCGACGAGAGCATGACAAAGTCGTTATTGCCCTCGCTATACTTGGCCGGAATCGGAACCACCCGGGGCAAGGAACGCGGCGCTTGCACGATGGCCAGCCCGGAATCCCGTCCGAAAGCATCCTTGCCTTCGAGCGAAATGATGAAATACAGATTTTTGTTCAACACCTTCGGAAATGGGTGCGCGGGATCCAGGCCGATCGGGCTGAGTACCGGCAATACTTCATCCTTAAAGTAGCGGTGAATCCAGCGGCCGAGCAGCGGTTTCCACTGCGCGCGGCGCAGCAAACGTATTTTGTCCTTGGCTAATGCCGGAATGATCAAGTCATTCCACACGCTGTATTGCTCCTGCACAAACTGATGCGCAGTTTCGCTGACGCGCGCCAGCACTTCGGCTGGGGATAGATTATCCGGGCCGGTTTGCGTCGAATTGTATTTGACCTGCTGTTTTAAACCGGCTACGCGGATTTCAAAGAATTCGTCCAGATTAGTACTGGCGATGCATAAGAAGCGCAGTCTCTCCAGCAGCGGCAGGCTTTCATCCTTGGCTTGCTCGATGACGCGCCGGTTGAATTCCAGCAGGCTCAGTTCGCGGTTGATGTACAGCGTCGGGTTTTTAAGATCGAGAGTATCCATCAATGGAAGTTGTTCAGGTGATTTTTACTTTTTCTTGTCAATTTATTGCCATTCCAATGTGCTTGTGTGGAAAATACGCGAGTTTGCCGGAGTCCGGTTTATACCGCATTAATGTTTCATTTTGGTGACAGTTTCAATAATTTGCCATTGTCTTCATCTGTCAGCAGATACAACGCGCCGTCCGGACCTTGCTCCACATCGCGGAATCGCAGCGTGTTGGTCAATAACCGTTCTTCGCTGAGAATTTTTTTATCATCGGACGTTAAACGCACGATTTGCCGTCCGGCCAAAGCGCCGACAAACAAGTTGCCGTGCCATGCCGGAAACAATTTGCCGGTATAGAACACCATTCCGGACGGTGCGATCGACGGCACCCAGTAGTGAATGGGTTCTTCAAAGCCTTGCCCGGCGTGTTCGTGCTTTATCGGCGTACCGTCGTAGTGCATGCCGTAGTTGGCTTTGGGCCAGCCGTAATTTTTACCGGGCTGCGGGATATTGATCTCGTCGCCGCCCTTGGGGCCATGTTCATGAATCCACAACGCGCCGGTTTTCGGATGAATCGTAGCGCCCTGCACGCTGCGATGACCGTACGACCAGATTTCCGGTTTGGCTTGCGGATTGTTGACAAACGGATTGTCAGCAGGCACCGAGCCGTCGGGCTTGATGCGGATGATCTTACCGATGTGATTGCTCAGGTTCTGCGCTTCTCCCATGTAATCACCGCGATCGCCCAATGTGATGAACAGATTGCCATCCGGCGCAAACGCAAGACGTGAACCGAAATGCACCGATCCCGGTACTTTCGGTACCTGGCGGAAAATCACCTGCAAGTTTTCCAGGCTGCCGTCCTTCAACTCGGCCCGGGAAACCGCCGTACCGGCCCGCGATCCTTCCGGCTCGGCGTACGACAGGTAAATCAGCCGGTTCTTGGCAAATTCCGGATCCAGCGCTACATCGAGCAAACCGCCTTGCTGCTGAAAGAAAACCGCCGGAACGCCCTTGATCGGCTCCGATACCTTGCCATCCGGTGTGATGATACGTAACCGGCCAACCTTCTCCGTCACCAACACATTGCCGTCCGGCATGAACGCCATGCCCCAGGGGAATTGCAATCCTTCGGCCACCAAGCGCACGTCGAATTCAGTTTGAAGGCGTTGGGCTTGTGCGGCGAATGGAAAGAAAAGACTGCTGCTTAACGAAGTCAGCAAAAAAAGTAATACGAGCGGTAGCTTGCAGATCATTTTTTTCCTTCTGGCGAATCTTTGAATAAGGAGCATCAATGTATCATCCCTCTTGACGGGTCTCAATGCTTGTGATTCAAAAGACATAATGTTAAACGCACAGGTCTTTGATCTTTTTGAGACTGTCTTTCACTTCGGCGGTCATACTCTGGGCAACGGAACGTATCGAAATTCTTACACCAATTGATCTCCTCTTTTATTTTTGTCCGATTAGATGCTTCGTTTATTGTTGACAGTTCATACGAATCAAATTCCATCAAGTTGTTTTTGTCTCCGCCAAAATCTGTTTTGCTGCTTTTATGTCGATTGTTGCTTTATGTCCGTGCTTTTCTAGCAAATGTAGAAGATTACTTCCGCTTAAAAGTGTTAAAGGTTTGCCTTTTGCAAACTCGTAGGCATCAGGCCCATAATCGGCAGTAGTCACAAGAATTCCTTTTGTCGCCCCTTCGTTCATCACTGTCCCAAATAGATCACGAACAGCGGATACCCCGACTGTGTTGGTGTAGCGCTTTGCTTGAATAACGATCTTACCTCCTCGAATCGGGTCAGGGTCAAACGCAATTGCATCAACACCCCCATCTCGACTTGCTTGCGTTACCTTGACTTCACCGCCGTGCTGTGCAAATTCCTTCTCGAAGACCTCACGTATGAGATGCTCAAAATCTTCCCAGCCCATTGCGGCAAGGTTGCTAAATTCATTAATTTTATCAGATACTTCATAAGAAGAAACGAACCTCTTGTCTTCACGGCTGATACTGAGAACTGGTGCAATAGGAGTTAGGCTATGCAATTTTGAACTGCCGACACCTTTGAGAGTCTTGAAACAAAGCTTAGGATCTACATTTGCCAAATTAATAGAGGAAAACTCAGCTCGATTTGCTTGCACAGATAAAATGCAAGCCTTGACTTGTTTGCCGGTAGCTTTGTCGATGGACTCAACCCAACCATTGAAAACGATTGAGTCCAAGGCGTTAACGACATCAGATTCGTATAATTCGTGGATTGTTCGAAGTGCTATTTGATAGACCAAACTATCGTAAATCTTATTGAGGATTGATTCGGGTAGATGACTCTCAGCGAGCTCATCTCTGGATTGGATATACTTGACCTCTTTGACGGTTGGCATTACATCAATCGAAGGCAAGGAATATTCAACAATGAGAATCTTTGTTTCGGTGTTATAGTCCAGGTCGAACTCCTTAGGAAAATAATCTGGATACTTCGAGTTGGAGAGAACAAGCTCACAATAGTCAAAAATGGCATCCGGGTCTTTACCGAGATATTGTTCTTTTCTTTTTTCGATAGCTTCGTTTGTTTCTTTCTGCTTTGCGAGAAACTCTTGCTCTTCTGCTTGCCAAAGTTGCAACTGTTTCAAGTATTCTTTCTCTGATTTGGAATTCCTTTTCAGAATTTTTTCTTTCTGTACTTCCCAATACCGGTAATCAGTTTTGTAGAGTTCTTGAGCATGCTTAATTTTTTCATCTTCACGTGATGGGATTAGCACGTCGAGAAAATTAAATTTGGGTTGATATTGTGGCGCAGTTTGCAGTGGGCTTTGTGGAATTTCTTGCGGCTGCGGTAGCTCAGGCTTTTGTTTCTGGAAAGCTTTCTTGTTTTTTAGTGTCTCCCATTTGATGGTGTCATCGACACCAAGTGTGTGCTGCAAAATGTTCTTAAGCTCCTCAACTGCTTTAACAGCCTCTAAGGTGCGCAACTTAGCCTGTTCATGATTTAATTGTTTGATCAACGATTGTTGTTCTTTTTCAAGCTTTATAAGCCACATCTGGGCCCAGGCCGCCTGCTGCGCTGCTGCTTTCTGTTCTACGACACTCTTATCCTTCCCTCTGATATGTCTATATTTGTTTAATCCGGGATGTGAAATTTCAATTTGCCACATATATTACCTCTAAACTTAGACTTTGAAGCCATGTACGTTTTGATGCACAGATCGTTTACATCTGAATCTGTTCGAATATAGGAAAAATAGACACCATTTTTCATCGTGAATGAAATTAATGGAATTAGGATCGGCTGTCAAACCCGTTGATGATCAATGTATTTAACCGATTTTCGTCAAGAACCCATCCAGAAACCGTCATTTCACTGTTATTTTTAGACCATTAATTTTATAACCACGCAAAGTACTGAGTTTCAAAACCCCGTTTGAGGTATTCTTCGGGAAAACGGTGCGCTACACCAATTCACCGTTAGGTGTTGCACTTTGAAGTTGAATCTGCGTTCCATTTCACGGTAAATTTTCTGGAATATTCCCTCGCCATAGTCATACAAAATAATTTCACTCAAAACACCACAATCCGTACTCGCACGCCGCCGAACACATTCAGTGGCGGGCCGGGCTCGTAGTAGCGTCCCAAGGCTGCATTGATGCGCGTGTTAGCGTTATAGTGCGCATCGAACAGGTTGTTGACGCCGAAAAAGATCGAGCTTTCAAAGTTGTTGCGCCGCAGTTCCCATCCCGCCAGCAGTTGACCCAAGGTATACGCCGGATTGGTTGCGCTATTGGTGTCGTTGACAAAAAATTCGCCAACGCGGTGCACGTGTAGTTGCCCGAAAAAGCCGAGCGGATGTGCGTAGCGCAGTAATCCTTCCCAGCGGTGCCGGGGAATGCCGGGGAAAATGTTGCCTTTCAGGTTGGTATCATTGGCGATGTATTTTTCAAATTCAAAATCGGAGAACGTATAACTGACTTCGCCGCGCAGCCCTTTCCATTCCGGTGTCGCTAACCGAGTTTCGACGCCGATGCGGCGCGATTGCCCGGCGTTGCGGAAAAACGCCCGGCCGGGCGATGACGCCAGTTCGAACGGCGTGATCTCGTTCCAAGTGCGAATAAAAAACACTGCGGTGTCGTACTGGAACCCGGCGGTGTTGCCGCGAAAGCCGAGTTCGTTGCTGAGCGACGTTTGCGCGTTCAGATTCGGGTTGAATCCGCCTTTTCCGGCGGGATTGTTGATCAGTTCGGTAGTGGTCGGCGCTTCAAAAACGGAAGCGGTATGCGCGTAAAGCTGCTGCTGGCTGGTGACGTGGTACACCAGCCCGGCGGTGCCGCTGGCTTGCGACACAGTGCGCGCGCCGGATTGGTTGCCATCGTTTTTGAATTGGTCTTTGACTTCGTACCGCAGCCAATCCCAGCGCCCGCCGAACACCACATCCAGCTTATCCGCCACGCGCCATTCGTTGCGGAAAAACGGCCCGGTGCTTTGCACGCGCTCGGTCTGACTTAAATTCAATGCGCCGCGCGCGCCAAAATTGTTGTTGAAACGTTGCCGGTCGTCATCCTGGATGCCGTAATCGACGCCGATCAGAAAGCGGTTGGGCCGGTTGAACAAAATATGATCGTTGACGAATTGCATCATCAATCCGCCCACCTGCCGGTCAAACTGCACCTGTCCACCATCGAAAAACTGCTGGCGGCTTTGGAAATCCCGTTGCAACCAATGCCCCGTCACGCTGAATTCCTTGCCGGCAGATGGTCTCTGGCGAAAGCGGATGCCCATCTCCTCCTGGCGGATTTCCTCACCGGCGTTGTACTGCACATTGCGTGCGGAAGCTTGCCGGGGATCGGCTTGCACTTCCGCGCGGGTCAAAGCGCCGGGATCTTTCGACAGCGGCGAATAAAATTGGCGAAACACCAGCATCAAATCGGAATCGGCGCTTGTCTGAAAATTCAGTTTAGCCTGCGAAAACGTATTCTGCATCGCGCTATGATCGCGCCAGCCATCCTGTTGCAAGTGCGAACCATACAAACTGTAACCAAAGTTTCCTTGCCGTCCGCCCATAAACAATTCGGACTTCAGATAACCGTATTGCCCGAACACTTGGCGCGGCATCACGACGAATTTCTCCGGCGGCGCTTCGCGCGTGGTGATGTCGATCATGCCGCCGGAAGCATTGCCGTACAGCGACGCGGAAGGGCCGCGCAGAATATCCATGCGCTCGATCAGCGATGGATCGATCGAATCCAGTTGCGTCTGCCCGTCCGGCAACGTCGCCGGAATACCGTCGACGCGCATCTGAATACCGCGCACCCCGAACGGCGAGCGCGCGCCAAACCCGCGAATCGCAATGCGCAAATCCTGCGTGAAGTTGAACTGATTCTGAAAAAACACCCCCGGCGTGCCGCGTGCGAACTCATCCAACGTCGCACCGGGCTGGTAGTTATGCTGCGGAGTGCGCGTGATCTGTGTGACGCTGTTCGGAATCTGTTCCGGTGAACGTTCGCTGCGCGTGGCGGTGATGTTGATCGGATTGAGAATGACGGATGGCGGGGCTTTGGATTCCTGTGCCCAAACCGGTAAAGCAATTGCAGTGCAACCGGTCAAAATCATTAAAAAATGAATCACAGTACGCATGCAGGAAAAACAGCCAGGACAAAAAACGCAGCAGGAATAACAGACATGCGCGCAAGTGTATCACTTGAATGACCGGCATCAAATTGCGGGGCATTTACTGACTCACAACCGGTCAATTTTTGCCGATTGCTGATAATATAAAATATGTAGCAATCTGCTACAATTAGTAATCGCTTTGATTATTGGAGTCAAATGATGGCAAAAGCAGCTTCTCCGATCCGCCTGCAAGATGAGTTAATGCAAGCTGCGGCGTTGACCGCCGAGCGGTTTCACCGCAGCACGGCCGAGCAAATCGAATATTGGGCGGAAATGGGGCGCAATGTCGACCACATGCTGAACCCGGACGACTTGCTGGCGATCTCGGCGGGATTGGCGAGAATTACTATCGAGCCAATTACCAGTGAGCCGGTCGATCCTATCGGCATATTTCAATCGCTCGAAGACGATCGCGCCAGCAGCATGCTGCCGCAAATGGTGACTGGCAACGTGCTCAAATACCAAGCCTCCTTAGCGCACCCCGGCTACCTGGAACAAATTCACCCCGATGGCCGCATTCAAACGGGGAAATTTCAGGACGGTGAGTTCATCGCGATTGATGCATCACAGTTTTGAACAAGAAAAAACAACTGTGGCTGCTGGCCGGAGGCAACGGCGCGGGTAAGAGCACCTTCTACCGCACCCGGCTCGCGCCCAGCGGTTTATCGTTTGTGAATGCGGACATCATCGCCAAACTGCTGTATCCGCAAGCACCGGAAGCGCACAGCTATCGCGCCGCCAAACTGGCGGAACACATGCGTCTGCAACTGCTGCGGCAAGGCCGCAGCTTCTGTTTTGAAACCGTATTCTCGCACCCGTCGAAAATCGATTTTGTTGCACAAGCCAAAACCCTCGGTTATGAAATCGTCCTGGTGTTCATTCATTTGTCCGATCCGGCGCTCAACCAGGCGCGTATCGCACAGCGCGTCAGCGAAGGCGGTCACCACGTTCCGGATGACAAAGTCATTAGCCGGATTCCCAGAACGCTCAAGCTGATCGAAAAGACGCTACCGCTGTGCGATCAAGTGTATATCCTCGACAATTCCCGTGCGGATGATCCATTTCATCAACTGGCTGTGATTCGTAACGGGTGCATCACTTTCCGGCATGGTGCCATGCCTGATTGGGGGAGGGAATTACTGGCGAATATACAAGCGGATAGGTAATATGCAGGTAAAGGTGAGAATTAATCCTAACGTGAATTTAGGCAAACTACGCCAATGAGTCCAACCCTATTCAGAGAAGCAGGTTATCGATTCTTTTTCTTTTCCAGAGAGGAATCATGAATGTATGTTCACATCGCTTCCGAAGATGGAGAAGCTAAGTTCTGGCTGGAGCCTGACATTGCGTTGGCGAAAAATTTTGGTTATTCCCGGAAGCAGCTGAGAGAAATCGAATCATTGATAGAGGTTCATTATGACGAGCTTATTAGCGCATGGCAGCAACACTTTGGCGGCTGAAGTCACGCACATTTCCAGTCACGGCATTTGGTTGTTGTCGAACGATAAGGAACTATTCCTGCCGTATGCGGAATTTCCGTGGTTTAAGGACCAGCCGGTCAAAGCGATCATTCATGTTGAGGAGCCATCGCCGGGCCATTTTTATTGGCCGGATATCGACGTGGATCTTACGATCGAGGCCATCGAACACCCGGAAAGGTTTCCGTTAAAAGCAAAAATCCGCAAGCGGATCGACACGCAAGAGACTTGATGAACTTCTCAATGCAGCATAGTGGTTAGTTTCCGAGAAACACCCCAACCCCGCCTCATCCTGCTCGGCGCCAGCAACCTGACGTTATCGCTGCGCTTGGTCATCGATCTGATGCAGCAGCAGATCGGCGGGCCGAGTGAGGTTTTGGCGGCGGTGGGGCATGGGCGGGCGTACGGTATTTTCAGTCAGGTCGTATGGCGCGGGTTGCCGGGGATTGCGGATTGCGGGTTGTGGCGGCAGTTGAGTGCGATGGAACCGCGTCTTACCTACGCGTTGTTAACCGATATCGGTAACGATATTGTGTATGAATTGCCGGTGGAGCAGGTTTTGCGTTCGGTGGAACGGTGTGTTGAACAGTTGCAGCGGCAATCCGCGCAGATCGTCGTGACCAATTTGCCGCTGGCGTCGATTGAACGGTTATCCGAGCGGCGTTACACCTTTTTCCGCAATCTGTTTTATCCATCCTGCCGGTTGCCTCGAAATGAAACACTCAGCCGTGCGCGGGCGGTGCATGCCGGGTTGATGGATATGGCCGCGCGTCGGCAATTCCTACTAGTTGAGCAGGAAGCGCACTGGTTTGGGACGGACGGTATTCATGTGAATTACTGGCAGCGTGAAGCGTTTTACCGGGATATCGTGCGGCGGTTTCCGGATTCCGGCGTTAAACCGGAACATCGGGATGATAAACGAAAGCGCTTTCTGACCTGGCAGCGGCGGCCGGTGTTTGCTTTCAAAACGGTGCTGGGCCGTGCGATTCACTGTCCGCAGCCAAGCGGGCAGCTGGCGGATGGCTCGCCTGTCAGCAAGTATTAAGGGTACCGATTGGATGGCGCTACGAGAATGAAAGCTGCGGCTTTTTTTGCACTAATAGTACGTTTGACAGCCTATCCGGCATTCAGTATATTCAGCGCAGAAAAATTGCGTTGATTTTTATCGTATCCTGCCTAAATTTTCTCTATTCGAGCTTTCTTATATGCGTATCGTCGTTACCGGAATGGGGATTGTGTCACCGATTGGCATGGGCATTGACCAATTCTGGAAAAATGCAGTAGCCGGTACCAATGGAATTGTCAGTATTCAGAGCTTTGATGCGGCCAAACAGCGTTCGCGTATCGCCGGGGAAGTGCAGGGGTTCGATCCCGCCACCTTTTTATCCGCCAAACAAATCGAACAAACCGACCGGTTTACCCAACTTGCTTTACACGCGGCACAACAAGCGCTGGAAGACGCAGGTGGTTTGGAAGGCTATGAGCCGCGGCGCTTGGCCGTCAGTCTAGGGTCGGGCATGGGCGGATTTTCGACGTTCGAGTCTTCCGCCGCGCGCAGATTTCAAAACAAATCGGTGCCGCCTTTTACCGTTCCGCGCATCATGGCGAACTCAGCCGCCGCCTGGATAGCAACCAAATACGGACTGAAGGGCATCAACCTGACGACCAGCACGGCGTGCTCCTCGGCTGCCAATGCGATTGGCATGGCGCTGGATTTATTGCGCGCGGGGAAAGCCGACGCTGTCGTGACGGGCGGTGCGGAAGCGTGCGTATTGCCGCTCACGATGACGGGTTTCGAGGCATTGTTTGCACTATCCACCGGTTTTAATGCCGATCCGGCGCATGCCTCGCGTCCGTTTGCCAAAGGCCGCGACGGTTTTGTCATGGGCGAAGGCGCGGGCATTCTGGTGCTGGAAACGGAGGAAGCGGCTTTGAAGCGCGGCGCGAAAATTTATGCCTGGCTGGCCGGTTACGGTTGCGCTTGTGACGCGACGCACATCGTCGCACCGGATGTCGACGGGCAAGTCGCTGCGATGCAGGCGGCACTGGACGATGCCGGTATGACATCCGGCCAAGTGGACTATATCAACGCCCACGCCACTTCCACACCCATCGGCGATATAGTCGAGACCAAAGCGATCAAGCAAATGTTCGGTGAGCGCGCGCCGGAAATCCCGATCAGCGCCACCAAATCGATGATCGGCCACAGCATCGGCGCTTCCGCAGCCATCGGCAGTATTGCCGCCATCATGACCTTGCAAACGGGCACGATACATCCCACGATCAATTTGCTGGAAGCCGATCCCGAGTGCGACTTGAACTACACACCCAATACCGCAGTAGAGAAAAAAGTGCAGACCGCTCTGTGTAATGCATTCGGATTCGGCGGTAACAACGTCAGCATCGTTTTTACAACTCTATAACACAAAGGTGCCAACAGACATGGATACAGCAGACCTCGAAGCGAAAGTCATCGAATTTATCGCATCAAAAGTTGAAAACATCGATACGTCCACCATCACCACCGCATCCAAATTCGAAGAACTCGGACTCGACTCGATGGACACCGTACAACTGCTGTTTGACGCGGAAGACGCCTTCGGCGTCACGTTCGATGGCGACGAAGTGAAAAATCTTCGCACGGTGGGGGATATTATTACTTATATTAGTGAGCATCCGCCGGAGGGGAAGGTTTAGGGAGCAATTTAAAGGTTTCGAATGACACGAATTCAAAATTATTTCAACGGGGTTGTAGACAAAATTGCAAGCTCGTCGTCCATTGCAAATACTGCACATCACCGTCCTGATATTGGTACAAACCGAGAAAAAATAGTTAAGGATTTTTTAGTAAATCACTTGCCAAGAAGATTGTCCGCATCTCTCGGTGGGCAAATTATTTCCCATGATGGTCACGAATCTGGTCAATTGGATGTGGTCATTACTAACGATCTTGGGGTACGATTTGACGAGAACGAAAAAACTTTTGTTACCTGTGAAAGCATCGCGGGTGTAATTACAGTTAAATCTACCTTGAATAAAAGAAGCTTGATTGATGCCCTTGCGAATCTGCTCACCATTCCTGAACCTAGCCCTGAAGTGCTTCACTTTAAAATTCTTAAACCAGGATCTGTAGAAGTTTTTCTGGATAAGCACCCTTCTCGGTATGTTTTCTCCTACGACGGCGTTGATGGGAAAAAGTGTTTACAGTATGTGAAAGACTTCTACCGCGAACGACCTGATATTCCTTTGCGCTGCTACCCAAGAGGAATTATCGTTAACCGGAAATATATGATTAGTTTCATTCGAAACCAAACAACAACATCCACTGGTCACACAATACCCAAAGATAGTTTCTTCTTTATGCCGTTGGAAGAGTCATTGCGAGGCTATCCATTCCTACAGCTATTAAATGATTTATCATCGTATGCTGATTGGCTTAACCATATGCATATTTCCATTCATCCATACTTTAATGCAGAGCTTGGCTTTCCCAGCGAGAGTAACTCGCGTAAGTCGGAAGTTGAATGCGTTTCGCCAGAATGACCCACTGAATTAAATCGCCTCGCTCGGATGATCCGTCAAATGATTCCACTGAATGAAAGCAATGATCGCTTATATGCTAAAAGTAATTGCATTATTTCGCCCACGAAGCCCGCGCGGGAAGGTTGGCGTGAGTCCATTGACGGCACATTGAAGACGCGTGGTGCGGAACCGCTGGATCAGAATTGGCTGAATGCGCTCTTATCTACCGATGATGATAGGAGTTGGTAATGCCAAAAGTTTCGCGGTTCCAGGTCTGACTGGCGCAGTTCAATCTGACATAAGCTTGGGAATCAATAAAACAAGACCTTGTGTTGTTGTTTATTCAGGCGAACTATCGAAAGGAAAATAATCATGTCTACCCATACGATCCGCCTTCATCGCGTGCTGCGCGCGCCACCGGAGAGAATTTACCGGGCTTTTCTGGATGCCGATGCGATGGCTAAATGGCTGCCGCCGCATGGGTTTATTGGCAAGGTGCATCATATCGATGCAAAAGTCGGCGGCCGTTTTAAGATGTCTTTTACCAACCTCGGCACCGGCCACAGTC
This sequence comes from Nitrosomonas sp. Is24, assembly GCF_033063335.1. NCBI lineage: Bacteria > Pseudomonadati > Pseudomonadota > Betaproteobacteria > Nitrosomonadales > Nitrosomonadaceae > Nitrosomonas > Nitrosomonas sp. Is24. The sequence continues at coordinate 2,368,974 of NZ_JAWJZG010000001.1, read as the reverse complement.
ATTCGTTCGGCGGTGAGTATCTGGAGCTGGTGCCGTTTGAGCGTATCCGCTATACGGACAAGTTCGACGATCCGAATCTGCCGGGAGAAATGCAGGTAACGATTTCGCTAAAGCCGGTTTCCTGCGGCACTGAGTTGAATATTGTGCAAGAAGGTGTGCCGGCAGTGATTCCGGCTGAGGCTTGCTATCTCGGCTGGCAGGAATCGCTGACGTTGCTGGCGCAACTCGTCGAAGCCGAGATTCCCGGCTGACTCTGTTACTGCTGATTTTTCGTGGAGATACTCACGGAGTGGCAATGTCGCGTCACCATCGGTTAACTGTTTTTCCGGTTCTGATTCTGCTGCTGATATTGCTGGGTGGCTGCGTCCATCAGCCGTTTGTCACGATTCCTTACCCGCGCTGGGGCGAAGAAATTGTGATCGGGCCAGACGGTGAGGAGCCATTGATTCTACGCACTTTGCCGCCGCAATCCAGTCAAGCAAGCGCCTGTGTGTTGCTGGTACACGGCATGAACGAGCATATCGGGCGTTATGGCGAGGTGGCGCGGTATTTTTCTCAACGTTATTTTGTTGCCAGTTTTGATCATTATGCGCATGGCCTTTCCAATCCGGTGCTACGCCGTGCGGATCGGGCGCTCGCAGAGGGAGCCGATCGGGCCGATGTCAGCGATGCCTATCTGGCGCAATCGGCTTTGTACGATTTGGAACCATTGCGGCAGACGTTGGACCGGGCGTTAAAAGCCTTCATGGCGCAATGCGATGCGCAAGGCCATCCGCAGCGGCCGGTGTTCATCGTGGCGCACAGTCTGGGCGGACTGGTGACCGCGTCGTATTTACTTAAGCATCAAAACGAATCCGATCTGCGCAAACGGTTGCAGGGTGTGGTTTTTCTCGCCCCGGCTTTTGCCGTGAGCGAACCGCCGGGATGGCGCGGCTGGGTGGCGAATCCCTTGATCAAGCTGTCTTTTCATGCAGAAACGCATTTTCTGCATCCGCAAGATGAGCCGCTGCCTTTGCTGCTGTTCAATCAATTACTTTCATTGGTCACGGTGCCGGTTCTGGATGGTTTATTCGAGATGTTTTCCTGGCCGGGACTGCGCAACTTTGCGACGCCCATCTCACCAGCTTGGGTGACGGATTACTTGACCGATAGCGAGGAAGAGAAAGCCCGCCTGCGTGCCGACGGCTGGATCGTCCGCCGCAGTCTGTTGCGCTACGTGAAAGGCATCGAAGAAGAAGTTGTTCGTTTCCGCCGCCACATGGCCGGTTTCTCGATACCGTATTACCTGATTTATTCCGAACTGGACCCGATTACCCCCGCCTGGGGTGGCGAAGATTTTGCCCGTGTGACACTGCAACATAATCCCGCTAACGAAGTTTTGAAACTACCTGGTCTGCCGTATCACCAGCACGTGTTTATGCAAGAACCGGCACGGACCGAATTGCTGCAGAAAATCGAACAATGGCTGGATCGCCGGTTACGTGTAGTGCAATGACAACTGATGTGAGGTGCGCTACTAGGTGGTGATATCCGGTTGGGTGAGAGTACTACCGTTCTGCTTTACCCGGTAATACTCTCATTTCCATGGAATTTTATTGACTCAATCGAAGCTTATGATTGAGGATCGATTTAAAACTCTTCCCAATCATTACCACCGCCTGCGGCTGTTTTGCGCGCTTGTGTTGTTCCGGATGCCGCTTCCTTGTTTAAATTAACCAGTGCTTTTTTCGCAGCAGGGCCGCGATTGGGCAGATTGGTAATCGTCGCAGGACGATTGTTTCTTTTTACAGTTGCAGAGGTTGAATGAGCACCTGCCAATTTGAAAGTACTCACTGCATGTGTCAGGGCTTGTGCTTGGTCCTTCATGGACTCGGCGGCAGCGGCAGCTTGTTCCACTAAGGCTGCGTTTTGCTGTGTGGCTTCGTCCATTTGGCTGACCGCTTGATTCACTTGTTCGATACCTGAGCTTTGTTCCTGAGAAGCTGCGGAAATTTCACTCATGATGTCGGTGACTCGTTTAACAGCCGTGACAATTTCATCCATCGTAACGCCCGCTTCATCTACCAAACGTGTTCCTTCATCGACTTTGGATACCGAGTCATTGATCAGTTCTTTGATCTCTTTCGCCGCTGCGGCGGAACGTTGTGCCAGTGTACGCACTTCCGTGGCCACCACCGCAAATCCACGGCCTTGTTCACCGGCGCGTGCTGCTTCAACGGCTGCATTCAGCGCCAAAATATTGGTTTGGAAAGCGATGCCATCGATGACACTGATGATGTCGACAATTTTCTTCGAGCTTTCGTTGATCGAGCTCATGGTTTGTACCACTTGACCGACTACCGAGCCGCCTTTCATCGCAACTTCGGAAGCTCCTGCGGCCAGTTGATTAGCTTGATGCGCATTATCCGCATTTTGTTTGACGGTCGATGTCAGTTCTTCCATTGAAGACGCAGTTTCTTCCAGACTGGATGCTTGTTCTTCGGTGCGTTGACTCAAATCGGAGTTGCCGGAAGCGATTTCGCCTGATGCGGTTGTAATTTCATCGGTACCCATACGCACCTTACCAACCAAATCTGATAAATTGTCATTCATGGTTTTCAAGGCTTGCAGCAAACGGCCGGTTTCGTTGGTTGAATTGACTTCAATGCGGTGAGTCAAATCACCCGTGGCAACGGCATTAGCAATCGCAACGGCTTCATCCAACGGGACAATAATCGATCTTAGCAACAAATATCCGAAAATGGCTGCCAGGATAAAACTTGCGATGATGATCATTGCCGTCGTTGAAAAAATACTTTCATAGCTGGTTTGCGCATGATTATATTCTGTTGTTGAAGCCGATCTTTGCAGATCGAACAGAGCAAATACGGTTTCGCGCAGTGCGCTGAATTTTTTCATGGTATCCGTTGAAACATGGTGCGCGGCCGCTTCAAATTTACCCGCTGCTGCGAGCTGAAAAACCTGATTGGCCGATTGCACATATTGCGCATGTTGTTCGGTTTTTATTTTACTCAACCTCACTTCTTCAGGTATTAAATTGGATGCCTGGAATTGCGTCCACAACCCTTCATTTTTTTGAACCAGTTGTTGCACCTCGGCGCTCAGCGTTTTTGCCGCATCGGGGTTGCTTAAATTGGTGGCGGCGACAACTTTGGCTTGTACTTGATACCAGTTATCCAGAATCGTTCCCAATTGAACGGCCGGTCCCAGCCGGTCTTCATATATGGTTTTAATTCCGGCATTCGATTGACTGAAACCATATAAACCCATTGTGCCAATTCCAAGCACCAGTGCGGATAGGACGCTCATTACAAAAATTAATCTGAACTTGATAGAGGTATTTGTAAACATTTGAATCTCCTTGTAATTGCAAATAAGATGAAGTCAATAATCTTTAGTTGAGGTTTTGGTCAATCAGGCCCATATCGCTGCTACTCATCAATTTCTCGATATCGATCAATATCAGCATTCTCTCGTCGACGGTGCCTAATCCCATGATGTATTCCGTATCGATGATTGAGCCAAAGCCAGGGGTGGGACGCATTTGTTCTTCAGCCAGATTCATCACATCGGATACGCTGTCGACCACCATGCCCACCACGCGTCCGGCGACGTTGATAATGATCACGACAGTGAATTCATCATAATTTTCATTGCCAAGGCGGAATTTGATGCGCATATCAACGATTGGAACAATGATTCCGCGTAAATTGACTACACCTTTGATGAATTCGGGCGCATTCGCAATTTGTGTGATGGCATTGTAATTACGAATTTCTTGTACCTTGAGTATTTCAATTCCATACTCTTCGTTTCCTAATCGAAAAGTCAGAAACTCATTGGTTGTCGCATTTGCCGCCGGATTTACCGGCTCAGGCGCACTGCTGGTTGTATGTTCTTGCATCACGATTAACTCTCCTTCCCTATAAAAGATTGCAAACCAATAAAATCCAATGACTGTTATTTCTTCCTGTAAATATTCATACTAACCATTAATATTCAGTATGATATTTAAACTTGTTGTGGAGCTGCTGCTGATGGAGGGGTACTATAGGGCAAAAAAATAATGAGATTGTGGAGAGAATGTAAACTCTTTGTAAATTAAAAGACAAATTTATGAAAATCAGTATTTTTAAGGGGCTATTGGAATAGTTATTTGTTCCTGGTAGTTGAACTGCTGATTAAGCGATTATTTTCGATTCTTCTGTTTCCGCTGCATATTGATGCGGACTTTTGTACCCCCAAGTATGTATGCAGCCGATGGCTGTTATAAAACATCGAAATATACTGTAGTACATCTTGCCGTGCTGCCATTCCTCCGTATGCTTTTGCAAGAGCATGCGTGCATCGGTTTATTGCAGAGTTGCACGCAAGTTTGATCGCCGGTTGCAGATGCCGGACTGATCGTTTCAATAGCACCAACGGCGATTTCGAAATTGTCGCTTCCAGCAGCTAATCTTTATCTCCATCGTTGTGATAATGCCCACAATACCCTGACCGTTATTCTAGTATACTGTTGTTAAGTGGCAGTTTTTATTGATTTTCTTGAAAGTGTGACTGACCGAATTAAGAACGTATAAGGATATTCTGAGCGCCACGGGGTGATGTGTAGATAACGCAATGAAGAGAGTTGCTTCTTATTATCCGGGACTCACAACTTCATAAGCGATGTTTGCTTTACATCAGTGTAATTTTGGTTCTTCTCGTTTAAGTTTCTTACAAAAATTAAAAAGAAAATAGGGGTGAAGAAATGAATAAGAATAATATTCCCAATCAATTTCTAAACAGTGATCATCAGCAAACATTAGCAACGATTAAATGGTTGAATAATTGCCAAACATGGGACGAATTTAACCAAGCGGTTAAAGCGGCGTTGCTGCCATTGTTGAAGTGCAACGGTGCATTCTACGGGCGGCTCATGGGAGAGCAAAATGCGTTGCAATTACTGGGCAGCATTAATCAATCAACCTGCTGTCAGCATAGCTGGAAACAGTTATTGAATATTGCCTCGCAGGGACTGGTTATAGCCGATTCCAAGGATAGTCACCCAACTGAGCCATTGCCAATCAGTGCAGTGAGCGATGTGCAGTGTTTCGAAGAAAATGGCGGTTACTACCGGTCTTTTGATTTGGCTTGGCAGCAATCGCATCGTAACTGCACCGTGGTTAAAGTTTTTGATGATCACCATCAATTGGCATTTCAGTTTTATTTTTGCCGTTTGAGTAATCAGCAACAGGTATTCAGCCAAAGGGATTTTGAACTGCTGAAAATACTGAAGCCTATTTTGCTGCAAACGCTGAGGCTCATCTTATTCCGGCAAGAGAGCTTTAATTCCTGGTTAACAAAAAACTTCTGGTCTAGTTATACCGACCCGATAACCGTATTTCGCAGCGACGGTCAGGTCATTTTCCAAAGCTGTGAATTTGATCGGGTTTTTGCTCAGGAAAAGCAGGCATTTCTCTCCTCTATGCTTGCGCTCATCGATTTCCTTCAAAGTAATAAGATCACCGGGTACAGCTTTCTATCGCAATTAGGTAAGCGTCTCTATGAAATCAAACTGACCCTGATTCATGCGGATGAAGATTCCCGCCACTGCATCTATTTATTGCATCCCTCCCGCATTACTCACAAATTTGGAAAAGTCTTCAATCAACTCGATAAGACCCGGTTAACCCATCGCGAGATGGAAATAACGGTACTGATATGCCAAGGAAAAGCTGCCCGGGAAATTGCTGAGGAGATTCACCTGAGTTATCACACCGTGCGAAATCACATTAAGAGCATCTACAGTAAGTTGGGTGTTTCGACACGAAGCGAATTGCTGTCGCGCATTGAGTGAAATCCGTGCGGCCATTATCAATCGATAAAAATTGAAAATGACTCAATTGGGCTATTTTTAGAAAAAGGGGAATGTTATATAAATAGCACCATCGGGATAGTAACCATGTATTTATCAAATGAAAATAATAACAGGTGTGTAGCGGTGATTTCGATACCGGTTTTGCTAGCTATATTGCTGACCACACTGGTAACCGGGTGCGCCATCAACGATAAAGGTTTTACACAATTGCGTTGCTTTGAAAATGCTACCAGCTACATGACGAAACAAAACACCTGGGGTGGTTTTATCAGCACGCACTCCGGTGATCGTGGCTTAACGCTAGGGTATGCGGAGAGAATCAAGGTGTATCCTAAAATAACAAAAAATGCGCGACTACCGCTCGCTGGCAATTAAGTGTAAAGCAAGTAATTAAAATCAGTGGTTTGTAAAAGATAAAATTAATATGAAGGAGAAACTGAAATGAAACCAATACTTGGCAATGTTACCTTCTTGTTTTTCATTAGTGTCTTTGTGTTGAGTGGCTGCGGAACAATAAAATCAACTAGTAGCAATCCAGAAAATGTCAGTATTCCCGGTGTTTCTTATTATCTACCAGCTCAACGTGCAAAAGCAGAGCTCTATAGAAACAAGAGTTCTGATGCAAATCCCATATTTATGTTGCAGATAAGTTCGGGACCTGCTTATCCGGATACAAGTAAGAGATACACCATAGATTACAAACCCAGTGTATTTAATGATGAGCATCTATGTGTAGCACGTACAATCGATGGTTTGCTAAGTACGGTCCAATTTTCATCGACCAATCGCGCAGGTGATATTTTGATTAGAATGGCTGAAACCGCTGCAATGTTTGCTCTTGCCGCAGGTGGAGTGCCAACATCTCCTGTCGGAGTTATGGGATTAGAAGCTCTAGGAGCTCCGGAAGAAAAAGAATTGCTGCGGAATCTGATCCGGCTTACGGAAGTCAAGCCAGACAGTAATCAATTTGATCTTATTTATACCGGTATTTTTGATAACCAGTTAAAAGTAGAGATACAAGCGATTGAAGAACAGATCACTGGAATTCTCAAAAATGAATTGGGATTTAGAGAATCGAAGAGAGAAGCGCAGATTAAAGAATGGGAACAATCGAAAAGTAAGAATGCGAATCTTTCAGGTCTGCGTCCTAAGGGTCTGAATTTTAACAAGGATGTTTTGAAGATTTCTTTCTCTAAAATAGGTGCTGATCTCGGCAGCGCTGGTGCAAATGACAAAGCTTGCGAAACCGCAAATGATAATAAGGACGGGGGTGTAATTTACTATAGAACATTAACCACACAACCCGTAAAAATCTCTTTAAAACATGCGTATGAAACGGGTGAAATTCCGTTGGGAAATATTATCATTCCGGCAATAAATCAAAGTACCAATCAATGTATCAATGTTGAACGTACATTACTGGTAAGAAAAGTTAATCGTTTAGATTTCACAAACGGATTGCTTACTGGAACTTCGATTAATACACCTAGTGTTGCGCTTGCTGCTGCAGAACTGCCCCTAAGAATTGGTAGTGCTGTTATTGAAATGCCGGCTTCATTTTTTACTGCAATCGGTAGATCTTTTACAGCGCGAACTGCTGCGGTCGGGGGTGAAATAGAACTTATCAACGCACTCGAAAGATCAAGATTAGCGAAAGACAAACCTGATACGGCATCGAATATTACTGTACAAGCTCCTAGTGGAGAGCCACCTAAAATAGGCGTTACGTTGTCGGTTCCCGAGCCTTATAAGCCATTAGGAGGAGTGAGCGTATTTTTAACCTGCTGGGATGGTAAAGCTAACGACAACAGATGATAGCGACCATATAAATGGGGATAAGCCGCATAATAATACGCCAGCTCTTTAAGTTTTAAAATTTAGGCATTCGTAAAGCATTCGTAAATTCTCAGAAAGGTTATTATCATGACAAAGAATTTCAATATACCAAGTCCAGATTCACCAAAATCGATCAGTCCAAATTTATTTTCCACATTTGATCTCGAAATAGATAGATTGTTAGAAGCTCCCAGGGCAAGAACAAATTTCAATGTCGATGGTAGTGGGCTTGCTGTAGCAGTTCTTGATACTGGATTGCGTGTAACTCATAAATGTTTTACTGATCGAGTCATCGCTACCCGTAACTTTACTAGCGATGACGGTGGTAATAGTGAGAAAGTGACCGATTTCAATGGACATGGAACGAATGTCACCGGAATTATTGCTGCAGGTACATCGGATGAACGGCGGGGTATCGCTCCAAAGGCTAGTATCGTAGCATTAAAAGTCTTGCCTGCGCCTTCACTCGATCCAGTCTTGCAGGCTTTACAATGGGTTTATGACAATACCGAGCGATTAAATATTACCACCACAAACCTATCGTTAGGTGTACCAGGCTTAAACTACAAAGATGACAATCAAGCAAGAAGCAACTTTCCAGAGCTTGCAAAACTTCTCGAAGGATTAATGGCAAAACGAGTTGCAGTAGTTGTTGCCGCAGGTAATGGTTATTTTGAACATCAGGATGAAGGTATGAGCTTACCCGCAATTTTTCGCCAAACAATAGCGGTTGGTGCCGTTTATGATGCTTCATTTGGCTCGCGCTCTTATGGAAATGGTGCAGTAGCGAATTCTACTCACGCTGATCAGATAACGCCTTTTTCTCAGAGGCTTTCAAGAGAAGCCAGCCCCGATTGTTATACCGACGTATTTGCTCCCGGAGGTGCCGCAACTTCTGCAGGTGCTGCACATGACAATGATACATCTGTACAAGATGGTACTAGTCAAGCAGCGCCAACCGTTGCAGGAGCTATCTTGTTACTGCAGCAATACTACATAAGGCTTAAAGGGGTTCGTCCGCCGATACCTTTACTCCAAGATCTTCTTAGAGCGACATCTACTTGGATTGTCGATGGCGATGACGAAGACGACAATGTTTCACATACAAACAAAAAATACCCCAGAATTAATGTTTTTCAGTCCATCACGGCATTACACAAGGCAATACAACTAGGAAACATTTAAAGAAATCATAGTAACTATTGAGCATATTTCCCCAAGAATGCTTACTTGCGCCACCTATATGGAAAGTGATGAGTCGATTTGAATCATCTCAGCACGCCTGGCCTCAATTCTGAGAGGAAAATTGATGAAGAAGGTTAAATCCGAATTGGAATTTTCTCATGCTCAAATTCATGAAAATTAGAATCGAGCTATAAAATCTAATAGATTTATTGGGTTGGAAATAGGGTTGCAGATGACTATACGATAGTTAAGGATAAAATATGAAATTAAGAATCTTAATATTTTTGATGCTGTTAGTTAGTTTTAAGAATGTTTTTGCTGAGAATGATGCTGAAATTCACAAGAATACTTTGAACAATATAAATGATTCGGAGTTTTGGCTTTTTATTTTCGGGTGTGGATTGATAAGCATTTTAGTCAAGATAGTTGATCATGCGATCAAATTAAATCAAATTGAGACTGTACAAAAATTACAAAACTTTACACAGAAAGGGTCATTGATAGAATGGTCATTGTGGTTTGCTTCAGCCTCAATAGTTGGTTTCTTAGGGAATCAAGTGGGCTTATTTCAAGCTTCGGCTCAAGCAGCTGTGATGATTGGGCTAGGTTGGCCAACGGTGTTTGCTCAGATCAAGCAGAAGTATAGTCCGCAATCAGAAGGTAACGAAATTGTGGCTCAACAGCGTAATGAAGTATATGAAGATTTGAATCTTGGACAAGAGTGTATAACTTCAAATGAATGTTACGATATAGACGAAGAAGGAGGGAAACAAAATGGCGTGGAGAGTGGCAGGCAGTCTTAAAAAATTAAGAGAGCAAATCAATCAAATTGCACCTAATCGTAGCGTTTCCAGTGATGGAACTATCGGCGATGCAGCGCATGTATCACGAAAATCTGATCATAATCCGTGGATAATCGAAAATGGAATTGGGGTGGTTACTGCACTAGATGTCACACATGATCCTATACATGGATGTGATGCACAGAAATTGGTCGATTCACTGATTTCTAGTAAAGATCAAAGAATTAAGTATATAATTTATAATGGTAAAATAATTAGCTCGACATTTAAGCCATGGGAGTGGCGTCCATATACAGGAGTTAATCCTCATAACAAGCATTGTCATATATCTGTAAATGGCGAAAAGGAAAAATATGATTCTGCTCTACCATGGCAGATAAAATTATAATTGAGTTTGGGTAATCTAAATTTTGTGAGAATCAGAACTTCACTCTATCTGGCGAAATGAGTAAAGTATGCGTCAAGTCGCTATTTCTTAATCAAAACCTTCTTCATCATAATTTTCTGTGATGTTACAATCCAAAATCCCTGTGCTGAGTAAGTGCAGTTAGATCGTTTATAAAGGCATTTCATAAAACAAAAAAATGACAAAAATGCTGAAAGCAACATTATCTGACCTGATGCAACGCATACCCGGCAAGGCGAGTCCGGAATGGCCGATGGGGGAGCCTTTTACGCTGGCGTTTGCGCATGGCACGATGTCGGTTGAGGTATATGCGCCCAGAGGTTCCGATATACAAACACCGCACGATCAGGACGAGTTGTATTTCATTCATACCGGACGGGGAGAAATCGTCATGGCCGGTGAGCGGCATGCGTTTGAGCCCGGTATGGTATTTTTTGTCGCGGCGCATGTCGAGCACCGCTTCGAGAATTTTTCGCCGGATTTTACGACCTGGGTGGTGTTTTGGGGACCTAAGGGTGGCGAGAAAAGCCCGGGAACAGCGGATTGACAAGTCATGCTTAAATTCTATGGTTATAAACAGTGTGATACTTGCCGCAAGGCGGAGCAATTTTTGCGGCAAGCGGGGGTTACTTACGAATTTATCGATATCACCGAAAATCCACCCGGCGCGGAAGAGCTCGCTGCGATTGTCGAACGCGCCAATGTTCCACTGAACAAGCTTTTCAATACCAGCGGCGTGCAGTACCGTGAATTGAAAATCAAGGAACGGCTGCCAGCGTTATCCGGGTCGGAGATACTGGCTTTGCTTGCGGGCAATGGCCGTTTGATCAAACGCCCGTTGGTTACCGACGGAAAACGTGCCACCGTGGGTTTCAATGCGGAACACTTTGCGGCGGTATGGGGTTGATGCCCCTCAGTAAAGTTTGGGTTCCCGTCTAGCCGCATAAACAAACAAGCTTGCGCTTTGGGCTTCATGCTTGTACTCTTGCAGCACAGTTCGATGCGAACAGTGTCTTATTCCATAACCGGATCAAGCAGGAGGCGAAATTGAGCGGGCAACGTTTTTTGGTGCGTAAAGCGGCGGTACTCGGGGCTGGTGTGATGGGGGCGCAGATTGCGGCGCATTTGGTGAATGCCAATATCGAAACATTGCTGTTTGAGCTGCCGGGCGATGCCGGTAATCCCAACGCCAACGTGATTAAGGCCGTGGAGAAGCTGAAAAAACAAGAGCCTGCGCCGCTCTCGGTCAAGACCAAAGCGACCTGTATTCAAGCAGCGAATTACGAGCAACATCTCGAATTGCTGAAAGATTGCGATCTGGTGATCGAAGCCATTGCCGAACGCATGGACTGGAAACGCGATCTGTACGTCAAAGTAGCGCCCCATCTGGGTGAACACACGATTTTTGCCAGTAATACTTCCGGTTTATCGATCAACCAACTGGCCGAAGCATTTCCCGAAGCGCTACGGCACCGTTTTTGCGGTATTCATTTCTTCAATCCGCCGCGCTATATGCATCTGGTCGAATTGATCCCTTGTCAGACCAGCGATGGGGATATGCTCGATCACCTGGAAGAATTTCTCGTTACGAATTTGGGCAAGGGTGTGATCCGCGCCAAGGATACGCCGAATTTCATCGCTAACCGTATTGGCGTTTTTTCGCTGTTGGCGACAATGCATCATGGCCGCGCGTTCGATTTCGGTTTCGATCTGGTCGATGCGCTGACTGGTGCACTGATTGGCCGCCCCAAAAGCGCGACGTTCCGCACCGCCGATGTGGTGGGTCTGGATACGCTGGCGCACGTTATCAATACGATGCGCGACACGCTGCCGGACGATCCCTGGCATCGCTATTTTGCGGCCCCGGATTGGTTGCAAGGCTTGATTCAAGCCGGTGCGCTGGGTGAGAAAGTGAAGCGCGGGGTGTATCAGAAAATCAAGAATGAAATCCATGTATTTGATCTTGCAGCACAGACGTACCGGGTTTCAGGTGCGGAAGTGGACGACGATCTGAAGCGTTTGTTGAAATACAGCAGCCCGGCCGAGAAGTTTGCCGCGTTGCGCAATAGTGATCAGCCGCAGGCGCAGTTTTTATGGGCGATATTCCGTGATTTGTTCCATTACTGCGCGATCCAGCTGGAAACCATTGCCGATAATGCCCGTGACTTGGATCTGGCGGTGCGCTGGGGATTCGGCTGGAATCAAGGGCCTTTTGAAATCTGGCAAGCCGCCGGATGGAAACAAATCGCCGATTGGATCCAGGAAGACATCGCCGCCGGTAAAAGCATGAGTCTGGCGCCGTTGCCGCAATGGGTCACGGCAATCGCCGAAAGTGGGACACAAAGCGTGCATTCCGCGCAAGGTTCGTTTGCGCCAGCTTCCGGAAAACCGCAACTGCGCTCGACATTGCCGGTGTACCAGCGCCAACTGTACCCTGACCGGCTGATCGGCGAACCGGCGGCCTACGGGGAAACCATCTTTGAAACGGATGCGGTCAGGTTGTGGCATACCGGCGATAAAATTGCCATTCTGAGTTTCAAAAGCAAGATGCACACGATCGGTATCGATGTGCTGGAAGGGGTGCAGCAAGCGATCCAGGAAGCCGAGCAGAACTGGCGCGCCTTGGTCATCTGGCAAACCGAACCGCCGTTTTCCGCCGGTGCCAATTTGCAGAAAGCCACCGAAAAACCTAAGCTAGACGCGCAACATAGCAATGCACCGGCGGAACCGCCTGCACCACCAAAACCGCCGACAGCATTTCAGTCGTTCCTGAAGAAATTGCGCAAATCGACCCAGGAAACTGTCTTGCATGTGGCGCGCGAATTGGATCTGGCCGATGTGCTGATGGCCAAGAAACTGGCCGAAGTGGAAGGCATGATCAAGCAATTTCAGCAAACGTCGCAGAGGCTGCGCTATTCGATGATTCCGACCGTGGCCGCTGTGGATGGTCTGGCGTTGGGCGGAGGGTGCGAGTTTGTCATGCACTGCGACCGGGCTGTGGCTACGCTGGAAAGTTATATCGGCCTGGTGGAAACCGGGGTCGGATTGCTGCCGGCAGGCGGCGGCTGTAAGGAGTTTGCCATGCGGGCCGCGCAAAACGCCAAAGACGGCGATCCTTTCCCGCAATTGAAATATTATTTCCAAACCGTGGCGATGGCGGAACTGGGGAAAAGCGCCGAGCAGGCGAAAGAGCTCGGTTACCTGCGCAGCGCCGATACCGTCGTGATGCATCGTTTCGAATTGCTGCACGTGGCCAAGGCGCAAGCGCTGGCGTTAGCGGAAGCCGGTTATCGTCCGCCATTACGCATGCGGGAAATTCCAGTGGCGGGTAACACCGGTATCGCAACGATTCAAAGTCAACTGGTGAACATGCGCGAAGGCGGTTTCATTTCCGAGCATGACAATCTGATTGCGAATAAAGTGGCGCATGTGATGTGCGGTGGCGATTTAACGCCGGGCAGTCTGGTCGACGAAGACTGGTTCCTGGAATTGGAGCGCGCAGCTTTTATGGAATTACTGGCGACGGAAAAAACCCAGGCCCGCATTGAATACACCTTAAAAACTGGCAAACCGCTAAGAAATTGATTTCACGATTCACGGAGAATCCTATGACCAAGCAAACGCAAGAAGCCTATATTGTCGCTGCCGTACGTACACCGGTTGGAAAAGCGCCGCGCGGTATGTTCAAGAATGTGCGTCCCGATGACATGCTGGTGCATGTGCTGCACGCGGTGATGAAACAGTGTGAAGGACTCGATCCAGCCGCGATTGACGATGTCATCGTCGGTTGCGCCATGCCGGAAGCGGAGCAAGGCATCAATGTCGCACGCGTGGCGCTGTTACTGGCCGGTTTGCCGAACAGTGTCGCGGGGATGACGGTGAATCGTTTTTGCGCATCCGGTCTGCAATCGGTTGCGCTGGCGGCGGACCGTATCCGTCTCGGCGAAGCCGATGTGATGATTGCCGGCGGTACCGAGAGCATGAGCATGGTGCCGATGATGGGTAACAAAGTTTCCATGAATCCGGCGATGTTCCAACATGAGGAAAATGTCGCGATTGCTTATGGCATGGGCATGACCGCCGAGAAGGTGGCGGAGCAATGGAAGGTTTCGCGCGAGGATCAAGATGAATTTGCCCTGACCAGTCATCAGCGGGCGATAAAGGCAATCGCGACGGGTGAGTTTAAAGATGAAATTGCAGCCTATACCGTCGATGAAAAACGGCCGGACTTGATTACGCATACCGTGCATGAGGAGATTGCGGTCAAGGATACCGACGAAGGGCCGCGTGCCGACACTAATGCCGAGGTTTTGGCGAAATTGAGACCGGTGTTTGCGGCAAAAGGATCGGTCACTGCGGGCAATAGTTCGCAAATGTCTGATGGCGCGGGTGCGGTGGTGCTGATGAGCGAAGCTGCATTGAAGCGTTTCAACCTATCGCCGCTCGGCCGCTTTATCGGTTTCTCGGTTGCTGGTGTGCCGCCTGAAATTATGGGTGTTGGGCCGATCAAAGCGATTCCCAAAGTATTGGCGCAAACTGGCATCAAACAAGACGACCTGGATTGGATCGAATTGAATGAAGCGTTTGCGGCACAAAGCCTCGCCGTGATTCACGATCTGGGGTTGGACCGCAGCAAAGTGAATCCATTGGGTGGAGCGATTGCCTTGGGCCATCCACTTGGAGCAACCGGTTCTATCCGGGTGGCAACCTTGCTGCATGGATTGCGCCGCCATAAACTGAAATATGGCATGGTGACCATGTGTATCGGCAGTGGCATGGGCGCAGCCGGTGTGTTTGAAGCGCTTTAATGCTGGAAATAACAGAAAGCTGCTTATCATCGCTTATGGCATAGATCGATCTTCGTAAAAACCTGCGCAAGGAACGGCAACGGTTCACACTAATTGCTATGCCAGAGCAGGTAGTGGTTTTTTCTCAGCCCAAGGGAACCGGAACAGCGTAATCCTCGCTGTTTTTTTTCTTAAAGCAGATCGCTCTGCTTATTTCACGATCCATTCTTTTCTCGATTAGCCTCTGCGCATTCCTGCGAAACCTCAAGTAAGTCATTAGTAAGCCGTAACAATCAGTTCACTGTATGGGTATTCCGGTTGTTTTGTAAAAATTTGATGATACGCATGCGTTTTGTAACAGTCTGCAATGGATGAACGATTGCACAATAGTTTCCGTACTAAATCAGATTATCGCTATTTGGAGGTTGTTTTATAGTGAATCCACATGCCTCTTTCGATTTGCTTTCCTGTGTCAGTGACTTTGCGGTGTGCATAAATACGCACGGCGTCATTGAACAAGCATCCAAACCTTCGCAGGCATTTTTGCAATTACCGGCAGAGTTACTGCAAGAATCTATTGAATTATTCATTCAACCTGAAGATATGGCATTGTTTGCCGAGGCGCGGGAAAAAGCCAAGCAGAGCGGTGAGAAACAAACTTTCATCTGCCGTCTTCTGCGGCAGCGTGTATTGCCGGTTTGGGTTGATTGTTACATGCATGCGTTGCCGGAGGATAAATATCTTATCGCGGCATTTGACGCTACGCACTGGAAGGATAGCGAAAGCCGCCTGGTTTACCTCTCCACGCACGATGTCTTGACCGGATTGCCGGGCAAAGTCTTGCTCGACGATCGTATTGCCATGAACATTCAAACGGCGCAGCGGGAAAAGAATGTCTTGTCGTTGATTGTGCTGAGTTTGGATGGTTATAGAAAAATTAACGATTTGCTGGGACACAGTATCGGTGACGAGCTGATTAAAGCTGTAGCGGAGCGGCTGCAAAATTGCGTGCGGCGCAGCGATACGGTGGCGCGTGTCAGTGATGATGAATTTTCCATGATCATGCTGAGTGCGGGGCGGGAAAATATCGAATTGATTGCCAGGAAGATTTTAGCCGCGATGCAGCGGTCTTTCCGCATTGGCGAACATACCCTGCATATCAGTGCCAGTCTGGGTGTTTCCATGTATCCGGAACATGGCCAAGACGCTTCGCTCTTGTACCGGAATGCCGAAATGGCGATGTACAGAGCGAAAGCGCAAGGTAAGAATTACTGGAGAATTTATAGCGATCAGGTTGATGATACCGAAAGAAGCGATTTATCGCTGGAATCGGCCATGTACGAGGGGATCGAGAATGGTGAGTTCATGCTGCACTATCAACCGATATTTTGTACGCAAACCGGTCAATTGAAAGGTGCGGAAGCGTTGATGCGATGGCAGAATCCAAGCAGGGGCTTTGTTTCACCGATGAAATTTATTCCCTTGGCGGAAAACAGCGGGTTGATAAAAATTCTCGGTGCATGGGCTTTGCGCAGTGCGTGCTATCAAGCTAAACAATGGCAGGTAGCTGGCCTTAAAGATTTTTATATCTCCGTCAATGTATCCCCGCGCCAATTTGTGCAAGAGGATTTTCTCGATATGATCCATAAAGCATTAGATGAATCCGGGTTATTGCCGGGTAATCTGATGCTTGAAATCACCGAAGGTGTATTGATGGAAAATCCGCAGCGTTCCGGGGCGGTTTTGACGCAACTGCATGCAGCGGGGGTAAAAATCGCCATTGATGATTTCGGCACCGGTTATTCCTCATTGGCTTATTTGAAGAGATTTCCGCTATCCGTGTTGAAGATTGATAAGTCGTTTGTGGATGACGTGGTGAACAGCGCGGAAGATATGGCGATTGTCGGCACAATTCTCAGTCTGGCGGAAGGATTGAATCTGCTGGTCGTCGCCGAGGGTGTGGAAAATGATGCGCAACTGGGTTTCTTGAAGCAAGAGGGATGCAATCTGGTGCAAGGCTATTTGACCGGCAGGCCGGTGCACTCGGATGCATTTAAAGAGAAATACATGGCATGACGGAATCTGCTCCTGAGCTTGAAAACAGTAAAGATCGGTTCTTTGCCTTGTTGACAAAGCGCATGAGCGAGAAAGGTGATTTCCCTGCCTTTGCAAAATCCGTGCAGCATCTAGATGAGTTGATGCACGATCAAAATAAAAATATCGCCGATATTGCCCGTGTGATTCTGAATGATTTCACTTTGACCCAGAAAGTGATCCGTTTGGCCAACTCCGCCATGTATTCCGGAATGGGCGGGGAAATTACCACCATCACCCAAGCCGCGGTCGTACTTGGCATCGATACCATAGCGCATATTACCCTCAGTATCCGTTTCATCGATACGCTTTCCGCTTCCGCACCGGTATCGGACGAAGCGCGCAGGGAACTGGCAAAAGCGATATTGGCTGGAAATATTGTCCGCAATGTTGTGACTAAAATGAATATGGTGAACGGCGAAGAAGCAGTCGTATGCGCGTTGCTGCATCATCTTGGCCGTCTGATGCTGGTATTTTATTTACCTGATGAATGGTCCAGGATTCAAGAAATCGCGCAGGGTAACGTGATAAGCGAGAACGACGCGGCGCGGGAAGTAACCGGAGCATCCGTTGATGAAATTTCTCAGGAAATTGCCAGGAACTGGTGTCTGCCCAAGAAAATATCCCACTGCATGATCAGTTCGGCAAACTTCACGGAAATCAGCATACCGGGTTCGTCCGATTGGCTTAAGGTAATGGCCAATTTTGCCAGTGGCGTTGCATTGCTATTAGCGCATCAGTGCAACGAGGATGATTTAAAGCAGTATGTGTCACGTTATAGCGAATCATTACTGATTTCTACCGAGGATCTCGCTGAATCGGTCGATTTGGCGCAGCAGACAGCTGCTGAATTTTCCGGTATTCCGGAAAGCGGAAAATCCATTGGTAAACCCGATGACTCGCGCGAACGTCTGGCTGTCAGTATTCGTGAACTCAAGATGGCGCTGGCGCAGGGAACAGACTTCAATGTCGTATTGAGCATGACTCTTGAATCGTTGTACGTGAGCATGGGTTTTAACCGTGTGATTACTTTCTTTCGCGATGCCGGTATGTTAAAAGCCAAAGTCGGGTTCGGCAGTGGCGTACCGGAAGTGTTACCCGGATTGATTTTTCCCGAAGCATACGCAGCCGATGTGTTCCATCTGTCCCTTGCCAATAAAGCGGACGTATTTATCCAGGATGTTGCTTCCACCCGATCCTCTTCCAGTATACCGGCATGGTTAAGGGAAACTTTGCCGGATGTCGATGCCTTTATCCTGTTGCCGTTGGTTTTCAATGGCAAAGCTATCGGTTTGATCTACGCGGACTGGTGCGCGGGAACAACCAGTCGGATCGAACCCAGCGAGCTCTCATCGATGGGTGTGCTGAGGGATTACTTGATGAGAGCCTTGATAAAAAGAAAATAGCGGTCCGATCGTATTCCTTCCTAAGCTATTTCCTACCCCTTCTGAAAAGTCTTGCCAGAAATCCATACCGGTCAAAATTGTAAGCAGCATACTGTCAGTATTTTCTGATAAAAATTCCTAAATCAACAGCTTTTAAGCTCAAGTTAAACGATTATATTTCGTTAACACCGCATTGCAATTAATTTAGTAAACACGGCGGTTTCGAATATTTTAGCCTGAACCGGTCATTCGATGAACTCTACAGCGGGAAGTGTAGGATTTTTCCTGGAATGACTGTAAATGCGGGCTTGATGAACCGGAAGATTCTAAATCTCTGAAAAAAATTACAAAGCATGACGACATTAACTTCAACATTTGAGCTCAGTAAAGCTAATTTTTTTGCACTACTCGAAAGAAGAATCAGTGAAAAAGGGGATTTTCCGGCACTGTCGAAATCAATCCAGGGCCTTAGGCAACTGATATACGAAGAAGAGAGAAATATTGCCGACATTGCCAATGCCATTTTAAGCGATTTCACCTTAACCCAGAAAATCATCAAACTGGTTAATTCGGGCATGTACGCCGAGGCTGATCAAGAAATTACCACCATTTCTCATGCCATCGCGGTGCTCGGATTGGATACGATTACCAGCATTGCACACAATGTTCGCACCATCGATACCCCATCGGCAGCAAAAGCAGCATCAAGCACGGTATATGCCGAGCTGGAGAAAGCATTCTTAGCGAGCGATATTGCCAAGAGCATCGTATCGAAATCGAACGTCGCAAACGGTGAAGAGGCGATTGTTTGCACGCAATTGCACCATCTTGGGCACTTGATTCTGGTTTTTTATTTTCCCGAGGAATGGGCAAGAATCCAGCAAGTTTGCGGCGGTGATCATACCCGTGAAGACAGTGCCGCACTGGAAGTGATCGGTATGACCATCGATGAAATATCGCATGAAATCGCCAAGGATTGGCAGTTACCAGCGAAAATTTCCAGCACGGTAAGCGATCTATCCTCGCTCAGTAAGGCTGATGGACTGGGCTCTACCGGTTGGGTGAAAACGATGGCCGGTTTCTCGAAAAGAATGGCGGCATTATTAGCGAATAATATCAGTCCGCACATCCTGAAAAATTTCATTTCACATCATAGCGAGTCGCTCCTGATTCCGCATGAAGTGATCTGGCGATCCATCGAATCGATACAGAATAAAACCGGTAAGTCCGCCGCGCATTCCGATACGGAGATAATGAATGACGAGTGGAACAGATCCCGCAAGCGGATTGCAGCCGGTTTGCTGCAGTTGAGTATCGCGCTGGGCCGGGGGATCGATTTTAGAAGCGCTCTCAGTATCACTCTGGAGGTGCTTCATGACAGCATGGGGTTTAACCGGGTGATCGCCTTTTTCCGCGATGACGAAGAATTCAAAGCCGGACTATATGTTGGCAATCTGCGGCCGGAAAAAATGGCGGATCTCTATTTCTCCAGAAAATATGCTGCCGATGTGTTTCACTTGGCGCTGCGTCAGAAAGCCGATGTATTTATTCAGGATGTCGCATTAAGCAGGGAAACCACGATACCCATTTGGTTCAGAAAAACGCTGCCGGATGCCCGTTCTTTCATTTTGCTGCCCTTGGTCTTCAATAACAGCACCATCGGCATAATATACGCCGATTGGCGGGCCGGGCAAACGCGTGTGATCAGGCCGCGGGAATTCTCTTCGCTGGTCATGCTCAGAAATTATTTGATGAAAGCACTGATGAAATGAACGGATACAGCCGGAGCCTCAGTTCCAGGCTGTGCCGATCGTCATAGATGTGACGCCAGTCATCTTCCTTGCACTATAATCCGGTATTGCCAAAACAATACAAAGGAAACGTTTCATGAGTGCTATTTGGTTTAAAGACTATACCGTCGATTATCTGGAAGGATTGCGCAACGCCAACATGGGCGAGCATATCGGTATTCAATTCACCGAGCTCGGACCGGATTTTCTGAAAGGGCGCATGCCGGTCGACAAACGCACCACGCAACCGTTCGGGATTTTGCATGGCGGCGCCAGTTGCGTGCTATCGGAAACGCTTGGCAGCGTGTCCGGCTGGATGACTATCGATCCGGAAAAGTATCGCGCGGTCGGGCTGGAGTTGAATATTAATCACATTCGCGCCGTGACCAAAGGCCATGTCATCGGCATTTGCACACCGTTGCACACCGGCCGCCGTACCCAAGTCTGGCAGACGGATATTGTCGAAGAATCCACCGGCAAACGCGTGGCGATTTCGCGTTTAACGCTGGCGATTATTGACCAAGGCACACTCAGCGCGCAGAAGGAACATGTGATCGTCGACAGGGAATCATAAAATGTTTTGCCGGATCGACCGGTAACCGGTTGCATTAAAAAACCCTCACACCGGAGTTGCAAGTATGAGGGTTTTTTAATGGCAGACGTAACAACAATGTGTGCAGCGTAAATGTTCCTAAGCGTCCTTGCTGTCTTTGTTCTTAGGGCTGTCTGCCGCGGATGGTGTATCGGATGATCCGGCAGTACCGGCTGGATTTTCCGTTCTTGGTTCGCCACTATCGCCAGCGGCCTCGGCGGTAACAGCTTCCGCAGATTCCTGGTTATTGGCTGCGGACTGATTGTCTGCGTGTTCTTCTTTACCTTTATTGTTCCACATGAAATAAGCCGCACCCATGGTTACCACCACAACTGGCAGCGTGATGAACACCAGCAACGCGTATTCCATCGAGATGTCCGCTCCTGCCGGCAGCGGTTTGGTGACGACCATGTAGGCATGCCCAAACGCAAAGCCGTAAACCGGCACCAATGCTGCCATGTAGCGGTTGGTGACCAGTGGTCGTACCGTTAGCATGTTCAGCACATTGGAAGCGTAGTATCCAATGAAATAGATAAAAATATAAAAGAAAATAGCGCCCATCGTTTTTCCTTATTGATCTGGTTTATCGGTTAAAAAATCGGAATGCATCAAAGACCGGAAGTATTCGGGCTTATGATACACAGATCGCCGCGAAAATTGTACTGATCGCGGAAAGGTTAAAGTTAACAGATTCTAAGCAACTCACGGTAGTTCAGATTTGATCCGGTCATTCCTCAAGTCGGGAGTAACTGTGAGATCAAATCTGAGTTACTGCAAGTCACTATAGATCAATCAAGTCATCTCGATTAATTTTGCATCGATAAGTTGAGCAGCATCTTCTCCGATTAAGTAACCTATTTGCCGGTACGCTTCAAATTGCTCTTCGCTGAACCATTGATCCAGTGTTGATTCGTGCGGGAATTGGTTGTTCAGTGCAGCATAATTTAAGACATCAATTGCACGTGATTCCGCTGATACCGGAAACGATAATTTCATGTAAATCAATATTCCGTCTTTCTCATTCTTGAATTCTGTTTTTGCGCTACTGGCGTATTTGATTTTTCCAATGACAAAGTTTTTGGAACTGAATCTACTTTTTGCCGAGAATTTTTCTGAGCCATCATCCCCAGGTATTTTTTTCGGACGAAGCTCAGAAACATCGATCTCGATTTCCACGCCAAAATCTACCCGGATCTTATGGATCGCATTGGCCAGATCGTCAAAATTAAACAAGTGATCTTCGCCGGCATCGCTGACCACAATTAAAGCACAGCGGCGGCGTACCAATTCATAAATGCCGAGATTCTCAAAATGTCCGCCATCGCTTAGGTAGATCTTTTTTTCTTTTTCATTAGCATCGCTCGACATTTCTTTGTAAAGTGTGGTTAACAATGGTGTGTCCGAAGAAAATTGCCATCTTTTATCCTGACCTTGCCACCACTCTTCTTTAAGCGGATTAGATAACCACCAGCCAAGGCGAGCACCTCCCAAGACCATTAACATCGAGACCCCCGGCTTGGTATGAAAACCACCCAATGGGCTGCTCGCTGCGCCTGAAATGGTCATAGCCAAATCCAATTTAAGAAAATATTCATTGGGTGGATTTTCTTTCTCTTCCTCATAAGCTGCCCTGTTTTTAGAGGCATAAGATTCTGTTTTTTGGAAGCATTCCTCCGATGGATTTCTCGTGCCATCAAGTGCGTAACCGCAGTAGAGGGGAGACATTATAAAAGATGCAGCTTTTCGATCTTGCCAAGCCAGATCATTATTTTCTCCGGCGAGATTTAGCGTCGTATTCACAATAAGATAGGGCTTAATATCAATTAAATCTTTTAAGTTAATCGCATCAGTGGCATGAACCCCAATATCGGCATCTCTGATGATGGAGGCGCCATTTGTATCGGTCTTGTTGCTGGCAGCTAGATAGGCATTGGTTAAGCGGTTGCGATAGAAGGTATGCATCGAAAATAGGTTTGCATTAATTTGTAGTGCTAAGAATATCGCGATTGCAGTTGCAAATAATCCCCATACGAAAGGCGCAGATAAACTTATGGAATTCAAGGCAAGAATATTCAATTGGAAATAATCTTTAAAAGATGGAATGCAATTTACTGTTTCAAAATAATAATATCCTTGAAGACCATCTCTGAGAGTTTTGAATGTAATTGCTTTAGCATTTTCCTGAGGAACTAATAACTGATGGACTAATAATTCTGTGACTGGTGTTGAATTTTCGTGACATGTGAGTTGAAATTTTTTTAGGTTTTCAGTAAAAGATTTGGGAGGTGAATCGTTTTCAAAGGCAGTGCGCACTCCCAAAGATACAAATCCCAATAGAGCAAATACCAGAATAAATGGTGCGATAGAAACTATACCTTCAGTCAATTTTTCTTTCCAATCAGCTTGCTTGTTCTTATTCGAGCCTGTTGTCGTGCTTGCTGCAAGCCATCGAACAATTATTGCGAATAATGCAAAAATACCTCCCACCGTAAATATAGCTTCTGTCCAGTCAAGTAAAGGAGGGAAAAAAAGAAATAATACTGCGGGGAGTGCAAAAATTAGTGAATATTGAGCCATTTTTGCTGCAACGCGGCTAACCCAGAAATAGGCTTCAGAGGAAATTGCTCTACCAGTAATCCCAAGATGAATTGAGATCGCTAAGGCCAATAATAAACAGACGATGGGGGATATAATTCCAGCTAAAAACCAGACCGAGTGACTTTGTTTTTCCGCGATGCCGATACCAAATAAAATCTCATGAATCCAGCCGGGTAAGTGAGGAAGGACATATCCTAATGCGAGTATCGGTATCGCTCCTAGAACTGCACACCAGTGAAGCCACACCCAGTTTACTTTTGCATCAATTTTCTGTTTGCAGTGTTTTGCAAAATCTATTCCAATCGAAGCTGCGCAAGCATAGGTACTGCTTAAGATTATCCCCCAGAGGAGAGGGGCATTTGCAGTGATCTGAGTTCCCCACATACCTAAGCATATTGAAAAGATAGTTGCCAAAATTGCAATAATTTTTACAGTGAATTTCTTGTCGGAGAGAGTCTCATTCGGTTGGTTCTTGAGCACGCCAGCCACCAATGGTAAGCGAAACCAAACTATTGCTGTCGCAAAAAATCCAAAAGCTAAATCCAAAATAAGAGCTATTTGAGAGAGCTCAATTCCTGCAATTGATTGATGCTGGTATTCTTCAATTAAAAGCATCATTCCTGAGAAAAGCGACATTGTACCGAAGACAAACAAGCCGATAACCACGCTGGATAAAAAAACGTTTCTGAAATGATAGGTCAGATCGGTTAACGTATCGAGAGAAAGAAGACCTTTCCGGGGAGTCAGATAGTTACTGGCTGACGGAGGTGTAAATAATTTTGTGTAAATGGTCATATTGCAGGAAACTGTTTATATATTTTTGGAGCAAAAATGACCACACCCAAACCCCTGCCAGCCGGCTTAATTGATAGCCTGCTGGCCGATTACAAAAAGCCAGAAGATTTAATCGGTGAGCATGGTCTTCTCAAGCAACTCACCAAAGCGTTGGTTGAACGTGCCTTGCAAGCAGAAATGGCCGAGCATCTCGGTCACGATAAGCACGAAACGGTAGTCAATGCCACTGGCAATACCAGAAATGGTAAAAGCCGTAAGACCCTGAAAGGTGAATTCGGTGAGTTACCCATCGAGATCCCCCGTGACCGTGAGGGCAGCTTCGAGCCTCTGATCATTTCCAAGCATCAGACCCGCTGGGCGGGCTTTGATGACAAGATCCTCTCGCTGTATGCCCGTGGCATGACAGTGCGTGAAATCCAACAGCACCTCACTGAAATGTATGGCACAGAAGTATCGCCTACGCTCATTTCTACGGTCACTGATGGCGTAATGGATGAAGTGAAGCAGTGGCAATCCCGGCCTCTCGATGCGGTGTATCCTGTGATCTATCTCGATTGTATCCATACCAAAGTTCGTGACGCTGGTAGCGTTCGTACCAAAGCGATTTACCTGGCGATCGGCATTAACATGGAGGGCCATAAAGAAATACTGGGCTTATGGATTGCTCAGACCGAGGGTGCCAAGTTCTGGCTCAGCGTTGTCACTGAACTCAAAAATCGTGGCGTGCAAGATATCTTTATCGCCTGTGTCGATGGCTTAAAGGGCTTTCCCGAAGCGATTGAAACCATCTATCCACATGCCATTGTACAACTCTGTATCGTGCACATGGTTCGTAATAGTCTCAACTACGTCAGCTGGAATAAACGCAAGGAAGTAGCTGCTGATTTACGTTTGGTCTACAGCGCCGCCACGATTGATGAGGCTGAACACGCGTTAGCCGACTTTGAAGATAAATGGAACTATGCTTATCCACCGATCGCCCGATCTTGGCGCAATAACTGGCAACGCATCATTCCATTCTTCGACTACCCGCCTGAGATACGGCGCATCATTTATACCACTAATGCGATTGAGTCAGTCAATATGAGCCTACGCAAAGTCAGCAAAAACCGTGGATCGTTTCCCAACGATGAAGCCGTGATCAAATTGTTTTATTTGGCTCTCAGCAATATCGCCAAAAAATGGTCTATGCCACTAAGAGATTGGAAACCGGCACTAAACAGGTTTACTATTCAATTTAACGAAAGAATGCCTCGGCATTATTAACCGCCGTTTACACAAAATCTAGGACACCCCCGTGCTGACGCAACCACGATATTTCACTAGGCTCAGCTTTATTCTGATTTAGGTCGGTTTTGTCGTTAAGCTTATTTTGTACTTTCTCGATTCCACTCCACTGTGGAGCATTTTGTTGTTCACGATAAGCCCATGATGTCAACCACGATCCGATATAACTGCCTCCGGATACGGTGGATAAGTAATCAAATTTATGCAGAAGCTTTTTCTTGGCGAGTGCCTGTATGACGCCTAAATTAAAAGTTGCACTGCGTATCCCGCCGCCCGAAAAAGCCAATCCGATTAGCTTTTCTTTCTTACCGATTTTGTCTTTTTCTTCTTGCAGTACATCCTTAAATTTTGTCGCCATGATTTCAATACTCCTTTGAGTATTCGTAATTGAGATTTTGGAAAAAAAACAGTAACCTGTTCTGTGAACTTTGTTTGCATAATGCCGGCATCAATATGGCAATCCTGAGTTACAAGAGTCTGAGGCGGCCGAATTTGTCTATTAGTCAGCTCCAATTAACCATTCCAGATATGCGTTATTTTATTCATTGATATGTTGATTTATAAGAAATTATAGCACTCGATCTGTTAAATTGACGGTCAGGCGCGCACAAGATTTCATGTTAATTTATTTTCCTGCGTCGAGTCTGTCTTGCCATGCCGACTCTTCGACATTCTTACTCTCACAAAACCTTCACAATTGCCGTGCTAGACTCGTTGCGTAGTACGTAGTATCTTCCTGAATGTTAGTCGATCAACGTTCTTTGAGCGTTGATCTTTTTTTATGGTGCGCGGTACAGCTTCTGCTGCTTTAAACCCATTCCTCTGCAATCATTCCACAAAAGATTCATTTGCGGGTCATAAAAATTCGGTATGCTACAGGCTCGTTATATTTAGTCGGGCTATTGTTATGGATTCCCCTGCCTCGTTGTCATCCGTTGCCACTGAACTAGGTGTGCTTGCCGAAGAAAAATTGCTGGCGATTCCGGAATATCCAGAGCGGCAGGATTTGCATGCCGAATTGAATGCAGTGGCGTATGAGTTGCTGGCGCCGCCATTTGAGCTTTCGCATTTGGTCTTGTTGTCGGAACGCGACCGGGTCGATCAGGAGCGTCAATTGGTGGGTGAGTTATGTACGCGCTACGGCATCGATCCGCCGAATGCGCACGAAAACGATTTCAGCGCGGATTGCGGCGAGTTTCGCCTGCGCTGGGAGCGGCATACCGAATACTCGACATATACCATTTATCGCGCCAAGCCGTTTGACACGCCGTTTGAGCATCCCGCGGTTGCGTATGTGCCGCAGGATTGGCTGGCGCGTTTGCCGGGTGAGTTGCTGGTGGCGACGCATATCGCGCTGGAAGACCGTTCGCGTCCCAAACGCAGTTTGCATGAACTGGTGAATTTATTCGCTTCCGGAACGGTGATCGGCTCCAAGGTGGCGGGCGGCGCGGCCAGCGTATGGAGCGATAACCAGATTCATGCCGACAATTTTGGCCGTATTCTGATTCATGACGACAACTTGCGTAGCCGTCAGGTCGGGCGGCTGGTGCAGCGTTTGCTGGAAATCGAAACCTACCGCATGCTGGCGATGCTGCCGCTGCCCGTCACGCGTAAGATCATACCGCAACTAGCGCGTGCCGATCAGCGCCTGGCCGAATTGACCGCAAACAGCGCCGGACTGACCTGCATCGAAGATGAGCAGAGCTTGCTGAATGAATTGACCCAGCTGGCGGCGGAAACCGAACGTTTGTCGGCGCTCACCAGTCACCGCTTCAATGCTTCTAGAGCGTATTACGATATCGTGAAATTGCGCATCACCGAGTTGCGCGAGGAGCGTATCGAAGGGTTACAGATGCTGCAGGAATTCATGATCCAGCGGCTGTCGTCGGCGATGGGGACGTGCGAGCTGGTGCATACCAAGCTGGAAACGCTGTCGACCCGTTTGGGGCGTGCGTCGGCGTTATTGCGCACCCGTGTCGACTTGTCGATGGAAGGGCAGATCCGGGACTTACTGAAATCCATGGACAATCGGGCGCACGTGCAACTGCGCATGCAAGAAACGGTGGAAGGCTTGTCCGTGGTGGTGTTGAGCTATTATCTGCTGGGCATCGTCGGTTACGGACTGAAAGCGCTGAAGGCGGCGGGGCAGGACATCAACGTCGAATTGTTGACCGGCATCGCGATCCCGTTCGTTGTTCTCGCCGTTTACTTTGTCGTGCGCGGTGTGCGTTCAGTGATTGGCAAATTGCACCGGGATAAGTGAGCGGTGCAATTTGCCCGATGCTAGGAGAACGCTGATTAATTGACTACACGAGCGAATCACTTCGTTGCGCGGTACTCGCTCCCTTGCCTATCTTGTAGAGATGTCTCGGTTGCTGTGTTCCGTGCGCCTCGTGCTTCATCTCGTTCGCCGAATTAATCAGCGTTTCCCTAGCATTCGGTGATGCTGACCGCCAATCCGCCGAGCGATGTTTCCTTATATTTCACCGACATTTCCAATCCAGTTTGTTTCATTGCGGCAATGCAGTTGTCGAGCGACATGAAATGCTGGCCATCGCCGCGGATTGCTAATGATGACGCAGTGTACGCCTTGATCGCACCGAAGCCATTGCGTTCGATACAGGGTACCTGCACCAGGCTGCCTACCGGGTCGCAAGTCATACCCAAGTGATGTTCCAATGCAATCTCCGCGGCATTTTCAATTTGTGCTGTCGAGCCGCCTTTGATCGCGCATAAACCGGCGGCTGCCATCGCGGAAGCAGAACCGACTTCGCCCTGACAACCTACTTCGGCGCCGGAAATCGAGCTGTTGTGCTTGATCAAACCACCAATCGCACCGGCCACCAATAAGAAATCGCGTACTTGTTCCAGCGTTGCCCCTTCGTGTTTGACCGCATAATAAATCACCGCCGGAATGACACCCGCAGCGCCGTTAGTCGGTGCGGTAACAACCATATGTCCTGCTGCATTTTCCTCATTGACGGCCATGGCGTAAGCGCACAGCCAATCGTTCAAGTTGGCTTTTTGCGGATTGTTTTGCAATTGCAGATACAAAGCGTGCGCGCGCCGTTTGATGTTAAGCCCGCCTGGTAACCGGCCTTCGGCCACCAAACCTTTTTCCAGGCAGGTGTGCATCGCGTCCCAGATGGCGTCCAGACCGTCGTTCAATGCTTTTTCATTCATGCGTTCAAGCTCATTGCTGCGTTTCATGGCGGCAATCGATAGACCGCTGTCGGCGGACATTTTCATCATTTGATTAGCGGAATCGAAAGGAAAACCGCACGAACTGGTTGCTTCCATTTTGATTGGCGCAACGATCTGACCAATCTCGGACAAAGTGGAGATGAAACCGCCGCCGATTGAGAAATAAGTTTCTGTCAGCAGCGTCTTGCCGGTTCCATCCAGTAACTGAAAAATCATACCGTTCGGATGTTCCGGCAATGGCTCGCCACGATCGAAAATAATGTCTTCGGGTGGATTGAAATGAACGGTGATCGATTCGTTGATCGGCAGCTTATTTTGCTGCCAGAGTTTCTGGAACAGCTCATTTACATCCAATTTGGCCAGTCCTTGCGGGGTGTGATTGTGCATGCCTAAAGTCACCGCGCGGTCGGTGGCGTGACCCTTCCCGGTAAACGCCAATGATCCGCGCAAAGTACAGCGTACTTGCAGGAAATCCGGAATTGGATGACTGGTGACAAAAGTCTGAACGCGGCCGCGAAAATCCTTGGCTGCAACCATGGGACCCATGGTGTGCGAACTGGAGGGGCCTACACCTATTTTGAAAAGATCAAGAACGCTGATAAACATTAAATTGCCTGTGAAAATTTAGAGGATCTGAGTGATGTTCCGCGGAAAGTGCGTACTGAAAATCGAAGCGCAGTAAGTATGCTATATGTCTTGCACCGACTCAACAAATTTTTGTTGATAACCAAGATAGGACTGACTATCGGGTATTTTATATTGCTTAATAGCTGGTTTGCTGGATATCTTGCATTTCATAAAGAAATGGGTATAATTAAGAATCATTCTCATTATTAATGATCATTAGATCGTTATTTGTAAGACGAGAATTTTTTAAATATAGATCGCAAGGTATTTAAAATGTACGTATGTATCTGCAAAGGTGTAACCGAAAGCGCGCTGCGTGAAGCAATTTATCAAGGCGCGGGCCGGATGAGGGACTTAAAAGCCAGCTTGGGAGTAACGGAGCAATGTGGTCTGTGCGCGTGCCATGCAAAAGAGGTTCTGGATCAAACATTGGTGCAGAAATCTCAGCTGCAAAATTTTACTCCTCAATCAACTTGCGTGTGCGAAACAGCAATCTGAGGGAAATCCAAGAATAGTTTGGGCGCAATAAGGATTTCCCGGCTGATTGTGGAATCTTGCTGGTGAATCCGGGTTAGTTATTCAATTCATTGCATTTTAATAATAATATTTACCCGCGAATCGGGTAAGCACTGCAAAAATAATTTTGCACTCACTCATGATATGACTATTCGTGGTTTTACTAGATACATCTGTTTTTGTGCGGTATTCGTCAGTGTGTGTCTAGCGGCAGCTTTTTTGCCTAAGCCTAGCGTTGCACAATCAGTAAATACTTCAGCGGCAGTGCGGACCTACGATATTTCTGCCGGTTATCTGCACGACGCACTCATGCAATTTTCACAACAGGCCGGAATTAAACTTGCGCTGGATCCTGCGCTATTGCAGGGGAAAGTCACGCATGGTTTGACGGGTGATTTTGAGATCAAAGCAGCGCTCGATCAGTTGCTGACCGGTTCCGGCTTGCAAGTGACGCAGCGCGACGATGGTTTTGCTATCGTCGCGGTACCTTCGGCTTCTTCTGAACCGGCCGTCACCACATTGCCAGCGATACAAGTCACGGCCAGCAATACCAATCGTTACGCGGCGGTGAGCACCAGCACAGCGACAAAAACTAATACGTTGCTACGGGATGTACCGCAAGCTATCTCAGTGATAACCAATGAGCTGATTAAAGATCAATCGGTGCGAAGCATCGGCGATGCGGTCCGTTATGTGCCCGGCGTCGGTATCTCCCAGGGCGAAGGCAATCGCGATGCGCTGGTGTTTCGCGGTAACCGTTCCACCGGCGATTTCTTTACCGATGGTATTCGCGATGACGTGGAATATTACCGCGATCTCTATAACATCGAGCGTGTCGAAGTGCTCAAAGGCGCTAACGGCATGATTTTCGGCCGCGGTGGTTCGGGTGGTGTGGTTAATCGTGTCAGCAAGCAGGCCAATTGGAATCCCACAAAAGAATTCTCTTTCCAAGGGGGATCTTTCAATCTGAAAAGAATGACCGCCGATGTCGGGTACGTGATTAATGATATGGCCGCTGTTCGTTTGAATGCGCTCTACGAGGATGCCGGCAGTTTCCGCGACGGTGTCAGTATGGAGCGGCTGGGCATCTCCCCAACGGTGACGCTAAAACCGACGCATCGCACCAAGATTATTGCCGGTATGGAACGGTATCACGACGATCGTACCGCTGATCGAGGCATTACTTCATTCATGGGGCGGCCTGTCGATGTGGATCGATCGCAATTCTTCGGGGATCCGCGACGTAGCCACGCTAATGTCGATGTGCTGGCCTTTAATTCCTTGATCGAACATAAATTTGACAATGGCATCACGCTGCAAAACCGCACCAATTATGCGACCTACGATAAGTTCTATCAAAATGTGTTTGCTAACGGCGGATTGGATAATGTGCTCAATGAAGTTTCGCTGGGAGCTTATAGCAATGCGACTAAGCGAGAGAATGTTTTTAATCAGACAAACTTGCTGTATTCCTTAAACACAGGCCCTATTGCGCATACGCTGATGGCCGGTATCGAAGTGGGGCGCCAGGAAACCCATAACCGGCGTGAAACGGGCTTATTTAATAATAGTCTGGCTATGACAAGCCTGCCGGTATCTTTCAGTAATCCGATCACTCATGTTCCCATTACTTTTAGAACCAGGAATGGCGGCAGGGACGGGGATGTCGATGCATTGAACCGTAGCATTGTCAACGTGACTTCGCTTTATATTCAAGATCAGATCGAGATCATTCCGCAGCTTCAAGCGATTGTAGGGGTGCGTTATGACTTGTTTGAAGTGGACTTTCAGCAGAAAAATGGCCCGAGAGAGCATTTAAAAACGAGAGACGATCTGATTGCACCCCGTTTTGGTTTGATCTATAAACCTATTACTCCTGTTTCATTTTATGCAACCTATAGCCAGGCCTATGTGCCGCGTGCCGGTGATCAGCTGACAGCCTTGAACGTCACGACTGAAACACTAAAACCGGAAAAATTTACAACGCTGGAGGCAGGGGTGAAATGGGATATACGGCCGGATTTAGCGTTTACCACTGCGGTTTATCAGCTGGATCGCACCAATGTCATCAACTCGGTGGTCGGCGGACAAACCTTTCTAACCAAAGGGCAACGTACCGAAGGTGTTGAAGTCAGTTTGTCCGGGCAGTTGACTTCAAATTGGAGCGTGATGGGGGGGTATGCCTATCAAGTCGGCGAAATCACCAGCGACATCCAAGGCGTTGCGAAGAAAGGTGCGTCGGTAGCGGAGCTTCCGCGCCATACTTTTTCAATGTGGAGCCGCTACGATATTACGCCGAGTATCGGCGCAGCATTTGGTGTGATTCACCGGGATAGTATGCTTGCTTCATTGACGAATCGCGTTACTTTACCTGATTTTACTCGCGTGGATGCAGCGCTTTTTACGCAATTCACCAAAAGTTTCCGCGGTCAGTTAAATATAGAAAATTTATTTAATACGAAATATTTCGCTTCTGCACAAAACGATTTTAACATTGCTCCAGGTTCACCCATTGCGATCAGAGCGACTTTGATTGCCAATTTTTAGTTCACAAAAATAAAAAAATATATTTTTTAGTTGCGACTGTAAATAATAATAGTTATCATTTGTATTCTCGTTAATGTTTATTGTATAGAGGAGTTTTTATGTATTTATTGAGGAGACTCATAAATTCACTAAGTATGTTGTTGATCGTGAGTTTATGTTTCATGGTTGTAATTAATAATGCGGTTGCGGCCTCGAATACCGCAGCTATCGAATCTGCGGTCACTGCTTATAGAACGATTGGAACGCTGCGTAGAGAAGTGCCGATTAACGGTGATGCCATTGCAGATGCTTATGCCGGTGTTTTACAAACATTGGTGCAAGAAGTCGATACCGCCAATTCATTAAGTCTGGATAGTGATGTGCTGGCGGCCATCGACGATATTAAAAACGATTATGCGCCAAGACTCGCGGCGCAAGTCGTCGACAAGACGTTGCAGCGCGTATTTTATCAAGCGATCTGGAATCGTATTGCTGCCATCCGCGATCAATTTGAAACCGGCACATCAACTGCGTTGATAGCTATGCTGGATGAATCGGTGGCCGCATTTCAAGCCATATCCGCCACTGTGGCCAGAGAAAATCAACTATTGACTGCCGACCGTCAAGCACTCGAAGCTGGCAGCAATCCAGGACTCGATGTGGAAGTGAACGATCACTTTTCCAGAATTAGAACAGCAATCAATAAAAGTAATCCGGAAGAAGATTTCGTCACGGTGCAAATCGCCCGTTACGCGATACGGATGTCACTTGCACGTGCTTACTACATTGCGGTATTACGTGAAGTTGCCGGTGCCATTGAGAATAGAGCCGCGGATCCGGAAGAAACCAGCATTGAACTCAAGGAAGGAGAGATTTTCTATCGCGTTATTGAATCGCTGGTGGCCAGAGGAAATCCTGCCGGCAGCTTGAGGATAAAAGCGCAATTAACAGGAGATCCATCCAAAGTTGTTGCCGATGAGATTGTCAGTGAGCTAGGAAAAGGTTTTATTGGCCGTGTCGTTGCTGAAATGAATGGTCAAGCAAGCGCCATCACGGAAAAAGACCGCCCGCATGCCGTGGCCGAAGCGGCAGGCGCCAAATATTTTGCCAGAGTCCTGTTGCCCGATCTCGAGTTGCGATTGGGTGCTGCTGACCGGGGCAGTCTGGAAACTGAGCTGGAAAATTTAATGACTGCCAGCAATGAACTCAGTGCTCCCAAATCCGAGCTGGCGCGCAATGCCATATCGGCTCTGTTGACAAAGTATGAGAACGCGCTGAATCGGGCCAAATATGAAGTGGCGCAACATACTGCCCTTGTGGAAAATGCCCTGGCCGATTACCAGGCAATCGATGCGCTGCGGAATCAAGTGCCGATCGATGCTGACGCCATCGCCGGGAAATATGCTGGAGATTTACAGCAACTGACGCAACTGGTCGATCAAATTTATGGCTTGACGATCGGCCAAGATGTTACCGCAGCCATTGCACAGGTAAGTTCTGGCAATCAAGTTCCCTTGGCTTTGCAAGTGATCGATAAGTCGCTGCAGAAAATGTTTGCGTTGGTTGTTTATAACCGTGTCACACTGGTTCAGGAGCAGTTCGGCAATTTATCGGCCGATGCGCTCGCGCTCGAATGGGACAGAGCGTACACCGCTTACTCGGCGATTGCTAAAACAGCGAATAAGGAAGACAAAGTGCTTTCCTCGGATAAACAATCGATTGTGTCGGGTAGCGATCCCGATCTGGATTATCAAATCACCGCTGCTTTTATTCAAGGCAAACGGGCATTCGATAAGACCGACGCAGGCGATGCGCAAACATTAGCGCTGGCTAGTGAAAATATCGTCATTCCCTTGGTCAGGAGTTTTCTGATCGGCGTGCTACGGGAAGTTCAAGGTATTATCGAAAATAGAGCCGCGGAAGCCGACGAAGCCAGGGAGAAACAGATCGAAGGCGAATATTTTTACCGCATCGTGGAAGGTTTTATCGCTCAGGATAATCCATCGGGAAGCAATCAGATCAAAACCCAGTTTACTGGCGAACTATCCAATGTCGTTGCCGACAAAATCGTCAGTGAAATTAGCAAAGGCATTCTGGGGCAGGTAGAAAGAAGTATTCATCAAATCGAAGCCAATTTCACAGCCGATAAGAATCAAGCGTTGCTGGCTTTGGAAAGATTGTCGCTGTATACCGGCGTTTTCTTGGCTGATCTCGCTCAGCGCTTGAATACATCGAAACGCGCCAGTCTGGAAAATGCAATTCGCGATCTGAAAGATGCAATCAATAACGGTAATACTGATAGAGCCGTTGCATTGCGGTCCATAATGACCGGAATTCTTGCGGAATACGAGAGTAAGTTGTTGTAACAGCAGGTTCCCTCCCTCGCAGTTTTAGCCCTTCTACGAGGGAGGATTGTGTTCAAAAGGTTACTTACAGTATTTCAAACCCGGCTCCGCGATCGTGGAGCCAGTCGTAGCCAGCCACGACACCCCCTGTCTTTAGCCAGCCATTCTTATCACCGATGCGATCGAAGAATATGAGCGATCGCTGCCAATGTCTAATGTAACGCTTACATCAAGCGAGAGATGGGAACAGGAGAACGTTATTGTCTGGCTGGCATTGATGGTCAATACAGGCACTCACAGCCCGTGAATATTGGATAGCGGCAGACGAAGTGCAATGAAATTATGCCCTCTGTATTCCTATCAACCCGATGTCCGTGGACGATGGATGTATCACTGTCATGTCAATGATCATATCAATGCCGTCATGATGACGAGCTTCATTGTTGAATAAAACTCAGCTGTAGAGAAGAAAAGAAAAGAAAAGGGCCAATCCTGGAAGATCCGGGGTTGGCCCTTATGAGTAAGGAAGAACTAAAAGAGAATTGAGAATGAAGTTTACAGATTGAAGACAATCATATCGGCGGTGATCGCGTTTACGTTGACGCCAACCAGTTCAATGGAAGCTGCGCCGTTGAGGAATTCAGCGGTAAAACCGGTGTCACCGTTATCGGTGATATTCGTGATAAAAGAAAGCAGTTGCGGCACCGAGTCGATTCCGAGGGCTTGCGAGTCGAAAAATAACCGGTCTTCACCAATCGTGAAATCCGTGACTTGAAACCTTCCATAGCCATAGAAGCCAAAGGTATCGTTGCCACTTTCTCCAGTGAGCCGGTCGAGGTCACCCTGCACAAGTGTTCTTCTGCCGCCTTCTACAGTGATGATGACCGGCTTGCTGCCACCCGCTCTCAGGATATCGTCGCCTGCGCCGCCAAATAATTTATCAGTACCTTCCTGGCCGTCGATATCGTCATTGCCATCTCCGCCATTCAGCGTGTCATTGCCATCCCCGCCTTTCAGCGTGTCATTGCCGTTTCTGCCTTGAAACTCGTCATGCCCTGTACCTCCCGTGATGGCATTGTCTAAGTCATCGCCTATATACAGTAAATCATTGTCGGTGAATCCGGCGGAACCAATCCCTTCAAAAGGAAAACCATCGATAAATTTGACCGATCCCGATCCTAGATTGGGACGAGGTCTAGTGGTGACTGCCATAATGTTGCCTCCTATTTCTAATCTGATGTGTGCATTTAACAAATAAATGCGGCGATTTTTCTGTCTCGTCTCATTATATTGAATAAATAATAATGAGAATGATTCCTATTATATTAAATAATGGTTAAAATGCAATCTTTATTATTACCGATTATTGAAACTGAAAAGGTTAAGTGGCTGGAAATAAAGCAATAGCTGCTAAATATAACCATGAAGCTTGATGAATTGTTATTAAAGGCAAAGGAATTAATCATCGTCGGCAAGTACAACGATGCTGACGGGATTCTCGAGCCGTTGAAAAGTGAATATCCACTATCCCCGGAGGTTGCTCGCGCGTGGTGTTCGTTGGCGATGCGCACGGGCCGGACGGCCGATGTGTCCGCGTATGCCGCAAAAATCTACGCGCATGTGCAAGGTGATTTTCACAAAGCACACTGGGCGCATGTGCTCGGAACCGCGAGTTTTATTTTGCTGGATTTATCCACCGCGCATGCGCATTTCACTTATGCGCTGAATCATTTGATGGCGCTGGCTAAATCCGGAAAAATCCCGCCGCATAAAG
This sequence comes from Nitrosomonas sp. Is24, assembly GCF_033063335.1. Taxonomy (NCBI): domain Bacteria; kingdom Pseudomonadati; phylum Pseudomonadota; class Betaproteobacteria; order Nitrosomonadales; family Nitrosomonadaceae; genus Nitrosomonas; species Nitrosomonas sp. Is24. The sequence continues at coordinate 2,332,564 of NZ_JAWJZG010000001.1, read as the reverse complement.
AACAAGCCAAACTTGGCGAAGCCGATACCAATGTATTCGCTTCGGGAGAAGCGGAAAAATTGCTTTGGACGACCTGCGCGGAACTGGCCAAGTTGAATATTCCGGTATTTCCTTTTGCCGGTACTTTGCTGGGTTTGGTTCGCAATGGCTGCTTGCTGGATTTCGATAAGGATCTCGATATCGCCGTGCAAATGGAGTTCTGGGATGCCTGCTGCGCGACGCTTGAGCAAGCGGGCTGGGTACGCGCACCGATGCGGATCGAATACGCCAATTATCGCGATTATATCCATCCGGAATTGGGGATTACGCTTGATGTCTGTGGCCTGCAAGCCCGCGGTAAACAGATCGTCGGCGGTTTTGCATTGCCCGGTTACCCGGATGAGTATCAACGTGTCTCGGTTTTCCCCAAATTTGATCTGACGCAACGCAGCACGGATTACGGTGAAGTCTGGTTTCCGCGCCAGCCGGAAAAGATTCTGACCGCGTTCTACGGCGACTGGCGCACGCCGAATCCCAATTGGGATACCGTGATATCCGCATGCAATCTGGAAAACTTTACCCAGCTGGTGCGTTGCTATGCCTATCACAGACTGATACAACGCTGGTTGCTGGGAGATTTGGCCAAAGCGTGGTGTTATGCGCATCAAATTGTCCTGAAGGATCCCGACGACGTACTTGCACTGCGCAGCCGTCAGTGGATGGAACGCGCCATGGCGCGCTTGAATCGGGAAATTCCCGTGTGGCCGAAAAATCAACGGCAAAAGCATGTTTATACCCGTATGGTGGCCGATCTGTTTCATGAAGGCCATATCAATTTTCTACGGGAGGCGCGCGCATTGGGCACGCACTTGACCGTCTGCGTGGTTTCCGATGAACGTGTGGTGGAAAATAAAGGCAAGCTGCCCGTCATGAAGCAAGCCGAACGCGCTGCGGTGGTGGCCGCCTGCAAGTATGTCGACGCCGTCATGACGGAAACCCCGGCGAGTGTAACTGTGGAATTCATGCAGCAATACGGTTTCGATATTTACACCTTCGCCTGCGCATCGGAACAAGAGCGCCAGGATAAATACAAACTCTGCGAGTCTTTACCGGCTGAAATGATTCAGGAGCTGCCTTACACTCCGGGTATTTCTACATCCGAACTCGTTACGCGCATACTCGATGGTGCAGGGAGTAAGGAAACGCAAATAAAACGCGAGTAACATCCAGAAAGAATTCTGCACACCCGGGAATATCTGGTTTTCATCAATGTGGCAAACTTCCACCGAAACCACACGCGTCAAATTGTGTTCCAGTTCAGCCTGCACCGCCTTGATGCGTCGGGTCGGCTTGCGCATACTGAATTTCTCGACCTGTCAGGTAACGATCCATCGGAATCTTTCACCCAATCCCTGATTGCCGCTTGTGGAGAAGATGAGCCGGTATTTGTCTACAACGCCGGATTTGAGACGGCGCGCATACGCGAATTGGCGGAGCGTTTCCCTTCTTTAAGCCAACCGCTGCTAGCGATCAATGATCGAATCGTCGATCTGCTACCGGTTACGCGTGAACGCTACTACCACCCGAGCCAGAAAGGCAGCTGGAGCATCAAGAAAGTGCTGCCTGCTTTGTCGTGCCTGAATTACGTTACGATACGTTGGATGGCGTGCAGGATGGCGGTATGGCGATGAATGCTTTTTTGGAAGGCATTCATCCGGATACCGCACCCGAACGCAAAACCCAGATCGAACAACAGCTTCTGGCATACTGCAAATTGGATACTTACGCTATGGTGCGTTTGTGGCAGGTATTTTCCGGGTGTACGGATTTGAATCTCTGAATCATGACCTGATACTCTGGATTTCTGAAAGCCATCCGCCTATTTCATAAATTGGAATCACTGCTGTCCGAAGATCAACATGTGGTCGAGCTAGATGATGTCTGCAAGGTTGTTGCATCAGTGGTTAATTCGGCAATGCTGGAGTGGTGGTTGAGGGAGGTATTTAGAATGTTAATAAGTAGCCATTGATGCAACAACAATAAAAAAGGAATAAATCAATTGAAATATTTTCAATACTCTGATTGTGAGACAAAAAATTATTTTATTTTTACATTAAGGCAAGTCGGATCATGGTCGGGAAATGTAGAAGATAATGCACCTGGTAATAAAATCAAAGCCAGAGTGCCTTCTTTTCAGCGTGGTTTGGTTTGGGAGCCCCAACAAATTGAATTGCTTTGGGATTCGATTTTTCGGGGCTTTCCCATAGGCTCAATAGTTATCATCGATAGAATTAAAGAACAACATGATAAATCCAACCCAACGCATGCAAAAAGTGAACAGACACAAGAATCTGAAGTGGATACATCGCATCACATTCTTGATGGTCAACAACGCTGCAACGCAATAGCCTGGGGGTTTGTTGATCCTTGGAAAGATGGAATAAGTAATGACGTTGTTTTGTGGCTTGATCTAATTCCTAAAAGCCTTCTCAAAAATACCACTCGCAAATATCTGTTTCGGGTTGCAACAAAAGCGCATCCATGGGGATTTCATAATGGAGATGAGGCAAGCATTTTAAAAGTAGAGCAGCGAAAAGAATTTATGGAGAAAGTAGATAACTTTAAGGAAAATTTTAAAAAGTATGATTGTGAAAAACTGTCGTATAAATTTAAAGAAAAATACCTTTCTCAGAATTTTAATGAAAGACCTTTACCGAGCTTAGCACTACCTTACTATGCAGAATTTCCCGTGCCCGTATTTTTGTTATTCAGACACTTCAAAGAAGGTAAGTTAGATTGGGATGCACTAGCTCAGGAAGAATGGATAAGCTTTGTTGAGAGTTGGGCGAAGGAAGCTAATAAAATTAGTGATATAAGTAAGGGTGAGCGTGAAATTGTTGAATCGGGTCTGAGAAAGGCAGAACAATGTCGTCTTATTGCGTTATTGGTGTCAAACGAGGGGATAGAAAATAGTATTGATAATATTGAGCAAATATTTCAGCGGTTGAATGGACAGGGAACACCACTAGATAATGAAGAACTTATCTATTCGATGATCAAAGCTTATTGGCCTGAAATTGAGGAAATAATGAATAAATTGGCTAAAAAGCCAATCACTGATGTGAGATTAGTGAACTTAGGCATACGCATTGCATTGACTGAAGAAAGTGATCAAAAAATTGAATCTCAATTAACAGTAGATCAGATCCGTAAAATTTTCAGCAAAAATCCTGATAAGGATATAAAAGATCTTGAGAAACGGGAAAGAATTGAGAAATATTTTGGTTCAGGTGAATTAGAGAAGGCATTAATTTGGATTGATGAAAGCTTTTTATACGAAGAGAAGAGTCGTACCTATGGTTTGCCTGCCTATCTGAGGAGTAGCATTGCTTGGTCATCACGAGAAGTATTTGCTTGGTTGATGCTACTTGCCAAGAGATATCAATACATATCCATGTCTTGCGAAGATAAAAATACTAGAAGGATTATTGGGTTAGCTCTCGTTGTTCATTGGTTTGGGATAGATAAAGAGAAAGCAATCAATAGATTGATTAATGAAAGTGATTTATCAAGTATAAAGATCGCAGATATGAATAAGAATAGCGATAAAAGATTAGTTCTTGTTCCTTTGAATATTACGGATCTTAATGAGGCTTTTCAGCTTGATGAAAATAGTTCACCTGAGCAATTGATTAACTGGTCAAGTTTTTGGCAGGGCGTTGTAGTTCGCAATAAAGATGGTAAAGAGAAAAAAACGGATGAGCAAAATGAGAGTATAGGTTTGTTCATCGAGAAACTTCGTCAGCAACAAGAGTTATTGGTTTATGCGCAACGCGAATATCTTGAGGATGCTTTCAAAGGATTCGATCCATCCAATAAATTAATGTGGAAAGGACATAATAGGCCATGGGATTATGATCATATTCTTGCATCTGAGAAACTGAATGGCACGGGAAAGGGGAAGCGTGAACAGCTAAAGTTTCATGAGATCTGTAAAGCTTGGCAGCAATCGATAGGTAATCAAGTTGCAGTCGATTTTTCTTTTAATCGGGCGGCGCAAGATATCGATCCTATCGAAAAATATAAATCAGTGAAGATTAAGGGATACAACTTAAAAGAGCGCGGGTTCGATGTTTTTGCAAGCGATGATGAGTTGGAAAGTTTTAAATTAAATCTTTCAGATCTTCAAAGTAAAAATGATCCGCTAAATCCTGCTCGAAGTTTTGTACTTGCTAACAAAAAACGGCTAATTAAGATATACCAAGAATGGTATGACAATCTTCAAATTGATTAGGCAGAATAATCATGTGTTAAGAGAATTTATTGGTATTGTGGATAGCGGATTACAGTTTTTTGATAGAAAAACAATCAGTTTTATTACCATCCTTTGGGGAGTGTATTGAATAACAATGAAAATTTCCCAGTATGCGGCCTTCAGTCAGCGTGGTCGAGGCAAATCACATAACGAGGACGCTGTTTTGCTAGACGGTCAGGTGTATCAAGGCAGTGTTCGCGAAGGTAGGATGGTAGATACTTCGCAGCCACGCTATTTTGCCATTGCCGACGGAGTGGCCATCGGGACGTTGCCGCGCTTGGCTAGCCGTCGTTTGCTGGAAATTTTGCGCGATCATCTTGTTTCTGCATCTGCTACGGAATCGATTTCATTGTTGCTTCATCAAGTGCAGCAAGACTATGTGGCGCTGAGTAATAATCCCAAATTCTATGGTATGGCTTCCACCTTGGTTGGGGTGCGATTGCTTGGAGATACAGCGACCATTTTTAATGTTGGGGATTCGCGTGCTTATCTTCTGATGGATGACCGGGCGGACCTGTTGAGCCGTGATCATAGTTTGCTGAACGATCTCATTGATGACGGTGAAATTACTGCCGAGCAGGCGGTTGATTCCGCCAGTATTTTGCAAGGTCTGACCTGCCAGTTCATTGCAGACGCCGAATGCGATGACTTCAGGGTAAATATCGCCACGCATGAATTGCGACCCGGCGAGCGTATTCTGCTATGCAGCGACGGATTGAACGAAGCTCTGGATGATGCGCAAATTGCTGCGCTCTTTGCCAATGAGTCTGAAACGGATCTTGTGAATGCATTCAAAGCTGCGCGCCGCGCGGGCGGCAGCGATGATTTTTCCCTGATTGTACTGAATGACGGGCAATTGAATGGCTCGTCAGTTACCCTGAAACAATGACGAGCCGCCTTTATGCGGAATCAGATTTATCCAATCACTCACCCGGTTGCAACGTAACCGGCACGTCCATTTTCTCACCTTTACGCAGCACGGTAATCGTGATGGTGTCGCCGACTTTGTAGCTATCGATACGGTTCAGCAATTTTTCCACTGAATCCATGGGTTTTCCATCAACGGCAACAATGATGTCGTTGGCGATGATGTTGCCTTCCGGGGTCAGTGTTGCGCCGCGCAATCCGGCTTCGTCGGCGGCTGAGCCGGGGCCGATGCTTAGGATAACCACGCCGTTCACTTTCAGAAATTGAGTCAAACGGTTGTTCAGTTTGCTGTCGACGGTGATGCCCATGGCCGGGCGGATATATTTGCCGCGGCTGATGATCTGCGGCACCACGCGGTTGACGGTATCGACCGGCACAGCGAAACCGATACCCGCGCTGGCGCCGCTGGGGCTGTAAATGGCAGTGTTGATACCGATCAGACGGCCTGCGGAATCGAGCAGCGGACCGCCTGAGTTGCCGGGGTTGATGGCGGCATCGGTTTGAATCAGATTGTCGATGGTGCGGCCATCGCCGCCTGGTAAGGAACGATCCAACGCGGAGACGATCCCGGTGGTCAATGTCCAATCCAAACCGAAAGGATTGCCGATGGCGAATACTTTTTGCCCCACCTTAAGGTCGTTGCTGGTGCCGATTGGCACCGGGGCTGGCCGCTGAAAGCCGATGCCGATTTTCAGCACGGCGATGTCGTGCGCCGGGCTTGCGCCGACTAGGGAAGCCTTGTAATCGCGTCCGTCGGCCAGGCGCACGGTGGCTTCGCTGGCGCCTTTAACTACGTGAAGATTGGTGATGATGTGCCCGCTATCATCCCAGATAAACCCTGAGCCGGTGCCGCTGGGAACGGAAAATGTATTGCGCGTCCAGGCATCCATGACGCGCTGGCGGGTGGTGATGAACACCACCGAGTCACGCGAATTTTCAAATAATTCAATCGTGCTTTTTTCGTCTTCCGCCAGATTGCCGCGCGCCTGTACGACGCGGGGTTCCGCGCTCTCTTGCTGGCTCTGGCCGGAAAAGGGATTCCAATGAAAAATATTCGGAAAATAGTGGTAAAGGAAGCTGTGAAAAAATAACACCAGCAATACACCGGCCAGCGTGTACCAGATGAAACGGGAAAAGAATCCGTTGGGCATGAATATTCGCTCCTTTAGTGATTATTTTTCATTATTTGCTATAGGCTTGTGCCCATCGTATCAGATCGTGCTCGCTCATCGCGCCCGCTTGCCGGGCGATTTCCCGGCCGCCTTTAAATAGTACCAAGGTTGGAATGCTGCGGATGTTATAACGAGCGGCCAATCCTTGCTCTTCTTCGGTATTGACTTTGACCAGACGCATGTGCGGTTCCAGAGCAGCCGCTGCTTTGCTGAAGGCCGGCGCCATCATGCGGCAGGGGCCGCACCACGGCGCCCAGAAATCGATCAGCACCGGAATATCGTTGTTGGTGATGTGCCGGTTGAAATGATGCTCCGTCAATTCGGCCGGTTGTGCGGCAAACAGCGGTTGATGGCAAGCGCCGCATTGGGGCGATGCCTCGAGACGGTCTGCCGGTACGCGGTTGGTGGCATGGCAGTGCGGGCATACGATATGTAAAGACATGGTGATTTCCTGATGGATACGTTTATCGAATCGATAATTTCTTAGCTTTCATCCAGTCCGGATGCTTTCAGGCGGGCGCGCAGCGATTCAATTTCCTCGATCATATCGGCGACCAGTCCGGCCAATTCCGGATTGCCCTCGAAGTCGCGTTCTACCGCGATGATTCTTCTGATGCGCATAAAGCTGCGGCTATCGAATATCCATACATCCGGGTCGGCGCCGATTAAATCGTCATTGCGCAACAAGCCCCACTGCACGCGTTCGATGATCCACTCCCGGCTGACATGGCAGCTTCGTGCCAGCTCATCCAGGCTGAATAGGGCATCTTCCAGTAAAATGGCTTCAATCTCATTCGACATGACCTAGACTCCGAGATTTTGGCGCGGATTAAATGCGAGTTCCTGCGCCATGGTTTGATAAAACGTGCGTTCTTTTTCACCGGTGGCCGGTGGCAGCACGACTTCCAGCACCAGATACAAATCGCCGGGTGTTGCCGCCGGAATGCCGCGTCCTTTCAAACGCAGTTTACGCCCGGACTGGGAATTTTCCGGCACGCGCACTTCGACTTGACCATCCGGCACCGGTATTTTGATGGTTGCACCCAGCATTGCTTCCCAGGGCGCGACCGGTAATGTGGCATAGACATCCTTGTTTTCGATCCGGTAACGGCTATGCGGCTTGAAGTGAACTTCCAGGAACAAGTCTCCGGCCGCTTCACCGGCATGCCCCGGACCGCCTTGTCCGGCCAGCCGGATCACTTGCCCGGCGTGTACGCCTTTGGGAATGCGCACATTCAGCGTATGCTCGGCCAGCACGGTGCGCCCTTGATCGTCGAGTTTGGGCATGCGCAGCGTCAAACTGCGGGTTGTGCCGTGATAGCTGTCTTCCAGGTCGAGCATGATTTTGGCGTGATGATCTTCACCGCGTTTGCGTTGATGCGTATGGCGCGTGCCCGCGCCCATGCCGCCGCCGAATAATTCGGCAAAGAAATCGCTGAAATCCGCTGCTTGCGCACCGTTAAATCCCCGTCCCCGGAACTCAAAATTGCTATCCCATCCGGGTGGCGGCTGAAAATCGCTGCCTGGCTGAAATCCGCCTTGCCCCAATTGATCGTAGGCAGCGCGTTTTTCCGGATCGGACAGTACCGCGTTAGCCTCGTTGATTTCTTGCATTTTGTGCTCGGCGTCCGTTTCCTTGGAAACATCCGGGTGGTACTTGCGTGCCAGGCGGCGGAACGATTTTTTGATCTCTTCCGCTGTCGCATCGCGCGAGACACCTAATGTTTTGTAGTAATCCTTAAATTCCAAGTCAGTTCCCCTCGTTGATTACGCTTCCGGCATCGCATTATTGCCGCTTTCAGCGCATTAGTGAAGTTGCATGCATATCCGTATTGCTCACCCATTCTCCTCGACTAAATGGGTTCACGGCAGGAATTTATCAAGTGTCAGGAAATAGCTTCAGAACGGCCCGGAGATTTCAAACGTCATGCCATCCTCGGCGCGTCCGGTTTTGCCGCGCTGCGAACTGAAATACAAGCGTGAACCATCGGGACTGAACGCCGGGCCGGTGACTTCCGAGCGGTCATGACCCGCCAGCTGCAACAGCGGCAAAATCTTACCGGCGGCCAGCACTATGATCTGCATATCGCCTTTATCCTCGGCGATCAGTAAATCTCCCGCCGCGTTGCCGGTGATATTGTCCACACCGGTCAAGACTGGCCGCGGGTATAACGCGGCGTTGTACACGATGCTGAGATGCTGGCGCTGCACGTCATACGCCCACACGCGATCGTCGCCCTTGGTGGAAAAGTAAACGATGCCCTGGTGATACCAAATGCCTTCCCCGCCATCGAACCGGGTGCTGTTGGCGACTTGTTTTCGGGTTGGTATGGAAACCGCTTGAGGGTCGGGCAGGGTGTGCCAGCGCACTGCGCCAATGCGGCCATCGGTGACTTCAGCCACTTCCAGCATACCCTCGTCGAGACCGGGATTTCCGCCGGCATCGAGTGCATGTGCGGTATAGCGGTACAAACAGCCATCCGGCTGGTCTTCGGTCAGATAAAGCTGTTTGTTCTGCGTATCCACCGCAACCGCTTCATGCCGGAATACGCCGAGCGCGCTGCGGACTTGCGCCGCCTGGCGGCCAAACGGATCGCATTCCCACACCCGGCCTTTATCGATTTCCTCGCACGACAGCCAAGTCTGCCACGGCGTATGCCCGCCCGCGCAATTGCGGTTAGTATGTTGCAGGATCGGATATGCATCGACAACATCACCGGCAGCATTGAAGCGCAACGCGCCTACGCCGCCCGCCTGGTTGTCCAATTCGCTATTGGAAACATAAATCCAGCCGCCATCCGGGGCGGCAAACGTAGCCCCGCCATCCGGCGCCGCGTGCCAGCGGTAATCGAAAATTTTCTGACCCGAATGTGCGATGATGCGTGAAGTAAATCCCGCAGGCAAACGCACACCGTTCCGGTCCGGCGGCAAAAGATCGCCCAGCACTGCCAGCGACGCTGCCGACCGGACAGCGGACGGCAGCAAAACATTACCGGCAAACGCACCCAATGCCATGAAACCGTACTGCAATAATTTGCGCCGCTGCGGGTTAAATGTGTTCATAGTGAAGCTGGCCTCATGTGGTAAAACCAAGCGGTGGATGTCCGGGAGATAGTTTACAATGCTGCGCTGTTAAATGACCACTCAACGGATACACGCTGCAATGATTCAGATCCTTAAACCACTCGTCTCTTTTTTGATGTTTTTGATTGTACTGTTTTCTATCAGCACCATTCTAACGATTACAACCGGCTTTCCTGCCTGGCTTTCCGCCACCGTTTCGGTTGTCTGCGCAACCTTCGCCGCGTGGTTTACCTGGAAACTGGTTGCGGGAGAAAGAATAAGCACTTGGATTGCGGTTACCGGCGGCGCATTAATCCTGGGCGGACTGTTCTTTACCCTGGGTTTTCTCGGGCCGATGGTCATTTCCAAAGATACCAGCCAAGGATCGATGATCGGACTCTTTATCGCGGCACCGCTAGGGCTGGTCGTGGGAGCGATTGGGGGGTATGTTTATGCGTCGAGGCAGAATGCGGCTGAGGAAAATTGATGTTTCTTACTACCTTTTATAGCTCAACACTTAAATTGGATTCGCTCAAAAGTTAGAAGCGGGCGAATTCATTTTTGACGGCAATTTTACTTGCGCTGGCTTCGATAGCTACTGTAAGAATCGAAGCCGGTTCGGCTAAGTGGCTGGTTAGCATGGTTAAATGATACTGATCAGTTGCTTGGCCTGCTCTGCCACACTGCTGATTTCCTCGGCAATGCTGTCTGCTTTGCCTGGATCGATGCCAAGTGCGATCCATTCCTGTGGAGTGATTTCTTGCGCGGTGGATTCGATGATTGCAAAATCCGGCAGCATTCGCTCGGCCAGATTGACGAGCCGTACCAGCGGTTGGCCGATTTCAGCGTTCGCGCTATTAGGGATGTGGTGATAGCGGATGACGGCAATGATTTCAGCCGGTAATCCCCAATGGATACCGAGTTGTGCGCCGATCTCGCCATGATGCGTGCCGAGCAGCGCATGTTCTATTTCCAGCGGTGATGCATCCGATGGGGTGTTGAGTTTTTCGTAGAGTGCGTTGCACGTATCCTTGGCAATAAAATTGAGGACGTTATAACCGATGTCGTGCAGCAGTCCCGCGAGAAAAATTTGTTCGTCCACGGGTCTGGTTTTTGCGGGCATGTATTTGGCAATAACGCGCATGGCCGAGGCTATGGTCATACTGTGAGCCCATAAATCGGCGGATTTCAATTTGCCTTCGGGCGGTTTGGTCAATGCCGAAACGGTTGCCATGCCGATGGCGACCGATTTGATTTGCGTCAAGCCGAGATACATGGCGGCATCGATGATCGACGTGATAATGCCAGGCGTGGCGAACAAAGCGGAGTTTGATAATCCGATGATCTTGGCTGAGATCTGCGAGTCTTGCGCGACCAGCTTGAGCATCTGCGTTTCGCCATGATCTGTGTTCAACGCCAGCCCGAGCAATTTTTGCGCAATGGCCGGCATGGCGGGCAGCGTATTGATGCGTGCGAGGATCTGCTGCAAATCGATAGGACCGGATATGGCGGATTCTTCCGGCCGGTATTTCATTTCATTGAATGCAATTTGATTCATGTTGTTTACCTATTATTAATGAGTAACATTGATGCCGTTCCAAAATCATTAAATTATCGATGGCCGGAATGCATGCCGGGATGTGTCATTATAAAAAGCTGGCGTGATTTCTATAGGATAAACAGCGATGTGAAAGGTAATCTTTTCTGCGGTTTTTCCGATACTGACGAGCAAAATTAGTTTTCTCAGCGTTTCTTTGATGAATGGAATCGAACGACGGATATGATGAGAAATTGGAAAACAATAATAAAAAACGCCAGAGTGTCTGATACGATTGGGCGGATAATCATCGGCCATGTAATTTTTTATTCCATTGCTCAGCTATGCTTTCTCATGCAACTCTTTTTTTATCCGGTGCAATGCGCCATGTACGGATTGCCCGTAAATCGATAATTCCAGTGGTCAATGATTGATCCGGCTTCATTATTCGTGACTTATGATGCATAACGCCGCCGCTCGTTTCCTGTCTTGCCTGCACAATAGGCAATTTATTTTTTTGCCGGTGTTCGTGGTTGGAATTTGCCTTCTGCCGGTCGGATTCTATGTCGATCATTTGCATACGCGTAACCAAGAGCGCGATTTGCGTGATGCGGTATTTACCCGGCTTAGCCTGTTGCGCGCCACCTTGGAAGGTCACATCACCAGTAATGCGCAACTGGTTCAGGGTCTGGTCGCGTCGGTTTCGGTTGAACCGGATCTGCCGGCGGATAAATTTGCCCAATTAGCTCAGTATTTGTTCAAAGGCCGGTCGCAATTGCGCAATATCGGCGCCGCGCCCGATTTAATCATAAAGTATATGTATCCGCTCGAAGGCAACGAAGCGGCCATCGGTTTGAATTTCCGCCATCATCCCAAGCAACTCCAAGCCGTGCTGCGAGCGCGAGACAGTGAAAGTCTTATATTTGACGGGCCAGTCGATCTGGTTCAAGGTGGCCAAGGTTTTATCGCGCGCATCCCGGTATTTCTCGATCGCCATGAATCCAGAGAGGATCACGCATTTTGGGGAGTGATCTCCGCCGTGATCGATGTGGATCAGTTATACCGGGCAAGCGGTTTACTGGTTCTTGCGGAAGAATTTGATATTGCGCTGCGGCGGAACGATGGGCCGGAAAACGGCACAGTGTTTTTCGGAACCAGTCAAATCTTCGATCAGCATCCTGTACTACTCGATATCTCCTTGCCGGATAATGGTTCCTGGCAGATGGCGGCAATCCCCAAAGGTGGCTGGTCTGCCGCAAGTGGCGAGTCTATTCTTTTCCGGCTGGGCTTGATTCTAACCGGTGTTTTAATTCTATTGCCGCTGATTGCGATAGCCAGATTTCATCAAAAGAACCAGGATAGTGAGACACGTCTGAGAACGTTGTTCGTAATGTCACCGGTTGGTATTGCCTTAAATGATTATGCTACCGGTCAATTCATCGAATTCAATGATGCCTTGTTAGCGCCTACCGGTTATACGCGCGAGGAATTTCTTAATCTGACGTACTGGGATATTACACCGCGGGAGTATGCCGCCGATGAGGCGCGCCAGCTTGAGAGTCTACAAGCGATGGGCAGTTTCGGTCCTTACCGCAAGGAATATATCCGCAAGGATGGTAGCCGGTATCAGGTTCAACTCAACGGTGTCGTGATCCGCGATGCTTCCGGCCGGAAGTTGATCTGGTCGATTATCGAAGATATTACCGCGCGTTTGCAGGCGGAACAGGCGCTGCGGGAAAGTCAGGAACGATATCAACGCTTGGTGGAAGACATCGGTGGTAAATTTGTCATTTATAGCCACAAAGCGCTGACAGGGGAGCTCACCTACATCAGCAGCGGGGTCGATAAAGTTTTTGGTATTACGAAGGAAGAAGCCATCGGAAGATTCTGGGATCGCATTACTAATTGGCACCCGGATTCGCTGGATCATGCTTATTCTGTCGCTACCCAGATTGCGCAAGGAAAAATGGATTTTGTGCAATTCGAGATGAGTTTTGTTCATCCGGATGGCAGCGAGCACACGATCCTGGCCTCGGCCCATCCAGCCAGTGATGCGAACGGCGATTTGTGCATCGAGGGTATCGCCGAAGATATTACTGAGCGCAAGGCTGCCGAGGAGGCGCTTATTCATGCCCGGCAAGAAGCGGAGCGGGCCAACCAGGCCAAATCCCAATTTCTTTCCAGTATGAGCCATGAACTACGCACACCCCTGAATGCGATTCTGGGGTTTAGCCAATTAATGGAACTGGAAGATCCCCGCAGTCAACATCTTAAGTACATCAAGGAAATCAGGAATGCGGGCACGCATTTGCTGGCATTGATTAATGAAGTGCTGGACTTGGCCCGGATCGAATCGGGACGGATCGATCTGAAGTTGGAGCCGGTTGAAATTGGTCCGATTATCGAGGAGTGTATCAGCTTGGTGCAGACCCAAGCGGATAAGCTGGGTGTTCAACTGGTGCAAGCTGGCGTGGCCGGTAAGGTACTTCATACCGATCGAATCCGGTTTAAGCAAGTCATGCTCAATCTGATATCCAACGCCGTTAAGTACAACCGCAAAGGCGGCACAGTGCATATCGGCGCGAGCGCCTCACCGGACACCACGGGCAATTTGCGGATACTCATTACCGATACCGGGAACGGTATCGCGACGCATAAAATGGCCGAACTCTTCCAGCCGTTTAATCGATTGGATGCTACCAATAGCGGCATTGAAGGGACCGGTATCGGATTATCCATTACGCGCCAGATTGTCGAGTTAATGGGCGGTACGGTTGGCGCCGACAGTGAATTGGGCGTAGGCAGTACTTTCTGGATTGAGTTGCCAGTGGAATATGCGCGATAAACCCAGCAAGCCGGTTTGCGAGAAATCAACTGATAAAGTAATTGCGCATCATGCCCATGTCTTCGTGCTCCAGGTTATGGCAGTGATAAAGAAATAAGCCGCTATAGTCCTTGAAGGGTTTAATGATTTCCACTTCTTCGCCCGGCATGACCAAGACAGTGTCTTTCCAGCCGCTGTTAATGAATCCGTCTTTGACCGTATCGTAAGCGCCGCCCTGGTTGTTTTGTTTGCGCGATAGGATCTGAAACTGCTGGCCGTGGATGTGGATAGGGTGCGGCAATGCCATCATCATGCCCATGCCGCCACCTCGGCCGCCGCGCATTCCTCCACCCATTCCCTGGTTATCATGGGATATTTTGATTCTCTGAACGGAGTTAAGCGGAATTTTTTCCAGTTCGGAATAGTTTTGCATCTCGAACGTTTTGCCGTTGAGATTGAATGCCATATGCCGCATGCCGATGGTAATCGGCACAGTGGTGTCCGGATGGGTAACATCCGTGGCAGTCAAGCGGTGCAATGGAATCAATGCGGCCGGTAATGCGGGTGAATCGCTGACTTGTCCGGTGATCCGGAATTTAACGATAGGAAACACGTCATTCTGACCTGAAGCGCCATCCATCATGCCCATCCGGCCCATACCGTGGCGCCCGCCTCCCATGCCTCCTCCCATATGCGCGGCGGATCCCTGGTAAGCCAGATTTTGCAGCGTTAGGTCTGAACCGGGTTTGCGGCCGCTGAAATCGACCCACAGCTCTACCCGCTCGGCGGGGGCGAGCATGATGTAGGGGAAAGTTTCCGGTTTTTCCAGTAACCCGCCATCGGTGCCGATCGCGGTTAACGGTGTGCCGTCATCCCAGCCCAGCTTGTAGATTCTGGAGTTCGATCCATTCAGGATGCGCAAGCGGTACGCCCGTGTTTTAACGGCGATAGGGCTGTCACTTTGGCCATTCACCAGGATCGTGTCGCCCAGAAAGCCGCGCATGCGCTGGTGCATATTGAGCATGTAACGTAATTGATTACCCTGCGAGAAACTGCGATCCTGGATGACCAGCGGAATGTCATATTCACCGCTGGGTAATTCCAGTTTACGCTCGGCTTCATCGGTGATGGTGATCAGTCCGGCCAAGCCCTGATATACCTGAGAAGCCGTTAATTCATGGGTATGTGAATGATACCAATTGGTACCGGCTGGGTTTTTTACCTCAAATTCGTAAACATACTGCTCGCCATGATGGATCGCATACATCGGATGGCCATCCATCACTTGTGGTACATGCATGCCGTGCCAATGGGTAGCGCATGGTTCCGGCAATTGGTTATAAAAGAATATCCGGACTTTCTGACCTCGTTCAAAATTGAGGATCGGTCCCAAATAACCGGGCAATTCCTTGAGCGCGGTTTGAGGTCCTTTGAGTAATTTTCCGGTGTATTTGAAAACATGCGTATGAGCACCCGGCAGGATAGAAACGTCCGCATTCTGAGCGGTTAACGCAATTTCAACGTCGGCTTTGAATGAATGATCGGGCGTTTTGTTAATAACGCGGTTATCGGCCAATGCGAAACCGGGCAGGGTGGCAGCCAGGGTGCCTAAAGCGCTGTATTGCAGGAATTGGCGCCTTTTATAATCAATGTCTGTCATGATAAACCTCTCGTGTGATTAACAATCAGTTTCGAGCGGTTTACATCAAATTGCGGATGATTCCGCTGTCACTATTTCCTGGAATTCAGTGTATCAGCTCAAACGTAATAAGCAACCGGATTTCAGGTGAGTGAAATAATTCTTGTGCAAAAAACAGGAGGATAAAAAGCGGGATGGGAAGTCTAGAATACGACTGGCTTACTTGAGCAGCGCCATCAACATTTGCGGCGATGTATTGGCTTGTGCCAATACCGCAGTGGCGGCCTGCTGCATAATCTGTGTTTTGGTCAGCGTAGTGGTCTCTTGCGCATAGTCGGCATCCTGGATACGTGACCGGCTCGCCACGGTAGACTCGACACTGGTATTGTTGTTGGTAATGACCGATTCCAGCCGGTTCAGCTGTGCACCGATCTTCGATCTTTCTTCATTGACATGATTCAGCGCCAGATCCATCATGTAAGTGGCAAATCCAGCATTGTTAACCAGATCGACACTCTGGATACTCATCGCGGCAGTATTGACCGCTCCGAATGTGACATTCATGGTGTCGGTTTTGTTTGCACCGACCTGCAACTGTTTGTTATTACCGACCGCAGCGGCATTTATATTTTCCCAGATTTCGTTAAATCCGCCGAGCGGATTGGTGCCGCCTCTTGAACTGGTATCGGAAATAACGCTTTTGGCGGTTTGGATTGCGCCTCCATCGGCATTTGAGCCGCCGATCGCACCAGTATCGGTGTCGGTCAGATTCATACCGGCAATGTATGCGGCTCCGTTCGTGACAAAATCGGCATTAAAGGCATCGGCGTTTGCATATAAACCGCCCGTCGCGGCATTAATGGCATCGCTGAGTGTGGCGCTTTGATGCTGGTTTAAGTAAACCATGACATCTTTGATGCCCGAGCCGCCGTTGTCCTTGATCACTTG
The DNA here is from genome assembly GCF_033063335.1 of Nitrosomonas sp. Is24. Taxonomy (NCBI): domain Bacteria; kingdom Pseudomonadati; phylum Pseudomonadota; class Betaproteobacteria; order Nitrosomonadales; family Nitrosomonadaceae; genus Nitrosomonas; species Nitrosomonas sp. Is24. Next base: position 2,316,160 of record NZ_JAWJZG010000001.1, on the reverse strand, counting down.
ATGCAAGTAGCGCACGGCGGAGTAGGCTGCGGAGTAATCATCCGAAGTTCCTCCCCAGGCTGCACCGGCTGAGCCGAAAGTTGCTGCTTTAGCCATGACACCGCCGATGCCGACACCGCTGATCGAGGATTGTAAGCGCTCGTCGGCACCATGAATGAATTCCGCAGCGCCTTCCATAAACCATGTTTGATCTCCGGCGGGATCAAACATCGAACCGATATTCATGCTCCGGTACATCACGGCGTGTACCATTTCATGCGCAATAATCCGGTCGTTATAAAATGGCGCATTGCCGCCGTCGGGTAAATTGGGTGGCGTGAAGTCGCTCATATCGATCTGCAATTTGACATTAGCCGCCTTACCCGTATAGCTTCCGGGTACCGAACCTACCACCCGGGCAGCAGTTCCACCCGCGCCATCGGTAAACGTTGTCAGTTCGATATTCATATCGGCGCCATCGGCGGAAATGCCGAAATATTGCTGGATCTTGCTTTCCGCATCTTCCAGCCAGCCATTTTGTAATCCATACATAACAGCCAGTTGATCGGAATTACCGAGAACACTGCTGCCGGAATTATCGAATATTTTGTCGCCGTTAAATGTAGCTGTGGTGGAAACGTTTTCTATTTCCTGAATCAGTTGATTCGCTTCTTCTTGTAATGCTTTCTTGTCGCTGAGACTATTAGTTGAATTCGCTGCTTGTATGGAGAGTTCACGGATACGTTGCAATGCGGAAGTCATCGAGGTCAATGCACCATCGGCGGTTTGCAGCATCGAGACTCCATCGCTGGCATTTCTGGTCGCCTGATTTAAGCCGCGGATTTGCGATGTCATCCGGTCCGAGATGGCGAGGCCCGCCGCGTCATCCCTAGCGCTGTTAATCCGCATACCCGATGACAGCCGTTCCAATAAACGGCCGAGATCGTTTGTAGTTGCGGACAAATACCGCGAACTATTCAGCGCTCCTAGATTGGTATTGATCGATAAACTCATTTTTTATCATGTGGCGTGACAAGTACGCTTTTTTTAACGAAAGCTGGTTAAATTTCTTTAGATACTCGAGTAAATTTTCTTACTGAGTTTATCCCGGCCGGTCGGATGAAATTTCCTGAAGCTATTGTGGTGCGTGGGATAAGGAGGGTTTTTGCAGTGGATATGAAGTTGCTGGCTAAGGTTCGTTACCGGAGTCTTTCAAATCCAGCAGCGGTAACTCCAATCCCTCAATGGCTGGTAGCGCCCGCCCTGCAATGCCTTGCAGATCGCCATACATGCCCACGGTGGATTCAATGACACCCTGAATTTGCATTTCCCGCTTGGCCCAGAGCCGCGTCATGGCTTTGCGTTCTCTGTCGAGATCAGCTTGCATGTCAGAGAATTTCTCGACAATGGCTTCGATGCGATGTTTGAATCTTGGTCCGGTCAAATACTGATAGACCAATTCCATTTTGGTTTCTTGTCCTTCCTGGGTTTGCCGTGTGCTGGCGATTTCGATCAGGGATTGACGCAGAGCGATGACAAGCGGCAGCGCCAGACGAGGCTCGGTAATCCAGACTCCATCGATCTGACCGAATGTTTCAATGTCTTTCGGTAACGTGCTGGATACCAGCACCGCTATTTCCGCTTTCGCGCTGCGTTGATCGCCGCGTAGTTTTGCCAGCCAACCGTCACTCCAATTCTTGGTTCTTTTGGATTCCCACAAAATCGCACCGCACCATTGTCCCAATGGCCCCATGACTCTCTGTAGCACATCGCCACCGAATTCGCCTTTGGCAACAGGCTCGATACTATCCAGCGGGAATTTGAGCCGCAGTGTGGTTTCCAGTTCGAGTTCCGAAACTTCGCCCTGGAGTTGTTGCGAACCCTGATCGGCTCTGCGCTTTAACTCCTCAATCTGCCGCTGCATTGACGCAATCTGTTCCTCTTTTTCACTGACTTTGAGCCGGAGGCCGTCTTCGGCTTCTTGTTTTGCTTTTTGGCGAACCAGGGTGATCGATTCCTGCACGCGTTTTTCGACGGTTAAATCCAATTCGCGTTTGGCATCGTCCAGTTCACGCTGTTTCCGGATCAAATCGGCCTGCGCTTTCTGCGCTTCTTCCAGTTTGCTGTTGCGTTGCTGGAGAATTTCCTGCAATTCGGTCAGTTCTTTTGATTTCGCTTCCAAGTCGATTGCCATTGCCAATTTTGCTTTTTTGGCTTCTTCGGCGGCGATCAGTGTGCGTTCCGCCTTCAATTTGCTGGCGACTTGCTCATCAATGGTTTTCTGCGCGTCTTCCAGTGATCTCTGCTGGGCTTTGAGTGTGGCTTCGCGCTTGGAAACATCCGCTTCTTTTTGCGCCAATTTCGATTCGTATTCTTGCCGCGTTGCTTGTATCAGCGGGGCGGCGAGCGATTCGGTCAGTTTGATTTCCGTTGCGCAATTGGGGCAATGAATGGTGGGTTCGCTCATGGTGATTCCTTCGTAATCAGAATATCGGGAATTTTATTGGGTACGGAATCATATCAGCTGGAGAATTCTTATTGCGTGACAAGCTAATTTTATTGCTCATAAGCTGATATAGCAGTTCAGGAGTGCGTCAGTCACACCCGGAATGAACGGGCCAATACCACTCAATAATCTATCATTTTTGCCGCTACCAAGTGGTATTACAACTATAAAGAAACAAAGCATTATGGCCATCGATACAGCACATTTAAAAATTCTGATTTGTGATGATTCCGTTACTAATATATTGATATTGAGTAAGTTATTGGAATCGGAAGGGTGCTATCATCATACGAGTTTGACGGATCCCACGCGGGTTTTGCCTGCCATGCAGGAGAATAATTACGATTTGTTATTGCTTGACATTGAAATGCCAAAAATAGATGGATTCGAGGTCATGCGGCAAATCAATGCGTCGCCGGTCAGCGAGCAACTCGTGCCCATTCTGGTATTAACCGGAAAACAGGGTAACGAGACCCGGAATAAAGCATTGTTGCTGGGTGCGCAGGATTTTGTGAATAAACCATTCGACCAAACGGAAGTAATTTTGCGCGTAAAGAATTTACTACGGGTAAGGGCCGCTTATTTAGCAAAGCAAGATATTGCAAAAGAACTGGAGAAAAAAGTAAAAGAGCGCACTTCAGAGCTGGATAAAGCCACGGATACATTAATCAATATCATGGCCAGAGTCAGTGAAATGCGTGATAACGATACCGGAAAGCATGTCATACGCGTGGGTAAATATGCGCGTATTCTCTCGGAAGCATTGGGTCTGCCCGCGCATATTTGTTATCTGATTGAAAAAGCCGCGCCTTTGCACGATATAGGCAAAATTGGTATCCCTGACCATATTTTGCTGAAACAAGGGAAGCTTACCGATATGGAATGGGAGAGAATGCGTAATCATGCGCAAATGGGTGCCGATTTGCTGGCCAGTCACGGATCCTTGATGGTGCAATTGGCAGCGAGTATTGCACTGTCGCATCATGAGCATTGGGATGGGAGCGGTTATCCCAAACAACTGAAAGCAGCGTCGATTCCTATTGAAGGCCGCATTACAGCGATCAGCGATGTATTTGATGCGCTCACGTCACAAAGGCCTTACAAAGAAGCGTGGCCGGTGCGGAAAGCAATCGAATATATCGAGAGTAAAGCGGGAACGCATTTTGATCCTCAATTAGTGGAATTATTTATTGAGAATATCGATAAAATTATCGCGATACGGGAGCAATACAAAGATTTAACCGAGGACTCAATCCAGCAACAAATAACTTCCCGGTTAACTGCCGTAAGCAATTAAAGTGGCGCGTTGGCGGTTAATTTAAACGCGCGGGTTTCAATTCAGCAGCAAAGTATATCCCAGCCCCACAGTGGCGCAGGTGCAGATCACCGTAACAATTCCCACTTTATAGTTGAATAAAGCGATAAATGCGCAGGCTCCGATCAAAGCGGAGAACCATTCAAATCCGGCATCAAATCCTTGCGGCCACAGGACATGGTAAGCAAAGAATATCGCTAAGTTGACAATAACCCCGACAACCGCAGCCGTGATGCCGGTCAACGGCGCGGTAAATTTGAGGTCGTGACGGGTTGCTTCCACCGCAGGGCCACCCAAAAGAATAAAAAGAAAAGACGGTAAAAATGTGAATAACGTCGCAATAGCGGCGCCGCAAATTCCCGCTAACATCAGTAAATCTGGTCCGAACAGCACTTTGGTCCAGCCGCCGACAAAACCGACAAACGCGACGATCATGATCAACGGGCCGGGTGTGGTTTCACCCAGTGCCAGTCCATCGATCATTTGTGCCGGATTCAACCACGCGTAATGCTCGACACCACCTTGATAAACATAAGGCAGCACCGCGTAAGCGCCGCCAAATGTCATGAGCGCTGCTTTGGTGAAAAACCAGCCCATTTGTGTCAGCGTGCCATCCCAGCCATACTGCATGGCGAGCAATAGCATGACACCGCTCCAGATGAACAGTCCGATTACGATAAGCAGTATGAACTGGCTCCACCGGAATAGGGCGTGTTCCGGAATAGGGGTGTCATCATCGATCAAAGCCGGGCCATAGGTATTTTTTGATTTTTCGTGATGTCCGCCTGCTCTGAATTTGTCCGGTGCAAAGTGCGATCCGATGTATCCGATCAAGCCCGCTATTAGCACAATATAGGGGAAGGGAATGTTGAATGAAAAGATGGCGATGAATGCCGCGAACGAAATAGCGCGCAGCAGATTGTTTCTCAACGCTCTCGAACCGATCCGGTAAGCCGCAAAAAGCACAATTGCCGTAACCGCGGGTTTGATGCCATACAAAATACCCGCGACAGCCGGTATTTCACTATAAACCAGGTAGATCCACGTCAGAATGATCAGAATCAAAAGCGACGGCAGTACAAACAGCGCGCCGGCCATAATACCGCCCCAGGTGCCGTGCATTAGCCAACCGATGTAGGTGGCTAGTTGCTGGGCTTCCGGGCCGGGCAGCACCATGGTGTAATTCAGCGCATGCAAGAAACGTTGCTCGGAAATCCAGCGCCGTCTCTCGACCAATTCCTGGTGCATCATGCTGATCTGCCCAGCCGGTCCGCCAAAACTGATAAAACCCAGTTTCAGCCAATAGAGAAATGCTTCCAGGAAAGATACCGGTTCCGGCCGGGTTACGGTTTGTTGTTCTTCAGGTGGCATAGTGGACGAATAAGAAGGTTGGAACGGAGGTGAAAGTTATTGCTCAGCGGTTTTCCAGGGTTGACTGCCTTCGGCAGCTTTTTGCAGTATCAAATTCCGCTCATGCTCCGGCAGCTTGCTTAGTTTTGTAACCGTATCGAAGAATCTTTCCATATCCCGGTCATGCTGTCTCAGAATTCCCTGGAATGCCGGTAGCAATTGCGTATAAATCGAAACCGTTGCCAGCAAGGCATTATTTAACGATTGCGAAAACCACCGGTCGTAACTGCTGAGATCGTTTCTTCCGGCTTTCAGGTGCAAGAACTCGGCGCGTAATTCGTCGAAGATATGCGCTTTGCGTGTCCGTTTTTCAGTGTCACTCAAGTCCGACTGAAAGAGTTCTTGCAAGCGTTTACGATGTTTGAGTACCAAACCGGTAAAGATGGTTTCTCTTTCCTGCCGCGCGGCTAAAGCAATTTGTTCCGTAGCTGTGCCGCTGCGTTCAAACCAGCGCTTGATGCCTTCATGTTCCACCGCAGTGGCAAAGGATTCATTGAAAACGGTGTCGCCGGATACATACATGACCTGATGCGCCAGTTCGTGAAAAATCAAACGCGCCAGATCCATCTCCGAGTAACCGATAAATGTGTTCAAGATCGGATCGCTGAACCAGCCTAATGTGGAATAAGCACGGATTCCGCCAACATGGACGTCATAGCCTTCCTTGCGGAGTTCTTCCGCGTAGCGCTCGGCGCTTTCTTGCGAGAAAAAACCGCGATAGTTAACGCAACCAACCTGAATAAAACACCATTCTTTCAGTTTGGCGGAGAGCTCGGGGGCTGCAAAAACATTCCATACTACGAAAGGACGCTCTAAATCGGCATAACTGGTATAGCTCAGATTATCCGGCAACTTTAATTCGCGGCTGGCGAACTCACGCAACTGCACCACCTTGGTGAGTGAATGTTTCAACTTCGGATCAATATCCGGGTTTGCAATCACTTTGCTGATCGGCTGCGAACGGTGTATGACGCCGAAATGTCCGTCGACGGCCTGCGCGTAATAAGGAAGATTAGTGCAAGCGCTAAGCCAGATGATCAGACTTATGATCGCGGCAAATAATAAGGTGCGTGGAACGCGTGCTAACACTTCGATTCCTGGCGGGATAATAGAGCTTGGGTAAACACCGCGGTTGTATGTGCTGTCATCATGTTCATTGGATTCAGCCCGATAAATGAGATAGATCAAACCTAGATTGAATTGTGTGCTATTTCAGTTGTGAAGTCATCAGATTCTAATTTCTCCGGTTAATTCCATCGCAATTTTTAAGCATCTGCTATCGGTACTCTCTATTTTTCTCCGGTGCTGCCGATAATAAGCATCTGGATTAAAAAGGAAAGAGGGTGCTCATGATGAATTTAGGCCGTGCTTGCAAAAGATTTTCTCACGCCATGCTGGCATGCCAGCGTAAAAGACCATTATGGCATCGATTTATTCCATTTTTAAATCCGCTTAATTTTTTTTCTCGACATGGTTTTGTGTATGCAAGCCGGATCTGAGTTCTTTCTCATTTTAGGTGTTACCTCCGAGGGGCCGCCATTTCGCCCCAGTGATTGGGCGGAGCGGCTGTGTGGCGCATTGGCCAGCTACGATAACCGGGGGCGGTGGGTGTATTCGAATTATGCCCAGCCGGTCATATGCCAAGGCAAGATAGGCGTGCGAGTGGAAAAGATACTGCAAGACATCGATCCGGCCACTTATCAATTTATCATGGCATTTGCATCCAGTAATCGTTTAAAAATAGAACTGGAAGAAGAAGTAATAATCCATCCACAGGAATCCATTGTAGTGCAGGAGATTGTTGTGCCTGTGCGGAAACTGACATTTGCAATGTGATGGTATCGAAGGAAAATCGATTCCGGTTAATTCCGGGTTCTAAGTAGTTAAGACAGATTGCTTCCTGCTTCCTTACAAAGACTTAAGATATTCCAGCAGATCCAGCCGTTGCTCCTTGCTTAACGCAGGCAGCAGTGTTCCATCCGGTAGCGGTGTGCGGCCGGCAGCATATTCATGGCCGCTGTTGTGATTACCCCAAATGCTGGTACGGAACAAAAAACCGTCATAACCCGCCGATTTGAATCCTACTTTGTCCGGGTCAAATTCGCGCGATCCGACCATGAACTCATCTGGGCGGTATTCTCCCTCTACCGGATCATCCGGTCTTCTTTTTGGCAGCAGCAGATCGTACAGTGTCGGTACCGAGCCGTTGTGCAAGTAAGGGGCAGTTGCCCAAATGCCATTCAGCGGGCGGGCTTTATACGCCATTGCCGAAGCAAAAGGTCGCACGGTGGTGTCGGGTGTGTAGTGACCGTTTTTCAGGGAAGACTGCACTTCGTTGTCAAAGAAAGTGTAGGCAAAATCAAATGATCGCTCAATCCATCGCCGTGCGAACCATTTATCGCGATCGGGGGTTGTCACTACGTTGCGGGTTGCGGCGGTGAGCAACGCGACCACGGGTGCTTGTTGTTGCAGCAATATATTTCCCGTGCCGACACTGACGTATTGATTGCGCAAGATACCGCTATAGCCGGTAAACGCAATGGCGTTTTCCGCCATTTTAGAATCGGTTCCGACCAAAGACACATCGATCATTTGAGCGACAACGCGGCGATCGGGGGCGGCACGGTCAATTTGGCTGTGACAAGCGGAACAATAGTGTAAAAATAATTCGGCGCCTCGGGTCATTCGTGAGGTATCGATTTTAGGCAGGATGTGCTCCGGCCATTGCGGTGACTTTAATTTGCGCAAATGATTCTCCACCCGGCGCAAATTGCGGATATCAATGGAAGATTGAAAATCGATATGTTTGGAGCCGAATCCCTGCCCGCCTAATACCGAGGATAAGGTAAAGCCGTCTTTTTCCTGCCAATCGAGTGTGCCGAATACGCCGATCAATTGACCGGCATTGCGCGCCATCGGTCCCAATCCGCTGTTGTCGACCCGGCCATTCCATTGAATATAATCGTGTTGCGGTACATCCCACAGAAACGGATAACTGACCGGCGCATCGGCCGGATTATAGATTTTATTGCGCAATTGAATGCTTTGCTTACCGGTCAGGTGTATCTGGGTCCGTTCGACAATATGGTCGCGATTACTGCTGCTGAGAACAGGTTCGATGTCTGTCATTACTTGCGTCAGCTCTTCCGGGGAAAGTAACCCGGCAAGCAATTCACGCATTTGCTGTGCACTCATAAGGTGTTCAAGCACACGGTTGTAGATGCGTCCGAATGCATCCAGCCGGGCATAGCCGTATCGTGTCAATGGGCGTTGAGTATCGCGTGGGCTGTTGACGATGGTGTAGGTTTTGATGCGCTGCGCATATTGCCTGAGATCAGCTTGGATATCGTTCGTATTATTGTAATGACCTTGTTGCAATACATTCGCTACAAAGCGTTGCAATTTTCCCGGATTTTTCAGAGTGGCATACAAAGCTTCAGCCAGATCGATCATGAATGTTTCCATATCGGAATATGCCGGGCCGCCGTCAATGCGGATTCCGGTACCCTGGTAATTGATCTGGGTCGTGTGACAGGCTGCGCAAGTAAACCCCATGTATGCTTTGCCTTGATATTCATCCCGCACCATCCCGGCAGGTAAACCATCGGGATTGCTGCTGGTTTGGCGCTGCGGCAGATAGCCGTAGCGATCCATGTTTTCATCCGCGCGGAACAAAGCGGGCGAACCGGATTGCTCCAATACCAGGAAGAAACTGTACGGTAACAAATTGGAGCCTTGCGTTGCAGTATAGAACCATAGACTATCCGCAGCAGACCAGCCTTGATCAAGATAGACAATCCGGGAAAACTGGCTGCCAAATTTATCGATGCCGCTTATGGGAGCGCCACGATTGGAATCATTGTCACGAAGCTCGTATAGCCGCCAAGATAAGCCGGTTACAAGCCAGGTAATGGCTAATAAGCTGGAAATCAGCAATAAAATTTTTATGCGGGATAAATAACGACTAAATGGTCTGGGATACATTGGGATAAATGTCATCGTTCAGCAATTATTCAGGATTCTTTTGCTTAAATACCCGGTAACTGACAATCAATAGTCCTTAACTCATTAATGGTTGTAAAAATAACAAGAAGAAATTCATTATCCCTGTTATTGAGAGTACTAAGTCTTAAATTTCATATATGATTGGCAGTTAATTTTATGTGAAGAATATGTGAAAAACATAATGTTGTTGTAATAATTGAAAGGAACTTATGCAGATTTCACCGTCTTTTTATTTCGTGTTAAGTATATTCTTAGCCATCTCACCGCTGCCTGCATTAGGACAATCAAAAGCCAAGCTTACAATAGAAGAAATACAACGCATAGGATTGGAAGCCAATGGTCTCGTCCAAGCCGCGCGTTCGCAGGTCAATATGGCCAAAGCTGGGGTAGTCGCCGCATCAGCATTCCTGAATCCGGAAGTAACCGTAACCGCCGGGCCTGATAGCAATCGCTATCCACTTACTGTTACTGGGCCCACTTCCATGCAACGTTCATTAACGGTCAATCAGCCGATCGAGAATCCTTTTATGCGGAGTGCTCGCATCGATGCTTCGGAAGCCGGGGTGGACGCAAGCCGTGCAAGCTTAGATCAAGTGCGTGCCGATTTGGCGGCGCAGCTGCGTGTAAGAGCCTATGAACTGATGCTACGCCTGGAGCAAGCAACGATCGAGCAGGGTATTTACGACTTATTGGAAAATTTGCGGAATCGAATTGCCGCCAATGTGCAAAGAGGTGAAATAGCGCGATTTGAATTGATTCGTGCTGAGACTGAATTGCAAAGCGCGGCAAATCGGGCGCAGGCAGCACACCTGACTGCACAGCGCGCCCGGGTGATGTTGCTGCAATTGACAGCCGGCGCCATTCCAATTGATTTTGAGATTAGCGGCTCATTGAAAGATCCAGTCCTGTTACCACCGTTAACAGAATTGCGTGAACAAGTACCCAAGGTTAATCCGGAAGTAGTGCGGCTGCAGGCGGAACAGGAACGCGCCAATCATCGCATCTCTCAGGAAAAAGCTTCAGTACTGCCGCAGATCAGTGTGTTGTACACCAATTATCAAGACGCGCAATTCACATCCAATATTGCTGGTGCAAGCGTCAGAATTCCGATCTGGTATCGCCGTCGTGGTGAAATCGATACTGCTATTTATGACTCCGCGCGCATACGGGAGACGCTTGAGTTTCGCCGCTATGAGATCAGCCAGCTATTTGAAGCAGCCTGGCAAGCTTTACAGATTGCACAACGGCGCGTGGATTTATTTGAAGGTGGTTTGATCAAGGAAGCGGAAAATGTGGTGCAAGTCGCGCAAACCGCCTATCGGTTCGGTGAACGCGGGTTAATCGAATTTTTGGATTCGCAACGTATTCTCCGGGGAATCTTGAGCGATTCCATGCAGGCACGTTTTGAGCTACAAACCGCTGCAGCTGAAATTGACCGTCTACGCGCTCATTATCCCAAGGAGTTAGTCCCAGAATGAATTTCAAAATAATTTTTACCGGTTTTACAGTCGCTGTAACTTTACTGCTAACAGGATGTGATAAAAGCGAACCCACTGACTCCGCTGACAAAGCGCAACAAAAACCGGCTGAAGAACGAGACTTCAACAGTATTACTGCTCGTCCGGAAGTATTGAGCCGATTGCAAATCGGACAGCCATTCCTGGTTGATCTGGCGGATAAAATCCAAGTACCGAGCCGGGTTCAGGTCGATGAAGAAAGAACCGCACAAATCGGTTCTTACGTCACGGGGCGTGTCACTGATCTGTTTGTCATTCTGGGTGATTACGTCAAGGTGGGACAGAAACTAGTACGCATTACCAGTCCTGATTTAACTAATTCTCAACTGGCTTATTTGCGTGCGTTATCGCGCGTGGTGGTCACTACCAAATCGCTTGAGCGCGCAAACCATTTACTGACTGCTGACGCCATACCGCTGGCTGAAGTGGAACGGCGGCAATCCGAGCTGGAAATTGCGCAAGCCGAACTTGGCGCAGCTGCTGATCAACTCAGATTATTTGGCATGGGCGATGCGGAATTCAAGGAACTCAAAAAACGAGGGAAGATACTGCCCTGGCTGGATATAAAATCTACCCGGGAAGGTTATGTAATCGCACGTAATGTCATTGTAGGTCAAATAGTACAACCTGCCGATCCGCTGTTTCAGATTGCCGATCTTTCTCACGTTTGGGTGGTTGGCGATGTGCCCGAACAAATCGCTCGTGACGTCGAATTGGAACAGCATGTTGAAATCAATGTGCCTGCATTGGGATCGCATCTTCTGGATGGCGTGATCATTTTTGTTTCGGATACCGTCAATCGCTTAACACGAACGGTGATGACGCGTGTCATGGTGGAAAACCCTGAACGTAAACTGAAGCCGGATATGCTGGCAAATATGCACATCACGGATCCGCAACACAAAGTACTGGTTGTTCCTGAATCGGCCGTGGTTCGAGAGTTGAATCAGGATTATGTCTTCACCGCAATCAGCGACAACCATTTTCAACGCGTGCCGGTTGAACTGGATAAGGAAGTGGCGACTTTACGCCCCGTGCTAAAAGGACTGACGATCGATCAACGAATTGTGACTGCCGGTGCATTTCATTTAGACAGCGAGCGCAAGCTTGCAGAATTGGAGTAGCCGGTTATGACCGCGATCGTTCGTGCAATGCTTAACCAGCGTTTGCTGGTGTTGATTATCGGGTTGATATTGTGTGCTGCCGGTGTTGGAGCGATTAAAACACTGACTGTGGATGCATTTCCGGATGTGACCAATATTCAAGTGCAAGTCGCTACGGTAGCAATTGGCCGTAGCCCCGAAGAAATGGAACGCTTGGTGACCGTGCCGGTGGAAATTGCCATGACCGGCTTGCCGGGATTGGTTGAAATGCGCTCGATGAACAAGAGTGGATTATCGTTAATCACGCTGGTATTCACCGATCAGACCGATGTGTTTTTTGCGCGCCAATTAGTGATGGAACGCATTATCGATGTCACGCCGCGTCTGATACCCGGCATCACGCCGGTGCTTGGGCCGGTTTCTACCGGTCTGGGTGAAGTCTATCAATATACGATTGAACACCCGGATGACGGAAAACGCGAATTGACTGTCGAAGAGCTGATGGAGCGGCGTACCATTCAAGATTGGGTGGTGCGTCCGATGCTACGTTCAATCCGAGGTGTCGCGGAGGTTAATTCGATCGGAGGGCATGTCAAGGAATATCAAGTGTACGCCGATCCGAATAAGCTGCGGCATTATGATTTAACGCTGACCGAAGTGGATCGGGCCTTGGCGAGTAATAATGCCAACGCCAGCGGCAACATATTGGCGCTGCAATACGAACAATATTTGATTCGTGGCGTGGGTCTGATTTCTAGTTTGGATGATATCCGCAATATCGTGCTCAGGGAAATGGATGGCGTACCGGTTTATGTGCGCGATGTTGCGCATGTGACTTTTGGCGGGGAAGTGCGTCAGGGGGCCAGTATTAAGAACGGCGATACCGAGTCGGTCGCCGGTATCGTGATGATGCTGCGCGGCGGTAATGCCAAGGAAATCGTTGGACGGATCAAGGAAAAAGTCACAGAAATTAATGAACGTGGAATCCTGTCTGGCGGCTTGCAAATTGTACCGTTTTACGATCGCACCGATCTGGTCGATGCGGCATTAGGAACGGTGCAAAGCACCCTGATAGAATCCTTGATTCTGGTTATTGTGGTGTTATCGCTTTTTCTCGGTACCGTGCGCACCAGTTTTGTCGTGTGTTTCACGCTGATTATCACACCGCTGATTACTTTCTTGGTGATGAATCATTACGGTATGCCTGCCAATTTAATGTCACTCGGCGGATTGACCATTGCGCTCGGTATGATGGTCGATCCGACGGTGGTCGTGGTTGAGAATATTTATCAGCGACTGGGAGAAGCCAAAGACACCGGAAAATCCAAATTCAATGTAATCGTGGATGCGACGGCTGAGGTGGGTACGCCGGTTATTTTCGGCTTAATCGTAACAGTGCTGGTATTTCTGCCGTTGATGACGCTTGAAGGCATGGAAGGAAAAACCTTCAGTCCATTGGCGGTGACAATTTCGATTTCGTTGTTTATTGCATTGATTGTGTCGCTATTGTTGTCTCCCGTGCTTTGTGATTACTTGCTAAAAGGCGGTAGTGAGGAAGACACCAAGATCATCGCCGTGATGAAAAATGCCTATCTGTACGTTTACGATTTGGCCAACCGCAATCAGAAGAAAACCATGATCATCGCAATTTCCGCACTGATGGCGGCCTTTGCGCTGTTTCCGTTACTCGGCAAATCGTTTATTCCGATCATGAAGGAAGGCGCGGTAACACCGGTAATTATTCGCGCGCCGTCGATTTCTTTGGACGAAGCCATCAAAATTGAAACGGAGGCCATGAAAGCGATTGCCGCGATCCCCGGTGTTAAATCGGTCGTTTCCAAACTGGGTCGCGGCGATACCCCTGCCGATCCGGCCTCGCAAAACGAATCCGATCCGATTGCCGATCTCGATCTGGTTGGATCGGGCCGCACCCAGGCGGAAATCGAGGAGGATATCCGTAAAGCGCTGACTGTGCTGCCGGGCGTCAATATCGTGATTTCGCAGCCCATTGCGCAACGGGTGGATGAGATGGTCACCGGGGTGCGCTCGCAAGTTGCGGTCAAAATTTTTGGCGATGACCTGGAAGAATTACGTAAATTGTCCGAACAAGTCGCGCGTATCGTCAAATCTACCCGCGGTGCCCGTGATATCCGTATTGAGCGCTTGTCGGGGCAGCAGGAATTGACTATCAATATCGATCGTCGTGCAATCGCCCGTCATGGCCTGAATGTATCGGATGTCAATGAAATGATTGCCACCGCCGTGGGCGGCAAAGCGGTCACGCAGGTTTTCGAGGGAGAACGGCGTTTTACATTGTTGCTGAGATTCCCGGAAGAGTTCCGCCATGATGTGGAAGCTATCAAGGAATTGCTGCTCAGACCGGCTATTGATGGCGCACGAGCTGGAATGGGAGCCGGCGGCATGCTGGTGCCGCTTAGTGCGGTAGCGGAAATTAAAGTAATCGATGGCCCGGCGATTATCTCGCGCGAGTTTGCTAAACGCCGTGTGGTTGTCGGTGCCAATGTGCATGAGCGCGACCTGGGTGGTTTTGTTGCCGAACTCCAGCAGCGGGCTGCCAAAGAAATTAAATTACCGCCAGGCTATTATTTTGCCTGGGGCGGGCAGTTTGAAAACATGGAACGTGCGATGGCGAAATTAGCGGTCATTGTACCGATAACGCTAGCCGCAATTTTCTTCCTGCTGTTCATGCTGTTTAACTCGGTCAAAATGGCTATACTCATTTATCTGGTGCTGCCGTTTGCATCGGTCGGCGGAATAGTCGGGCTATTTGTAACCGGTCAATACTTATCGGTACCGGCATCGGTAGGTTTTATTGCGGTGTGGGGGACTTCCATTTTGAACGGTGTGGTGCTGATTTCTTTTCTGCGCGAGTTGCGCGAGAAAGGTTTCGGCGTGCAAGAAGCCGCGAGGAAAGCCTGTGCGCAACGCTTTCGCCCCGTCATGATGACAGCCGCTACAACGGTGCTCGGTTTGGCACCCTTTCTGACAGCAACAGGGTTGGGTTCCGAAGTGCAAAAGCCGCTCGCAATCGTAGTCATTTTCGGGTTAATGACCGCGACGGTAATGACGATGGTGGTCATGCCGATGATTTATCGCTGGTTTGACGATATGCCGGATAAGAAAGATGAACCGGAACCGCTACCGCTACCGCTACCTTTAGCGGAGACTTTGCAAAGCCCGGCCAAAGAAGCTTAATGTTCTATTGATAAACAGCGCTGCAAGGTGGTTTGCAGCGCTGTTTTTATTTATAGTACGCGAAACGCAATGATAGTTACTATGGTTGGCGGCAGTGCGGCGATTAATAAGCCCAGTGGATGAATGGACTGTTCATGAAATTTGCCTTTTAGAATCGCAAAGCCTGCCGGATTCGGCGCATTGGCAATAACTGTCAATCCGCCACCGGTTACCGCACCGGCAACCAAAGCTATTTTGAACTCCTCACTGAGTCCTTCAACCAGCGAACCCAGATAAGTGAGCGCGGCATTATCCGTAACGGCAGTTAATACCGTGGCGCCAAAAAAGACCGCAGTATCATCCATTTTCAGTAACAATGGTTGCAACCACCACTGTTGTTGCCCGCCCAATACCACCAATCCTCCCAGAAAGAAGGCAACCAGCAGCGCCTCACGTAAAATCAATGGATTTTGATATTGCTGATAGGCGGCAGTAAATCCCAGGAAGAACAGAAAAATGCCCATAAATGCCGCAGGATGGTGCGCGAACAATACAACCAGTGCAAGAAAAATGATATGTATCAATACCACCGGTAAAGGTGTTTGCGATGCTGCGACTGTGTCCTTCTGACTGACATGTCCGAGTTCGTGGCGGAATAACCAGGTTACCGCAAACGCATTGACAGCAACGGCCAATGCCGCTTTCCAGCCGAAAGTTGTCATCATGAACCAAATATCCCAGTTCCATTTTCCGGCCACCATCAATACCGGGGGTGCGGCAAAGGGTGTTAATGTGCCGCCTATTGAGATATTGACAAATAACACACCGACCGTGGCATATTTCAAGCGAGTCGATATTTCTTTGCTGAATAACGTGTCGCGTAGCATCAACGCTGCCAGAGTCATGGCAGCAGGCTCAGTAATGAATGAACCGAGCAGCGGGACAAAGGCCAGCAATAGAAAGTACATTGCTGTACCGGTATTTACCGGCAAAACAATGGCCGCGCTTCGAACAGAGGCCGCCGCGAAATCCAGAATCGGACGTGTTCCGGCAATTACCATGATGACGAATACAAACATGGGTTCAGTGAAATCACGGGATTCGAGGTAGGTTATCGCTTCATGCTTTCCGCTTGCAGTGAATATAAACAGGATCAAGACCATCGCCCAGAAACCGAACACCACCTCCACTTCACCCAATAAATGCCAGATACCTGCGTGGCGTGGCTGGCTATGTGCCAGATGTTCAAAGAATTTGGTTGAGAAGGTGTGCATGATCGCCAAAGCGAATAACGCTGCGGCGATGAGTTGTATAGTAGTTGGATTCATCGTAATGATTATAAATAGTCAGGTATACCGTGAAGATAACATGCTTTTGTTACAGCATAATCAAACTTTTTATAACCTGTAAAAATGCCGGATACTTTTTGGGCTATAGAGTCTGTTGGAAATGAATGGGTTATGAGTACGAACTTTTTTCGTATCGTGGAGAAGGGGTATAATCTGCAATTTTCATAGATTGTAATTTACTATAGCTCCCTTTGGCATAATGAGGTCACTCTGTGTTCAATCCGCCTGCTATTTATTTATCCCATTCTTAACCGTCAGAACGAGCGTTTCATGAAGAACCTATCAACGCTGCTAGTCATGATGCTCATATCAGTTTTCTGGTGTCTGACGGCAAATGCTGAAATCAATGTGGCGGCGGAGTACAAGGAAGCGATCGGTCAGCATACCCGGGTTTATCAGGATGAAGATACTCGTTGGGGCATGCAGGATGCCCTGGCAGCGTATCGAGATGGCCGGTTCGCACAGTCCGGCGATTCCGTCATCAATTTTGGGATCGGTGCAAAACCGGTATGGCTGGCATTTAACGTCAGAAACGATGGACATAACGCAGTGCGCCGGAATCTTTTGCTGGAAACCTCTTGGCTGGATAAAGTCGATATTTATTTTTTGCGGCAGGATGAGCTGACCGGCAGCTATCATACGGGAGACAGTTTACTATTTGCCCAGCGTCCGCTGGATCACCGTTTTTTTGTCGCCGGTCATGATTTCAGCACCGGTGAGACGACCGTGTTGATCCGGGTGGAATCCGATGATGACATGGTTTTGCCGCTTTACTTCATCAGCAACGAGGCGTTGGCGGATAGAAATCAATGGCAAGCGTACAGCTATGGCTTCATGTACGGCGTGATTTTGGCTTTGGTTGCTTACAATGTGATGCTTTATGTTGGATTGCGTACCAGCCCCTATCTGTTTTATTCGCTGTATCTGCTGTTCTTTCTGCTGTTGAACACCGCTTATACCGGTCATGGTTATCAATGGTTGTGGCCGGAATCGCCGCAATGGCAGAAATGGGCCAATCCGTTATTGATCATGGCCTGCACGGTAAGCGGATTTGCATTCGCGTTGCAATTTCTCAATATCAAAACCGCTTGGCCCCGTGTATATCGCTTTGTCATTGCCAGTTCGGCTGTTTTTTGCGTACTCATGTTGTTGGCCATGCTGGCTGGCGAGTTTGTCGTGTCACTGCTGATAGCGCTTGTGTTCATCTTCTTTTTCTATATTTCTTCGATCGTGCTGGGTGTCATTTCACTGCAAGCCGGTAATCAATTCGCCAAGTATTTTCTGCTGGCGTCGATTTTTACGATATGCGGCGGTGCGATTACCGCCAATGCCGTCTGGGGATTGATTCCGTTTAACGAATGGACTTACCGGGCGACCGATATCGGCATGATGATGGATGCCATCTTACTGGCGCTGGCATTGGCCGAACGCTTTAATATCAATCAGAACGAGAAATTACTGGCGGAGAAAATGGCCGGTATCGATTCATTGACCAATCTGAATAACCGGCGGTCTTTTTATAAGTATGTTCAACCAATCTGGGCCATGGGATTGCGCAGCAAGAGCAGTACCTCCGTCATCATGCTGGATATCGACAATTTCAAGTTGCTTAATGACACGTACGGTCATGCCCTGGGGGACCGGGTTTTGGTGCAAATGGCGGAAACATTGCAGAAAGAAGCGCGCAGCGGGGATATCCTGGCGCGTTGGGGAGGCGAAGAGTTTCTGGTTTTTCTGCCGGAAACCCGTTTAGCCGATGCAATTGCCATTGCGGAACGGATGCGTAACAAAATCAACGCGATTCAACTGACAAGTGTCAAAGGTGAAAAGCTTTTATTTACCGCCAGTTTTGGCGTCGCTCATACCTTCGTGACCAATGTATCGCTGGATGAATTGATTTCCCAGGCGGATCAACAGCTTTACCGCGCCAAGAAACAGGGGCGTAATTGCGTGTGCTCGGATCAATCCGATTGAGGAAAAAGGCATTGGGAGGTGAAACGCAATCAGGCTGTTTCACCGCCAATGCCGATGCTCGGCGTGATCGTAGCGCTTACTGCAATTTCTGAGGATCCGCTACGATTTCATCGTCCTCATTCTCGGCATCGAGCTCATCACAGCTTTCTTCCAATTCATCAATCAATCCCACGATCCGGCTATCCGGAATCATGCCATCGGCTAATACGCTGTCATCATCAATATCCGAAGGATCAGCGTTATCCTCATCATCAAACGAAAGTCTTTTCAATGCCACGGCAAACCTCCTTGCGATGTGGGTTGAATACGCAATCATTAGAACATATGGCAGTACAGTGGAAAGGAAGGATTAGAAAGGGTTCTTTGTAACAATTCCGGGCTTTGGAAAGCGCATTCGGAATTGAGGTTAATGCCGGTTGCCGGTAATTGGGATGATGTCAACGGTGCCGCTAAGTTATGGAGACCGGCTGTGCCACTGGGTTCGCACCTGCTCGCGATTCAAAGCCAGCCACTGTAATGCAATGATGGCGCTGGCCGAATTGATCCGGCCCGATTGTAGAAATGTGAACGCAGTATCCAGCGGAACGACATGTACTTTGATGTCTTCGTCTTCTTCGGGAGAGCCATGAATACCACCGGCTTTTGCCGCATCGGCCCGGCCGCAAAACAGGGCAATGCGTTCGCTGGTGCCGCCGGGGCTGACCAGGAAGTCGCACACCGGGAGCAAATCGGTGATGATGCAATCGGCTTCTTCGATGCTTTCGCGTTTGACCACGTCTTGTGCTGTTTCACCGCTTTCGATCATACCGGCGACGATTTCCAGCAGCCATGGCCCGCCCGGTGCAGTCAGCGCGCCAACGCGGAATTGCTCAATCAGGATGACTGCATCGCGGATCGGATCATACGGCAGGACGGCAGCGGCATGGCCGCGCTCGAACAGCTCACGGCTCAGCGGGCGGCTCCAGCCGCCGTTGAATAGCCGGTGACGCAACCGGTATTTTTCTATCCGGAAGAAACCTTCAAAACAAATCGTTTTTTCTAAAATTTCTACCTCTGCACTCACAGCGGCTTATCCCATGCGGAAAAATTGTTATGCTGCGCGTGCTATACCGCAGGCTGTGCTATTGCAGCGGCTAGAGCTAACGCAGTCCCAACGTATCGAGTGTCACATCGTCATCGTCGTCCAAATCATTTTTGACGGTATCGAATTCGTCATCGTCAAATTCATCTTTGGCAGTCTCAAATTCATCAATTATTTTTGCAAATTTTCCGGGCGGTATTTTGCTATCCGTCAGAACATCATCCTCATCATTCAAACTATCAGTAGGATAGATACCGTCGTCGTCATCGAAAGAAAGTTCTTTAATCATTGCCATTACCTCCATGTCAATATTTTTGAAGATACGCTATTGATAACAGACCTTGCCGCTGAAACAATTAAAGATCACCCGGGGTTTTTCACGGTAATTCTGGGATTTGAATAATATTCGTCGAAAAATCATTTACTAAGAGATGCCTCTTAATTGTAAATATACGCTATTT
This sequence comes from Nitrosomonas sp. Is24, assembly GCF_033063335.1. NCBI lineage: Bacteria > Pseudomonadati > Pseudomonadota > Betaproteobacteria > Nitrosomonadales > Nitrosomonadaceae > Nitrosomonas > Nitrosomonas sp. Is24. The sequence goes on along the minus strand of NZ_JAWJZG010000001.1, from coordinate 2,296,265 downwards.
GATTTTTCCTGGCGGAAAAAGTTTGTTAATGAAATAGTGCTACTGACATTGGGTATGGCGGTTATTCCGGTTTATATCATGGAGAACAGTATGATTTTGAGCCTGCTGGTATCCGGAATAGCCAGCGGTGTTTGAGCGATCATCGTTTCCGGTTATTGCCAGCCGGTCACTTCATAGCCTTTCTCTTCCAGGCAGCGCGATACAAAATTGGCATACGCCTGGCTGGGTTGTGAGGATCTCGGGGAAAACAGAATCCCTCGTAATAATCCTGCAACCGCGCCACTGGCCGCGCCCACTAAAGAGCCTTGCCCGGCCGCACCGTATATCGCTCCGCCTGCTGCACCGCTTGCCGCTCCCACACCGGCTCCCATTGCGGTGCTGCTAGCCACATCACCCAACTGGCCGCCGCCTTCCTTGGCACCGGCTGATTCAGCCATTTTTCTGCAAGCTTCAATATCTTTTTCAGCAGCTGCTTTGCCGACAGATAGAAAATGCGTGTTGGGATATATAACAGGTCCGGTGCTGGAGCAAGCCGATAAACCCAGAAAGATAGATCCCGCGATCAACGTCATTCCCAATTTCATTGTTTCACCTCCGGTTGAAGAAATAATACTGACTGAGTGGATAGTATAGCGGTTATGGTGTTCACTATTCTGCAAAGAAAGCAGCTGCCGGATAGAACTTGGCCGATGCGGATTGAGAATTGCAGAGGGTAGTTGAGGAAACTGAATTGCGATGAAACGGAGTGTGATCACTGATGCTGTGAAAATGCCGCTGCCCAGACCATCTGGCAGCGGCATCCGTCAAGTTAGACGATAACAATCAAACGTGGTGTTTTATTTGCTATCTTTTGCGGTTAAAGCGCCCAGGAAGGCTTTGACATCCTCGACAAAACCAGGACCCACTTTCCGTCCGAGCTGATGTTCCGCCATTTCTTCAATGGCTTCGTCCAATGTTTTGACCGAACCATCATGAAAGTACGGTGCTGTTTTGGTGATGTTTCTCAGGCTGGGCACTTTAAACACTTTCTTGTCGGTTTCCAGTCCGGTTACAGCAAATCTGCCGACATCGGATGTTTTATATTCTTCGACAAGACCGATTTTTTTATAGGAATTGCCGCCGATGGCGACGCCGTTATGACAATTGGCGCATCCCATATGGACGAATTTTTGCAAGCCTCTTTTTTCGGCATCATTCAACGCATTTTCATCGCCTTTGAGAAAATCGTCAAAGCGCGATGGCGTGATCAGCGTACGCTCAAAAGCGCCGATGGCTTTGCCCACGTTTTTGTATTGAATTGGATCTTTTTCATCCTTGAACGCTTCGGCAAACATGGCTTTGTATTCGTCGATTTTTTTCAGTTTGTCGACAACCGCAGCTTCACTCGGCATGCCCATTTCGATCGGATTCAAAATCGGTCCCAATGCCTGCTCTTCAACGTCTTTCGCGCGTCCATCCCAGAATTGCGCGATATGCAGCGCGGCATTGAACGTGGTGGGAGAATTTCTGCCGCCGCGTTTGCCTTCATGACCCGGTGACGTTGGTTGGCTGTCGACACCGAAATTGTTCAGCTGATGGCAGGAATTACAGGAAATGGTGTCATTCACTGACAGTTTGGGATCGAGATACAGTTTTTTGCCCAATGCGATTAAAGCAGCATTCTTTTTTTCGTCGATAATCGATGCTGGCAGTGGTTCGAAGAATTGTTTTAAGGTGGTCTTATCGAGTTTGTGGTGGCCGCCGTGCATCATGCCGCCCATTCCGTGATGGCCGTCATCGTGCATTTCGCTATGATGGTCGTCCTTTTTTTTCGCATCACCTTGATGATCATGCCCGCTCTGAGCATAACTGTATGAACTTACTATGAATGTCAGGAATAAAAATATTTTCATATGACCTCCAAAAAAATTAACATTAGCACTTTGATCGATTTTATTGAATAAGCAAAATGCTTAATTGCAGACAATTACTTACAGGAGAAACGTTTTTTTATCTTTCTTATCCGGTTCTCAGCGGAAGCGCTGAAGGACGGAGACGAGATACTAGCGGATTTGTTTCTATTGTAGAAGGAGTGTTTCAAATTTATCGGCAGTCATTGGTTTGCTGAAAAAATTACCTTGCCCGAAATCGCAGCCCATGGAAATCAATAATTCTTTTTGCAAATCGGTTTCGACGCCTTCGGCGATTACCTTCATGCCCAAGCGGTGCGCCATTGTAATAACCGCTTCGCACAGAATTCTGTCGTTGGATTTGCTGTCCAGATTGGAAATGAATGAACGGTCGATCTTGAGATAATCGATATCGAATTTCTTCAGATAGGACAATGAAGAATAACCTGTGCCGAAATCATCAATGGCTACCTGAACGCCGGCATCGCGGTAATTTAATAATTGTTTAACTACCAATTCGTGCACATCGAGCAGCAAGTTTTCGGTGATTTCAACGATGATACTTTGCCCGTCCAGGCCGCGTTCATTGAGATGGTTGACCCAATCGCTCATTTTGCTGATGAATTGCTTGGGTGACTTATTGATGCTGATCTGAAAACCGGCGTTGAAATGGGTTTGCCAGAGGGCAACCTGATTGACCGCTTGTTTGAAGACCCAGTCGCCGATGTCGGTGATGAGATTGGTTTCTTCCGCGATGCTGATAAATTCCCCCGGATACACAGTGCCCCGTTCCGGGTGCTGCCAGCGGATCAGGGCTTCGGCTTTGTAGACATTGCCGGTTGCCAGTTCCACGATCGGTTGATACAGTAAATAAAGTTGTTGATCCCGCAGTGCGTTGCGCAATTCGTACGCGGTTCTCGAACGGACTTCGGTTGCCGTGCGCATATTCGATGTGAAACAACTCCAGCAGTTGCGGCCATTGTTTTTGGCGGCATACATGGCTTGGTCGGCATTCTTAATCAATATTTCAACATTATTGGCATCATCGGGGAAAAACGTGGCACCGATACTCGCGGAAACATACGCTTGCTTGGTATTGAGATGAAACGGTTTGGCCAATTCCAGCAAGATCATTTGCATGATCTTTTCGGCACTTCGATGCTCACTGATGCCGTTCAGTATGATGGTGAATTCGTCCCCGCCCAGGCGCGCCACGGTATCGGTTTCCCGCACGCAGCTGCTTAGCCGCTTGGCTGCCTCCGCCAGTAGCGCATCGCCCACGCTATGCCCCAATGAATCGTTTACTTCCTTGAAGCGGTCGAGATCGATAAACAACACTGCCAATCCCGCGCCGATCCGGGCTGCATTTTTAATGTCATGATTTAACCGGTCATAGAACATATTGCGGTTCGGTAATCCGGTCAATGAATCGTAATTGGCTTGCCGCCAGATGATTTCATCCGATTTCTTCTTGCTGGTGATATCGGAAAAGTTGATCAAGTAATGGCTGATCCGTCCGTCCTTGCTACGTACCGGAATAATATTGAACCACGCCGGATACTCGCGCCCCTGCTTGTGCCGGTTCCAGATTTCGCCATACCAATGGTTATGCTGCTTGACGCTTTGCCAGATTTTCTGAAAAAAATTGCTGCCGTGCCTGATGGATGTAACGATGGTTACAGATTTTCCGACGATCTCTTCATCCGCATAACCGGTTATTTTGTGCAGCGCTTTGTTAATCGAGATGATGATCTTGTTGGCATCCGCGATCATGATTGCTTCGGTGCTGTTTTCAAAAACCTTGCTGGAAAGATATAACTGCTCGTTGACTTTCTTTTGTTCCAGTGCGATACCGATAATAAATGAACCGATTTCCAACAGCTTGCGGTGAAAAGTGCTGGGTAAGCGATGCTCGAAACTGGACAGCGCAAACGATCCGACGCATTCGCCGCCTTTGCTGCGCACCGGCATGGACCAGCAGGAAAGGATATTGAAATCGATGGCCAGCTGGCGGATGTTCTGCCAGCGCGGATCGTCCAGCGTGCTTTCGACAAAAACCGGTTCCTGGCGGAAAACGGCATTACCGCAGGAGCCGGCTCCCGGACCCGGACGCAGGCCATTGAGCTGCACAATGCACGCTTCCGGAACACTGGGTGCGGCAAACACATTCATGCATTGCTTTTCCTTGTCCAATAGCATGACCGATGCCACCGCGTTATCCAGCAGCTGCTCCATCAACAAGCAGACTTTCTCGCAGATTTCCTTGTAATCATTTCCCAGTACCACCAGTTGAAGAATTTCTTGCTGAAACTGGAGGATCCTGCCCTGTTCGGTATTGGTCAGGTCAAAATAATTGGTCGGTGCAAAAATCTGCGCGGATAAATCCTTATTCACAAGAATATTCTTACTCATTCGCGGTTAGCATGGCCAGTAAGGTTTCATGAGAGATTAGCAATGGCATTGAATGCCGGATAGGATGTCAATAAATGAGCTGAGTTGGCCGGAATTATACGATAAATTACTCACATGTTAAAAAACTTACTGCTAGGATAATCACTTACATTTTTCTGCTTTTGCGTGTCGCTGCATGGAGATATTTGTCAGCGGATTGTTTCAAAATTATTCGCAGCGATACACATTACCGACAAATATGATTTCCTTATCAGCTCCCGGTATTTCATACCGTCCTGAATTATTGGAGTAAATGATATGCACGGTGTCGCCGCCCAGTTGCTGCGCTTCGTTTCTTAAGTTGTTACGGGCCTTGATCAACCGGTCCACATAAGGAGTATTGACCTCTCCGCTGTCATTTTCTTTCGAGGAACCCTTCACTTTACCGAGTAACTCGCATCCATCGGGACCTTGTTCACCGACCACCATCGTGACGGTTTTGGTTTTTTCCGGTTGCGGCGGGACTTCGCCCGTTTGTGCCGAAGCTCCGGTACAGCTCAGGATGATTGAAACGAACATGGCTGCTTGGGTTAACTGGTTTAATTCTTTGCAAACATTCATTGCTGACTCCTGATACATACGAATTGTATTCTTAAAGCCGGTTAGCATAGAGAAGCGCAGTATGGCCCGTCAATAGCATTCGTCGAAGCTCGGCCGGATAATGGCGGCAATAGGAGGAAATAAAGCCACTCACGGCATCTTTTCAAACGGCTTACGGGATTATCGGTGCTGTATATTGCAGGAATGTAACTAACAGGAGGTGTGACGTTGGATATCATGATTTATATTTCCCTGGCGGGACTGGCCATCGTGTTTGTGTACGGCGTCATGTTGTACAACAGTTTGGTGGATATTAAGCACAGCGTATCGCAGGCATGGTCGAATATCGATATTCTTTTGAAGCAGCGCCATGATGAGCTGCCCAAGCTGGTGGAAACCTGCAAGCAGTATATGGGTTTTGAACAGGAAACGCTGAAGCAAGTGATTGCGGCGCGATCACAGGTTTCCAACGCGCGGGAGGCCGGTAATATCGGTGCGCTGGGCGCGGCGGAAAATATGCTGCGCATGGGATTGGGCAATCTGTTTGCCGTGGCGGAAGACTACCCCGAGTTGAAAGCCAGCGAGAAATTCCGCCATTTGCAGGCGCGTATCAGCGGATTGGAAAACAGCATCGCCGACCGCCGTGAGTATTACAACGAAGCAGTCAAAATCAACAATGTGCGCATCGAGCAGTTCCCCGATGTCATCATCGCCAATTGGTTTAAATTCAAACCGCGCGATCTGCTGGAATTCAGCGATGCCGATAAGCAGGATGTCAATATCGGCAAGCTGTTTGGTTGACGTGGAGGGCGCATGAACCAAATACTGGCTGACATTCCGCCGCAGGATTATCCCTATGTGCTGGGTGCGGTGATCGTTGCGGCATTGACCGGTTTTTATTTTTTTATGCATAACTGGAAACGGCTGCGCCTCATTGAGGACACACCAACCGCTAAATTACGCTCGGCGCATCAAGGTTATGTTGAATTGGAAGGAAAGGGGCAATTCATCGACGACCGGCCGATTTACGCGCCGTTATCCAATCACCCCTGTCTTTGGTACCGCAGTGAAATTGCCCAGCAGGAAACATTCACCGAAAAAGGCCGCACGCAAACGCGCTGGAATGTGGTGTACACCAATACCAGCGATCACCGTTTCAGGCTCACCGATGGTGTCAGCAGTTGCTATGTCGATCCGGATCGCGCGGAAATCAACGGTATCGAGAAACTGGTGTGGTACGGCAATAGCGAATGGCCAACCCGGACACAAATACTGGAAAGCCAGTCGATCGTTCATGCCATGACCAACAACTACCGCTACAGCGAGTGGCTGATACTGCCCGGGCAGCCGCTGTACATATTAGGGCAATTCAGCACTTGGTCTGCTGCAACACAGAAATCAATGCGCGACGTGATGATCAATGTGATCAACGATTGGAAAAAGGACCAAGCCACGTTGCGGGAACGGTTCGACAGCAACAAGGACGGCAACATCGACCAGCAGGAATGGGAAGTGGCGCGATCCGAAGCGCACGCCGCAGCGCAGCAGATTCATGATGAGTTGGCACTGGAGCCGGATACCAGCATCATGGTCAAACCCAACAATCCGTCGCGGCCTTTTATTATCTCGATGTATCCGCAAGCCTTGCTGGCACGGAAATACCGCCGCAGCGGCTATGCCGCCTTGGCGGGGTGCATCCTATCGATCTGCGCTGCTGCTTGGCTGGTGCATGTGCATGGATAATGCGCTGAATCGCCATGCCACTAATGCCAGAACAATTTGGATCGCGCCAGACGATGCCACAAGGCTGGAGATAACCGTGGATGCTGCGCGGCTTCGGACGCCAATACGCCACTGAGGCAGCCAAACTCAAAGCCGAGCGCGGCGGATTTATGCGGTAGCTTGTACAGTAACTGCAGCGCGATACGCCGGTCGTTCTCGATTCCCAATTCATCTTGTAAAGCGGTCAAAGCGTTCAAGAATCGATTCACCCGTTTTCCGTATAGCGGTGCAAACGCTTCCACGCAGTAACGCATTTTTTTGGCGGCGATACGCGCAAAATGGCGCTCGGCCGGATCCAGCCGGGCAAAACCGCGGCAGCATTTGCGCAGCTTCTGCCAGCGTTTCTCCAGTATGACTTCAGCCCATGTTCCGGTCGTGCGCATGTGTTCATTAATTGGTGTTATCAAAAGGCTGCGGCCGATGTCGAGCGTGAGCTGGGTGAACACCGGTGCCAGCAATAATGCTTGCGCCCTTTGCCTCGCTTGCGCAGCGGCATTGTGCAACAAAGCTAATGCGGTTTCGGAAACGGCAGTATTTTCGGCTGATGTAGCCAGAACGGGCAGGATGCCGGGTAGAATTTCTTGGTGAAACACATCCCAGTCGCGCGCTGGATTCAGTGCGTGGGTCAACGCGCGCAACGGTTGTTCCCAAGCAGGTATTTCCTGTCCCAGCGATTTCGCCAATTGCGCACCGGCACGCAAACGGCGCAACGCAATGCGCAGCTGATGCAGATACTCGATGTTCTCTGCCTGTTCGAGAAAGCCAGGTACGTTGGCGGATAATTGCACCAGTGCCGCTTGCACGATGGCATGCCATGCTTCACCCGCCGGTTGGTCCCGGTCGATACCCGGGCGAATGGCTTTGACCGGGCTGGGACTAAACGCGCCGCACAGGATATAGCCGCGTTCCGCTTTGCTGCGCGGTTCGATATGCAATGGCGCTTGTTGCAGTAATTGCGTTGCAATATCAAATAAAAATTCCGCCGGACCGGATTTGAGTTCGATTTCCACTTCGCAAATATCGCGCGATAACTCAGCGGCGAAGATTTTGCCGGTATCGAGCGCCACTTCCGCTTGCGCGGCACCTTCGCCGATTTGCCACGTTGTGCGCCGGAACTCGGTGGTGAATACCGGCGCGATGCGCTTGAGTTTGATTCCGGCGAGCAGATCCAGCGCTGCTTGCGGCAATGCGGAGAAATCCGGATGACGGCCGTCCGTGACCGCCATTTCCCACTCCGGGCGGCTCGTCAACGCACCGACCGATTGCGTCTCCGCTTTCAACGTCTGTATCCATTGATCACCGGCCTGGCGCACGCGTAACGCGATACCGCGCTGCATCAGATCGAATTTCGGTGTATCGAAGTAAATGCTCAGTAAAGTGCGCTGTTGCGGAGCAACGGCGTGCAGCAAGGGATGATGCCGGATGCGCGCAACATAACGCGGCTGCAAAGCCAGCTTGAGCTCGATTTCCATATAATTTTTCCGTGAGAGTGGTGTCGCGACGGGCAGCAGTTGGAGCGGATACTGTACTATTCAATCTTCAAGGTATCAAAATTGATTCCCTCGGGCGCCGGTGGTGTTGCCAGTTTCATATTTTCCAGTGCGGTGACCACTTGTTGCGCAATGACCAGATTGCGGTACCACTTGTAATTGGCCGGCACGATATGCCACGGTGCGAGATCGGTGCTGGTGGCGCTGAGCATGGCTTCGAACGCATCCATATAGTTTTTCCAGAATTTACGTTCTTCGATGTCGCTGGTGCTGAACTTCCAGCGTTTCTCCGGATTGTTGATGCGTTCCTCCAGCCGTTTCTTTTGTTCATCCTTGGAAATGTGCAGAAAAAACTTCAGAATGCACGTGCCGCTCTCGGACAAGAGTTCCTCGAATTCATTGATCTGGTTAAACCGTTGCTGCACCACCTTATCCGAAATCAAGCCGTGCACACGCGTGATCAGCACATCTTCGTAATGCGAACGGTTAAAAATACCGATCTGGCCTTTCTCCGGCGCTTTCTGATGCACGCGCCACAAAAAATCATGTTTTAGCTCTTCCGCCGACGGCGTCTTGAACGTCACCACCTTGCACCCCTGCGGATTGATGCCCGACATCACATGCTTGATGACGCCATCCTTGCCGCTGGTATCCATACCCTGCAACACAATCAGTAACGCGCAATTGCCGTTGGCGAACAAACGCTCCTGCAAATCATCCAATTTACCGATCAATTTTTCCGTGACAGCTTTGGCTTCTTCCTTGCCTTGCTCGCTCTTTTTGTAATCGCCGGTGTCGCCGGGATCGCATTGCGACAGATCGAGCTTGCTGCCGGGTTTTACTGGGTGGTTTTTCATGGTATTTTTCTCAGATATTAACTTGCAGAATTAATCCCTTGTTTAAGAATGACGACATTTAAAAAATGTATTAAATGTTTCTCACCTAGATATTGAATCTGGCTATGCGATGTGACTTAAACACACGGATCGCAGTTTTTGGGGTTAAATCCAAGGATTTTCATAGATAGCTTGCCGTAGAACGCGCACCGCAAAAAATGCCATTTTTTCGAGCTCATTTTCGATTTGTTCGGGATTCTCTAGCAATGAAATATCTTCCCACGGCTCATCAATGTGAATCCATTTATTTCGATATTTTCTGAGTGTGTGAAGATCACTTTTTAAGTCATAGTTAATACTGGCTTGATCGATAAGTTCGACTAACCGTTCCTTTCCAGTGACTGAATATTCTGATCGAAGGTAAGTTTCGATGCCAGAGACTGCGGTTAGTATTGAAGCTAAATGAGCGCCATTGACAAAAGCAACGTCGGCTTCACGAACAATAAAACTGCATCATTTCGAGAGAATTACTCCGCCTTTTAGAAATTGATCATCAAGAGTAGCAAGATGTGACCAGTGCTCATTCTCTTTCATGATGACTAACGAACAGATTTAATCGGTATTCTCTGCTTTTAGGCGTGTTTTAGTTGAACGCCGTGTTAAACGCGCCGTTTTCTCAGTCAACGCCAACAGATCCGACAAGGCTTCGTTGACCGCTTTCGATGTGGGGAATGCTTTGGCTACTTCAGGTTCCAGCAGTACGACTGACGTGCCTTCGGCGACTTCCGCGAAGAATTTTCCTCGTTCCAGCGTTGCGAAATCGGAGCGCTTGTAGCTTTTGCGCATGTCTTCCTTATCCTTCTTCATAGAGTTTCCTTTCGCCTCGTGTCAGGCGGCGTGCACTGATAATTCGCATCGTACCTGGCCGGTAAGTGTGGCAGACTGCCAGTAAACGGCCCAGCTTGGAACAACCGAACGTGATGTAGCGTTCTTCTTCGGTCGAATGATCGGGATCCGAGCCCGATACCGCGTGAGGATCGAGAAAAACCGTGGCCGCTTCGTCAAATGAAACACCGTGTTTCCGGCGATTGGTTTCCGCTTTCTTTGAGTCCCAGTCAAATTTCATGGCCGATCGGTACCCGATTTCTCACGTAATATTATTGATATTATAGTATTTTGAAATGGATGGGTTCATAGATTGAGAATACATGCACGTATCCAGATCGATTCAGAATCTGCGCTATCACCAAAAATGTTTGTTGCCGATCAGTATTGCCCAAAAGAGCCATGAACGATCCCCATTTCACCACTCCCATCGCCCAACACATCTGGGACACCAAATACCGCCACTATGAGCGTGGTGCCGCGCTGGACACTTGCATCGAAGACACCTGGCAGCGCGTTGCGAAGGCACTGGCTGCGCCGGAAAAAAATCCGGAATATTGGCAGGCGCGCTTCTACGATATCCTGCGCGATTTTAAATTCCTGCCCGGCGGGCGGATTCAAGCGGGGGCGGGGACTGCGCACCAGGTAACATTGTTTAATTGTTTCGTGATGGGGACGATTGTCGATTCGATGGACGGTATTTTTGACGCGCTCAAGGAAGGCGCGTTGACAATGCAGCAGGGCGGCGGGGCTGGGTATGATTTTTCGACGTTGCGGCCACGCGGTGTGCAAGCCGCCGGTGTGGGGTCGGTGGCTTCCGGGCCGGTTTCGTTCATGCGCATCTGGGACAGCATGTGCGCGACCATCCTGTCGACCGGCGCGCGGCGTGGTGCGATGATGGGCACGTTGCGCTGCGATCATCCGGATATCGAGGAATTCATCGCCGCCAAGCAGGATCGCAGCCAGTTACGGCATTTCAATGTTTCCGTGCTCGTCAGCGATGCGTTCATGGCCGCCGTCAGCCGTGATGACGATTGGCCGCTGGTTTTTCCTGCGGGCGAAAGTGAAACCGGTAGCGAGCTGCTTATGCGCAACTGGCCGGGTTATGACGATGCGGTGCCGTGCAAGGTGTACAAACGCATCCGGGCGCGTACGTTATGGCAGAAAATCATGCAAGCCAACTATGATTACGCCGAACCGGGCGTGTTGTTCATCGACCGCATCAACCGGCTGAATAATCTGTATTACTGCGAAACGATTCAAGCCACCAATCCGTGCGGCGAAGTGCCGCTGCCGCCTTACGGCGCTTGCAACCTGGGTTCGATCAATCTCACGCAATTCGTGCGCAATCCTTTTACTGCACAGGCGAGTCTCGATCTGGAAGGCATCGGCGCGGTAGCTGCAACCGCCGTGCGGCTGCTGGATAATGTTATCGATGTTTCGCATTTTCCCTTAGCCCGCCAGGCTGAACAGGCGCAGCGTTCGCGCCGTATTGGTCTGGGTATCACGGGTTTGGCCGATGCATTGATCATGCTGCAAATCCGTTACGGCGGCAATGAAGCGGAGAAAATCACGCAGCAAGTCATGCAGCACATCTGTCACGCGGCTTATCAAGCTTCGATAGAACTGGCGCGGGAGAAAGGCGCGTTTCCGCTGTTCGATAAAGAAAAATACCTGGCTGGTATTTTTGTGCGCACCTTGCCGGAATCCATCAGTGAAGGCATCAAGCAACACGGTATTCGCAACAGCCATCTGACCGCCATCGCTCCGGCGGGTACCATCAGTCTGCTGGCCAATAATGTTTCGAGCGGGCTGGAGCCGGTATTTGGCAGTGATTACATGCGCCAGGTACTTAAGCGTGACGGCTGTTACGCGGATTATGAAGTGACCGATTATGCTGCCGCTCTATGGCGCAAAGAACGTGCGCGTGACGATCTGCCTCCGGCTTTCGTTACGGCGCATGCGCTGACACCGGACGAACACCTGCATATGCAGGCAGCGATCCAGCCGTATGTCGATCAGGCGATCTCCAAGACGATCAATGTTCCAGCGGATTATGATTTCGAAGCTTTTAGTACTCTTTATCAGAAAGCGTACGATTTCGGCTTGAAAGGCTGCACTACGTTCCGGCCTAATGCGGTGACTGGCGAAATTTTGCATAAACCGGATGTAGAACATGCAGCGCCGCATTGCTGCGGTCTGGAGCGGGAGCCGGACTAAGCACCCGGGTGACATTAAAAATCCGGATCGTCCGGAAAAATACCCGTCCGTGCAACGCCATCGTCCCCGATGCTGCCGCGGAACATGCCGCTGGTGTTGTAACGCATCGCGAAGCGGCCTTGCGCATCCAGCACGATCAAACCGCCGTCGCCACCGAGCGCGGCGACTTCCGCGAGTGTACGGTCGGCAGCCTCGGCAAGTGGGATTTGTTGCAACCGCACCTGTGCCGCCGTATTAAACGCCGCTGCGGTTTGGATGAACATTTCACCACTGCCGGTTGCGGATACCGCGATCGAGCGATTGTCCGCGTAGGTGCCCGCGCCAATGATAGGTGAATCGCCGACGCGCCCGTAGCGTTTGTTCGTGAGTCCCCCGGTCGAGGTGCCTGCGGCGAGATTGCCGGAGCGATCCAGTGCCACGGCGCCGACAGTGCCGTGTTTCTCATCGCCATCGGGCGACGGCGTGCCTGAGTCCATGTCGTGATCGCGCACCACCTGTTCTTTCGCGATGGCTTTTTGCAGCTGATCCCAGCGGTGCTGTGTGTAGAAATAAGCTGGGTCGACGATTTCCACGCCGTGCTCGGCAGCGAAAGTCTCGGCGCCCTGGCCGATCAGCATCACATGTTTGCTTTGCGTCATGACCGCATGCGCGGCTCGGATCGGGTTGCGGATCGTGGTGACCCCGGCAATAGCGCCCGCCATGCTCGTAGCGCCATCCATGATCGATGCATCCAGTTCGTTACGGCCTTCGTGACTGAACACCGCGCCTTTGCCGGCATTGAACAACGGCGAATCTTCCATCAACACAATCGCGGCGATCACGGCGTCGATACTGCTGCCGCCCGCTTTGAGGACGGCGTGGCCGGCAGTTAGCGATTCAGCCAGCACTTGCCGGTAAGCCTGTTCGCGTTCCGCAGTCAGGCGGTTGCGGTTGATCGCGCCAGCGCCGCCATGAATGATGAGGCGGATGGGCGCGGTATCAATGAGAGTCTGGTGTTTTCCGGTCACGGTTTGATGAATCAGAAAGAATGAGAAGTGAGTGTAGCGAGTGCTGATTCCAAGTTACTTTTTTGTGTCATCCCAAATAATGGTACCCGCTATGCTTGTTTCTGCAAAATCCGGACATGTTTCATCGCCGCGGCCCGTAAAGCCGCCATCGGGTGCGCAAATGACGTTGCCGGTTGTGTCGTACAAGATATTGAACATATCGCAGCATTGCGAGGCGAAGTAATAAACTCTTGCACCTTTATATTCAAATTGTCTGATCAAAAGGGGGCGATCAGTAGCAGTAGGCACTTTTATGAAACCATCAATTTTTTGCACAAGCCATAAAGGAAGAAAATCTTTGTCGAATCCTTCAATAGCAAAAGTATTTTCTGGCTGAATCAATTTTAAATTTGCCCAGATTTTTTCCTCGCCGATCATCACGCAAGGAACATGTACTCTGTTTTTGGAAACATCGTAGCGCGCGGTGCACTGTTCTTCCGATGCCGTAGTTATCGTAGAAAAAGCAAAAAGTCCTAAACTCATCATCAACCCTAGCGCATATTTCTTTAACATTTTTCTTTTTCCTGAATTTAAATGCGAATTGGCCTTAACGATAGCTATCGAACCCGGGTAGATTCCTTATTCGCCATTTCCAATACATCGTTTGCCGTGAGCTGCCTGCTCATGTCGCCATCCCAGGTGGCGTTGAACGGCAACGTATTTTGCACCAGCTTGGCGCGATCCAGATAAGCATGCAGCGTCATTTCCGGTTGTGTGATCGGAATGGCGATGGCGCGCGGGTTGCGCGTGACTTCGGTGAGCAGGGTTTGATTGACCTTGGCCTGTCGCCGCGCATCGCGCTTACCTTTGGGCGTTGCGCGCACAGTGCTTAACGATTTCTTGAGCAGATTGGCGTGATTGCGCTTGTCGTCTTCCAGGATCGGGTAAGCTTGCAAATACAACTGATTGCTGCGCCAGCCCAGCAAACGCGGCTGATTGACAATGCGGATCGGCGTGCCGACGGGGACATCGCGGTAAATGCCGACGATGTCTTCCGGGTACATGCGCAGACAACCATGACTGCCGCGCAAGCCGATGCTGGGTGGTTTGTCGGTGCCGTGAATGGCGTAGTTCGGCCAGTCCAGTTTCAATACATGCGTGCCCATCGGGTTATCCGGTCCGGGTGGTACCACGGCGGGCAGCGGATCGCCGTTTTTGGCGTGTTCCCGGCGGATCGAAGGCGTCGGAATCCAACTGGGATTTTCCGTTTTCGAGGCGACGCGCGTCATGCCCTCGGGCGTTTTCCATTCCACCCGGCCAATGCCGACCGGATGCGTAATGACTTTTTGCGGTTTGCCGGGCTTGGTCTTGGGAAAATAAAACAACCGCATCGCCGCGAGATTGATCACAACGCCCTGACGCGGCGCGTCCGGCAGCACGAACTGCGTGGGGATCACAATCCTGGTACCCGCTTTCGGTAACCACGGATCGATACCGGGATTGGCGCTGACGATTTCTTCATAACCCAGGTTGAAACGCCGCGCGATGTCGGACAACGTATCGTCCTTGCCCGCTGTGATAACTTGCACCGAACCAACCACATCGTCGCGCGCCGGATCAAAACTGAACTCATGACTGGCGACCGGGATAGGCAATGGCTTCACCACAGGTACAGGCGACGCCGCTTGTTGGGTTGGAATCGATTGGCAACCGGTGAGGAACAGAAGACCGGCACAGAAGCCGCACGCGAGGCCATCACGGAACAACGATAAATATTTTTTATGCATAATAATCAAAAGGATCGTGAAACTTGGACGTGATCGATGACGGTCAATTTACTAGATTTCTCACGATGACACAACCTTTAACTCCAACAAATCAGGATATTCGCAGGGTCATTTAAAGTATTGGCTGAGGGGACTGAGAGTACGCTAATCACCACGAGGGCGATAAGTTCTAGTGGTGATTTGAAGTTGTTATCAACACATTTTTTGACCGGAAAAATTGATTGCCAGTATGATTGCCGGTTTGAGAAAACTGCATTCGATTTTATTGTTTCATTTCATGGCTAAAATTTTCATCAACTACCGCCGCAAGGATAGCGCGCCCTACGCAGGCCGGTTATACGACCGGCTGGCCGGTCATTTCGGCCCTGATCATGTGTTTATGGACATCGATCAGATCGAACCGGGTGAGGTTTTCGACCAAGTCATTCAGGAAAAACTGAAAGCGGTGCAAGCGGCGGTGGTGCTGATCGGCGAACACTGGCTGGAAATCGCCGATGCTGATGGGCAGCGGCGTTTGGATCATCCGAATGATTGGGTGCGGCTCGAAATCGCCGCAGTGCTCGAGCGCAATATCCGCGTCATCCCGGTGCTGGTTGGCGGCGCGGCGATGCCCAAATCGACGCAACTGCCCGAAAGCTTGGCGCCATTGGCGCGACGGCAAGCTTACGAGATCAGTGATCACCGGTTCCATTCGGATGTCGATAAGCTCATCCAAATATTGGAAAAGGTTTTGAGTGAAAAGCCAACGCCGGTATTACCAAATTCTTTCTCTTCTGGTATTGAACAATCTACTGAAACCAGACTTTCCTTTGAGCCCGAAATGGTGCGTATTCCACCAGGAAAATTCTTGATGGGATCACTTGAGACCGAAGGCGGTCGAGATGTTGACGAAGGCCCGCAGCATGAAGTTACCATCGGTTACCCGTTTGAAATCGGTAAATACGCCGTGACGTTCGATGAGTACGATGCATTTGCTAAAGCAACCAATCGTAGATTGCCGGATGATCAAAGCTGGGGACGCGGCAAGCGACCAGTGATCAATGTTTCGTTTAACGATGCGCAAGACTATGTGCGGTGGTTGTCGCAGCAAACCGGCAAAAGATACCGGTTGCCGAGCGAAGCCGAATGGGAATATGCTGCGCGAGCCGGTACGCAAACCCGCTATTGGTGGGGTGATGACATTGGAGAGAATAATGCCAATTGCGGTGAGTGCGGCAGCCAATGGGATGGCCTGCAAACCGCACCGGCGGGTTCGTTCAAAGCCAATGCGTTCGGATTGCATGATACTGCCGGTAATGTGTGGGAATGGGTGCAGGATTGCTGGCATGATAACTATAATGGTGCACCAGCCGATGGCTCGGTGTGGTTGAAAAAAGATTGTGGCGATTGTAATCGCCGGGTTGTGCGAGGCGGGTCGTGGGTTAATGAATCGCAGGCCTTACGGTCGACCATTCGTCTCGGATTTAAAACCGATGATATGTTCAACATCTTCGGTTTTCGCATCAGCAAGGATTTGTGACTTTTATTCTTTGTGGAGTGTGGCTGGATAGATTGGATCAGCGAAGCGCCTCCACTATCGTATAAATCAATTTCTGATAGGTTAATTGTTGATATGACCACTATCGGTTTCATCGGTCTCGGCATCATGGGCAAACCCATGGCGGAGCATTTGATCAAAGGCGGGCATCGTCTGTTTTTACACTCGCGCAGCGGCGTGCCTGCGGATTTGGTTGCATTGGGTGGCAGTGCCGCATCTTCGCCCGAGGAAGTGGCGCGGCATGCGGACATCATCATCACCATGCTGCCGGATACGCCGGACGTGGAAAAAGTGCTGTTCGGCGAGCATGGTGTAGCCGATGGGCTGCAATCCGATCCTGGACGGAGCCGGATCATCGTCGATATGAGTTCGATTTCGCCGCTGGCGACGCGAGAATTTGCCGTGCGGCTGAATGCGCTCGGGCACGACTATGCCGATGCGCCGGTGTCGGGCGGCGATATCGGTGCGCAAAATGCCACGCTGACAATCATGGTGGGTGCGAGCAAAACGGTGTTTGATCGGATTCAGCCGATCCTCGCGTTGATGGGCAAGAGCGTGACGCATATCGGCGATGTCGGCGCCGGGCAGGTGTGCAAGGTCGCCAATCAGATTGTGGTGTCGTCGGCAATCGAAGCGGTGGCCGAGGCGCTGCTGTTCGCGTCCAAGGCCGGTGTCGATCCGGCCAAAGTGCGGCAAGCGTTGCTGGGCGGATTTGCCGCGTCGAAGGCGCTGGAGGTGCACGGGCAGCGCATGATCGAACGGCGTTTCGAGCCGGGGTTTCGCATCGAATTGCACCATAAGGATTTGAATATCGCGTTGCAAAGCGCCGCCGAATTGGGTGTGAGCCTGCCGACTACGGCGGCGGTGCGCGAATTGTTTTCCGCATGTCTCGCGCACGGCGGCGCAAAGTGGGATAATTCCGCCATTGTCAAAATGCTGGAAAAACTGGCCAACCACGAAATTCAAAAACACCCTGAATAATCACATGCCTTCTCAAGAACTGGTCAATAAACTGCGGGCTTTCTTACCGCATGAAGCGGTGTTGCATGAAGCCGAAGACTTGAAACCGTACGAGTGCGACGGTTTGTCGGCTTACCGGCAATTGCCGATGATCGTGGTGTTGCCACAGAGCGAAGAACAGATCGTTAAAATTTTGCAGCTTTGCTGCGCGACGAAAACACCTGTGGTGGCACGGGGTGCCGGTACCGGCTTGTCGGGCGGCGCATTGCCGCATGCGCAAGGTGTTTTGCTGTCGCTGGCGAAACTGAAACAAATCATCGCCATCGATCCGCTGGCGCGCACCGCGCGCGTGCAGCCCGGCGTGCGCAATCTGGCGATCAGCGAAGCGGCGGCGCCGTATGGTTTGTATTATGCGCCCGATCCTTCGTCGCAAATCGCCTGTTCGATCGGCGGCAACGTCGCGGAAAATTCCGGTGGTGTGCATTGCCTGAAATACGGCCTGACCGTGCACAATATTCTCAAATTGCGAGTGCTGACCATCGACGGCGAGTGCTTGGAAATCGGCGGCGACAGTCTAGACAGCGCGGGTTATGACTTGCTGGCGTTGATGACGGGCAGTGAGGGCATGCTCGGTATCGTCACGGAAATCACCGTCAAGCTGATTCCCAAACCGGAAAAAGCGCAATTGGTGATGGCGGCGTTTGACGATGTGCAGAAGGCCGGTAGCGCGGTGGCGAATGTCATCGGCGCCGGCATCATCCCTGCCGGGATGGAAATGATGGACAAAATTACGATTCATGCGGTGGAGGAATTCTTGCACGCCGGTTATGATTTGGCGGCGGAAGCCATTTTATTGTGCGAATCCGATGGCAGCACCGAGGAAGTGGCGGATGAGATCCGGCGGATTTATACCATCATGCAGCACAGCGGCGCGACCAACATCAGCACCTCGCGCGATGAAGCCGAGCGGCTCAAGTTCTGGGCCGGGCGTAAAGCGGCTTTTCCCGCGGCGGGCCGGGTTTCACCGGATTATTACTGCATGGACGGTACCATTCCGCGCAAGCATCTGGCCGATGTGCTGCGCGGCATTGAGGAGCTTTCACAAGCCTATGGATTGCGCTGCATGAATGTGTTTCATGCCGGGGATGGCAATTTGCATCCGCTGATTTTGTACGATGCAAACAAACCGGGTGAGCTGGAAAGAACCGAGGAATTCGGCGGCAAAATACTGGAAATGTGCATACATGCCGGTGGCACGATCACCGGAGAACACGGTGTGGGAATGGAAAAAATCAATCAGATGTGCTCGCAATTCAGAACCGGAGAACTGGCCATGTTTCATGCCGTGAAAGCGGCGTTTGATCCGGCGGGATTGTTGAATCCCGGCAAGGCCGTTCCTACCTTGCACCGCTGCGCAGAATTAGGGGCGATGCATGTGCATCATGGTGAGCAAAAATTTGCCGATTTACCGCGTTTTTGAATGCCATGCCGAATACGATCGATCAATACCAAGCGATTATTCGCGCCGCGGCTGAATCTAAAACTCCGCTGCGAATACGCGGTGGCGGCACCAAGGATTTTTACGGTAATCCGGCAGCAGAACAAAACAGCACCTTGCTGGATATGGGCGATTACAACGGTATCGTGGATTACGAGCCGACCAAATTGGTGATCACAGCACGCGCCGGTACACGGCTGGCCGATCTGGAAACCGAGCTTG
The DNA here is from genome assembly GCF_033063335.1 of Nitrosomonas sp. Is24. Lineage (NCBI taxonomy): Bacteria > Pseudomonadati > Pseudomonadota > Betaproteobacteria > Nitrosomonadales > Nitrosomonadaceae > Nitrosomonas > Nitrosomonas sp. Is24. The sequence continues at coordinate 2,277,182 of NZ_JAWJZG010000001.1, read as the reverse complement.
ACCGGCATGGCCAGATGCTGGCATTCGAACCACCGCATTTCGGCGCGACAGCTACACTGGGCGGTTGCGTTGCCGCCGGTTTATCCGGCCCGCGCCGTGCTGCAGCTGGCAGTGTGCGCGATTTTGTGCTGGGTGTGCGCATGCTCGATGGAACGGGTGAGGATTTGCATTTTGGCGGGCAGGTGATGAAAAATGTCGCCGGTTACGATGTCTCCCGATTGATGGCGGGATCGATGGGTACACTCGGCGTGTTGCTCGAGGTTTCGCTCAAAGTTTTACCCAAACCGGTGGCCGAATTGACGCTGTGCATGGCAATGGATGAAGTGGCTGCAATCGAAAAAATGAACCAGTGGGCGGGCAAACCGCTGCCGGTTTCGGCAACATGTTACATCGATGGTAAGCTGTTTCTCAGACTCTCCGGCGCCGAACCGGCGGTGCGTGCGGCACAAGTAAAATTGGGTGGAGAGATGCTGAAAGATGATGATATTTTCTGGCGATCGGTGCGTGAACATACGCATGATTTTTTCCAGCCGGACAAACCGCTGTGGCGTTTATCGATCAAATCGACAACACCACCCTTATTGTTGCCGGGTAAGCAGCTGCTGGAATGGAATGGCGGCTTGCGCTGGCTGCGCACCGATGGCGGCGAAGACGCTGAAGCTATTCGTGCCGCCGCGAAAGAAGCGGGTGGTCACGCTACATTGTTTCGTCATAATAAATCAGGTATTTTCGTGTTCCACCCTTTACCTTCCGGCATGATGAAAATTCATCGCACGCTGAAAGAAAAATTTGATCCATCCGGGATTTTCAATCCCGGACGACTTTATTCCGAGATTTAAATGCAAACCAAGCTCGCTGATTTTATAAAAAATTCCCCGCAAGGCCAGGAAGCCGACGCTATTTTGCGCAGTTGCGTGCATTGCGGTTTTTGTTTGGCAACCTGTCCGACGTATCAGATTCTGGGCGATGAGCTGGATAGTCCGCGCGGGCGTATTTATTTGATGAAACAGATGCTCGAAGGACAACCAGTTACACAAAAAACCCAATTGCATCTGGATCGTTGTCTGACGTGTCGCGCGTGCGAGTCGACGTGCCCATCCGGTGTGCGCTATGGCGCTTTGGTCGATATCGGCCGTGCTATGGTTGAACAACAAGTGAAACGCGATACGCAATCGGAAGTGTTGCGCTTTACGTTGCGTAAAGTATTGCCCAATGCTTGGGTATTTAACACCTTGTTCAAGGCAGGTCAGATCGTGCGGCCGTTTTTGCCGCAGAGTTTAAAAAGAAAAATTCCACCTAAACTCGGCTCCGCCAAAGCGTGGCCTGAAACGCGTCATACCCGGAAAATGCTGGTGCTGGATGGGTGTGTGCAACCGTCATTGGCACCCAACATTAACGCCGCTACCGCGCGTGTGCTGGATCGTCTGGGAATTTCGTTAATGAAAGCGGAAAATGCCGGGTGCTGCGGGGCCGTGGCTTTCCATTTGAATGCGCAGCAGGATGGACTCGATTACATGCGCCGTAATATCGATGCTTGGTGGCCATGGATGGAGCAGGGTGAAGTCGATGCGATTGTGGTCACTGCCAGCGGCTGCGGCGTGACCGTGAAAGAATACGGACATTTTTTGCAGCATGATCCGGTCTATGCCGGGAAAGCCGCTAAAGTTTCGGCGCTTGCCAAGGATATTGGCGAAATCGTTCATGCAGAATTGGATAAGATTGAGCAATTGCTTGCTCAGCAGCGTATTAGCGCTGGAAGGACCAAATTGTCGTTTCATTCTCCCTGTACATTGCAGCACGGTATGCAGATACGCGGCGTGGTCGAGAAAATTCTGCACAGCGCCGGTTTTGATTTGACTACTGTGCCCAATGCGCATCTATGTTGTGGCTCGGCGGGCACGTATTCAATTCTGCAACCTGAACTTTCGCAGCAGCTGCTGAAAAATAAAGTGACAGCACTGGAATCGGGTAAACCTGATCAGATAGCCACTGCAAATATCGGTTGTTTGATGCATTTGCAGACCGGCACCGCATTATCAGTCAAGCACTGGATTGAGCTTCTGGATGAGCGGTTATCCGGCAGCTGAGCGGCGAAAAGTTTTCATTTCGATTAATATTCTAAATTTTTTGTTATACAATCCTTGGCTAAGTTGTTCGGGCGAAATTTCTGGGCATACATAAATGAGTAACAGGCATATAGATAATCAATTGGAGAAGATATGAAGGTAGTTTCTAAAAGTAATTGGGTAGCAAAATTTGGTGGCGCGGTATTGGCATCTTTTATAGCGCTACCATCGTATGCGCAGTTAATGCTCGCTCACGAAGGTCATCACGATGCTGGCGGTTGTACGATCAAAACTGGCGAATTCCCGGTAACGTTCAGCGCATATGAAGTACCGGAAGGCGGCATACCACCGATGCATTCATTCTGCGAGAATCTGCCGAAAACCGGCAAAGTCAATTTGACCATTGAATTACCGCATGAAGCACGCGAAATTCCTTTGGCGGTTCGTTTGGTTAAGGACGGACATGAAGGACATGGTGCCAAATCAGCCGCACCGGCGGAGCAGAAAGCAGCGGATGCAGGTGATCATGCGGGACACGAAGGAATGAATCATGACGAGCACGCAGGACATGCTGCTGAACATGGTTTGGTTTATATGCCCGCGCAAAAGCATAACTCCGGAATCATTGTGGTAGCAGCCAATATCCAGGAAATAGGTCAGTACGCTATACAACTGGAAAAGAAAGACGACGCAGGCAATGTCAAAACAGTCGTTAAAATTCCATTAGGTGTTGGTAAAGGCGGTGGCCATGGCAGTCATGGCGGCGGTCTTGGCGTGATGGAAATTGCTGTATTAGTCCTAGTTGCTGGCGGTGGCGCTGCATTCTATTTTGTGCGCCGCAAAAAGGCATCGGAAGCTTAAGCGTAAACTTCAGTGTAAACTGACAAGGCTTTTTTCATTGGTGGAACGGATGTGATATGCACCGCTTAGGTTGTGATTGAATCAAGCGGTGCAATTTGATTTTTTGAATCAAAACCAGTGAGTAAGATAATACCAATTATTCCTACGCTACCATGTCAGCTAAAATCCCTTGACAGTGATGAGGTGACTAAGTAGTCTAGAAGATGCTTACTGCCTGTGGGATGAGGAATTGTATGGGCAGAGGGAATGGATAGATAAAGGAAGTAAAAGCTCTGGATACTGAGTATATGAAGGGTATTCATGGTGGAAGAGAACAAGAAGAAGAGCAAAGTAAAGAAGAGGCAAGGAAGAAACTTATGGAAAACCAAAGGAGAGAGAGATGAAAGGCAAGCTATGGCCGAGGATAGTAGCGGTACTGTTAGGAGGGATGCTGATAGGAGCGGCCCAGGCTGACATACCGAGCGTACCGAACGAACTGTATGAAGCGTTGAAACTGGACCGTACGAAAGTAACGCCGAAGGAACTGCACGAAGCGCTGGTTAAGCGCTACAAAGATCCTGCGCAAGGAGCGGGACGCGGCACACTGGCGCAATACTGGGAACCGATCCCGTACGGAATTTACCTGGATCCGGCGACATTTTACAAATCACCGACCACGAACAAAGAAGTAGCAAGCCGTAAAGAATGCGTGGAATGCCACACCGACGAATCACCGGTATGGGTACAAGCATGGAAGAGAAGCAGCCATGCGAACCTGGACAAAGTGCGCAACCTGAAACCGGGCGAACCTACTTTTTACAAGAAAGCCAAACTGGAAGAAGTCGAAAAGAACCTTCGCTCGATGGGCAGACTGGCTGAAGGCGAGAACCTGAAAGAAGTTGGCTGTATCGACTGTCACGTAGACATTGGTGCGAAGAAAAAAGCCGACCACACCAAAGACATCAGAATGCCGACGGCCGACGTATGCGGCACCTGTCACTTGGCAGAATTTGCGGAACGTGAATCGGAACGCGACACGATGATCTGGCCGCACGACCAATGGCCGGATGGACGCCCATCGCACGCACTGGACTACAAAGCTAACGTGGAAACCACCGTATGGGCAGCGATGCCACAACGTGAAGTGGCCGAAGGCTGCTCAATGTGCCACACCAACCAAAACAAATGTGACTCATGCCACACCCGTCACGAATTCTCAGCAGCGGAATCCCGCAGACCGGAAGCCTGCGCAACCTGTCACAGCGGTGTAGACCACAACAACTGGGAAGCGTACTCCATGTCCAAGCACGGCAAAATTGTCGGCATGCTGGGCAACCAATGGAACTGGGAAGCACCGTTAAAAGACGCCTATGCAGTAGGCGGACAAAGCGCACCAACCTGCGCCGGCTGCCACATGGAATACGAAGGCGAATATAGCCACAACATGGTCAGAAAAATCCGCTGGGCGAACTACCCGTTTGTTCCTGGAATTGCGGAAAACATCAAGAGTGAATGGTCGGAAAAACGTCTGGACTCATGGGTAGTCACTTGTACCCAATGCCACTCGGAACGTTTTGCCCGCTCCTACCTCGATCTGATGGACAAAGGCACATTGGAAGGACTGGCTAAATACCAAGAAGCCAATGCAGTCGTACATCAACTGTACAAAGAAGGCCTGCTGACCGGTCAAAAAACCAACCGTCCTGCACCACCTGCACCGGAAAAAGAAGGCTACGCCTACTTTGCCCAACTGTTCTGGTCGAAAGGCAACAGCCCTGCAGCCATCGAACTGAAAGTGCTGGAAATGCATGAAAACGACCTGGCCAAGATGCACGTAGGCCTAGCGCACGTTAACCCAGGCGGCTGGACCTACACCGAAGGCTGGGGTCCGATCAACCGCGCTTATGTTGAGATTCAAGACGAAAACACCCGCATCCGTGAAATGGTTGCACTGCAAGAACGTGTTAAAAATCTTGAAACCAAGAAAACCAGCCTACTCGACTTAGACGGCACAGCAGAGAAAATCTCTCTGGGCGGTTTAGGCGGTGGCATGCTGCTAGCCGGAACACTGGCACTGGCAGGCTGGCGCAAACGTAAACAAAGCGAAGCTTGATAAGCGCTAACGCAGAAGATCGCACTGCCAAGGCAGTGCGATCGTCAGACAAGCTACTCCCGTCATTAGGAATCATCCTAGTGACGGGAGGTTTGCTTTTATTGGGCTGGTTTGCGTATTTATGGTTTAAACCGGTACCGGCCCCCTATCAATATCAACTGGTCGCGGAAGGCGACAGCCAGAAGTTCAGCAAAATGGACCTATCGGGCTGGCCCGAACTCAAGCTAAGCCAATACAAAGTACAAGCGGACGGCGTAGCCAAACCCATCGCCGAATTCATCGTCGCAAGACAAAAGGATGAAGCACCGGTACTAATTTACTGGAAGAACAGCACCAACGAAATACTCTACAACTTTGACCGCAAACCATCGGAACTTAGCACCCTGGCAGCGGCGATAGCCAAACACGCCCCGAAAGACGCCCTGATACTCTCATGGTGGGACACATCGCGGCAAATCAAACTGCTCACCGGCCACGACACACTCTTTACCAGCCACCTGAACGAACCGCTGATGATACCGGTCCCCTGGTTGGAACAAAGCGAAGCCATCCAAGCCTATGAAAAACAATTCTGGGGAAGCAAAGCCAGTCAAAAAGAACGGGAGCAATTCAAACGTTTCAGCGAAGCCCTGACGGCCCCTGCGGAAGAAGGCGTCAAGCAACTGCGGGAACTGATAGGCTCAGACCGGGAAACCTATGTCATTGTACATGTCACCGACCTGTATAAAGCAGGACTCATGCACCCCGACAGAATCGGCGTAGCGTTTCAGAACTTCCCGATGACCGGCAACATGCACGGCATGATCAACCAGATGAAAGTGCAACTGAAGGAAAACGACTTTGACACCTACACCCTGCAATCGGTCGCGGACGAAGAAATCAGAGTATTCTTCCTGAGTGACGAAAAGAGCAGCCAAACCCTACTGGCGAGGATGTTACCGTTTGTAGACAAAAAAGCCCCGACCGAACTGGACGTAGCGCAACTGATCTATCAACAAGGCGGCTACTGGGTATACCGGCTACCGTAAACGGAAACGCCAGCGAAATAGCCATTTACACAAAGCGGCGATAGCGTACAATACGAGCCATCAAAAACTTGAATTAAAAAAGCATAAAGGAGGAAGGATGAAACACCCAATAACCTATCTACTGGCTGTTCTGGCAGCAGCCGCATTTTTCTCAGGCGCAGCGATAGCGGACACTTTTGAAGGACGCGCGAAATGCAGCTCCTGCCACAAATCGCAAGCTAAAGCATGGAAAGACACCGCGCACGCCAAAGCGATGGAATCGCTGAAACCTGGCGCACGCAAAGAAGCCAAAGTTAAAGCCAAACTGGATCCGGAAAAAGACTACACCCAAGACAAAGACTGCGTAGGCTGTCACGTAGACGGCTTCGGCAAGAAAGGCGGCTATACCATAGAAGCAGCGAAGAAGCCCCTAGCGGCAGTAGGTTGTGAATCGTGCCACGGACCTGGTAAGAACTACCGTGGCGACCACCGCAAGGCAGGACAAGCATTTGAAAGCAAAGGCACCACCACACAACGTAAAGTGGTTGCTGACAAAGGCCAAGACTTCCACTTTGAAGAAGCCTGCGCAGCTTGCCATTTGAACTACGAAGGCTCACCCTGGAAAGGCGCGAAAGCCCCTTACACCCCATTCACCCCTGCAGTAGACCCTAAATACACCTTTGACTTTGACAAGATGGTCAAAGACGTCAAAGCAATGCACGAGCATTACAAACTGGACGGCACTTTCGTAGGCGAGCCAAAATTCAAGTACCATGACGAATTCCAAGCCAGCGCAAAGGAAAAGACAGGGGACAAAAAAGATAAAGGAAAAGAGTAATGACAGGCATACAAAAAGGAGCGATAGGCACGCTGCTGACAGGTGGTCTGCTGGGCATCGTACTGGTAGCGGTCGTATTTGGCGGGGAAGCGGCACTCTCGACCGAAGAATTCTGCACCAGCTGCCACTCGATGACCTATACGCAAACGGAATTAAGACAATCGACGCACTATGGTGCGTTGGGTGTCAATCCCAGCTGTAAAGATTGTCATATACCGCAAGGCTTCAAGAACTTTCATTTAGCGGTGTATAGCCACGCAGTGGATGGCGCGAGAGAACTGTATCTGGAACTGATGAATGACTACTCGACGCTGGAGAAATTTAACGAACGCCGCTTGATCATGGCGCACGATGCGCGGATGAACCTGAAGAAATGGGACAGCATCACCTGCCGTGACTGCCATAAGAACCCGAATCCACCGGGAGCTGACGCCCAAGAAGCGCACAAGAAGATGAAGACGGAAGGTGCGACGTGTATAGACTGCCATCAGAACCTGGTACATGAAGAAGTACCGAAGACCGACCTGAATGCGAGCTTGAAAGCTGGCAAGCTGGTTTTGGTGAAGGAAGAAGATGAAGGCGGTAGTGGAGAAGACGAAGACGAGGAAGAAGACGAGGGTGAAGGATCTGCTGGCGGATCAGCTGGCAGCGCGGAAGCCCAGAGTGATGATGAAGATGAGGATGAAGAGTAATTATCTTCACACTTCGTTGAAGTAAATATAAACTATGTGGGATATATCGAGGCGTTTGCAGATAATATATTGGTAAGTATAAGCAAATGTTGTAATATTTATGGAAATTCAGTAGCCCGCCTATGGCGGGCTTTTTATTACAGTAAGGTTTTTTAAAAAGATGTTGAATCATTTTCCAAAACCAAATATTGATTATCCGCATCGGAATAGGGATTATTTTATCGCGGGCTTTACTTTCTTCTGTGTTGGAGTCAGTTTGGTGATTGACGGTAGCGCAAGTAAAGAAATGCAGAATTTACTGGGTGTGATCGCCTGGATTTTTCTGTTTGGGCTGCTGATCGGTGAGAATAAAGAAGTAAGAATGCAAGTTGTCGTTGCTGTGGCATTTGCAACGGCCGGAGAACACTTTGCATCGATTTATATGGAAGGCTATACCTATCGGTTTGGAAATGTGCCGCTTTATGTGCCGCCCGGTCATGGTATGGTTTATTTGACAGCGGTTGCCCTTTCACGCTCGAGATTTTTCCTGATCAATGCCAGGAAGTTAGCGGTTTTTGTAATCGCAGCCGGTGGCCTATGGTCGTTGTGGGGGATCAGCGGTATTCCTGAGCAAGGAGATCAGGTTGGTGCGTTTTTGTTTTGTATTTTTGTTATTTGTCTTTTCAAAGGCCGATCGCCGATGGTATATCTGGGTGCTTTTTTCATTTGCACTTGGCTCGAAATTGTGGGGACAGCAGCCGGTACATGGAAGTGGGCATCCATAGAGCCGGTTTTCAATTGGACACAAGGAAATCCGCCGAGCGGTGTTGCTGCCTGGTATTGTCTTGTGGATGCGGTAGCAATCGGTTTCGCACCAAAAATTCTAAACGGATTGCAAAAAATGAATAGCTGGTATAAAACGTCATTTATTAAGTAATTTTCTACTCTAAAGAACCATTAGGGATTTGAATTGCGGCTATTAAGACTGGATTATTCAATAAATTATCTGATTACTTGGAAGGGATTGCTGTGACTGTTGTTCGTTTGCCAGATGGATCTGAGCGTAATTTTGATCAACCCGTAACTATATTAGACGTGGCTACGTCCATTGGGCCAGGTCTCGCACGAGCGGCTATTGCTGGAAAAATTAATGGAAAGCTGGTCGATGTTTATAGTCAGATTAAGGATGATAGTGAGCTCGCTATTATTACGGAGAAAGATGCTGAAGGATTGGAGATTATCCGGCACTCGTGCGCGCATTTACTCGCGCATGCGGTAAAAGAATTATTTCCTGATGCGCAGGTTACTATTGGACCCGTGATTTCAGATGGATTTTATTATGATTTTTCTTATAAACGGCCATTTACACCGGAAGATCTACAGGCAATCGAGAAACGCATGCTGGAAATCAGCAAGCGCGACTTAAAGATAGAACGAAAAGTTTTAGAACGTACGGATGCGATCAGTTTTTTCAAGGATCAGGGTGAGCACTACAAAGCGCAAATCATTGAATCGATACCGGGCAACGAAGATTTATCACTCTATTCTCAGGGTAATTTTACCGATTTGTGCCGAGGACCACATGTGCCGGTTACATCGAAAATAAAAGTTTTTAAGCTGATGAAGGTGGCGGGTGCGTATTGGCGTGGCGATTCTAGTAATGAAATGCTGCAACGTATTTATGGAACCGCGTGGACCAATAAGGATGATCAGAAAGATTATTTGCATCGCTTGGAAGAAGCGGAAAAGAGGGATCATCGCAAAATTGGCAAACAACTGGATTTGTTTCACACGCAAGATGAAGCGCCAGGCATGGTGTTCTGGCATCCTAAAGGCTGGCTGTTGTGGCAGCAGATTGAACAATATATGCGAAATATACTGAAGCAAAATGGCTATCAGGAAATTCGCACGCCGCAAATTTTGGATAAGGATTTATGGGTGCGCTCAGGTCATTGGGAAAACTTTCGCGAGAATATGTTTACTACGCATGCGGACGAACGCGATTTTGCTATCAAGCCGATGAATTGTCCCGGTCATGTGCAAATATTCAATCAAGGTTTGCGGAGCTATCGAGAGCTTCCGATAAGATTGGCTGAATTCGGTTCTTGTCATCGCAATGAAGCTTCAGGAGCGCTGCACGGTATCATGAGAGTACGTTCGTTTACTCAAGACGATGCGCATATTTTTTGTACGGAAGATCAGATACAAGATGAAGTGGTGAGATTTATCGATCTGCTGAAAGGTGTTTATGCCGATTTTGGCTTTAAAGGATTGATGGTTAAACTTTCAACCCGGCCGCAGAAACGTGTCGGATCGGAAGCGCAGTGGGATAAATCGGAAGCAGCGCTGAAAGCGGCATTAACTGAAGCTAAGCTCGAGTGGGAACTACAGCCTGGCGAAGGTGCATTTTATGGTCCGAAAATTGAGTTTTCGTTAAAAGATTGTATTGGGCGAGTTTGGCAATGCGGTACACTGCAACTGGATTTTTCCATGCCGGATCGTCTGGGCGCAGAATACGTCGCAGAAGATAATTCCCGGCAGATACCTGTAATGTTGCATAGGGCCATACTCGGGTCTATGGAAAGATTTATCGGCATATTACTGGAGAATTACGCGGGTGCATTACCATTGTGGCTTTCACCCGAGCAAGTTGTCGTGCTCAATATCTCTCGTGCACAAACCGATTATGCCCAGGAAGTAGCTGCACAATTGGAGCGGCATGGCATTAGAGTTACCTTGGACTTGAGAAATGAGAAGATAACCTATAAAATCCGCGAGCATAGCTTGCAGAAGCTTCCCTATCAAATTATAGTCGGGGATGAAGAGGTGCGCACGAATACAGTAGCAGTGCGTAACCGCGCAGGTGATAATTTGGGTCAGATGACGCTAGAAACACTGGTTGCGCGTCTTAATGAAGAACTATCTGCAAAAGTATAAATTTCTTTATAAATTACTCTTGGAGAATTTACCATAGCTCAGGAAAAATCAGTGCGCATCAATCAAGAAATCGATGTGCAAGAAGTTCGTTTGATTGGTGTGAATGCGGAGCAGATCGGTATTGTGACACTTGCTGAAGCAAATGCCTTGGCGGAAGAAGCGGGAGTCGATCTGGTTGAAATAGCACCCACTGCGCAGCCGCCGGTGTGCCGCTTGATGGATTATGGTAAGTTTCGTTATCAAGAAAGTAAAAAGAAGCACGATGCGAAGATCAAGCAGAAGCAAGTTCAGATTAAAGAAATTAAATTCAGACCGAATACGGATGAAGGGGATTACAATATAAAACTTAGAAACTTAATCAACTTCTTGAACGAAGGAGATAAAGTTAAAGTGACATTGCGGTTCCGCGGACGTGAAATGGCGCATCAGGAATTCGGTATGCGTCTTCTGGAGCGTGTCAAAGGTGATCTAGAAGCGTTTGCAATAGTGGAGCAATTTCCTAAGATGGAAGGACGGCAAATGGTAATGGTGTTGTCTCCCAAAAAGAAAGATACCAAAGCCGATAAAGCAAAAGTATCAGCGGAAGATTCATCCGCAGTAGAGTAGTTGAGTGTCATCATAAGTGATCTCCAGGTTGGTAAAGTTTCTCAAACATGAGAGCACCTGGTTTCATATCAAAGAGGAGTATTTATGCCTAAAATGAAAACTAAAAGTGGAGCGGCAAAACGCTTCAAGTTTAGAGCGAGCGGGAGTGTCAAACGCTCACAAGCTTTTAAACGCCACATCTTGACTAAGAAAACAACCAAAAATAAGCGTCAACTGCGAGGTACTGCTGCTGTGCATGCCACGAATGAAGCATCGGTTCGCGCTATGATGCCGTACGCATAAAGGGAGAAGATAATGCCAAGAGTTAAACGTGGTGTAACCGCTCATGCGCGGCATAAGAAAATCTTAGACTTAGCCAAAGGTTATCGCGGACGTCGTAAGAATGTTTATCGTATAGCCAAACAAGCGGTCATGAAGGCTGGCCAGTATGCTTACCGGGACCGCCGTCAACGTAAAAGACAGTTCCGTGCATTATGGATTGCGCGTATCAATGCAGCTGCCCGTGAATGCGGTTTGTCATACAGCGTATTTATGAATGGTCTTAAGAAAGCAAGTATTGCAGTCGACCGGAAAGTTCTGGCTGATCTAGCTGTATTCGATAAAAGCGCTTTTGAGAAAATTGCAGCACAAGCAAAAGCGAGCCTTACTCCATAATTGGATGTAAACCGATAGATATTGGGAGGTCGGGTAAAACCTGAACCTCCCTTTTTCTTGTGAAGTGGAACGATAGGGTAGTTGTTATTTAATCTTAATGCGCTTGTTGACATGAAAAACCTGGAAGAAATTATCACTGAAGCAATAAGTCAGATGGATAACATCAAAGACCCTGCCGAGCTGGAAAATGTTAAAGCGCGTTATCTCGGTAAAAGCGGCGTGCTGACTGAGTTACTCAAAGGATTGGGTAAACTGCCTGCTGAAGAACGTCCCGCAATGGGAAGCCAGATCAATGAAGCAAAGAACCGGCTGGAAGCGACACTTAAATTACGCCGTCATGCAATTCAGGAAAAAGAGCTGGAAGCTAAATTAACCGAGGAAGCTCTGGATATTACCTTGCCAGGTAGAGGATGTGGAGTCAGCGGCTTGCATCCGGTAACAAAAACGTTGCAGAGGATTGAGACATTATTCCATTCAATTGGATTTGATGTGGTTTCGGGGCCGGAAATAGAAACCGATTTCTATAACTTCACGGCGCTTAATATCCCTGAGAATCATCCCGCACGTGCAATGCACGACACCTTCTACATCGATAATGGTAATTTACTGCGCACGCATACGTCGCCAGTACAGATTCATTATATGCAGAATAACAAACCGCCGATTAAGGTGATCGCGCCCGGTCGTGTTTACCGGTGTGATTCCGATGTGACGCATACGCCCATGTTTCACCAGGTGGAAGGTTTATGGATCGATGAAAATGCCAATTTTTCCGCCTTGAAAGGTGTTCTGGCAAATTTCATGGCGCAATTCTTTGAACGAGATGATTTACCCGTGCGCTTCCGTCCGTCTTTTTTTCCATTTACCGAGCCTTCGGCGGAAATGGACATAGGTTGCGTTATGTGCAACGGAAAGGGATGCCGTGTTTGTAGTCATACCGGCTGGCTGGAAGTGCTGGGATGCGGAATGGTTCATCCCAATGTACTAAAACATGTGGCCATTGATAGCGAGCAATATATTGGGTTCGCCTTTGGTATGGGAGTCGAGCGACTGACAATGCTCAGATACGGTGTAAATGATTTGCGGCTGTTTTTTGAAAATGATTTGCGCTTTCTCAAACAATTCAATTGAATCTGATTGATTTACTCATCATCGTTAATAACAACTGAATTTTATGAAATTTTCCGAGAATTGGCTACGCAGTTTTGTTAATCCACCGCTTTCCAGTGACGAGCTTGCGCATGCACTGACGATGGCCGGCATCGAGGTGGAGAGCATTGAACCGGTAGCGGCCACCTTTGATAAGGTTGTTGTGGCCGAGGTGCTGGCCGTCGAAAAGCACCCGGAAGCTGACCGGCTCAAAGTGTGTAAAGTCAGAACTGGAAAAGCCGAGGACGATGTATTGCAAATTGTGTGTGGTGCACCCAATGTAAGCACGGGCGTAAAAGTCCCGTGCGCACTGATTGGCGCAACTTTGCCGGGTTTCACCATCAAAAAATCAAAGCTGCGCGGTATCGAGTCGGCCGGTATGTTATGTTCGGCTAAAGAATTAGGCATCAGCGATGCTGTGGATGGTTTGTTGTTGCTTCCCGGTGATGCGCCTGTAGGCATGGATTTCCGTGGTTATTATGAGCTTGATGACCATGTTTTTACGTTAAAGCTGACACCAAACAGGGCGGATTGTCTTGGCGTGCTGGGCGTGGCGCGTGAGGTTGCGGCAATAACATCGGCCGGACTCTCTGTGCTGGAGAGAAAACCTGTTCCGGGAGAAATAAACGATACGCTGGGTGTGCAGGTCACGGCTTCGGGCGCGTGTCCGCTTTACTGCGGCCGGATTATGCGGGATATCAATCTCAATGTGCCGACGCCATTGTGGCTGACCCAGCGTCTGGAACGCAGCGGGCTGCGGTTGATAAATCCCATCGTCGATATTACCAACTATGTATTGCTGGAAACCGGACAGCCCATGCATGCCTTCGATCTCGCCAAAATTAAGGGAGTTATTCAAGTCCGGTATGCTGGCCGGGATGAGAAAATGCAGTTACTGAATGGTAATCAGATTGACCTTGATTCCGGGATGTTGTTAATTGCCGATGAACAAAAGCCGCTGGCACTGGCTGGCATCATGGGCGGGTTGGATAGCGGAGTGACTCAGGGTACGACGGATATTTTTCTGGAAAGTGCTTTCTTTAGTCCGGATACGATCAGCGGTAAATCTTTTCAATTGGGGTTCAGCTCGGATTCGGCTTATCGGTTTGAACGCGGAGTGGATTATGCAGCCACGAAAGATGTGCTGGAATATGCGACTCACCTGATACAAACGATTTGTGGCGGTAAGGCGGGGCCGGTGACTGAGGTCGAACATGAACTGCCGCAACGATCGTCTGTCCCCGTGCGTGTTGAGCGAATCAAACGAGTATTGGGTATCGATATCGGCAAGCAGCAAATCAATGATTATTTCAAGCGCTTACAATTTGAATTTTTAGTGAATGATGATGCCTTTAATGTGACACCGCCAAGTTATCGTTTCGATCTGGCAATTGAAGAGGATTTTATAGAGGAACTGGCGCGGATTTATGGTTATGACCGGATTCCGGTGCATTTCCCACATGGTGGAATGGCGATGCTTCCGGCATCCGAAACAAAATATTCCACAATCGATATAAAACGGTCGTTGACAGCACGAGATTATCAGGAAGTGATTAATTATGCTTTCGTCGATGCCGATTGGGAACTTGACTTGGTCAATAACAGTAAACCAATCGCATTGCAAAACCCGATTGCGAGTCAAATGAGTGTCATGCGAAGTAGTTTGATAGGCGGCTTGATTTCCAATTTGCAGTTTAATTTAAACCGGAAGCAAGCCAGAGTGCGTTTATTCGAGATCGGCTGCTGCTTTATCAGGGATGATGAAAGCGACTGTAAACAAGTGGAGAAGCTTGCCGGATTGAGCTATGGCGATATAGCGCCGGAACAGTGGGGAATACCGGCAAGAGGTGTCGATTTTTATGATGCCAAAGCAGATGTGGAGGCTTTGTGTCAAGGCAAGGCTCTCTATTTTAGAAAGTTTTCTCATCCGGCATTGCATCCGGGGAAGTCTGCGCAAATCTTGGTTGACGATCAGCCGATTGGATGGCTGGGTGAATTGCATCCGCGCTGGCAGAAGAAATATGGATTACAGAGAAACACCATATTATTCGAAGTGGAATCAGGCAGTTTGATGTCTAAATCGCTACCAGCGGTTAAAGAAATTTCTAAATTTCCACCTGTACGGCGCGATATTGCAATTATCGTCGATAATGACGTTAGTGTGCATTCCCTGCTCGATGCCATAAATGCGGGAAAATCAGCGATAGTGTCAGACGTTTCTTTGTTTGATATTTATCGCGGCAAGGGGATGGGTGACAGCAAAAAAAGTCTTGCATTCCGGGTGTTGTTACAAGATACTGAGAAAACATTGACCGATGAAGAAGCCGATTCTGCGGTGGCAAGCATAGTAGAAATATTGAAGAATAAATTTTCCGCTACATTGCGCAATTGATGCATTTCTATTACCTGTGCGTCGATATTTTATTCGGTATTGATTGTTTGGATTGATTCCGCAAAAACTGAATGTATGAGATAAGTTATTAATCTCTTTTTATTTAAAGTAAAAGTGTTACTGCTTAATAATTCTAATATAGATGAATTATAGCTATAAAATTAATAACTAACTGGAGTGAAGTATGGCATTAACAAAAGCTGAATTAGCAGATTTATTGTTTGAAAATGTAGGACTTAATAAACGTGAGGCCAAGGATATGGTCGAGTCTTTTTATGAAGAAGTACGTACCGCTTTGCAAAATGGTGAGGGAGTAAAACTTTCTGGATTTGGTAATTTTCAATTACGAGCAAAACCTCAGCGTCCGGGAAGGAATCCAAAAACAGGGGAAGAAATTCCGATTACTGCCCGTCGTGTCGTCACATTTCATGCAAGCCAGAAGTTAAAATCTTTGGTTGAGAAAAATTATCATGGAAAACAAAAAAGTAAGTAATACACTACTGCCGATTCCTGCCAAACGGTATTTTACTATCGGGGAAGTGGGTGTTCTTTGCGGTGTCAAACCGCATGTATTGCGCTATTGGGAACAAGAATTTGCGCAATTAAAGCCCGTAAAGCGCCGTGGTAATCGACGTTATTATCAGCATCAAGAAGTATTGCTCATACGGCGCATTAAAGAGTTACTGTATGATCAAGGATTTACAATCAGTGGCGCGCGTAACCGTTTGGAACATACTGAAAGCGAATTGATTTCATTGGAAGATATTACTGCCGGTCCGCAGCCTTCAATGACGGATTTAAGTTATATCCGGCGTGAAATTCAGAGTATTGTGTCGCAATTGCGCTCATGAGTGATAGTAAGTGATGCTTTCTAAGTAAGAGTTTCTAAAGTTCACGTGTATTGTTTGCTATAATTGCCCGCTCGGGGCGTAGCGCAGCCTGGTAGCGTACTTGCATGGGGTGCAAGTGGTCGGAGGTTCAAATCCTCTCGCCCCGACCACTTGATTGGACTTCGACTTAAAAATATGACAGATGCTGAGTTTACTGTGCACGAATGTTCGTTTGATTATCCGGTGATTTTCATAACTTCATAAAAATGCGCATATTGCTCAGTAACGATGATGGATATTTTGCTCCCGGTCTTGCTTACCTTGCTGAATCACTCGCACAAATTGCAGAAATCATAGTCGTTGCACCCGAAAGAGATCGAAGCGGTTCCAGTAATTCTTTGACGCTGGATCGTCCATTAAGCCTGCGTAAATCCCATAGCGGTTTTTATTATGTCAATGGCACACCGACAGACTGTGTGCATTTGGCAGTCACCGGCATGCTCGACATTATGCCGGACATGATTGTTTCCGGAATCAACAAGGGCGCTAACATGGGTGACGATACGATTTATTCGGGTACTGTTGCTGCGGCCACAGAAGGTTTTTTGCTGGGAATTCCTTCATTGGCTGTATCCCTGGTCGATGCGTCCAGGGGGAACTACTCCGCCGCCGCACGTGTTGCGGTTGATATGGTGGAACGTTTCAAAAAAAATGAAATTCAGAGTCCCGTTTTGTTGAATATTAATGTGCCGGATATCGAATATCAGCAACTGCAAGGAATCGAAGTGACTCGCTTGGGGCGGCGGCACAAAGCGGAACCCGTCATCAAATCGCAAAATCCCCGTGGTGAAACCGTATATTGGGTGGGCGCGGCAGGTCCGGCGCAAGACGCTGGGAAAGGTACGGATTTTTATGCTGTGCAGCATCATCGGGTTTCGGTAACGCCGTTACAGATAGATCTCACCCGTTATGATCAGTTGGATCTGATAACAAGCTGGCTTAATAACTAGGCGCTTGTTATGTCGAGAGAGTTGAAATTTTATAGGTACTGATTGGTGAATGTTCGTCATTCTGGAATAGGTATGACCTCGCAGCGTACACGCATGCGCATGATTGAACGTTTGCGTGCACAAGGAATCGCGGATGAAGTGGTTTTGTCCGTGATGAGTACCATTCCTCGTCATATTTTTGTTGAAGAAGCCTTGGCAAGCCGGGCTTATGAAGATGTTGCCTTACCTATAAATTACGGACAAACGATATCCAGTCCTTGGATCGTGGCGCGCATGAGCGAGCTTTTACGTGCCAATGCAAGTTTAGGCAAGGTGCTGGAAATTGGTACTGGTTGTGGTTATCAGACTGCCGTGCTGGCACATATTGCGCAAAAGGTTTTTTCAATAGAACGGATTGGGCCGCTGCTGACACGCACTCGTATCCGGCTGCAAGAATTGCAGATCCGGAATATCTATTTAAAACATGCGGATGGTTTGCTTGGGCTTGCCGAAGCGGGACCTTTTGATGGTATTATCATGACGGCAGTGACGACGCACGTGCCGCTTTCTTTATTGGAACAATTGGAAGTCGGCGGCAGGATGGTTTTCCCGAAGGGAACCCAAAAGCAGCATTTATGCATTATTGAACGGAATTCGCAAGGTTTTGCCGAGACGGTATTGGAAGAAGTGAATTTTGTACCTTTACTGGCAGGAGTCATAAAACAATAGCGGCGCGAGGTATAAAATGGCAAATCATGCAACGATCAAACTGATCAACACTATTGATATCTGCAAGTATATGGTTACGATATTTTCTTTACCGAAGCGGTTAACGTTACCCATTAGCGATTTTTATTTGTTGTGCGGCGCCAGTCTTCTGTTGATTGGGTGTAGTACGACACAGCCTCCCGTCCAGGTAGTCGATCGCGCAAAAAGCGATGCGGTGCAACCTGTAAAGCCGGTCGAATCGAACAATACGGATGGTCAAGTCTATACGGTGCAGAAAGGCGATACCCTATACGGAATCGCGCTTAATCATGGTGTGGATTTCAAGAAATTGACGGAATGGAATAATATTACCGATCCAAAGTCGATCAAACCGGGGCAAAAAATTTATTTATCGATGCCGGCAAAAAGCTCGCAACCGGCATTATTCGCGTTACCGCAGCAACCCGAAACGGTAACGCTTGAACCGGCGCAGAATCCGGTTGACCGGGTTATCCCGGTTCCGCCCGAAAGCAGTCCCGCAGTCAGTAGCGGCAAGGTAAAAACCAGTCCTAAAGCGCTTAAATTGCCTTTTTCAGAGCAGAATGTAGCGCGATCACAATATCCGGCCAATAACCCTTCGCCTGCAATACCGCCTGCATCCGCAGTAGCGGAAAAAAATACCAAAATTGAAGTCGCTCCTCAACCTGAATCATCACTGTCCGATAAAGCGGCTAGTTCGGTTGCCGATTGGATCTGGCCGACAACAGGAAAATTATTATCATCTTTTTCCAAGAATTCCAAAGGGGTAAAGATATCCGGCCAAGCAGGGCAACCGGTTCTTGCTTCCGCGGCGGGTGAGGTGGTTTATAGCGGTCATGGCCTGCGCGGCTATGGAAATCTGATCATTATCAAGCACGACAATACATTTCTGAGCGCTTATGCGCACAACAGTAAATTGCTGGTCAAAGAAGGCGAAGCCGTGGTGAAAGGGCAGAAAATCGCGGAAATGGGCAATACCGATACGGATACGATCCAACTGCATTTTGAAATCCGTAAACATGGAAAACCGGTTGATCCATTACAATATTTACCTAATCAATCGTAATAGCCGGTAGTAAACTAGCTCGAGAAATAGCAAAAAAGCGCATAACTATAGAAGGTTATGCGCTTTTTTATGTCCGCTGCTTTTTTATTCAGCAACTGATTGCCGCAGGTGTTTCAACGCTTCGACAGTATGTTTGGTCGCTTCCTCCGCATGATCTTGTTTCGCATGCGCAATCGCTTCTTCTAAATGCTTGATCGACTCGGTTATGTGTTGATGTGCCTCAGCAGACTCTTTTTCGGCGGCTTTGGCATGGGTGAGGCTTTCTTGCGCGTGATCCAGCAACGCTTTGCTATGTCCGGCTTTGCCGTGAATTTGCGCATCCTCCGCGTGTTTTATCGCTTCCGTTGTATGCTGGCGCGCGTCCGCTGCTATGGCTTGTGAACTGAAGTAAAACAAGGCGCCGATCACAGTGATCGCTATAGTTTGCTTGAGTTTCATGCTACTTCCCTCCGTGCTGGTTAAGAAAAGGTTACCAATGCTCAATAGTGATCTTTTTTGTATGAGTGGGATACTAAGGATTGATCAGGTTATTGAGTGTTTTATAATCGACCCATCCCCGTTCAAGCGTTATACCGCCCATGTGTGTGAATGGCTGGGATGGTTCGCCCAGATCGGACAGAATAGTTACCGCACCGCTAAAATCTTGTGAACGGGTATAACCGCTGACCGTAATGAGGGTGGAAAGATTTGCCGCACGTGCTGATTTCAAGCCGTTTTCCGAATCTTCTATGGCGATGCATTGCGGCGCGGTTAGTTTGAGTTGATCGAGCACCCAGTGGTAAATATCCGGCGCCGGTTTTTTCAACGGCACGATGTCGCCCGCGCCGATCACATCAAACCAGCCGATCGATTCTTCACCTAGCGTCGATTTAAGCAGCGCAGTGACATTTTCCATCGTCGTCGTGGTTGCGATCGCAAGCTTTACTTTTTCCCGGCGCAACTCGTGAATTAGCCGCGCGACACCGGGGCGTAACGGGATGTTGCCGGTTTCCATCAACGACTCAAAATGCTTGGTTTTGGTTTTGTGCAGACTGGCGATCCATTCGGTCAGATTGCTTTTGTCGAGCTCGGCGGGTGCGTATCTTTCCATGAAATAGCGAATCCGCTCTTTGCCACCGGTAATTTGCAATAACTCACCATAAAGATCGATATCCCAATTCCAGTCGAGATGGAATTGTTTGAAAGCGGCATTGAAAGCCAGACGATGACCATCTTGTTCCGTGTCGGCAAGCGTGCCGTCAACATCAAATAGTACAGCTTGTAATTTATTATTTGTATTCATTGTATTAGTCTTGGTAAGTATTGAATCAGTGGTAGCTGGCACGTTGCAAACGATCCGTGATGGCTAACCATCCCGGATGATCTGGCGGCGCCTCAACGAGCAGATAATCAAATGCTGCCCGGTCAAACTGCCGTAATCTGGCATACAGTTGCTGACCATACGCGACAGGATCGGACGGCATGGCGAATTGTTCGATGGATTGACTCAAGGCGGGCCGTGACTGAGCGCTGTGGGACCAGGTTATGACCAGTATGCGCAAGTCTTGTTCCGCCAGAGCTACTGCGTGCTGCCATAGTTGCTCCGCAGGGTAAATTCGCAATGGCGTTACCGGCGCATAGTGCGCGGGTAAGGATCCGGAAGTACGGATGGCTTGCTGGCTATTGTGCGCCAGCAAAACCGGACCTTCCAGCACCGCCTCAAGTGCGGATAACGCAATTCCTCCTGGCCTGAGTATTTGTGGTAAGTCATCGTGAAAACTAATGATGGTGCTTTCCAAACCGACTGCGCACGCGCCGCCATCCAGGATCATATCGACTTCCGGACCTAATTCTTGCTGCACGTGCGCAGCTGTGGTCGGACTGATGCGACCGAACCGGTTGGCCGATGGCGCAGCCAATGCTTTTTCCGGACCCAATGCTTGCAGTAAAGCCAACGCGATGGGGTGCGCCGGCATACGCAGTCCTACAGTATCTTGCCCCCCCGTTACGCAATCCGGTATGTGCCGGTTGCGCTGCAGAATGAATGTCAAAGGCCCGGGCCAGAAGTGCTGTGCCAGTTTCCAGGCGGATTCCGGAATCGCTTGCGCCCAATAATGTAAATGGGCGATAGCGCCAATATGGACAATCAGCGGGTGATCGGCGGGGCGTTGTTTTATCCGGTATATCTTGTGGATAGCGGAAGGATTGGTGACATCGGCACCCAGACCGTAAACCGTTTCAGTTGGAAACGCAACCGTTCCGCCTGCGCATAATATCCCCGCAGCGGCAGTAATTTGCTGTTGTTGATCCGTGGTTAACCCGGAGTGCGGTGTGGATAGCGTTGGTTGCATTGTTGTAACTTCGATTCTCGATTAAGGCAAACGATCATGCCATGGAGCGGTGAAATGGATCACGGTGTATTGTCATGCCAGTCATACCCCAATATGCCTTGCATCATCCGCACGATATGAAAGCTTAGCCAATTCACGATGTAGTTGCGCCATGAAAAAATACTTTTGCTGGCCGGCGTCACAGGGGTCGATTGCTGCGCAATGGCCGTCTTTAAACTGATTCTTAAGGTCGCGGCAAATGCGTGATCTTCAATAACGACATTGGCCTCGCGCGCAAGCAGCAAGCTAAATGGATCAATATTGGAAGAGCCGACTGTGGCCCAATGCTGATCAATGACCGCTACTTTTGCGTGCAAATAACTGCGATTATATTCATAAATTTTAATTCCCGCTCCCAAGAGATTTTCGTACAGGGCTTGGGTGGCATGATGCTGCAAGCGGTATTCGATTTTACCTTGCAGCAAAAGTTCGACGTGCACACCGCGCCGTGCAGCATTTTTCAGCGCGTTGCTGAATTTTCTTCCCGGCAGAAAATAGGCGCTGGCAATAATAATTTCGCTATGCGCCTGATCAATGGCATCCAAGTAAGCGTGCTCGATATCGTGACGATGCCGCCAATTGTCGCGTATCAGCAATGCGGCTCTTTGATTTCCGCATGATTCACCGGATGGATTAATCGCGGCAGGATGGCCCCAGCGCTTCTTAAAATGCGCCCAGGCGACGATCAGCCATAAATGCCGCACAGCTTTATGGACTTGCACCAGTAACGGGCCACGGATAATGACGGCATAATCGAAGCGCGGGGTCAGATTTTCCGGGTTATGTTCGTCGTCGATGATATTGATTCCGCCGATGAAAGCGATTTGCGCATCAATGATGGCTAATTTGCGGTGCATGCGACGCAACCGGTAGCGGCGCGGCTTTGAAAAAATAAATTCCGGCCGGAATATAAGCACTTTGATGCCCGCTTGCAGCATCCGCTGTATTTCTTCCCGGGGGAAATCCTGCGAGCCGAAGCCATCAAGCAGCAGAAACACGGCTACACCACGCTGAGCCGCACGTTTTAAAGCATCGGCGATTTTTCTACCAATTGCATCGTATTCAAAAATATACGTTTCCAGGTGAATTTCAGTGTGCGCTTTGTCGATTGCAGCTTCTAATTCCGGGAAATACTCCGCGCCATTGTGCAGTAAAGTGACGTGATTGTTCTCAACAAAGTGAAAATTTCTCATGGAGAAAACAAGCGCTGTGCCGGTGCGATAGGCATTAATACGCGGTCAATCAGCCGGTGGAAATGTTCCGGCATGTTGCAACAAACGGTCGGCGGATTTCCAGACACGGATTGATGCGACGCGGTTACGAGATGCTCAGCATTCTATCCAACGCCACTTTTGCCAGTTTGGCCTCATGTTCAGGCACTTTGATCTGATTGACCACATTGCCGTTAACCAGATTTTCCAGCGCCCAGGCCAGATGCTGGGGGTCGATCCGCGCCATGGTCGAACACATACATACCATCGGCGACATGAATTGAACAATTTTATCTTGAGATTTGAATTCCTCGGCGATCCGGCTGACCAGATTCAATTCCGTGCCAACCAGCCAGCGTGTGCCGCTTTTTGCGGCTGCGATGGTTCTGATGATGTATTCCGTCGAACCGACATAGTCCGATGCCTTGCACACTTCAAAGCTACATTCCGGATGCGAGATCACAATACCGTCGGGATGTTGATTGCGGAAACGGATAATATGCTGCGGCTGAAACATTTGATGCACCGAACAATGGCCTTTCCACAACAGAATTTTGGCTTTCTTAATTTGTTCGGGCGTCAATCCGCCCATCGGTTCGTCAAAATTCCATACCACCATTTCATCCAGCGGAATACCTAATTGATTTCCGCTCCAGCGGCCCAGATGCTGGTCAGGGAAAAACAGCACTTTTTCGCGTTGTTTGAACGACCATTGCAGAACTTTACCGGCATTGCTGGAGGTGCAGACGATACCTTCGTGTTCCCCGCAGAACGCTTTCAGGTCGGCGGCGGAATTGATGTAGGTCACGGGAGTGATCACTTCATCGGGATTTAGTATTTCCGCAAGCTCACGCCAGGCGCGCTCGACATTGGCGAGATTGGCCATGTCGGCCATGGAGCAGCCGGCCGCCATGTCGGGCAGAATGGCGATTTGTGCCGGACTGGAAAGCATGTCCGCGACTTCCGCCATGAAGTGCACACCACAGAACACCAGATAATCCGCATCTGTTTGCGCGGCCAGATGGGAAAGCTTTAAGGAATCAC
This sequence comes from Nitrosomonas sp. Is24, assembly GCF_033063335.1. NCBI lineage: Bacteria > Pseudomonadati > Pseudomonadota > Betaproteobacteria > Nitrosomonadales > Nitrosomonadaceae > Nitrosomonas > Nitrosomonas sp. Is24. The sequence goes on along the minus strand of NZ_JAWJZG010000001.1, from coordinate 2,253,653 downwards.
CGGTCAAGTCTGCGTGCCGGTATACATCGGCGCGTTGATAATGATGAGCCAGAATGACGGCACGCTTTCCCAACGCTTTTTTGGCGCTGACGATGCGTTGCGCGCATATTTCATCCTGCAGTTGATCATACTGTTCAAATTCAAAGGCTTCTTGATGCATCGCGATCCTATTCTTCCCAATTTGTTGATTGAATGATGCACATTACTCTACTTTAAGATATAGATTCAAGCTGAAATTTAAAGGGCCGCAGTGAGAATCGATTCATAAAATGAGAATTAGTGTTCTGTTATAATTCATAAAAGTGGAAATTTTAATCGGCAGTGTTGGTCCGATTCCAAATTGCCGCAGTTAAAGAAACGAATAAAATTTCCAGATGAGCGCTCGCCTACATATCAGATCTCCTTTGATTCTCATAGTCTTGTTGATCTTTTTGACCTTCTGGCTGGATCGTCTGACCCGGCCGCCGGAACAAGTGAAGGATGAAGATTTGTATCGCAATCCGGATTATATTGCGGAGAATTTATCCGGCATCCGGATAGAATACGAGCATGCGATTCAGCGTAAATTCACCGCGCAAAAATTATTTCATTACCTTGATGATAAAGTTACCGAATTGGAGCATGTCAATTTTATCAACATCGAACCGGAGAAACCGTTGATGCGTTTGTTTGCGGATCGGGCGGTCATAATCAGTAAAGGTAAGGATATTTATTTAACCGGAGATGTGACGGCTATCCGAGGAACGGATGATGATAAAAGCAAGATTACTTTAGCGACTAATTTCTTGCATCTTATTCCGGACGAAAGCTTGATTAAGTCAGACCAGGACGTAACCATTTCAAGATTTAAGACCACGGTCAATGCGAACGGATTGGAGTTCAACAACCGTACCGGGATGATACAGCTCCTGTCCAATGTAAAAGCTGTTAATAAAAAGTAATTGAATAAAATATGAAGATACTGTTCGTTGTTGGTTTTGCTAGTTTATTTTTTATCCAACCGGCTATGGCTGAGCGCGCCGATCGTGAGAAGCCGATGCATCTGGAAGCGGATCACGCTACGGTGGAGGATGTGAATCGTAAGGAAGGCATCCGGATTAGCACATTCACGGGGAACGTCGTACTGACGCAAGGAACGCTGCGCATACTGGCCAATAAAGTGGTAATGAAAGAGGATATGCAAGGATTCCGGCATGCCACTGCAACGGGGGATTTAGTGAGTTTCCGGCAGAAACGCGACCGTATGAATGAGTACGTTGAGGGATGGAGCGAACGGGCGGAATACGATAGTAAAGCGGACAAAATTGAATTATTCCGGCAAGCGCGGCTGAAGCGCGGTTCCGATGAAGTGCAGGGCGACTATATTTCCTATGAGATGAACACTGAGTTTTTCAAGGTCGTCGGCAGCAAGGAGCGCGGCGTTGAAAGCGGTCCGGATAAACGGGTACGCATCACCATTCAGCCTAAAAATAAACCAGAAGAATGAATCACCGATTAAAGAGTGGAAGAAATCTCATAAAATGAGTGAATTAAAAGCGAATAATTTAAAAAAACGCTATAAATCACGTACGGTTGTGCAGGATGTGTCTTTTTCACTGAGCAGCGGTGAGGTAATTGGCTTACTGGGGCCCAATGGCGCCGGTAAGACGACCTGCTTTTACATGATTGTCGGCTTGGTGCCGCTGGATGGCGGCGGAATTTATCTGAACGGCCAGGATTTAGGTCAGATGGCGATTCACCAGCGCGCAAAACTCGGATTAAGTTACCTGCCGCAAGAAGCCTCCATTTTCCGGCGTTTGACCGTTGAAGAAAATATTCTGGCGATACTGGAGTTGCAGCCTTTTGATGAAGACACGAAACAACGGTATTTAGATAACTTATTACACGATTTGCACATCAGTCATTTGCGCGATAATGCCGCAATCAGTCTGTCCGGAGGTGAACGCCGTCGTGTTGAAATAGCGCGTGCATTGGCGTCCCAGCCGCGGTTTATTCTGTTGGATGAACCGTTTGCCGGCGTGGATCCGATTGCTGTCATCGATATTCAGAAAGTGATTTCCTTTCTAAAGGAAAGGGGGATCGGTGTTCTCATTACTGATCATAATGTGCGCGAGACTTTAGGTATTTGTGACAGGGCTTATATCATCAGCGAAGGCCACGTGCTGGCCCAAGGTAAACCTGAAGAGATCATCAATAATGAAAAAGTTAGAGAAGTCTATTTGGGGGAACACTTCCGGCTATAGCGTTCCGGGCGGACTACAACTGAATCGATTGGCGATTATTGTTTTTTCAGGATTATGAAGCAGACACTCCAATTAAAAGTATCGCAGCAACTCAGACTGACTCCCCAATTGCAGCAATCTATCCGGTTGTTGCAATTATCCACCGTTGAACTGAATCAAGAAATTGAGAGAATGGTGCAAGAGAATCCATTGCTGGAATTGGGGGAGGAGTGGAGCGCCCCGCCAGCGGTTGTCTCATCCGAACACCCGGAAACCGCTTCCGGATCAGCAGATTCTGACGCTATTGCAGCAGAAGCGGAATCAACCGAAGTTAAAGCGGAGCGCGAAGAGGATTTTGAGCACGATCCGGAATGGCAGCAAGACAATATTGTCTCTTATGGTACTCCTGAAGATGATGATCTGGATGGACCGCAGATACCTGATAAGCCTTTAAGTTTGCGGGAGCACTTGAATTTTCAAACCTGCTTGAGTCAGATTTCCGAGCGTGAAAAAATAATTATCGGCTTGCTGATCGACAGTCTGGACGATGATGGTTATCTGTTACAAGATTTAAACGAGTTGATGACTCTGCTGCCCGTGGAGCTAAACATCGGTGCCGATGATTTGCAAAGTGCGTTGCAACGCTTGCAGCATTTTGATCCTGCGGGCGTGGGGGCGCGCAATTTGCAGGAGTGCTTGCTATTGCAGCTACAGGCGATGCCAAGTAATGCTGGTCACCGTGACCAAGCGATCAAGGTAGTGCGGGATTATCTGGACATTCTGGCTTCTCATGATTTCGGTCAAATAAAAAAGCTGTTGGCGTGTGATGATGAGAGCCTTCGTGCTGTCAACAAACTGATTACCAGTTTGAACCCTAAGCCGGGTGCGCAATTTGGTTCTCATAGCGAACGCTACATTGTGCCCGATATTACGGTGACGAAAAGAGGCGGTGTATGGGTTGCACATCTTAATGCGAATGCGATTCCGCGCCTCAATATAAACCATCTATATGCTAACATACTCAAACAGGAGCATCATTCCGCGCGTCAATTAGTCAGTCAGCTGAATGAGGCCAAATGGTTAATAAAAAATATACAGCAACGCTTCAATACCATTCTGAAAGTAGCCAATACCATCGTGGAGCGGCAGCAGCAATTTTTTGAACACGGTGCAATTGCGATGCGCCCGCTGGTGCTGCGCGAGATTGCGGAAACTTTGGATCTGCATGAATCCACAGTATCACGGGTAACGACACAAAAATTTATGTATACTCCGCGAGGTATTTTTGAGCTCAAATATTTTTTTGGCAGCCATGTTGCCACAGATTCAGGCGGCGCTTGTTCAGCCACGGCAATTCGTGCGTTGATCAAACAATTGGTACAGGAAGAAAATCCAAGGAAGCCGCTGAGCGATAATAAAATTTCAAGTATTCTTGAGCAACAGGGTATTGTTGTTGCGCGTCGAACCATTGCGAAGTACCGGGAATCGCTACAGATTCCCGCGGCAAATCTTCGCAAGTCCATTTAATCAAATTAGAGGAAGGATATGAACCTTAAACTTACCGGTAACCATGTAGAGATTACTGATGCCATGCGTGATTATGTCACTTCAAAAATCAGTAAAATTAAACGCCATTTTGATCATGTCATTGATGTCAGCGTCATTCTCTCGGTTGAAAAGCTTAAGCAAAAGGCTGAAGCTAATGTTCATATACGCGGTAAAGATATTTTTGTCGAGACCGACAGCGAAGACATGTACGCATCGATTGATAGCCTGGTTGACAAGCTGGACCGGCAAATCCTCAAACACAAGGAAAAGAATCTTGAACGGCGCAATCACGGCGCACTGAAAGATCAGGATCTTGAACAATAAGATGTTGCGGCATCATGCGGTTTTAGCATGACCCGCGGCATTATCATTTAGAAGAAAGTATTCCATTTTCCATGAATCAAATTTCGCAATTGCTGCCATTGACCAATGTCATTGTCAATCTTGATGTCAGCAGCAAAAAACGTGTTTTTGAACAAGCTGGATTGTTATTTGAAAATACGAATCAAATTGCGCGCAGCCAGGTTTTCGACAGCCTGTTTGCGCGTGAAAAACTCGGTTCAACCGGATTAGGACAGGGTGTTGCTATCCCGCATGGCCGGATCAAGGGATTGCGCGAAGCGATCGCTGCACTGGTGACCATGAAGGAGGCGATACCGTTTGACGCGCCCGATGGTCAACCGGTCAATATTGCCTGTATTTTGCTGGTTCCGGAAAAAGCCACTGACAAGCATTTGCAGATTCTAAGCGAGCTGGCGCAAATGTTCAGCGATAAGCAGTTTCGTGAGAGCATCCTGAAATGCAAGGATGCCGCCGGAATCCATAAGCTCATTACCGACTGGGAACCCAATGTCGCGAATTAGTATTGCACAGCTTTTCGAGGATAAAAAAGACAAACTCAAACTGACCTGGATCACCGGTCAAGCAGGCGCTGCGATTGAGCTCAGCGATGAGGAAATCGCGCAATCGGGTCAGGGTATGATCGGCCATTTGAATTTCATTCATCCCGATTGGATTCAAGTCATCAGTAGCGATGAAATTCATTATCTGAACAAGCTGGAAGCCGCTTCACTGGAGAAAAAGATCAATCAGCTCACGCAGATTAATCTGGCCTGCATCATCGTCGCGGATAATGCCGAAGTGCCGCCGCCGATCTATAATATGGCGAGCGCAAACAATATTCCGTTGCTGCATTCGCCTTATCCCGGCCTGGAAGTGATCTGGCTGATCCGCACCTATCTGAGCACCGCGCTGGCGCCATCGTGCAGTCTACATGGCGTGCTTCTGGATGTGCTTGGCATGGGCGTGATGATCACCGGCGAAAGCGGGGTCGGTAAAAGCGAATTGGCGCTGGAATTGATCAGCCGCGGCCATGGCTTGGTTGCGGATGATGTAGTGGAATTACGCCGTATTGCACCGGAAACATTGGAAGGCCGCTGTCCGCCGATGCTGCGGGATTATCTGGAGGTGCGCGGTCTGGGCATGCTGAACATCCGCACCATTTTCGGCGAAACGGCGGTGCGGCGCCGCAAAAACATGAAATTGATCGTGCATTTGCAAAATAGCGGCGGATCAAGTTCAGGCCAGTTGGAGCGCCTGCCGATCAGCGATCTCACCGAAAACATTATGAGTGTGGATATCCGCAAGGTTGTCATTCCCGTCGCGGCTGGCCGTAATCTGGCCGTTCTGGTGGAAGCGGCAGTACGGAATTATGTATTGCAATTGCGCGGCATCGATGGCACGAAGGAATTCATTGAACGCCACGAACGTGAGATGAATAACGAATTAGCCGATAAGAATTAATTCCGGCGCGGATTAATTCTTACGCATTTATTTTTCTCAGCCTTTCCGGGAGTGACCTCCAAGTCAACACGGATGTTATGAACAATCCTCAAACAATTACCTTGGCGTTGACGGGTGCATCGGGCATGCCGTACGGTATTCGTTTGCTGGAAATGCTGTTGCGGGAAGGTAAACAAGTCTACCTGCTGTATTCCAAAGTGGCGCAGATCGTTGCACAACAAGAAATGGATCTGGCGCTGCCCTCCAGCGCCAAGGAAACGGAAGCTTTCTTTAACCGCCGTTATCAGGTGCCGGATGGGCAGCTGCGGGTGTTCGGGCGCGAGGAATGGTTTGCGCCGGTTGCTTCCGGTTCTAACCCGGCCGATGCGATGGTGATCTGTCCTTGCACCATGGGTACCATGGCTGCGGTCGCTGCCGGTTTGAGTCAGAATTTGATCGAACGCGCAGCCGATGTCATGTTAAAGGAACACCGGCCGCTCATTATTGTCCCGCGGGAAACGCCATTTTCCGTCATTCATCTGGAAAATATGCTCAAACTGGCGCGAAGCGGTGCGGTTATTTTGCCAGCCAATCCTGGTTTTTATCATCATCCGCAAACGGTGCAGGATTTGGTGGATTTCGTCGTGGCGCGTATTCTGGATCACCTGGGCGTCAAGCATGACCTGATTGCGCGCTGGGGAATGGGTAGCTGACGCTCGCTATATTCTCCGGTTGTTACTCAGGCGCATCTTGCAGTATCGAAGCGGGCATTAGCTGATGATCCTTAGTGCGAAAAATTCCTGCTTCGGTTACCACATAGTGCATCGAAATGTCGTGTGCCTGCGGATAAATACTATCGAGCCGTTGCAGCTCAAAAGCCACGCCAATGGTCAGCGGCTGGCGTTCGTAAGTAGCTAGGGTGCGGTCAAAATAGCCGCTGCCGTAACCTAGCCGGTAACCATGCTGATCAAACCCGACCATCGGTATCATCAAGGCATCCAACCGGACAATCGGGGTTTCCAGTGGGACCGGAATACCGTAAGCGCCGTTTTTCATCGGTGTATCCGGCGACCACTCGCGGAAACAAAGTGGCTCGTTTTTGCCGGTTATTTCCGGCAAAGCCAGGATGGCGCCCTGCTGCAAACAATACTGAGCGATCGGGCGAGGATCGTATTCGCCACGAAATGGCCAATAAATCCCGATGATCATTTTTTGCGGCTGCGGCAAACCTTGCTTGAGAAAGCCGGTAATGGCCTGGCTCCATTGCTGGTGGATTTCTGCCGGTATGGCTTCGCGGGCCGCGATTAATTGCTTGCGCTGCTGTTTTTTCCATTCCGGTAAATTGTCCATAATCCTTGACCTAAATATCCGCAGTTGGGCGATCAGACACAAAGTTTTGTTTTAACAGTTTTCTGACCGGCGCCGGAATGCCTTGTTCAAGCGCATCAGCCGGGTTGATCCAGATTGATTCCGTTTTTGTAATCCCGGAATTCGACACAACATGCAGCAAACGCGGATGAATGCGCAGTTTGAAATGCGTAAATTGATGATCCAGAACCGGTAACTCAATCGGCGAGTGAGCCTTGACGCCAAGCTGATGCTCGCAATAATGAATCGCATCGGTAGCGGTTTCGATTTCCGGAGGGCACCACAATGCTCCCCAAATACCTGAAGAAGCTCTTTTTTGCAAAAGCAATTTCTGCTGCCACATCAGCAATAAAAATACGGTTTCTTTTTGTGGCAGCGCCTTACGGGGTTTGGCAGCCGGTAATTGATCCACACGTTGTTCCTGATATGCAGTGCACTGTGACCGTAGCGGGCAGACTTCACAGCGTGGAGTTGTGCGTATGCAAACCGTAGCGCCCAGGTCCATGAGTGCCTGCGTATAGGTTTCAATCGCACCGTCGCCGTAGTCAACGGGTAGTGATGCTTCCGCTTTTTCCCACAGTAGGCGCTGAACTTTGGTTTCTCCCGGATAACCGCTAATGCCGAAATAACGCGTTAAGATTCGCTTAACATTGCCATCCAGAATCGCTTCGCGCTGGCCAAAAGCAAAAACGGCGATAGCAGCGGCGGTGGATCGCCCGATTCCCGGCAGTTGCTGAATAATTTCCCGCGTCGCGGGAAATTGGCCTTGATGATCTTGCATAATCCTTTGAGCCGTCCGATGCAGATTGCGCGCGCGCGAGTAGTAGCCAAGTCCGCTCCACAAAGCCAGCACCGCATCGAGCGGCGCTTGTGCCAGGCTTGCAACGGTTGGGAATGTCTGCATAAACCGGGCGTAATAAGGAATGACTGTATTGACTTGTGTCTGCTGCAACATGATTTCAGATAGCCAAATTGCATAGGGATCGCGACTCCGTTGCCAAGGCAAGTGGTGACGACCATGGTCGTTATGCCAATGGATGAGCCGGGATGCTATGAACGACATGAGAACTCAAATGCGCTGGAGCGGATGACCTGGAGAAGCTGTCATAAATGCTATGTGGCGATCACTCTTTGGCAAGATTTACGGGAAAATAACTTCGCTGAATTTGGCATTGGGGGTTAGCACTTCCATTTTGGCGAGATGGATTAATTCGACTTGTTGCCGCGAATCGCTATCGATCACCAGACATTCATGTTTCTCGGGGGAGTTGACAATATCGATGGCTTTTCCTTCGATAATTTGATCGTTTTTTAAGATGAGTTTCAGCCGGTAGCCGTACATGCAAGCAACTTCCACAAAATCATGAAGATCGCATGAAATTGCGTCTTGAGTCATGGTGATAAATCCTTAAATGATAGTATGAGGGCATAATATACACGATACTAAGGCCGCAAAATCAAATTATGGAAATTCTAAAAACACTGGCTTTATTCATCGTTACTGCGCTCGCTGAAATAATCGGCTGTTATTTGCCGTACCTCTATTTGAAAGGAGGCAAGCCGTTCTGGTTGCTTTTTCCCGCAGCGGTCAGCTTGGTGATATTTGTTTGGTTGTTGACACTGCATCCACAAGCGGCTGGCCGTGTTTATGCCGCTTATGGCGGTGTTTATATCTGTGTGGCGCTGATGTGGTTGTGGGCGGTCGATGCTATCCGCCCGGCAATGACGGATTGGATTGGAGTAGGTATCTGCTTGATCGGGGTAATCGTTATTATGTACGGAAGACAACTGGGCCGGTATTTATAGCAAAACTGACTGGCGTATTCCGATGCTACAAGTTGTTTCAAACGATTATTTGACTTTTCTTATTTGTTCCTGCTTGATGATATAGCGTTGGATCATCGCTTCCATGCTGGCTGTCAGCTCGATAAACTGACACCCTGCGCGCATGCAATTTTGTCCGTTGCGTAAAGTGATTTCATAGGTGTTCTTTACCTGAATGTTGACCGTAATCGTGCCAATATCGGGAAGAGAAATTTTGCAATCGCTATAAATCATACCTGGATCAAAATTGATGATTGGATGATGATCAATCACGGCGATTCCACCGCAGCTGATATCGAGCAATGCCACTTCAGCATTGGCGGATTGATCTTTCCCCGGAATTGGAATGACGCATTTAAGGGGTTTGGCGATGGGAGTGGTAATGCGGAAGTGATTTCTTCTTTGTATGCGTAACAGTGACTTAGGAATATTGACCGCAAAAGCATCTTTACCGTCAAACTGAATTTTTCTGATTTGATCACAAATAAATTCTATTTTTACTCTATTTTGCGTGGTTACAAAGACCAATGCTTTGGAATGCAGTGTTTTTTGACAATGTTTGTCATCGATCCCGTAATCAATCACCATTTCTTTTTTATTCGCATCGATTGCGAGAATTGAAGTCAAAATAAAATCACTGGCGTAATCGGGATAGAGCGTGATTAATGAATTTGTTTGCATAATCCCCCGCAGAATAAAAAGAATATCGATTTCCGAATGGATGCGGAAATTTTCGCTCATTTCTTCTCGAGAGAATTGAGTGGGTGTAAATACGGTAGGCTCTTCGGCGACTTGATCGGATGTATGCAACATTTTTAGTTCTCCAGAATTTTCTGTGTAATCTTTTTGTTCAGGCTATTTGCGGTTGAAGTTGCTTTGCCTTGCTCCAATTTGTAAAGCCATGCTAATAATTCCGCGACAGCGAGGTAGAGTTGGGGCGGAATTCGATCGTCAAGGTTGACTTGCATGAGTAGCGCGACCAATTCACTCGATTCGTGAACATAGATTCCGCTTTCTTTGGCGCGTTTTATAATCTCTTGGGCAATCAGACCGCGGCCTTTGGCAACTACTCTGGGAGCAACTTGCCCTTCGCGATAAGCGAGTGCAACCGCAGTAAGATAAGACTCATTTTCCATCATACTCGACCTCTACTGCGCGAATATTTAACCCTGCGGATTGCATGCCGGTGGCGAGCGGTAATTGATTACCTTTCAATAAACCGGCAGTATCTAATTGCGCAGCGTTCAGTTTGATGCTGATGCCATTTGCATTCAGCGCAATGCTGGCGGTAATATCACCCAGTTGCGGCATCGATAAACGAAGCTGTGTACGCCACTGCGCTGCTTGATCGAGCTCATTTTCCTGCGCCTTTTCGTCTGCGGGCTGTTCATAAATATCCCATTCCATCGACTGGCCTTGCCAGACTTCGCCCCGCCAAAGCAGATGACCGGTCTCCAAAGTGGTCAGCTGTTGTTGCACTAGCGGAATTGCCTGGGCGTGCACCGGCATCTCCGGACTTACCGAAGCTTGTACAGCCACTTTGGCAGTAGATAAATCAGCCGCAACCAGCATTAATTTTCCTTGGGGTTCTTGCTGCAAGTTTTCAAGTGTATTTTCTCCATTAACCCATTGTGCTTGGTGTGATTCATAGAATAAACCACTTTGAACAATTGCTTTTTGTAATAAACTGGGTAAATCAGTGCTATTTATTGGTGTACTGGTCAGGATAGGAGCGGAGCTGCTGAGTGATTGTGTGGCCGGGGTATTCGGTGCGTTTGCAGGTGCTTGACTTAGGATGTTTTGCATCAGCGCTCCCAAGAAACGTCCGGTGGTGCTTATGGATGTATTATTTGTTTCACTATCTGGCGGTGTATCGCTCAAAGCCAGAAACTCAAGCTTCGGTTCATTTGAAATGAAAACGAGCTGCAGTTTGTTACCCGGTTGAAAATTTTCAGGCAAGTGCATTTGTAATGACCTGCCTGCAACCAATACCCGTGAATCACCATTCAATAAGCGGGACTCAACTAGCGCTTGATACTTTTGACCTTGTATGAACTCTGCGGGAGAGGTTTGTGAATCGAGTATCGCCGTTACGGGCGTAACGGGGGCGGTTGGCTTGATTTGATTTGAAATTGCGGCTACATCTGTTTTAATTATGGTCGGAATCACGACAACTCATCTTCAATCTAAATAATGAATTGGAAGAATTCTGAGTGCGGCATATTGTTTCTATGTGTATTTATAGATTGTTAACAGGTTGATAAGCTAGTTGAAGGTCGCGTGTACGACTATTCGTGTAGAGCATATCTTGCAGTTTCATCATCCATGGTTCTGTGATCGCTCTGATTTGCGCATCATCAGCCAATATTTGATGGATAATTTTTACTTTCTTTTGAAGTAATTCTTCGTCTAATATGGGTTCCTGATCATTTTCAATAAGTACTTCGGTTAATTGTCTGCATTCCTGTTCCAATTGTATTAATTGATCCCACTCGCTATTTTGCGCTGCTGCCAGCATTTTTCCAGTCGTTGCTAAAATAGCATCATATGTTTTCAGTGTTTGTACACTATTCATTTATCTTTGTACCCTTATTTTTATTACAGAATTGTGAGCTAGACTGCGACTGCTTTGATTGCAGTTTGTGTTTCACCGGTTTGTCCAATTTCTTTCCAAGCGCCATGCAATTCAGATAGCAATTTGCTGACCTCATTGACAATTTCAAGATTATTCTGGATATTGGCAACTAGAAGCCGATATGCCATGTAATCGTACAGTGCTTGAAGCTTAACTGCTAAATCACCACCGGCATTCATATCCAAGCTTGCTTTCAGGCCGTGATCAATAATCATGATAGCTTTTGAGATCATTTGACCTTTTTCGGCAATTTCATTGTGGTGCATGTGCATTTTTGCTTTTGCCAAGGCTTCTTGCGCACCTTCGAATAACATCAAAATAAGCTTGTGCGGATCGGCCGATTCAATTCCTGTTTCAACGCCAACACGTTGATAAGCGGATATCGCACTATTCATGGTTGTATACATTCTGTACTCCTTTATTTATTGACGAGACTGGTTACTAGTTATTCTGATTTTGGCAATCTGGATAATTGCTGTTGTAAAAAATTGCTTGTTTGCGTCATGCTGGCAATGGTTGTATCCAATGCGGTAAATTGAGCGCGTATTCGTTTTTCTGTGTCAGCAAGACGCTGAGTTAGAGCTTCTCGTTGTGTGCCTATATCTTTGATAGATGAATTTATACCATCTATGCGGCTATCAAGGAGTTGGCCGTTTAGCATTCCTCCCACCAATTTATTCAATTTCGCTGCAAAACCATGCGCGAAATCTATATCCCCTCTTGCACCTGTGCCACCTCCAGTTATTTTGAGTATGAGCCCGCTGCTATCAGCGGCGCCAGTTAGAGTTTGACCAGAACCTGTTGCCGTGATGCCATTTATCGTGCCGACTACGTTTACTCCCGCAGTTTCAACGGGTGTGCCGAATAGATCCGATTTACCATTTCCACCCGTTATGGATACGGTTGAGGCGGAGCCATAACGATCCGAGGTAATAGCTAGATTTCCAGCAGACTGACTGACTGTTACTTTGATTCCTGCAGAGGAAATTGCAGACGAGCCATTAATTCTCGATTGAATCTCAGCTGCCAGAGAGGTTGCTGTATAAGTACCGGCTGCAAGGGTTATATTGGCATTAACGCCATCAATGGTGAGATTCAGCGAATCATTAACCCCAGTATTGATGGTTAATGCTGCTGCGGTGCCGCCTACTGCGGTGCCTTGTGTTGCAATTTGGCTGATATTCAGTGCATATTTGCCATTGACGGTTTCGGGTTTAGCGCTGGTAAATGAAACGAGGCTGTCGCTGGTTTTCCCAACAGAGGCAAATAGAGTTGAGATGTCTTTGGTTGGATCATTCAGTGCTTTTGATAGCTTGGCTGAATCCAATTTAAGTGTTCCATCTGACTGAAAGGAAATGCCGGTTTCTGATAATAAGCTTAAACCCCCACCCGCAGTAGTCAATGGATCGGAAATTGCATTACGTATTTGTGTTTGAATTGATCTAACTGTTGAATCCCCGGTTAAAATTGATGCTTGCTTTGTTGCTGCATCATATTTCGAGAGACCAACGATCGTTTTATTTAAATCATTAAAGGATTTTACAAATGATGACACAACATTCTGGATACCCGCTGTATCTCGCGATAAATTTAAGGTAGATGTGGTGCCAGGATTTGCTTTTAATAAATTTAATGTGACACCCTCAATAGCATCCGTAATATTGTTTGATGCTTTGCTGATTGAGATACCATCGATAACCAGTGTGGCATTGCTAGCAGCTATAGTTTGAGTCAGGTTAGTCGTCCCACCAGTCGATGCATCGTAAACAAGCTGGGAGAGTCCGGTGTTATCCGTATTGTTCCCATCGGTATCAGTCGCAGTTATTTTCAGAGCATTACTTAAACCAGTATCTTGAGACGCAACAACTAAGCGATTGCCTGTTCCATCATTGACTATACTGGCGGTTACTCCCGCATTGGCTTGATTAATTGCATCGCGAATACCGGATAGCGATGAATTGCTTGGGGAAATGACAATAGACTGTGCGGCTTTATCCGGATTAAGTGTAAATGCACCGCTATTGTATGTGCCAAATTGTATCGTTAAAGTGCCGCTGCCGACCGTGGCGCTGGTGTTTGCAAAGTTAGCCGATTTTAATTTTTGAGCTTGAGCGAGTGTCTGAATTTCTACAGAATGACTTCCTGTGACCGCTGACGATGATGCGCTTGCATTGGCCAATGTTGTATCAGAGAAATTAGCCGTTACGGCGGTAAATTTTGCCGGATCGGACAGTGCCACAAGGTTGCTTTGAAATGACGATAATGCTCCCTTCAGGGTACCAAAAGCGGTTAACCGGGTTTGCTGTTTAGCTTCTTTGGCATCGAGAGCGGCAAGCGGCTGGCTTTCCGCCTTCATTAACTGACTGACTATGCCATTGACATCTAAGCCTGATCCAATTCCTGGAGATGAAAGCATTTTTGGGCTCTATCCAATATGATTGTAATTATGCTTTTCCGTTGAATAACAATCCTTGGACTTTGTCTAAGGTGCGGGCTATTTCAACAGCTTCTTCTGATGGAATCTGGCGGATAACTTCTTCAGTATGCACATCCATTACTTTAATAATTGTTTTCCCGGTATCCTCATCAATCGAAAATCGCAAGTTGTGTGCCAAGTTATCTACAGTACCTTGAATTTTTTGGACGGCCTGTTTAACTTGATCTTCGGATTTCGGGCTGTTATTAACTTTGGAGCCTGTGGTTGAAACTGGCGATGCAGTTACATCCGCATTAGATATGGATGATTTTCGAGATGTCGATAATGGCGGCGAAGATGGTGGAAGTGCGCCGATAGTATTTATTTGATTGATAGTCATGTTGTAACTCCTTAAAGTTGATAGAAACGCGAAATATTTCTTGAATTTCGCGCTCTATCAGCTTTATTTAATACGAAGTATCATCTGTTACGATCTGTTTAGCGTAATAATGATAGAACGTTATTGGGTAGTGAATTTGCTTGCGCCAGAATCGCTACACCTGCTTGTTGCAGAATTTGTCCGCGTGTTAGGTTGGCAGATTCTGCGGCAAAGTCAGCATCTTGAATCCGGCTGCGAGAAGCAGAAAGATTTTCCGACGCTGTTTGCAGGTTTGCAATGGTTGAACTGAAACGATTCTGAATTGCGCCCAAATCACCACGTGAACTATTGATGGCTTTTAAAGCTTCATCCAATGTTTTAATTGCTGTTTGTGCGTTGGTTCCGGTAGAGATATCCAACGTGGCAACAGAGTTAAAAGAACTGGAAGTGGCACCAAATACATCAGCATTTCCACCGCTGACAGATATTTGACCACCAGCACTAGCGAGTTCAACAGTACCCGTAGCAATCGTAGAATCGGTTGCTGCACCGCCTGTTAATGTGGTTGTGGTTGCACCAGCAACGACATTGGCTGTTTTTGTTGCGCCAGTATTATTAAAGTCCTGGATTCCAATGTCCCTACCATCAGCTGTCGTCAGTGTAATAACTGATTTGTTGGTCGGGGATGCAAATGAAGCGGTAACACCAGTCAACGATTGCAATCCATTGATAGCAGAAGCCAAACCACTTAGATCCGAGGTGTCAGTAACCGTGGCGGATACAGTGTTGCCGTTTAAATCGAAGGATACTGTACCGGCGGAAGCAATACTGCCTAATGTTGCGCTATTGGTGGCTGTTGCCGTAATACCTATGCTGGAAGCAGAAGCATTAATGGCGGCGGCTACCGCTTTTGCGTCAGATCCTACTGCGTAACCAATATTGCCTGTGGCTCCTTTATTATTGGAAAGCACCAAGGCAGCCTCAACCGTAACGCCATTACCTGCTGAGTTATCGGCACCGGCCGCAGTTGTTGTGTTTACAGCAGTTCCATTGGTAGTCAATATATGGCTGCCTAATGCAGTGGCGCGTGCATCTGATATCGAAGAAATATTAATGGTTTGATTTGCATTAGCGCCGACCTGGAAGCTTTGGTTTAGGAAAGAGCCATCCAGCAAGTTCAGACCGTTAAATTGAGTCTGACTGGCGACACGGGTTACCTCAGCACTTAATTGAGCGGCTTCAGCTTGTAGTGAGGCGCGATCACTGGCACTATTAGTTGCATTGGCGGACTGTACTGCCAGTTCGCGAATACGCTGCAAGTTGTTGCCAATTTCACCAAGTGCACCTTCAGCAGTTTGCGATAGAGAGATGCCATCGTTCGCGTTACGTACAGCTTGGTTTAAACCGCGAATTTGTGAAGTCATCCTTTCCGAAATCGCCAGACCTGCAGCATCATCTTTGGCGCTATTGATACGTAAACCGGATGATAAACGTGTCAATGATGTATTCAGCGCGGTTTGTGATGTATTTAAGTTACGTTGTGCATTTAATGAGGCTACATTAGAGTTAATGATTTGTGGCATTTGGGTTCTCCTTTTTGATAACTATTTGTTTTGGCATAATTGCCATTTACGACGTTGGCTGCCCTGCAATCCAAGAGGGTGTGTAACCACCGTTGATTGCAGTTATCGGAAATCATTTTGAAAAGTTTAGGATTTTACTTTCATGGTTTTTGTCCAATTGATTGGTTAATATGAGCTATTCATGGTGTAAAATGATTTTCTCTCGTAAAATTATCTTGTAAAATTGGGAATATATTCAGTTGTTTAATTTGACAAGTTAAGAGAAGTTATATGCTATATCGACTTCAACCGGTAATATGCTGAGATGATTAATGAAGAGAAATTGAACATACTGATGGTCGAGGATTCCGAGAAGGATATCGATCGGGTGTTGCAAATACTTTCGCAAGGCGGTTTTAAGACCGATTGCCTGTGTGTCACTACGGCTGAGGCTCTGCATGAAGCACTGATGACCCGGGATTGGAATGTAGTGCTATCGGATTATGATTTACCTCGATTGAGTGCTCAGGAAGTTTTGCAAGTCATAAAAAGCAAAGAGCTCGATATACCGCTGATTATCATATCCAGTCACGTAGGTGAGGAAGCAGCAGAACATATCATGGCTTTAGGTGCTTATGATTTCATGATGAAATCAAATCTGGCTCGATTGGTACCGGCAATCCGGCGCAGCTTGCACGAAGTTGAGAATTATCAGCGTTTCATTACCACACAAACTGCTTTACAGAAGAGCGAAGCGCTTTTTCAAGTGATCACCTCCAATCTTCCTGGCGTGGTATTTCAATTTTTATTATCGGGTAAACATCAGGCAAGTTTTCCTTATGTAAGTGATGCCAGTGAGACATTATTGGGATTGCCGCCCCAGATGCTGATGGATAGACCGGAACTGTTTCCGGAATTAATCTTGCAAGAAGACAAAAAAACTTATCATCAGCTAATGGTTACCTCTGCAGAGCAGTTATCAACCTGGAACTGGGAGGGCTGTATTCAGGTTAAAGGTGATAGTGATATCAAATGGATCAGCCTGCGTGCGACGCCCAGGAGAGTGTCGGATAATGCAACACTCTGGGATGGCATCATGATTAACATTACGCGCAATAAGCTGGCGGAGAGAGAAATCGCGCGCTCCCGCGAACAGCTGGCGGAATTATCGTCTTATTTGCAAAGAGTCAAAGAACAAGAGCGTGCGCGTATTGCGCGCGAAATTCATGACGATATCGGTGGCACATTAACCGCCATTAAATGCGAGTTGTTTCCCTGCATGGATTCAACGGCCAGAAAGCAGGAATTTTATCAACAAAAAGCAAAATCGATCGAATCGCTTGTGGATCGGGTGATTGATAGCACCCGGCGGATTTCGCTTGATTTACGTCCGGGGATTTTGGATTGCGGCATAGTAGCGGCTGTTCAATGGCAAGCAAAAGAATTCAGTGACCGGAATGGCATTGCCTGTAAAGTTTCGTGTGAAGAAGATGAGATATCGTTAGACTCGGATTTGGCAATAGCGATTTTCCGTGTTTTCCAGGAGGCGCTGACAAATATTTCCAAACATGCCAACGCTTCCCGGATACAAGTGAAGCTCATTGAATTAGAAGGATTGGTTTTACTTGAAGTGATTGATAATGGCCGCGGTATTACCGATATCGATATGGAAAAGCAGGATTCATTCGGAATACGAGGCATGCGCGAGCGTTGTCAGCAACTGAAGGGCAATTTTCATATATCTGGAGATAAGGGAAAAGGAACGAAAGTGACGATTCTCATACCTACAGGTAACCCGGAATATCAGTCCGGGCATGTGATTGGACTGGAGAGTGAATTGGAACGGCCGGTACAACTAGAAACAATGAAAAAGAAAAAGAAGGTTTCTCGGCTCTAGAAGCCGGAGGTATCCATGATAAGTGTGATGATTGCTGATGATCATGCAATTGTTCGTCAAGGTCTAAAACAGATACTGAGCGAAACCGATGACATCAAAGTAACCGGTGAGGCAGAGACGGGATTTCAAGCAATCAAGATTGCACGGCAGCAAGATTTCGATGTCATGCTACTGGATATTTCTTTACCGGACAGAAACGGTATTGAAATTTTGAAGCAAATAAAGAAAGACAGGCCAAGTCTGGCCGTTCTCATGCTCAGCATGCATAACGAACACGAATTTGCAATTCGCGCACTGAAAGCAGGTGCATCCGGCTATCTCAATAAACAAAGCGCGCCCGCTCAACTGGTAGTGGCAATCCGCCAAGTAGCTGCCGGTGATAAGTACGTGAGTCCGGTGGTGGCGCAAGAACTCGCGAACATCATTAACACGGATGTCGACAAACCCCTCCACACCACGTTATCCGACCGGGAATATCAAACCTTATGTTTTATTGCCGCGGGTAAAACATTGTCAGAGATATCGGCTGAGATGTTCCTTAGCCCCAAGACAGTCAGCGTGTATCGAGCCCGTTTGCTGGAAAAACTCAAGTTAACTAATAATTCTGAGCTCATTCGCTATGCGATTAAAAATAGATTGGTCGACTGATTTCTCATTGTTGTCGCGGGAAGCCAATTTTTAATCTATTTTCGGGCTTTCTCATCGGATCAGGATTAAGAATTCTACGGCTTGGCCGATACTTTTGAACTCTATGAACTGCTGCTGATATAGTAATTAATTCTGGCCAATTTTATGAAGCAATTAAAAGACTCCAATCCAACCATCATAGCCCGTGAAACGCTGCGGCAGCTTGCAACGCTTAGAATTCCTCCGACTCCTGACAATTATCATAAATTGTATAACCAGATTTCAGGTAACCCGGAAGGAAATACCAATTCAGCGGTTGCGGGTTCAGCAAGTCTCGAATTGCCCATAGAGAATACAATCATTGATACCGTTCCAGCTTGGGGAGAGACAATAGAAACGCTGTTAAAGCAACTGGAAAGCAAGCATGGCACGCTGACAACCGCGAAGAAAAAAGAGGGTGTGAATCGGGTTCTAACCAAGTTCTCGAAAGATTCAAAACAATTGCACAACAAGCTAAAAGCGCTGATCGATTCATGGGGTGCATTGGCTGCTGCGTCGCAAGAATCAAGTACTGTGATTGAAGTGGAAGATGCGATTGCACAAACCGGTGTGGATCAGGAAGGTGTGCGATCCAAGCCAGCCGCCGTGGAGTCAAGTCATTCGGTCAATCATTTTACTGATCAGCTGCTGGAGCTGCTGGCCCAAGTGCTAGAGCAAGTTGTTGCCGCGCAAGTAGATGATATTACGCTGGCGGATGAAGCCAAAGTGCTGGCTCATCAAGTTCGCAAGATTAAAGAGACGCAGGAAATGGAGCGGTTTACTGCGGAGTTCAAACAATTCTGCCGCAGGTTTGATGAATATGGTGAGAGTGGCCGGAGATTGCAGCAGGGATTGCTCAATCTGCTCAATATGCTGATGAAGAGTACCGGTGAATTGTTGGCTGAAGACCAATGGGTTGGCGCGCAGATCAATAAACTACGTGAAACGATATCCAGACCGCTGGATTTTCAAGTCATCGAGCAAGCAGAGCACTATCTGGCAGAAATCACACAGAGGCAGGAAATTATCCGGCGTAACTTGAGTGAAGCCAAGCTGACACTGAAAAAGATGGTGACTTCACTGATCACCAATATCGAAGAACTCAGCGATACGACTGGAGGATATCAGGAAAAGCTTGAACAATATTCCGAGATAATCAGTAAAACGGATGATATAAAAGAGCTGAATCAACTGCTGGTGCAGATCATGGAAGAAACCAAGCAGATGCAAAAAAGCGCACTCAATTACCGTAATGATTTTCTGGCGGCGCGTGCTGAAGTGAGTCTGGCGCAAGATAAAATCAATCAACTCGAAACCGAGTTGCAGGAAATGGGCGAAAAAGTTCATGAAGATCATTTGACCGGAATACTGAACCGGCGTGGTTTGGATACCGCTTTTGAGCGGGAGACTTCCCGGTCAATACGCCATAAGACGCCATTGTGTTTTGCCTTGCTGGATATTGATAATTTCAAACTGTTGAATGACACGCATGGTCACAAAGTTGGTGATGATGCCCTGGTTTATCTGGTTGAGTCCGTTAAGGACACAACACGTCCCGAAGATGTCGTGTCACGCTATGGCGGTGAAGAGTTTGTGATTTTGCTGCCGAACACAAGTCTTGAAGAAGCGACTCAGATTCTATCCAGAATCCGGCGCAATCTAACCAAGAAGTTCTTCCTGCATGAGAATAAGCGCTTACTTATAACTTTTAGCGCCGGTATTGCACAGTTGCAAGCGGACGAATCTCAGGAAAGTGTTTTCAAGCGAGCCGATGAAGCTTTGTATCGTGCAAAGAAAGGCGGTAAGAATCAAATCCTCATCGCTGATTAGTTTTGTAACATTCTGTTAGTCATAGTATTTATACTTTCTGTCGGTAAATAGCACCGATTTCCCTTTTTATTCATTCAATCCATTCGCAGGCTGCTCTGTTAACGTTGTTGACATGGCAGTCTATACCGGAATGGGTTCTCCTTCGCAATCCAACGAATTATCCCCTGAACTGGCGTAGTCTGGCATTTAATGATGTCAATTGAGGAGGATAGCCATGCAAGAAGCTACTAAACAAAAAAGAATGCTGAGATTGGTTAAATCAACAAATGCTATTAAAAGTGAGCAGAAACCTATGATTGATTCTGAAGACTATTACAAGCAAGTGGAACGATATGCCGAGCAGATTCGTAAAACAAATAACGCTGATGAGATCATCGGGATTCTTGACATTGTGTTATCAGAAACCCGGGGATTGAGATTTAGTGATGAAGTTTTCACTGCGCAAGAGCAAGTAAAGCGCGCGGAACAGAAGATTGAATCTCTGAAGAGTGAGCTGGAGCAGTTAAGAGGTCTGGTGCAAACGGATCAAATGACCGGTGCATTCAATCGCCGTGGTTTAGAGGATATTTTTAAGCGTGAAGCCGCTCGGGCAGACCGTAATGCGCAATCATTAGGGGTCGTGCTGGTTGATCTGGATAACTTTAAACAGATCAATGACAACCTTGGCCATCAATATGGCGATAGTGTGCTGATCAATTTTGTTACCGTAGCCAAAGAAACACTACGGCCTTCCGATATTGTGGCGCGTTTTGGCGGAGAAGAATTTGTCATCTTGTTGCCCGATGTCGAGATGCAAGATGCGCTGACTGTTATTCAACGGATACAAAATAACTTGACAAAGAATTACTC
Organism: Nitrosomonas sp. Is24; assembly: GCF_033063335.1. Lineage (NCBI taxonomy): Bacteria > Pseudomonadati > Pseudomonadota > Betaproteobacteria > Nitrosomonadales > Nitrosomonadaceae > Nitrosomonas > Nitrosomonas sp. Is24. Next base: position 2,232,675 of record NZ_JAWJZG010000001.1, on the reverse strand, counting down.
AATCCAAGCGGATAACCAAATATTACCGATAACGTTTAGTGCCGGTGTCGCGCTTCGTTCGTTTGGCGAGCATCAAAACTCAGTCATAAGTCGCGCTGATAAGGCGCTTTATCAAGCGAAGCGCACAGGCAAAAATCGCGCTATTCCTGCATTGATCTAATGAACTTAAACAAAATTCTCATGAATGAGTGTTTTGCTGTGATCAAGCTGGGAATTGGATCAATAGTGTGGACGAGTAAGAAAAAATACTTAAGAAACGTGTAACGCAGCCGATGAGTTAAAACTTTTATACAAAAAATATGAATTAACGCGGGAGGATAAATGGAAGGTTTTTTTCTTGGGCGGCAGCCAATTCTAGATCGTAATCAAAATCTTGTAGCATTTGAGTTACTGTTTAGACAAGAAGAAACTGAAGAGTCGGTCAGAATTACAGATGATTTATCCGCATCAGCAAATGTCATAATCAACGCTTATTGTCAGTTAGGAATCCAGAATGTATTAGGGAAGCAGCGTGGTTTTATCAACGCCGATCCTGAGTTGGTGATGAGTGACATTATCAGTTTATTGCCTAGTAAGCATGTCGTATTGGAAATAAAAGAAACAGCAACGGTAACACCGGAATTTATGCAACGCTGTAACGAGCTGAAGCAAAAAGGCTATCAGTTTGCGTTGGACAATATTGTTGAAATGAATAGCAAGGTGGAACAATTACTGCCTGTGGTGAGTGTGGTGAAAGTAGATGTGCTCGCACTTGAGCAAAATGTGCTCACAAAGTTGGTTGCTGAATTAAATCGCTGGCCGGTATTGCTTCTGGCACTGAAAGTGGAAAGCCGGGAACAAGAGAAATACTGCATGCAATTGGGTTTCCAGATGTTCCAGGGCTATTATTTCGCAAAACCTGAAGTAATGACGGTAAAACGTGCCGATCCAGGCAAACTTTCTTTGCTGAAGCTACTGACATTGGTCATGGGTGACAGTGATATCGAAGAACTTGAACGGGAGTTTAAGCATCAGCCTGGTTTAAGCTACAACCTGATGCGCATGGTAAATTCAGTTTCAAGCGGATTGCCTCAGAAAATTAATTCAATCAAACATGCAATCATGATCTTAGGGCGTAAGCAACTGCAAAGATGGATACAACTGTTGCTTTATACCGCCAATCAATCCGACGATAGTATGTCGAATGCATTAATGCAAACAGCAGCGGCACGTGGGAAATTGATGGAGTTGATCGCAACAGCGGAACGTCCTCATGACAAAAATCACCAGGAAAGAGCATTCATGGTGGGAATACTATCGCTGCTAGATGTATTGCTGGGCATTGAAATGCAACAAATCACTGACAGGCTGGGAATTCCGGATGATATGAGCCAGGCACTATTGACCCGGGAGGGGCGTTTAGGTCAGGAATTGAAACTCATTGAAGCCAATGAAAAAGGTGAGATTGCTGCAATTCAATCGATTCTGTCGGAGTTGGGTTTTTTAAGTTTAAGCGAATTAGCTGATATCGAGATACAAGCGATTGAATGGGCAAATCGGATTGGTGAGGCAGCTAATTAAAATGAAGCATTATCTATCGAGAAAAAGCGTTGGTAGCTGACTTTTGGTCAGTACACAACGTAGTTTTTTATTTCTTGGATACTAAAGTTATTCTAGTTAATGTCGTTAACCTATTGAGTGTAAATAATTTTGTTTTTTAGTGAAAACCGTTGATAGGTACTCATCGAAACAAATTCCTTAGTTTTTGTGAGCTGGGAGTATAAGCAAACAGAGATTAATAAGTAGCCAGTTTGCTGAGTTGAATGGCAGTTTAATAGCTTCGATCAAGATGAGCGACGAGGAGAGAGTTATGGCTGAGCTGCAAGCAGCTGAGGGCAAATCTGATAGCCAAGTAACACATCAATCAGCGTTGATGGAGCGGGATGGTGAGTTATGTAATGCTGAAGCTGATGAATACTTTATGAATATCAAGGAAGAATTAAATCAGGTCGACCGGCTTGTAAGTGATGCGGTTAATAATCTGGTTATTAATTTTGGCTATATCAGTAATTTGACGAAATCACATCATGATATGGTTTTGGCTATTGAAAAAATGGCAGCACCTGAAGGAAGTAAACCCATATTGGAATTGCTAGAAAAACAAATGGTTATCGCCGATAAGATCGAACAGGAATTGGAGATGGCTGTTACCTCATTACAGTTTGGTGATTTAGTAACGCAATTGCTTGCACATACTACGCGCCAAGTGGAGGCATTGAATATTGAACTACAACGCATTGAGCGACAGGGAAGCTGGAAAGAAAATACGGGTAAAAATACGTTAGGCACAATACATGAAGGGATTTCTAAAGCAGTGAATATGGCAAGAACTAAAAGTAAGAGAAAGCCAGTTGTGCAGCAAGGTATGCAGATGGGTGATATTGAGCTGTTTTAGTATGCATATTTTTATCAAACAAATTAACAATATTAGCAATAGGAGTGAGATCAATGGCTAAGACAATACTTGCAGTGGATGATTCTGCTTCCATCCGGCAGATGGTTGCTTTTACGCTTAAAGGCGCCGGATATGAAGTCATTCAAGCAGTCGATGGTCAAGATGCATTAGATAAAGCTAATTATCATCAGGTTAATTTGGTGTTAACTGATATCAATATGCCACGAATGGACGGGCTGAAATTACTGGAGTTACTCCGTAAATTGGCGCACTACAAAAATATTCCTATCTTGATACTAACGACCGAATCCGGTGATGAAATTAAAGCAAAAGGCAGAGCGGCAGGTGCTACTGGTTGGCTCGTAAAGCCATTCGATCCGAAAAGATTACTGGAAGTAATCGGAAAAGTAATTGGTTAGATATTGATATCCCAAAGTGGGTTAATTGGTTGCCGATAGCATACTTATTTGGAAATTTAAGTACTTACTGCTTCTATTTTCTCGCTTCTTTAGGGTGTTAGCCTAACAACTCAACGTGAAACAGGTTATCTATGAGTACAGATCTCGAACAGTTTTATGAAATATTTTTTGAAGAATCCTCAGAATTGCTTGCGGACATGGAGGCGTGCCTGCTGAGGCTCGATGTAAATTCGCCCGATTTGGAAGATTTGAACGCTATATTTCGTGCAGCGCATTCTATCAAGGGTGGAGCTGGTACTTTTGGTTTTACAGATATGACGGAGATGACGCATATGTTGGAGACATTGCTGGATAGATTGCGCAAAGGGGAGCTTGCAGTACGGAGTGAGATGGTGGATGCTTTTTTGAGAGCCGGTGATGTCATTAAGGCGCAACTAGCAGGTCACCGTGGAGAAGGTGAAGCGGATCCCGCAGTTGCGGCGGAAGTTTGTGAAGAACTGAAAAAACTGAGTGATGAAACACAAGTTTCGGCACCACCTTTTGAAACCGTGGCGGATTCTGGCATTGGAGTGGAAGCTATCCCTGTAGAGACCGATATTGGGAGATCATCTAATGTTGCGATTAGCGAAACTGAATCAGAAAGTGACGTAGCGAAACTAACGTATTGCATAGAGTTCTCCAGTACCGGGATGGGTGATGCGGCAGTTGGAAACTTATTTGCTAACTTGAAACGCTTAGGTAGTCTTGAAGATGCAACCTCGGCAGGCGGGAAAGATCATAAACTGAAACTTACGACCGCCAGTAGCGAAGAAGATGTTTGGGAAACGTTGGCATTTGTTGTCGATCCGGCAAACTTAAAGATCGAGGTTGCAACTCAGTGTGTTGCAGGTACTACAGAGATTGTGGAGCCTCATTCTAGTGAGGAGGATTCTGTTGCAGAACCTTTTGCCGATGAAGATGAGCTTTCAATAGCAAGTATGCCGCCTGCGCCTGGCTATGGTTTTTTCCCTGGAGCCCCAGCCGCACCCAAAGATGTCGATGACTCAGAATTGCAGCTGAGTTCAGCGCCTCAGCAAAACATCCATAGTAATAAGAATGAAACACAGAACGTGACGAATAAGCCTTCCAGCAAGGCAAGCGCATCGGCTTCCGCCAGCGAAACTTCATCGATTCGAGTCAGCATAGAAAAAGTTGATCAGATGATCAACCTCGTGGGTGAATTGGTGATTACCCAGGCAATGCTGGCACAGACGGCGTCACAGCTTGATCCTGTGGTTTTTGAGAAATTGCTTAGTGGAATGAGTCAGTTAGAGAGGAATACGCGAGATCTTCAGGAGTCTGTTATGTCAATCCGAATGATGCCGATTAGCTTTGTATTCAGCAGATACCCGCGTGTTGTGCGCGATCTGGCGGCAAAATTAAATAAACGTGTTGAGCTGAAAACTGTCGGTGAAAATACTGAACTCGATAAAGGTCTTATCGAGAAAATCGCCGACCCGTTAACTCACTTGGTAAGAAATAGTCTTGATCATGGCATCGAAGTGGCTGAGAAGCGTATTGCGGCGGGCAAACCCGCGCAAGGCACGATTACATTACGTGCTTTCCATCAAGGTGGCAGCATTGTTATAGAAGTCAGCGATGACGGTGCGGGTTTAAATCGAGGAAAAATTCTCGCCAAAGCCAAGGAACGTGGCTTGCCAGTGAGTGATGGCATGTCTGATCAAGAAGTTTGGTTGCTGATTTTTGAGGCAGGTTTTTCTACCGCTGAAACAGTTACTGATGTATCTGGCCGCGGTGTGGGTATGGATGTTGTGAAGCGTAATATTCAAGGTATGGGCGGGCGCATTGATATTGAGTCGGCACTCGGTGTGGGTACACGCATATCGATTCGATTACCATTAACGCTGGCAATCCTCGATGGGTTATCAGTGGCAGTTGGAGATCAGATGTTTATCGTGCCGCTCAATTATATTATCGAATCTATGCAACCGACAGCTGCTGATATTAAGACGGTAAGTGGTCATGGCCGGGTGGTGCAGGTGCGTGGCGAATATCTTCCTGTGATTGCATTGCATGAAATTTTCAACTTACATCCTAATGTGACGGCGGTGCATGAAGGAATTCTGGTGATTCTTGAAGCTGAAGGTCACAAAGCAGCCTTGTTTGTGGATGACTTAATTGGGCAGCATCAAGTTGTGATTAAAAGTTTGGAAAGTAACTATCGCAGAGTACAGGGGGTTTCAGGTGCGACGATTATGGGCGATGGTAAAGTCGCACTTATTCTGGACACTGCTGCGCTTGTGTTGGCATGCCAACAAGAAATGGTATAGATCGATTGGATAGTTGATATTTTTATACCAAGATAACTTATTAATCAGGAGTGTTTACCATGTCTCAAGAGCAAGCAGCGATTACTACTTCTAATGCAGTCAATCAACATACCAGTCAAATGGCGAATGAATTTCTGACATTCCGGTTAGGAAGTGAGGAATACGGTATAGAGATACTAAAAGTACAAGAGATAAGAGGCTATGACGCGATAACGCAGATAGCGAATGCTCCGGAATTTATCAAAGGAGTAGTTAATTTGCGCGGAATAATCGTGCCGATCATAGATATGCGGATTAAATTCCGGCTGGGAAATGCAACGTACGACCAATTTACCGTAGTGATAATTTTGAACGTGGCCGGCCGGGTGATGGGGATAGTTGTGGATGGCGTATCGGATGTGATCACACTAGGGCTGGAGCAAATGCGTCCTGCGCCGGGATTAGGATCGGTGATTGATACGGAATATATCATGGGACTGGGGACTGTAGACGAACGCATGCTGATATTGATTGATATCGAAAAAATGATGAGCAGCAGCGACATGGGGTTAATAGAGCAAACGATCAATTAGAGAATAGTTGATTCGGAGCGGAGATCTTAAGAAGAAACGAGGCAGGCAATTGGTGATTGTTAAGTTACCGGTTCACGTATGGGACTGAAGAAAGCAGTAAGAAATTGGGTGCAAAATTCGCTACTGGCATAAAGATTATGCCTTCGAATTATCTGCTCCATAGAGGGTGTAAATAATTTTGTGTAAATGGTCATATGGCAGGAAACTGCTTATATATTTTTGGAGTAAAAATGACCACACCCAACCCCCTGCCGGCCGGCTTAATTGATAGCCTGCTGGCCGATTACAAAAAGCCAGAAGATTTAATCGGTGAGCATGGTCTTCTCAAGCAACTCACCAAAGCGTTGGTTGAACGTGCCTTGCAAGCAGAAATGGCCGATCATCTTGGTCACGATAAGCACGAAACGGTAGTCAATGCCACTGGCAATACCAGAAATGGTAAAAGCCGTAAGACCCTGAAAGGTGAATTCGGTGAGTTACCCATCGAGATCCCCCGTGACCGTGAGGGCAGCTTCGAGCCTCTGATCATTTCCAAGCATCAGACCCGCTGGGCGGGCTTTGATGACAAGATCCTCTCGCTGTATGCCCGTGGCATGACAGTGCGTGAAATCCAACAGCACCTCACTGAAATGTATGGCGCCGAAGTATCGCCTACGCTCATTTCTACGGTCACTGATGGCGTAATGGATGAAGTGAAGCAGTGGCAATCCCGGCCTCTCGATGCGGTGTATCCTGTGATCTATCTCGATTGTATCCATACCAAAGTTCGTGACGCTGGTAGCGTTCGTACCAAAGCGATTTACCTGGCGATCGGCATTAACATGGAGGGCCATAAAGAAATACTGGGCTTATGGATTGCTCAGACCGAGGGTGCCAAGTTCTGGCTCAGCGTTGTCACTGAACTCAAAAATCGTGGCGTGCAAGATATCTTTATCGCCTGTGTCGATGGCTTAAAGGGCTTTCCCGAAGCGATTGAAACCGTCTATCCACATGCCATTGTACAACTCTGTATCGTGCACATGGTTCGTAACAGTCTCAACTACGTCAGCTGGAATAAACGCAAGGAAGTAGCTGCTGATCTACGTTTGGTCTATAGCGCCGCCACGATTGATGAGGCTGAGCACGCGTTAGCCGGCTTTGAAGATAAATGGAACAATGCTTATCCACCGATCGCCCGATCTTGGCGCAATAACTGGCAACGCATCATTCCATTCTTCGACTACCCGCCTGAGATACGGCGCATTATTTACACCACCAATGCGATTGAGTCAGTCAATATGAGCCTACGCAAAGTCAGCAAAAACCGTGGATCGTTTCCCAACGATGAAGCCGTGATCAAATTGTTTTATTTGGCTCTCAGCAATATCGCCAAAAAATGGTCTATGCCACTAAGAGATTGGAAACCGGCACTAAACAGGTTTACTATTCAATTTAACGAAAGAATGCCTCGGCATTATTAACCACCGTTTACACAAAATCTAGGACACCCCCGCTCCATATTAGCAATAGATATAACTAATTGTATATCATTGTTTACTCAATATATTAATATATTCTGTCTGATGAATAGTGGTGAAGCTCCAGAGTCTGATACTGTAAGGAATGACAGTAAAGCAGTATTTGTTAGAATTCAAATGGATACATTATGGAAATGATTTTGGGTGGTGATGAAAGCTCTGATAGCAGGATACGTGAGTATGCTTTTACTCAGGCTGATTTTGAACGCATCAGAAAACTGATATATAACCATGCAGGCATCTCACTTTCCAAAGGCAAGCAAAATATGGTTTATAGCAGACTTGCCCGGCGTCTGCGTGCCAACGGTCTGACGAGTTTTCATGAGTACCTTAATTTTCTGGAACGTGGCAATCCTGAAGAGTGGGAAGCGTTTACAAATGCTTTAACAACTAACTTGACAGCTTTTTTTCGCGAACAGCATCATTTTCCGATTCTTGAGAAGCATGTAGAGAAGCGCAAGAATCAGGGCAAAATTCAACTCTGGTGCAGTGCATCGTCAACCGGTGAAGAGCCTTATTCAATGGCGATGGCGATGGTGCAGGCATTTAAGACATTTTCACCTCCAGTGCACATTCTGGCAACGGATCTGGATACCAATGTTCTTGCAAAAGCACAGTTGGGTATTTATTCATTGGATAAGCTGGAAAAAATACCCCAAGAAAAACTTAAACAATTTTTTCTTAAAGGCAAAGGGCATAACGCCGGATCGGCGAGAGTGCGTCCTGAATTGCGGAATATGATTACATTCCGGCAACTGAATTTGCTTGATGAAAGCTGGCCGATTCGCGGTCCTTTTGATGCGATATTCTGTCGTAATGTAATGATTTATTTTGATAAACAAACTCAATATAAAATTTTGAAAAAATTTGTGCCACTTTTGGCACCGGATGGATTGTTGTTTGCTGGTCATTCAGAGAGCTTTCAGCATGCAGTTGATTTGTTTAAATTGCGTGAGAAAACCGTTTATGAGTTAGCTAATAAACAGAGGTAATCGTATGGCTGAGATCATCGATGATCAAGTTGCTACCAATTTGTACTTTGATAAAAGTTTCAATAATCAGGCTGTTAAGCTGCTTCCAGGGGAATACTATGTTACGGATAAGGATTTACTGCTCGTAACCGTGCTTGGCTCATGTGTTGCGGCTTGTATTCGAGATAGTTATAGCGGTATCGGTGGTATGAATCATTTTATGCTTCCGGATGGTGGGGGGGATGCGGGTAGTCCGTTAAATGCTTCAGCCCGTTATGGTACTTACGCAATGGAGATACTGATTAATCAGTTATTGAAGCTAGGCGCTCGCCGTGGAAACCTTGAAGCAAAAGTATTCGGCGGTGGTAACGTTCTGGATGGATTGACAGTCGCCAATGTCGGACAACGGAATGCGGATTTTGTCTTGAAGTTTTTACAAACAGAGAAAATAAAAGTCGTAGCACAAGATCTGGTTGATATCTTTCCGCGCAAAGTCTATTTCTTTCCAAAAAGCAGCAAAGTAATGGTAAAAAAATTACGCAATATACACAACCCGACTATTTCCGAGCGTGAAAAGGATTATAGACAGCGTCTGCACAAGGTTGATAGCGGTGGAGATGTGGAATTGTTTTCCTAGCTTGAACCTGTTTCATGAAATACGTTGAGTTTTTATTATGAAGAAAATAACAGTTATCGTTGTTGACGATTCGGCGCTTATTCGTAAGCTATTAACTGAGATAATTAATAGCCAGCCCGATATGGAAGTCATTGGAGCGGCGGCTGATCCGCTAGCGGCAAGGGAAATGATCCGGGAATTGAATCCGGATGTGCTGACGCTGGATGTTGAAATGCCCAAAATGGACGGGCTTGATTTCTTGGAAAAATTAATGCGATTAAGGCCAATGCCGGTGGTTATGGTTTCAACATTAACTGAGAAAAGCTCCGATGTGACATTCCGTGCACTTGAATTGGGCGCAGTTGATTTTGTGGCTAAACCCAAAATTGACATTGCATCGGGATTAAAAGAATACGGTAGCGAAATTGCCAATAAAATCCGTATTGCGAAGTCTGCCAGACTCAAACGAAATGCATCCCCACTGGTAACCAAAAGTGCAACTGCGGATGCAGTGTTGCCTGCCATCGCGAATCGAATCGCCTCGACAGAAAAGTTAATCATCGTGGGAGCTTCTACCGGTGGTACAGAAGCCATCAAAGAATTTCTAATTCGTATGCCGCCTGATTCGCCGGGGATTCTGGTCACTCAACATATGCCGGAAGGATTCACAAAATCATTTGCCAATCGTTTAAATAGCCTGTGCAAGATAGCTGTGGTTGAGGCCCAGGGAGGTGAGAGGGTGTTACCAGGACATGCATTTATCGCACCTGGACACTCGCACTTATTGCTCAAGCGCAGTGGTGCGAACTATATGACGGAATTAAATCAGGGGGAGCTAGTCAGTCGACATCGGCCATCGGTTGATGTACTATTCCGTTCGGTTGCAAATTGTGCAGGCAAAAATGCTATCGGTGTGATTCTCACGGGCATGGGAAAAGATGGTGCGGCCGGAATGCTTGAAATGCAGAAGTCAGGCGCTTATAATTTCGCCCAAGATGAAGCCAGTTGTGTTGTTTTTGGGATGCCGAAAGAAGCAATCGCAGCAGGTGGCGTCAATGAAGTTGTATCATTAAAAGATATGGCAAGGTCTGTTTTGTCAAAAATATCAAGTATGGGATCGCACGGTAATCGCGTATAATCGCTGTAAGAACTTACTTTTAATTGGTTATAGAGTAAAGCGACTTATCAATGAAAAGGATTATTTCTCGGCTTATTATATTTATTGGCATCAGCTTCTTGGTGAGTTGTGGATCCCTTCAGGAAAAACCTTCGGTAAAACAGGGCTCGCGCCCACCAGTCAATAAATCAACAGATTCCGGTCACATTAAGAAAGCACTCTATTCCCAATTTAATGAGTGGCAAGGGGTGCGGTATCAGCGTGGCGGAATGAGTCAGCGCGGAATCGATTGTTCAGGTTTCGTGCATCTGACATTCAAATCAAAACTTGGAATGCATCTGCCTAGAACAACCAGAATGCAGATGATGGTTGGAAAAGAAATCAGGAAAAACGATTTAAGAGCGGGTGATCTGATATTTTTCAAAACGGGTCCGAGTTCAAATCATGTTGGAATCTATTTGGAAAAAAATAAATTTCTGCATGCCTCCGAAAAGAAAGGTGTCACAATATCCCGGTTGGACCATGTTTACTGGCAATCCAACTACTGGAAATCGGTTCGCATATAAGCGAAAAAATAGCATTATCTGATTCAACTCAAGCAAATCCAGCATAGTGGTATTCTTGTTTTCCTATATGCAGATCGCGTAATGTGACTGCATCAAATTACGGAAAAATAAAATGAATGAAGAGATTAAACAAAGAATTCAGAAAAGAGAAAACTGGCAGCGTGGACTTTTTATGCTTTTCTTCATGTTCATTTACGGATTTTCTAATTCATTGGTCATTGGTATCTTGTTTTTCCAATTTGCCACGTTAATACTAACCGGAAAAACGAATGAATTTTTACTGGGATTCAGTCAGAGTCTAAGCATCTATATTCATCAGATCATTAACTTCCTGACTTTTAATAGTGAGCAACGCCCGTTTCCGTTCAGCACTTGGCCAAATGCCAGCGATACCCTCGATATGATTAAAGATAGCAGTGATAGTAGTAGAAACGATTGATTCATTGCTGTTCTGGTGTTTTTCTGATTTTTCCTTTATCTGATTCAAACAAACTCCGATCCGATTCCGGCGTATTCTTTGGTTGTAATCGCATTTCTGCCGGATACTGCACCCGGCGATAGCTCTAACTTATTGCTATAAGCATATTACTAAATATTATTTCAAATTATGTTCGGGTGCGGCTATAGTGCAGCGCATTTTGAAGGTAATATAAAGCTAAGCTCATGAAAATACGCAATCTTGATCTGACGTCGAATCCCGTCAATGAAGAACATCAACAATTAGGATTACCGCCTGTCGAAGATACCGTTTCTCATCTGGATGCGCATCCTTTTTTGCGTGCTGCCGTATGGTTTGCAGTAGTTGTATTAGTTTTACTGATCGCGTTTTTGATCATTCGCTTTTTCCTTGCGCAGGATTTGGGGGAAAGCTGGCAGATTATTAGCGGCACGCTCGATAGCAGGATTTTCTGGAGTGCAGTTGCCGTTGGTTTTCTTGCGCAAGTAGTCGATGGCGCTTTGGGTATGGCTTACGGCGTCACCGCAACCACTTTTTTATTAGCCTCCGGTGCAAGTCCGGCTGCCGCTAGTGCCAGTGTGCATATCGCTGAGATATTTACCACGGGCGTCTCAGGCATTGCGCATGCCAAATTCGGTAATGTCAATAAACAATTGTTCACTCGTTTACTGGTGCCGGGTGTATTGGGCGGTATCTTGGGCGCGTTATTAGTTACGCATGTCAATAGCGCATTATTCAAGCCTTTCATATCCGCTTACTTAGTTCTGCTGGGTGTTTATATTCTCAGTAAAGCTTTCCGGCAACTGAGCGCCCGTAAGGACGCGCCTCAGCATATCGGTAAACTGGCCTGTTTTGGTGGATTCATGGATGCAGCGGGCGGTGGCGGCTGGGGACCGATTGTGACCTCAACCTTGGTGGGGACAGGCACTGATCCGCGCACAACCATCGGTTCGGTCAATTTTGCGGAATTTTTTCTGACATTAGCCAGTGCGGCGACGTTTGCACTCCTGATGGAAACCGATCACTGGCCATTGATTATCGGATTGGTTTTCGGCGGTTTGTTTGCAGCGCCTTTCGCTGCTTACTTGTGCAAGAAGTTTCATGCGCGTACTTTACTGATACTCGTGGGTATTCTGATCATTACGATTAGCTGTTTCAATCTCTATAAAGCGCTCATCACGTTGTAGCTATAATAATCTCCCGGAAATAAAGCGATATTCCGGGAGATTTTTTCTGTTCTTCCAGTTAAACTTAACCAAACTGGATTCTTCTTCAGTTTAAGTATGCCTCTCCATCCGGAGTCCGATGCCTAACGTTCTCATTCTTCCCACAATTATTTATGTTTCTTATTGATTTCATTCTTCATATCGACAAGCATTTGCAACAGCTTGCTTCAGAATACGGGTTGTGGATTTATGGCATTCTTTTCCTGATCGTGTTTTGCGAGACCGGACTCGTTGTGTTGCCGCTTCTGCCGGGTGATTCCCTGTTATTCGCGGCCGGTTCTCTGGCATCGCTGGAAGGTTCTCAGCTTAATCCGCATGTCTTATTTGCTGGCTTGAGTTTGGCCGGTATTCTAGGGGATTCTGTGAATTATTGGATAGGCAAAACGGTGGGAGCAAAAGTATTTGCTTCGCAGAAATCCCGCTTTTTCAAACGGGAATATCTCGAAAAAACCCAAGCCTTTTATCTGAAACATGGCACAAAAACCATCATCATCGCACGCTTTATTCCCATCATCCGTACCTTTGCGCCCTTTGTTGCGGGTATCGGCACGATGCCTTACCGCACCTTTATTGTATATAACATAGTGGGCGCCGTGCTATGGGTCGGAACGTTTGTTTATGCCGGATTTTATTTTGGGCAGCTGCCGATGGTGCAGCAAAATTTCAAACTCATCATTCTAGCGATCATCATTCTATCGATAACGCCGCCGGTGATTGAGTATCTCAAGCACCGCTACAAAAAACAGTAAGAATCTCCTGCGGATAGCGGTGTATTTCATCAGACTGAAGAGTGATAATTATCAGAAGGTTAAATCCGTGCTGTGACTAATTGCCGTAAGACCAAGTTTTTAATGTAAAATCAGCATATTTAACTCAACTGAAAGATCATTCAGTGCGATTTGACCCCATATTGTGCGCGAAAAAACAGCCGGTGCATCTTAATACCGTGATCGCCAGCATCCCGAATTTCGCGCAGGCAATATTCATCACCGATCGTTTCAATTCCTCTTCAGAACAATGACAACACCAGTGGAAACTTCACATAGCCGTGTTCATGCCATTTTTGCGCGTTGGACCACATTTTCTTATCAGTATGCGTTGTGGGTCCTGCTAGCGGCGCTACTGATCGCAATCGTCAGCGGCGTCTACGTCTCGCGCAATTTGGGTATGAATACCGATACCGCCGAGATGCTGTCCGAAGACTTGCCGTTTCGTGTCAATCTGAAACGCTACAATGAATCATTCCCGCAAGACATCGATACTCTACTCATTGTCTTGAATGCGCCTACACCGGAACAAGTACGGGTGGCGACGGAGAATTTGGCTGCACGGTTAAAGCAAGATTCCAGCAATTTTTACGATGTCTATTCACCGCGAGTGGATGACTTTACCGCTCGTAACGGATTGCTTTATCAAAGTATTACCGAACTTGAACGGGTTACCGATAGCTTGGCCGCGGCGCAGCCCTTGATCACCCGCATTAGCCGAGATCCTTCGCTGGCTGCTTTTGCCGATGTGCTGACCAGCGCAGTGGATGAGTTGAACAAGGGACGGAGTATCGAATTGCGTCCGGTGTTGAAGGGCGTCAACGCAACCCTGGAAGCGCGGCTGAATGGTTCTCCCAGAGCATTGTCATGGCAGACCATGTTCAGCGGCGAAGCGCAAAAAAACACTTACCAAGAACTCATCATCATCAAGCCGCGGCTTGATTTTTCTCAGCTGTTTCCAGCCGAGCAATCCATTGCCGCGTTGCATGCCGCGGCGGAAAGTGTCGGAATCACAGAGGGTAGTCCAATCCGCTTACGCATTACCGGCGAGGTGGCCCTGGCCGAAGAAGAGCTCAACAGCTCGCTGCGCGGTATGGAATATGCCGGAATTATCACGTTTGTACTGGTCGGCGTCGTGCTTTTCTTCGCCATGCGTAACGGAGGGTTGATCCTCAACGTGCTGGTGTGTCTGTTGATGGGATTGATTTTGACGGCGACATTTGCCACTGCGGTTGTCGGCCATCTGAATCTGATTTCCATTGCCTTTGCCGTACTGTATATCGGCCTGGGGGCGGATTTTGCAATCCATTTTCTGCTGCGCTATCGCGAAGTTCTGGAAAATAATCATTCCCCGGCTGAAGCCATCCATATCTCCGGCGGCGATGCCGGAGCAGCCTTGACTGCGTGTACCGTCACCAATGCGATCGGTTTCTATGCTTTCATGCCAACCGATTACAGCGGAGTAGCCGAGCTCGGCATCATTTCTGGAACCGGTATGATCATCAGTTTGCTGGTTACGCTCATTATCGGCCCTGCGTTGTTGCGCTATCTACCGAAGAAGGCGGTGGCAAAACCGGCTGCAAAAAGTTCGGTTGGCAAGGTGCTCGAGCTTTCGTTGAAGTGGCACAAAGCAACGTACGCGGTTACGCTGGTGGCGACGGTGGCAGCGCTGGCAATCTTACCGCAAGTGCGATTCGACTACAATTTGCTCAATATGCAAGACCCGAAGGGGGGCGCAGTACAGACTTTCCGGGAATTGCTGGCCGAGCCCGATCTTTCGCCTTGGCATATTGCAGTGCTGGCTAACAATCCGCAGGAAACGGAAATTTTGGCGAAACGGCTGGCTGATCTGCCCGAAGTCAACAAAGTCGTCACGGTATTGGATTTTGTGCCGGCGCAGCAGGAAGAGAAATTCTCGCTGATTCAGGAAATGGCGCTGACAATCGGACCGATTGCCGCGACACCGCCGCCGCAAATCCGGATCACCAGCGATGCGATTTTGGCCGAGCAATATAAGGCCTTACGGGAATTAGTCGCGGCATTGGAGCGTTTTGCCGTCAACCATCCGGAGCATCCATCGGCCGCCACTGTAAGTGCTTTAAAGTCGACGCTGACCCATTTGTTCACGCAATTGGATAAAGTGAGCAACGATGAAAAAAGTAAACTGTTATATGCCATCGAAGACGATCTGCTGGCGATGTTGCCGCTGGCTCTGCAAAGTTTGCGTACTGCGACTGAGGCAACTGTTTTCGATGAGGGGGATTTGCCCGTTGCGTTTAAAGACCGTTGGCATAGCGATGCGGGCGGGTACCGGCTAGCGGTTTATCCGGTTGAGGATCTTAACGATAACGATGCCTTACGGCGCTTTGTGCGATCCGTGCAACAAGTGGCGCCGCATGCCATCGGCGTACCGGTGATCAGTCTGGAAGCGGGTGAAGCCGTGGTGCAGGCATTCGTTCAGGCATTCTCTTTGGCATTGATCGGTGTGGTGGTGATTTTACTGGTGTTGCTGCGCAGTATTAAATATACCTTGCTGGTGCTATTGCCGCTGCTGCTGTCGAGCTTATTCACTGCGGCGTTCACCATTCTGCTGGATGTTCCGTTTAATTTTGCCAACATCATAGCTTTGCCGCTCTTACTCGGACTCGGCATCGATAGCAGTCTGCACATGGTGTATCGGAGTATCAATAATGAGCTGGTGAGTGAAGTTCTGATTCATACCAGCACCGCGCGGGCCATTTTTTACAGTGCGCTGACAGCACTGGTGGACTTTGCCAGTTTAATCTTCTCGTCGCATTTGGGTACGGCGAGTATGGGGATACTGCTGACTGTGGGATTGGCTTTTACCCTGATCTGCACACTCATTATTCTGCCGGCTTTGCTTCGCGCTCCGGCTGCCGGGGTTAAAGCGAATACCTAGCACGCTAAACGAGTTATTCAGTTTTTTTGTTCGTGCCGTCCGGATCGCAATCGGCCAGAGGCCGTACCTGGCTGATGATATCTTCACCACCGGCGGGTGTATCAACGCCTCGGCCAACGTGGCTTTTGCGGTAGCCATAGAGAAAATAGAAAATCAATCCAATTCCTGACCAGATCGGGAACACCAATTTTGCATCGGCTGGCAAAAAGAAAAAAAGCGTGATGCAACCCAGTACCGCGAGCGGGCCGATCAGCCAAACTATCGGTGTCCGGAAGGGGCGCACGCGGTTCTTGTCTTTGATGCGCAGTATCATCACGGTAAACGCTACGACCATGAAAGCGAACAGCGTTCCGGAATTGGAAATATCCGCCAGTTTTCCAACCGGCAGGAAAGCGGCGGCGGCCATGACACCCAGGCCTGTTACGTAAGTGACAATATGCGGCGTTTTGAAGCGCGGGTGAATGCGGCTTAAAACTTCCGGCAGCAGACCGTCGCGCGACATGACGAAAAAAATGCGCGTCTGGCCGAACAACATCATCAGAACCACCGAAGGCAGCGCCAGGAAAGCGGTCAGCCCCAGAAAATTACCAATCTTTTCCCAGCCAATCTCACGTAACACTAACGCCAATGCTTCACGTGAGCAAACCAGCGGCTGCTGTCCGAGAGCGGCTAGCGATTTGCATTGCTCGGCCAATTGCAAGGAACCGGGCACCAAATTCTTACCGGTTTCATCCAGCAGCGGCTGTGCACCGATAGCGCCGATCGCGCCGGCTGAAATGAGCAAATAAAAGACAGTGCAGATTGCCAGCGAACTGATCAACCCGATGGGCACATTGCGCTGCGGATCCTTGGTTTCCTCCGCAGCGGTGGAAACCGCATCAAATCCTACATAAGCAAAGAATATGGACGATGCCGCAGCCACTACCCCAGCTTCTCCTAATGGTAAGAAAGGCTGGAAATTTTCCAGATTGGCAACCGGTAGTGTTAAAGCAATGAAAAGCGTTAATGCGGCAATCTTGATAGCGACCAATGTGGCATTAAATGTGGCGCTTTCGCGCGTGCCAATAACCAGGAGTGCGATGACCAGTATGCAGATGAAAACTGCTGGTAAGTTAATAACTCCACCAGCAAAAGGTCCATTCGCCAGTGCGAAGGGTATCTCTATCCCGAGCGAGTTTTGCATAAGACCGACGAAATAGCCTGACCAGCCGACGGCAACCGCGCTGGCGGCTACGGAATATTCCAGCATCAACGCCCACCCGACCAGCCACGCGACCAATTCGCCCAGCACTGCGTATGAATAAGTATAGGCGGACCCGGATACCGGCACCATGGAAGACAGCTCGGAATAGCACAGCGCGGCGACGGTGCACACGAAACTGGCAATAACAAAGGAAAGCATCATGCCGGGCCCGGCTTTCTGTGCAGCCTCAGCTGTTAAAACGAAAATACCGGTGCCGATAATCGCGCCAATACCCAATAGCGTTAACTGCCATGCGCCCAAGGTACGGTGAAGACTTTTCTTTTCTGCAGTTGCCAGGATGGCATCAAGTGATTTTACGCGCCAGAAAATCATGCATGCTACCTTTTATTTAAACAAATAGTTACGATGCAATGGGATTAACCCTCAATCGGGCTCGAATAATATCATAAAATCTTTTCAATCCGATTGCCGACACCGGAAGCTGCTCTGGCTTTTGCAGGTAATGTGAAGAATTTATAAGGGTTTTGCTGAGTGCTGATTTATCCAGTATGCGATCGTTTGCTCATCATTAGGGCAAGCGGAAATTGACAGTAAAATTGTCGGAAACCAGATGCGCGATGTTGCTACTGCACACAGCAAGTTAATCTGCATCGCCGGTAAGAATGAAACTATGTGAATCCACAGAATGATGGCAGTTGTTTGGTTTTGAAAATGTTGCCGCTGGAAGGAGTCTGAGCGATTGGGTTCGATGGCACACCAAGGCATTCTTTTTTCCTCGGCTCTGCCAGAGATGATTTCTTAATTCGACACTTTTGATTTCTGCTGACTTTTTAAATAAAAAAAGGTCAATGTCTAAAAAACATTGACCTTATAGGCAGGCAGGTAAAGAGCTTACAGTTTAGGCATATATTTTTTTCATCGGAAGGCGCGTTTTACTTTTCGATACACTTCCAATTAAAAGATAGCTTACAAAGAATACTGCCCCCAACATGAGATCAATTTCCAACCAGCTTATTTCAGACTGCATGACTGAGAACGAATTCAAATCACCAAATGTGATAAGTCCAATCAGCGGTAAAACACCGAATAAAACGAAAGTAGTTTTTACAGCTGTGCTCAAAAGGCTTTGACTTGTTTTCATTTTTATCTCCTACATGAAAGTTTATTGAAGTTATCAAAAGTTTACGAATATTAAGATTCGATAATTCACAAAAAGTTCACAGAATATTGATGAAAAATTCACATATAATGATTTTGTTTTATAGAATAAGATACTATTAAAATAATTTAATCTCGCACGGTATTTTTATTCATAGATTTTCAATCATCGTTGGAAACTTTCTGGTCTATCAAAACATTTGAAAATAATGCTTTGTGAGAGTGGGTAACTGATGCATTATTTTTGAACGGCATGATGTCGTTAGAATTATTACGATTGAGAAAATCAAACCGCGTGGAGATGCTTACAAATGACACTTCAAAAAATCAAATCCATCCATGGTAAAGACGAATATGTCCTGTTACCAATGGCGGTTTATCGCGCTCTAAAAGATCAGATCGAAAAAGAATTGGCAGCTTGCGAAGCAAATCAGGATGACGAGCAAGCCTATGAACCGTTTGTTCTTGAGGATTACGTCGATAATCCCGTTGCGTTAGCGCGAATCAAGGCAGGCATTACCCAGGAACAACTGGCTCAGCGTCTGGGTGTCAGTCAAGCCTATGTCAGCCAAATTGAGCACAGCAACAACATAACCAGCAAAATGCTTGAGCGAGTGCACGCAGCCATCTCTGAGGCTACATAAAATTTACAGACATAATCGATTGTAAAGGCAATATATGGCATTAAGGAAGCAACCGCTAGCCGATAAGGAATTGGAAGCCTGGGAAAGTAGCCGGTTAAGTGTTGAATTACTGGAATTTGTCCGACAGCGGCACGAAAAAATCAGAGCTTTCCGAAGTAGAACTTGCCAGATTGTTTTGCGTGTCAGTTCGCACCTTGTGTGATTGGGAGTAATGACGCCGTAATCCCGGTGGTACAGCGAAAACACTGATTGCAATTCTTGAGCGCCATCTCGATGTACTGAAGGAAATCATACTTATAAATAAGATCTCAGATTCGCACTGTTCGTCTTAATATACTCAAGAAGTTCGTAATTCCTCCCGAATCACTTGCTTTGCTGAAAGCATACGGGCTAATCACCAAAAACAGCATATTGCTCAATGTCAATGATGGCGACCTGAAAGACTTGGCAAAAACGTCGTCAAGGAAATACAGCAAATCAGCCGCATTTACTGGAATATGGAATTCGCTGCCTCAAGAATGCTTCATCGGGCGCAGAAGTATGAAGTCGATCTATCACTTTTTGAAGACCTAAGCTGGTAATCCCCCCAAAAATTGAACGAGCAAAGCAGTAGAATTTTCTATCCTAGACGAAGAGGAATTTTACTGATGAAGAAGCAGCGATTTACGGAAAGCCAGATCATGCAGATATTGAAGCAAGCTGAAGGAGGAATTCCTGTGGCTGATTTATGCCGGGAACATGGAATGAGTACTGCAAGTTTTTATAAATGGCGCAGCAAGTATGGTGGGATGGATGCTGCCTTACTATCTGAAATGAAGGCGATGGTTGAGGAAAACAAACGGTTAAAGCGGATGTATGCGGAAAGCCAGATGCAGAATGAGCTATTGAAGGAGGCACTTGGAAAAAAGTGGTAAAGCCCTCACAGCGCAAAGTAATGGCACAATGGGCAGTACAGGATAAATCCGTTAGTATCGTTTTGGCCTGTACAACATTTGGCATTTCTGAGACCTGCTATCGTTATCATCCGGCGCTCAACGATGAGAACGAAGAAATCGCCGATTGGTTACTACGCCTGACGACTTGTCACAAGCGTTGGGGCTTTGGCTTATGCTTTCTTTATTTGCGTAATGTGAAGGGTTTTGGATGGAATCACAAACGTGTGTATCGTATTTACCGTGAGCTGGAATTGAATTTACGAATTAAGCCACGCAAGCGATTAAAGCGGGAGAAGCCGGAGCCGCTAGCTGTGCCAGAACGGCCCAATGACACATGGTCGATGGACTTCATGGCTGATCAACTCACCAATGGCCGGTCTTTTCGAACCTTCAATGTGCTGGATGACTTCAACCGTGAAGGGTTGGGAATCGAAGTGGACGTATCGCTTCCATCAGAACGCGTTACGCGCGCTCTGGACCGGATTATCGAATGGCGCGGCAAACCCAGGAAGATTCGTTGTGATAACGGGCCGGAGAATATCAGTGGCACGCTTTGTTGTTGGGCAGAAACTCGAGGTATTCAGCTCGATTACATCCAGCCAGGAAAGCCACAGCAAAATGCCTACGTGGAACGCTATAACAGGACCGTCCGGCATGAATGGTTGGAGATGAATGAATTTGCAACCATTGAAGAGGCCCAACTCACTGCGACACAGTGGTTATGGATTTATAATAATGAACGTCCAAGTATGGCACTTGGAGGTATCACGCCAGCAATGAAGTTGGCAGAAGCTTTTAAATTAAAACTCTCTACTGCATGCTCCTGTTAAAAATGGGGGGATTAGGACACATTAATAATTGAGGGATTTAATGTGTCTTATGTAACCTATTGATAAATAACATGATTTACGAATTTGACAGAAAAGACACATATTTCCCACTTTTAGCAATGTGCGCACGCCGTCGAGTTATATTAATCATGAATTTTATTTATTTAATTTTTCTTGAAGTAAAAAAATAGTGTCTTATCTGTCCAATCTGTCTAGATTCAATATTCATAAGGGTTACAGAAAGGACACATTATTTTAAATGAAGCTTTAATCTGTCCATCTGTCCGCACGAGCGCACATACTTAAATGCCTGCGTGCGGGTTCGAAACTGATTAAAAAGATTTAGCAATCAAAATTCCCTTCCAATTCACGATTAACAAATCATTCCTGTAGCTTTCTCGCAAACTCATTGGGTTTGCATTGCTCAACATGTGCACTATCAAATCCCATTAACTCTTTAATGACAAAATTAAGGTAATCTTCGATTTCATTGACTGATGCATCTCCATTCAATAACAGAAGAGTTGCTTCAAGATAAGAGTCATATTCATCCCAGCAATCATTTTTATCTGGAAGAACTCCGATGGGATCCCATTCATTCCATAGTTTTCTTATTTCTTGTAAATCCTGATTGGAGTTTCGGAGCTGCAAATTTTAATAATGATTCATGACTAATGAATTGATTGGGAGATGCATTAAATTATGATCATAAACCTATTGGGCCGTGATTAAAGCTATAAATGATCCGGAGATGTCCAGTTGCAACCAAGAGGCTAACTGGGACTAATGCTGGGACTAATTTAGATAAAAATTACTAAACTAAGTTAATTTATTGGGAATTTATTTCTTAACTTATTGTTTTTATTGGTGCTGTTGAGAGGAGTCGAACCTCCGACCTACTGATTACGAATCAGTTGCTCTACCAACTGAGCTACAACAGCCCTGTTTAAACCAAGCGGCGTATTATAGATGGTTGGGGAATTGCGGGCAAATGATAAAGAGTTGAATTCGATTGTTTGTGTTTTTTCTTCGTTGAGTATTGTTTATTGCACAATTCCATTCAATATTTTTTGACTAAATTTCGTCTAAGTTCGGCGAATTTCGCCAGAAATCTGTACATTTCTGCGATAAGAGTCCATAATTATTAGATGGATCCCAAGAGTGTAAAAGTGCAAAATATTTTGATCGTGCATGGCCCGAATTTGAATTTGCTGGGGCTTCGTGAGCCGGAGATTTATGGCGCTACTACATTGCAAGATATTAACAGAAACTTAAGCAAATTAGCCGAAAATCAAGGCATTCATCTGGATTTTTTTCAAAGTAACGCTGAGTTCGCGTTGATTGACCGGATTCAGCAAACCCTGCATGACGGGACGGATTTTATAATTATCAATCCAGCCGCGTATACGCATACCAGTGTGGCATTGCGCGATGCACTGGCTGCTGTGAAACGGCCTTTTATCGAAGTGCATTTATCGAATGTTTATGCCCGTGAATCTTTCCGGCAACGATCCTATTTCTCCGATCTGGCGGTTGGCGTCATCAGCGGCCTGGGCGCCAAGGGCTATGAACTTGCGTTGGAATACGCAATGACATCTCATTAACCGGTCACACTCGATGCATCAGGTGAAATTCTTTTTACGTTGCCGCAATTTTGCGCATTTTTACACGCAGTATTTTGTTTTCTAGTTATAACACTACCTTTAAACGAGGCGTAGTCTCGGGAGAT
Source organism: Nitrosomonas sp. Is24 (assembly GCF_033063335.1). Lineage (NCBI taxonomy): Bacteria > Pseudomonadati > Pseudomonadota > Betaproteobacteria > Nitrosomonadales > Nitrosomonadaceae > Nitrosomonas > Nitrosomonas sp. Is24. The sequence goes on along the minus strand of NZ_JAWJZG010000001.1, from coordinate 2,210,263 downwards.
TGAAAATGGATTTAAGAAAGCTTAAGAAGCTCATCGAGCTGGTTGAAGAATCAAGTATTGCGGAACTGGAAATTACCGAGGGCGAAGAAAAGGTTCGTATCAGTAAATCCGGCTCCGGCGTGCAAAATTACGCGTTCATGCCGCCTGCCATGCAGCCGGTGATGGCGCCAGCTCAACAGCAATTACCCGCATCTGCATCGGATGGAGATAAAAACGGCGATGCGAAAGCCGGTGACAGCAATGGTTCCGATAAGAGCGCGCTACCCGATGGTCACGTCGTCAAGTCTCCGATGGTTGGCACCTTCTACCGTGCGCCATCGCCCGGTGCGAACGCATTTGTGGAAGTCGGGCAAAGAGTCAAGGAAGGCGATACATTGTGCATCATTGAAGCCATGAAACTGCTGAATGAAATTGAGGCCGATAAAGGCGGGGTTGTTAAAGCAATCCTGCTGGAAAATGGTCAACCGGTCGAATACGGCGAGCCTTTATTCGTTATCCAATGATCGTCTGAATAAAGGCCAGATCACTATGTTTGAGAAAATTCTTATTGCCAATCGCGGCGAAATCGCTTTGCGGATACAGCGCGCCTGCCGTGCGTTGGGTATCAAGACGGTGGCAGTACATTCCGAAGCGGATGCCGAAGCGAAATACGTCAAGCTGGCCGACGAATCGGTTTGTATCGGTCCGGCTGCGGCAACGCACAGTTATTTAAACGTGCCGGCGATTATCAGCGCGGCTGAAGTAACCGACGCCGAAGCGATTCATCCCGGTTATGGATTTTTATCCGAAAATGCGGATTTTGCCGAGCGTGTGGAGAAAAGCGGTTTTGTATTTATCGGTCCGCGCCCGGAAACCATCCGCTTGATGGGTGATAAAGTCAGTGCGAAGAATGCCATGAAAAAAGCCGGTGTACCTTGTGTTCCCGGGTCGGATGGCGCGTTGCCGGAAGATATCGATGAGATCAAAAAGATCGTGCGCGAAATCGGCTACCCGGTCATCATCAAAGCCGCAGGTGGTGGTGGCGGGCGCGGCATGCGGGTGGTGCATACCGAGGCTGCGTTATCCAATGCGATCATCGTGACACGTAATGAGGCGCAAACAGCCTTTGGTAATCCGGTAGTTTACGCGGAAAAATTTCTGGAAAATCCACGCCATATCGAGTTTCAATTGTTGGTTGACGAGTACGGCAATGCAGTGCATTTGGGAGAACGGGACTGTTCCATGCAGCGCCGCCATCAAAAGATTCTCGAAGAAGCGCCAGCGCCCGGCATACCGGAAAAATTACGCGACAAAATCGGCGAACGTTGCGCGGAAGCCTGTCGCCGCATTAAATACCGCGGTGTTGGCACATTTGAATTTCTCTATGAGAACAATGAATTTTATTTCATTGAAATGAATACGCGGCTGCAAGTGGAGCACCCGGTGACCGAAGCGGTGACCGGCATCGATCTGGTGCAAGCGCAAATCAACGTTGCAGCGGGTATTGTGCTGCCGGTGAAGCAGAAAGATATCGTCATGAAAGGGCACGCGATCGAGTGCCGTATCAATGCCGAAGACGCTTACAAATTAACGCCATCGGCTGGGCGCATTACGCAGTATCACGCGCCGGGCGGACCGGGCGTACGTGTGGATTCGCATGTTTATCACAATTACATGGTGCCGCCGTATTACGATTCCATGATCGGCAAGATCATTACGTACGGTGATACACGCGAGCAGGCGATTGCCCGTATGCGCATCGCCTTGTCTGAAATGGTGATTACCGGTATCAAAACGAATATCCCGCTGCACCGGGATTTGCTCAATGATGCCTCCTTCTTGCGCGGCGGCGCTTCGATTCACTATTTAGAGCAAAAGCTCGCACTGCATAACAAATCGAATTGACAGACTGGCGTATCGAATCCGACCCATCCATTAACAATCCTCATCGCGCAGCATGTCCTGGGTGACACTGATTATCGAAACGGATGCGGCGCATGCCGAGGTGCTGAGCGATGCGCTGCTGGAACAAGGCGCATTGTCGGTGGATATTCATGATGCCGCCGCCGATACGCAAGACGAGCAAATGCTGTTCGGCGAACCGGGTGAACCCAGCGGGGAAATCTGGCAAAACGCGGAAGTTTCCGCGCTGTTCGATCAGGACGCGGATATTGTGGCAATCCTGCGCAATGTCACGCGGATAATACAGCCGGATCAGCCGCTCGACTACCGTATCGAACGCATCGAAGAACAGGATTGGGTGCGCTTGACGCAATCGCAATTCGATCCGATTCAAATCTCGGCGCGCTTATGGATCGTGCCGACCTGGCACCAATCACCCGATCCGGCGGCCATCAATCTGATACTTGATCCCGGGCTGGCTTTCGGCACCGGCAGCCATCCCACCACGCAACTATGCTTGGGTTGGCTGGATCAGAATCTGCAACCGGGCGACAAAATGATGGATTATGGCTGTGGCTCCGGAATACTCGCTATTGCCGCTTTAAAACTGGGTGCGCGGTATGTTACCGGCATCGATATCGATCCCCAGGCGATCAAAGCCAGCCAGGAAAATGCGCTGCGCAACCAGTGCGATCCGGCGAAATTTCATTTTGCGACGGCGCATCAAGCCACGGAACAGAGTGTGCAACCGGAAGAGCAAACGGATGTGGTCGTCGCTAACATTCTGGCCAATCCGTTGATCATATTAGCGCCGCTGTTGATGCAAATTGCCCGGAAACATGGCCATATCGTGCTATCCGGGATCCTCAAGGAGCAGGCCGAGGAAGTCAAAGCTGTCTATCAGCAGTGGTTCGATATGCGCATTGCCCGCGAGCAGGAAGGCTGGGTGTTGTTAACCGGAATCAAAAGGTGAAATAATTTGCCGCTGGTTGAAAGCAGGTAAAGCAATCATAACCTTGCCGATACCTGATCCTGTTACCTATTAACCGGTGATATCAATGCGACTAAATACAGCGAGTAACCCATGGCGTTGGTGACGCTCTGTCCCGGCTGCGGCACGACGTTCCGCGTGAATGCCGCGCAATTGCAGGCGCACGGCGGTGATGTGCGCTGCGGGCAGTGTCAGCGGGTATTCAATGGATTTGCCACCTTGATCACCGTGCATGAATCGGCGATCGAATATCCGCAGCCGTCGCAGCTGCAGTACGATACACAAGCCGAACCACTGAGATCATCGCTGCAAAGCCGCGCACTGACGGCGCAGGTGAATAACGGCATGGACCAACCGGTTCTCTCGGATTGGGAGCAAGAAACGGCGGAATCCCCAGTGGATCTCTTTGGTGAAGAGCCGGTCAAAAAATCATCCGGCTGGTGGGGATTGGCGAATGTATTGTTGTTATTGCTGTTGCTCGGACAGATCGCGTATACCTGTCGCACTGAATTGACCATTATCGCACCGGAAACCAGACCATACTGGGAGCGCTATTGCGCGTTTATTGGCTGTCAGGTGCCTTACGCGCAAGATATCCAGCAGTTCGGTATCGAATCGTCCGATTTGCAGAAAAATCCCGCGCGTCAACCGGAAGTGACTACCATGCGTGCGATCATCAGCAACCACGCGCCTTTCCCGCAAGCTTTCCCGGCATTGCAATTATTGTTGCTGGACGCGCAGGAACAAGTTATCGCCAGCCGCATTTTTAGCGCGCAGGATTATTTGCTGGAAGCCGATAAAACCTTGCCATTCATTGCACCTCGGCATGAAATGGATATCCGCCTGGATTTCGACAGCAGCCAGCTGAATGCCTTGGGCTATCGCCTATTGCTGCTGTATCCTTGAAATTTCAATAGCTATTCGATCAAGTGGATGAAATCATGAAAATCAAAGATCTGTTTGAAAAATGGGGACTGACTGGACTCAGAATCAAAACACCATTTCTAGATTTGGAGTGGAAGCCATCCGATTCCGACAAAGCCGCCGCTTGGGATCTCTATGTGGAACTGCTCACGCGCATTACGACGCAACCGCTGCCGGACGAGGACGGTGTGGAACAAACCGCGTTGGATAGCATACACGCCTTGTTCGGTATCACGCGCACAACACTCAAGGATCATGGCCGAGGCTGTGATCAGTTCGCACGAATTGCGATCATCGTTCTTAATCAGGTGGTGCGTCCTTTCACTACCAAGTGGCACCGCAAAAGCCAGCAAAGCGCTTTCACTTCACCTGAGGAGTGCCAACAATTCCGCCGGGAATTGCAAGCTTTGCAAACGCAATTGAGAAATTACACCCGGTTGCTGGCTAAACTGGCCGATGTGGAAGATTTGACCGGGATTGAAGCGGAGGATTTGTAAGGGAACAAAACGCGGCGGTATCCGATAGCCAGTAAAGGATCAGCCGATCGCAGTCTGTTGTAACCATTACTCTGCAATTGCACCGTCATTTTCCGGATAACCCATGAAAATATCGCTCATTCTCTGCTAACCGGGTAACAGTTCATTGTGTATTATAAACGTACTATAGGCGGTTTTTTCGCGTGTTTAGCCGCTTGCAAAACCGATAGCCTGCGCGATGGAGCACAACAGCTCAGGTATAATGACTTTTCATCTTTTCACAACATACACAATCAATGACTAGAGAATCCCGCACTGCCTTATTGGAAAGCCTGTTTGCGCAACGCATCCTGATTTTGGATGGCGCGATGGGTACGATGATTCAGACGTTCAAACTAACCGAAGCGGATTTTCGCGGGCAGCGTTTTGCTGATTTTCCGCATGATCTGAGGGGCAATAACGATTTGTTGACGCTGACACGGCCCGATATCATTCACTCGATCCATTCGGGTTACCTGGAAGCGGGCGCGGACATCATTGAGACCAATACGTTTAATTCCAACGCGGCTTCGATGGCGGATTATCATTTACAGGATTTGGTGTATGAATTGAATTGCGCAGCGGCCAAGTTGGCGCGTGAGGCCGCGCAAAGCTTTGAAGCAAAAACACCGGATAAACCGCGTTTTGTCGCCGGTGTGATTGGTCCGACCACCAAAACCGCGTCGATTTCTCCCGATGTCAACGATCCGGGTTTTCGCGGCATTACCTATGACCAATTGGTCGTGGATTACACCGAATCGATTCGCGGTCTGGTCGATGGCGGAGTGGATATTCTCTTGGTCGAGACCATTTTCGATTCGCTTAATGCCAAGGCGGCGTTGTTCGCCATCGATCAATTCTTTGAAGATCATGGCATCCGGCTGCCGATCATGATTTCGGTGACGATTACCGATGCATCCGGCCGTACACTGTCGGGACAAACACCGGAAGCCTTTTGGAACTCAATCAGCCACACCCGGCCGTTGTCGGTCGGTATCAACTGTGCTTTGGGTGCCGAATTGATGCGTCCGTATATCGAAGAATTATCCGGAGTGGCGAATGTGTACACCAGCGTGCATCCCAACGCTGGATTGCCGAATCCGCTCTCCGAAACCGGTTACGATGAGTCGCCGGAGTACACCGCAAACCAGATCAAAGGTTTTGCCGAGGCGGGATTCGTCAATATCGTCGGCGGTTGCTGCGGCACCACGCCTGCGCATATCAAAGCCATTGCGCAAGCGGTTAGCGCTATCGCGCCACGCCAGGTATCTGATATTCCTAAAAAATTGCGGCTGTCCGGTTTGGAACCGCTGAACATCGGTGACGATTCGTTGTTCGTCAACGTCGGTGAACGCACCAATGTGACCGGCTCGCGTGCGTTTGCGCGCTTGATACTCAGCGATAACTACGCAGAAGCGCTGAATGTGGCGCGCAGTCAGGTGGAAAACGGCGCGCAGATTATCGATATCAACATGGACGAGGCGATGCTGGATTCGCAAAAAGCCATGGTAACTTTCCTCAATCTGATCGCGGCCGAACCGGACATCTGCAAGGTGCCGATTATGCTCGACTCCAGCAAATGGACGGTGATCGAAGCCGGTCTGAAATGTGTGCAGGGCAAATCGGTCATCAACTCGATCAGCATGAAGGAAGGTGAGGAAGAATTCATTAAGCACGCCAAACTGGCGCGCCGTTATGGCGCAGCGGTGATTGTCATGGCCTTTGACGAACAGGGGCAGGCCGATACGTTGCAACGTAAGGTGGATATCTGCACGCGCAGTTATCGTCTGCTGGTGGATCAAGTCGGTTTCCCGCCGGAAGACATTATCTTTGATCCGAATATCTTCGCGATAGCGACCGGTATCGAAGAGCATAACAACTACGGCCTCGATTTTATTAATGCAACCCGCGCGATCAAGCAAACACTGCCGTACGCTAAGATCAGCGGCGGGGTATCGAATGTTTCGTTCTCGTTCCGCGGTAACGAACCGATCCGCGAAGCGATTCATACCGCCTTTCTGTATCATGCGATCAAGGCCGGGATGACGATGGGGATCGTCAACGCCGGACAGCTCGGCGTTTACTCGGATATTCCCGCAGAGCTTCTGGAGAAGGTCGAGGATGTGATTCTGAACCGGCGCCCGGATGCAACCGAACGCTTGGTTGAATTCGCGGAAAACTTCAAAGGACAGAAAAAAGAACAGGTGGAAGATCTGGCCTGGCGCGATGAGCCGCTGCAACAGCGCCTGACGCACGCGCTGGTCAGAGGTATTTCCACGTATATTGTCGAAGATACCGAAGCGGCACGGGTGGAAATCGAAAAACAGGGTGGGCGTCCGATTCAAGTGATCGAAGGCCCGTTGATGGAAGGCATGGGCGTCGTCGGTGATTTGTTCGGCGCCGGAAAAATGTTTTTGCCGCAGGTGGTCAAATCGGCGCGTGTGATGAAGCAGGCGGTGGCGCATTTGCTGCCGTTTATCGAAGCTGAAAAGAAATTATCAGGTGACAACAAGCCGAAAGGTAAGATCGTCATCGCCACCGTCAAAGGCGATGTACACGACATCGGCAAGAACATCGTCACCGTGGTACTGCAATGTAATAACTACGAAGTGATCAACATGGGTGTGATGGTGCCGAGCGCGCAAATTCTCGACATGGCCAAGCGCGAAAAAGCTGACATTATCGGTCTGTCCGGTTTGATTACGCCTTCGCTGGAGGAAATGGCGCATGTGGCCAAGGAAATGCAACGTGAAGGATTCACTATTCCGTTGCTGATCGGCGGTGCGACCACGTCGCGGGTGCACACCGCAGTCAAAATTGCCCCGCACTACAACGGCCCGACCGTGTGGGTGCCCGACGCCAGCCGCGCGGTGGGCGTGTGCAGCAATCTGCTGTCGCAGGATTTGCATGCGAGTTATATCCAGGAAATTAAGGACGAGTACGAGAAGGTGCGCGCGCAGCACAAGAACAAAAAAGGCCCGGCGAAACTGCTGGCGCTCGCCGAAGCGCGCGCCAATGCGTACAAAACCGATTGGAGCAATTACCGGCCGTATCAACCCGAACTGATCGGCGTGCGCACATTGAACAATTACCCGCTGGAAAAAATCGTGCCGTATATCGATTGGACGCCTTTCTTTCAGGCCTGGGAACTCGCCGGACGCTATCCCGATATTCTGACCGATGAAGTGGTCGGAGAAACGGCCAGCCAGTTGTTCCGCGACGCGCAGACGATGCTGAAGAAAATCGTCGAGCAAAAATGGCTCAGCGCCAATGCCGTGATCGGTTTGTTCCCGGCCAATTCGGTCGGCGACGATATTGAGATCTACACCGATCAGTCGCGCAGCAAAATCGCCATGACGTACCATTGCCTGCGGCAGCAGGATCAAAAACCATCCGGGAAACCGAATCGCTGCCTGTCGGATTTTATCGCACCGAAAGAAACCGGTATCAAGGATACCATCGGCCTATTTGCCGTCGGCGCAGGATTCGGTATTGACGAGCGCATCAAAGTGTTTGAGGACGCGCATGACGATTACAGCGCGATTGTGCTCAAAGCGCTGGCCGACCGGCTGGCGGAAGCATTCGCCGAACATATGCATGCGCGCGTGCGCCGTGAATTCTGGGGTTATGCCAAGGACGAGACACTGACCAACGAACAATTGATTAACGAAGAATACCGCGGCATCCGTCCCGCACCGGGTTATCCTGCCTGCCCGGATCACACTGAAAAAGGTCCGTTGTTTGCCACGCTGAATGCCACCGAGAACACCGGCATCATCATCACCGAATCCTTCGCGATGGTGCCGACTGCGGCGGTGTCCGGGTTCTATTTTGCGCATCCGGAATCCACTTTCTTCGCGGTTGGAAAAATCGGTAAAGACCAGGTGGAAGATTACGCCCAACGCAAGGGTTGGGCGCTGGAGGAAGCCGAACGCTGGCTGGCCCCGGTGCTGGCGTACGAGCGGTAAATTTTGTAAGAAACACATGCGAGCAGGTTCACTCGCATGTGCCGTCTGTAGAAAGTGTTGGTGCTATTTTTTCCGGCACATTCTATGCGATGCGACTCAGAAAGCCAGTAAATTTTGCTTCAATTTATTACCTGAAAGTATTAGTATCGGAACTGGTGAAACTGGAAACAGTTAATTTTTCACCAGAAAAATGCAAGGTAAATTATTGATAATAATAAGATACTATTAATTAGGGAGTGCCTTGTTATAATAAAAAATTTTTAGAGGAACCTATCATGATGAAAAAAAATTTACGTTACCTGGCAACAGCCGGATTATTTTTGTTAACCCCGCTTACTACGCAAGCTGCACCGATCGATTTATCGAGCTGGACACCATTAACGCTGAATTATCCAGGCGGGCAAGGTGCTGGCAGCTGGGTGTTGGAACCTGGCAATACGGCAGTTAAGCAAGTCATTAATGCCGATCCTTCTTTCTATTTGAATAATCTGAATCTTAGCAGCTATTCAGTCGATGGCTCATGGCAGGTTACGACAACAAGCGATGATGATTACATGGGTTTTGTCTTTGGCTACCAGAATTCGAGTAATTTTTATTTGTTTGACTGGAAACAAGCGGCGCAAGGCTATGTTGGCCGTACCGCAGCGGAAGGTATGACCATTAAGGAATTTCATGGTGCTACAGGTAACGGTCTCGTAGACTTGTCATTGGAAGAGTTCTGGGAGAACACGGCTAATTTTGGCGATATGGAAGTTCTTGCTACCAATCACTCCAGTTCGAAGGGGTGGGCGGACAATGTGCTATACAATTTCCACCTTGATTTTAATATGAATCCAGGCGAAATTCATATCGTTGTTAAACAGGGTGCTACCGAATTGTGGAACGTTACGGTCGTTGATACATCATTCACTTCCGGGCAGTTTGGTTTCTACAATAATTCACAGGAAAATGTGAGATACGCAGGATTTGAGGTAACGCCTGTTCCCGAACCTGAAACGTATGCCATGTTATTGGCCGGTTTAGTGTTAACGGGTTTCGCAGCACGCCGTAGAAAAGAAGCATAAGTGTAATAATCCGGATTGATCGTGTAAAAATGGGAGCTTTGGCTCCCATTTTTTTCGATGTTATAAGCGTGATGCTGCATAATGCACTTGCTGACTCTCTCTATTATTCAAATACTTTATCAAGAGTAGAGTTGAAAATAAGCAAAATGCTTATTCACTTGTTACAAGTGCCGGTACTAGAATGAGAAAGTGAATGTGAAAATTTTGATGAATTTTTCTAGGAGGCTACGATGAAAGCAAGTCTATTACATTACCTGTTAATTCTGTTCATGATCCCAATGCTATCGGGTTGTTGGCTTCTTGCAGCAGGGGGAGCCGGTGCATACGGTGGCTACAAGGCCAAGGAAGCTGGATATGGTGTGCAGAATCCTGTCACAAAGGATAAGAAGACCGAGGATCAGAAAAAGTAGCCGGAAATATAATTGATTTTTTGCGGCTATCAAATGCAATAGACCAGTCACAGACTAACTGCTTAGTTTGTGGCGGGTAAAACGTAACCCCAACTGCAACAATCCCTCCCAAGCATCCCCTTGCGCCGCATACTTAATGATCCGGTCAGTTTTTGCAACTTCAGCTAATTGAAATTATGTGCAATGGAAGAAGCTGAATGTTGGCTGGCGTCAGTTCAATGAGCTGAATTATTAATTTTCTGAGGAATGAATTTCTATTTGCGTTTTACAGGAACATGCGAAGAAATGTGCTGCATCGCGCCTTCAATATCAGGAAAAAGAGTCAGATCTCTTATGTTCATTGTATTAAGTCTGATTCGGAGTAATTCGTGCATGCTACTACAGAGACGAACCTTTATTACAGGCACAAAAGTGATAATATCTTCGAGTGTATTCACATCTTCGGGGAATTTGATCTCATCTGTATCGGAACATAAGTCTTGACTCTTATCGAAAGATAAGTAGGAAAATAAATTTTCCTGAAAGCTTTGCCTGACATTGAATGGGATGAGGAATGCACCTTGTTGTACATCCATTCTTAAGGTTAACCAATAAGGTTCTGCAACTGCGAAACCAGGTTTATCGATGAGTCCATACATTGCAGCCTCAAGAACAGCGTGTAAGTCCAAAATATCCATATTCGGTCTTTGACGCAGTGAATCATACGTAATTGTACGTTTGGCTCTTGTTAGGTTTTTTGGAAATGGCCAATAATAGGGCTCTCCATATTTAACATTTGTGTAAGGTGAATCTCGAAGCACAGATTCCTTATGGAGACGACACCATTCAAAAAATGCGCGATTGTATAAGAATCGTTGAAAAATCCACAAAGCTGCATCCTGACCTGGGGAGTTATCCTGCATGGCAAAGTAGCATGCAATAAAGAACGATTTAGTAACATCGAGTAATCGGGTTGGTACACCATGATGACGTATGAATGCAAGCCATGACAAAATATCCTCATCATCAGGCAATGTATCTACATAGCGATGTAATCGCCGTTGTGCCTCGACGAAAGTGCGATGTTCAAATTCCTCAAGCCCTGATTTATTTTTAACATCTTCAGGTGCATTTCGTTCCAGTTTTGTTTCAAGTGGCCAGCTGTAGTTACCCTGATCGCGATATACAGGTTTCTGATAATTCGTATCAAAATAGTATGCGAGCTTGTTCAGCTGATCTAAATCGTGTATTCGTAATTTAACTACTCTATGTTCTAGGAATTCTCGAACACGTAAATCTATGATCGATAGTTTTCTTGCCGATGGCGCATGTGACTTCTCAGCGAAATTGATTGTTGCAATTTTTTGTTGCGCGCTGTTTGTAAATGTAACCCAGCAGGTTGGTTCATTGTCGTCTGGATTGCTGGAGGGATTATTTTCTGACATAAAATGATATAGCGCTGGTTAGTTGAAGTATTGAATTTAATGCTTTTGAAAAGCAAAACATAATCCTAATTGTAATAATTTTTCCCAAACATCCCCTTGTGCCATGCCCTTAATCATCCGGTCTATTTCCGCAGCATCGGATAATCCTTGCATCAGCGTACGCAGACTGACGCGCTGGGCGGTGGTCATGACCGGTTTTTGCCGGTCACCCCAAATTCTGGCGGCTTGCAGTAATTGCGCAGGTGGCTGACCGTTATCCAAGCCTTTACGGATAACGATCAATTGGCGGATTTGTTCAGCCAGGGTGGCGAGGATCAGCAGCGGGGCGGTGCCTTCGCCTTGTAATCCGGTCAGAACACGCATAAAGCGAGCGATGTCGCCTGTAATCATGGCGTCGGATAGCTGATAGACATCGTAGCGCGCGACGTTCAGCACCACGTCTTTCACCTGCTCGAATGTCAGGTTACCGGCAGGATAGAGCAGCGCAAGTTTCTGGATTTCCTGATGCGCCGCGAGCAGGTTGCCTTCGACTTGGTCAGCGAGAAATTGCAAGGTGGCGGCATCGGCTTTTTGCTGTTGTTTGGCGAGACGCTGACCAATCCAACCGGGTAATTGATTGCGTTCGATGGGATAAACTGCGATCAACGTACCCGCCGTTTCGAGCGCTTTGAGCCATTTGCTGGCTTGCCCTTGTTTGTCGATGCGCGGCAGCGTGATCAGTGTCACGGTATCGGGCGGTAACGCGGTGCAATAGGTTTCGAGCGCTTTGCCACCCTCCCTGCCGGGTTTGCCGGAAGGGATACGGAGATCCATGATTCTGCGGTCGCCAAACAGCGATAGGTTATTGCCGGCATTGAGCAGCTCTGTCCAATCGAAATGCTGATCGACTGTGAACAATTCGCGCTCGGTATAGCCTTGCTGGCGTGCGTGCGCGCGGATCTGATCGGTAGCTTCCAGAATCAGCAAAGGTTCGCTGCCGAATAACGTGTACAGCGGGGCGGTTTGTTTCTGCAACTGCTGGTGAAGCTGTTCGAGTTTTATCCGCATGATGGCGCCGCGTGGATTAAAAGCAGAGAGATCTCCGATCCCCGGGTTCGGCTATCGCTGGATGGTCGACAAACGCCACAGCATTTGCTGAATCGCATCGGCTTCCATATCTTTTTGCAGCAGACGCTCTTCCGCTTCCTTCGCCAGGATTTGCGCATCCAGGAACGGGAGGACGCGCGTTAAGGTAACTTCCGTGTGTGGGACGATTTCTACGTTCTGTTTGTCGTAAAGACGGTACTTGACGCGATACAACAGATTAAAGTCACGTACCCGGCCGCCTCCGGACAGCGACAGGATGATCCTTTCATGGGTGGCGCTGATGACCTCCAAAGTAGCCTCAGCATCTTCCGCATTGGCAACCACCTTGGTTGTTGACGACGTGCCGATGGCACGCTCCAGATTCATACCGATGGTGTTTCCGTCCGGAGCGGAAATATACAGGGTTTTGAACGGCAGCGAGGAAATTTGCCCGCGCAGTTTAAAACCGCAAGCCGTCAGCAGGAACAAGATCACCAAGATAAGAATGTGCTGTTTACTCAGTTTCATAGGGGTATGGGCGTCAGTATTTTTATACGACTATGTTGATCAGTCTGCCGGGTACGACAATGATTTTTTTCACTGTTTGCCCTTCTATAAATTTCTGTACATGCTCGTTGGCCAAGGCAGTGCGCTCGATGGCTTCTTTTCCGGCATCCTTGGCGACATTGATTTGTCCGCGCAGCTTACCATTCACTTGCACGATCAACTTGATTTCATCCTGCGCCATTGCAGCGTTATCCGCTTGCGGCCAGGGTTGACCGGATAGCTCGGTGCCCGGTCTGAGTTCGCGCCAGAGCTCATGACAGATGTGCGGTACGATCGGGGACAGCAGCAGTACACTATTTTCCAATGCCTCTTGCATCAGATTGCGGCTGGCGGCGTCGGTGTCCTGGCATTTTGCCAAGCCATTCATCAATTCCATCACCGCGGCAATCGCAGTATTGAAAGTATGGCGACGCTCCAGGTCGTCGGTTACCTTGGCGATGGTCTGGTGCAACTGGCAGCGCAAGGCTTTGAGTTCCGCCGGTAACGTGGCATGCAATGCCGGGTCGATTTGGACCGCGCCATGCTGGAGATGCAAGTAGGCTTGCCGCCACAGGCGTTTCAGAAAACGGTACGCACCGTCGACGCCAGCGTCCGCCCATTCCAATGTTTGCGTCGGCGGGCTGGCGAACATCATGAACAGACGCGCGGTATCGGCGCCGTATTCTTCCACCAGTTTTTGCGGATCAACGCCATTGTTCTTGGATTTCGACATCGTGCCGATGCCGCCCGATTCGACCGGCTGATTATCCGCCAGTAGAGTTGCGCCGCAACGTTTGCCTTGCTCGTCATACTGAAGGCTGACTTCGGTCGGATTGAAATAGGTCATGCGCCCGTTGCTGGATTTGCGGTAAAAAATCTCGTTCAGCACCATGCCTTGCGTCAGCAAATTGGTAAACGGTTCGTCCAGTTTCAGCAAACCCAGGTCGCGCATGATCTTGCTCCAGAAGCGCGAATACAGTAGATGCAAAATGGCGTGTTCGATACCGCCGATATACTGATCGGCAGGCAGCCAGTAGTTGGCGCGTTCGTCGGTCATGGCGTTATGCTGATCCGGGCAAGCGTAGCGGGCGTAATACCAGGAAGAATCGACAAACGTGTCCATGGTATCGGTTTCCCGGCGTGCGGGCTTACCGCATTTAGGACAGGCGCACTCATAAAAGGACGGTGTTTTACCGAGCGGATTACCGGAACCATCCGGTACCAGATCCTGCGGCAGCACTACCGGTAATTGATCGTCGGGTACCGGCACCACGCCGCAATCGGCGCAATGAATCAATGGAATCGGGCAGCCCCAGTAGCGCTGCCGGGAAATGCCCCAGTCGCGTAAGCGATATTGCACGCGTTTGCTACCCAGGTTTTTCCGTTCCAATGCAGAGGCCATCGCATCGACTGCTGGCTGAAATTCCAATCTTGAGAATTCGCCCGAGTCGAACGTGATGCCATGTTCAGTGTAGGCTTCGGTGAGCGGTAGCGCCAAATTGCCTTCCAGAGGTTTGATAACCGCTTTGATCGGTAACCGGTACTGCGTGGCAAAAGCAAAATCGCGTTCGTCATGCGCAGGAACTGCCATGACGGCGCCTTCGCCGTAGCCCATCAAGACATAATTGGCGACCCACACCGGCAGTTTCTCACCATTGAGCGGATGAATCACGAATAAACCGGTATCCATGCCTTTCTTTTCCTGCGTGGCCAAATCCGCTTCCTTGGCGGAGCCGAGTTTGCATTCCTGGATGAAGGCTTGCAGTGCTGGATTATTTTGCGCGGCATGCAGGGCGATCGGATGTTCGGCGGCGACGGCCACATAGGTGGCGCCCATTAGCGTATCCGCACGCGTGGTGAATACTTTCAGATCTTGCGGCGTGCCGGATTCGCGATCGGCCGTGAAGGTGATATCGACACCGTAGCTTTTGCCGATCCAATTTGCTTGCATGGTCCGGACGCGCTCAGGCCAGCCAGTCAGTGTATCCAGTGCCGCCAGCAGTTCGTCGGCGTACTGGGTGATTTTCAGGTAGTACATCGGGATTTCGCGTTTTTCCACCGGTGCGCCGGTGCGCCAGCCGCAACCGTCGATGACTTGCTCGTTCGCCAGCACCGTCTGATCGATCGGGTCCCAATTGACTGTGCCGGTAGTTTGATACGCCAGTCCCTTTTCCAGCATGCGCAAGAACAGCCACTGATTCCAGTGATAATAGCTCGGATCGCAGGTGGCGATCTCGCGCTCCCAGTCGATACTCAATCCCAGGCTTTTCAATTGTTTGCGCATGTAAGCGATGTTGTCGTAGGTCCATTTGGCCGGTGACACATTGTTTTGCATCGCGGCATTCTCCGCAGGCAATCCGAATGCATCCCAACCCATGGGCTGTAATACGTTATAGCCCTGCATGCGGCGGTAACGCGACAGCACATCGCCGATGGTGTAATTGCGCACATGTCCCATATGCAGCTTGCCGGACGGATAGGGAAACATCGACAGGCAGTAATATTTCGGTTTTCCTGGGGTTTCAGCCGCTTTGAATGCTGCGGTTTGTTCCCAGTGGTGCTGGGCTTTTTTCTCAATTTCCTGGGGATGATATTTTTCTTGCATGGGAGCGATGTTTTTATTGGGTAAATTGTTTGATTATACCGCGAACCGGTAGGCTTGACGCTGGCATGTGGAAGAGAGAGCGCTGCGATGAGGGTGCGAGAGGGAACAACTTGCGCTGTTCGCAGCACGATGCTTGGTAAATAACCGCTAGCGGGAGAATGTGAAGACTTGTTGGGATTAAGCCTCAAGTTCTGAGGCTTTGTTGCAGTATTATCGATGCGCTAATCGCCTTAATCCAGGCGGAAACCGATCTTTAATTTAACCTGGTAATGTGCAATCTTGCCATTGGTAATATGTCCGCGTGTTTCCACTACTTCGAACCAATCCAGGTTATGCAAGGATGCACCCGCTTTGGCGACGGCTTGCTGAATCGCATCATCACTGCTTTTAGTCGACGAACCAACGATTTCGATAACTTTGTACACATGATCGCTCATTTTGGTGCTCCTTTTGTTTGTTAAAAAATGCGTTATATCATACTTTAAGTGCTCTGCTGCGTCTGAATCTTAATATAATAATGATGGTAAAGAAAATTGCTTTTTTGCTGGTTAAAAGGAATATCATGACGGCGACGAGAAAAATCGTCTACACCCACCCCATGGAGAGAGTTTGATATGAAGTTCAGAATACTATGTGCTTTGTTGATTATATTTTCTTTGACGGCCTGCGCCACTTCACCGATGGGTAGAAGTCAGCTGGTTTTTATGCCGGATAGTGAAGTGGATGCGATGGGGTTGCAAGCTTTCTCGGATCTGAAGCAGGGAAAGAAAATCAGTCAAGACACAAAAGAAAACCAGTTTGTAACCTGCGTTACTGATGCGATCACTCGTGAAGTAGGCGGTACTTGGGAAGTAGTCGTATTCGAAGATGCTACGCTGAACGCCTTCGCCTTGCCGGGCAACAAGATTGGTGTGCACACCGGTTTGGTTGAGCTTGTGGATAATCAGGATCAACTGGCCTCGATAATCGGTCATGAGATTGGCCATGTGCAGGCGCGGCACAGTAATGAGCGTATGTCGCAAAAGCTGGGGGCGCAAGTGGGCATCTCACTGATTGCCGCAGTCGCTGCGCCAACGACACCGATGGGACAAACGGCGCTGAGTCTGCTTGGGGTTGGCGCGCAATACGGGGTGATCATGCCGTTCAGCCGCTTGCACGAAAGTGAGGCGGACATGATCGGTGTTGAGTTAATGGCGAAAGCCGGATTTAACCCCGCCGAAAGCGTCACACTGTGGCAGAAAATGGCGCAAGCCAGTCAGGGAGCGCAACCGGCTGAATTCCTGTCAACCCATCCTTCACACGAAACACGTATCGACGATTTACGTGCGCATTTACCCAAAGCTACGGCATTGATGCAACAAGCGCGCGCTGCGGGTAAGAATCCGAAGTGTGCCAAATAACGATCTAAGCCTTGGGTTCCGGTTCACTGGCCGGAAAATCCAATTCCACTTTGGCGCCATCCGGATCATGGCAAAACAACTGCCAGATTTCCAATCCTTTCAAGCGGTGCAAGTCGTACTGAATACCGTGTAGCTTCAGGCAATCAACCGTGGCCTGCAGATTGCTTGCCGTAAAAGCCATGTGATCGATTACACCGGTTGCGTTGACCGGCATCGGCTTGCCCGCCATGATGTGCAGAATTGCTTGATTGCCGGCGTAAAGCCATGCGCCCGGAAATGCAAACGGCGGGCGGTAGCCTTCTTTCAATCCAAGAACATTCATATAGAAAGCCTTGCTTCTTTCCAAATCATTGCTCACTACAGTGAAATGATTCATGCCTTCAATTGTCATTTTGCTGAACCTGTAAATAAATTGTGAAGAGTCTCTTATTCCTGCAAATATTCAATGATGATAAATCAATAATGTAATCGAAATTTTCGAAATGATTAAAGATGATTTTTCATTTTTCCGTAAGAAAAGCCTGATTAGTTTAATTAAGAAACCATAAATACGATGCATTAACGATCGTTGAATCGATTTTAGATAGAAAGCGAAAGGAGCTTAGATTATGTTTCAGGAGCAGGCAATGAATACAGTCACTGAGTCATCTGGTTCGGCGATGAATCAAATGGCGAATGAATTTCTGACATTCCGGTTAGGAAGTGAGGAATACGGTATAGAGATACTAAAAGTACAAGAGATAAGAGGCTATGACGCGATAACGCAGATAGCGAATGCACCGGAATTTATCAAAGGAGTAGTTAATTTGCGCGGAATAATCGTACCGATCATAGATATGCGGATTAAATTCCGGCTGGGAAGCGCGACGTACGACCAATTTACCGTAGTGATAATTTTGAACGTGGCCGGCCGGGTGATGGGGATAGTTGTGGATGGGGTATCGGATGTGATCACACTGGGGCTGGAACAGATGCGTCCTGCGCCGGGATTGGGATCGGTGATTGATACGGAATATATCATGGGACTGGGGACTGTAGACGAGCGCATGCTGATATTGATTGATATCGAAAAAATGATGAGCAGCAGCGACATGGGCTTGATTGAACAAAGTATTAATTAAGAGTGCGGTATTTCTGAGTGGTAAGACTTAAAGGAGAAATTAATGTTTAATAATATGACGATTAAATCTCGGTTGATGTTTGTAATTAGTATGCTATCCCTATTGCTGATAGGTATCGGTTCTTTGGGCCTGTATGGTATCAATCAGTCTAATGTGGGATTAAAGTCAGTCTATGAAGATCGCACTGTAACAGCAGTAATGCTGGGAAAAATCCTGGATGCTTGGTATCAGGTTCGTCGGAATGCTATCGATGCTGCCGGTTCGAAAAATATTGAAGTTGCCAAAGCACGCGCTGAGGATGCTTTGAAATTAGGGCCTGTTAACACAATCTGATTGCTTCGACGATGAGAGCGAAGTGGATAAAGGAGATGAAGACGACATCGAGCTTATCGAACCTGGAGAAGATGCGGCGAAATCCCTTGAGCCTTCTGAACAATCGTTCGATCTCGTTGCGTTTTTTGTACATGGCACGGTTGTATTCCCAGGGTGACAAGCGATTTGCTTTGGGCGGAACAACCGGGATGTAACCCAAATCTAGTGCCAGTTGCCGGGTTTGGTCGCCCTCATAAGCACGATCCATCAGCAGGTAGGTGGGCGTATTGACGGGACCGAGGGAAAGCAAAAGCTGCCTGCCCTCTGGCGCATCGTGGGCGTGACCGGGCGAGAGGGCAAAGCTTATGGTTGTTCTGGAATCTGCGGCAACCAGATGAATTTTGGTGGTCCATCCACCTCGAGATTTTCCGATGGATTGGGGGCCGTTTTTTTTAACGCACCCGTACCGTCGGGATGGACTTTGATGCTGGTGCTGTCCAGCGAAACAGTTTCAATACGGATACGGATGATTTGCTGATGCTGAAGTTGCCCAAATACATGGCTCAGTACACCACTCTTTGCCCAGCGATTCATGCGGGTATAGATGGTATGCCAGTTGCCGAATCGCTTGGGCAATCCTCGCCACTTGCAGCCATGCTCGGCAACGTAAAGAATGGCATTGAGAACTTGCAGATTGGAATGGCTGACGTTGCCACGCTGACGCGGCAGGCAGTGCTCGATCTGTTGATATTGAGTTTCGGTGATTTCCATCACCAAATTATATCAAATAGCGTTAACAGGCCCTAGTCAAACAGAACGAAAGCGTTTGGGCGGAATATTTGAAGACCCGACTAACACCTGAAGAAGAAAGGTTGACCAAGGTTAAAAGCGAGCAGCACGTACAATATGTGGCATCTCTGAATCGAACTCTTCAGTTGGCTTCGGCGGGAGATTTTGAAGCCGCAGCACTCAATGCTTCAACGGATGCAGCACCTAAGTTTATTGCGCTGCGTGAAACAGTATTTGCATTGCTGGATTTGCAGGGGAAAGTTGCTGAGCAAGAGTATGGCATTGCACAGAGTCATTTTGAGAATATTTTTATGGTCTCAGTAGCAGCGATGGTACTGGGTGTGGCGTTTGCGTTAATTTTAGGTCTCTTGTTATTGCGCTCGATTGTTGCACCGCTGGATGAAGCGATTGAAATAGCGCATCGGGTAGCTTCCGGCGACCTTACCTCACAGATTGTTGTGACTTCAACCAAATCATCAACCGGCCGTTTGATGCAAGCACTGAAGGAAATGAATGACAATCTGGTTGATCTAGTCGGTAAAGTACGTTCGGGAACCGATCAAATCACAACGGCGTCGGGAGAAATTGCGTCGGGTAACTCGGACTTGAGCCAGCGTACCGAAGAACAAGCATCCAGTCTGGAAGAAACTGCATCGTCGATGGAAGAATTGACGTCTACAGTGAAACAAAATGCAGATAATGCACGTCAAGCCAATCAACTGGCAGCAGGTGCATCCGAAGTCGCGATGAAAGGTGGTGCGGTGGTTGGGCAAGTGGTTCACACTATGAAATCGATAAATGAGAGCTCTCACAAGATTGTCGACATTATTAGTGTGATTGATGGTATTGCATTCCAAACCAACATATTGGCGCTCAATGCTGCGGTGGAAGCGGCGCGTGCCGGTGAACAAGGTCGTGGCTTTGCCGTAGTGGCGACAGAGGTGCGCACGTTGGCACAACGCTCCGCAGCGGCGGCTAAAGAGATTAAGGAGCTAATCAGTGATTCGGTAGCTAAAGTGGAAGATGGCTCACGCTTGGTTGATGAAGCTGGTGCCACGATGGATGAAATCGTCAGTGCTGTGAAACGGGTAACGGATATCATGAGCGAAATCTCCGCTGCATCGCAAGAACAAAGCTCGGGTATTGAGCAGGTTAACCAAGCTGTCACACAAATGGACGAAGTGACACAACAAAATGCGGCATTGGTGGAAGAAGCCGCCGCCGCAGCGGAATCCATGCAGGAGCAAGCACAAGCATTAACACAGGCAGTCAGCACCTTCAAGTTATCCGGCGGTTACTCAACACCAACGACGGTTAAAAGAAGTAATCGAGCAACTGCGGTTACCAAACTGCCGAATCGCAGTTCTGCGACGAGAAGAGCGGCGGTAAAATCCGAACCAGATGTCAAAACGATATCCGAGCAACCGCGCAAAGTAGCTGCCGGAGGTGGCGATGATTGGGAAGAATTCTAAAATTTTCTGAGTAGTTTTAAGAACGCCATCCGGATTCCCGGATGGCGTTTTTTTATTCAAACACAGTCTTTTGAAAAAAACTGTAGTACTTGAAAGTTATTTTTCACAATCAAGCGGTCTTTGCAGATTCAGGTTCCCAAAATTGTTCAATTGTTTTTTGTTGTGATGAAAACAATTTCGACAGACTACAATAACTATCTCATTTTCCACTTAAACACTCCTACGGTGTTTCCCCTCTCGAATATTGATCAACCCTTACCCTTCTTGAGAACAGTTTTATTGATCAGAGCTGTTAACTGAAGTTGTAATGTTAATAATTATCATATTGTTATCAGAGCGCTGCCCCGATTGTGTAAGATAATTCCTGCAAACTTATGCCGTTAATTCTTAAGATAAAAGAAGAATCGACCGGCAAAATATATAGATTTGAATTCCGTAAGAATGAACTGCATTTTATGAAATAGAAGAATCTATGAAAATTAAGAAGTTTATGAAGAAATCTTCATGAAGAATCGATGAAAACTTATTCGTCATCGATTGATCCGGTTTTTAGATAGTGCATAGAGGAGCATAAACATGTTGCAAGAACAAGCGGTTAATGTACCTATTGAATCACCTGGTTCAGTGGTTAAACACATGATCAATGAATTTCTAACCTTCCGCTTGGGTAATGAAGAATACGGAATCGAAATACTCAAAGTTCAAGAAATCAGAGGATATGATTCTGTTACGCAAATAGCGAATGCTCCGGATTTTATTAAAGGGGTTGTTAATCTGCGGGGAATCATTGTCCCGATTCTCGATATGCGGATCAAATTCAGGCTGGATCGTGTGGAATACAATCAATTCACTGTGGTTATTATTTTGAATGTCGCCGGGCGAGTCATGGGGATTGTCGTGGATGGCGTATCGGATGTGATTGAACTTGAAGCTAATCAAGTCCGGCCTGCGCCTGAATTTGGCGCTGTGATCGATACCGAATATATCACGGGATTGGGAACTGTTGCGGAACGGATGTTGATATTAATTGATATCGAAAAAATGATGAGTAATAGCGATATGGGTTTGCTTGAACGAAGTATAGGTTGATAGGTAAGGTAATTTTTAATAGAAAGACTTTAAGGAGGCACCAGTGTTTAATAACTTAACAATAAAATCGCGATTAGTGTTTGTAATTAGTTTGCTGTCGATATTGCTGGCCGGTATCGGTGGTTTAGGTATCTACGGGCTAAATCAAACAAATGACGCTTTCAGAGGAGTTTATGAGGATCGCGCTGTGCCCCTGGGGCATTTGGGGTTGGTTATTGACCGGATGCAACGTACGCGTTTGAATGCAGTATTGTCCGCGTATGCGCGTAAGCCTGAAGTGGTAAAAGAACGGCAAGCCATGAACGATCAGCGGGATGCCGAGATTGCCACAACTTGGCAAAAGTACTTGGCAACCAATTTGACGCCAGCAGAAAAAACACTGATTGAAAACTTTAATCACGAATGGAAAGCCTATGTGGAGGCTCGTAATCATACAATGGTCTTGGCAGCGGCTGGAGATTTTGATGCGGCGATTGTAAATGCTACTAATGCAACGCCTAAATTTGATGGGGCGCATGCCACCATGTTCAAATTGATCGATCTTCAGCGTGATGAGGGTGCTAAGGAATACGCGGCATCGCAAAAAAGTTACGAGAATATTTTGGTCACCAGTGTAGTGGTGATTGCATTAGGAATACTGCTGGCAGTAATCATCGGTTTTCTTCTGATACGTGCAATTATCGGTCCTCTGAATGAAGCGGTTGCGGTGGCGAATGCAGTCGCCGCCGGTGATCTGACCAGCCGCATTGAAGTCAATTCAAACAACGAAACCGGACGGTTGTTGCAAGCACTGAAAACCATGAATGACAATCTGGCGGATCTGGTGAATAAGGTGCGTGCAGGTACAGATCAAATCTCAACGGCCTCCGGTGAGATCGCTTCCGGCAATTCGGATCTGAGTCAACGTACCGAAGAGCAAGCATCCAGCTTGGAGGAAACCGCATCTTCCATGGAAGAGCTCACTTCCACGGTCAGACAAAACGCCGATAATGCCCGTCAAGCGAATCAGCTGGCAGCAGGTGCTTCCGAAGTTGCAGTGAAAGGGGGAGCGGTGGTCGGTCAGGTTGTGCAAACCATGAGTTCGATCAATGAAAGTTCCAAAAAGATTGTTGACATCATCAGCGTTATTGACGGCATCGCATTCCAAACAAACATTCTGGCGTTGAATGCCGCAGTGGAAGCAGCGCGAGCGGGTGAACAAGGGCGTGGATTTGCGGTGGTGGCGACGGAAGTGCGTACCCTGGCGCAACGCTCAGCGGCGGCAGCTAAAGAAATCAAGGAATTGATCAGTGATTCGGTCGCCAAAGTGGAAGATGGTTCTCGCCTGGTCGATGAAGCAGGTTCTACGATGGATGAGATCGTCAATGCTGTGAAACGTGTCACGGATATTATGGCGGAGATCTCAGCTGCATCCCAGGAGCAAAGCTCGGGTATTGAGCAAGTGAACCAAGCCGTTATGCAGATGGATGAGGTAACGCAGCAGAATGCAGCATTGGTGGAAGAAGCCGCTGCCGCCGCCGAATCCATGCAAGACCAAGCGCACTCCCTGACACAAGCAGTCAGCACCTTCAAGTTATCGCATGGCAGCAGCAATACCGTAGCCACTCCGGTTAGAAGAAGCAATCGCGTGGCGCCGATTGCCAAGCTGCCTAATCGCGGGGCTGCAACCAAAAAAATTGCAGCTAATCCCAACTCGGGCTCGACAGCACAAGAAGTTCAACCGCGCAAGGTTGCTGCTGGCGGTGGTGACTGGGAAGAGTTCTAAGCATTTGTACAAGAGCGCTGCCGTGCGAGGCGGTGCTCTTGGTTGTTATCTGTAGTAATTCACTTCTAAAAACAATATCTCCTTGCACTGCGCTGATTGGCGAGCCAGTCAGCGCATTCTGTTGCACATTCACTCTCCGTAGTATGCTGCATTTTCCGCCGGTTCAGTCACGGTTAGTGTGTTTGCCAGGTAGTCATTAGAATCGTTTAATCAAGATGATAGTTTTGCAGTATCTTGGTTTTTTAACAGCCTGCTCATTGCCATGAGCATTATGCTTTTCTTGCTGGATTATTCATTTTGGAACTGAGGGGCGAAATTGCCGGACGTTTAACATCGCGCTGCAGCATAAAATACTTCTTTGTAGATAGAGGGAAATATGCTATTTATTACGAAATATAGAACTACGCTGTTCCAGTAAAATGCGCAGATGAGAAATTACGCCACGGAAATTTTTGAGTTATCGATATATGATCAGCAAAATAAATAATAAAAAAGCAGCTATCAATGGATATTTGTCGTTATTTCAGCAAGCGGAAGCAGCATTGATCCGGAGTGTGAAAACTTCATGCCGGTCATTTAAGCTTCTTTCTATGGGCAAGCTTTCAGAAGGAGTAGATCGTATGACGATACCGGAGCGCGCAGGAGTGAAAGTTTTTTTTGTTCTCGCGGTGTTATTGACTCTGGTGAATCCGGCGCAAGCGAATCCGCGCTCCGCGGCTATCGTAATCGATGCAAGTACAGGCGCTGTACTGCATGAATCCAATGCGGATGCGAGCCGTTATCCGGCTTCATTGACTAAAATGATGACGCTTTATTTGTTGTTTGAAGCGATCGAGCAACACAAAATGACGCTGGATTCCCGCATGCCGGTGTCTGCGCATGCAGCGTCGATGCCGTCAACGAACATCGGTTTGCGCGCAGGGGATAGTATCAGTGTGCGGGAAGCGATTCCAGCATTGATTGTGCGTTCTGCAAACGATGTGGCGGCTGTGGTGGCCGAGGCTTTGGGTGCCAGCGAAACGAATTTTGGCCGCATGATGACAGAGAAGGCACGTAAGTTGGGTATGCAATCCACTACTTTTCGCAATGCTTCAGGTCTGCCCAATCCTGAACAAAAGACAACGGCACGGGATATGGTCACCCTCTCGGCGCGGTTGATCAAGGATTTTCCCCAGTATTATCATTATTTCTCTACCCAATCGTTCAGCCACAAAGGCATCACTTATAAAAGTCACAACCGTATGGTGCGTAATACACCGGGTGTGGATGGTTTAAAAACCGGGTTTATCCGGGCTTCCGGTTTTAATGTGGCTACTTCCGCCAAGCGCGGCAATCGTCGCGTGGTTGCTGTGGTGATGGGAGGAAACACTGCGGTGGCCCGCGATCAACACATGGCGCAATTGCTGGAGCGCAGTTTTAATCAGGGTGCGGTTCATTTAGCCAGTAATACAACTGATAGCCGAACCGTACCGGCAGCATTGCCTAGCGAGCGGAAAGAGAAAGCCAGAGTCCAAGCCTCGCCTCCCAAATCGGCGCTGACTGCTGAGAAAACAGCCGAGCCCACGGCACGGCAACTGGCCGTCAAACCGTCAGCCAGTCCGCAATCGCAGCCGCAGAAGGTGGCTATGCTGCCAAACGACGGCTGGGCGGTGCAGATAGGTTCTTACCAGGAATCGAACAGGGCGCGCGCGCAAGCTCAGGTTGCCGCTCGCTTGATACCGGGTGAAGTGGTAATCACCGAAGTGGAAGTCAGTAATCGCAAATTGTACCGGGCGCGTCTGGTCGGTTTGCAAGAAAACCAAGCGCGTACCGCCTGTCAGAGTCTGGTCCGGCAGGGAATGGGATGTCTTGTGGTGCGATCGTAACATTCCTATAAAACAACTTTTTTCATCGAATTGGCTGGACAACACCGGAAGCTGGATATCATAGGCCTCCGGTAAAATATGTGCTAAGCTACTCCTGTCATTACTATTTGATTTTAGGTATTAAATACCCCGAAAGTAGGACAAATAACCTAGATCAAACAGTACAGACTTCCCTTATTTAAGGGGCTCTTCAAGCTTATGATCATTTACCCAATAAAAATAATTACCTTTGATCGACAGGAGAATAAAATGAAAAAGAAATTGGTAACGTCATT
Organism: Nitrosomonas sp. Is24; assembly: GCF_033063335.1. Classification (NCBI taxonomy): domain Bacteria; kingdom Pseudomonadati; phylum Pseudomonadota; class Betaproteobacteria; order Nitrosomonadales; family Nitrosomonadaceae; genus Nitrosomonas; species Nitrosomonas sp. Is24. The sequence goes on along the minus strand of NZ_JAWJZG010000001.1, from coordinate 2,184,782 downwards.
ATCTGTAATAGGAAGTCTCGCATTGTTGTGCGCGGGCAATGCGTCTGCGGTTAGTTTCAGTACTTTTGTAGGCGGCACAGGCGGTTCGCCTATTGGATTTGCCTACGCGGGCAATAAATTCGTAGGCTCAAATTATTTTAACAATCAACTCTATCAAACGGATCTCAGCGGCGGCAATCTTCTGCCTTTCGGAGCACCGTTGCCCATCAGTAGTGGCAGTATCGGTGAAATATACGTTTCCAGTTCCTTGGGACTGGGCGGGTTTGGATCAACTGGGGCGCGTGATATATTTGCTGGATCAGAAGCGGCAGGCAATGTTTACCGTTTCTCTAACGACGGATCGACGCAATCGCTGTTTGCCACTGGATTGAGCGGCGATGTTCGCGGCATCGCTTTTGATCCTTACGGCAACTACGGTTTCAATATGGTGGTGACAACACAGACAGGTAACGTCTATCGCGTCGACAGCTCGGGTTCCGCCACATTATTAGCCAATGTCGGTGCAGATGCGGAAGGCCTGGATTTCACACCTCAAGCATTCGGCGATATTCCAGCGCATACCTTGGTCGTTGTGTCGGAAGGAACCGGGCGGTTGACAGCTATTTCACCCGATGGCACGGAAAAAGACTTGGGACTACACTTTGGTACACCTGAAATGCTGAGCTTTGTGCCCTTAAACTTAGGTGACAGCGGCAATCCGCTGGAAGGTTTTTATGCCGCGAATTATCCCGTTAATGTGATTAAAGCCGGTGCAAGCGAATTTTCGGCTTACAAAGGTGATGCAGTGATTACCGATGAAGGCAATCACAACATGTACCATATATTTTGGGATAGTGCAGCCGGGGCATTTAGTACCAGTGTTATCGGTACCTTCCCGAATCAGCCGGAAGATGGAATTTTTCTAACTGCAGCAATCCTGAACCCGGTACCGGAACCTGAATCCTATGCGATGTTGTTGGCAGGGTTGGGCTTATTAGGATTCATGGCACGCCGTCGTAAGATTTCTTAAAGAAATTTTGTTCTGGAAATTAGAGGAGCTTAGGTTCCTCTAATTTTTACTGCGGCAGGGAGCGCCAAGGCGCAATGTCGCTTTCTGTGACTAACCGGTGTTTACTGATACTGGTGTCATCAAAATCAGCTTGTTCAAGCGCGTTGATCTGATAAGTTCCTGAAGCGACCTGGATCTTAATGTGTCCATCCGCAACTGCGATATGGCTGCTGCCATCCTTATGCATCTCGATGCTGAAGCGAGTGCCGAAATCCTTGATGATGGCATTGCCGACTTTGACTTCAAGTTGGTTGATCGTATCCTTTTTGATATCGAAATACACATTTCCCTTAAATAGTTCGACTTGTAGCGGCTGACTTTCTTTTACCGCGACGGAGCTGCGCGTATCGAGTGCCATGTTGATACCGGGTGCTATCCCAGTGGCCAGCGTATCTTCGGATTTTGTTTCATAAAAACGGATGCTAGGCGGTTTGCCAAAATACCACGTCATCAGCCCCAGCAGTATGCAAATACTCATGATTGCACTGTGCACGAGAAAACGCCGCCAACTGAAAACAAAAGTGAATGGTTGTATAACCGGGGGTTCAGGTTCCTGCATTTTGTTTTAGCGAAGAAGAAATGAAAGGGGAAATTATATACTGATGACAGTAATTTTTTCAGCTTGCCAGCGACACTTGCGGTCAACCAAGGATTTGCCATGAATATAGATAGGTCTGACTACGCGCGTTGCCGTCGAACGTATGCAACGCGAGCTGGGGGAAAGGTTGTTACACCGAAGCGAGTTCCGGCAGATGAAAAGAATTATCTGCTCACTGACCGCGCAGTGCCCGCCGCAAGCGTTGATTAGACGGTTTGACGCGATCAAAAGCCAAACCGCTGCTGCCTTCACCACGGCCGGTTTGTTTCTTCACACCGAGCCAGCAAAAGACCTGACCGTTGTTCCAGCGCGTGCGCTGATACGCTTGCGTGACTTGTATGCCGGCCCGGGGTACTTCTTCTTCGTGCAGAAAGTAAGGTTGCGGCGGTTGCTGATCGAGTCCTTGGCGCAATAATACCGTGCGCGGTTTGATTTTTTCCGGTGAATTCGAGTCACCCAGGATAATGCGCGGCATCGACGCGCGCTGCAATTGAATTTCGCGATTGTTGTTATCCAGATGCACCGGAATCATCGGAATCCAGTTCTCCGGTACGCCTTGCATCAATTGATAGCGGATCGCGGCGCTTGCTTCCGGGATTTCCGGTACCACCAGACCACCCTCGATTTCGCTATCCAGGATACTTTCCAAACGGCTAAAAAGCTCACGGCCTGCTTCGTTACCCGGTTTGCTGCGGCCCGTCGCCAATGGGATATTTTTTTCGATGCCCCACACCATGTTGGCAACTTCATCGCGCACAAACCACAATTCTTCGAACGGTTTTCCTTCTTGAATTTTAGGCACAGTCGGTAACAGCAGCAGCGAGGTATCGGCACGCACGTTGTCGCTGCCTTTGACTGAGAGGTTGTACATCGCCCAGCGTTGCCAGTTCTCATCGCTGCCGGAACCCGATGCCGTGACCCAGATTCTTTCACCGAACACATTGGTGACCGCGAGACCTTGAACATCGGCGATACTGCCGACCGGCAACTGGAAAGGCACCAGAAACCAATCGTTGGCATAAACCAGACCGAATTCCATCAGCAGCAGTTTGTTGATGTCGGTCGTATCGGGTTTGATATCGCCGAAATTGGTTTTTCCTTCTTCAAACGTCCACCAGCGCGTGTTTGGCATACCTTCGAATTGAATCGCAGTCGGAAAGAACGACAATGTGGATTTTCCCTCCACCGGCGGACTGCCATTGCCGCCATCCAAGCTTTCCCGGACTGGATCGACGTCCAGGTTGTACCAATCTAACCGGCCTTGGTAATACTCCTCGGCGGTCATGACTTTTTCCCCGCCATTCTGCGGTGCCGATACCGCAAACTGATATTCCAGTTGCTGCGGCAGCCAAGCATCGTTTTGGCCTTGATCCGGCTGATAAAACAATTGCTCGTACCATTGCACGAATTTTCCGGCCAAGCCGTCGATGGTCGTTTTATCGCCGTTGTCGGCCAGGGTAATGCCGTCGTAAGCGTGATGCAAGCTGTCGGCTTTCAGATAAAAATACAGATTGGCGCCATCCATGGCGCGGCCTGCCATGGCCGAGAGACTTTGCCACACTGCCGGATGCGCGGTCAGGAAAGCATCGCTGCGGCTGGCGGGATCGGGTTCGGCGATGCGATAACTGGGATGCTGCAAGTATTGCGGCTTTAGCGCGGATAAACCGGCCATTTGTAAATACTTTAACCACTGTCGCCCCATCAGCAGACGGATATCCAGCGACAGAATGTGCTGTTGCCCGTTGTAGGGTAACGGCCGTTGTTCGACGATCGCTTCCAGTGGCGCCGACCGGTCGAAATCCTGTACGGCGGCATCGCCCGGTTGATATTGAGTCAACTCGGTGGTGGTCATATGTACTTTGGCGAAGATCGGCGATCCGGCATCGTCGCCCTTGAATTCACCGGTTTGCCATTGTTTGCACAGCATCCACAATGGATCGCGGACTTCGGTGCGCAACGCGCGGATAAAATTTTTGGTGCGTGGCCGTCCTTCCAGGCGGTTCCATAGCACCACCGTAGGTAGCAAGACTTTGCGATCAATGACTTCTTGGATATTTTTTATCGCAATAAAATCGTTCATGGTTAACTCTCTACATTGGATTTGAATTGCACCGCGTTATTAAAGGCCAGATCAAGCGCCATCATAATCGGATAGCGGGTCACCGAAGAAACCACGGCGGGCAGGAAACGCGCGTATTCGGTTTCGTTCCAATGCGCCGGTTCAACGGCGCGCTTGCTGGCCATATCCAAAGTTTCGTGCAAGGTATCGACCAAATCCTGCCACTGCCAGTGACCGCTGAAGTTGGCCGGTAGCGCCAGCAACAATGACTGCGGTGCCTCACAGTTAGGGCGGTCGTAGTGAAACGTCAATCCGGTGGTCTCTTGAGTGGTGGGAATGACTTCGGTCCATTCGTCGAGCAATAGTCCGCAAATCGCATCGTTCTGTGCAAAAGCATCGGCGTAATGCGCGGTGTAAAGCAATTTATCGCTATCGATCACAAACGGCTCGCTTGTGCCGGGCTGGGTATCGGGATATTGCAACGCCAGCCAGTGATCATCAGCGCGATAAGGAAACTGCAGCGGCGTTAAACTCAAACTGACATTGTTCAGCGCTTCGCCGAACTGCGTTACGCTCTCCCAACGCTGTAATTTTTCCCGCACCCGTGCAACGCCGTATAGCCAATTGTCTTCGGGAAAATCCACTCTCAGGTCATTTTTCTGATAACTTAGCAATTGCGCACGATTGTCGTAGCTTTGCTGCCATTCGCTGCCATGTACGGCGGCCAAATTAAACTCCGGCAGAATGACAAAATCGTCGTGCGTCAACTGCCGGATTGCTTGTGTCAGCTCGTCGATGCGTTGCTCGGCGGAAGCTGAAGCATCACCGGTGATTAAACCGTTGGCCGCCGCCACGCGTTTGTCGATATCCGCCGCCAGACCTTGCACCTTGGCTTGTAAGGTTTGTGCAAAGCTAACAAGGGCCGTTTTGTTGTCGGCAATATCCAATGTCTGCGTGTCATGTAGCGCGATATCGTTTTCCCGGGCAATCAGCGACGCATACAACGCACCGGCTTGACTGGCGGTTGCCAGCAGATTTTCAAGATGGGTCAGGCTGTTTTGAAAACCGGTTTTATGTGTGGTATTCAGTGTGGTCAGTAAATCGTTGGGGTCGTTCGATGCCGGGATCGGAATCGACTCGGTCACGATCAATAACGCGGTTTCCATCAGATATTGCATTTTGCTTTCGACCGGGATGGCAGGATCCAATGCGCCGAAGCCGGTAATGCGTTGCTCGAATTCTAGTAGCGCCGCCTGCCAGCGCGTGACGATGTCTTGTAGTTTTTCCAGCAGCGCCAGGAATTGGGTTCGCCGCCAATCGTACACAAAACCGGTTGCCGCACCGCTCAAGCCGAATCGATTGACCGCCTGCGCAAGCGGCAAATAACCGTTGATCATTTCATCGAGATGAGTGAGCGCATTGCTTTCCGCGGCAGCCGGGTCGGGATCGTTCAGCCAGGTATCGATTTGCGTTTTCAGAGCATTCAAGGCCGTTTGTTGCGGCAGCAGCAAATCGCGCACCGCGGTGACTTTTTCCGCACGGATCGCGGCCACGCTATCTTCTTGCTGCGATGCTTCGTTCGGCAGTTTGACGTCGGTGGTTTTGAGCGGACGCGATTGGGTGATCAATGCTTTGAGGTCGTTTAGCATCGGCATCACTTCAAAGAACGAATATTTTCCGGCTTGTTTGCCGCGGTATTGGATTTTGATATCGCTATCGACCCGCACGCCGGGAATCGCATAAACCTGGGTCAGGATACGGTCGTCGAGTGCGGTCATTTGCTGCTGGTCGCTCGATAGCATGTACATCAGGTCGATGGCCAGCAAGCCTAAATCTTGCGCGCTGATTGTTTGTTGTTCCTGTTGCGCATTGCCTTGATGGTAATAATCGACGGTACAGAAAATATCGCTCATGGGCGGCAGCAGTTGCGTCAGCCATTGATTGACGGCCGGTTCGCCTTTTGCGCGCGGCGTGCTGTTGGCGGGATCGGCGGGGTTCAATCCGGCGCGCAAGTGCAAGCCGACCCGATGCGTGAGCGTGACACCGCTGCGCGGCGTTTGTACCACTTCCGGTACCGGTGGGAAATGTCCCTTGCTGAAGGCATCCAGTGTTCCGGCGGCGCGCTCATAGTTGCCGCGCACCACTTGATACACGCCCTCGGCCATCGCGAGATCGGCGACGGCATCGTTGATATTCATGATGCGCTGCACTTCGCGATTGATCGCATCCAGCTTATTCTGCTCGGTGATCGTGGGGAGTTGCGCGATACCGAACGGATAATTCCGCTTTGCGCCGGTTTGTGCTTGCACATGCTCGATCAGCGCCAGCCCATCGACGACGTTGCGTGCTTCCACCGCGCTGATCGGCTCGTTGCTGGGAGTTGCGGTAGTTGATAACCGGTCGCCCGCGAGCGGGAATTGCTTGCGCAGATCGAAAATGATGCTATCGAGAAATAAATCACCGGCGTCGTGCAGACCGCGCTCCAGGTAATAACCCAGCAGCGCCGAGAGGCTCTGGCCGTTGCGCATACCTTCGATGACGTTCATCGCCAGCCGCACGCGCTCGGAAGTGAGATTGATCGCCAGACTATCGGGATTGCTGGGTGTGGCATTGGCCAGATAACCGTTGCGCAATACGGCAGCGGTAACGGCATGGTTCAACGAGGGCGCGTGAATGAAGCCGAAATTCTTATCGTCCGCGGTCAACGGTGCTTGACCAGGCTTATTGAAAATTTTATCGAGCTCGCCGGTCAGTTTGACCGGTGTCAGGTTTTTGTTTTCCGGACGGACATCTTCCAGCCAGCCGTAGGCGCCCAAGTAGCAACCATGCGAATCGGCAGCGTTACCATGATCCGGTGTCGTACCGGGCTCCGGTTGGGTTTGCCCGGCGATTTGCTGCATGATGTCCAGTTGAACATTCAGCAGCCCTAACCACCAGGCATCGAGACGGTAGCTGCAGCAATCGATGTGCTCGGCGAAAATCCGTTCCAGCCGTGCCGTCGGTGTGTGCTGCAAACGTTCCAGCGCGTTGATTTGGGTATTCAGGTAAGGGTTACGCAGCGTCAGGATTTGCGGAATGAAATCGGCGATTTGCAAATTCGGCTGATTGGTGATCGCCGGTTCCGCTTTGTACAGGTATTGCCACGGACTGCCTTTATCGTCTCCGGATTCTTGGATGTGCATAAATTTCGGTTCGCGTTTCGCCAGTGAGAATTGCTGTTGGTTCAGCACATTCGCTTCCAAGTGCAGACGCAGACTGGTATCGAGGTACGACAAATCGAGCGCATGGTGCAGCATCAAATAGAGCAAGGCGGCCGGAGGCTTATCGTCGATAAATCCTTGTTGCAGGCGCAGGGTGTTATGCGAATCGCGCGCTGCGGTAACCAACCACTGAAGATAATTTGTGTTAGTAGTGTGATAAATCCGCGCCGGGTTGAATTCTGAAAGCGCTTGGTCGTCAATCAGCGGGCCTTTCAGCAGGTTGGCGGTGAGCGTGAAAAATTTGTTCAGAATATCGGGAATCTTGTTATGGTCCTGCGCCGAGTAACCCAATTGCGCCAGTAAGTTAAGGCCGCTTTGGGTATAAAACAGCGAGGCAATCGTGGCGTAAATCGCGCCGTTGATGCCGGAAGTTTTATAGCGGTTGTAGAGCTGCTCGGCGCTTTCCGCGTAGCGTTGATAAAACTCGACCGATGCCGGGTGCAGACCGACGATGTCGAGCAAGGCTTGTTGCGGATCGGTTTGCGGTTTGCCGACGTACGACACTTTCGGCAGCAGTGAAGTCCAGCGCTCGTCGGCTTTCTTGATAAGGCTGTAGAGCCGGGTCAGGAACAGGAATGAGCCGGAGATATGCGGCTCCAACCGGTCGTCGTTGAATAATTTACGATTGATCCATGCCATGCGCGAGAACGGCGTGGCTGGCAAGATGCCGTACGGTTGTTTGCCGATGCGGATCGCTGGCAGCGTGCCGCGGCCGAGCACGTAGCGGTTGAAATAGTTGCGCGCAGCAGTGATGGTGTCGTCGCTGAACACCGGCTCCATCATCTGATCCATGAAATAACCCAGTGTTGCCGGCCATAATGCTTCGTTCATCGCCCGGGCTTCCAACTGATCGCTGGCGTAATATTGTGGCGATAGCTTCAGGATTGCCGGATCGAGCCCCAAGCTGTGTGCCAGCCAGCGGCCGTCTTTCCGGGTGCGCCAATCGGCTGGATCGTCATCGCCAACATATTGATTGAAATAGTGATCGTAACTGGCGTCGGCGTCGCTGAACCAGGTATAACCGCTTTCCTGATCTTCAACGTTATTGGTCGGCGCACCCTGCATCAGGAAACTGAATCCTTTGCGGCTGCGTTGATGGTGCTGAATCAACTGTTGCAATTGCTCGCGGCTTTTGTCGACATCGGCGCTGAGCCGCACACCGAGCACAAACAGCCGGTCGAAACCGCGCCGTGCTTGGATATCGTTCAGATTAATCTTGAAGCCCATGCCTTTGGCAACCGCTTCGTCAAAGTCGGTGACCCATTTCATTTCATCGGGTACGATCAGCTCGTCGTCTTCCAGCCGTAGCTGTTGATCTTCCGGAGCATTGGGATTGGGTCCGACGATCAGTTCCGAGGGTACCGGGCGGCCGATATGCTGTAACGTTTGTTCCTTTCCGTTGAAACCCATCACCACAAACCGTTCCGGCAACAGCGCCACGCGTGCCGGATTGGTCCAAGCTTGCAGCTGCGTATCGACTCCGTCGGCGACGGGTAACTCCAGGAATTCGACGCGCACGTTAGTGATAATTTGCGATGGTGCGGGTTTGACGTTTAGATTCTGTGGCTGGTATGACGTGACGATTTCCTGCGCGCGCGCTGCGCCGAGATCGTTTTTGAGTTTGGCATACGCCGCATCCAAAGCCGTGGCATCGTTATTGGCGTTGAATACCGCTTGCCAATATTCCTGTACGAACGGTTTCTCGGTGGCGGGCAGCGGCTGTTCCGAAACAATCACCAAAATATAATCGCCGTCGGCTTTGACCGGTTCTTCAGCCAAATTCAGCGGTTTGAATAATTGGCTCAACCAATACGCCCGGCCCTCGCCGTGGCTCTTGACCAGGGCTTGCCACGCCGCACGTTTTTCGCTGTCGATGCCGCCCGCTTTCCAGATATTGGTCCAATACACGCGGGTGTTGCTGATTTCGACTTCGGAGGGAATTTCTTCAAAAGTATCGACGCTGATGTCATCCGGGTAGACGCGCACCCATAGTTGATCGACACTGACATCGCGTCCGCCGGGGCCGGTGACTTTTTTGAAGCGTGTCTCGATGCGCAGCGGTAACAGCAGAATCGGATGGATATCGTTCAATTGACCGATGTTTTTGGTTGGGTCTGAGAAAGTCTCGAACAGCGATTCCCGGCCGGTCAATACTTCCCGGTTCCGCTCAAGCTCGGCTTGCAGCTTGCCGGTGTCAGCCCGCAACGCTTCTTGCTCGCGCAGCAAAGCCTGCAATTGTTCCTTGGCTGCACCGTCGGAGCGGCGGCGCAATGATGCGATCAAGCGTTCGGTTTTTTGCAGCTTCTCATTGGCGGCAGACAAACTTAACCGGCTTTGCCGGTGCTGACGGCGTGCTTGATCGATCTGTTCTTGCGTGTCTTTAAATTGAGTCATAAGCCATTTCTGTCGGTTGAGATTTTGTACTTATGTAACCATGCTTAATCGCGCGGCAGCATTTCGGCAGCATGCACACCGACGAGTACCGGCGCCTGGAATAAAATGTAAGCCAGTTCCGCCGAGTTGATATTGTTAGTCCAGCTCAACAAATGATCCTCTTTCCACTGCTCGGCTTTTTCCTGCGCGGTGCCGCCCGGTGCCGTGTTTGGCAAGCTGCGTGTAGGTGCGGCGGCGATGTCGATAAATTCGCCATCACTGATGCCGGGCGCAACATCGGTCCAAGCGAGGTCGTTCCAAACCTGAATCGGACCTTCGCGATCGATATCCAGGCCGAAGCGAGGCTCTCCCGGACGTTCCTTGATCACGAAGAACCAGCCCGGTTCGTTATCGACCTCGGGGTTGCCGCGCGCTTCCTCTTCGGTTAAATCGAAGCCGAAAAAGTAAATATCCGGTTTGACCTGTGCTTCGTACAGCGGTGTTTTGATCGGCACGCTATCGTCGAACACCCGTTCGGTTTTTTTGTCCGGCGCTGGATTGGTCTCGCTGATCGGTTGCCATTTGGCTTTTTGTGCATAAATGACCGCATTGGGGTATTTTTTCAGCAATTCGCCGCGAATTACCAATACCAGTTCTTCTTCGTTCTCCAGGCCTTGCTCGCGGTTGTCATGCTCGCCCAGTTTGGAGAACCGTGACCAGCGGTGAATCGGCGGAATGTCTTTCAATTCCTCGCGGCGTTGTTTGCTGTCCTCGGTCGGACTGAGAAAACCGCTGATATCCCAGAACTGCCGGAAGTAGGAGCCGCGTTGATCGGTCGGATATTCGCGCCACAACAACTCGCGCGCGAATTCGTGATTGAGGCCGACCATGTACGACTCGATGAACGGCTGATTGGTCTTCAATAACGTGATGGTATTTTGTCCGATGAAATTCAGGTTCGGCACAAACAACTCGGTGGATTTATCGGTCAGCGGTTTGTACATCGGAACATCGAATTCCGGATACGCCATCGCTTCGACAAACTTTTCACCAATTAACCCGATGATGTGCGGCGGTAACAGGATGTTGCCCAGTGTCCATTTCGGAATCGTAACTGTTGGATTCAGTTTGACCAGCGTATCCGTTGCCAATTGAGCAATATTGACCGGTACGGTTGCCGGTATGACACCGGCTTGCAGGCCGTTTTGCAACACTGTGTAAGAGTCTTTCAGTGCAGTTTTAAAACGGCTGGATTGAATGCTATCGGCTCCACCGGCGCTGGCGGGTTGCGGCGGATTGGCCGGATCCAGCGCTAAAGGATTCAGTTCCGGCGTCAGCACAAAATTACTGCTGGGTGGCATCGAGTCGACCGCAGCCGGTGTTTGCCCGGTTTCGGATACCGAATCGGCTTGATTCATTTGCGTGATTAAACGCTGCGCAGTACGGTAAGCCCACAATAATCCCGCGCTTAGCGCCGCCGCTACAGCCCAGATTGCGGTGCTGGCGCCGATGACCGCCAACACGATCACGAGCAGCAAAATCAACGCTAGAAAGAGGTAAGGGATCAACGGATAGCGTTTCAGTAAATCCAGCAACCAGGATGGCACGTTCTTCGGTTGCGCATCTTGCGATAGATTATCCAAGGTGGGCAACGAAGCAGGTACTTCATGCGGCGGCGCGGCGGTGACAATACCGTCGTTGACGCGCGTGATCAAATTGTTGGGATGAATGCGCTCGTCAAAGGTCGAGAGCTTTTGCAAGCGGCCGTTCGGGCGCAACATGCGCCGCAGTGGTGAGGAGGTCAGCGCGGGCGTGACCGGGCTTTGCTTGATTTGATGAAAAACGGTCACGCCTTGACTGATGACGCGCTTTTGCACCGGGGCCGTCATGAACAGCACTTTGTCGTGGCTGATTTGCTGCAACGGCAGCACTTGTTTCTGATACCAGCTATTGGCGGTGATCTTGGCCAGTTGCGCCAGTCGGATTTGCCGGTTGGCTTCGAGCACGTCGCCCACCTGATCCCACGCCGCATCCATGTATTCTTCCTGGTTGGCAATGATGACGTCGGTACCGAAACCGGCGGCGCTGCGCCAGCGCGGGTCGAGGTTGAGCTGGTGCAGCCAATTTTGGTTATTGGGCGCATCGCTGCCGTCGGCTTCTTTCAGCACGCGGTTTCTGAGCGCATGCCAGCGGCCGTAAATCGGCGGCGTAATCAACGGATCGGGATCGGCCTGGATGGCATCGGGCAAATCGGTATTCTGGTGAGCCGCATCGGCGGCGAGCCGGGCATAGTCATCGGCAAGATTCAGAAAGGCCGCCAATTCCTGTTGGAAAACGTGCGGATACGGCTGATCCCAATTTTCCCACTTGGCAATTTCCTGTTCGGCTTGCTTGCTCAACGGTGCGAGCAGTGCGCCGCCCAGTTTCAACACGCCTTCGAGATCCGGATTCTGGATACCGCTGATATTGGAGCCGGGGTTCTGTACATCCATATCGCGGCGGCCGACGCGACTATCCGCCGGTTTCGGTTCGAGCAGGCGCACTAAGTATTCGAAATCGCCTTGCGAGCCGGTACGGAAGAACCAGCGGTAATAAAACGGAAACTGCGTCGGCGCCGGGCGGCCTTCGCCCCAGGCCGAAAATGTTGCGTGCGGCGCATCGTCGGGATTCATCCCCAGTCCGGCCAAACGGCCGGTTTCAAAGGTGGGGATCAGAAAAGCATGATAGCGTTCGTTCGGAGTCAGTTTGCGCGGGCAGACAATGCGTGAATAGGCTTCGTCGGCATTCTGCGCCAGCACGTTTTGCAGTTGCGACAGCGCAGTGTTGATGTCCGGCGCTTGCGGCGCATCCTGATTACCGGCGATATTTTTGTTGACGTGCACGTGCGCCCACGCCCACAGTTCCTCGGCTTTGGGAAATACCGATCCCAGCGCATCAGCTTTAATATCGATAAAAGGCAGCGGCTTGCCGGAAATATTCCCGCCCTCGGTAAATTCCGCTTCAGTCAATACGATCAACGTGACCCATGGCCGTAACCGCGATCCCGCCGGTGCCGCCGGGGTGTAACGCCAAGGAAAATCTTCGTCGTAGAACTCGATATGACACAGATAATTCGGTTCAAAGTTGGTGATCCAGTTGAGCGGTTCGGTTTTGATAATCGCTCTCGACTCAATACCGATGATATCGCCGGGGCCGTACAGGGCAACGTTCTTGTTGACCGGAGCGGCTACATCGCCGCCTTCGCCGCCGCTGCCTTTGATGTTCAGACTGACGGCGACACTGGCGCGTGTTTTGACCGAAGCGTCCAGATCCGCCGATTGGATATTATTGGCGACGCCTTGCCGTAGCCACGGTAGAAAAGTATACGTGCCGATCGCCATTATGCCGCCTCCTGCAATGGCGCGGCTTCCGCGCTGGGGATCACGTGCAGACTGTCCTGTAACCCAGGGGATTGGCTCACTTGCGTGCGCAGGAAATCCTGCGCTTGGGCGTGCGATGTGAAATATGCTTCTTTACTATGCGGGCTGTTGTTCATGGTTGAAGCGACGACGTAACCGGCTTCTTTTACGATGACTTTCTGCTCGACCGGTGCTTTTTGTGCTTTGTAACTTGCCGACAGTGCTGATTTCGACGCGGCGTTTCTACCTAAAAAGTGATTGAAGAATTCGGCGCCGATGGCGACAAAACGGATCAGTAAAGAAACAAAGTTATTGTCGATGATATTTTGCTCGTAGCGCACCACACGTTTAACCGCTGCCGATGATTTCAGTTGCTGGTTGCTCACCGACAGTTCGATCCCGGCATTTTGTTTTTCGTAGGAGGGTGCACTCAGTTTGTTGGCGTCGCTCAAGTTTTTATATTGCGCCGTGGCAAACGATTCCTTGGTGTCCGCGATCTTGGCCAGGCCGGTATCGATGACTTCGACGGTCAGCCGTTTGGCGTCTTTCGGTTTCTGATTGCCAACTTTGTCGAGATCCAGATCGAGCGGAACGGCGCGCTGGTTGACGCGCAATACGCCGACCGGGTGCAAAATCAGATCGCTGGTGCTTTCAATGGCGCGCAGTGATACCAGCAATTGACTGGATGCGGGTAATTCGGCCGTCCAGTTATCCAGCTTATCGAATTCCGCGGTGATGAGCGGCATGATGTCGATGGACGGCAGCGTGGTGTTTTCATCCTCGCCCCAGGTGTGGCTGAAAGGTACGTCGATATCCCAGAATAACAGCGAGATGGAGCCTTCGCCTTCGATGTGCCACGGTGATGTGCCTTCGAGTTCGCCGCGCATATGCACCCCGAACAAGCCGATACCGAACACTTTGACATCGAACGACGCGGAAATGGTGATGATGAAATAGAATGGCGAAAACTGGAACAACGCATCGAAGCCGACATGGCCGGAAATATTGAAGGCGCTGAGACCGAAATAAACTTCCGCTTTGGCGCCGAACTGCACGGTGTTGGAAGTGACGGCGAAATAACCTTCCACGCGGATCCGTGCAAATGAAGTATTCAGGATGTTGATCGCAATCCGGTTGGGATTGGGAAAAGGCAGTGGAGGTGGTTTAAAGGAGGGATGAAAACCACCTACACTGATGACAAAATTGGCATCGTTACCCCAAGCGATCAGTAACCCCATATCGCCGTCGATGGTGAGAAAAATAACCCGGGAATCATATAAGCTGGCATAAAACCACAGCCGCTGTTTATCCACTTCCAGCGCGCCGATGAAACTGACCTGAATGATGATCAACGCCGCGTCTTCATCGGGCAATGCAACTTTCAGCACACCGAGAATGGCGATATTGCCCGGCGGTATTTCGACGATGATGCCAAGCGATGCGCTGACCAGTGTCGGTGTGCCCCAGCCCAATTTGGCCATCGGGCCGATCAGAAACACATCCTGCGCAGGCGGGAAGAATTGGCGCAAATCGCTGATGATGCGCGGCGCATTCTCGATGATATTATCTGGGAACATGATGCTGTTGATCGATCCGGTGCGCACACCGGCGGCGATCACTTCCAGTTCCATGGTGCGGTTCAGGCCGAGCAACCCGCCGACGGCGTTCAGCGTAAAACCGAACCCCAATTGGAACGGCGTGCCGAATTCGGCGCTGAGAATGATCAGCAACGAGAAACCTTCGGAACCGTCGGGCATGCGCGTAGTGATCAGGCCGATCGCTTTCACCGTGACGATACCGCTGAACATCAGCTCCAATGCACCGGCGTATTCTTCCTTGTCGAAATCGAAGTAGAGATAGCCGCCGCCTTTGACAATACCGGCATCCAGCGACAAGCCGACGCCATTCGGCGGCTTGAATCCTAGCTGGATATCGACCGGCCCGGCATTGCCGCTGCGGTTATCGACCAAGGCGAAATCGATCGCTAAGCCGATGTTTTCCACGACAGCGGCGAGCGGGCCGAGCGCAGCTTTGATATCCGTTGAAATGGCGGTGGGGAATTTGTTGTTTTCGATACCGACCGAAAAGGTTAACGCGCTGACTTCCACCGGCCCAAGATTCAGGTGCAGCGGCAATTTGATTTCCAAGGCGCTGCTGCCGACGAAAAACAGCCCATCGTTGCTGTTGTAGCCGAACGCCATGCCGAAATCCGAATTGAGCTGGACGCCGCTCAAGATATCGGTAAGAAAACCATCGCCGTCGGCAAACGAAATCGCCAGTTTACCGGCGCCGATTTCACCGCCGATGGTAAAATCGGCTGCCGATTGGCCGCCGCTGCCTTGAATCCGGCCGCCGAAGCTGACGCCGAATTTACCGACTTCCAACCGGCTGCCATCGGGGTCGCCAATCAATAGATACGGTGTTGCCGCTTGCGTGCGGTCGGCGGTGACGCTGAGGTTCAACGAGCCGGAAACCGTGTCGGCTGCGGAGGTATGAAAAGTGAATTTGGCCGGCGGCTGGATCACAAGCTCGGCGCCGAACGGCAGCGTGGCCTGCAAATCCAGGATGACTTTTAAATCGTCGGCAGCAAATTCGATTTTACCGGGACTGAGATTCTGCCGGATCGACAGGCTCAATCCGTTGGGATTGAGATCGGTGCGCGGCCTCAGTTGAAAAATGACCGCTTCGAGAATCGGCGTGGGCGAGGTATCGTCAAAAAAAGCCGGTGCTTTGAGATGGAGCAACAAGCGTTCGAGCCGCTGCAACAAATTGGTGGCATCGAGACTGTTACTGCCCCAGTTATAGTGCGATTGTAATGCCGACACCGGCGATTCCAGCCACTTGCCTAGTTCGTTGAAATGGAAAGTGGAAATTGTGAATTCGGGATTGCCGGGGTCGGTGGAACCAACGTTATTGCGTTGCCGCTCGAGTATGCCTAGCAGCTCGAACAACTCATTGATGCCGTTGGCGGTATCCAGCGCACGGACGAGCAAGTAGTTGAACAACCGTTCGGCAAAATGACTGGAAACGCTTGCTGGGATACTGCCGATGCCTTGCACGGCGGTTTGCAGTTGATCGATTTTTTGGATGGCGGTGATGACTTGGCTGATCAGCTCTATGCTGATCGTGACAATTTGCTCGATATTTTCCGCTTCGATGGCTTCCACCAAATCCCCGGCTTTTTGCAGCAAGGTTTTGCTGCTGGCGATCAGCGCTTGCATCGGAGAAGCCAGCGACGAAACCTGGCCGCTGTTGAGCGTAATGCCGAGTTCGGCAAACGTTTGCACCGCGCGCGTGCTATTCAGCTCGCGTTCCAGCGGCTCCAATACGTTGGAGATTTGCAGTAAAACGCGCTGTAAGGTATCCACTTCATTTGACATCGGAGGTTTTCTCCATGAGTGCGGCGTGTCCACTGAATTCGCTGGAGCCGGATGCGTCTTCAAACTGCTTAACGAACTCGTGCAAATTATCGAAACTGTTGATGAACCCCATCACTTCGTCAACGTAACGCTGAATCACTTGCTGCAACGCAGCGCTGCCATGCTGCGTTAGCACCTCGGCCATACGCCGGATCATCTGATCGCGCGTGATGCCTTCCACTTCAAACGGAATGATATGCGCCGGGTCGCGCGCATTGTTGACAAAGTGCGCCAGAAACGCCGGGCCTTTGCTGCGATGCCAAGCCACGGTGACCGGCCGGCGGTGATTGACAAGGGCAATCACTTCCTGACGGTGATCGAGAATCTGCTGATAAATCTCAGCGCCTTTGCGCGTATTCAAAAAGCGCTCGCGCACCTCGGTGGTGTGGTTGATGCCGGTGAAAATGCCTTCGACATCGTTTAATGTTTGCCCGGCGGGCCCGACCGGCGGATTGGCGGTGGTGACGGGGGTGATACTGAGTAAATCGATGACTGGATGAATATGACAGGCATAGGCAATTGCCGGATTACTGTTGGATTTAGCGAAGATTATACCAACCAGCTTATTTTGCGCATTTACCAGCGCCGAGCCGGAGTCGCCATGTTCGACAAAGCGAAGAATGCCATCACAGTCAGCTTCAGTCGCTTCAATGGTGATGTGCCAACCTTTTGTACCGGAAGGATCGCCGATACCGATGACTTTACCTTTTGTTTTGCTGGTTCTTCGGCCAACTTTATAGACGACATAATCGCTGCTGCCAAGATCAGTTTGCTTAACACGATCCACGTCTTCCAGTTTGCTGTTACCGCCGATGTTCAAGCCACGGATTTCGTTCTTATACGAAACCCCGCAATTGGTGTTGCACCAGCTTGAGATACAAATATCGAGTTTTGCGGTAGCAGCATCTACAAAAAAATCTACGGCAGCTTCGCTGGGATAAGCGTATGAGTGAATGCCCTCTTTGCCAGCATTATTAATTTTGCCGATCGGGTGCCGCTGCTCTTGTTCAAGTACTATGGCCACCTGGCCATTTTGTTCAACAAATTTTGGTTGATATACGGTATCACTTACAGTCGCTCCACCAAAGGTCAATACATGATTATTCGAGACTAATACTACATTTTCCGGTCCGCTGACACCGTTCAAAGTGGCAAAAAAACCTAGAGTTCCAGTGTCGTATAGATTATTTGAGTCGGTTCTAAAACCAGAAATGGAAATGCCACCAATCAGTGGTGAGTGATGATCCATATCCTCGCAATGTACAGGTGTGATATCCGGCACAACAAGAACATCGGTTGGAATGCCTTTGTATTCCTTCGGGATAATCTCGACGGAATTCAAGTCTTCCGGTTTGCGTTTTTCTTTGACGAATACACGAAACGAAATTTGGTTCGTGGTTTTACCGCCGATTTCTTTCAGACCGAATTCGACACCGATCACGCCGGGAATTTTTTTCAATTCGACTTCGGCTTCCGCGTGTAATGCAGCCAATTCTTTTTGATCCATTATGTTACCTCCATCCAATCGGCCAGCAGTGCGCGAATACAATGCATTTTTTCTGTGGCATAACGTTAGTCCTTATTGATAGACCGGGGCGCGCAAAAATCGAAGTACCAGGGCGTAATCTGCAAACAACTGAGCACCGGATGAATGTGGCACGCATAGGAGATATAAGGATTGCGCATGTGATGGCCCCAGAGCAATCCTACCGCGCGCTGGTATTGGTCGACGAGCAAAGCGCCGGAATCGCCTTTACGTGAGAACGGTTGTCTAATGCCGTGGCGATCGGGTAGTGCTTCGATGATCAGCGTGTTGCGGCACAGTTCGCCATGGACAGTCTCAACCGTGGCTGCGCTGTCAATGATTTTTCCCCACGTTGAATCAGGGCGGCCTAACAAGCGTATTTTTAGTTCACGTCCTCTCAGCGTGTCCAGCGGATGCACCCGGGCGATTTTTGCGAAGTGCCGGATTCTTCCTTGCGTCTGCTGCGGATTTTTGCATTGCTTCAGCAGCAGGCTGGCTGTTGCGCAATCGATGTAATAGGGTTTTTCCGGTTCTCCCGGATAGGCAAAGGAGAAATGCCCGCACAGTCCTTCGCCGTCGATTTTGGCAATGGCATTTAAGCGTGGCGCGTCGAAAATGACATGGTCATCGTGTTCTTCGTAATCAGGCTGAAAAATAATTTCGTCGTGTTCCGCATCGTTGGCGAACAGAACATGCCGGTTGGATACCAGCACCAGCGATTCCCCATCCGGAGCGTTACGTTTGGCGGCCAGGAAACCCAGCGTGCCCAAGCCTACGTTGATGTGGTGGAATTGATAAATGCCTTTCAGATTGCTGATGGCGGCGCCGACACGCGGTAATGCGGCATCAAGGTGATGCTTAACCAAAGCGCCGGAGTGGCCGGTCAATTTGAACGAGGCATTTGCAGTCATAGTAACCACCTATTAATAAAGCCGTCAGCTGATGGGATACACTCAGTGATGCGCTTAATTATTCAACTTATCGCTTCCTATCATCAAAGATGACTCGAGACGATCAGATGCAGTGATGCTGGTACGGAAATCCGCCCTTACGGGTGAATTTTGTTACTACGTTTCTAATTTGACTGAACTTACTAATCCTTGCTAATCAGCAACCGGTTTGCCGATCGGATACGTGTTCCGGTGTAGGGTTTTTTAGGTGGGTATGCGTGTTATTAATTTTTATTGATGAAACATTAACCCTTTGTTCGTATTTCATTTTTCTGTTGGAATAGAAAAATAATAACCCCGCTTCAGTCCAGAATATACTGAAAACCCGGAAAGCTGTCAAACAAAGCACCCCGTTTCCGTTTTCGTGCGCTAAACTGATCGACGACGTGTAACGACTATCATTAGCCGGAGGAAAAATGCTGAATTCTTCAATTCTGGATATCGCCATGGGCATGGTGTTTCTCTTTGTTCTGGTTAGTTTATTGTGTTCCGCAGTCAATGAAATGATTGCGCAATTCATCCGGATGCGCGCGAAAAATCTTGAAGCCGGTCTGACCAACTTGCTGCAATCCGGCGAAGCCAATCAGTTGGTCGCCGATCTCTATCAGCATCCGCTGATTAGCGGGCTCTCAAAAGCGGGAGAGAAACCTTCCTATATCCCGCCGAAGAATTTCACCCTGGCGCTGATGGATATCATGACCGGCAGTACCGGCAAGCTTCCGGCGGACAATCAATCGCTCATTGCAAAGATCGAGAGCCAAAAGTTTTTTGCGCAAACCGAAGCGGGAAAATCGATCATCCTGCTGCTGCACGAAGCAGGCGACGACGCGGAGAAAGCGCGCAGGAACGTGGAGAGCTGGTACAACGATGCGATGGACCGGGTGGGCGGCTGGTACAAACAAAAAACGCAAGTCATTATTTTTGGTATTTCACTCATGGTCTGTACAGCCTTGAATATCGACGCCATCAAAATTTCCCAGACTCTGTGGACCGATATCGCGCTCAGGCAAGCTTTGGTACAAGCGGCTTCTTCGACGGATGTTGCCGGTTTGATGGGGGATCAAGGGTCAGCCAAACAAAGACCAGCATCGGCATGCGATGCAACAGCTGCGACGCAGTCAAACGAACCGGCACCGTGTGAGAGTTCGATGCAACAATCCGCTAAGACTGCTGGAGTACTTATTGAGCAAATCAAAGGGCTGCATCTACCCATCGGCTGGAAGAAACCGGATGGGCAATGGACTGTCGCGGGATTCGGTTTCATGGAATGGCTCGTGAAAATCCTGGGGATTCTGATCACGACCTTCGCCGGATCGCTAGGCGCACCATTCTGGTTTCAGTTACTGAATAAGATCGTCGATTTGCGAGCAGCGGGTAAACAACCAGGGAAATCTGGAGGGCAATAATCGAATATCTGATATCTCGCTATTTTGTCCAATTACCAATTACGGTTTTACAAAATAGCGATGATGGATATTTTGGATTGTAAATCAAGGAGTAAATAACAAAGAAATACTACTTTTTGTTTTTTAACCAATCCTCTCGCATACTACGCGCCTGTGAAAAAGCTTGATCCAGTGCGTCAGCATCATTCTTCTTCAATAACTCTCGCAAACTCTTCAACTCATCCTGATATGCCTTAATCTGCACAAGCAACGCCTCACGATTCGCCAGACAAATATCGCGCCACATTTCCGGAGAGCTGCTGGCGATGCGGGTGAAGTCGCGGAAGCCGCTGCCGGCGAAGCGCAATAAACTTGCCGGATCATCGGTGCTGTGGTTGAGGTGATTCATCAGGGTGAACGCCAGGATATGCGGCAGGTGGCTGGTCGCGGCGAGTACGCGGTCGTGTTCGTCCGGAGGCATCAGCGAGACTTGGGCGTGGCAGGCTTGCCATAATTGGCGCACGCGTTCGACGGCTGCCGCACTGGTTTCCGGTAGCGGGGTGAGAATCACGTGTTTGTTGCTGTACAAATCCGCTTGCGCGGCTTGCACGCCGCTTTGTTCGGCGCCGGCGATCGGATGGCCGGGCACGAAGTGGTGCCGGTTCTGCATGGAAAGATGGTGGCGGGCTGCAGCGATGACATCCTGTTTGGTGCTGCCCGCGTCGGTGACGAGGGTGTTGGCGTGCAGATGCGGCGCGATTTTCTCCAGAGTGCTGGCGGTTTGCCCGACCGGCATGGCCAGGAACACCAGATCGGCGCCGTTCAATGCGGAGGCGATATCGGTGGCAATTTCATCGATTACGCCCAATTCAACGGCGCGTTGCATATTGGTCTGACTGCGCCCGACGCCGGTGATGTGCTTGACCAAACCCGCTTTGCGCAGCGCCAGCGCAAACGATCCGCCGATCAGGCCGACGCCGACAATGACCAGTTTATTCAGTGCCGTGATAGTTGCCATGACTATTGCTGTGATGTGGTAATTAATTCAGTTCGCTTAAGGCCTGCTCGAGCGATTCCAGGAATCGTTTGTTTTGCGATTCGAGTCCGACGGTTACGCGGAGATGGTTCGGCATTTCGTAGATTCCCAACGGGCGTACGATCACGCCTTGCTGTAACAGGCTTTGATACACTTTCGGGGTGTTGGCGGCATCGCCTTTGACGCGGAAACTGATGAAGTTGCCGTACGACGGAATGTATTCCACGCCCATTTTGCGGAAGCCGTCGGTCAGTTGCAGCATACCGGCGCGGTTCAGCGCATACGATTTCTGCACAAATTCGGCATCCTGTAGCGCAGCCAGCGCGCCGACCAGGCCGATGCTGCTGACATTGAACGGCTGGCGCACGCGGTTCATCAGATTGGCTACGTCCGGATGTGTCAGCCCGAATCCGACGCGCACCCCCGCAAGGCCGTAAACTTTCGAGAAAGTGCGTGTGATCAGCAGATTGGAGAATTGTTTTAGCCATTTGATACTGTCCGGTTTGTTGGCTTCGGGCAGGTATTCGTAATACGCTTCGTCCATGACGACCAGCACATCGCGCGATACCCGTTCCATGAAACGGAACAATTCGTCTTCGCCGGATAAAGTGCCGGTCGGGTTGTTGGGGCTGGCGATAAAGACGATGCGTGTTTCCGGCGTGATGGCATCCAGCATCGCGGGCAGGTCATGGCCGTAATCGCGGGCGGGAACCGCAATACCGTTCGCGCCGATCATTTGCACCACCAGCGGATACACCGCAAAGGCATGCTGCGAATACACCGCAGCGGCACCGGGTTTGAGAAAAACGCGCGCGGCCAGATCCAGCACGTCGTTGGAGCCGTTGCCCAGAATAATCTGCGCCGGATCGACGCCATAGCGTTTCGATAGCGCGGCTTTCAACTCGTAACCGCTACCGTCCGGATACAGCGCGACGTCGTGCAATGTGTTGATCATCGCGTCGAGCGCGAGCGGGCTCGTTCCGAGCGGATTTTCGTTGGACGCCAGTTTGATGATGTAAGACTCATCCAGTCCGATTTCACGTGCCAGTTCCGAAATCGGTTTGCCGGGCTGGTAAGGTTGGATCGAGCGGATATATTCCGGAGCAAAATCGCAAAGATTCATAAGATTAAATGTGTTAATGAATAAAAAAGAATAGGGAAAATGGGGTGAATTGAATAATGCGGCTATTCAGCGGCGGTGCGTTGTCAGGCGGCCGGATACGATCCCAGAATTTTCAGGAAAGCGGCTTTGTGGCGTAACTCCGCCACGGCTGCGGCGACATTGTCATCTTGCTGATGTCCTTCAAGATCGATGAAAAAAACATACTGCCACAGACCGGTGCGGGACGGGCGCGATTCCAGGCGGCTCATGCTGACGCCATACTGCGCCAGCGGTTCGAGCAAGGTGTAAATCGCGCCGGAACGGTTATTGGTCGACACGATCAGCGATGTTTTGTCTTTTCCCGAGGGCGCGACGATTTGCCTGCCGATCACCAGAAAGCGCGTGGTATTTTTCGGATCGTCCTCGATGTTTTCCGCGCAGATGGAAAGCCCGAATAATTCCGCCGCTCTTTGGCTGGCGATCGCTGCGGCCTGATTGTCGGCTGCGGCTTGCCGGGCTGCATCGGCATTGCTGGCGGCATGGATCAACGCGGAATGGGACAGATGCGGCAAGTTGGTACTTAACCAGTGATGACACTGTGCCAGCGATTGCGGGTGCGAGTAAATTTTGTTGATGTGCGCTAGATCGGTTTGCTGCGCCATCAGAAACTGATGCACCGGCAATTGAATCTCGCCGCAGATGGTGAGCGGCGTTTGCAGCAGCAAATCCATGGTTCTGCCGACCGCGCCTTCGGAAGAATTTTCCACAGGCACCACGCCGTAATGGGCCGCTTCCGATTCCACCGTGCGGAACACATCGTCGATCGAATCGCACGCGACCTCAGTGATCGCGCTGCCGAAGCGTTTCAGCGCCGCTTCTTCGGAGAAGGTGCCGTTCGGGCCGAGGTAGGCCACGCTCATGGGTTTTTCCAAGGCGCGGCACAACGACATGATTTCGGTAAATAAATGTTTAATGTGTTCGTTGCTGACCGGCCCGGGGTTTTGTTCCTGCACGCGCGCCAATATTTGCGCTTCGCGTTCGGGACGATAGACGATGCCGCTTTTTTTGATTTTGCCGACTTGCTGCGCCAATCCGGCGCGTTTGCTGACCAATTGCAGCAATTCGTTGTCGATGGCGTCGATTTGATCGCGGAGTTGTTTGAGTTCTTCGGACATGTTAGTTAATCATTGAACATTGGGCGATTCGGTAGTGCTTGGGGTTTATCCGGGAAGACGCAAATAACGCGCCATCAGCACGCCGCTGATCGATGCTATCTCATGCAAAACATGCGGCGGGACCGGACTGTCGGTGTCGACCAGCGTATAAGCCATGCCACCGCGCGATTTGTTGATCATGGTATGAATATTCAGTCCGGCCTGCGCCATGCTGGTCGAAATCTGCCCCAGAATATTCGGCACGTTGGCATTGGCGACCGCGACGCGGTAAGGCACTTCGCGTTCCATCTGCGTGTCCGGAAAGTTGACGGTGTTGGTGATATTGCCGTTTTCCAGATAATCGATCAACTGATCCACCACCATCACGGCGCAATTGTCTTCCGCTTCGGCGGTCGATGCACCGAGGTGCGGCAAGGTAATCACGTTTTTCTGGTGTTGTAGTTTCTCGCTGGGGAAATCGCTGACGTAAGTTTTGATTTTGTTGGCGGCGATGGCTTGCAGAATGGCATCTTCATCGACGATCGCGCCACGCGAGAAATTCAGCACAATTGCATGCGGCTTCATCAACTGTATCGTGCTGCTGTTGATCAGGTGCCGTGTCGAATCGAGCAATGGCACGTGTACGCTGATGAATTCGCTATGGCGCAGCAAATCCTCCAGGCTGTTGGCTTTCTTGACTTCCGCCGACAGGCTCCAGGCCGATTCGACGGTAATTTTCGGGTCGAAACCGATGACTTTCATGCCGAGCCGGATGGCCGAATTGGCAACCAGGCGGCCGATTTCGCCTAGACCGATCACGCCCAGCGTGCGCCCCGGCAATTCGATGCCGGAAAAACGTTTTTTGCCATCTTCGGCTTGCTTGTTGAGCGCCGCATCGTCACCCTGCAGGCTGTCGGCGAATTGCAATGCCGGTACCAGGTTACGCGCCGCCAGAAACAAACTGGCCAGCACTAATTCCTTGACGGCGTTGGCGTTGGCGCCGGGCGTATTGAAAACCGGCACACCGCGCGCATTCATCGCGTCGACCGGGATGTTGTTGGTACCCGCGCCGGCGCGGCCGATCGCTTTGACGCACTCTGGGATGACGCTGTTCAGCATGTTGTGCGAGCGCACCAAGATGGCATCCGGTTCCTCGATGTCGTGACCGGTCTGATAACGCTCCGCGGGAAAACGGTTGAGTCCGTGCGTTGAAATCGCATTGAGTGTTAGAATTTTAAAGGATTGTTGTTCAGGCATGGCGGCTGGCAAACTCCTTCATGAAAGTGACAAGTGTCGCGACACCTTCGACCGGCATGGCATTGTAGATTGATGCCCGCATACCGCCGACCGAGCGATGTCCCTTCAGCTGCAATAAACCGTTGTGTTGCGCTTGTTTGAGAAATTCACCGTCCAACGCGGAATCTTTCAGTGTGAACGGCACATTCATCCGCGACCGGTTGGCTATTGCCACCGGGCAGTGGTAGAAATCCGTGCTGTCGAGATAGTCGTACAGCAGATTGGCTTTGGCCGTGTTGATTTTTTCCATTGCTGTCAGCCCGCCCTGTTTTTTCAGCCAGGCGAACACCAGGCCGGTGATGTACATGGCGTAAGTGGGCGGAGTGTTGTACATCGAGTCATTCTTGGCGTGAATCTGATAATCGTACAGCGTCGGTGTGCCGGGCAGCGGTTTGCCCAATAAATCTTCGCGCACGATGACCAGCGTCAATCCGGCGGGGCCGAGGTTTTTTTGCGCACCGGCATAAATCAGGCCAAAGCGCGTGACATCCAACGGCCGCGACAAAATATCCGACGACATGTCGGCAACCAGCGGAGCCTCCGTATCCGGTACCCAATGAAACTCGACGCCACCGATGGTTTCGTTGCTGGTGTAATGCACATACGCTGCATCGGGGTTTAAGCGCCATTGTTCCCGCGGCGGGATGTACGTGAAATTGGCATCTTCTGATGAGGCGGCCACGTTGACCGTGCAATAGCGGCTGGCTTCCTCGACGGCTTTGGCCGACCACTGGCCGGTATTGATATAGTCCGCTGTTGTTTTGCCGCACAGCAGATTCATCGGCACCATGGCAAACTGGCTGGAGGCGCCGCCTTGCAGAAACAGCACTTTATAGTTTTGCGGAATACCCGCCAGTTCGCGCAAATCACTCTCGGTTTTTTCCGCAATCGACATGAATTCCTTGCCGCGATGACTCATTTCCATCACCGACATGCCGCTGCCGTGCCAATCGAGCATCTCATCGCGCGCCTGTTGCAATACTTCCTGGGGGAGAACCGCTGGTCCGGCGCTGAAATTATAGATCTGATCCATTGCTTTTTCCCCGAGTCGTTGGTTATTAATTATTCGCCGTCTCCATCGCCTTCTTCGCTTTCCACCACCCGTTCCAGACCGGCCAGTTTTTCACCGGGATCCAGGTTGATCAGGGTAACGCCTTGCGTAGCGCGGCTCATTTCGCGCACCTCATTGACACGCGTGCGGATCATGACGCCGCCGGAGGTGATCAGCATGATTTCATCGTCCGGTTTTACCAGCTTGGCGGTGACGACCTTGCCGTTGCGCGCGCTGGTGATGATTGCGATCATGCCTTGCGTGCCGCGGTTGTGGCGAGTGTATTCGCTGATCGGAGTGCGTTTGCCGAAACCGTTTTCCGTCGCTGTTAACACCGCCAGTTCTTCATTTTCCGCTACCAGCATTGAGATGACTTTATGTCCGGAGCCCAATTTCATGCCGCGCACGCCACGGGCGGTACGGCCCATCGGACGCACGTCGTTTTCGCTGAAGCGCATGGCTTTACCATTATCCGAGAACAACATGACATCATGTTTACCTTCGGTCAGTTCCACACCGATCAGAAAGTCGCCTTCGTCCAATCCAATGGCGATGATGCCATTGTTACGCGGACGGGAAAATTCCGATAGCGGTGTTTTTTTGACGGTGCCAAACGATGTGGCCATAAAGACAAAACGATTTTCATCAAAAGTTTTAACCGGCAGAATGGCGTTGATTTTCTCGCCTTCTTCCAGCTGTACCCAATTGATGATCGGTTTGCCGCGCGATTGCCGTCCGCCTTGCGGCACTTCGTAGACTTTGATCCAGTACACGCGTCCAAGGCTTGAGAAGCATAAAATATAGTCATGCGTATTGGCGATGAACAGTTTGTCAATGAAATCATCTTCCTTGGTGCTCGTCGCCAGTTTGCCGCGACCGCCGCGTTTTTGCGCGCGATAGTCGTCTAGTAGCTGGGATTTGATATAACCGCTGTGCGATAGGGTAACGACCATGTCGGCCGGTGTGATCAAATCTTCGATACTCAAATCCTGCGTGTCGATGACGATTTCACTGCGGCGTTTGTCGCCGAATTGCAATTTGATCGCGTCCAGTTCTTCGGTGATGATGCTGGTGATACGCTCCGGATTGGCCAGAATATCCAGATAATCGATGATTTTATCGATAACCTCCCGGTACTCATCGACGATCTTTTCCTGTTCCAGGCCGGTTAAACGTTGCAAACGCAGTTCCAGGATCGCTTGCGCTTGCGCATCGGAAAGCCGGTAACCCTGTGCTTGCAAACCGAAGAAATTATCCAATCCTTCTGGACGCAGCGCATTGGCATCGGCCATGGCGCGCGTCAGCATTTCCTCGACCAATTTGGAATGCCAGGTTCTCGCCATCAAGCCTTCCTTGGCGTCAGCGGGCGTCGGCGCTGCTTTGATCAACGCGATGATTTCATCGACATTGGATAACGCAACCGCTAGACCTTCCAATAAATGACCGCGTTCGCGCGCTTTTTTCAGTTCAAAAACCGTGCGGCGCGTGACGACTTCACGGCGGTGACGCAGGAAAGCATCCAGGATCTGCTTCAAATTCAGCAAGCGCGGCTGGCCATCCAGCAAAGCCACCATGTTCATGCCGAACGTATCCTGCATCTGTGTTTCTTTGTACAGATTGTTCAGAATGACTTCGGGCACTTCGCCGCGCTTCAGTTCGATGACGACGCGCATGCCGGATTTATCGGATTCGTCGCGCAGATCGGAAATGCCTTCGATTTTCTTATCGCGTACCAGCTCGCCGATGCGTATCAGTAAGTTGGCTTTGTTAACCTGATATGGCAATTCATCGACGATGATGGATTGGCGGCTGCCTTTTTCCAGATCTTCAAAATGCGTGCGTGCGCGCATCACTACACGGCCACGGCCGGTGCGATAGCCGTCGCGTACGCCGGCGACACCATAAATGATGCCAGCGGTAGGGAAGTCCGGCGCCGGAATAATGTCGATCAGCTCATCGATGGTGATATCCGGGTTTTTGAGCAAGGCAAGGCAAGCTTCCACAACTTCATTCAGATTATGCGGCGGGATGTTGGTCGCCATGCCGACGGCGATACCGGATGAGCCGTTGATCAGCAAATTGGGTATTTTGGCCGGCAGAATCAGCGGTTCTTTTTCGGAATCGTCGTAGTTGGGACCGAAATCCACCGTTTCCTTGTCGAGATCGACCAATAACTCATGCGCAATACGCGACATGCGGATTTCGGTGTAACGCATCGCCGCGGCGTTATCGCCATCGACCGAACCGAAGTTGCCTTGCCCGTCGACCAGCATGTAGCGCAGCGAAAAGTCCTGCGCCATGCGGACGATGGTGTCGTAGACGGCGGTGTCGCCGTGCGGATGGTATTTACCGATTACGTCACCGACGATACGCGCGGATTTTTTGTAGGGCCTGTTCCAGTCGTTGGACAGTTCATGCATGGCAAATAACACGCGCCGGTGCACCGGTTTCAAGCCATCACGAACATCCGGCAAAGCGCGGCCCACGATGACGCTCATCGCGTAATCAAGATAGGAACGCCGCATTTCTTCTTCAAGACTGATGGGCAGAGTTTCCTTGGCAAACTGATTCATATCTTATGATTTTGTGAGAAACAACAGGTTATGATGCAGAAATAGAAATGTATCTTAGTTGAAACTGGCTATATGAAATTTGTATATCAGATCATTCTAACATGCTGCTATCGTTTCTCGACTAACTTTGCTATGGCCTCGGCATAAAAATTGCCATAAATGAGCAGAACTGCAAAGAAAAAAGCTTGAAAAAGCAGACTAAATAGGTAACCATAACAACTTTTTCAAATTTTCCTTACCGTACCGGGTGGAGCGCTGAATTGAATTTTTCGTTTAAAATACAAATGCGAGTGTGATGCAGTGTCTAATTTGATGAATACATACTCACGGTTGCCTGTTACCTTTGTTAAAGGCGAAGGGGTCTGGTTATGGGACGATCGCGGTGAACGGTATCTGGATGCATTGGCTGGTGTGGCGGTGTGCGGACTGGGTCATTGCCACCCGAGATTAACCCGGGCGATCTGTGAACAAGCCGGGACGCTGATCCATACCTCTAATCTTTTTCACATTGAAAAGCAGGAACGTCTGGCTGAGCGTCTGACGGAATTATCCGGAATGGATAATGCGTTCTTCTGCAATTCCGGAGCGGAAGCGAACGAAGCCGCCATTAAACTGGCCCGGCTGTATGGACATAACAAAGGGATATCGCTGCCCACGATCATTGTCATGGAGCGGTCATTTCACGGCCGTACTATGGCAACGCTGACAGCCAGCGGAAACCGCAAGGTGCAAGCCGGGTTTGAACCGCTGTTAACCGGTTTTGTGCGCGCTCCTTATAATAATTTGGATGCGATCGCACAAGTGGCTGCCAATAATAAAGATGTCGTGGCGGTGCTGGTGGAGCCATTTCAGGGTGAGGGCGGGGTAAATATTCCCGAAGCGCATTATTTGCAAGGATTACGCAATCTGTGCAGCCAGAATGGCTGGCTGCTGATGCTTGATGAGGTGCAATCGGGAATCGGGCGCAGTGGTAAATGGTTTGCGTTTCAGCACAGCAATATCATGCCGGATGTCGTTACGCTGGCGAAAGGATTGGGCGGGGGCGTGGCAATTGGCGCTTGTTTGGCCAAAGGCACCGCTGCCGAAGTGTTCAAACCGGGTAATCATGCCTCCACGTTTGGCGGCAATCCGTTGGCCTGTGCAGCGGCGATCGAAACGCTGAAAGTAATTGCCGATGAAGGTCTGCTGGAGCATGCGACAAAATTGGGCGATTTCATGCGCGACCGGCTGCGGAATCAACTGGCCGATGTTCCGGGTGTTGTGCAAGTCAGAGGTCAGGGTTTAATCGTCGGTGTCGAACTTTCCGTGCCTTGCGTCGAATTGGTGCGAAAAGCGCTGGAGAAGAAATTATTGATCAATGTAACATCGGATAAAGTGATTCGCTTGCTGCCGGCGTTTGTGATGCAGCAACATGAAGCTGAGCAAGTGATTGATATTACTTGTCTGTTGATAAAGGAGTTTTTGAATAACTAAGCAGATTGCGTAGTAATGCATTGCTGATTGGTTGTTTATCGCGTTATGCAATTAAAGCATTTTTTGCAATTCAAGGATTTTAGCCGCGATGAATATGAGTATTTATTTGCGCGCGCGCGTTGGATAAAGCAGGAGTTCAAACAATACCGGCAATACTGGCCGTTGTCCGATCGCACATTGGCGATGATCTTTGACAAAAATTCAACCCGTACGCGCTTGTCATTTGAAGCCGGCATGCATCAACTGGGCGGTGCAGCCATTTATCTGTCAACGCGGGATACGCAATTGGGGCGGGGAGAGCCGGTGGAAGACGCGGCGCGGGTGATTTCCCGCATGGTCGATCTGATTATGATCCGGACCTATCAGCATGACCTTGTCAAGCGTTTTGCGGAGTATTCCAGAGTACCGGTGATTAATGGTTTGACCGATGAATATCATCCGTGCCAAATCATGAGTGATATTTTTACGTACACGGAATACAGAGGCTCGATAGAAGGTAAAACAGTGGCGTGGATCGGTGACTCCAATAATATGTGCAGTACCTGGTTGCAGGCGGCCGAGATATTTAACTTTAAAGTGCATGTTTCCACGCCGCCCGGTTACGATATTGACCCTGCGCAGATAGGACTCAACGGCACTGCGCATTTTGAGAAATTTGCCAGTCCCCACAAGGCAGTGGAGGGAGTGGATCTGGTCACGACGGATGTGTGGACTAGTATGGGGTTTGAATCGGAAACTGAGCAAAGAAAGAATGATTTTGCCGAGTTTTGTGTTGACGAGGAAATGATGGCATTGGCCAAACCGGATGCATTATTTATGCATTGTTTGCCAGCTCATCGAGGTGAAGAGGTAAGTGCGGAAGTGCTGGATGGACCGCAATCCGTGGTATGGGACGAAGCGGAGAACCGGCTGCATACCCAAAAGGCACTGATGGAGTATTTGCTGCTGGGTAAAATAGATACTGCAAAATAAATTTGCGATTGGTATTCATGGATTGCGCATTAACGGATTACAGCGCTAGATAAACGAACGTACTGAGAATAATGAAAAAGATTAATAAAGTGGTTTTGGCATTTTCCGGGGGATTGGATACATCCGTCATTTTGAAATGGCTGCAAGATACCTATCAGTGTGAAGTCGTTACTTTTACAGCGGACATTGGGCAGGGAGAGGAAGTGGAACCGGCGCGTGCAAAGGCAAAGCAGCTGGGTGTAAAGGAAATTTATATCGATGACTTGCGTGAAGAGTTTGTCCGCGATTTTGTATTTCCCATGTTCCGCGCCAATACGATTTACGAAGGGGAATATTTGCTGGGGACCAGTATTGCGCGTCCATTGATCGCAAAAAGACAGATTGAAATCGCGAGAGAAACCGGTGCTGATGCGGTATCGCATGGTGCTACCGGCAAGGGTAACGATCAGGTGCGTTTTGAGATGGGTTATTATGCATTACAACCGGATATTCATGTGATTGCACCGTGGCGTGAATGGGATTTGACCTCTCGTGAGACGTTATTGCAATATGCCGAGCAGCATGGTATTCCGGTCGAAATGAAGAAGAAGGCGGGATCGCCTTACAGCATGGATGCCAATCTGTTGCATATCTCTTACGAAGGTAGAATTCTGGAAGATCCTGCCGCGGAACCGGAAGAATCCATGTGGCGCTGGAGTGTTTCGCCGGAAAAAGCACCGGATGAACCGGAATATCTGGATATCGAATTTAAACGCGGTGATGTGGTAGCCCTTAACGGTGTCGCATTATCGCCAGCGAGTGTATTGGAAAAGCTCAATCAATTAGGCGGGAAACATGGCATAGGCCGGTTGGATTTGGTGGAGAATCGCTATGTGGGCATGAAGTCACGTGGCTGTTATGAAACGCCGGGCGGGACCATTCTGTTGCGAGGGCATCGTGCTATGGAGTCGATTACACTCGACCGCGAAGTGGCGCATCTGAAGGATGATTTAATGCCACGCTACGCGTCGTTGATCTACAACGGTTACTGGTGGAGTCCGGAACGCAAAATGCTGCAAACCATGATCGATGCAAGCCAGGAAAAAGTAAATGGCTGGGTGAGGCTGAAGCTGTATAAAGGAAATGTTATTGTGGTCGGTAGAGACTCGCAAACCGATTCCTTGTTTGACCCCACCATCGCAACATTTGAAGACGACGCGGGCGCATATAACCAAGGGGATGCGGCAGGATTCATCAAACTGAATGCTTTGAGAATGCGCATTGCGGCTAACGCTGGAAAGAAACATAAGAAATAACTTTTTCAAACCCTTATGACCGGAATATCACCGGTTTGCCTGGAAGTGTGAATGCATAGAAAGCGGGTATAGCGTAATTGTTTATGCACAGACACAGAGAGAAATAATGCCATCATTTGATATCGTTTCAGAAGTGGATAAGCAGGAAGTCAGGAATGCAGTCGACCAGGTGAACAAAGAGGTCACTACTCGGTTTGATTTTAAAGGTTCCGATGCCAGAGTGGAGCAGGCGGATTATCAGCTGACTGTATTCGCAGACGACGAATTTAAACTGGAACAAATATTGGATATTCTCAGAACCCGGCTAACCAAACGGAATGTGGATGTGCGATGCTTGGAGAAAGGCCAGGTTGAAAAAATTAGCGGAAACAAAGTAAAGCAGTCAGTAACAATTAAAACAGGGCTTGAAACTGAGCTGGCAAAAAAAATTATTAAGCACATCAAAGACGGTAAGCTCAAAGTTCAAGCCAGCATTCAAGGCGATGTGGTACGTGTAACCGGTGCAAAAAAAGATGTGCTGCAAGAAGCAATTCAGCTGATAAAGAAATCGATTGATAATTTTCCATTACAATTTCAAAATTTCAGGGATTAACAGGGATTAGTTGATACTTGAAAACTTATTTTGCAGTTTAAGAAACAAGGTTAGGATTCTTAGCAGAAAGGAAGTTGCAGGGATATGTGATGATGGATGGAAGTGTATTGCTCAAGTGAGCTATCTTCGTCTTGACATATATAAATAAACCCAATAGAATCCGCTCTCTTTTTTGCCGCATCTTCGGATTGGTTGGAGGTCGGTATTGATAATTACCAATATGTTTGATGTTGGGAAATTAAAGCAAATCAGCAAACAGATGAAGGACGGCTTAAAGCCATTCCAGTTTTTTAGGACACAGAAATGCCGACAATCAGTCAGTTAGTTAGAAAACCACGTGCTGCCAAGCAAGTTAAAAGTACTGTCCCTGCGCTCGAGAATAGCCCGCAAAAAAGGGGCGTATGTACAAGGGTATATACAACAACACCCAAAAAGCCAAATTCAGCGTTGCGGAAAGTAGCCCGGGTAAGGTTGACTAATGGATTTGAGGTGACTAGTTATATTGGTGGTGAAGGGCATAATCTTCAGGAGCACTCGGTGGTATTAATCCGTGGTGGTCGTGTTAAGGATTTGCCAGGTGTGCGTTATCACACGGTCAGGGGTAGTCTTGACACTGCGGGTGTTAAAGATCGTAAGCAG
Organism: Nitrosomonas sp. Is24; assembly: GCF_033063335.1. Lineage (NCBI taxonomy): Bacteria > Pseudomonadati > Pseudomonadota > Betaproteobacteria > Nitrosomonadales > Nitrosomonadaceae > Nitrosomonas > Nitrosomonas sp. Is24. Next base: position 2,151,584 of record NZ_JAWJZG010000001.1, on the reverse strand, counting down.
AGTCGTTCGAAATACGGTTCTAAGAAACCTAAAACTGCTTAAAATTAATTTAGGTGTCAATCCAAAGTGCTAGAAAAAATAAAATTGCGTAATGTAGGGGTTGAATAATGCCAAGACGTAGAGAAGTTCCAAAGCGTGAAATATTGCCTGATCCAAAATACCACAATGTTGAATTGGCAAAATTTGTTAATGTTCTCATGACGCGTGGTAAAAAATCTGTTGCAGAAAGAATTATCTATGGCGCTCTAGAGCATATAGGCAAAAAAACCGGAAATGATCCGCTGGAAGTTTTTACCCAGGCGTTGACTAACGTTCGTCCAATAGTGGAAGTTAAGAGCCGCCGAGTAGGTGGAGCTAATTACCAGGTGCCGGTTGAAGTACGTTCGGTGCGCCGGAATGCGTTGGCTATGCGTTGGCTACGCGATGCGGCTAGAAAGAGAAGTGAAAAGTCGATGGATGCCAGGCTGGCAGGTGAATTGACTGAAGCTGCAGAAGGGCGCGGTGGTGCTGTGAAAAAACGAGAAGAAGTGCACAGAATGGCGGAATCCAATAAAGCATTCTCACATTTTAGATTTTGATAAATTAAATCTCTGGCATCAAACATAACCGTAAGTTGAATTAATCGTAAGGCATTAAACCGTGGCAAGAAAAACTCCAATAGAGCGTTATAGAAACATAGGCATTATGGCTCATATCGACGCTGGTAAGACAACGACGACCGAGCGCGTCCTCTTTTACACTGGTGTATCGCATAAGCTTGGTGAGGTACATGATGGTGCGGCCACGATGGATTGGATGGAGCAAGAGCAGGAAAGAGGTATTACGATTACATCGGCAGCTACAACCTGTTTCTGGAAAGGAATGGCAGGGAACTATCCTGAGCATCGAGTTAATATAATAGATACACCTGGTCACGTGGATTTTACGATTGAGGTGGAGCGGTCATTGCGTGTGCTGGATGGTGCGTGTACAGTATTTTGTGCAGTTGGTGGAGTGCAGCCGCAAACAGAGACGGTTTGGAGGCAGGCAAATAAATATAAGGTTCCGCGTCTTGCCTTTGTGAACAAAATGGATCGTTCTGGCGCAAATTTCATGCGTGTGTATGAGCAGATTAAGGCACGATTAAAAGCCATGCCAGTGCCTATACAGTTACCCATAGGGGCTGAGGATAAATTTGAAGGTATTGTTGACTTAGTAAAAATGAAGGCAATTTACTGGGATGATGAAAGTCGCGGGATGAAGTTTGAAGAGCGCGATATACCGGAAAATTTAAAGGAGGATGCGCAAGCTTGGCGTGAAAAAATGCTGGAATCAGCGGCCGAGGCAAACGAAGATTTAATGAATAAATATCTTGAGAGTGGAGACTTGGAAATCTCGGATATAAAAATTGGTCTGCGTGCACGGACTATCAATAATGAAATAGTTCCCATGATGTGCGGAACCGCTTTTAAGAATAAAGGCGTGCAAGCAATGCTGGATGCAGTCATAGATTACATGCCGTCGCCTACCGATGTATTGGCGATACAAGGCGAGAACGAGAGAGGTGAGGCTGATAAACGTAAGGCTGATGACAATGAACCATTCTCAGCGCTTGCTTTTAAGATTGCCACCGATCCGTATGTTGGGCAGCTCATTTTCTTTAGAGTTTATTCCGGTGTTGTTGTTTCTGGCGATACTGTCTATAACCCGGTCAAGGGTAAAAAAGAAAGAATAGGCAGGATATTGCAAATGCATGCGAATCAGCGTGAAGAGATAAAAGAAGTAAGAGCGGGCGATATAGCGGCAGCTGTGGGTTTAAAAGACGTTGTAACGGGAGATACACTTTGTGATCCGCAAAAGGTAATTACATTGGAAAGAATGGATTTTCCAGAACCGGTTATTCATGTTGCTGTTGAGCCAAAAACAAAAATTGATCAAGAAAAAATGGGCATAGCGCTCAACAGATTAGCACAAGAAGATCCTTCCTTCAGAGTGCGCACCGATGAAGAATCGGGTCAAACCATCATTTCTGGAATGGGTGAGTTGCATCTGGAAATTATTGTTGACCGAATGAAACGGGAATTTGGCGTGGAGGCTAATGTTGGTGCTCCTCAAGTTGCATATCGTGAAGCAATAAGAAAATATGTTGAGATTGAAGGAAAATTTGTTAAACAATCAGGCGGACGTGGTCAGTATGGTCATGTATGGTTGAAAATGGAACCTAATGAGACGGGTAAAGGTTTTGAGTTTGTTGATGAGATAAAAGGCGGTTCCGTGCCGCGCGAATATATACCAGCGGTCGAGAAAGGTTTGCTGGAAACGTTACCAAGTGGAGTATTGGCAGGATATCCCGTGGTAGATGTTAAGGTTACACTTTTTGACGGTTCATATCACGATGTTGATTCAAACGAAAATGCGTTCAAGATGGCTGCATCAATAGCATTTAAAGATGGCATGCGTAAAGCCAATCCGGTGCTGTTAGAGCCAATGATGGCGGTTGAAGTGGAGTCACCAGAAGATTTCATGGGGAACGTAGTTGGAGATTTGTCGTCTAGACGTGGCATGATACAAGGGATGGAAGACGTGCCTGGGTTTAAAGTAATTCGGGCCGAGGTGCCGCTAGCAGAAATGTTTGGTTATTCGACAGCATTAAGATCGGCCACGCAGGGTAGGGCAACTTACTCAATGGAATTTAAACATTATTCAGAAGCACCGAAAAATGTGGCTGATGCGATAATCAATAAAAAATAATCGAATTGGATAGAGTGTAGAGGGATAAAACATGGCAAAGAGTAAATTTGAGCGGTCGAAGCCACACGTAAATGTTGGTACGATAGGGCACGTGGATCATGGTAAGACGACGCTGACGGCGGCGATTACGACGATATTGACGAAGAAATTTGGCGGAGAAGCGAAGAGCTACGATCAGATTGACTCAGCACCGGAAGAGCGTGCGCGTGGGATTACCATTAATACGGCACACGTGGAATACGAAACGTCGAATCGTCATTATGCGCATGTGGACTGTCCTGGGCACGCGGATTATGTGAAAAACATGATCACGGGTGCGGCACAAATGGATGGAGCCATATTGGTGGTGTCGGCTGCTGATGGTCCAATGCCGCAAACACGAGAACATATCCTGCTGGCGCGCCAAGTAGGCGTTCCTTACATCATTGTGTATATGAATAAAGCAGATATGGTGGATGACGCCGAGCTCATAGAGCTGGTGGAAATGGAAATACGCGAACTATTATCCAAATATGACTTTCCGGGTGATGACACTCCGATTATTGTCGGCTCGGCGCTGAAAGCGCTGGAAGGCGATCAAAGCGATATCGGAGAGCCTTCTATATTAAAATTGGCGGAAGCGCTGGATAGTTACATACCACAACCGGAACGCGCAATCGACGGCGCATTTATCATGCCGGTAGAAGATGTTTTCTCGATTTCGGGCCGTGGAACGGTTGTAACGGGACGGGTTGAAAGAGGCATCATCAAAGTAGGTGAAGAGATAGAGATCGTAGGTCTTAAACCCACACTGAAGACAGTATGCACGGGCGTTGAAATGTTCCGTAAACTATTGGATCAAGGTCAAGCCGGTGATAATGTGGGAATACTGCTACGTGGCACGAAACGTGAAGAAGTAGAACGCGGACAAGTGCTGGCAAAACCGGGTAGCATATCGCCACATACCAAATTCACAGCGGAAATATATGTATTGAGCAAGGAAGAAGGTGGAAGACATACCCCATTTTTTCCTGGTTATCGCCCACAGTTTTATTTCAGAACGACGGATGTTACGGGGGCGATTGAATTACCGGCGGGCACGGAAATGGTGATGCCCGGGGATAACGTATCGGTAACGGTCAATCTGATAGCGCCGATTGCGATGGAAGATGGGCTGCGATTTGCGATACGGGAAGGTGGACGTACGGTTGGTGCAGGCGTCGTCGCAAAAATTATTGAATGATATTTTATAAGGCGAAATAGAGTTAGAGTCAATCCAGTTGTAAAATTGAATCTATAAACTCGAGATTAAAATATATATGCAAAACCAAAAAATTAGAATTCGTCTAAAAGCATTCGATTATCGGTTGATAGATAAATCGGCACTGGAAATTGTAGAAACAGCAAAAAGAACTGGAGCTGTTGTTAAGGGCCCCGTTCCATTGCCGACTAGAATCGAACGTTTTGATGTGTTGAGATCGCCTCATGTAAATAAAACATCTCGTGATCAGTTCGAGATTAGAACGCACTTAAGATTAATGGATATCATTGATCCAACAGACAAAACAGTCGATGCTTTAATGAAATTGGATTTGCCTGCTGGTGTGGATGTGGAAATCAAATTATAAGTTTTTTTAAATAGTTAGAGTATTTAGTTCTTCTTAATAAAGACATGTGCTCTTAGATAGAGGCGGAAAATGGCAATAGGGTTGATTGGTCGTAAAATTGGAATGACTCGGATTTTTACTGAGAATGGTGATAGCTTGCCAGTAACTGTCATTGATGTTTCCAATAATCGCATAACTCAGTTAAAAAGGTCTGATACAAATGGTTATTCTGCGGTGCAATTAACATTTGGAAAAAAAAGACCTAATAGAGTCAATAAATCAATTGCAGGGCACTTCTCAAAAGCAGGTGTAGAAGCAGGAAGCACTATAAAAGAGTTTAGAGTAACTTCAGATGAAGATATCAATGAGCTACAAAATGGCGCTACAGTTACATGTGGTATATTCAAAGTTGGCCAAAGAGTGGATGTGTCTGGAACAACTATTGGCAAAGGCTATGCAGGAACGATAAAGTTGCATCACTTTTCTTCAAATCGAGCTAGTCACGGTAATTCAAAAGCGCATAATAAACCAGGATCAATTGGGATGGCGCAAGATCCCGGTCGAGTTTTTCCCGGTAAAAGAATGTCAGGCCACATGGGTAATGTAAGAAGAACTATTCAAAATATAGAGATATTAAGAATTGATGAAGCAAGGAGTTTATTGCTTTTAAAAGGCGCAATACCAGGATCTAAAGGCGGCAATGTCATAGTGCGTTCGAGCATTAAAGTAAGAAAATAGATTGATTAATAAAACGAAATAACAATAGGATGAACAGGTAATGGAGTTGAAGCTTATCGGTGAAAAGAATCAGGCAACAGAAAATATCACTGTTTCTGATGAACTTTTTAATAAAGATTACAATGAGGCACTTATTCATCAAGTTATAACTTCTTATCTATCAAATGCGCGAGGAGCTACGCGAGCTCAGAAAGGGCGTGCAGATGTTGCCAAGTCAACTCGTAAGCCATGGCGGCAAAAAGGAACAGGGCGCGCTCGTGCCGGTATGGCATCAAGTCCAATATGGCGCGGAGGCGGAAAAATTTTTCCAAATAGTCCTGATGAGAATTTTAGAAAAAAACTCAATAAAAAAATGTATCGTACCGGTATAAGTATCATTTTGTCTCAGTTAGTACGTGATGAGCGATTAATGATTATAGATAACTTTAATGTCGATACGCATAAAACTAAAGCTTTTAAAGAAAAACTAATTGCATTAGGGCTCAGTGAGGTTATGTTGATTACGAATAATGTGGATGAAAATTTGTATCTCTCATCGCGCAATATTCCACATGTTTCTGTAGTTGAAGTGAAGAATGTAGATCCGGTAAGTCTTTTGAAATTTGAAAAGATTTTACTTACAACAGAAGGATTGAAGAATCTTGAGGAACTTCTGTCATGAAAAATTCAAATATTAATCAAGAACGTTTATTAAAAGTCATATTAGCGCCGCATATCTCAGAGAAAGCTACATTTATCGGAGAGAAAAATAATCAAACGGTATTTCGTGTAGCAACAGATGCAACTAAAAAAGAAATAAAACATGCCATAGAGTTATTATGGAAAGAACAAAAGATAGAAGTGAAGAATGTTCAAACGATAAATGTGAAAGGAAAAAGCAAAAGATTTGGACGTTTTATGGGACGCAGAAGTGATTGGAAAAAAGCCATCGTAAGCATTAAGGCAGGGCAGGAATTGAGTTTTGCAAATTTTTCAAATGCAGAGGTTAAATAATGGCCCTTGTTAAATTAAAACCGACTTCACCTGGAAGAAGATCAGTAGTTAAAATAGTAAATAATGATCTGTACAATGGCGAACCTTATAAAAATTTAATAGAAAAACAAACTAAAACTGCGGGACGTAATCATTATGGTCGCATCACTACAAGGCATCGTGGGGGCGGACATAAACAACACTATAGATTGATAGATTTTAAACGTGATAAAGATGATATAACTGGTATCGTCGAACGTATTGAGTATGACCCTAATAGGACAGCAAATATTGCTTTAATTTGCTATCAGGATGGGGAAAGAAGGTACATTATTGCTCCAAAAGGATTAGCAGTAGGCACAAAAATTTCTAGTGGTAAAAATGCTCAAATAAAACCTGGAGATGCGCTACCTTTACGCAATATACCGATGGGGACGATAATTCATTGTGTTGAATTATTGCCGGGAAAAGGCGCCCAATTAGCACGATCGGCGGGTGCTTCGATACAATTACAAGCACGAGAAGGAAATTATGCACAACTGAAACTTCGCTCAGGAGAGATGCGGAAAGTTCATATTGATTGTCGTGCCACAATCGGTGAAGTAGGTAATGCTGAACACAACTTAAGATCTATTGGTAAAGCAGGTGCAGTTCGGTGGCGTGGAATTAGACCAACTGTACGAGGTGTGGCAATGAATCCTATAGATCACCCACATGGTGGTGGAGAAGGAAGGACATCCGCAGGAAGGCATCCAGTCAGTCCATGGGGAACACCAGCTAAGGGTTATAGAACTCGAAAAAATAAAAGAACAGAAGTGATGATAGTTCGTCATCGTTATTCAAAAAAAGGATAATAGATTAAATGGCACGATCAGTTAAAAAGGGACCATTTGTAGATACGCATCTAATGGAAAAGATAGTGAAAGCGCGTGAAACAAATGATAAGAGACCTGTTAAAACATGGTCAAGACGGTCCACCATATTGCCCGATTTTATAGGGATAACAGTGGCCGTACACAATGGTAAGCAACATATTCCTGTTTTTGTGACAGAAAATATGATTGGTCATAAATTTGGTGAATTTTCACTTACACGTACTTTTAAAGGCCATGCTGGCGATAAAAAAGCAGTTACTAAGCGATAGGAATTAATATGGAAACTACTGCTAAATTACGCGGGGTTAGGTTATCAGCACAAAAAGGACGTCTTGTGGCAGATCAAATAAGAGGTCTGACAGTTGATAAAGCACTGAATATTTTGATTTTCAGCCCTAAAAAAGGCGCAGAAATAATTCGAAAAATATTGGAATCAGCCATTGCAAATGCAGAACATAATGATGGCGCTGACATTGATGAATTGAAAGTCTCATCTATATATATTGATAGAGGAGTACTGATGAAACGAACAAGTGCACGTGCTAAAGGTCGTGGCAACAGAATTGTTAAGCCTACATGTCATATCTCGTTAACAGTAAGCGATAATGGTAGTCAAATTAAATAAAATCAAAGGCACTAATTGATATGGGTCAAAAAATACATCCAATCGGGTTTCGTCTTTCAGTTCAAAGAAATTGGTTGTCAAAGTGGTATGCAAATAGCAATAACTTTGCAACTATGCTGAATGAGGATATAAAAGTACGGACTTTTCTTAATGAAAAGCTTAAAAATGCCTCGGTTGGTAGAGTTTTGATAGAAAGACCATCAAAAAATGCAAGGATTACTATTTACAGTTCTCGTCCAGGTGTGGTCATTGGCAAAAAGGGAGAAGATATAGAGGTATTGCGCACTGAGCTCCAAAAAAGAATGGGGGTTCCCGTCCATGTTAATATCGAAGAAATAAGAAAACCAGAACTGGATGCGCAACTAATTGCCGATAATATCGCTCAACAATTAGAAAAAAGAATTATGTTTCGTAGAGCAATGAAACGGGCAATGCAGAATGCTATGAGATTGGGAGCTCAAGGTATAAAAATAATGAGTTCGGGTAGATTGAACGGGATAGAAATTGCCCGAACGGAATGGTATAGAGAAGGCCGAGTTCCTCTTCATACTTTAAGAGCAGATCTCGACTATGCAACTTCAGAAGCTAAAACTACTTATGGCATTATCGGGATTAAAGTGTGGGTTTTTAAAGGCGAGATACTTGGAAAAAGTGACGCAAATAGCTTAAATGTCTCAGGTAATGTTTCTGATAGTGAGAAAAAGAAAATTAGTAAAAAATCCTCTCCATCGTTTATTAAAGAATCCGATTCTAAAATAGATAAAAGCATTGAATGATTTAAACATTTAATTACAATTACTAGATTCTTTGATATCTGATAAAAATAAATTCTGGGGAAAGAAATGCTTCAACCAGCGCGTACTAAATATAGAAAGCAGCAAAAAGGAAGAAATACCGGCATCGCAACACGAGGCTCAAAAGTTAGCTTTGGTGAATTTGGTCTAAAAGCAGTTGATAGAGGCCGATTAACAGCACGTCAAATAGAAGCTGCTCGAAGAGCTATGACAAGACATATCAAAAGGGGTGGCCGTATCTGGATACGGATTTTTCCTGATAAACCAATTTCACATAAACCAGCTGAAGTACGGATGGGAAATGGTAAAGGAAGTCCAGAGTATTATGTTGCTGAAATTCAGCCTGGGAAGGTTCTTTATGAAATGGATGGAGTTAGTGAAGAACTAGCTAAAGAAGCGTTTAGACTAGCTGCAGCAAAATTACCAATTAAAACAGTATTTACTATTAGGCAATTTGGCGGATAACAATGAAAGTTAGTGAATTGAAAGAAAAATCATTATCTGAACTCAATAAAGAACTCATTTCCTTATTAAGAGTGCAATTTAGCTTAAGAATGCAATTAGCTACACAACAACTTTCAGACACAAGTCGAATGAAAATGGTTAGAAAAGATATCGCAAGAGTTAAAACAATTATGACTCAGAAAGCAAGTTAATTATGAATAGCGAAAAATTGAAACGTACACTGACTGGTCGTATCACAAGTAATAAAATGGATAAAACAGTAACAGTATTGGTTGAACGCAGAATAAAACACCCACTTTATGGAAAATTTGTAATTAGATCAAAAAAATATCATGCTCATGTTGAGAATGAACATTTATCTATAGGTGATATTGTTTTAATAGAAGAATGTCGTCCATTATCAAAAACCAAGAATTGGAAAGTAGTAAAACACGTTAATAATGTATCCGAGAGATAAATAGTTTCTTTGCTACTTGAAGTGCGTAATTTTCTATAAATTATATCAAAAAAGAGTGTTTTATTGTATAATGCCGCCTTTTTGATTCGTCGGGATACTTATTAAAATAAATATTTATTTGATCGAAATAAATCTAAATAAATATTCAATATGAGTTTTTAAAAAGAGAATATTAAATGATACAAATGCAATCAATATTGCGAGTTGCAGATAACACAGGTGCGAGATCATTGATGTGTATCAAAGTTCTTGGTGGATCAAAGAGAAAATACGCAGGTATTGGCGATATAATTAAAGTGAGCATCAAAGATGCAGCGCCAAGAGGACGTGTGAAAAAAGGCGAAGTATATAATGCTATTGTAGTACGTACAGCAAAAGGTGTGAGACGTATAGATGGTTCTTTGTTAAAATTCGATGAAAATGCCGCCGTGCTTTTGAATAACAAACTTGAGCCGATTGGAACACGGATATTTGGTCCAGTCACTCGTGAGTTGCGTAATGCGCGCTTTATGAAGATTGTGTCGCTTGCTCCAGAAGTTCTGTAATATCGAGAAGAGAATAGATATGAAAAAAATTAAAAAAGGTGATGATGTAATTGTAATTACTGGAAAAGATAAGGGAAAAAAAGGTACAGTACTTCGTACGATCGGTTCTGAGCGTTTGCTGGTGCAAGGAATAAATTCGGTAAAAAAGCATCAAAAGCCTAATCCTTCAACCGGAGTCACTGGAGGAATAATTAATAAAGAAATGCCAATTCATATTTCGAATGTCGCAATTTATAACTTCACATCAAGAAGAGCTGATAGAGTAGGGTTTAGAGTAGATTCTAATGATAAAAAAGTACGTTTTTTTAAAACTACAAATGAATTGATCGAAGTATAAAAGGAATTGTAATTATATGGCTCGTTTACAGGATTATTACCGTAATACAGTAGCAAAAGAATTAAAAAAGCAATTTGGATACAAATCAGTAATGGAAGTACCGTGTATAACTAAAATTACACTTAATATTGGATTGGGCGAAGCGACAATTGATAAAAAAGTGATTGAGAATGCAATTTCTGATATAAAAAAGATTTGTGGTCAACAGCCGGTTGTGACAAAAGCTAAGAAATCTATTGCAACTTTTAAAGTTAGAAAAGATTATCCAGTAGGTTGCATGGTAACTCTTAGGAAGGTTCGGATGTATGAGTTTCTTGATAGACTAATTACTATAGCAATACCTAGAATTCGGGATTTCAGAGGAATATCTGGAAAATCATTCGATGGAAGAGGAAATTATAATATAGGTATAAAAGAACAAATTATATTTCCTGAAATTGATTACGATAAAATAGACGCGTTACGCGGTATGAATATTTCGATTACAACAACTGCAAAAAATGATGTAGAAGCGAAAGCTTTGTTGGCAGCATTTAGTTTTCCCTTCAAGAATTGAGGAAGTTATGGCTAAGTTATCAACAGTGAATAGAAATAATAAAAGACAAAAATTAGTAAGTAAATATTTTGAAAAAAGAAAAAACTTATGCGAAATAATTTCAAATTATTCACTGGATGAAGATGATAGGTTAAAAGCTAGACAGCAATTACAGAAACTTCCAAGGGATTCAAGCGCTGTTAGATTAAGAAATAGATGCGAATTAACAGGAAGACCACGAGGAGTTTATTCTAAATTTGGACTTGGAAGAAACAAATTGAGAGATATGGCAATGAGTGGAAAAATTCCAGGAATCATAAAAGCTAGTTGGTAATTTTTTGTCTAATAAGTTAATCAAAGTATAAATAATTAATTATAGAGTGTAATCAATATGAGTATGAGCGATCCGATTGCAGATATGCTAACAAGAATTAGAAATGCTCAGATGGCAAGAAAGCAATTTACTAAAATGGAAAGTTCTCGCTTAAAAGTGGCAATTGCTATTGTTTTAAAAGAAGAAGGTTATATTGATTCTTATAGTGTTATTAACGAAAATAGCAAAAGCACATTAGAAATTTTACTAAGATATTATGCAGGTAAGCCTGTAATTGAGAATATTAAACGTATTAGTAAACCTGGTTTAAGAATTTACAAATCTAGTAAGGATTTACCAAATGTTATGAATGGCCTTGGCACTGCAATTGTTTCAACGTCGCAAGGTGTGATGACGCAAAATAAAGCGCGCGAGTTAGGTATAGGCGGCGAACTCTTGTGCATTCTAGTTTAGAGGATTTTATTAAATGTCTCGTGTAAGTAATAATCCAATATCTGTTCCTGATAATGTTCAAATCTCTTTATCTGGACAAGATATCACGATAAAAGGACCTCTTGGGGCTTTAGAGTATCCCATCGCAAGTGAGATTAGTGTGGATCAGATAGATGGTTTTCTGAAAATTAAAGCAAATTCTAATTCTCAACATGCAAATGCGTTATCTGGAACATTCAGGGCATTAATTGCAAATATGGTTCATGGAGTTTCAAAAGGATTTGAAAAGAAATTGCAACTAGTTGGAGTTGGTTACAGAGCGCAAGCAACTGCTAATAAATTAAGTCTCACACTTGGGTTTTCACATCCAATAAACTTTGAAATTCCTGATGGAATTAAAATTGAAACTCCAACACAAACCGAGATAATAATTAAAGGCATTGATAAACAAAAGGTTGGGCAAGTTTCGGCTGATATTAGAGCATACAGAAAACCAGAACCTTACAAAGGAAAAGGTGTTCGTTATTCAGATGAAATTATTGTTCTTAAAGAAACTAAGAAAAAATAAGTGAAATTAACATGCTGAATTTGAAAGAAAAGCGTATTAGAAGATCAAAAAAAACCCGTGCCACTATAGCCGAATTGGGTGTCATTAGATTATCTATACATAGAAGTAACTCGCATATATATGCACAGTTGATTGATGATAAGAAAAATAAAACTATTGTTAGTGCATCTACCTTGGAACCTGATGTAAGGAAGGAAATTAAAGTGGGTGGTAATATTCAGGCGGCTGTAATAATTGGAAAAAGAATTGCAGAAAAAGGAATAAAGTTTGGTATATCAAATATTGCATTTGACAGATCTGGATATAAATACCATGGTCGAGTTAAGGCTTTAGCTGAGGCAGCTCGTGAAGAAGGGTTGAAATTCTAACAGAATGTAATGATATCCAAGGTCAAAATATGAGTACTAAAACGATAAGTGCAGAAGAAGGTGGCGATAATTTACGTGAAAAAATGGTTGCTATCAACAGGGTTACAAAAGTTGTTAAAGGTGGTCGTATTTTAGGATTTGCGGCACTTACTGTAGTCGGAGACGGTGATGGCGGAGTTGGCATGGGTAAAGGTAAATCACGTGAAGTGCCAGTCGCAGTGCAGAAAGCAATGGATGAAGCTCGTCGAAAAATGATAAAAGTTAAATTGAAAAATGGGTCTATATATCATCCTATAACCGCATCACATGGTGCTGCTAAAGTATATATGCAACCAGCACCTGAAGGAACAGGTATAATTGCTGGAGGACCTATGCGAGCTATATTTGAAGTCATGGGAATGACCAATATCTTAGCTAAGTGCATTGGTTCTACAAATCCATATAATGTAGTTAGAGCAACACTAAAAGGCTTAGATCAAATGAATACTCCAGCAACAATTGCAGCTAAGCGCAATAAGACAATAAAAGACATAATAGGTTGAAATTATGGTTAATTCTCAAAAAGAAAAAACTATCAAAATTACACTTATTAAAAGCTTGATAGGAACAAAAGAATCGCATAAAGCTACAGCTCGAGGTTTAGGGCTGAGGAAATTAAATAGTTCTTCAATACTTAAGGATACACCCGAAATACGTGGAATGATTGACAAGATTAATTATTTAGTTAAATGCGATTAAATTATGTATTTGAATTCTATTAAACCTTCTGAAGGTTCGAAAAAAAATAAAGTGCGAGTTGGACGTGGTATTGGTTCAGGTTTTGGGAAAACCTGTGGTAGGGGACATAAAGGGCAAAAATCAAGGTCTGGAGGGTTTCATAAGGTGGGTTTCGAAGGTGGGCAAATGCCAATTCAACGTCGTTTGCCAAAAAGAGGTTTTGTGATTTTAAGAAAACGAGAATATCCTAATATACGTTTGAATGATTTGAATTCACTTTCCGAATTAGAGATTACTATTGAAACTTTGATTGCAAATAATATAGTTCCCAAAAAAACGAATAAAGTTAAAATATTTCAATCTGGAAATTGTACAAAAACCTTTAATTTTAAGAATATTGTGATTAGTAAAGGAGCTAAAGATATACTTTTGACTTCTGGAAGTACAATTTCATAATGATTATTTAAATCCAAATAATATGTCGAATTCTGTTGTAGATAAATTTTCTGATCTAAAAAAGCGCTTATGGTTTTTACTATTAGCGTTAATTGTCTATAGAATTGGCGCTCATGTTCCTGTTCCTGGTATAGATCCTATTGTGTTGAAGGATCTATTCGAATCGCAAGAAGGCGGTGTCTTGGGGATGTTTAATATGTTTTCGGGGGGCGCCCTTTCACGATTTTCGATTTTTGCGCTTGGAATCATGCCTTATATTTCTGCGTCTATTATTATGCAATTAGGAACAGTTGCAATACCTTTCCTAGAATCTTTGAAAAAAGAAGGAGAAAGTGGCAGAAGAAAAATTACTCAATATACAAGATATGGCACCGTTGCTTTAGCATTGGTTCAAAGTTATGGAATTTCTATTGCGCTACAGTCGCAAGCGGGTTTAGTAATAAACCCGGGCGGAATGTTTACGATTACTACTGTTATTACATTAGTTACTGGCACAATTTTTTTAATGTGGCTGGGTGAACAGATCACAGAGCGTGGAATTGGTAATGGAATATCATTGATAATATTCGCGGGTATAGCTGCTGGTTTGCCAAGTGCTATTGGAGGTACTTTAGATTTAGTTAGTACAGGCTCGATGCATTTTTTAGTTGCTTTAGGAATTTTTATCGCTGCCGCTTGTGTCACTGGAATTGTTGTTTTTGTTGAAAAGGGACAAAGAAGAATTTTAGTTAATTATGCAAAACGCCAAATTGGACAAAAAGTTTATGGCGGCCAAAGTTCCCATTTGCCTTTAAAACTTAATATGCCTGGTGTAATTCCACCGATTTTTGCTTCAAGCATAATTTTATTTCCAGCAACATTAGCTGGATGGTTTGCCAATAATGAATCTGTAACATGGCTGAAGGATATTAGCTCTGCATTATCTCCTGGGCAACCCATATATGTCATTTTATATGCCATGATGATCATTTTCTTCTGTTTTTTTTATACAGCTCTTGTTTTTAATCCTAAAGAGACTGCTGATAATCTTAAGAAAAGTGGAGCTTTTGTTCCGGGTATTAGGCCAGGAGAACAGACTACGCGTTATATCGAAAAGATTATGTTACGTTTGACACTATCGGGTTCGATTTACGTTACTTTAGTTTGTTTGTTACCTGAATTTTTGATTCTTAAATGGAATGTTCCATTTTATTTTGGTGGTACCTCTCTTTTAATTATTGTAATTGTGACAATGGATTTTATGTCACAAGTTCAGTCACATGTAATGTCGTCGCAATACGATAGCTTGCTTAAGAAAACTAATTTCAAAAGTAACCAAACGAAATTAACTACAAGATAAATATTTGGCATTTTTTGATGGCAAAAGAAGATACAATACAAATGCAAGGTGAAATTCTCGAAACTCTTCCCAATGCAACATTTCGAGTAAAATTAGAAAATGGACATATAGTGTTAGGACATATTTCTGGGAAAATGCGTATGCATTATATAAGAATTTTGCCGGGCGACAAAGTTACAGTTGACTTAACACCATATGATTTAACAAGAGCTCGCATCACTTTCCGAGCTAAATAGTAAAAAATCAAAATTACATAAACATATTATTATTACCAATTTTAATTATCAAATTTAATCTTATGAAAGTAAATGCTTCAGTTAAAAAATATTGCAGAAATTGCAAAATAATAAGACGTAATAGAGTTGTCCGAGTTATTTGCATAGATCCAAGACACAAACAGAGACAAGGTTAAACATAGAAAGTGAAAGCAAGATTATATAGGAAAATATAAATGGCACGTATTGCTGGCGTAAACATACCTAATCATCAACATGTTGGCATTGCTCTCACTGCAATTTATGGTATTGGTAGATCTAGTTCTAAGAACATTTGTCAAGCAGTGGGTATCGAAACTGATAAAAAATTAAAAGATCTTACAGAAGAGCAAATTGATCAATTGCGTGAATATGTAACTCGAATGACAATTGAGGGTGATCTTCGTCGTGAAATTTCGATGAATATTAAAAGATTAATGGATTTAGGATGCTATCGTGGATTACGACATAGACGTGGTCTTCCTGTTCGTGGACAACGCACAAGAACAAATGCAAGAACTAGAAAAGGCCCTCGCAAAGCAATACGAGCTCGTTAACTATGTTAGATAAATAGTTGTAATTTTGGTGCCATAATGAATAAAACAAATTCACGTGTTAAGAAAAAAATCAAGAAAAATGTATCTGAAGGTATCGCTCATATACATGCTTCTTTTAATAATACAATAGTTACTATAACTGACAGGCAAGGAAATGCACTATCATGGGCAACTTCAGGTGGGGCTGGATTTAAAGGATCAAGAAAAAGCACACCATTTGCTGCACAAGTTGCTGCTGAAACAGCAAGTAAAATAGCAATTGACTGTGGTGTTAGAAATCTTGAAGTTAAAGTAAAAGGCCCAGGTCCAGGTCGTGACTCTGCAGTAAGAGCTTTGAATGCGGCCGGTTTTAAAATTACTAGTATTTCAGATGTGACACCCGTACCCCATAATGGATGTCGACCACCTAAAAAACGCCGTATTTAAGGAGATATCTTGGCTCGAAATCTTGCACCAAAATGTAAACAATGCCGAAGAGAAGGTGAAAAATTATTCTTAAAAGGTGAAAAATGTTTTACTGACAAATGCGCTATAGAACGTAGGAATTACCCTCCTGGACAACATGGCCAAAAAAAAGGTCGATTGTCTGACTACGGTGGTCAGCTGCGTGAAAAACAAAAGGTGAAAAAAATCTATGGAATTTTAGAAAAGCAATTTCGTAATATTTATAAAGCAGCCGACAAGGAGCGAGGTATCACAGGCGATAACTTATTACAATTGTTAGAAAGCCGCCTTGATAATGTCGTTTATCATATGGGATTTGGATCTTCTAGATCGGAAGCACGTCAAATTGTTAGACACAACTGTATTTTAGTTAATGGTCATAGAGTTAATATACCTGCTTATTTAGTTAATGTTGGAGATACGATCGAAATTGATAAGAATGCGAAAAATCAATTACGTATTAAATCTTCTATTGAGATAGCCAGCAATCGAAATTTTCCTTCCTGGATAGATGTAAATGTTAGCGAAATGAAAGGTGTCTATAAAATGAAACCTGAACGTTCTGATTTACCTGCTTCTATTAATGAATCATTGATAATTGAATTATATTCAAAATAGTCATATAGATTTTTAAACATAAGGATTTTTTATGCTCGGTACGGAGCTGCTTACACCACGAATTATTGATGTTCAGAATATATCTCCTTTGCATGCCAAAGTTGTGATGGAACCCTTTGAAAGAGGTTATGGCCATACATTAGGTAATGCACTTCGAAGAATTCTATTATCTTCAATGTCAGGTTTTGCTCCAACAGAAGTAAAAATTGCAGGAATCGTTCATGAATATTCTGCTTTGGATGGAGTTCAAGAAGATATTGTTGATATTCTATTGAATATTAAAGGTATAGTCCTGAAACTTCATAATAATGATGAAGCTACTTTATATTTGAGGAAAAATGGAAAAGGTGTTGTTACTGCTGGCGACATCGAAGCTGGTCATGATGTTGAAATAATAAATCCAGAACACATTATTGCTCATTTGACTGCAGATAGTAAAATTAACATTGAATTGAGAGTTGAGAAAGGTAGAGGATTTGTTCCGGCGACAATTAGAAAAAATAAGAATACTGATAAAGACATAGGAACAATTTTTTTGGATGCCTCTTTTAGTCCCGTTAGACGTGTCAGTTACATTGTTGAAAGTGCTCGTGTAGAACAACGTACGGATTTGGATAAGCTAATTATAGATCTGGAAACAAATGGAGTTGTCGAACCAGAAGAAGCGATACGATACGCAGCCCGTGTTTTAGTTCAACAGCTATCTGTTTTTGCTGATTTGGAGAGTACTCCTATTCCAAAAGAAAAGCCTCAGATGCCTCAAATTGATCCAATTTTACTGCGCCCTGTTGATGATTTAGAACTAACTGTCAGATCTGCTAATTGTTTAAAAGTCGAAAATATTTATTACATTGGAGACTTGATTCAACGTACAGAAGCTGAGTTACTCAGAACCCCAAATTTAGGAAGAAAGTCTCTCAATGAAATCAAAGAGGTATTGGCGTCGAGAGAACTTACTTTAGGCATGAAGTTAGATAATTGGCCGCCTGCTAATTTAGAAAATATATCGAAGGATCAGAATCATGCGTCATAATAATGCGTTTAGGAAATTAAATAGAACTAGTAGTCATAGATTGGCAATGTTTCGTAATATGAGTAACTCTTTATTACGTCATGAAGTAATTACTACGACACTTCCAAAAGCAAAAGAACTTAGAAGTTATGTTGAACCTGTTATTACATTAGGTAAAAAACCGTCTTTATCTAATCGAAGGGCAGCTTTTAATAAACTTCGCGATCGCGAAATCGTAACAAAATTGTTTGATGAACTTGGACCACGTTATATTACTCGACCTGGTGGTTATGTCAGAATTCTTAAATTTGGATATAGAAAAGGTGACAACGCTCCAATGGCGCTTGTTGAATTACTTGATCGTCCAGTTGACGAAGTAGATGACAAGAATGAAATCAGTGAGGAATAAGACTGTTGCTGTTTCGTAATATGTATTTATCATTTTTATCACTAAATTACTACTAAAATATACTTTTATATATTTCATGTTTAAGAAAATTTGATAGTTTTGATGTAATTAAAATTAACTTATTAAATAGAAATAAAATTCTTGAGTTTATTCCATGTTACTCAAAGATATTTAATATAAAAATATTCAATATAATTGATTCTACGAATAATTATTTATTGAATAAATTTGATAAATCTGAGTACAATAATAATTTAATAGTTGTTGCAGCTTCTGAGATCCAATTTAACGGGCGCGGCCGTGAAAATCGTAAATGGTATGGTGGAACATTAGGTAATACTCTTACCTTTTCAATTTTATGGCGTTTCGAGAAGGGTGTTTCTTCTTTATCTGGTTTGAGCTTAGTAATTGGTATTGTTCTCGTACGTGTCTTAAGATCCTTTTCAGATAGTAATATTTACCTTAAATGGCCTAATGATATTCTGCATGATAATAGTAAATTGGCTGGTATATTAGTAGAACTTCGTGGAAAGATTCATGGGCCATCATTTGCTGTTATTGGAATTGGTATAAATTTTCATCTGCCATTCTCGATTAAATCTCACATCCAACAAAAAGTAACAGATTTATTTCAATGCACAGGCAAAGTGCATGATCGTAACGAAATACTTGGTGCACTTCTTGTTCAGCTATATATTGTTTTATCTGATTTTGAGAAATATGGATTCTCATATTTCAAAAATGAATGGATGAGTTATCATGCATATCAAGGAAAAAATGTGACACTGCTTTTTCCACATAATAAATCAGTTGTTGGAGTTGTAGATGATGTAAATGATGACGGTTCTATTTGCTTAATAACACCTAATGGCAAACAGTCTTACAATACCGGTAATATCTCTATGCGCTTAAAAAATAATTAAGCGACCAATGAATCCCACTTTACTAATCATTGATTCTGGCAACTCCTGTGTAAAATGGGGATTGTTTGATAAAAATAATTGGTTATCTCAAAATACTGTTTCGTATGATGATATTTTTGAGTTAAAAAAAGAATTTAGTGTTTTATCTGAACCGAATTTAATTATTATTTCGCACGTGGCACGAGATGAAACAAAAAATGAAATTTATAAGTCCATTTCACGCTGGTCCATACAACCAATATGGCACCATTCGCAATCCTATCAATGTGGTGTTTTAAATTGCTATTCAGATCCAAAGCAACTGGGTAGTGATCGTTGGGCAGCTTTAATTGCTGCTTGGAATATAGAACACAAGGCCTGTTTAGTTATTAACGCTGGTACTGCGTTAACTATCGATACACTGTCTGATAGCGGAAAATTCCTGGGGGGCGTTATTTTACCTGGTTTTGATTTGATGCTTAATAGCCTTTATTCTGGTACTCAATTGAAACCTAATAAATCGGGTGTCTACCAAAATTTTCCCGTTAATACGCAAAATGCGATTCATAGTGGCATAATACAGAGCTTGGTAGGTGCTATTGATCGTATGTATGATATTTTATCTACTCAACCCACGCATTCAACTATAAGCTGCATCATCAGTGGTGGAAACGCATTTTTGCTAAGCTCTTTCATTAAGTATCCTACTAAGATAATTAACAATTTAGTTTTGGAAGGATTGTTAGTGATTGCTAAGGATGAATTGAAAAGAAGAGAGCTGTACAGTTCTTAAAATATCATGCACTTATTCCAGAAAGCGACCTTTTATACCTCCATCAATGATATGCATGCATTACCACAGCATACTGGAGTTGAGATTGCCTTTGCTGGAAGATCTAATGCTGGTAAATCAAGTGCTATAAATACTTTGGCCAACAAGAACCGACTGGCTTTTGTAAGTAAAACACCAGGGCGCACTCAGCATATTAATTTTTTTCGACTGGATGAGAATCAGTTTCTCGTTGATTTACCCGGATATGGATATGCGAAAGTTCCGGATAACATCCGCAAGCATTGGGAGGAGTTACTAAGTCGATATTTACAGACGCGCGAGTCACTTAAAGGCTTAGTATTGATTATGGATATTCGGCATCCATTCAAAGCGCTGGATATTCAGATGCTGGATTGGTTTATACCGACAGGAAAGACAGTCCATATCTTATTGACGAAAGCCGATAAATTGAGTAAACAACAAGCAAATATGACATTACAGCATGCTAAGCAATATTTACATGAGTCCTACCCGGGCTGTAGCGTGCAGTTATTTTCTAGCTTAACTCGTAGCGGGATCAAGGATGCTACTTCCGTCATTAATTCTTGGCTAAATGCTGATTAGAATTTAGTGCTGAGCGATTCAAACTGTAAAAAAAGCCCCCGGCTAAAGGGGAGTAAAACCGGGGGGAATCGCCTTAATATCACACTAAGGCCCTGTCTCAGGGAGGAAAGACAGGGGGACGATCAAAATGTCCTTTGCTAAGAGACCTTATCGACTCGATTAGTTCCTCAAATTAATAGAATTATTTTTTATCGTATTATTTTTCCTAATTTTTATTTATGTCTTTTTATAGCCAATTTCCGCAAAAAAGAATGCGACGCATGCGTCGTGATGAATTTTCCCGCCGTCTCATGCAAGAAAATCATCTCCTCGCTGATGATTTGATTTATCCGGTATTTGTTTTGGATGGGAAGAATCGCAGCGAAGATGTGAAATCAATGCCTGGGATTGTCAGGCAAAGTTTGGATCTTTTAATGGCACAAGCGGAAAACTGTTTACGGCTTGGCATTCCCGCATTGGCTATTTTTCCGGTGATTGACGCTGAATTTAAGAATCTGACTGCGAGTGAAGCTTACAATCCCGATGGATTGGTGCCTAGGGTAGTGCAGCAACTGAAGCAGAATTTTCCCGAGCTAGGGATCATTACGGATATTGCGCTTGACCCGTATACCAGTCATGGTCAAGACGGTCTTATTGATCAGCACGGTTACGTCATGAACGATGAAACCGTGGATGTTCTGCGCCAGCAAGCGCTGGTGCATGCACAAGCAGGTGCTGATGTTGTCGCGCCTTCCGACATGATGGATGGGCGCATCGCGGCGATCCGGAATAGTTTGGATAGTCAGCAGTTTATTCATACCCGCATATTGGCGTATTCCGCGAAGTATGCATCGAGTTTTTATGGACCATTTCGCGACGCGGTTGGGTCAGCAGCGAATCTCGGCGCGGGGAATAAATACACCTATCAGATGGATCCGGCAAACTCGGATGAAGCTTTATGGGAAGTTGGGTTGGATTTGAACGAGGGGGCGGATATGGTGATGATTAAGCCTGGTATGCCTTATCTTGATATCGTGCGTCGTGTGAAGGATCAATTCGGTGCGCCCACTTTTGTATACCAGGTGAGCGGCGAGTATGCGATGCTTAAAGCTGCCGCGATTAACGGATGGTTAGATGAAGAGGCCTGTGTGCTGGAATCATTGCTTTCATTCAAACGTGCCGGTGCGGACGGAATATTAACGTATTACGCCATAGAAGCCGCAAGTTGGCTCAAGAAGAGACAATAAGCGATAAAATAATAGAGTATAAAGTTAGAACAGCTGATCTTGTAAATCCCGGGTAACTTTCGGTGTATATTCAACCGGATTTTCATTCAGCGGCGGGAGCTGTTCACTAAGGAAATACTCGGTCATATCTCCGCCGGATTCCCTGAATCCGGTGGCTGAATTAATTCTCGCGGCAACGACGCCATTGGGCGGTTTGTATTCTGCCATGGCGACGCCTTTCAACACAGGCCCCATGTAATCCATCCAAATCGGTAATGCGACGCGCCCGCCGGTTTCATTGTTTCCCATCGATTTAGGCTCGTCATATCCAGTCCAGGCAATGGTTACCAGGTCTTTTTGAAAACCGCAAAACCAAGCGTCGATAAAATTACTGGTCGTACCAGTTTTTCCCGCGAGATCGGTGCGTCCCAGTTGTTTGGCTTTGACTGCCGTACCCTGACTCACAACATCTTGCATCATGCTGGTCATGAGAAAGGCATTACGCGGATCGATCACACGTTTTGCGCCATTGGTGACCGAGACAGGTTGGAATTGTTCGATGGTGTTGCCTTTCTCATCTTCGATTTTCTTGATGAAATAAGGTGCAATGCGAAAACCGCCATTGGCAAAAACTGCATATCCGGCGGCCATTTGCATCGGTGTGACGGAACCCGAACCGAGTGCCATCGGTAAGTAGGGCGGATGACGGCTGGCATCGAAACCGAATCGCGTAATGTAATCTTGTGCGTACTGTATGCCGATCGCCTGCAAGATCCGGATCGACACAAGATTCTTTGATTTGGTTAACGCGGTGCGCATGCGCATCGGCCCTTCAAATTTTCCATCGAAATTTTTCGGTTCCCATAGCTGACTGCCAGTCTGGGCTGCGCTGAACGAGAGCGGGGCATCGTTGATAATGGTGGCTGGCGTGAAACCTTTCTCCAATGCGGCCGAATAAATGAAAGGTTTAAAACTGGAGCCCGGCTGCCGCCATGCCTGTGTGACATGATTGAATTGATTTTTATAGAAATCAAATCCGCCGATCAATGCGCGGATAGCACCATCATTGGGGTCGATAGAAACAAGCGCTGCTTCTACTTCCGGTAATTGAACGATATGCCAGACATTCTTCTGATTTTTTTGCACACGGATTAATGCACCGGGGGTAATGTATTTTTTACCGGGATCTTTTTTCTCCGCCAAAAATTTCTGTGCGAATTTTAGTCCATCGCCGGTGATTTCAATGACTTCTCCACCCTTCTTATAAGCCTGAACGGCATTGGGTTTAGCCGCTATTACAACGGCTGCATAAATATCATCGCTATCGTTGATTTCATCCAGCGCATCGTCCAGTGTTTTTTCTTGATTGCCGCCATATTTCATCAGATCGATATAAGCTTCGGGGCCGCGATAACCTCGGCGTCTGTCGTATTCGATCACATTTTTACGGAGCGCCTGGTAAGCGGCTTCCTGATCCAGCTGCCGCAGAGTGGTATAAACTTTGATCCCTTTATCGTAGGTTTCTTCCTGATATCGATCATAGATGACCTGGCGAACCATTTCTGCCACATACTCGGCACGCATTGCAAAAGCAGTCGATTGCTTCTTGATGGGAACAGGCTGCTTTTCCAATTCACTCAATTCGTTACTGGAAATGTAATTGAGTTTATGGAGCCGGCCCAATACGTACAATTGCCGGCTTTTAGCCCGCTTAGGATTACTGATCGGGTTATAACTGGAAGGCGCCTTGGGCAATCCGGCCAGCATGGCGGCTTCTACGATATTGATCTCTTGTAATGACTTACCGAAGTAGGTATGTGCCGCCGCTGCAAAACCATAACTGCGATGCCCGAGGTAAATTTGATTCACATACAATTCTAGGATTTTGTCTTTGCTGAGGCTGTGTTCAATCTTAAATGCCAGTAGCGCTTCGCTGAGTTTCCGGGTTAGTGTCTTTTCCCTGGTCAGAAAAAAATTCCGGGCGACTTGCATGGTGATCGTACTGGCGCCTTGGCGGACACTGCCCGCGGAGAAATTGGAATAAGCCGCACGCAATACACCCAAATAATCGACCCCGCCATGTTCGTAAAAGCGATCATCTTCCGCCGCAAGAATGGCCTGTTTCAGATGCTCCGGCACTTCAGAGATACTGACGACGTTTCTCCGTTCCGCGCCAAACTCACCGATCATCTGACCTTCTTCACTGTATATGCGTAAAGGTATTTTCGGGCGGTAGTCCGTCAGTGTATCCAGTGATGGCAGATTGGAGTAAATGACCAGTCCGGCAAAACCTGCCAGTAGCACGCCGATCAAACCTAATGCGGATAATGTGACAAAAAGATAGTACAACCAGCGAGCAAACATGAATAATTAAATGATGAAACGGTTAAAATACAAAATTATAGGGGGTATATCTACTGTTTTTCTTTGAATAGGATTTTTCGAATTCTGTCAGAATCAACACCGGCTTTTTAATTTGCTGAATAAACTTGGATTTATCTTGATAATGGGTAGTAGTTTACCTATATTCAGCTTTAACAGGGTAATTTATAATGCGCGAGTATCGCTTCTAACAGGCCAATGTTCAAGGGAAATTTTGCTATCAATTTAGACTTCTTAAAGCTGAAGTCGCCACCATTGATCGGAGTGGACATCAGTTCCTCATCCGTGAAGATGGTTGAGTTATCGATGATTGGCAGAGACAATCAAGCTTACCGCATCGAACGCTATGTCATAGAATCCTTGCCGGCTGACGCCATGCAGGACGGTGGAATTGCCAATATGGAGGCAGTGACCGAAAGCCTGCGGCGCGGCTGGAAGCGGATGGGAACGCGGCAAAAGAATGTGGCGCTCGCACTGCCCGCGACGGATGTGATTACCAAGAAAATTGTAGTGCCAGCCGGGCAACGCGAGGAAGACCTGGTTTTTCAAGTAGAGAATGAAGCCAGTCAATACATTCCTTTTCCGCTGGATGAAGTGGATCTGGATTTTCAAGTAACCCGATCCGTTCCGGATAACCCGGAAGAAGTCGAAGTCCTGATTGCGGCTTCGCGTAAGGAAAAAGTAGAGGATCGTGTGGCTGCCGCGCTTGCAGCCGGTATGAAGACAGTGATCGTGGATGTTGAACCTTATGCGGCACAGGCAGCATTTGAATTAACGTTGCGTCAATTACCGGGCGGCGGAAAAGATCAAGTGATTGCGCTGGTTGATATTGGCGCGACTGTCATGAAGGTCAATGTGCTATTGAATGATGAATCACTCTATACGCGCGACCAGCACTTCGGCGGCGATCAACTGACACAGGAAATTCACAATCAATTTAATCTGTCACTGGAAGAATCGGAGGCTGCCAAGCGCGGCGGGAGTCTGCCGGGAAATTACCAAGCGGAAGTCTTGCAACCGTTTTGCGAGACCCTGGCGATTGAAGTGATGCGCGCCATTCAGTTCTTTTACACTTCAACGCAATATACTGAAGTAAATTATATTTTTATAGCGGGAGGATGCGCTGTCATACCCGGATTGGATGCCATCATTGCCGCACGGACGCAGGTCAGTACGATTGTTGTGAATCCTTTTGCAAATATGGAATTATCAAGCCGAATCATTTCGCGGCAACTAAACCAAGATGCACCTTCTCTTTTGATCGCCTGCGGTCTGGCTTTGCGGAGCTTTGATCCATCATGATCCGCATCAATCTGCTGCCTCACCGTGAACTGAAGCGCAAAGCACAGCAACAACAAATCGCGATTCTGGCCGGTGTGGCCGGTTTTCTGGGGATTGCGGCTGTCTGGAGTGTTTATGCGATGATCGACGACGAAATAGAAAATCAAAATGCCCGTAATCAGTATTTGCAGAGCCGGATCGCTGTACTGGATACAGAAATTGCTGAAATCAGAAATATCAAAACGCAAACTCAGGAGCTGCTGTCGCGCAAACTGGTGGTGGAAACCTTGCAGAACAGCCGCTCTGAAGTGGTGCACTTGCTGGATCAACTGGTAAGACTGCTTCCCGATGGCGTGTATCTGCAAAGTGTGAAGCAGAACGATCAGATTATTACGCTTATCGGATATGCGCAATCCAATGCCTGGGTGTCCATGCTGATGCGTAATCTTGAATCATCGCCCTGGCTGGAATCCCCACTACTGGTAGAAATTAAGGCGATAACAGTTAATAACATCCGTCAGAACGAATTCAATATGAGAATCAAGCTCAGAAGGACATCGATTGACGATGTGCAGAATTCACCAGCCAATCCCGCTGGAAAATTGTAAGGCTAAGGTATGAATGATTTGCTTATTGAATTGCGTCAGCTTGATATCAATCAAGCAGGGAGCTGGCCGGTAGCATTTAAAATAGCTGCTCTGGTCATTTTATTCGTTGTCATCGTGATAGCCGGTCATTTCCTGGTGTGGCAAGATCAGACCGAAACGTTGGAGAAAATCCAAGCTGAGGAAGAAACATTAAAAAATACTTATCTTCTTAAAAAAAGAAGCGCGGTTAACTTACCGGCATTACGCGCGCAGCTGGAAGAAATAGAGCAATCGCTGAGTGCCATGTTGAAGCAACTGCCGGATAAATCCGAAATGGAAGCGTTGCTGGTCGATATCAATCAGGCAGGCTTGGGCCGCGGATTGCAATTTGAACTATTTAAACCGGCCGAGAAAGAAACGATCAATGCATTTTATGCCGAACTGCCGGTTTCGATCCGAGTCACAGGCGGTTATCATGATATTGGCGCTTTTGCTAGCGATATCGCGCGATTGCCGCGAATTGTCACGCTCAATGACATCACAATTGCTCCAGGTACCGATGGAAAATTGGTATTGGATGCGATTGCAAAGACCTACCGTTATTTGGATGAAGATGAAATAGCCAAGCAAGCTAAGGGTAAATGAATGATGATAAGAAACCTATGCCTGTTAGTATTACTTGCAATAGCTTTGGTGACGATGACTGCTTGCAGTCAAAATGACTATAGCGATCTGGAAGCTTTTATTCAAAGCTCTGGCGAAGGCTTGAAAGGTCAGGTCGATCCGCTTCCCGAAATTAAACCGCATCAATATTTTACTTATCAAGCTTTCGACATTCCCAGCCCCTTCGTACCCCGTAAAAATGGTCAAGTGCAGGCAGTTGCCAGTGGAATTCAGCCTGATTTAACCAGGCGCAAGGAGGTTTTGGAATCCTTTCCGCTGGAAAATTTATTGATGGTTGGAACATTGCAGCAACATGATATGATTTTCGCCCTGATTAAATCCCCGGATGGCACACTGTACCGCGTGAAAGCCGGTAATTATTTAGGGCAAAATTTCGGAAAAATTAACCATATTTCGGAATCAGAAGTTAAACTATTGGAGATTGTGCAGGATGGAGCGAATGAATGGACTGAGAAAACGAGTACACTCATGCTGAAAAATTAGAAATAAAACAACCCTAAAGCTACCAATAATGATGAAAAGATATGGTCTCAACATCGTATTAGCAGCACTGTTGATTTGTTTTGCGACGGCAATTTTTGCGCAACAAACGATAACTGCGGAAACACCGCCCAATAGTATCCGTTCCATCGATATTTCCACTTTTCTGAATGGCGAGGTCATCGTCAAACTTGCCTTAGATCAACCGCTTTCCGTTCTCCCGGCGGGAGTTGCATTAGATAACCCGCATCGCATTTATTTCGATTTTCATCAGGTCGCCAATGGTTTGGGCAGAAATGTGCAAGAAGCTGCCGAGGGTGACTTACGCAGCGTCAATATTGTGCAAGTTGGGGATCGCACCCGGCTGGTGATGAATCTGGCAAGGCTCATGCGGCACGACATCCGTGCACAGGAAAACATTCTTTTTGTCCGGCTCGTGAGCGTACCAGAGAACCCGGCAACCGCCACCGTCATCCGGTTTGCGGAAGAAATGCCCAATCAGCATATGAACAGTTTGCAAGATATCGATTTCCGCCGTGGCACAAAGGGGGAAGGCCGGATTGAAGTGGATATGACAAAGCCGGGTGCGAGTGTTGATGTGCAAACCCAAGGCGATGATGTATTCGTCGAGTTTGTCGATACATTGCTGCCCGGTAGCTTGAAAAAACGCTACGACGTGGTCGATTTTGCCACTCCCGTGCAAACCATCGAAGCATCGAAGAAAGGTAATAACGTCCGGATGCATGTGAAATCCGGCGGGCGCTGGGAACATTCGGCGCGGCAATCCGGTACCCGGTTTGTTCTGGAAATCCGCGCATTGAGCGAAGATGAAGAAGAAATTGCAAAGAAGCAGCGGGCCAACGGCGGATATACCGGGGAAAGACTGTCGCTTAATTTTCAGGACGTGGAAGTGCGCGCGGTTCTGCAAGTCATTGCTGATTTTACCAATCTGAATATCATTGCCAGCGATTCCGTTGCGGGCAATCTCACGCTGCGGTTGAAAGATGTTCCGTGGGATCATGCGCTCGACATCGTGTTGCAGGCGCAAGGTCTGGATAAACGTAAGACCGGCAACGTCATTTTTGTCGCACCGCGAAAGGAAATGGCGGACAGGGAATTGCTTGATGTGGAAGCGAAGATGCAAATCGCCGATATGGAACCGCTGCGTTCGGAGATTTTCCGCTTGAATCACCGCAGGGTTAATTCCATGTCGTTTGAAAGCATGCTCAGCAAACGCGGCACGATCAATGTGGATGAAATCAGCAATACGATTACCGTTACCGATATTCCGGCTAGATTGGATGAAATTAAGAAACGTATTCAGAAACTGGATATTTTTGAAAGACAAGTCATGATCGAAGCCCGTATTGTGGAAGCAACAGACTTATTTAGCCGTAATCTGGGAGCCCGTTTCGGGATTCAGAATTCAACCAATCTGGGAAGTCAGGGGCTTGGGATCTCGGGCAATTTGAACGATTCGAGTGCTTTAGCTGGCGGCGGTTCAGCGGGAGGGGGGGGCAATCTGAATGTAAATTTGCCCGCGGCAGCTGCGACCGGATTGCTAGGTGGACCTGCAGCTCTAGGATTGAGTTTGTTAAAGATTAACAATAACCGCCTCATTAATTTGGAACTGTCCGCGCTGGAAACTGATCAGAAAGGACGGGTTATTGCGAGTCCACGCGTTGTGACCGCGCACGGTGTGGAAGCAATTATCGAACAAGGGGACCGGGTGCCGTATCAACAGGCGACCAGCAGCGGTGCCACCAGTATCCGTTTCATGGACGCTACGCTGCGGTTAAAAGTGAAACCGCTGATTACCTATAATGGCCAGATCGACATGGAACTCAATGTCAATCAGGACAAGATCGGTACTGCGATCAACCAGTTTCTGCCGCCGCCGATCAATACCAAGCAGGTCACGACCAAGGTTCTGGTAGAAAACGGTGGAACGGTGGTGATTGGCGGTATTTTTGATCGCACTGAAAACGAAGTGGTGAACAAAGTGCCGATGCTGGGCGATATCCCGGTACTGGGCTACGTTTTCCGTAATACCACTAAAGTCGATAATAAACGTGAATTGCTGATTTTTGTAACGCCGCGCATCTTGAGCGAAAATCTCAATCTTCAGTAATTGCCGGTTATTGTCCCGACGGAAATCCAATTTGCCGCCATGCTTCATAAACCACAATGGCGACAGCATTGGATAGATTCAAACTGCGGCTGGTGGCCACCATAGGCACCCGGATGCGTTGTTGCTCCGGAAAAGTTTCCATGATGTGAGCCGGCAAGCCGCAGCTTTCCGAACCAAACAGAAAAACATCCCCGGCGGTATACGCTATTGTGTCGTGTCGCTGTTTTCCCTTCGTAGTGATCGCAAACAGGCGTTTTCCTTGCAAATGCTGATTGCACTCGGTCCAGTCTTCATGGACTTTAATCGAAGCAAATTCATGGTAATCCAGACCGGCACGAATCAATTGCTTATCCTGCAGCGGGAAACCGAGCGGCTTGACCAAATGCAGTTGTGTGCCGGTATTGGCGCACAGGCGGATGATATTACCCGTATTGGGTGGGATTTCAGGTTGATGCAAAACGATATGAAACATACGGCTATCAAAGTGTGTTGATTAGAATGAAGTAAAAGGACCAGTTTGCTTTATTTCCGGCAAGGCTCTGGCAATCACCCAATTGCTGATTTCAGTAGCACCCTGCCGCTGCAATACTTTGGCCAGTTCGTTGAGTGTCGCGCCGGTTGTCATGACATCGTCAACCACCGCCACATGCTTGCCGGATAAATCCATTGTACAGCTAAAGGCCTTACGGATATTTTTGGGCCGCTCCTTCCACGGCAACCCGGCTTGCGGCAGCGTATGTTTGATGCGGCTGCAACCATCTGGCAGCAGGGTAATGCTGGTTTGCTTGGCGATGTAACGGGCAATTTCCATCGCTTGATTAAAGCCACGCTCGCGTAGCCGGATCGGGTGCAACGGCATCGGCACGATGACATCAGGCAGCGTTTCTACCGTTTCCAGCCGGGCAATGAATAGATGAGCAAGAACCGGTGCGATCGCCAGATTGGTTTGATATTTTAATGCATGGATCAGTGCATCGGCAGGAAAAGTATAGCGCAGCGCTGCAATCGTGCGCGTGAATGCGGGCGGCTTTTTCAAGCAAGCGCCGCAGATTTCCCCCGCCGGTACCGGCCGTAGGCAAACAGGACAATGGTGATCGGGCAACTGCGGTAAATCGCGGTAACACGCTGCGCAGAAATCCTGAGCGCTGGCAATGCCGCATAGCAGACAATTTTTCCGGATCCAGATCGGCATCGCATTTAATTCATTGTTAAAAAATCGGCGGTGGTAAAATAACCCGCATGAATACAATACTGGGTTTCTAAGGCTATCGGCAATGGGCGCGATCGCTGCAGCATTTAAACAGCACAATAGGTAAATTGATATGAACTTGGATTCACTGACAAGCAACGAAACACAAAACGATCTGGGCGGGATGACCGGAAAATCGCAAGACTCGGCGCACTGGAGCGTAGCGGATATTGAATCATTGCTGAATGCGCCGTTCAACGATCTGATCTATCGCGCGCAAAGCGTGCACCGGCAATATCACGACGCCAATGGCGTGCAATTATCGACACTGATTTCCGTAAAAACCGGCGGCTGTCCGGAAGATTGCGGTTATTGTCCGCAAGCGGCACGTTATCACACCGGCGTTGAAAATCAGGACATGTTGTCGCTGGACGAAGTGGTCTCTGCCGCATCTGCTGCCAAAGCCAAAGGCGCGTCGCGCTTCTGTATGGGAGCTGCCTGGCGTGGCCCGAAACAGCGCGATATCGAGAAAATGACCGAGATGGTGCGCGCAGTCAAATCGCTGGGCATGGAAACCTGTGCCACGCTGGGTTTATTGAAACCGGGGCAGGCGCAGCAACTCGGTGAAGCCGGTTTGGATTATTACAACCACAACCTCGATACCGCGCCGGAATTTTATGAAGAAATCATCACCACGCGGCAGTATGAGGATCGTTTGCATACCTTGCAGGAAGTGCGTGAAGCGGGCATCAACGTGTGTTGCGGCGGCATTGTCGGCATGGGCGAGACGCGCCGTTCGCGCGCTGGATTGATCGCGCAATTGGCCAATCTGAATCCGTATCCCGAATCGGTGCCGATCAATCATCTGGTGCAAGTCAAGGGTACGCCGCTGTACGGTACGGAAGCGCTCGATCCGCTCGAATTCGTGCGCACCATCGCCGCGGCGCGGATCACCATGCCGAAAGCGATGGTGCGGTTGTCCGCGGGACGGCAGGAGATGTCCGACGCGATTCAAGCGCTGTGCTTCCTGGCCGGTGCCAATTCCATTTTCTACGGCGACAAATTGTTGACGACCGGCAATCCCGAAACCGATCGCGACCGCATGTTATTGGATAAGCTGGGGCTGCACGCGCTGTCGTAGATGTTTGCAGATCTGGCTGAGCAACTGCGCATACGTGAACAAAAAGGTCTGCGGCGCACCCGGCAAATCGCCGATTCCTCGCAAGCAAGCCATATCACGATTGATGGGTGCGATTATCTGGCGTTCAGCAGCAACGATTACCTGGGACTTGCCAACCACCCGGAACTGATCGCGTCGGCTTGTGACGGCGCCCGCCTATACGGCGTTGGCGCGGGTGCCTCGCACTTGATCAATGGTCATAGCGCCGCGCATCATGATCTCGAAACAGCGCTGGCGACATTTACCGGATTCCCGCGTGCGTTGTTGTTTTCCACCGGCTATATGGCCAATATCGGCATGGTCACGGCGTTAGCCGGGCGCGAAGATGCGGTTTTCGCCGACAAACTGAATCATGCTTCGCTGAACGACGCGGCTTTACTGTCGCGCGCACAATTCATCCGCTATCCGCATTGTGATCTGGCCGCGTTGGAACAACGTCTGGCCACAGTCCAAGCGCGGCGCAAGCTGGTCATTTCCGACGCAGTGTTCAGCATGGAAGGTGATATCGCGCCAATCCGGCGATTGATCGAATTGTGCGAACGCTACCATGCGTGGCTGTTATTGGACGATGCGCATGGTTTTGGCGTATTGGGCGAGCAGGGGCGCGGCAGCTTATTTTTGCCGGGAAGTGCGCATCCCCATTCGCCGAGTCTCGTCTATATGGCGACACTCGGTAAAGCGGCCGGTGTATTCGGCGCATTTGTCGCGGCGCAGCCGGAAGTGATCGAAACCCTGGTTCAGTCGGCGCGCAGTTATATCTACACCACCGCCACACCGCCGTTGCTGGCGCACGCATTGTTGACCAGTGTGCGTTTGATCGGACAGGATGAATGGCGGCGCGAGGCGTTGCGGCGTAACATTGCGCAATTGAAACAGGGTTTGCAGTCATCACCTTGGAAACTACTGCCTTCCGTGACACCGATTCAACCTTTGCTGATCGGTGATAGCGTTGAAGCTGTGCGCATCAGCCAAGGATTGCGCGAACAAGGCATACTGGTTCCGGCCATTCGTCCGCCGACAGTGCCACAGGGTACGGCCCGCCTGCGCATTTCCTTATCCGCCACACATCAGCCGGACGATATTCAGCGCCTTGTCCGGGCTTTGCACGATTTGGCGCCGTCATGACGCCATTGCATATCGAAACCCTGGGGCAGGGTCCTGATCTCGTGTTGCTGCACGGCTGGGCGATGCACAGCGGCATTTGGGGCAGCGTTCGCGATGAATTGGCACAACGGTTTCGTGTACATATGGTCGATTTGCCCGGACATGGTTTGAGTCCCGCGAGCGAGCCCGGGACGTTGGATCATTTGGTCGGCATGGTTGCCGGAATGTTACCGGAACGCTGTATGCTCGGCGGCTGGTCGCTGGGCGGGCAAGTGGCGATGGAATTGGCGGTGCGCGAGCCGCAGCGGGTCGATAAGCTGGCGCTGATTGCCACCACGCCGTGTTTTGCCAAACGAGACGACTGGGAATGGGGCATGGAGCGCAAATTGCTGCAATTGTTTCTGGAAAACTTGAAACTCAATTACGCCACCACGATCAATCGCTTTCTGACATTGCAAATGAGCGGCGATCGCGATGCCAGCAAGATTCTATCGCAATTGCGTAAAAGTTTTTTCCAGCGTGGCGAGCCCGATCCCGATGCATTGGAAAAAGGCTTGCGGATTTTGCAGCACAGCGATTTACGCGAACGCATCGTAACCATCAAACAACCGGTTTTAATCGTGCATGGTGAAAACGATGTGATTACCCACCCGGCAGCGGCCGATTGGATGCACCGGCAATTGCCGCAATCGCAGCAGGTGATGTTTGCGCACTGCGGCCACGCGCCGTTTTTATCTTACCCCGAACAATTTGTGGCTCATCTCAATGCATTCCGGACAAATTCTTGACAAGAAACAACTGCGTGCCGCGTTTGAACGCGCCTCGGCCAGTTACGACCAAGCGGCGGTGCTGCAACGCGAAATCAGCAACCGCATGCTGGCGCGCTTGGAATACATCAAATATAAGCCCGATGTGGTTCTCGACGCGGGCAGCGGTACCGGTTACGGCAGCCAGCAACTGGTCAAACGATATCCCAACAGCCAATTGATTGCGGTCGATATTGCCTGGGCGATGCTCACGCACGCGCGCCCCAACACCGCCTGGTGGCAACGTTTGCTGCCGTTGCAGCAGCGCAGCGATTACGTGTGCGGCGATATCGAGCAACTGCCGTTCAAAAACGAAAGCGTCGGACTGATCTGGTCGAACCTTGCGCTGCAATGGTGCAACGACCTGGATCGCACCTTTGCCGAAATGCACCGCATTCTGCGCGCCGATGGATTGCTGATGTTCAGTACCTTCGGTCCGGATACCTTGAAGGAACTGCGCCAGGCGTTTGCGAAGATCGACGGCTATAACCACGTCAACCGCTTTGCCGACATGCACGACATCGGCGATCTGCTGGTCAACAACCGCTTCTCCACGCCGGTGATGGACATGGAATACATCACCTTGACGTACGACGATGTGATCAGCGTGATGCGCGACCTCAAAGCCATCGGTGCGCACAACGTCATCCAGGGACGGCGGCAGGGATTGATGGGAAAAAATAAGTGGCAGCAAGTCATCGGCGAATACGAAACGCTGCGCCGCGACGGTAAGTTACCGGCCACGTTTGAAGTGGTGTACGGCCATGCCTGGAAGCCGTTCGACCCGCGTTCGATCCTGACACCGGAAACGCGTCGGCAATTGGGATTGCCGCCTTAATATGGGGCAAGGCTATTTCGTCACCGGCACCGATACCGGCATCGGCAAAACCACCGTCAGTTGCGCGTTGTTGCGTGCGTTGGCCGCGCAAGGTCACAAAGTCATCGGCATGAAACCGATCGCCGCAGGCGTCGAAAATGGAAAATGGCACGATGTCGAGCAACTGCTCGCTGCTAGCAACGTGAATGTAACGCGTCAGCAAATCAACCCGTACGCATTCGACCCGCCCATTTCGCCGCACCTTGCTGCGCAACAAGCAGGCAGGGAAATCGACCTGGCGGTGATTCAACAAGCTTACCAAACACTCAGCGCCCAAGCGGATAGGGTTGTCGTCGAAGGCGTTGGTGGATTTCTGGTGCCGGTTAATCAGCATCAGACTGGCGCGGATTTAGCACGAGCACTGAATCTGCCAGTGATCTTAGTGGTTGGTATGCGTCTGGGTTGTTTGAATCACGCTTTACTGGCGGCGCAAGCAATCAAGATAGCCGGTTTGACTTTGGCAGGGTGGGTGGCCAACTGCATTGATCCGCAGATGCTGGCTGTAGCGGAAAATATCGCCACGTTGCAACAACGGCTGGATGGTTCGTTGCTGGGGGTAGTACTGTTTGATTCGGAAATGGATTTGCAAGAAAGCGCCAGACTTCTGGATCTTGTAACATTGTAAGGCTCTCAAAAAGGAGGCTGACATGCCGAGTGTGAAAGAGAGAATGACCGGAATTATTCAATCGCAGCCGGAAGATGCTACGTATGAGGAAATCATGCGTGAATTGGTATTTGAAAGAATGGTCGCGCGTGGACTGGATGATTCAAGGCAAGGACGAGTTTTATCCAATAGCGAGATGGAACGCCAAATTCGCACATGGCAGAAATAATCTGGACGCAAGAAGCGGCACGCTGATTACACGATATTCACGATTATATTGCGCAAGACAATCCGGAAGCTGCTGCAAAAGTGATTGGCGGAATTTTTGAGAAAACTCAGATTTTGCGGCTCTACCCCGAAATCGGTCAGAAATATCGCGTTGAGCCGGAAGGGGAAATCAGAATTCTGTATTATGGCCATTACCGGATTGCATAACTGCTGCGGCCATCGCAAGTTATCGATATTTTAGGTGTATTTCATGACGCTATGGATATCGAGCGCTATATTTCATGATGCAATTCCAATCAATCAGGTGACGGATTTAATTTTACCCGCTATGTCTCAAGACAACCCGCATCATTGGTTGCAGCACGCCACCGAAACCAGCAACGCCTTGGATCTTGAGTCCGGTGTTTTTTCGTGGGATGATCCGCGCAAAATCGCGTTGTCGTTGAAGCAGTCGGCCGATAATAGCCAGCGGCGCAAGGCGGAGCCGTTTGCGTCGGCGATGTCGATGTTGAATTTTTACATCAACCGGGCGGGGAAGCATTTGTCCGCGCAGCAGCGCGAGGTGCTGGAAAAAGCCAAGAATGAGCTGCGGGAATTGTATGGAAAACCGCGCATCCAACCATAATCTGTTTTTTAGCTTTCCAATCAGGAATAATTTTATTTAACCCCATGAGTTACTTAGATTTAACCAACAATCAATTCAATTCCAAAGGTTTCTGGGACCGGCCGCTGGAAAGTTTGAATGCACCGGCAGCCCATGAACTGGCCCTGTTCGATCAAAACGGGTACGACTTGACCGGTCTGGAACAACGCTATGCCGAGGCTAATCTGACATCTGCCCATGCGCACCGGGAACACCGGCACGCGATCAAGACGCCTTGGTTCACACAGCCGGAACGGGTGGAAGGCGCAGTGCTTAACCACAGTTTGTTATTCGAACGCAAAGGGTATCGCGGCGAAGCACTGCAGCAACTCGAACGTTGGGCACAAACCAATCCGCTGATTTACAAGATTATCCGCATGCGTCCCAAGTGGGGGCTGGATTTCAGCATGGATTACGCCGACCGTGCGGGTAATGTGTTTGAAGTGTTGCATTGGGAATATGACGGTTTTGATTACGCGGAAGTGGCCGAACGTAAACAGCAGCTGGAAGTTAAATTGGCCGTCACGGATTGGGACGATGCCGCTGCCAGTATCCTGAAACAGAAAGACCAATGGCATCACCTGGATTTTTTTGCGCAAAGCGATTGGAAGTGCAATTACTTCGGTATCGTCAAGGAACGCTTCAAGATGGTGATTTGGGAGTAGAAACCCGTCGAATCAGCGAGAAAGGCTGTTGTTCCATAGTGCAATTTTGTTAACCAATTCAGTGTCACGCTAAGGAGAAAGCATGTCGGAACTCAAAGATCCCCGGGTACTCTTTGCGGCGGAGCGGACGCTGCTGGCCTGGAACCGTACCAGTCTTGCTCTGATTGCTTTCGGTTTCTTGGTCGAACGCACCGGCCTTCTAATGAATGTCCTTGCGCCGGATCACGTGCATGCCTCCGGTATGGCGCTGACATTCTGGCTGGGATTTGCTTTTGTCCTCCTCGGCGCGGTATCTGCCATTTATTCATCCCGTCAGTATGCGGTATTCCTGAAAACTCTGAATCCAGCGGAATTTCCCGAGGGATACGGAACCCGCTGGGGCATGCTGGTGAATGTCGCAGTGGCTATCTTGGCGTTGGGACTTATTGTCGTGCTTTACATCGGGCGTTTTTGATGTGATCACTGGGAGCAAGGATGCTGTGCCGTATCTGGCGATTCCAAGTGCTCCATTCTCAAAAAAATCATGCAATCTGCTGTTGTTACACACAGAGTCGAAGGGGTACCCATGCTCGTTGTTCAGCTGACACCGGCCAGTGTTTGCACCCATTTCTAAGGAGATTTTCAGCGGATATGGATCGATTGGATACCCCATAAATGGTACAACTCGACTATAAAAAAAGTAGTGCTGCCCTATGGTTTTAATATTTACAGCAAACTACTATCCCTGTGCGAAATAGGTTAAAAATAATTTTAGTCTTGAAAGGAAAGAAAATGATCAAAAATAATAAATTAGTTAGCACAGTGGCATGCATTCTAGGATTGGCGGTACTGCCATCGGTTGCATCGGCTGGTTTAAGTGACCACACTTTTGCTTGGACTCACAACGTTGGCAGCGCGCAACTGGTGCTGAACGGCAGCACAACGTATACGGCGACCAATCGCGGCTGGGTTGACGAATTTGGTACCAACAATTTTGGTGGCGCGACAGGAAACTATATTGCGGGTACCTGCGGCTCATCCGACTCGTGCGGTGGAAGCGATACGTTTGCGAATAACTACTTCGCATTCGACGTGCATCGCGCTATTGGAACCACCAGTGCTGTGTTGAATTTGTATCAACCAGCCGTTGGAGAGAACGGTGGCGCGGATGGCGGCTTCTTGAGCCAATCGGCTGCACTGCTGTATACCCTGTTCGATGTTTCCGGTAATCCTCTCAGCGATACCGGACTTGGAATCTTCAATGATCTGGCATCCGGTAGTTCTTATGGTTCGATTTCAGTGGATTCATCAAGTAACGGCAGCATCGTATCCATCACGCTGAATGCGGCAGCCGTGGCTGCAATCGATGCAGCTTACAATAGTACGGGCACTTTCTTTATTGGCGGCACGGTGAGCCCCGTACCTGAACCCGCAACCTATGGCATGTTATTAGCAGGTCTGGGTCTGTTGGGATTTATGGTGCGCCGTAAAGATCAAGCAGTCTAATATTCAATGGGATGCCGCCGGACAAGTCCGGTGGTGTCCATCCAAGATTCACCCATCACATCAGATACATTTCAAGCCAACAAAAACCGGAACCATCCCAACAGAAACACCAGCGTTGTAACCACGAAAACACCCTGATCGGGTAACCCAAAATGGCTGGTATTCTTTTTTTGCCTGATGTATCAGGTGCATCATGAATATTTTGTTCCAGACTGAACCAATCCAGTGCAATGCGCTCTTACACGATTCTGTTTTTCACAGCGCACCGCAAAAAGAAAATGTTCTACAAAGAAACTCTCAGCTTGATCGCTATTGCAGTCACTTTGGCCGCGTTCATTCCATACATCCGGGAAATTTTCCGGGGCTCGATCAAACCGCATATTTTTTCCTGGGTGATCTGGGGTGCGACGACGTTGCTGATTTTTGTGGCGCAATTGCAGGACAAGGGCGGCGCGGGTACATGGCCGATCGGTGTTTCAGCCGGAATTACCATCGGTATTGCCTATCTGGCCTACCTGAAGCGCGCCGATGTGACGGTCACTCGAGCCGACTGGGTATTTTTTATCGCAGCGTTGTCTTCGTTGCCGCTGTGGTTTTGGACATCCGATCCGGTGTGGGCGGTGGTGCTGCTGACAGCGATCGACGTGATCGGATTCGGGCCCACGGTCAGAAAAGCCTATCAATTCCCCTATTCGGAATCACTACAATTCTTTGCATTGTTCACGTTGCGTAATGTACTGGTGATGCTGGCGCTGGAGAATTTTTCCGTGACCACGCTGTTGTTTCCGGCTGTCATGCTGGTGATCTGTGTTTTCATGGTGACGCTGATCGCGTACCGCAGGCGGGTTGTGGTGGCATAATCCGTTTCTGATTTTATTGCGTCACAACACCGGATTTCCCGGTTGCAGTACACTAGGCCGCTGATTTAAACAATCCCATATTCCGGTGAAATCAAAGGGGAAAAGCAATGGCTTACAAAGAATACAAAGTGTTATACGTGACGGAAGGCGGACTGGGAACGATTTTCCTGGGCGCGTCGGGTATTCCGATCAAGCGGCTGGAAATGACACTCAACAGGGAAGCGGCGGATGGCTGGACGCTGGTGTTCCAGTTTGTCGAGCAGAAGCGGTTTTTATTGTTCTGGAAACGCGAAGCGGTCATCATCACGCTGGCGCGTTGAGCGTTGCCACGCACATGAAAAGCCAGGAAGCCATCCGGGAAGACGAGGAGCGCATCAGACAGCGCGTGCGGGCATTGCCGGATAACAAACGGCTGCAATTTTTCAAACAAGCCGAACAAGAACTGAAAGATCCCGATACGTACGCGGTGCTGAATTATCTTTTTGTCGCCGGTCTGCATCATTTCTATCTGGGTAAACCGCTGCGCGGCACGATCAATCTATGCATATTCATTACCGGAACAGTCATGCTCTTCACCGGACTTGCCGGTTTCGGATTGCTGTTGATCAGTGCGATCACGGTGGTTGAGCTGAAGGATTTGTTTAATTCGCAAAGCGTGGTTCAGGACTACAATAATGAAGTCATGGAAAAAATCTATCGTACGGTGAGTCAGGATGAGTAGATTAACGCATCATATTTTATCCGGTGCTGTTGTCACGCTACTGCTGGTATTTGCACACAGTGCCAGCGCCGAGAAAATATGGAATTGGCGTTATACAAGCGGCAGCGTTGTTGCCCGAGGAACGCTCACGACCGGAGAGACTGCCGATGCGCAAGGTTTTTATCCAATTCTTAGTATTGCCGGACACCGCAATGGTGAACGTATTACCGGTTTGCATCCCACCGGGAAATCGATTCCGGGAAACGAACCGTTTACGCTGGATAATCTGATTCGTATTGATACGCAAGGTCAGATCACCCCGCATGGATTCGGTTTTGCCACGGCATCCGGCGGCTATGCCAATACTTTTTATGCCGGATTTCTCGCTACACCGGTTTATATGGAAGTGTTCGTTACACCGGCGAACTACAGCGAGCTGCCGATCAAATTTTCCGCCACACCGGTGATCGAGCCGGAAATTCAGATAGAAACACCCGCTGGAGCATCCGGGAAAATGGATGATTAGGGAATTTCGCGCCACATGAAAAAAACGCTTCTGCTCCTATCAATTTTGCTGCTGATGGCTTGCGTGTCGCCCATGCGCAGCGATTTCGAGCGTCACCAGAAGAAATGGCAAGAAGCGAATATCACGCACTACCGCTTCGAGCTGAATATGATTTGTTTTTGTACCTTCAGAAACCGCATGCCGCTACAGATTGAAGTGCTGAATGGCCAAATTGCCGCGATGACGGATAACACCGGCAAGACGATTACGGCGGCAGATGCCCATTATGATTTTTTTGCCCGCTACGCGACAATCGACCGGCTGTTCTCGGAACTGCAAGCGAGCTTGAACGGCAAGGCGGATCAAATCGCGGTGGCTTATCATCCCAGCTATGGTTTTCCAACCCGGATCAACATCGACCGCATCAAAAGGGCCACGGATGACGAGCTCGGATTGGCGGTATCAGCGTTTGAGCGGTTGCCTTAAGCGTAAATCCTATCCTTTTCTAATTGGCGATGCCGCCGGTTTGATCGGCCCAGCCGGTTGCTTGTATTTTAATAGCGGTGAATTCATCCCGGCTCAAAAAACCGAGACCGGCCAAGATGGATTGAATCGCGGCATGATCGTCCTGCTCATCGGCTTCCAGCAATTTGAGTGCCTGTCCCAAGCGTCCTTCCCGTTTCATCAAAGCCTGGCACATATCGTCGGAAATACCGAGCTTGTTGACAATCTGCTGCATGTCGATGCCGAGTAATTCATCCAGTAGCGACAAAATGCCGACAATAAAAGCCCGCTCGTGGTGATTCTTATCGTGCGGCCGCTCGGCGGTGGCGATCAATTCCATCAGCTTGCCGCGTTCCACCGCCATTTGCATGCGTATATCCGGCGCGCCGTCTTCCGGCTGGCTGGAGGTGTACAGCAGCAGTTGTATCCATTTCAGCAATTGCTCGCGTCCCATCAAGGTAATCGCGTGCTTGATCGAGTTGATCTTGCGCGGCAGATCACCGGCAACCGAATTGACCATGCGCATCAGGTTGTAACTCAAGCCCGGCTGGCGTTTGAATTCCCGCTCGATTTCCTCGTGATCGTGATCATCCGTCACCAAAGTCAGCAGCCTGAGCAGCGACAGCTTGCCCGGATCGGTGCGTTTGACCGACATCACCTCGGGTTTGGCGAAGTAGTAACCCTGAAACATCTGGAATCCCAGTTGTTTACAGCGTATTTCCTGTTCCCGGCTTTCCACTTTCAGCGCCAACAGCAGAACCGGCCAGCGTTTCAATGTGGTGACCAGTTTCTCCAGTTCGTCCGTTTGCAGTGCCAGCACGTCGACTTTCACCACGCTGACGATCGGTAGCAGTTGCTCGATTTTGCTGTCGATGGCGACGATGTTGTCCAACGCGAATTGATATCCCCTTTGCTTCAATTCATTGCACTGCTGCAAGAATTCCGCCGTGATGCATTCCGGCACCCGGACTTCCAGCACCACATGTTTGCTCGGGAGCAAGCTGATGATATCGCTCATGATCAAGTCGAGGTCGGCGTTGATGAAGCCGCGCTGCTGCCCGAGCACATTCTGGATACCGAAACGGCCGTACGCGTTGACGATCACGTTCGCCGATGCGGATAAGTCGTCGGTGACTTTCGCAGTCTCCTGAGTCTGCTCCTGACGGAACAGCAATTCGTACGCGACTAAGTTCTGATTACGATCCAGAATGGGTTGCCGGCCAAGAAAATAACTTTCCATTGATTCCTCCGCGATGATCGATGAATGCAACTGCTTGTTCGGGTAAATGAAGCTGGAATATACGGTAGGGTGACGGCAGCCTAAAGCGGGAACAAACGGGGTTTTCCGTTCAGCGGGAGATTTACTGCAACATGCTTTGGAGATTTCTCGCGTCCGTTGGGCACTCTGTAGACTTTGCCGCCGGTTTTACTTATGCTTGCCGCTCATCGAATCCGTGATACCCGCTATCCATGAATCCAACTGCCCGCGTTTTTATCAGTTACAGCCACGACTCGGATACGCACCGTGCATTCGTGCACAATCTGGCCAACGATTTGCGCCGGGATGGCTTGGATTGCCAGATCGATCAATACGTCAACGGTTTCCCGCCGGAAGGCTGGCAACGCTGGATGGAAAACCAGATCGAACAAGCAGATTTCGTGTTGATCGTCTGCACGCCGCTGTACTTGCAGCGCTATCGCGGAAATGATCCGGACGGCGGACGCGGCGTGAATTTTGAAGGCGTGGTGATTTCGCAAACGCTGTACGACCACTATTATCGCAACATCAAATTCATCCCGGTCATTCCCGCGCAAGGCAGTTTGGACGACGTGCCGTTGCCGCTGAAAGGTTTTACCACCTACCAACTACCGCAGGATTACACCGCGCTGTACCGGTTGTTGACGGATCAACACGCAACACCGGCACCGCCTGTTGGAAACATCATTTACCTTCCACCGGAGGTTCCCGGCGGATTGGCGTTGAATGTAAATATTGCGCAGGAAGCCGTGCAACTCGCGTCGTATACAAATCTGCCGGAAACCGCAACGCAATCTTTATTACAGCAGCTACACGAACAACTCTTGGAGCAAAAATGTAATAACCGTAATCTCAGCGACCTGCTTGATCGATACAAAAAAGATGTAGCGGAATGGGAGAAGAAATATCGAAATGCACTGAGCCAAAACGCCATCGATCTGGAAAAATATCCGGGTAATTCTTTATTAGAGGCCGAACAACAGGCGTTGCAGGTCGGTGAATTGGAACAAGCGGCACAAATCCGGGAGCATTATTATCAAAATCTGAAACGGGAAAAAACAACCGAACTCGCGCAGGAAGCCTATACGGCTGCAGAGCGCTGGGAGAACGCCTTCAATATGCCCAAAGCATTGGCACTCTATCAAGAAGCCGTCGTATTCCGGCGTGATTACCCCCAAGCCTGGCGCAATATCCGCAGCATTGCGGGAAAACTGGGCAACAATACGTTGGCGTTAGAAGCCGCGCAAAATCTGCAGAAACAGCTCGATCCGGAAAAAGACCCTAGGTGGTTTGCGGTTGCCTTAAGGGATGAAGCGGATATCTTGCTCGCGCTGGGTGATAGCCGGAAAGCATTTCAGCAATACATACAAAGCCAATTATTGTTTGAGCAGTTGACTGGAACCGAACCGAGTAATCTTAATCTGCAACGCGGTCTGTTTGTAGGTCACATCAAAATCGGCGACATACATCTGAAGAGTGTCGACAATGCGGCGGCGCTAAAAGCGTATCAGGACGGGCTTGTCATTGCGAAGAGGCTGGCGGAACACGACCCGAAGCACACGGAGTGGCAGCGCGACCTGTCTGTGAGTTATGACCGGGTCGGCGACATGCATCTGAAAACCGGTGACAACGAAGCAGCACTATATGCGTATCAGGAATCGCTGGCGATCCGCAAGAAACTGGCAGAACTCGACCCGAAGCACACGCAGTGGCAGCGCGACCTGTCGGTCTGCTATGAGCGAGTTGGTGACATGCATCTGAAAAGTGGAGACAACGCCGCTGCGCTGAGGGTGTATCAGGATGGACTTGCCATTGCGAAAGAACTGGCGGAACTGGATCCGGATGTGGTGGAATGGCAGACCGA
Source organism: Nitrosomonas sp. Is24 (assembly GCF_033063335.1). Lineage (NCBI taxonomy): Bacteria > Pseudomonadati > Pseudomonadota > Betaproteobacteria > Nitrosomonadales > Nitrosomonadaceae > Nitrosomonas > Nitrosomonas sp. Is24. The sequence goes on along the minus strand of NZ_JAWJZG010000001.1, from coordinate 2,107,897 downwards.
TTTGGTGGTGAGCTATTTTAAGCTGGCGCAGATTCAGGCCGAGCGGCAAAAGGAATTGCTGACGGATGCGCTGAAAATTTTGTACCGGTTGCAGCGTGAGAAACGGTTGGATCATGAGAAACAGGAGTGGATCGGGTTGCTGGAAGGATCCATACAACAGATTGCATCCGGGCGCGATGAGTCACCGGAAGAACCAGTAAAGCCCTGAGAAAGCTAGCGGTTGGATCACTGCTTCATGATCCGGTAGCCGTACCCACGATTCATACGCAAATAGCCGAACCGGAATTCAACTGATTGATCAAGACAATGACCGTCCTATCCTTTTGCTTACCCGAATGACAGCTTTTCCGACTTACTTACGCAAATTTGTAGTGGCCATCGATAAAAGATGGCTGTTGTTTTGCGTAATCTGGACCGGCATTTTGATCACGCTGAACTATACGCTGGGCATTGAAAGCGGCATGATCAAAGGGCTGGATTCGCGCTGGCAGCAGTGTGCCGCGCTGTTTCTGGTGTATTGCTGCGCGTTTGTGGTTCCGTATGGGTTTTTCGTGCTATTCCGCCGCCATTCGATCACTGCTACGCCGCTATTTTGGTGGCTGCTGCTGATCGCACCGGCTTTGTTTGCGGTTAAGGCGAGTGTGGCCAATCCATTGGAAAATCAAATCGATGGTGTGTGGGGGAGTTATTGGACGATCGTCACGACGCTGCCTTTTAAGTTGCTGGTCGTGCTGGCGCCGTTGATCGTGTTACAGCGGTGGTTTCCTGAGCAGCCGGGTTTCTGGGGGCTGACGCTGCGCAACGTGCGTTGGCGGCCGTACGGTTTGATGCTGTTGATGATGGTGCCGCTGATTGCGTATGCCGGGACGCAGCCGGATTTTCTCGCGGCGTATCCGCGCTTAAAGCAAATCGCTTTCATCGCGCCGCACACGGAGCATTTCGGCTGGTTTCAGTTGTTGTACGAAATCAGTTACGGCATTGATTTCGTTACGATCGAACTGTTCTTCCGCGGTTTCCTGATTTTTGCGTTTGCCCGTTATGCCGGACCGGCGGCGATTCTGCCGATGGCGGTTTTTTATTGCAGCGTCCATTTCGGCAAACCGCTGCTCGAGTGCATTTCTTCCTTCTTCGGCGGTTTGATCTTGGGTGTCGTCGCGCATCAAACCCGCTCCATCGCCGGTGGTCTGGCGGTGCATCTCGGCATTGCGTGGATGATGGAAGTCAGCGCTTATGCCGGGAATTTCAGGAGTGGATAAATACTGGGCGTCAAGACGGTTACCGCAGCAGTGCCGGAAGGGCAAGCCGCAGTAAGCGTGTGCTGTCAGGTATTTTGTGTTTTGAACCGGTCGGCGGCCCGGACCAAAGCGGATTGAATTCCCGGTTCCCACGCCGAATGCCCGGCATCGTCGATGATGATGTATTCCGCTTGCGGCCAGGCGTGATGCAGATCGTCCGCGCTGACGATAGGGCAGACGGCGTCGTAGCGGCCTTGCACGATGGTGGCGGGGATGTTGTGCAGTTTGTGCACGTTATCCAGCAACGAATTGTCCGGCAGAAAAATATTGTGCATGAAGTAATGCGCTTCCATGCGTGCCAGCCCGAGCGCTACGGTATCGCTGGCAAAATAGCTGACCGTCGCCGGATTCGGCAATAACGTCGAGCATGAGCCTTCGTAGGTGCTCCAGGTACGTGCCGCAGGCATGTGGATAGCCGGATCCGGGTTCATCAAGCGTTGATAGTAGGCGGACAGGATGTCGTTACGTTCCGCGCCGGATAAGGGTGCAACCAATTCGCGCCAGGGTTCCGGGAACAAGTTGCGCAATCCGTACAAAAACCAGTCGATTTCCTGTTTGCGGCACAGAAAAATGCCGCGCAGGATGAAGCCCAGACAACGTTCTGGATGCGCTTCACCATACGCCAGTGCCAGTGTGCTGCCCCACGAGCCGCCGAATACCAGCCAGCGTTCGATTCCCAAATGCTGGCGCAGTGTTTCCAAGTCGTTGATCAGATGCGGTGTTGTGTTGTCTTGTGTTTCACCCAGCGGTGTTGAGCGTCCCGCGCCCCTTTGATCGTATATGACTATGCGGTAATATGCCGGATCGAAGAAGCGCCGGTGCGCCGGTGTCGATCCCGCGCCGGGGCCGCCATGGATAAATACCACTGGTGTGCCGGAAGGATTGCCGGATTCCTCCCAATACATGGTGTGGATGGTATCCAAGGCTAATGTGCCTTGCCGGTAGGGTTGAATTTCAGGGTAAAGCGCAGCAGGGGAATGGTGGTTCATGATATGGGTACAAATGCCGATAATTAATTGGGTTTAAGAAAGATCGAAAAGAGTGGTAAACATCACAGAGTTCAGGTCTTAAATGGATTATAGTTCTGCTATATTGCTCGACAGGCTATCTACTGTATCAATGTTAAAAGGAATATCATATGCCTAATACTATCCTGAGAGAACAAGAAGTTTCCATGTTGCGCGAAGAAATGGAAATATTGATGAATGAGCGTCAAAGCCTGCTGGATGCGACTGGCGCCGCGGCTATGTTTGTAGCCAAGATGGACAGTGCGTTATTACCGGATTCGGTCTGCCAGGCAGCCAAAATCCTGTCCAGTTCGTTAAACAATTTACCAGAAGAAACCTTACGGGATGCGCTGGAGAGGGTGAAGTCAGAGTTTGCAGTTCGTGTATGAACAGAAGAAAGCATTAGCCGTACCGAAAGTTGGACTTGTTCTGACCGGTGGTGGAGCGCGTGCAGCCTATCAAGTGGGTGTGTTGCGCGCAATCGCCGAATTATTACCCGATAAGACGCGCAACCCGTTCCCGATTATTTGCGGCACCTCCGCCGGTGCTATCAATGCCGCCAGTATTGCCGTTTCCGCCCACAATTTTGCCGAAGGCGTCGGACGGTTGGAAGAAGTATGGTCGAATTTTCATGTCGATCAGATTTACCGCTCGGATCTCATGGGTGTTATTCATAACACTTTGCGCTGTATGCTCTCCTTGGTATCGAGCGAATACGGCCAGCATAATCCCATTTCCTTGCTGGATAATGCACCGCTGGAAGCTTTGCTGAAAAGCCGTTTTTCTTTCCGCACCGTTCAACACTGTATTCGCTCCGGCTCGCTGCATGCACTGGGATTGACTGCCTGGGGATACACATCGGGTCAATCGGTGACTTTCTACCAAGCGGCACGAGAAGTGTTGCCGTGGAAACGGGCGCAAAGACTGGGTCTTCCGGTCGAGATCGGGGTTGAACATTTGATGGCTTCTTCATCGATACCGTTTATTTTTCCTGCGGTGAAATTGAATCGTGAGTATTTTGGCGATGGCTCTATGCGTCAGATGGCGCCGATTAGCCCGGCGCTTCATCTGGGTGCCGACAAGGTATTGATCATCGGTGTGCGCAAGCCGGTGACCGACGAGCCCAAACGTATCAGCGCATCGGGTTATCCGCCTTTTGCACAGATTGCCGGGCATGCGTTGAACAGCATCTTTGTCGACAGCCTGGATGTGGATCTGGAACGTTTGCTGCGCATTAATGAAACACTGAAACTGATTCCGCCCGAGGCGTTTAAAGCGAATAACATATCGCTGCGTCCCATTGAGGCGATGATGATTGCACCGAGCGAGGGAATCAACGAAATTGCGCAGAAATATGCGCATACGCTGCCGTGGATCATGCGCTATTTGTACCGTGCCATCGGCGCCATGGGACCGAATGGTTCGACTTTACTCAGCTACGTATTATTTGAAGTGCCTTTCTGCCGCGATTTAATCGAGTTGGGTTATAACGATACCATGCAGCAAAAAAATGAACTATTGAAGTTTATTGGGGTTCAAGACAAGGTATAGCGCATACGGTCGTTACGTTTTTATTGGATTAAATTTTTGTCAGGAAAAGTAAATGGCTTTTGATAGTCCGCAATTTTGGCTCGCTGTATTACAGATTATCGCAATTGATATTGTGCTGGGTGGCGACAATGCCGTTGTCATCGCACTGGCTTGCCGGCGTTTGCCCGAACAGCAGCGCAAATTGGGTATTTTCTGGGGAGTGTTCGGCGCAATCCTATTGCGCGTGGTGCTGATCTTTTTTGCCTTGAGTCTGCTGACTATGCCCTATTTGAAAATTGTCGGCGCGGCTTTATTGGTTTGGATCGGTATCAAGTTGCTGCAACCCGAGCCGGAGGGCGCGCATGAGATCGATGCCAGCACGACGTTAATCGGTGCGATTAAAACGATTATCGTGGCGGATGCGGTGATGAGCCTGGACAACGTTATCGCCATCGCGGGCGCGGCCAAGGATGACATCGGTTTGGTCATTTTCGGTTTGGTCGTCAGCGTGCCGATCATCGTATGGGGCAGTCAAATGGTGATGAAGGTCATGGACCGGTATCCGGTTACGATCGCGATTGGCGCTGGATTGCTGGGATGGATTGCGGGCGATATGGCGGTTACCGATGTCGTCACCAAGGAATGGGTCAGTACGCAGGCGAAGTATCTTCAGTGGATTGCGCCGGCTTCTGTAGCACTTCTGGTGATTGCGGCCGGCAAATTGCTGGCGGCCCGGAAACCGGTAAAACCCCGGCCGTTGGAAGATTTGGCCGATGAAAAAATGCCCAAATAGTCATTCACGTATAAAAATTTGAGAGATTGATCATGCTAAAAATTTTATTACCTGTAGATGGTTCTGATTATGCCAATAAAGCAATAACCGGCTTCATTGCGTTATTGGACTGGTATAAGGAAAAACCGGAGCTGCATTTGCTGAATGTGCAATATCCGCTGCGCGGCAATGTGGCATTGTTCATTAACCAGACGGATATTAAGCAATATCACCAGGAAGAAGGCCAGAAAGAATTGCAAAGCACGTGCGCTTTGCTCGATCAAGCGGGTGTTGCTTATCAATATCACATTGTGGTGGGTGATCCGGCCGAAATGATCGTCCGGTTCGCTAGTGAAAAGCAATTTGATCAGATTGTGCTGGGGCCGCGCGGAGCAGGCGGTATCCAAGGTTTGTTGTTGGGCTCGGTAACCAGCAAAGTGATGCAGTTGGCAAAAATTCCCGTATTATTGATTAAGTAATGAATTTCCGGGGCGAGTCTTTTGAAGCTCAGGATCTTAGGGTGTAGCGGAGGGATAGGAAGCGGCGAACAAACCACTGCGATGTTGCTGGACGACGATGTGCTGATCGACGCGGGAACAGGCGTGGGTAATTTGAGTTTGTCCGAGATGATCAAAATTGATCATATTCTTGTCACGCATGCACACTTGGATCATGTCGCATTTATTCCGTTTCTGGTGGATACCGCCGGTTCCATCCGCAACAAACCGATAACCATTCATGCCATCCATCCCACGCTGGATACGTTGCGGGAGCATCTGTTCAACTGGCATCTGTGGCCGGATTTTACAAAAATTCCCAATGATATTTCCCCCTATATGCGGTACGAAACATTGTCGTTGGGGGATACCATTCTTCTCGATGGCCGTGCGATTACGCCACTACCCGCCCATCACGCCGTTCCTACGGTCGGTTTTCAGGTGGACTCAGGGTTAGCCAGTCTTGTTTTTTCCGGTGATACAACTACTAATGATGCCTTCTGGGTGGCCGTTAATAAGATTGTAAATTTGCAGTATTTGATCATTGAATGCGCCTTCTGCAATCAGAAAAGGGATATCGCGATCAGATCACGGCATTTTTGCCCCAGCTTGCTGGCGGAAGAATTAGAGAAATTGGAACGGAACGCGGAAATATTTATTACGCACCTGAAACCCGGTGAAGCCGATGTCATCATGGAAGAAATAGATCAGTGCATTGGAAAATATAATCCGCGCCGCCTTGAGAACAATCAATTATTCGAATTTTAGGAAGTGAGGCTATGAGTACAGTCGCGATGATCCAACCCCAAAAGAATATTGTAAATAACAATAACGAATCGGCTTTTTCCAAAAATCTGCAGGTTATTATCAATAAAATATACGCTGCAAATGGCGTTGAAGAAATCATGCTGGAAACTAGCAAGGATATTTGCGCATTGCTCAACGCGGACCGGTTTACCATTTACTCACTGAATGAAGATAAATCTTCTTTTGTTTCGAAGGTTAAAACTGGATTTGATTCTTTTCAGGATTTGAGACTACCGGTAACGGAAAACAGTATTATCGGTTTCGCCGCTTTGCAAAAGAAGGTGGTCAATATTGCAGATGTGTACGATAAAAGTGAGTTAAAAAAATTTAATCCACTGCTGGTTTTCTCCCATGAAGTGGATAAACGCACCGGTTATCGAACCAAACAGATGTTGGCGGTACCGATTCTGAACGCTGATAGCCGGGAACTGATGGGCGTGGTTCAGGTGATTAATAATAGATCGAATGAATCATTCACTACCGCGATCATGGAAGGGGTTGTGGAAATTTGCCGCGTTCTTGCGATTGCTTTTAAACAGCGTCAGAAGCCCGCTCAATTGCTCAAATCGAAATATGATTATCTGATTCTCGATGCAATCATCTCCGCTCCCGAGCTGGAGTTGGCGACACGCTCGGCACGTAAAAAAAGCTGTGATCTGGAAGATGTGCTGGTTGACGAATTCCGCATGAGTTTGCCGCTCATCGGCAAGGCACTAGCTTCTTTTTTTCAGGTTAAGTATGAGCCTTTTAGAGCGGACAGGATTAAACCGATTGATCTGCTTAAGAATTTAAAAAAAGATTATGTTGAAAGTAATGCCTTATTGCCGATTGATGAAACCAAAGATGGCCTGGTAATACTTACACTGGATCCCGAACGGGTTAAGTCGCAGCGTATTGCCAATGCAATTTTTCCCAAGCAAAAGATCATTTACACGGTTACTACACAAAGAGAATTTAATGCTACGGTCGAACAATTTTTTGGTGGCAGCCAGGATGAGATCGGTACCGGCGACATCAATGAAATGCTTACTAATCTTGGGACTGAAGATGTCGAAGAGACGGCGGGTGAAATAGAGGAATCCTCCGCAGCGACTGACAATGAGCTGGTCAAGCTGGTGAATAAAATCATTATCGACGCCTATAAAATGGGCGCATCGGATATTCATATCGAACCCTATTCAGGGAAAGAAAAAACCAAAGTGCGCTTCCGTAAGGATGGCTCGCTGATGCCATATATCGAGGTTCCGGCAGGTTATCGCAATTCTATGATCACACGCATAAAAATTATGTGCGATATGGATATCTCCGAAAAGCGAAAACCGCAGGATGGCAAGATTAAGTTCAGGAAATTTGCGCCACTGGATATCGAATTGCGTGTCGCGACCATTCCTTCAGCCGGTGGTTTGGAAGATGTCGTGATGCGGATTCTGGCTGCCGGTGAACCGATTCCGCTGGATAAAATGGGCTTTACCGAGCACAATCTGGAGGAGCTGAAGAAAATTATCAGCAAACCGTACGGGTTGTTTTTTGTATGCGGCCCGACAGGCTCAGGTAAAACAACCACGCTGCATTCGGTATTGAAATATCTCAATCGCGACGATACCAAGATTTGGACTGCGGAAGATCCGGTTGAGATCACGCAAAGAGGATTGCGTCAGGTACAAATTAACGTCAAAGCGGGATTAACCTTTCCTGCCATCATGCGTTCTTTTCTGCGGGCAGATCCGGATATTATTATGGTGGGCGAGATGCGCGACAAGGAAACCACCAGTATCGGTATCGAAGCTTCATTAACCGGGCACTTGGTTTTGGCGACACTGCATACCAACAGCGCGCCGGAATCGGTCATTCGGTTACTGGATATGGGCATGGATCCGTTCAACTTCTCCGATGCCTTGCTGGGTGTGTTAGCGCAACGTTTGGCGAAGCGTTTATGCAAGAATTGTAAAGAATCGTATGTAGCCAGCGAACATGAAGTCGATACATTATTAGCCGAGTATTGCGCCGAGCTCAGGAATATCGACCGTTTTAAAGCCGATCCCGATGCTGCACTTCGTGAAATACGCGAACAATGGATCCAACAATATGGAGATGATCAAGGTCAAATTACCTTGTACAAGGCGGCCGGTTGTGACGATTGCGTCGGTACCGGTTATTCCGGGCGGGTAGGACTACATGAATTGATGACAGCCACCGATGCACTGAAAAAGAATATTCAAGAGCGCGTACGAGTGGCGGATATGCTGGTGACGGCCTTGGGTGATGGTATGCGGACATTGAAGCAGGATGGTATTGAAAAGGTGTTACAGGGGGTTACGGATATTCATCAGGTGCGAGTGGTATGTATCAAGTGAAAGAAGTTAGTTTTACGAAATAGCAATAGCACTTTTGACAAGAGAGGAGCCCTGCATGACAGGCTTTCTCGAATTTCGATTTCGGAACTTGCTTGAGTGACTGATTTTACTAACTAAAGTGTTAGCAAGCAAACAAAAGATATAAAAACTCAAGAGCGTTAGTTATGCAGAAGTCACAGAGGCGCCTTGAGTAGTGGATCTCCAATAAAAAATCCCCCTTCTTTTCTTTATTAAAGGAGGGGGACTTTTTATTTTACTTTATATCAAAGGATACAATTCCTAGCAAATAGGACCGCCAGTTGCAACGGATGTTTTGCATCCACCACCGGGTGTCCAAGATACGCCACCTGTGCCAGTTATGACAGGTAAAAGTGTATAAGTGTCAGCTGCGGCTATGTTATTAACTGCAACTGGAGTTGCCGTTATAAGACCATTGGCGCCTACTGTGACAGAAGTGACATTTGCTGAAGCACCCGCATCATTGGGTACTTCAGTGTTTGCGCGTGTTGCGCCTGTCGCAGGTACTACAATGGCTCCAGCATTGACACAAGAGCCACTTTGCACGCATAACTCAACTGCTGTCTTGAATGGAGCAGTTGAATTGGTAACTTCAGTAAAACGAGCCTTTAAAGTGTACGTTTGATAAGCAGGCACTGCTACAGCAGCCAGAATACCAATGATAGCGACAACGATCATTAATTCAATCAGGGTAAAACCTTTTTGTACTTGTTGCATTTGTTATTCTCCTTTGGGTTGAGTAAGGCACACCAAGTGTGTGTAGTGTCTATAGCAGAAACTATGCCAGAATTTTAATTCTGAAAGTTTGTTATGTCATCTTTGTTAATTTATTAAGTTGTATTTGATACTTGAAGTTATCTCGAGGATCGCGATTGCTTCACGCTTTGTATAGATTTTACAGGGATCCGAATTCATTTTGTTGATTACCAAATACTTCCTCCCATAACGCCAGCACCGCCATGCGATCATCTTTTAAATGGCCGCCATCCACCCGGGTGAATTTCTGAGTTTGTCCATCGATGGGCGCATTACCGGTCATATCCACATCGCCATTCAATCGTAAGCGGTGTTGAATGCGCCGGAATTCCCGGTATGCGGAGCGTACTTTGTCAGCTGCGTCCTGGGAAATCAGTCCTAATTCACCAGCGAGTTTCAGCAGCGCGATATTGCCAATATTGCCTGTTAATTGAGGGTATCGGGAAGAATAACCCAGTACCAGATACTGCACGATGAATTCCACGTCGATAATGCCGCCGCGGTCGTGTTTGATGTCGAACAGCGTGGTTGGATTGGGATGGACATCCAGCATTTTCTCGCGCATTTTCAGAATCTCCTGCTTGAGTTCATCAAGATTGCGCAGTTTGCACAGAATTTCCTTGCGCGTGTGCTCGAATGCCGCACCCACTTGCTGATCGCCGGCGACGAAACGGGCCCGGGTTAATGCCTGGTGCTCCCATACCCAAGCTTGCTCGCGTTGGTATTGCGCGAAAGCTTCAATCGAGCTGACCAATAATCCGGAAACCCCATTGGGGCGGAGGCGCAAATCCGTTTCGTACAATAGGCCTGCCGATGTATGGCGCGTGAGCCAGGCATTGATGCCTTGTCCCAGCTTGGTATAGATTTCCGCAGCATCGGGATGATCGTCTTCATAAAGAAAAATCAGATCGAGGTCGGAAGCATAACCGAGTTCTTTGCCGCCCAACTTGCCATAACCGATGATCGCAAACGCGGGTTCTTCCCGGTGGCGTCTCTTCAGGCCGGACCAGGCTAAATTCAGTACCGTATCCAGCATCAGATCAGCTAATGCAGTCAGATGATCGCTGAGCGTTTCGAGCAGCAATGAACCTTCCAGGTCGGTGACCAGCAGGCGGAATACCTGGGCGTGTTGAAAGTGACGTAAAACGTCCATCTGCCACTCAATGACGTCATCTTTTGGATTGTTGACATGATTGAGCTGATAAACAAGCTCATCGTGGAGTGCATTCCAGTCGGGGACGGGGTGTGGCGATTTCTGCCGCAGTAATTCGTCCAGTAGAATCGGGTGCCGCCCGAGATAATCGCTTGCCCACTGGCTGATGCTGGCGAGTTCGGCTACGCGATGCAGTGTGTGCGGGTGTTCGAGCAGGAGCGCCAGGTACGATGTTTGCGGGCTGATTTTTTCCATTAGTTGCAGCATACGCTCCAGCGTGGCTTCAACCGGAGGTAGTCCGGCCACTGCTTCAATCAACAGCGGAATTAAGGTATTAATTTGCTCACGGTTGGTTTTAGGTAGTTGCTGATAAAAACTGCCCTGATAAAACAACCGTAGCCGTTCCGAAATTTTGACCGGATTACTAAATCCGAGTGTGCTCAGTTGCATGGTGGCGGCTTCGGTTTGCGAAACGTCTTGTGTTTCGGCTTGCCACAAATTGGCCAACGTGTCGTGCGCGGATGACTTCCGTGGGGTGGCAAAAATGAGCTCAAAGTGACGCGTTACGTCATTCCGGTGAATATCGAGCTGCTCCATGAAAGCTGCATAATTGGGAAATCCCATGGCGGTGGCGATCAGATTCTGATCGTCCGCACTCAGCGGCAGCGTTTGTGTTTGTTGATCGTCCAGATACTGGAGGCGATGTTCCAGTTTGCGCAGGAAATGATACGCATCGGTGAGCTGCGTGATAACCTCTGCCGGGAGTTGTTGTTTTTTTTGCAAGCGCTGTAAAACGCCGAGTGTCGGGCGAATACACAAGTCGACATCGCGCCCGCCGCGAATCAATTGAAAAACCTGTGTGATGAATTCAATTTCACGAATACCGCCAGGCCCCAATTTAATATTGTCGTGCATTTCGCGGCGCTCGACTTCCTTGCGCAGTTGCGCATGTAAATTGCGCATCGATTCGTACGCGCTGAAATCCAGGTATTTGCGGAAAACGAAAGGTCTGACAATTCTTTCCATCAGCACCGATTCAGCGTCTGTGCCGGCATGATTGGTGATAACCCGGCCCTTGATCCAGGCATGGCGCTCCCATTCCCGTCCTTGCTTGATGAAATATTCTTCCAGCATGGAAAAGCTGATCGCTAAAGGGCTGTTTTCACCGTGCGGGCGTAACCGCATGTCAACCCGGAATACATAACCATCGATTGTCAAATCATTGAGGCTGGCGATCAGCTTGCGTCCAAGGCGGGCAAAAAATTCATGGTTTGAAATCGATTTGGCGCCATCGGTCTCGCCATCTTCGGGATAAACAAAAATCAAATCAACGTCCGATGATACATTCAGTTCACCGCCGCCCAGTTTGCCCATGGCTACCACCAGCAGATGCTGAATGGCGTTGCTGTTTTCCCCTCTCGGAAATCCGAAGCGGTCCGATTGCGTCAGCCAGATTTCATGGTGTTGCAGAGCGAAATTGATCGTGACCTCGGCGAGATCGGTCATGCTGGACATTACTTCAAACAAATCGGCTTGGCCGCTGATGTCGCGCACGGCGAGCCGCAGCATGACTTGTTTACGCAGATCGCGCAGGATCTCATGCAAAGCTTCTTCATGGGTGATTTTGCCAGCTTGCGAATTAAGAAAAGTCTGCATCTCCTCTCTGCGGAAGGGCAGTTGCAGCGTTTCCTGCAGCGCGATTTTTCGCATCGGCTCGCTGTCCAATATGCGTTGTGCGTAGCGGCTGAAAGGTAATGCGGCGGCGAGGGTTGCAGCGGATGAGTGAACGGTTATGGGCATAATCGGGTGGTAAAGGCTATAGAATAGCAAAGCAATTTAGATTAAGCATAAATCAAAATAGAACGTTATCAGAGTAAATGCTAGAATCAAGCCTGTACAGCAGAGATCTTTATTTTCTATACGATAGTTAATAAAAAGAAAATCGCTTAATGATCACGGTAATTTGAAAAGGGATTTGCTCACGGTGTTGATTATTGGCTGATTCATTCTAACAATCAGAACAGTCGGACAACTATGTTAAACAATACCACTAAACAGCATCAAGCAATGATGGAAAACAAAAAACATAAAGGCTTTCGTGTCGCCGCCATTCAAATGGCATCGGGTCCGAGTGTGTCTGCCAATCTGGAAGAGGCTGCACGCTTGATCGAGGATGCAGCATCTCAAAAAGCTGAGCTGGTAGTATTGCCGGAGTATTTTTGCATCATGGGGATGAAAGATACTGATAAGCTGGCGGTCCGGGAACAACCCGGCGACGGACAAATTCAGAAATTTCTCAGTGATACGGCAAAACGGCTGGGGATTTGGTTGGTGGGCGGATCAGTGCCATTGGCGTCATCCGAACCGGATAAAGTCTATAATAGCTGTTTGGTTTATGCGGATAACGGCGAACAGGTCGCGCGCTACGATAAGATTCATCTGTTTGGCCTGCAACTCGGTCATGAACATTACGCCGAGGAGAAAACCATTAAGGCGGGAAACAAAGTAGTGACGGTCGATTCGCCTTTTGGCCGTATCGGTTTATCGATATGTTACGATTTGCGGTTTCCGGAATTATTCCGCATGATGAATAATGTTGATATTATTCTGGCACCTGCGGCGTTTACCGCAATTACTGGAAAAGCACACTGGGAAGTATTGGTACGTGCGCGCGCAGTTGAGAATATGGCTTATGTGATTGCGCCCGGACAAGGCGGTTATCATGTCAATGGGCGTGAAACCAACGGCGATAGCATGATCGTTGACCCCTGGGGGGTTGTCATGGAACGGCTGCCGCGCGGTTCTGGAGCCGTGGTGGCGGCAATCGATCCGGAGTACCAGACCAGTTTACGCACCAATTTACCCGCGTTAGATCACCGGATCTTACAGCCTTGTTGATCAAAACGATTGATAGAACAGCATAAATGACAACCGAATATATGACAGAGTCAAAGGATTTTCTTGCGATTGCCGATCGCTGCTTGTTGTCGCCTTACGATATCGATACAAGCGGATTGCAACAGGTATTAGGGCAAATACTGACGCATAAAATCGATTATGCTGATCTTTATTTTCAGTATAGCCGGTCCGAAGGCTGGATGCTGGAAGAAGGTATTGTGAAATCGGGGAGCTTCAATATTGAGCAAGGTGTCGGTGTCCGCGCGGTCTGTGGAGAAAAAACCGGATTTGCTTATTCCGACGATATCAGCATGCCTGCACTTGTATCGGCCGCTAAGGCAACGCGGGCGATTGCTAATCAAGGCAGTATGCAACCGGCTCAAATTGGGAAACGTAATGCACTGGATCAGCGGTCACGGCTCTATTTACCCGAAGATCCGATTGCGAGCCTTAAGGACGCGGATAAGGTAGCGCTATTGGAAAGACTGGAACGCATTACCCGGCAGCTTGACCGGCGTGTGACGCAAGTGGTGGCATCACTTGCTGGCGAGTATGAAGTGATCCTGGTGACGCGCAGTGACGGATTGGTTGCGGCCGATGTAAGGCCGCTGGTTCGCTTGTCGCTGCAAGTGATCGCGGAAGAAAACGGCCGCCGTGAGCAAGGAGGGGCCGGTGGTGGCGGGCGCTTCAGTTATGCTTATTTTACCGATGAAATTTTGCACGATTATGCAAAAAAAGCTGTTCATCAAGCCACGGTCAATCTGGATGCCCGTCCGGCACCGGCTGGCACCATGACGGTAGTTTTGGGAAGCGGATGGCCAGGAATCTTGTTGCATGAAGCAATCGGTCATGGATTGGAAGGAGACTTTAACCGCAAAGGCAGCTCGGCTTTCTCAGGGCGTGTCGGTGAACGCGTCGCCGCTCCCGGTGTTACGGTTGTCGATGACGGAACGATTCCACGGCGGCGTGGGTCGTTGAATATCGATGACGAAGGTAATCCGACACAATGTACTGTATTGATAGAAGATGGCATACTGAGAGGCTATTTGCAGGATAGTCTGAATGCCCGTTTGATGGATTTGCCGGTTACCGGCAATGGCCGGCGTGAATCGTTCGCGCATATTCCTATGCCGCGCATGACGAATACGTATATGTTGAACGGTGACAAGGATCCGGCGGAAATTATCGCTTCGGTGAAACATGGTCTGTATGCGGCAAACTTTGGCGGCGGTCAGGTTGATATCACCAGCGGCAAATTTGTTTTCTCAGCTGCCGAAGCTTACATGATTGAAGATGGTAAAATCACCTATCCGGTTAAAGGGGCAACTTTGATCGGTAACGGGCCGGATGTATTGACCCGGGTTTCCATGATTGGTAACGATATGTCACTGGATCCGGGTGTCGGGACTTGCGGGAAAGAAGGTCAGAGTGTGCCGGTGGGGGTCGGGCAGCCGACATTGCGCATTGATGGATTGACTGTCGGCGGGACAGGAATTTGACGATGTGATGATGAATTAGAATTTTTTTATAACTTGTTGAAATTGATATTGGGATGCAGAAAGCATGAGCGTGGAACTAACCGGTGCTGAAATTACGATACGTTGTCTGCAGGAAGAAGGTGTACAGTGTATTTTCGGCTATCCTGGCGGTGCGGTGTTATTTATTTATGATGAATTGTTCAAGCAGGATAAAGTCCGGCACATTTTAGTGCGCCATGAGCAGGCTGCAATACATGCCGCCGATGGTTATGCGCGTTCCAGTAATAATGTGGGTGTGGCACTGGTGACTTCAGGTCCGGGTGTTACCAACGCGGTAACCGGTATTGCCACGGCTTATATGGACTCGATTCCAATGGTGATAATCAGCGGACAAGTGCCTACCAGCGCTATTGGTCTCGATGCATTTCAGGAAGTTGACACCGTGGGTATCACGCGCCCATGCGTCAAACATAACTTTCTGGTGAAAGATGTCACCGAACTGGCGCTGACCATCAAGAAAGCTTTCTATATCGCTTCTACTGGCCGCCCTGGCCCGGTGCTGGTGGATATACCCAAAGATGTTTCGCAACAAAAAACCAAGTTCGAATATCCGGACAAGATTAGCATGCGGTCCTACAATCCCGTGACCAAAGGGCATTCGCGGCAAATTAAGAAAGCGGCGGAATTGATTCTCAGCGCCAAGCGTCCGGTGGTGTATGCGGGTGGCGGGGTGATCTTAAGCGATGCTGCACCGCAGTTGACTGAATTGACGCAAATGCTGAATTTCCCGTGCACCAATACGTTGATGGGATTGGGCGGATATCCCGCGACCGATAAGCAATCGCTGGGTATGCTGGGCATGCATGGCACGTATGAAGCGAACATGGCGATGCAGTATTGCGATGTTCTGATAGCCGTGGGCGCCCGTTTTGACGATCGTGTGATCGGCAATCCGAAGCACTTTTTCAACGAAAACAGGAAGATCATTCATATCGATATTGACCCTTCTTCCATTTCAAAGCGCGTCAAAGTGGATGTGCCAATCGTAGGCGATGTTCTGGACGTGTTGAAAGAGCTGATCAAGCTACTCAAAGCCGAGAAAGAAAAGCCGGATCAAACCGCATTGAAAGAATGGTGGAAACAGATTGAGCTGTGGCGTGAACGGGATTGTCTGAAATTTGACCGTAGCAGCAAAATCATCAAACCGCAGATGGTGATTGAGAAATTATTCAATGTTACTAAGGGTGATGCATTTATTACCTCGGATGTCGGACAGCATCAGATGTGGGCCGCGCAATTTTATAAATTCGATAAACCGCGCCGCTGGATCAATTCCGGCGGGTTGGGTACGATGGGATTCGGCATGCCTGCCGCGATGGGGGTGCAGCTCGCTAATCCTAAAGGAAAAGTGGCGTGTATCACCGGTGAAGCCAGTATTCAGATGTGTATCCAGGAACTGTCAACGTGTAAACAGTACAAACTGCCGCTGAAAATCGTTAATTTGAATAATCGCTATATGGGCATGGTCAGGCAGTGGCAGGAGTTTTTCCACGGTAACCGCTATGCGGAATCCTACATGAACGCGCTACCCGATTTTGTTAAGCTGGCGGAGAGCTACGGCCATGTCGGCATGAAGATTGAAAAGCCGGAAGATGTCGAAGATGCGCTGAAAGAAGCATTTAAACTGAAAGATCAGCTGGTGTTCATGGACTTTATTACCGATCAGACCGAAAACGTATTCCCTATGGTGCCGGGTGGCAAAGGTCTTTCTGAAATGATTCTGGTGTAGAAAAATAAATGCGACATATTATTTCTTTATTGATGGAAAATGAGGCGGGTGCTTTGTCTCGCGTAGCTGGTCTGTTCTCGGCACGTGGTTATAATATCGAATCACTTTCAGTTGCACCTACCGAGGATCCCACCTTGTCGCGGATGACGCTGGTAACGATTGGATCGGATGAGGTCGTGGAACAAGTGACCAAGCAGTTGAACAAACTGATTGAAGTGGTAAAAATCATCGATTTGAATGACGGTAGCCATATTGAACGCGAATTGATGCTGGTGAAAGTTCGCGCGGTAGGCTCGGAGCGCGAAGAAATCAAACGGCTGGCCGAAATTTTCCGTGGTTCTATCATCGATGTGACGGATAAGTCTTATACCATTGAGTTAACGGGTACCAGCTCGAAATTGGACGCATTTCTTGAAGCCATCGAACGCAGCGCGGTTCTTGAAACTGTCCGTACAGGCGCCTCCGGCATAGGACGCGGAGAATGGATTTTGAAGGTATAATCCGCATTTGCTGATTAATCCCCGGTCTTGAGGTTGGTAATCCAGAGTAATCAATCCGTGAAAACAGTATTCACTCTAGTGCTCGCCAGTTTCTATCCTATTTTTGTTTAAAAGGAAAATAATGAAAGTTTATTACGATAAAGATGCAGATCTCTCTCTGATTAAAGGAAAAAAAGTAACCATATTAGGCTATGGTTCGCAAGGGCATGCGCATGCTAACAATTTGAGTGAGTCCGGTGTGAAAGTGACCGTCGGTCTGCGTAAAGGCGGGTTATCCTGGGGCAAAGCGGAAAAAGCGGGCTTGACGGTGATGGAAGTGGCCGAAGCCGTTAAAGATGCCGATGTCGTCATGATTTTATTGCCCGATGAGCAAATTGGAACGGTATATAAAAGAGAAATCGAACCCGGTTTGAAAAAAAATGCGACAGTGGCTTTTGCGCATGGTTTTAGCGTGCATTATGGGCAAGTGACGCCGCGTGAAGATCTTGATGTGATCATGATTGCACCCAAAGGCCCAGGCCATTTGGTGCGTTCGACCTATTTACAAGGCGGCGGTGTACCCTCACTGATCGCTGTGCATCAGAACAAATCCGGTAAAGCACGAGATCTGGCGCTTTCTTACGCAGCTGCTAACGGGGGTACCCGTGGTGGTGTGATCGAAACCAGTTTCCGTGAAGAAACCGAAACCGATTTGTTTGGTGAACAAGTGGTGTTATGTGGTGGCTTAACGGCGTTGATTCAAGCGGGTTTTGAAACTTTGGTAGAAGCGGGTTATGCGCCGGAAATGGCTTATTTCGAGTGTTTACACGAAGTTAAGCTGATTGTCGATCTGATTTATGAAGGCGGAATCGCCAATATGCGCTACTCCATTTCCAACAACGCGGAATATGGTGATGTATCACGCGGACCGCGCATTATTACCGATGAGACGCGCGTGGAAATGCGTAAAATTCTGCGGGAGATTCAAACCGGTGAGTATGCGCGCGAGTTCATTCTGGAAAATCAGGCTGGCGCACCGGTGCTTAAATCAAGCCGCCGTATAGCGTCGGAGCATCCGATTGAGCAAGTAGGCGCGAAGCTGCGCGATATGATGCCTTGGATCAAGAAAAATAAACTGGTTGATCAAGGGAAAAACTAAAGAATCAACACATTCTTTATAATTCCGGTTTTGGTTTTTTTACTTTTTAGGTTCTTGTTGTAATAATTTATGGCTTATTATCCTCATCCTATTATTGCTCGCGAAGGCTGGCTGCATATTGTGATTGCGTTTGCTGTTGCGGTTGGTGCTACAGAATTGCTGGGCTGGCTTTGGGCTCTCCCATTCTGGACGATCGCATTGTTCGTTTTGCAATTTTTTCGTGACCCGCCGCGCGAAGTGCCAAAGGATCCCAATGCCATATTGGCACCGGCGGATGGTAGAATCGTCGCCGTAGAAAAAACGCAAGATCCTTATCTGGATCGTGAAGCGCTCAAAATCAGTGTATTTATGAATGTGTTTAACGTGCATTCCAACCGGAGTCCAGTTGACGGTGAGGTGCGTGACAAATGGTATTTTCCGGGTAAATTTGTCAACGCGGATTTGCCCAAGGCTTCGCTGGAGAATGAGCGCAATGCGTTATGGATCAAAACCGATCGTGGCGCAGATGTGACCTGTGTGCAAGTGGCCGGGTTGGTTGCAAAGCGTATACTTTGTCACGTATCGCCCGGTGAGCATTTGGCGCGCGGCCAGCGTTTCGGCTTTATCAGATTCGGTTCGCGCGTGGATGTGTACCTGCCGCTGAATACAAAAATTAATGTCAATATCGGTGACAAAGTGTCGGCGACACTCACCGTATTGGCGGAATTTCGTGAAGAAACCAAAGCGGTAGCTTGAAGGAGCGCGTGTTTCATTCTTTGTATCAGCGCTTCAGAATCATAGCCGGTATTGAATCAAGCTTTCACGGGATTCCTGTCATTCGTTTTCAGCCGAGTGAATTTTCCGTTTTCGTATTCTTATAGTTAAGCGCTCATAATGTCCGATTCTCTGCCAGAACGAACTGTACTTAAAGCCCGGCTGCGGCGGCGTGGCATCTATCTGTTGCCCAATTTATTTACAACAGCCGCACTATTCGCCGGATTTTATGCCATCGTACAGGCGATGAACGGAAATTTTGAATATTCGGCAATCGCGGTATTCATTGCCATGGTACTGGATGGATTGGATGGCAGGGTAGCGCGATTGACGGGTACTCAAAGTGAGTTCGGCGCCGAATACGATAGCTTGTCGGACATGGTTTCTTTTGGTGTTGCACCGGCATTGATTGTGTATGAATGGGCATTGAAGGAAATGGGGCAATGGGGTTGGATCATTGCATTCATTTATTGCGCGTGTGCCGCATTGCGGCTGGCGCGCTTCAATACCAACATCGAAGTGGTCGATAAGCGTTTCTTTCAAGGTTTGCCTAGTCCGGCTGCGGCTGCATTGATAGCGGGATTGGTTTGGGTAACGATTAATTTTCAGGTGCAAGGAAGCGATATTAAGGGATTGGCTTCCATCGTGACTTTATTTGCCGGTTTGACGATGGTTAGCAATATTCCATACTATAGCGGTAAGGAGTTTAATTTACGCCGCCGCGTGCCGTTTTTTACAGTCCTGTTATTGGTGCTGTTCTTCTTTGTTTTGATTCCGAGTCATCCGCCACTGGTCTTATTCATTTTGTTCGCGGTTTATGCATTTTCCGGTTATTTTGTGAAGTTATGGCGATTTGGCAGAAGTAAAAAAAATAGTGAGACACCCGGTACCTGAAGATTACCTATTGCGTCCAAAGGAAAAACTATTTATATTCCCGTCCATCATGTTTTCTAAGCACTTTACCCAATCATTGCAATTTATTCCAGCTTCCACAGTTCTAGTGGAACTGCTGCTGCGCCTTGCGCGCTAAAATTTTCTCCCCCTATTTCCCTTTCTTCCCTATAAAATTCGCATCACGAGTTTTATTATTCATTAAGGTTTTCTTCCTCAAGCGGAGAGCATAATGCAAGAGCATTTGATTATTTTTGATACGACGTTACGTGACGGTGAGCAAAGTCCTGGCGCATCCATGACGAAAGAAGAGAAAGTGCGCATTGCCTGGCAACTGGAGCGCATGGGTGTCGATGTCATTGAAGCCGGTTTTCCCGCAGCTTCTAACGGAGATTTTGAGGCAGTCAAGGCGGTTGCCGATTCGGTTAAAGACAGTGTCGTGTGCGGCTTGGCGCGGGCGATTGAAGCGGATATTCAACGTGCCGGTGAAGCATTGAAAGGTGCACAATCGGCTCGCATTCATACGTTCATTGCAACATCGCCGATTCATATGAAGAATAAGCTGCGCATGTTGCCCGATCAGGTGATCACACAGGCGGTAAAAGCGGTGCAATGGGCGCGCCAATATACCGATAACGTTGAGTTTTCTCCGGAAGACGCCGGCCGGTCGGAAATTGATTTTCTCTGTCAGATATTGGAAGCGGTGATTGACGCTGGTGCAAAGACATTGAATATTCCCGATACGGTTGGCTATACGATGCCCGATCAATTCGGCAAGCTGATTCACAATCTGCGTGAACGCATACCGAATTCCGATAAAGCGATCTTTTCGGTGCATTGCCATAATGATTTAGGGTTGGCTGTGGCCAATTCATTGACCGCTGTGATGAATGGCGCGCGCCAGGTTGAATGTACGATCAACGGGCTGGGAGAGCGCGCAGGCAATGCTGCACTGGAGGAGATCGTGATGGCAGTGCGCACGCGCCAGGATTATTTCCCTTGCGATACAAAAATCGATACCACGCATATCGTATCGGCCAGTAAGCTGGTGTCCGGTATTACCGGTTTTCCGGTACAGCCTAATAAAGCAATTGTGGGTGCCAATGCTTTTGCACATGAATCCGGCATTCATCAGGATGGGGTGTTGAAGCATCGTGAGACCTACGAAATCATGCGAGCGGAAGATGTCGGCTGGGGCGCGAATAAATTATTGTTGGGAAAACACTCAGGCCGTAATGCTTTTCGTAACCGTCTGATGGAACTGGGAATAGAATTGGAATCCGAAGAAATGCTCAATAATACGTTCATGCGCTTCAAGGAGCTGGCGGATAAGAAGCATGAAATATTCGATGAAGACTTGCAAGCGCTGGTTTCTGATGAGGTGTTGGTATTGCAGGAGCGTTACCGTCTTATATCGCTCACCGTGCATTGTGAAACCGGTGAAGTGCCATATGCGCGCATTGTGATTTCCGATGATGGCAAGGAAATGCGTGCCGAGTCTCAAGGTAGTGGTCCCGTGGATGCCACTTTTCGCGCAATTGAAACGTTACTGGTTAGCGAAGCGAAGCTGCAACTGTTCTCGGTGAACAATATTACCAGTGGAACCGATGCGCAAGGCGAGGTGACTGTGCGGTTGCAGAAATCCGACCGCATTGTAAACGGGCATGGCTCCGATACGGATATCGTTGTAGCTTCGGCAAAGGCTTATCTGAGCGCGCTGAATAAACTGCACAGCAAGCTGGAACGAGCTCACCCGCAGGTATAGCTGACTGGGATGTTGAATAAATAAAATGGAAGCTCTGCGCAAGATGATGAAACGTAACATCACAGTATTATTTTGTTTGATTGTCTTGCTGTTGAGTTTCCCAGTGCAAGCGTTTCAATTCCAAGACACAACCGGGAAAATTCATAAGCTTGCGGATTACAAAGGGCGCTGGGTGCTGGTCAATTTCTGGGCGACGTGGTGCCCGCCCTGCCTGAAAGAAATTCCCGATTTGATTGCGCTGTATGAACAACGTAAAGACGTGATAGTGATCGGAGTCGCGATGGATGTTGATGACCCGAAAGTGGTGATGGATTTTGTGAAGTCCATGTCCATTACCTATCCCATTGTGTTAGGTGACCGGAAAATTGCGTCCCAGCTGGATGACGTTTCACTATTACCCAGCACCTATTTCTTTGATCCGGAGGGAAACCCGGCTGCGCGCCAGCAGGGAATTATTTCGCGCGAGAGTATTGAAGAGTTTATTGAGTCAAAATCAAACAAAAAAAGTGTTAATCAACAACACTGATATAACCAATTGCTTATTCCGTCCGGTCAGGATGCTGAATAGCGCCAAACCGTTTGCCATTTGTTGAACACCAATTGCGGGTAGGCGGCTTCTCCGAGACTGCCGTTGTATCGTCCCAATGCACGGAAATAGTCGCCTTTTTCCTTATTCAGATAATGGCGCAGAATGGTGCAGCCGTAGCGCAAATTCACGCGCAAATGAAACAGATTGTGATCTTGGTGACCGATGACGCCAGTCCAGAACGGCATGACTTGCATATAGCCGCGTGCACCGGCATGTGAAACGGCATATTTTTTAAAGCCGCTTTCGACTTGGATGATGCTTAACACCAGTTGCGGATCCAATCCAGCCCGCGTTGCTTCGTAATAAACCGTTCTTAGAAATTCCTCCCGCTCGATCAGATCCGGTATGTATTTTTCCAATCGGCGGCTCATACTGATCAACCAAGTTACGCTGTTAGCGACAGCGGCATACTCGACGTACGAAGCCGCTTGATCACTTTTTTCATGGAAAGTGATGGTCTGAGTGCTGGCAGACAGCTGTTCATACTGCAAATTATTGGCATGAATAAAGCTGGATGAGAATAGAAAGAAGACTGTACTGATTAGTTTTTGCATAGCTTGGCCGTTATGAATGAAAAAATTTCATCAATGTGTACCGCTTGTGAAGCTTGATCTGTTCGTCCTTGATATTCAATGGTCGATTGCTTGAGTCCTCGTTCGCCGACAACAATCCGGTGCGGAATACCAATTAATTCCATATCGGCAAACATGACACCGGGGCGCTCATCGCGATCATCCAAGAGTACCTCGATCTGTGCATCGGTGAACTGCTGATAGAGTTTTTCCACGGTATCCTTGACGAGGGCGCTTTTCTGCAGACCGATGGGTACGATCGTAAGTTGGAAAGGCGCGATGGTATCGGGAAAAATAATGCCATGCTCATCGTGATTTTGTTCGATGGCAGCGGCGACAATGCGTGAGACGCCGATACCATAGCAACCCATTTCCATATTTTGAGTTTGGCCTGATTCGTCGAGATAGTTGGCTTTCATGATTTCGGAATATTTTGTACGCAATTGAAAAATATGACCTACTTCAATGCCGCGGCAAATTTCCAGTTTACCTTTGCCGTCCGGAGAGTCATCGCCCGGAACAACATTGCGGATATCAAAGACATGATCGGGTAGTTTGAGATCGCGCGCAAAGTTTACCTGCGTTAAATGAAAGCCTTCTGCATTAGCGCCACACACAAAATTACTCATATTCATGACCGCTTGATCAGCAATCACGCGAGTCTCCAAACTGACAGGGCCGATATATCCGGGCACTGTTCCAGTAGTGCGTAGAATATCCTCTTCAGTGGCCATCTGAAACCCGGATAAAAAGGGTATTTTTCTTACTTTTAATTCATTGAGCTGATGATCACCCCGTAGCAGCAAAAGGAATATTTCGTCATTGGCTTTGACGGCCAGCGTTTTGACGGTTTTTTGCAGGGGAACTTTTAAAAATTCGGCGACTTCGGCGCAGGTTTTTTTACCGGGAGTCGCTACTTTTTGCATATCGCCATCCGGTGTGTCGCGTTCTTGCTGAGCAAATAATGCGTTAGCTAATTCGATATTGGCGGCATAGTCCGAATCAGGGCAGAACGCGATGGCATCTTCCCCGGAATCCGCTAGGACATGAAACTCATGGGAGCCACTGCCTCCGATGGCGCCGGTATCGGCTGCAACGGCACGGAATTTCAATCCGAGGCGGGTGAAAATGCGGCTGTAAGTTTCATACATGAGTTGATACGTTTGCATCAAACTATTTTCATCGGTATGGAATGAATAAGCATCCTTCATGACAAATTCACGTGCACGCATGACACCGAAGCGTGGCCGGATTTCATCGCGGAATTTTGTTTGAATCTGATAAAAATTGAGTGGTAGCTGGCGGTAGCTTTTAATTTCCTTACGTGCGATGTCGGTGATGATTTCTTCGTGCGTGGGACCAAAACAAAAGTCATGCTCATGCCGATCCTTGATTTTTAGCATTTGCGGCCCAAAAACATCCCAGCGGCCGGTTTCTTGCCATAATTCCGCCGGTTGTATCGCGGGCATGAGCACTTCGATGGCGCCGCTTTTGTTCATTTCCTCCCGCACGATATTCTCTATTTTACGTAATACCCTTAAACCTAATGGCATCCAAGTATACAATCCGCTCCCCAAGCGCTTGATGAGTCCAGCGCGGAGCATGAGTTTGTGACTGATGAGCTCCGCTTCGGCAGGAGCTTCTTTAAGCGTTGAAATAAAAAATTGCGAAACGCGCATGAAGGGATTCCATTATGAAAATAAAATTGTAAGGATTTTACCTTGAAATACTTGGTTAAGTGGGAATTAGTCCCTATATGACAAATAAGTAATTTAATTGAGATTGATGAAAATGCTGGAGTGCTAGGATTTTTATTCTTCGGGCACTTTCAATCTAAAGAAAAGTATGAAAAAATCCACCCATTTGATAGGTCAAATGAGTATTCCATATGATTGACCGTAATGGATATCGCCCCAATGTCGGTATTATCCTCCTGAATTCAAAAAATGAGGTATTCTGGGGCAAACGTATTAGACAAAATTCTTGGCAATTTCCTCAAGGCGGCATTAAGTCGGGAGAAAGTCCCGAACAGGCCATGTATCGGGAATTAAGCGAAGAGATCGGGTTGCGTCCAAATCACGTAGAGATTGTCGGGCGCACTCGGGATTGGTTACGGTACGAGGTTCCTGATCGTTGGATCCGGCGGGAGTGGCGGGGGAATTACAAGGGGCAAAAGCAAATTTGGTATTTGCTGCGTTTGATCGGGCGCGATAGTGATGTTTCATTGCGCAGGAGTGCACACCCTGAATTCGATGCTTGGCGCTGGAACCAGTATTGGATTGAATTGGATTCGGTTGTTGAATTTAAACGCAAAGTATATAAGCAAGCACTCACGGAATTGTCGCGCTTGTTAAAAACGGATTCTTGCCCAAACCAAAGTATCGGAGCGGGATATGATCAAAAAATTCTACCCAAAGGATCGAGAGAGATCCTGGCTGATCGACTGGAAGTAAACGAATAGTTCGTCTGAGAGTTTTGCAGGGTTTTTAAGTTGCTCTGCAAGTAACAGGAACGCAGTTAAGCCGTTCCGCTTTTTACAAATTCCCATGTGTGGGTGTTTCATCAGGCGTGTTCGGCTGCGCCATCACAGCCGTTTTTTTATTTATTTACTTATGGAGAATACCGATGAAGATACGTGCAGTGGTTGCGTCACTGTTATCGATTGGCGCTCTTGTCACTTCGATTAATGTTTCAGCCAATGAACCTATTCAGCCCATTAAAGCCGCAAAAGTAGCAAATGCTGATGTGGTTGAACTGGGTAAAATGTTGTTTTTTGATCCTCGTTTGTCAAAGTCAGGATTTATTTCATGTAACTCTTGCCATAATTTGAGCATGGGCGGAACGGATAATATTCCAACCTCGATCGGTCATAAATGGCAGCAAGGTCCGATTAATGCCCCGACCGTTCTTAATGCCAGTATGAACTTGGCGCAATTCTGGGATGGACGCGCAAAAGATCTGAAAGAACAAGCCGGCGGTCCGATTGCCAATCCAGGTGAAATGGCTTCAACCCATAAAGTGGCTGTCGAAGTGCTGCAATCCATTCCTCAGTACCGTGCTCATTTTGCAAAAGCATTTGGTTCCGATCAGGTTGATATTGACCGGGTAACCACCGCAATCGCCGCTTTCGAAGAAACACTGGTTACACCGGGATCGCGTTTCGATAAATGGCTGGAAGGTGACAAAAAAGCATTGAATGCGCAAGAAGTCGAAGGTTATGAATTATTCAAGAGCAGCGGTTGTGCCGGTTGTCATAACGGCCCGGCAGTTGGCGGCGCGCTTTATCAAAAGTTCGGCGTGCATCATCCGTATAAAACCGCAAGCAAAGCGGAAGGAAGAAGAGCGGTCACTGGAAAAGATACCGATTTGAATGTTTTTAAAGTACCGACTTTGCGCAATATTGAATTAACCTATCCCTACTTTCACGATGGCGCGGCAGCGACTTTGGAAGATGCCGTAAAAACCATGGGTAAAATTCAGTTGGACCGTGATTTCAATAAGAAAGAAATTGATAGCATCGTTGCTTTCTTAAAAACATTAACCGGTGATCAACCTGATATTAAACTACCGGTTTTGCCGCCATCCAACAATAATACCCCAAGATCTGTGCCGTTCTAATAATGAACAGGTTGCTGAAAAATAAGCAATTTTAATATTGAAACAAAACCGGGGAATCAATATCCAGACATTCAGGTTGTCAACGCACAATCTGAATGTCTGTGAACCGCCAAATCAGGTAAGTGATGCTACGGGCAGTAGTTGATTTAGATTAATATGATGGCTCTACTGTATTAGTGCAATCAGGTATAGATTTACATTAAAAAATAAAGTAGAGTCACTATTCCGATAACCAATAATTAGAATAGGGAGTTACCCATGGGTAACAAGGGACAGTTACTGCAAGATCCGTTTTTGAATATATTACGGAAAGAGCATATTCCGGTATCGATATATCTAGTGAATGGTATTAAATTACAAGGGCAGATTGATTCATTCGATCAATATGTTGTGTTGTTGAAAAACTCGGTTACGCAAATGGTATACAAACATGCGATTTCTACGGTAGTGCCTGCAAGAGCCGTTACTATTCCCATAGAAACATTGGATACACGTGATGCCTGATGCTTGAATCAGGTATGGATAGAGCGAATGCTGCCATTGCAGCGATACTGGTCGGTATTGATTTTGGCAGTAGCACTCATGCTGATAGCTTGCAGGAATTGCAGCAACTGGCTATTAGTGCAGGACTTCAAGTTGTGGCGATTCTGGAAGGGAAGCGTTCGCGGCCTGACCCGACAACTTATATTGGTAGCGGTAAAGTCGACGAGATTGCACGGCTGAGCTCGTTAAATAACGCTACACTCGTTGTATTTAATCATGATTTGTCTCCGGCACAGCAGCGCAATTTAGCATTGCGGTTAAATTGTAACGTCATTGATCGCACCAGTCTGATTTTGGATATATTTGCTCAGCGTGCTAAAAGTCATGAAGGGAAGTTGCAAGTAGAGCTTGCACAGCTAGAACATCTGGTGACCCGTCTTGTGCGCGGCTGGACTCATCTGGAAAGGCAGAAGGGGGGGATCGGTTTGCGTGGTCCGGGTGAAACGCAATTGGAAACAGATCGCCGCTTGATCCGGAAGCGTGTTAAATTGCTCAAAGAGAAACTCGCAACTTTACAGCGCCAGCGTACTGTGCAGAGGCGATCAAGACAGCGTACCAATGTATTGTCGGTATCTATTGTTGGTTATACCAATGCAGGGAAATCTACTTTATTTAATAAGTTGATCCGCGCACAAACGTATGCCGCCGATCAATTGTTTGCCACATTAGACACGACGACACGAAAATTATTTCTTGCTGGAGGAGGGCCGGTAGTCATTTCAGACACGGTAGGATTCATTCGAGAACTACCGCATACCTTGGTGGCAGCTTTTCGTGCCACACTCGAAGAAACTGTGCAAGCTGATATCTTGTTGCATGTCATCGATGCCAGCAGTCCTAACCGGGATGAGCAAATTGAAGAAGTGAATAAGATTTTGAGAGAAATTGGCGCCGATACGATTCCGCAAATTTTAATTTTAAACAAGATTGATCTGACTGACTTAGCAGAAGCTAGTAAAGGTTGCACGCGTGATGAATATGATAGAATATCGCGCATTCGTTTAAGTGCAAAAACTGGTGACGGAATAGCACTTGTAAGACAGGCATTGACAGAAGCAGCAGTAGAAAACTCTAAGAAATTATATGAAGAATCTACAGATATTCCGAAAATAACTGGAGATTGTGCTACGGTACAAGAACTTTTTTGAACGAACAAAACAGGAATTATTATGGGATTAAATGATCCACAATGGGGAAAAAACAAAGGTGATTCTGGACCGCCGGATCTGGATGACGTACTGCGTAATGTCAACAAAAAGATCAATAATATTTTCGGGCAAAAAAAAGGCGGCGGAGGCGATGACGGCTCTGGTTCTAACACTCCAAGCCCCAAGCCGCAAAGTGGCAGTAGCATTGCAATGATTCTTGGTTTGCTTGCGGTAGTCTGGTTAGCAAGCGGATTTTATATCGTGGATGAAGGGCATAGAGGCGTTGTGTTGCGTTTCGGCCAGTATGTGGATACCGCGCCGGCAGGCTTGCGGTGGCATATACCTTACCCAGTTGAAAAAGTAGAATTAGTGAACGTCAGTCAAGTTCGTACGGTTGAAATTGGTTATCGTAACAATGTGCGCAGTAAAGTATTGCGGGAATCATTGATGTTAACCGATGATGAAAACATCATCGATATTCAATTTGCGGTGC
Source organism: Nitrosomonas sp. Is24 (assembly GCF_033063335.1). NCBI lineage: Bacteria > Pseudomonadati > Pseudomonadota > Betaproteobacteria > Nitrosomonadales > Nitrosomonadaceae > Nitrosomonas > Nitrosomonas sp. Is24. The sequence goes on along the minus strand of NZ_JAWJZG010000001.1, from coordinate 2,079,533 downwards.
AATTCATATTGAATAACCCGGAAAATTTCCTATTTAAGAATAGGAATCCTGACGAAGCTGTTTTGCAAGCGGCAGAAACGGCAATCCGTCAAGTAATCGGTAAAAGTAAAATGGACTATGTTCTTTACGAAGGCCGTGAGCAAGTTGCAGCTAATGCAACGCAATTAATGCAGAAGATTTTGGATCGTTATGAGATTGGTATTTCGATCAGCAGAGTGACGATGCAAAACGCGCAACCACCTGAGCAAGTTCAAGCAGCCTTTGACGATGCGGTTAAAGCCGGTCAAGACAGAGAACGGCAAAAGAACGAAGGCCAGGCTTATGCCAATGACGTGATTCCAAGAGCGGTGGGTAATGCGGCTCGGTTGATTCAGGAGTCAGAGGGTTATAAACAACGTGTAATTGTCAGTGCGGAGGGCGATGCCAGCCGTTTTGAACAGATTCTTGCTGAATATAGTAAAGCGCCGAAAGTTACGCGTGAACGTTTATATCTGGACATGATGCAGCAAGTGCTTTCTAACACCAGCAAGGTTATTGTTGATCAGAAAAGCGGTAACAATCTTTTGTACTTGCCATTGGATAAATTGATTAATATGAGCGGAGCGCCATCATCGGTTTCACCTGTAGCCGTGCAGCCTATGATGCAGGAAGCGACATCTGAGGGTAGCAGTGTGCGGGCTCGAGAATCTTTTCGCAGTCGCGAACGGGAGGCAAGATAGATGAAAAGTTTTACATCAGTATTTTCAGGTATTGTTATTGCGATTTTTTTCCTGGGTAGCTCAGCTATTTATGTTGTGGATGAGCGGCAGCAAGCCATTCTATTCCAGCTAGGGGAAGTTATCGATGTTAAAACCGAACCAGGTTTATATTTCAAAATTCCAATCGCTCATAATGTTCGTTATTTTGAGAAACGCATTCTGACAATGAATACCGAAGAACCAGAGCGTTTTATTACTTCAGAGAAAAAGAACGTTTTGGTGGATTTGTTTGTGAAATGGCGTATTGTTGATGTAAAACAATATTACATCAGTGTGCGTGGCGATGAAGCACTGGCACAGACACGTTTGGCGCAAACTATCAATGCGAGCTTGCGCGATGAGTTTGGTAATCGCACAGTTCACGACGTGGTTTCGGGCGAGCGTGATGTCATTATGGAAATTATGCGCCAGAAAGCGGATAGCGATGCGCGCTCTATTGGTGTGGAAGTGGTTGATGTCCGCTTGAAGCGTGTCGATCTTCCGCAGGAGGTTAGTGAGTCGGTATTTAGACGTATGGAAGCGGAACGTAAAAGAGTTGCTAATGAATTACGTTCTACCGGTGCGGCTGAATCAGAAAAGATTCGCGCGGATGCCGACAGACAGCGTGAAGTCATCTTAGCTGAAGCGTACCGGGAAGCGCAAAAAACGATGGGTGATGGTGATAGTCAAGCGGCAGCGACTTATGCTACTGCATTTCAGAAAGATCCGGAATTTTATGCATTCTGGCGTAGCGTCGATGCTTATAAACAATCATTCAAGAACAAGGGTGACATGTTGGTGTTGGAGCCTACCTCCGATTTCTTCAAGTATCTGAGAAATCCGGCAGTCAGCAAATAAGTAACGAGGAGTGGTATGGATGAAGGTGTAAATGCAATTTCTGCATTACATACCTAGGTAGTTTTTATGTAACTCGATTATGTAATGACTGAGGAAGAGGTTCTGGAAATCGTAATGATTCTTGCATATGCGATTTCATCAGAACCTCTTAATTTTTATGCTTCTTGTAGAGAAATCATGTTGGCACGATAAAACCGGAGTTGTTTTGAATATGTGGGAAACTTTTCTTAATGCAGTTGCATTGATGTTGATTCTGGAAGGAATGTTACCCTTTCTATCGCCGCAGACATGGCGGGAAGCATTTAGAAAACTGACAGAGATTAACGATAATCAGATCCGGTTTGTAGGTTTGACTTCGATGTTAGTCGGATTAATGGTGCTTCTTATTTTCAGTTGATGTTTTTTTCTTTTTGTTGACGGCTTTCAATCGTAAATATGCGCAATTGGTTACTTCCAGAGTTTGTTGAAGATATATTGCCTGCGGAAGCAATACATATTGAAGGTATGCGCCGCCAAGTCATAGATCTGCTGATGGTGCATGGCTATCAACAAGTGGTGCCGCCTTTATTGGAGTATGTGGAATCGTTGCTGACCGGCAGTGGCAGTGACATGGATCTGCACATGTTTAAGGTGATTGATCAGTTGAGTGGCCGCATGATGGGACTGCGTGCTGATATGACACCGCAAGTGGCAAGAATTGACGCGCACTTATTGAATTTTGAGGGTGTTACACGTTTGTGTTACGCCAATAGCGTATTGCATACCGTACCCGCAGGCGTAACTAAAACGCGCGAACCTTTACAAGTAGGTGCAGAGCTTTATGGTCATTCCGGTTTGGAGAGTGACTTGGAAGTTCAACGGCTTATGTTGCAGTGCTTGGCGGTCTCCGGTGTGAATGCAATCCATCTGGATCTTGGTCATGTTGCAGTTTTTCGTGGCCTGATTAAAGGTGCGGGTATTTCGTACGAGCTTGAGACTGAACTTTACGCGGTGCTGCAAGCGAAAGATGTATCGACTTTGCAGGAACTATGTGTGAATTTGCAAAAGCAAACGCGCGAAGCATTATTGCTATTGCCTGAGCTTTATGGCGATCACAAAGTATTGGCCGATGCTGCTAATCGATTGCCTGATTATCCGGAAATCAGATCGGCCTTGAATGAATTGAGCATTGCTAACGAGGAGATAAAACCGATTGTCGATGAGATCGCATTCGATTTAGCCGATCTACGCGGATATCATTACCATACCGGAATGGTTTTTGCTGCCTATACCAGCGGTTGCTCCAATGCGATTGCTTTAGGTGGACGTTATGATGAAATAGGCAAAGCATTCGGGCGAGCCCGCCCGGCCACAGGGTTCAGTATGGATTTAAGAGAATTGTCCAGATTGATGGAGCCGCAATCGTATCCAAAGGCAATCAGCGCGCCATATCAGAAAAAAAACACTGAATTGGAAAGCAAAATCGAGCAATTGCGTAAGTCAGGGCAGATCGTTGTGGTGGAATTGCCGGAGCAAAAAGGCAAATCGCTTGACTGTGACAGGCAATTAATATTGCATGATGGGCAATGGATCGTTAAAGAAATTTAATCATTTGGAAACAGAATTTTTTAGAGATTAGCACTATGACTAAGAATGTTGTCGTCATTGGCACGCAGTGGGGCGATGAAGGAAAAGGCAAGATCGTCGACTGGCTTACGGATCATGCGCAAGGCGTGGTGCGTTTTCAAGGCGGACATAATGCAGGTCACACATTGGTCATCGGCAACAAGAAAACCGTATTGCATCTGATTCCCTCCGGTATTCTGCGTGATACGGTGGTTTGTTATATCGGCAACGGCGTCGTGATTTCGCCGGAGGCGCTACTCAGTGAAATTGATATGTTGGAGCAAAGTGGAATTGATGTCAGCAATCGGTTGCGAATTAGTGAAGCTTGCCCGTTAATTTTACCTTGTCATATTGCTCTGGATAACGCGCGCGAGACGGCCAGGGGTGTCGGAAAAATAGGTACTACGGGACGTGGCATTGGACCGGCTTACGAAGATAAAGTCGCACGCCGGGCTATTCGCTTGCAGGATCTGTTTCACCGCGATCGTTTTGCTGCCAAGCTGGGTGAGATGCTGGATTATCATAATTTCGTGTTGAAAAATTATTTTCAAGCACCGATTATAGATTTTCAAAAAACAATGGATGATGCATTGGCCCAAGCCGAGAGAATCAAACCCATGGTAGCCGATGTTCCGCGATTGTTATTTGAGGCGAATAAAGCAGGAAATAATCTGTTGTTTGAAGGTGCGCAAGGCGCGCTACTTGATGTCGATCATGGCACATATCCATTTGTCACATCCAGCAATTGCGTCGCTGGCGCCGCAGCTCCCGGGAGTGGGGTCGGGCCGCAGATGCTGCATTACGTCTTGGGAATTACCAAAGCTTATACCACACGAGTTGGATCAGGGCCATTTCCAACAGAACTGGATGACGAAGTTGGCAAGCATCTCGCAAAGCGTGGTCATGAATTTGGATCAACTACAGGACGGCCACGTCGCTGTGGCTGGTTTGATGCGGTCGCGCTGAAGCGTTCGATACAAATCAATGGCGTGACTGGACTATGTATTACTAAACTGGATGTATTGGATGGTGTGGAAAGTTTGAATCTTGGTGTTGGTTATAAATTGAGTAATGGCAGTTGCAGCAATATTCTGCCCGTTGGTGCTGACGACCTGGATAACTGCGAGCCAATCTACGAGGAAATACCGGGTTGGTCAGAAAATACAGCTGGAATTAAGGAATTCACGCAATTACCTAAAGCGGCGCAAAACTATCTGAAGCGTCTTGAAGAGGTTTGTGAAATACCGATCGATATGATTTCTACCGGACCGGACAGAGAAGAAACGATTCTGCTGCGTCATCCATTCAAATAATGCCGCTTACTAGAAGTTAATCGTGAGCCATGCTGATGCTGTACAAATCGTAAGTTGGGAAGAAGCTGCGACTGCTCTGCGCGCAGTACGAACAGCGGTGTTTATTCGCGAACAGCAGGTTCCGGAAGAATTAGAGTGGGATCAGTTTGATGCAGCCAGCGTGCATGTGCTTGTTTTAAATAAAGCTGGGCAGCCGGTGGGCACAGCGCGATTATTACCGGATGGCCATATCGGCCGTATGGCGGTATTAAAAGAATGGCGCGGTCAAGGTTTGGGCAGTGCGTTGCTGACAACTTTATTGCAGGTATTAATAAAACGGCGTCAGTTTGAAGCGCAGTTGCATGCACAAACGAACGCTATACCATTCTATAAAAAATTTGGATTTCAAATTATGGGAGAAGAATTCATGGAGGCTGGTATTCCGCATGTCAAAATGACACTCTTCATCAGAGAATCAACTTTGACTACTTGATTTCCGATTTGCCCCATTCATTTGCTAGCGTATCGGATGCTTGTTTCCACCGGCTAGTTGCCTGTTCCATCGCAACCCTAGCTTGCTCCGATTTTCTCCTGGCTGTTTCGGCTTCGCGTTCAGCTTCAATCATTTTTTGCTTAGCTGTGGCTAGTTTTTTCTCAGCGAAAGTAACGTCTTTCATCAAAGATTCAGCAGCTTGCTTGGATTCCATCATTTTTTCATATGCCGCACTGGCATTTTTTTGTAGAAGCTCAATGGTTTCGGCACGAGCAAACGAGGCGACCAGAACACTCAGTATGCATAAAGTAGATTTTAATAGTTTTAAATTGAGATTCATTATCATGATTTATGGACTCAAAGTTTTTTGCGTTACTCTTAGCTCAATCTAAGTTCAGGTAAAATCAGTATAACAAAAAGCAGATGCTTCTGCTGATTGTTATCGATTATCAAATCATTATTAAAGATGTAAAAACAAAGTTGAGATAAAATTTTTCAGGTGAAAAAATATGACGAAAGGTGTAAGAATGTTTTTATCAGTATTTAAAATCAGTGCGAGTTTATTGCTCGGTATAGGGCTAATTGCCTATGCGACACCGATACTAGCCAATTGCGAAGGCTGTTTATGTCCTGGAGACCCTTGTAATCTTTGTCCATTGCCAGCGATGGAAAATGACCGGCCAAAACCAAATGAGCCAGCTCTTTGCGCCAGAATCAGAGAAAAGGTACCGCCAACCTCGGCTCAACCAGGATCTAATGAATATTTTCCCAATCTAGACAAATCGGTAATGGTCTGTGTCAACGAAGGCGGTGACGTTATTCGGAATAAACAGCGCAATCCGGAATATCCATCGCGTTTTTATTGTAAACCCCCACGCTCTATAAAATAGAATCAATAGGAATCTATCATCGATTTTATAATTGTAGTTTTAAAAATTATCATGATGAGCAGTAGTCATTAAAATGTTTGAGATTTTGTAGATTTACTTCAGGTTTTAGGCAGTTATGGTTGCAATATAGAAAAAAAGAAAGTAGTATCTAACCCTTTTTCTTTGAAGGAGCTGTGGATTTTTATGGCTAACAGTGCACAAGCAAGAAAGCGTGCGAGGCAAGCGGTCAAACGCAGAGAATATAACGTCAGTTTGCGGTCTAAATTACGTACTGCGATAAAATCAGTTAGAAAGGCAATTGGAACAGGAAATAAGGAATTGGCGCAAAATGCTTTCAATAGCTCCTTGGGAACTGTTGATTCAATTGCCGGTAAAGGCATCATTCATAAAAATAAGGCTGCGCGTTATAAAAGCCGATTATCTGCTGCCATCAAAATGCTAAATAGCTAAAATGGCTAAGTGAATAGTTAATTTACTTTTTTATTTTATAGCGTAAAAAATATATTAATTAAAAAGACCTGGACAATGCGCTGGTGTCGTGCTTACAGTCCCCTTGACAGTGGTGAGGTGACTAAGTAGTCTAGAAGATGCTTACTGCCTGTGGGATGAGGAATTGTATGGGCAGAGGGAATGGATAGATAAAGGAAGTAAAAGCTCTGGATACTGAGTATATGAAGGGTATTCATGGTGGAAGAGAACAAGAAGAAGAGCAAAGTAAAGAAGAGGCAAGGAAGAAACTTATGGAAAACCAAAGGAGAGAGAGATGAAAGGCAAGCTATGGCCGAGGATAGTAGCGGTACTGTTAGGAGGGATGCTGATAGGAGCGGCCCAGGCTGACATACCGAGCGTACCGAACGAACTGTATGAAGCGTTGAAACTGGACCGTACGAAAGTAACGCCGAAGGAACTGCACGAAGCGCTGGTTAAGCGCTACAAAGATCCTGCGCAAGGAGCGGGACGCGGCACACTGGCGCAATACTGGGAACCGATCCCGTACGGAATTTACCTGGATCCGGCGACATTTTACAAATCACCGACCACGAACAAAGAAGTAGCAAGCCGTAAAGAATGCGTGGAATGCCACACCGACGAATCACCGGTATGGGTACAAGCATGGAAGAGAAGCAGCCATGCGAACCTGGACAAAGTGCGCAACCTGAAACCGGGCGAACCTACTTTTTACAAGAAAGCCAAACTGGAAGAAGTCGAAAAGAACCTTCGCTCGATGGGCAGACTGGCTGAAGGCGAGAACCTGAAAGAAGTTGGCTGTATCGACTGTCACGTAGACATTGGTGCGAAGAAAAAAGCCGACCACACCAAAGACATCAGAATGCCGACGGCCGACGTATGCGGCACCTGTCACTTGGCAGAATTTGCGGAACGTGAATCGGAACGCGACACGATGATCTGGCCGCACGACCAATGGCCGGATGGACGCCCATCGCACGCACTGGACTACAAAGCTAACGTGGAAACCACCGTATGGGCAGCGATGCCACAACGTGAAGTGGCCGAAGGCTGCTCAATGTGCCACACCAACCAAAACAAATGTGACTCATGCCACACCCGTCACGAATTCTCAGCAGCGGAATCCCGCAGACCGGAAGCCTGCGCAACCTGTCACAGCGGTGTAGACCACAACAACTGGGAAGCGTACTCCATGTCCAAGCACGGCAAAATTGTCGGCATGCTGGGCAACCAATGGAACTGGGAAGCACCGTTAAAAGACGCCTATGCAGTAGGCGGACAAAGCGCACCAACCTGCGCCGGCTGCCACATGGAATACGAAGGCGAATATAGCCACAACATGGTCAGAAAAATCCGCTGGGCGAACTACCCGTTTGTTCCTGGAATTGCGGAAAACATCAAGAGTGAATGGTCGGAAAAACGTCTGGACTCATGGGTAGTCACTTGTACCCAATGCCACTCGGAACGTTTTGCCCGCTCCTACCTCGATCTGATGGACAAAGGCACATTGGAAGGACTGGCTAAATACCAAGAAGCCAATGCAGTCGTACATCAACTGTACAAAGAAGGCCTGCTGACCGGTCAAAAAACCAACCGTCCTGCACCACCTGCACCGGAAAAAGAAGGCTACGCCTACTTTGCCCAACTGTTCTGGTCGAAAGGCAACAGCCCTGCAGCCATCGAACTGAAAGTGCTGGAAATGCATGAAAACGACCTGGCCAAGATGCACGTAGGCCTAGCGCACGTTAACCCAGGCGGCTGGACCTACACCGAAGGCTGGGGTCCGATCAACCGCGCTTATGTTGAGATTCAAGACGAAAACACCCGCATCCGTGAAATGGTTGCACTGCAAGAACGTGTTAAAAATCTTGAAACCAAGAAAACCAGCCTACTCGACTTAGACGGCACAGCAGAGAAAATCTCTCTGGGCGGTTTAGGCGGTGGCATGCTGCTAGCCGGAACACTGGCACTGGCAGGCTGGCGCAAACGTAAACAAAGCGAAGCTTGATAAGCGCTAACGCAGAAGATCGCACTGCCAAGGCAGTGCGATCGTCAGACAAGCTACTCCCGTCATTAGGAATCATCCTAGTGACGGGAGGTTTGCTTTTATTGGGCTGGTTTGCGTATTTATGGTTTAAACCGGTACCGGCCCCCTATCAATATCAACTGGTCGCGGAAGGCGACAGCCAGAAGTTCAGCAAAATGGACCTATCGGGCTGGCCCGAACTCAAGCTAAGCCAATACAAAGTACAAGCGGACGGCGTAGCCAAACCCATCGCCGAATTCATCGTCGCAAGACAAAAGGATGAAGCACCGGTACTAATTTACTGGAAGAACAGCACCAACGAAATACTCTACAACTTTGACCGCAAACCATCGGAACTTAGCACCCTGGCAGCGGCGATAGCCAAACACGCCCCGAAAGACGCCCTGATACTCTCATGGTGGGACACATCGCGGCAAATCAAACTGCTCACCGGCCACGACACACTCTTTACCAGCCACCTGAACGAACCGCTGATGATACCGGTCCCCTGGTTGGAACAAAGCGAAGCCATCCAAGCCTATGAAAAACAATTCTGGGGAAGCAAAGCCAGTCAAAAAGAACGGGAGCAATTCAAACGTTTCAGCGAAGCCCTGACGGCCCCTGCGGAAGAAGGCGTCAAGCAACTGCGGGAACTGATAGGCTCAGACCGGGAAACCTATGTCATTGTACATGTCACCGACCTGTATAAAGCAGGACTCATGCACCCCGACAGAATCGGCGTAGCGTTTCAGAACTTCCCGATGACCGGCAACATGCACGGCATGATCAACCAGATGAAAGTGCAACTGAAGGAAAACGACTTTGACACCTACACCCTGCAATCGGTCGCGGACGAAGAAATCAGAGTATTCTTCCTGAGTGACGAAAAGAGCAGCCAAACCCTACTGGCGAGGATGTTACCGTTTGTAGACAAAAAAGCCCCGACCGAACTGGACGTAGCGCAACTGATCTATCAACAAGGCGGCTACTGGGTATACCGGCTACCGTAAACGGAAACGCCAGCGAAATAGCCATTTACACAAAGCGGCGATAGCGTACAATACGAGCCATCAAAAACTTGAATTAAAAAAGCATAAAGGAGGAAGGATGAAACACCCAATAACCTATCTACTGGCTGTTCTGGCAGCAGCCGCATTTTTCTCAGGCGCAGCGATAGCGGACACTTTTGAAGGACGCGCGAAATGCAGCTCCTGCCACAAATCGCAAGCTAAAGCATGGAAAGACACCGCGCACGCCAAAGCGATGGAATCGCTGAAACCTGGCGCACGCAAAGAAGCCAAAGTTAAAGCCAAACTGGATCCGGAAAAAGACTACACCCAAGACAAAGACTGCGTAGGCTGTCACGTAGACGGCTTCGGCAAGAAAGGCGGCTATACCATAGAAGCAGCGAAGAAGCCCCTAGCGGCAGTAGGTTGTGAATCGTGCCACGGACCTGGTAAGAACTACCGTGGCGACCACCGCAAGGCAGGACAAGCATTTGAAAGCAAAGGCACCACCACACAACGTAAAGTGGTTGCTGACAAAGGCCAAGACTTCCACTTTGAAGAAGCCTGCGCAGCTTGCCATTTGAACTACGAAGGCTCACCCTGGAAAGGCGCGAAAGCCCCTTACACCCCATTCACCCCTGCAGTAGACCCTAAATACACCTTTGACTTTGACAAGATGGTCAAAGACGTCAAAGCAATGCACGAGCATTACAAACTGGACGGCACTTTCGTAGGCGAGCCAAAATTCAAGTACCATGACGAATTCCAAGCCAGCGCAAAGGAAAAGACAGGGGACAAAAAAGATAAAGGAAAAGAGTAATGACAGGCATACAAAAAGGAGCGATAGGCACGCTGCTGACAGGTGGTCTGCTGGGCATCGTACTGGTAGCGGTCGTATTTGGCGGGGAAGCGGCACTCTCGACCGAAGAATTCTGCACCAGCTGCCACTCGATGACCTATACGCAAACGGAATTAAGACAATCGACGCACTATGGTGCGTTGGGTGTCAATCCCAGCTGTAAAGATTGTCATATACCGCAAGGCTTCAAGAACTTTCATTTAGCGGTGTATAGCCACGCAGTGGATGGCGCGAGAGAACTGTATCTGGAACTGATGAATGACTACTCGACGCTGGAGAAATTTAACGAACGCCGCTTGATCATGGCGCACGATGCGCGGATGAACCTGAAGAAATGGGACAGCATCACCTGCCGTGACTGCCATAAGAACCCGAATCCACCGGGAGCTGACGCCCAAGAAGCGCACAAGAAGATGAAGACGGAAGGTGCGACGTGTATAGACTGCCATCAGAACCTGGTACATGAAGAAGTACCGAAGACCGACCTGAATGCGAGCTTGAAAGCTGGCAAGCTGGTTTTGGTGAAGGAAGAAGATGAAGGCGGTAGTGGAGAAGACGAAGACGAGGAAGAAGACGAGGGTGAAGGATCTGCTGGCGGATCAGCTGGCAGCGCGGAAGCCCAGAGTGATGATGAAGATGAAGATGAAGAGTAGTCTTCTGTGAATTTCATCTCTTCAAAGTAGTGTAAATAAAATTCTGGAGATGTTGCTATCTCCAGAATTTTTTTGTGTTAACAGAAGAAATAAAAAAGAAAAGCATAGCGAAAAGAAAAAATCATTAATGGTTGTGTTTTTGAAAGCACACTAGCGTTTCTTTTACGATAATGCTTCAACATATGAAGGGCTTGTATTTTGGCAGAAGAGTCACGCACTAAAATAACTCACGCTGGCAAACTAGGATATAGCTTTCGTCGTCATTTGCACGAAAGATTTATAGAGACTTTCTTATTCTTGTCGGCGCTACTTTCGATAGCGATCATGCTCGCAATCATTGTGATGCTGGTAAAAGAATCGTTGGTTTTTTTTCAACATGTATCGATCTGGCAATTTGTAACCGATACGCAATGGACACCACTATTCGATGATGCTCACTATGGAATAATGCCACTGGTTTCCGGCACCATAGTCAGTTCATTAATTGCCTTGCTGGTTGCGCTTCCACTCGGAACAATTATCGCTATTTACCTTTCTGAGTTTGCGCCATTTACAGTTCGTGAAATGGCGAAACCCTTCTTGGAATTGCTGGGCGGCGTGCCGACAGTAGTGTATGGTTATTTTGCATTATTATTTGTTACGCCATTGTTGCAAATTATTTTCCCTGAATTGCCTGGCTTTAATTTGCTATCTGCCGGATTGGTAATGGGGATAATGATTATCCCCTATGTGAGTTCAATGACTGAGGATGCCATGCGAGCGGTTCCAATGAATCTCCGAGAAGGCTCTTACGCGATGGGCGCTACGCGCTTTCAAACGGCTATCCGAGTCGTGATGCCGGCTGCTTTTTCTGGGATAGCTGCTGCATATATTTTGGGCATATCACGTGCGGTGGGGGAAACAATGGTGGTTGCAATTGCTGCCGGGATGCAACCAAATTTAACCTGGAATCCCATGGAACCAGCTGCAACCATTACAGCATATATAGTCCAGGTTAGTTTGGGTGACTTGCCTCACGGTAGTATTGGCTATCAAACTATTTTTGCTGCCGGTTTGACTTTATTGCTGATAACGTTGTTATTTAATATTATCGGTCATGCATTGCGTAAGCGATATAGAGAAATTTATTAACAATTAACACGGTCAAAAAGTGAAAATATTTTGGGTGATTTTTTGTAATGAAGAGCGTTAATAATATAGAAGAAATCAGAAAAATCATTGGACTGCATAAGAAATGGGATCTGATTTTTATGATTACCGGAATTATTGCGCTTATGATTGCGGTATTAACCTTTATGGCTCTATTTGCTCATATGTTGATAGACGGGATGCCACGTCTGTCTTGGGAGTTCTTTACATCTTTTCCTTCACGCCGGCCTGAATCAGCGGGAATTTTATCGGCTTGGGTTGGTACAACCCTGGTGATGTTGGTAACAGCATTTGCCGCAGTGCCATTAGGTATTGGATCGGGTGTGTATTTGGAAGAATATGCACCGAAAAATTTATTAACCGAAATCATTGAGATTAATGTAACTAACTTGGCGGGTGTACCTTCTATCATCTATGGTTTGCTCGCATTAGGATTATTCGTTTACCAATTGGGTTTCGGGCAAAGCATTTTAGCTGCGGGACTTGCTTTGGCGTTGCTTATTTTGCCGGTTGTGATTGTCGCAACTCGCGAAGCAATACGATCAATTCCAGTATCAATAAGGGAAGGAGCTTATGCACTTGGCGCGACTAAGTGGCAAACGGTTTCTGATCATTTGCTACCGTATTCGTCTGCGGGAATTCTAACAGGCATTATTATCGGCTTGGCTCGAGCGATTGGCGAGACTGCGCCGATTATTACGATTGGTGCGTTAACATTTATTGCTTTTTTACCGCCTTCACCGGTGAAAAGTGAATTTCTTTATTTATCCATTGAATGGCTGACAGCACCTTTTACGGTGATGCCGATACAGATGTTTAATTGGGTATCACGGCCGGAAGAGGCATTCCAATTAAATGCAGCTGCTGCTGGGCTGGTATTGGTAGTGATGACGCTAGCAATGAATGGCTTGGCGATTTATTTGCGTTATCGCATGCGAAAAAATATTAAGTGGTAAAAGCAATGCAAATCAACTCTGAAAAACCAATAGAAACGATTCAATATAAATCAGAAGTTAAAAACCTCAGTTTTTACTATGGCGGATTTAATGCGCTGAAGAATATCGATATGGTCTTGCACGATAAGAGGATCACTGCCTTAATAGGACCCTCCGGATGCGGAAAATCGACATTTCTGCGCTGTTTCAATCGCATGCATGATCTATATCCCGGTAATCGCTATGAAGGTGAAATTATTCTTCACCCGGATGATGTCAATATTTTGGCTTCAAACGTTGATCCAATTGAAGTGCGGATGAGAATAAGCATGGTTTTTCAGAAACCGAATCCGTTTCCCAAATCCATTTATGAAAACGTTGCATATGGGCTTCGCGTGCGCGGGATTAAACAGCGCGCTATTTTGGATGAAAAGGTCGAAGCTGCATTACGCAATTCCGCGCTATGGGATGAAGTAAAAGATCGATTACACCATTTGGCCTTTAATCTTTCCGGAGGACAACAGCAAAGACTTTGCATCGCCAGAGCTTTGGCAACAGACCCGGAAATATTGCTGTTTGATGAACCGACTTCCGCGCTCGATCCCATTGCAACAGCCAGTATCGAAGAATTAATAACTGATTTAAAAAATAAGGTAACAATTCTTATCGTTACCCATAATATGCAACAAGCTGCGAGAGTTTCCGATTACACCGCCTATATGTACTTAGGGGAATTAATCGAATTTAATGTGACAGATACCATCTTTATCAAGCCGAAGAATAAACAGACCGAAGATTATATTACCGGACGATTCGGTTAAATATTGTCGATAAGTTTGAAAATCCATATACATTAATAAAGCCTGTATATGTGAGAAGTTGAAGTAATCTTGGTTAGATAGATAGTATCTTGAGTATTAATAAGGATTTGAAAGCAATTCTTTACTGTCTGTATCAGCGGACGACGATTATGGAATCATAATTGACTTAGTAAAGAATCAAATGTAGCATTCCCCCCTTTTAGGAAGTAGAGGTAAGTGGTAAAAATGCGCGAAAAGATGGTTGCGGGTAACTGGAAAATGCACGGTAGTTTAGTTGATAACAAGCAGTTGCTAGACGAGGTTGTGGCTGGGGTTAATGGGTTAAAAGAAGCTCGTCTGGCGGTTTGTGTTCCTTATCCATATCTTTCATCAGTACAAGATGCACTGCGGAGTACCAATATTGCATGGGGCGCTCAGAATGTAAGTCAATACGAAAAAGGTGCATATACCGGAGAAATTTCAACGGCCATGCTAAAGGATTTCGGATGCCGGTATGTCATTGTTGGGCACTCGGAAAGAAGAACATTATTTAGCGAAAATAACACTATCGTTGCAGAAAAATATTTAGCCGCGCAACGTGCAGGCATAACACCAATTTTATGTGTGGGTGAAACACTTGAGCAGCGAGAAGCTGGAATTACTGAGCAAGTAATTCAAGATCAGCTTACGGCGGTTATTCGATTGGCAGGCATCGAATCTCTGAGTCAGGCGGTCGTTGCATATGAGCCAATATGGGCTATAGGCACGGGTAAGACCGCATCTCCTCAACAAGCGCAAGATGTTCACTCGTATATTAGAACAGGCATTGCTAAAGAGAATGCGAGCATTGCACGGGAATTAGTCATACTTTATGGCGGCAGTGTGAAAGCTAATAATGCACTTGAATTATTCGCAATGCCGGATATCGATGGTGGTCTGATAGGTGGAGCTTCGCTTATTTCAAGTGAATTTATAGCGATTTGCCGCGCTTTGCATCACTAATTTTTAGGGAGTAGTACACATTGGAAATTATAGTTTGGGCAGCGCATGTTTTGCTGGCGATTGTATTAGTGGTTTTGGTATTATTGCAACATGGCAAAGGTGCAGATATGGGGGCGGCATTCGGTAGCGGTTCTGCGGGAAGTTTGTTTGGTGCAAGCGGGTCTGCTTCATTTTTGAGCCGCGCTACAGGTTTTGTCGCTGCAATGTTTTTTGCTACAAGCATGAGTTTAACCTATCTATCAGTAAATCAAACTGAGAGCTCAACAAGTGTGATGAGTATAATGGATCAGGCCGAAGAGTCTGGAAGTGCATCTGGGGCAGGAGCAGAGAAAAAATCAATTCCAGATCGCGATCAAAATGTGCTTGAAGTAGAGAGTAGCTCAAAAGTAAATCAGATACCAGAATAGTTTCTAAGGGATTTTTTGTAAGGCAGCCTGTTGATCATAATGTGAATTGCTTTGCTGCCGACGTGGTGGAATTGGTAGACACGCCGTCTTGAGGGGGCGGTGGCGTAAGCTGTGCGAGTTCGAGTCTCGCCGTCGGCACCACACTAAGCTGATATTCTTGAAAACTTTATTCTTATTCATGATTTAAATTCTATAAATTGGAATGATTAAATTATTTAAAAATGCTTGAAAATTATTTCCCGATCTTATTGTTTTTGATTGTTGGATTCCTGGTTGGTGTCGTTCCGATGTTATGTGGATGGTTATTGGCGCCAAATCGTCCGGATAGTGAGAAGCTTTCTCCCTATGAGTGCGGCTTTGAAGCTTTTGAAGATGCACGTATGAAATTTGACGTACGCTACTACTTAGTTGCAATTTTATTCATTTTATTTGATCTGGAAATTGCTTTCTTGTTTCCTTGGGCGATTGTGCTTGACGAAATTGGTTTATTTGGATTTATTGCAATGATGACATTCCTGGGTATCCTGGTCGTGGGTTTCATCTACGAATGGATGAAGGGTGCATTAGAGTGGGATTGATGTTATGAGTATTGAAGGAACACTTGAAAAAGGATTTGTCACAGCCAGTTTGGATTCGATCATAAACTGGGGGCGGACAGGCTCGATGTGGCCAATGACATTTGGTTTGGCTTGTTGTGCGGTTGAAATGATGGAGACTGGTGCATCACGCTACGATCTTGATCGTTTTGGTATTGTATTTAGACCTAGTCCACGCCAATCGGATGTAATGATTGTCGCCGGCACGCTCTGCAACAAGATGGCGCCGGCTTTACGCAAGGTTTACGATCAAATGGCAGAGCCACGCTGGGTGATATCCATGGGATCCTGTGCAAATGGTGGCGGGTATTATCACTACTCTTATTCGGTAGTTCGTGGATGTGATCGTATCGTGCCTGTTGATATTTATGTACCTGGATGTCCACCGACAGCTGAAGCCTTGCTGTATGGCATTATTCAGCTACAAAATAAAATAAACCGTACCAATACTATTGCACGCTAACCCTATGTCTACTACTCAATTAGAGAATCTTGCGGCAGCATTGAAGGATGTGTTGGGCGATAAATTGGCCGGTTTGCAAACACATTTCGGTGAGATAACGATCATAGTGCGCGCGGAAGATATCATCACTGCGTGTACAAATTTACGAGACAATTCTCAATTAAGATTTGATACATTGATAGACCTGTGTGGTATTGATTACTCAGCTTATGGCGACGAGTTGTCTGCAAGGCATGGTCTGCGTAATAAGCGATTTGCTGTGATCTATCACTTACTCTCAGTAGAAAAGAACTATCGGTTACGCATTCGGGTTTTAGCTGAGAATAATGAATTTCCGAGTGTGGATTCAGTGACTGAAATTTGGCCAACTGCTAATTGGTTTGAGCGCGAGGCATTTGATCTCTATGGAATAGTTTTTACCGGTCATCCGGATTTGCGTCGTATATTGACCGACTATGGTTTTATAGGCAATCCGTTCCGCAAAGATTTTCCAATCACCGGTCATGTTGAAATGCGTTATGATGCTGAGCAAAAGCGTGTCATTTACCAACCTGTTACTATCGAACCGAGAGAAATCACACCGCTTGTAATTCGTGAAGAACATTATGGCGACTGTGAATCATAACGACTATTGAGTCTCTTGCATTGTATCTTATAAGAATTTTATGAAGTAGCTTATGGCCGAAATACGTAATTACACCATGAATTTTGGACCGCAGCACCCTGCAGCGCACGGCGTGTTGAGGCTTGTATTGGAATTAGATGGAGAAGTTGTAAAGCGTGCTGATCCCCATATTGGATTATTGCATCGTGCTACTGAGAAATTAGCGGAAAATAAAACATACCTCCAATCCGTACCGTATATGGATCGGCTGGATTATGTTTCGATGATGGTCAATGAACATGCGTATGTCATGGCGATCGAAAAACTGCTGCAAATCGAAGTGCCAATTAGAGCGCAATATATCCGGGTGATGTTCGATGAAATCACCCGCATACTGAATCACCTGTTATGGATCGGCGCGCATGCATTGGATGTGGGCGCAATGACAATGTTTTTGTATGCATTCCGTGAGAGAGAAGATCTGATGGATTGTTACGAAGCAGTATCGGGTGCCAGATTACATGCCGCCTATTACCGGCCCGGTGGTGTCTATCGTGACTTACCCGATACAATGCCGAAGTACCAGTCTTCTAAGATTCATAGTGAAAAAGAAACACGCATACGAAATACAAATAGAGAAGGTACGCTGTTAGATTTTATCGAAGATTTTACCAATCGTTTTCCAACATATGTTGATGAATATGAAACATTATTGACAGATAATAGAATTTGGAAACAGCGTTTGGTTGATATCGGTGTTGTTTCGCCTGAACGTGCTAAAGCATTGGGCTTTACCGGTCCTATGTTGCGCGGCTCAGGGGTCGAATGGGATCTAAGAAAGAAACAACCTTATGAAGTTTACGACCGCCTGGATTTCGATATACCTGTTGGAGTTAATGGCGACTGTTATGATCGCTATTTGGTACGTATGGAAGAGTTCCGTCAATCCAATCGCATCATTAAGCAATGTGTCGATTGGTTACGTAAAAATTCGGGACCGGTGATTACTGATAATCACAAAGTTGCGCCGCCTTCACGTGTCGGTATGAAACAAAACATGGAAGAAATGATTCATCATTTCAAATTATTTACGGAAGGATTTCATGTGCCCCCGGGTGAGGCCTACGTAGCGGTTGAGCACCCTAAAGGTGAATTCGGTATTTATTTAGTATCGAATGGTGCAAATAAACCCTACCGTTTGAAAATACGCGCACCTGGATTTGCGCATCTGGCTGCTTTGGATGAAATGTCGAGAGGTCATATGATTTCTGACGTGGTCGCTATCATTGGTACGCAAGACATAGTATTTGGTGAGATAGATAGATAACGATGTTAAGCACTGAATCCCTTAAGAGAATTGATCGAGAAATCGCGAAGTATCCGCTTGATCAAAAACAATCCGCTGTCATGTCAGCACTTGCAATTGCACAAGAAGAAAAAGGCTGGCTTGCAAACGAAACCATGAATTTCGTCGCGGAATATTTAGGTATGACACCCATCGCGGTTTATGAAGTGGCCACGTTTTACAATATGTATAACCTGGAACCCGTTGGTGAATATAAAATTACGGTATGTACCAATCTGCCTTGTGCGTTATCGGGTAGTAATGATACGGCAGCATATTTGAAGCAAAGATTAGGTATTGGTTTTAATCAAACAACACCGGATGGGAAATTCACCCTGAAAGAAGGCGAGTGTTTTGGCGCCTGTGGCGATGCGCCAGTATTACTGGTTAATAACAAACGTATGTGCAGCTTTATGTCCAATGAGATGATCGATAAATTGCTGAAGGAACTGGGCAAATGAATCAGTTTCCGCAAACATTAATGAACGGAGTGAATCCTTCCGATCCTGAAAATTGGCGGCTTAAAAGCTATGAAAAGCGTGAAGGCTATGCAGCACTTAGAAAAATACTGGCGAAAAAAATTTCTCCTGAGGAAGTGATTGAAGAAGTTAAGAAATCAGCCCTTCGTGGACGAGGCGGAGCTGGCTTTCCAACCGGATTAAAGTGGAGTTTCATGCCGAAAGGGTATGAGGGCGATAAATATATCGTATGTAATTCGGACGAGGGAGAGCCAGGCACCTTTAAGGATCGCGATATAATGCGATTTAATCCTCATCTGCTGATCGAAGGAATGATAATAGCGGCATATGCGATGGGTGTAAAAGCAGGGTATAACTATATTCATGGTGAGATATGGGAAACCTATGAGCGCATGGAAGACGCTGTTGAAGAAGCGCGAGCAGCAGGCTATTTGGGAAATAATATATTAGGCTCCTCGTTCAGTTTCCAATTGCATAATCATCACGGTTACGGTGCGTATATTTGTGGTGAAGAAACCGCGCTACTGGAATCCATAGAAGGTAAAAAAGGCCAACCTCGTTTTAAACCGCCATTTCCAGCGAATTTTGGTTTGTATGGCAAGCCAACTACGATTAATAATACTGAAACTTTTTCTTCTGTCCCTTGGATTATCCGGAATGGCGGAGAGAAATATCTTCAGCTTGGAAAGCCAAATAACGGCGGGACTAAAATTTTTTCAGTATCGGGACATGTGAATAAACCTGGTAACTATGAGATACCGCTCGGAACTCCATTTACAGAATTACTGGAACTCGCTGGTGGAATGCGTGGAGGACGGAAGTTAAAAGCCTGTATTCCAGGCGGATCGTCTATGCCAGTATTGCCTGGTGACATTATGATGCAGACGGATATGGATTACGATTCGATCGCCAAAGCTGGTTCTATGTTAGGCTCTGGTGCTGTTATCATCATGGATGATACGACATGTATGGTCAGAGCATTGGAGCGGTTGTCTTATTTTTATTTTGAAGAATCCTGCGGGCAATGTACGCCATGTCGTGAAGGAACAGGATGGCTTTATCGTATTGTCAACCGCATTGAACATGGTAAAGGCCGATTAGAAGATTTGGAATTACTGGATAACATCGCAGACAATATACAAGGCCGTACGATTTGCGCTTTAGGCGATGCGGCTGCAATGCCTGTTCGTGCGATGATTCAACATTTTCGAAGCGAGTTTGTTTACCATATAGAACATAAGCAATGTATGGTCTGATTTTAGCTGTTAAATAATCAGAGCATATCAACTTTATAATTCGTGATTAACACAAGAATTTTAGCCGATGGTCAATATAGAAATCGACGGTAAGCAAGTATCTGTTCCTAAAGGAAGCACCATCATGGATGGTGCGAAGCAGATTGGTGTTTATATTCCACATTTTTGCTACCATAAAAAATTATCCATAGCAGCCAACTGCCGTATGTGTTTGGTTCAAGTAGAGAAAGCGCCTAAACCCCTGCCTGCGTGTGCAACACCCGTTATGGATGGCATGAAGGTATATACACACTCTCAGCAAGCAGTTACTGCGCAAAAAGGCGTGATGGAATTTCTGCTGATCAATCATCCGCTCGACTGTCCGATCTGCGATCAAGGCGGTGAGTGTCAGCTGCAAGATCTTGCTGTAGGGTACGGTGCAAGCGGTTCGCGATATACCGAAGCAAAGCGAGTTGTTGTTAACAAGAATCTGGGTCCGTTGATTTCAACCGATATGACGCGCTGTATTCATTGCACGCGTTGTGTGCGCTTTGGTCAGGAAATTGCTGGAATTATGGAACTTGGAATGGCCGGACGTGGAGAGCATTCTGAAATTCTAGCTTTTGTTGGCAAAACGGTTGACTCCGAGTTGTCGGGTAATGTGATTGATCTCTGTCCAGTTGGTGCTTTGGTCAGTAAACCGTTCCGATATTCAGCGCGAACCTGGGAATTATCACGTAGAAAATCAATTAGTCCGCATTGCGGCTTAGGTTCTAATCTTGTTGTGCAGGTCAAACAAAACCGTGTCATGCGGGTGCTTCCTCGGGATAATGAGGCGATTAATGAGTGTTGGTTATCTGATAAAGACCGGTTCTCTTATGAAGGTTTAAATTCGGAAGACAGATTGACGCGACCCATGATCAAGCGTGACGGGCAATGGTTTGAATGTGACTGGCAAGAAGCTTTGGAATTTACCGCGCATTCGTTACAAGCAGTCAAACAAAGACATGGTGCAAAAAGTTTAGCAGCACTCGGTTCTGCGCACAGCACATCGGAAGAGCTGTATTTGCTGCAGAAGCTGATACGCGCTATGGGTAGCGGCAACATTGATCATCGCTTGCGGCAATCTGATTTTCGTGCGGATAACAATATGCTGGGTGTTCCGTGGTTGGGTACCAGTATCGCGGATATCTCACAATTGAAGTCCGCGTTAATTATCGGTAGTACGCTACGCAAAGATCATCCGCTTATTGCGCAACGATTGCGTCAAGCTGCTAAAAATGGCATGAAACTGAATATTGTGAATCCAGTTGATGATGACTTGTTGGTCAAGGTTGCACATAAAGTAATAGTTTCTCCGGCTTCAATAACCAGAGTTTTAGCAGAAATACTAAAAGCTGCTGCTGAGATTAAAGGAACCGAACTAACTGATGAATTAAAGCAATTTATTAATTCAATCAACATCCCTAGCACTGCTAATGCTTTCGCAATTGCTTCGAGCTTGATAGAAAATGTGCCGGCAGCGATTTATTTGGGAAATATTTCGCAACACCATCCTGATTATTCAATAATTAGCCTGCTTGCAGATTCAATTGCCCGAATAGTCGGCGCGAGTTATGGCGTATTGGGTGAATCTGCGAATAGTGTTGGTGCTTATTTGGCTGGTGCCATTCCGGGAATCGGCGCTATATCGATCGCTGCAAAACTAAATCACATTGAATCAGGATTAACCGCAGCGCAAATGCTGGGATCCGATGATGATCTGGCGAAAGAAAAATGTAAGGCATTCATATTAATGAATGTGGAACCGGAGTTTGATACTTACAATTCTCATCAAGCCCTTAAAACCATCAAATCAAGTGAATTTGTAGTATCGCTTACTACATATCAAGGTAACGGTAAAGATTATGCGGATGTATTGCTGCCGATAACCCCATTTACCGAAACTTCTGGCACTTATGTCAACACAGAAGGTAAAGTGCAAAGCTTTAACGGTGTTGTTTCTCCACAAGGAGAAGCACGGCCGGCTTGGAAAGTTTTGCGTGTATTGGGGAATTTGCTAGGGTTGGAAAAATTTGATTATGAAACAGCAGAACAAGTTCGTGAAGAAATTTTCCCTGCCGGTGTAGAAATCAATCAGTATCTGAATAATAAATCCAAGCGTTACGATACTGCGATTGCGATAAATGAAAGCCATCATATACAGCGTATTGGCGAAATCCCAATTTATCAAGCTGACCCGATTGTTCGCCGGGCAGAATCCTTGCAAGCTACGCATGATGCGGCTCCACCAAAAGCTTGGATGCCAACAGCATTGCTGGAAAATTTAGGTATTGCTGCGGGTGATCAGGTAAGAATTAAACAGGGAGAAGGATTTGTGCAGCTTGAAGCCGCTCAAGATGAGAAATTGCCGGTGAATTGTATACGCATAGCAGGTGCTCATCCTAAGACGGTTGCATTGGGTGCCTTGTTTGGTGAAATTGTGCTGGAAAAACTGTGATGGCGATGGTTGGAGTTTATTAATGGAGAACATTCAACAACAGTTTGTGGAAATATTCGGAACGGAATGGGGTTCCATGCTGTTTTCGTTAGCGACAAACATGACATTTATTTTTGCCATTGTGGTGCCCTTGCTATTGGGTGTTGCCTATTTGACATTTGCTGAACGTAAGATTATCGCTTACATGCAAATTCGCGTTGGTCCAAATAGAGTGACCTTTTTTGGCATACCTTGGTTGCGTGGATGGGGTCAGCCGATTGCTGACGCTGTAAAAGCAATCATGAAGGAAATAGTCATTCCAACGGGTGCAAACAAGTTCCTTTTTATTTTGGCTCCAGTGTTAACGATTATGCCAGCGTTGGCGGCCTGGGCGGTAATTCCTTTTTCTCCTGAATTAATCCTGGCTGATATTAATGCAGGGCTGCTTTATATTCTTGCAATGACATCAATGGGCATTTACGGCATTATCATTGCTGGTTGGGCATCGAACTCTAAGTATGCTTTTTTAGGAGCCATGCGCTCGGCGGCTCAAGTGGTTTCATATGAATTGGCGATGGGTTTTGCCTTGGTGTGTGTGTTGATGATGTCACAAAGCTTGAATCTGGGCGATATCGTGAATGGGCAACAGGGTAATAGTTTTTTGAACTGGTATTTGATTCCGCTATTCCCGATGTTTCTGGTTTATTTAATTTCGGGTGTGGCTGAAACCAACAGGGCTCCTTTTGATGTGGCTGAAGGAGAGTCAGAAATTGTGGCGGGATTCCATGTTGATTACTCAGGCATGGCCTTTACAGTATTTTTCCTGGCTGAATATTCCAACATGATATTGGTAGCCACATTGACATCCATCATGTTTCTAGGTGGGTGGTTACCTCCTGTCGATATAGCACCGTTTACACTAATACCGGGCATTATTTGGTTATTATTAAAAATTGCATTTATTCTTTTCTTTTTTCTATGGTTTCGTGCAACCTTCCCGCGCTATCGATATGATCAAATTATGCGATTGGGTTGGAAGATATTTATTCCCATCACGCTTGTTTGGATTGTTTTGTTGGGCTCGATCATGCAATTACCGGAATCGATACGGAACACATTTCCGTTGAATATTTGGTTTTAAAATAGAGAAAAATACAATGGATCGTATCAAAAAATTTTTTAGTACCTTTTTGTTATTTGAGCTATTAAAAGGTATGGCGGTTACAGGCCGGTATTTATTCAAACCAAAGATAACTGTACATTTTCCAGAGGAAAAAACACCACAATCGCCACGATTTCGTGGCCTGCATGCCCTGCGTCGCTATCCAAACGGGGAAGAGCGCTGCATTGCTTGCAAATTGTGCGAGGCTGTTTGCCCAGCGATGGCAATAACCATTGACTCAGAGCAACGTGCAGATGGCACGAGACGGACTACACGTTATGACATTGATTTAAGTAAATGTATTTTTTGTGGTTTTTGTGAAGAATCTTGTCCGGTAGATTCAATTGTAGAAACACGCATATTGGAGTATCACGGCGAAAAAAGAGGTGATCTGATCTATACCAAAGAAATGTTGTTAGCTATTGGAGATCGTTACGAAGAACAGATTGCCAAAGATCGAGAAGCTGATGCACGTTATCGCTGAATCTTGCTGGTAGATAAAAATGAATTTTCAAGATATTTTATTTTATATTTTTTCAGCCATTTTGGTTGCGTCAGCACTGGGTGTTATTACGGTGCGAAATCCAGTTAATTCGGCGTTATTATTGGTGCTGGCTTTTGTTACTTGCGCAGGCTTATGGTTGCTGCTGGAAGCAGAGTTTTTAGCAATAGCCTTGGTGCTGGTATACGTCGGCGCAGTCATGGTATTGTTTTTATTCGTGGTTATGATGCTCGATATCAATCTGGATCGATTGCGGGAAGGATTTTGGAAATGGTTTCCGTTTGGTGCGACGATTGCATTGATAATAGTCGCGGAAATATCGATGGTGTTGATGGGTAAATATTTTGGACTCGAAGAAATGCCGGTACCCAGACCGCACGATGCTGATTATAGTAACACCAGAGAACTGGGGCGCTTGATTTATACGGAATATGTTTATGCTTTTGAATTAGCGGCAGTGCTGTTATTGGTTGCGATGGTTGCGGCCATTGCACTGACATTGCGGCATCGCGAAGATAAAAGATCACCGAATCCATCCAAACAAGTCAAAGTCAGAAAAGAAGATCGGTTACGTATAGTAACAATGCCAGCTGAAAAAAAGGAATGAAGGAATCATTCCAAAAAATTTGTGACGATTTATAAAATATAAAAAAGAGGTTGTTGGTTTGATATCGTTATCTCATTATTTAGTCCTCGGAGCAATTTTGTTTGCCATTGGCTTAGTTGGCATTTTTCTTAACAGAAAGAATGTCATTATTTTACTAATGTCGATTGAATTGATGTTATTGGCTGTCAATATGAATTTTGTTGCATTTTCGCACTACCTGCAGGATATTTCGGGGCAAATCTTTGTGTTCTTCATTCTGACCGTTGCAGCAGCAGAATCAGCAATTGGATTGGCGATTCTTGTGGTGTTGTTTCGTAATATGCGGACGATTAATGTGGATGACCTGGATGAACTTAAAGGTTAAACAGGCCACGCAGAACAATTGAAGTACCTATCATTAATAGAAAATAATTGATCGAGATGCAAAAACTTTACTTACTGGTGCCGCTAGCTCCGTTGATCGGTGCAATTATAGCTGGATTATTCGGACGTTTTATAGGACCGACATGGAGTCATCGAGCAACTATCGGATTGGTTTTTGTTTCCTTAGTCGCATCGATCATTATTTTTTTAGATGTCCTGGAAGGTAACAGTTATAACGGTAGTGTTTATACTTGGTTAATTTCAGGTGAAACGCGATTTGAAGTTGGTTTTTTAATCGACCAATTAACCGCAACCATGATGGTTGTAGTCAGTTTGGTTTCTCTTATGGTGCATATCTATACCATTGGGTATATGCATGACGATCCAGGTTATCAACGTTTCTTCAGTTATATCTCATTGTTTACCTTTTCGATGATGATGCTGGTGATGTCGAATAATTTCTTACAGTTATTTTTCGGCTGGGAAGCAGTTGGCTTGGTTTCTTATTTATTAATTGGCTTTTGGTATACTCGCCCGACTGCAATTTATGCCAACTTAAAGGCTTTTTTAGTTAACCGCGTTGGTGATTTTGGCTTTCTTTTAGGGATTGCGTTGGTGTTAATGCATTTTGGCACCTTGGATTATGCATCGGTTTTTGCACAAGCACCGGGAATAGTAGACGAAAAGGTTGAATTAGTCCCCGGTATGCCATGGCTGGTGATAACGCTGATTTGTATCCTATTGTTTGTTGGTGCAATGGGTAAATCTGCGCAATTTCCACTGCATGTGTGGCTACCTGATTCTATGGAAGGCCCCACTCCAATTTCAGCATTGATCCATGCGGCTACTATGGTGACAGCAGGCATTTTCATGGTGGCGCGCATGTCCCCTCTATTTGAGTTGTCGGATATCGCACTAACCACAATTTTGATTATTGGCGGTATTACCACCTTATTTATGGCATTGGTTGCGGTGGTTCAGAATGATATCAAACGGGTTGTCGCGTATTCCACATTATCCCAGTTAGGCTATATGACGGTTGCATTGGGCGCTTCCGCTTATTCGGCTGCGATTTTCCACTTGATGACTCATGCTTTTTTTAAAGCTGTTTTATTCTTGGGCGCGGGCTCAGTCATCATAGCCATGCATCATGAGCAAAATATGCAGAAAATGGGTGGACTTAAAAGTTATATGCCTATTACTTATTTGACGATGTTTATCGCAGCATTAGCGAGTGCCGGTGTGCCCGGTTTTTCCGGCTTTTTCTCTAAGGATGCAATCATTGAGGCTGTTCATTTTGCCAATATCCCAGGTGCCGGTTTCGCGTATTTCTGTGTATTGGCAACGGTTTTTGTCACCGCATTGTACACATTCCGTTTGATATTCATGACATTTCATGGCAAACCTAGAATGGATAAGCATACCAAAGATCATCTGCATGAGTCACCTTGGGTGGTTACTTTACCATTGATGGTCCTTGCTGTACCGACAATAGCAGCCGGATGGTTTATCGGTCCGATCGTTTTTGGTGATTATTTTAATAATGTAATTCATGTCTTGCCACAACACGATGCGATCGTGAAATTAGGAGCAGAATTTACCGGAATTTTTGGCATGATGTTGCATGCTTTATCGACGATACCTTTCTGGCTGTCAGTTGCGGGTATATTCACTGCTTGGTTTTTATATAACGTGAGAACTGATATTCCTGAAAAAATTAAAGCCCGCTGTGGTTTCTTATATAACTTGCTGGATCGTAAATACTACATTGATGAATTGTATTCATGGTTATTTGCTGGCGGTTCACGCGCTTTGGGGACAGCTTTATGGAAGTATGGCGATATTAAGGTGATTGATGGTTTCTTTGTGAACGGTGCAGCTCGAGTAGTTGCACTATCAGCAGCTTTGGTACGGCAGTATCAGACAGGTTATATCTATCATTATGCATTCACTATGATTGTCGGTATATTTGTTATCTTGACGCTATGGCTTTACTAACTTTCAAGATAGTAGTGAATCCTAAATAGCAATAATTCGAATACGTAAATAAGTACTAACAAATAAAACGGAATAAGCATGTCGTTTGAATTCCCACTATTGAGCTTGATTATTTGGCTGCCCATTGTTTTTGGTATTGCCGTTTTTGCAACTGGAAAAGACAGTAACGCGCAACTCGCTCGCTGGTTAGCGCTGGCAGGATCGATATTCGGTTTTCTGGTTGCAATCCCGCTGTATAGCAATTTTGATGTCGCCACAGGTGCAATGCAGTTTGTGGAAAATCATGTTTGGTTTGAACGATTCAATGTGAATTATCACCTGGGAGTGGATGGCATATCGATGCCACTCATTTTGTTAAACTGTTTCATCACCCCATTGGTTGTTGTCGCCGGATGGGAAGTTATTAAAGAACGTGTATCTCAATATATGGGCGCGTTCCTTGTCATGTCCGGTATTGTGAATGGTGTTTTTGCTTCGCTGGATGCTATGTTGTTTTATGTGTTTTGGGAGGCTTCGTTGATTCCAATGTTTTTGATCATTGGTATCTGGGGTGGCCCTAATCGGGTTTATGCCGCAATCAAGTTTTTCCTATATACATTGCTTGGTTCCCTGCTCATGCTGATCGCACTTATTTATTTGTATCAAGCATCGGAAGGTAGCTTCTCGATTGAGGATTATCACAAACTAGCTATTCCACTGACACCGCAGATTTTTATATTTATTGCATTTTTGCTGGCTTTTGCAGTTAAAGTACCAATGTGGCCGGTGCATACCTGGTTACCGGATGCGCACGTTGAAGCGCCAACTGGAGGATCTGTCGTTTTAGCGGCAATTCTGTTGAAGCTTGGCGGATACGGATTTCTACGTTTCTCGTTACCGATAGCGCCCGATGCCAGTCTTTATCTGGCCGACATGATGATAGCGCTGTCTTTAATAGCCGTTGTGTATATCGGTTTGATCGCACTAATGCAAGCCGACATGAAAAAACTGATTGCTTATTCATCTGTGGCGCATATGGGATTTGTGACCTTAGGTTTCTTTTTGTTGAATACCTATGGAATAGAAGGTGCCATGGTGCAAATGATTTCTCATGGCTTTATTTCTGGTGCCATGTTCCTTTGTGTCGGTGTGTTGTATGACCGGTTACATTCTCGGCAAATTGCAGATTATGGTGGGGTAGTGAATAAAATGCCTGCATTTGCAGCATTTTTTATGTTGTTTGCAATGGCGAATGCTGGATTACCTGGAACGAGCGGGTTTGTTGGGGAATTCATGGTCATCATGAGTGCCGTCAAAGTTAATTTTTGGTATGCATTCCTGGCTGCAACAACACTGATATTTGGCGCGGCTTATACATTGTGGATGTATAAACGAGTAATATTCGGTGCCATTGCAAATCCTGCAGTTGAAGGTTTGCAGGACATATCCAAACGTGAATTTGCATTATTGGCCATTCTGGCTATCACCGTATTATGGTTTGGTGTGTATCCCTACCCGCTAACTGAGGTCATGCATACGACAGTTGATCAATTGTTATCGCATGTTAACAACAGCAAACTTTAAATAAATCAATCCGAGACAGTAATAATTCCTGATATAAGTATTTCCTCATATAAGGATTAAGAATTAATGAATTTTATACCACCTGATTTTGCGCCAGCTTCTTCTGAGATATTTATGCTCATCATGGTGTGCGTCGTTATGCTGGCTGATCTTACAGCGGGTGACAGTCGACGTTATGTCGCTTATCTGTTGACGCAGGTAACGCTATTGGGTTGTGCGATACTGACCTTCGTATCATTTTCAACAGAAATTAAACACACTTTCCATGGGATGTATGTTGACGATACGATGGCTGATATCTTGAAACTGATGGTGTATGGCACTGTTTCGGCGGTACTCGTGTATTCCCATGCGTATATAAGTGATCGCGGTATGCTGCGAGGCGAATTTTTCAGCTTGATTTTGTTTGCAACCTTGGGAATGATGGTGATGATTTCCGCCAGTCATTTTCTAACATTGTATATTGGCTTAGAGTTACTTTCGTTATCGTTGTATGCATTGGTGGCATTAAGGCGCGAGTCTATCGTAGCTACGGAAGCTGCTATGAAATTCTTCGTGTTAGGCGCTTTAGCATCCGGATTTTTGCTGTATGGCATGTCGATGGTCTATGGAGCGACCGGAACCTTGCATGTTTCACAACTTGCTCAAATTATTCAAAGCGAAGCAAGTAGCAAAGAAGTATTGGTCGTTGGCTTGGTGTTCATAGTAGCCGGTATCAGTTTCAAGCTTAGTGCTGCGCCTTTTCATATGTGGGCTCCTGATGTTTATCAAGGTTCTCCCACGGCAGTAACGTTATTTATCGGTTCCGCGCCAAAATTGGCAGCGTTTGGCTTTGTAATGCGTCTGCTGGTTGAAGGTATGGGTGAAATGGTCTCGGATTGGCAAGGCATGTTAGTGATTCTGGCTGTTCTGTCGATGGCTGTGGGTAATTTAGCCGCGATCGCTCAGACCAATATCAAACGTATGCTTGCGTACTCAACCATTTCCCATATGGGTTTCTTATTGCTTGGATTTATCAGTGCAGATTCAAACGGGTATAGCTCAGCATTATTCTATGTCATTGCCTATGTATTAATGACGTTAGGCACTTTTGCCATGATCATGTTGCTTTGCCGGAGCGGATTTGAGGCTGAAAATATTGATGATTTCAAAGGACTTAGTAGAAGAAGCCCCTGGTATGCTTTCATTACGTTACTGCTGATGCTTTCGCTGGCAGGCATACCGCCGATGATTGGGTTCTATGCGAAATTTGCCGTGTTGCAAGCAGTTGTCAATGCAGGATATGTTTGGCTGGCGGTTGCAGCGGTATTGTTCTCACTGATTGGCGCATTTTACTATCTGCGTATAATTAAACTGATGTATTTTGATGAACCTGAAACAACAGAGCCGCTTGTACCTAACAGTGATGTGAAGATTCTGTTGAGCGCCAATGGTTTTGCTGTGTTAGCGCTGGGTATATTTCCTCAATCCTTGATGGGATTGAGTCTTTACGCAATCCAAAGCTCTATGTAGTAATGCAATCGATATCGGGTGTATGCAGGTGACACCTTTGTGATGATTCCACAATGACTACTCAAAGTAACGATCATAGTTAATTGAGTAGTCATTTCTTTCTAATTTTCCATTCCAGCTTTACTCTTTATTTACTGTTTTCCAAAAAATATTTTTTGGAAAACTCGCCAGATTAATTGAAAATATTAATTTGTCATCAGATCATCTTGAATTTCTCGATGTAATCCCCATAACTACGCAAAATATTTGAGGAGATAAACGTGCAAGCTGAAACAACCAAAGAACAATTAAGCTTCCAAACGGAAGCGAAACAATTGCTTAAACTCATGATTCATTCCTTATACAGTAATAAGGAAATTTTCTTGCGTGAATTGATTTCAAACGCTTCCGATGCCGCTGATAAATTGCGTTTCGAGGGGCTCACTGATGCGGCACTGTATGAAACTGATTCCGATCTTAAAATCCGTGTAAGTTACGATGCTGACGAACGAGTAATCACCATTTCCGATAATGGCATTGGGATGTCGCGGCAAGAAGTTATTGACCATATTGGAACCATCGCGAAATCGGGTACTCGCGAATTCTTTAATTCTTTAACTGGCGATCAAGCTAAAGATGCGCATTTAATCGGTCAATTCGGTGTTGGTTTTTATTCCGCATTTATCATTGCTGATAAAGTCACTCTGATCACCCGGCGTGCAGGATTGACTGCAGAGCACGGCGTGCGCTGGGAATCCAGCGGTGAGGGGGATTACACTCTGGAGACCGTCGCAAAGCCTGGACGAGGTACCGACGTCATCTTGCATCTGCGCAAGGACGAGGACGATTTTCTCAACGGCATGCGTATTCGCAATATCATTCGCAAATATTCCGACCATATTACACTGCCGATCGTAATGAAAAAGGAAGAATGGTCGCAAGAAGAGAAGAAAAATAAAATTACCGATGAAGATGAGACGATTAACCAAGCTAATGCGCTGTGGGCACGTTCCAAGAATGATATTACCATTGATCAGTACAATGAATTTTATAAGCACGTGGCGCATGATTTTGAACCACCGCTGGCGTATCTGCATGCGCGCGTAGAAGGTAAACAAGAGTACACACAGCTGTTGTATATTCCTGCGCGTGCGCCTTTTGACTTATTCGATCGCGAACGCCGGCACGGTATCAAGTTATATGTGCAGCGGGTATTTATTATGGATGACGTAGAAAAATTGCTGCCAAATTACCTGCGTTTTGTTCGTGGTGTGATTGATTCTAATAATTTACCACTAAATGTGTCTCGTGAAATCTTGCAGGAATCCAAAGACATCGACTCAATCCGAGCTGGCGTGGTTAAAAAAGTATTGGGCTTGATCGAGGATTTGTCCAAAAGTGAGGATGAAGATGGAAAAGAAAAATATAAAACTTTCTACCGGGAATTTGGCCAAGTTCTAAAAGAAGGTGTTGGAGAAGATTTTTCTAACCGTGAGCGCATTGCGAAATTGTTGCGTTTTATTACCACACAGAGCGATGTCGACGAGCCAACGATTTCGCTGGAAGCTTATGTGCAGCGCATGAAAGAAGGTCAGGAAAAGATTTATTACGTAACGGCAGATAGCCTTAAGGCAGCTAAAAATAGCCCTCACTTGGAAGTGTTTCGTAAGAAAGGCATAGAAGTGTTATTACTATCGGATCGGGTGGATGAATGGTTGGTCAGCAATCTAACTGAGTTTGAAGGTAAGCCGTTGCAGTCAGTCGCCAAAGGTGGTTTGGATCTGGGAAATCTGGAGGATGAAGTCGAAAAAGAACAACGTGAAAAAGAAACCAACGCCTTCCAGGAACTAACAGAAAAAATGAAACAAACACTCAGTGAACAAGTAAAAGATGTGCGTGTTACTTTTCGCTTGACTGAATCGCCCGCTTGTCTCGTTGCGGATACCTATGATATGAGCGGTAATTTGGAAAGATTGCTGAAATCAGCAGGACAAAATGTGCCTCATGCCAAACCGATCCTGGAAATCAATCCGCATCATCCGATGGTGCAGCGATTGAAAAACGAGGTCGAAAATTTCGAGGATTGGAGTCATTTATTATTTGATCAGGCATTGTTGGCGGAAGGTGGTCAGCTTGAAGATCCAGCCGCTTTCGTGAAAAGGCTTAACGAATTGTTGCTACTGAAATCCTAAGTTTAATTCTGCTTCTCTACTTTCGATAATCTTCCGGCGTCATCGAGTTGATGCCGGAAGATTCAAATTTCTTCTGAAACTTCTATGTATTCCAACTGTCCATTCTTGGGACACAATAAATAGTATTCAACAATTTTTCAGTTAATAGCCGGGCACACAGTGGGTAGATCAACAAGAATTCAGGTCGTTGACGATTCGATCAAATCATATCAGGCTAAACTACTCGCGCCGTTTGCTGTTCTCGGTATCCGAACAGAAGAAGATTGGCTTACGGCCATTGATTATTTGCCCGTTGACACACCACTATTAGCACCACAGACTTTGTTAGCAAGAGAAGTATGCCGGCAACTGCAAGCCTATCTCAACGAGCCCGATTTTGTTTTTGATTTAAGTTTACATATCAGCGGTACAACCCATCAACAGCGTGTCTGGCAAGCGATTCAGGCAATTCCGAGTGGAGCAACCTGCAGTTATGCTGAAATTGCAGCGCAACTCCATTCCGCACCAAGGGCAGTAGGCGGGGCATGCGGCGCTAACCGGATTCCGATTGTAATACCTTGCCATCGTGTTATTGCCAAAAATGGCGGGTTAGGAGGCTTTATGAATGCGAGCGAAGGCAACCCTTTAGAAATCAAGCGTTGGTTATTGCGCCATGAGAGCACCTGAACTAAACGCCGGTCTGCTCGACGAATTTTCCGACGCCTTATGGTTGGAAGATGGTTTGTCGCGGAACACACTGGACAGCTATCGCAATGATTTACAGTTATTTGGTGAATGGCTCAGAAAACGCAATCAAGGTAATAGTGTGCTAACCGACGCAACGCACTCCGATTTGCTTGAATTTTTGGCATCCAGAGTATCCGCCAAGATCAAGGCGAGCACTACCAGCCGGGAATTATCCAGTCTGAAGCGCTTCTATCGTTTTCTATTGCGCCAGGGAAAAATTACTACCGATCCCAGTCTCAATATCGAAACACCTAAATTGCAGCGCAGCTTGCCGGAAAGTTTGACAGAAAAAGAAGTGGACCTGTTGTTGAGTGCTCCTGACTTGCAGCATCCACTTGGCTTGCGTGATCGTGCCATGCTGGAGGTGTTGTATGCCAGTGGATTGCGCGTATCTGAGTTGATCAATTTAAGATACTCGCAAGTGAGCATGGATATGGGGGTTTTGCGGGTCATGGG
This sequence comes from Nitrosomonas sp. Is24, assembly GCF_033063335.1. NCBI lineage: Bacteria > Pseudomonadati > Pseudomonadota > Betaproteobacteria > Nitrosomonadales > Nitrosomonadaceae > Nitrosomonas > Nitrosomonas sp. Is24. Next base: position 2,046,091 of record NZ_JAWJZG010000001.1, on the reverse strand, counting down.
AAAGGGCAGAAAGGAGCGTCTTGCGCCGCTGGGTGAAGAGTCTCTCGAATGGCTAAGCCGATATACTAAAGAAGCCAGACCTGCACTGCTAAATGGCATTGTTACAGATACCATATTTGTCACAGCACGCGGTGCAGCTATGACGCGCCAAGCGTTCTGGTACCTTATCAAACGTTATGCGCAGATTATCGGGATAGATAAACAGTTATCTCCGCATACTTTGCGTCACGCCTTTGCCACACACCTATTGAATCATGGCGCCGATTTACGTGTTGTGCAGCTGCTATTGGGTCATGCCGATATTTCTACTACGCAGATTTACACGCATATTGCACGTGAGCGCCTGAAGCAGCTGCATGCCAAACACCATCCGCGGGGATAGTTTCCGGTTGTAATCCGGCGTTATTTTTTGGCCAATAGTACATAAAGCGCCAGAATTCCAAACCCCGCAAAAGCGATTAATGACCAATCCGGGATTGTCAGTGTTAAAAATTTCCAATCGATATTGGCGCAATCGCCATTAGCCTCAAACATTCCAGGCCACCAAGCGGCAATCGGTAAGGAATTTAGAAAAGCTTCTTCCGGACTGATGCCGCATTCAAATGCTTCCGGAAATCGTATTAACCACGCATGCCGTGCGGCAATGACTGCACCCGTCAGCGCGAATACGCTCAACAAGAAACCATAAATCCGCCGCCCGATCACTCCTGGCTTATGCAGAAACGCCATTAGTGCAGTCAATCCTAACATCCAGTAAGCAACGCGTTGTGCTACGCATAATGGACAAGGCAGTAATCCTTCCACATGCTGCAAGTATTGCGCGTAGCCTAGAAGACCGGTACAGCAAAGCAGAATAAATAAGAATAATAGTCTCATTTGTTTCTTCTCTCAATCGAATTGGTTGCTCAGTTTGTCCACAAAGTATTTGTGGATTTCAGATAGTTTGCTATGATGAACATATTCAGTTCATCGAATATTTAGAGTAGCACTGGAATTTACTTTTCATTTATTCAATCGAGGAAATTTGCCATGCGAACAAAGATATTGATTATAACGTTGATTACCTCTACTTTATTTGTCTCAAGTGCATCTATTGCAGAATTAGGGAAAATGGATAAAGCTGAAGCCCAGGCTACAACTAAATTCGATCATATCGGATTAGCTGAGATGTATGAAAAAGAAGCTAACGAAATGACTGCAAAAGCCAAGGCACAAAAAGAATTATTGGAAGAATATCGGCGTCATAGCGAGTATTACGGTCGAGAAGGTCAAGATTTCCAGGCGCACCACGAAGCTTTATTGCGGGAATATACAAAAGCAGCGGAGCGTAATACGGGAATGGCTGCTTCACACCGGAAAATGGCCAAGTAAGCAGAAATATGGGTAAATGGTCATTTCATTTTTCTTTCCAGATCGCATAAGCCAGCAATATCCAGGCGGTGAGGAATGAAACACCGCCGAAGGGTGTGATCATGCCAAGTGACCTTGTTCCGGTTACGCTCAGTGCGTAGAGACTGAAACTGAACAGCACAATGCCTGCCATCATCAACCAGCCTGACACCGGCATTAACCGGGATTTCGGGAAATGCAGCAGGAGCAGGCCGATGACAATAATTCCAAAGGCGTGATAAAAATGGTACTGCACACCGGTATGATAAACCGACAGCATATCGGCTGATAAAAACTGCTTTAAGCCATGTGCGCCGAAAGCGCCCAATGCGATGCATAAAACCGTATTCAGTATACCCAGGATCAGAAAAGTTTTTGGCATCGATAGTTTCGTCCTTGTTGTTCTTGTTAAGTGAGAATTAAATGCGTGCGTTATGTCAGGAATCACCGGTTTTTGTGATATCCGCCTCACACGTTCCGTGCGCAAATTTTACCTGAATTCGATCGCCGTAATGAACTTGTTTGCTGTCACGAACGATGATGCTGTTTGCGGCATACGTAATGCTGTACCCGCGTTCCAAAACCGATTGCGGATTTAAATGACATAATTGCGCTTGTACATGGTGCAGCTCAATCGCCAAGGTTTCAAAATGACGGATATAAGCAGCACGAAAACGTGCAATCGATTCTTTTTGCTGCTTTTCCATGTCAGTAATATTGGGGCTTGCTGCCATTAAGCGCTGATTGAATTCGAGTAATTTCCATTGTTTCCTTTCCACTTGATGCGCCCAAGTCGTACGGAAGCGGTCTTGCAGATGCTGCAAATGAATGGATTGCTGTTTGATGCGATCACCCGGATGAATTAAGCGATGCGACAGCATATCGGCACGCTGCATCGCATTTTCTATACGATGCAGCGTAATGCGGTACATGCGCTGGTGCAATGCATTCAGGCGTTGGCTTAATTCCTTATGATCCCGGCTAGCCAGTTCGGCGGCTGCCGTTGGCGTGGGGGCGCGAATGTCGGCAACAAAATCCGCGATGGTAAAATCAGTTTCATGCCCAATGCCACTGATAACCGGAATCTCACTGGCAGCTATGGCGGCTGCAACCATTTCTTCGTTGAATGCCCACAAATCTTCAATACTGCCGCCGCCGCGACACAGTATCAGCACATCACATTCCGCGCGCCGGTTTGCAACTGTGATGGCGTCCACAATGGTGCTGGCGGCAGTTTTTCCCTGTACCAGCACCGGGTAGATGATTACCGGCAAGGATGGCATGCGGCGCCGCAATGTCGTTAGCACGTCGCGCAGTGCAGCCGTATCTGGAGAAGTGACGATACCGATTTGTTTGGGGAATGCGGGTAACGGTTTTTTCTTGACCGGATCAAACAATCCGGCTTTTTCCAGCTTGGCTTTAAGCTGCTCGAAAGCCTCAAATAATTCGCCCAATCCGGCGCGCCGGATTGTTTCAATATTGAGCTGAAAATCGCCGCGTGGTTCATAGAGGGTGACCAGAGCAAGCACTTCTACTTGCATGCCATCCTTTGGTTGCCAATCGATATATTGATTTCTGTGACTGAATAGCACACAACGGATTTGCGCATTGCTGTCCTTGAGGGAAAAATACCAATGACCGGACTGATAGCACTTCAAATTCGAGATCTCACCTTTGATCCACAGCAGCGGAATATTCTGTTCCAGGAATAGCTTGGTGCTGCTGTTCAGTTCGCTGACGGTGAGCACTTTATGCGTAAGACTGGATATTGGAAATAGATTCATCATAGAGATCGGCAATCTTCACCTGTTGATCGAAACAGAGCCGGTGTAGCGTTTAAGTCCTGGAGAATGCTATAATTTTAAAGTAAATTATTGTTTATTAATCAGTATCATTCGAGATTAAAAAATAATCAAACTAGAAAAAATGTTTGAATTGGGCAACTTAATTCTCGTATTGGTCACATACTCACAAACTTATCCACAGAAATTGTGGATAGAAAATCGGTATTTTTTTGCAGCAAAACGGCGATCACGATACATTGCATGCCGAATCGAGCATCATTACGAAATCAATTAATCGGGTAATATAGTAAGCCACAGAATAATACCCGGATCTATATAGAGAGTGAGGAGATTATCACGTGTTATCGTTAATTCAAGCGGCCGGATGGCCAATCTGGCCGATCATCATTGCTTCTGTCGTGGCTTTGGGCATCATCGGGGAGCGCATGTGGACATTGCGGTTGCGTATTGTTTCACCAAAGGAATTGCTGCCCAGGGTGTTGAACGAATATAAACGTAATGGTGTGAATGCAGAGATGCTGGCGCGCTTACAGCAGCACTCGCCGCTGGGGCAAATTCTTGCCGCCGGGCTTAAAAATGTTAAAAGCACCCGCGAAGTGATGAAAGAATCCATTGAAGAATCGGGCCGGGTGATCGCGCACGATCTGAATCGCTATTTGACAACGCTGGGGACGATTGCGGCATTGAGTCCTTTGATGGGTTTGTTTGGAACATTGGTGGGTATGATCGAGATTTTCGGTTCGAATTCTCCAACGGGCAGCAACCCGGCGCAACTCGCATACGGAATTTCAGTCGCTTTGTATAATGCGGCTTTCGGGATACTGGTGGCGATTCCCAGCATGATTTTCTACCGTCATTTTCGCGCCAAAGTCGACGACATCGTCATAGAAATGGAATTGCAAGCTTTGAAGTTAGTCGAAATGGTTCACGGGGAACGAGAAAGCTGAGTAGTGCGTTCTTTAGCCTAGTGCACACCCTCAACAAGATTAATCCGGAGCATAAAGCATATCCGGTCAAAAACCGGAATAGCTGAGGCAGCAAAACATGATGTCAAAGTAGTAGTGTATACTTCGGCTGGATTAATTTTTGACTGGAAAAATGACACAAGAACAGGCGGGTAGCAATAGTAAATGGAGCTCGCCGTTATCAGTTGATTCAGAAGCCAGAAGTTTATTTGCTCAGATCATCCGCAGAGCGGATCAATGGTTTTTCTGCTATGAAATTTACAGGTTAATTGTTTTACACGTAAATGAATGAGAATATTCGTATCTTGAGAAATACAAATTCGATAATTAATCATAGCCGCTTAATGGTTGTTTTATTGTTTATCAGCATTGTTGCTTTGCAAGGCTGTGTATCAGCTCCAAAAAATAGCAATCAGGATTTGGATCCGGCCGACCCGCACGAAAAAATTAATCGCGCTTCCTACGATATTACCGACAAAGTGGATCGGACCGTGTTTGTGCCGATTGTGAATGCTTACATTGATTATGTTCCCAATGCTGCGCAGCGGTCGATCGGAAATTTCTACGATAATTTGTCTTATCCGAACGTTGCACTGAATTCTTTTCTGCAGGGAAAAGTGACGCAGGGTGCCTCGGATACCTTACGTTTTTTTGTGAATTCAACAGTCGGTATGTTCGGACTTTTTGATATGGCGACGCATATGGGGCTGCAAAAGCATGATGAGGATTTCGGCCAAACGCTGGGTGTCTGGGGAGTAAATCCAGGATCTTATCTGTTTATTCCGCTCGTGGGGCCCAGCAGTGAACGTGACGTCACGAATATTCCCGTCGGTATTTTCACCAATGTGCTTTTTTATGCCGGTCTTGTGGTGGGTTCCTACTTCGCGGCTCCTCTGACCATTCTGGGGGCGATCGATAAGCGCGCGCGCTTGATCGGTCCGATGCGAATTCGCGATGAAGCTGCAATCGATCCCTATTTGTTTGTGCGGGAAGCCTCGTTGCAACAACGCGAATTTCTCGTGCATGATGGCAAACTGCCATTAGATCTTTATGACTATGAGCATTTTCAGGATAATCCTTTTGAAAAAGACGGAAAAAAGCAAAAGTAACGAGCCGGTATAATCATCGTTTCATGGCTTTTGCAGCAAGGCATCGGCAGGAAGCCGCTCTTATGTAAAAATAAAATCAGTTTGGATCGCAGCAAGTGTTTTATCCATTGGGGAATTTGTAACGTACAGTGTTAGGAATATATGGACGGACTTCAGAGAGTAGCGAATCTATCGCAGCAACAAAGTGATTTTACGGTTAACGGTGAAACCCCTGAATCGGATACGGCAACAACCCTGAATCAGGATGGTATCAACACCGCCGAGCTGGAAACGAAATTTGACCAAGCTCGTACAGCCATGCTGGCATTACAAAATCCGGACGGACACTGGTGTTTTCCGCTGGAAGCGGACTGCACGATCCCGGCCGAGTATATTTTAATGATGCACTTCATGGATGAGATCGACGTGATTTTGGAAAACAAGATCGCCCGTTTTATCCGTGACAAGCAGGACATGACGCACGGCGGCTGGCCGCTCTATTATGGCGGCGCGTTTGATATCAGCTGCACGATCAAATCGTACTATGCGCTGAAGCTGGTGGGGGACTCGACTGATGCGCCGCACATGGTGCGCGCACGGGAAGCTATTTTGGAACGCGGCGGGGCAGCCAAAGCCAATGTGTTCACGCGTTTGTTGCTGGCTATGTACGATCAGATCCCGTGGCGTGGCGTGCCGGTGGTGCCATCGGAACTGGTGCTGCTGCCAAGCTGGTTTCCTTTTCATATCAGCAAAGTTTCGTACTGGTCACGTACCGTGATGATACCGCTGTCCATTCTGTGCACCATGAAAGCGCGTGCGATCAATCCGCGTAAAGTGAATATTCGCGAATTGTTTATCGTGCCGCCGGAAGAGGAAAAAAATTATTTTCCCAGAGCGGATACCGTTCTGAAGCGCGCATTTATGCTGGTTGAGCGTATTTTGTCGCGGGTGGAGCCGAAGCTGCCGCAATCAATCCGGCAATATTCGATCCGTAAAGCGGAACGCTGGACGCTTGAACGTCTGAATGGCGAGTGCGGTATCGGTGCGATTTTTCCGGCCATGGTTAATGCGCATGAAGCATTGACGCTGTTGGGCTATGCCTATGATCACCCTAATCGAGTGCAATGCCGTAACGCGCTGCGTGGATTGCTGGTCGACGAAGGCGAGCGCATTTGGTGTCAGCCCTGTACATCGCCGGTCTGGGATACGGTATTGACCAGCTTGGCATTGCAGGAAGATCCAACCACCGGTCAGGAGCCGGTGTTGCAAGCATTGGATTGGCTGGTTGAACAGCAGGTTCTGGACGAGCCGGGCGACTGGCGCGACAAACGCCCCGAATTGTTGGGCGGCGGCTGGGCGTTTCAGTACGCCAATCCGCATTATCCGGATCTGGACGATACTGCCGCTGTGGCATGGGCGTTGGATCAAGGCGGCGCGGAGCGGCATCATAAATCGCTGGAGCGCGCAGCCAATTGGCTGGCAGGCATGCAATCGCGTAATGGCGGTTTTGCCGCTTTTGATATCGATAACACCCATCACTATTTGAATGAAATTCCTTTCGCCGATCATGGCGCTCTGATCGATCCGCCCACTAGCGATGTGACGGCACGTTGTGTCGGTTTGCTGGGAAAATATGGCAGGCACCAGCTCGAAGTGTGGCGCGGCATCAGCTTTTTGTTGCGCGAACAGGAGCAAGACGGTTCCTGGTTCGGGCGCTGGGGCACTAATTATATTTATGGCACATGGTCAGTGCTGGAAGCTTTCCAACTGGCCAAGTTCGATATGCAACACCATTCCGTGCGCCGCGCCGTGAAGTGGCTGGAATCGGTGCAAAGAGCCGATGGCGGCTGGGGTGAAACCAACGATTCTTATTTGGATAAGCAACTGGCGGGGCGGTTTCCCGAAACCAGCACGGCATTCCAAACCGCTTGGGCTGTACTGGGCTTAATGGCAGCGGGTGAGGTCAACAGCGAATCGGTTCGCAAAGGAATTAATTATCTGTTGCGCAATCAATCCAGCGATCACTTGTGGGAAGATCCTTGGTTCACTGCGCCTGGCTTTCCGCGCGTGTTCTATTTGCGCTATCACGGTTATTCAAAATTCTTCCCGATATGGGCGCTGGCGCGTTACCGTGCGCTGACCAGAACAGTCGCCGCGTGCGTGTAACCGGACTGGTGACAGCCTTACGGGCTGAAGCCAGTTGCATAGTACCGGCGCGGATTCCATTCAATCGAATGGTGCAGCTGAATGACCATGCGTGCTTGTGGTTAAGCGGCATGGGCGCGCAGGCTGCGGGTGCGGCCGCCGAAGGGTTGTATCAACAGGGTGCGATGGCGCTGGTGAGCTTTGGTGTTGCCGGCGCGTTGGATTCCACCCTAAAACCAGGCGACCTGGTTTTGCCGGATGTCATTCACGCAGGTGAACAGTTGCCGGTTGATTTGGCATGGCGTGACCGGCTGCAAAGTTTACTGCCCATCGATATTACCCTCGTCAACGGCGGCTTGGCGGACAGTGCTGTGCCGCTGACGGATGAAAAAGCCAAACGCAATCTGGCGCAAGTCACCGGTGCCTGTGCGGTGGATATGGAAAGCGCCGCCGTGGCGCAAGTGGCAGCAGCAGCAGGCATCCCGTTCATTGCTGTGCGCGCTATTATCGATCCGCTTCATTTCTCGCCACCGGAAGCATTGCTCAGCGCCGTGTATCCCGATGGCGGTGTGAATCCGCTACGCCTTACGGCATTGCTGCTGAAACGCGCAGTTCGTATCGGCACGTTGCTGCAAATGGGTGCCGGTATGCGTGCGGCACGCAAAACTTTATCAAAGGTTATTCAATCCGCCGGTACAGGGTTGGCCTGAATCTAAGCCGGTGCCATTGACCCGACTCTGTTTGAGCCGATCGGACATTGTCACTTGCCGCTGTCTATCAGGATTACATCCAATAACCATGCTGTGCTACAGAATAAGTCACTGATCAGAATTGTATTTATCGAATCGGATCATTCCCAGTCTTTTGGAAAAATTCTGGCAGCTTGTGTTTTTCCCTATCCAAATAATCGTTCCGATCCAGCTCTAGGTTAAGTGTGACAAATTGCCGCTGTGGCAATTTGTCACTTTCGAACCCTCTTGCGTTAAGAAGATAATGGCAATTATCTTTAGCTCAAGTCTCAAGCAAATGCCGCAAGTTACTCAAAAATCTGAGAAACGATCGACCATGATCCTCGCGTTTGGATCACTCATGCTGTTATCTTTTTTCCTGCCGCAAAACCCGGCCATGATGCTTGTCATTAGCAGTGATTGGCACGACGGTTTTCATCATCCATTGGAAGGGTGGGATCATATTCTGACCATGATTGCGGTAGGAATATGGGCCGCGCAATCGCGCGGACAGGCTGTCTGGGTATTACCCCTGGTATTTGCCAGCGTCATGAGTCTTGGCGGATTTGCCGGTGCAGTGGATATCGCACTACCCTATACGGAAAATATCATTCTTCTGTCCGTCCTGCTACTCAATGTATTCATTATCCGCAAAATTCAATTTAGCGCCCCGCTTAATATGCTGATCATCGCGCTGTTTGCTTTTTTCCATGGCTACGCGCATGGCCAGGAAATATCCGCTTCCGCCAGTCTGATTTCCTATACCTCCGGGTTCGTATTCGCCACCTTACTGTTGCATGGCACCGGCATACTGATTGCGCGTTTAGCGATATTGGCACTGACTTTTTTCGTTGGTAACAACGTGCATGCCCAAGAAACTGCTCAATTGATCAATACAACCCCCAGATCAATGACGGAAATCAAGCCTGAAGCAGGTAAAGCAAAATGGGTGGTATTTAACGAGATGCGTGTGACTGAGCGGGCCAATTCACTGATAGGCGTTGCCGATAGCGCTTCTCAAGGCAACGTGGGGCAAGCCCAGATCAAATTCCGGCCGATCACGCGTCCGGCGGAAGTGCTGGAAACCATTCCCGGCATGATCGCCACACAGCACAGCGGCGAAGGCAAAGCCAATCAGTTTTTTCTACGTGGATTCAATCTCGATCACGGCACCGATTTTCTAACCCAGATTGAAGGCGTGCCGGTCAATCAATTATCGCATTCCCACGGACAAGGCTGGACAGATACCAATTTTCTCATTCCGGAACTGATCGAAACGCTGGAATACAAAAAAGGCATGCACTATGCCGAGAATGGAGATTTTTCCAGTACCGGTTCGGCCAATATCCGCTATTTTAAAAAGCTACCGGAAACCATGGTCAGATTCACGGGAGGCAGCTTTGATTATTACCGCGGATTGATCGCCGGTTCCCGCGCATTAGGAACGGGTAATTTGTTGTATGCGGGAGAAATCGTGCACAACAATGGTCCGTGGACGGTTGGCAACGATTATTTGAAATTTAACGGTCTGTTGCGATATAGCCAGGAGTACGGCAATCATGGCTGGAGTGTAACCGCCATGGCCACTAAGTCCGATTGGAAAGCGACCGATCAGATCCCAAGGCGCGCGCTGCAGCAAGGGGTCATTGGCCGCTATGATGCGCTTGATCCTACCGATGGCGGCAGCAGCCAGCGCTATAGCCTGACTGGTGAATGGCATCACCGGGGTGAGAACAGTATTACTAAATTAATGGTTTATGGGGTGAATTCCAAGCTGGGTCTGTTCTCAAACTTCACCTATTTTCTGGATGACAATGAATACACCAACACCGTCGGCTGTGCCGGTTTAACTGGATTGGATTCAGGGAGACAATTCAATCCAGCTCTTTTTAATACATGCGGCGATCAATTCGGCCAACCGGACGATCGTTGGACAACCGGCTTCAAGGGCAGCCACACGATTTTTCACACTATCGGTTCTGTTGATTCAGAAACCACATTCGGTTTGCAAGTGCGTAACGATAATATTCACAACGCACTGACCAGAACGCATGCACAAAGAAGAACCGGCATCACGCGCCAGGATACCATCTGGGTAACCAGCATCAGTCCGTACGCGGAAAACAAGCTGACCTGGACGGATTGGTTACGTACCAGTTTGGGGTTGCGTTTCGACGGTTTCCGCTTTGACGTGAATCACAGCAATATCAGACAGAACATGGGCGAACGCTACGATGGCTTGGTCAGTCCTAAATTTGGCATGGTTCTAGGACCGTGGGCGGATACCGAGTTTTATCTGAATGGCGGTCTTGGGTTTCATAGCAACGATGCGCGCGGCATCAACACCCGTATCGATCCGCTCAGCGGTGATTCCGTTCAGCGTGCCGATCCGCTGGTCCGTACTTACGGCGCGGAGGTTGGTGCACGCACGGTGCGGATCAAAGGATTGCAAAGCACGCTGGCGTTGTGGTGGCTGGATATTGACTCGGAACTGCTATTTGTCGGGGATGCCGGCACGACGGAGGCCAGTCGCCCCAGCCGCCGCTACGGGCTTGAGTTTGCAAATTATTATTCGCCGACGGATTGGTTGACCTTTGACGCCGATGTCAGTTTTTCCCATGCACGTTTCCGCAATAAAGTACCGGATGAAGGTAATTATGTGCCGAACTCGGTCGAAGCAGTGGTTGCAACTGGCGCTACTTTTCATCATGTTTTTGGCGGTTTTTTCGGTGGCCCCCGGTTACGTTTCTTAGGGCCGCGCCCTTTAATCGAAGACAACAGTAAACGCTCGGATTCCACGATTCTGCTGTCTGCCATGCTCGGTTATGAAGTCAACAAAAAATTAAGCTTGCAGGCCGAGGTGTTCAATATGCTCGATCGTAACGATCCCGCGATCACTTATTTTTATACATCGCGGCTGCCCGGTGAATCGACTGACGGCGTGAGGGATTTTCACTTTCATCCGGTAGAACCGGTGAGTTTCCGCTTGAGCTTTACATTGAAGATTTAACTTGATCCGGGATACCCGGAATTCATCACCAAAAGGGGGAAAGCATGACCTTACGCAAAATATTTTTACTATGTGCACTCATTCTGTCATCCGGTTTTGTTTTACCGGCCGGTGCCGAGCAGGTGCAACTCAAACCTTTTATTCCCGGCAGTTATCAGAAATTGCTTGATAGCAATGCGGATAAGCCTTTCATGCTGGTGATCTGGTCGACCACTTGTTCATCCTGCATGAAGAAAATGCCACTGCTGCATGATCTGGCAAAAAGCAGACCGGAAATCAATATCGTGATGCTATCCGCCGACGATGCCTCAGCAACCGGCTTAGTTCAAACCGTATTGGCGAAAAACGAATTGACCAATCTGGAGCACTGGATTTTTGCCGAAGAAAATGCACAAAAATTGCGCTATGAGATTGATTCCAGATGGTATGGCGAGTTACCCAGAACCTACTTCATCAATAAAAATAATGAACGTCATGGCATTAGCGGCGCGTTATCCAAGGAGGACTACAACAATATTTTCAAGGTGCTGCTGAATTGAAACAGTGGATGTACGCCATTACCAATGACATGCAATCCGGAAGAAAGAGCGGATTGATTGTTTCCTTGAAATTAATTTGCCAGATCAGCTTAGTGATCCTCGGTTGCTTGCCGGGACCGGTGCTAAGCACGGAAGCGCCGGAAAATACCGCGCTCAATCCGGCAAACAATACGGTTTATGCGAAATCGACGCTGGGTTTGTATGATATTTCATCATTCGACGTTTATGTGGATCAAGAAATTATCCACCTCATTGTGAGTGGAAAACGCTCTGCTCAAAATCAGCATGCCTCGATTCGCTATACACATTCTGAAGATGGCGGGCGGCAATGGAAAAATCCGGTGACTGTAAATGAGTCATTGCCTGCCGCACTGGCCAGCCGTGGAAACGATGTGCAACTGGCGGTCAACGGTAACCATCTGGTATCACTGTGGCAGACTGAAGGCGAGTTCCCAACGATAGGACCGATGGTCAGCGCTTATTCCCCGGATGCTGGCCAAACATGGAAAAGAGGCGCCAATCCGGCCATGGACAATGACGGCAGCCAAGCTCACATCGATGTGATTGCTGACCGGAAAGGTAATTTTCACGCGGTTTGGCTGGCGGATCCCATGGAAAATGGTTACCAAGGTTTGCACTATGCCCGGTCGATTGATCAAGGCAAACAGTGGAGTCAGCCGGTTGCTCTGGACGATTCCACGTGCTCATGCTGCTGGAACACATTGGCATTGTCACCTGACAATAAACTCGCTGTTCTTTATCGCAATACGGCGCCTCGCGACATGTCGCTGGTGCAGTCGCTCGATGCCGGATTAACCTGGCGGCACGCCAGCACAGTCGGTGATTTTCAATGGAAATTCGAGGGCTGTCCGCATGTCGGCGGCGCTTTAAAATTTGCTGGCACAGGCCATATCGCTCAACTGCACAGTGTTGTTTGGACCGGCGTTGAAGACAAATCCGGTTTATATCATCTCTCTTCAAGCGATAACGGCCAAACCTGGTCGATTCCCCGGAAACTCGGGAGTATGGCAACGAATGGCGATATTGCGGCGCGCAATCGCAATGCTGTTGCGGCCATTTGGAATGAAATGGAACCGGATGGAGCGAGTATTTTTTACGCGAAATCAGAAGATGGCGGCGCGACCTGGTCAACGCCCAAACGTTTGACCGAAGCAAAGTATTCCGCAACGCAACCCAAATTAGTGGCGACAAAACATGGATTTTTAGCCGTATGGACGGAAAAAAACAAGCAGCATTCCAGTGAATTGGCTTGGTATGTTTTTGAATAATGTATAGCACTGATTCATCACGCGATCACGCCTGACGGCAGGGTGTGGGTTGCTATCACTACATTTTTACAGGAGAAACGCTATGGCACGTTGCAGTATCTTTTTTTCAATGAATCTACTGATGTGTTTGTTCTTTATTACTTTCTTAATCTTACCGGAAGCCGCTTTCGCGCATGCTGTCATGGTGAAATCGGTACCTGAAAAGGATAGCACCATCACCACGTCACCGAAGCAGGTGGATGTCTGGTTTAACGAGCATGTCAGGAGCGCTTTCAAATCGCTTGCCGTGATGAATAGTGCGGGAAAACGTGTTGATAACAAGGATATTGAACAGGAAGTGCTGGATCCTTCGCATATCTATATCAGCATTCCGCAGCTCCCTCCGGATACTTACACCGTCCGGTACCGCGTGATATCCGCGGATACACACGCGGTTTCGGGCAAATTTGACTTTACTGTTGCGGAATCCGACTAGCTTCAATACCCATATTCCTTATCGATGGAGCGCACTACATGATGAAACCATTCACTACCAAACAGTTATTAACGATTCTATTATGCGGCACCATTTTGCTGTTACCTGCCTGCAGCAAGAAAAATGTAACCGCCCCGGTGCAATTTGACTATACCGAAACGGTGGGTTGCCTCGTCACTAATGATTTGTACGCAATTTATTTCAGTGCTTATCTGAAGCCTGAAGGTGATCTGGAGAATATAAAAGGGAAAGATAGAAATAAATTGTTACGATCTTATTGTAAAAAAATCCCCAAAACGGGCTCGCTTTACTTTACCGCAGATCTGGTTGACGAAGACGCAAGGGAAACGCCTATCAGTGTCCGCTTGGTTAAACAAGAACTGATCGGACAGGATGAGAAGAAAGTGGAAAACTTCAAGGATACCGGCACCATTTTTGAAGTACCGGCGAAGCTGTACCCGCGGGGAATGGTGGAGACACATATCGAACTGGACAAAGAAGGGTTTTACGCGCTGTACCTTTCAGTCGGGGAAGAAAATACAATAACCGAAGAAAGTATACTCAGAATTCCATTGCACGTCGGTGTTGATCCTGATGCGGTATCCCCGTGGCATATTGCGCTAAGAATTCTGGCCGTTTGCTTGGGATTAATTATTCCCGTCATACTGGGATTGATTATGTTCTCTCCCATCATTCCGGCTAAGCAATGGGTTCAGGAAATCAGTAGAAGAAGTTTCTTTTTGAGTCATAAGCAAGGCATTGAAACTCAAAAATAACAGAGGATTACTGAACGGTAACCGCAGATGTCATGCTAGGCTAGCTGCTGCACCGCGGAACCGGATACTTCACCGGGGGTTTACGTAACTCCCGGTAAAACGCTTCTAAAGAATCAGTGCTTTCCGGTTAACACTGAATAAATGAGGCCAATATTGTGATACTCAGAAGCCGTGGATCAGCGCAAATATCTTTCCCGGAAAAACATCAGATCAATTGTGCGAGAACATGCGCCATTAGAAACCGCAATTACGCTGGTAATCACTATTGTCAAAATGCTGACACATCCATCAATCCAATGATACCTCCAGAAGTCCGATCGCCGCTGTAGTGCCAATGTGCCAATGGCGTTTTTTATGTTTACAGTCTTATAGGCGAGAATCCGTGCGCGTTCAATTTGCGTTGTTATGGTCATGCAAAATTCTTCCCAATCTGATGCCGGCGCGCTATCATGTTTTGATAAGGGGGGCTATCAATTGAAGATTATCGGAGTTGTTACGGCACTGAAGTCAGAAGCAAGCTGTTTGGTGGATAAACGTCGTTTTCCTCTTTATCAAGTGGTGGATATCGGGGATAGAACCTCGTTGTGTCTCAGCAGCATAGGAGGTAGCGCGGCGCGCGGGGCGGCATTGAAATTGTGCGGGCAGAACATTAATGCTTTAGTCAGTTTTGGTGTGGCTGCGGCCTTGGATGACAAGTTAATTCCCGGCGATCTGGTATTGCCCGAAGCAGTTATGATGGACGGCGAGATCCTGCCGGTGGATATGGAATGGCGCGACCGGCTGCACGGTATCATGTCAAAACACGTCACGGTTACGAACGGAATCCTGACATCTTGTGAAGCGCCGCTCACTACCCGCGCGCAAAAACTGGCGTTGGGTGAGGCTACCGGTGCTTGCGCGGCGGATATGGAATCGGCGGCCGTGGCAAAAGTGGCGGCCGATGCCGGCATTTCGTTTCTCGCTATCCGGGCGATTGTCGATCCGCTCGAATTTTCCCCGCCGGAGGCATTGATGGGCGCGGTATATCCCGATGGCAGCGTGGATGCCATTCAGCTCATTAAATTGGTGCTTAACCGGTCGGTCTCAGTCGTGACGCTGATCCACCTCGCGCTTGGAATGCACGTAGCGCGCTCCGCTTTAACGGAGGTCGTGCAAAAAACGGGATTGACTTTCGCGAGTGATTACATGCCTTATCGTGATGCCGAGTTAAGCGAGAGCAGATCAGTCGATACGAGTGACTGAAACTGCAACGCCGCCAGCCGTGCATACAGCGGACTGGATTGCAGCAATTGCGCATGTGTGCCGATCGCATCCAGCCGTCCGTGATCGAGCACGGCAATCCGGCCGGCGGATTGCACCGTAGCCAGACGATGCGCGATGACCAACGTGGTTCGATTGCGCATCAGCTGCTGCAATGCTTGCTGCACCCAATATTCGCTTTGCGCATCCAGCGCGCTGGTGGCTTCGTCCAGCAACAGCACCGGCGCATCCGCCAGAATCGCCCGGGCAATCGCCAGCCGCTGTTTTTGCCCGCCCGATAAACCCAAACCGGCATCTCCCAAATGCGTTTGATAGCCTTGCGGTAATTGACAGATAAACTCATGTGCGTAAGCCGCTTCAGCCGCCGCTTGCACATCCGCATCGCTGGCATCGGGGCGGGCATAGCGCAGATTGTCGCCGATGGTGCCGTAAAACAACGCCGGGGTTTGCGATACCAGCGCAAAGCAGCGGCGCAAGGCAAAAAGATCGAGCTGCCGGATATCGATACCTTCCAGTTTTATAGCGCCGGACTGGCTGTCAAAGAAACGCAACAGCAAATCAAACAACGTCGACTTGCCCGCTCCGGAAGGGCCGACCAGCGCCAGTGTTTCGCCTGCCCGGACTGTCAGTGTCAGATTGTCGATGGCCAGCACATCGGGACGGGAAGGGTAGGCGAAGCACAGTTGATTGATGGCGATATTTCCCGATACGTTGGTTAGAGGTTGAGGGGTTTCCGGCGATTGGATCCGATTCGGCGCTTGCAGCAATTCCATGGTGCGCTCGGCGGCACCGGCGGCGCGCTGTAATTCGCCGATGACCTCCGAAATCGACGCAACGGCGGAACCAACGATCACACTGTAGAAAACAAACGCCGCCAATTCGCCTGCGCTGATCCGGCCTTCGATTACATCGATACCGCCGACCCATAGCATCAATCCGACAGCACCCATCACCAGCAAAATAACCAGGGTGATCAACAACGAACGTTGCAGGGTGCGTTGTTTGGCAACGGCGAAAGCTTCTTCAACCTGCGTGTGAAAGGTGCGTTGATCGATGGACTGGTGATTGTAGGCCTGCACGGTTTTAATTTGACCCAGCACTTCGCCGACATAAGCACCGACCGCGGCGATTTTATCCTGGCTTTGGCGCGACAACTGCCGCACGCGGCGGCCATAAATCAAGATCGGCACTACCACCAGCGGCACGCAAATCGTCACCAGCGCGGTCAACTTCACGTTGGTGATAAATAACCAGATGATGCCGCCAATCATCATGATCAAATTGCGCAATGCGAACGATACCGACGAGCCGATCACGGTTTGCAGTAACGTCATATCGGCAGTCAGGCGCGACTGGATTTCGAGGCTGCGGTTCTCCTCGAAAAAACCCGGATGCAGATGGATCAGATGGTTGAATACTTTACTTCGGATATCGGCAATTACCCGCTCACCCAGCCAGGTAACCCAGTAATAGCGCGTAAACGTGCCGACGGCCAAGGCGATCACCAGCAGTAAAAAGATCACCACATACTGACTGAGTAGTTCCTTGGATTGCGTGGCGAATCCCTGGTCGATCATCAACCGGATACCTTGCCCGATCGACAACGTAATCGTGGCGGTAAATAACAGCGCCAGCAAACTGTAGACGACCTGGCGCCGGTACGGTGCGATAAACTGCGCTGCTTTTTTGATGCTCTGCCAGCGGGTTTGTGTGTTCTTTGGGGAATCTGTCATGAATGAATCCCGCCGGATAGCGGGCGCTGCTGTAATTGCTATAAGTTGGATGGGTTAATCTTGAGAATCGGGTTTTTGCACAAATCCGGCAATGAGCAGTATCCAGGCAACAATTAACCCGATAATGGCCGGGATATGCGTCAGTTTCACAAACTGCTCCTGCCACATAGCACCGCCGCTTGCACCAGCCTGCTGCGCCGCGATTGCCAGCGATTCCGCAGTACCCCACCAGGCATTGGCGATTTCTGAAATGACGGTGAGCCACGTTAAACAAGCGGCAATCAGCATGACCAAAGCCGAGCGTGCGCTGACCTTATGCGGCAGCGTAAGAAGCAGTATCGCCATCAAGATGAACAGCATGCCGTTCAGCACCGCTTGAATGTGCGCGCTCAATGCCAGACGAGGGAAGGGCGTGTGCGGTATCACCAACCCCCAGATGATACCCACTAATACCAATGCCAGTCCGTGGATCAGGATTTGTCTTGCTCGGCTTTGTACATTTATGTCAATGCCTTTGATCATTTATTGTACTTTAGCGACATGTTTCCGTGAGTTTCCTTCTCTTGCGAGTTTTCCCTCGCGCATAAGTAAACCAATAATACTATATGAGAGATAATCCTTCGAACCACCACCATAATCACTCTTTAGGCCTAAAAGACTTGCAGCATCAGAATTTGAGATTCCTGATGGGTTCGCTTTAGCAAATTCGAGAACCGCATCTTTTAATAATGAGAGTCCGATTTGAGCTTTTTCTTGTGCGCCGTGAGGTACAACGATAGAAGATCTCACTTTTCCAGATAACCCGGAAGGAATGATTACATTTGTAAGAAAACCACCTGTATCAATTGTGCCAAATGCGGATATCAACTCAGCTTCAAGCTTAATTGATTGCGCTTCACTGACTGAATCAACCAATATCGTAACAAGAACCTGAGCGCCTTGGTCCATAATCTCTTGGATTAATTTACCTTTCCGGGAATTATCGGGTTTTATCAGGTGATCATAGGCTCTTACACCAGTTCCTTTCCCAATGTAAAAAGGCTTGGCTGGTGAAGAACGCGGATCTTTTAAAGCGTAGACGTAATAGGAGGTTTCTATCATTGGGAGGATTAAAGGGTTACACAAAATCAATTTTTCTATTTCTAATGATATTGTAAAAATAATGATTTAATCTTTTCTTTCTGTAACTTCCACCAAATGATAGCCAAACTGTGTTTTAACCGGGCCTTGTACTTCACCGACCGGTGCGCTGAACACGACGGTATCGAATTCCTTCACCATTTGTCCGCGGCCAAATTCACCTAAATCACCGCCTTGCTTGCCGGATGGACAGAGTGAATGTTGCTGTGCGATTTCGGCGAAGCTGGCGCCGTTTTCGATTTCGCTTTTCAGGTTGTTACATTGTTCTTCGGTTTTTACCAGAATATGACGTGCGCTGGCTCGGGCCATGAGATTCTCCTTTGGTATTTATCAAAAATAATTTTTCGTACGTGATACATTTAAGCACAGATTGGCGTGCTGATTGAAGCATTGTGCCATTTTTATGTTGCGAGGGTTTGATGAAAATTTTGTGTGGTGGCGGTGCGAATGCTTGAGTTAATGAATGTCAACAAAGCATACGCCGAAGGGCGGAAAGTGCTGACCGGTTTAAGCTATACGCTGGAAGCGGGCGAGTATGTCGCGATCATGGGCGAGTCGGGCGTGGGTAAGTCGACCTTGCTGAATCTGGTCGCCGGGTTGGATACGCCGGATTCGGGCGAGATCCGTATTAACGGCGTGGCGATTTCATCGCTGGATGACGATGCGGCGACGCGATTGCGGCGCGAGCAGTTCGGTTTTATTTTTCAGGCGTTTCATGTGCTGCCGCACCTCACCGTGTCGCAGAATGTTGCCTTGCCGCTATTGCTGAATGGCGCGCCAACGGAGCGCGTGGCACAGATGCTGAGAGATGTGGGATTGCACGATCGCGGGCATCATTTTTCGCGCCAGTTGTCCGGCGGCGAACTGCAACGCGTGGCGATTGCACGGGCGCTGGTGCATCGGCCCAAATTAGTGCTGGCGGACGAACCGACCGGTAACCTCGATCCCGATACGGCGCATGAGATTCTTCAGTTGATGCGCACCGAAATCAAAGCCAATGGCGCTACCGGCATTCTCGTGACGCATTCGCATGCCGCCGCTGCGACAGCGGACCGGGTGCTGAATTTGACCAAGGATGGTTTGCATCCGGCCAAACCCGGCGAGCGCGCATGAACACGGCGACGTTATCGCGCTGGCTATTGTTCGGTGAGTGGCGCGCGCATTGGGTGCAAATGATCGTGGCGCTGATCGCCATCGCGATCGGCGTGGCCATGGCGTTTTCCATTCATCTGATCAATACCGCAGCGTTCAATGAATTTTCCGCGGCGAGTAAAAGCTTGTCGGGGCAATCGGATTTGCAGGTGCGCGGGCGCAAGGCGTTCTTTGACGAAGCGTTATACCCCTTGCTGGCGCAGCATGACGGTGTCGCAGTAGCGAATCCGGTGCTGGAATTCGATGTGGCGATCCCCGGTAAGCAGCAAAACAGAAACGATCACAAACTGAAAATCATCGGCATCGACATGTTCCGGGCGATGCGGATTTCACCCGATCTGCTCGGATTGGTTGAAGAGGGGAAAACGCTGGACCGGTTGGCGGACGATGCGATTTTTCTTTCACCTGCGGCAATGGAATGGTTGCAGGTTGAACAAGGCGATGCGCTGCAATTGAACGCCGGATTGCAAGCCGTTACGTTGCGTGTGGCGGGCGGTTTGGTGCGCGCAAGAGCGGGGCAGCGTATCGCGGTGATGGATATCGGCGCGGCGCAATGGCGCTTTCAGCAGCTTGGCGTGTTGTCGCGCATCGAACTGAAACTGCGCGATGGCGTCAATCACGCGGCGTTTAAAGCCAAACTGGCGGAAGAATTGGGCGAAGCGTATTGGGTGACCGAGGTGGCCGATCAGGAAAAGCGCATTGCCAATATGTCGCGCGCCTACCGCATCAATTTGAATATGCTGGCGCTGGTGGCGCTGTTTACCGGCACCTTCCTGGTTTTTTCCACGCAAGCATTGTCGGTCATCCGGCGGCGCCAGCAATTCGCGTTGCTGCGCGTGCTGGGTTTCACGCGGCAGCAATTGCTGCGGCAGATCATGACCGAAGGCGGGATTCTGGGGGTGAGCGGTTCGTTGCTGGGATTGGCGCTGGGTTATGCGGTTGCGGTGCTGGCGATCCGTTTGCTGGGCGGCGATTTGGGCACTAATTTCTTTCCGGGTGTCAAACCGGGCATTCATTTCGATACCTGGGATGCCGGGATATTTTTTGCAGTGGGCTTGAGCGTGACGATGCTGGGAAGCATCATCCCGGCATTGGAAGCGGCACGGGCCAAACCGGCATTGGCATTACGCTCCGGCAGTGAAGATACGGCAATGGCGAAATTATCCCCGCCGTGGTTTGCGCTGATTTGTTTGTCGGTTGCGGCATTGTTTACACAATTGCCACCGGTTTTCGAGCTGCCCATTTTCGGTTATCTGGCCATTGTATTACTGCTGATCGGCGGCATTGCGTTAATGCCGCGTTTGACTGCAGGGTTCTTTTCAGCAGTGCTGGCCAGATGGCAGCGCCACCGGAGCGGCGCCGTGTCTACGCTGGCATTGGCGCGCTTGGCGAATGCGCCGAATCAGGCCGCTATCGCATTGGGCGGCATATTGGCGAGTTTCAGCCTGATGGTCGCGATGGCGATCATGGTGACGAGTTTCCGTATCTCGATCGATAACTGGCTGGGGCGCGTGCTACCGGCCGATTTATATGTGCGCGCCGCGGCCAGCGGCGATCTGCAAACCGATGCGCAAAAGGCGATTGCCGGGTTACCCGGTTTCGACCGGGTGGATTTTTTCCGTACCCAGCAACTGACGCTCGATGTCAACCGGCCGGAAATCACCCTGTTCGCCCGTCCTGTCGATAAAGCGGATGCGCGCAATACGCTGCCATTGACGGACGACATGATCGCTTCGGAAGCGTTGCCGGAAAATGTCATGCCGGTCTGGGTATCGGAAGCGATGGTCGACCTATACGGTTACCGGGTAGGGGAGAAAGTAACGTTGCCGATCGGCGCGGCGTCCAGCGAATTTTTGGTTGCCGGAGTATGGCGCGACTATGGCCGTCAATTTGGCGCAATTCAGATGCAATTGGCGGATTATCAAGCATTAACCGGCGATTTGGGTGTCAATACCGTGGCCCTATGGTTGCATCCGGGAGCAAGCCCAGATGCGGCTACTGCCGGATTGCGCCAACTGCCGTTCGGTGCCGCGCTGGAGATATCGAGATCGAGCGATATGCGCGCGTTAAGCCTGGAAATTTTTGACCGCAGTTTTGCGGTGACGTATTTGCTGGAACTGGTCGCGGTGGTGATCGGTTTGCTTGGCGTGGCGGCGAGTTTTTCCGCACAGACATTGGCGCGTGTCAAGGAATTCGGCATGCTGCGGCATATCGGCGTGATGCGCCGGCAGATTCTGGTGATGTTGGCGGCGGAAGGCAGTTTATTGACCGCGCTTGGCATGGTGCTGGGTTTTCTATTGGGGTGGAGCATCAGCCTGATTCTGGTTTTTATCGTCAATCCGCAATCGTTCCATTGGACCATGCAGCTGCATCTGCCATGGAATTGGCTCGCGCTGATTGCCGTGATCATGCTGGTTGCAGCGGCATTGACGGCATTGCTGGCCGGGCGGCGGGCGGTTTCCGGTGAAGTGATACGTGCGGTGCGGGAGGATTGGTAATGAAGCAAAACAACTGGAGCGGTGCAAGCGCTGTGATCGCCTTGGTGCTGCTGTTTCTCGGTCTGCTGGGAACAGCAGCGCTGGCTGAATCGGACCGGTTAAAGCCGGTCACACCCGGTTATAAACTTATTTTTCCGCAGGATTACGGCGCGCACCAGGATTTTCGCATCGAATGGTGGTACATCACCGGCTGGCTGGAGACTGAAGATAAGAAGCCATTGGGGTTCCAGGTTACTTTTTTCCGTTATGCAACCGATCAGAATCACGATAATCCCAGCCAGTTCGCGGCGAAGTATCTGATCATCGCGCACTTGGCGTTATCCGATCCCGCCGCAGGTAAGCTGATGCACGAAGAAAAGTCGTTGCGGGAAGGTTTCAATCTGGCTTATGCCAAAGAAGGCAATACCGATGTGAGACTGGACGATTGGACGCTGGTACGCGAGGAAGATGGGCATTATCAGGTGGAAATGCAAGGCAGCGATATCGGTTTGCGCTTAGCACTGACCCCAACACAAATGGCGATGCTGCAAGATCAAAACGGTTTCTCGCGTAAGGGCCCGAAACCGGAGCAAGCGAGCTATTATTACAGCGAACCGCATTTAAGCGTGACCGGCACGGTCTTCCGGGATAACAAGCCGGTTGCGGTGAGCGGCCGCGCCTGGCTGGATCACGAGTGGTCGACCGCTTATCTGGATCCCGAAGCGGATGGCTGGGATTGGACGGGCGCAAATCTGGACGATGGTTCGGCATTGATGGCATTCCAGATACGCCGCAAAGGCGGGGGCAAGGTGTGGGCATACGCGGCACTGCGCGATCCTTCCGGTAATATGCGGTTGTTTGAACCGGAGCAGGTGGAATTCACCCCGGTTCGCACTTGGCAATCGCCGCATACGGAGGCGGTTTATCCGGTTGCAATGCACATCCGCACCGGCGAGATCGAATGGAGGCTTACGCCTTTGTTGGATGATCAGGAACTGGATTCGCGTCAATCCACCGGTTCGGTTTACTGGGAAGGCGCGGTAACGCTGACCAAGGACAATCAGCCCGCCGGAAAGGGCTATCTTGAGCTAACCGGCTACGTGAAACCTTTGGCATTATGAAAATGATTTTTATCCCGGAAAATATTGCTCCAATGAATGGAAATAGCCTGAAAACACAAGGCGAATCAGCCGATAGCGCGCGGGATATTTTGCCGGATTGCATGGATTTTTATAGTAAAAATAGAGCATACTCAATTTCAATACTTTCAATGTTGTTAAATGTGAGTTAGAATTTGCCCACGCAGTGATCTTAATGGTGCAAGATGATTGCGAATAGTGTACTCGGTTCTATAAAGAAAGGATTGCTGTCACAGTGAATCTAAGGAACAGAGATAAAGTGAAACGGTTATAAAGTTTTGTAATCGTATACGGAGGGACCGGTCACTGATCGGTTTTAATTCTTAATCAAAGGAGATTGTTATGGCCGAAATCAACAGAAGAGAAACAGATGCGCAAGTTTTAAGATTATTCTTCATTTCAACAGCTGTTTTCCTCGTTATCGGGGCAATCATTTACGGCGTATTCTAGGCTGAAATACTCACTAATGTCCTTTTGAGGTTTAAGTTTTACTAAAAAACTTATTCCATCACAGTAAGTGATAGATAGGACAGAGTCAGTCAATTATTCCCAAAAAAATACCCATCTGACGGAGAATCCGGTAGATGGGTATTATTTATTCTAGGCAATGAGATGAGTATATGTTGTAGCGATCTGTGTAAGATTGCTACCCCGCACCAGCGATTGATTATATAGACTTCCTCAGTCTGAATTCATACTGTCAGATCTTTACCCCTTTGGAAGCTTGATGGTTCATTGCTCGAATGAAGTCCTGCTCATGCATGGGTAGATAGAAGAAATAACCCTGTATAAAATCGCAGCCATACTGTTTCAGCTCCGCTAGTTGAGCTTCGGTTTCAACACCTTCCACAATCAGTTTTAATCCTAAAGAATGCCCCAATCCGATAACTGTGCGAATCAGCACTTGTTTTTCATGCTGGCTTTCCAAATCGTCAACGAACGACTTGCTGATTTTTAATAAGTTGATGGGTAACTGAATCAATTGCGCTAACGAAGAATAGCCGGTGCCAAATTCATCAATGGCAATTTGTAAACCGAGATCTGCCAGCCGATGAAAGACTGCTAGATTCGATTCAACATCCGGCATTAGCGCAGCCTCTGTTAACTCAACCACAATCTTAGCCGGATTGGCGCCTGTTTCTTGCAGGATTGCCGAAAAATTATTGAGTAATTGCTTATGGTTGAGCTGCCGGGCTGATAAATTGATGGATACGTAGGGTGCTTGATCCCCCCAACGCCGTTGCCAATCCGCCTGCGCTTTGCAACCTTCTCGAAAAACCCAGTCACCGATGGAAAAAACCATTCCGGTCATTTCCGCAACCGGAATGAAGATTTCCGGCGATATGGATTTTCCATTCAAATTCCAGCGCAGCAGTAATTCTGCGCCGACGATTTGCTCGGTATCTGGTGTAATGATCGGCTGATAAACTGCCGTAAGCTCGTTGTGTTCTAGTGCTCGCCGCAATCCTTGGCCGATTGAATTTTTCTGATGCGCTTGTTTCTGTAGCTGATCATTAAAGAATTGCCATCCACCCCTGCCTTTTTGTTTCATCTCGTACATGGCCGTGTCTGCCGAGCGCATCATTTCGTCCGCTGAGTACTGCTGGCCATGACCGATAATAATGCCGATACTTGCCGTTACCGATAGACTCATATCCTGGCAGGTGATGTTTTCCTTCAAAGCATCATTAATGCGCGTTGCTAAATTTGCAATTAACTCCGGTTTTTCAACTTGCTCGCATAATACGATGAACTCATCGCCGGATAGTCTGCCCACGGTATCGTCAGGGCGGATTTGAATCAGCAGACGATCAGCGATTATTTTTAATACCTCGTCGCCGGTTATGTGACCGTAGGTATCATTAATCAGCTTGAAACCATCCAGATCAATAAACAGTAACGCGACATTCAGTTTTTTTCGCAGGGAACGCTGCAGTGCGTTATTCAGCCGTTCATGAATCAATTTGCGGTTGGGTAAACCGGTCAATGCGTCGTGTGTCGACTGCCGGATTAATTCCTGCACTTGGTGCTTACGCTGTGTGATATCGGTCATGCTGACCACCAATATCCATTGGCCGCCGCTATGGAATTTGGCGATTCCCGCATCGAGCTCAATCAGCGTGCCATCCTTGCGATAGCCGATGACTGAATCGCGTTGACCCATGCGGCGCTGTGTTTCGCCGCCGAGGACAAATTGTCTCAGTGCATCAACATGCCGCTCGCGGTAACGCGGCGGCAACAGGAAATGTACCGGCATGCCGGTTAATTCTTCCGCGGTATAGCAAAATAATTCGCAAGCACTGTGATTAGCTTCGAGAATGATGCCTTCTTCGTCAGTGACAATAATAATCAGATCGACGAAAGACAGAATCTTTTGTGCTGCATCATTGATGACTTGTTTGTGTGTCATGGCCGTATTCGCCGTGACTGGATGGGATAGCGGGAATGTTCCGGCGTTATTTGCGGGATACATCCAGAATTCTCAATGTAGCTGGACGTATTGTTTGCGTTCAATAGGCCTAGGACCGGTACGATGGCGGGGCCATCAATACTCGCCGTTCCGTTTATAGCGGGAGCCATTGAATCAAACCGTATCGGTTCGATAACTACTTTCATAAAATCCCGTTTTGTTATAGTTATTGGGATAACGCAATAAGTATTTAGAATATGAAATAGAGGAAATGCCCTACAACAGTGGTAAGAATTTTACTATAACAGTAGTAAGAATTTTACTATAACTCTAATACTTATGAAAGATCTCTGATAATTCACAACAGGATGCTGATTGATTATTTTTAATCCACGACGTCAAATCCGGCATCAATGATCGTTTCTTTGAGTTGATTCAGGCTGGTGTTTTCGGGATTGAATTGAACGATGGCTTGCGCCGGATCAAGCGTAACTTCCAATTGAGCGATTCCCGGCACATTCTTGAGGACATTTTTGATGCTATTGACACAGCCCATACAGGTCATGCCTTTTATTTTAATAGTGGCGGTTTGCATTACGACGACTCCCTAACAATGATTTTATTTTTAATGATTGGCTTGCCAGCGTTTTAATAACAATGAATTACTGACAACGGATACCGAGCTCATGGCCATGGCGGCGCCGGCGATGACCGGATTGAGCATGCCCATTGCCGCCAACGGGATGCCCAGGATATTGTAGACAAAAGCAAAGAACAAATTCTGGCGGATTTTCTTGAGCGTGGCGCGCGATAAGGAAATGGCATCGGCGACGCTCATCAGATCATTGCGTATTAGAGTGATATCGGCCGCTTCAATCGCGACATCGGAACCGGCGCCGATGGCGAAACTGACATCCGCAGCAGCCAGGGCGGGTGCATCGTTGATACCGTCACCCACCATCGCGGTAAACTGTCCGCTGTTTTTCATTGTTAACACTTCAGCCGCTTTATCCTGCGGCAAAACTTCGGCACGGTATTGCGTAATGCCGGTACGTTTGGCAATAGCCGCAGCGGTCACTGCGTTATCGCCGGTCAGCATGATCACTTCAATACCCATCGATTGCAGTTGTTTGATTGCTTTAATGGATGTATCCCGCAGGCGATCCGCAATGGCTAGATAGCCGAGCAGCTGAGATATATCGCCAGCTGTGGATGCCACACCGATAACGGTTTTTC
Organism: Nitrosomonas sp. Is24; assembly: GCF_033063335.1. NCBI lineage: Bacteria > Pseudomonadati > Pseudomonadota > Betaproteobacteria > Nitrosomonadales > Nitrosomonadaceae > Nitrosomonas > Nitrosomonas sp. Is24. The sequence goes on along the minus strand of NZ_JAWJZG010000001.1, from coordinate 2,019,335 downwards.
CTTCCGCTTGCAACGCCGTAATTTGTTGCTCATCCACAGCGACACCGTGCTGTGTCAAAAATTTGGGCGAACCGAGCAGGTACTGGATGCCATTCATGCGAGCAGTGATACCGCTGCCGGCAATGGCCGAAAAATCTTCAATGGCGTGCAGCGATAGCTGTTGTTTCTGCGCGCGATCCAGAACCGCCCGCGCCAGCGGGTGTTCGGATCCTTGTTCCAGGGAAGCCGCAATGAGCAGCAAGTCTTGCGCATGCAATGATCCAGCCGGAACAATATCGGTGACCTCCGGTTGACCTTCCGTCAATGTGCCGGTTTTGTCAACAATCAGCGTTTGAATTTTTTCGGCGTGTTCCAAGGCGGCTGCATTTTTCACCAGCACCCCGGCCTGCGCGCCGCGTCCGGTGCCGACCATGATGGCGGTCGGCGTGGCGAGTCCCAATGCGCACGGACAAGCGATGACCAGTACGGCAACGGCGTTGATCAGTGCGGTAACAAATTCGTGCGTGAGCCACCAGGTGATCCCCAGCGTCAGGACGCTGATGATCACGACGACCGGAACGAAAATTCCCGAAATTGTATCCGCCATGCGTTGAATGGGCGCTTTCGAACCTTGCGCTTCCTCGACCAGATGGATAATCGCGGCCAGCTGCGTATGCGCACCCACGCTGGTGGCGCGGCATTTGAGCAAACCTTGTTGATTCAGCGTGGCAGCAAACACTTTTGCACCGGCTTGCTTGCTGACGGGCAAGCTTTCACCGGTCAGCATGGATTCGTTGACGTTTGATGAGCCTTCAACGACGACACCATCGACCGGCAAATTTTCACCCGGGCGCACGATAAAAATATCGTTGACTTGCAGGCTGCTGGCCGGTACTTCGAGAATCTCGCCATTGCGTTCGATGCGGGCTGTTTTGGGTTGCAGTCTGATCAAAGCTTCGATCGCCGCGGAAGTTTTTCCTTTGGCGCGTGCTTCCATCAATTTGCCGAGCAACACGAGGGTGATGATGGCGGCGCTGGCTTCAAAATAAACATGCTGATCCAATGCAAAGGCGGTGACCGCAGCGCTGAAGAAATACGCCATACTGGTGCCCAAGGCCACCAGTACATCCATATTGGCGCCACCGCCTCGCAGAGAATGCCACGCGCCGGTATAGAAGCGGCGGCCGATCCAGAATTGCACCGGTGTGGCCAAGAGCCATTGCAGCCAGCGCGGCAGCATGTCCATGTCGTGACCGGTGAACATGGCGCCCATTTGCAGCACCAGCGGTAAGGTAAGGGCCGCTGAAATCCAGAATAACCGCAATTCGGCCTGGTAGGCGGCAAGCCGCCGCGCTTTTTCCTCGGCATGACTGGATTCGCTGATTTCAGTGGCGTCATATCCCGCATTGACGACCGCTTCGATCAAACGATCGGCAGTCATCATGCCCGGCATGAAACTGACCCTGGCTGTTTCAGTTGCTACATTGACTGTGGCGGTGACACCGGGCAATTGATTCAAGGCTTTTTCGATGTGTCCGGCACAGGCGGCGCAGGTCATTTTGTGCAGTTGTAGTTGTACCGTGCGCGGTGCAATGTGAAAACCGGCTTTCTCGATGGCCTTAATCAACACATCCGCATTTGCCTGATTCTCGTCATAGTTCACCTGAGCTTTTTCGTTGGCGAAATTGACGGCCGCTTCGACACCCGGCAATTTGTTCAGATTCTTCTCGATGCGCGCGGCACAGGCGGCACAGGTCATGCCTTCGATGGGTAGTTCAATGTGTTTGAGGGGCGGAGAGTTCACAAATAGGATCCAATAATACCGGGGAGTGGTTGTTATGGGCGATCAGGCACCAGCACGCCGTCCACCAACCGGATTCTATCGCCTTGATGGAAATTGGCCGCATTCGGAAGCGCAATGATGGCTTGCTGGCCATCGTTCATGGTGATGCCGACCTGATATTGATCGTGCGGTTGCGCTGTGCTTCTCGCATGAGCGCCATCCACGGTGCCGGGATAGCTCGTGTCATGCGGATACGGATTCTGGCGGATGATCTCCCGCGCGACAGTTCCGGCGACGACGCCACCTGCAATGGCATTCAAACCAGGGCCTTGTCCGATTCTATTGACGAAATTGATGACACCGCAATTGATGCAACCTGATGCCGCGGGTTGCCGGGGTATGGTGCCGGCGTCTGTGCTTTTGATACTGACGCTGTTGCGGGGTGCGCCAATGGCGGTGCCAATACGATGAATGGTTCTGGGTGGCCGGTTGACGTCAGGGGGGCTTTCCGGTGGCGGCTGGGTGGTCAAGCGCTGGGATTGCTGTGGATCATTTTGCTCCGCGGCGGTTGATTGTGCGAGTACTACAGCCGGAACACAGACACTGAAAAGGATGGCTGATCCTATCAGCCGTTTTACGGTATTCAAGACGGAACGGCTACTCAACATCGCGAATCTCCTTGCAGTCAATTGCTGTAACGAATTTTTTAGATCGGGAGGAATGGCGTTGGTTTCATTATAGCGATTTCCGCCGGGTCTGATCGATTCCTCGTGCAGATCCGGTCAGTCGGTTTTTTCTGGTATATCTTTTTGTGCTGAAGCATCCTGCTTGGCAGGTGTTATATCTGTTGCATCTTCTTGCTGCTGTTTTTTGATCATCAATGCGGCGATGAAGATACCGAGTTCGTACAGAAGGCATAAAGGTACCGCCAGCATAAACTGCGAAACCACATCGGGCGGGGTGAAAATGGCGGCGATGATGAATGCGCCGACAATCACATACGGGCGTATTTCCTTGAGTTTCTCGATGGTGATGACACCTGTTCTGACCAATATGATGACAAATACCGGTACTTCAAAAGTGACCCCGAAAGCGATAAACATCGATAAAACAAAGCTTAAGTACTTGCTAATATCGGTCATTACCGCGACACCTTCCGGTGCAAAATAGGTAATGAATTCAAATACCAGCGGCAATGCGGCAAAGTAAGCGAACGACATGCCGCAAAAGAACAGCAGGCTGCTGCCGAAGACCAGCGGCAGGGCAAGGCGTTTTTCATGTGAATAAAGCCCGGGTGCGACGAAAGCCCAAATTTGATATAGCGTGTGCGGCAATGTAATGACAAAAGCCATCATCATCGCAACCTGCATCGGCACAAAGAAGGGTGTCGCGACATCGGTGGCGATCATTTGTCCGCCTTGCGGCAGTTTCTCCAGCAGCGGTTGCGCCAGCAAGGTATACAGTTCGCGCGCATAGAAAGCGCAGGGCAGGAATCCAAGCATGAGCACAGCCAGGATGCGGATCATCCGGACGCGCAATTCCACTAAATGCGACAGGAATGAGCCTTCAAGCATGGTGATCGCGGTAGCGCTGGTTATATTGAATCGGCATCGATAAACACCTTGTAGTCCGCGCCCAACGGCTACTTTCTTTCCTGACCGGAGCCATACTGTGCGGTTTCATCGTTACCGGAGATCGTTGCTTGCGGTTCTTGACCGGATTGTGGCGGCAACGAGCCGGAAGGCGGGCTGTCTTCGGGTTTTGCATCGGTCATCGTGGTTTTCAAGCGATCAACGCCTTCGTGTACCGAGTCTTCAATCGATTGCACCGTTTCTTGCATCGAGGACTGCATTTTTTTCAGCTCCTCCATGCGTATTTCGTTATGGATATCGGTTCGGATGGCATAAACAAAGTTGCGGCAGCGCCCATACAGATGACCTACAGTGCGCGCCACGGCGGGCAGGCGTTCAGGCCCGATTACGATCAGTGCTACGATCGAGATAACCAGCAACTCCATAAAACTGATATCAAACATGTTGTTGCGTAGACCGGATTCAGAGTGATGAGACGATTGATGTGAACATGACCGGATTCTCCTGCGAAAAAAAGCTTCCTAAGTCCTGGGGTGCGCTTTTTCCTTGATTTCGGCGTCTGCTGCTGCGCTATGCGCTGCGTTGGCTGTGCTGGCAGACGGTTGCGTATGATTTTCCTTGAAGGTATTCGCGCCCGATTCCTTGCTTGCCGTCACTTCAATCACATTATCATTGGCTGAATTTGTGCGGGCTGAAGCTGTATCGGTTTCCGATTCCTTCATGCCTTCCTTGAACCCCTTCAACGCTCCGCCCAGATCGCTACCGAGGTTGCGCAGTTTTTTTGTGCCGAATACCAGTACAACAATGACCAGCACGATAATCCAATGCCAGATGCTAAATGTACCCATGACTTTCTCCTGTGAGATGGAACAGTGCTGGCCTAGCCGTGGTGAATCATCCCAGGCAGACGTTCCCGGCCGCCGATGATGTGGAAATGGATATGAAATACCTCTTGTCCGCCTGCCCGCCCGGTATTGATGATCGTGCGGAAACCATCTTCGCAGCCTTGCGCTTTCGCCAGTTTAGGCGCTAATAATAGCATTTTCCCCAGTAAATCCTGATGATTATCTTGCACGTCAGCGAGTGAATCGATGTGCAGCTTGGGGATCAGCAAGAAATGCACCGGCGCGGCCGGATTGATATCGTGAAACGCGAGAATATCGTCATCTTCGTATACTTTGTTGGATGGGATTTCTTTGCGTGCGATTTTGCAGAATATACAGTTATCCATGGCTAATCCGATTTTCGAGAAGCTTTTTCTACGATGCCGGAAACGCCTTCGCGTCTTTCCAGCTCTCGCAGCACATCGTCCGGCGTCAGTCCGTGGTGCGCGAGCAATATCAGGCAGTGAAACCATAAATCGGCGGTTTCATAAATCACCTGGTCGGTATTGCCATCTTTGGACGCCATCAAGGTTTCGGCAGACTCTTCCGCGATTTTCTTGAGTATCTTGTCCTGTCCGCCATGCAACAGTTTGGCGACGTATGAGCTGTTTGCATCGGCTGATTTGCGTGCTTCTATGGTTTCCGCGAGGCGGCGAAGAATGGTGGTATCGGTCATTGGGTGTAAATTTCGTCCGGATCTTTGATAATGGGGGCTACGGTAACCCATTCAGTACCTTCCAGTTTCTGGAAGAAACAGCTGTGCCGCCCGGTATGGCAGGCGATTCCGCCGGTTTGTTCGACCACGAGCAGCAATACATCTTCATCGCAATCCAAATAAATTTCTTTTACTTTTTGTGTGTGACCGGATTCTTCGCCCTTGTGCCACAGTTTTTTACGCGAACGTGACCAGTATACGGCTTCACGTTTCTCGACGGTCAGCTTGAGCGCTTCGCGATTCATCCAGGCAACCATGAGGATTTTTCCGCTATCCGCTTCTTGGGCGATGACCGGTATCAATCCATCTTCCGACCAATTGATTTTGCTAAGCCAAGTATCAGGAGGCATACAATAAGCAGTACTTTCGTTCAGTTATAAATTTCACCGGCGATTCTAACATTATAACCGCACTTCAATACCATGCTGCGCCATATACTGCTTGGCTTGCTGCACGGTAAATTCGCCATAGTGAAAGATACTGGCGGCCAATACGGCATCCGCATGTCCTTGCAGGATACCGTCGACCAGATGATCCAGATTGCCAACGCCGCCGCTGGCGATTACCGGGATATCGATGGCATCCGATATCGCGCGTGTCAAAGCGAGATCAAAACCATTCCGTGTGCCATCCCTGTCCATGCTGGTGAGTAAAATTTCACCGGCACCGAACGACTGCATTTTGATGGCCCATTCAATGGCATCGATACCGGTTGCCTTCCGGCCGCCGTGGGTGAAAACTTCCCAGCGCGGCGTGGCGCCGGGTGGATTGACTTGTTTGGCATCGATTGCCACCACAATACATTGCGAACCGTAATGATCGGATGCGTCGGCGACCAGCTGCGGATTCAGAACGGCCGAGGTATTGATACTGACTTTGTCGGCACCGGCATTGAGCAAGCGGCGGACATCCGCGACCTGGCGGACACCGCCGCCAACGGTCAACGGTATGAATACTTGTGTTGCTACAGCTTCAATGATGTGCAGAATCAGGTCGCGGTTATCCGAACTGGCGGTGATGTCGAGAAAAGTGAGTTCGTCCGCGCCTTGCTCATCGTAGCGGCGCGAGATTTCCACCGGATCTCCCGCGTCGCGCAGTTCAACGAAGTTTACACCCTTAACTACACGCCCGTTGGTTACGTCCAGGCATGGAATGATACGTTTAGCGAGGCTCATCAGATTTAAAAGCCGGTTGTGAAAATGAGAAGGAGATAATGTGTGCGGTAGTGACTGTCAGCGGGCCAGTATCAGGAGATGCCGTTATCTTTGCTGAGCTTGTCAGCCAGTACCTGCGCTTCCTTGAAATCCAGCGAACCTTCATAAATAGCGCGCCCGGTAATGGCGCCCATGATGCCTTCCGATTCGATTTCGCAAAGCTTGTGGATATCGCTGATGTTGGTGATGCCACCGCTGGCGATTACCGGTATGGTGAGCTGTCTGGCCAGTTCAACGGTCGCATGGATGTTGATGCCGTTCAGCATGCCGTCTCTGCCGATATCCGTGTAGATAACCGCCTCTACGCCATAGCTTTCAAATTTTTTCGCCAGATCGATGACATCATGTCCGGTGATCTTGGACCAACCGTCCACCGCCACTTTGCCTTCCTTGGCATCCAATCCGACCATGATCTGTCCTGGAAATGCATTGCAGGCATCCTGCAGGAATCCCGGTATTTTAATGGCTGCGGTACCGATAATGATGTAGGTGATGCCATCATCGAGATAACGTTCAATTGTGTCGAGATCGCGAATGCCGCCGCCCAATTGAATCGGAATCTGGTCACCCAGAGCGTCTACAATTTCACGGATCGCAGCTTCGTTTCTCGGTTTTCCGGCAAATGCACCGTTTAAGTCGACCAAATGAAGTCTACGCGCGCCTTGATTCAGCCAGTGCGCCGCCATTTCGCCGGGGTTCTCGGAAAACACCGTAGCGTCTTCCATAACCCCTTGTTTGAGCCGGACACAATGTCCATCTTTAAGATCTATTGCAGGAATAATCAGCATAGCTTAATCAGAGTTGATAGTTGATTAACAGAGTCAGTTTACTACTTTTGGTTTTAGAAGTGCGGTGTCCATTTGGCAAAGTTACTCAACAGGGTTAATCCTGCCAGTTGACTCTTTTCCGGATGGAACTGTACCGCGAAAATGTTATCTTTTGCAACGGCGCAAGTAAATGGGAAAGGATAATGGCTTTGTGCAGCGATCAATGCCGTATCGGGTGTTGCGACATAATAACTGTGCACGAAATAAAAGCGCGCATCCGCCGCAATGCCTTCCCATAAAGGATGTTTGACCGCCTGATATACTTGATTCCAGCCCATGTGCGGTACTTTCAGCTTCTGTCCATCCGCAGTTGTCATGGCTGAAGCCGGAAAACGCACGACTTTTCCGGGCAGGATGTTCAAGCCTTTGACATTTCCTTCCTCGCTTTCCTCGAACAGCATTTGCAAACCCAGACAGATGCCGAGAAAAGGTTTGTGCTTAGCGGCCTCAATGACGGCCTCGCGCAATCCGCGAGTTTCCAGCTCATCGATACAGTTACGCATGGCGCCTTGCCCGGGTACCACGACCCGACTGGCTTTGCGAACGATGTCAGGGTCGCTGGTGACCGTTGTTGAAACCGTTGGTGCCACATGTTCAAGTGCTTTATGAACGGAACGTAAATTTCCCATTCCATAATCAACAATTGCGATATCAGTCATACCGTGATGTATAGAAGCAAAGTGACTTACAAAGTACCTTTGGTGGATGGAATAATTCCGGCTGCCGCGGGATCGTGCTCGATCGCCATGCGCAAGGCACGCCCGAATGCTTTAAAGACGGTTTCGGCCTGGTGATGCGCATTTCTGCCGGATAAATTGTCGATATGCAGCGTCATCAAGGCATGATTCGTAAGGCCCTGGAAGAATTCATGAAACAGATCGACATCAAAATCGCCGATACGCGCGCGCGTGAAAGCGACATTGAAGACCAAGCCCGGACGGCCGGATAAATCGATGACCACACGCGATAATGCTTCATCCAATGGCACGTACGCATGCCCATAGCGGCGCAATCCTTTTTTATCGCCCACCGCTTTGGCAAATGCTTGGCCCAAAGTGATGCCGATATCTTCAACGGTATGATGGGCGTCGATATGCAAGTCGCCTTTCGCGGCAATGGCAAGATCGATCATGCCATGACGCGCGATCTGATCGAGCATATGGTCGAGAAACGCCACACCGGTTTCGAGTGTGGATTGACCGGTTCCGTCCAAATTCAGATTGACACTGATCTGGGTTTCCAACGTATTTCGTATGACTTGTGCCCGGCGCATAGATGATTAATCTTGGATGAATGCAAGGAAATTTGAAAGGATTCTAAACTGTTTCACTCAGAATGGTGCGTAATGCCGCGCAAAATTGTGAATTTTCATCGGGGGTACCCACTGTCACACGCAAGCAATTCTCTAATAAAGGATGAGTACCGTCCAGGTTTTTGATCAGTATATTATGTTGTTTGAGCGCCTGAAAAATCCGGCTGGCTGCATTGACACGAAACAAAATAAAGTTAGCATCGGACGGATATACTTCAACGCCGCGCATTGTACCAAGAAATGTGTTCATTTTCGTGCGTTCCGATTTGATGGCTTCGGCTTGCTGGGATAATACCGCAGTGTGATGCAATACCTTTTCGGCGATCAATTGCGTCATTATGCCAATATTATAAGGCAGACGCACCTTTTCTAGCTGTTTCAGCCATTCCGGCCGGCCAATCAGAAGCCCAAGCCGCAAACCGGCCAACCCCGATTTAGATAATGTTCGCATCAACAGCAAATTCGGATATTGACTAAGTTTATCGATAAAACTCGCGTCCGCAAAAGCATGATAAGCCTCATCGACGACGACAATGCCCGAAGTGGCTTGCAGGATGCGTTCAATCGCCGCGGGATCGAATAAATTGCCTGTCGGGTTATTCGGGTAAGCCAGGAAAATCACCGCCGGCCGATGTTGAGCAATCGCCACTAACATGGCATCCAGATCCAGCGAGAAATCTTTCTGTAGTGGTACTCCGGCATACTGAATATTCGCGAACGTGGCAATCATCCGGAACATCACAAATGCTGGTTCCACACTCATCAGCAGAGCACCAGGTTTGGCGACCGCCATGGCGATGATCTGAATGATTTCATCCGATCCGTTGCCCAGCAGAATATCCATGTCATCGGCAATGCCCAGAGCCTGACGTAACGTTGCTTTAAGCGGAGCGGCACTGGCATCGGGATAACGATTGACAGGCGCATTCAGCGTCAGTTGAGCGATTTCATCGCGGAGCGCAGACGGTAGCGGATAGGGATTTTCCATCGCATCCAGCTTGATCATGCCAGTTGCCGGAGGCACATGATAAGCGGATAACGCGAGAATTTCCGGACGGATAATGTCTTCTGGGTTGTAAAAATTAGGCATAGGCGCCTATTTTAACTCAATACAGGGTTTATAGTTCAAATTGTCACCGGGCATTTATTCACCGGCATTCAGCATTGATGGGTGGCGATGTCTTGTTATGCCGCCAAATCTTGCGCCAAGGTACGAAACTCGTTTTGACAGCCGCGTATTTTTTCTTGTACTGCTTTAGCTTGTATGGCATCGATTCCCAGGCATTCCATCAGTGAGAATGTATCGATATACGGGCAGCCGTCAGCTTGTGTTTGATCCTGCCGCAGGCGGTTAGCGATTGCGAGCAGTTTGACATAGGAGGCATGTTTACCCGAATAATCCGGAAAATTTTGCTCGGCAACTGCAACGGCTATTTCTTCCGGCAGATCCCACGCTTTGATCAGATACATGCCGATCGTGTCGTGGGTGATGCCGAAAACTTGCTGCTGCAATGTGCGGGCCTCCTGTTCCGGGTAGCGGGTAACCAAGTCGTTCAGATAAGCAAATTCTTTGGGATACAGGTGTCCGAACAATAAATATCCAAAATTGTGAAATAACCCGCTCAGATAAATCAGCTCGCAATTGACGAGATGCTTTTCTGTCATGATGTGACAAAGTTCGCGGCATAAGGCGGCGCATTCCAAGGTTTGATGCCAAATGCGGATACGGCCGAGTGCGCCGTGATTCGGTAGCTTGAGGCAACCGGATGAGACGATGCCCATGGCTAAATTAAGTGCAGCGTTAAAGCCGAGTACCAGCGATACGGCATGATGAACCGAATTGATCCGATTGCCGTAGCCGAAAATGGACATACGGGCATATTTCATAATAAAAGCTGCCAGACTGGGATCTTTCTCAATGACTCCCGCCAGCTGCTCCAGATTGGCTTCCGGATTGTTGCGTAACTTGAATAGTTCACGCGCAGTCTCCGGTAGCGGAGGAATTTGCCCGGCTTGCTGCAGGATACTGCGGAAGTTCTGGCTGAATTCCAGTTTGTTAATAATCAACATTGACTCGGTCTCTAAATTTTAGTTGGCAGTATTACTAACTGCTCAATTCATATTGCGCGCTTGGTATGACAAGGGACTACTAGCAGAACTACAGTGATTGCATGACAGTGAGGAAAATTTATCCGCTAGGTGAATCGGCAGGTTTCTTGTCTTCTTTACCGGAATCGCATTGTTATAATCGACGGCTCATATCGCCAGTACTAAATCCGCTCAGCGGCGCAAAAAAGTTTTTTCCAAAAGCGATCACTTTAAATAGCTCGCCCATTTCAGCCGGACTGACCAATTTCTGCACTTGACTCGATTGCGGCAAGTAATGGCTAGTATCTTCCGCGGAAGTCTGAGCAAGAATCCCAGTGATGCCGCAGTTGAGCAGAAAATAGGCTTGTGTTGTGTAGCCCAGAAGGGCCAGTCCGCCACTTTGTCCGGCCTGGGTGATGGCGCTGAAATCGACGTGGCTGGTGATATCTTGTAGTCCGGGCAGATAAAACGGGTCGTCATGCGCATGATGGCGGTAATGGCACATCAGCGTACCCTGGCTGCGTTGCGGGTGATAATATTCGCTGCGGCCAAAGCCATAGTCGATGAGCAATATGACCCCTTGTTGCAGCGTGCTTGCCAGGCTGCGCATGAAATGAACGGCGGCAAGATTGATTTCGCTGACGAAATCGATGGGTTGATTGGCCGGATTGATTGCGGGAGTTAGCTGCTGGGCGGTTGTCAGAAGCTCTTGATCTTGAATCGCACGATCTTGCCAGGCGAATTGATCGTTTTGCCAAGTAACACCGCGTTCCAGCACGGTATCGGCATGCCATCTGACGATGTGAACCGGCATTGCATCCAGCACTTCATTGGCGAGCACGACGCCGGTGAATTGACCGGGCAACTGTTCCAGCCACTCGATTCGATCCGCAAGATGAGGTATTTCTTGCATAAGGTGTGATTGTTGCCGCTCACGCAGATCGGCGCTGACTTCAAGAATGAAATATTTCTCCGGCAACGCAGCGGATTTTTCCAGTTCCAGCAAGATATCCCGCGCCAATTTGCCTGAGCCGGCGCCAAATTCAAGAATATTAAATTGGGCAAGGTGCTGTGAAATCTGCCATAGCTGTTGCGCCAGTGTGCGGCCGAATAGCGGAGAAATTTCCGGTGCCGTGACGAAGTCTCCTGCACTGCCCAGTTTGGTTGCGCCACTGCTGTAGTAACCCAGTCCTGGTGCATACAATGCAAGATTCATATAATCTTCAAAAGAAATCCAATGATGGATTGCAAGAATCTTTTCCCGGATCATCGCTTGTACCGATCGGCTATGTGCTAAAGCAATTTCACTGGGAGGTAGCATGTTTATGATCAATAATATAGGAAATAAAGTTAGAGTGGATTGTAAAGTTTATTCGTAAAATGGGCCATAGTGTATCAGTTCTTTGAAGGAGACGTACGTGCAAGGAAATGTGATTTTGGTGACTGGTGGTGCAAAGCGGGTAGGGGCGGCCATTTGCCGTCGGTTGCATGCGCAAGGCGCGCGGCTGGTTGTGCATTACCGCTCTTCATTCGACGAAGCTAAAGCGCTGCACGACGAATTGAATCAAGAACGCTCTGATTCCGTGGCTCTGGTAAAGGCGGATTTGCTCGATACGGAATTATTGCCGGACTTGGTGGAAAAAGCAGTCAGCCGTTTTGGCCAATTGGATGTATTGATTAACAACGCTTCGAGTTTTTTCCCGACCCTGCTGCAGCAGTGTACGCTGGACGATTGGCGCGATCTGGTCGGCAGCAATCTCCAAGCGCCGCTTTTTCTGGCTCAGGCGGCCGCACCCTACCTAAAGGAGCGGCACGGCTGCATCGTGAATATCGTCGACATCCATACCGAACGGCCATTAAAGAACTACGTGATCTATAACGCCGCCAAAGGCGGATTGTTATCGCTGACCAAATCGCTGGCGGTGGAAATGGCGCCCGAAGTGCGTGTCAATGGTGTTTCTCCAGGACCCATTCTGTGGCCGGAAGACGGCGAATGGACCGATGAAGCGGAACGGAATCAAATTATTGCCAGCACCTTACTTAAACGTTGCGGTGAACCGGATGATATCGCCAAAACCGTACAGTTTTTGATTACCGATGCGCCTTATATCACCGGGCAGATCATTGCGGTGGATGGCGGGCGGAGTATTCATTTATGAAGAGTGTTCATTCAGATTGAATGGTTACTCCCCAAACGCATCCTTAATCCACTCAATTTCTCGTCCACCAGTACCCGATAACAGCAGCGCATCGAAGCGGCAGGGCGGTTCGCTATTGAGTTGGGATAGATAATGCCGGGCGGTATGCAGTAATTTGGCTTGTTTCGCCGGTGTGATGCTGGCGGCGGCGCCGCCGAATGATTCGTTTGCACGCATGCGGACTTCGACAAAAACCAGGGTTGCGCCGTCGCGCATGATCAAATCGATCTCACCGAAACGGCAACGGTAGTTTTGTGCCACGAGCACGAGGTTTTGCCGTTGCAGGTACGATAGCGCTATCTGTTCGGCGTCACTGCCCTTCATCTTCGGGCGAATTCTGGGGTGTTTCCGGCGTATTCGATGGTATTGTAATCAATCGTACTTTGCCGTTGTCGAATTGCGCCGCTACAGGTTCGCGGGTAAATAAGTTGGGCGGCGCGAAACGGATATTGCCGGTGACACCATCAAAAGTGATTTCTTTGGCGGATTGCTGTTGCAGCAGATTGGTCATCAAACGGAAAGCATCAATCCCCAGCGCGTAGAGACGTTCCATCTCGGTGCTCCTGGTTTTGCCGGTGTGACGATACGCCATGACGGCAGGGTGATCGGGTTGCAGTAACCACGGCATATCGAGAAACTGAATGCCATTTAAATCGCTAGCGAGCAGGAAGTTATCGGTTCCGGTAAAAATCTGTGAGGTGGCATACACCGGCGCTTCCGGATCGAGATAAGCGCGCAGGATGCGTGACTTGGCGGCATCCAGGGCCAGAAAAGCCAGCCGGTCAGTACCGGTTGTCAATTCGCGCAGTTGTTGCAATATCAACGGATTCTCGCTATAGCGCAGCGATTCAAGGGTTTTGCCATATTCATCCTGCCAGCGCTGTTTAAAGGCATTTTGCAGGCGTTTCGACAGAGCACTGTCGTCGCCGATGATAACGGCATGACTTCTGCCGCTTGCGAGCGCCAGTTTTGCGATTTGAGCGGCTTCGGTATCCGTTTGCAAACCGAATAGGTATAGTTTGGCGGGCAGGGTCTGATGGTTATCGGCCGTGTTGAGTGTCAATGTCGGTACTGCTAGTGTTTGATTGGAAGCGATGGCGGATACACCGTCGCGCGTCAACGGACCGACTACAAACGCCGCGCCGGAAGTCACGGCGTGATAATAACTCATCACGATATCGAGCGGATCGTCACTGGTCGGGTACAGACGGATTGTCAGCGGCAACGATTGTCCGCGCTGCGCGGCAGCTTCAAATCCTTCTTTGACCACATTTGCCGCTTCTGCAAACGCCGCGGATTCAAGCGGAAGCAGTAGTGCAATATGTGCAACGATCAACGGCCCGGGTACAATTTCCGGCTGCGGGGATTCTTCCGCGCCGGTGGCCATGGCTGGCGGGTTGCCGTATAGTGCCAGGAGTAATACCGCGAGAATCGTCAATAAACGTGGCATAGTGAGGATTATGCTGGAAAAAAGTGCATTATATGTGGTTGCAACCCCAATAGGAAATTTAAGCGATATCAGCTTGCGCGCGCTGGATGTATTAGCAAAAGCCGACGTAATCGCCGCCGAGCATGTGCAGAATTCCAAACATTTATTGGCGGCGCATGCCATTACGGCGAAATTGATCGCGTTGCATCAACATAACGAGGCGGCAGTCGCGGGCAAAATAGTCACTTTGCTGGAATCCGGGAAAAGCGTTGCTTTGATAACCGATGCAGGCACGCCCGGCATTTCCGATCCCGGCGCGATTGTCGTGCAGCGCGTGCGGGAAAGCGGCTACCGGGTTGTTCCGGTTCCCGGGGCGAATGCAGCAATCTGCGCCTTATCCGCAGCTGGCATCACGAATCCACATTTTTTGTTCTATGGTTTCCTGCCAACAAAAAGCGGGTTGCGCAAACGTGAGTTGATGGCATTAAAATCGCATCCCTATACATTGATATTTTATGAAGCGCCGCATCGGATTCTGGAATGCATTACGGATATGATCGATATTTTCGGCGTGCAGCGCGGGATCACTCTGGCGCGGGAATTAACCAAATTATTCGAGACCATTCATAGCGGAACATTAGTCGACGTGTTGTCTTGGTTGCAAGCGGATTCGAACCAGCAGAAAGGCGAATTTGTATTACTGTTATCCGGGGCGGAAATTGTGGATAAATCCGAGATCAGCGAGGAGGCTCGGCATACATTAATCTCTTTGCTGGCTGAATTACCATTGAAACAAGCGGTTAAACTGGCTACAGCGATTACCGGCGCGAACAAAAACACGCTGTATCAATTGGCGCTGGATTTAAAAGCAGGGGGAGATTCCGGATAGCATGGATGCTTGCGCTATAATGCGGCTATTTAACCCATTTGCGGATAAATCTTGACCAGCATTACCATTACCCGGCCTGACGATTGGCATTTGCATTTGCGCGATGGCGAACAGTTGCACGCCGTGTTGCCACATACCGCCAAGCAGTTTGCGCGCGCCATCATCATGCCCAACCTGAAACCGCCGGTGGTGACAGTCGAAATGGCGCTGGCGTATCGCACCCGGATCCTGGCGGCTTTGCCGGTAGCTTTGCAGAATTATTTTGAACCGTTGATGACTTTGTATTTGACGGACAATACCCCGCCGTCGGAAATCATCCGGGCTAAGGAAGGCGGCATAATACACGGCGTGAAATTATACCCGGCGGGTGCTACAACCAATTCGGATGCCGGTGTCACCGATATCGCCAAATGCTATGCCACGCTGGCGGCGATGGAACAGAATAATCTGCCGTTGCTGGTGCACGGCGAGGTGACGGATGCCGATGTGGATGTGTTTGATCGCGAAAAAGTTTTTATCGATCGGATACTGGCGCCGCTGACACGTCGTTTCTCAGACTTGCGCATCGTATTTGAGCATGTCACCACGCGCGATGCGGTGCAGTTTGTAACGGCAGCATCTCAGCGGATTGCTGCGACAATCACGGCGCATCACCTGTTATTGAATCGTAATGCGCTGTTTCAAGGCGGTATCCGTCCACATCATTATTGCCTGCCGGTGTTAAAACGTGAAATACACCGGCAAGCTTTGCTGGATGCGGCGACCGGCGGAAATCCTAAATTCTTTCTCGGGACCGATAGTGCGCCGCATGGGCAAACAAGTAAAGAAAATGCCTGCGGCTGCGCAGGAATCTTTACAGCGCATGCGGCCATCGAGTTATATGCGACAGCCTTTGAACAGGCGGGAGCGCTGAATAAACTGGAAGCGTTTGCCAGTTTCCATGGCGCGGATTTTTATCAACTGCCGCGCAATAAAGATTCGATTACACTGAAGAAAGAAAGCTGGATTGTCCCGGAGCAGTTTGATTTTGCCGGAGAGCAATTAATACCGCTCTATGCGGGTAATCCTGTGAATTGGAAATTGGTGTAAAGCCGGGAAATTCTTGCAAAAACGTGGGCGCAGAGAATTACCAATGTTTTAATACCCGGTTCCAGCAGTAAAGCAATTTGGCAAAGCCATTGTAGGCGAGTCGTGCCAGTGATCCGATGACCGGCAATTGCAGCAAGTTTGCCAGCCAACGCTGATTCGGAGTCTGCTGCCAAAGATAGATAAATGCATCGATACCGATATGCAACCGGCCACCATCGTCTTTTACGTGTAATCGTTCGCGCACCTGTTCCAACGGATTGCCCGTTTCTGACACCGTGGCCGGGTTGTTGTGTACATCCACCCAGTCAATGCCCTTGATCCCGCACTGTTGCATGCGCTGGCATTGATCTTTTATGCCTGCATTGCAAACAGGGCAAGCACTGTTGTAATACACTTTAATCGGCATTCCGGAGTTTGTTTCTATTTAAAAATCTATTGAGAATCAATTTTTTGCGTGCTTAGTGCAATTCTGGATGTTGATTGATGCTTGTGCGTAAGTTTTTTTGTCTGCTCTCATTTCTTTTATGCCCCAATAATTTATGGGAGCAATATACGCCTAAGCCCAGCGCTATGATAGTCAAAAGCAGCGGAATAGGTGTCGGTATTTCCAGATACCAGCGCCACCACTCCAGCCCCGCAAATATCAGGAAAATCGATGGCGCGATGATCAAAGGCAACACATCATTGTCGAGCATCCTGTGGATTTTTTCTTGCACGAAGCGGCTCGCATTGTTAAGAAAACTGTCTGTTTGAGGTGAATACATTTTTGTTTTGGGTTTAGTGACTTTTAGGCGTAATTTTGGCATAGGAATAATTCGTCAGTGTTTGATTGTGAATGTGGATTAATTGAACGAAGTCGGATCAAATTCCTGATCTTAATCTCTCAGCACTTATCGGAAGCGGACGCCAAAAGTTTATAGTTTGATAGAATGTAGTGCTGGATTCATACCGTGATAATTGTGATGAAGATTGCTCGTCAGCGCGATATATCAATCCAATCTGGTATTTTCTGATGTAACGATAGTGGATGGATTGCTGTCGAGAATGTACGTAAATCCTGTGAAACTGCGACAAAAGCGGATATTCTGGTGTCGATGGGATGAAGCTGATAAATCGGACTTCCCAGCGAGATTGGATCAGTGCTTCGGAAGCATGCCGCTGGTGTAGGTGATGCCGGATACCAATAGTTAAACGAAAACTGCCCGGTAAAATCGGGCAGTTATTTTAGGGAAGCGCTGATTAATTTAACGAACGTGATGAAGGGCGAGGCGCACGGAACGCAACAACCGAGACATATCAATCTGATAGGCGAGGGAGTGAGTACCGCGCAACGAAGCAATTCGCTCGTGCAGTCAATTAATCAGCGCTTCCTTAGGTGGTTTGATTTCTGCGGTGTATGGCTAATCCCAGCAATCCTAGACCGGCTAATAGCATCGCGTAAGTCTCAGGCTCAGGAACCGCACTGGTAAATGAGATATCGACGTTTATGCCATCTAAAGATCCAAAAGATTGTCCGGCGCTTTTTGTGAAGGCGAATGAAAGTGTATCTCCGGCAACAACGGCCAAATCATCACCGCTGATATGCCATGGATTGGTTCTGTCGCCATAAGAAGCGTTTGATATTGTGGCCGAACCCAGGAAAGATCCACCCAACGATATAGAAGCATCATTTGAGCGATTTACAATCGAATGGGCGTACCAAATATCACTGGTGAAATCGACTATGCCGTCACTGGGTGCAGTCCATACTACAAATAATGGATCTCCGCTGTTGGGGCTATGAATGATTACATCCCCAGCTAAGAAATCGGTATCGGTTTGACCTGCGCTACTACCGCTCACTGCGGTTTTAATGACGTCAGGTGTGTCGGTATTCAAATTAGGCCCGGTGCTGAAATAGCCTGCAGTAGTCGCAGGATAAAGCGGGTTGCCATTGTTCAAGGGTATTTGAGACGCCAGCAGTGTCGTCCCTTGTAAGAAAGACCAAGCTCCGTTTGGATTATTTGTGTTGCTGAAGTCACTGGATAAATTATAACTTGTTGCTGCAGAAGCAAGCATCGGTGATGCCAGCAAGGCGCCAATTATATATTTTTGAATTTTTTTCATTGTTGTCTCCAACTGTATGAGGATAAATCTCAAAGTGTTTCGCGAAATACACTTAAGTGCTTAAAAATAAAACAATCCATTTTTAAGTGGTAACCGTAACCGGAAGCATTCCTTGATCCGGGCGCGGGTATAACATGTATTCCGGGTGATCAAGCGGCAGTTTGGATTCACCCGGACTCGCTACCGTGGGCTGATGAAGAATGCCGTTCAGGTGAACATGTTGATGGGCCTGGTCAACCTGTACCCGCTGCGCAGGCAGTTGATGATCGCTTGAGGGAAAAGTCCGTCCATCATACCCCGGCGGCGGATAATGACGCACAAACAGGGGAAATCCGGCTACAAAACACCTCTGAAAAATGAATTGCCGGGAATTCGTGTTCAAGAAACTGGCAGGATTACCGGAAAATCTGAAAATCGCTAATTGTTCAGCGCTTCCCTAATGGAAGAAGTCATATAAAGAGGTTTTTCGGGCATACACTTCTGCTTCTGGATGATTAACTTACGTACTACAATCTATAGTCACTCATCTCCTGGACTGGAACTTGTGTCGCTACGATAAATTGTACGGCAGAAGGCATATTTCTATGCGGGGAAACATAGATTTATCTAATCGTTTAGTTTTCCTTCCGTGACATTAAGCGATCCCGGACTAATTGATTTTATTAATTTACCAGGTACTCCACCAATCACGCTATTTTCTGCCACATCCGAAATGACCACAGCGTTGGCGCCAATAATAGTGTTACATCCAATTGTAATGGCTCCTAGTATTCTAGCGCCCGGGCCAATCCAAACATCGTTTCCTATTTTTGGTACTCCGCACCCAAAGTTGCCTCCTATTGTGACACCCTGACCAATCAGTACTCGATCACCGATAAGGCAATCGGGATGTAATACTACACCAATTCCGCCATGTGCAAACCAAGACCCTTGTCCAATTCTACATTTTGGAGGGATTACACTGTTATAGAGCAGGAACATAAGTAAGCGCAGCAGACCGGGAAGTAGTGGTATGTGTTTGCAGTGCAGATAATGTGCGATACGATATAGATGAATCGCATTCATAACTACTAACCATTTACGTTTGCCGGTTTATGGCAGACGATAGTAAAGATAGTCGTTTCCAGATCTTCGTGAGAATAATTGCTCCAGTCATCATGAATAGTGAGTCTCGAAATATCGCATCGCTCACGATCAATTTCTATAATTTCAAAACCCTTCTTGCGGAATAGATTTTGATAGTCATCGCCTTGCAAGACATTATGATATTGCACTATATTCTCGAATAGATATTTACGCCTAGTCAGTGAGAATTCAAGGTAATTTTTTTGCGAAGCTTGGCTGTCATAGTGCGCTAGATGATCATCAATACCAATCTGGTGTATACAGAAACCTCCCGGTTTTAGCATGCGGAACATATGTTCAATTGATTCTTCGATAGAGCCTCTGTTAACATGCTCCATGACATGGAAGCTGAAAATCAGGTCATAGTTTGTACTTGGGTAACCTGCAAGTGAACCTTCATTATCGATGGTATATTTTGCATCAAATATACGATAGAGTTCATCAAAAGAATTGACTGACAGGATAGAAGATAGTCGATTACGTTGTGTTGTATTTATACTGGTATCATGTTCCCACTGATATGATAATTTGTTAAAAGCTCCCTTCAATGCATCTAATTGACGGTTGTCCCAAACATCAAATAGATCCAAGCTGATTTTTTTATCGATATGTAGCGCTAAATATAAACCAAACCAGTGTATCCAGCCGGTACCAAGCTCAACAGCTGCTCCATCATCCTTAAATACATTATGCTTCTTAATTAACTGGACTAATAAGTCGCCACGATTTACGTACATGTCGATGTTTTGCTGTTGACGTTTTTTTTGACCAAATTTATTGCCCAGGTACCGATAACTAGAACGTGTAAATTTGTTCAGTGAAAACATTTTTAGCATTACTGCCGCTGCCAGATACTTGATCATAGATCAACTTTGTCCTGTATTTTGATAATTCGCTGAGTGACTAATAATGTTTATACCGTCATTCTGCGTTTTTTACGGTGATAGAATGTGTAGGAAAAATAGATACTTGTTTTGAAAATATACATAAAACCTGATGTGCAGTCAAATTCAGCGTTATTTTTGGGTGCTAGACTCCAATCATCGGTCTACCTAAAAACTTCTTTAGATATGTAAGAAATCTCAGGGGTGTTTACAGAGAGATTGATTTAAATAAGATAAGCGTTGAGTATTTCATAGAGAGTGGCGTTCTAACAATACTAGAAATTCTTACAAACAAAATTGCGGAATGGTACTGGATGCTTGTCAGCTCTGACGGGATTGAGAAGCTTATTTTTTATTGGTGCCCGGGGCCGGAATCGAACCGGCACGGGTGTTTTAGGCCCGAGGGATTTTTAGTTCAGAGTTATATTTATAATAGGGTCTTAGGAAGTTAAGCACTTACGGAAGTGTGTTAACTTACTGAGATGAATGTTAAAAATAGATACTATTTCCGTTCTCGGATTGGAGAAGCTAAATTCAGACAACTTATTCGCTATTTTGTTTTGGATTTTACCGCTACAAGTACCGCGCAATTGACCGGTATTTCTATCCGATCCGTCAATACGATTTACCTCAAAGTGCGGCAAAAAATTGCCTACTGCTGCGAACTTGAATCGCCGCTTCAAGGTGCTGTGGAAGTTGATGAATCTTATTTTGGCGCGCAGCGTGTCAGAGGCAAAAAAGGTCGAGGCGCTTATGGTAAAACCATTGTCTTTGGCGTTCTGAAACGCCAAGGGAAGGTATATACGGAAATTGTTCCTGATTGCTCCAAAGCCACGTTACAAGCTATTATCCGTGGGCATGTAGCACCCGATACCATCATCCATTCTGATGGCTGGCGCGGATATGACGGGCTGGTCGATATTGGTTTTGATAAGCACTTCAGGGTTTATCATGGCAACAATGAATTCGCCAGTGGCGAGCGGCATATCAACGGCATTGAATCTTTCTGGAGCTTTGCAAAAAGGCGTTTGGCAAAGTTCAATGGTGTTCCTGAACATACCTTTTATTTGCATTTGAAAGAAACCGAATTTCGTTTTAATCATCGCCGTGATAATCTCTATCATCAGATTCTCAAATTATTACGTTTAAACCCGCTTTAACTTCCTAATACCCTATAATAAATAAAGGCTTATTATAAATACCGCTCCGCAAATGCTACAAAAAATAACTCTCAAGGGCCGCGCCAATCAATAGCCTATTTCAGGTTTGCGGAGCGGATTTGCGAGTTTTTGTCGGCTTTACTATATCTCCACGACGAGCTTTTACCTAGTGTTAGGTCATTGCTATAGTTGTGTGACCTAGTTGTTTTTGTGCCTCTCTGATGTCGCCGGTTAATTCGGTTGTGCCTGTAGCAGCCTTGGCCCTGAGATCACGAAATTGAAATATTTTTTGTCAATTCCGGCCGCTTCGCGCGCGCTATCAAAATGACCGCGCAAAGCGCTGGCGGTCAATTTCTGCCCATTATCATCAACAATCAGTTCTAAGCTCCGCGCTTTGTAGCCTGATTTTCTAGCTTAGATTCTTTTCATCAAGCTTTCAAGTTCATCCTCAATGATAATTCTCGCTATGGTTCCGGTTTTATTTTGCTGGACTGACAATATTCCATCACTGATGTCATGATCTGTTATTCTCAAAACATCAGAAGGGCGCTGGGTGGATCGTCAAAGAATTTGTACAGTCGCTCCAATTCCTTGAGATTGTTCTTTTGTGTTGCCGGTGATTTTAGTGGGATAACGTCTCTAATATAGCGTTCTGCCACATATCGAAACGTGATTATTTCTTGATGTGCTGGCTTTGCGTCAATCTGCAATTCTGACCATTTTTTAACGGCCATCGTGAAATCTGAGGCCTGCTGCTAGGTTCTATCGCGGATCAGGGTACAACGGGTTTACCCACCGCGTTAACGTAAAATAGTGTGCCCATCCGGCGCAGTGTGTCAATCTGGCCGAATTTTGTTTTTCTGCCGGTCAGTATGGAGACGTCTTCTGAATCAAGGAACAAACTCATGGCAATCTATTGATTCGGCATTTCTAATTTATCTGTACGTATGAGCGCGTAAGGGTCGTCATTTATCTGCTGGAGTCAGAGACCATTCAGTATCCTCTGCTGCGTAATAGTTGCACCGATGAAAATCCAGGCTGACTATTTTTCCGAGCACTTTTCCTTTGACCTTTATTACTATCAAAGTATAGTCCTCTGGGGGCATCTGTTCGCTGCATTTTATCCATTGAGTTTTGCTCATTTGGTCATAACCCCATTTAAAGATGATATCAATTATTGAATTGTTTAAATCTGAATCAGTTGCTCAGTAGTAACGCGCCAAAATCTTCCGGTAAATTTCGCTATTACAGTTCTAAGATCATGCACAAAATTTTCTGACCCTATGTTAACAACCGAACAGATCAATAATTTTTTTGCAGCTACATTGCATTTTATTAAAAACGAGGTTAACCATGAGCACCAATAATCCCAACGAATTCGAGAGCAAAACTGTCAATTCAGACGGTCCGCGACTTAGTAATAGCGATATTCTGATGTGCGTAGTTGTCGCTTTAATTGTGGTTTTCCTGCTTATTGCGGGTGGATATTATTGGTATACCAACCCGGACTGGATTAATAATTTGATTAATAATCCCTAAAGTTTCTTTAATGTCCGTCCAATACTAAATTGGCGTATCCACATATGATCTCCACGCCCGGCTGAGATTCAAAGTCCCTCACCGGGCGTTTCTATTGATATTCCGATATGAGTAAGAGCTTCTATTATTTCCTGAAATCTTTGATTATTTCTTTTATTACGATGAAAATCATCCCGGCCGAGATAACGCAGAGAATTAATGCCAATAAAGCCTTTGTCATTACAAAAAAGGTGCAAGCACTGAAAACCAGTTCACACGGCCATTCGAAAAAACTCATTTCATCCTATCCTTATACGATCTAATCTCAATAATCCTGCCTGCTTCACCGACTACGCCGCAGCCTCCATAGCTTTATCAACAATTATGCCATCCTGAATCCAATGTGGAGTTACTTCTGCGGATAGTTTTGCCGGTTTTTCTTTTAAAGTACCGAATAGCGGAACCGAGTCAATTTCATGGTTGCGAAACAATCCGATGAGCCACTTCAGACAAGCGCTGCGGCTTGATAGATCGAGCAAATCAAATTCACATCTGCCATCATAAACTTGATGTCGTCCACATGGCTGATCGCTTCAGCAATCATCACGTTTGCACGCCACTATGCGGCTGCTAAACCGCATTCATCATTTGCAACCGCGTTTTTAAACATCGATAAAGCGTGCTCATACCCAGCCATAGGCAAACTACGGGCGTAAAAAAACACGACTATCGGGCGCGTGGCTATCTGCTTTGAGAGGTGCTTTGAGCATTTGCACGAATTCTGCGTTCAGATGGTTTTGTTGGTCAAATTGATCTGTATTTTTCAGAATTGCGGAACAGAAAGGGAGATTTTTTGATAGATGAAATAAGTTTAGTTTATTGATTATTGGTGCCCGGAGCCGGAATCGAACCGGCACGGGCGTTTTAGGCCCGAGGGATTTTAAGTCCCTTGTGTCTACCAATTTCACCACCCGGGCTATGGAAATATCAGATCGGTGGAGGCGGGGGTCGGAATCGAACCGGCGTAGACGGCTTTGCAGGCCGCTGCATGACCACTCTGCCACCCCGCCATTATTGCATAACTTCTAAATGTCTTTTAATCCTACGGAAAAAAGCCGGTCAGGAGTAATTATTCGATTCCCAGCAAGTAAAATTTCAAAGAGCCATTCCACAGAAAGAATGGAGCGGGAAACGAGGCTCGAACTCGCGACCCCAACCTTGGCAAGGTTGTGCTCTACCACTGAGCTATTCCCGCAATAAGAAGTTGCTGTGTGACTGGAATCACTTCAGAAACGAAGGGTGGATTATAGAGATGCTGTACGTTTTGGTCAAGAAAATGCAGGCCAAGAATGAATAAACATTTTTACTTAGGCGTGAATGAAGATTCCGGGCGATGAACAGTGGTATCGTATGCGTATACGCTATTGACTGTTTGAGACCGACAAAAATGCAACCAACTGTGATTATCAATCAACATCGACATACTGCAATCATTGCGGGGGCGAGTGGAAAGAAGCTGCTTGTGATCAAGCTAGGAAAAGGAAAACTGACAGTGACAACGATATCGCAGCAAGAAATCAATACGCAGGGATATACGGTCAGTGATTATTCACCCGCGCTGGCGGCGCAATCTTATCTGCAACATGGGGCGGGGGTCAGTGAGAAAGCGAAAAAATTGCTGGAAAAAATAGCCGTAGGTGAATTCTCAGATCAATTAATGTTTGCATCCCATTGAGTGCATTGAGGAAACATGCGCTTCACCTGTGACGGGATTCAAATACAAAGAATTCTAAGTTCCGGTGCCGGCTGCGATTACATCCGTACGAATTT
This sequence comes from Nitrosomonas sp. Is24, assembly GCF_033063335.1. Lineage (NCBI taxonomy): Bacteria > Pseudomonadati > Pseudomonadota > Betaproteobacteria > Nitrosomonadales > Nitrosomonadaceae > Nitrosomonas > Nitrosomonas sp. Is24. The sequence goes on along the minus strand of NZ_JAWJZG010000001.1, from coordinate 1,994,713 downwards.
GCGCTTGCGTGACGTGACTTTCCGGCGGGATGCTGTGTGTCAGCCAGACATTGCCTCCGATCGTTGAGCCGCGGCCGATGGTGATACGACCGAGAATCGTAGCGCCGGCATAGATCACCACATCGTCTTCAACGATGGGATGACGCAGATTGCCTTTCACCAGAATGCCGTGTTCATCGACGGGGAAGCGCTTGGCACCGAGGGTGACAGCCTGATACAACCGCACATTGCGGCCAATGACCGTAGTCTCGCCGATCACTACGCCGGTTCCATGATCAATAAAGAAACTATCGCCTATCTGTGCGCCCGGATGGATTTCTATGCCGGTGAGCGAATGAGCGATTTCCGACATCATGCGTGCGATCAGCGGCACGCCCAGCTGGTTCAACTCATGCGCGATGCGGTGGTGAATAATCGCAGTAATCCCCGGGTAGCACACTAATACATCGTCAATGCTACGTGCTGCCGGATCGCCTTCATAAGCTGCGCGGATGTCATTTTCCAGCAGACTGCGGATTTTGGGTAATTGCTGGGCAAATGTATTGGCAATGCTCGCAGCATGTTCACGAATCGACGGACCGGCAATTTCCTGCCCCGAGACAAAAAACAATTCGTGGTGAATCTGATCGATCAGGTCGCGTAATGTAACATCCAGGGTATGTCCTACGTAGTAATCGATTCCTTCATCGGAAATGCTGGGTGTGCCCAGACGATTCGGAAACAACGCCGCGCTTAGCCGTTCAACGATGGATGCCAGGACTTTTCGTGATGGCAGTTTGGGAGGCTTGTTAAGCCGCTGACGGTGCTCCAGGGAGGCTACACGTAACGCGCGTAATTGGGAAACAATATGATCGATTTCCATATGATTGATTTCCGGTTCAGCTGTGCCTTGTGTTTTGAGTTCGGTTGTCATGACTTCAATCCATTTTGTTCAATCTGTTTTTTAATGCCATGCCTTAATGTTTCAATTGGCTTTGCGGATAGCTGGGGAACAAATCAAGCCTTTTGGGTTTGATAAAGACTTTCTCTCCCTTGGTGAGCTGCAATTCGCGAAAACGCTCCTTGCTGATCTCAGCGTGCACCAGGTGCCTATCTTTGTCGTTCTCGCGTACCAGCTCCAGCCTGACAATCGGACCTACCGATAGAATATGAACAATCTGCGCCGCCAGTGCCGCTTCACCATTTTGGGTGCGCTCGACTTCGATTTCATGCGGACGGACATAAGCAATGGCGGCCAGTTCTTCCGCTTCCGCGTGCTCCGGTGCATCGACTTCCAGATCGCCGATCCAGGCACGGCCGCGATGCAAGCGGCTATGGAATAAATTAACGTTGCCAAGGAACTCGTACACGAACGGACTGGCAGGCTGCTCGTACACTTCATCCGGTGTGCCGATTTGCTCAATCCGGCCTTCGTTCATGACGACAACCCGGTCGGCAACTTCCAGCGCTTCTTCCTGATCGTGCGTGACGAACACACTGGTAATGTGCATGTCGTCGTGCAGTCTGCGGAGCCAGGAGCGCAGCTCCTTGCGCACCTTGGCATCCAATGCGCCGAAAGGCTCATCGAGCAATAGCACTTTCGGTTCCACCGCCAGTGCCCGCGCTAAGGCAATACGCTGGCGCTGACCGCCGGAAAGTTGGTGCGGATAGCGATCCGCCAGCCAATCCAGCTGCACCAGATGCAATAATTTCATCACGCGGTCATGGATTTCCTCTTTGGAAGGGCGGAATTTCTTCGGACGCACATTCAAACCGAAAGCGACATTCTGGAAAATCGTCATGTTGCGAAACAAAGCGTAATGCTGAAAAACAAATCCGACCTGACGGTCGCGCACATGCTGATCGGTTGCATCTTCGCCATGAAATAGCACCTGGCCGCTATCGGCGGTTTCCAGTCCGGCGATCACGCGCAGCAGAGTGGTTTTACCGGAACCCGAAGGTCCCAGTAACGCCAGCAATTCACCGGAGTGCACTTGTAAACTGACATCATGCAGTGCGGTAAACGTGCCGAATTGTTTGGAGAGACTGATTACTTCAATGCTCATTCGAAACCTCGTTGTTTTTGATGTTGTTTGTTCCGGAATTCGATCAATGTTTTCAACGCTAGCGTCACCAATGCCAGCAAGGCCAGCAGCGAAGCCACGGCAAACGCGGCGGCGAAGTTGTATTCGTTGTAGAGAATTTCGACATGCAAGGGCATGGTATTGGTGCTGCCGCGGATATGGCCGGATACCACCGATACCGCGCCGAATTCGCCCATCGCGCGGGCGTTACACAAAATAGCGCCGTACAGCAAACCCCATTTGATATTCGGCAGCGTGACATGATAAAAAGTCTGCCAGCCGCTGGCGCCCAGCACAACGGCCGCTTCCTCTTCCTCGGTGCCCTGTGCTTGCATCAGTGGAATCAATTCGCGTGCGATGAACGGTACCGTTACAAACACGGTGGCTAACACGATACCGGGAACGGCAAAGATAATTTTCAGATCGTGCTCCGCCAGCCACGGCCCCAGCCATCCCTGCAAGCCAAACACGAGCACGTAAATCAACCCGGAAACCACCGGCGAGACTGAGAAAGGCAGGTCGATCAACGTGATCAGCAGATTCTTGCCGCGAAATTCAAACTTGGCGATGGACCAGGCCGCCGCGATACCGAATATCAGATTCAAAGGCACTGCAATGGCTGCTACCAGCAGCGTCAGTTTGATGGCGGAAACCGCATCGGGATCGGTGATCGCCGCGACGTAAACTTCCACGCCCTTTTTCAAAGCTTCGTAGAAGACCGAAATCAGCGGCACAAACAAAAAGAGGGTTAGAAATACCAGCGCCAAGCCGATCAAGGAGCGGCGCACCCAAGCAGGCTCCTGTGTGGCGCGCTGCCGGAAGGTTTTACCAGTTAAGGGGAATGTAATCGTTGTAGTCATTATGGTTCTCAAGCTTGCATGCTGCGGCGCCGGCTCCACCATTGCAACAAATTAATAATCAATAGCAGAGTGAAAGAAATCACCAGCATCACGACCGACAAGGCCGTGGCTCCGGCATAGTCATATTGTTCCAATTTGGTGATAATCAGCAGCGGTGTGATTTCGGAAATCATCGGCATATTCCCGGCAATAAAAATCACCGAGCCGTACTCGCCGATTGCGCGTGCAAAAGCCAGCGCAAAACCGGTCATCAAGGCGGGATAGAGTGCCGGGAAAATCACGCGCGTGAAGGTTTGCCAGCGGTTGGCGCCGAGTGTCGCAGCCGCTTCCTCCAGCTCGGTTTCGATATCTTCGAGCACCGGCTGCACGGTGCGTACCACAAACGGCAGACCGATAAAAGTCAGCGCTACAAAAATCCCCAACGGTGTGAAAGCCACTTTGATGCCGAGTGGCTCAAGAAATTGTCCGATCCAGCCATTACCGGCATACAGCGCTGTCAGTGCGATGCCCGCCACCGCGGTCGGCAGGGCGAAGGGGAGATCCACCAAGGCATCGACTATTTTCTTGCCGGGAAAATGATAACGCACCAGCACCCACGCGACTAACAAACCGAAAAAGGCATTGACAGTGGCGGCCGCGAACGACGCGCCGAATGTCAGCCGGTAAGAAGCCAGCACGCGCGGGGTGGTGACAATCGACCAGAATTCCGGCCACGTCAATTCGGCGGTACGAATGAACGCGGCCGACAACGGAATCAAAACGATCAGACTGAGATACAACAGTGTGAATCCCAATGCCAGATTGAACCCTGGCAAAATACTGTATTGCTTGAAACTGCTCAATTAAGAATTCCTTGTGTTGATTTAGATTAATCCATCATCAAAAGCTCGTGCGTCCGCTTTGGATACGGCGCAGTGCGGCGACCAGAAAATCGATATCCGCACAGGTATTGTACAGCGCCAATGACGGACGAACCGTGGTTTCCAGACCAAAGCGGCGCAAAATCGGCTGTGCGCAGTGATGGCCGGAACGCACGGCGATACCTTCGCGGTTCAACGCTGCGCCGACTTCTTCGGAGCTGAATCCCTTCAGCACAAAAGACAGCACACCCGCTTTATCCGCGGCGGTGCCGATCAGACGCAAACCCGGAATCGTACTGAGACCGCGTGTCGCATAAACCAGCAGCTGATGTTCATAGCGGCTGATGTTTTCAAGACCGAGGCGCTGAACGTAATCGATCGCTGCGCCCAATCCGACGGCATCGGCGATATTGCCGGTACCGGCTTCAAAACGGGCGGGTGCCGCATGATAAATGGTTTTTTCAAAGGTGACATCCTGAATCATATTGCCCCCACCCTGCCAAGGCGGCATGGAATTGAGCAATTCTAATTTGCCGAACAGTGCGCCGATCCCGGTTGGAGCGAATACCTTATGACCGGAAAAAACGAACCAGTCGCAATCGAGCTGCTGCACATCGACGCGCATGTGCGAAACCGATTGCGCGCCGTCCAACAGCACGCGCGCGCCAACGCGGTGTGCCATCGCGATCATTTGCTGCGCCGGTGTGATCGTGCCCAGCGCATTCGAGACTTGCGAAAATGCCACCAGCTTGGTGCGTGAGTTCAGCAGTTTTTGATACTCATCCAGCAATATCTGGCCGTGATCGTCCACGGGCGCAACGCGCAACTTGGCGCCTTTCTCGGTACACAGCTGCTGCCACGGCACGATATTGGCGTGATGCTCCAGCCAGGAGATGACGATTTCGTCGCCTTCATTGATATGTTGTCGCCCCCAGCTTTGTGCGACGAGATTGATACCTTCGGTGGTGCCGCGGACAAAGACAATCTCATCGACGGATGACGCATTCAGGAAATGACGGACTTTCTTGCGCGCATCTTCGTAGGCATCGGTCGCGCGTGCCGCCAATTCATGCGCGGCGCGATGGATGTTGGAGTTTTCGTGTTGATAAAAGTAGCTGAGGCGGTCGATGACTGATTGCGGTTTCTGTGTCGTCGCGGCATTGTCCAGCCAAACCAGCGGACGGCCATGCACTAGTTCTTTCAGTATCGGAAAATCGCGGCGGATGGCATTCACATCGAACGGCGGATGCGCGGCCGCATAGGACGGTAGCGGCGTGCCCGTCGCTGGTGATGCGATGCTGTCGAGAAAATAGAATGACGATGCCTGGCTTGGATTGGCCGGGATGGTGGTATGTGCAAGCGTAGCTTTCTGCGCTGGTGTGAAGAGCGTGCGTAATTCTTCTTCAAACGGTAGCGGGATGACCGATGGAATAGGGGAAGTGGCTAGATTGAAATGATCCACGCTCACTGCGGAAATTTCCGGCGCTGGCAGCGGTGCAGCCGTGAGCGCTTCCGCAGAGGGAGCGCCAGCCGTTTGCGTTAGGCCGGGCACAGCGGAATAACTCTCTTTTGCCGATGAAAGCAAAGTGTTGAGTTCATCCTCGAATGGTAATGGAATGGCTGAAGCGTACACAGAACTCCCCGCACGCGGATGATCCGCGGGGAATGCGGGAATTTCCAGCGCAGACGGTGATGCGGCCGCGGATGTGCCTGCCGCAGAGGACGGTACGCCTGCGGCAGGCGTTGCATTGGGCAAAGCGGAAAACATTTCGTTGGCCATGCGGGTCAGTAACTCGACATCCGGCAGATAGCTGGATGCCGCATCCAAGCTTTCGCCTGTGGGATGATCGAGATTACTTGTACTCATGATATTTACCCACTTCGACATTTTCGAGTACGCCGAGCGCATCCTCGGTCAATACTGCCAGCGAGCAATAGAGAGAAACCAGATAAGAAGCGATCGCCTTGTGATTGATGCCCATGAAGCGCACCGACAATCCCATGCCTTGCTGGCCCGGTAAATCCGGTTGATAGAGTCCAACCACGCCTTGGCGGCTTTCACCCGTGCGCAGCAGGATGATACTGGTTTTACCACCGGTGATATTGAACTTGTTGCTCGGAATCAATGGAATGCCGCGCCAAGTCAGGAATTGTGAACCAAACAGCGTTACGGTTGGAGGCGGGACGCCGCGGCGGGTACATTCACGGCCAAACGCGGCGATCGCTTGCGGGTGCGCTAAAAAGAAAGCAGGTTCTTTCCACACGCGCGCAATCAGTTCATCCAAATCATCCGGTGTGGGTGCGCCTGTGCGTGTTTTCACCCGCATCGATTTGGCTGCATTATTGAGCAAACCATATTCTTTGTTATTGATCAGCTCGCTTTCCTGGCGTTCTTTGGCTGTTTCAATGGTTAAACGTAACTGTTCGCGGATTTGATTGTGCGGGCTGCTGTACAGATCGGAAACGCGGGTATGTACGTCCAGCACGGTATTGACCGCACTCAACACATATTCCCGTCCCCATTCTTCATAATCCACGAATGTCGCGGGTAATTCGCGTTCATCCTTGGCAGAGCAATCGACTTCCACCTGATCGGGGTCTTTCACTTTGTTCACGCGATAAATACCCGCCTCGACCGGCACCCAATGCAATAAGTGGGTTAGCCAGCGCGGCGTGATGGTTCCCATCATCGGGACAGTTTTTGTGGCATTGGCAAGCGTGCGGGCGGCTACGTCACCTAATGCGGTGTTTCCTTGATGAATATCGGTCATTGTGATTCTCCTTGGATTAAGTCAATAATGTTGCAACGTGTACTGCTTCAGGCTTGTGAAACGAGTTGAAAAGATGGCGTATGGATGTTCTCCTTTTGTTTTAATTATCCGGTCTTGAAGCAGCCGTCAGCTCGGATGTTTTGATCACGGATGCCGGTTTGCCGAGCAGATTGCCTTGCAGATAATCGGCTTCGGTGCGTTTAGCGGCCGTTAACTGTTCCACTGTTTCGATGTCCCGTACCAGCAAACTTGCGCCGAAGCTATGGACGGTATCCGCCAGTCCGGAAATGGTTTCATGGCGCATCAGATCGCTTGTCGCGATTCGCACCACATCCGGATACAAACTGCCCAGTTCCGCCATCCAATCGCTGCTGCTGCCGGAATAGTTGGCGGCAATCCGGTAACCGCGCGAGCGGTAATTACCGATGACATGCTGCAGCAATTTCCAGTTGCGGTTGACGATAGCCGGAATTTCGATGACGACGCGCGAGGTTTTCACGCCGATCAGATCGAGAAAATTCTCAAATGCGCGGCCGTGATCGTCCTTGACGCTCTCCAGCAGACGCGGGTGAACTTCGACAAACAAATTGTCCGACCGGGATATATGATTGAAATAATAATTCAGCGCATGAATCGCCCGGCATAAGCGATCCAGTTCGATCAATTGATCGTCTTTTGACGCCATAGCGAACACTTGCCATGGCCAGAGTGCAATTTCTTCGTTGGACTTGGAGCGCACATACGCGGCATGCGCGATGGTTTTTCCCAAATCGATGCTAAAAATGGGTTGAAAAACGCTGGTTAATTCGCATTGATAAAAATATCCGCTGATCCAGCCGTTGTCGGCGCGTTTTAAAGCGTAGTCGGTGGCGGAATTGATGAGCTCAAATTCTTCGAGAGCGGTAAATGTTTTTTGTGCTGATGAATTCATGGAATTATCTCCATAGAAATGAACTGCAATGCGCAGACAGAGAAAGCCGGTTGTTTTATTACGTGCTTAAGATATTTCTTTTTTCAAGCAGGCTGTTACAACAACCATCTTTATCAGCAAGATGAGTATATAGTAATTCTGAAACGAGCGGCAACGCGGTTGTTTCGATCGTGGAGAGTAGCTTAATTCGCACCGCGTATTGATGAAAATATCCGCTGATCCAGCCGTTGTCAGGGCGTTTTAATGCAGAGCTGGTGGCGGAATGGATAAGCTCAAATTCCTCGAAGGCTGTAAAAGTTTTTTGTGCTGCTGTATTCATGGAATTATCTTCATGGAAATGAATGCTGCTAAGCATAGACAGAGAAAACAATGGTTCTGTTACAGACTTAAGATGTTTCTATAGGCTGCAATTGAACTGGTTAGTGATATCTGTGTGTTGGATTTCTTTTTTCACCAAAACTGTTACAACAACTGTCCTTATCGGTTGGGTAGATATCCTTTAATTTGCGTTTCAGTTCATTAACAGAACGATGGCAATAAACGAGCGGAATACCATTACGATTCGCTTGCTCTTTGATCGAATTGGCAAAGTTATGATTAATGAAGTCGCAAATAACGATGATCAATTGTGTTTCATGTGGAAGCTGCCGCTTATTAAAGCCTTTTGCGCGGCCGCTCCAATGCTCGATGCGTGCATTGTGTTGCGTGGCAATCAGCTGCTTGAACGATGCCACGTAATCTCCACCCACGATAAGAACGGTCATGTTGAATCCTCTTTGTTTGTTAGCGCGCCGCAGCGCGCTATGTTGTCATTACTTCAGATAAATCTGATCGAATGTGCCGCCATCGGCGAAGTGGGCTTTGTGTGCATTTTTCCACCCGCCGAACGCCTCATCGATTTTGAATAATTCGATTTTGGGGAATTTGGCGGCATACTTTTCAGCCACGCCAGGATGCGTAGGGCGGTAAAAATGCTTGGCGGCAATTTCCTGGCCTGCTTCGGAATAGAGGTACTCCAGATAAGCTTCCGCGACTTGGCGCGTGCCGCGTTTGTCGACCACTTTATCGACGATCGCGACGGGTGGTTCGGCTAGAATGCTGAGCGATGGAATGACAATTTCGAATTTTTCCGCGCCATATTCCTTCAGCGCCAAAAAGGCTTCGTTTTCCCAGGAAATGAACACATCGCCGACACCGCGTTCGACGAATGTGGTGGTTGATCCACGCGCGCCGGAATCCAGTACCGGTACATTTTTATAAATGTTGCTGACGAATTCCTTCACTTTGCCTTCGTCGTCGAACTTGCGCTTGCCGTATTGCCATGCCGCCAGATAATTCCACTGCGCGCCACCGGATGTTTTCGGGTTCGGCGTAATCACGGCTACGCCAGGACGGGCCAGATCATCCCAATCCTTGATGCCTTTGGGATTTCCCTTGCGCACCAGAAAGATGATGGTCGAAGTGTACGGTGTGCTGTTGAGTGCCAGCCTTGATTGCCAATTTTCCGGCAGCAATTTGGCTTTCACGGAGATAGCGTTGATATCGTTGGCCAACGCCAGTGTCACTACATCGGCTTCAAGGCCGTCAATGACGGAACGCGCTTGCTTGCCAGAGCCGCCATGCGATTGCCGGACCGTGACTTTTTCGTTGTTTTTCGCTTGCCAGTATTTGGCGAAGGCCGCATTGAATTCTTGATAGAGCTCGCGGGTTGGATCGTAGGATACATTGAGCAAGGTTTTGTCCGCCAATGCGTTACCGCCGGCAATCAAACCGACTGTCAAGAAGCTTACTGCGAGGCATGTTTTGATGTTCATGAGAATTTTCTCCACTAATGATTTAAAAGGGTTTATAAAAGGCTGATAAGCACTTCAAAATATAAGAAATCCGTGTTGCCTGAGCGTTGATCGGTGCAAGGGTGCTTGTGCAAGGTTGCGCAAGAAGTCGCTGCGATACGGTTTTTAACGAACTCTCCGGCGGTAAAATGGGTGTAACCCAATATGGTGCTGATTCTCGATGTGGCTTGGTAGCGTATGCGTCCTTCGAAGGCATGGCCACCGAAATCGCCGCTCTGCCCGGTGCGGTCGCGATTGAATCCAGGGTCCTTGATGGTATTACTGATGTTGCCATCGAGAATATCGAACATGCGGTCCTTGCTGCTGGCCAGCCAATAGGCGCCATAACCAACTTCAAATCCTAGTTTCTGCGTTGGGCTGAATTCAAAGCGAATTTTCGGTGCTTTCAAGTTCTCATAAATCACATAGTGATCCGCCGACCAAGGCCGCGCAAATCCAAAGAAGCGGTCAAAGCGGTTGTCGACATTGTCATTGGGATTCTTGTCGCCGCTGGCATAACCGTAAAACAGGCCAATCCGTGGTTTCCAGGCATGGTCAAATGTTTTTCCTACTTCGATGGTGTATCCATGCGCGTCCACGCGATTGGGGCCGCTGAATCCTAGCTGATGGTTATAGCTGACATCGAAATCGAGAATATCGCTCGCCTTGCCATATACACGAAACCCAGGCATATGAATTTCCCGGTCCAGCCGGTTGGTTGCTGTGAAACCATTCGGATCACCCGTTTGCTTCTGCCCCATGTAGTAAGTCTGGAGAGTAGCGATGTCAGACCATTTGCGCCAAGTGCCGATCCCGCCAAAGAACCAGAGATTATCATTTGCTTCATCAAACTTGGTTTGCAAACGCCGCACCGGCTGCATGCCGAACAGATCAAGCTCCCAATCATTGGCTTCACGACCCAGATTCAAGCGGAAACCTTCAAATGTATTGGTGGTATTGCGCCACTCATTACGCGCGATAAAACGCCGGTCGGTTGTTTCATAAGCCATCCGGCCTACGCGGAATCGAATCGGCCGATCATTACCCCGGTCATCGGCCCCAAGCGCTTTTTTGAAATAAAGTTCGCCGTATGCGTTGAGCAGGTCGTACTCGTTTCTTTCCTGATCGGTCCGTACAAACCGGTTGTTATAAACCCGGGAATCTTGAAATTCGACCGCGAAGCGGAATGGATCCAGAATCTCTTTGATCCCTATCCATGCGCGTTGGCGCAAGAAAAAAGGATCGTCGTTTCCACCTTCAATACGGCGGATATCGTTGTGGCGATGCTCGTAACGCATGCGGGATTCCAGACCGATTTCCAGCCAGGTGACATCTTTAAATGCCTCAACACCGATATCGCTCAAGCGGCGCACATAGCGCGGCGGATCGGAATCCGGGTTGGTGGCGTAGCTGTTGGAACGCTGATGGTAGCTGGTTGGCTTTTTTGCCTCGGCGGTTTTTGTCTCCGGCACGATGGCGGGCAATCCTTTTCCCGCTTCAGATGGTTTACCCTGTTCCGATGCCTTGACGGCTGATGGCTTAGCCGTTTCCGGCATTTGTTGCACAACTTGCAGGATTGTTTGTTGCGTTGCTTGAAAATCAAGCGTTGTTTTTTGATCGGAAGATGCTTGAGTAGCGCTGATAGTCAGTGCGCTCAATGTCATAATTCTCGATATGTACCAAAGAAATTTCACTATATTCTCCTGAGTAAGTTCACCGGAAATTCCGTCGATCTGCTCATTTAGTTTTATGCCGGCCAGTTTTTTTGGCTGGTATTGTTAAGGGGTAGGTTGGCTTTGCTGCATTGGTGGAACTTAAAACTTAACTCATTTAAGTAGTTACGGTTTTAGCGTTTTCCGGTTTGGTCCGCCTTGGTTGACGCGAATTTTTTCCCGGCACTCAATTTGAACTACTCTGCTGCCGTGGATGATGATTTCAATCGAACCGTATTCGATGCTTGCAACCGCGCGCAAAATTTCCTGCGCGACCTCCACGGGAACCTTGTTGATTGGATCATTGTTTGCAACAATTTTGTGTTCCAAACCGGAATCGGTAGTCATTTATAGTGTTCAACACAGTAGTAAAAATTGATGGAAGCGAACGATAGCAATTTTTTTATATAAATAGAAATAATATTTTCTAATTTCTATATAAGTAAAAATCATTATGCTGTACTGTGGTAACATGATATTTCATTGCTAACCAGATGATAATCAATATAATTATGATAAAAAGTAATTTTTGAAGTATCGGATTAATTGAATGACAAGTGAGTAAATCATCGCTGTAGCGACACACCGGCGAAGCGATTCCAGTAAAATGCAGCACTAAAAAGAGGAAAATCCGGATCAGCAATGGCCGGTATTTTTTCCTCATTTGTGTCCGAAGTAATTGGATTATCGTGAATTAAACTGGCGAGATATGAATAATTTAAGAAGGTTTATGTTTTTTACGGTGCTGTTGATATTGCTATTGTCAGTTTCCGGCTGCTCTGTTTTTATGGCGGCCAAACAGCCTGAAAAGAAGGATGTCGATTTATTAAAGGAAGGCACGTCCCGAGCCATGCTGATTTCCGAGTTTGGTGCGCCGGTTATCAGCGAATTCCGCGACGGTAAGCGCTATGAAATCTTTAAGTTTGTTCAAGGGTATAGCACAGGCGCGAAAGCGAGCAGGGCCTTTCTGCATGGCGCGGCGAATGTCGTGACGCTGGGTTTATGGGAGCTGGTCGGCACGCCCACGGAAATCACCTTCAGTGGCGATGACATGGCATTTCAAGTGCGTTATGACGAAAATGACATCGTGGATGAAATCGCGCTGATTAAAAAGGAATAGCTGGTCGCGAAGCGAACAATTGGTTTTGAAGGCGTGTGCGTATCACAGGAGAATGCGGATGAAAAGCTTGCGGGTCTATTTCATGAATTGTTTTCTTGCGTGCTTTCTGGCAGGGGTGGGCATTCCGCAAGCGCTGGCCGAGGACATCGCGTGTGAGCAGACCGGCGCGGCGCACATTTGGATTTCGCCGTTAAATCCCAGAAACGGCGAACCGGTCAAGATCATGGCTGTTTCGACCGATGGCCCGCTGGCGGAATTGACACTGACCGGCGATCAAGGCCAGCGGATAGCGCTGCAGCCGCGCCACCGCGGCGGCCCGCCCTGGAGTCTGGCTGCCAGATGGGAAGAACCCGGCGCAGGGCACTATCGCGTCGAAGTGAGCCGGGGTGTCAAGCCAGTTGCCTGCCATCAATTTACCGTGGGTGGACCCAATCCGCAGGAAAGACTCAAAGAATGGAATCTTGCCGCCGAAGCGTTTTATTCCGCCTGGATCGAAACCTTGTTTGGCGCGCCGCCCGAAGAAAATCTCAGCTTTACATCGCTGGAGCCGGTATTGCGCAACGCCGAGCGCAACTTCTTGCACAATTATCTTGGTCTGGGCGAAGACAATAAATTACCGCTGACGCCCGACTGCGCCGATTTGCCGTATACATTGAGGGCGTATTTCGCCTGGAAGACCGGTTTGCCGGTCGCTTTCCGCGCGTGCGGACGCGGCTCGGCCAAGACGCCGCCACGTTGCAACGCGCCGACCATCGTGTCTGAATTTACCCGTGGCGTTACTTCGCAGAGCAATTTCACGAAATTCAGCCGTCGGCTGGTGGATACCGTTCACTCGGGTTCGGCACGCACCGGGCTGGCGGACGAATCAACCGATCTGTATCCGGTTCCGATGAGCCGGGAAACGCTGTGGCCGGGAACGGTCTACGCCGATCCCTATGGTCATATTCTGGTAGTGGCCGAGTGGGTGCCGCAGACGGCGGATAACCCCGGTGTGCTGCTGGCCGTCGACGCGCAACCGGACAACTCGGTCACGCGCAAGCGCATTTGGGAAGGCACCCTGTTGTTTGCCAATACCGCGAATGCAGGGCCAGGTTTCAAGGCTTTCCGTCCATTGATTCAGACTGCTCCCGGCCAATGGCGCGTGCTCAGCAATAATGAACTGAGCGGTCACCCTGAATTTACCGCTTATTCCTTGGAGCAGGATCAGCTCACGCCCGACGATTTCTACGCCAAATTAGCCAAACTGATCAATCCCGAGGGTTTTGATCCGGTGCAAGCGTACGAAGCCACACTGGCTGCGCTGGTGGAACAAATCGAGACGCGCGTCACGTCGGTGAACAACGGCGAAGCGTATTTACGCAAAAATCCGCGCAGCGTTATCCCGATGCCCAGCGGCGCGGCGATTTTTCAGACTCTCGGACCTTGGGAAGATTATTCCACGCCGTCGCGCGATATGCGTTTGATCATCGCGATCAATGTGCTCACCGGCTTGCCGGAAAAAATTCTGCGCCATCCGGAATTATTTGTTCTCGGCAACCAAAGTCCCGCGCAAGCCAAAGCCCAGATCGAACAGCATCACGCGCAACGCGTCCTGGAAAGCAGTATCCGCTACACGCGCAGCGACGGCAGCCCGTGGGAGTTGTCGGTGGCCGATGTGTTGGCGCGCAAACCGGCTTTTGAAATGGCCTACAACCCCAACGACTGCGCCGAAATCCGTTGGGGTGCCAAAGCGGATACGGAAGAATTCACCACCTGCCGCCGCCGCGCTCCGGCGGAACAACGCGTGAAAATGGAACAGTACCGGGCTTGGTTCCGGGAAACGCGCAGACCGGTACAGTGAGGAATCATGGGGCTTTTGCAGCAGCGGATGGGTGCTGGGAGTATTATTGATCGGGTCAGCTACGATTAACTCGGTTAGTGCGGCCGCTGATAGCGTCCGATCAATTCAGCTTGGCCAAGAATATGGCCTTTCATCGTATGTTCGAGCGCAGTTTTGCTTGGATGTTTTAAATCCGGCAACACGGTATCCAACGCGTACAACTTATGAAAATAACGGTGCGTGCCAATCGGCGGGCACGGGCCGCCGTAAACGGTTCGCTTCCAGTCGTTAACTCCCTGCAACGTGCCTTGCGGCAAATCTTTCTCAGCAATACCCTCGGCTAAACCGGCGGCGGATGGTGGAATGTTATACAGCACCCAATGCACCCAGGTCATTTTCGGCGCCGCCGGATCGGGTGCATCCGGATCGTCGACGATCAACATCAGACTCTTCGTGCCTTCCGGTATTCCACTCCAGTTAAGCGCGGGTGAAATGTTTTGTCCGTCGCAAGTGAAACGGGCGGGGATCATGTCGTTGTAGGCAAAGGATGTTGAGGTGAGTGTCAGGGTGGTCATCATTAAAACAGCCATGTAGAATTTTAACTCCGCAATGGATTTGGGTATTGGTTTACTAAGATATTGGTATGATATTCCACTCACTCTATATGAATTGAAATATAGTTTAGCGGATGCCGAAGGCGGTCCGCTAAAGCGAAAGATTAGGATTCTTCGCCACTGGTAAGAGTCTTTTTAAGAAGCCCTCGCCATGAATCGAAGAAGTAGCCATCCGCATTTCCAAAGAACGACTGATTCTCGGCTCTGAAGCGTGGCAGCATAAAGGCTTGCTCAAACTCGCGTAGATTAATGCTGTGGGACAACATTGCAGATGTCATGTGATACATAACCCAGCAAACTTGGTCCTCCGGCAGGATTCTTACGACTCCGATGCCTTGAGATTTTGCATAGTTGAACGCTCCTCGTTGAAGAGCGCCAGTGATAGCAAGAAGTCCTTTGACATTTTTTCCGGATATTTGATCCAGCTTCGATTTGAACTCTTCGACATCGTCTACGGGTAGAGACCCGGAATAGTCCTTGCATTCACAAATCCAGAGCATCGACCATTGAGGCGCACCTGGTAACCATAGCTCAATGGAGATATCTACGATGATATTGCCGCCTCGATCTCGCGAGTAATACCCCTTCTTCTGAAAAATTCTGCACTGCTGAGGTTGTAACCCGAGCCGTCCCTCATACACTTCATCATAGATTGCGGCAAACACTTGATCTTCGAACTTATTGCCCTTTGCAACGGAGCTCATTGAGAGAAGGTCCTAGCGCTCTTGCTTAGCTGTGGATTTACCATAGCAAAGCGAAGGCAAATACGTCGACTGAAGCCTTTTATTAGATCGCAACTCACTTGCAATACCACAATTCCGTGATTCCTGACAGGTTCATGGCAGCATACTCGTCTTCTGATTCTGTAGCAGGAATAAAGGGATAGCTTTTTGCCACGGAGGTTGGCGTGATGTCGTACAAGTGACCATCAGGTGTACGCACTGCAGAATGAGAAACGAACTTTACAAAGGGAAACGGCGCTAGATCAAAGTACAGCCATCCCCGAACTGGCTTGTAACGGCTATCATAAGTGCACAATTCAGTTACATTGAGGTGGCATTGATTAGAAAGCGGTTGCCACTCGCCAACGCTGACATTCAAGCGTTTTAGAAGCACGCCCTGACTTCGTTGCTCGTACAATCTAGCGGCATACTGCTTCTGAATTTCGTCACGTGGTTTCACGCTATAGCTCGTTTTGCGATCTAATGAAGTTACAAAGTCGTTGACTCAATGGAGTGATCAAATCAATCCGGAATAAATTTCAACACATTACCATTGATACAGTAGCGCTTATGGCTCGGTGGCGGGCCGTCGTCGAAGACGTGGCCGAGGTGGATGCCGGAGCTGGCGCTGCGGACTTCGATGCGTTTCATGCCGTGCGAATGGTCATCGTGCAGCGTCACTGAGCCTTCGACGGGATCGAAAAAGCTGGGCCAGCCGGTTCCGCTGTTGAATTTTGTCTGGCTGAGGAAAAGCGTGGCGCCGCTAATCGGGTCGACGAATTTACCGGGGCGTTTTTCGTCCAGATTGGACGCGGTAAACGGCGGTTCGGTGCCTTGCGCGAAAGCGATCTTTTGTTGTTCCGGCGTCAATAATTGAAATCCCAGCCATTTCCAGAAATTGGCTTGCTCCCCGTTATACCCGGTGTACCGGGTGACTTCCTGGCCGTTCCTGAACAGTACGATGGTCGGTGTTGCGAACAGCGGTTTTTCCAGTGTCCAACCGGCCGGTGGATTGGTGTTCATTGTCGCTACTACGGGTACGGCTGCCTGCCATTGATTGAGCACTTCCTTATCAAAAAGCTTGCAGTATTCGCAATGTTCGGCCTCAAAAATCACCAATTGTTGCGCAAAGTTCAGATCCTTGCCATCCAGCGGTTGAGTGAGGTTGCTGCCGGTAGCGGTTTGCGTTGCAGACTGGCCGGATGCCGGATATTTCACCCCCGTGCCGCCCAGGCCGCAGTAGCCGTTCGGGTTTTTCTGCAAGTAATTTTGGTGATACTCCTCGGCGGTGATGTAGTTCTTCAGCGGCAGGGTTTCGGTCGTGATCGCGCCGTATCCGGCGGTGTTCAGTGCTTGTTGATAAGCTTTCTGAGTATTCAGCGCCAGATCTTTCTGAGTTTCATCGTGATAATAAATAGCGCTGCGGTAATTGCTGCCGACATCGTTGCCCTGGCGGTCGCCTTGCGTCGGGTTATGGTTCTCCCAGAACTTCGCCAGCACGGTTTCCAGCGTGACTTTTGCCGGATCGAAAGTGACCTTGATGACTTCCGCATGGTTTCGTGCCGTTGTCCGGCCTGCGCTTAATTTCCGCTCGTGATCCAGAATCTGCTGATAACCGACGCCGGGCAAATCGCCTCCGGCATAGCCGCTTTCTACGTCGAGCACGCCCGGGATCTCGCTCATGCGTTTCTCCGCGCCCCAAAAACAACCCATTCCCAAGACAATGTAATCCTTTGTGATAGTGCTATTCCGATCGGTAGGTGTCACGTTTTTCTCCATTGCATAGGCTGTCAGAATACATAATAAGCCGGCGATTGCCGCGATAGTCTTTTTCATGATGAATCTCTAGGTGTAATTTAGACAAATTTTCGACACTGGGGGCGTCGCTGAGGTTCACCTACAGAGGATTGTGTGGATGCAAAATTGTTTGAACCTGTATGGTGCCTGGGCTTTTGTTAGTAACGTTGCCGCTGGTATAAATAATGGTCTCTCGTGCTTGGCAATTCAATCTTTCGCAATAGACGCGTGTGAAGTTGTGATTTCAACCACGCCTTCCCGGCAATTTACGAACGTAATTAATGGGTGTGGTTTGTGCCGGATCGCGAGCTTATCGAGCGATCCGGATATTGGTTAAATTTTTTTCAAATCAATTAATTTTGACGAAACGGCCGTCTTGCTTGATCCAAAATTCATTGGTGAACGCATCGAAGATCGATTCGGCATCGGTTGTGAAGCAATCGGCGACGGTTTGGTTGGTGACGGTGTCTTTAAGCGCCAAGGTCACCGGCGGGGTGACGGTGACGCCTGGTATGCCCGTGGGCAAGCTGCCGAATGAATTGGTGATGTCGAAGCAAGTGTCGGAATTGATAATCAGATTGGTTGCTTCGGCGGGAGCGTTGACGGTGCAATGTTTGCCACTGGCGAAGCTGCTGGCGAAGGATTCAAACGGATTGGGAATGCCGGGAATCGAAATGTTGATGCCGTTGATCTTAGAGAAAGTCACGTTGGTCGATGACAGCATCGATATTCCGGATGCGGCGGTCTGTTGCGGTGTCTGGCAAAAGCTATTACTGTCCGGTATCGGAATGCACTGGCCGTTGGTGGTTACGTTGACGACATTGCCGCTTTGCGTATAGGTTAATCCGGTCGGCGCGTTGGCGGTGTTACACGCCGGAATACTGCCGTTGCCGCCGGAATTGTTGATCTGGGCGATTAAATCCGCTAATGGCGAAACGATGGTTGGATTATCGCCCCAAGGCCCACCCATGACGTAAACCTTATTGTCGCTTTTGTTCACGCCTGCATAAATACCGGTATCCGGATAAAAGCGGAACAGCCAGGGTTCAATGCTTTGCGTCGCTTGATGATTGGGAAAATACGCGGGATAGGTATTTTCGGCCCAATTCAATAAGATTTCGGTGTCGTTGCTTATCTCGGCAAAAGCAAGGTGGAAGTTACCGGACAGAATGATGGCATAAGCGCCCATTACAAATTTTTTCGAGGTATTTTTCATCGAGTAATCTCCTTTTTTATTAAAATAATCCCCACGAAGAATATCATATTCTTCGTGGGGATTGGCTCTGTAGGCGTTTCCGCAATGTTTTAGTATTTGTAATCATTGATGATTTCGCGCTGGAGATCCGGGCACGTAAAATAGTTTGTGCCCGGTCATTGGTAACCTGTTCTGAGTTTTCCTACGGCTTCCAATGTTTCACGAAAGCATCCCGGATATGTCTTACCGCAGCATCGTAACGTAACTGGTATTGTTCCAAGTACATTTTCTTGTTCGTGTATAAGATGTGTGCTTTGTCGCGGTCGTTTTCATCGACCGCGATCTCATTGTGATGCGGCAGTAATCCGCGGCCAGGAAAATCTTTCTTTTTCACGAGATCGGGCGGAATGAACGTAAGTGCTTCCGCGGGACCGTGAGTATCGCCTTTTTGCGCATAGCGGCCGGAAATGATTTGCCCTTGCCAATATTGGGCCGCATCGGCCGCTGATCCTTTGTTGAGATTGGTGTTCCGGGAAAATTTCTCAAAATCGAAGGATGATCCTGAGCCGTAATCGGGTTTCTGCGCTAGGTTGGCGTCCGGATGATCGGGGTCGAATAACTGCAAGCTGCCCTTGCTCACCGATCCGAAATGGCCATAACTGGTATGCGCGTAAAAATCGGCTATCGCATGTGCGGCGAGATGAAATGCATTGAGGTTTTTCAGGCTCTCTTTTTCAAATTGCGCCAGCCGGACTTTGACTAAATCCCAGCCATCGGTGATGTAGCCGTTATCAAAGTGATCCCTTGGATCGTAAGATCCGGGCAAGTCGACGTCATCAACGGTTAGGCTTTTCTGCCATAAAACACTGGTGAAATGCCGGTTGAGCGAATTTAAAACCCAAGGCGGGCAAATATCGGCTGAGAGCGCTTTGTTCAGTAAGCTTTTATGAACCCACCCGGCGAATTCCGGATGAAGGCTCGACCAATCGCGTTTTAAATCTTCCGATATTTTCTTTTTATACACGGAGGGTTGCTGTGTTTGCCATAAGTGCACGTCGTTGAACAGATAGAAAGGCACATACTCGGCTTTCTCCGGCAGATCTTTTTTGACTTCAGTCTGTTTTTGTATTTTTTTCGCATGAGCGGGTTCGATGACTTGCCAGTGACCGGCTTCATCCTTGTACATGACCCAGACATGATCGAAGTCATGCTGTTTTCCTTTTGTCCATGTTCTGAATTTTCCCAGAGCCACTCTGACATTGAACGAACTGATGCCGCTGGCCAGCAACAATGACGCGATCAGGAGCGCGCGATCTTCGCAATCACCCGATTTAAGCGCAAGCGTTTCTTCTGGAAACTGCCACGGATCAAGACCGTTTGTCGGTGTGTATTCGATTTCCTTGGCCACGAATTCGGCAATGATATTTGCCCGGAAGTCGAACGATCCCGGATCTCTGGAACGAAAAAATTCCCAGCTGGCGTGCGGTAGTTTGGCAATGAATTTTCTAATCTCATTTTCCAAGGTGCGGCGCATCACCACATTGCGCTCGCTCACCAAGAATTCCCGCACATCGATATCGTAATTGCCTTTGCTGTGTCCTACCGGGGGGCGCGATGAAGGAACGATGGATTCATGAACGATCCGCTCTCCGTCCCAATTCCAGTTGTGTGACCGTGAGATCTTTGAAAATGTGAAACACATGTTTTATTCTCCTTCACGAGTAGGTGGTCTGAACGGATACCTGACTTGGCACTCTTATTATTTTTAGCATGACAGATCTGTCGCATTCATACAATCGCGAATTCGGAAATTAACCGCTAACCGATTCATTTTAATCACATTCGCTATTCCGGAACATATCGAAAGCGGTGTTTATTCCGGTGAAAAACGTATTTAACCGGCAAGAAGTGGTAGTGTATGTTTTACCTTGATCAACAATCCGTGAGGTACTTATATCATGAAAAATATTTTATCGATCTTAGCACTGGCTATTGGGGTACTTTTATTCAGTAATGGAATCAATGCCTCAGGCTATGCAAACAAGACTGAATCCGGAGGAGAAGGGGTTGATTCGATGATCCAGGCCATCAAACATGCGGAAAAAGCGAGAACGCATAAAGCGCATGCCGAGCATATTATTGAACATGCGGAGAAGAGCCTGGAGTATGCCAAGAAAGCTGAAGCGGAAGCGATTGCTGGCGGAAACGACAAGGGAAGGAGACCCATCACTGAATCCATCCGGCATTTGGTCGAAGCGATCAGCCACGCCAAACAGGGACATACCGATATCGCCGGTGAACATATTACCGATGCGCTGGAACAGATGCATCAATTTGCCACCCAGTAAGTACATTGTATTGATCACGCTATCCTGATAACACATCGAATTGATTCTGTTGGAATAAGTTCGATGTTGTTCAATAGGATAGCGAGAAGGTGATCAACGAATCAGGGCTGTTTTACTTTACGCAGGTAGGGTTTCAGTGTTTTCCAGCCTTCGGGATAAATCTTCTGCGCTTCTTCGTTACTGACCGAAGGCACGATAATGACATCGTCGCCTTGCTGCCAGTTCACCGGTGTTGCCACCTTGTGTTTCGCGGTTAGCTGCATGGAATCGAGCACCCGTAAGATCTCATTGAAATTACGGCCGGTCGTCATGGGGTAGGTCATCATCAGTTTGATGTTTTTATCGGGGCCGATGATAAAGATCGAACGCACGGTTGCATTCGTCAACGCGGTCCGCCCTTCCGCCGAACCCGTTTCATCCGCGGGAAACATATTGTACAGTTTGGCGACGTGCAGGTTGGTATCCGCGATCACTGGATAGCGAACCGCCGACCCGCCGACGTCTTCAACGTCTTTCAGCCATTTTTCATGATCAGTCAGCGGATCGATGCTCAGTCCGATGATTTTGGTATTCCGTTTATCAAACTCGGATTGAATACTGGCCATATAACCCAATTCCGTTGTGCACACGGGGGTGAAATCCTTAGGGTGCGAGAAGAGTACCGCCCATTTGTCTCCAATCCATTCGTGGAAATCGATTTTTCCGTGCGTGGTTTCTACCTGAAAATTGGGTGCTTGATCATTAATGCGCAATGACATGGATAACTCCTTGGTTTTAAGTTGATTAAACGTATGAATCGATGATAGTTCAATACTTAACAGGTTGCGCGGGCTGATCGGGGAGGTGCGTAAAAAAGTATCCCGGATCGTCCTCGTCATGAAGCTGAATCACAGTATATTTGAAATTGTTTGGCATGGATCATAATTTATCGATGCAGTTACCGCCAATACACGGCTAACAATTGTTACAAAAAATGCAAAATACCGATCAGTGACGCACCGCCAACCGCATAAATGAGCGGGCTATCCCAGGTATGCGGAGAGAAGGCTTCAGCCAGGGTAATCAGAACCGGCACCGTGAGCACAGCGGCGATGAATTGGATTGTGCTGAAATAGGAGTGGAAAGCTAAAATGGCGATAAAAGTTGTGATGAATACGCATGCGCTACCGGCATAACTACGAACGTATTTTTCCTGGGTAAACAGCGCGTAAGTCGTATATTTTCTTTTTCCGAATTTTATCCCCACCGGTTCGGCAAGCCCGTCGCCGACGCCATTGGCAATAATGATGATCATGATGACCGGTAGCAGCGCATGACTCTCAAAGTAGGCCAGTAAGGGAATGAGTACCAGATAGCTGGCGATAAACTGGGTATAAAGCCAAGTCAGCGTTAATGGCCTGTCTTCCGGCCGGTCAAACGAGCGGAACATCACGGACAACACCCCGATCCTATTACGCACGGGCGCTATAAAAAATGTCAGAAAAATAATGGCACAGACTAAATCGATGAAAAATGTCGCTGCGCTATAGGGGTATTCGATCACTAACGACAGCAAAGCCGGCAGGAAGAAAAAAGCAAAATGATTGATTTTTCTTGTGTAATTGACTTTAAAATTTCGATGAATGACAAGTAATCCACACACATAATGGGTAAAAAACAGCATTGCATAAAAGATGGCGTGATGTAGCCAATATTCGGCGGGGATATTCATTTTAT
This sequence comes from Nitrosomonas sp. Is24, assembly GCF_033063335.1. Classification (NCBI taxonomy): domain Bacteria; kingdom Pseudomonadati; phylum Pseudomonadota; class Betaproteobacteria; order Nitrosomonadales; family Nitrosomonadaceae; genus Nitrosomonas; species Nitrosomonas sp. Is24. The sequence continues at coordinate 1,972,353 of NZ_JAWJZG010000001.1, read as the reverse complement.
AGTGCGAAGACTTAACATGCGCTAAGCGAGATTTCTTTCGGTATGGCCGGAAATTAACACTGATTAGCCTGAGCGGGATTTCTGTTTATCGTTAAAGCATCTGCATGCCGGGATTGTATCCCGTCTGCAAGAATTGAACAAAACCGCTTGCTTGCGCAAACGATAAGATTGTTAAAACCGTCGAGCCAGCGTTAACCCGATCAAACTGAACACCCCGGCAATGGTCAAGTAAAGACCGACCAGTGACGTACCGCCAAAGTCACTGAGCGCCTGTGCGGCGATTGGAGCGACGGCCCCGCCCAGGATGCCGCCCGCATTGAATGCCAATGAAGCGCCTGTATAGCGCACCCGTGGCGGAAACAGCGATGGCAGCCACGCGCCGAGGGGACCGTAGACAAAGCCCATGACGAATAGCGCGAGCGACAGCGCTGTCCATACCAGCCATAACGATCCTGAACCTAGAAGCGGTCCAAATACTAATCCCATGCCGATGGTTGCCGCGCATCCCCAAGTCAATACCCGCGCCGCGCTGGTTGCATCGGACCATATACCCGAGACGATGATACCGAGCGCAAGGAACAGAATGGCAGAAAGCTGGGTAGTCAGGAAAACCTCACGGCTGTATCCCAAAGCAACCGTTCCGTGCGCGAGCGCAAAAGCGGTCGAAAGGTAAAAAATCGCAAAACAAGCGACTACTGCGAAAGTTCCGGCGAAGGTGATCAGCGCATGATTGCGAATCAGTTCGCCGATGGGAACCGGAATCGGCGGATCCTTTGCCAGCGCTTGCGCGAATTCAGGCGTTTCGTTGATCTTTAAGCGCACCCACAGACCGAGGCCGACTAAGATTGCACTGGCCAGAAACGGTATACGCCATCCCCACGCAGCAAATTCTGCTTCGCTCAACGCCATGCCGATCAGCAGGAACAGTCCATTGGCGGCAATGAATCCGATCGGTGCGCCCAGTTGCGGAATCATGCCGAACCGCGCCCGCCATCCCTCGGGGGCATTTTCAACCGCCAGCAGTGCCGCGCCGCCCCATTCTCCGCCAAGACCAAGTCCCTGCCCGAAGCGCAGAATACACAACAGTAGAGGCGCAACCCATCCAACCATCGCATAGGTTGGCAGGAACGCAATCAGCAAGGTCGACACCCCCATCAGCAGCAATGATGCAACCAGCGTGGATTTCCGCCCGATCCGATCACCGAAATGGCCGAATAAAATCGCCCCGAAAGGGCGTGCGATGAACGCGAGACCAAAACTTAGAAATGACAGCATCAACTGCGCGGATGCAGAGCTGGCTGGAAAAAATAATGGCCCGAACACCAACGCCGCCGCTGTCGCGTAAATGTAGAAATCGTAAAACTCCACCGCCGTTCCCACCAGACTTGCGACTAGTATTCGGCGATGCTGGCGATAGGGGCTGGTCATTATCGGTTTCCTTAGAATTTTCCGGGCTATTACGTCAAAGAGCGATGCCCACTTTTTTACCGAGGGGGACGATAATAAAGAACTGACCGTTTGTCAAACCAATGATTTTACGATCAGGAATTCATGAAATTACGTTTGATTTGAAGTAATGGTGTCGATTCGCAGATATTTTCTTCTCTTCGGAATCGGAATGCTGACAGAAAAAGGCTTCGCGCAATGATGAAGCGCTGTGAAGCGCTTGGAATCAGATCAAAGATGAATTGAAAAAATAAAAGCTTAAGCAGTTTTGTGCATTAAACAGAACAATCTGAAATTGGTAAATACGAGTAACGGCTTGAAAGTACTATCCGAATGGCCCGGCCACTATGTAACTCGGGATTGCGTAGATTTTCAATGCAATCAATTTATAGCTACGAAGATTGAATATCTTTTAAGTAGCCATTGAGACTTCATGATTTTTTTGGCTCACCAGACCGGATAAATCTGGTAACTGGATTTGTAGGGTTCTTGTTTGATATTTTGGCACACATACAACGTAATCATGTTGTTTGTAGGCTTAGCTTGTTTTCTAGTTACTATTCCAGGCTAGTCATTTTTTCTAGAATAACGGCAAACTCTTTCAAGATTACGTTGTGATTCTTCAGGCTGGTAACTTATTTTTCCTCCAGCAATCACCTGTCGAAGAATCTCGAGCCGACAATTATTGTATGAAGCATCTAACTTTATACTGTACGTTGCCCCATCTTTTGGATAAAAACTACTCGAAACATCACATAATTGATCTGTATAGGCTCCACTAGGACTTTTCGATAAGAATGTTATAACAAAATCCCGTTCTGCTACTACGCGCCTGGTCATATTATTTTTCGCTGAACGAATCAGAGTATCACCATATAGCAGAGCTAGTCGACCAATAGGATTATCTGGATCCACTGTACATTGATCATCTAGAAAATACCGAACAATAGTTGTAGAGGCATTGCTACGAAGTTCAAGTAAAGCGGTGGGGCCGGTTGTGGGAGTTTTATAGTAAGCACATCCACTACACAATAAGAGTATGAAGGCAATACCGAATTTGTTCATTGTTTTTCTGGGAAATCTAATATATTGCTAAGCTGATGAGAAAAATTTTTATTGCAAAACCGATGAACGCAAAGGAGTTAATCCTTAGCTTTAGTCGTCGTAGCATTTGCTTTTTGAATCTTGATATGATTCTTCCGGTACATAGCTTACTGTATTCCCATTTATTACTTTTCTAAGAATACCCAGATAGCATTCTTCTCTATCAAATATGGAGGGTGGTTGGTATAAGCGAAATGTGGTTCTGTATGTTACACCAGGCCGTGGATAAAAACTGCCGTTAGCGGTGCAGTTGTACCCAGGTAACGTGCCATAATCATTACGCACATGAAAAGACAATAAGAATCGCTGATTTGCTTCTATCGGTTTTGTAATTCCATGTGAATCTACATATTTATCAAATTTCTCTTCTAATCTTCCCAACATTAATCTAATACCATTTTGACTTTTTGCACACTGCTCATCTGCAAAATGTGAAATGCTATTAACAGGGAGAAAGTTACTGTCGAGCTCAAGAAAAGCAATTGGCTTATCGTTAGGGGCTTTGTAAACAGATGCACACCCAGAAGATATCAAAAATACTAAAATAATAAATAACTTATTAATCATTTGTAATCCAGTGGGCATATCAAGAATCGGTACCGGAATCTTCCATAATTTCTTCTAGTCAATTGCATTCGATCTCAATCAGTACTTTGAGAGGCGTGCATTGTATCCTATTAAAACAAGTTGGATAAAATGGTAATTGCCCTGTGAAATGGTTTTAGTCCATTGCTACTCCAAACAAGGAGTGAGTAATTTTATTGATCCGGCGGAATGAAGAATAAACAACTGATCCTGTTCCAGGATCCATGCGCTCAAGTACGCCACGTGAATACTTTAAACTTCAAGACGCCGGATCAATAGTATCAATATCCCCCCGTTTAAGTAACACGGGGGGCTACAAATACATACCATTGAAAACTAAAGAACAACTATAAAGGTTCTTTGCCTTCTCGACAATCAATTAAATATCCTAAAAGCCGCCTGTGCGAGCAACCGGGCGTTAGCCGGGTGCGCAGGTAAGGCAGCGCTGCTGGGTGCCATGGGACTCGGCAAGCGCATAAATCCATTGGGGGTACCGCCGCGGCGCACCATACGCCTGAGAGCGGGGGTACCTGTGGGGTTATACGCGCTCGCAGCGTTCGATATAACATGGCACATCAATCCCAAACAAGAAATAAGAAAAATGCGGATAGCGCTTTTATGCTCGCGTTTCCACGGTCAAGCAAGCGGAAAAGGATTTATCTATTCCCGACCAATTGCGGCAAATGCGCGATTGGTGCAAGACCAGCGGTTACACTGTAATCATGGAATACGTCGAGCCGGGCGCATCCGCAACCGATGATAAGCGTTCGGTGTTTCAGCAAATGATTACTGAGGCTACACTGAAACCCAGCCCCTACGATGTGGTGGTCGTGCATAGTCTGTCACGTTTCTTTCGTGATTCGTTGGAGTTTGGCTTATATTCTGTGCTTGCTCACGCTGTGGAAGAAACAAAAAAGCACTCTCTTGAAAGAGTGCCCAGTTTTGTACCTAATTGGCTTAGCGACCAGGGTTCGAACCTGGGGTCCGCGGATTGGAGAGTGTTTTAATCAACTGTTTTTATTAATAATATACTCGCCAATACTCGTCAGGTTTGTCACGTCTTATTTGTGCCGATTTCTAAGTTCGTTAAGCAGCTAAACTATTGCATAATTAAATACAGTTAAATTTCAGTGGAATTGAAAATGCAATCCATAGTACGCGATGCTAAATCCAGTTTGATTAACGAATTCTTTGAATATGATTTGAATCAATTGCAGAAAGTTTATCCTTCCATTCAGGAAATGAATGTTTCTAAAAAAGCTTTTCTTTACCACCAAGGTGATCGTTGTTGCAATTTATTTTGGATAAAAAGCGGTATTGTTAAGCTTTCTCATTTAACAGAGCAAGGGAGTGAAATTACTATTGATCTGCTTAAGAGAGGGGATGTCACTGGTTGCTTTCAAAATAATTCTGCCAGTCAGGAAATAGATGAGAGTGCGCAAGCATTGGATAATGTTAATTTCTATCGAATAGCCTATAGCGATTTTAAAGCAATGATGTCTCATCAAACAGAGTTGGCTTGGTATGTCATTGAAGATATGTATGCTCGGAGACAGAGAGTAGAGCGCAAGTTAAGAACTATTTTGACTCAGCCAGTTGAAGTACGCGTTGTAACTACACTATTAGAATTGGCTAGGATGTTTGGAATACGATGTACGCATGGATATACCTTGGAAATCCATTTGACTCAGCAGGAAGTGGCGGATTTGGTGGGGGCAAGCCGCTCAGTTGTGAGCACGGTTTTGAATGATTTCAGAAATCGTGGAATGCTTGATTATACGCGCGATCAGATTTGTATTAATGACGCTGCTCTTGTCGATTCTTGCAGATTCCTGCGCCCCTAAGGAAGCGCTAATTAATTCAACGAACGTGATGAAGGGAGGCGCACGGGACGCAACAACCGAGACATATCAATCTGATAGGCGAGGGAGTGAGTACCGCGCAACGAAGCAATTCGCTCGTGCAGTCAATTAATCAGCGCTTCCCTAACAACCTAGTAAGGAATTTGTAGATTTGTTGTGTAGATAACAGACATCGATGATAGCGCTGTATTAATTTATGGGTCATGGTGACTATTGGGGGTGTAAATAATTTTGTGTAAATGGTCATATTGCAGGAAACTGCTTATATATATTTGGAGTAAAAATGACCACACCCAAACCCCTGCCGGCCGGCTTAATTGATAGCCTGCTGGCCGATTACAAAAAGCCAGAAGATTTAATCGGTGAGCATGGTCTTCTCAAGCAACTCACCAAAGCGTTGGTTGAACGTGCCTTGCAAGCAGAAATGGCCGATCATCTTGGTCACGATAAGCACGAAACGGTAGTCAATGCCACTGGCAATACCAGAAATGGTAAAAGCCGTAAGACCCTGAAAGGTGAATTCGGTGAGTTACCCATCGAGATCCCCCGTGACCGTGAGGGCAGCTTCGAGCCTCTGATCATTTCCAAGCATCAGACCCGCTGGGCGGGCTTTGATGACAAGATCCTCTCGCTGTATGCCCGTGGCATGACAGTGCGTGAAATCCAACAGCACCTCACTGAAATGTATGGCGCCGAAGTATCGCCTACGCTCATTTCTACGGTCACTGATGGCGTAATGGATGAAGTGAAGCAGTGGCAATCCCGGCCTCTCGATGCGGTGTATCCTGTGATCTATCTCGATTGTATCCATACCAAAGTTCGTGACGCTGGTAGCGTTCGTACCAAAGCGATTTACCTGGCGATCGGCATTAACATGGAGGGCCATAAAGAAATACTGGGCTTATGGATTGCTCAGACCGAGGGTGCCAAGTTCTGGCTCAGCGTTGTCACTGAACTCAAAAATCGTGGCGTGCAAGATATCTTTATCGCCTGTGTCGATGGCTTAAAGGGCTTTCCCGAAGCGATTGAAACCATCTATCCACATGCCATTGTACAACTCTGTATCGTGCACATGGTTCGTAATAGTCTCAACTACGTCAGCTGGAATAAACGCAAGGAAGTAGCTGCTGATTTACGTTTGGTCTATAGCGCCGCCACGATTGATGAGGCTGAGCACGCGTTAGCCGGCTTTGAAGATAAATGGAACAATGCTTATCCACCGATCGCCCGATCTTGGCGCAATAACTGGCAACGCATCATTCCATTCTTCGACTACCCGCCTGAGATACGGCGCATCATTTATACCACCAATGCGATTGAGTCAGTCAATATGAGCCTACGCAAAGTCAGCAAAAACCGTGGATCGTTTCCCAACGATGAAGCCGTGATCAAATTGTTTTATTTGGCTCTCAGCAATATCGCCAAAAAATGGTCTATGCCACTAAGAGATTGGAAACCGGCACTAAACAGGTTTACTATTCAATTTAACGAAAGAATGCCTCGGCATTATTAACCACCGTTTACACAAAATCTAGGACACCCCCTGACTATTGGAGTGACCAAAAATTAATACAGGAGCATTTACATGAAAGTGATCTCGCCGCGTATACATGGTTATCTTGATTTTTTGACCGTCTTTATTTTTTTACTTGCCCCTACACTTTTAGGATTAGGTCAGCTATCAGCCATACTTGCCTATAGTCTTGCTGTAGTACATTTGCTTGTCACTCTGGCTTCTGATTTTCCTTTTGGGGTAGTAAAGCTAATTCCATTTACCGTTCATGGCTGGATCGAGCGGATGGTCGGCCCCTTGTTAATAGCCATACCTTTTCTCCTTAATTTTTCAACCGAAGAAGTCGCAAGAAATTTTTACATTGCGATGGGTATTACTATTATCTTAGTTGGCATACTTACTGATTATCAAGCTGAAGCAAGCGATGGGAAAATCAAATAAAAATTGGCAGCAGTAACAGCATTTGATAATTAAGCTAATTGAAAATTAATGTATGGCTATGAAATTATCTTGCTTGTTATTTCTAGTATTAATCATGCAGCTAATTGATTAATTTCAATAATTTATTTTTGTGGAAGAAATTGTCGATCAACATCTTATAAATTGGCTTGTCTTGCTGCGTTTTGACCTCTACCGAGATAGAGGTCAAATATAAGCTTTAATTTTTCCGGCAATCAATATTTTGTGTCTGTGAAGGCGAAATATTTTTTATTTTTCGCGCAAACAGAACCCAACCTCGATGTGATTCCAATTGTGACTGCCTGGGATGCTATTCACAATCGAGCGATCGACTACATCCAGTCGAATGACATACCCGCAGGGCTTCATCTGGATGGGGCTAAGCGTATCAAGAGACCAGCCTTGTCCACCTGGAGCCGGAGCGGGTGACGTATTCGCTAAAAATGGGTTAGGGTGAGGCTGATTCGAAGGTGTAGTGGACGTGTTAGGTTCAGTTGAAAGGCTCCATGATCCGAAATAAAGATCGTTTGCAACAAAATTACCAGTAATAGTCGAGTCTTGACTGAAATCCTTGCAATCGCCGCCTGCCGCGATATGAATATCGATGCTTGGAGGGTTAGCTGGTGGCAAGGCTGGTGCAGTATTATCGAGTTGCACACGGTACCATGGGCTGCTGCCGATAATGTTTAGATCATTGGGCGCAGTGGCGATGTCGAGCTGCATCTCCCAGAGATCATCCCTATCTGCCGCCGCCAAGGAGGAGGAGGACCACACGGCGATGGTTCTTGTCACGTAGTCAATTGGATTTAGATACTTGAAGAAACCGCCCACTGCAGTTTGTGTGTCGAATGTTGGCGGGTGATTCCAACGCTCCACCTGGAAGCCATCATCCAAAACCTTGACAATGGAGTGATCACTGGATTTTCGTACTCTTACTCGATAGAAAAAGCCAGGGTAAAATTGTGCATCCATGTAGAGAGCACCGCCAAAGGGGCACTCGCGATCATGAGCATCGGCTGGCACACCAGGGTAGTGTGCGAATGCGGCGCCGACGCCAGATAAAGTTAGACCGCTGACAGTCGTATTGATAAATTCCACGGGTATGCCACCGATATTCCGGATTTCTGGCTGCTTTGGAGAACCAGGCTCGGATGGATTGATCTGAACGTGCGTGTCCATACGATTCCCGTAGTAGTTTAGGGCGTCTGGATCGGTCGTAGATGGGGGGATATTCCAGGAGAGAACCGCTCGAATCCTGGCAATCTTGGGTTTTTTACAACTTTGGCGAAATTTGGTCAGATCGACAGGAAGAATGGCCGAATAACACAATCCCATTTTAGGAACTGATGGGATATCATGCACATTGACTTGTACAGTTCCCATGTAGGTCCACTCACATGTGTTATCAAAATCAGCCCAGAAAGCTACATATTCCTGGCTGCCAGCATGGCATAGATCGCCAGAGTAACCCAGTGGCTGTTTAATTCGGAAAGTAGCGACTAATCTCTCAGGTGCGCCCTCGTCGAGTCCAAGGCACTCGATCTCTTCATAGTTTACATCCGAGCTAGTCTTCAGCAGCGCTCCAATAGCACTGGCAAAATCCAAACCGGCTGATGTCCATTCCGTAGTCTTCGCGGAGACAAGTTCCTGGCTAAACACTCCGGTAGAAACGATTGAGTGAATCTCTTTTACGCCGAACCGGTGTGCAGGAACGCTCAAAGCCATGTTGGAGGTTGTTCTCTGACTGTAAAGTTTAGCTAATTGGGTAACACCGAAAGGTGCAGGATCCGGTTGCGGAATTGGTTGATACTTAACTTGTTCGAAAAGCGGAGGAATCTTGATTTTCTGAGGGAGAGAGGCACTAATCAGATCGAAAAGGCAGAACAGGTTCCACGGCCTGGGTTTAATCTGAATCTGGCAATCAAGAGAATTACCCCATACCGGAGTCCAGCTGACATTGGCGGCACCGGCTGGCGGTTGCCATTGCCAGGAAAGTATTGCATGCACCTTGGGCAATAGAGGAGAGTTGCAGCAATTAGTTTTGGGTTCCAAGCGGAGATTAGCAACATAGATAAGCGGCTTCTCGGGTTGCTCTGAACAGTCTGTCCCAGTGGGAATATCGTGAACCGTAACAGCTGTAACACCAGCATCCTCCCAACCGGAACCATAATCGACAAAGAATCGAACGAATTCAGTGCTACCTTTGCTGCACAGATCCCCTCCATAACCGAAAGGACGCTTAATTGCGATAGTGGCTTCCAGAAAGTTGGTTTCCGGGTTAAAACCGACGCAAGTAAGTTGCTCATAGGATATATCGGATATTTTCTTGTTTTCTGCTTTGAAATTGCTCTGCGGTAAATTTCCAAAATAATTAAGATTATTTGCGAGCATTGCTTTGAAGTTTTTTCGCAAATTTAATTCATTTGCATCATTTGATTGAGATTTTTCCTGATTAGCCATGATTGTTCTCCATTAAATTGGGAAACTATGATAATGACAATGCAAGCACTTGATTATATAAGTAAAATACATAATTCTGCCAAATATGTACTGTAGTTCCGTTGAACGGGAATACAACTTTTATAAGCCATACTTAATTAGAGATTATTCTTCGTTAGAGAAAATTAGAATAAGCAAAAACCTTAATTTTCTCTAAGATAATACTTAAAAAAGAAAAAACAGAAATTTATTAGATCAGATATATAAGGCTAAGATTTGAAGTATTACTTGAAATAATTTGTGCAGAATGAAGTGATTTCTCTGAACTGAATAACATGAGAGAAAATAAAATTCATGCGAAATGATGTTATCAAGCTTAGACAGCTCGTTGATGTGGCTGTACTTGATAGATTTGTAATAAAGCTTGCCATTGATCGACTGTATGAGGTCGTTGAGAAAGGATTTTTACCGTTGGATGCTTCATTGCATGAGCGCTCTCACAAACTGAATGCGAGAAAGCAGGAGTTATTGATTCAGGTTGCGGAATACCGACGCCAGCAGCAATTCTCCGAAATCAAGCAGAATCAGCTTGAAGCTTTCACCAAAGCACTACGAACTAAGCTACCGGACAGAAAAAGCGGACTCGGTAAGAAATATTTCAAACTGCTGGTGAGTGAAATCCGTATCAAAGACAATTAAGCGGAGATAACTGGCAGTTATTCTGCGCTTGCTCACGCTGTGGAAGAAACAAGAAAGCACTCGCTTCAAAGAGTGCCCAGTTTTGTACCGAATTGGCTCCCCGACCAGGGCTCGAACCTGGGACCTGCGGATTAACAGTCCGTCGCTCTACCGACTGAGCTATCAGGGAATTGATGAGATGCGCATGTTAACGTTTTGAAGCCTTCCGGTCAACCATCAGATTGCGTCTTGTATTGGAAATTTGCTTTGTTTTAGTAGATTCGGCTTGTCATCGATTGAAAACCACAAGTAGCATGCATTCTCGTTATTCGCGGACTCAATCGCTTCTGGTTTCGCTTGCGATTTTCTGTGATCAGATTGCGGGAATGTTTCTTCTCACTTTGGGATGTAATCCATAGTTTGAAATACTTACCCAATACCTCACTGTTTGCAGATTGCATTATGGGCAGTTTTTTGCAAAATCTGCATTGAGGTTGTATGTATTCATGGGGACAAGCAATCAATCAGCGCTTGCCGCTCGCATACAATAAATAAAGAAATGGGTATATACTGGAATCTAGTGTTCTGGTCAGCTGGAGAAAGTTAATACTTCTTCAATAAAGCTGTTATCCAGTCACTGAGATTATTGAAAAGTATTCATGTTATCAATGTATTTTTTAAAGGAGCAATTATCATGCGTATTATATCTACAATGATTGTAACTGGAGCATTAGCATGTTTCATGAGTACCCCTGTATTGGCATCTGACGCAGGACATACCTCTGAGGCGATGGAACACGCCGGAAAAGCGCAAGCGCATGGTGAAATGGGACATGCGAAAGAGTCCCTGAGTCATGCAAAAGAAAGCTTGGCGCACGCAAAAGCGGCGAGAGATGATCATGCGGCATCGCATAAACATATGGATGAAGCGATCCAACATTTAGAAGAAGCGATCAAACACGCTGATATGGGACATGGTGCGGAATCGGCTAAGCACAGCGAAGAAGCGATGAAACATATGCGCCAATCCGGCCATTGATGGTTTAAAACCGGTTTCCCCTCGAGATTGCTCGGGGGGAGATCAATTCTTAATCTTTAGCACCCAATTCCAACGCCAGTTTCCTGGATAATTTTGCAGCATCCTCAGTAACTTCGATGTCCAACCACCCTTGTAAATGCGTGCTGGCGATATCGGCCAGAGCTTGAATCCAATCGCTACGTTCATTGAGGCACGGAATATAGTGAAATTCCTTGCCGCCCGCTTGTATGAATGTGTGTTTCGCTTCGATAGCGATTTCTTCCAAAGTTTCCAGGCAATCGGAGACAAATCCAGGGCAGATCACATCGACGCGTCGCGTATGTTCCTTGCCTAATTGTTCCAGCGTGACAGCAGTGTAGGGCGTTAGCCACTGGGCCCGGCCAAAGCGCGATTGAAAGCACACGGCATATTGGTTGGCATTCAATTCCAATGCTTCAGCCAGCAATCGCCCGGTTTTCTGGCATACGCAATGATAGGGATCGCCTTTATCCAGGCTTGCGCGTGGAGTGCCGTGAAAACTGATCATCAGCTTGTCAGGCCGGCCGTGTGTATCCCAGTAGTCGCGGACATTTTGCGCCAGCGCTGCGATATAGCCGGGATCATCATGGTACTGTTTGACGGTACGAATCGCAGGCTGATTACGCATTTTGTTAAGCACTGCAAATACATTGTCCATCGCCGCTGCGGTACTGCTGGCGGCATATTGCGGAAACAACGGAATGACCAGAATGCGCTCGCAACCTTGTTGCTGCATACGGGTCAGCACATCGGCAACGGAAGGTTTGCCGATATTCATCGCATATTCGACGATGGGCGGGTTTTTAAACCTTGCTGCCAGCACTTCGCGTAAACATTCCGTTTGCCGTTCGGTATGTACTTTCAGCGGAGAGCCTTCGGGTAGCCAGACTTTTGCGTATTTTTCCGCCGATGCTTTCGGTCTGAAAGGCAGGATAAAGCCATGCAAAATGGGCCACCAGATCAAGCGGGGCACTTCAATGACGCGCGGATTGCTGAGAAATTCTTTGAGATAGGGACGTAGCGCCTGCGCAGTCGGCGCATCCGGTGTTCCCAGGTTAATCAATAAAACACCGGTGCGATTCGGTGAGCCGTGCTGGTAAATGGATTGAGAAGTCATGATTATCAGTTTATTGTTTTTGGGGGGAAATAAATTAGTGCTGCGACAAGCTGCTGGAAAGCAGTTTTGCGGTAATATCGACAATCGGTATAACGCGCTCATAAGCCATGCGCCGCGGGCCGATGACGCCGACTGTGCCGACAATTTCGCCTTCTATTTCATACGGCGCCGTCACGACACTGAATTCTTCCAGCGATGACACATCGGACTCGCCGCCGATGAAGATTTTGACCCCATGCGCTTGCCGACTAAGTTCCAGTAATTGCAATAACTTGGTTTTGCGCTCAAATAATTCGAACAGTTTTTTTAAGCTGATCAAATTGTCCGAAAGATCATCGATCTGCAACAAGTTGCGTTCGCCCGCCAGAACCACGGCTTCGCTGCTTTCATTGATGGCGTCACCACCGGCTTCGATGGCGGCACTCATCAAGCTGATCATTTCGCCACGCAATTGCTTTAATTCGGTATTCACACGCCCGCGAATTTCATCCAGCGTGCAACCGGCATAATGCTGATTGATAAAATTACCGGCTTCGATCAGATCCGACTGGCTGTATGGGGTATTGGTAAAGATAATGCGGTTTTGCACATCGCCTTCCGGCGTGACGATAATCAACAGAATGCGTTTCTCGGATAGCGCCATGAACTCGATGTAACGGAATACCGCGCCTTTTCGTTTGGGGGTGACCACGACACCGGCAAAGCGGGTCAGATCGGATAATAACTGCGATGCGACATTGATCAAGCGCGAAGGATTATCCGGATGCAGATGGTTTTCCAGATGATTCAATTCCACTTTGTCGAGCGTTTTGACGACCAGCAAAGTGTCGACAAAGAGGCGGTAGCCTTTCGGTGTCGGGACTCTTCCCGCTGAAGTATGCGGGCTGGCAACCAATCCCATTTCTTCAAGATCGGCCATGACATTACGGATGGTTGCGGGGCTTAAGTCTAATCCTGAAAACTTCGATAGCGCCCGGGAACCAACGGGCTGACCTTCATGGATATACCGTTCTACCAATGTTTTTAATAAGATTTGGGCACGTTCGTTTAACATGGCATCATTCTACACGAGTCGGCTGGTTTTATAATTTGCTTATAAGCGGTGATTTTGCCTTATCTTATCTATGCTAAACTTTCCCGTTTCCCGGTTTGCCAATATGGGCCGCAGTTTCAGCATAGGTTGAGGATTTATTCCGGGCAGTTCAACTGTTGTGGGTATATAGGTACGAGATAAAATTTTGCAAGCCTGACCGCATTGTTTATTCACTAACTGGTTTTATTATTATGGTAATTCAGGTGCTTACAGCCAATGGAAACCTCACGGCCAATATCAATCAAAGCAAGCGATTGTTTTAAGTTATGAATTCCCAATTCACTACCATTGCACTGATCGGTAAACATAAGAATCCTGAAATCGCGGTGCCGTTGTTGAATCTGGCCGAGTATCTGACAGCCAAGCATTATAAAGTCTTACTCGATCATCTCACAGCCTCGCAGATTGGCAGTGACCGGTATCCGGCATTATCCCTGGAAGAAATCGGCGCGCAGGCTGATTTGGCTGTGGTCATGGGCGGCGATGGCACGATGCTCAATATCGCACGCATGCTGGTGTCGTACGATGTTCCATTGATCGGCATTAACCAGGGACGGCTTGGTTTTCTCACCGACTTATCGGTGGAAACCATGTTTGAAACGCTGGATGAAATGCTGGCGGGAAAATATACCACCGAACGCCGCATGTTGTTGTATGCCGAAATCATCCGGGATGGCGCCAGTGTTTTCGGCAGTCTGGCATTCAACGATGTCGTGCTGTATCGCGGTATGAGCAGCGGCATGATCGAATTTGAGGTGAAGGTCAATAACGAATATGTGAATACCTTGCGCTCGGATGGATTGATCGTCACCACACCGACCGGCTCTACCGCCTACGCGTTATCATCCGGCGGTCCGATCCTGCATCCCGGTCTGGATCTGATTGCACTGGTGCCGGTTTGCCCGCATACACTCAGTAACCGTCCCGTCGTGATCGGCCCGGATTCCAGCGTGGAGATCCAGATGCACAGCAGCGCCAATGTGCGCATCAATTGCGATAGTCATTCCTGTTTCGATCTGGAACAGACGGATAACATCATCGTGCGGCGTTTTCCCAAAACGGTGCGTTTGCTGCATTCAGTCAACCACAGTTATTACCGCATGCTGAGAGAAAAATTGGGATGGAGTGAATTTCCCTGATGCATGCCCATTAAGCCATCATGTTAAAGCACCTGAGCATCAAAGATTTTGTCATTGTGGATCGGATCGAATTGGATTTCATGCCGGGATTCACGGTGCTGACCGGAGAAACGGGCGCGGGTAAATCCATTTTGATCGATGCCGTGACGCTTGCCTTGGGAGAACGCGGCGATGCCAATCAGATCCGGCTTGGTTGCGAACGCGCGGAAATCAATGTGACATTCGATATCGGCTACTTACCGGAGTTACGGCAGTGGCTGGATGAAAACGATTTGCAGGGCGACACGGATAGTTGTCTGATGCGCCGCATTATTGAAACCAGCGGCCGTTCGCGCAGTTATATCAACGGGCATGCGGTGACTTCGCAGCAATTGCGCGCAGCAGGCGAGTTTCTGGTCGCCATCCACAGTCAGCATGCGCATCAATCGCTGCTGCAAAAAGACGCGCAACGTGAATTGCTCGATGCCTTTGCCGGTTGCGCTGATCTGGCGCGTACCGTTGGGTTGGCTTATCAGCGCTGGCAAGACTGCAACCGGCAAAGAATTGCCCTGGAGCAACGCGCAGCGGAATCGCAGGAAAAACGCGAGCAGCTGGAATGGCAGTTACAGGAATTAACCGCGTTAAATTTTACCCTGCCGGAATGGCAAACACTGCAAGCCGATCATGGCCGGTTGTCGCATGTAGCGGCCTTACTGGCGGCCGCGAACACAGCAATGGACGTGTTATCCGAAAGCGAACAAGCGGCGTTGGCGCAGATCAATAGCGTAAACAATCAGCTGCAAAATTTGCTCGAGTACGACAACGAACTTAAAACCATTACCGATTTGCTGGATGCGGCGCACATTCAGTTGCAGGAGAGTGTTTATGAATTGAAGCACTACCGTCAGCGCTTGGATCTGGATCCGCAAGCGTTACAGGAAATCGAACAGCGCTTGTCAGCCATCCACACAGCGGCAAGAAAATTCCGCGTACTGCCGGAAGAATTGCCTTCATTGCTTGAGACGATCATGCAGCAATTGAACCTGTTGGGTTCGGATGCGAATATCGATCATTTGCAAGCGCTTGAAGCCGCTGCGCACGCCGATTATCTGCAACAAGCGCAAGCCTTGCGCGTTGCGCGGCAAAAAGCCAGTGAAGCATTATCCCGGCAGGTGAGTGTCGCTATGCAAACGATTGCGATGGCGGGCGGCGAGTTTTCGGTTGCGTTAATTCCCGTGGAACAGGGCACTGCGCACGGTTTGGAGCAGATCGAGTTTCAGGTGGCAGCGCACAAAGGGTTACCGCTGCGGCCTCTGGCCAAAGTGGCCTCGGGCGGTGAGTTGTCGCGTATCAGTTTGGCGATACAAGTCATCACCAGTAAGGTCGGAACGGTACCAACACTGATTTTTGACGAAGTCGATGTCGGCATAGGCGGGAAAGTGGCCGAGATTGTCGGTCATTTACTGAAGAAACTGGGAAGGGAGCGGCAAGTGCTGTGTATCACCCATTTGCCGCAGGTGGCCGCGACCGGGGATTACCAATGGCAAGTGGAGAAATCCGCCGGACAATCAGATCATCAGCCGGTTATCAGTACGATCACGATTCTGGATCAGCAACAGCGCGTGGAAGAAATCGCCCGTATGCTAGGCGGTGTGAACATCACTGAGACAACGCGCCAGCATGCAGCGGAGATGCTGCAACAGCACACTCAGCCACTGTGAAATCAGCGGATAAAGTGATCGATTCCCAGTAATTCCACAATGAGCCGGCGGTACTGCTCGGATTTGCGTATTTGCAGCATTTCCAGTGGATTGAGGTTATCCGTTAAGATCACGCCCAGTCCGGGATCAATAGCGATGCGGCGCTTGACCAGCCAGTCGCTTTGTGCGGCTGACATGGCTTTACTGTTGAGTTCAAGTTCGCGGTTTGCGGCCAGAAAAATAAAATCGTTAAATTCTGTATCCGGTTCGGAAATAAATACTTGCTGATGCGTAAAAACCTGCGCTAGGGTTTTTGCGACGGAAGCCAGTGCTTTATTCTTACCGTCTTCAAAAAATGCTACAAAATTCAGTGCGAGCAATCCGTGCCCGGAGAGCAGGGAACGCAATTGTGTCATCGTTTCAACAGTCAGCAAGTGGACCGGTTCCGAACCGCCGGTGAAGACATCTAGGATGATCAAATCGTAGGTATTGGTTAATTTGCGGATTTCATAGCGCGCATCGCCGATAATGGTTTGACCTGTCGGCGTGAAACCGAAATATCGACTGGCTGCTTCGGCAACAGCCGGGTCGATTTCCAGCGTGTCCGTCACGATGCCGTGATTTTTCAATGTCATCGCCATATGCCCGGCACCCTGGCCGATCAGCAACGCTCGCTTCATGTGAGGTGTCAGCGCGGGTAAAATATCGACAATTCTTTGGTAAGTCAGCACATTTTCACCATGGCTGATCGTCGCTGCGCCGATGGTCGACGCATCCACGGTCAGCAGGCGAAAATTCTCTTCGGGTTTGTCGATGACGCGAACCCAGCCATACAGACTTTCGCGTTCAAACTGAATGCGGTTGGAATGATCGCTCGCGATGCGGTGTGCGGAATCAGCGACGCGCGGCAATAATATAATTCCGATGACCATCAATGCAGCGATAGGGGGCAGTGCAATCATCAACCTGATGCGTCTCCGCTCGAAATAAGCAACACCAGCGGCCAGTATCAATAAGGCGATACCCAGACCAATAAAGATTTCACGCGAACCGACCTGGGGAAATAAATAAAAACCGAGAAACAAAGTGCCAATGACGCTGCCGACGGTGCTGACGGCATAGATAGAACCGGTACCGGCGCCGATACCATCCAAACTGGCGGTAGCCAATTTAACGGCAAATGGCCCGATCATGCCGAGCATAATCAAACTGGGCGAGAACAATACCAGTGTGCTGATAAAAACACCCATGCGCAGCCCCATGGCATCGGTGGCGAGCAATACCGGCGCGGTTAACCACGGGATCAGGAGTGTGAGTATTCCCGATAGTGCAATGATCAATGCCAACCCCGTCTTTTTTGCCCGATCCGCCCAGCGGCCGCCGACATAGTAACCCAGCGCCAGTGCGATCAATGTAACCGAAATGACCGAGGTCCAAACATAGAGACTGGCGCCATAAAATGGTGCGATCAATCGGGTTCCTAGCAGCTCTATTACCATCACTGCGGCGCCGGTCAGAAAAACGGTGCAGTAGAGCCAGGCTTGATTGAGTATCTGAGAGGGAGTGGAGTGATTCATTGTGTCACCTGTTAATCGAGGGTTCGCATGGGTAAACGGAGAGAAGCGCCGCGACAATCTTTGCGGCGACGGCATTCTAGAGATAAGTCCTGACTGATGGAATGCGGCAAAATGCCGCACCCTGGCAAGGCAGCCGCACCAAGGGTTTTGTGCAGTGCGACAATTTGTCACATTGTAATTCGTTGGATGGGGAAATAAGATCGTACTCAGAAAATGATTCTTTTCTCTAACCGATGTTTCTGGAATTTAAATGCCATTGATCAACTTAGAAAAGAATTTTTTTTCAGTTAAACGATCACGTTTGCAAAATAATTTCTTCGATACAAAAGAACGAATATTTGCAGAAAAAAGATAATCAAATTTAATGGAAATTTTTGCATGTTAACGATGAAGCCACTCAATTTATTTACCCAATGCGCACTGACCGTTGCCGTTTTGGCAAGCACAATTCAAGCCGCATCCGCTCATACCCGCTTGGAAACGGCGACAGTCAATGAAAATACCCGGATAACCAACAACGTGATCATTGGTCACGGCTGTGGAGAAAAGAACGTCATTGGCACTAGCGTGGTGTTCCCCGATGGTGTCGATTCTACGATTACAGTTGACGGTGCCGCGCACGCAGGTGCATTGACCGATTTCGTGAAAAACTGGGGCAACCTGATGCAGCAAAATTATAGCCGGGCTATTTTCAGTTTCCAGGATGAAAAAACCGATTCAAGAAGTAATGTTGTTGGTTTCTGGGCCGGTGGCGGAAATTCCTTGCCGCACCATTTGAATGGTTATATTCCATTCAGATCCGGCGCTGTTGTCATTGAACCGGCTTCCTGTGCCAAGAGCGTCAAATTTTATATTTCTATCGCAGACATTTGCGAGATTACGGATACTGCCGGTTTCAATGCTGATACCGTCAATCTCTGGACCCATAATGCATTGGGAACAGCGTATGACCGTACAAGCACGACGGATGACGGTCCTGCATCGCTGACTGTTATCCGTACCAGTGCTTTACCAGCGTCTTGCGGTACCGGGGTAGCGGTTGAAGTGAAGCCTTCGGCAGCACAGATAAACCGTGACATGCCGATCAAATTGGACGGCAGCCAGATTTGGCCAAAGTAGCATAGTTCTTTACGACAACCTCACTCTTCCCTCCGCTTTTATTTAGAGTGAGGTTTTTTAACAGTCAAATGAAAGGATAGGATACTTAAAATGTTTAAAATGACGGAAAAATTTAAATATCGTACATTGATGTTGATGGCGGCACTTGGTTTAAGCGCAACATGGCAGTCCGCACTGGCGCATACTCGTTTGAAAACACCGATAGTTCAGGAAAATGCCGCAAACCACGGGAGCGATTATAATGCGGTTGTAGTTGCGCACGGTTGCCATAATCCGGTTACTGGAAATTCTGATGCCAATACGATCGGAACTGTTGTAGTATTTCCCGATGGCAAGGATTCGATCATAACGGTTGATGGGCAGCCGCATGGTGGCGCATTGACAGATTTTGTGACCAATTGGGGCAATCCGGTAACTAAGATTCAGGATAAAAGTATTTTCCCGGAAGAGGATTACATTAAAGATTCGTTGGGCAATAAGCTTGGTTTCTGGACTGGCGGCGGTAAAGGTTTGAAAGGCGGTTTTAGAGCTGTTGTTCCATTCACAACCGCAGGTGTTGTGATTGAACCGGCTTCCTGTGCCAAGAGTGTAACGTTCGTGTTGGGAATTGTTGATATCTGTGAAATTACCGATGCTTCCAAGTTTAATGATGAAACCGTTCAAATGTGGACGCCTGCGGTAGGTTCAATATACGATGGCCCGGGTTTGCATGGTTTCAATTCGCCCGCAACTTTGAAAGTTAATCGCAGTATCGCAGCTTTGCCTGCATCATGTGGCGCGGGAGTCGATGTCGTGGTTAAACCATCGGCTAATCAGTTAAATCGCGATTTGCGCATTAATTTTGACGGTAAGCAAATATGGCCTCAGTAACTTGGGTTATATTGGGCTGCTGAAAGCAGCAACGGACACATTGGCGTGTTTAAAACCAGTGTGTCCATTTGTCTTTTGTGGAAGTGCTGCCGGTTTTTTTATAATAACTATTCTATGAATAGATCATCCAGCGAGGAGTTACGATCATGCCACATTTATTATTTCAAAGAGCAGTAGCGACGGTTCTTACCGTGATTACGCTTGGTTATGCCGGTGTAAGCGGAGCGCATGAAGCTGGCGCCACCATGGATCCGGATGGCACAACCGCATCTTTTACGGGATATGCGCTCGTGACCTGTATTGATGATGTAGGTGTGACAGATCGTCTGGTTGCGAGTATCAAAGATACTTCGCCGCCACAAGATAAGCTCCTGGTTAGTTTGCAAATTATCAAAGGGTATCTCGCCGATAGCACGACCGACCCCGTTTCCGGAGATGGAAACTTCAGCCCCGAAGCCAAGGTACAGGGTGGAGGCGGTGTATATCAAATACTCGTAAATAAAACGATTGCAGGTGCAAGATCTTTTCTGGTTTCGTATCATTGCATGACTGCGGACAATGTACATACAGCGACGGAAATTACCGTGAGACAATTTGAGTGATTTTGAGTAATGATTTTCAGGAATTGATTGTTGCAACAATGTCTTAAACTAGATAAGTGAAATGAATAATGAAAAAAATTAAACGGTCGTTTTTTATTATCGCGTTACTACTGTTGTGCAGCAAAAGCGCATTAGCGGATCATCTGGAACAGATATCCTCAGCGTGTGATTTAAAAACACTGGATGGCAAACCAGCTTTGGCCTTGCAGGAACTGAAAGGGAAAGTGGTGTATATGGATTTCTGGGCATCCTGGTGTCCGCCTTGTGTCAAATCCTTTCCATTCTTGAATCAACTTGAGCACGATATGAAAGAGCAGGGATTACATGTGATCGGTGTCAACCTTGATGAAAAAGTTAAGGATGCGGAAGAATTTCTCACCAAGCACCCGGCTCACTTTTCCATTGTTGCGGATCCGGCTAAAACATGCGCTAAGGTTCTCGAAGTAATGGCGATGCCAACCTCTTATATCATTGACAAGAAGGGCAATATTCGCCATGTTCATCAAGGATTCCGTCCCGGTGAAACAGAAGAATTGCGTGCTTTGCTGTCACAGCTTGTCATGGAGAATCCCTAATCAGGGATTTTGAATGTTTACGCCGGCCAGTATGAAACTGACTCGGAATGCTGCCATTGCATTTGCATTCACCCTATTGTTCGGAATGACGGGTTGTGTGAGTGTCGCTCCTTGGGAGCGTGGCAATCTTGCTAAACCGCAAATGGACATCGATCCCCATCCCTTGCAAACCGAAATGCAATCTCATAATTACAGCAGCCGTGAAGCGGCACCCAGCCACAAATCGTCTGCAGGTGGCGGCGGCTGTGGATGTTATTAAACTGACTCCCGAACGGGGTTGTTTTAAAGGTAAGTAAATTTGCAGCAGAATAAAAGACCCCGGTGCCGGGGCAGCAAGCAACGATACACCCATCCAGAAACACATTCTGTAAAGTCAAGCAGCCATACCCTACAAGCGTTGACGTCGGCAGCGTTGATGTTGCCCGGCTTACTGATATCACCTGCACACGCCGCTGGAACGGATCGGATCAATTTCCAATATAGCCGCTATCAGGAAGGTGAGCGTAATCTCTATGGCGTTCCCCAAAGTTATAAGCCAATTTCAGCCGATGTGTTACATGGTAGCGGTATTTTTTCGTTAACCGACCGCGCCAAATTTACGTTTGGCTATACCCAAGATACCTGGTCGGGGGCAACGCCAGTATCTATAGCGCCATTGGCCACCAGTGGCGGTAATCGCCCATATACGATCAATGGGGTTGTGGTGGGCGCATCACCGCTGCTGAATGGCAAAGTGCAGTTAGATCACGATCTGAATCCGATCGGAAGAGATCCGCTCACCAAGCAATCGACCGGTGTGGTCGACACCCGGTCGGTGCTGGTGATGTCATCGGCTTCTCCGGAAACGCGCCGCCAGGCCAATTTCGGTTTGAGTTATGAATGGAATGAAGCAGCAATTAATGTGGGCGGCGGTTTTTCCCGGGAGCGTGACTATCATTCGAGTTTCGGCAGTATTGGCGGGCGGCTGGACTTTAACCAAAAGCTAACCAGCGTTAAATTCGGTGGTGGCTATACGGATAGTCAGGTCAGTGCGATTCTGGATCCTGATTCATCGCCGTATATCACCAAAACAGCGTATGCCCAGCAAATCGTCAACCGCCGCGGCTCTGAGATTCTGAAGGGTGACCGGCAGGATTGGGTGGCGAATACCGGTTTGACGCAGGTTCTCAGCAAGAATGCATTGATCGATGCCAGTATCGGTTATACGCATAGCAACGGATTTCTGGAGAACCCTTACAAGGCGACATCGGTTATTTTTATTGATCCGGCTAAATTAAACGATAATTTAATTACCGGTGATGTGCGTGCGCTGATCGAGCAGCGCCCGAACATTCGCAATCAAGTAGCACTCAGCACTAAGTACGTGCACTATATTAGCCCGTTTAATGCCGCGATGCATTTGGGCTACCGCTTGTCAGTCGATGATTGGGGCGTCAATACGCATACCTTCGATGCGAGCTGGGTGCAGCCGCTGGGTGGCGGATGGACGCTGACGCCGCGGGTTCGCTACTATTCACAGGATTCTGCCAGCTTTTACCGGCCCTACTTATTTTCTCAACAAAATTACAGAAATCAGGAAGTCGACAGTTTCGGCCGGCAAGTATGGACCGATAAAAGCAATCCTACCGTTCAGTACTACGGGAGTGATCCATTTAATCTGGTCGATCAGAACGGAAATGCGGTTGATGGGTTTTCAGTGGATGCACAGCGGAAATTAACCTTATTCGACGCCGGTAAACTGCCTGCGCATTTTTCCAGCGATCATCGTCTGGCGGGCTTTGGTTCGTTAAGCGGTGGTGTGGTATTGAGTAAAATACTCGGTAAAGGCGTCGCGCTGGAGGCCGGGTTTGAATACTATACGCGTGCCAGTTCCATGCAAATTGGCGGCGGGAATAACAGCTTTGCCGATTTTGATTACTATGTGGCGAATGCGGCGATTAAGTTTGATATTGAGCCGGTTGCATCCATGCCAATCGCAACTTCAGGCGGATCCTCCGCCGCACACACACATTCTTCCTTGCACCATCATAAGATACCGCCCGCTACGGTCATGTTTGGCCATATGCTCGATAAGCCCGGCGATTTCATGGCAGGCTATCGATTCATGTATCAATGGACAGGCGGGAATATGATGCATGGCGCGCACAAAGTCAGCGATCAGATGATCGTCGATCAAGGTTGCGGCACTAAAGACTGTCAATTTGTGCCGCAATTCATGGATATGCGGATGCATATGGTCGATCTGATGTATGCGCCGGCCAAGTGGCTCAACCTGATGTTGATGCCCACCTTCATGGATATGGATATGAATTTACGCCAGTTGGCCGGGGCAAGGGTAGACGCTTCTGGCGCACACAGTCATCATGGCGCAGCGGGTCATGAAAGCGGCGCCGTGGGCGATACCTATTTTTCATCGCTGATCAAGCTGCTGGATATTCCAGGACATCGTGTGCATGTGAATCTGGGGTTCAGCGCACCAACCGGAAAGACGGATATCAAAATACGCCGTTCGTTTAATGCGGATGGCGGACTGATTCATTTCGGCATGCAGTTGGGCAGCGGCACCTGGGACTTCATGCCGAGCCTGACGTATCTGGGCGAGTACAACCGTTGGTCGTGGGGTACGCAAATCAGCGGCATTAAGCGCATGGAAGACCGTAATCAATCCGGTTATCGCCTGGGCGATATGTTTCAGGCAACCGGCTGGGGCGGTCTGGATCTGACCCGATGGCTGACGGCCTCCGTGCGTGGCGTTTATACCTGGCAGGATGCGATACATCGCGACTTCAATCAATATAATGCGCGTATCGGCCCGATGGATTTTCCGCGTAATTACGGCGGGCAATTCTGGGATATGGGGTTTGGCGTCAATGCGCAAATTCCGGGTGGCCGTTTTGCCGGAAATCGACTCGGAATTGAATGGGTGCAGCCGATTCGCAGCGATTTTAACGGTTATCAGCTGAATCGCCAGGGCATGCTGTCCGCGACCTGGAGCTATCAGTTTTAAGTTAGGATATATTCCTTTTCAAAATCCCCGGTGCACACTGCTTCCCGGGTGAAATCACATGGCGCATCTGAATTACTACCACTACGATTTTAAAGCAATGGGTTCCCCTTGCTCGATTCAATTGTATGCGGACAGTGCAAAGAAAGCGCAACGTGCCGCCAAGATTGTCATGGATGATGTTTATCGCCTGGAAGCTAAATACTCCCGCTACCGGGCGGATAGTTTTTTATCCCAAATGAATCGCATCGCGGCTCAAGGCGGTTACATCCAAGTAGACGATGAAACTGCCGGATTGCTCGATTATGCGGCGACTTGCCACCAGCAAAGCGATGGTTTGTTTGATATCACTTCCGGAATTTTACGTCGTGCCTGGGATTTCAAGTCGGGAAAAATACCGGCACAAGAGGCCGTTCAGTTGCTGCTGGAAAAAATTGGCTGGCATAAAATCAGCTGGCAGCGTCCGGTTCTGACATTCACGGTTGCAGGCATGGAAATCGATTTTGGCGGCGTAGTCAAGGAGTACGCCGTCGACCGCGCGGCATCGCTATGCCGGGATGCCGGAATCGAGCACGGTCTCATCAATCTGGGGGGCGACATCAAAATTATCGGTCCGCACGACGATGGCAGTCCCTGGCGCGTCGCCATTCGCCATCCGCGCATCCCCGGCGGTATTTTGCATACGTTGCTGCTGCATTCCGGCGCACTGGCGAGCAGCGGGGATTATGAGCGCTGTATCACGCTGAATGGCATCCGCTACGGCCATGTGCTGAATCCCAAAACCGGCTGGCCGGTTCATTTTATGGCGGCCGTCAGCGTGATCGGCGAATTCTGTGTAGTCGCTGGTAGTGCGTCGACCATCGGCATGTTGAAAGAAGAAGATGGCCCCGAATGGCTGAGTACACTTGGGCTGCCGCATGTGTGGGTGAATGTGCAGGGGGAATCCGGGGGATCGTTGCTTCCAGCAGCGGGTTGATTTCACTTTTCGGTTACAATGCGGGTGTGTTCACATGCTGCTATTGAATCAATAGCGGGCGCCCGATTAAACCAGACAAGAGAGCAATTCATGAAAGATTGGCGTTTATTTTCATTCAGATTCATCAGTTTTTCCGCTCTGATATTGGTTGCGTCGATGGCGCGGGCGCTACCGGATGATTGTGCGCCTTTGACCGCACCGGTCACTTTTTTTGAGTCGAACGGACTCGTCTGTCTGCAGAAAGTGATTGTAAAAGATGATTCCGGCGAGCAATTGTACAAAGCCGCGTTGCAATGGCTGGGTGCGGATAATCCGAACCGGTTTGTATTGTTGGGCACGGAATTGGATGATGCTTCCGGGCCGGACAGCCCGGCTTTCTCGTTTCTAAATGGTCAGTTGACTCTGCCTAAAGTCGATGTACCCAAGCCGAACGGCACGGAACGCTATAACGTCAGCTTGAATTGGGTGACGGATAGCGATGCGGATACGGATGATGCCGTGTCAGTGTTTGAGCTGGCCACGGTTGCGCTGTATGTCAATCCCAACTATGTGCCGAATACCACTTGGAAGCCCTATGGCATGTTGCTGCCCAATGAGCGGCGGGCGGTTGATTTGCTGGCGCGGTCGATTCCGTATGCGCAACTGGCCGATGCGATTTACGATTATGATAATGTCACGGTGGGTTCTTGGGATTTGATTGAGTCCAATGGAAAAAGCTCCGGGATGGATGGCGGTGTGTTTAGAAATCGTGAAACCAATGAATTGGCGCTGGTGTTCCGTGGCACGGAAACTTGCGATTTTCCTTGCTCATTTAAGGAGCTGGAAGATACCGCTAGTGACGCCATTGCTGATGCGGCGATTGGAGCTGGCGTAGTGAGCGATCAATTCAAGGATGCGTTCCGATTCGCTCAGAGTGTCATCATCCGCTATCCCGGCGCTAAAATTACCGTCGCGGGACACTCGTTAGGCGGCGGATTGGCGCAGGCTGTCGGCGCTACGCTGGGACTGGAGACATTTGCATTTAATTCTTCGCCTGTTCCTGATCATTTCTTTGATACTTACCGGATTACGCTGTCTGCGGAAGCGCTAGAAGATCTGATTTTCGTCATTGCCGATGTGCACGATCCGGTTTCCAATACCGATAAAACCGGAAAAATATATTTGGATTCTCATCATGTTACATCGCTGATTCAATTTAATTTCGATCTGAAAGAAATACTCTCGACCCGGAGAGTGGATCTGGAAGATTTACGCTTTGACCGGCATAGCATCAGCCGTTTGACCAATAACGCAATCAACCTTCTGAACATCTACCGGGATGGCTGGTAAGCCGGAATTCGCACAAATAAAGACCTGTTATTCGATATGGATGACGGGTTGCTTGCTTTACCGCTTGTTCTCCCGCAACCTCACTGCAAATTAAACCTCCGGCATTCTCCAGAGCCACGTGTCGTGGCATTCGTGGGGAGTGCTTGTGTACTGACGGTGCTCATTTGCAATCTTCTACTGGATTGTGTGTCTTAAGCTTATGTTCACGCTACAACTGGAGAAGAGGCGCCATGACAACGAGTCGTTCACCTGCGGTCGCAGGATTGTTTTATTCCGCCGATGCACGGCAGCTTGCGCAGGATGTAAACGATCTGCTGGCGGAAGCAAAATTCAATGATTTCAAACCCAAAGCGCTGATTGTTCCGCATGCAGGGTATCTTTACTCGGGCGCGGTTGCCGCTTCGGCGTATGCCAGTCTGCGGGCCGCTGCTGCTACGATCCGGCGTGTGGTGCTGCTGGGCCCGGCACATCGTGTGGCGGTGCATGGTTTGGCGTTACCGGGGGTGGATGTTTTTGACACGCCACTTGGCAGCGTGAAGCTGGATGCGGGCTTGGCCGGTGCGATTGCGCATTTGCCGCAGGTGACGGTCAGCAGCGAAGCGCACGCGTTGGAGCATTCATTGGAAGTGCAGCTGCCCTTTTTGCAAAATGTGCTGGATGATTTTACTTTGCTGCCGCTGGCGGTTGGCTGGACATCGGCGGAAGACGTAGCCGAAGTACTGGAGCAACTGTGGGGTGGCGAAGAAACCCTGATTGTGATCAGTTCCGATCTGTCGCATTATTTGCCGTATGCGGCCGCGCAACGTATGGACAATGAGACCGTTCAAGCCATATTACAGTTGCGGCAACCGATTGCGCACGATCATGCATGCGGCAGTGTATCTATCAGCGGATTGATCATCGCAGCGCAGCATCATCATCTGACACCACACGTGCTGGATGTGCGGAATTCCGGGGATACCGCGGGATCGCGCGACCGGGTAGTGGGTTATGCAGCGATTGCATTTAATTGAGTGAGGCGGGCGATGGTGAATTCGATGGAAAGAAATGAGCAAGGCAGAGTATTGCTGCACATCGCACGAGCAGCCATCGCGGATGCTTTACGAGTGCCTTGCACACCTGCGAGGCTGGACGGTAATATGACCTGGCTTTCGCAACCGGGTGCGACGTTCGTTACGCTGACGCAGCGGGGCGAGTTGCGTGGTTGCATCGGTTCGTTGCAAGCGTGCGATCCGTTGATTGATGATGTGAGTAACAATGCCATATCGGCTGCATTGCACGATCCGCGCTTTATGCCTTTGGCAGCGGACGAATTGGACAAGGTGAGTGTGGAAGTATCATTGCTTTCCGAGCTGCAAGCGCTCAGCTTTCGCAGTGAAGCCGATGCGCTCGCGCAGTTGCGTCCCGATATTGACGGTGTTGTGTTTGAATGCGGGCCTTATCGCAGCACATTTCTGCCGCAGGTATGGGAAAGTTTGCCGCAACCGGAGCAGTTTCTTGCCAAACTGAAATCAAAAGCCCGCTTGCCGGAAGATTTCTGGGCAGCCGATATCAAACTGTCGCGCTATACCGTCAGCAAATGGCGTGAAACGGATTATGCCCGGGAGGTTGCGCATGGATGAGCCCATTAGTAGCACCGAGCAGTTTCCGGCAAAATACTGGCATTTGTTGGAGGATGGGCGGATTCAATGCGACTTGTGTCCGCGCGATTGCAAATTGCACGAAGGACAGCGCGGCGCCTGCTTTGTGCGCGGGCGCACGGGCGATGCAATGGTGTTGACAACGTACGGGCGCTCGTCCGGTTTTTGTGTCGATCCGATTGAGAAAAAGCCACTCAATCAGTTTTATCCCGGCAACAGCGTGTTGTCGTTTGGTACGGCGGGCTGCAACCTCGCCTGTAAATTTTGCCAGAACTGGGATATTTCCAAATCACGCAGCTTTGACAAATTGCTCGATCAAGCCAGCCCGGAAGCGATTGCACGTTGTGCGGAGCAATATCACTGTATGAGTGTGGCGTTCACATACAACGATCCGGTGATTTTCGCCGAGTATGCAATGGACGTGGCGGATGCTTGTCATGCCATAGGTATCAAAACGGTTGCCGTGACGGCGGGTTATATTCATGCCCAGCCGAGGCGCGATTTTTTCGCCAAAATGGATGCCGCCAATGTGGACTTAAAAGCGTTTGCCGAGGCGTTTTACGTCAAGCAAACCGGGTCGCATTTGAAACCCGTGCTGGATACATTGTGCTACTTGAAGCACGAAACCGGTGTATGGCTCGAGTTGACTACCCTATTAATTCCAGGGCTGAACGATTCCAGCGAGGAAATCACCGCTATGAGCCATTGGATCATGAAAGAACTGGGGCCTGACGTGCCGCTGCACTTCAGCGCCTTTCATCCGGATTACAAACTCAACGATATACCGCCCACGCCACCGGAAACATTGATCCGGGCGCGCCAGA
Organism: Nitrosomonas sp. Is24; assembly: GCF_033063335.1. Lineage (NCBI taxonomy): Bacteria > Pseudomonadati > Pseudomonadota > Betaproteobacteria > Nitrosomonadales > Nitrosomonadaceae > Nitrosomonas > Nitrosomonas sp. Is24. Next base: position 1,943,666 of record NZ_JAWJZG010000001.1, on the reverse strand, counting down.
TCGCGCTGGATGCTGGGCTGCATTATGTGTATACCGGTAATGTGCACCATATCGAAGGCGATACGACCTATTGTCCTGGTTGCGGTAGTGCCGTGATTGTGCGTGATTGGTATGAGATCAAACAGTATTATTTGACTGCGGAGGGCCGCTGTAAAAACTGCAATGCCGCCATTGCGGGCCGTTTTGAACAATTCACCGGTCAATTCGGCAGGCAGCGCATTCCGGTCAGAATCGGAGCGCTGGCATGACAGCGGTAAAAATTCCGGCTGGGTCAGTTGAGCTGAGCGGCGAGCTGGTATTGCCGCCCGAAGCATCGGGCGTTGTGCTATTTGCGCATGGTAGCGGCAGCAGCCGTTTTAGTCCGCGCAACACTTATATTGCCAACGTGTTGCAGCAGCACGGTATCGGTACATTGCTGTTTGACTTGCTAACGCGCTCGGAAGATCAGGATTATGCCCAGCGTTTCGATATCGATCTGCTGACGCAACGCTTGCTTGCTGCCACTGATTGGTTGCAGAAGAGTCCCGTAACAAAATCATTGAAGATCGGCTATTTCGGCGCCAGTACCGGCGCAGCCGCAGCTTTGCAAGCAGCTGCCAAAATGCAGGATGCCGTTGCTGCCGTGGTGTCGCGTGGCGGACGTCCCGATTTGGCGGGAGCAGTTGCGTTAAATCAGGTGACTGCGCCGACGCTGCTAGTCGTAGGCGACGCGGATCATGGTGTGATCGAGTTAAACGAGCAGGCTTATGCGCTGATGACATGCGTGAAAAAGCTCGTGCTGGTACCTGGGGCGACACACTTATTTGAAGAACCGGGCGCTTTGGAACAGGCTGCACAGTTTGCCGCCGATTGGTTCTTGAACTACTTGCGATAGTCAATGAAATTATAGTCAAATCTTCCGTTTTGACGGTTCTGAATCTGACAGTAGCAAATTAGTAAAAGATACCGGTTTTAACTGGATGAATTACGGTGCTGGTCACGTCATAAGAAATTGAATGCCGCTTTATCGCCAGCATGCTAATCTTTGCTGTGCAATTCTTACACATTACGTTTTAAACCGCCCTAATTTTAGGATCTTAAGGAAGTAGCGATGGAATTGATTCTGTGGCGTCATGCCGAAGCGGAAGAGGGTTTTCCCGATATGGCGCGTCAATTGACCGGAAAAGGATTGGATCAGGCAAGACGCATGGCAGATTGGCTTAAGCCAAAATTGCCGGAAAAAGCGCGGATAATCGTCAGCCCGGCCCGCCGGACGCAGCAGACGGCGATGGCATTGCAGCTCGATTTTGTCACGGATGCAGCGATAGGGCCTGGTGCCAGTGCGCGTGCCGTGCTTGCTGCGGCTAACTGGCCTGATGCGGAAGGTACGGTAGTGATAGTCGGACATCAGCCTACCTTGGGTGAGATTGCCAATTACCTGATTCCGTCTGTTCCTCCTGGATTGCGCGTTAAAAAAGGTTCGGTGTGGTGGATCCGGTGCGAAGAAAAGGAAAATTTAAATGAACCAGTACTGCATGCGGTGATCTATCCTGAAATGTTATGAGCTATCCAGTTCAATTCGGGTGTTATGTCTCGATTAATTCTATTTAATAAACCCTATGGCGTGATTTGCCAATTTACACCGGAAAGCGGGCATCAATCGTTGAAAGATTTCATTCCGTTACCGGATTTTTATCCGGCTGGCCGATTGGACGCGGATAGCGAAGGCTTAGTGTTGTTGACGGATAATGGTAAGTTGCAGCAGCAAATCAGCGATCCGAAGTTTAAATTGCCCAAAACCTATTGGGTTCAAGTTGACGGCAAACCGGATGAAATGGTATTAAATCAGTTGCGCCAGGGCGTCACTCTGAAAGATTACAAAACCCGGCCTGCGCAAGCTTCTCTGATGGATGAGCCCAATCACCTCTGGCAGCGGGTGCCGCCTATCCGATACCGTAAAAATATTGCTACCACTTGGATATCTTTGATTCTGAGTGAAGGTAAGAATCGCCAAGTAAGGCGGATGACAGCGGCGGTAGCATTTCCTACATTGCGATTGATCCGTTATGCCATCGGCACATATACTTTGCAAGGTTTGGCGCCAGGTGAATGGCGCTTAGTGAAAAATATCCAATGGAATAAATGACAACTGTTGAATTTTTTCCGGTGAATAGGGAAAAATTTTTAATGAGAAGTGAAGAAACAGCGTGTGGCTTAGTTTTGCTAAAACCGTAAATTTAAAGCAGATAATGAATTCAGATTAATATTTCATTTCTATCCGGTGTAGTATAGAATTTTGTATGAGAGTGTAATAAAAATTTAGTATTTCATAGAGAGTAAAGAAAGATGCAATTGCCGTTGGTAATGCCAAGCAGGCAATTGAAGTAGGCAGGTGGTTTGTTTTTATATATCGGCTTGCGCTTTAGTAAGCCCCTAAAAGGATGGTAATTTATATGATTTTTGATTTTCTGACATTGATTTCAGGTGTATTTGATATGCCGTGGTGGGGATATGTGGTCGTCACTCTAGTTTTGACGCATATCACAATTGCATCTATCACGATCTATCTGCATCGTCATTCAGCCCATAGAGCGCTGGAGCTGCATCCGATACCGAGTCATTTTTTTCGCTTCTGGTTGTGGTTGACGACGGGGATGGTTACCAAGCAATGGACGGCGGTTCATCGTAAGCATCATGCGAAATGCGAAAGTAAGGATGATCCGCACAGTCCGGTCATTTATGGTATCAAGAAAGTTTTAGCCGAAGGCTCGGAACTGTACAGAGCAGAGGCAAAGAATGAAGAAACCTTGAAAAGATATGGCTACGGTACACCGGATGATTGGCTGGAACGTAATGTGTATACCAAGCATAGTGCGAAAGGTGTGGCACTGATGTTGATTATTAATGTGATTCTGTTCGGTCCTATTGGTATTACGATATGGGCGGTGCAGATGATTTGGGCGCCTATTTTTGCCGCTGGTATTATCAATGGTGTCGGTCATTATTGGGGTTATCGCAATTTCCGCGCGGAAGACGCCAGCACCAACATCGTTCCTTGGGGTATTTTAATTGGCGGTGAAGAATTGCATAACAATCATCACGCTTATGCAACCTCTGCACGATTATCCAACAAATGGTATGAGTTCGATATTGGTTGGTTGTATATCCGGACTTTGGAAATACTCGGACTTGCAAAAGTTAAAAAAATTGCTCCAAAACTGCGTATTGATAAAGCAAAAACCCAATGCGATTCGGATACATTGCAAGCTGTGATATCTCATCGTTATGAGGTTCTCGCCAAATATACGAAATCGCTCAAAGTAACTTTTGCAAATGAAATGATTCATTTGAAAGAAGCGGCTGCGCAATACGGTGTGGATAACAATACCTTGAAACATTGGATTCTTGCCGATTCCAAAACATTGCAAGAGCACGAGCGCGAGAAATTGAGCCAAGTGCTTAGTAATGCAAAAACACTGGATAAAGTGTATACCATGCGTGAAGAACTGGCCAAAATCTGGCAACGCTCTACCGCATCAACCGAAGAATTGGTTAAAGAGTTGGAAGATTGGTGTCGGCGCGCGGAAGAGAGCGGTATCGAAGTGCTAAGAACTTTTTCCCAGCGCTTACGGTGTTATGCATAGTAAGTAATAAAAGTTGCACAATAAAAAACCCGCTTCGGCGGGTTTTTTATTGTGCTCGTTGTTACTGATGCTATTTGAGCTTTGTTTCTTTATATTTAACGTGTTTCCTTGCAACAGGGTCAAATTTCATCAACTCCAATTTTTCAGGTTTTGCACGTTTGTTCTTGGTCGTTGTATAAAAATGTCCCGTACCTGCGGAGGATTCCAGTTTTATTTTTTCACGCATAATGTAACTCCTTAACTAACCTTGGGTGAGTTTCTTAAATGCCTTTACCTTCAGCACGTAATTTTGCCAATACTGCATCAATACCATTCTTGTCGATAGTACGCAATGCAGCATTAGTTAATCGTAAACTAATCCAGCGGCTTTCACTTTCAACCCAAAATCTGCGGCGTTGCAAATTGGGCAGAAAACGCCTTTTGGTTTTATTGTTTGCGTGAGAAACATTATGACCTGACATTGGCTTTTTGCCAGTTATTTCACATACTCGTGCCATGTTAGCGCACTCCAGAATTCTTAAAAACGAGGATTATATCCTGATTCGCGTGGTTAACTCAAATTAAATCATTCTCTGCAAATGAGAAAGCAGTGCCATTGCCTACGATGAAGTGATCCAATACTTTAACATCGATCATGGCCAACGCCTGTTTTAAGGATTGAGTTAATACTTTGTCTGCATGACTGGGCTCAGCAACTCCGGATGGATGATTGTGTGCGAAGATTATTGCGGCGGCGTTATGATATAAAGCGCGCTTGACCACTTCGCGCGGGTAAACGCTGGCTTGCGTCAGTGTGCCACTGAACAATTCTTCACTGGCGATCGTATGGTTCTTGGCGTCGAGAAAAATGCCGAGAAATACTTCGTGCTGTTTGTTTGCTAGACTTAAGCGCAGGAAATCCCGGACTAATCCGGGAGAACTCATTGCATTGCCGCTTTTTAACTCCTCGCCAAGTGAGCGCCGGGCCATTTCTAATACGGCTTGCAGCTGTGCGTATTTTGCAATACCCATTCCCGGTATTTGGCAGAAACTGGTTTGACTGGCAGCGAATACATTGGTTAAGCTGCCAAAATGTGAAAGTAATTCCCGTGCGAGATCCACGGCGCTTTTACCTGTAATTCCGGTGCGCAGGAAAATCGCCAGTAGCTCGGTATCTGAAAGAGCAGTAGCGCCTTTTTGTAATAATTTCTCGCGTGGCCGTTCGGATACCGGCCAATTTGTAATCGCCATAGTGAATTGCTGAGTCATGTAAAATAAGAACCGCCGCCGGTATTCACAGATCGCTTGCGACCTGACCCGGAACAGCTTCAGTGGTAACTGATAGCGGCACCGGATACAGCCGTATTGAGTAGAATAGATAAGTCATGTACCGGGTTGCCTATTATTTCTTGATTTTAGTATATTGATCGGATTGAGTTTATTTTGGAATTTTGCTTATGATGGCCGCATCCGCGTCTTCTGCATCGAAAAAACGTTTGATACTGGGTGTAACCGGCGGTGTGGCCGCTTACAAAGCAGCGGAACTGGCCCGTCTGCTGACGCAGGGGGGAATTGATGTGCAAACGGTGATGACGCAAGCCGCTTGCCGTTTTGTCGGCCCCGTCACTTTCCAGTCTTTAACCGGCAATCCTGTCCATACCGATCTATGGGATGCCAATGCCCTGCATAACATGGCGCATATCAACCTGTCTCGCGATGCGGATATGATTTTGACAGCACCAGCCAGTGCGGATTTTATCGCCAAACTGGCCCATGGTATGGCGGATGATTTGCTGACGACACTTTGTCTGGCGCGAGATTGTCCGTTGATGATAGCGCCCGCAATGAACCGGCAAATGTGGGAGAATCCGGCGACTCAGCGCAATTTATCCTTGCTGCGGCAAGATGGCATAACAATAGTTGGTCCAGCCAGTGGTGAGCAAGCCTGCGGTGAAATAGGAATGGGGCGCATGCTGGAAGCCGATGAACTGGCCGAAGCCGTGCAAATGATTCTTCAAACTGCTCCGTTGTTGCAGGGCAAAAAAGTTTTACTGACCGCAGGTCCTACATTTGAAGCGATCGATGCGGTGCGAGGCATATCCAACCGCAGTTCCGGAAAGATGGGCTACGCCATTGCACAAGCGGCGGCCGAGGCCGGTGCAACCGTTACGCTTATTTCCGGACCGGTTTGTTTGGCGCCGCCTGCCGTTGTCAGCAAATTCATCGCAGTGATTGGCGCCGAGGACATGCTGCGTGCAGTGCAAGCGGAAATAGCGCAAGCCGATATCTTTATCAGTGTGGCTGCCGTTGCGGATTACCGTGCAGCACAGCTCAGCCAGCAAAAGATAAAGAAATCTGCTGGCAAGCTGCTGCTGGAGCTGGTTCCTACCGTGGATATACTGGAAACGGTGGCAAACTTGCCAAAACCGCCTTTCTGTGTCGGTTTTGCAGCGGAAACGGAGAATCTTGAAGAAAACGCGGCAATAAAGCGGCGCAAAAAGAATGTGCCGCTAGTGGTCGCCAATTTGGCGCAGGATGCGATCGGTTCCGATGAAAGCGAATTGATTTTACTGGATGACGCCGGCAAGCACGTTCTTCCCAAAGCATCTAAAATAGAGCAAGCGCGGCGTTTGATCAAACATATCCACCTGCTGTACAACCCACTGAATAAAAAAGAATGAAAAAAATCGACATTAAAATTCTGGATGCGCGTTTGCACGAACAGCTTCCAGCCTATGCCACGCCAGGTTCAGCCGGATTGGATTTGCGCGCCTGTATTGAACAGCCGATGACGATCAATCCGGGGGAAACCAGCTTGATTCCAACCGGCATTGCGATTCATCTGGCCGATACTGGGTTGGCGGCATTGGTATTGCCGCGCTCAGGACTCGGTCATAAACATGGTATTGTTTTGGGAAATCTGGTCGGACTGATTGATTCGGATTATCAAGGACAGATTCTGGTCTCGTGCTGGAACCGGGGGCAGATGTCATTCCAGCTGAATCCGCTGGAACGCATCGCGCAGCTTGTGATCGTTCCCGTGATTCAGGTTGAATTCAACCGGGTGGACAGTTTTGATCAAAGCCACCGTGGCGAGGATGGGTTCGGCAGCACCGGCAAGCATTGATGCGCTGGTTTGCAATACAACTGGTTGTGTTGGGATTGCTGCCTGTCAGTGCTTATTGCTCTGAAGTCAACGTTATTCCATTGACAATATCCGGCTATGAAATTGCCGCGGAAGTGGCGCATACCCAGCTATCGCGCTCGCAAGGGTTGATGTACCGCGAATCGCTGGAAGAGAATACCGGCATGCTGTTTGTTTTTCCGGGCAGCGGCTATTACAGCATGTGGATGAAAAACACCTATATTCCGCTGAGCGTTGCTTTTATCGATGTGCGCGGCGTCATTCTGAATATTGCCGAGATGCAGCCGGAGACGTTGACGTCGCACGATGCAGCGGGAATGGCGAAATATGCGCTGGAAATGAACAAGGGATGGTTTGCGGCAAGAAAGATAACGGCAGGCGCCCAAGTCACAGGGTTGGAGCGGGCACCTGCCGCCGATTGATGAGTTAATGCATGCGCGGCATCATACCTTTGAGTCCGCGCATCATTTTAGAGATCCCGCCCTTATTCATCATCTTCATCATTTTCTGGGCTTGCTCGAATTGCGCCAGCAGGCGGTTGACTTCCTGCACGGTAACTCCAGCCCCCGCTGCGATGCGGCGTTTGCGAGAAGCTTTGAGAATTTCCGGTTTTTTGCGTTCCTGCTGAGTCATGGAATTGATAATGCCCACTGTGCGGTGAATGATTTTGTCATCCACTTTAACGTTTTGCGCGGCCTGGCTGAATTGCGCCGGCAGTTTGTCCATCAGCGCGCTCATGCCGCCCATCTTGTGCATTTGCTGAAATTGCGCTTTGAAATCATTCAAGTCAAATGACTTGCCTGATTTCATTTTTTTCATCAGTTTTTCAGCTTCTTCCTGATCGGCATTGCGCTGTGCTTCTTCAATCAGTCCCAGCACGTCACCCATGCCCAGAATACGCGATGCCATCCGGTCCGGATGGAAGATTTCGAGTCCGGTTAATTTTTCCGCGACACCGGCGAATTTAATCGGTTTACCCGTGATGTGCTTGACCGATAAGGCCGCACCGCCACGTGCATCGCCATCGAGCTTGGTGAGAATGACGCCTGTCAGCGGCAACGCATCGGAAAATGCCTTGGCGGTATTGACGGCATCCTGCCCCTGCATCGCATCCACGACGAATAGGGTTTCGATCGGTTTCAGCAATACTTCCAGCTCACTGATTTCCTGCATCATTGCTTCGTCGATACCTAACCGGCCGGCCGTATCGACGATCATGACTTCATAGTGATGCCTGCGTGCAAAATCCAATGCGGCTGCACCGATTTCACCGGGTTTCTGCCCATCTTTGACAGGGAAAAAGTCGGCGCCAGTTTGTTGAGCCAGCAGTTCCAGCTGGTGAATCGCGGCTGGACGATAGATGTCACAAGATACTAACAGCACTTTCTTTTTCTTGTGTTCCATTAACCACTTGGCTAGTTTTCCGCTGCTCGTGGTTTTACCGGCGCCTTGCAATCCCGCCATGAGAATGACGGCAGGCGGCACGGTTGAGAGGTTAATCTCGGCTTTATCGCCACCCATAATGGCCATCAACTCCTGATAGACCACGCCAACCAAGGCTTGCCCGGGAGTAAGGCTATTCAATACTTCTTGACCGACGGCCTTTTCTTTAACGCGGGCAATGAAATCCTTGACAACCGGTAAAGCGACATCGGCTTCCAGCAGCGCCAGACGAATTTCACGCAAAGCATCCTGAATGTTGCTTTCGGTAAGCCTAGCTTCGCCGCGTATTGTTTTAATGACGCCGCTGAGCCGGCTTGTCAGGTTGTCAAACATACTGTAGACCTCATAAAATAAGATGAATTTAAAACAATGGGCGTGTCCGGGGTTAACAAATTCCGCGCGAGTGCTTTGAATTTGTTAACGTGCCATGTAGACTTAACAGTTATTTCTGCCTTTTAAAACTGATGCCCTCAATGACCAGCATTTTAACTTATCCCGCAGCTTTTTTGCTTTATATACTGATCGGTTGGTATTTTTGGCGCACTACGTGGGGACAATCTTCATTGCCCGCAAATGATCGCGCACCTGCATCGGCCACTTGGATGCATTATGCCATGCTTATTCCTTTGTCATTGCACGCCATCACACTTTATCAGTCGATGTTTGCCGGTGCGGGATTGAGTTTCGGGTTAAGCAATGCGATTTCAGTAATTGTCTGGTTGACTGCATTCATTTACTGGTTCTCGGGGTTTTTTCAACGGCTGCAAGGGTTGCAAACACTGGTTGCGCCTGTTGCGGCAGCTTCTGCTGTTGCGGTTTTATTACCACTGTTTTTCCCATCGCTGCGGACACTCGAGAATACCGAATTGCCAGCATTTAAAGCGCATTTGCTGGTCGCCATGATGGCTTACAGCTTACTGACCATCGCAGCATTGCATGCTTTGCTGATGACCGTGGTGGAGCGCCAATTGCATCATCCGGCCGCTCGCTCGGTGCTGACAAACCTACCGCCATTGCTGGCGATGGAAAAATTGTTGTTTCACATTATTTGGGTTGGTTTTATTTTATTGACGCTGACGCTTTTAAGCGGTGTAGTGTTTTCAAAAGAAGTGTTTGGCCAGCCTCTGACTTTTTCACACAAGACATTGTTCGGTTTTATTTCCTGGGGCGTGTTCGCCGCTCTGCTTGCCGGGCGGCAATTTTACGGTTGGCGGGGGCGAATTGCAATTCGCTGGACGCTGGCGGGATTTGTCACCTTATTACTGGCCTATATTGGCAGCAAGTTCGTGCTGGAGATTATCCTGAGCCGTTATTAGCAGGATTCACGAGCGTGGCATCGTGAATTCAAGCGGGTAGTTTATTGCTGCTGTGTAAACAATATTAACCTTTCGTGCGGCTGATTTTTGCAACTTCCCGCAGGTGTCTCAAACTGCGCATAACCCGGGCGAGGTGATGCCTGTTGTTGACTTGCAGAATAAAGCGCATGTGCATGAAGTCGTCTTCGCTTTCCATGGCGATATCGTCAATATTCGATTCGGCTTTGGCAATTTCAGCTGCAACCCGCGCCAGTACCCCTTGTTTATTCGCCGTCGTGACCTTGATGGCGGCCTCGAAGGTTCGAGCGATGTCTTTACCCCAGGCGACATCCAAATAATTCTCCGGATTCTTCTGAGTGCTCGTGACATTACCGCAATCATGCGTATGGATGATCAATCCGGAATCCTTTTTGATCACCCCGATAATGGCGTCTCCAGGAATAGGACGGCAACATTTGGCGAACTGAACGGTAATTCCCTCGGTTCCCAATATCGTAATTGGACCTGCTTTCTGTGCAGGTGAGATAGATTCCGCGGGAGAAGCCAGACGTTTCGCCACGACGGCCGGGAGTTGTTTGCCCAAGGCCATGTCGGCCAGTAATTCTTCTTTGGATTTGACGCCACTGTCGCGTACTAATTTTTCCCACTGCGCTTCGGTGATCGTATCCGGATTCATGTTAAAGGATAGCAGCGCTTGGTTTAGCATGCGTTCGCCTAATTTGACCGACTCATCGTATTGAATGGTTTTGAGAAAATGACGAATGTGCGAGCGCGCCCTGCCAGTTGCGACGTAACTGAGCCAGGCGGGATTGGGTTTGGCGTATGGGGCGGTGACGATTTCAACCCGGTCGCCGCTTTTCAGTTTGGTGCGCAAAGGCGCATTTTCACTGTTAATTTTTACCGCGACACAACAATTGCCCACATCGGAATGCACGGCATAAGCAAAATCGACGGCAGTCGAACCTCTTGGCAGGGAAAGAATTTTTCCTTGCGGGGTGAAAACGAAAACGTCGCCCGGAAATAGATCAATTTTGAGATGTTCCAGGAATTCCATGGAATCCGTTGAATCGCTGAGCGTTTCCAGCAGACTTTGCAGCCACTGACTGGTTTTTAAGCGCAGATCATTGAAATCGCCATCCGAGCTTTTATAGAGCCAATGGGATGCGACGCCGTTTTCAGCAATCCGGTGCATACTGGCGGTGCGGATTTGAATTTCAATCGGTATGCCGAACGGGCCCAGTAATGTGCTGTGCAGCGATTGATAGCCATTGGCTTTGGGGATGGCAATATAGTCTTTGAACTTACCGGGGATGGGCTTGTATAAGCTGTGCAACATCCCTAATGCCACGTAACAGGACGGAACATCCTTCACGATCACACGGAAGCCGTAAATATCCAGCACTTCGGAAAATGATAGGCGTTTTTCCACCATCTTCATGTAAATACTGTACAAATGCTTTTCCCGGCCGGTCACGTCCGCATCCAGCCCTGCTTCTTTCAATTTCAGATTGATGGCATCGAGGATCTTACTCACGACTTCACGCCGGTTGCCCCGCGCGGCCTTGGTGGCTTTTTGCAGAACACGGTAACGCAATGGATAAGAGTGGCGGAAACCTAGTTCTTGCAGTTCCTGATAAATATTATTGAGTCCCAGCCGATGCGCGATCGGAGCATAAATTTCCAGGGTTTCGCGGGCAATGCGGCGTTGTTTTGCCGGCAGCATGACGTCGAGCGTTTGCATATTATGCAATCGATCCGCCAGCTTGATGAGTATGACCCGTACATCGCGCGCCATGGCCAGCAGCATCTTGCGGAAATTCTCGGCTTGCGCTTCTTCTTGCGTCTGGAATTCGATTTTGGTCAGTTTGGAAACACCGTCGACCAATTCTGCGACGGGTTCGCCAAATCTTTCGCTGATTTCAGCTTTGGAAATATTGGTATCTTCGACCACATCGTGCAATAAAGCGGCTGTCAGCGTGGGCGCATCAAGATGAAGCTTGCTCAGGATTCTCGCGACCGCAACCGGGTGGGAGATGTAGGGCTCGCCGGATTTTCGGAATTGACCGGAATGCGCTCCTTGGCCAAAAGAATAAGCGTTCCTAAGTTGAGTAATATCCTCCGGCTTGAGATATTGCGATGTTTCTGTGAATAGTAGTTCTGTTTCTGGCATAGAGTTTTATAAATCCCATATATGCCAGCCAAATCATGTGCAACTCATTATTCGAGTTTTAACTTGGATTGGCAACCGGTTACAGGAGTACCCACAATCGAGGCATTGGCTGTTGACTGCATCCCGCGGTAAAGAGATGATAATTTAAGACAGTCTTAGTGCTAAGACTGTATTACATGTTTCTGGGATTCAGTATATCCAACCCTATTTTGCCTTGCGAGATTTCGCGCAACGCGATGACAGTCGGTTTATCGCGCCCCGGTTCCACCAATGGAGCGGACCCGATCGCCAGCTGTCTGGCGCGTGTCGTTGCGGCCAAAGTCATGTCAAACCGGTTAGGTATTCTTTTTAAACAATCGTCAACGGTAATTCGTGCCATCGTATGTGTTCCTATTGTGGATTATGGATGGATTTTACAATAAAAAGACAAAAATGATGCCACTATCTGGCTGGAAATGAATTATGACAATTCAGTGATGAGCGCACGATGTTTTATTATTTGCCGTTCTTTTTTTAAGTGTTCCGCTTTAATAATACAAATCAGATCGTTCAGTGCTTCATCAAGCTGATTGTTGATAATAATATAATCGAATTCTGCAATATGACCGACTTCTTCCCGTGCCGCGGACAATCTCTTCCGGATAACCTCGGGATCATCCTGCGCACGCGTTTTTAAGCGCGCTGCCAGGGCATCTGCGGAAGGCGGAAGAATAAAAATACTGACAGCTTGAGGAAAAATTTGTTGTATTTGTTTTGCACCCTGGCAGTCGATTTCTAGCAGAATGTCCTGTCCCGATGCAGTCGCCTGATTGATCCATTGCTGCGAGGTGCCGTAAAGATTGCCATAAACCTCGGCGCTTTCCACAAATTCGCCATTTAGCAGCATTTGCTGGAATGTCTCTTTATTTACAAAATGGTAATCACAGCCATCGACTTCTCCGGTACGTGGCGGACGTGTCGTATGCGAAATCGATAGGCTGAGATTTAAGTCCGAGCGCAGCAGCGATTTGACCAAACTGGTTTTACCGGCTCCGGACGGTGCGCTGATGATAAACAAGTAACCTGTCAATGGCGTCATTTTTTGCCTGTCATGTATGCAGTCATTATTTTATCTTGAATTAAGGGCTGTCAATGCTTGACCTTTTAATGTCTTGACCAGACGGATTTCGTCCGCGGTGATTCCTTCCGGTGCTTCCGCTTCACGGTTTGCATAGAATAAGCCGATGGGCTTATTGTTTGCTACCAGTGGAAGTACCATGAAGCTGCGTGCATCGGGAAATAGATCTCTATGCCATTGTGGAATCAGTGTATGGATTTTGGCTGTGCAGGCGTCTGAAATCAATAGATCGGCATTTCTTTTCAGCGCCAAATGAAATACATCGGTGGAGAATGTCATCGGAAAGCTAAAAGCTTTCTGGTAGTCCATGTTGTTTTCTCCGAGAGAACTCCGGGCGCGATATTGATTCATTTTAAGATCCCTAAGGCAGAGTGTGATGAAACGAAAGCCCAGGCTATTATAATAAGTTTCCAGAACCAGCATAATCAAACTGTCCAATTTATAATTGCCCGGCGCCATAATTTCACTGACATCCTGCACACCGGTCAATAATAATGCCGATGCATTATAGGGCTTGCCGCTGGGATAACGTTGGATAATTTGCGTATTCTCCGCTTCATCATGGCCGATGATCAATTCGCTCAATAAGTCTTCGTCGACAGGCGTATTGAATTCGACACGCGCTATTTCTGTGCATACTGTTTTGCTTCGATCCGCATCGAGCAGGTTTGCATTGATCAGCAAGGCGCGTGTTTCTATCTTCGCATCCAGTATCAGCTGATCCAGTTTGGATTTATCCAGGTTAAGCGCTTTTCCGAAGCGTGTCAGCAGTTTGTTTCTCAGTTCCGGATCTTCCGGGTGGCCGGTTTCTACCACCAGCGGCGCGACCTTTTCACTGAATTCAGCAACTTGTTGCATCCATTCCTGTTTGCTTCGGGCAACACCGAGATTGCCGAACGGTCTACTTCTTAGCCCTTGAATGATCGTGCTGGGAATGCACCATTTTTCCAGGATGGTTTCTGTCAGGGTATCAAGATTGAACCCCAAAACCTGCATGGATGCCTGTACCGGCGTGTGGGTGCCTTGCGCCATGAGCGCCATCATTTCCTGATACAAGTCATGATCATAGGCAGCAAGCAATAAACGGGCAAGGTTTTTGAACAAAGCGGTGATCGCTGTCTCTTCCGCATCGATAAAATGGCTGGCTTTAACGAGTTCTCGGCTGATCATGCTGGCCGCCAGTGCGTGTACCAATTCGGTGCGAACCAGCTCCGCACGTTTGCCGGACATGCCATCCACCAAAAGCATGGCCAGCGCGCATGTCTTGACTGAGTTAAAACCCAGCAGAAATATGGCCTTGGTGATATTGGTGTTGACCTTGTTCGCCCCGGTTCTATAGGCGACGGAGTTGGATAAGCGCAGAATTTTTTGTGTTAATGAAACATCCGCTAACACGAAATAGGCCAATTGCTGAATGGATTGATCGTCGGATGAGGATAACTGAATGATGCGTGCAATGGAATTGCCCAGTGCTGGAAGATCGGGATCGTGAGTGGCTGCTTCGAGCAGGCGTTCTTTGATGGTTTTGGTGCGGGTATTTTTTTCTGTCGCAGCATCCGGGAAGCCGGATGGATCTTCCGAAGTATAGGGTAATTGCATAAGTCCCATTTTAAATTTCTTTCAAGAAAAATTGCCATTGGATTGGCGTAAAAAGATTTTGCTATCGGTTTTAGTTTTTTCCTGCTGAAAATCAAAGTCTAATACCAATATATATAATGTTTTTTATTAGCGGCACAATTAAAGGTTAGTTGATAACAGGGTTAAAGAGAGTGCCATGTTTCTTGAAATAATTTTGCTGAGACTCTGCCATGATATGCAGCGAGCTTCTGGGTGATATGTATTCTTATACAGTATCTTATTGGTATTCTGCGGATTGTGGCCGGTTTGGGGAAGGGGAAATAAAACACCCCGCCGCAAGCGGCGAGGTGTTGAGTATGTTTTACAAGTTGCCGGTCCGGTTTCAGGGGATGAAAAGTTAAACCCGGAAAAATAAAACCGGCGTGCCACTATTTTTCCTTGCGTACTTTCTCAAGCAATGCTTCCAAGGTTTTGATGGTATCTTGCGGTGAACCTCCCATTCTTCCGCTGGTAAGATACTTGCCATTGATAATCAGTGTGGGAACGCCATTGAGCTGATACTGGCGTGACATTTGTGTCGATCTCGATACTTGATTCTGCACGGCGAAGGATTGGTAGGTATTTTCGAATTTCTTTCTGTCAATGCCCTGTTTTTCAATCCAATCGAACAAGACCGATTCGTTATTCAGGTCAATTTTGTCGCGATGGATGGCATCGTACACTTTATCGTGCAGCGTACCGGCTATTCCCATCGCTTCGATGGCATAAAATATTTTTGCAGCCGGGACCCAAGTGGGGCGAAGAATTGCCGGCACATATTGAAAATTGACGTCAGCGGGAATATTCTCAAGCCAGGTTTTTAGGTGTGGGTGCAGGCTGTAGCAGTGCGGGCAGCCATACCAGAAGAATTCCAGAACTTCGATTTTACTGTTGTCTTCGGTCGGCTGCGGCTTTGCCAGAACGGTATAGTCCTTGCCTTCGACGATGTCGGCGTAAGCCGCGGGCAGATTGATTAAACCAAAACTTAATACTAAGAAGAAAACTGCAACGGCTTGATATCGATTCATGCTATTACTCCTTAAATAAAGTATTTAACGGGTTGCGGCGGGTGATATAACCTGAGGAAAAGTGTAACTAAAACGTGGCGATGCACTGTTATTGTAATTTTACAAACTGCGTTTCTATGCCATTTTCTCTGAGTGATGCGCTGGTTTGATCGCTATCCGTTTTGCTGTTGAACGGTCCGATCCGCACACGGTACCAGGTTCCTTTTTCTGCCAGATCGATCGGCTGTACCGATGCGAATACACCCAACATCGCGAGCCGCGCTTTCATATTTTCCGCTTCGTCATTTTTTCTGAATGATCCGGCCTGGAGAAAAATTTTCTCTTTCGCCGCTGCGGGTGCTTTGGTTTGCGGTGTTACCGGGGGCTGTTGTTGCGGTTGCGGCGGTTGCTTCGGTTGTTCCGCCGGAAGCGCGCGCTGCGGTACCGCAGCCATTTGTTGCGGAGGCGGCGGAGTGACCGGGAGGGTAACCGTTAGACGGGGCGGAACAGGCTGTGGCACGATTTCGGCCGGTTTATTGTTTTCCGGTGTTTTCGCGGCTATTTTCGGTTGTGCGGGCGGTTCAGCCGCACGCTTGAAATCCTGGTCAATCTCCGGTTCTTCGATACCCGGCAGTATTTTGTAAAAATCAAACCGGGGTTTTTCTTCTACTACTGCCAAAGGTTCTGGCGTCGCCGGTTTTTCCGCGGCTTTTGGGGTTTCAACAGCAGGTTGCGTTTGATTTTTTTCCGATGAGCCGGCTACCTTGTCAGCCGGTAAGAACGGGCTGGGTATATAGTTAAGATAAAGCCATATGCCAATTGCGCTCGCAAGACCCAATGCGTAACCGACAAATCCGCCAAAAAACGCGGAACCGCCTTTTTCCGGCGTGGATTTTGTTGGTTTGCGGGTCTTATAATCTCGACTCATGGGTATCCTTATACATTAATCCGGTTACATTTTATCAGGTGCGCTGACGCCGAGTAACGTCATTCCATTTTTCAATACCTGGCGGATAGCTGCAATCAACCCCAGCCGGGCGTGTTGCAAGGCAATCTCGGGCACCAGAAAACGTGTTGAATTATAGTAACTATGAAATTCGCTGGCCAGTTCTCTCAGGTAAAACGCGATCAGATGGGGAGAAAATTCCTTTGCGGCCATTTCCACGGTATCGGGAAAATCGATCAATTTTTGCAGCAACGCCAGCTCGGCAGGGCTTGATAGCGCCGTCATATCGGCTTCAACCAGATCGGCGGCATCGCCATCCCATTGCGCCAGCACGCTGCACACGCGCGCATGGGCGTACTGCACGTAATAAACCGGATTCTCATTGCTCTGCGATTTGGCCAGATCTAAATCGAAGTCCAAATGCTGGTCGCTTTTACGCATCACGTAAAAGAACCGCGCGGCATCCTTGCCGACTTCCTCGCGCAATTCCCGCAGCGTGACAAACTCACCGGAACGCGTGGACATGGGCGCTTTTTTGCCGTCGCGGTAGAGCACGGCAAATTGCACCAAGGCGATTTCCAGCTTGGCCGGATCCAGCCCGAGCGCTTGCAATGCGCCTTTCACGCGCGGAATATAACCATGATGATCCGCACCCCAGATATTGATCACTTGTTCGTAACCGCGCTCGAATTTGTTCAGGTGATAGGCGATGTCGGATGCGAAATAAGTGAATTGACCGTTTTCACGCTGCACCACCCGGTCTTTTTCATCGCCGAAATCGGTGGAACGGAACCAGATCGCGCCATCCTGTTCGTATAAATATTTTTTGTCTTTGAGCAATTGGATGGTACGTGCGACCGAGCCATTATCGTATAGCGATTGCTCGGAAAACCAAGTATCGAATTCAACCCCGAATTCCATCAGATCGTTGCGGCAATCGCCCAATTGCTCGGTGAGCACAAAATTATGGATATACGCATAATCCTGGCCGAGTACTTTTTTGGCGTTGGCGATTAGCAAATCCAAATGTTCGTCGGTACTCACCACAGTTTCCATGACACTGACGGGCAAGCCGTCCAACACCAATTCCGGATGATGCACATAACGCTCGGCGTGCGCCTGATGAATCAAGCGGGCCATCGACTTGACGTAGTCGCCCTGATACGCGTTCTGCGGGAATGGAATGTGAATATCGTTAAGCTCGAGATAGCGCAGCCAGGTCGAAAGCGTCAGAATGTCCATCTGCCGTCCCGCATCGTTGACGTAAAACTCGCGCGACACGTTGAAACCGGCGGCGGTCAGCACACTCGACAGGCTCGCGCCAATCGACGCGCCGCGCCCATGGCCGACATGCAAGGGGCCAGTCGGATTGGCCGAAACGAATTCCACCTGGATTTTTTTTCCTTGACCGGAATCGCTGTGCCCGAACATTTCCTTGCTTTGCAACACTTGGCGCACGTATTGCTGTTTGGCGGAATGCTTCAGGAACAGATTGATGAATCCGGCGCCTGCTATTTCCACTTTCTCCAGATAAGGCGAGGCGGGCAGGGCGCTGATCAATAAATCCGCCACTTCGCGCGGGTTCTTATGCAGCGGTTTGGCCAGTTGCATCGCCAAATTACACGAATAATCGCCGTGATTGGCTTGTTTGGTGCGCGTCAACTCGATGCGGACATTGGCATCCGGTGTGGCGATGGCATTGGCGGCGGCACGGAATAGCTCGGCGAAATGGGTTTTGAAATGCGGGTGAGCGGATGAATTCATGGTTGAGAATAAAGATATAAAATTTTATTGTGTTGCATTATTGTGCATAACGGGAATTGCCGTTGCCGGAAAATGAGCGGTATTTTAGCAGGTGCACAGTTCAGACCAAAGATTGCTGGCGATGCGTTTCAAACAGGCAAATACCGGCGCTGACCGCGACATTCAGACTTTCAATACTGCCTTGCATCGGAATCCGCACCAATTGGTCGCAACTTTCGCGCGTCAAGCGCCGCAGTCCTTTTTCTTCGGAACCGAGCACCCAAGCGACAGCGCCCTGGATTGGAAAATGCGTGAGATCGTATTCGGCATCTTCAGCCGTGCCAAAAATCCAGACACCGTGTTCTTTCAGCTGTTTTAACGTACGCGCCAAATTGGTGACGGCAATGTATGGAACGGTATCCGCCGCGCCGCTAGAAACCTTGTAAACCGTGGAAGTCAATCCAACCGCGCGGTCTTTTGGCGCGATCACGGCATGCACGCCGAACGCGTCGGCGACGCGCAGACATGCCCCCAAGTTGTGCGGATCCTGAATGCCATCCAGCACCAGCAGCCGCGCCGGTCCGGTCAGCGTATCCAAAACATCGTCCAGACCGATATGGCTGCGCGCACTGTCGATACTGGCCACAACACCCTGGTGACGTTCGCTGCCGGTCATGGCGCTAAGTTTGGCGCTATCGCATGGAAGCAGCCGGATTTTCCGGCTTTCGGCCAGTTGGATGAGCGTACGCGCACGTTGATCATCCCGCGCCGCATCGATCAGAATCTCTTTGACACTCTCCGGATTTTGCCGCAAACGGCTGGTAACGGCATGGAAACCAAAGATAAAGCGAGTGTTGGACACGTTTTAACCTAGAAACTCAAATGGGAAATGATTGGCTGATTTTTGCGCGTATTTTAGAGCAATTCCTCATCTATGAATGTGATTTCTTGCCTTTCACGGGTGCTTTTGCCGGTGCTTTGGTTTTTGCTTTGGCTTTTGCTTGGTTTTTTGTCTGATCTTTTGCCGGGGTTTTCACTGACGCCGGCTTTTTATCCGGCTCGGCTAGCACAAAATCGATTTTGCTGGTTTCCAGGTCGACACGGACCAATTTCACGCGTAGCCGGTCGCCCAAGCGGTATTGCTTGCCGCTGCGCTCGCCGAGCAAGACATGTTTGGCCGCATCGAAATGAAAATAATCGCTCGGTAATTCGGAAATATGCACCAGCCCTTCGACATACACGCCATCCAGGGCAACAAACAAGCCGAAGCCGGTCACGCTGCTGATCACACCATCGAAGCATTCACCGATTCTATCCTGCATATAAAAGCATTTGAGCCAGGATTCGACATCACGCGTGGCATCATCGGCGCGCCGCTCGGTCATCGAACAATGCTGGCCCAGTTCGTGCCAATCGCCAGGATTGTAGGTTTCGCCATTGAGGACCGCTTTGATGGCGCGATGCACCAGCAAATCGGGGTAGCGCCGGATCGGCGAGGTGAAATGCGTATACGCATCGTACGCCAGCCCGAAGTGTCCGGTGAGATCGGGACTGTAGATAGCCTGTTTCAACGATCTGAGCATGACGGTTTGCAGCAATTGCGCATCCGGCCTGCCTTGAATTTTGAGCAGGGTTTGCGCGTAATCCTTGGCGCCCGGTTTGGTCTTGCCGCCCAGTTGAATACCGAATTCCTTCAGGAAATTGCGCAATGCTTCGATCTTTTCCGGAACCGGGCTTTCATGGATGCGATATAGCGTGGTCTGGCCGTTCTTTTGCAGGAAATCCGCCGCGCAGACATTTGCCGCCAGCATGCATTCCTCGATCAAACGATGCGCTTCGGTGCGTTGCACCGGCACAATCTTTTCGATTTTTCCTTGATCGTTAAAGAACATCTGGGTTTCAGTGGTTTCAAAATCGATCGCGCCGCGTTTCTTGCGCGCTTTCAGCAGCGCTTTGAACAATTTGTTAGTGCGTTGCAAGTGCGGCAGCAGCGCGGCGTGTTCCTTGGCTTCGGCTCCTTTCGGATTGGCCAGGATCGCCGCAACAAGGTTGTAAGTCAGCCGTGCGTGCGAGCGCATCACCGCGGGATAAAAAACATAATCGAGTATTTCGCCATTATTCTGGAATTGGATTTCACACACCATGCAGAGGCGGTTCTTGTCCGGATTGAGCGAACACAACTCGTTCGAGAGCGCCTCCGGCAGCATCGGAATGACGCGGCGCGGAAAATACACGGAATTACCCCGGCTCAGCGCTTCCTGATCAATCGCATCTTTCGGTTTGACGTAGTGGCTGACATCCGCGATCGCTACATATAACCGGTACCCATCGCCGTTATCCTCGCAATACACAGCATCGTCGAAGTCGCGCGCGGTTTCGCTATCGATGGTGACGAGCGGTAAATGACTGATATCCTTGCGTCCCTTGAATTCTTTCTTCAAGACATTCTTGGGAAATTTGGCGGAGAGTTTTTCTATCTCGGGAGGAAAAATGTAAGGCAGGTCGTGTTTCCGCAAAGCGATTTCAATTTCCATTCCGGGTGCGGTGTAATCGCCCAGAATTTCGATAATCTTGCCGATTGGCTGCGTTTGTTTATTCGGTTGCTGGATGATTTCCACGATGACAATCTGCCCCGCCTTGGCCTTGAGTGAGTGCTCATTGGCGATCAGAATATCCTGGCTGATACGTTTGTTTTCAGCCACGACATATAAAATACCGTGGTCGATATACAGCCGTCCCACCAGTTGGGTATTGGTATGTTCTAGAACTTCTACAATGGCGGCTTCCCGGCGCCCGCGCCGGTCCAATCCGATTTCGCGCACCACTACCCGGTCGCCATGCAGTGCTTTGTTCATTTCTTTTGCGCTGAGATACAAATCCGGGCTGGCGTCATCGGGAATCAGAAAACCGAATCCGTCGGGATGACCCTGCACTCGGCCTTTGATCAGGTCGAGTTTCTCCATCACGCAGAGATCGCCTTTGCGGTTACGGAAAATCTGACCTTCGCGCATCATCGCCGTTAAGCGGCGATTAAACAGCTCTTCTTCTTTTTTTGTGATATCCAGTAATTTCTGTAATACCTGCTCAGCCAGTGGAATTCCCTGCTGCTGCAAAATCTGCAGAATATATTCCCGGCTGGGCAATGGACTTTCGTAGCGCTCTTTCTCACGTTTGAGATGCGGATCCAGATTACGCAGTTTTTGATTCTTCTTAATTGACAAAACAGTGGTTTCCTATAGAATTACGCGTTCTTTGACAGCCTGGCACGGTTGTCTCTTGCCCAGATGGCGGAATTGGTAGACGCGCATGGTTCAGGTCCATGTGCCTTCGGGTGTGGAGGTTCGAGTCCTCTTCTGGGCACCATCAGCACATAATAAGTTATTGAGTATTAAAACAATAATTTTTATATTAAGTCTTTCTATACCATAAACTATGCCGCAAAAATCACTCAGCAATTTTTGCGTATTATTTCCGGTGAATTTCTGTTATTTCCGACCTTATAGCACATTGGTGATGCTATGTATTGCATTAATATAATGGCGATAGGGAAAATTTAAATACCTCCGCGCGATCTATTTATTCGACAAGAACAGCATTGCGCAGGTAAAAGAGATAACGAGCCCCAATAATACGAAAGCTAATACAGCGCCATTGCCGGTCAGTATAAAGCTTCCGTAGAGGAGCAAGGAAAATACTAATGAGCCGATCATGAGAATTTTTTTCATAACACAATATCCTTTCTAGTAATTAATCAAAGCCCGTTTGAATCATCTGTCTGATTTTTCTTGAATGCAGGTGATGGTAAACGCCAATGCCGGATTTTTCCGGAACTCCGCGCATTCTTCCATCAATGAGAGAAAAGGGCAAAGCCTGTTTTGCTTCCTGCAGTAGAATCAATGGCGGAGTCGTTATCCGGCGGATCAGCTAACTTCGATTACGATGTGCAATCGCGCCGCTGAGAAAGACCAAACCGATTAGCAACATGGCATAAGCCGATGGCTCTGGCACAGCAGTCAAAACACCGAATAATCCGTGACTTTCATCATCAGGCCCGGCGGTGAAATACAACAAATGGCTGCTTCCCGCCAAACCATCATTACCGGGTGATATTGCCCAAAGTCCGTCGATTGCGACAGGGCTGCTATCGGAGCCAAGCACTTGCCCCAGATATGCATGCGTTGCAGAGTCAAAGGCGCTGATATGGCCATCGCCAAAATTGCCCACTAGCAGTGCCCCGGCCATCGATCCGAAGGATGAAGGAGCGATCGCCAAACCCCAAGGTGCATTTAAGGTGCCGCCAGTTGCGATCCGAGACAGGAAGTTTCCCTGCAAGTCATAGGCATCCACCAGACCGAGTCCCGGTCCTGCCACTTCATCCGGCGATAACGGGTCTTGCTGGGCATAAGTCACATACAGCGTACCGCCCAAGTTTTGCACATTAAACGGTGCATAGCCAGCCGGAAGGGCAGGGTCGGTGAATGAACCCGGAAGGGATGGAGATGCGATGGAGCCTGGGAATACATCGATCGCGCCGGAATGGAAGTTGGCGGCGTAGAGATAGCTGTCTGCGGCAATCGTGCCGAGTGCTGCGCCTTTATAGAGGGAAGACGCGGATGCTGTAGCGAGTGTTTCGGCCGTTGAACCCAAAGCGGGGCGCCAGCCCGAAACGGTGCCGTCTTCGCTTACAAATAAAAAGCGATCGCCATTGAATGCGCTGGTGCCGTTGAAAACCTGGCCGGTGACATTACCGGCACCTGGGATCGAGACGGTTAAGGCTAGCTTGCTGGTTGTTTGATCTACTGGATTTACGCTATATAGCGGCGATGTTCCACTGCCATTGGCGGAGATCCAGAAGGGTCCGATGGGTGCGTAAGACAATCCCCATGCGTTAATCAGGCCGGTGTCCGTGATTTGCGCGGCATTGGCGCTTTGATCGTCAGTGACCAGATTGTTAATATTGAATAAAACGGCGTGAGAAGGCAGTGCAAAAGAAATTAAAAATAAACCGGTAACAAGTGCTGTGCGATGGAGTCGAATTTTATGCATGATTAAGCTCCTGTATGTATGAGCCGGTGCTAGGGATTGAACTCAACTGTGCTTCTTGAATGGAATGCGCAACGGCCGGTATGAAATAGTTTTAAAAAAATTAGAAACACCCTTCTTCGAATTGACACAAATTCCATTTACAGCAAATTAAATGGTTTGTCAAAATGTATATCATTGCTATGATTTGATTAATTAATATGCAGGGGTGTCCGCTTCACTTTGAGTGCGAAGCGGACGAAGCGGTAAAAGAGAGAACGATTGCTTTGAGTTTTGGAGCTAGCCGATTGGTAATCGGCTAGAGAGGAGCTTGAGTGTTCAATGAGGGTTATTCGACCAGCGATTTTTGCTTCATCTCATTTTCTTTTTTCAGTTTCCACCGGATGGTTACGTAGGTGCCACAATACGCACCCAAAAAAGCGGCTGCAATATAAATTTTGTTTTCGACATAATTGGTGACGGTGAATGCCGTGACCAGAATAATCATCGCAGACCAGAATGCGGCGGGGTGTGCTCTTCTTTCTTCCACATCGATGAAATATAGCGTCCAGCAGACATCAGCGAGTGCCATTGCAGCCATGATTAACAGAAACGTAACAATTGAAAATTCCATAAAGAATAACCTTAAATAAGCACTCGCGCGGGGGGTGTGCATCACCAGCTTTGTTGTTGCTGGTGATGATGATAGTCAATCGGACTGGTGGGTTTAGGGTGAATGTTATTCACAAATCCGATGACCTTGCCTTGATAACGTGTCAGCCCGCGAATTGACAAGCGCCCGTCAGTATTCGAGATTTTCAGGCTGCCACCAAGGGAGTTCGTGATGATCGGTAGCGGCGTGCCGAAGACTTTTGCGGCCACATAGGCGCTTGCCGCGCTGCCTGTACCGCAGCTCAGCGTGACATCCTCCACGCCGACTTCAAATGTGCGCACGGAAATGCCGTCCGCATCGCGCCAGATAAAATTAACGTTAACGCCTTCCGGGTGGCCGACAAATTCACATAATGATTTTTCTTCACGTATCGACCGGCCAAAGATTCTGGCGTTTTCCAAACTCATTTCCGAACCGATTACCACCACGTGCGGAACACCAGTGAAAACATAATGCAGTTGATCGTTAATTTGCCGGTATTCTCGCGCTTCACCCAAATTCACCTCGGTCAAATCGTCGATGACGCGTACTTCCTTTTTGCCGTCGCCGGTGACAATCGAAAAAATGTCATTACGGATGTAGGTATCGTGCAAATAACGCGTGGCGCAACGTAGACCGTTACCGCACATGGTTTCCTCAGTGCCATCTCGATCGAAGATTTTCATCGTCGGCGTGCGTTGCAGGGGGTCCATATCCACGAAAAGAATGCCGTCGGTTTCGTGCTGCGTGGACAATGCGCTTGAAATCAGCGATCGATTAAACCCAGCCAAAGGCGTTTTCATCTCATCCACCACGAGGAAAGAATTGCCACACCCATCCATTTTTGTCGCTTTAATTCTCATGATCCAGTCCGTCTCTTGAATGCATCGTTATGAAATGGCAAGAAATACTGCTTACTTGCCTAGCTAAAGGGCCTGTAGCCCGCCCGTCTTGTGAGATGCGCCTGGGCTACGCCCGGGATAAATTCTTCCTGCACAATACCGGTCAAGGCAAAGCCGTTTTTCAGATAAAACCGCAAACTTTCATTGGCATCGGCGTCGGTTACGACATTGAGGATTTTTCCGCCTTGCCGTTCGATCTCCGCGAAAATACTATCCAGCATCAGAGAACCGAACCCTTTACTGCGATGTTCTTTATCAACCGCCAATGTCAGCAGGTGATAGGTATCAACCGTCTTTCTGGCGATGGCATAACCGACTGGTTTGCCGTCATCCATGGCGCAAACGCCAAAATTCTTACCGCGCGCGATGTCTTCCAGTTCATCGCGAATGGCTGCTTCATACATGGAACCAATGTCTTGCAGCGCGATTTTTATCAGGCTGGCGTGCAGTTCCTTGGAAATTGATACAATCATGATGTGTGCTCTGCCGTTGGTTTTCCTAAAAGGGTGTACACCCGGTCACGATAGGTGACGGTGCCTGCTTTGGCCGCTTTGCCGATGGCCTGATTCACCAGGTTTTCGAGCGTTTCGGTTTTTCCTGCAAATTGTTCCGGGTATCTGAGCGAGAGCCGCTGTATGGCGGTGTAAACGATCAAAGCGATCATGTCGCTGTGCGCGATGTTTGCGTGCCGGCACATATTGGTCAGATCCGCCTCGGTTGGGTGCACGCCAGGAATCACATTGGCTTCCAGGAAATACAGCTGGCCGTCGCGTTCGCGGAAATCCATGCGGTTGTAGTCGCGCACCTCAAGCGCCTCGTGTGCCTCGATGGCGATTTTCGCGTAGCTTTTCGCTTTCTCGCTCCAATCAAGATGCGAGATGTAAGGGTTCTCGATATCTTTTACATGCGGGTCGCGCACATGCGGTTGTCCGGGAATCTTGGCGAAGTCGATTTCAAGGATGGGCAGCACATAATTGCCAATCAGGCCGATGGTGTATTCGTTACCGGGCAGGAACTCTTCAACGAGCGCTGGTTGGTTGAATTGTGCATAGACTGCGCTCACCGCTTCATTGAGTTCTGCAATCGTGTGCACTTTGCTCTTTTGGCTGATGCCGATGCTGGTACCTTCGCTGTAGGGCTTGACCATCAACGGGAAGGCTAAATCGCCAAGCTGTTCTCCGGGTAGCATGAGCTGGAAGCGTGCGGTCGGCACATCGTCATACGCAACGATCTTTTTGGCTGTCGCCTTATCCATTTTGTTAATGAAGGTCTTGGGGCTGCTGCCGGTGTAAGGAATATGCAGGTGTTCGCAAAAGAATGGCACGATAGCTTCGCGCAATTCTTTTTCATCCAATCCTTCGGTGTTATTGAATACCAAATCGATCTGTTCTTTGCGCTGTTCGAGCTGCGCGTAAATGTCCGGGCCGACATCGATCAATTCCACATTCGCGCCGATGCGTTCCAACGCTGCCGTCACCGCTTTGATGGTATCAGGACCTTCAAACTCGCCATAGCGCTCGTCTTCCATCCATGGTTTTCTTACATTACAGGTATAGGCAATATTCAGTTTTCTCATAACGAACGCGGAGCGAGCATATTTTATTAGTTAGATTTTTTGTAAAGCTGCAATTCTGGCGCTCCCATCAAGCCGGGAGCCTGTCATGCGAGAGCAATTAACGAAGCAGGTTACTATTCGTTGACAGAGGAAGATGGTTAAACGGTAATATTTTTTTACACTAGGCGAATACCTGACGCTAACCGATGGAGTGCTGAATGCCTGGTGCCAGATTTTCGTTCATTTTCCGTGCCGGTTGTTGTACGCTGCGGTTTTCCACGATAGAGCACAAGTGTCCAAACTATGATTACCGGCGTCATCAAAAATCAAGTCGATCAAATCTGGAGCATTGAATCACTCTGGTTTTCCGAGCGTAGTTTCCCGCCTAATGATCGTTTACACAAAAATTCTTACAACTTCGACCGCTTTAGCTCATGCGTCTGATTTTTGTATGCTGTACTTGCCGTTTTTGTAGCCATCGGATAACGCCTGTCATATAAATAACTGGGCAAGCAAGTCCACTGAGGAAAATCAGAATTCGTCCGATCCACCCAAACGCCTTACCCGAATGTAACGGCCATTGCCAATCGAGAAATGTTTCTCCTGCACTCCGGCGTGTATCAGGTGCACGCACATCCAATATTTTCCCGCTGTACTGATCAATCGCGATTTGACGCTCCGGCCAGAAAGTATTCAACTGGGGCACATTTCTTTGTACCACGGTAAAGACCCCTGTGCCACTAGCTGGCGGGTAAATTGCATTGAGTTTCCCGCCGGGAAAATGTTCCATGGCGATATTCCAGGCATGCTCCACGCCGATGGATGGCATGGTGGTAACCGGCCCTGACAAGAATTTGTGCGGATAATCCCGGGTAGAAGGAGAAAACTGCTGAGTTACCCAGACAAACGGCTCATTGAGATTCATGTACACGCCCGACAGCAAGACTGCGCCGAGCACGGGAAAGAAATAAAAAGAAGATGTCTTGTGTAGATCGAAGTTGAATCGCACCACTCCTGAGCGGCTTTTGATGGTGAGAGCTTTGCGCCAATGACCGGTGACAGGCCACCAGACTATCAAGCCTGTGATCAATGAGATAATCAGAAGCAGGGCAGCGATCGCAACGATCACAAACCCATTCGCGCCCAACAGCAAACTGAAATGAAGCTGGAAGATAAAGTCCATCAGGTAATCCGGAATCCATTCATCCGCGCCATAGTTACGCACGCCGGTTACTTTCGCTTGATAGGGATCAACAAAGATACGTTGCCAATCACCGGACTCCCGGCTGGCATAAATAGCAAATACACCTGCACTATTGCGCGGGCCATACAACGCTGTGATCTTACTGCCTTGAGCCGCCGCTTGCTCTGCCGAATGGACGATCTTATGCAATGATTGAAAGATGGCTTCACCATCGGCGCGATCAGCTTGCTTAGGTACAGTCACCGTCAGCAACTCAGGATTCAGCCATTCGTCAATCTCTTGCCAGAACACCAGGATGCTACCGGTAATACCAAAAATCACTAACAGTGCCCCTGCAAACAAACCAAGATACAAATGGATGTCAAGCCATAGCCGACGCCATGACCGGCCCCGCTGATCACGAAAAGCCCTTGGATTATTGCTTGTTCCGGTTTCTGAAGACATCGCTAGTAATCAATCCGCAGCGAACCTAGAAAAGTGCGTGGTGCACCGACTGTGATGAAATTTCCGCTATTGGTTCCCACAAAATATTTCTCATCGGAAACATTCAGCACGTTGAGTTGAGCGGTAAGCCGCATCTTCTGCATTGCTTTAACTTGATAGCTCGCCATTAAATTACCGATCACAAATGCTGGTAATTGATAGTTGTTGCCCGGATCGCCCTGACGTTTCCCAATCCCCTGAATTCCTCCACCCAGCTTAAGTCCGCGTAACGCTTCATTGCGGAACTCATAGGTGCTCCATAGGGTACCGGTGTGTTCGGCGGCCAGAAACAATCGCTTGCCTTGATTGCCCAAGTTAGTTCCAATCACATTACCATCAGGATCAAATTCGGTTCCGCGATCCTTAGTGATTTTAGCGAAAGGCAAATGACTGTATGTGGCAATCAGATTCCAACCGGGTAGAACTTCTCCGGCTACATCCACTTCGATACCGCGGGTTTCCGCTTCTCCTATTGTTCTTGAACGGAATGGATTGGCCGGATCAGGCGCGCCAATTCCCTGCTTGGTCAGCTCAAAATAGGAAAAGGTTGACCTCAGACGGCCATCAAAGAATTCGGTTTTTAAGCCCGCTTCCCATTGTTGTGCAGTCTGCGGCGGCAATCTTTGTCCATCGATATTGAATAACGTATTCGACGCACCGAAGTTCTCGGTATAGCTACCATACATGGAAAGCCAAGGTACCGGTTGCCACAGCAAGCCGCCACGAGGTGTAAACCGGTCTTCTGCAGAAGTGGTCATGCCGGCTACCGTGTTACGCCCAACCGCATTGTCGTAACGGAATCCCCCCAGAACATGAAAATTGTACGGAAGCTTAATCTGATCTTGAAAATAGGCGCCGTGCCATGATTGCGTAATACCGATATTAAAATTATTGATGGGATCCAGAGTAGGACGTCCAGTCAAATAAGTTGGATTGAAAATATTAAATGCCGGCGCAGCGGCGCAACAATTACTTTTAATTTTGTCGTCCATAAAGATGTAGTCGTAGCCAAACAAGAGCGTGTGTTTGAGTACGCCGGTCGTCACATTACCGGTTAAATTGACCGAGGTTTGAAATCGATTGGAATGATTAGTAGGGGCATTGTTAAAGAATCTTTCTAATGAGCCATTTGCAGCAGCAGGGGTAAACCAGAACAATGAGTTGCCACTGTAATCAAGCAGTTCTGCCGATAAGCGGTGCGAAATAGTCCAGTCGCTATTCAACATATGCGACCAGTTAACACCGATGAAATAACGGTCTCCGGGATTTCTGTTGTTTGCAGGTTCTCCCGAGAAAAGATTACGCGGAACATCAGCGGGACGATTACCCATATTAGGAATCCCCGGATCCGCCACGTTTTTGAAACTTTGATATTCGAGCTCAGCGGTAATCTGGGTTTGCGGACTAATATTGAATCTCACGACAGGCGCAATAAAAACCGATCTAGTATTAACGAAATCTCGAAATGACCCAGAGTTTTCGTAAGACAGATTGAGGCGGTAGAGCAAACGGTCATCCTTTGTCAGGGGGCCGGTTGCATCGGCTGTTGTACGGTAAAAATCAAACGAACCCGCCTGTTGCTGTAGTGAATAATAGGGTGTCGCCAGCGGTTGTTTGGTAACCGTATTGATAATCCCACCCGGATCGGCACGGCCAAACAAGATAGAACCAGGGCCTTTGAGTACCTGAATCTCTTCAATATTAGCCATCTCGCGCTTGACTGTGCCTCCGCCCAGGGAATTCGGCATGAAAACACCGTTGCGGTACGTGGTATCGCTGCTAAATCCACGAATCAGAAATCCATCGGATCCGCCCTGATTGGTTGGCATCTGGGTTACGCCACTGACATTCTGCAAAACGGAATCGAGTCTGATGGCTTGCTGGTCTTGTAAGACTTGCCGTGGTAGTGACTGAACGGAAAAGGGTGTTTCCATAACCGGCGTATTAGTCTTGGTAGCTGTTGAGGTGTTTGGCCGGATGAATTGGGTGTTATAGGGAGAACCCGGATTGGTGTAATCTCTGACCGTGACCTCCGGCAGTACCATGGATTTGGAGGGCGTTGTCTCTCCTCCGGATTTCTTGATCACATAAGTATCTTTTCCGCTTGCCAGGTAGATGCACGCTGTTCCACGCAGCAGATGTGCCAGTGCCTGCTCGGGACTCATTAATCCGTTAACGGCTTGACTGCGGATGTCCTGCAGATTCTCGACGGTAAATAATAACTGAATCCCCGTTTGACTGGATAAGCTGTGGAGCGCCTCCGACAAATTCTGCGCGGGAATATCGATGGTTCTGTTTTGTGCTTGAACAACCCCGGAGAGCGCTACCATCAATCCCAATATCGATAAAATTTTCTGCATTTGTGCTCCTGATTTTTTCTTATGAATGTTGGCCAAAAATTTGGTTTACTTATTCAATAAGACGAAAATGAAAGGAAACACCTGACATGCGGAAATTTTTACAGTATGACGTCTTGAATTATTGTGTTATTTATTTTTCTGATAAAAGCACCGTCATTTCACCTTGCTCAATACTTTGCAGCGGGAACAATGTTTTAAGCGATTGTATCAATCCGGCACGATCAGCTGAGTTGAATTCTCCGCTGACTTTTAGCGTATTTAACCGCGTTTCACCTAATGTGATAGGGTGGACATGGTAACGGTTGATTTGGCGGATGACCTCGCTCAGTAGTGTATCCCGGAAAATTAATCTGTTGTTGCGCCAAGCCGTTACAGTTTCCGCATCCGCCCGGGAAATATCCGATAGCTCGCGCTGCGTGTAGGAAAGTTGCTGCCCATTGTGGATAGTTTTAACCTGTTCGTTTTGACCGTCCAGTGCAATTTCCACTGCGCCTTCAAGTACAGCAACGGTTGTTTTGTCATTGTCCCGGTCGACATTAAACACGGTTCCGATATCCCGGATGATCCCGCCGCCTGCATAAACTTCAAACGCACGGAAGCGTTCGGTGCCAATCTTGAACAATGCTTCGCCGTGTTCGATGGTTACTTTCCGGGTCAATCCGTATGCCGCCAGACGCAGTTTTGTGCCGGTATTGATATCAATGGTGGTTCCATCGGCTAGCACAATCCGTTCGCGTTCGCCGATCGCTGTAATGATGACATCTTCAGTCCGGCTGAGCCAATGCATGGCACTGAATATGAGCGCCAATAGCAACAGGCTTGCAGCTCTCGCACGGAAATTTTTTCGCGGTTTCTGTTCCAGATAATCCAGGTTGTCCCATAGCTGGGCATAAAGTTGGTATTCCGCGCGGTGCAAACTGCTTTGCGCCAACCAGGCTTCAAAGGCTTTTTGTTCGGCATCATTGTTGTTGCTTTGATGCATGCGGAGAAACCATGATGCAGCTTCTTCGGCCAGAGAGGTTTCTGATGACGCCGGGTTTTCTGGATCGGTCGAGGATGGTTTCGGCATGGTGTCGTTCATGCCAATATCTGGCGCAACCGCACCAGTGCCCGGATGAGCAGTTTTTCAACGGCATTGCGGGTGATTCTCAATTGACTGGCGATTTCATCATGCGAAAGGCCGTCGAATTTGTGAAGGATAAATGCGCGGTGGCATTGTGGCGGTAGTCCTTCGATAATGGTACAGAGTTGCTTCAGGATTTGCCGTGCATAAACAATACGCTCGGGATTCAGCGCATCGCTAACCGGCAAATCATGGAGCGGCAGTTCATCAATCGCACGATGAGCCGGTTGCCTGATTTGTAGGCGATGGTAGTCGATTGCCAAGTTTCCGGCGATGCGATAAAGCATTGCGCGTGCATTCTGCAAGGTCTCGCCGGTCTGATAATGCATGATCCGGATAAATGTCTCCTGGGTCAATTCCGCGGCAACCTCGCGGCAACCCACGCGCTTTGACAAAAAAGCGCGTAATTCAGACATATGCCGGAGGTAAATCTGAGTGAGAAAGATACTGGAATTCATGAAGCGGTTTGAAAAGACGGGTCACCTGCAATGCTTGTGCGCCGCATTATGCTTGACACTGATTTCGATTGGAATGCGGCATAATGCCGCATTCCATGGGTAGGCGAACGCTGGTTGTGACTGGAGTAAACCAGCGCTGTGTTGATGGTATCGGGTTGGGTAGCTATCCGTTTTGCTTAATATTCCAGATGGATTGAACCTAGGAAAGCGAGAGGCTGGCCGGGAATATTGTTGTTGCTCGTGGCACCAAATTGCTGTCCATCGCCATTAAAAAATATTTCTGATAGAAGATCGAACTTGATCTTCGAGACTACTCATTAGATGCAAGGGAAGTTGTAATACACAAGATCTTGGTTTCGTTGGTAGAGATTGTTCCTGATCCAGGTTGACCAGAATGCCGGTCAGACTATGCAAAACCATGATCACTTATGACTAAATATGGTCAATTATTTGTGGTTAAACAATTGATTATATTAGTAATTGTGGCGGAGAAGGCGGGATTCGAACCCGCGGTACGGTTTGAGCCGTACACACGCTTTCCAGGCGTGCACCTTCAGCCGCTCGGTCACTTCTCCAGGTAATTTCGGCAAGGGGGCAAAGAATAAACCAGTTCCCTGTTTCGGGCAAATTTGTTTTGCGAATTGTCGCTAATTTTAGCTCAAAAATTTCCATGTCGAGAAGGTGGCGCCTTGTCCGGCTATCGTGCCATCCGGTTTATGGATATTCCAGATGATAATCCGCTCGGCCAAGAAACGTTTGCCGGTACTGGATATCCTGATGCCACTGTAATCAGCATGATAGCCCTGGGTTTTTACCTGTTCCAGCATGCGTGCGCGCTCTTCCCGTTTGGCCGGTTCCGCCGTCAGGCGGGAAGGGGTGCGCGTAAATTGCTGCCAGTCCATCATCCATAAATTGAGCGCCGTGCGATTACCGTAATTTAATACCGGATCATCTTCCGTGCCGTGCGATGCCACCACAAATGCACTGTCGAATAACCGTTCCGCTTGCTCCAGGGGCGTGCCAGTCCGTTCGATCAATTCCTGTTTGACCCAGTGTACGTAGCTGTCGAGTAAATACTGACACCATTGCACCGTTCCGGGATTTTTCCATTCGGTTTGCATTATGCTGCGTTATATCAAAATTTTAATTTAATTCGGTGCAGTCATGGCTAAGCCGCCGCAAACAGATCACCTCGCAAGAATTACAACCCCAAATAACCTTTCGCGATTTGGTAATACACTATCCGCAACGGTTTGCCTTCGCGCGTAATCGTGATGCTTTGCACCGGTCCGGGCTGATCGAGTAATCTGGCGTTGTCGTTGCCTGTGCGATCATATTCCAGATGCTGTCGCTCCATGCCAACCAGGATTACCGGTCGAGTGGTTGGTGACTCCGATGGATGCCAGATTTCATACATGGCGCCGCTATCGCCAAACATATTACGCGAGCGGATATCCATCGGTTCTCCGTGTTGGTTGTAGAATGACAACGCACTGGCGACCGACCACTTGCTCATGCCGACGACCAGTGGTTTCTGTCCAGTTTCCTGCTGCACCTGGGCGGCAATCTTTTCAATCTCGCTGGTAGTTTCACGCCAATAATAGCGGGTCATGAATGACGGGTAGGGGATTCCTGGGATCCCGAGCACCACATAGTGCAACAATAAAGCATAGACCGCGATGGTAGTGGCAATATTTGGTTTCCAATATGCTTGAATGCGGCTAGCCAAGCTGCGGGGGGCAACTTTTTGCCCCATCATCCATGCCATCGTAGGTACTATCGCCAGCCATAGTGGAGCTGTCCAGTGAAAGCGCAAAGAATCAAGTAAACTCAAAACAAAAAATATAACCAGCGGTATGCCCGTGAAGATGCATACGAATAAAGTGCGTCTGTGTGCCGTCTCGCTGCCATTCGGCTGGTTCTTGGGCCACAGCGCCCAGAATGCGGCGGCCAAGCCCACGGGTGATAACAGCACCAGCAGATCGACGAACATAAGATGAGGGGAAAATAAGTCATCGCTGACACCGCGGATGCGCGATGACTGAAACATGATCGAAGACCAGTGATGCTCCAAATTCCAGATAATAACCGGGGAAAACAGCAGTAGCGCCAGCAATGCGGCAAGGTACGGATGGGGGCGGAACAGCCAGCGGCGTGCAACCGGGTCGACGAGCACAAATAATAATGCGGCAGCGCCGAGCAGTCCAAGCGTATATTTGGATAAAATGCCGAGACCGAAAGCGATTCCCATGCCTAACCAAGCTGAACTGCGGTTTGCGATCAAGGCGCGTTCCATGTAATACAGTGTGGCTGCCCAGGCGGCCATTACCGGGGCATCCGTAGTCATGAGGAAGCCGGTGGCAAAGGTGCACGGCAGAACAGCCAGCAGCAGCGTGGTGCGTATAGCGGTCGATTTGTCGTACAGATTTTTAGCCAAAGCATAGAGAAAACCCATCGTGATCAAGCCGCAGATGAATGCTCCAATCCTGACACCGAATTCATTATCACCGGCAATTGCGGTGCCCAGCCAGATCAGCCACGCCACCATGGGCGGATGATCGTAAAAACTTAAATCCATGTGCTGAGCGTAGTTCCAGTAATAGGCTTCGTCGGGAATCAGTTGGATTTCGCCAAGATAAATTAACCGGAACACTATAATGAACGGTACGATCCCGATCGCGGCCACGCGCCAGCGCGTATCTATAGTAGGGCGGTTGTCTTTGACGGGAAATATGTAGAAGATCGACCCCAGATAGCAGATGATTGCGGCAGCGGCGGTGGCGGCGAGAATCCCCCATAGCGGCGGTGCATGCCAGCCGTCCACAAGCAATGCTAGTATGCTTCCGCGTGACAATAGCGCAATGCTGCCGACCGCAGCGATACGGCCGATGCGGGGCCACTGCAGCTGGTTGGTCTGCCGCGAGCGGAACAATCCGCTGGAATTAAAAACGAGCAATACCGCCGCTGCCGCAAGAAAACTTGCCATATGAGCCGCTGCCAGCCCTGCGCCGTTGCTTTTCAGGATCTGGAACAACCCGATATCGATCAGCGCGCAGAGCAGTCCAATCAAAATAACACGTCCGGCGTTGTGAATGGTGGTGCCGCCGGAAAGCGCAAG
Organism: Nitrosomonas sp. Is24; assembly: GCF_033063335.1. Classification (NCBI taxonomy): domain Bacteria; kingdom Pseudomonadati; phylum Pseudomonadota; class Betaproteobacteria; order Nitrosomonadales; family Nitrosomonadaceae; genus Nitrosomonas; species Nitrosomonas sp. Is24. Next base: position 1,908,683 of record NZ_JAWJZG010000001.1, on the reverse strand, counting down.
CAAGCGTTGCAGATAGGCCCATTGGTGGTGAAAGGACAGCTTTGAAGTGCCGCGTGTCCGGTCACGGAAACAGATGGGCACTTCCACCACTTTCAGCGTGCCTTGTCCGGCCATCAACAATTCGAGCAGGATTTTATAGCCATGCGCTTTCCCGGAAATAGTCGATGTCAGCTCGCGGCGGAATGCAAAAAAGCCCGAAGTGGCATCGTTCACATCGCACAGCGGGCGTGCCAGTGAGCCGCCGATGCGCGATAGCCATTGCCGGTGCAACGGCCAGCCTTCGGTGCGGCCGCCCGGAATATAGCGGCTGCCGATGGAAACATCGTGACTGCCATTCAGCACGGGCGCCACGACAGCGGAAAGCTGTTCGGTCGGATGGCTCAGATCGGCATCCATGACCACAATCACATCGCTCTGTGCCTGCGCGGCACCGGCCAGAATCGATGCCGTCAAGTCCGGTTTCTCTGTGCGCTCAATGAGGCGTACCCGCGCTTTTTTCTCCCATGCCCGTACTTTTTCCGGAGTTCCGTCCTTTGAACCATCGTCGACAAAAATAACTTCAAAGCTGTCCGGCGGAAGATTCAGTGCAAACAAGCTAGTTAATAACGGATCGATGTTATCGGCTTCGTTGAGTGTCGGTATTACTACGGAAAATTGTGTCAAGGGGATCTCTGAAAGTTGAATGATTGATTTTAAAAATAAGGGATTTGTTTAGGGGAAATTAGGATGCTTCCTGCGTTTTATCCGCAATTAATCCGTTATCGTTATTATATTATTATGCATTATGTTTCGCCGCTAATTAAATTAACGATCTGAAAAAAGCTCGGTTGTTTTGAAATTGGCGAATGAGGCACGATCTGAATCAGGTAATCCGGTGCGATGAAATTGCCGCCAGTATAAATAGGAAAATAGTGAATGGCTATTGATTTGGGCTTTGACAGAATTGTCCGGGATTGTAGTGGTGCAAGATGGATTTTTACCCCATTGTCAGTTTTCACAACTTGCAATGGGCGCGCAATCGAGAAGCGCGCAGGCTAGGGAATAATCCGGCAGGTTTGAGGATTGATTGCTAAGGCGCAACCGTTGAGTCAGCTTCTGAGCGCCGGTAGCGGTTCGTCTTTGGGCACAAAATTGAGTGCAATGCCGTTGTTGCACCAGCGTTCACCGCGCGGCGGCGGGCCGTCTTTGAACACATGGCCTTGATGTCCGCCGCAGCGTGCGCAGTGGTATTCGGTACGCGGTTTGATCAGTTTGAAATCGAGCCGGGTGGCGATGTGTCCGGCAACCGGCTGAGTGAAACTGGGCCAGCCGGTCCAGCTTTCATATTTATGCGCGCTGTCAAACAGCGGCAGATAACAAGCGGCGCAAATGAATGTACCCGCGCGATCCTCGTACACCAGATTGCTCGATTCCGGGCGCTCGGTGGCTTCTTCAAACAAGATTTGATAGGCTCTGGGTGAAAGCAGCTTGCGCCATTCTTCATGCGGTTTGTTAAGCGGCGTGACCGGGCTGGCTGCTTCACCCACCGCCGCCGTGCGCAAACAGGCGGGAACCAGCGGAATCACGGCGGCTGCGGCCAGCGCTTGTAACACAGTGCGTCGTTTCATGAAATCTTCTCCAAAGCAGCAAAAGCGCGCGTGAATTGATTTTCTGGGATCTTTTCAGTGCAGCCGATTCGATCGTGCTAATTAACCGCAAGATCCATCCAATAACACCGCCGGATCATGCGCGGATTGCTGAATCACGATCACTTTATGGCGCGATTTATCCCCCTGTTTCAAGATTACACGGGAAAGCGGCACATCAAAACGCTCGGCAAGAAATTTCAGCAAGGCGGTATTCGCTTTGCCTTCCACCGGCGGTGCGGCAAGTTTTATTTTTAGCGCATCGCCATGCAAACCGGCCGCTGCGGTATTTTTTGCACCCGGCTGAATGTGCAGCGTCAGCACGAGATTGTCCGCGTCATCGTACCGGTACCATCCCATGTCGATCGGTTAAAAGAGCATCGCGACGATTTCCTTATTCACGCCAGCCACGACCATCAATAGCACTTGAATCAGGATCAGCACGAACAAGGGAGACAAGTCGACATTGGCGACCGGTGGTATGCGTTTGCGGAAAACGGCCAGGAACGGACGGGTAAAACTGTCCAGCAGCGGCGCCAGCGGACTGTGCGGGTTAACCCACGACAAAACGGCTTGCATGATAATCATCATCAACACGATATAGAGCGTCGTCTTGATGATCTCAACAATACCCAGCAATCCCATCACACCCAGCGAAGTGACGATATTGATCTCGAAATCATACCCTTGCACCATATACATGCTGGCTATGATGGTGCATTCCAGCAGCCACGCCAGCACCAGTGTCGATAGATCCATCCCCGCCCAGCCGGGAATAAACCGGCGTGCCGGGCGTACAATAAAATCGGTCACCGCGATCAGAAACTGCGAGACTGAGTTGTAGTAAGGAACGCGCAATAATTGAAAATAAAAACGCAATAACAACGCCAAGGAAAACAACCCCAGAATAGTATCAACAAGAAAAATCAGGATTTGATTGGACATAACAATTTTCCAGAAAAACTATAATCGATAATTAAGAAATCGCTGATAAGTTATCGCGAACATTATATTTTGCCGAACTCGTCACTTAATTCCCGTGAGCGTTTATTCGCAGCATGAATGGCAGTGATGATCTTACACTTAATATCATTTTTTTCCATAGTTTGTATCGCTTGCTCGGTGGTGCCGCCTTTGGAGGTTACCCGGGCGCGCAATACGGCCGCATCTTCATCGCTCGAACTGGCCAGTTTGCTGGCGCCCGTGAATGTCTGCAAGCTGAGTTGTCTGGCTTGAGCGGCTGACAGGCCTAGTTCTATCGCCGCTTGCTGCATCGCTTCAATAAAGTAGAAGACATAAGCGGGACCGCTGCCGGAGATCGCCGTTACGGCATGCAGCATCTCTTCGTCATCCACCCAAAGGGTCGAACCTACCGCCGCGAGGATCGATTCAGCACTCGTTCTGTCCTGCGCATTCACGCTGGGTGCGGCATATAGACCGGTGACACCTGAACGCACCAGCGAAGGCGTATTGGGCATGGCACGCACAACCCGCTGATACCCGCCCAGCCAGCGCATGATATCTGTGGCGCGAATTCCGGCGGCAATCGATATCGTTAATTGGTGTTTCAATAACGGCGCGAGTTTCTGCGTCAATTCAAACAATTGCTGCGGTTTTACCGACAACAAGATCACATCGCTGGCGGCGATGCCTTCGGCGAGATCGGCCACAGCCGTGATGCCGAATGCTTGCTGCAATTTTTCGCGGCTTTCGGCATTAACTTCCACCACATTGAGTTGCCGGGCCGCATACCCTTGCTGCAACAATCCGCTGATTAAGGCGGAAGCCATATTACCGCCGCCGATGAACGAAATATTCATAGTCATTTTCTCGCTACGTTGATTAAACTGAGATCAGTGCTGGCAAGCCGGGCAATAAAAACTGGCGCGTTGACCTTGTCTGATGTATTGAATAATACCCTCACATTGTTTGCAGCGCTGGCCTTCACGTCCATAAACCCAATAGTGCTGCTGGAAGTAGCCGGGAGTTCCGTCGCTGTTCACAAAATCGCGCAAACTGCTGCCGCCTGCTTCGATTGCCTGCTGCAAAGTTTTTTTCACCGCCTGCACCAACCGCTCATACCGGGTCATGCCAATTCTGCCAGCGGCAATTTTGGGATTGATTCCGGCCAGAAACAAGGCTTCGTTCGCATAAATATTGCCCACACCAACCACCACGTGATGATTCATCAGCGTTTGCTTGATGCTGACACGGCTGCCTCTGGTTTTCGTGAATAACAGCGTTGCATCGAAATCCGCCGTTAAGGGTTCCGGGCCGAGATTCTGTAAAAGCGGATGGCGTAAAACATCGCCTGTTTGCCATAACACGGCACCAAAACGGCGCGGATCGCGCAACCTTAAGACCGTGCGGTCCCGCAGAATCAGATCAAAATGATCATGCTTTCCCGGCGGAAGCTCTGCATTTTGCGTTGGTGGCAGGATACGTAAGCTTCCTGACATTCCCAAATGCATGATCAACGTCCCGGTACCGCAGTCTAACAACAGATATTTGGCGCGCCGGGTTACGGTTTGAATCGTCAGGCCTGCCAATAATGACGGTAACTCATCCGGTACCGGCCAGCGTAACCGGGGATTACGGACAATGACTTGCGCAATCGTTTGTCCCACGATATGGGGTGCAATGCCGCGCCGCGTTGTTTCGACTTCGGGTAATTCCGGCATCAGTTTTCAGTCTCAACCTGCGCTAACGTGGCCGGATCGAGTAAATGCCGGCCGGTATGAAGCGGAAACTGGTAACCGATTTCCTCATCGGCTCGCACTAAAACAATCGAAACCGCATTGTGCAGTATTTTCAGATCGATTTGCCGGCCATCCTGCAAACCGATTTTCAGCATACCGGTTTCAACAAAATCAGATTCCAGCTGCGCTGCCAGTATCAGTTCCGCAGCGCTGGCCGTCTGCCACGATTGAATCCAGTCTTTCAATGCCGCTTCGGTGACGGCATGGTCCGATCGTTGCAATGTCACACGCCAATGATCCTGGTGAAATTCCGCTGCGAAATGCGGCAATTCAAATTTAACCGGAATCTCGCCGGGCGCCAGCAGCTTGGAATCGATCAAATCGTTCACGCTGCCCGGCAATGCCAGCGCATAACGAGGTGCAATCAGATATACATGGTCACCGGCTGCCACATATTGCTGATTGGTGGTAGGTGCAAATCCGCCAAAGCCAAACTGTGAGCTGTCAATGGTTAACAGCACATTCGGCCGCTCCAAGCCAAACCGCCCTAAATCAGTCAACGGAAAACGTTGCTGACTCTTGGCTTGGAGAATTTCCAGAATCTTCCGGATCTTTTCTTCGTTAGCCCGGGCGCGCAGGGGCGTTGTCAGATACCAATGATCGTTCAGCCGCTTGAGCGTGATTTCCTGCTGCGGCCTGACGATACGCATACTCTGCACGGTTCCGGCAGAATTGCTGGCGATTGAATATTCCGGATTACCTTGGGATTGCGGTTTAAAGTAAAGAAACAACAGCAAGCTGCCAATCGTGGCAACCATAATGAGATTCAGCCGTGCATGATGTGTCATGGTCATATTTTTCTCCGGCGGCGCCACCAAATGACGCCCCCGCATGTCAGGAACAGCAGGGGCAATACCACTAAAAAAACTAACGCGATCAGTGTCAGTTCAAATTCACTCAAGACCAGGCTGCTATCCAGCGTTGCGCGCGGTTGAATCACAATCAGCTCTTCATCACCGGTCAGCCAGTTGATCAGATTGATGCCGAAATCCAGATTACTGCCGTTGCCCAGATAAGTATTGGCAAGAAAATGCCCGCTGCCGACTACAGCAATACGTTGCTCGCGGTCCTGGATAGTGCGCGTCAATGCCACGGCAATACTGACCGGACCCGGTATATCAACATCCTGATCGAACTGGATTTCTCCACTCGGATCGCCGGTTTCCACCCAGCCTTGCGGTGCCGCTTCAACCAGCGCAACACCGCTCCAGTACTCATTTTCATCCATCTCGATCTGACGCGCGAAGGGAAATACGGTGATGTAATTAAAATCATTGGTAATCACATGCGGCCCGTAAATCGCGCCCAAGGCGAAGGTAATCGGCGCTTTGAGTTCCATCGCCTGGGGATCGGCGACGACACCCGGGGTCAGCGACAAACGCAATTTTTCCGTCAGCGGCAATAATCCGCGCAACGATTCCTGATCGACCAGCCAGAGCAAATTGCCGCCCCGGTCGATATAATCCAGAAGCTTTTGCACTTCTCCCGGCAACAAGTCGGTTTGCGGTGACGCAATGAGCAGCATGCTCGCATTGGCGGGGATATCCCGTTCCACAGCGAGATTGAATGACTGGCTGTTAAAACCGTTGGTGCGCAAATGCTTGCCGAATTCGCCGAGATCGTAATTGGCATGACCATCCAGCTTACGCTCACCATGACCGCTCAGCGCCACAATCAGCTTATTCTCAGCACGCGCCAGCCGCATCAATGCATTGGAAAATGCTTGTTCGTTGACGGTAAGCAAGTGCTCAACCCGCTGATTGAATCGAATCACCATTTCGCCATTGACTTGCACATCGGCTTCCTGCGCTAACAATGGCTGCTCCACCGGATCGATGAACAGCAGCGACAGATCCGGCTTAATGCGCTGATACATCGCGATAAAATCTGTAATGATGCGGCGGATGTCGCCCAATTGGGCATCTTGCTCCGTGGCATACGCGGTTACCTCGACCGGTCCATGCAGTTTTTGCAGGATCTCCACGCTGGCTTCACTCAGGCTATTACGCCCATTCTGACTGATATCCCATTGCTGCCGGGTCTGCTGGGCTAAATATCCAAGTAAGAAAACCAATAGCAACAGCAGAATGACAAACAGGCTATGGTGTACCCGGTATTGCCGGTGCGATTTTTTATCCAGCTCAGCCATGCAGCCGCTCTCCATCCAGACGGCGGATCGTCAACACCAGAAAGGTAACGGTAAACAAAATGAAATAGGCGGTACTCAAGGTGTCGATCAAACCTTGATTAAAATGACCGAAATGTTTCAGTAACGAGAAATAGTGCAGCCAGCTTTGTGTTGCGCTCGCCGCCAGATCGATCAGCCATAATCCGAGCAACACACCCAGAGTGCCTGCCGCGGCAATCGCCGGTTGCGCGGTCAGGCTGGAAATATACAACCCAAGCGCGGAAGAGCAGGCAACAGTCAGCAGCAACCCTATCGTGTTACTGAGCAACAATCCGAAGTCCATCACGCCGCCGGTGCGCAATGAAACGCATAAGGCGGCAATCAGGCCGATGATCGCGGAAAAAAACACCATTAAACCTAGAAACTTACCCAGCACGATATCCGTCATCGAAACCGGCGCGGAAATCAAGAGTGTTAACGTGCGGTTGCGGCGTTCCTCGGCGATGAGACGCATCGATAGTAATGGCGTAATCATCAGGAAAACAATCGCGGCCACCGCAAAGACGGGTGTCACGATAATCTCGGTAACGCCAGGAGGATTGGCGATTTGCATCAACTGCGGCTGAATTTCCAGAAACGCATCCAGCCGTACCAGAAAAACCCAGGCCAGCACGAGTTGAACCAACGCCAGCAGTATCCAGGCCAGCGGCGAAATGAACAGCATATGCAATTCTTTACGGATAATGGTCGCAATCATCTTCAAATTCCGGTTTGTGAATTATTGCGTAAGTTGTGTGAATACCGTTTCCAGACTGGTATTTTGCTGGCGCAAATCGATCATCGGCTGATCGAATACAATGCCGCCTTGGTGCATGATTTGCACCCGGTCACAGACATTTTCAACTTCCGGCAAAATATGGGTCGATAAAATAATACTGCTGGCTGCTCCCAATTCGCGGATCAATTGGCGGATTTCGCGCATCTGATTGGGATCAAGACCCACTGTCGGTTCATCCAGAATGATGACATCGGGGTTGTGAATGATCGCTTGCGCGATACCTACGCGTTGCTGATAACCCTTCGATAATGTACCGATCAAATTGTTGCTTCGCTGTTCCAAACCACAGCGTTGCTTTACATTTTCTAACGCCGCCTTGAGTGCTTCCTTCCGGACTCGATGCAGCCGGGCAGCCAGCAGCAAATATTCATCCACCGTCATATCGAAATACAGCGGGGGAATCTCCGGTAAGAAACCCACATGCGCTTTGGCTTCTTGCGGTTTATCCAGTAAATCGATGCCGCAAATTTCAACACCGCCGCTACTGGGTGCAAGATTACCCGTCAACATGCGTAGTGTCGTCGATTTACCCGCGCCATTGGGTCCAAGCAATCCCAGCACCTCGCCACGCCGCAATTGCAGGTTGAATTGATGAACTGCAACAACTTCACCATAGCGGCGCGTCAGATTTTGCGCTGACAAAGTTAGAGCTGCTGTCTCATCCGGCATACGGCAATGTTTTTAGAATTGATTGAAAGGGTTCATGAAAATCTTCGCCGCATATCATGCCGATGTGAAATTTCACCATCTTGGCGGCCGGACAGTATACGTGTGATAGATCAATAATTCACCGGCTTTAACGTGATGCCAATACCGGCGCCGTATGCGTAAGAGTAATTTGTGATTTGTTATATCGTTAATTTTTTATCAGAAAATGACCGGTTATTGATCGTTCACTCAAGCTAAGTTATTAATTTTATTTCAACTTGATTGGTGGCGGTAATTTGTTGCAATTTTACAACATATTGATTTGATAAAACAAACAAACAAACTGATAATTGCGCAATCAATAGCCTGAAGTAGTAGAATGCTAGAAAGTTTTCAAGTGCAGAATAGTTTTTTGCATACCCAATATTAAAACCCGTAGTTTTCATTAAAAAGGACAACAGCATGAAGAAAATATCAGCTAAAAATACTCTCATGGGAATGATTCTTATACCAGTAATGTTTTCTGGTGCTGTTTTGGCACAAGAAACAGTTATTGATAAAGATAAAACTGTAAAAAAACCGGAAGCTTACGGTGTTGATGATCGTGGTGTAGTCGCAAGAAACACAACCGGTCTGTGCTGGCAAACCGGTTACTGGACACCGGCAATGGCGATTCCTGAATGTGATCCGGATCTGGCTAAAAAATCCGAAGCTGCTACGCCTGTAGCCGCAGCGCCTGCAGCCGCCGCAGCTGCTAAAACCGCACCGGAAAAAATTACATTCTCTGCTGATGCATTATTTGATTTTGATAGCGCCAAACTGAAACCGAACGGTATTCAGTCTTTGAATGAATTTGTAACCGGCATAAAAGGCGTCAAGTATGATCTTATTATCGCTGTAGGTTATGCTGACCGCATCGGTTCCGATGAATACAACAAAAACCTGTCGGTACGCCGTGCTGAATCGGTCAAGGCTCATCTGGTTTCAAGAGGCATTGAACCAAGCCGCGTCTTTGTTGATGGCAAAGGCGAAGCTAATCCTGTGACAGGCAATAGCTGCGTAGGCGACAAAAAAACCAAAGCATTGATCGAATGCTTGGCACCTGATCGCCGCGTTGAAATCGAAGTAGCCGGTACCCGATAAGCGAAACCGGTTCACTATTTTTATGCATAAAGCCCTGCCCTTAAGAGCAGGGCTTTTTTCTTTCTACATACTCGAAACGCATGAATGGTTTGCAGCAAATCGATACGCTGATTGAGGCGAAATGGATTATTCCCATCGAGCCTGCTGGAGTTGTACTGAATCAACACGCCATCGCTATCGATAAAGGAATCATCCAGGATATTCTGCCGGCATCCGAAGCCAGTCTGCGTTATCAAGCCAAGCAAACAATCACCCTGAGCAATCATGCACTGATCCCGGGATTGATTAATCTGCACACCCACGCCGCCATGACACTGATGCGTGGACTTGCAGATGACATACCTCTAATGGCATGGCTCAATCGACATATCTGGCCCACAGAAAATCAACACGTTAATGCTCAATTTGTTTTGGATGGCACACAGCTCGCGTGCGCCGAGATGATCAAAGGCGGCATTACCTGTTTCAACGACATGTACTTTTTTCCGAAATCCTGCGCGGAAGCCGCTATCGGCTCCGGCATGCGCGCTGCCATCGGCATGGTCGTGATCGATTTTCCCACCGCCTATGCCAGTGACGCCGATGATTACTTGGCTAAGGGGCTGGATTTGCGAGACCAATATCAGCATCCGTTGCTGTCCTTCTGTTTTGCGCCGCATGCCCCTTATACCGTCAGCGACAAAACCTTCCGCAACATTCTTACTTACGCGGAACAGCTCGATACCCCGATACACACGCATTTGCACGAAACGCAGGATGAAATCCGCATCAGTCTCGAATCAACCGGCATGCGGCCGATTGAACGCTTGCAGAAATTGGGGCTGCTCGGTCCGAATTTAATTGCAGTGCACATGACGCATCTGACTGATCATGAAATAAAACTCGTGCATCAATACGGTTGCAGCATCGCGCACTGCCCTTCGTCCAACATGAAGCTCGCCAGCGGACTCGCGCCGATCGCACCTTTATTGAATCAAGGTATCAATGTCGGTCTTGGCACCGATGGCGCGGCTAGTAATAATCGCCTCGATATGTTCGAGGAAATGCGTCTGGCGGCGCTGCTGGCAAAAGCGACCAGCGGACGGGCCGATGCCTTGCCCGCGCATCAGGCATTGAAGATGGCAACCTTGAATGGCGCCAACGCCTTGGGACTGGGAGAAATAACCGGTTCATTAATCCGTGGAAAAGCGGCTGATATTACCGCGGTGGACTTTACCGGCCTCAATCTCGCGCCTTGCTACGACCCGGCTTCCCATTTAGTCTATACGGTAAGCCGTGAACAAGTGAGTCATGTGTGGGTAAATGGTAGAATGCTGCTCCACGATAAAGAACTGATGACGCTCAACCCGGTTGAACTGCAATACCGCACCGCATACTGGCAAGAGCGTATCGCGGCCACATCAAAAAATTAGGCACAAAGGAATGCATATGGAAAATGACGGCATCAATGCTGACCCGCTGGAACTGGAAAAATTCAGCCAACTCGCGCACCGCTGGTGGGATCCCAACAGCGAATTCAAGCCGTTGCATGAAATCAATCCGCTACGCCTTAACTACATCAATGATCTAGTTGGAGGCTTAGCCGGAAAAACCGTGTTGGATGTCGGCTGCGGCGGCGGCATTCTGTCCGAAGGCATGGCATCGATGGGCGCGCATGTGACCGGTATCGATCTCAGCGACAAAGCGCTTAAGGTTGCCAAACTGCACCTGCTGGAAAGCGGGCATCACGTCGACTACCGCAAGATCACTGTGGAATCTCTGGCGAAAGAACAGCCGCAGCACTTTGACGTGGTGACCTGCATGGAAATGCTCGAACACGTACCCGATCCCATGAGTGTTATCCGCTCCTGCACGCAATTGGCCAAGCCCGGCGGCTGGGTTTTCTTCTCGACCATCAACCGCAATCCCAAAGCCTATTTGTTTGCCATCATTGGCGCGGAATATATCCTGAAGCTATTGCCGCGCGGCACGCACGAATACTCAAAATTCATCAAACCATCCGAACTCGCGCGCATGGCGCGCAACGCCGACTTGACCGACGAGCAATTGATCGGCATGACATACAACCCGATCACCAAAGTCTACGCACTCGAAGATGACACCGATGTGAACTACATCATGGCATATCGCACCTAAACAGATTACGTTGTCTCACTATCACCTCCAGCATTTGAACTGAATCCATGATTAAAGCCGTTCTCTTCGACTTTGATGGCACCCTGGCCGATACCGCACCGGATCTCGGCCACGCCTTGAACCGGCAACTCACCCTGCGCGGACTGCCCGAGCTGCCCATCGAAACAATCCGCACGCAGGCCTCCGCTGGTTCGCGCGGGCTGCTGGGACTCGGCTTCAACATCAAACCGGGCGATGCAGGTTATGAGTCGATGCGCGACGAGTTTCTGGATTTCTACACACAACGCCTATGTCACGATACCTGTCTTTTTCCCGGTGTAGATGCGTTGCTCGATCAACTGGAACAACGCAACTTGCCCTGGGGCATCGTCACCAACAAACCGGCGCGTTTCGCGCATCCGCTGATTGAAATACTGGGTCTGGCACACCGCGTTGCCTGCGTTGTTTGCGGCGATGAACTGGCGAATACCAAGCCACACCCCGAACCGCTCTTGACCGCCAGCAATAAAATAAACATTTCTCCCGCGCATTGCATTTATCTCGGCGACGACATCCGTGATGTTCAAGCCAGCCTGGCAGCCGGCATGCAACCCATCGTCGCCCGCTATGGTTATCTGGGCAACGATCAACCGCCCGAAACCTGGGGCGCCCGGCACCTGATCGACCACCCCGCAGAGCTGCTGAGCTATCTGTAAAGAAACCCCCGCTATTTCTGTTAGAATACCCGGCGCGTAGGACTTGAATTTTTAGGTTTCAGCACCATCCTATGCACTACCAAAACGAATACCGGGGACGATCTGGTTTCGACGTGGGTTGCAAAGCAGCGCAGGGCATACCGAGGATCAGATTACCTCGTAAATCCATCTGAAAACAATAGTCGCAAACGACGAAAACTACGCTTTAGCCGCTTAATCGGCTAGCCTCTGCACCGGTGGGCCTCAACGCCGGGTCTGGCAACAGACAGCAGAGTCACTAACGAGGATCGCGTTTTATAGGGTCACTTTATAAAACGTTAAACGCAAGGTGACTCGCCTGTCATCAGCCTGCCAGTTGGCGGTTGCCAGGTTAAATTAAATAATATGGCTAAGTATGTAGAACTGTCTGTAGAGGGCTTGCGGACGCGGGTTCGATTCCCGCCGTCTCCACCAATTAAAGATTCAATGACATCCAATAAAGTCTATAACATTAAGAAAGTACAAAGATTATAGACTTTATTGTGTCCCAATAACTCCAGTAACAAACAGTAAAATCCAGTATAATATGCAGTAACTCTTACAGTAACACTCATTGTTACTGTTCCTATTTTGAGAAGTTACTACATTCTTATTGGGAGTTACTGCAATGGCGCGACATCTCATAAAAGCGGATGTAATCATTCGCAATTCAAAACCCACCGATAAAACCCAGCGATTAAGCGATGGCGATGGTTTATACCTACTGATTAAGCCTAATGGTGCAAAATGGTGGCGACTGGATTACTGCATAGGCGGTAAACGTAAAACTCTTTCTGTTGGTGTTTATCCGGATATTGGATTAAAAGAAGCGCGTGACAGGGCTGATGAAGCACGGCAGCATGTGGCAATGGGTACCGACCCTAGCAATATTCGTAAAGCGAGCAAAGCCGCACAAACAAAAGCACTAGAAACTGAAAGGCGCATTGCTGAAGGATTGCCCGCAATAGATTCGTTTGAAGAAGTTGCGCGCGAATGGTTTACCAAGTTTTCGATAGAATGGGCACCTTCTCATGCTGACAAGATCATTCGCAGACTAGAGCGCGATGTCTTCCCTTGGATCGGCAAACAACACATAACCAGCATAACCGCGCCTGAATTGCTCTCTGTATTGCGTAGAATTGAATCACGCGGCGCACTTGAAACAGCTCACCGGGCTCATCAGAATTGTAGTCAGATATTTCGCTATGCAATAGCCACAGGCCGTGCTGAACGTGATCCTTCCCCTGACTTGCGCGGCGCTCTTCCCTCAGCAAAACAATCGCATCATGCCGCAATTACCGATCCCAAAGCCATCGGTGAGTTACTTCGCGCTATAGATAGCTATCAAGGTTACTTTGTGACTAAATGCGCGCTACGCATCGCACCACTTGTTTTTGTCCGCCCCGGTGAATTGCGCAAAGCTGAATGGACTGAGATTAATCTTGATCAAGCTGAATGGAATATTCCCGCTGAACGTATGAAAATGCGCGAACCCCACCTTGTTCCCCTGTCCGCTCAAGCCGTGAAAATACTGCGCGAACTGCACGCACTCACTGGGGATGATCGTTTTGTGTTCCCAGGTGCACGCACCAATGGCAGACCGATGAGTGATAACGCAATACTGGCAGCATTGCGGCGCATGGGATTTGCCAGAGATGAAATGAGCGGACACGGTTTCCGGGCAATGGCACGCACAATACTTGATGAAGTGTTACAGGTACGGCCTGACTATATCGAACACCAGCTTGCACATGCTGTGCGTGATCCGAATGGACGCGCTTATAACCGCACTGCGCATTTGACCGAGCGTAGAAAAATGATGCAGCTATGGGCTGATTATCTGGATAAGCTCAAAGCTGGCGCTGAAATTATTTCAATAACGGAGCGAGTAGCATGAGTAATGTAAAACTAGCTTAGGAACGCTTGAGGCAAATCGCCAATGCACTAGAACTTGGTCAGCTCTCAGGAGAAAATAAACAATTTCTCATAGAAGCACTTAGAAATATTGCTGACGGTAAAGATGCAAAAATGGCTCTGAATGTAAAAGCAAAAAGAGGGGAACGAACCAGTAAGAGCTCTCAAAACAAAGCTAAAGATAGTGATTTTATTAAACGTTTAGCTCTTGGTTGGATTGCCGCAGCTTTGACCCCAGTCAAGTCGGGAGGATTAGGACTTACCCTGGAAAAAGCTGTGGGCAAGATAGGTGAACATAATCTTCGTAGTTTTGGTTTAACCGAGGAAACCCTATCAACATATTGGAGTAAAAACCCTAATCTACGCCATATTGAATTTACTTTACCGGATTGAAATCGGTATTTCTATCCCGTGACTTATACCTTCTAAGTTTCTAAGCTGCTCCTTTAAATCCAATTAAGGAGTTTCACATGCTAAAAGATTCAAATAATCCCTTGCCACAGGAGGGATTCATTCGCTTACCTCAAGTATTAACTATATTCCCTGTCAGCCGATCCAGTTGGTATGCCGGTATCAAATCGGGTATTTATCCACAAGGATATAAACTCGGCTCACGCGCAACGGCATGGAAGGTTTCCGATATTCGCAAATTATTGGAAAACGGAGGGATAAATGGATAAAGACAAATTCACATGCATGGGGTGCGATGCTGAAATGACTTTCGATCAGCTTGCTGGAAGTGTTAATGCGGTTTGTAAAGATTCGAATGATACGGCGCTATTCTTCCTGTGTAAATCATGCTATTCCAATAAGCCTTCGGCTAATCAACTCGTTGCAAGACTCTAATCGCAAAAACACACAAAGTTACGCCATAGGCGCGCTCTTACCACCTTGAATATCGTCAATGAAATACATTCCGGGAACCTTCGGAATGCCCTTGAGTTGGGTCACGATTGCCCGGAGTTTCTGAAAATGCTGGCCAAATCAGATGAATTTACACTAATACCGGTGGGGTGAGCATGGATTTTATAAAACCCGATTTTGACAATATTCTACCCGAATTAAAATCGATTCCTAACTGGGTACTAGCCAATGCTGTTATGCGTGATGGCAAGCTGACTAAACCGCCCTATCAGCCTAATGGAAATTTAGCCAATGTCACCGATCCATCAACTTGGTCGACATTCGATCAAGTGCGTAAAGCATTTGAATCTGGCGGATTTATCGGCATTGGAATTGTGCTAGATGGCAAACCGCACTTCAATGGCAAATATTTACACGGTTTTGACTGGGATAAATGCATCATTGATAATTCATTGGATGAAAATGTAAAAGAAACCCTCAAAAAACTAAACTTACCACGCCATGAAATTTCTATCAGTGGCACAGGCATCAGAGGCTTTTTTCTCCATAACGAACCCCTCGATTCGCGGAGAACATTCATCAACGGCATGTCTGTCGAGCTTTATTCCAACAATCGATATTTAACCACCACGGGAATTGGCAAGGGGGTTTTGTCATGAGTGCAAATATCAGTGCAATCCTTCAGCTATTTCCAAAGCATAGCAGCAGTGCAACTGTTACACCCATATCAAATGGTTTGAGCACCAAACAACAATACGACACTCTCATTGATCCCTTGCTAGTAGAACAACTCTCTGAATCAGTGCAAAAGCATGCGCCTGCTCTCTGGCATGGACAATGGCAGAAGATAGAAGGCAATCCATTTAATCCGGGATATGCAAGCCAAAGCGAAGCTGATTTAGCACTTGCAAGGCATATCAGTAGTGCTTGTGTACGTGAAGGTGTTTCAAATGATCAGTTACATGCAACTGTTGAAGCTATCTTTGGCCGTTCAGAATTGGCAAATAGAGAAAAGTGGCAAACTCGCGCAGACTACAGGCAAAGTACGATTGCTTTAGCCATTGAAAATAGTACAGGGACAGAACCGCATAATTCACATGGGGATATTCGGAATGCGCGTATTTTTGCTCAGCAATGGCGCGATAAAATGTTGTATGTAGGTAATGCCGGTAAATGGCTAAGATGGGATAACCAGCAATGGATATGGTGTGAAAAAGAAGAAGATTTTAACTGTGCAAAAGCAACAGCGAGTAATTTACTTCAAACTGCCCATGAGATTTTCAAAACCGATCAGGACAAAGGCAGGCGTTTAATACAACAAGCAGTGGTTAGTCATAATCTTTCACGGCTTGAAGCCATGCTGAAATTAGCAAAATCCGAGCCGGGCATGACTGCCACAGTCAATGAACTTGATAACGACCCTTGGTTATTGGGGGTAAGAAATGGCGTAGTTGATCTTCGCACAGGGGGATTGATACTAAATACCCCAGCCTTAAAAATTACAAGGCATTGCAATGCAAACCATAATGATGGAGCCCAATGTAGCCATTGGCTCACTTTCCTTGATCAAATTTTTGAAAGCGATACCGAGACTATCGAAACCATTCAGCGCGCACTGGGTTACACACTAACGGGTTCGGTTACCGAAGAAAAAATGTTTATCTGCTTTGGCTATGGCAGTAATGGTAAAAGCGTTTTCAACAATGTGATTGCTGAAATTATTGGAGGTTATGGACGTATGGCACCTTCCACCTTGCTGACCGCAAGGCGATCTGACGATTCAACCCCTAGAAATGATTTAGCGTCCATTGCTGGCAGCAGGTATGTTTCAATTAATGAGTTGCAAGCTGGCGATAAACTGGATGAACAGATTGTGAAGCAATTGGCTGGCCGTGAACTTATATCCGCTAGGTTTCTACATAAAGAGTTTTTCGAGTACATGCCGACTTTTAAAGCCTGGCTGCGAACAAACCACAAACCGATTATAACCGGGGATGATGACGGTATCTGGCGAAGGCTTGTATTAATTCCTTTTCAAAGAAAATTCACAGAAAAAGAAAAAGCCCCGTATCTTGAAGAAAAATTACTTGAAGAGCGTGATGGCATTCTAATGTGGATGATTGAAGGCGCTTTGAAGTGGAAACATGACGGGCTGAAGTTAAGCGCCAAGATCAAGGCTGAACACAAAAGCTATAGAAATGAAAGTGATTTATTGGGCGAATTTCTAGCGGAACAATGCCAATCCAATCCGAACTATAAAACCGAGCAATCACAAGTTTTCAGCCGTTGGCGCACTTGGTGTGATGAAAATGGTATTAAACATAACGCGAAAGCGAGCTTTACGCGGAGACTAGCTGAACGAGGTTTTAAGGAATCAAAAAGTAACGGCAGACGTTATTATTCCGGATTAAAGCTCAATTCTAATTTTCCCCAAGGCGGCTAGGGTAGACACAGGGCAGGTAGGGCGGGTTTTGATTCAATTTCCGTAAATTCCTTATAAGTATTCTTTATGGATAATTACCCGAAAAAAGCTAAAATCCCGCCCTACCTGCCCTGTTTTGTTGAAACGGCAATATCATTCTGTGAAAAAAGATTAAACTCATGCCGCAATGCACAGCTAAACAGCAATACTCTAATGGGCAGCAATGCCAGCGCGAAGCCATGCCCGGAAAAACAAAATGCAAAGCGCATGGATCAGGCGGTGTAAGAACAGCAGCAGGCCGCGCAGCCTGTGCAACTGCTAAATATAAAGGGAAGAATGATACACGCGCAAATCGTTTAGCTTATCAACAAACTATGCTTGAGCTTTATACGATAGCAAAATTATTGAATATTCCTTGGATAGGTAGACCACCACAAGATAAAAATCATAAGAATCTGAATAATGCCACTGCTTAAAATATAAGCAACTATACAGTTAAGTTGCGATATTTGGACTATGAGTTAGGATTCTTTTAATAGCGCGCTGTTAAAATACACTGACTTAATTATTTAATTTATCCACCACATGTACTAATCTTGTTTAGTTCTACAAGCTGCTGAGTTATTGTCGAATGTGGCGTTCAATGCAAGAGTCAAATAATTGGAGAAAATCAAAGTGACGCTGCGAACAATGGGGCTAGTAATTAGCGCTGGAATTCTCGGATTCTTAATATGTGCATTTTTTATATTGCTTATTGAAATAGCAGTCGAATACTTAAAGACGAATGGCATATTTGGGGGGTGTAAATAATTTTGTGTAAATGGTCATATTGCAGGAAACTGCTTATATATATTTGGAGTAAAAATGACCACACCCAAACCCCTGCCGGCCGGCTTAATTGATAGCCTGCTGGCCGATTACAAAAAGCCAGAAGATTTAATCGGTGAGCATGGTCTTCTCAAGCAACTCACCAAAGCGTTGGTTGAACGTGCCTTGCAAGCAGAAATGGCCGAGCATCTCGGTCACGATAAGCACGAACCGGTAGTCAATGCCACTGGCAATACCAGAAATGGTAAAAGCCGTAAGACCCTGAAAGGTGAATTCGGTGAGTTACCCATCGAGATCCCCCGTGACCGTGAAGGCAGCTTCGAGCCTCTGATCATTTCCAAGCATCAGACCCGCTGGGCGGGCTTTGATGACAAGATCCTCTCGCTGTATGCCCGTGGCATGACAGTGCGTGAAATCCAACAGCACCTCACTGAAATGTATGGCGCCGAAGTATCGCCTACGCTCATTTCTACGGTCACTGATGGCGTAATGGATGAAGTGAAGCAGTGGCAATCCCGGCCTCTCGATGCGGTGTATCCTGTGATCTATCTCGATTGTATCCATACCAAAGTTCGTGACGCTGGTAGCGTTCGTACCAAAGCGATTTACCTGGCGATCGGCATTAACATGGAGGGCCATAAAGAAATACTGGGCTTATGGATTGCTCAGACCGAGGGTGCCAAGTTCTGGCTCAGCGTTGTCACTGAACTCAAAAATCGTGGCGTGCAAGATATCTTTATCGCCTGTGTCGATGGCTTAAAGGGCTTTCCCGAAGCGATTGAAACCGTCTATCCACATGCCATTGTACAACTCTGTATCGTGCACATGGTTCGTAACAGTCTCAACTACGTCAGCTGGAATAAACGCAAGGAAGTAGCTGCTGATCTACGTTTGGTCTATAGCGCCGCCACGATTGATGAGGCTGAGCACGCGTTAGCCGGCTTTGAAGATAAATGGAACAATGCTTATCCACCGATCGCCCGATCTTGGCGCAATAACTGGCAACGCATCATTCCATTCTTCGACTACCCGCCTGAGATACGGCGCATTATTTACACCACCAATGCGATTGAGTCAGTCAATATGAGCCTACGCAAAGTCAGCAAAAACCGTGGATCGTTTCCCAACGATGAAGCCGTGATCAAATTGTTTTATTTGGCTCTCAGCAATATCGCCAAAAAATGGTCTATGCCACTAAGAGATTGGAAACCGGCACTAAACAGGTTTACTATTCAATTTAACGAAAGAATGCCTCGGCATTATTAACCACCGTTTACACAAAATCTAGGACACCCCCCATATTTGAGTTATGGCTTTTCTTTAATGGAATACGCTCACTATATGGCCTTGTTTTTTTGGCTTCGTGGATATGGCTTTCTGGATTATTTCTTAAGCATAGTGTTTTAAAAAGGATAGGTTTCTGGGGTGTAATTATTTTCCTCACAGCAGCTATCGTGCCGTATTCTTTAGCTTTTATATTCAAATCCTTTACAATCGAATCAGACAACTCAGCAGTCGAGATTAGTAAAGCGCCTTCATTAAATAATAAATTCGCGACAGGAGATAGAATCAATGTAATAACAGACAAAATAGAAGCCGAAATTGACACTATGGGAGGAGATATTCGTCAACTCAAATTATTTGAAATATCAACGCAAGGAAATTCAACTCAAACATATCAATTATTGTTAGATAATCCTAATAGATTTCACATTGCACAATCGGGGCTGATTGGAGATAAGCTACCAACCCATCTAACCAAATATTCAATAGCTTCAGATAAAAAAGTTTACCGACTCGCACCAGATGAGGACATACTAGAAGTAAAACTTATTTCAGTAAATCCTTCGCCTAATATTACTGAAAATACTCACGTTACCAAGATTTTCAGGTTTCAACGAGGGAGTTATCATATTGATATAGAATATGTTATTGGAAATGAAGGTATTATAGAAATTTCACCGTTTGCATATTTCCAATTGTTACATGATTCATTTGCGCCCAATTTCGCAAATTCAACCGATTCTTACGCATCTCATACAGGGCCAATTATATTTACTGAAGATGGTCGAACAATTGCAATAAAATATAGCGATTTGGATCAAGAAAAAGATATTCTTAAAATCAATCGAGTTCCAAATATTGGATTTAAAGGGTCGATTGGAATGAAAGAACAAAATTTTTTGGCAATTTGGGTTCCAGAAGAAAATCACCCTCGTGAGTTTTTCGCAAAAAAATACACACATGATCAATATACAGCAGGCGTCATTCTACCAGTAGGCAATATTGCGCCTGGCCAGTACAAAAAGATTAAAGCAAAACTTTTTGTAGGTTTCAAATAAGCTGATAAGCATGATAGATAATCTATTATTTCCGCAGCTAAGTACTCACTACTTATTCGATTAAAAATAAAAATCTCATGTGCAAAACTTAGTGTATAGGTAAATTAGGTACCATCAAACCAAAAATGGGGGGTGGGGGGTAAGAAAGTAAACCCTTTATAAAAAATAAGGGGTAGGGGTATGTAATTTTAAACCAATCAGTCAAATATAAATGCAGTAACTTTTACAGTAACATTTGCGACCTTAGATATTGATATTAAGTGTCCATAAGGTTCTATAGCTACTATTAAATAGCCGCCGTCCCACCAATAAGCGGTCTCACCCAGACCACTCAAGACCAACTAAGACCCATAAAATACAGGGTCTTAGTTCAGGTCCCACAAATCCCCCATTAGTCCCGGTTGGTCTCCGCAGGCCTCGGTTGTGGCACAAAAGTGACACAAGATTGCCACAAGTCATTTTTGCCGATAACCTCACCGCAGCTTACGGCACAGAAAATTGCCGCCGCATGCGGCAGCATATTTTCACTGAGCTTGCTCCCATTGCCGGAGACTTTGCCGCTCGCTACGTTAAAACCGCTGAGTGTTCCAGTTTCGAGCAAGCCAACCATGTATTAATCGATATTCATAACCAGCTGCGCATTGAAGATCTGAATCTATGCGCTGATCATGAAGAACTACTCAATGCAGCCAAACGATTCGCTGAAAATGCCATCTGGCGCGATATCGAACAGAAAAACCACTGGAAGCCTATACAGGGTATTTTTCCAAGCCAGAGTTAGTTAACAAATACCACCGGGAAAGTCCGGTGGTATTTGACTTTTAAGCATTTTATGTAGCAACTGAAAGTCTTATCCGGCTGGTCGATACTTTAGGAACGGAAATCGCGTTCAGAGATTATACCGAAGGTTGCATACCAGTTTGAGAGAGACAAGGCGCGCCGGTTAACACAAATTCCGCCGCCGCAGCATCATACCAATACCCAATATTCCAGCGATCATCATTGCATAGCCAGAAGGCTCAGGTACCGCCGGTACACCTGGCCCGGAAATGAGCATATGCACGTCCCGATCAGCCAACGTGTGACCACTATAGAAACCGTTGGTATCCAGAACGATCTTATCGATTTCGGATGTATGGGGCGCAACGAGTGTGAAGCCGATGACATGCTTATCTGACGGGAAGTTACCAGTACCAACGCCTTCTTCGAGCATTGTAAAGCGCACGACCGAGCCGCCAGACAATACACTACCTGTCCATTTTAACTGTCCATCGTGAAGAGAACCGGACGGAAAGTCGTTATCGAGCGGCCCGAAAACACTGGTGACCCCAAACAAGCGCGATAGCTGGATCGTTGCGTGCACGTTGCCATTTTCAACGTACCACATATTGTCATTTGGTCCATAGGTTAGCGTATAGCTGTAGTTGTCGCCAATATGCGAAACAAGCTGGAAATCCAATGCCTGAGCGCTGCCAACAGTCAGCATCGCGGCAGTACCAATGACGCTGCGGCGAATAAAAACACTGATCGATGAAAACAATTTTAATGGCGAGGAATTTTTCATTTTTCTAAGATTCATTATTATTTTTCCTTGTATGTAATAAAAGAATGTTCCTTCAATCAAAATCTGACTACTAAGATCATATGTTTCAATAGCACATCACAAACTAGATTTTTATTTCAATATTAGTGTATTACAAAAATATATACTGAAGCATAGACGGTTGTAATGGAAAATCCATACTGTTTTTTTAGTATTTTTGTACAAATTCTGGGGGTGATGTTGGTGTGCTTGATTAACTAATTCACTGATTATGCTATTTTTTTTGCAAACACAGATGGTGAGTTGGGCCGCCAAAGAAAGTCCAGCATCAAATGAGAATCAAGCCCCCTTTGAATAGATCGATGGACATGCGGTAGCATGTATACCGATAACAATGAAAAAAAGGAAATGTACCGTGGATGCGTCTGTTGAACAAATACGAGAACAAGAACAGAAACCTAAATTAAAAAGCGCATCGTTGTGGAAAAGAATAAAAAATGTGCTCTTACTATCGTCGTTTTTGGGGCTTATATCAGCCAACATTGCGACGCTCGTCAGCGATAGTTTGCATACCGCCGCCTTTAATACATTGAAATCTTTCTTAGGATATGCATTGACCGACACGGCATTAACGAGAGTTCTTGGCCAGAGCCCAACGGTAAAAAGAAATGATGATGTGGCTGTTAAAACCAAAGAACTGGTTGATAAAAATACGCGATTGACCAGAAATAACTCGGAATTGGAGGAGAAGCATGCCAAACTTAAAATGGAATCTGATAAAAAGATAAAAACTGTTCAGAAAGTATCAAAGCGTATAGCCACCCGATCGGTTGCGAGTGCAACACGTAATATTGTATCCCTCCCAGGCCGAGCAATTCCAATATCGGGTGCATCAATAATAGTTGGAGTAGCTGTGTGGGATATTCATGATCTCTGTCAGAACATGAAGGACATTAACCAACTAAATAGTGCGTTTGGGCATGCGCTTGAAGATCAGGATCAGATATGTGGCATGAAAGTGCCTACAAAAGAGCAGGTTCTGGCTGATGTAAAGGAAAATTGGCAAGAAGCATATGATAATGCCAAAGTCCAAATAGAATTATCGCATATGAATGCCAAGGATCTGATAAATCAAAAATATGGGGATGCTAAAGAACAAGCAGCTCAAATGGGGGATGATCTGGAAGATCAACTGGTAGATACGTATACGGATGCTATGAATAAAATTAATCAAATCAAAACACAAACTCAAGTTCCGCCGCCAGCGGAGATGTGGAAAACGGTTAAAGATAAGATTTATGATCTTTCTGAAAAATTAGCACATTAGTGTGTAAAGCCTAGCATCTGGCTTTTGTTAAATCGCAAGAATCCCACCTGAACAGAATTTTGCCTGCTCCAATCGCGTCAGCGTCGGCAGCAGGTTGAGACCGGTTTTTTGCTTCAATTCGAGCGCTTGTTCTGTGAGCTCACTGATGGAAATCTCGATCCTATCTCCGGTCGCGGCCATTGCGATGACGTTGCCGCTGTCGCAGGGAGGGAGAGCCAGTGCGCGTCCGTCGAATGCTGTTTTGATGCGTTCCAGGCTGGCTTGGTGGCCACGGCTGCGGCCTAGCAGATTCACCGTGAGAACGCCATTATGGTTCAAGCGCGCCCGGCACATTTGATAGAACGGCAGCATGTCGAGCTCACCGGGGTGCGCATCGGCGTCGTAGCCATCCACCAGAATCAGGTCGTAAGTCTTGCCGTTCCCGGCGATATACTGTGCGCCGTCCGCGATCACGATATTGAGGCGTAGCGGGTCTTCCGGCAGTTTGAAGAATTGCCTTGCGGCTGCTACCACGCGCGGTTCGATCTCAACCGCAGTCAGTTTCGCCAGCGGGTAGTAGCGATAAAGAAATTTGGTCAGCGATGCCGCACCCAGGCCGATCAGCAGCACTTTGCGCGGAAAACGCGCATCGTCTCTCAGCAACAAGCTCGCCATCATTTCCCGAGTGTAGTCGAGTTCCAAGCGCCAAGGGCGCGCGATGCGCATCGCGCCCTGTATCCAGTCGGAGCCGAAATGCAAAGTGCGCACCCCGGCTTCTTCACTGATATCGATGGAGAAACTCATTATGCTTTCTGACCTGATGGGTATCCGGTAACTTTGTTTGTCACGATTGCTTAAGTCCGGCTAGCGGCGAGCGCTTGTTCCAAATCCGCCAGAATATCATCGATATTTTCAATGCCGATGCACAAACGGATCATGTCCTGCGTGACGCCCGCAGCGGCGAGTTCGGGGCCGGTCAATTGCCGATGGGTTGTGGATGCCGGGTGCGCGGCCAAGGATTTGGCATCGCCGATATTCACCAGCCGCTTGAACAGTTTGAGCGCATCGTAAAATTTCACACCGGCCTCGAATCCGCCTTTGATGCCGAATGTCATCAAGGCCGATGGGCGGCCTTGCATGTATTTTTGCGCCAATTGATAGTATTCCGATGATGGCAGCCCCGCATATTTCACCCACGCCACGGCGGGATGTTGCTCAAGGTGTTGCGCGACTTTGAGCGCATTTTCAGTATGCCGCTCCATGCGTAGCGACAAGGTTTCGATACCCTGTAGAAAGAAGAAAGCATTCATCGGCGACATGGCCGAACCGGTATTGCGCAACGCCACCGTGCGTACGCGCCCGACATAGGCGGCGGGGCCGAATTCCTGCGTATAGACGACGCCATGATAGGCCGGTTCGGGGTTGTTGAGCATCGGAAACCGCTCCGCATGATCCGGCCAGGGAAACTGGCCGGAGTCGACGATAATGCCGCCGACGGATGTGCCATGTCCACCCATATATTTGGTCAGCGAATGCACCACGATATCCGCGCCGAACTGGAAAGGTTTCATCAGGACCGGCGTGGGCACGGTGTTATCGACGATAACCGGAACACCGTGCCGATGCGCCATCGCGCAAATGGCTTCCATGTCCGGAATATTTCCCGCCGGATTACCCAGCGACTCGCAGAATACCGCCGCAGTTTTTTTGTCGATCAGCGGTTCGAGGTTTGCAGGATTATCGTCTTTGGCGAAGCGCACTTCGATTCCCAATTTCGGCAGCATGTGCGCGAACAGCGTATAAGTTCCGCCGTACAGCAACGGCACGCTGACGATGTTATTGCCCATCTCGGCGATATTAATCACCGCATAATGGATGGCGGCCTGACCTGAGCTGAGCGCCAGAGCTGCTACGCCGCCTTCCAATGCGGCAACCCGTTGTTCCAGCACATCGTTGGTCGGATTCATGATGCGCGTATAAATATTGCCCGGCACGGCGAGATTGAACAAATCCGCGCCATGCTGCGCGTTGTCGAATTCGTAGGCGACGGTCTGATAAATAGGAACCGCCACCGACTTGGTGGTGGGGTCGGTTTGATAACCGGCGTGGATAGCGATCGTTTCGTCTTTCATTCATTTATCCTCTTAGGAGAGCTCAAGAATTATTGAAGTTTAATAGGTTTGCGAGATTATGCTAGCGTGTTTACCAAGGAGCCGCTATCAATGGTTGAATTGCATACTCAATCGTCATTTTTCCGTTCGATATGTTCCTGCAAACCGGTTTCGCGGATCGTTTGCCGGTCGTAAATACGCTGCCCGATCGGCACTTCGTAGCCTTTTTCCTTGATCAAAATTGCGCCCACCGGACAGATATTGGCCGCCAGATCGGTAACTGCCATCGGGCTATCCGCCAGCTTCCCGCTTGATGAATTGACGATTAGATGCGCATCCGTGCCACGCCCGGCGATGGCGAATACATTTTTCTTGTCCACATCGCGGCTGGCGCGCACGCATAGATCGCACAGGATGCAGCGGCTGCGATCGAGCAGGATATCGGGGTGCGAGGCGTCAAGTTCGCGGTGCTGGTAAAACTGCGGGAAGTGATCGTCCAGCATGCCCAGATGATAAGCCATCGCTTGCAATTTGCAGTTGCCGGTTTTCTCGCACGACGGGCAAATGTGATTGCCTTCAACAAACAGCATTTGCGTAATGGCTTTACGCGCTTCGTTCAATTCCGGCGTGTTATTGCGGATTTCCTGCCCCGCTACGGCCGGTGTGATACACGCGGCGGCACTGCGGTTACCGGTTTCCACTACGCACAGGCGGCAATTGCCGCTCGGCGGCAGGCCGGGGTAGTGGCACAGGTGCGGAATGTAGATTCCTACCGCGAGCGCGGCATCCATGATGGTCTGTCCTGCTGTAAATGGGACTTCCTGGCCGTCGATGCGGATTGTGCTGGGATTGTCTGACATTATCCGTTATCCAGATGCGCTGCCGCATCGTCACGATGTGTTGCCTGCCGGGCGCTTTCCAGTGCCTGATCGAGGTCGAACTGCGCGGTGAAATGGGGTTGTAGCGAGGCGGAAAAAGTGTGCGGGAAATGCTGCAAACCGTCCAGCACATGATGGGCGGCGGTATGACCCAAGCCGCAATGCGATTGGTGCTGAATCAGATGGCTGAGTTGTTTGAGTTCTTCGATATCGTGCATTGTGCCCCGACCTCCGGCGATTTTATCCAGATTGTTTTTCAATAACTGCGTGCCGACGCGGCAGGGTGCGCAAAAACCGCAGCTTTCGTGCGCGAAGAAATGTGCGAAATTGCGGTGGATCGCGAGTAAATCGCGCTGCTGGCCGAATACCAGGAACGATCCGCCGGTGGAAACATCCTCAAAACTGATGGTGCGGTTAAATTCCGCCATGCCGAGCAATTTTCCGGCAGGACCGCCGATTTGCACCGCTTGCACGTCCCGTGCCCCGCAATCGTCGAGAATCTGTTGAATGCGCACGCCAAACGGATATTCGTAAATGCCGGGTTTCTCGCAATCGCCGCTGATGCTGAGGATTTTGGTGCCGCGCGATTGCTCCGTGCCGATGGAATTAAACCAAGCGCTGCCGTGTGCGGCGATATGCGCTGCCGCGATGAAAGTCTCGACATTATTGACGCTGGTGGGCTGCCCCAGGTAGCCATGCGTGACGGGAAACGGCGGACGGATGCGCGGAATGCCGGGTTTGCCTTCGAGCGATTCGATCAACGCCGATTCCTCGCCGCAAATATACGCACCGGCGCCCACGACGATGTCGATGTCAAATTGAAAATTTTCATACCCGAGGATATGTTGGCCCAATAATCCTTGGCTGCGGCGCTGATCGAGCACGGCGTGCAGATGCGGTAATAAATAGCGGTATTCGCCGCGTAAATAGATAAATCCTTGTTTTGCGCCAATGACTGACGCGCACAGTGTCATGCCTTCAATCATCGCATCGGCATGATCGCGTAACAGCAGCCGGTCTTTGAATGTGCCGGGCTCGCCTTCATCGGCGTTGCAAACGACATAATGCGCATCGCCGGGTGCTGCGCGGCACAATTGCCATTTTTTGCCGGTATCGAACCCGGCGCCGCCGCGGCCGCGTAAGCCGGATTGTTGGATGACTGCCAGCGTTCGATCAGCGCCTTGTGCCAGTGCGGTTTGCAGCGCGCTGCCGGGAGCGTGTGGTTCCATTAGCAGCAGATCGCGACGATATATCCTGTCGTGCACGGCAAACCACTCCGTTGGCCAATCGGCGAGCGGTGATTCCGTTGTGATCCGCTGCGCGATCTGTGCCAGTTTTTCCGCATTCAAAGCGGTGACCGGCAGCCCATTGACCAGCAGCGACGCACCCTGATCGCACATGCCGATGCACGAGGTTTCGTTGATACTGATTAATCCATCCGCGCGCGTTTTGCCCGGGGTGACTTGTAGCAACTGGCACAGCATCCGCATCAGGTCTTGTTCTCCGGACAGATAGCCGCAACTGGTGCAATTACTGAATAAAATATCGAAACGGCCGCGCAGTTGCGTGGAGAAAAACGAATAGAATGCGACTACCGCAGCCACCTGACTGAGCGGCATATTGAACTCGGCGGCAGCTTGTTGCATGGCGTGCGGTGAAATATGCCGGGATTGCTGTTGTACCGCATGCAGCCGATGCAGGATATGCGGGTGCGGTGCAGCGGAGTTGTGCGGGCGTGAAATATCCATGGGCAAAAGTATACCGGGGTTAAGATCGAAATGCAGAAATGGTTAGGGCTAGTTCTATGAAATATTGCTCATTTTTATAAAAAACGAAACTAAATTCGTATTACAATTAATAACCTTTTTCTTAACAGGAAAAGGTTATTAATGATAAAAATAAGTGAGAAGCGCTGACACATGCAACTTTAAGGTTGGTTGGCGTGAGAACGAGGTGGGCTTAATTTATAAATAGGAGTTTTTTATGTTTAAACAGATTCTTTTGACTGCGGCAGTGCTGTCGGTATCCATTTCCACGGCATTTGCTACAACCACTATCGGCGGTGCAACGCTGACCGATACCGCGACGGTGAACAGCGGCACGGTAACACCAACCAGTTACCTGAGCTATGTCAGCGGTGGTAATGGTGCAACCGGCTGGGCGGATGGATCGACTTACGGTAGCGATGGCTTCACGGCTGCTGCTGCGTGAGTTCGGCCGATCACCATTGGTTGCAGTATGATCCGGCCATTCTGGTGTATAGTCCTGCCGCATTGAGTTCCGTGCTCGCTATTCCGGCCATCGATCATGGCTGGAATGCTGACAACACCGGTGAATTTTGGGAGCCTTTTGAATTCCGTATTTACGGTTCCGACTCTTCTGGCGCACTGCTTGAAGAAGGGCATATCACCAGCGTATGGGCAAGAGGCGTGGATGACAGCAGCACATTGAAAAACGCCGATGACTGGACGTCACAATGGTCTTTCACCGGTTCTTATAATTACTTTGCAGTCGTATCGGGCGATCGTTTGGTAGGCGGCCCATTTTCTCCCGGTGAAGGCGAAATCGATGCCATTGCGGCCATTCCGGAACCCGAAACCTACGCGATGTTGCTGGCCGGTCTGGGTTTAATAGGATTTGCCGCACGCCGCAGAAAACAGTAATCAGCAGCTGAATTCTAAGTAAGACCGCAACTGACCCCGCTTCGGCGGGGTTTTTTGTGAGCGTTTAATCTTTTAAGCCAGCAGCGCGGCCACAATACCGGTGATAAAAATCCCGTCAAACGTCCCCGCACCTCCAATAGACGCATACGGCGTGCCGAGCCGTGAGATGTCTTTCATGTGTAGCAGATCGGCGCCGATCAATACGCCCAGTGTGCCACTGATGTATGCGAGCGCGGCGCTTTGTTCCGGGCTGATGATCAAACCGGTCAACGCGGCGCTGATGGGCGCTACCAATATTGGCATGCCGATGCCGAGTCCCTGAATCGGGCGGCTGAAGTAGTAACTGATCGCACTGATAATCGCGATTCCCAGCAGTGTGGAAGATAGGCTGAGTGTGCTGTGGGAAAACAAATACAGCGACAGCGTTGCCGGTATTAGGCAGCCGCCAAGATTGATCAAAATTTGTGTTTCATTATGAAAGGGTTGCAGCGGTATCCTGAGTAATCCCCAGTAGGCAGGTGGAGTGAATTCCTGTACCGGCACATCGCTTTTGATCCGCGCCACCGGCAAATTGACAACGCTGCCGAGCAACGAAAGCAATAGCACCATCAGACCCGATTCCGGCGGTAGCCCCAGCTTTACAAAAGCAAATGACAGCAATTCCACCTGAAACAGCACCATCATGACGCCAAGCAGGAAAATGAAAAGCAGCAGATGCAACGGAGAGAAATAATTTTTCATCGGCGTATCGTACGGGAAATATCGTTGAGTCATCATATTTTATTCAAGATTTTTTCATTTGAACGGGAAATGGATTCGAGGCATTCGGATTCCAGCTGAAGATTCTACGGATATAAGTGCTGTCCGGGGTTAGGAATGGCCATTTGACATGCTTTTTCATGCATGTTTGAATATCGTTCCGATATCATAAAGGCACAACACATCACGATGAAAAATGCAGGCAGGGGAATTCAACGCCACAATCTTCAAACAATCATTCGAAGCATGGAGCGTGGTGACCGGCTCTATGCGTGAACGCAAATGACGCGCGCGATCGCTTTGATCGATTGCAACAACTTCTATGTGAGTTGCGAGCGGGTGTTCAATCCGCGCCTGGAAGGCAAGCCGGTTGTGGTGCTATCCAACAACGATGGCTGCGCGGTGGCGAGAAGCAACGAGGTGAAAGCGCTGGGTGTGAAGATGGGGCAGCCGTGGTTTGAGTTCAAGGATTTGGCGAGAAAGTACGGAATCATCGCGCAATCTTCCAATTATGCGTTGTACGCCGATATGAGCAACCGCGTGATGAGCATTCTGGCCATGTTCAGCCCGCAGCAGGAAATTTATTCGATTGATGAGTGCTTTCTCGATTTGTCCGGATTTGGAACACCAAATCTGACATCCTACGGTCAGCGTATCCGCTGTTGCGTGAGACAGTGGACCGGTCTGCCGGTTTGTGTTGGTATCGGATCGACCAAGACGCTGGCCAAATTGGCCAACCACATCGCCAAGAAATACCCGGAATTAGACGGTGTATGCGACCTGAACAGCATGCCGTCCGATCAGCAAAATGATTGGTTCAACCGGATTGCCGCGGGTGAAGTTTGGGGCATCGGCCGGCGGCTTGTTCCCAAGCTGTATGATAGCGGCATCAGAACCGTGCTCGATCTGAAGCGGGCTTCCCCGGCCGGGATGCGTTCGCGTTTTTCCGTCGTGATAGAGAAAGTTATCCGCGAACTCAATGGTGTGGCTTGTATCGAGCTGGAAGAAATCGCGCCGCCGAGAAAGCAAATTGTCAGCTCGCGTTCGTTTGGTGTTGCTGTTGCGGATCTGGCCAGTCTGGAAGAAGCGGTTTCGTTGTATGTTCGCCGCGCAACGGAAAAATTGCGCCGCCAGCAATTGTGTGCCGGGGCGATTTACGTTGCGATCCGTACCAGCCCGTTCAACGAAGAAGAACGCTATTATGCCAACGGCCTGGCTATTCCGCTTCCCGTGCCAACCGATGATACCGTGCGGTTGACCAAAGCCGCGTTATGGGGGGTGCGTAAAATTTATCGTGGCGGGTATCGCTATCAGAAAGCGCGGGTGATGCTATCCGGATTGGTTTCCGCCGGTAACCGGCAATCCGATCTGTTTGGTTTGGCGGCGGCAGAAAATAAATCCGGCAAATTAATGGCGGTTATGGATCAAATCAATGCCAAAATGGGTAGCAGCACGTTGAAGCTCGCGTCCGAAGGTTTCCGGCAGCCGTGGAAAATGAAACAAGGAAACCGCAGTCCCAGATACACAACGAACTGGAACGAGCTGATTTGCGTGACGAAGTGAATGGCGCAAATGCGCTGGCAGTAAATGACTAACAGGAGAATGACCGCTATGCCGATGCTATCGATCAACCCGGCCACAGGCCAAACCCTGCAATCTTTTCCAATTTGGCAAGCCAGCGAAATCGATACGGCGCTGAGCCAAGTGGAATCCGCGCAAGCCGGATGGGCGGCGCTCGGTTTTGAACAGCGCGCCGGGTTTATGCGTAATCTCGCGCAAATTTTCCGCCAGCGTAGCGAGGAGTACGCCCATCTGATCACCGAAGAAATGGGAAAACTGCTCAAAGAAGCCAGGTCGGAAGTGGAGAAGTGCGCGACCGGTTGCGACTACTATGCAGACCACGCGCAAGCGTATTTGAGCGACGAAGTGATCGCTTCCGATGCGAGCCGCAGCCTGGTGGTTTATCAGCCTTTGGGTACGGTGTTGTGCATCATGCCGTGGAATTTTCCATTCTGGCAATTGATCCGCGCGGCGGCACCGGCGATGATGGCGGGCAATACGGTGGTGCTGAAGCATGCGTCGAATGTGCCGCGTTGCGCGCTGGCGCTGGAAGAGGCGTTCCGGCAGGCCGGATTTCCCGGGCATACCTTTCGCACGTTGATGATCAGTGCCGCGCAGGCGGAGACGGTGATCGCCGATCCGCGTATCGCTGCCGTAACGCTGACGGGCAGCAGCGCGGCGGGACGAAAAGTCGCTGCGATTGCCGGGCAGCATCTGAAAAAATGCGTGCTCGAACTGGGCGGGTCGGATCCATTCATCGTGCTCGACGATGCCGACATCGAAGCGACAGCAAAACAAGCGCTGGCGGCGCGGTTACAGAACATGGGACAAAGCTGCATTGCCGCAAAGCGCTTTATTCTCGCCGATACCATTGCCGATGCCTTTGTCGCGCAATTGAAAGGGCTGATGAATCAATTGCAAAGCGGTGATCCGAAGGATGATGCCACCGGCATTGCGCCGATGGCGCGCGAAGATTTGCGCGCCGAGCTGCATGCGCAGGTCGAGCGGAGTCTGGCAGCAGGGGCGCAGCGGGTGACCGGCGGCACTTTTATCGGTACACAAGGCGCGTACTACGCGCCGACGATTCTGGATCATGTGCAGCCGGGCATGGCGGCGTTTGACGAAGAATTATTCGGTCCGGTGGCGGCGATCGTGCGGGTGAAAAATGCCGAAGAAGCGGTTCAATTGGCCAACCGCACGCATTTCGGCCTGGGCGGCAGCGTATGGACGCGCGATACGGTGCGCGGAGAAGCGCTGGCCCGGCAGATTCATGCCGGTTGCACCTTCGTCAACGGCATCGTCAAAAGCGACCCACGCCTGCCGTTTGGCGGCGTGAAAGAATCCGGTTACGGCCGGGAACTGTCATACCACGGCATCCGGGAATTTGTGAATATCAAAACGGTGTGGATTAAATAGCGCCAAGGAAAACTCGGATTGGGTAGGGTTCTTTAGAACTCACACAGCGGGCAAATCATAGGATAATTTGGCTCCATTGACTTTGACATAACCACGAGACATTAAGCCTTGATATACCGCTTCAATATCAGCAGCTAAGGTGTCTTTGCCGCATTTTGCATGAATCGTGCTCATCAAAGTTTTTGGTGTGCGCGGTTTTGATGCCTTGCGCTTGATCAGATCTTCCACTGTCATGTTAATTAATTCTGTAACGGATGACCTGTTAGAGGATATTTTTTGATCGATTGCGGGTGTATTGTTATTGATGTTATGACCATTCATTGTTGCTGGAGCAAAACAAGGTAATTGCTCGATGGATGGTGACCGTGCAGCGAGAATCTTATTCATCTTCATATGCCTGATCAATGGATCGAAACCAGTATCCTTGGAAACAATGTGAAAAAAACCAGTGGGATCATTTGCGGCTAGAAGGCCCAAGTAATAAGCAATGTGGAAATCAAGCGCATTGACTCCAGGTGTTTCAAGAATGATGTAATCTGCACGCTCTCCAAGTTTATGCATTGCCAGAACAAGTTCAACCGGGAGCTTTGTGTTGTTCGGGCCGAGGAATATTCGTACTTGAAACTGATCGCTTTTTAACAAAGCGAGAGATTTTGCTTGAACGTTTTCGTAGTCGATCAAAATATAGTTTGTTTTCAACATGGTCACCTGGTAAGAATTGCGATGAGAAGCCGTGGCGAAGTTAAGTCTATTTAGCGGCAACCTTGTTTTTATTCTTTATTTCGGTGGAAATTTTCTGGAGCGCTATTGAGAAATAGCGAGGCAGTACCAAGAAGATTACAAACCGGCATGCAAGCCCGGGATGCCGATGCGCTGGATGCGGATGGCGTTGTTGCCTTCTTCATACGCGAGCAAGCGGCCTTCCTGCTGCCACAGGCGGAACGCCAGCGAGTAGGCGAGCACCCGGATCGGGTAGTCGCGCGGCAGCGTTTGCAGATACGGTTGGATCGTGGTGAAATCGGTCGCGCCGTATTGTTGCATGATAAAGCGCAAGCCGCCGTTTGCGGGGCCGATGTTGTAGGCCAGCAATCCGAGAAAAAGATCGTCTTTCATTTCCGCTAGGTAGTGTTTAAACGTGGCGGCGGCGACAAAAGCGTTGTGGCGGGGATTGTCCAGCACAATTTTTTCCACATTGAGCCGCTTGCGTGCTTGCGCGATGACGACTTCTGGAACGCGGGTGATCTGAAACAATCCGCGTCCGCCGTCGTGGCTGTCGCGCGGAATAAAAGATGATTCGGTTGCGGCGATGCCGTGCAGCAGATGCGCGTCGATATCGAAAGACCGGGCTGCGTCTTCGATGGCTTGCCGGTATTCTTGCGCGCGGTTAACCATTTTTTGCAATTGCGCTGAGTCGTGGCGGCGGTAAGCCGCGTAAACCTGATGCGAAATCGTCACTCGTCCCGCTTCTTCCTTGCCGCCAACCAAGGTGCGGAAATTACCGTAAGCCAGCGAAAACTGGTCGTGCGTAACGAGCCAACCGGTCAGCAGGGCGAGCGACAAGGACAATACCGGCATGAAAAATTCCGAATAGCGCCGCAGCCATTGCCGCAGCTTCCACCAGCCGAGCAGAAAAACACTGGCGGCCAATATCAACACCAGCACACCAGCGGTGAACGGCAGCAAATGACCGAAAAAACTGGTGCCCGAGAACTGGCCCGCGGAGTAACCGAGCAGTAGGATGATGGCGCACACTGCAGCACTGCTTAAACCGAGGATTTCGATACCGGTCAGTAGTAATGTCTGCTGGAATTTACCCGGCTGGTTTCTTTGGGGGCGCTTTCTGGGCGGTTTGCCAGGGTCATTGCTATTGCGCGCAGCTGTGGTGCGTCTGCGCTTTGGTCTGGGTTTTACGTTAGCGGGTCTGGGGTTGCTGGCGCGGGTTGTTTTATCCATTGAAATGGGAGCTGAATGAAATGCACCGCATAGAGGCAATGGCTGAGATGAATTGGGCTACTGCTGGCATCGCCCCGTTGCGGGAGCGGGACGATGCAGCTTGCGCGAATGACTACCGTAACCGGTGGCTCACCCATAGGGATGCGGCAAACAGCAGCACCGCTCCGCCTTGATGCGATGCACCTAATGGAATCGGCACCGCATGGAGCAGCGTCGCGATGCCTAAGCTGATTTGTATCGCCAGCATCAGCAGGAAAAGGTTGCATGCCAGGCGTGTGGTTCCTTGCAGTTCCACGGTGCGTGATTTGAGCCAGAAAATCGGCACTGAGAAGGCCAGTATCCAGGCGATCAAGCGATGATCGAATTGCACCGTGGTGATGTTATCGAAAAAATTGCGGTACCACGGTTCAAGGATAAAAAGGTCGGGTGGAATCACATGTCCGTTCATCAGCGGGAAGGTGTTGTAGGCCAAGCCTGCGCGAATGCCGGCCACGAAACCGCCGGACAGCACCATGATAAAAATCAATGAAGAGAGACTGAAGGAAAATCGCCGCAGACCCTGCAATTTGTAATTGGCTGGGGAATATTCGCGGTGCGGCGACAGCAATCCCAAAGCGACCCAGAACATCGCGGCAAAAATGACAAAAGCCAGTCCTAAATGCGCGGTCAGGCGGTACTGGCTGACATGCGGATCGTTGACCAAACCGCTCATGACCATATACCAACCCATGAATCCTTGCAGACCACCCAATACGAATATCCCCGCGAGTTTGATGCCCAGCGGCCGGTCGATTTGCTTTTTCAGCAGAAAGTAAACAAACGGTACAAAAAATACCAGGCCGATCAACCGGCCGAGTACGCGGTGGAAGTATTCCCACCAGAAAATACTTTTGAATTCATCGACGCTCATGCCTTTGTTGACTTGCTGATACTGCGGTGTGGCGCGGTATTTTTCCAGCAACACATCCCAATCCTGTTGCGTGATGGGTGGCATGGTGCCGACGATCGGCTGCCATTCGACAATGGAAAGCCCGGAATCGGTCAAGCGCGTAACACCGCCGACCACTATCATGGCGAATACCAGGGCACAACAAATGAATAACCAGATTGCAATAGGTTTCTGCATAATCGTAAAAATTTAAATTATTTTTGAAATTGAATGGATACTCGGTATTGCTTGCTTTATTTGGCGCGCATCAAGCGTTGCTTGTCGCGCTCCCATTCCTTCTGTTTCTCGGATTCGCGCTTGTCGTGTTGTTTCTTGCCTTTGGCCAAGCCGATTTCCAGTTTGATCCTGCCCGCTTTATAGTGCATATCGAGGGGAACCAGCGTGTATCCGGCGCGCTCGACTTTGCCGATGAGCCGTTTGATTTCTTCCGCGTGCAATAACAACTTGCGGGTTCTGACCGGATCGGGATTGATATGCGTTGAAGCTGTCTTGAGCGGACTGATATGACTGCCAATTAAGTACAGTGCGCCGTTGCTGATAATAACATAAGCTTCTTTCAACTGAACCCGGCCATCGCGAATGGCCTTGACTTCCCACCCCTCCAGCACCATGCCCGTTTCGTACTTTTCTTCGATAAAATAATCGTGAAAGGCTTTTTTATTTTGTACTATACTCATGCAGGTATGAAATGGGTGGAAATCACTAGATTTCGTGTATTTTATCAGTTTTTCAGTATTACCTCATGATGCGGGGTGATTTACTTTTATGGCAGAAATAGAAAAATCAGTTTTGGTTGAATACTCGGCAAGTCAAATGTTCGCATTGGTCGATGATGTGGCGAAATATCCTGAATTTCTCCCGTGGTGCGGCGGTACCTCCGTCGATCCGCAAGACGAAGTAACGACGCATGCCACCGTCAAGATCGACTATCACCATATTCAGCACAGTTTTACCACCAAGAACAAACGCTTTCCGCCGGATTTGATCGAAATGAGTTTGCTCGATGGACCGTTTGAACACTTGGACGGCTACTGGCAATTTATCCCGCTGTCGGATAGCGCGTGCAAAATCAAATTCCGCTTGCATTACACCTTCTCGCACAGGATTCTTGAGAAACTGGTCGGACCGGTATTTCATATGATTGCCAACAGTTTTGTGGAACATTTCATCGAGCGGGCGGAAGTGATTTACGGCAAGCGGTGACGCCGCCGATGCAGATTGAAGTCGTCTACGCACTCCCGCATGTTCAAGTGCTGAAGAAACTCGATGTGCCGGTGGATTGTACGGTTGAGCAAGCGATACGGTGTTCCGGCATTTTGGATCAATTTCCGGAAATCGATCTGGCAAAAAGCAAATTGGGTATTTTCGGTAAATTAACCCAATTGCAAGCCATGCTGGAGCTGCATGACAGAATTGAAATTTACCGGCCTTTGATCATCGATCCGAAAGAAGCGAGAAGATTACGCGCCAAGAAAAATAACCGCTGACTTTCCCTAGCTCAATTTCAAGGGAGTAAAAATGATCCGCGCTGTATTGATACTGCTTGCAACGTGCCTGCTGCTTTCCCTTTCCGCTTGCGCGACCAAAAAACCGGAAAAGAAAACGCCTGATGCGGAAGACCGCACAAAAATCCTTACACCCTTTGAGCAACTGTCGCTCAAGTCCGACGCAAAAACGGTATTTGAAGATCAGGGCAAATTCATTCTGTTGGAAGGAAAAAAATGCATGCAGCGTGATAACGGGGTGGAACCGGTCACCCTGCTGCAATGGATTGAAATGCCGGATTACGTCGATAGCGGCACGGTCGTATTAAATGGCTGGGATTTGCGCTATCTGAACCAGGATCGCGAAGTCAACTCAATGCGGGCCGATATTACGCACAGCAAACTGGTTAAAAACACCGGTTCCACGGTTCTGGTATTCGAGGCAAAAGGCACACTGGAAGATCAGAGTCGCAAAGACGCTTTTGAATTTTGCGTGTTTTATACCGCATTTGGTTACCATTCCACGGCAATTGATGCCACGATAGAAGAAGATCACAACGGTGTCGAATCTTCGGTCGTGCAGCCTGCAAATCAAGGTGCGGTGGCCACGTTGGAAAATACCGGGCACAAAGGCATGTTAAGAAAATACGATGCGGTTGCCATCATCCCGCGCGGATTTGATTTCCAATATACCGATACCTTTGAATGCGAATGGCGGCTGTGGCCGTGCCAATGGTCGGATCGCGTGGACTATCGCCTGTTACAAGTGGCTTACAATTTATCGCAAGCTAGTGCGGCACCCAGTCTCGGCGGTACCCCGCAATGGGTGACGCAGACCATTTTCAAGGATAACAACACGCACACGCACCGCATCAAAACCCGTGCCGCCCAGATCCGCGGCCGCAGCGTCAAACTGCACGGAGATTTCCTGGCGCTGAATCCCCGTAGCGGAAAAGCGGGCACCTGCCGCAAAAGCGTCGACGGTGTGGTGCGCACCCAGACGGTTCGTATCAATGAGCTGCCTTACGACTATGCGATCCCGATGTTGACCGGCTGGGAGCTTGTCAACGAATGCGAACATCAACGGGTACAACGGGCAGGCATCTGGATTCACGACATCCGCTTCGATCCGCGAGCAAGCTATCTGGAATACAAAGTATCCTCCATCCTGCGCGACCAGGACGGCGCCCCCAGCTTCAACAGCGCACACCGCATCACCGTACTGGGACTCAACCGGTCGTCGTCTTTGGAAAAAAAACGGGCGCCTAAGTTTAAATTGAAACTCAGGGAAGATCGGTAGATTGCCCTTACTCGCTATTTCTGTTGCTTTAATCAGCGTTTGCTTTTATCAGTGAAGTAATGCCGATCTGATGAGTGCATGGGTGCCGGTTGCTTCTCACGGTTGCGCTACTTGGACGGTTACTTGATTGATCAAAAGGTATGTAAAGAGCTAAGGCAAACCGAAAGAAGCGCTGTGCCGACTTGATTTTCTGATACCCCGCGGTCTTGCCACGGGGGTGTTTATTGCAAATGGATGCGCCTGGGTTAGTCGTTAAGCTTAGCGATGTGATTGACAGCCTTCCCTCTCAACTTGCTGTAGCAATTGTGCTGCTATGTGCCCGTAACGTGCATTTTCCATGGCTTGCTTGAGCGCTTTGACAATGGGTTCCGGTTCTGTCAGCGGACAATAGTGCGTAATGAGCACAACCATTTCTTGTTTTGACAACCCAAGCACCCCTTCAAAAAAACACGGACTGCTCTTGGCCAGAATTTCATCGGTATCGGAGACAAGACCCTCGGCCATTTCTCCGTCGGTGCTGCCGGACCACAGGCGCAAGAAAAGCGTGACGTCGTTGAAATTTTCGCACTTCTTGGCCTTGGCTGCGGTGTGATGGTAAATTTTCCACCATTGCTCAGAATCTTCTTGATACACCTGCTGCGAATTTTTTACCAGGCATTCATAATCTGAAACTTCTGGGCATGTGTTTGATGCCGGGAGGGCAGGCATTGGCTGGATTAGAAGAATCAAGAGAAAAAAGTGAAGGAATCGCATGAGGTTAGCATCCCGATTCAGCGACGGGCTTTTCGCTGCTTCCGGTTGTTAAGCGATGATTAATAGTTTGTCTCATGCCGTCGCAGCTATAGATGCATCCTCCACAAAGGCATCGCTCATCATCATTTTGTAATGCGCACTATGTCCTGATTTGTCGAAAATCGCTCTGAAGACCTTCAGATAGGATTCCACCATTGTGTTATCAATTGAGACATACAAATCGTCGTGTGCGTAATGCGATCCGTCGTGCACCCATGAGCAGAGCGATTTGCAAATGATCCTCTCTTTACCTTCAAACATCGCACAGAGCTGGTCGAATTCAATGCCACCTAGAATTTTGAAGTAGTTTTCCAAAATGCGTCGCAGCGTGTTTTGAATGGCAAGATTGGAACGTTCAGGTTTACGAACCTCGGCCCACAGCAACTCGTAAGATGTTTTGATTGGATTGGTCGGGTGCTTGTCGAGCTTCGACACCAGTCCGGGCTTTCGCACGATCCAATACGTCCTTTCTTTTGGTGATACGCCCTTTTGCTTTGGGGAGTAAGTCACTTCCTTGTGGAAGTAGACGTTATGCGTGAGCACGAAGATCTGTTTGATGTGTCCGGTTCCAGCCCGCACCTCATCGAATAGTCCTTTTATGAGACTGCTGACGATAAAGAGGATGTCACTGTCGAGGCTCGAAACGGGGTCGTCGAAGACTACGATTCGGTCCGTGGACATCCCGACCTCTGACTCGCTACCCTTGAGCCGGTGGTAAAAGTACAGGAAGGTGACAAAGGTCTTCTCACCCTCACTCAAAGTCGCCTTGGCATCTGAACCATCTGAGCGTACCAACTTGTAAGATGTTCCACCTGTCGCTTTTGCGAGTTTGAAGCCTTGGAAGCCAAACGACGATAGCAGAATGTTTATACCATCAATCGTCGGCTGGACACTTGTGGTTTGTTTTTCCAGCTCACGAATCTCAGATGCCTTTTTCTCCTTATCCGTTGTTGCCGTTGTAATCTCTGTCGTCATTGCCGTGATGGCTTTTTCCAAGCCATCTTTCGCCTTCTTGAACGCAGCGAGATCGGTTTTTAGTTCCTCAAGAACGAATTTCCATATCTGTGCAGTCAGCGTTGTTTGCTCGGTCTCAAGGTTCGAGATCATTATGTTGTGTGCAGCAATTTGAGTGTTGGCCGCGTCAATCAGCCCCTCAATTGTCGTGCAGATGCCGCTCAGTGACTCTAACTCAATCACCTGACTTGCTTCCTTCTTCTTTCCGGCAAGGCGCTGATTGTTCAGTGTGATTTTTGCGTCAAGTAATTCCTTCTCTGCTTTCAGTTTCTCGACATCAAGGAACTTAGAAGGTAATGCAATGATTCCGGCAAGTTGTTGCTGAATCCGGACCGCTTCAGTGACGTAGTTCGTTGTTAGGTCATCAATCGCCTTGCTATCCTTCACAAAAGTCTCGTCAAAATACTCGCTCAAGCTTTGCGCAAAAGCATCAGTCGTCTCTTGTTGACAGAACGGACACGCGCCATCATTTACATCGTAGAATCCCCGGCCTTCTCGAACCCAGTCGCTGTTCCCGAGCCTCTTAATCATTGCAGCGATATCGACGTCTTCCTTGCCAATAACCCGCTTCTTCAGAATTGGGTCTGATTCATGTGCAAGAAGTTTGGTGATATCAATAACGGGAATTGATGCCTCTGTCGTGGGTATTGCCCCGAAAACACTTTCCGCTTTCTTCTCCAACTCTGCCAAGGTGAGGAGGATCGAGGTATTGGACGCGTACTCCTGAAGCACTTTGCTTTTGAATTTTTCCAAGCTGCTGCGATATCCCTTGAATCCGCCTTGCAGTCTCGCGTCATGCTTCTGTTTCTGCGCCCAACACTTATCCTTAAAACCCGCCTCTAGCGTCGCTAATTCTCCTTTCTTTCCACCATTTCCATCTGCGC
Organism: Nitrosomonas sp. Is24; assembly: GCF_033063335.1. Classification (NCBI taxonomy): domain Bacteria; kingdom Pseudomonadati; phylum Pseudomonadota; class Betaproteobacteria; order Nitrosomonadales; family Nitrosomonadaceae; genus Nitrosomonas; species Nitrosomonas sp. Is24. The sequence goes on along the minus strand of NZ_JAWJZG010000001.1, from coordinate 1,867,711 downwards.
CCTGCAATCCCTGAGTTAAATTTTCAATTTTAGTTGCCAGCGCGTCGAGTTCGCCTTTTGCTACTGAAATTTTTGCGAGCGTATCGAATTGCTTTTCATCCAAGGTGAACACTCCTTTTAACTCTACCGATTGGTTGAAATTCGCCTCGACGAAATCATGGTTGTAAACCAGCGGCTGGAGTTTCGTCCCCGCTTTCCATGTGACGTTGCAGGTTGGGAACTTCATTTCATCCGCAATCACTCGGCTGATTGTTGTTTTCCCTGTGCCATTTGAGCCGAAAAAGAAATTGAATTTAGAAAGCCCGTTGAGCTGCTCGGGCGTTTTGGCATAGGTTGCAACACTGGAAATGGTGATGGATTCAATCATGGACTGCGTCTCCCTCGAGCTTGGTATTTGCTTCGCCTAACGTAATATATAAAACACTCTGTCCAATGATCTTGTCGATAATGTCGTATAAACACGGAGAAAATCATTTATCAGCATGTATTTTGAGTGAATTAATAAATTTACTAAAGCAGCTGATATCAGAAAACATGGTTCAATGCGATCGGCTAAAAAATTGCAAGCACGTTTGTTTAAACATGAAAAGACTAATCTTTCTATAAGGTAACACTCTATTATTTTTGCTGCCGAACTTCATCCGGCGGCTCGATTGCTGCTTCGACAATCGAAGCGATCCAGAGTCAGCAATTAGGTTGCTACCGCTCCACCAACACCACTTCAGCCACCATCACCGCATCATCCCTTCGATACCGCAATTCCACTTTCTCCCCCGCTTTCAATGTACGCAATATCGCTGCATACGATGCCAAGTCGCTGACCGGTTGTCCGGCCAGTTGAATCAGAATGTCGCCTTGTTGCAGTCCGGCTTGTTGTGCCGGAGAACCGGGGAGGGTGTTGTCGATGCGCACGCCTTCGCCTTGGTAGGAGAAATCCGGAACAGTACCGAGGCTGGCGGTGCGTTTTTCTTTGCGTTCAGGGGGTTCGACGGGCGAGGGGGCTGACGATAGCGTGACCGTCAGCGGTTCGATGCGGTTGGCGAGGTATTCGGTGGCTTCTTTCAGGATCGCGGCGACTTTGACCAGTCCGGCGGAGTCGATTTTATCGACGGTGTCGCCGGGGGCGTGGTAGTCCTCGTGCGCGCTGGCGAAGAATTGCACCGCCGGGATACCGGCCTGGATGAAAGTGGCCTGATCGCTGGAGCCGAAGTCGTCTTGCACGGCGTTGACCGGAATGCCGGTGACGAAGCTTGCGCCACGGAAAATATGCACCAATTCGCGCGCGCTGCCGGTGCCAAATACCGTGATCGGATTGTTTTCCAGCCGCCCGACGGTGTCCAGATTCAACATCGCGATGATCTTTTCAGTGGGGTAATGCTTGTCAGCGCGGGTGTAATGCCTGGAGCCGAGCAAATTGGCTTCTTCGCCGGTGAATGCGACGAAAATGACGGTGCGTTCCGGTTGCCATTTCGGCACAATCTGGCGGGCGAGTTCCAGCATCACGGCAATGCCGCTGGCATTGTCGTCCGCGCCGTGATGGATTTTGCCCTGATGTGCGGCACGCACGTCCGGCCAGCCGGTGCCGAGGTGGTCGTAATGCGCGCCGATCACCAGACTTTGCCCGGCGAGTTGCGGGTTGGTGCCCGGCAGAATGCCGACGACGTTACGTAACGTGATATTGCCTTTCGGCAGGCCGACATCCTGTTGCCAGGTTTGGAAAAAACTATTGTCGTCACCGCCGGGCAGCAGGCCGATTTGTTGAAACTGCTTGGCGATATACGTGGCCGCATCGTCCAGCTCCGGCGTGCCGAGCTCGCGTCCCTTATAAGATTCGTGCGACAGATGCGTGATGTCATCCATCATGCGGCTCTCGGAAAAAACCGGTGGCAGTTCCGCCAGCGCGCGGCGCGGTTTGGTGATACCGGTATGCGCCGTGCGGATAACATGGCCGTCTTTCTGCTTGACCCACTGCGTGAGCGGCGATTGCGTGATTGGCCATTGCCCCTTGCCGATATTGGTCAAGTCGTTGCCTTTGAACACCAGATAGCTGTATTTGCGGTAGTGCGGCAATTTGTTGGCGAGTTCGGCAATCGCTTTCGGATGATCGGCGGCGACCCATAACAGCGTTTTGTCGGGATTGGATGGCTGCCGGGCGGTCAACACCACCGCATGGCCATCTTGCGGATACGTTTTATGATCCAATTTCAGTTGTTTGGATTGATACGAGACACCGCGATCCGCCAAGGCTTTTAAAGCCGCATCGGCAAATCTGTTCTGCCACCCCATAATCCAGACAGTGCGATCCTCGGGTAGCGTTTTCAATTGATCGTCGGTGAGGACTTCCAGCGGGCTCGATTGGGTTTTCTGCCAATTCGCCGCCAACGCGCGATACGCTTCCAAAACGGATTTATCCGCACGCGCAGGCAGAACCAGCAACGGTTTTTCCGCGCCGAAACCCTGCGACAAGGCCGATGGAATCTCACGGCTATCCAAACGGCGGAACACGTCGAAATGGGGATCGAGGTCGATACGCACCGGGCGGTTGGCGAACGTCATCTCGACCGTTTGCTTGGCTTGCTCGACGACGATATGCGATTCCACCGCCATGTCCTCGCCTTCCAGTGTGACGGAAACCGGCACCTTTAAGTGATAAGGTTCACCCGGCTGGGTTTGTTCGACTGTCAACGTGAGTTTGAATCCATCCGCGGTGCGTTCGGTTTCCGCGCTGCGCAGCACTAGATCCGGTGCGCCGGTGCGCTGCACCCATTGCTCGAAGCGTTGCGCCAGATCCTTGCCGGTGCTAGCGTTAAACGTGGCGAGCAAGTCGGAAAATGTCGCTTGCTGGAATTTGAGTTGCTGATAAAAGCGCCGCAGCGCTTTGGTGAACGCATCGTCACCGAGTTCCTGCCGCAACATGTGGAAGAACATCATGGTTTTGCCATAACCGACGGCTTCCGAGCTGGCGCTGTGGCGCGACACGAAACGGATAATCGGAAAATCCTTCTCCTTGCCGACGAAATCCGCGTATTTTTGCAGTACATCGCGGCGGTATTCCTCACCTTTGCCGCGTTGCTCGTTCACCAGATGATCCGCGAGGTAGGCGGTCAAGCCTTCCGCCCAGTTGCCTTTGGCGTAATCGACGAACACGCCGTTGCCCCAGTAGTTATGCAGAATTTCATGCGGGTAAGACGAGTGCAAAATGAACGGCAGGCGGATCACCTTGGAGCCGAGCAGCGTGAACGACGGCATGCCGTAACCGCTCTCCCAGAAATTCTCGACCAGCGCGAATTTGCTGTAAGGGTAGGGGCCGATCAGCTTGTTGTACATGGCGATGTATTGCGCCGTGGCGTCGAGGTATTTTTGCGCCAGCGGTTGATCGGCGCTGCGCAGATACACTATCGCGTTGACCGCACCGGCGGATTGCGTGTAGCGCTGGAATTTCGCGGCGATCAGATAAATATCGTCCTGCGGTTGTTTTTCCTCCCAAACCACGTTTTGTGCCGCGCTGGTTTTGTTCTCGCGCAGCAAAGTCCCTTGACTGACCACATCCCAATCGAGGGGCGTTTGAATGTCCAGCTGAAATGACACCAGCGCATCGCCAAACTGCGGATACCACGCGCTGGCGCTGGCCAGAAACACACCTTCCGGCGAAATCACTCCCGGCGTCGAACCGAAGCTACGCGAATATTCCTGCCCCGGCCCTTGCACCGCATGATGGATCTGGCCGCCATATTGCAGCGTGAAGGCATCCTGCCCGGGCGGTACGGTCACCGTGTAATGCCGGATCGAAATCGGCCGGGATTTTAACGCAACTTCATTTTCTTCCGCCTGAATTGCAGCCCCTTGAACATCCGTGATCGATAAACCAGCATGCAAAAAGAATTCGAGTTGTACGGGTTCTTTGGTATTGCGCATGTGCTCCGGGATTTGAATCCGGTCTTTGACGCGGATTCCGGAAGTGTTTGGCGATAGTTGAATTTCCATATGATGATGGAAGGTTTCGTTATTTGCCGTGGCAACCGGGCTGAAACAGAGGAAGAAGACAAGTACAAAAAAGGCTACGCTAAGGTTTAATGATTTTTGCATTTTGTAAGGAGATTGAACGGATTCTGATGATTATTGGGCATTCCACGCTATTTGCAGCGCAGTGTGATTTTGCTCACTGCATGTTTAGCATCATATCAAACATCATAGGTATGTTGAGACAACTCACATGCCATGGGCATAATGCCAGGGGTATGACATTTAGCTAAATAATCGATAGCGAGCGAAGAATGATGGGAAACGACAATAATCAAGATTCCAAGAATGGCCTGATTACGATACTGCTATTCATCATGCTCGCGACCGGTACGCTGATTGATCCTTTAACCAGCTCACGGCCATTTGACCCGCTCAATAAAAAATTGTCATTAATGGATGAACGGAAGATTGATGCTCGGCTCTGGCAAGACCCGATCGCAGTAACCGAGCAATTTCTTAATAACAATAAAGAAGCAAAGCAAAATGACAATGGTAATTATTGTCCGATTGAAGAGTTTACTGATCGTATTAAACGGGAAGTTGATGACAAAACTAATCTAAAAGTAATTGCGGTAAGCGTGTTTGGCAGTTCTTATTCCGAGCGAGTTGAGTATCGGCTTCGCTATCGCTATGCGGTGGTGTCTGCGCTTGGCTCAAGTGGATATGCACCTCAAGATAATGAGCATATTGAACATTTTGATCTAAATTTCAATGACAAAGATAAAGAGGGTAATATAAGGATTACTTTACCTTATGAATGGTACGAGCCGAACTCCCAATTAAAAAAAGAAAAAGAAAAAGAAAAAGAAAAAGAAAAAGTACTGGTTATATGGTTGAACGAAGACAGGATTCCGGCGGGGAAATATCGGAATTTTATTGATTTGCTATATCAAGCATTGGAGAAAAACAAACTAGGAGCTAAAGAATCCAGTTTCTCGTTAATTGGACCAACCAATACGTCTTTATTGGTGGAGTTGATGAATAGCAAACCGATCGAGAAAAATGCACAATCGTTCAGAATTTTTTCACCAGGCGCAACGATCTCAGACGATGACTTGTTGAAAAAAATTAAAGATGACTTTGACGAAGATTGTAAAGAGTCAAAGAATAAAAAAATTCAATGCATGCTGGATAATCGCACGATTGTGCGTACGATTGGACAAGACGAAAATCTAGCAAAAGCGCTTCTTTGGGAATTGGAACAACGGGATGTTAATCGTAAGATTCCTATAATTAAAGAAGACTGTAAGGATCAACTGGTACTCATTAGCGAGCAAGACTCGCTGTATGCTAGAAGTCTTGTCGATCATTTTTCTTCCATTTTAGGAAAACGATGTGAAGGAGGAAAAAAACTGATCAACAATTTTACTTATTTGCGCGGCTTGGACGGAAAGCTGCCTGAATTCGATGAATCGAATAAAAAATCGCAAAGTGAAAAAAATACCAAAGAACAAAAAAATATTTTGATGCAACTGGATGATGCTTCGCCCGAGCATGCCGAAGGCCGCAATCAATTCGATTATTTAAGGAGATTGGTCGACAAAATCGAGCTATTGGATTCCGCCAATGGGGATAGAGGCCAGATCAAGGCAATCGGAATCATCGGGACCGATGTTTACGACAAGCTTCTGATTCTGCATGCATTAAAAGATAGTTTTAAGCATAAAATTTTCTTCACGACGGATCTGGATGCACGTTTTCTGCATAAGGATCAATCTGCATGGGCAAGAAATTTAGTAATCGCTAGCAATTTTGATTTTTCGCTGCATCCAGAATTGCAAGATACGGTAATGCCTTTTAGAGATAGTTATCAGACTTCGACATATCTTGCGACATTAGTAGCTCTAGATCCGGGGGTGATTAATAAAGTGGATAATTGGGTGGATCCTTGGAGGATTCGCTATAACAGCATGTTTTTAGATTATAAATTAAATGCATTATTAGCTCCTCAAATATTTGAGATTGGAAGAACACGAGCTATTCATTTGGCATCACCTACTAATGAATTTCTCGATAAGTGGATAAAGAACCCTTCTCCAAAATTTACTGAGTCTAATGAACTGAATCACAGCAATTGTTCAGCCAATAAATTCGAAGAATGTAAAACAATTGAACCGGATCGCACTAAGCGGATTGACCGGGAAGTTATCTGCGTTACTTTAATATTGCTTCTTTTTGTTGCTCATATTTCTTGGAGGTTCTTTAAAGAAACACTGATTAATTCAACGAATGGGATGAAGAACGAGGCGCACGGAACGCAACAACCTTTAAATTTTGACATGGTAGATGATGGTGCGAGTGCCGCACAACGAGGTGATTCGCTCGTGCAGTCAGTCGACCGGAAAGATACCAAGCCAGTTCATATTGTCTATATATTGCTTCTTGTTTCTACCTTATTGTTTCTTCTGCTTTTCCTAATCTATGAAGATAATTATCCAACTCATACCTACGGGGAACCATTTTTGTTGTTTGAAGGAGTCAGTGTCTGGCCCAATCTGGTTATCAGATTCGCGGGAATTATGATGATGATTCTTCTCTTTATATGTCATTTTCGTCCTGATAGGGAAGGAGAGATCGAGGCCATCGAGAAAAAATATGAGCTATGTAAAACAACTTGCTCACGTAGCTGGCAGGAAGCTGTTTGGAAAGGCCCATTTCTAAATCTTACTGAGGGAAAAAGCACTCGTATTACTTATTTATGGTCCGAATACAAAAAAGTAATGCAATTTAAGGAATCAAGAGGATATCTTTGGGTTTTTCTGACTAGTTTAATTTCTCTGGCATTGACCTTATATGCTTTTTGGGAGTTGGGTTACTTAAACTTTCCTGCGCGCGGAGTTATTACATTATATGGGCACTATTTTCTTGTAACGCTTCAGTTTTTCTTGTTGTGGGGCTTGATTTTTTGGGTTGCATACGAAGCAATTGCTTGCAAGCAGCTTATTGAAGGCATCGAATTGGACCAAACTAATTCAAATAAAACAGTATGGTCACCGGAAGTGCGCAAACAACAATCAGTAATGACGGGGCTTCCAATAGACAAGCTAAATCCCTATTTACACTTTGTACTGATTACCAAGCTGGTAAAAAGTATCAATAATCTGATTTATCTGCCATTTATTTTAATGCTGATCATAGCGATTGGCCGCAGTAATCTCTTTGACAATCTGGGTTTCTCACCGGCTTTAATCGTTGTGTATCTCCTGGCATCCGTATATCTAATTACTATTTTGTATTTACTGAGAAAAAGCGCTGAGAAGCAGTGTGGAATGGTAGTGCAATACTATGAAGACTACCGGATGCGCTTGGTAGCAATGTCATCCAGTAAATTAAGCAAAGCAGATAACTTACTGACCGAGATTCGCAATGCCAAGCAAAGCACTTTTTTACCAATCGTGCAGCGGCCCGCATTACTTGCGTTGTTACTGCCCGGTGGTGGTATCGGCTTAACAAGCATCATCGAATACTTGTACAATTGAGACCAAATCTTGTGAAACACAAGATATTTAAATTATTTTTAAGGGTTTTGATATTAAATGAAAATGTGTGCTGACAAACCGGATTATTTACAATCCGCGATCAAGTTTTCCCCGGTATTATTTTTCTTGGCAGCGTTGAATGCTAATGCCACCGATTTCATCACCGGCGAACAGCAACTTTCCGTCAAGGAAAAACGCGCCGGTGAAGCGTATTACCGGGCGGATTCCAAATGGATGATTTATCAGGCGGAAGTCGCTGATGATAATCCGTTTTACCAAATTTTCTTGAAGAATATCGAATCCGGTGCAGTAACGCAGGTGTCGCCGGGTACCGGCAAAACCACGTGCGCGTGGGTGCATCCAGCGCAGGAAAAAGTATTGTTTTCGTCAACGCATGATGACAAGGAAGCCAAAGCCAAAATGGCGGCCGAGATCGAGCGCCGTAATGCGGGCGAACAGAAGTCGTACGCTTGGGATTACGACGAGTTCTACGATATTTACGAAACCGGTTTCGATGGCAAAAACATACGGAATCTAACCAACACCCTGGGTTACGATGCAGAAGCATCGTGGTCGCCGGACGGTAAGCTGATCGCGTTTGCTTCCAACCGCCGCGCCTACAGCGGTGAGTTAACCGAAGAGGAAGCCGCTTTGTTCAAAGCCAATCCGGCGTCGATGATCGATATCTACATCATGGATGCGGACGGTTCCAATGTGAAAAGGCTGACACAGACAAAAAGCTACGACGGCGGGCCGTTTTTCAGCCCGGATGGCAAACGCATCGTGTGGCGGCGTTTTTCGGATAATGGCCGGGAAGCGGAAATCTTCACGATGAATATCGACGGTACCGATCAAAAACAAATCACGCGCCTGAATGCGATGTCGTGGGCGCCTTTTTACCATCCTTCCGGAAAATACGTCATTTTCGCGACCAATTTGCACGGCCACCGCAATTTTGAGCTGTACATCGTCGACACCGATGGTCAGAAAGCGCCAGTGCGCGTGACCGATAAGGAAGGTTTTGACGGTTTACCGGTATTTACGCCGGATGGTAATTACATCACCTGGACCAGCGACCGGACACCGGGTAAGAAGGGATTGTTATTCCATGGCAAGTGGGATCATCAAAAAGCGCTGGAAAGTTTATCGCTGAAGTAGCTGAAGTAAGTCAATTTTTTGCAGGAAAGAGAAGCGCTGGTGAATGATAGAAAAGCCAGCGCTTTTTATTTATCCGGATTTGCGGGATCGGAAAAAAACTTTTCCTTGCGCTTTTGCTCGTCAAAATACAGCGGTTCATTGGGTTCGAGTTGATTGCCCAGTTTCTGGATTTGCTGCCAGATGTCGGGAAATTCGCCCAGCCGCTTGAAGCGGCGGGCATTTTTCTTGAAATCTCTTTTGTTGTTGGCCTTGTACAACAATTCGAATAGCAGCAACCATCCCGGAATGTCCTGTTTGTTTTTAGCGAGCTGTTTTTGCAGCAATTGAATGGCGCCTTCCGGGTTTTCCTGCTCGATCAGCGTGCGTGCCTCGGATACCAATTGTCCTGGTGGTTCGGGCGGATTCTGCGGTGATCCGGTTTTTTTATCGTCACTGCGGCGCAGCAGCAGTGCTTCGTATTGATGCCGCTCGGATGGATCGAACGGTAGCGCTGCGTCGCGGGATTTTGCAAGTCTTTCCTTGATTCTTTGATAGTTGCGTACGATCAGGAAAATAATCAGCAGTGTCAGCAGAATTCCGAGAAGAAATGCATTATCCAATAGCAGGGCGGATTCCGGCGCAGCTGGATTGGTTTCAACCGGCACAATTGGATTGGCAGGTTGTGGCGTGTTGGCGGGTGATTGCGGCGCTGTGACGATATTCTCCGCGGATTGCACACTGCTATCAGCAGGCGGTGCCGCAACTGCTTCCTGGGAAGGGTGCGTCATTTCTTCCGGAGGGATAGGCGCTGCACTCTCGCTGCGGCGCTCGTTGCTGCTTGCTGGAACATGGGCCATGAGTATGGCTTGCATCGCAGTGATCTGCTTTTCAATGGACTCGATGCGCTTTAACAGAATATTGAGTTCGTTGGTTTCATTTTCAGCAATTTGTTCCAATTGCGCGATCAGTTGCAATGCTTCGTTCAAGCCCGATGTTGCGTTGTCTGGAGCTGATGCTTGCGGTTGACGCTTATTCGCGTTGTGGCTTGCGTTGGATGGATGCGTTTTAGTTGCCGGTTTTGCATACTTGCCGATGGTTCTTAAATCCGGGATGTGAATCACGGTTCCAGCCGGTATGAGGCGATAGGTCCCATCGGGAAAGTGCTCGGGATTTGTGCGGATAACCGCACGAACAAATGCGTCGCGTGCAACCGCATCGTGTGGAAACATTAAATGACCGATCTGAGGAATATCTTCCCCTGGCAGGATTTGCCACTGCATTCCCGGTCTGACTGCGTTATCGGAAGGATTTCCGGTTTTCTGCTGAGCAGTGTGATCGCGTTCTGAATGTGAAACAGGTACTTCAGCCGAAATCGAAGTACCTGTCAAAAAGAGAAGAATGACAATGAATAGTTTGCCGCGGGATACAATCATCTAGTTCAAGAAGGTTTTCTATTTACAGTAAGTTGCAATCGTCTTGTTGGCATCGGCAATTTTTCTTTGCCGCAAATCATCATCCACATAAACCATACCACCGGCGCCATCGGGAACGGTGAGGCGCGGCGAATCGGTGTACATTTTAAGCTGAGTTTGGGCGTCTATACATTTTTTTTTGCTTTCTTCGGATTTGGCTTGCTGTTTGGTTTCTTCTTCTCTTCTGAGTTGCCGCCGTTTGTCAAATTCTTCTCTGTCTTCGGATAAATTCCTGGGGCTGTTTTGATTTCCTGCGACCGGCGCGGATTTGATATTTAATCGTTGCTCGTTCTGAGCAGCATCCGGCGGAGGTGGTTGATCGGTGTATTGTGTTTTGCCGTTTTTATCGACCCATTTATAAATCTGCGCATTGGCGTTGATGCTCATTAACAGAATGATCACTGTAAATACAAAAATTCTCATAGCGTGCTCCAGAACATGAATAATCTGAAATACATCGGTTTCGTATTTATGCAACTTAAAGATTTTTCGCATTAAATCATATCTACTGCAAATATGTTGTGTTCTTAGTTGATTTGGCGCGAAATTCATAGCTGAATTTGGCTATAATGTCGCTTTGCCAAGGATTGTTATCATGCAATTGATTCAAAAAGCACTGACCTTTGATGATGTTCTGTTAATCCCAGCCCACTCGACGGTTTTGCCGCGTGATGTCAGCCTGGCAACGCAATTGACGCGTACCATCACACTCAATCTCCCGGTGCTGTCGGCGGCCATGGATACGGTGACCGAAGCGCCGCTGGCGATTGCCTTGGCGCAGGAAGGCGGCATCGGTATCATCCATAAAAATATGACGATCGAAGCGCAAGCCGCGCATGTCGCGCAAGTCAAACGTTTCGAGAGCGGTGTGGTTAAGGATCCGGTGACCATCCATCAAAATATGACCGTGCGGGAAGTACTGGAACTGATACGCCAGCACAAAATCTCCAGTTTGCCGGTTGTGAACGGTAAAAAAGTCGTCGGTATCGTCACCAACCGGGATTTGCGTTTTGAGACCAATCTCGATCAGACGATCAAACATATCATGACGCCGAAAAGCCGGTTAGTGACAGTCAAGGAAGATACGTCGCGTGAGGCGGTGCTGGCGCTGCTGCACAAACACCGGCTGGAACGCGTGCTGGTGGTCAACGATCAGTTCGAGCTGTGCGGATTGATTACCGTGAAGGACATCATTAAAACGTCGGAATATCCGCTGGCGTGCAAGGATGAACAGGAGAGGTTGCGGGTCGGGGCGGCGATCGGCGTCGGGGAGGGCAGCGAAGAACGTGCCGTTGCATTGGCGGAAGCCGGTGCCGATGTGATTGTCGTTGACACGGCGCATGGTCACTCGCAAAGCGTGCTGGACCGTATCGCGTGGGTCAAAAAGAATTTGCCGTCGGTGCAAGTCATTGGCGGAAACGTGGCCACGGCAGCTGCCGCGAGAGCGCTGGTCGATCATGGCGCGGATGCGGTGAAAGTGGGTATCGGCCCCGGTTCCATTTGCACCACGCGTATCGTCGCAGGTGTCGGGATTCCGCAGGTCACCGCGATTCATAACGTTTCCGAAGCGTTAAAAGGGAGCGGTGTGCCGATGATTGCCGATGGCGGTATCCGCTATTCCGGCGATATCGCCAAAGCACTGGCGGCGGGAGCGAATACCGTGATGCTCGGCGGATTGTTCGCTGGCACGACCGAAGCGCCGGGTGAGATTGAGTTGTTTCAAGGGCGTTCGTACAAAAGCTACCGCGGCATGGGCTCGCTTTCCGCCATGCAGCAGGGATCAAGCGATCGCTATTTCCAGGATAAAGAACAGAAAAACAACGACAAACTGGTTCCCGAAGGTGTGGAAGGCCGGGTGCCATTCAAGGGCAGCATTTCTGCCGTAATCCATCAGTTGATGGGGGGCGTGCGTTCGAGCATGGGCTATCTGGGTTGTGAAACCATCGCCGCGATGCACGAAAAAGCCGAGTTTGTCGAAATCACCTCAGCCGGTATCCGTGAATCGCATGTGCACGATGTGCAGATCACCAAAGAAGCGCCTAACTACCACGTCAAATAAGAATTCTCTTCAATGCATCAGAAAATCCTCATCCTGGACTTTGGTTCGCAGTACACGCAACTGATTGCGCGGCGTGTGCGTGAAACGAACGTCTATTGCGAATTGCATCCGTACGATGCCAGCCCCGAATTTATCAAAGCCTTTGCACCCAGCGGAATTATCCTTTCCGGCGGTCCCGCTTCAGTCACTGAAGACGAAACACCGCGCGCGCCGCACATTGTCTTTGAGCTGGGCGTGCCGGTGTTGGGTATTTGCTATGGCATGCAAACGATGGCGGCGCAATTGGGTGGTGCGGTAGAAAATGCTGCCGTGCGCGAGTTTGGTTATGCCGAGATACAGACGGCGCAACAGGGTGCGCTGTTTCAGGACATACGAGATCGCACCAGCGCGGACGGAAGCAACGTGCTGGATGTCTGGATGAGTCATGGCGACGCGGTGATCGCATTACCGGCCGGATTTGAGGTGATGGCGTGTAACGCAGCCACACCGATTGCGGCGATGGCGGATGACCGGCGGCGCTTTTACGGCATCCAGTTCCATCCCGAAGTGACGCATACGCTGCAAGGCAAAGCGATCATCGAGCGGTTTGTGCACGATATTTGTGGCATCGGGCGCGATTGGAATATGCCGGATTATGTCGAGGAAGCGATCGGTAAAATTCGCGCAACGGTGGGTAACGATCAGGTTATTCTGGGTTTATCCGGCGGTGTGGATTCCTCAGTGGCGGCGGCATTGATCCATCGCGCCATCGGCGATCAGTTGACCTGTGTTTTCGTTGATAATGGCCTGCTGCGCGCCAATGAAGCCAGGCAAGTCATGGAAACGTTCGCTAAGAATTTGGCGGTTAAAGTGATTCATGTCGATGCCAGCCGTGATTTCTATCGCAACCTGACCGGCATTACCGATCCGGAAGCCAAGCGCAAAATTATCGGCCGGGAATTTGTCGAGGTATTTCAGCGCGAATCGGTCAAAATCACCGATGCCAAATGGCTGGCGCAAGGCACGATTTATCCCGATGTGATCGAATCCGCAGGCGGGAAAACCAAAAAAGCGCATACCATCAAGTCGCATCATAACGTCGGCGGGTTGCCGGAGACGATGCACCTGAAATTGCTCGAACCGTTGCGTGAACTGTTTAAAGACGAAGTGCGCGAATTGGGTTTAGTGCTCGGTTTGCCGCGCGATATGGTTTTCCGCCACCCGTTTCCCGGTCCCGGCTTGGGCGTGCGCATTCTGGGCGAAGTGAAATACGAATACGCCGAATTATTACGACAGGCCGATCACATTTTTATCGAAGAATTGCAGCATTCCGGTTGGTACGAAAAAACCTCGCAAGCGTTCGCGGTGTTTCTGCCGGTCAAATCCGTCGGCGTGATGGGGGACGGACGCACCTACGAATACGTCATTGCGCTCAGAGCCGTGCAAACCCAGGATTTTATGACCGCCAACTGGGCGGAACTACCGTATTCCTTACTCAGCAAGGTTTCCAACCGGATTATTAACGAAATCCGCGGCATCAACCGTGTCGTCTACGACATTTCCGGCAAACCACCGGCTACCATTGAGTGGGAATGATTTTATGTTTTGCATTGCCCGGCAATGATTTGTAAAAACATCCACGAAACCCGCTTAAACGCGGGTTTTTTGTTATTTCTGTCTGTGGCGATACCGCGCAATAAAAAGCAACGCCAAGACAGAGCAGAGAGGCCGTCCGATTCTGCATTGCATTCAAACCTAACAGCGCCTTGCGATGTGGTATAAAATCAAACCGGGAAGCTGCTTGTTTTCATGCAGTGGCTTTGTGATCTAATGATGAGAAGGAATCAACATGTTTCAAACACTTTCTATGCTTATTGTCGTTGTTGCACTGCTGCAAGGTTGTGTTACCTCCAAAGAGGTGTTTCTGGCCGATGGTACCAAAGGGCATAACATCAACTGTGGTGGCTCCGGAATGAACTATAGCAACTGCCTTGAGAAAGCGGGCGAGGTCTGTGGCACGCGCGGGTATCACTTGTTGAATCAGCAAGGCGAAGCGGTTCCTTTCTCTCAGGCAATCCGAGAACTGGGCGCAAATACACAATCGTCATCGGTTGGATATTCGACAACTTCCGGCGCAATAGTCACTCGTAATCTATTGATCAAATGCAAATAAATGGGGGTGATTTATGAAAGTCGAAGTGACGGTTGAGCTTGAGATAAGTCTGCATAAAACCAGTATTGCAGATATTAAGAAATTACTGGAAGAAATGATGGATCCAAAAAAGTTTGATGCCTTGGAAGCGATCAGAATAAAAGATGTAAAAATAGGCGGATAGATTTTCTTTCGGTCCCAATGGATTGAGATGGGTTTCGCTGCTTTTATCCAGATGAGTGGGAAATATTGATAAACCACGTGAATTACACTCTGCGTGAATAGGCATGATGGGTAATAATTTTTGCTAAGTTATACTGGTTGAGCGCCTTTGCAGCATATCTCCTTATCTGTAAGAATTCCTAGCGCTGTTTACAGTATTTAGGAGAATACTGTCGATGAATATACACAAACGCACTCGCTTAACATTATTGGATCGTCAGGAAATCTGGCGCCATTATCAAACCCGTTTCTCAGCTCAGCAAGATGTGCTGCACTATATTTCCATGTTCTATAACAATCATCGACTGCACTCATATTTGGGATACAAAAGCCCTAATCAATATGAGGTAGAAATTGAAAATGTAAAGAAAGTTGCTTAACTGGGTTGTCCGGTTTTACTTGATCATGTTAGTTTTGGCGAAGATGAGGATGCGCTCTATTGGGTCTTTTTCCATTACTTTCAGTCAGATTTCTTGCGTCTGTCGGAGCACTCACTAATCGACCAACACCGCTAGTATCTGGTGGGTGAGTGGTTATCGAGCGATGCTTCAAGCGAAAGTTTTTAGCAGCTTACGGGTGAAAATGGCATTGACTGCTCCTTGTCTTTCATATTTCACCTCATAGTTTGGGTGCTGGCGTGTTTTTTCTCCACTGCCAAGGCGGGGTAGGGGAATCTAATTTCCATAATCCGGATTGTGATGACTTTGCTTTATTTTGTATGTCATACAATCCCTTATTAGTTACATATTTATCAAAAACCCAAGCCATGCCGCGTTTGATTTGCTCGGTGTTGGCATCTATTCCTTCACATGTAACATAGGCAACAGTGCGGCCATGACTATCTTTGCTTTTGGGCGCTACTTCAGCATTTTTATTCAAACAAATTTCCGATAAAGATAACTTTGAATCAAGACTGAATCTTTGGCGTTTTTCGGGTGCATCAATTTCAGCCAGTCGAACAACTATTTGATGATGATCGCAACTTGCAACCAATGTATCCCCATTGGTGACGGAAATAACGAAACACATTAGTGTAGTTGTCAGCATTCAGTATTCCTTTTATGTGTTCAACTCTGTTTTGGTTCTGAAAAATAGCAATCCCAGCCCCGCCAGCAGCAGCGTATAAGTTGACGGTTCAGGCACAGATGGAATAGGGAGAAGAGGGGGAGGCCCGATTATAGGAAACTCAGGAATATCAAAAGGTGAAAGCAAAAATGCCTGCCGATCACTGCCGTTCAGTGATCCATGCCCAACAATTTGTCCAAGGTTGTTGATGGCT
Organism: Nitrosomonas sp. Is24; assembly: GCF_033063335.1. Taxonomy (NCBI): domain Bacteria; kingdom Pseudomonadati; phylum Pseudomonadota; class Betaproteobacteria; order Nitrosomonadales; family Nitrosomonadaceae; genus Nitrosomonas; species Nitrosomonas sp. Is24. The sequence goes on along the minus strand of NZ_JAWJZG010000001.1, from coordinate 1,851,909 downwards.
TCGGGCTGAATCCAATCCCATCCGGCTTCGATTACTGGAGCAAGTTGCATAAGGTTGATCATTACACCATCGCTATATAAAAAAGGATGGGCACGTTCAGTAGCAGTGTCAGACCAGCCAACTATCTGTCCGGAATCATTAATATCATTGGCCCAACTTCTTGCTCCGCCTAAAGTTCCAATGCTAGTCATGTTTGTACCATTTGTATCAGTAATGAAGGCGATATAATTATTACTGGTATCTTCCGAGAATCCCGTCACTTGCCCAGAGTTGTTAATTCCAGTTGCATAGCTGTAATATCCGCCCAAAGTACCCAAATCAGTCATGCCTATACCGTTCGGCCCCGTGATGAATGCATGGAGAATACCGCTACGGAGAGGGTTTGAATATCCAACTACCTGTCCGGAATCGTTAATGTCTGTGGCGTAACTTTCTCTTCCTCCCAACGTACCTAAGTCAGTCATCCCTACTCCGTTAGAACCCGTAATGAATGCGTGAGTTGAATAGTTGGAATCAACATAAGAATATCCCGCTACTTGTCCAGAATTATTGATGGCCGATCCTACGCTATATCCTGTGGAGTAACTCGAGCTTGTGCCACCCAAAGTACCTAGGTCTGTAATGCCTGTGCCATTGGTGTCCGTGATAAAAGCATGGTCAGATCTGTTATGTCCCGTTACTTGTCCAGAATCGTTGATACCAAAGGCTGTGTGTGGGCCGCCAAGAAGCTCAATCATATTCGCACCGTTTGCTTCTGTAACGAAGGCCTTTGCGCCTTCATTAAGATATCCCACCACCTGTCCTAAATTGTTGATGTCTTTGGCAACGCTTGATGGTGCACCTAATGTACCCAGACTGGTAATTGACCATTCGGCATTGGCTGATGTCGATGCAATGAGTAGGGATGCTGCTGCTATTTTTATTAGGGCCTGTTAACGCTATTTGATATAATTTGGTGATGGAAATCACCGAAACTCAATATCAACAGATCGAGCACTGCCTGCCGCGTCAGCGTGGCAACGTCAGCCATTCCAATCTGCAAGTTCTCAATGCCATTCTTTACGTTGCCGAGCATAGCTGCAAGTGGCGAGGACTGCCCAAGCGATTCGGCAACTGGCATACCATCTATACCCGCATGAATCGCTGGGCAAAGAGTGGTGTACTGAGCCATGTATTTGGGCAACTTCAGCATCAGCAAATCATCCGTATCCGTATTGAAACTGTTTCGCTGGACAGCACCAGCATCAAAGTCCATCCCGACGGTACGGGTGCGTTAAAAAAAACGGCCCCCAATCCATCGGAAAATCTCGAGGTGGATGGACCACCAAAATTCATCTGGTTGCCGCAGATTCCAGAACAACCATAAGCTTTGCCCTCTCGCCCGGTCACGCCCACGATGCGCCAGAGGGCAGGCAGCTTTTGCTTTCCCTCGGTCCCGTCAATACGCCCACCTACCTGCTGATGGATCGTGCTTATGAGGGCGACCAAACCCGGCAACTGGCACTAGATTTGGGTTACATCCCGGTTGTTCCGCCCAAAGCAAATCGCTTGTCACCCTGGGAATACAACCGTGCCATGTACAAAAAACGCAACGAGATCGAACGATTGTTCAGAAGGCTCAAGGGATTTCGCCGCATCTTCTCCAGGTTCGATAAGCTCGATGTCGTCTTCATCTCCTTTATCCACTTCGCTCTCATCGTCGAAGCAATCAGATTGTGTTAACAGGCCTTAGTCTGAGAGCATTGAAATTTTAGTCATCGTGGTTTGATTCTTTGTTTGTTTGGACTGCCGCCACTGCCTTAAATACACCAATCTTTGCGTGAAACTCTTCTTCATCCATCGCTGGCGATTTCTTTCATGAATTCCATCTTCTCCAGGCTGTTGTTGGATAAATCTATCATTGGTTGTTCTGCATTGTTATTCAAATATTTTTCTGGAATTTTGTCATTATTTTCCAATTGCTTGCGGGGTTTTTTCTAATTCCGGAATAGACTTATCCGAAAACAAGAGTCGTAACTTATTTCATTTAATGCTAACAATATTAATTTTATTATTATGTTTAGTATTAAGTAAACAAACAAATGCTTAACTCTATGGATTACATAACGAAGAATCCTTGTCATGACTTTGGCTTGTTTATTCCAGCTTTGTACCCATGCAGCAGCATGGGGCAAAAGCGACTGCTGGAGGGTTATCCACGAACTGCGTGATGTGCCGTTTATGGCTTCCATGAGTTGCCCGGTCGCGTTGCACCAGTACAGTTCACCATGGCCAAATACCCGCAACTTCTATTTGATGGGGTCGAAAAAACGAGGAGGCTGCAAACAGTTCCGAATTTCCGGTCAGTTAAATAAAGTTAAATTTCTCTTAATGCGATGTCGTGCGCTATGATGACCAGCACTCATAGTATTTAATGCTCAACTGACAATAGGATGGGAATGAAACGGGAATTCAAGAAGCCGGTTAGCTGGCTCGGGGGCAGGGATCTTCTGACCAGTCTCAAAAGCATTATTTCCTCTACAGTGAATGGTGAGAAGCAAGATCCCAGGGATTGGATGTTTGCTGAAACCATTTCAATGAAGCGCTGCACTGGCAATAAGCAAGAACCCTACTGGTTTGATTACATTGCGGATACCGGCGACGGTATGAGCGCGGTCTATAACGTCGCGTATTTGTGCATGAGCGATCTCTGGCTTAAAAGTGAAGTGCCGGGTCAGGAGCAGATTTCGTTATCTCCAACCGAAGGCTATGATCTTCAATTACCGCGCGGCGAGTTTTTATTTGTCGGCGGCGATACGGCTTACCACGTAGCAGATGTCGCTTCGCTCAAAGAGCGGTTCCAGACGCCTTTTAATTGGGCCTATGTGGACATCTGTGCCGCTACAGGGAAAAAGGTCGAGCAACGTCCGATTTTTGGTATACCGGCCAATCATGATTATTACGATGCATTGGATGGTTTTAACCGGCAATTCTGTGAACCGATCAGCAAAAGTCTTCAGGCGCATGTGCACGAGCAAGAAGATCTGCAAGATCCTCAGCTGGGTCTGTACGGATTCACGCGAATGCAAAAAAGCAGTTATGTCGCGCTGGAATTGCCTTTTGACTGGAAATTATGGGGATTCGATGCACAAAAAGGCAAAATGGATAAGCGGCAGCAAGCTTTTTTTGTATCGACCTTTTGCAAAGATCTGGTAGCCAGTGGTGCATTATTTGATACAGACAAAAAAGCAGAAGTACAAGAAGCTTTGCAAGCTGCAATACCGGGTAAATTAATTGTTGCCACACCTGAACCCAGTACCGCCTTTGGAAAGCGTGCCGCTGAAGATGCGCCGATGACGAAGTCGTTTGAGCATTTGGGGCTGGAGCCCGGTTTTCTGCATGACGGCAAACTGAGCAGCGACAAATGCCGCTTGGATATTTCGGGTGATACGCATCATTACGCGCGTTACTGGGGTGACAAAAATGAAAATGGCGAACCTGGTAATTACGCTTCCGTGGTCGCTGGCGGCGGTGGCGCTTTTTTGCACCCGAGCCATACCGATGCCGGAGAAATAAAAAAACAGCGGGTTTATCCGGAAGAATCCGATTCCCATTGCGAAATCACGCGGAGAATTCTGAATCCATGGAACATTCTTTGGCGTGGTAGTGTTGGGTTAATCGGCGCCATCGTGGCTTTGGTGACTTATTTTGCAGTGACTATTCCGCAAAGCACTTCGTCCTTATTCAGGTATTTCTTGGATAATTTACCTGCACTCGATGCAGATCAGTATTTCCTGGAACGTATCCAGCAAGGGCTTCTTATTGCTGATACACATCACTATTTCGAATTATCGTATGGGTTCGATTTGGTTTATATCTTTCTATTCATCGTGTTCTTGCTTGCATGGAAGAGGATGAGCATACCGGAGTTATCAAAAGTCAAATACAGTGACTTGCAGGATGAATGGGAACGGTTCCGTACGGCATTCCTCATACCCGTTTCTTTATGGATAATTCCGTTACTATTTCTGGTGCTTTGGCCAAGAGAATCATCTCCCGCTTCTTTCCAAGCTTCATGGTTGATCGGTTTGTTTGTATTTGCAGCGCTGCTGCTATTTGATTTGAACCGGAGCTACAGCGATGTTTTATCGGACCGGTCTAAAATCCGGCATCAAACTGGGTGGGATTCTTTTCCTTTATGGGTATTGAATGTGATGGGGATTGTTTGTATCGCATTTGTTTTTTTGCATTACGGTGTTTACAAGGCATCCGTGATGAGTTTTGATTTGCTGGCGATCATTCTTTGGTCCTTAGTCATAGCCGGTTTTACCGCATTCCCGTTTTTTGATACCGACAAGCTCGGTATAGCCAGAGCCAATTGGGGTAAGTTCCTGGCGATAGGTTTCTGGCATGCGCTATTGCAAATTTCAATACCGGTTTGTTTGGCGCTGTATGCCAGTTTGACTGAGTGGTTAGTAATTTGCACAGTGACAATCGCGATTACTGTGGCTGCCGGTTTCTTGTTTTCTAGTGAGCATTTAACCAAAAATTTTTCACCGGAAATTCAGAAAAAAATCGGTAACGGTATGTTGATGGCATGGATTATCATCGGAATGGCCGTATTTTTTGCAGCGACGCGGGGCGAGCCTGTTCCTGTTGATGGTTGGCGCTTGCTGATGGCTTTGTTTTCGGGCGGGATTTTTAGCTGTATTTGGCTAGGCTGGTATTTCGCGGTATCGCTGGCGTTCAATTGCCATAACGGCGAGGCTGGGGGAGGGGCGAGGTCTGAACGCTATCGCCACATTATTCGCTTTAAGTTGACCGAAAATACATTGACCGGTTATGTCATCGGTATTGATACCCCTGTGACTGATCTCAAGACACAAGCGCCTAAATTCCGTTTGGTGGATGTATTTACGCTACAGGCAAAGAACGAGTAAATTCGCATTATCTTTGATCAGACGGGAATGTGTTATTCCACCCGTCGTAGTAAGAATGTGCTGAGAGCGGTGGTGCCATTTGGCTTTATGCTTCATTGAAAGCCAAAAATCTTTAAGAATGTAATTAAGATCAGTACCACCGTCAAAATGAAAACGACTCGAGACATCAACTGATAGATTGCTCTTCTGGTGACTATTTCTTGATGGTATTGAGCATCGATTTCGTGCATTTCGTTTCTGAGTTTCCGGAATGGCGGCCCCATGATATCGAGGCATCGAAGCAGCACCATGGCAACGATGGCGTAAGACACCATTTCAATTTTCAGCATATAAGCCAAAATACTGCCGCTTTCCTTGGGGCCGATCAACGTGAACAGCATACCGATGACAACCGCTAGCATGACGGAAACGTGCGTTAGCAGTGCAGAGCTTTTGGTATCGATAATAACCATATCGTGCAGGATATGATTGATGTGATTGATGTCTTTTCTCACATCGGCAAACTTTCTTTCATCTTCCTCATTTAAAGACAAAAGCGCTTTAAAAACTTTATCAACCAGATCGTACATCATCGGACTGCCTCCGCTTTTTTTATCGTAGACGTACTATATGACATCCAGCGTTATATAAACAGAGATAGTTGTATAGTTATAACAATCTGAAAATATTATTATTTGCTCCAGTGCAATAAATAATTGCCTATGCCATCAATTCCCGCAGAACATAAGGCAAGATTCCGCCGTGTTTGAAGTAATCCACCTCGATGGTGGTATCAATACGGCATAACAGTTGCACGGTCTGGTTGCTGCCGTCTCTTCGCCGGATACTCAGCGTGACATCCTGTTGCGGCTGGATATTATCCAGTCCCAAGATATCGAATTGCTCGTCGCCTTTGATGCCCAACGTATCGGCATTGTCATTGTTTTTGAATTGCAATGGCAGAACGCCCATACCAATCAGATTGCTGCGGTGGATGCGTTCAAAGCTGCTGGCGATCACCGCTTTAACACCCAACAGCTGCGTGCCCTTAGCGGCCCAGTCGCGGCTTGAGCCAGTACCGTATTCCTTACCACCGAAAACAACGGTCGGAATACCCTGTGCCTGATACTTCATCGCAGCATCGTAAATGCTCATTTGCTCCGGCGCAGCGCCTGCGGCGCCCTGATAAAGGGTAATGCCGCCTTCGCTGCCGGGAATCATCAGATTTTTGATGCGCACATTGGCAAAGGTACCGCGCATCATCACTTCATGGTGGCCGCGCCGGGCGCCATAGCTATTAAAATCGGCTTTGCCGACATGATGATCGAGCAGATAACGTCCTGCGGGTGAAGTGTCCTTGATCGATCCCGCCGGACTGATGTGATCCGTTGTCACGGAATCGCCAAATATCCCCAGCGCGTAGGCATTTTTAATGTTACCCGCGCCGCTGGATGTTGCAGGCTGCAGCGAGAAATTCTGGAAAAAGGGCGGTTCGGCGATATAAGTCGACTCCGGCCAATTGTAGGTTTGTCCGGTAACGGAAGTGACGCTATTCCACAACGTGTGATCTTTGGTGAGATTGCCATAGAGTTTCCGGAAAGTATCCGCGTTGGCGGCATATTTCAATAATGCATGAATTTCCGCGCTGCTAGGCCAGATATCCTTTAGCCAGACTGGTTGATTGTTTTTGCCGATGCCCAATGGTTCAGCCGTGAGGTCTTTCAGTATAGTACCGGCGATTGCGTAGGCCACGACCAATGGTGGTGACGCCAGAAAGTTAGCGCGAATGTTTGGATGAATGCGCGCTTCAAAATTGCGGTTACCGGATAATACCGCAGCGCAGACCAGATCATTCTTGACGATGGCTTCTTCTATCGGTTCGGCCAATGGTCCCGCGTTGCCGATGCACGTGGTGCAGCCGTAACCGACCAGATTGAAGCCCAACTGTTCGAGATAAGGCGACAGTCCGGTGATGTTTAAATAATCGGTGACTACGCGCGAGCCGGGCGCCAGCGATGTTTTGATGTGATGCTTGACCGACAATCCTTTCTCGACCGCCTTTTTGGCCAGTAAACCCGCAGCCAGCAGCACGCTCGGGTTGGATGTGTTGGTACAGGATGTGATGGCGGCAATCAATACATCGCCGTGACCCAGATCAACGCTTGAGCCATTCAATTCGACCTGACATAAGTCGGCTGCATTGGGCGCGGGGCGGTTACTGGTCATTTCGGTGATATTGCGGGAAACCATCCGCCGCTCGGTGGATGCAGCGCTTTGCGGCGCCGGTGTGTTGCCGGCACTGGGTGCCGACAATCTGTTTTCATCGACATTGCCGGAGTCGATATGTGTGCAAACTTCGAGATCCTGGCTATGAGCATTGCGCACTGAGTAACGCTGATTGATATTGTCGTTTTGTTTGCCGTAACCGCTTTCTCTGATGGGTTTGTTAAAGAGCTCGGTGAAACGGGATTTTATGGCCGTCAGTTCAATGCGATCCTGAGGGCGTTTGGGACCCGCTAGTGCAGGTGATACCGAACTCAGATCGAGCGTCAGCTCGCTGGTATAGTCGATGTCTCCTTTTTTGGGGATGCCATACATTTGCTGTGCCTGGAAATAAGCCTGGAATGCGGCGATTTCTTCCTGGCTACGTCCCGTGCCTCTGAAATAATCAATAGTCGCGTCGTCGACCGGAAAGAATCCCATGGTTGCGCCATACTCCGGCGCCATGTTGGCGATCGTGGCGCGATCGGGCAGCGTCAATGAAGCGGTTCCTTCACCGAAGAACTCGACGAATTTACCGACCACATTGGCCTTACGCAGCATTTCCGTGATCGTCAGTACCAGATCGGTTGCGGTAACACCTTCGCGCAACTGGCCTGTTAAATTGACACCCACTACATCGGGGGTGAGGAAATAAACCGGTTGACCCAGCATACCGGCTTCCGCTTCGATCCCGCCGACACCCCAGCCGACGACACCGATACCGTTGATCATGGTGGTATGCGAATCGGTACCGACCAGCGTATCAGGAAAAATAAGTCCGTCTTTCCGGTGCACACCGCGCGCGAGATATTCGAGGTTGACCTGATGCACAATGCCAATCCCGGGGGGGATCACCTTGAATGTGTCAAACGCTTGCATGCCCCACTTGATGAACTGGTAACGTTCGTTATTACGGAAAAATTCTATTTCCATATTGCGATCGATCGCATCTTTCGTGCCGTAGTGATCAACCTGGATCGAATGATCAACGACCAGATCGACGGGAACCAACGGTTCGATGAGCTTCGGATTTTTTCCCAGCTTTACCGCCGTGCTGCGCATGGCAGCGAGATCGACCAGCAGCGGTACGCCGGTAAAGTCTTGCAGCACAATGCGGGAAACGACAAACGGTATTTCATCCACTCTGGCAGCTTCGGGTTTCCAGCTGGCCAGTTGCCGGATATGCGCTTCCGTGATCTTTTTATTGTCAAAATTCCGCAATACCGATTCCAATACGATACGGATCGATACCGGCAGCCGGGAAATTTTTCCAATGCCACTTTTCTCCAGCGCCGGGAGTGAATAGTATTTCGCAGTGTTTCCGGGGGCTATGGATAGCTCATGCAGGCTGTTGAATAAATTGTGGCTCATCGGTAATGTTCCTGAATAGTGCGGGTTAGCGGGTAAATAAAGTATTCTGCCGCTAATATATATTTTTAGGCAAACAAAGTCACGCTTCGGATTGCGAGCATAAATGACAATAAAGAAACAGAATGGAGGGGGGGATATGGATTATCAGGTGGGGTGGCTGATGGGACTCGAACCCACGACAACCGGAATCACAATCCGGGACTCTACCAACTGAGCTACAGCCACCATATGAAGAAAAGTGATACGGTCTTGCACACACAAACCGAGTTGAACAATTCAGTCCATCCATGAGGAAGGTATAATATTTGTGGCGTGCCCGACAGGAATCGAACCTGTAACCCCCAGCTTAGAAGGCTGGTGCTCTATCCGATTGAGCTACGGGCACTAAATCGGGCTGCTCTAAATATTAGGGCTGAAATTGGTCGGGGTGGAGAGATTTGAACTCCCGACATCCTGGTCCCAAACCAGGCGCGCTACCAGGCTACGCTACACCCCGGAAAAGGCGACACTATACCTTCTTAGCGGTGAAACGTCAATTTCTTCGTGCTTCAAGTTGAGAGTTTTGCTAATTTTGTTTGGGCACGATTAAAAACCAGAAATGTTTACATTTTGCATGCGTCATGTCGCAAATCAAATTTACAGTGGTGTGTTATTGTAGAATTCGACTGATGACAAACATCATCTATGGATAAATAACTTGTTATCGAACCTGTTTTCTGATAATACTATGCGATTTTTGTACGCTAGCGGAATTAAAGAGGAGCCTGACAGATGCCAAAAGAGCTGCAAAGTAAACAAGTGACTCCCTATGAACCCAAAGCAGGTGAAGAATATATGGGGCCTGATCAGCTGACGCATTTTCGTAAGATACTGGACGATATGAAAGTGGAATTGGGTCAGGATATTGACCGTGCCGTTCATACCATGCAGGATGAAGCGACGGTTTTCGCCGACCCTAATGACCGAGCCAGTCAGGAATCCGATATGACGCTTGAATTACGTAACCGTGACCGGGAGCGCAAACTGATCAAGAAGATTGATGAGATTATCGGCAAGATCGATTCCGGTGATTATGGTTATTGCGAAAGCTGCGGTGTGGAAATCGGATTAAAACGATTAGAAGCGCGGCCAACGGCGACACTTTGCATCGATTGCAAGACACTGGATGAAATGCGTGAGAGACAAATAGCTAAATAGTTTTGAACGCAATGAGCTGAACGGGTTTGTAGCCGGTTAAAATGAAAAGCCCTGCTTGTGAAGCAGGGCTTTTGTTTAAGCTAGTGCGTAAATCTGAGACGGTTTAAGATTCTTCTGTAGCAGGATCGGTATTGCCTTCATCAGCAGCTAGCGCTTTCATGCTGAGGCGCAATCTACCCTTGTCATCCGCTTCAAGCACCTTGACACGAACCTGCTGGCCCTCGTTCAAATGATCGGAAACGTTGTTGACACGCTCATTGGCGATTTGCGAAATATGCAACAAGCCGTCTTTTCCGGGAAGAACGCTGACGATGGCACCAAAATCCAGTAATTTCAGGACTACGCCGTCATAAATTTTACCAACTTCGACTTCCGCGGTAATGTCTTCAATGCGTTTTTTGGCGAGCTCACCGCCTTCCGCATTAACACAAGCGATCGTAACTTGACCGTCATCGGTGATATCAATGGTGGTGCCGGTTTCTTCCGTGAGCGTGCGTATTACAGCGCCGCCTTTACCGATAACATCGCGAATCTTTTCTGGATTGATTTTCAGTTTGATGATGCGCGGTGCATGCACTGAAATATCTTCCCGGGTCGATGGCAGCGCTTGTTTCATGATTTGCAGGATATGCATCCGCCCTTCATGCGCTTGTATCAACGCTGCATGCATGATTTCTTTGGTGATACCTTGAATTTTGATATCCATTTGCAAGGCGGTGATACCTTTCTCGGTGCCTGCTACCTTGAAATCCATATCACCGAGGTGATCTTCATCACCAAGAATGTCCGTCAGTACAGCGAAACGGTTGCCATCCTTAATCAAGCCCATGGCGATACCCGCGACATGAGCTTTCAATGGAACACCTGCATCCATCAGTGCAAGGCAACCGCCACAGACCGATGCCATTGAACTGGAACCATTGGATTCGGTAATTTCGGATACCACACGGAGTGAATAACCGAATTCTTCGGGAGTTGGTAGTACCGCGGCTAGGGCGCGTTTGGCAAGCCGTCCGTGGCCGATTTCACGGCGTTTTGGAGTGCCGACACGGCCAATTTCTCCGGTTGCATAGGGCGGCATATTGTAATGCAGCATGAACCGGTCGTTATAATCGCCTTGCAGCGAATCGATTTTTTGCTCATCGCGCGCGGTGCCCAAAGTTGCAATTGCCAGTGCCTGCGTTTCTCCACGGGTAAATAGTGCTGAGCCATGCGTGCGCGGCAGTACGCCGTTGCGAATTGTAATAGGGCGTACAGTCCGCGTGCCGCGGCCATCGATCCGAGGTTCACCATCCAGAATTTGGTTGCGCACAATTTTCGATTCCAGCGCAAAAAAAGCTTCCTTGAATGGCTGGAGACCGGGGCCACCCTCGGTATCAACACCGAGTTCGGCGGAGATGCGTTGACTGATGGCTTCAATCGCTTCGCTGCGCGCTTGTTTTTGCTTGATTTTGTATGCTTGCCGCAAATCAGCTTCCGCCAAGCCGTTAATCTTTTCTTCAAAAGCGACATCTTTTGCCGGTGGTGTCCAATCCCAAGCGGTAACACCTGCTTCATCGGCAAGCTCGTTGATCGCATTGATAACGACTTGCATTTGCTCATGACCAAACGTCACGGCTCCTAGCATCACTTCTTCAGAGAGTTCCAGTGCCTCTGATTCAACCATCAAAACAGCGTTTTGTGTACCTGCAACAACTAGATTCAATTGCGTATCTTCCAGCTCGGAAGTGGTTGGATTTAGAACATATTCATTGTTGATATAACCGACCCGGGCTGCGCCAAGCGGGCCATCGAACGGAATGCCGGAAAGGATTAATGCAGCGGAGGTGCCAATAATCGAAGGTATATCCGGATCCACTTCATTGTCGGCCGACATTACCGTGGCTACTATCTGCACTTCGTTATAGAAACCTTCGGGGAAGAGCGGCCGAATAGGACGGTCGATCAATCGGGAAGTTAATATTTCCTTTTCTGATGGACGACCCTCTCGTTTAAAGAAACTGCCGGGTATTCTGCCTGCCGCATAAGATCTTTCCTGGTAATCCACTGTCAGCGGAAAGAAATCCTGTCCTGGTTTTATATTTTTTGCGCCAACTACGGTGACAAGTACTACTGTATCGTCCATTGTAACCATTACAGCGCCATGTGACTGTCTTGCTATCTCACCTGTTTCCAGTGTGAGTTGATGGCGTCCATAGGTAATACTCTTCTTAATAGGTTTCAATTAACAATCCCTTTTTCCTATTTGATGAATCTTTCCGAATTTTGATTTGCCTGCAGACAAGAATATCGATTGCACGACTGAAAAATGGTCTGCTCGATTGGCACCAGCCAAGCTTGAGGAGAACATCTATTTACGTAAACCAAGGCGTTCAATCAGCGTTTGGTAAGAATCGGCATTGCGGTTTTTTAGATAATCAAGCAGTTTGCGGCGGCGTCCAACCATGCGTAATAGACCGCGGCGGGAATGATGATCCTTGACATGCGTTTTGAAATGACCGATTAAGTCATTGATTCTGGTTGTTAAGAGTGCAACTTGGACTTCAGGAGAGCCAGTATCCCCTTCGGCTCTTTGATAGTCGCGCACTACCTGTGCTTTTTGGTCGATTGTGACTGACATAAAATTCTCCGGTTATTAAACTACCCTTGGGTATAAAGAGCCGGAATTTTACTCTTTTATATCGTTCTTGTCCAAACCAGAACAAGTTATGAAACTAGGGCCTGTTAACGCTATTTGATATAATTTGGTGATGGAAATCACCGAAACTCAATATCAACAGATCGAGCACTGCCTGCCGCGTCAGCGTGGCAACGTCAGCCATTCCAATCTGCAAGTTCTCAATGCCATTCTTTACGTTGCCGAGCATGGCTGCAAGTGGCGAGGATTGCCCAAGCGATTCGGCAACTGGCATACCATCTATACCCGCATGAATCGCTGGGCAAAGAGTGGTGTACTGAGCCATGTATTTGGGCAACTTCAGCATCAGCAAATCATCCGTATCCGTATTGAAACTGTTTCGCTGGACAGCACCAGCATCAAAGTCCATCCCGACGGTACGGGTGCGTTAAAAAAAACGGCCCCCAATCCATCGGAAAATCTCGAGGTGGATGGACCACCAAAATTCATCTGGTTGCCGCAGATTCCAGAACAACCATAAGCTTTGCCCTCTCGCCCGGTCACGCCCACGATGCGCCAGAGGGCAGGCAGCTTTTGCTTTCCCTCGGTCCCGTCAATACGCCCACCTACCTGCTGATGGATCGTGCTTATGAGGGCGACCAAACCCGGCAACTGGCACTAGATTTGGGTTACATCCCGGTTGTTCCGCCCAAAGCAAATCGCTTGTCACCCTGGGAATACAACCGTGCCATGTACAAAAAACGCAACGAGATCGAACGATTGTTCAGAAGGCTCAAGGGATTTCGCCGCATCTTCTCCAGGTTCGATAAGCTCGATGTCGTCTTCATCTCCTTTATCCACTTCGCTCTCATCGTCGAAGCAATCAGATTGTGTTAACAGGCCCTAAATCGAACCGGCAACAGAGACCTTAAAGCTCGTTACAGCTCAGAAGCTGAGTGATGGGGAAGTGTAATTCTGGGCAAACCGGAATGGGCACGAGTTGAAGTTGATGAAAAAGAAACTCAGTAATCTATGGAGAACAAAAGAATTGATATTGTGAATTGGATTCTTCTATCAATTCTATTTGTTACCCCTAGTGGTTGATTAAGATCGTTTGTGCCGCAAAGTGCGCATATAGCAGTGCGGGAAAACGATTTCGCATTGTAAAATCTTAAACTTGCGAATTTTCACCCTCATTTCCCGATGGATTCGTGAATTGATCGTTCAATGCTTGAATATAATCGTTAGCTTCGTTAATGATTTCATCAATGGTTTGTTGTGCAACATCATTCCAGCCAGCCGGTCCGCTGAGGAGCATTGGACGGTACGTGGCGGTACTCTTATTAAATGCCTGTACGTACTGTTTGTAGACCTCATGATCGTTACCGATTTCATTTGCCAGATTCTTCAGTAGCTTATTGGCAACTGCGCGGCGGATGGAAAAATGGATGAAAATAATACTGAGCGCTAAAAACGAAGCGATGGCGATTGCTGTGGTATCTCCTTGTATGAGCTCTTCCGGGAATGTTTTGACAATCCCCCACGATTCATTCATCGTCAAAGCTATTCCTGCCAGCACCGCCAATGTGCCATAAGCTAAGCCATCAAATAATATGACTTTGCTTTTCCATTTTTTTAGCATGTCAGATAGTTTATTAACAATCTGATTTTTAATACCTTTGGCTGTTTGTTCTAGTTTTCCGACAATGCGGTACGAACGTTCGACTTCGATCTGATGCATTCTTGCATTGATGTCAGCCATATCTTCTTCGCGTTTTTTCTCGAAGCGTTCCTTGATGTGCGGATTGGCGATCGGAACGGCAGCGGCGGGATTATAGATGCGATAGAACCGTCCGGTGACTAAGCCTACTTCAGCGAGCGAGCGTTGCCAGGCCGAAACAACTTCTTCCGGATTGTCTTCCTGTGCGGTGACATCAATCTGATTCAGAATGTACAGGAATTTGTTTGCATCGGCACGGTTAACGCTGGCCGATACCAAATAAGCCAATGTATCCTGCATGGCCTTCGGTTCGGGGTGGCGCGCGTCAAAAAATACCAGCACAAGATCGGATAAGTTAATGATGTGTTGTGTTAAGCGCAATGTCGATGCACGCTGATTGTCGGCGTCAAAGCCGGGAGAATCGATCAGGATTTTTCCGCGTATATTTTCGGACGGGCAGGTTTTCAACTGCAAGTAAGCATCAATGCGCTCTTGACCGGCTTCGGAAATCTCATCAATACTACGGCTGATTTGGAAGAACGGGAAACGCGGGTCGGCATCGAGTGCAATGCCCGGCAGTGTCTTTGCTTCATTATGACGGCTGTAGCAAATGACCGTGAATTTGTCATCGACGGCCTGATTGCCGGTGCGTTGCAGCTTCATATCCAGATAGGAATTGATATAGGTCGATTTTCCGGCGGAAAAGGTACCTAATACGGCGATCATAGGCCACCAGGTCACACAGGTCGCATAGGATTCGTCTTTGTTGAGTAACCCCATGCTGTGGCCGACATAATCCATTTTTCTGAAGCTTTTTACTGCATTGGCCAGTGTCGGGTTATCCGGATGCTCATCAGCTAAGTGCTTTTGTAAACTCTTAAGATACTTATTAATTTGTGTTGAGCTATGTGACATAACGATCCCTTTTCATTCCTATGAGAGTACACCCTGAATTGCGTGAAGGTGATTTTTTAGTTTAAAAATTCATTTTTCTGCATGAGATGATGCTGTTTTCAGTCAGTTACTCTGGTTTTTTGGAATGCGTGCCGACCAGAATTTTTTACTACAAATGAAAACAGATTTTACGGATAACGCATGTTCAATGCCAGTCGATCTATGTCAGAAATTATTGCAGCGTGCCCCGCGATTTTACCAAGAACGCCGCAGGCTTGCCAGTATATGATATTTCTAATATTTGCATTGGTTTCACGCAAAATAATATTATCATAACCAGTTTTATGGACGGCCGGTTTCCGGTGGTTTGTACCTTTTGACCGGAAGAAAATAAAGCTTAGATCATACACACTTGGCGGGAGAAAATTTTAAAGCATGTCAACAGAAAGTAATCAGGAGCAGCCTGCAGCACGTTCTGCCCATCTAGCTCGCTATATTCTCATCGGTTTTCTTACCGTGGCGCCGCTGTGGGTGACGTGGCTGGTATTTGATTTTTTATTGAATTTATTGGCACAGATCGGAGATCCTTTGTTAAAGGGGATGGCGCGTGCTGTCCGGCCATTTTCGGATACCACGGCCAGCTGGCTTCTCGATTCCAATTTTCAGCATGCAGTGGCTGCATTGCTAACGATTGTGAGTCTTTATGGCATCGGTTTGCTGGCTTCTTTTGTCATTGGCAAGAAAGTCATCGGTATTTATGAAAATATTTTGGCTCGACTGCCTCTGGTGCAAACAATTTATGGCGCCACCAAACGTTTCTTGCACACGGTCAGTCAGCCGCCGGTTACCGGGCAACGTGTTGTGCTGATCAGCTTCCCATCGTCAGAAATGAAAGCGGTCGGGTTTATCACGAAAGTCATAACGGATAAAAACAGCGGAAGAAAGCTTGCTGCGGTTTATGTACCGACCGCGCCCAACCCAACTTCCGGTTATATCGAAATTGTGCCGATGGACGATGTCGTTCTGACGGATTGGACGACTGAAGAAGCAATGACGTTTGTTGTGACGGGAGGGACCAATGCACCCGATAATTTGAATTTTTCCAATCAACCTAAGCCGCAAGCGCAAGCTGTTGAGAAACAATAAAGTGACTCAATAAGCGGTGATGAGCCGCTGTGTTTTTACGCCGGCAATGAATAGGGCAGCGGCTTAATTTCTAGCGTTGACCCTTGCAGTGATTGCCAATGTATCTCACCGGTGTCAATACTACTTTGTTGAATGACGGCTAAAACATCAAAACCCCCTTGCGGTGACGGTGTCGCATTGACAATGTTGCCGCTGGATTGATCTTCCATGTCGTTGCTGTAGAGCGCATCGCCCGCTTTAATGGTTTGTGTCGAGCCGATATGCGCCAAAAACATGCGCCGTTTGAGTTTCCCGAGGTATTGCGTGCGTGCCACAATTTCTTGCCCCGGATAGCAGCCTTTTTTGAAACTGACACCGCCAATGGCGTCCAAATTGACCATCTGCGGCAGAAACATTTCCTGGGTCTCGGGCAATATAACCGGAATTCCCGATTCGATATTTAACCAATTCCAGCAATCCACGCCAACCGGTTTGGCCTGTTGATCAAGACGCTGCCAGAGTGCGGGTGCATTTTCAACTGAGGTGATCAATTCGATACGTTGCGGAGACAGACAAAGAGCGCTCAGTGCGCCATCATGCGCGACTTGCAACGGATGATCAAAATGGCATGCTAAACCGGTTACATCTTTAATCAGCATGGCGGTATCGGGACCTGCGACACCGATTCGGACCAAGTCATTACTGGCATCAGTCAACCGCACTTTGGCGCGCAGCACAAACATGGTTAACCGCTTTTGTATGGCAGCGGATAAGCCGGCGGGCAATTGCATGAGAAGATCGTCATGGTGCTGCCAGAGCAGGAAAGTTGCCAGAATCCGGCCTTTAGGAGTGCAGTAGCTGCCATATTGCGCCTGATTTGGATTGATTTCCCGGATATCGCAACTGAGTTGGTTTTGCAAAAAAGTTTTTGCGTCCTCACCGGAAAAACGAATTAGGCTGTGATGGGATAGATCAGCCATGACGGTGGCTGTTGGTGTCTCTTGAAGCTCGGTTGTGATGTTGCCAAAATGTACCACGCTATCATTTTCAATGACGGCGTGACGATCACGTAAAAAGGTTTGCCATGCTGGGTTCATACAAAAGCTACGGATGAATAAACGGGCACTGATTATACGATACTCAATCCGGGTGAAAGCAAGCGTGCGCTGCGGGAGATTGCGCTTTGCACCGGGTGATTTTATTTTCTGTGAGTGTCAAGGCTGGAAAAGCGATTTTAAATATGCCTGATTTGTTTATTCATCTTCAATCTTCCTACCGGCTTGTGGCGATATTGAGTCTGGCGCATCTGATTGCTGCCAGCTTTTTATGGCCGCTGGCGTTACCCTTGGAAGTAAAGGCTATCATCGTTGTCTTGCTGATTATCAGTCTGCTCTATTACCTGCGTAAAGATGCATTGCTCAGTGCAAATGATGCGGTGATCGCTTTGCAGCTGAAGGAGGATATGTGCTGTATTGTAACAACGCGATCCGGACAATCGATCACTTGCCGCATATTGGGCAGCACTTTTGTCGCTCCTTATCTTACCGTGATGAGTCTGCAACCAGCCGGTAAATTTTTTATCCGTAGTGTCGTGATATTGCCCGATAGCATCAAAGTGGATGAATTCAGGCGGTTGCGGGTTTGGTTGCGATGGAAATGGAAGCAGGATCAAGAAACTGGCAAATGATCATGGCGGCCGGTTAACGATGGCGGGTGTATTTCATGCCAAACTGCGCTCAACAGAATACGTGCATGGTGTTTAGCGTTTTGATGGTGGTGTGCACCTTGGGGAATGTAAGTAGGCTGTTTATTCTGAAGTATTTCTCCACATGAGCGATAAAAACAATTTGCACGCAATGGAAAATTTTTCTGTTATCCTAATTGTGCAAAGAGGGAGTCCTTTGTTTGTAAATTAAAAATGGAGAAAATATGTTTAAAAAAACTGTTCATGCATTGGTATTAGTTATTGCAATGGTGTTTGCTACCAGCCAGGCTTTTGCCGCTTGTAGCCTGGATACCGAGAAAGATGGAAAATCAGCTTGCGGAGCAAACCAAGTGTGTTATCTGGTAGATGGCACTTGTATTGATAAGAAAAGCCTGCCAGCGGGAAAGTCCTGTAAAAAATCAGGCGTCTGCCAAAATTCTTGTGTGAAAGATGATGGTACAGAGACCAATAGTGATGGTTCCGAAACAGGAAAATGCAGTTAATCTTTTAAATTAATCTATTTAAAAATAGGGTTGTTCTGTTATTAACCTAAGCCGGTTACACCGGCTTAGGTGTTGAAAAGTTAAGCACAGTTTTCAGTTGCTCTTAAATTTCTCTCTGCAGTATCGTATCTTGCGCTACCGGCAAGGTATCCGGGTAATCCTTGCTATAGTGCAATCCCCGGCTTTCATGGCGCAGCATGGCGCATCGCACAATGAGATCGGCGCTATCGACGAGATTGCGCAGCTCTAGCAAGTCACTGGTAACACGGAAGTTTGTATAGTATTCCTCGATTTCTTCGCGTAATAACGCAATGCGATGCTGCGCGCGTTGCAATCGTTTGGTTGTTCGCACAATGCCGACATAGTTCCACATAAAGCGGCGCAGTTCATCCCAGTTGTGCGCGATGACAATTTCTTCATCCGCATCCGTAACCCGGCTTTCATCCCAATCGGGCAGCTTGGGCAGTCCATTCATCGGCTGATTGGCGATATCGATTCCCGCAGCCTGAGCCAATACCAGACATTCCAGCAGAGAGTTACTGGCTAAACGATTGGCGCCGTGTAATCCGGTATGGGCTGTTTCTCCGATGGCATATAGGTTATCCAAGTCGGTTTTGCCGTGCTTGTCAGTCACCACCCCGCCGCATGTGTAGTGTGCTGCCGGAACAACCGGAATCGGTTCCCGGGTGATATCGATTCCCAATTCCAGGCAACGGGCATAAATCGTTGGGAAATGTTCTTTGAGAAAATCAGCAGGTTTGTGGGATATATCCAGATAGACGCAATCCAATCCTCTTTTTTTCATTTCAAAGTCAATAGCGCGAGCCACGATATCGCGCGGCGCGAGTTCGGCGCGTTCATCATGCCGTGGCATGAAGCGGTCGCCGTTAGGCAGTTTTAATAAACCGCCTTCGCCGCGCACGGCTTCACTGATCAAGAACGATTTTGCATGCGGATGATAGAGGCAAGTCGGGTGAAACTGAATGAATTCCATATTGGCAATCCGGCAACCCGCACGCCAGCCCATTGCAATACCGTCACCCGTGGCGGTGTCCGGATTGGTCGTGTAGAGATAGACCTTGCTGGCTCCACCTGTCGCTAATACAGTGTTTTGCGCTGTAAAAGTAAGCACTTTATCTTGTTTTTTGTCGAGGATATAAGCGCCAAAGCATCGTTTATGCTGCGTTTGAGCATAATCGGATAACTTGTCGCTGGTAATCAGATCGATGGCGATATGATGTTCCAGTACTAAAATATTCGGATGCGTTTGTATTTTCCGGATTAAGGCTTGCTGTACAGCTTTACCTGTCGCATCACCGCTATGAATAATGCGCCGTATGCTATGACCACCTTCTTTTGTCAGGTGATATCCGGTTTCGCTTGTTTTGTCGCTGGTGAAAATAACACCTTGATCTATCAACCAATGAATCGCATTGGCTGCATTTTCAGTGATGTATTGCGTGATGTCCTTATCACATAAGCCGGCTCCGGCGATCAATGTGTCTTGTACATGTTGTGATGGAGAATCGTTATCGGATAATGCCGCTGCAATTCCCCCTTGCGCCCATGAGCTGGCACCCGAATCAGCACTTAGCTTAGTCACGATACAGATTTTTTTATGCTGTGCTAAATGTAATGCCAGCGTGAACCCAGCTAATCCACTGCCAATGATCAGCGTATCGAAATTGTTTTTAGGCATCAAACTCGGCCATCTATTTTTGTAATTGATAGGCTGAATAATAACAGACTCGGAGTGCTTCAATCTGTATACATGGATTTGCTTTTACTGATGCTAAAAAACTGAATTGTGAACTAATCGATAGGATTAATTGTCTCTGAAACAATGATGATGCAATTACGTAGTTCCCGAGATTCATTTGGATATGTATACTTGTTCTGTTGTGTCATTATGCTACATTTAATGGAACAAGAAGAAACTATAAATTCATTTAAAATGCTCAGGGATCAGGTTGTATGGGTGATCGGGAGATCGATCAACAGTTAGTAGAACGAGTTCAAGGCGGAGATAAGCATGCATTTGATCTACTAGTCATTAAATATCAACGTAAGCTGGCTCGTTTATTGTCACAGTTCATTCGTGACTCAGCTGAGGTTGAGGATGTTACGCAAGAAGCTTTTATCAAAGCATATAGAGCATTACCTTCATTTCGTGGAGATAGTGCTTTTTATACGTGGCTGTACCGGATTGGTATCAATACAGCAAAGAATTTTCTGGTATCTCAGGGGCGTAAGCTGCCGACATTGCAAGGATTTGACAATGAAGATGCCGAAGATTTTGAAGATAGCGGTTTGTTGAAGGAGATGAATACGCCTGAAAGTGAACTGATGAGCCAAGAAATTGCTCAAACAGTAAATCAGACGTTGGATTCGTTACCTGAAGAATTGCGTACAGCGATTGTTTTAAGAGAAATTGATGGGTTAAGTTATGAAGAAATTGCCAATATTATGAGTTGTCCCATTGGGACTGTACGTTCGCGCATATTTCGCGCACGTGAAGCGATATCTGAACAGTTGCGTCCTTTGCTAGGGACAAGTAAAGACAAGAGGTGGTAATGTGAAAAGTAAAGTATCTGCATTGATGGATGGTGAGCTTGATCAGCAAAATGTTTCAAATATTATTGAAGCGATAAAAAAAGATGATGATCTGTGGGATGAGTGGAAGGCGTATCACGTGATTGGTGATGCGTTACGGCAATCATCTCGATTATCGATGAATATATCCGCTAGCGTCAGCCAAAAGTTAAAAGCCGAACCAACCATACTCTCTCCTAATAATAGCTCTCGTGACATTGAAAAGAAACAAACACATAAAGTTCTGGCCTTTTCAATGGCTGCCTCGGTGATAGCGATGGTTTCGGGGTGGGTTATAATGAACAATCTCTATAAACCGCAGCAGGTTATGATAGCTGAACAATCAAAACGCGATAATAACTTAACTGCCACACCCGTCACAGTTTCTTCTCCTCCCTTAATTCATAATTACTCGCATCCCCCGGTTGAAATGAATGATTACCTGTTCGTGCACCGGGAATTCTCTCCAGGTATCACGATGAATGGGCAGGTTACCAATGTCAATAACGTGACTGAATACCACGAAAGATATGGTAGATGATTAGCCGTAAAATATTCGCGCTGTTTTCGCTATTTTTACTGCTAGTAGTAAGCCTTCAAACAGCGGTTGCGCAAGAGTTATCTCGTTCAACGCAGAGTGCGCTGGGTTGGTTAAAGAAAATGGCTGACGCGCCACGCCGCCATAATTACTCCGGAACGTTCGTTTATTATGCCGATGGCCATATAGAGACCTCTCGCATTGTGCACAAGGCTGGTCCAACCGGTGAATATGAAAAAATTGAAGTGCTGGACGGACTGCCGCGTATTGTTTTTCGAAATAACGATGAGATGCAGTGTTATCTTCCTGAAAGTAAAAAAATATATACTGAAAAACGTTGGTTTCGTAAATTCTTTCCTGATATTCTCCCTTTACCATTAGATAACGTTGACGAGAATTACTCCGTCAAGGAAATCGGCCGCGAACGGATTGCGGATCATGAGTGCCAGGTCTTATCTCTGACTCCGAGGGATTCGTTACGATATGGTCATAAATTTTGGATTGACACTGCAACCGGAGTGCCGGTGAAGGTGGCTGTGATCAATGGCAATCAAATCATTGAGCAATTTGCTTTTGCACAACTGGAGATCGATGGAGACATTCCTTCCAGTCAATTGAAACCGAACCAATCGCTGATTTCAGGCGAGTGGGAAACAACAAAATTACTGACCTCAATTTTAGCCGAAGGTGAATTACCGTGGCAGGTCAAGAGTCTTCCCGCAGGCTTCCGGAAATTGGTTGAAATGAAGCGCAATTTAACCGAAAAGCCTGCTCTGGTCGATCATATTGCCGTATCTGACGGACTTGCAACAGTTTCGGTGTTTATCGAACCGATTAGTAAGGATGCGCCGTCACCGGTTCCTGGTTTCTTTACTAGCCGTGGTGCGATAAATATCTATGTTCGCACACTCAATGATAATAAAATAACAACAGTCGGTGAAGTTCCACTGGTAACCATTAAACTAATAGGCGATTCTGTTGTTAAAAAAGATTAATTTCCGCAAGTCAAAGCATACCGAACCTGTAAAATTCTTCCGCTTCCCATCGATATCCACAAGAAAAATTGAACATATTTCCCGGTTCGACGGTTAAAAAAGTGATGTATACCCACGTTGATTGCTTGCCAAACGTAAAATAAGGATAAAAATCATGCTTCGATTGATATTAATGATGTTGTTTTTGTATACCTCATCAGCATTCGCACAAACCAATCAATTACCCGACTTTACCGGGCTTGTTGAAAAACATGGCGCTGCGGTAGTCAATATCAGCGCGATGCAGAACGCAGATGCGGTGAACAGTCAGGTTCTCCCTGAAATACAGGGTCTTCCGGAAAATTCGCCGTTTTACGATTTCTTTAAGCGGCACATGCAACCTTTCCCCGCGCCGAGAAGATCAGAGCCAAAGTCTTTGGGTTCCGGTTTTATCATCAGTGCGGACGGTTATATTCTGACGAATGCACACGTTGTTGAAACGGCTGATGAAATTACGGTAAAGCTGAATGACAAACGGGAGTTTACTGCTGAGATCATTGGTACTGACCGGAAAACCGATATTGCTTTAATTAAAATCAATGCCACGGATTTGCCTAAAGTGACGCAAGGGAATCCGGAAAATCTCAAAGTGGGTGAGTGGGTGGTTGCAATCGGCTCACCGTTCGGTTTTGAACACAGTGTGACGGCCGGTATCGTGAGCGCAAAAGGACGTTCTCTGGCGCAGGAAAATTATGTTCCATTCATACAAACCGATGTGGCGATCAATCCGGGAAATTCCGGCGGCCCGCTGTTCAATATGCGCGGTGAAGTGGTTGGGATCAACTCCCAGATATACAGCCGGACTGGCGGGTTCATGGGATTATCATTCGCCATACCGATTAATGTTGCAACCGAAATTGCGGATCAATTAAAAGCTAATGGTAAAGTGAGCCGGGGAAGAATCGGTGTGATGATCCAGGAAGTTACCAAAGAGCTCGCGGAGTCGTTCGGTTTATCCGACAGTAACGGCGCGCTGGTTGTTTCAGTGGAAAAAGGTGGTCCTGCCGATCAAGCGGGGATCAAGCCACGCGATATTATTCTGAAGTTTGATGAAAAAGAGGTGGGAACCTCGGCAGATTTGCCGCGTATAGTTGGCAATACCAAACCGAAATCCAAAGTATCGATAGAAGTTTGGCGAGAGGGCGCTTTGAAAACAATCAAAGTCGAAGTCGGAGAAACACCTTCCGATGACGCGGCGGAAAATCGCAAACAGAAACAAGGTAAAAAAACGAATACGTCGAATCGCTTGGGATTGGCACTAAGCGAGATTAATGACGAGCAAAAGAAACAACTCGAGATTGCCAATGGCTTGCTGGTTGAAGATATGCAGCCCGGTATCGCTAGCCGCTCGGGAATCCGCATTGGCGATATCATTCTGGGCTTAAACAGTAAGGACGTGAAAACTGTTGAGCAATTTAATGAATTGTTGGGTCAGGTCAAGAGCGGAAAGAATATCGCTTTGCTTGTTAAGCGAAGCGATATCACGACTTTTATCACGATGAAGCTTACCGACGATGACAAAAAAGATTGAGCTGGGCTCAGCGGCCGTGGATCAAGTACCCAAATTGATCGTTTATGGCCGTGAAGAATGCCATCTTTGTCAGGACATGATACTTGCGCTGCGAAACTTGCAAGCGCAAGTATCTTTCGCTTTTCAGGTGATTGATATTGATTCCGATCCTGAGCTGGTTGCCCGCTACGGGGACAAAATTCCCGTGCTGATGTCCTCGCATAACGGCCAGGAAATCTGTCACTATTTTCTGGATTTAGCAGCTTTAGATGATTATCTTGCTGAATTTCGTTAGAATGCTGCCTCTTTTAACTGCCAATACAATATTTTAATTTCTAGTCCAACGGCGTTAATCTTATAGTACTGGAAATATTTTTATATCTCATATCCTGATGCAGCATATTCGTAATTTCTCCATCATTGCCCATATTGATCACGGCAAATCGACACTGGCGGATCGCATTATTCATTTATGCGGCGGCTTGTCTGATCGTGAAATGGAAGAACAAGTCCTGGATTCCATGGATTTGGAACGCGAAAGAGGCATTACCATCAAGGCTCAGACGGCGGCATTACGCTATAAAGCCAGAAATGGTGAAACTTACTTGCTGAATTTGATCGATACGCCCGGGCACGTTGATTTTTCCTATGAAGTTTCGCGCTCGTTAGCGGCCTGCGAAGGCGCACTCCTGGTGGTTGATGCCTCGCAGGGCGTTGAAGCGCAAACGGTTGCCAATTGCTATACCGCAATTGAGCAGGGGGTCGAAGTCATTCCGGTGCTCAACAAAATTGATTTGCCGGCTGCGGACCCGGAACGGGTTATCGACAATATCGAGGAAGTTATCGGAATCGATGCGCACGACGCCGTCAGAATCAGCGCGAAAACGGGGCAAGGTGTCGCGGATGTTCTAGAAGCATTGATCGCAAAAATTCCCGCACCAAAAGGTGACCCTAAAGCACCGCTGAAAGCATTGATTATCGATTCCTGGTTCGATAATTATGTCGGTGTCGTGATATTGGTCAGAGTCATGGACGGCACGCTGAAACCCGGCGATAAAATTTTGTTGATGGCGAGCAAAGCGGTTCAGTTATGC
The DNA here is from genome assembly GCF_033063335.1 of Nitrosomonas sp. Is24. NCBI lineage: Bacteria > Pseudomonadati > Pseudomonadota > Betaproteobacteria > Nitrosomonadales > Nitrosomonadaceae > Nitrosomonas > Nitrosomonas sp. Is24. The sequence continues at coordinate 1,826,849 of NZ_JAWJZG010000001.1, read as the reverse complement.
GAGCAGGTCGGGGTGTTCGTGCCAAAATCCTTAAATCGCGATTCGCTTAGCGCCGGAGAAGTGGGGTTTATCATTTCCGGCATTAAAGAGCTGGATACGGCCAAAGTGGGCGATACGGTAACATTGGCCACCAATCCGGCGGAAAAACCGCTGCAAGGCTTTAAAGAAATTAAGCCGCAGGTATTTGCCGGATTATACCCGGTGGAATCCAATCAGTACGATGCTCTGCGTTCAGCTCTGGAGAAACTGAAGCTGAACGACTCATCGTTGCACTTTGAACCGGAAGTATCGCAAGCATTGGGTTTTGGTTTCCGTTGCGGTTTTCTTGGGCTGCTGCATATGGACATTGTGCAGGAAAGGCTGGAAAGAGAATACGATATGGATTTGATTACGACTGCACCGACAGTGGTATATCAAGTGCTGTTGCGCGATGGCACCATGATCGAAATTGAGAATCCGTCCAAGATTCCTGATCTCTCTAAAATCGAAGAGATACGCGAACCAATTATCACATCCACCATCATCGTGCCGGAAGAATATGTGGGCGCGGTGATAACCTTGTGCGTAAGCAAACGCGGCAACCAGACGAATATGCAGTATATGGGTAAGCAAGTGATGCTGACCTATGAGATGCCATTGAATGAAGTCGTGATGGATTTCTTTGACCGCTTGAAATCAACCAGCCGCGGCTATGCTTCATTGGACTATGAATTCAAGGAATTCCGCGCTTCCGATTTGGTGAAACTGGATGTGTTGATTAATGGCGATAAAGTCGATGCGTTGTCGCTGATCATTCACCGCAGCAACAGTCACTACCGCGGACGTGAATTGGTGCAAAAAATGCGTGAATTGATTCCGCGTCAGATGTTCGATATTGCCGTGCAGGCGGCCATCGGTGCGCATATCATCTCGCGCGAGACAGTCAAAGCGTTACGCAAGAATGTGTTGGCAAAATGTTACGGTGGCGATATATCCCGTAAACGAAAGTTGCTGGAGAAGCAAAAAGCAGGTAAAAAGAGAATGAAACGGGTGGGTAATGTGGAAATTCCGCAAGAAGCATTTCTGGCAATTTTGCAGGTTGATAATAAATAATGAAGCGTAAAAATACAGTTCTATTGTCCGGTTTTGAATTAAAGCCGGATTGCTTTAATACGATATTTCATGTGTCATCGAAGGAATCGCAATGAATTTTCCTTTGATTTTGTTCGTACTGCTGGTGATTACCGGTTGTATTTATTTACTGGATTTTCTGTTTTGGAAAAATAAACGCGCCGAAGGAGAAAGTGAACCTTGGTGGATCGAATATCCCAAGAGCTTTTTTCCAATCATTCTGATCGTTTTCAGCTTGCGCTCTTTTGTGATCGAGCCATTCAAAATTCCTTCCGGGTCGATGATACCGACGCTGCTGGTTGGCGATTTCATTTTGGTCAACAAATATACCTATGGAATCCGGCTGCCGGTTATCAACAAGAAAGTTATCGATATGAATGAGCCCAAGCGTGGCGATGTGCTGGTATTCCGCTATCCTGAGGATCCTTCGATTGATTATATCAAGCGTGTAGTCGGACTGCCCGGCGACGTGATCACTTATCATAATAAGCAGCTGATTATTAATGGTGAAGTGATCAAAATGGACTATGACGGCGATTACAAATATGTCGAGTCTGGGCACGGCTATATTTATTCCGATCGTTATTCGGAATATCTCAGCAAGGAAGAAAGTCATTCTATTCTGATTAATCAGGATGTTAAAGGACTGCAATACTCGAATGTCAGGGATTTTCCGTTTCGCGATAACTGCAAGTACCACCGCACGGGATTTACCTGTGAAGTGCCACCGGGAAATTATTTTGCCCTCGGGGATAATCGCGACAGTAGCAGCGATAGCCGTTACTGGGGGTTTGTTCCGGAGGAAAATATTGTCGGCAAAGCCTTCATGATTTGGTGGAACTTTGGAAGCTTTGATCGTATCGGGCTATCCATTAAATAATCGATAAGCTTTTTTAAATGTGGAAGAAAGCATGAGATATCATACGCTGCGGCAAAAACAAAGGGGGATTAGCTTATCCGGTTTGCTCGTCTGGGCGGTGATTTTAATTCTGGTTTCAATTTCCGGTTTGAAAGTTGCACCTGCTTATATTGAATTCTCATCGATCAAAAGAAATTTGGCTGCCATTGTGAAAGATATCGATACGCAGACCACAAGCCCGAGTCAAATAAAAATACTGTTTGATAAGCGCGCTCAAATCGATAATATTAAATCTATCAATGGGCAGGATATTAAAATCAATAAGGAAAATGGCCGCATTGTACTCAGTGCGAGCTACGTAGTCCAAATACCCCTGGTTTCCAATATTTCCCTGCAAATTGACTTTCAAGCATCCAGCGAGTGATAGCGGAAATATCGTATCCAATGTCGCTACCGAGTAATCATCCATTGTTGTTCGATCAGTTTTGTAAACGCCTGGGGTATACATTTACACAACCCCAGTTGTTACAGGAAGCATTGACGCATCGAAGTCATAGCGCAGCGCATAATGAACGGCTTGAATTTCTTGGCGATGCGGTACTGAATTGTGCGATCGCCGGATTGATTTATACACACTTCCCGGATCTTCCCGAGGGCCATTTATCGCGCTTGCGCGCCAATTTTGTCAATCAGAAAGCGCTGTCCGGCATGGCGCTGAACTTGCAGATCGATCAATTGATAAGATTGGGTGAGGGTGAGCTCAGGAGTGGCGGCTGCCACCGCCCATCGATTCTGGCTGATGCCCTGGAAGCCGTGTTGGGCGCCATCTATGTGGACAGTAATTACGCACAGGCGGAAGAAGTTATTAGAACGCTCTATTTGCCCTTGATGCAGGATATCGATTTTAAAACGCAAGGCAAGGATCCGAAAACTTTATTGCAGGAATTTTTACAAAGCCAGAAACTGGCGCTGCCGGAGTATGTGGTGGTTACCACCAGCGGTAAAGCGCATAAGCAGAAATTTCAAGTGGAGTGCGTGATACCGGCATTCGATATCCGTACTTCGGGAGAAGGCACCAGCCGGCGTGGCGCGGAGCAGGCAGCGGCAAAGCTGGCTTATGACGAAATTTGCTTGCATCATGCGTATCCTTAATGTGACAGTTATTCCAGATAACACGATATGACAACCCAAGATTTCTTAGTATGACTGTTGCAGTCCATTTCCGCACTGGCTACATCGCCATTATCGGCCGTCCCAATGTGGGTAAATCGACATTACTCAATAAGCTGTTGCAACAAAAAATCAGCATTACTTCCCGAAAAGCCCAAACGACTCGTTTCCGCATCAACGGTATTTTGACGGACCAGCAAACGCAATACGTTTTCGTGGATACACCTGGTTTCCAGACGCAATTTATCAACCGTTTAAACACGGCCATGAACCGGGTGGTTACGCAAAGCGTGCAGGATGTGGACGTTATTTTGTTTGTCATCGAAGCGCTGCGGTTTGATCAGCGCGATCTTGCGGCGCTTAAAATTCTGCCTGAGCAGGTTCCGGTTATTTTGGTGATCAATAAAATTGATAAGTTGGCTGACAAGAATCGGTTGCTCCCGTTTTTAAAGGAAGTGGGTAATACTTTCAAATTCGCCGACGTGATACCGGTCAGCGCCATGCATAAAATCCAATTGCCGGAGCTCCTCACTACCATTCGTCAGTATTTACCCGAGAATCCGCCTCTGTACGGTGAAGATGAAGTGACGGATCGCAGTGAGCGTTTCATTGCGGGAGAATTTATCCGGGAAAAACTATTCCGCTTGGTCGGCGACGAAATCCCCTATTCGACCAGTGTCGTGGTCGATCAATTCAAGCAGGAAGATGGGGTGCAAAAGATTTACGCCACCATTCTGGTTGAGAAACCGAACCAGAAAGCGATTATCATTGGTAAGAAAGGTGAAAAGTTGAAGCAAATAGCGACTCAGGCGCGCAAAGACATGGAATTGCTGCTGGGTGAAAAGGTCTATTTGGAGGTGTGGGTGAAAGTGAAGAGCGGTTGGGCTGATAACGAAAGTGTGTTAAGAAATCTTGGTTACGAATAATGTGTTAGAAGTTTTCTCTAACGGGCTTCTTGGGAAATTGCAATGAAGATTGAACTAGGCGTCAATATTGATCATGTGGCGACATTACGGCAGGCGCGCGGCACAAACTATCCGGATCCGATCGAAGCGGCATTGATCGCGGAATCCGCCGGAGCGGATGCGATTACACTGCATTTACGCGAAGATCGCCGTCACATACAGGATCGCGATGTCGAGATTTTACGTGACCGGTTAACTACCCGGATGAATCTGGAAAGCGCGGTGACCGACGAGATGATCGGTATCGCATTGCGCATTAAGCCGCACGACATTTGCCTGGTGCCGGAGCGGCGTGAAGAGTTGACGACCGAAGGCGGACTCGATGTGGTCAAGCATTTTGAGCAAGTTCAGCGGGTGTGCGGGCAATTGGCGGAAGCGGGGATACGCGTTTCGTTGTTCATCAATGCCGACCCGTTGCAAATCGATGCGGCCGCGCGCGCAGGCGCGCCGGTGATCGAAATTCATACCGGCGGTTTTGCCGATGCGCATACAGCGGAAACGGAAGCGGAACAATTTGCCGCCATCCAAAAAGCAGTTGCGCTGGGTATCGATCTGGGTCTGAAAGTCAATGCCGGACACGGTTTGCATTATGACAATGTGCAAACCATCGCCGCTATTCCCGCTATTTCCGAATTGAATATCGGTCACGCGATTGTCGCGCGGGCGATTTTTACCGGTTTTAAGCAGGCCGTGCAGGAAATGAAGCAGTTGATGCTTGAGGCGCGTGGATGATCTACGGTATTGGCACCGATATTGTCGAGTCGGCGCGCATCGCGCAATCGCTGGACCGCTATGGCGAGCGCTTTGCGCGGCGCATCTTAACCGACAGCGAATGGCAGGAATACCATGCGAGCAGTAAGCCGGTTCTGTATCTGGCCGGACGTTTTGCCGCCAAGGAAGCATTGTCTAAGGCAATAGGTACGGGATTGCGCCATCCGGTGAGTTTCACGTATATCACGATTACCCATGACGATCTGGGTAAGCCTTTTTTTCAGTTTCATCCCGAGCTAGATCAACTCATTAACGATAAAGGCATTACGCAACACCATCTTTCCATCAGCGATGAGATCAATATGGTGTGCGCCTTTGTCGTGCTGGAAAGATAATCGTGCCGCTGGGTCCCGTGATGCTCGATATCGCCGGTACGCAGCTGACCGAGGACGATAAGCGCAGGCTGCTGCACCCGCTCACCGGGGGTGTGATTCTTTTTACACGCAATTATGACAATCACCGTCAATTGACAGAATTGACGCAGCAAATTCATGCGTTGCGCAATCCGCACTTGTTGATTGCGGTCGATCATGAAGGCGGCCGCGTGCAACGTTTCCGGGAAGATTTTACGTGCATACCCGCGATGCGTGAGCTGGGAAAAATCTGGGATAAGCAACCCGCGCGCGCGCGTCATCTCGCCCGGCAGACCGGCTATGTGTTGGCGGCGGAGTTAAATGCCTGCGATATCGATTTCAGTTTTACGCCGGTGCTGGATATCGATCACGGACAAAGCGGTGTGATCGGCGATCGTGCTTTTCATCAGGATCCGCATGCCGTTTCCGATCTGGCGCATCAATTGATGCTCGGATTGAAAAAAGGCGGCATGCTCGCGGTCGGCAAGCATTTTCCGGGTCACGGCTATATCAAGGCCGATTCCCATCTGCAAAAGTCCATCGATCAGCGCCGCTTCGTCGATATCGAAATGAACGATCTGATTCCTTTCCGGCAGATGATCGATTTTGGATTGGCCGGAATAATGCCGGCGCATGTCATTTATCCGGCAGTGGATGCGAGACCGGCCGGTTTTTCCACCATCTGGTTACAGAAAATTTTGCGCGAGCAGCTGCAATTCGAAGGTTGTATTTTCAGTGACGACTTGACGATGCGCGGCGCCGGAGAATTTCTCGAATCGATGTTGTCACGCGCACAAGCGGCACTGGCTGCGGGTTGCGACATGATACTGGTGTGCAATAATTCCACCGGTGCGGATGAGATTTTAAATGGCTTGCAGTGGGAAATGACGGCTACCAGCCTCTCCCGTTTGGCGCGTATGCATGCCAGAAATCATTCCGGCTCACTGACAAAACTGCGCGAAAATGGCGATTACGTGCAGGCAGTACGTGAAATCAGCGGCATTGGCTGTGAAAGCGGGGAGCTGCCGCTGTAGTGAACTAAGCCTGCCAGTCAAAACAAATCATCAACAGTCATTTTGTTTTACTTTAAAATTACTCCCTCATTACGATCTTCCCATAAGGTTTAATCATGTCAGAAACATTTGATGTAGCAGTAATCGGTGCGGGTCCCGGCGGTTATGTGGCGGCAATCCGCTGTGCGCAACTGGGTTTGAATACCGTGTGTATCGACGAATGGAAAAATCCCAAAGGCAAAGCCAGTCTTGGCGGCACCTGTTTAAACGTCGGTTGTATTCCATCCAAGGCGTTATTGGAATCCTCGGAGAATTATTTCCAGATTCAACACAAAGTGTCCGCGCACGGTATCACGGCGGAGAATGTATCCGTCGATGTTCCGGTCATGATTGCGCGCAAAGACAAGATTGTGACTATGTTTACCACCGGCATTGCGTCGTTGTTCAAGAAGAACAAGGTGAAATCGATGCATGGCCGCGGAACCTTACTTAAACGGGACGCATCCGCCAATACCTGGCAGATCAAAGTGGACGACAACGGTACCGCCGAGACAATTCAGGCTAAACATGTCATCGTCGCAACCGGATCGGTTCCGCGCCCATTGCCTTTTGCCGAAGTGGATAATGTCATGATCCTGGATAATGCCGGTGCCTTGGCATTAACGGAAGTACCCAAACGACTGGGTGTCATCGGTGCGGGGGTGATCGGTCTCGAAATGGGCAGCGTGTGGCGCAGGCTGGGTGCGGAAGTCACGATTCTCGAAGCAATGCCGGGTTTCTTGATGGCAGCGGATGAGCAAATCGCCAAGGAAGCGAAAAGTATTTTTGCCAAAGAAACGGGTTTGCAAATCAATACCGGCGTCAATATCAAATCGGTCAAAGTAACCGGTGATACTGTCACGGTCGGTTATAGCGACTCAAATAATCAGGAACAGATTTTGGAAGTCGACAAGTTGATCGTAGCCATTGGCCGCATTCCGAACACTGCGGGATTGGGTGTTCAGGAAAACGGTTTGCAGCTGGATGAGCGCGGATTTGTTGTGGTCGATCAATACTGCCGTACCAATCTAGCTAATGTATATGCCGTGGGCGACGTGGTGCGCGGACCGATGCTGGCGCACAAAGCTTCGGAAGAAGGAGTGGCCGTTGCCGAAATGATTGAGCATTTGGATAAAGGACAAACCGACGAGCAGCTTGAAACCGTGGATTTCAATACGGTGCCGTGGGTCATTTATACAGCGCCGGAAATTGCCTGGGTGGGGAAAAACGAACAGGAATTAAGAGCGGCCGGTATCGCCTATAAAGCAGGTCAATTTCCGTTTATTGCCAACGGACGCGCGCGAGCCATGGGTGAAACAAGCGGCTTTATCAAAGTGCTGGCGGACGAGAAAACCGATCGCGTATTGGGTGTTCATATGATCGGCCCGCACGTGTCGGAACTCATTTCGGAAGCAGTAATGGCGATGAAATTTTCCGCCAGCAGTGAAGATATCGCCTGCATAGTTCATGCGCATCCGTCGTTATCTGAAGTATTTCATGAAGCTGCACTTGGCGTGGATAAGCGTGCGTTGCATATTTAGAATTACGGTCTGTAATTCTCGTATTACGGCACTCTTATCCAGGATTGTTGCGATCAGTAGCGGAATCAACTATTAGAAGCAGTGGGTCTTGTCCGGGTCAACCGTGCAAGACCAGCGTAAATGATGCATGCCAGCTGTTTTATTCACGAGATAGTCGGCGCGGAGTTGTTTATTTTGTTCCACGGTTAGCGCGGCAGTTTCAGGCACAAAGCGTTCTTCACTCCAGAATCTGATTCTACAGAACTGATCGGAAGGGCTGCAAAGCCGGTTGATGACGGCGCTGTAGATGGTCTTGTCGGTGTAGACCGCGTGATCGATGAGTACTAGATTAACAAATTTTCCCGAAGTACCCAGTTCGACTTTCCGGACCAGACGCCATCCGTTTCCTCCATCCAATTCCGATGCCGACTCGTCATGACTGTGGTCCTCGCCCTCATGAGCAAAAACGCTGAAAGGTAAAGCAAGTATCAAAAACAAAAAAACGCTTGGTAACAGTTTATGCATAAATTCTCCTTGGCGAATGCCAGTCCATTATTTACTAATAAAATCTTAATCTCGTTTTAACGCATTGCTTCCAGATCAATTTTTCTTCTCTGGATCGTTCTTGCAGCGGGGCAGTATACTTGAAAATCAGGTTTTGAACATTATTGATGTTTGGTTTCGCTGATAAACAAGTCATGCGATTAAAACAATTACATTTGTGGCGTTTAAAGGTTTCAGTTAGAATCCGCTTTTCCCAGGCGCGTAGCTCAGCTGGTTAGAGCACCACCTTGACATGGTGGGGGTCGTTGGTTCGAGTCCAATCGCGCCTACCAGAAAAATCTGGTAATTTCCTTCCACTATCTCTTCATTTGTGTTTGGACATGATTGTCAATTTAACCAACACAATAAATACATCGCAATACCGGGTTCTTTCCGGTGTGATGTGAAATCTCACCAGTTTTATCCAATGATCGCAATAATCGAATGCAGGAATGAAACTAACTTGTAACCTGAGACTCAATGGCTAATAATTAATGCGAATGGCAGCAGAGGCAAATTTTATGGAATGTGTATTAAGAATGCATGTTTATAAACTAAAAACGGATGACACTAAGGTTGCGGGGAGAAGATAATGCGGTTTCAGATCAATAGTAAAAAGAAAATTGCGGTACATTTTATCGGGATGCTGAGCTTGTTGTCATTTGCCGCCGGTATTGCTGTGGCGGAACAAATCGGCAGTGTTTCAACCAAGTTCAAATTATTGGGCGCGAATGACAAAATCGTTATTGAAGCATTTGACGACCCCGAGATTCCCGGCGCGACCTGTTATTTAAGCCGCGCAAAAACCGGAGGAGTCGGCGGCGCGGTCGGTGTTGCCGAAGATACATCGGATGCTTCGATCGCGTGCCGTCAGATCGGGCCGATTACATTGCCGGAAAAAATAAAGAACGGGCATGAAGATGGCAAAGAAGTTTTCAAAAAAAATACATCGCTGTTGTTCAAAACGTTACAGGTGGTGCGGTTTTATGATGCAAAGCGGAATGTGCTGGTTTATTTGACTTATAGCGACCGGATTATTGAAGGATCGCCCAAAAACAGCATTTCGATCATTCCGATCACACCGTGGCACTGAAGGGGTGATTTTACGGTCAGCAGTGACGTGTAAAATAAATTATTTTGATTGATGGTATTTAAGAGCTCGTAATATTATAATCGCGAGTTATTTCTTACCCGTTGCTTTCATTGGCTAACATTATTTCTCATGCAGTTATTCGCCTTCGGTATTAATCACAATACTGCGCCGTTAGATGTGCGTGAGCAGGTCACTTTTCCTGAAAATACGATGGAATTGGCGCTGAGGGATCTGGTTGGGCGTAATCCGATTAAAGAAGCCGCTATTGTTTCCACTTGTAATCGCACGGAAGTCTATTGCTGCACCGATAAACCCGAAGATGCCATGGCGTGGCTGGCGGATTTTCATCATTTGCCGACGCGTGAACTGGATCCGTATTTATACAAATTCCCCCGCGAACACGCCGTAAAACATGCATTCCGGGTTGCCAGCGGCTTGGATTCGATGGTGCTGGGCGAACCGCAAATACTCGGACAGCTGAAGAGCGCAGTGAAATCGGCTGAACATGCCGGGACCCTGGGTCTATTGCTGCATAAGCTGTTTCAGCGCACCTTCTATGTCGCCAAGGAAGTGCGCACCTCGACAGAGATCGGCACCAGCTCGGTATCGATGGCCGCCGCCGCCGCGCGCCTGGCCGAACGTATTTTCGGCGATATCAGTGAACAGCGTGTATTGTTTATCGGCGCCGGAGAAATGATCGAGCTGTGCGCTAATCACTTCGCCGCGCGTAATCCCAAGAAAATAACCGTGGCGAACCGTACCGTCGAGCGCGCCGAAGCGCTGGCCGAACGTTTCAATGCACAAGCGATAACGCTCAGCGAATTACCGGAACAGTTGGCGTTACACGATATTGTCGTGACGTGTACCGCAAGTCCGTTGCCGATACTGGGCAAAGGCATGGTCGAACGTGCGATCAAGATCCGCAAGCATCGCCCCATATTTATCGTCGATCTGGCCGTGCCGCGCGACGTGGAGTCGGAAGTAGCAGAATTGGATGACGTGTTTCTCTACTACGTCGACGATTTGGCAGAAATCGTGAAGGAAGGACTGGATTCGCGCCAGAACGCGGTGGCACAGGCCGAAACCATCATTGATTCCAACGTCGTTGATTTCATGCGCTGGCTGGCGACCCGGGAAATGGTGCCGACCATCCGCGCGTTGCGTGACCAAGGTGAGCGTTACCGCCGCCATGAGCTGGAACGGGCGCACAAGCTGCTGGAGAAAGGCGAAGATCCGAAAAAAGTCATCGAAGCGCTCAGTAATGGCTTAACCAACAAATTCCTGCATGTACCGTCCAGTATTCTGAATCATGCAGCGGCGGATGAACGTGAAGAATTAGTCGAGCTGATTAACCGGTTATACCAGCTGCATCGCCCGCAATGAACAAGAACATCACGGACAGGCTCACTCGCTTGAGTGTGCGGTTGGAGGAATTAAATCATTTGCTCAGCAGCGAATCCGCTACCGCCGACCTGGACAGTTACCGCAAATTGACGCGTGAACATTCAGACATCGTCCCCATCGTAGAACTCTACCGCGCCTACCAGCAAAGCGAACGCGACATCCAAACCGCGCGGGAAATGCATGCCGACCTTGAAATGCGCGCTTTTGCCGAGGTGGAAATACAGACGGGAAAGGAAAAACTGACGAAACTGGAATCGGAAATACAAAAACAGCTGCTGCCGAAAGATCCCAACGACGAACGCAATATTTTCCTGGAAATCCGCGCCGGAACCGGCGGCGATGAATCCGCACTGTTTGCCGGAAACTTGTTTCGCATGTATTCGCGCTTTGCGGAAAGGCGCGGTTGGCAAGTTGAGATCATTTCGCAAAGCCTGTCGGATATTGGCGGTTATAAAGAGATCATTGCAAAAATTATCGGCCAGGGCGCTTATTCCCGTCTTAAATTTGAATCCGGCGGACATCGCGTGCAACGCGTACCCGTGACGGAAACGCAGGGGCGTGTACATACCTCGACCTGCACTGTGGCAGTGATGCCCGAAGCGGATGAAGTCAGCGAAGTGGTATTGAATCCTTCCGAATTACGTATCGATACATTCCGCGCTTCCGGCGCTGGCGGCCAACATATCAACAAAACCGACTCGGCTGTGCGTGTCACGCACTTGCCAACCGGTATTGTGGTGGAATGCCAGGATGGACGCTCGCAACACAAAAACAAAGCGCAAGCCCTAAGCGTGCTGGCAGCGCGTATCCATGCCAAACAAATGCGCGAACAGCATGCGGAACAAGCCGCCACACGGAAATCATTGGTAGGCAGCGGCGAACGCTCGGAACGGATCCGCACATACAATTTCCCCCAGGGACGCATAACCGATCATCGCATCAATTTGACGCTCTATAAAATGGATCAGATTATGGATGGCGATATCGATGAACTGTGTTCGGCGTTAATGGCGGAGCACCAGGCAGAACTCTTAGCCGCTTCCGTGCAAGAATAATCAGCCGCGCGGTTGATTTTTCTGATTGCATCACTATGCAACCCATCACCATTTCCCAAGCATTAGCAACAGCTTTCCGGAATATCGACCGGATCGATGCGCGCTTGTTGTTGCAGCATGTGCTCGATGCCGATCATGCGTGTTTGCTGACTTATCCGGATCGGATACTGACTGCGCAGCAATGGGACGAATTCTCGCATTTGATGCAGCGGCGGATGGAAGGTGTGCCGGTGGCTTATTTGACCGGCGAGCGGGATTTTTATGATTTGACACTCAAAGTCAACGAAGCGGTTCTGATTCCGCGCCCGGAAACGGAGTTATTGGTTGAACTGGCATTGCAGTTGATCCCCCTTGATCAACCCCGCCGGATTCTCGATTTGGGTACGGGCAGTGGTGCAATCGCGCTAACCATTGCCAGACACCGTCCGCGCGCTCAAGTCACTGCGGTTGATTTGTCACCCGCTGCAATTGCCGTTTGCCAATCGAACGCGCAGAATCTGCACATTCAAAATCTGCAACTCGTCACCGGCAGCTGGTTTGATGAACTTTCCGGGGAAAGATTTGATCTCATCGTATCCAATCCGCCTTATGTGGCGGACAACGACCCGCATTTGCAACAAGGCGATCTGCGTTTTGAACCGGCAATGGCGTTATCCGCCGGTGATCACGGGTTGTCGTGCATTAGCCATATCATCGATAAAGCACCGGATCATCTTATGAATAACGGATGGTTGTTGCTGGAACATGGCTACGATCAAGCGTCTGCATGCCGGCAATTGTTGCAGGAGAAGGATTTTAGTAATATTTGTTCCCACCCGGACTTGGCTGGCATAATGCGGGTAAGCGGCGGTCAATTGAATTTTTTGATGTAAGCTATAAGCAGGGCGCTCGTGTAGTAATTTAGAATGCGGTTCTTTGTTTCTGTATAAAACTTTTGGAATGATCTTTTGGAGAAATTAACACTATGAATGTTGAAGATTTAATTGAACAACAAGTGACCACACACCCGGTCGTACTCTATATGAAAGGCACCCCGGAGCAGCCGCAATGTGGTTTCTCAGCGAATGCTGTGAATATTCTGAAGGCTTGTGGTGTTGATAATATTTACGCTGTCGATGTACTGGCAGACCCGGAAATCAGGCAAGGTATCAAGGATTATTCAAACTGGCCTACCATTCCACAATTGTACGTAAACGGTGAGTTTATCGGCGGTTCGGATATCGTCACCGAAATGTATCAAAGCGGTGAACTACAGAAACTGTTTGAAAATTGATAGCGGTTTAATCGATTCATTACGATTCAGTTTATTCGCATCGATGAATAAATTGAATCGTAATCGTAAATCCACTCAATTAACCGCAGCCGCAATCACCCAATAGCGGGCAAATTTTCCTGCCGCAATAAATAGCAAAGCCCACAACCAATTAGCGCGCAACCATCCGGCGGCGACGCATAACAGATCACCAATCAGCGGCGCCCACGATAGCAGCAGAATGGGCGTGCCATGCCGACGTACCCATTCCAACCCCCGTGCACTGCCTCCCGCTTTCTTCAGCACGGCTTTTTCATCCGGCAATAACCGTCCAATCAAATATGAACTCATCCCGCCCAACGTATTGCCAATCGTCGCCAAAATCAGCGCCTGCCAGTGCAAATCGGGATACGCCAGCAAAACCCCCACGAGTACAGCCTCCGATCCACCGGGAAGTAGGGTGGCAGCTAAAAAACTGCTGGTGAATAGCGCAATTAGGCTTGATTGTTGGTCCATGTGAATTGATTTAGTTTAAAGATGAAAAATTTAACTTTGCGCAACGCATAATTTTATCTTAGCTTGCCGGTGAGGAGGTAATTGCTTCAGTGCCGGGTTTTCGGGTAGACAATCCGGCGTAATCCGGTATATATTCCGGTATGATGAAGACCGATTCACTTCAGATCACGCCGGAGCTGCTTGCTCTGGTTGCCGAGATTGACGAATTCAAAGGCGCCTGGCGTGCGCTTGGTACTCTTGCGCCGGAGCGCCTGAAAGCGTTACGACACATTGCCACCATCGAGAGTATCGGCTCTTCCACTCGTATTGAGGGCAGCAAGCTGACCGACCGCGAGGTGGAGCGCCTGCTGGCCAACCTCGAAATAAAACGCTTCACCAGCCGCGACGAGCAGGAAGTTGCCGGTTATGCCGAGGTGATGGAAACCATTTTCCAATCTTGGGCTGACATTCCCTTCACAGAAAATCACATCAAGCAGCTTCATCGCGACCTGTTGCGCTACAGCGACAAGGACGAACGGCATCGCGGTGAATACAAGACGTTGCGCAATGATGTGGGAGCCTTTGACGCAGACGGGAAAATGATTGGCATCGTGTTCGAGACGGCTTCACCATTCGATACGCCGCGCCGGATGCAGGAACTGATGGAGTGGTTAAAAGATACCCGTGAGCTGGCGCGCCTTCATCCGCTACTGATAACCGGCATCTTCATCGTCACCTTTCTGGAAATTCATCCTTTTCAGGACGGCAACGGCCGTCTAAGCCGTATCCTCACCACGCTGCTGCTGTTACAGACCGGCTATGCCTATGTGCCGTATTCGTCACTGGAAAGTGTGATTGAGAACAGCAAAGAAGGCTACTATCTGGCTTTACGCCAGACTCAAGGCACCATCCGTACCGAGGCTCCGGATTGGCAGCCTTGGCTGTTGTTTTTTCTGCGTGCTTTGCAGCAGCAAAAACGCCGCCTGGCCGTAAAAGTGGAGCGCGAGAAGAACGCACTCGCCATTCTGCCGGAGCTGGCGGTCAAAATTCTCGACTACGTGCGCGACCATGGCCGCGTTACCACCCGCGACATGGTGCGCGAAACCGGTACAAGTCCGAACACACTCAAAGCAACTTTCACATCACTGGTTGAAAAAGGTCTTTTGGCGCGCCATGGTGGTGGGCGATCAACCTGGTATAGTCTGCCATAAGAGCCAACCATCCATTTTTTGGAAGGAAAAGAACGGCTGAGTGAGATGTTTAAAAATCAATGTTTCTGAAATTACCTTTAGTGAAACTACCATTTAAAAAAAAGTATGGTTGAAATGTTGAAACTAATGAAGCGCTTGGGTCTATACTGTTATAGATCAATTTGACTTCAATAGGTATTCCTTGAATCGCTCTAAATGAGAAGTCGCCGGAGAATATCTGGTCGAACGCGGTAGCAGATGATGCGATATATTCTTTACTAAGATTATCGAAAAGTTTACTAAGTCTTGGAAAAACATCAATACTTGCATCGTTATTAAGACTTACGACCTTCATCAAACAAGTCAGTTGATTATGTCCCGAGCGTGCGCAGCCGTGAAAATCGGCTTTGACTCCGCCACCGGACATTGTTTCCAGCGCCGTGGGTGAAAAGGAGGTATCTTTCGGTGTCGCATCCAGTATTGATAAAGTGCCGGTTCCTAAATTGAGTTGCAAGGTCACGCTCTCATAATTCGTTGTGCCATCGACTGAAACATCCGGTATTACCAAGATACCGTTGCTGCTGGTGAAATTAGAGGTGGCTAATGAAATTTTCCGCGATACATTGGGCATGGCACTCAGGTGAATGATTTTCCAGTGCATTGCTGCCCCAATGTGATGAAAAAGTGGATATACGGTATGGCCTGATCCGCTTCCCGCATTGCTAAATACAATTTCTGAAACAATCCCTGATCGCCGATTTGAATTTTTTTGAGATTCAAGTCTTTGTTCTTGATGTCGGCGAGCCATTCCGGCAGCACGCACACGCCGCGGTTGAGAACGGTCATTTGCAGCATGATTTCGAGCGATTCGATTTGTTTCAGTTTGTTGGGTTCGAGGTGCGCGGGGGTGAGGAAGTGGGTGAGAATGTCGAGCCGTTCCAACGGTACCGGGAAGGTCAGCAGCGTTTCCTTGCTTAAAAGCTCCGGTGTGATTAGTGGCAAATCCGCCAGTGGATGATCTGGTGCTGCCAACAGTACCAGTTGATATTCCGCTAGGGTTTCATACGCGATATTGTCTTTTTTAACCAGGTCGGGGGTGATCAGCACGTCGATGTGATGATTCAGCAAGCCTTCCAAGCCCGAGAATTGAAATTTCTGCACGATGTCGACGTCGATGCCGGGCATTTGCCGCATGTATTGGCCGATCATGCCGGTGAGCCATTCGAAGCAGGGGTAGCATTCCACGCCGATGCGCAGAATGCCTTGCCGACCTTCGCCGTAGGCTTCGAGGGTTTTTTCGGTTTGTGCAAGCACCGGCAGCACTTGATTGGCGGCTTCCAATAGCAACTTGCCCGCCTGGGTCAAACGCAAGCTGCGGCCTTCGCGTTCCCATAGCGCGACGCCCAATTTCTTTTCCAGATAACTGATTTGATGCGAAAGCGCCGGCTGGCTGAGGCAGAGCGCATTGGCGGCTTCAGTTAGGGTGCCGTTGGTGTGCAGGGCTTGAATAATTTTCAGGTGGCTGTGTTCGATCATCTATGAGGAAACCTTATTGGAGCATTAAAACTTATCATTATTATTCATTACTCATTGTTCATACAATAGCGCCACGATTATTAATCATAAGTGGTGATTGAACGATGGTAACGACACACAACCTTGGATTCCCGCGCATCGGCAGAAACCGGGAATTGAAATTTGCTTTGGAAAAATACTGGCAAGGCGCCATTTCCGAAGCTGCTTTATTGGATAGTGCGCAGGATCTGCAAACGCAGCATTGGCAGAACCAATCCCAACTCGATTGGATTCCGGCGGGCGATTTTTCATTGTACGATCATGTGCTGGATACGAGTTTCCTGCTGGGGAATATTCCCGCGCGCGTCAGTGCATTGCCGGGCGGTACACTCGATCATTATTTTCGCGTGGCGAGAGGCCGTTCGGTCAGCGATCATGCGGATTGCGCTTGTGTTCATGCGGGGGAAATGACGAAATGGTTCGATACCAACTACCATTACATTGTGCCTGAATTTGCGCGGGATACGCGCTTTTCATTGGATGCCAGCCGCTTGCTGGAACAAATCCGGCAAGCGCAGCAAATTCATCCGCGCGTCAAGCCGGTCATTCTCGGCCCGGTGACGTATTTGTGGCTGGGAAAATCCAAGGATGGCAGCGATAAGCTGGATCTGCTCGATGATCTACTCGATGTCTATGCGCATTTGCTGCAGAAACTTAAAAACGCCGGTGTTGAATGGGTGCAGATTGACGAGCCGGTGTTGGTGATGGAACTCGATCAGGCATGGAAGCATGCGTTGCGCAAAACGTACTATCAGTTGCAGGCTGCACCGGTCAAGTTGTTGTTAATCACTTACTTCGGGCAGTTGCAAGACAATCTGCAATTGGCGTGCGAATTGCCGGTCGCCGGATTGCATCTGGATGCGGTCGCGGCGCACGATGAAATCGCCAAAGTGATCGATTGGCTGCCCGTGCACAAAATCCTCTCCTTAGGCGTGATTAACGGCCGCAATATCTGGAAAACCGATTTATTCGCAGTGCTGGATTGGCTGGAGCCTGTGCATGCACGGTTGAATGAACGGCTCTGGCTCGCACCTTCTTGTTCGTTGCTGCATGTGCCGGTCGATCTGGAGAGCGAGCAAAAACTCGATCCGGATATCCGTTCCTGGCTGGCTTTTGCCGTGCAGAAATTGCACGAGGTGGATATTCTGGCGCAAGCGTTGAATCATGGCCGGGCAAGCGTGGCGGAAATACTGCGGGAAAATAGCGCCGCCGTCACCAGCCGAAAAGTATCCAAGCGCGTGCATCAAGCTGCGGTAAAAGCGCGTGTGCTTGAGATCACGGATGCGATGGGCAGCCGTCAATCGCCGTATCAGCAGCGGGCAATTGTGCAGCGGAAGAAATTTCAGCTGCCGCTTTTTCCGACTACCACCATTGGGTCGTTTCCACAGACGCAGCAAATCAGGCAGACGCGCCGTGATTTTCGTGAAGGCAAACTAGCCGAGCCGAAGTACCGTCAGGCCATGCGAAGCGAAATCGAACTGTGCGTGCGCGAGCAGGAAGCGTTGGGATTGGATGTGTTGGTGCATGGTGAGCCGGAACGTAACGACATGGTGGAGTATTTCGGCGAGCAACTGGAAGGCTACGCTTTCACGCAGTTCGGCTGGGTGCAATCGTACGGGTCGCGGTGTGTCAAACCGCCGGTGATTTATGGCGATGTTTCGCATGTCAAGGCGATGACTACGGAATGGATTCAATACGCCCAATCGCTCACCAGCAAGCCGCTGAAAGGCATGTTGACGGGGCCGGTGACGATGCTGAATTGGTCGTTCGTGCGTGATGATCAGCCGCGTGCGGAGACTTGCTTGCAATTGGCGCTGGCGATACGCGACGAAGTATTGGCTTTGGAAAAAGCGGGTATTCGCATGATACAAATTGACGAAGCCGCGCTGAGAGAGGGTCTACCGCTGAGAAAATCGCAGTGGAACAATTACCTCGACTGGGCCATTCGCGCCTTTCGTATCACCGCCAATGGCGTCAGGGATGAAACGCAAATTCATACACACATGTGCTATTCCGAATTCAATGACATCATGGAGGCGATTGCGCGTATGGACGCCGATGTCATTACGATCGAGACTTCCCGCTCAAATATGGAATTGCTCGACGCCTTTGACCGGTTTCAGTATCCGAACGAGATCGGTCCGGGGGTGTATGATATTCATTCGCCCAACATCCCGTCGGTCGATTCGATCGTCGATTTGATGAAAAAGGCCGCGCAATGCATTCCTGTCGAGCGCTTGTGGGTGAATCCGGATTGCGGATTAAAAACACGCAATTGGGAAGAAGTAAAACCGGCATTGCGCAATATGATTGCCGCCAGCCGCTATTTGGCCAATCGATTGAGCATCGCGCAGGCCAGCTAAATTTGACTTGCCGGTGTTATTTAGCGATGATATGCAGCACTTTATCCATCACGGTTTATAAGGAGTAATCATGACAACCAATACCCTGCTCAAGCAAAAAATCAGCGCCATTATCAGTGAAAAACATTTGCTCAAACATCCATTCTATATCGCATGGACCGAAGGCAAACTGACCAAGGAACAACTGCGTCATTACGCGGAACAATATTTCTATAACGTACTGGCCGAACCGACCTATTTAAGCGCGGTTCACTTCAATACACCGCATATTCATTCGGAAACAAACAGCGGCGACATCAGCGTGCGTCAGGAAGTATTGCGCAACTTGATCGACGAAGAACATGGTGAAAAAAATCACCCAGCGCTATGGAAAAATTTTGCTTTCGCATTGGGCGCGAACGATAAAATCCTGGCCAATACAGCGGCATTGCCTTCGACCGAGAATCTGGTTGATACCTTCCGCGATATTTGCCTGAATCGTCCGTTCTATGCTGGATTAGCTGCATTGCATGCATTTGAATCGCAAGTGCCTGATATTGCCGCGGTGAAAATCGATGGCCTGGCTAAATTCTATGGCATGAAAAACCCTGAAGATTATGAATTCTTCTCGGTCCATCAAAAAGCCGACATCTATCATTCGCAAGCAGAATGGGCCATTATCGAACGCTTTGCCGATACCCCGGAAAAACAAGCCGAAGTGCTGGCCGCAACCCAAGAAGCGTGCGATGCGCTGTGGGGCTTCCTGGACGGTATCCATGAAACCTATTGCAGCAATCTGATTTGCGAAGAAAAACAAGCTGCAACGGTTCACTAAGTTTGTAACAACAAGCTTCCGGCTTACGATCAGCCCGGAACGGATCACACTGTAAGTTGTGTCTGTTCCGGGCTTGTTAATGTTGAATCCGGTTTTTTCGTGATCGCACGTTATAAAATCTTCTCTGCTTCAAATCGCCTGAATCCATGTCCACACACGATCGATGCTGTTCGATAGCGCCGTATTTCAAAATTGCCGAAGGTCAAATCGACCAATTCAAACAGCTCTGTGAGCAGTTTGTTGCCAGAGCAAGCAGCGAGCAAAAGTGCCTCTACTATGGTTTTTGCTTTCATGGTGACGAAGCCTATTGCCGCGAAGGGTACGAAGGCGCAGAAGGATTGCTGGCGCATTTGGACAATGTGGGTGATCTGCTGCAACGCGCGCTTGAGATCGCTGAGATCGTCCGCTTGGAAATCCACGGACCTGAGGAAGAACTGAAAAAGCTGTACGAGCCGTTAGCGCAGTACAATCCACAGTATTTTGTGCTGGAATACGGTTTTCGCCGGTAATTTACCGTTTGATTTATGCCTTTGTTTGGATGCCTGCTTCAATCGCATCCAGCATCATTCCCGCTACATTAAATCCCGTTTGTTGGGTAATTTCCTGCATCCCCGTCGGGCTGGTTACATTGACTTCGGTCAGGTAATCGCCGATCACATCCAGACCCACCAACATTAACCCACGTTGGGCTAATTCGGGCCCAAGCGATTCCGCGATTTCCCGGTCTCGCTGTGACAGCGGTTGAGCCACGCCGGTACCGCCTGCAGCCAAGTTGCCGCGTGTTTCACCCGGTTTGGGGATGCGTGCAAGCGCATGGGGTACAGGCTTGCCGCCGATGAGCAGAATGCGTTTGTCCCCTTGCGTGATCTCGGGGATAAACCGTTGTGCCATGATGGTTCGTGTGCCGTAATGAGTCAGCGTTTCAAGAATCACGCTGATATTGTGATCGGCGCTGTGCACGCGAAACACGCTGGCGCCGCCCATGCCGTCGAGCGGTTTCAAGATGATGTCCCGATGCAGCGCGAGAAATTCCCGGATTAGATGCGACTGGCTGGTTACCAGCGTGGGGGCGATCCATTGCGGAAATTGTGCAATGGCCAGTTTCTCGTTGTGGTCGCGAATGGCGCGCGGGCTGTTAATGACGAATGCGCCTTGCGTTTCCGCCAATTCCAGCAAATAGGTGCTGTACACATATTCCAGATCAAACGGCGGATCCTTGCGCATCAGTACAGCGTCAAATTCGTTCAGCGGTACCGGTAAACTATCGCCGGTGTTGTGCCAATGTCCGTCGCGCTGCGGTGTATCCGTCAAAGTCAAAGATCGGGAAAAGCCGGTCACTGTGTGATCTATTAAAGCGATATCGTGCTGATAGAGCACGTAAATCTGGTGATTCCTGGCAATGGCCTCGCGCATCATCGCAAAACTGGAATCTTTGCCGGTTTTAATTGAATCCAGCTGATCGATGATAAAGGCGAGTTTCATGGCGGTTTTCAGGCGGATAGCGGCGGTTGCGCGTGCGGATCGGTTTGCTCCAGCTCCAATGCAGCGGCTAGCAGGGCGAGACGTGCAACGACACCATAGGCATAAAAGCGGTTCGGGATGACGTTCGGCTGCGTGGCGCTGGCTTCCAGACAGGTGGTTTCAAACGCTAGCGGCACGAAATGCATGCCCGGCGCATTCAAGTTTTCGTCGATGCCGCGTCCGGTATGAACACGGTAAAAGCCGCCGACGACGTAGCGGTCGATCATGTACACGACTGGCTCCGCAACCGCTTGGTTGATGGTTTCAAAGGTATAGACACCTTCCTGCACCAGCACGTGGGAAACTTGCAAGCCTTCTTTCACCACGGCCATCTTGTTACGTTGCTTGCGGTTGAGGCTATGTATTTCCTCGCCGCTCTTGACCGTCATGATGCCCATGCCATACGTGCCGGAATCGGCCTTGACGATGACGAAGGGATCTTCTTTCACGCCATATTGCTGATATTTTTTCCTGATTACCGAAAGAATCCGGTCAATCGCGGCTGCAACGCATTCCACGCCTTGTTTTTCCAGGAAATTAATTTCGCCGCACGAAGTGAAACGCGGATTGATCAACCAGGGATCGATGCCGATCAGATCGGCGAATTCCTGCGCCACGCGATCATACGCAGCAAAGTGCTCCGATTTGCGTCGCGTTGCCCAGCCGGCATGCAGGGGCGGAATGACGGTTTGGTGCAAGTTCTGCAAGATATCAGGGGCGCCATTGGATAAATCATTATTCAGAAGCACCGCACAGGGATCGAAATTTTTGACGCCGAGTTTGTTATTTTTACGGATTATGGGTTCAAGCGTAATGAATTGCCCATCCGGTAAATCAATCCGGGTGGCTTCGGTGATTTCGGGCAGCAATGTACCCAGCCGCACATTCAATCCGGCGCGCTGGATGATGTTTTGCAGAGTTGCGATATTCTGCAAGTAGAAGGTATTGCGCGTGTGGTTTTCCGGAATCAGCAGCACGCTATGCGTATCCGGGCATATTTTTTCAATTGCGCTCATCATCGCTTGCACGCATAGCGGAATGAATTCCGGGTTCAGGTTGTTAAAACCGCCGGGAAACAAGTTGGTATCCACAGGCGCCAATTTGAAACCGCTATTGCGTAAGTCGACCGAGCAATAAAAAGGGACGGTATGTTCACGCCACTTGTTCCTGAGCCAATGCTCAATGGTAGGCATGGCATTGATAATTCGGCTTTCAAGATCAAGGATGGGGCCGCGCAGAGCAGTGGAGAGATGAGGTACTGGCATTTCCGTAAGAAGTATTAAATCGGAGCGATTATAGCATTATGTCTTGCGCAGATTGTGAAGCGCGCTATCCTCAAGTATCTTACGGTTCTGTGCCAAAAACCAATTTTTTACCGGTATGTTCAATCCATTACAGCCTGTTCTGATTTTGTTAGCCGTGTCGGTATTGGCGGTGGTCGTTTTCCGTTTACTGCGGCTGCCGCCGATGCTGGGTTATTTATTGGCGGGCGTGTGCATCGGTCCCTATGCGCTGGGTTGGATCGCGGATAGTGATGAGACTCGCCACTTGGCTGAATTTGGCGTGGTGTTTCTGATGTTCAGCGTAGGCTTGGAATTCAGTTTGCCCAAGCTGATTACGATGAAGCGCATTGTTTTGGGTTTTGGCACGGCGCAAGTGGCGATCTGCATTCTTTTAGTGATGGCAATAGCCTGGATGCTGGCGCTGGATTGGCGCACTGGGTTGGTATTGGGCGGTGCTCTGGCGATGTCTTCCACCGCTATTGTGAGCAAAATATTGGCCGAGCGGGCGGAACTCAATTCCACGCATGGCAGGCAGGTGATCGGCGTTCTGCTTTTTCAGGATCTGGCGGTTATTCCATTATTGATTGTGATGCCCGCGCTGGCGGTTGAGATCGATAGTGAAACGAACGACTTCAGTTTGATGCTCACGATCGCTTTGTTGAAAGTGGCCGCTGTTCTGACCTTTCTGTTATTTTTCGGGCAGAAGTTAATGCGCCCCTGGTTTCATTTGGTGGCACGGCAGAAATCGTCGGAATTGTTCGTACTGAATGTGCTGTTGATTACGCTGGGTATCGCGTGGTTAACCGAACTGGCCGGTTTGTCTATGGCTTTGGGAGCATTTCTGGCGGGCATGTTGATCTCCGAAACGGAATACCGCTACCAAGTGGAAGACGATATCAAGCCTTTCCGGGATATTTTGCTGGGTTTGTTTTTTGTGACGATTGGTATGCTGCTGGATATGCAGGTCGTCATTGAGAACTTTCTGTGGGTATTCGCAATTCTGGCGGCGCTGATTGTGTTGAAAGTAGTCGTAATTGCCGGATTGTCGCGTTTGTTTGGCGCGGATGCCAACGTCGCGATCAGGACGGGGATGAGTCTGGCGCAAGCAGGAGAATTTGGCTTCATTTTACTGGCACAGGCGGGTGAATCCGGTTTGATCGAAAATTCAATTCTCCAGCCGGTACTTGCGGCTATGGTGCTATCGATGTTCATCGCGCCATTTATTATTGAATACAGCGAATCGATGATTCATCGTCTATACGGCTCGGATTGGATGTACCGCGCGATGCAGATCACATCCATAGCAGCGCAGACGATGGTGTCGCAGAATCATGTGATTATCTGCGGTTACGGGCGCAGTGGTCAGAGTATGGCGCGGATATTGGAGCAAGAATCCATACCGTTTATCGCCTTGGATCTCGATCCGCAGCGTATCCGTGAAGCCTCGAGCGCGGGTGAAGCCGTAGTTTATGGCGATGCGGCCCGGCGTGAGGTACTGATTGCTGCAGGTTTGATGCGCGCCAAAGTATTGGTTGTCAGCTATGCGGATACGGTTTCTACACTAAAGATTCTGAAGCACGTTCAGGAGTTGCGCCCGGAGTTATCCGTTGTCGTCCGGACGCGTGATGACTCCGATATCGATAGATTGAAAGAAGCCGGAGCTACGGAAGTGGTCGCGGAAATTATGGAGGGTAGCTTAATGTTGGCGTCCCATGCGCTGATGTTTGTCGATATATCGACCGGGCGGATTTTGCGCCGCATCAGAAAAATTCGTGAGCAGCGTTATAGTCTGTTGCGCGGGTTTTATTATGGTGTGACCGATGAAGCGGAGGATAATAGTGAGAAGCTATTGCCGCGTTTGCTGACGATTACTATTATTCAAGGCGCGGCTGCGATTAATAAAACACTAGGTGATATTGATCTGGCAAGTCTGGATGTCGAAGTTACTGCAGTGAGAAGACGCAACATTCGCGGATTATTGCCCACTGGGGAAACACGTCTGGAACTTGGCGATGTTATCGTGCTGCGCGGTACACAGGAAAATCTCGCGGCGGCTGAAATCAAGTTAATACAGGGTTGAACATTGCTGATTGAATGAATTTTGACTCGATGAGCGGATAACAACAGGATTTATATTAATATCGATTCAAGTCGCTCCAATCCCATTCATTCAGTATGGCTATAATCGTTACAAGCTACTAAGAATAGACAGTTTTCTTCAAAAAGTGTATATTCTCCGTTCCGTCCTTTTGGCTCTTCATAGCTTAAAAGGCAGATGTTGGTAATCTTGATGATTACATGACAAGTAGCAATTAGAATGGCGCATAAAAAAAGCGTAAAATTCATCATTTATGGAGGGAGATATGATTAAAGCTGTTCAAGCGATTGTTGGTCTAGGATTGCTCTGTTTAGGCGCAACTCAAGCAGCTGTGGCTGCTACAGACGTTTCTAAATTACCGCATGTTAAACAAACATTGGTGGCTCCACCAAATGTACCTGCGCATGAGCAAACTTCAAAAGGGCCAAAAGTTGTTCAAATTACAATGGAAACCCAAGAGAAGTTGATCGAAGTTGCGCCAGGTGCAAAAGTTTGGGCGCTGACTTTCAACGGCAGTGTTCCTGGTCCGCTTATCGTTGCACATGAAGGCGACTATGTTGAATTGACATTGAAAAATCCAAAAACAAGCACATTGGCGCATAACGTAGACTTCCACGCTGCAACCGGCGCGCTCGGTGGTGCTGGTTTGACACTGGTTCAACCCGGTGAAGAAGTTGTACTGCGTTGGAAAGCAATTAAACCAGGCGTATTCGTTTATCATTGCGCACCTGGCGGAACCATGATTCCATTCCACGTTATTTCCGGTATGAGCGGTGCCATCATGATATTGCCTAAAGATGGTCTGAAAGACAACAAAGGCAAACCATACAAATATGATCGCGCTTACTACATCGGCGAACAAGATTTCTACCTGCCAAAAGATGACAAAGGTAATTTCAAAACCTATGGCTCACCAGCAGAAGGCATGGCAGACATGTTGGAAGTTGCTAAAGGACTTATCCCAACACACGTAGTATTCAATGGCGCAGTTGGTGCTCTGACCGGTGACAACGCACTGAAAGCTAAAGTGGGTGAGAAAGTTCTGTTTATCCATTCACAAGCTAACCGTCCTTCCTATCCGCACTTGATCGGTGGACACGGTGACCTGTACTGGGTAGGTGGTTCATTCAGCGATACACCGCTGACCAGCCAAGAAACCTGGTTTGTTCCAGCAGGTGCCGCAGTTGCTGCAGCTTATGAATTCCATCAACCAGGCTTGCATGTATACCTCAGTCATAATCTGATTGAAGCTGTATTACTGGGTGCTGCTGCTCACATGACAGTCGATGGTACTTGGAATGATGAAATCATGACTCAAGTTAAAAAACCAGCTAGCTTTGATGCAAAAGCTGGAATGGACCACTAAGATTTGACCTAGTGTTCTATTAAAGTAATGTTAAAAGGCCTCAACCTGTTATGGGTTGAGGCCTTTGTCATTTTAGTCCTTTGAGGTTTTCATTTTTGCTTGCTGTAATTCTATGACGATTAAATCCTACATTCGTACCGTTCCGCACTACCCGCATCACGGCATTATGTTTCGTGACATCACGACACTGCTAAAAGATCCCATCGGATTGCGGACTACCATACAGGAAATTTCAAACCGCTACAGTAATGTCAAAATTGATAAAGTGGCTGGTATTGAGTCGCGCGGTTTTATTATCGGTGCCCCCGTGGCCTATCAGCTGGGTAAAGGCTTCGTGCCGATTCGTAAGCGCAATAAATTACCGGCGGAAACGATAGGAAGAGATTATCAACTGGAATATGGCAGTGACCGGATTGAAATTCACGTCGACGCGATTCAACCGGGAGAACGAGTGCTGCTAGTGGATGATCTGATTGCAACCGGTGGAACCGCTGAAGCTGCCGTTGGCCTGATCCGGGATATGGGGGGTGAAGTGGTGGAATGCTGCTTTGTGATCGATTTGCCGGATGTGGGCGGTAAAGCCCGGCTGGAAAATTTGGGATGTCCGGTGTTTGCGTTGTGCGAGTTTGAAGGCGATTAGATACGCTGTTTATAGCATTCTTTTTAGTTTGAACGGGTTTTTACGTTCGTTCTAATGCGGATAGTATTTTTTCATGGATGCCGCCAAAACCTCCGTTGCTCATGATTAAAATATGATCGCCAGGCGCTGCGATCGTTGCGATAGCTTGGACGAGCTGATTCAAATCATCAACACAGCGTGCCTTGTTATGTAATGGCAACATGGCATCTTTAGCCCAGTGTGCATCGCGGGTGAAGCAAAGCACCTGATCGGCTTCGCTCAAACTCTTAGCAAGAGAATCTTTCCATACTCCCATTTTCATGGTGTTGGAGCGCGGCTCCAGGACTGCAATAATCCTTGCTTTGCCGGTATGAGTCCGCAAGCCTTCGATTGTGGTTTGAATGGCGGTCGGGTGGTGAGCGAAATCATCATAAACGGAGATACCGTTGACCGTACCGCGTTTCTCCATGCGGCGTTTGACATTCTTGAATTGTGCTAGTGCTTCGATGCCAATATTGACCGGTATCCCGGTGTGCCGCGCAGCAATCAGCGCAGCCAGCGCATTCATGCGGTTATGTTCGCCCAATAAATCCCATTGCAGGCTTCCGTGAAATGTTTCGTTGCAATAGATATCGATCATATTGTTTGTCTGCGTTTTGGTATGCCAGCCACTTTCAGTGCCGAATTCTTCTACCGGTGTCCAACAGCCTTGTTTGAGGACATGCTTCAGATTGGGATCTTGGCCATTTGCGACGATTAAACCGTTATTCGGAATAACTCGTACAAAGTGATGGAATTGCCGTTCAATCGCTGAAAGATCTGTAAAAATATCGGCATGATCGAACTCAAGATTATTCAGTATCGCGGTTTTCGGATGGTAGTGAACAAATTTGGAGCGTTTATCAAAAAATGCTGTGTCGTATTCGTCCGCTTCAATGACAAAGAAGGGTGAGGTGTTTCCGATTCGTGCTGAAATGCCAAAATTCTCGGGGATTCCACCAATCAGAAATCCCGGATTCAATCCGGCGTAATCCAATATCCAGGCTAACATCGAGCTGGTTGTCGTTTTTCCGTGGGTACCGGACACGGCAAGCACCCAGCGATGCCGTAGAATATTTTCCGATAACCACTGCGGACCGGAAATATAAGGTAAATTCCGGTTGAGTATTTCCTCCATCAGCGGATTGCCGCGTGTAACGACGTTACCGATGACGAAAATATCCGGCTGTAACCGGATCTGTTCGGGCGAATAACCCGCTATCAATTCGATACCTTGAGACTCAAGTTGGGTGCTCATCGGTGGATAGACATCTTGATCGCAACCCGTCACCGTGTGACCGGATTCGCGTGCAATGGCTGCAATACCCCCCATAAAGGTACCGCAAATTCCGAGTATATGAATATGCATGATTGGTTTGAAATTCTTGATTCTGCTGACAGGAAACCACTAATATGATTGGCAAGTTTGGGCAATTATAATAGATATGGCAGGGCAATACCGGAAGTTGTTGATACTTTATTCATTCATAGAGCGGCTAAATGGAAAGGGTGCGGTGGTTATTATTCTTTTAATCTCAATGTGCTGATTTACAAATGGAAAGCACTCGATCGATTAATACGCATTATCGCGGACGATTCGCGCCATCACCGACCGGACCGCTGCACTTTGGTTCGCTGGTAGCGGCTGTAGGCAGCTATGCCGATGCGAAATTTCATGGCGGCAAATGGCTGGTTAGAATTGAGGACGTCGATTTGCAACGTAGAGTACCTGGAGCGGCCAAACAAATTTTGGATACGCTTGAGAAATTGGGTATGGAATGGGACGAGGAAATCATCTACCAAAGCCAGCGTTCCGAGGCATACCGGGATGCTTTGCATGTGTTGAATAAACAAGGTTTATTGTATCCCTGTACGTGCTCCCGGAAGGAAATCGCGGATTCCAGCATCACCGGTTTATATGGTTTCATTTATCCCGGAACCTGTCTGAACAATCCCGCTTCACTGCAAAATACACATGCGCTTCGTATTCAAACTCATGATGATGTCATTCAGTTTACCGATGGTTTGAAGGGATTGTATACGCAGAAACTGCGCAGTGAGGTGGGTGATTTTGTGTTACGCCGGGCTGATGGGATTTATGCCTATCAGCTTGCGGTTGTGGTGGACGACGCCACGCAGAATATCACGCATGTAGTTCGCGGCGCTGATCTTATCGATTCCACACCGCGGCAAATATTTCTGCAGCAGCTGTTGCGTTATCCGGTACCGCAATACATGCACTTGCCCGTGGTAACCAACGCGGCAGGAGAGAAGCTCAGCAAGCAAACGAACGCTGCTCCGGTGAATACGGCCGAGGCATTAAAGGAGCTGGTTGATGCGTTGCATTTCCTGGGTCAGCAGCCGCCACTAGAAATTCTGGAAGGCGATATTGCTTCTTTCTGGCGCTGGGTCAAGCAAAATTGGCGCGTGAACCGGATTCCAAACGGTGTGATGTAAAGATAAAGCCATGCAGCCGGTAATTATGCTAGGCTGTAGTGTAGCCGGGTTCAAGTTGACATTACCGGCGCAAGCGTCTGGCAAGGTTTTGCGTTAATCATAGATAAAGGTAAGGAGTGACCGTGGCTTTTCTGCCATTTAATATTTCCAAGCAAAAAAGATTGAAGGTGGTCATTGCCGGTGGCGGATATGCCGGACTTGCCGCGTTAACCAATCTTTTACAATTTGCTCCGGATACCGACATTACGCTGATCGATCCTAAAACGCAGCATCTGAAAATTACGCACTTGCACGAAACGTTTCGCTATCCGCTAGCCGATTTGCTGGTTCCTTTTGCCGATATAGTAAATCGCTATGGTTGCCGGCACATTCCGGCAGAACTGAGCTTTGATCAAAACGCGTTGGAGAGCTATCAGAACGAACGGCAGCTGGTTGTGAATGGTGAAATGATTGATTTTGATTATTTGATCGTCGCGAGCGGTTGCGAGAGTCAGAAAAGTGATCATGACGATAGCGGCAATTTGCTGAATCTGAATGATTTTGCCACGATGAGCGGATCAGATTTATTAACCAGGTTGCTCGACCGGAATGACTCACCTGAACTGTCGATTTCCGTTGTAGGCGGAGGAGCCACGGGGATACAGTTTTTATTCGAAATAAAGCAATTTCTCGATCGGATCAGACGAAAGGCGGAATTGCGCCTAATCCATTCGGGCGAGCATGTGCTGGAACAATTTCCTGCCGGGTTTGGTACTTATGCGGAATCCCGCATGCGGGATATGAATATCGCTTTTTATCCGAATACGTATTACCGTGAACAGCAAACCGGAAAAATTTTGCTGACGGAAAAAGTGACTGAAAAGCAGTTTGAATTACCTTCCAGTTTAACTCTGCTGTTTTTGGGAAAAAAGCAGCGCAATATTTTTACCGCAAATGCTTTCGGACAGGTTATAGTTAATCAGAAACCGCTACCCCATATTTTTGTAGCGGGCGATTGTTCGTATTACCAGTCGCTTGGGTCGAATACATTGACCGCGCAATCCGCTGTCCGGAAGGGTAAATTAGTGGCGCGTAATGTGTTGCGGCATGCGGGATTTCCCGGATTGCTCGAGCCTTATCTTCACCATGAATTGGGTTATGTGGTGAGTCTGGGGCCGTCGGATGCGGTAGGCTGGCTGGTTGCGGAAGGTAACTTGATCACCGGTATTCCGGCTTTAACGATTAAAGAAATTGTCGAAGCGCAATATGACTTATTATTGGCAGGAATCGATACCTATTTGGTTTAGCAAACACCGTGCGGGAGGCATTTTATGCTTGGTTTGTTCAAAGACAGCCCTGTAATTGGCAAGGCCAGTGCAATAATTCAAAGTCCAGCCGATAAACTTTTCAATTTTATCGGTAATGATCTGCTCATTAATTATCCCCGATGGTCTCCGGAAGTTAAAGAATTGGAGAAAATCACCGATGGTCCGGTAAAACTAGGAACCGTCTGCCGTCAAGTCCGCATCGATCAAGGCAATCGCTCGGAGTCGACCTTCAAAGTTAAATTTTTTGATACGGGTGCACGTATCTGTTTTGAAGGCGTTTCCAATCCTTACCGGTGTGATTATGTCATTGAATCAGTGAATGCTTCCGACAGCCGGATAACTTTTATTTTTGAATTGCTGAGCTTGGATCTGCATGTCAGGCCGTTTGAGAAGCTGGTGCGTATTGCCGTTCAAGATGGAACCGAAAGGACTGTCAAGAATATCAAGAAACTGATTGAGGCGGAGTAGGTTGACTCAAAATGGCAGGCCCGTTCGTACGTTTTAATTATGCTAACAGTTGATTAACCTGGAGAGAAGATCATGGATTTTATCGTTGAAAAAGACCCTGGATTAATTCCACAAGTATTGTCCAAGATTCTTGATTCATGTGTGAACGGTGTAACACTGGCTGATCCCGATCAAGAGGACATGCCTTTGGTTTATGTGAATAAAGCGTTTGAGACAATAACCGGTTATACGTTAGCGGAAACGGTAGGCAGGAACTGCCGTTTCTTGCAGGGCGATGAACACGATCAAGCCGGTGTTAAGCAGCTGAAGGAAGGGATCAAGAATAGGAAACCGGTGGAAGTGGTTCTGAGAAACTTTCGTAAGAACGGTGAATTATTTTATAACCATTTACTGGTTTCCCCGCTTTTCGATTCGCACGGAAACTTACTTTATTTCCTCGGCGTGCAATTAGACATCACCCCGAAAATCCGCGCGGAAGAGGAAATTAAGGCTTTGAAGGAACAACTGGCGGCATTGAAGTGATGAAGCTAGGTGCATGAGCGGCATCCGGATAAATAACCGCACTATTTGAGCATTCTTGCCTGTACATGAAACAGTCAAACGAAGTGTAAGATTTTCTCTATGTGCGGTTGATTCCACCAATCTGATCGGTTCTGTAAGCTCACTGTAGCGGAGAAATAAAATGAATCAACTGCTTACTGTCACTTTCTTGCTGGTATTTCTTTTACCGGCATCGATTGGTGCTGCTGCGCCAGCGGATGAAAAGCGATTGGACGAAGTAGCGGAGCACGGTGCTCATGTCATGCCGTTTGGTTTGGAAAAGACCGTGCATGTTTTCACCAAGACCGAAAGTGGAGGCGTTCAGAAGGTTACCGTCAAAAACATATCGGATCAGGAGCAAGTCAGTTTGATCAGAGCGCATTTGTCTGAAATAGCCAATGAATTCAAGCAAGGAAACTTCTCAAATCCGGAAAAAATTCACGGTGAAGGCATGCCCGGATTATCTGAATTAAAAGCAGCCAAACCGGGAGATATCAAGATTGAATACAAAGTGCTCCCTATCGGCGCACAAATCAGCTATTTTACTGAGTCCCCCCAGCTTATCACTGCAATCCACCGGTGGTTTGATGCGCAGTTAAGCGATCATGCGCGCCATATCGAACCCGGGCAGCCGCATCAGCATATGCCCAATCAATAATCGGTATCGTATTCATTCGATACTGCGGGTTTCAGAGCGAACTGGAAATTCTTAAGCAATGCACTGATTTCAGAGTGGAACAATCAGCGAAAAACTGGTCGGATTTTTACGATGGATGGTGAGTTCCGTGGAAATCTGCTCACTGAGTAACTGAACAAGCTGCAACCCCAGGGATTGGGTATTTTCAATATCGAAATTGTCCGGTATCCCTACACCGTCATCGCTAATACATACCAGCAGTTGTCCTTGATTCTGGCGTTTAAGGCTGATATCGATATGGCCGCAGCGGTTTTCAGTAAACGCATATTTCATCGCGTTCGTGCACAGCTCGTTCAGAATCAATCCCAATGGAATACTGACATCGATGGGAAGCAGCACCTCCTGATCGGTATCGATATTTATTACGATTCTCGATGTATCCAGCGCATAGGAAACGGATAAGTTATCAACCAAGGATTGGATGAAACCGGAAAAATCAACGCGGGAAAAATCCAATGATTGATATAAGATCTGGTGAATCAGCGCCATGGATTTCACCCGGTTCTGACTTTCTTTTAGAATGGATATAGCAGCCGTATTATTATCCAGCATATCGGATTGCATACCGAGCAGGCTATCGATGATTTGAAGGTTGTTTTTAACCCTGTGATGAATTTCCGATAGCAATAAATCTTTTTCCTTTAACGCGGCTTTGAGTTGTTCTTCTTGGGATTTGCGCTCGGTAATGTCGATCACGGATGCAAGCACCATCACACCTCTGGGTGTTTGGATCGGATTCAGACCTACTTCGACCGGAAATTCTTTGCCGTTTTTATGCGCCCCATGCAGATCTCTGCCATGCCCCATCGCGCGTGTGCTTGGATATTGCAGATAATTACTTCTTAATGACGGATGATGGGCGCGATGTGATTCCGGTATCAAAATTTCAATCGGTTGACCTAGTAATTCTCCCCGGTGGTAACCGAATAGTTCCTCGGTGGTGGAATTTACCATCATAATTTTTCCTTCATGATTGGTCATCACCATACCGTTCGGAGAAGCTTCGACTGCGAGGTATATCATTTCCTCGGCATGCTTGCGATCGGTAATATCGACGATGGCAGCCAGCACAAAAATACCATCGTGCTCGGTTTCCACGGGATTCAGACCAACCTCAACCGGGAATTCCTTGCCGCTCTTGTGCAGGCCGTAAAGATCCCTGCCATGCCCCATGGAACGCGATTTTGATTCGCCGATATAAGCTTCCCGATAACCAGGATGATGGCTGCGGAACCGTTCGGGAATAAGCATTTCGATGGAATGACCGATTAATTCCTGCCTGGAATAACCGAATAGTTTTTCCGTGGCGGAATTCACCATGACGATTTTTCCATCGCAATCCGTCATGACCATGCCATTAGGGGAAGCTTCAACGGCTAAATGCATCATTTCTGCGGTATTGCTGAAATTTCCAAATCGGGTCGGCGGCATATTCAGATTTGATCCTGGAGTAAAAAACGGGAGGAAGTCTAGGATTTTAAGAAAATGAGACGATCTGGCAATTTTCTGAGTAAATAAGGTATTTGCTCAGCATCCACCGGTTTACTCAGTAAATAGCCTTGCAGTTCATCGCAGCCAAGATTGCCAAGAAAATCAGCCTGTTCGTATGTTTCTATACCCTCGGCAGTGACCTGTAGATTAAGTTTTTGCGCCAATGCCAGAATAGCTGCTGCAATGGCGCAATCATTCGTATCGTAAGGAATGCCCTTGACAAAACTCTGATCGATTTTCAGCCGCCGTATCGGAAGGTTTTTCAATGAACTCAAGCAGGAATAACCGGTGCCAAAATCATCGATGGAAATCGGTATACCCAGACTTTCCAATTGCTCTAAGCAATTAGGGCCTGTTAACGCTATTTGATATAATTTGGTGATGGAAATCACCGAAACTCAATATCAACAGATCGAGCACTGCCTGCCGCGTCAGCGTGGCAACGTCAGCCATTCCAATCTGCAAGTTCTCAATGCCATTCTTTACGTTGCCGAGCATGGCTGCAAGTGGCGAGGATTGCCCAAGCGATTCGGCAACTGGCATACCATCTATACCCGCATGAATCGCTGGGCAAAGAGTGGTGTACTGAGCCATGTATTTGGGCAACTTCAGCATCAGCAAATCATCCGTATCCGTATTGAAACTGTTTCGCTGGACAGCACCAGCATCAAAGTCCATCCCGACGGTACGGGTGCGTTAAAAAAAACGGCCCCCAATCCATCGGAAAATCTCGAGGTGGATGGACCACCAAAATTCATCTGGTTGCCGCAGATTCCAGAACAACCATAAGCTTTGCCCTCTCGCCCGGTCACGCCCACGATGCGCCAGAGGGCAGGCAGCTTTTGCTTTCCCTCGGTCCCGTCAATACGCCCACCTACCTGCTGATGGATCGTGCTTATGAGGGCGACCAAACCCGGCAACTGGCACTAGATTTGGGTTACATCCCGGTTGTTCCGCCCAAAGCAAATCGCTTGTCACCCTGGGAATACAACCGTGCCATGTACAAAAAACGCAACGAGATCGAACGATTGCTCAGAAGGCTCAAGGGATTTCGCCGCATCTTCTCCAGGTTCGATAAGCTCGATGTCGTCTTCATCTCCTTTATCCACTTCGCTCTCATCGTCGAAGCAATCAGATTGTGTTAACAGGCCCTAATATAAATCAATTCATTTTGCAGACAGGACTCGGTTATTTCCAGTTCAAGCGCATGGGCCGGCAAAGAATACTGTTGCAATAGCTTTGCAATAAATTGCTGAAAATCCTTATCCGCAAGTTGGCGTATGGAAATATTCACGGCAACGCGGAGATCGCTAAAACCTTCAGTCCGCCATTGTTCGAGTTGCTTGCATGCTTCGGTCAGGATCCAGTTGCCGATTTCCACGATGAGCCTGCTCGATTCGGCAACCGGAATAATTTCAGCGGGAGATAGCATGCCCTTTACTGGATGCTGCCAGCGGATCAAGGCTTCCACACCGGTTATTTTTTTCTGCGATAAAGAAAATTGCGGTTGATAATGCAGCAGAAACTCATTTTTAATTAAAGCGTGATGCAATTCCCGTTCCCGCGTTAAATAATGAGCGGCTTTTTGTGTCAGGGATGGATGATAAAAAGCGTAACTGTTGCGCCCTTTGTTTTTTGCTTCGTACATGGCGGTATCCGCCATTTGCACTAATTCATCATGATGTGAGGAATGATCCGGGTACGCGCTGATACCAATACTGCACGATGGGATGACTTCCATGTTACTGATGACTATGGGATGGGAAAGACATTCCAGTATTTTTTCCGCGACGATCACCAAGGCATCGCGGGATTCAGCATTCGTCACAATAACAATAAACTCATCACCCCCCAATCGGCCCAAGGTGTCGCTTTGCCGCAGCACGGAAAGCATTCTCTGCGCAACCAGACAGAGCATTGAGTCTCCGTGCGAATGCCCCAGGGTGTCATTGATTCTCTTAAAATTATCGAGGTCGATAAACAACACGCCAAGAAACGTGGAACTCCGGATTGCTTTTGCCAGCGCCAACCGGAGCCGATCCATGATTAGCATGCGATTGGGCAAGTTGGTCAGATTATCGTAGTACGCAATATGAGACAGCTGTTCCTGCGTCTCGCGGATGGTTGTGATATCCGATATCATGACGACGAATTGCTGTTCTTCGCTCACTTCAGTGGGAATGAGTCCAATCGTCAACCAAACATACATGGTTTCATTATTTTTTTTGAAAGCCGTGATTTCCCCTCGCCAATGGCCATGCTTATCAATACTTTGCCATATGCTATTGTAAGTATTCTCACTCAAGGAACGGCTGGTAAGAAACGGTAACTCCTTATTCTGAAGATCATGGGGCTGAAACCGGGTGATCTTATAAAAGGCGCTATTGGCGCAATTGAAGTTTCTATTTTTGTTCAGAATAATAATGCCTTCCGATGCGCATTTAAAAACAGTAGCGGCTTGCGCTAAACGGTCTTTCGCCAGGCGGCTCTCGGTTGTTTCCTGCAAGATGCCGACGATCTGATGCTTTCCTGCGTCACTATTTTTAAACGATTTGCCATACAACTTGTACCAGTAACTTTTCGCGCTATCCGGGTTCACGCGAAATTCAATTTCCGCAGCGGTTCCCTTTTTATTGCGCAGCCTATCGATAAAATCCGATACTTTCGGCTGGTCGGTCTCGTCTATCGAAAGAAAAAAGCTTTCCCAGTCGGATATAGGTTCAATCGTTCCTTCGGTGCTTTTACCCATGAATAT
Organism: Nitrosomonas sp. Is24; assembly: GCF_033063335.1. Taxonomy (NCBI): domain Bacteria; kingdom Pseudomonadati; phylum Pseudomonadota; class Betaproteobacteria; order Nitrosomonadales; family Nitrosomonadaceae; genus Nitrosomonas; species Nitrosomonas sp. Is24. The sequence continues at coordinate 1,790,624 of NZ_JAWJZG010000001.1, read as the reverse complement.
TTCACGAGATTCTTTCGTCACCTCCCATGTACCCAATTGCGCCGCTTCCAGTGCAAGACGAAAGTGTTGCTCATTCTTTTTTAACAGAATATCGTTTTCGTAACGCTCTATACTGACTTGGATGATGATGTGCAGTTCTCTGTCGGAAAATGGCTTTAATAAATAACCGTAGGGCTTGGTCGCTTTAGCCCGGGTCACGGTTTTTTCTTCGGAGTAGGCAGTCAAGTAAATGATCGGAATGCTATGCGCTTTTTGCAGCTGGTCCGCCACTTCAACGCCATCCATATCTCCCTGAATATGAATGTCCATCAGCACAATGTCGGGAATCTCCTGATCCACCAGCGCCAGTGCTTTCTGACCGCTGGCAGCCATCCCTGTGACTTGATAGCCTAGTTTTGTCAGACGTCTTTTCAGATCAAGCGCAACAATTTTTTCATCTTCAACAATCAGTATCTTGATGTATCCGCTCATACGTGCCCATCCTTCTGCAAATGATTATTTCCAATAGTTAATTACTTGAAATTCAATACCTCTTCTGCGGTGATTTTTTCTAAGAGCCAATCAATTGGCGAACGTAATGTATTGGTTTGAATAAACATCCTTTATTGATAACTATGTTTAAAATTTCGGAACGCTGTATGGAAGGAATCAAAAAGGAGCAAAACAAGTTAACAAAAAGAAGAATAAATTTAAATCAGCGTTGTCTTACACGCATATTAAAGAAACCACAGGTTATTCCGGGTTTTAGGATGCTAACCACCTGGCGGTGCTGTAAACAGCGTTAGCGATTGTTCCGCAATGTATTCATTTATGGCGGCACGGGACGGTTACGATGATTTGGAGCTTTACTATGCGGCGGCGTGCCGGTTAATAAGAATCTGAAGGGTGCCGGGATGCAGCCTGATGCACTTGCCAAGGAACTATGGTAGCTTATCGGATATTATTAGCTCTGCTAGTTCAGAGAGGCTAAAATATTTTTTATTCTCAGCACACTTGTATTATGACAATAGCCATCGATCACATATCTATACACGAGAAGGAGTAATGATGAAAAAAAGCAATTACGTTCAATTAGGCGCCGTGATCATTTTAACGGCAGTTACGGGCTGCGCCACCAATACCGGCGGTACGAATCCTGTGGGAGCGGTTAATCAAAGTCTGTCAACGATAGAAAGTGCGGCACAGAGCGGAAAGCAAGTGCTTAATGCCGGTGCCGCGGTGGCAGGTAACGCTGAAGGAGCTGCGCAGATTGGTCTGGTGGATATTTTGGCTCACCGTCTTGGTGTCTCGCCGCAACAGGCGCTAGGCGGCGCTGGTGCGATATTTCAAATGGCACAAAGCAATATGAATCCGCAGGCATTTTCGTCATTGTCCCGGTCTGTTCCCGGAATGAGCACAATGCTGGGTGCAGCACCAGCCATGTCCAACTTATCTGCGCTAGCGGGTGGTAATAGCACACTCGGCAGTGCGGCAGCACTGGCCGCATCATTTCAGCAATTGAATCTTTCCCCTGATATGGTGGGAAAATTCATTCCGGTGATTACTAACTATGTAAGCAAAACGAGCGGACAGGCAACGGCCAATCTGCTGCAATCCGCTGTGACTTCCCGCTAAATTAAAGCATTAGATTAATGGAAATGAGCAAGTGCAAGTCACTTGCTCCTTGTTCGTGCCGTTTCATCCGAGGTGCAGCTTGGTGTGCTGTTACTGCATCTCGAACCAGAGCCATAAACCGCAAACAACCTATCCGGCATTTTTCTCCGGATTTTGCCGTTACCTACGAGATGCCAATAACCGAAGCGCATTGTATTCTGCAATGTGAGCGTTTGGGACAAGGCAATTCAAGAAGAGGGGCGGGATGCAAAATCGAACAGCTATTCTGAGAGCGGGCGCTTATGCGGGTTTCTTGGGCGCCACGGCATTCATTCTACAGGCCGTTTTTACATCAACCAGCTCAACAGCGGCTATTGGCCTGATCATGATCCCTTTCTATGGTTTTGCGGCTGCGGGCGTGGGGTGGGCGTTGGTTTATAGCGCATTTGCAGTGCTCGATTTACGTTCCGGCAAAGCGTCATGGAATAGCAGAAATGTACAATTTGCCGCTGTATTTCTGGCCATACTCGTGCTCGCAGGGTTAGGTTTCTTCGCGCAACAGTGTGCGTTAGCGGTTGCCAAGAATCCGGCATCAACACCGCAAGTGCTTGAGGCGGTGAGTCAACGCTGGATTCCTTGGGGACACCGGGAGATGGAAATCGCACTGGCTCAGCATCCATCGACGCCACCGGCCATTCTCGAGAGGCTGGCCATGTCTGGCGATGGTGCTGTGGTGCAACAGGCCGGCGCCAATGCCAATATGCCGCTGGCGGCTTTGGAAGGAATCGCGGCAGGGCCGCTGACTTACGAGCGGGTTGCAGGGCTGGCTGGTAATCAAAAAATCTCGCGCGCCATCATGGAAAAATTGATAGCGGCGGCGATGAACGATAGTAATGCTGCCGATCCCGTACGTCAGGGCTTATATAAAACCTATGTTTTGTCAGCGCTCGCGGCCAATGCGGCGCTTCCGCAGGATCTTTTCGATCGCGTGGCTGCTACTGATTCACCCACGCATTTCCTAGTACTGGCGGTGATCAATGCGCCCCGTGCCAATTGCCTGCAAATGTCCGGGTTACTCGAGTCTGCACCCGCACTGGAGAATGCCGGTTTATACAACACCATCCTGAATAAAATGACCGAGAAAGATTGTTTCGTCGAGAACTAGCATCTAAAACAACCTGTAAACGAGTAAACTGCTGAGGTTAATCTGCGTCGATGGATCTGGTTTCAACGCAGGTATTACTTGAAGCACTGAAAGGAGTGGGCGTGTGATGGACAAAATTATCTATAGTGCCGCGGCGATACTCATGATCGCCGCGATAGCTTACGGCGGATCGTGGTTATATCAGTTTTTATTGGAGTTGTTTAAGAAAACAGCGTAGTACGAACATGTGTAAAAGCTGTTATCCCGAATGAATCAGCAAACCGGGGGACCATTTCCTTTTTAAATTTTCATTGAAACGGAGTGTTTTTTAGCCAGAATTGGACTCATGCCGATTGACGCCAAATTTCCCGGAAACTTAGCCCATCCGATCCAGCAACCGGCGATGATTGGACATTACGTAATTTCTAAGGGGCTGGATTTGCATATGGGTGGCAATGTGCGGTTTTTCAACGCTGGTTTGACAGCCTTTCCACTCCTCAGTACACTCGAACCCAATGAGCGGCAACTTCTGTCACTCACTTCAAATCTAGCAAAAAGGCAAATTCCATGGATATCAACGCTATTCCTGTAGGCGGAAATGTGCCTAACGATGTCAACGTTATCGTCGAAGTACCGACCGGTGGTGAACCTGTCAAATATGAGTTTGATAAAAAATCCGGTGCATTATTTGTGGATCGGATCCTGCATACGCCCATGCGGTATCCGGCCAATTACGGTTTTGTTCCGCACACCTTGTGCGATGATGGTGATCCGCTCGATGCATTGGTGATCGCCCGTTCGCCATTTCTCGCCGGTTGTGTGGTGCGCGCCCGTCCGATTGCATTACTGCATCTCGAGGATGAGCATGGCGGTGATGAAAAACTGATCTGTGTGCCGGATAATAAAACTTTCCCGTATTACGCTCATGTGTGTGAACGCGACGATCTACCCGATATTGTGTTTCAGCAGATTGAGCATTTCTTTACCCATTACAAAGATCTCGAGCCGGAAAAATGGGTGCGTGTAGGCCGCTGGGGTGATTCCGCCGAAGCGCGTGACATGGTGATGCGCGCTATCGACATGGCGAAAGCCGCAGATTGAACACTGGTGAGCCCGGAGCAAAAGTACGGGTCGCACGGCAAAAGTAATGGACTAAGCGAATACTTATCCGGCAACGCAAAATATGCGTTGCCTTGTTTCGTTCCATTACTCAGTTCATCGTCAGATTAAGCTTATTGCTATCCTTGATAGCAAAATCAGCCAGACAATAAAACCCGGCAGGTTGTGAAGGCGCAAGAAATCGCAAACCAATGCCGCGGATAAATTGCCGGAACAGATGATTTACCCTCAAATCGAACGGACTAAACGGTTCATCGGCCTAGGAGTTATTCATGTTTGATGCCGCAATTGACACCATTGTCATGCGTCCCTATGTATTTACTTTTTTTGCGGCATTTCTGCTGGCCTGTGTGCCGCATTTAGGCTGGCGCAAGACGCTGACTTTTACACTGGCCGGATACTTGATCGCGTTCACCTCAGAGAAACTCTCGATTACCACGGGATTTCCTTACGGCTGGTACTACTACATCGACGACACCAGCCATCAGGAGTTGTGGGTTTGGGGGGTGCCTTTCTTCGATTCACTCTCTTACGTTTTCCTGACTTATTGCAGCTACACGACAGCATTGTTTATTTTGTCACCGCTGGCGACTAAAGGTGCCGATCTGATCACGCTGGAGACGCGTGCTATCCGGCATTCATGGGCAGCGCTGGTATTGGGCGCTTTTTTGCAAACATTCCTGGATATCATCATCGATCCGGTGGCATTGCAGGGAAACCGCTGGTTTCTCGGGCAAATTTATGGTTACTACGAAGCAGGATTGCATTTTGGCGTGCCGATTTCAAACTACCTCGGCTGGCTGCTGACTAGTTTTCTATTAGTGGCCGCTTTGCAGCAAATTGATCGCAAGCGGGACGGGAAAACACCGCGCGGGATTTTTGCCATGCCGCTCCGCTCTTTATTGGGACCGGTTTTGTATCTGTCGGTACTGATCTTTAACTGGATAGTCACATTGTGGATCGGTGAGTATCTGATCGCGCTGACCGGTATATTGATTTTTACCCTGCCGATCGTCATGGTAATCGTTTTGGCTGCTGTGCGGGTCAATCGCTACCGTGCGGAAGAGTTAAAGGAGCATTTGGAAAACTATCCTTGGTCACCGCTGAATAAGTCATGAAAATGGCATACCGGGCGCCGGTACGGTGCAAATTTCACGGTAACCGTGGTTTGGCTTGTCAAGCAACGCATACTTAGGCACTATGATAGCGGTGTTAGATTAACCAGGAAGTTAGGTTTATCCATTGATTAACCGGGTTATATCCATCAGGAGATGACAAATGATGAACATTGATCGAAGAATACCGGGATTCGGCCTATTTTTAGTTTCTGTTTGTCTCGCGATGACGCTGGCGTTATCCAGTTGTACTGTAAAACTGGTCAGCGGTTATGACGAGACGACCGATAGGGCGGTGACTGATTTACAGCGCAAAACGGAAGCGCATCTGGTAACGCTGGAATCGGTAGAAGGTTTGCCCGAGTGCACATACGAAAATCATAAGCAATTCTACGATGAAGCCAAGGTGGACATTAGCGCGATTACTGTCCGTGCTGCGGCGATTCCGAAAAATGACATTACCACGCAAGAATCGCAATTGCTGGGCAGTCAGTTGGAAAATCTCGAAAAGCTTCATAAGATCGCGTGCTTATCTAAGGATCAAATCACGCTCGTGCGCACGCATCTCAATACCAGCTTTACGGCAATTCTAAAGCTCGAGTTTGCGAAACGGCGTGGCGAGTGATTGTTGAACAACGATTGATATCTATCTGAGGAGAATATGATGAGCCTGGATGCGGTTAAATTGGGGAAAGACATACTCGCTGCGTTGAATGGCAGCCTTGCGGAAAAATGGCCCGATGTTAAAGATTATGGTGAAGCCGAAGCGAAAAAACTCGCGCAGACATTGGTGATGATCGGAACGCTGAAAGCCACCGGGAAAATCAATCAGGAACAGGCTGAATTGCATCTGGAAATGCAAAAGAATGCGACGCGCATGGTACTGATGACAATAGAAGGGTTGGGTGTTCTGTCCGCAGAGGCAGCCATCAATTCGGCGCTGAGTGCCGTGAAGGATAATGTGAATAAGGAAATTGGGTTCACGCTGCTCTAATGAGCTAGCCAAGCAAAATCGATCATCGAGTTAAGTTCGAGCAAATACCGCTGGTTTTACCAGCGGTATTTGTTAGGGAGTGTTTATTGATAGTTGAGTTGCTCAGGAAAATAGATTTTCCGGGAGCGAGGTATTACTCAACCGGCGTGAGGAAAGTTTTTTCGGCGGCGTACAGAAGCGCCAATCAAACCCAAACCTGCCAATAACATCGCATAGGTCTCAGGTTCTGGCACTGCAATCATGATGGTACGATCATCGCCGCTGAAAGGATGTTGTACATTCACATAAGCGATGTTTGGGTTGAATTTGTCAAAATAAAGCCCGGTCGGTTCTGCGCCCGAAGTTGACAGGGAAGCCCAACGGCCGACCGATTCGGCGATACCGTCGTTATTCGCATCTTGAGCAAACCAGATATCGGCGGAGCCGCCCGGCTGGTCTTCAACGATGTAGATATTGCCTTTGGCATCGATAGCCAAATTATCCGGATTCTTGAATACGCTGCCGACACCCAAACCGGTGGCTTGGTCCAGCGTGGCAGTATTGACAAACAGACTAGCGTTATTGCTGGCGAGATTGAAGGAATACACTTCATCCGTCGTGGTAGTGGCTACGTAGAGGATCTGATCGCCGTTCGCCAATGTTTTGATTTCCAGATCTTCCGGGCGTTGATAATCGGTTGAAAGCACATTGTTGGCGGATAAACGGCCATCGATGGTGCCGTCGGCGTTGAGTACGGAGACTCCGGGCAGTGCGCCGCCGCTGGCATCGGTGATCGGCGCCCAGGTGATGGCACCGGTTGCATTGGCATTGTTACCGCCGTTAACCAGCATCACGAAGGTTTGTCCGGCGGCAAAATAATCGTCGCCATTGGAGGCATGCGGATTTGCCGAGACATACTTGTAGATACCGCCACCGTTCACTTCATCAATGAAGTACAAGCTGTTGTCTTTATCAAACGCTAAACCTTCGTGCGACACGCGTGGAAGAACACTGCGCTGCACAAAATTGGAATCACTTGAGCCGGTTGCGGTGACTGGGTTGGTCAATTCAAATAGACGCCCTTTGCTGCTACCGGTGCCCCATGATTCCTCGGCGGTTAAGTAGCCACCCCAGGGAGTCCAAAGGGAAGCGTCGCCGGAAACGAAGTTTTGTGTGCCGGATGCGACCAGCGTCACGGTACGGGTATTGTAATCGGCATTCGACAAATCGATACGTTGCACGCCAGCGGATCCGGTTTCAAACGGCATGAACAAATAACGGCCCGCATCCGCGCCGGATTCGTTGGCCGTAATCATGTCCCAATTGCCGCTATTATCGATTCCTTGGCTTAATTGATTGGCGCGATTGGCAATGGAGGTCTGGCTCCAGCTTGGATTTGCGAGTAGAAATGGGCTGGATTCCGCTAATGAGCCGCCGGGAACACTGCCAGGTAAAGCAGTAAAACTATCAAAACCGGTGCTGGCGGCAACGGCTTGCGGTGCTCCGGATACCATCATGAGTGCTCCGGAAACGACAGTAGCGAGTATTCTTTGTTTGTACATTGTATTCTCCCGAAATAATCTAAAAAATTCTTTAATCCAATGATAAGTACAGGCAATCTGGCTATCTGCGTTGCAGATCCTGGATTTTCCGGTCCCCGATTCACACCGGGTATAGCTTTACAGTACGCGATGGATTATAAGAACGGGATGTGACGTGCCTATTGCAGGACTATTACTGGATCGGTTGGGAATTATTGAGTGCTGGAATAGCTCTGTGGAGACTTCCGGTTGTCATAGGCTAATATGGAAAAATGCGATAATTTTATTTGGATCGTTTAAGTGTGTGGCTTCGCAAAACAATAGCGCACGCTTCGGATTAACAGTAATGAAAGGAGAATCAATGAAGTTGTTAGTTTTGCCATTCCTGGCGATTGCATTGCTGGGCTGTACTGCGATCACAGCCGGTCATCAGCGTCCTGCGCTTGATGTCAAACTGATCGGGGTATGGACAGGTGAATACCTGGAAGAAGGCGGTACGTTAAAACGTTGGACGCAAACGAGAAATGCCGATGGCACCTATACCATCGAGTTCAGTTTCATGGAGAAGGATGATACGGCGCAGAGTTTTAGCGAATCCGGCCGCTGGTGGATCAAGGATGGTTTATTCCATGAGATTGCGTTACCGGAAAAAGGGCATCCCGATAAATACCGCTATTCCTTTAAAAAGAAGGATTGTGTCAGTTTCGTACTGGTTGAAAGCGAAGGATTTGCGGAAGAGGAAGACAGTTATGTATTCAGCGAATGCCTGGAAGCGGACTCACCACCGGCAAATTTTGGTAAGTCCATTTAGTTTTTAAGAAAACTTTTTCTTTGTAAACTGTAGTGATTGTTTTCTGCCACTGCATTTTCTGCTGAGAATGGACAGTGGCAGAAATAGTGAAGCGATTAGCGCATGTGCGCTTCGACAAAAGTGGTTTCGCGGTTGAAATCATCCCAGATGTTGGCTGGTTTGACAAAAGGCGTTGTCGGTACCAGGAAGGTTGCAATATCGAACGCTCCGCTCAGTGAGCGGCCTACCGCATTGGCGATACCGGTTAGAAAACCGACGGTCATGCCGTGAACGACGCCATCCCGGTTGCCAACGATTGTGATTGTTTTCGGTATTTCAACAACCCCGGTCACCGCGTTTGCAAGGCCATTTCCCAGTTTTTCTACAACTTTGTCAGGATACTGGTCAGCCAATACTAATTGAGGGGCTGCTAAAAGCATCGTGCAGACGATTAATAGTGCTTGAATCGTTCTTTTCATGGTCAATCCTATCGAGTAATTAATTAAATTTTCATTCTATCGAAATGCCGGGTAATTTTTCTACTTGCCATCCCCTGGTTTGGCAGGTTGTTTCAGAATGCCCAGGATTCCTTCAACATCGCGCTCGATCCGGCTTTCCGCATGTCCTAGGTTTTGCAGTTCCGTTCTGATTCTGTAGGCAATTTCCAGCGCGAGCAAATCCATGGTGTTTTTGTCACCTTTCTGCGATGCCGCTTGATACTCTACTTGGAACCGGTCGATCGCGTTCAGTATGGTATCGTTCTTGATATTCAAACTGGCCAGGATGGAATCCAATTCATATTTCAGATTACCGGATAATGCAGGTTGCGCCAGCTGAGGCCCTTGTTCCGGTTCATAAGGCATATATTTAGGCATCAAGACCGAGAACATGAACAGCGCTACACCCGATCCCACAGTGGTTGCTACAAACTGCCAGATTTTATATTCCTTTCCTCGCAGTTTTATGGTGCTGGTCCGTTTCACACCAAACCAGGCTTGAACGATTATTCCAATTAAAAACAGAATGGCACCAAATGCCATGATAATAGGTACAAGCGGATGCACAGTTTTACTCCTATGTTCTTATCTTAAGGTTCAAATGCAATGGGTAAAAAAACTAATTGTGAGTTTCTATCCTGAATCGCCGGTTACTCATGCAACAGCGATCGTTTTCAACACATATTCTAACGTAATATGATACTGAGTGATGGGTTGTTTGATAAGCAATGATCTATCCATTTGAACACGAATTCATGCCAATCCCGCTGTAAACTTTTCTCACCGTAATAAAGCTCTGGGTATTGATGACCCGCAATGTTATACCGGTTATCGAGATCAATGCGCGAATCAAAGCGAGAAATTATCGCGGTGGCGGCGGCGGGGGATTACCCGGGGGCGGAGGCGGTGGAGTAAAATTAGATGACGCAGGTACCGTGCCGCCGCCGGTATGTGCGGGCGGACCGCCGCTGATTCGGCCGGATACCGGAACGCGATGCCCTTTGGCATACATGCATTGAATATAGCCCATGTCATAGCGCTGCTGATTGACGTATGCGGAAGTGCTGGCCGTGCCCGAACCGGCCAGTCCGCCGGCTAGCAAACCGGTACCCGCGCCGATCGCCGCGCCTCCACCGCCTGCGATGGCGGCGCCTGCCGCCGCGCCAAGTCCGGCACCGATCGCTGCACTTTCCACACCACTGGCTTGTGCCGATTGCCGTGGCGTTATACCGCCGACTTGCTCATAGGCATAGCGGCGGCATGCGTAATCGTCATAGCGGAACTGCTCGAAGCTTTTACCGGAACCCGGCAAGGTCATGACGCTGGGACCGGTCGGTAAACTGACGCAAGCTCCCAGCATGCAGGAAGCTATCGACGGTATGATCAGTTGTTTGATTGCTTTCATGGTGCTTTCACTCCATTATCGTGCCTACGGGTTCAGGGGCTGCGCGCCGCCAAGCGGTGGTATTTTTCGCTCTGTGGATTCGTATAATTCTTTCAGACAAAGTTCAATGCAAAGCAATTATCCCTGTCAAAGATTAGCAGAAAAAAGGTATCATATAGGATGCAAAATTTTAATAGTGATATATATTTTAGGAGAAAATAAGAATGTCGCAAAAACACCCGGTTATCGCCGTTACCGGATCATCAGGTGCAGGCACCTCAACGGTTAAAACCAGTTTTGAACATATTTTCCGCCGTGAGAAACTCAGTGCGGTGGTGATCGAGGGTGACAGTTTTCATCGCTACGATCGTGAAGCAATGAAACAAGCCGTAGCCGAATCAGAAAAAAACGCCGGCCGTCCGATCAGCCACTTCGGTCCTGAAGCCAACGAATTTGAAAAATTGGAAGCGCTGTTTAAAGAATACGGCGAGAAAGGCACGGGGCAGAAGCGTTTGTACTTGCATAACGAAGAAGAAGCTGCGCCTTGGAATCAAAAACCGGGAACATTCACACCTTGGTCGCAGATTCCAGCCGGTTCCGATTTGCTGTTTTACGAAGGACTGCATGGCGGCGCCAAGAGCGATACCGCTGATGCTGCCAAATATGTGGATTTATTGGTCGGTGTAGTGCCTATCGTCAACCTGGAGTGGATTCAAAAAATCTATCGCGACACCAATGCGCGCGGTTATTCAGCTGAAGCTGTCACGCACACCATACTGCGCCGCATGCATGACTACGTGCATTACATCACGCCGCAATTCTCGCGTACACATATTAATTTCCAGCGCGTGCCGACGGTTGATACTTCCAATCCGTTCATTGCCCGGGAAATTCCGACATTGGACGAAAGTATGGTCGTGATTCGCTTTAGACATCCTGAGACGACGGATTTTCCATTCCTGCTGAGAATGATCCATGATTCGTTCATGTCCCGTCCTAACACTATCGTTGTTCCTGGCGGCAAAATGGGCATGGCGATTGAACTGATACTGACGCCGCTGATTTTGGATATCGTTGCCAAAAGCAGGGCATAGTAGTTTCTAACCAACGGCCGGTTAATTCGTGAATTACGATATCAAGTGCAAACTCTGATCTATCGTATTCCGGATTAATCAGTGCGTTGAAAATGCATTCGATCCCCTTGGTTTCAAGTCTAGTCAGTCCGTCGCTGGCTATATCGGCCACATGACTTCTTTATTATCCAATCTCAATCCGCAGCAACTCGAAGCCATTACGCTGCCGCATCAATCGGTACTGGTGCTGGCTGGCGCCGGTAGCGGCAAAACCCGTGTACTGACAACACGTATTGCTCATTTGATCCAGTCGGGGCAAGCGAATCCGAACGGCATCCTGGCCGTGACATTCACCAATAAGGCAGCCAAGGAAATGTTGACGCGCATTACCGCAATGCTGCCGGTTAATCCGCGCGGTATGTGGATCGGCACGTTTCATGGTTTATGCCATCGCATGTTGCGGACGCATTTTCAGGATGCTGGTTTGCCGCAAGCGTTTCAGATTCTCGATTCCGCCGACCAACTGGCTTTGATCAAGCGCATTCTGAAAGACTTATCGGCTGATGAAAAAAAATTCCCGCCGCGCCAGGTGCAATGGTTCATCAATAATGCCAAGGAAGCCGGATTGCGTGCGGCGTATGTTACGGTTGAAGATGCTTACTCGCGCCGTATGCTGGAGTTTTATCAAGCGTACGAGCAGCAATGCCAGAAGGAAGGTGCGGTGGATTTTGCCGAATTGCTGCTGCGCAGTTATGAACTGCTGAATCGCAATGAAATTCTATGTCAGCACTATCGCCAGCGCTTTCATCATATCCTGGTGGATGAGTTTCAGGACACCAACCCGCTGCAATACAAATGGTTGAAGTTACTGGCGGGTACCGGAACAAAAAATGCCGCGGCGGTTTTTGCCGTCGGCGATGACGACCAGAGTATTTATGCGTTTCGCGGTGCTTATGCCGGCAACATGCGGGACTTTGAGCATGATTTTGGTATCACCAAAGTTATCAAACTCGAGCAGAATTACCGTTCGCACGGCCATATTTTGGATGCAGCGAATGCTTTGATCGAAAACAATAGCGAGCGATTGGGGAAAAATCTCTGGACGGCGGAAGGCAAAGGCGAGCTATTGCGGGTTTATAACGCGCCGAATGATTTCGACGAAGCGGCGTTTATCGTGGGAGAAGTCAAAGCATTGCATGCGGAAGGTGTTGCCTTGTCGGAAATGGCGCTGCTGTATCGTTCCAATGCGCAGTCGCGGGTGCTTGAGCACAGTTTGTTCAATGCCGCGATACCGTATCGTGTGTATGGTGGTATGCGGTTTTTCGACCGGCAGGAAATCAAACATGCATTGGCCTATTTGCGCTTGATTGCCAATCCCGGCGATGACAGCGCGTTATTGCGGGTGATTAATTTTCCGGCGCGTGGTATCGGCGCTCGTGGACTGGAACAATTACAGGAAGACGCCAAAGTGCTTGGTGGCAGTCTGTGGATTGCCGCTGTGCAAAAGTGCGGCGGTGAATCGGCCGTGCTGCAAAAATTGCCGGAGATGTTAAAAGGTATCGCGGCATTCGTGCATTTGATTCTGAGCATGCAGCAGTACTGTAAAGCATTACCGCTTCCGCAAATCGTTGAGCACATGCTGACAAGCAGCGGATTACTGGCGCATTACGGCAAAGAGCGCGAGGGCGCGGAAAGGCTGGAAAATTTAAACGAGTTGATTAATGCTGCGACCAGTTTTGTGCATGAAGCGGAAAACGACAGCTTGGCGGAATTCCTCGCGCACGCATCGCTGGAAGCCGGTGAGCATCAGGCGGGCAGCGGCCAGGATGCGTTGCAATTGATGACGGTGCATGCCGCCAAAGGATTGGAATTTCACAGCGTTTTTCTGAGCGGTTTGGAAGAAGGATTGTTTCCGCACGAGAATAGTTTGAATGAAATCAACGGCATTGCTGAAGAGCGGCGGCTGATGTATGTGGCTATGACGCGTGCGCGCCGCCGGTTATATCTCAGTTTTGCGCAAAGCCGCATGCTACATGGTCAAACCCGCTATCACATCGCATCGCGTTTTCTCGATGAAATCCCGCAAAACTGCTTGAAATGGCTGCAATCAGCACCGCGAATGAATCAAGGTGCCTACGCTTCCAATAGCGGCAGTCAAACCGCAACAAATTATTCAAGGACCGCCTACGGTCAGCCAAAATCTTCCGGTGGGGAGTGGCGCATCGGACAAAATGTCTCGCATGCCAAGTTCGGCGACGGCGTTATCATCAACTACGAAGGCAGCGGCAGCGATGCGCGCGTTCAGGTTAATTTCGATCATGCCGGTGCGAAATGGCTGTTGCTCGAATATGCCAAATTGACCGCGCTTTAATGACCATGTATTACACGCTCAGCGTTCGTTTTGATCTTTATCCTGAGGTTTATTTCCGGTTGTAGCCGTTTCCTCTTTGGCTTCAGGCTCATGTTGTTGTCCCGGTTGTTGATCGGCATCGCCCCAATTGGCTTTTTGTAAATCCGCTTCGGATTGGTTGTTTTTGAAGCGGATGGGTTCATTCAGGAAGATGTCTTTGTAACTGACATAGATGGACGCGAAAATGGTTGGAATCAGAATGATCAGACCGGCGCCATAAGGCATCACGCTGATAATGGTCAGCACGATGAGCGTAACGCCATACAACTGAAATGGTATGAAGTTTCTCAGGCAGGCAAAAAAGCTTTTTTGCATGGCTATAATGGGCGGTACGTTCTCAAACACCACCAGCAGCGGCGAGAACCAGGAAGCCATCATCAATGGAATGGAAAGCGTCAGCGCAATCAAGGAGGATGTCAGGAAACTGCTCATCACGCCCATCAGTTCACTTTCATCGACTCTTTTGCCGTAGAGCATCATGTCGGTCATTTGCGAACCGCCGATCAACATAACCAGACCGATGATGAGAATCTGCCCGACCAAATAAATCCCGCCAATCGTGATGAGCGGCACGGTATTGGTCCTGAAAGCAGCAAATAAGTGCGTCATATCAAGCGATTTGCCTTGTTCCATGTCCTTGCATCCCAGCATGATTCCTGCGAGAAATACCGGTGAAACCAAGGTAAAAATAAATTTTCCCAGCAATGGGATCAACGACATCGATATGGCGATCAACATCAGGGTGAAGCACACAAAAACCCAAGCCAGCGGTGCTCTGCGGAACATGTAGAAACCGCTTAGAATCCATTGTAATCCCTGTTTTGCGTGAACTTGATGAATTTCCATTAATGTTTCTCCAGTTAATTTCAGTAAACGGTTTTAATGAAGCGTTATATCCAGAGCTGCTGTAGTTTTACTGAATCGCGCGCATGATTTTTTAATATTTCCCGGAAGTGCGCCGGATCTTTGGCGTGTGTCAATTCCCCCGGGCGCGGTAAATGATAGTCGTACAAACGGGATACCCAGAAACGCAGTGCGCCGGCACGCAGCATGGCAGACCAGGCATCGTGTTCGGCCGCGTTAAGCGGACGTACGGCATGATAAGCTTTAATGAGCGCCAGCGTGCATGATTCATCCAAGACTTTGTTCTCAGTCATGCACCAGTCGTTGACCGTAATGGCCAGATCATACAAGAACGCATCGTTGCAGGCGAAATAAAAATCGATGACGCCGCCGATGGTATGCCCGGTAAACAGAATATTGTCGCGGAACAAGTCGGCATGAATAACGCCGCCAGGTAATGTGCCGGTTTGCTGCGATCGTTGAAAATTCAATTCTGCTGCAAGCAAGGATTGCTCATCGGCGGAAAGAAAAGGGGCAATCTCGGGCGCTCTGGCTTGCCACCAAGGAAGTCCGCGCGGATTACTCATTCGTCCCGGATACGAGCTGCCCGCCACATGCATTTTAGCCAGTATCCGGCCGACTTCCGCACAGTGTTCCGCGATGGGATGCATAACGGATTGTCCCGGCAGGCAGGTTACGATCGTTGCCGGTTTGCCGTTGAGTTCGCCCAGCAATTGCTGATCCAACATCGCAACCGGCGCGGGGCAGGGAATGCCGTGCCGGGATAAATGCGCCATCAGATTCAGATAATACGGCAGTTCGTCGCGCGTCAGCTTCTCGAACAGCGTCAATACAAATTTGCCTTGCGTAGTCGTGACGAAATAATTGGTATTTTCGATGCCCGATGAAATACCTTGCAATTGGACTAACTGACCCAACGCATAATTTTGTAACCAGACCGTGAGCTGGCTATCGGTAACAGGTGTAAAAACTGACATGGGCTAACAGAATAAAAAAGCGGAAAAGTGGAAACAGAAAGGTTTCATCGGATTACGTGCTTTCGCTTTTTATCGGGGTTAAAATTTCAAGAATTGCCACATTGGCGGACTGACATCAATACCGGCATCGCCTGCGTGCGTATGGCCGCGGCTGATATTTTTTTTCAGATAATACGGTGGACCGATGCGCGGAATCACCTTGATCATCATCAATTCTCCGTTGACGCGATGCTCTTCAATGGTGTCTTCGCCGCGCTTGATGATGGTCACTTGCGTTTCCAGTTCGGGATCCGGCTGAATATCAGGCGGAAGCGGTGGAGGATCCGCCAATTCTTTAGGTAACTCGGGAGGCTCCGGCAATGGAATGAGGTTATCCGGGTGCGAAAGCTTTTTAGCCTGCTTCGGCTGATCGGATTGCGCCATGGCAGGCAATGCAGAAATGATCACCAAGATAAAAATAAGTGGATACAGGTACATCATGTTGGTTACCGGCGGGTCGAGATTAACGGGTATTCTACCTAAAATCATCGCGGACAGTTAAAGATTGAGTTGAATTTCTCGCTCAGCGGCAGTCGGTTCAAATCCGCTGCTTTCATAATATTTAAAAATGGCATTGACGATTTGATCCGGTTCATCAATGACCTGAATCAGATTCATGTCCTCCGCCGATATGAAACCTTCAGTGATCAAAGTGTTCTGAAACCAATCCAGCAAACCGCGCCAGAATTGCGAATACACGAGAATGATCGGCATCTTGCGGGTTTTGCCGGTTTGCACCAATGTCAGCGCTTCCATTAATTCGTCCAGAGTGCCGAAACCGCCGGGCAGCACAACGTAAGCCGTGGCAAATTTGACAAACATATATTTGCGCGCGAAAAAATGCCGGAAAGTCTGGCTGATATCCTGATAAGCATTGCGATGCTGCTCGTGCGGCAGCTGGATATTCAATCCGATGCTGGGTGATTTGCCATAATAAGCGCCTTTATTGGCAGCTTCCATGATACCAGGGCCGCCGCCGGAAATGACCGCAAAACCGGCATCGGAAAGCTGTTTGGCAATCTGCTCGGCTAATTTATAGTGCGGATTATTGGGGTCGGTGCGCGCGCTGCCGAAAATGCTCACGGCGGGCTGGATGGTATCAAGACGTTCTGTTCCTTCGACAAACTCTGCCATAATGCCGAACAAGCGCCATGATTCTTTTGCTGACCAGGGTTTATCCACAGACAAATGCGTGGCCGGTTTATCGTATAGGCTCATAGGAAAATCTTATCAATGAAAACATTGTTGCTGGTTGACGGTTCATCGTATTTGTATCGCGCTTTTCATGCATTGCCAGACTTACGTAATCATAACAATGAACCGACCGGTGCAATTCATGGCGTGCTCAATATGCTGCGGCGCTTGCACAAGGATTACCACGCCGATTATAGCGCGTGCGTGTTTGATGCAAAAGGTAAAACTTTCCGCGACGAACTGTATCCCGACTATAAAGCGCACCGGCCGCCAATGCCGCGCGATTTGGCGGTGCAGATCGAGCCCTTGCATGCTTGCATTCGCGCGATGGGATGGCCGATGCTGATCGTCGATGGCGTGGAAGCCGACGATGTCATCGGTACGTTGGCGAAACAAGCCGCCGCTGCCGGTATGCGTTGCATCATCTCGACCGGCGATAAGGATATCGCGCAGTTGGTGAATCCGCAGGTGATGTTGGTGAACACCATGAGCAACGAAGTGCTCGATGAAGCGAACGTGCAGGTTAAATTCGGTGTGCCGCCGGATCGTATGCTGGATTATTTGATGCTGGTCGGCGACACGTCCGACAATGTGCCTGGCGTGCAAAAAGTGGGTCCCAAGACAGCGGTCAAGTGGCTGGCGCAGTACGGATCGCTGGAAAATCTGATTGCGCATGCCGGTGAAATCAAAGGCGCGGTCGGTGACAATTTACGTCAGGCACTCGGTTGGTTCGATACCTCGCGTCAATTAATCACGATTAAATGCGATGTCGATTTGCCTGTGAGCATTACCGATCTTGCGCCGCAGCCGCAGGATACCGAGCGATTAGCCCAGTTGTATGAACAGCTCGATATGAAATCGTCTTTGCGCGAATTGCGCCAGCAGATGATCGAGAGCCAATCCGGATCGATTGCTGTTAATGAAATGCCGGGTGACGCGATGAACGATAGCAGCACTCCTGCCGCAGCGGATTGCCCCGCTATGTATCAAATGATTTTGACCGAAAGCGAGTTGGACGAATGGTTAATCCGGCTGGATACAGCGCCCTTGGTGTCAGTGGATAGCGAAACGACCAGTCTTAATCCGATGCAGGCGAAACTGGTAGGCATTTCGTTTTGCATTGAAAGCCATCATGCAGCGTATGTTCCGCTGATGCACAACTACGCCGGTGTACCGCAGCAGCTTGCGCTTGAGGCGGTATTGAATCGATTGAAGCCATGGCTGGAGGATGCGGCAAAACCCAAATTGGGGCAGAACTTGAAATACGATAAGCATGTGTTCGCCAATCATGGAATTCAGTTGAACGGCATTGTGCATGACACGTTGCTGCAATCGTATGTGCTGGAATCGCACCGGCCGCATAATATGGATAGTCTGGCGCTGCGTCATTTGGATGTGAAAACCATCAGTTATGACGATGTGACCGGCAAAGGCGTGAATCGCATCGGGTTCGACGAAGTGGCACTTGATATCGCCACGCAGTATGCCGCGGAAGACGCGGATATCACACTGCGCTTGCACCAAACGCTGTATCCCGGCATTCAGAAGGATGAACGGTTGAACTACATTTATCGTGAAATAGAGATGCCGGTTCTGGATGTGCTGTTTGAAATCGAGCGCAACGGTGTGCTGTTGGATTATAAACTACTGCAAAGGCAGAGCCACGAATTGGGTGAAAAATTGCAAATACTGGAGCAACAAGCGCATACGCTGGCAGGACAACCCTTCAATCTGAATTCACCGAAGCAAATCCAGGAAATTCTGTTTACTCAACTCAAACTGCCAGTTATCAAAAAAACACCCACCGGTGTGCCTTCCACCGATGAAGATGTGCTGCAACAATTGGCACTGGATTACCCATTGCCCAAACTGTTGCTCGATTATCGCGGTCTGGCCAAACTGAAGTCGACCTATACCGACAAACTGCCATTGATGATGGATCGCAATACCGGCCGGGTGCATACCAATTATGCACAGGCGGTCGCTGTGACCGGGCGTTTGGCCAGTTCCGATCCGAATTTGCAGAATATTCCGGTGCGTACCAGCGAAGGCCGTAGAATCCGCGAAGCATTTATTGCGCCGCCGGGTCACAAAATCATTTCAGCGGATTATTCGCAAATCGAGTTACGCATCATGGCGCATATTTCCCAGGATGAAGGATTGCTCAAGGCATTTGCCGCCGGAGAAGATATCCATCGCGCAACGGCTGCGGAAATTCTCGGAATTCCGCTGGATCAAGTTGATCAAGAGCAGCGCCGTTACGCCAAGGTGATTAATTTCGGTTTGATCTATGGCATGTCGGAGTTCGGCCTGGCGTCTCAACTTGGTATCGAACGCAGTGCCGCTCGTGCGTATATGGAACGGTATTTTGCCCGCTATCCGGGGGTGGACACGTATATGCGGCAAACTCGCGAAAAAGCCAGGCAACTGGGGTATGTGGAAACCGTGCTGGGACGCCGGTTATGGTTGCCCGAAATCAATAACGCCAATGGAAACCGCCGCCAAGGCGCGGAGCGAGCCGCCATTAATGCACCGATGCAAGGTACTGCCGCCGATATCATCAAGCTGGCGATGATCGCGGTGCGTAACTGGCTGCATCAGGCAAGGTTAAACAGCAAATTGATCATGCAGGTGCACGATGAGTTGGTTCTGGAAGTGCCGGAGAATGAAGTGGCAGTAGTCAAAAACACCTTGCCGGAGTGTATGGGCAATGTGTTGCAGCTGGATGTGCCGCTGCTGATCGAAGTCGGTGTTGGGGATAATTGGGAGCAGGCACATTAGACTCAGTGTGCCTGCTGCTTGTTACAGGTGCTTATTCGCGCGTTTCAACTTGCATCAGCGGCTCGGTTTGTGGCGTGGCGGCTTTTCTAACCCTTCTGCGTGGTCTTTTAGGGATAATGATCTCATCAGTTACCATTTCGACTTTCTCGGGTGGCGTTTCTATCATGATCAGGCCGCTTTTGCTCAAATCCGGAAGTTCCTTGGGCACACTGATTTCCGCTATTGGGGCTGGAATCGGCGGAGATTCGGGTTGAATGGTACTGTTTTGCACTGTTTGATTAGCTGCCGGTGCTCTCCTGCTGGATTGCTTTTTAGCAGCGGGAGGCGGTGAATCTTCGTTAGCAGGTATCGCTTCCGCTGCCACTACTGCTGGTTGCAGGCTGATTGGATATTCATCCTGTTGAACAGCATCACCGGGTGCTTCATCAGTCACGGCTTCATGGTTTTCCGCAGCATTTCTCGCTTGTCCGTTATGGTCACGGTTTTTATTGCCACGATGCCGGCGGCTTCGTCTGCGTTCATCGGTTTTCGTACCGCTGCTTTCAGCGTTTCCTGTTTCCGCGGTAGAAATATCGGTAATCTCGGCGGCTTCCACAAAGCCTGTAGTAGCTGGCTGAGCGACTCTCCTCGGATTGTTCCTTGGAGACTCCGCAGCTACTGAATCATATTGAGATGATTGCCCGGATTCCGGATTATTGAAATCCTGCGCCGCACCGGTTGAATCTGGTGCATCGCTCTGCTTGGCCGGTTTTTGCGCGGAAGTATCTTTGCGCTCATTGCGGTTGCGCCCACGGCGTCCACGCGAGCGTCCACGCTCCTGCTGCCGGGTTTTATCTTCAACAGGCTTTTCTTCAAGATCAATCCTTGTTTCTTCGCTGTGTGCGGGCTTAAACCAGCTGAAAAATTTATCCAGCAGCGAGGTATCGCGTGATCTATCTTCGCGGATCGGTGCAGGTTGAGCGGGTGTTATGCCTTGAACTGCGGCTTGAGGACGGGTGGGCTTGTTTCTTTGCTCGGAAATGACCGGGTTATTTTCCTCGGTATTTTTTTCGACTAGTTTATAACTCGCTATGGATTCGTTTGCTTTGCTGTCTTCGTGGCGTATTCGGGTAATATTGTACGTGGGTGTTTCAATATGGATATTGGGTATGAGGACGATACTAATCCGCTGTCGCACTTCAATATCATAAATTTCCGCTCGCTTCTCATTCAGAAGATAAGTGGCCACATCCACCGGAAGCTGGACGTGCAATGCACTGGTATTTTCTTTCATGGCTTCTTCCTGGATGATTCTCAGCACATGTAATGCCGAAGAATCGGTTCCGCGGATGAATCCGGTACCGTGGCAGCGTGTGCACGGAATATAATTGCTTTCACCCAGGGAAGGGCGCAGACGTTGCCGTGATAACTCCAGCAGACCAAAGCGCGATATTTTTCCGACTTGGATGCGCGCGCGATCTTGCCGCAATGCTTCGTGCAGCCTGGCTTCAACTTCACGTTGATTGCGTTGCACATCCATATCGATAAAATCGATGACAATCAATCCGCCTAAGTCGCGCAAGCGCAATTGCCGGGCGATTTCATCGGCAGCTTCAAGATTGGTATTTAAAGCGGTATGTTCAATATCCAATCCACGGATAGCGCGTGCTGAGTTGACGTCAACGGATACTAACGCTTCAGTGTGATCGATCACGATTGCGCCGCCGGAAGGAAGCGTAACCTGCCTGGAATAAGCGGTTTCTATCTGATGTTCGATCTGAAAGCGTGAAAAAAGCGGGACATCGTCGTGATAAAACTTCAGGCGATCGACATTGGCGGGCATGACATGCGCCATGAACTGACTGGCTTGTTCATAGATATCGCGGCTGTCGATTAAGATTTCACCGATTTCCTGGCTGAAATAGTCGCGGATCGCGCGAATCACCAAGCTGCTTTCCTGATAGATCAGAAAAACACCATCCTGATGATTGGCTGCTTCTTCAATTGCATACCAGAGTTGCGTCAGGTAGTTCAAATCCCATTGCAACTCTTCCGTGCTGCGGCCAATTCCGGCGGTTCTGGCAATAATGCTCATTCCATCAGGCACTTGGAGCTGCGCAATTACTTCGCGTAAATCGTTGCGCTCTTCGCCTGTGATACGGCGTGATACGCCTCCGCTATTGGGATTGTTGGGTATTAAAACCAGATACCGGCCAGCCAGTGAGATATAGGTTGTCAGCGCAGCACCTTTTGTGCCACGTTCATCCTTATCGACTTGTACGATTAATTCCTGGCCTTCTTGCAATAAATCCTGAATGCGGCCATTGGCGGTACCATTTTCGGCAAGACAAGAGGAGGCTATTTCTTTGAAGGGTAAAAAACCGTGACGTTCGCAGCCATAATCTACAAATGCGGCTTCCAGACTGGGTTCTATTCGTGTGATGACAGCTTTGTAGATATTGCTTTTACGTTGTTCCTTACTGATAGATTCGATGTCAAGGTCGATCAGTGTCTGACCATTGACGATTGCAACTCGCAACTCTTCAGGTTGGGTCGCATTAAATAACATTCGTTTCATTTACAAGCCTTACGTGTTCTATTTATAAATACACTACCCGCAATTTCTTCGGTTAGATTTTTTTGGTATGCGTAGTTGTAATGACGAGGCTTTGATTTAATAATTTTATTGTAATGCTTATTTATCAATTCAATTATTTTATTATTATATTTCAGTATCTTATTTTTATTGGTGAAATTCTTTTCGTGTTGAAGTCATTAAAGCTCGTCCATGCTCTACTTAGCAGGTTTTATTGTCCTCGTTTAAGGTAACAGATTTTACATAAAGTTCCAAATAGAACTTTGTTTTATGTCAATATTATTATTAACACTGTTTGTAGCGAGTAAGGACGGTAATTTTACAGCAACAACTTTAAAAAGAAATAAGTAAAATCTTTAGATTTTTGTCAGAAATCTGCATTTCTTTTCATCAATAACCGAAATAATCAAAAATGTGACAATGAATACTCAATCCCCTGCGTCAATCGTCAAAAAATGCATAGGAGAAGAAGAAAACGATCAGCGGATTGATAATTTCTTATTCGGGCGTTTTAGGAATGTACCGAAAAGCCACATCTATCAATTGGTGAGAAGCGGTCAGGTTCGTGTTAACGGAAAACGGATAGATGTCAGTTACCGCCTGCAATCGGGTGATATGGTACGGATTCCGCCGATCAAGATCACCGAAAAAATTGCCGCCAAACAGATTGCCCCGGCTAATTTTTTTAACTTTACCGTTTTGTACGAGGATGACGCATTACTGGTGATTGATAAGCCGAGCGGTATGGCGGTTCACGGTGGCAGCGGTATCAGTTTCGGTGTCATCGAACAGCTGCGCACTCAGCATCCAACTTGGAAATTTCTCGAGCTGGTGCACCGCTTGGATAGGGAGACATCCGGCGTGCTTTTGCTGGCGAAGAAACGAAGCGCGCTGGTTGATTTGCACCGGCAAATTCGTGATGGTTTGATGGAAAAGCATTACCGGGTGATGGTCAAAGGGGAATGGCGTAACACCAAGCAACATGTCAAATTGGCGCTCGACAAATTTGTGACAGCAGCCGGTGAACGGCGTGTGATGGTTGCCAGCGGGACTCACAAAGACAGCAAGCCGATGCAGGCGCATACGATATTTACACTGCAAAAATCCTGGAAAAATTTCAGCTTGCTCGATGCGGAGATTAAAACCGGCCGGACACACCAGATTCGCGTCCATTTGTCGCATCTCGGGTTTCCCATCGCCGGTGACGATAAGTACGGTGATTTTGAAGTGAACAAGCAACTGGCTAAAGCCAGCGGAAGAAATAAGCTGACGCGTATGTTTCTGCACGCTCACACGCTACATATCACACACCCGGTTTCGGGAGCGCGCATGCAACTGCAATCGCCGTTGTCGATGGATCTACAGAAATTTATCGATGGTTTGGAGCATGCGCAAGCGTCACACACTCGCGAATCTTAAGTGAATGAGTCCAGGTGCTATAATGCGTTGCTAGTTTTCCGGGGTGGCGGCAACTTGTTTGGTTTTGAACATGGTGTATAAAACTTCCCAAACATTTTCTACAATCTTTTTCTGCGCAACTTCGTTCGGGTGTATTCCATCGGCCTGAAAATATTCGTGTTTATCACCAAAGCCGGCTAGTAGAAACGGTACTAATTTGATTTTATAATTTTCAGCGAGTTGCGGAAAAATAGCCTGGAACTTTTGTGTATAAGTCATGCCATAATTGGGCGGCAGTTGCATTCCAGCCAGTAAGACCAAAGCGTTGTGCTGTTGACATTTTTCAATGATCGCCGCCAGATTGTTATAGATGGATTTAATTGCCGAGCCGCGTAACCCGTCGTTTGCACCAAGCTCAAGGATAATAATCTCAGGGTGATGTTTCTCAAGAGTTTGCTGAATCCGGTTGCGGCCACCCAGCGTGGTTTCACCGCTGATACTGGCGTTGATGATCTGATAATCGGCAAATTCGGATTGTAACCGTTGCGTGAGCAATGCAACCCAGCCGGCTTCTCTCGCTATGCCGTAATTGGCGGACAGGCTATCGCCAAAGACCAATACTGTTTTGCTGGACGCAGTAGCGGGGGTGGCGAAAGTAAAAACAAGAATCAGAATAATCAGGAAATTTTTTTTCATGTCAGATAATCGTATTAATCAATCCATTCTTTGGACGCAGGCGCTCACCAAACAAGTGAATACCGGCGATCAGCAATTGACTATATTGCAGGATATCGAATTGCAAGTAAATCCTGGTGAAGCGGTTGCAATTATAGGTGCATCCGGTTCCGGTAAATCGACTTTATTAGGGCTGCTGGCTGGATTGGATTTGCCGACTTCCGGGAAAGTTCATCTGGATGCGGTGGATATTTTCTCGCTGGATGAAGATAGCCGGGCGGCATTGCGCGGCAGGATTCTCGGTTTTGTGTTTCAATCATTCCAGCTATTGCCTGCGTTGACTGCAATTGAGAACGTTATGCTGCCGCTCGAATTGGCCGCCACCGGCAACGCGGAAGCCACTGCGCGAAGATTGCTGGAACGAGTCGGATTGGGTCAGCGCCTGCATCATTATCCCAAACAGTTATCCGGTGGAGAGCAGCAACGGGTCGCCATTGCACGCGCGTTTGCAACCGATCCGAAATTGTTATTGGCCGATGAACCTACCGGCAATCTCGATTCGGCTACCGGTGTGCAAATTATCGATTTGATGTTTGAACTCAATCGCGAGCATGGCACGACCCTGGTACTGGTTACGCATGATGAATCTTTGTCGCGGCGTTGTGCGCGCCAGATCCGCTTGGCGGATGGGCGGTTAGTGCGGTAGTTGCAAAAACTGAGCAGCGCGGGTATTTATTCTCTATTTCTTCATCAAGGCTCTCATTTTCATGAATCATTTTAAGCTGTCTTTGCGCATGCTGCATCGCGATTGGCGCGCGGGTGAGCTCAACGTTTTGCTGCTGGCTCTGATCATTGCCGTCAGTGGCATTGCCACGGTCGGGTTTTTTGCCGACCGGGTGGAATCGGCGCTGGCGCGTGAAAGCAATCAATTGCTGGGCGCGGATTTGCTGGTTATTTCGAGCCAGCCGCTACCCGAGCAATACGCCGGTGAAGCTCGGCGCCTTGGTTTGTCCGTTTCATCGCTGACCAAACTTGCCAGCATGCTCTCCCATGAGGACAGCAATCTTCTAACTGAGATTAAGTCGGTTACCGAAGGCTATCCGTTACGCGGACGTGTGCATTTGGCCAATCAGTCATCACAAGCCTCCGCGGCGCAAGCAGAAATTCGTGCAGCCGATGGAATTCCCCAGCCGGGCACCATCTGGGTCGATGAAAAAGCCATGACCCGGTTGGATCTTAAGATGGGCGATGTGGTCGATGTCGGCATTACCCAATTGACAGTCACCGAGCTGGTGGTGCGCGAACCGGATCATTCGGTAGGATTCATCAACATGGGGCCGCGCGCTATCATCAACGCCGCCGATCTGGAAAAAACCGGACTGATACAGGAAGGCAGCCGTGTTTCCTATCAATTGCTGATCGCGGGTGAGCCGCATGTGGTGCAGCAATTCCGTGATTGGGCAAAACCGCAACTGACTAAAGCGCAGAGACTCGAAGGCATACGCGATGCGCGTCCGGAAATTAAAGCCGCGCTGGAGCGCTCGGAAAAATTTCTTAGCCTGGCAGCGCTGGCCAGCGTGGTTTTGGCCGCCGCTGCAATTGCCTTGGCCGTGCGCCGTTTTACCCAGCGCCATCTGGATGGTTGCGCCGTGATGCGCAGTTTGGGCGCCAGCCAGCGTCAGCTGTTTTATCTGTATGTTTATTATTTCGTTGCCCTGGGAGTGATCGCCAGCAGCATTGGCTGTTTGCTCGGTTTCGCCGCGCAGCAAATTTTGACGCATTGGCTGACCGGCCTAGTCGAAACCGAATTACCGTGGCCGAACTGGCTGCCGGCGGTGCAAGGTCTGCTGGTGGGGATGGTTTTGCTGCTTGGGTTTGCCTTGCCGCCCGTGCTCAATTTACGCAGCGTTCCGGCATTGCGCGTACTGCGCCGGGATATCGGTTTATCCAATGCACACAGCATCGCGGGCTATTTACTGGGGCTGGCGGCGCTATCGCTGCTGTTTATTTGGAAAGCGCAAGACCTGAAACTGGGGCTTTATATCGTGACGGGATTTATCTCGGCCATCGCCATTTTTGGCGGTCTCGGCTGGTTGCTGATCCGCTTGCTGTCGAGCCTGCGGCATCAGGCCGGTGGCGCTTGGCGCTATGGCCTTGCCAGCATCCGCCGCCGTGCGGTTTCCAGTGTTTTGCAGGCAGTGGCATTGGGATTGGGGTTGATGGCCTTGCTGGTGCTGACGCTGATCCAGGATGACCTGATCGACGATTGGCACACCAGCTTGCCGCCGGACGCACCGAATCATTTTCTGGTGAATATCCAGGCGGATCAACTGCAACCGTTGCAGGAATTTTTCCAGCAGCATGAACTGGAACCGCCACGGATGTATCCGATGGTTCGCGGCCGCTTGATCAAAATTAATGGCAAGGAAGTATTCGCGGAGGATTATGCCGATGACTTGCATGCGGAGAGGCATATCCGGCGCGAATTCAATTTAACCTGGGCCGATGAACTGGGAACGGATAACGAAGTGGTGCAGGGTGCTTGGTGGGATCACGGTACACAGAAAGCGGAATTATCGATCGAAGAAGGCATCGCCAAAACCATTCGCGTCAAGCTGGGCGATGAACTGACCTACGATATCGCGGGTAGTCATTTTTCCGCCAAAATCACCAGCATGCGGAAAATCGATTGGGATACTTTCCGCGTCAACTTTTTTGTCGTTGTGCCGCCCGGTTTGCTGGAAAATTACCCGGCCAGTTACATCACCAGTTTCTATGTGCCGCCAACGGAAATTCATCGAGTGCATGAATTGGTTAAAGCGTTTCCGAACATTCTGGTGGTCGATGTAGCGACGGTGATCAATCAAGTTCAGCAGATGATCCAGCAGGTTTCGCAAGCGATTGAATTTGTCTTTGTGTTTACACTGCTGGCCGGCTTTGCTGTGCTGTACGCCGCGATAGCCGCAACGCAGGATGAGCGCATCTACGAAGCGGCTATTTTCCGGGCACTGGGCGCGCGGCGAGAGCAATTGTCACGCGCCTGGGCGGCGGAATTCGCGATTCTGGGCGGGTTATCTGGGTTGTTCGCCTCGGCGGGCGCCAGCGCATTAGGGTATGTGATCGGTAAGCATGTGCTGCATCTTAATTACACGTTTAATCCCTGGATCTGGGTGGTGGGCGTGTCCATCGGCGTGGCCGGTGTGTTAATCGCCGGTTTGCTGGGTACGCGCTCAGCGCTATCGAGTCCGCCGTTGTTGACCTTACGTAAGATCGGATAAATCGATGACCGGTTTGCCAGCTCCAAAACTTAAAGCGCTGCCGCCGCTGAGTCTGTATATCCATATTCCGTGGTGTCTGAAGAAATGCCCCTATTGCGATTTCAATTCGCACGAAATTCGCGGGCAGGACGATCAAACACCCGAAGACGAATATGTGGCGGCACTGCTGCGCGATCTTGAATTCGCCTTGGCCGATGTGTGGGGGCGGCGTCTGAGCAGCGTATTTTTCGGTGGCGGTACGCCCAGCTTGTTCAGCGCCCGGTCGATCGATACCATCTTGACGGCGGTGCGTACATTGCTGCCGCTGGAGCATTTCGCCGAAGTCACGCTGGAAGCCAATCCGGGCACGTTTGAAGCACAGAAATTCGCCGATTTTCGCGCGGCAGGCATTAACCGCTTGTCGATCGGCATTCAAAGCTTTAATCCGCGGCACCTGAAAGCACTGGGGCGGGTGCATGACGACCAAGAGGCGCATCGCGCCGTCGAGATTGCGCAAAAGAATTTCGACAATATCAATCTCGACCTGATGTATGCGCTACCCGGGCAAACCTTGCCAGAAGCGCAAAACGATATCGAAACGGCATGTGCTGCGGGTGTTACGCATATTTCCGCTTATCATCTGACGCTCGAACCGAATACGTTGTTTCATCGTTTTCCCCCTGCGCTTCCCGATGACGAGCAAGCAGCGGCGATGCAGGAAATGATTGAACAAGTTACGGCAAGCCAGCTGTACCGTAATTACGAAACTTCGGCGTTTGCGCGCGTCGGCAAAGAGTCGCGCCATAACATGAATTACTGGCAGTTCGGCGATTATCTGGGGATTGGCGCGGGCGCGCACAGCAAAATCAGTTTCGCCGATAAGATCGTGCGCCAAATGCGTTACAAGCAACCGAAAGAATATCTGGCCAAAGCGCAATCCGGTGAATCGTTGATTCACACACACCAGGAAGTGACTGCGGAAGACCGTGGCTTTGAATTCATGATGAATGCGCTGCGGCTCACCGGCGGATTTGATACGGCATTGTTCCAGGAGCGCACCGGTCTGCCGCTCAGCGCCGTGCGGCAACAGCTGGATGAAGCCGAACAACGCGGTTTGCTGGTGTACGATCATCTGCGCATCAAACCGACCATCTTGGGCAGACGATTCCTCAACGATTTGCTGCAAATCTTTCTGCCGGAAAAAAATTCCGCCGGATAATACGCTAAAATCGCAGCCTCGAATTTGTCATTGGAGAATGCGTCATGGCGTATGTAAAACCGGAAGAAATCGTCGAAAACATGCTGCAAGCCGGGGCGAAAAAAGCCAACCTGCCGGTCGGTCAGCTGTTACTGCGTGGTTTTTTGTCCGGTGCTTTCCTGGGTTACGCCACCACGCTGGCGATTCTGGCAGCGGCGCAAACGGGCTGGGGCATCGCCGGCGCTTTGGTGTTCCCGGTGGGTTTTGTCATGATCGTGCTGCTCGGACTGGAACTCGCCACCGGTAATTTCGCGCTGATCCCGATTGCCGTTAAAGACAAAAGAGCGCCGTTCAACCGCCTGCTCGTCAACTGGACTTGGGTGCTGACCGGCAACCTGATCGGCAGCGTCACCTACGCCTACTTATACTGCATCGTGGCCACTAAAATGGGCTCTATCGACCCGGCCACCATCCCGGCATTGCAACGCACCATCACCATCGCCGAGACCAAAACGCTCGAATACGCCAAACTCGGCTTCGACGGCACCATCGCCGCGTTTACCAGCGCAATGCTGTGCAACTGGATGGTGACTCTGGGCGCTGTCATGGCCTTCACCTCAACCGACACTATCGGCAAAATCGCCGCGATGTGGCTGCCGATCATGACGTTCTTTGGTTTGGGCTACGAACACGCCATCGTCAATATGTTCGTCATCCCCGCCGGTATGTGGCTTGGTGCGGATATCACCATCGCGGATTGGTGGCTGTGGAACGGATTGCCGGTGATTGCGGGAAATTTATTCGGCGGGATGCTATTTACCGGATTTATGTTGTATTGGAGTTATCGTGCAACAAATCATCAGAATTAGTATTTACTCTTATATTCAGCCGGGTGTGAAACCATTTTCTCGGTTCTATGGTGGAGATTTAGATAATGACGCATGATAATTATGCAAAGCTACTCGGTAAATTAGTAGGAAGCTTTCAATCGCTCGAATTTATGCTGCGTCTTTTTTTGCAAAATTTACCAACAGCACGACCAATTGGTATTCCTCAAGGAACAGATATCTATTCTTTCCTGGTTGGAGAACATTTGCCTGAAAGTGAATTGACGAGTCACGACTCGTTAGGCGATCTGATCAAAAAATATAATGAGGAAGTGAGTGAACAAGACTTAGGGCAAATTGATGAAACTCTTGTTTATGTTAGAAATGCACTCGCACATGGAAGAATTTCTGCGAATGAAACTAACGATACCTTACGACTTATTATGTTTAGTCGACCTAAAGAAAAGCGAGTAACAGTGTTATTTAATGAGAAAATGACCGAAGCTTGGTTTGTTGATCAATATCAAAGAGTTGATGCGGCTACAAAGCTTGTTGCGAATGCAATATTAGTAATTTGCTCCTCTGTTAAGATTTCACAGACAAATGAAACGCCATGATTTTGGTCAGCTAATGCAACAAATGGCATTTTATCTAATAATCTCTCTTAATTAACATGCCCCGAACTGGCCCTTTACTCTCATTATCTCGTGAACACCATTCGTCCTTGGTGTTAGCGCGTGCTATCCGTCAAGCAGCGGAGAGCGGGGATAGTGCGGTTCTTCCAGCGATGATGCAGCGCATCGAAGAACATTGGCGAATCGTATTGTGTGAGCATTTCGCTCGAGAAGAACAATTGCTGCGTTTGGCGGCGGATGCGGTGGATACTGAATCCGCTGCACGTGTTTTGGCTGAGCACGCGGAATTGCGCGGGCTGGCTTGCGGGCCTTGTGAATTGGATTTGCCTGCGCGAGTGCAGCGGTTCGGCGAATTATTGGCTGCGCATGTCCGCTATGAGGAGCGTGTGCTGTTTCCGCAATTGCAATCGCATCCGAGCATCGATTCCGCAGCTGCGGAGTCAATTTAGGGCATGTCAAGCGGGACGGGAAGAATCGAGTGTTTTCCGGAATTTCGTCCGGTTAGAAAAACAAATCCCGCTACGCGAGCGGGATTTGTGAGCAATGCAGTGAAATGCGACTATGCGTTTGCTTTTTTGCGGCGTGCTGCGAAACCCAACAATCCAAGACCTGCTAACAGCATGGCATAAGTTTCGGGTTCGGGAACCGGTGCGATACCGGCGACACCGACTGTAAATCCGTGCCAGCCTTCGGAGACATGGGTAAACGTGATGGAATCAAAAGAACCCGGCAGTCTGATCACGCCATGAACTTCACCGGAACCGAAGAATCCCGTGCTTGTTCCGTTCAGAATAGGTGTGCCGGAACCCCAGTATCCGGGACCGAAACTGTCGATCACGATAGGCACGCCAAAATCCACGGTATTGCCATTCCAGCTGACTAATCCGATGTACGGATCGACAACGGTTTGTGAAAACGTGATCGTGACAGTACCACCTGTACTGAGTGCAACGATATCGGAAGCGGGCGGTGCGTTATCGACGGTGCCGTTGGTATACGCCGATCCGGTCCAAAAATTCGTTCCTGCACCGGTTGTTACGAAAGAATGCGCACCGGTAGCGGAGTAACCGACGCCGACCGTGGTAGATCCGACCAACAGATCGCCGGATGCTGAAAACGAATCGGTTGAGGTGGTCCAATCCGTCCAGGATACGGTTACCGCCAATGCGGATGTAGAGAAGAAAGCTGTAATGAGAGATCCGGCTGCGAGTTGTATGATGCGTTTCATGATGTTCACCTTGTGTCTGAGTGAGTAAAAATAAATCCAATTGCTGCCAACAATATATTCAACACTAAGGCGTTATGCTAACCGGTAAGACGGTTTAATGCTGTAGTCAGATGTTCCTTAATTTTTTAGGACGGTTGCCCTGGTTATGGGGTACACGATGCGTAAAATTTAGCCAGTCGAGCATTGGAACGGGGATCTGCGGTTACCGGAAATTGCGGCGAACATAAGGCGGATTGGAATGGCGAAGCGGTTTGCTGGCGGTACCGGAACCCGGAAAGTTTTCCCGGTGGGATGAAGATTTGCTGTAAAGCAATCGATAAGCGGTTTTGTCCGGGTTAAGCAATTTTCTCCAGGTCGCTGCCGGCTTTTTCAGCCGCGTATAAATGCACATGCAGCAGATCGTATATGCGTTCCCCGCTGAGTTGTTTCACATCGAACCCGGTTGCCAGCTGGATTTGCGTGAATTCCTTGCTGGCCAGCGTATCGTAGCCGATGTAGCCCATCGACCATTGCGAAAAACGGCGCGCGTCTACCGGCTCGAAATCAAGAACGACTACATCGCCATGGCGCGGATCGCACTGAATGCGCTCGAAAGTTTCCTGAATATCATCGTGTACACCTTCGAGCACCTGAGCAAAGCATTCCCGGTTGAACATGAGCGCGCCGGTAATACCGGATGCCGTATTGCGTTGCCGGGAAATCGCCAGTATCTGTTCGATTTCCTTATGAACATTTTCATTGCTGCCGGGAATCGTGTTGCGACTTAAATAAATGAGCCGGTATAGATTTTGTGTCATGGTTGCTTCCTCACTGCGATGGCCATCGTAAACTATGATATGAGCGCTTGAATTTGTTCAGCCGGGACCGGTTTGCTGATTAAATAGCCTTGAATTTCCATGCAACCATTGTGTGCCAGATATTCGAACTGCTCTTCTGTTTCAACGCCTTCGGCCAGGGTTTTTATTCCCAGCGCGCTACCGAGCGTGATTACCGCCTTAATCAGGGTGCGTGACTTGTCAATTTGCATACGGTGAACAAACGATTGATCAATTTTGATTTTTGAAAACGGAAAACTGCTCAAATAATTGAGTGAAGAATATCCTGTGCCAAAATCATCCATCGCGACGGATACGCCCAGCGCCTGTATTTCCCTCAGTTGCTCCAAGGCGTTTGCTACATTTTTGATCAGCAAACCCTCGGTAATTTCCAATTCCAGGCGTTGCGGTGTAAGGCCGCTGGTTGAAAGCGCCGCTTGGACGATTTGTTTCAGGTTGCCGTTTTCAAACTGCATGGGTGAGACGTTGACGGCAACCTTGATGTCTTCCGGCCAGGTTGTTGCTTCCCGGCAAGCCGTTTGCAGCACCCACTTGCCGATTTCGTTAATTTCACCTGTTTCCTCCGCCAACGGAATGAACCGGACCGGCGATATGATTCCTGCGCCCGGTTTTTCCCAACGAATCAGTGCTTCAAACCCAACTATTTTTCGATCCTGCATGCGGACTTGCGCTTGATAAAATAACGTGAATTCCTGCAGAAAGAGCGCGCGCCGCAAGCCAACTTCAAGATCATGCTGTTCGCCCGCATTTTTTTGCAGGGATTGCTCATACAAGCGATAGCTCCCGCGCGCATTGTGTTTGGCATCATGCAGCGCCAGTTCGGCCTGTTTGATCAGATCGCCGCTTGATCCGGTATTCTGATGCAAAATCGCCAGCCCGATGCTGGCACTGATATTGGCTTGTTGGCCATTGATCAAAAAAGGGCGTTTGAGCAGCCCGATGATGCGCTCCGCCATTGCGGTAGCGGCTACGGGTTGATTTTGATTGATTTGCAGCACGACGAATTGATCGCCCGCAAAATGCGCCACGAGATCATCCGAGCGAACGATGCGTAACAACCGCTGTGCGGCAAATTTCAATAATTGATCGCCAGCATCGTGCCCCAGCGTTTCATTGATCCGCTTGAAGCGATCCAGGCCGATCATGATCATGGCCAGCGAAGCAGCGCCGGATTCATCCGGTTTCCAGTTTGCGATGCATTCATTGAGCATGCCGCGATTGGCCAATGGTACGGCGCTATGATTCTGTGCCTGATGGTTGATTCCGGATTGCGAAAAATTGCTGGAAGACAAACTCTCAACCATGATCAGCCGCTGTTCCTCGTTGAATGCGATGATATGCACATGAAGCGTTTTGTTATCGATGGTGGAAACCAGTTTGATCGTTTTTGTATGCCGCCTGGCAACGGCTTGCCGGAGTGAATCAGGTGCTGACGCATTGATGGCAGCGGTCAAATCAAACCATGTTTTATCTGCAACATCCGGTGGCAGGGCAAGTAGATTTAGAAAAGCCGGATTGGCCGATATGATTTTTCCTGCTGTATCAACCCAAGCGAATCCGCAAGACGAATCGATAGCCGTAAAATCCATTGCACTATGCTGCGATTGAAGATTGTTAATCTTGAGCTCCCCAATGGCTGAATGATGCAGGGAATTATAAATCATTCCAATTCCAAACCGGGATGGCGAATGACGATGCGATTTATATGATAGCGATTAAAGCAAATAGCGCGTGTGACTTGTGCTGGCACAGCCGCCGATTAAAGGCATGTTGCGGGATTAATGAAACAGCCGGATGTTCGAGAGTATCTTGGATTGCACGCACCATGATGACACGGAGATGCCGCGAGAGGATCCTGACATCAAAGCCCGCTCAGCGGGTTTGATGCTTCGGAATGATTGGTGATTCAGAGCTGCTTTCACGGTTCCGATGGCAATTCACCGGATTGGCCTTTCAGGGTCTTATGGCTTTTACCATCGTAACCATGATTCGGCTATTTGCATTGCTATCTATTGTAAATTTCTCAAGATTTCTGCTCCTACATCAATATCGGTTGTTTCGCAGGTGTGTGTCTGTCCTACGCTCCCGACAATAGGCACCTTGATTTTGTTGCCGCATTCCCGGAATGGAATGTCAATTTTGGTTGACTTCAGTTCAAGAGGAAGATCCCCGGTTACCGCGATAAGATTCTGGGAAGTATCGGTTACGATCCCGTCTCCCTCTTTGAAATCCACTAAGCCGGTTAAAGTAGGCTGTCCCGTTCCAATGATTGAAACATAGGATACATTGGCTGGAAGGGGATGCGTAGCTAAGTCATTCAGCACATCCAAGGCTGAACTGCTGGGCTGTAGATCTTTGATTGAAACACTGTTTGAGTCGATATGGTAAGGTAGGAGATCGCAAATGCCGACTTTATCGAAAATGTCGAAAATATCGAAGTTAACGTGACATGTCTCGGCCCAAAAGCTCCCTTGATGTGGAGTTCCTATCGTAATGAGTCTCGCAACATCATCCCGGTACGGAATTGCCGTTGATGAATCGAACACGCGAGCCAATCCTTGCAGATATTCTCTAGCAGCAAGACCACCTGTGCTATGGCCGATCAGAAGGACCTTTGTGGCTCCGGGGTTTGCCTCTAAAACTGCTTGAATGATTGCTGCTAATTCTCCTCCCTGAACATCAAGGGGTAATTCCTGATTGTCAGAGAAATTTAAGGTGTAGAAGTTACCGGCACTCCCTGTACAGCTCATGGAATCCGCTGGGCAGCTGATAGCAACAGTTTTGGCGGCTGGGTTGAAAGTAGGGATCCCGCCAAATGTCCAACCAGCATTGCTAACGAGATAATCTCGATAAGTTGCCCATGTGTCCGCAGAAGAAGCGATACCATGAACAAAGATAACAGGATACGGCTTTTCTCCACACCCGGATTCTTTCAGCAATAGGGATAAATCCCCCATATCCCGCGGCGTGGCATCGTCTGGTCCTTGATAGTAGACATGATTGTCTGTAGAGGAAACAGCTACATACGCATTGGTGCCGGGGTAATAACGATAGATATAGGGTGACGAGAATTGCACGCCTGATACCGGTGGTGAAAACAGATTGGGATAGAAAGTTTGCGCCCAGTTCATCATGCACACTATGCCGGGCGGTGTTGCGGTATCCGCTTTCACTGCTGAATCGTCAGCCGATGCGGTATTGCAAAACGTTATGAGAATTAACAATCCAAGTACGTGTGCTAGCAAGGAGTTGTTTTTACGTTGTTGGTTATCCATAGTATTTTTCCAAAGTAAAGAAGCAAGGCGGCTACTGATGAAAATTATCCATACTGAATAACCAGACCTCGAAACGAGGCTGTTATCACATCAAAAGCTTTGAAAATACTATAAAGATGAATCTAATTGCGGTCGGTACGGAAACGCACATAAAACTCGGGTTTGTGAAAATCAGAGTGTGGGAATGCTGACGGCAACGGGCCTGGCCGCCGCAATGGACAAGCGAATTACTTCAATCGAGATATAAGGTGTGTGTGCCACCGTACAGAACTGATGATATTTCACGGAGATAATCAAATTTACTACTAATAATCCATTCGATTGAAATTAAAAAGGAGATCGCGATGCTTAAAGCCGATTATTTTAGCCGTATCACAAAAGGTGCCGGTTCGCTGCGGAGTATTCCCGCCCTGAGAAATCGGCAAGAAGGCAAAATGGGTTACATACTATTGTGGCTTCTAGGCATTCCCCTACCCATCCTGTTTCTCGTCTTTCTGTTGCGGGGTTGCGACTAGTCCGGTAAATCAGGAAAGAAGATCTTGCAAATGACGCTTCCAACCGATGATGTGGTTTTTCTTGTCCCGGTATTGAATGATCGCTCAGCGGAAATTATGCCGGTTGCGGTATTAGGGCCTGTTAACGCTATTTGATATAATTTGGTGATGGAAATCACCGAAACTCAATATCAACAGATCGAGCACTGCCTGCCGCGTCAGCGTGGCAACGTCAGCCATTCCAATCTGCAAGTTCTCAATGCCATTCTTTACGTTGCCGAGCATGGCTGCAAGTGGCGAGGATTGCCCAAGCGATTCGGCAACTGGCATACCATCTATACCCGCATGAATCGCTGGGCAAAGAGTGGTGTACTGAGCCATGTATTTGGGCAACTTCAGCATCAGCAAATCATCCGTATCCGTATTGAAACTGTTTCGCTGGACAGCACCAGCATCAAAGTCCATCCCGACGGTACGGGTGCGTTAAAAAAAACGGCCCCCAATCCATCGGAAAATCTCGAGGTGGATGGACCACCAAAATTCATCTGGTTGCCGCAGATTCCAGAACAACCATAAGCTTTGCCCTCTCGCCCGGTCACGCCCACGATGCGCCAGAGGGCAGGCAGCTTTTGCTTTCCCTCGGTCCCGTCAATACGCCCACCTACCTGCTGATGGATCGTGCTTATGAGGGCGACCAAACCCGGCAACTGGCACTAGATTTGGGTTACATCCCGGTTGTTCCGCCCAAAGCAAATCGCTTGTCACCCTGGGAATACAACCGTGCCATGTACAAAAAACGCAACGAGATCGAACGATTGTTCAGAAGGCTCAAGGGATTTCGCCGCATCTTCTCCAGGTTCGATAAGCTCGATGTCGTCTTCATCTCCTTTATCCACTTCGCTCTCATCGTCGAAGCAATCAGATTGTGTTAACAGGCCCTAGTAGCGCAGAATGGGTAGGGTTGCGAACTTTTGATGCACTCGAGGAGAATGATATGCTCGTAACATTTACAACCGATGCTTATGCCGACATAACGATGTTTGGCGACGTTGCGCTTGCTTTGCTTAAAATGATGGGACACAGCAAGACGGTACCCGGCGCTATTTTGGCCGCGGATGTTCCTATGGCGTTGGATCGATTAAAAGCCGCAATAAACGCGGA
The DNA here is from genome assembly GCF_033063335.1 of Nitrosomonas sp. Is24. NCBI lineage: Bacteria > Pseudomonadati > Pseudomonadota > Betaproteobacteria > Nitrosomonadales > Nitrosomonadaceae > Nitrosomonas > Nitrosomonas sp. Is24. The sequence continues at coordinate 1,753,571 of NZ_JAWJZG010000001.1, read as the reverse complement.
TAAATCTTCTCCGCCTGCTGAGAAAGAGAGCGAAGATGAACCGATGGTGAGCATGGCCGATAGAGCGCTGCCGCTGATTGATTTACTGACTGCGGCAGCCGAGGCTGAGTGTAACGTAATGTGGAAATAGTTCTGTATCAAGAGAAAGAACTTCATCAGTATTTTCGTTAGCCTTATCCATCACCGATACTTGGATGACTGCTTGGGTAATGCCGTTATTTTTTCCCAATACTAAATCTTGAGCGAGTTATTTACGCGAAGACGGCGTTCTTCGCTTCTTTCTCGTGCCTCAACTTTTCCAGGCACTCGTTATGTTTTCGCTTTTCCTCTTGCTCCAAGTTATTTTTGAGAACTTGGGTCGCTCGCGGAAGCCACTGTTTAAAATAATCAACGGCATTCTGGGCATTGTGCTCTCGGCAACTTACTGAGACTTTGTTATCGGAAAATATGAATCTCTCTGGCCCCATGCCCATCACCGAAGTGTAATTTCCCATATTTTGTAAAGCAGAAACCCATGCATCAGTAACCGGTCTATCTAATGTTAGGAATAGCTGATTGTTATCCCACTCCGCCGCAACCAAGCGCGGTGGCTCAAATGCTAACGGATCATCAATTGTTCCTTCTGGGACAACAGTATTGGTGATTTTGCTGATTCTTTGTAGTGCTATAGCTTCGGCTTTATGTTTTTGAATCAATCCTTTTATTACTGCTATAGTCGAAGGGCGTTCTGATGGGGGTGTAAATAATTTTGTGTAAATGGTCATATTGCAGGAAACTGCTTATATATTTTTGGAGTAAAAATGACCACACCCAACCCCCTGCCGGCCGGCTTAATTGATAGCCTGCTGGCCGATTACAAAAAGCCAGAAGATTTAATCGGTGAGCATGGTCTTCTCAAGCAACTCACCAAAGCGTTGGTTGAACGTGCCTTGCAAGCAGAAATGGCCGATCATCTTGGTCACGATAAGCACGAAACGGTAGTCAATGCCACTGGCAATACCAGAAATGGTAAAAGCCGTAAGACCCTGAAAGGTGAATTCGGTGAGTTACCCATCGAGATCCCCCGTGACCGTGAGGGCAGCTTCGAGCCTCTGATCATTTCCAAGCATCAGACCCGCTGGGCGGGCTTTGATGACAAGATCCTCTCGCTGTATGCCCGTGGCATGACAGTGCGTGAAATCCAACAGCACCTCACTGAAATGTATGGCGCCGAAGTATCGCCTACGCTCATTTCTACGGTCACTGATGGCGTAATGGATGAAGTGAAGCAGTGGCAATCCCGGCCTCTCGATGCGGTGTATCCTGTGATCTATCTCGATTGTATCCATACCAAAGTTCGTGACGCTGGTAGCGTTCGTACCAAAGCGATTTACCTGGCGATCGGCATTAACATGGAGGGCCATAAAGAAATACTGGGCTTATGGATTGCTCAGACCGAGGGTGCCAAGTTCTGGCTCAGCGTTGTCACTGAACTCAAAAATCGTGGCGTGCAAGATATCTTTATCGCCTGTGTCGATGGCTTAAAGGGCTTTCCCGAAGCGATTGAAACCGTCTATCCACATGCCATTGTACAACTCTGTATCGTGCACATGGTTCGTAACAGTCTCAACTACGTCAGCTGGAATAAACGCAAGGAAGTAGCTGCTGATCTACGTTTGGTCTATAGCGCCGCCACGATTGATGAGGCTGAGCACGCGTTAGCCGGCTTTGAAGATAAATGGAACAATGCTTATCCACCGATCGCCCGATCTTGGCGCAATAACTGGCAACGCATCATTCCATTCTTCGACTACCCGACTGAGATACGGCGCATTATTTACACCACCAATGCGATTGAGTCAGTCAATATGAGCCTACGCAAAGTCAGCAAAAACCGTGGATCGTTTCCCAACGATGAAGCCGTGATCAAATTGTTTTATTTGGCTCTCAGCAATATCGCCAAAAAATGGTCTATGCCACTAAGAGATTGGAAACCGGCACTAAACAGGTTTACTATTCAATTTAACGAAAGAATGCCTCGGCATTATTAACCACCGTTTACACAAAATCTAGGACACCCCCGTTCTGATTGATTTTGCCGCAACATCGCATCAATGATTTGATCTAAATATGAATATTCTGGGGCGATACTTTCAACTCGACGGAATTCCGTACCATGTGGCACTGAGCCAGTAAATAATTCGTTCAGCATAAGGCCTAGTGCATAGATATCCGCTGGCACACCAACAACTCCTCCCTTCATGCGTTGTTCTGGTGCGGCATATTGGAAGTTGGCTAAGCGCTGATTTGCCTTAGTCTCTACTAACGTGAGAAGTAATTCATCTGTGAAATCGGCTACTCCAAAGTCTGCAACAGCCAGGTTATTATTTTTCTTATCATAAAGGATATTCTCAGGCTTTAAATCACGATGTACCACGCCGTTAAGGTGCGCGGCTTCAACACCATCCAAGAGTTGGATAAAGTATTCAAATGCGGTTTCAGGGTTAATGCCGTTACCAATTAAATCTCGGAGACTACTCGAGTATCGTGGCAATACATAGAAAGGTTGAAGCGAACCGCTTCCTTCTTTTTTGTACACACCGTGATCCAGCACATTGACTATATTCTTGTGCTTAACGCGAAATAAAAAGCTTATCTCGTTTTTAAATCTCTTACGTTTATCTCCAGAAGCTCTATCGGAGGCCAATATCTTAATAGCGATATCCCCGTCATCCGGGTCATTTCCTCCATAAACTATCCCTGCACCACCTTCACCTAATATATCTGTGGCGGTGTATGTCCCAAAAGTAGTATCAAAGTGAATTGGTTTTTTCAACACTATAAGCCTACCTCTATCCTTTTATAAAGCCCAACTAAAATTAGATGCCCAAATTGACGTAATCTGTTGCGCCACCAATGAAATCAATCTGATATAGCCTATCATAACAAACTTGTTCAGTTCCATAAGCTGGATAGCGTGATGCTATTGACGCATAATCCATTTGATTCTTTCCAGAACCCGCAAAACCGTTTCCTCAGCACCCCGATATTCGACCGCATAAACCCGCTGCCTTCCTAACCAAACTACACGCGGGGATTGAGGCCGATACCGGTTTCGTAAATGAAGAAGTGTTCTAATTGTGTATCGGTCAGATTCAAGGCACGGCAGTCGAGCCATAGCAGGTAGGTGCCATTGGTCGGGGTGAGTTTGATTTCCGGTAAATGTTTGGTGAGATACGATTCGACGGCATCACGCGTATCGCGTAGGTAGAACCGCAGTGCTTCCAGTTACCCGTACCGCTAGTGTCAGATTCAGAATGTGAAATCAAAGACCAATATCAGGTTTTCTGATCGGGTTTTAAATGATGATGCAAAGCGAAGCCTATTGCTTATCCAACCGGCGATACTGAATCGCTTCCGCAATATGCTGATTATTAATTTTTTCGGTACTTCCTAAATCTGCAATCGTTCGCGCAACCTTCAGAATGCGGTGATACGCACGCGCGGATAGGTTCAAACGGCTGATCGCTTGTTTCAGCAGATTCTCGCTGGCGTCGTCGAGTGCGCAGAATCGGTCGATTTCCTTAACACTCAAGCGGCTGTTGGTTTTGCTTTGCCGGTTAAGCTGCAGTTGGTGGGCTTTTTCAACGCGCTGGCAGATCGTGTTGCTCTTCTCGCCTGTTGTTTGCTGTTTCATCAATTCTTGTTGCGGCACAGCCGGTACTTCGATTTGCATGTCGATGCGGTCGAGTAATGGGCCGGAGATTCGTCCGCGGTAGCGGGCGATTTGGTCAGGGGTGCAGTGGCATTTGCCAGAGGGGTGACCTAAGTAGCCACAAGGGCAGGGGTTCATCGCGCCGATCAGCTGAAATTGCGCGGGAAATTCGGCTTGCCGGGCGGCGCGGGAGATGGTGATTTTTCCGGATTCGAGCGGTTCGCGCAGGACTTCCAGGACTTTGCGGTCGAATTCGGCCAATTCGTCCAAGAATAGTACGCCGTGCATCGCCAGCGAAATTTCCCCGGGGCGCGGGTAGCTGCCGCCGCCGACCAGAGCAATGCCGGAAGCGGTGTGGTGCGGGGAGCGGAAGGGGCGTTTTTTCCAGTTATCGATATTGAAGCTACCCTGGCTTAATGATTGGATTGCGGCGGATTCCAGCGCTTCCGCTTCGGTCATGGGCGGCAGAATGCCGGGGAAGCGCGCCGCGAGCATCGATTTTCCGGTCCCGGGCGGGCCGATCATCAGCAGGCTGTGGCCACCTGCGGCGGCAATTTCCAGCGCGCGTTTGGCGTGCGTTTGTCCTTTGACTTCATCCAGATCGGGATAAACTGAGCTACTGGAATCTATGTCATTTGCCGCGGGATTCTGGTAAACCGGCAAGGATTCGCGCCCGCTCAGGTGCGCGCAGATTTGCAGCAGCGACTTCGCGGCGTAAATCGTGGCTTTGTTGACGAGTGCCGCTTCGGCGGCGTTTTGTTGCGGTAAAACAAAACTCCGGCCGGATTGCGATGCGTTGTAGGTCATCGCCAGCGCGCCGTGGATTGGCCGCAGTTCACCGGTCAGCGCGAGTTCTCCGGCCCATTCGTATTGATCCAGCTTGTCGCCGGGAATCTGCCCCGTTGCCGCGAGTATTCCCAAGGCGATGGGCAAATCAAAGCGGCCGCTTTCTTTCGGCAGATCGGCGGGAGCCAGATTCACGGTGATGCGTTGCGCGGGGATTTTGAATTGTGCGTTTTGCAATGCCGCGCGGACGCGGTCTTTGCTTTCTTTGACTTCGGTATCGGGGAGCCCGACGATGGTGAAGCTGGGCAAACCGTTGGCGATGTGTGTTTCCACCGTCACCAACGGTGCTTGAATACCTGCCAGCGCCCGACTATACAGAACAGCGAGAGACATAGGCGAGTCGCTATCCTAGAGGCGCAAGTATGGCCTGGAGCAGGTCTGAACGAAGCCAGGAGTGATAATCTGCTTAAATTACCCTTCGGTTTGTATTTGATCCGGCGTCACATTTCTTTCTGCGGATGCGGGGGTGGATTGATTAAAGCGTGCTTCCAGTTCAGCGACCCTGGCTTCGAGAAGGATTAATTTCTCCCGGGTGCGTTGCAGAACTTCCTGTTGAATATCAAATTCATCGCGTGTAACGAGATCAAGCCGTGAAAATGCGCCCGATAACAGGACACGGATATTCTTTTCGATATCTTTGGCGGGGCTGTTTTGCAATATTTCGCTGACTTTGGTATTGATTTCGTCGATTACATTTTTGTTAAGCATTGATGTTCTCCTTGTTGATGACTTACCAGTTGATCAGCTGATTGGGATGGCTACGTGATAAAATCCAAAACACTTTTTACTTTACGAAAACGGATTATCCACTGTTATTGAATTGGGTTCCAGTTTAAACAAACTGTTAACAATCGCCGGTTATTGTGCCATGTTGCCGCTGACCGGTGAATAGATGAATACACTCAATTAATGCTTTGTTTTGATATCGGTAAATTATCCGGATACATCAATGGAACGTAAACAATTACTTGAACGTTGGCTGCAAGATCAATTTCCCGCGCAGCCGTTCACTTTGCAGCCTGCCTCCGCGGATGCCAGCTTCCGCCGTTATTTTCGCGCATCGTTGGGCGACCAGACATTTATCGTCATGGATGCGCCGCCAGAGCAGGAAGACTGCACGCCATTTTTGCGCGTAGCGGAAATTCTGGCAGCTACCGGTGTACATGTGCCGAAAATACTGGCGCAAAATTTGGATCTGGGGTTTTTGCTGCTGTCTGATCTGGGCAATACGACATTTTTGCAGGCGTTGAATCACCAGCCCGGTGATGCCAGTCAGCTGTACGGCGAAGCGATGGATGCGCTGATCAGCATGCAATTGTCACATCAGGTGGAGAATTTACCGGCTTACGATGAAGCGCTGCTGCAACGGGAACTGGATTTGTTTCCGGATTGGTATATCGCAAAGCATTTGCAAGTGGATTTAGCGGAACAGCAACAAGCCGTTTTGCGCGCTGTTTTTTCCCGGATTTTGCAGAATAATCTCGCGCAACCCAGAGTATTGGTGCATCGCGACTATCACTCGCGTAATCTGATGGTGACATCCCCGAATCCGGGCGTCATCGACTTCCAGGATGCCGTTTTTGGCCCGATCACCTACGATCTGGTGTCGCTATTCAAAGATGCGTATATCCGTTGGGACGAGGAGCGTATTCTGGATTGGACCATCCGCTATTGGGAAAAAGCGCGCAAGGCCGGGTTGCCAGTCGCCGCCGATTTCGCGGAGTTTTACCGGGATTTTGAATGGATGGGCGTGCAGCGTCATCTCAAGGTGCTGGGTATTTTTGCTCGCCTGAATTACCGCGATGGAAAAGCAAACTATCTAAACGATATGCCGCTGGTGATGGAATATCTGCGCAAAGCATGCGAACGGTATCGCGAACTGGCTCCGCTGCTGAATTTACTGGATGAATTGCATCCGGTTGAATCAGGTCAGAAAGTTGGTTATACCTTCTAAATCCATTCCCTATAAAGCGATGATTCTCGCGGCCGGGCGCGGCGAGCGCATGCGCCCGCTGACCGATGCGGTGCCGAAGCCTTTATTGAAAGCAGGCGGCCATGCATTGATCGAGTATCAATTGCACAATCTGGCACGCGCGGGTTTTACCGATGTCGTCATCAATCATGCCTATCTGGGTGAAATGATAGAAAATGCATTGGGTTGCGGTGAACGCTATGGTGTTACTATCCGCTATTCGCCCGAGAAAGTGGTGCTGGAAACCGCTGGCGGAATTGCTAATGCTTTGCCATTGTTGACGGATGAATCCGGTAGTTTGCCGTTTCTTGTCGTCAATGCGGATATTTTTTGCGGCATGGATTACGCGGCGCTGCTGCCGGTTTTGCATGCGATGCAAACGGACATAAACCGGCGTCTTGTTCATCTGGTGCTGATTGACAATCCACCGCATCATGCCGATGGTGATTTTGCGTTGCAGGGCGATCAAGTACAGCTGAGCGGTAATCCTAAGCTGACGTTCAGCGGCATCGGTATCTATCAAGCACAGCTTTTCAGCGGCATTCAATCGGGTTTGCCGGTAAAACTGGCGCCACTGCTGCGGCAGGCCATGACAGAAGGAAAAGTCAGCGGTGAATATTTTTCCGGGCAGTGGGTCGATGTCGGAACACCGCAGCGGCTTGAATGGCTGGACAAACAACTCCAATCGCGCGCAGAATCAACAGCAAGATCGGTTTAAGGACATCAAACTCGTTTATGACACATTTTCAACATTTCATCGCCCGCCGCCAGCTTCTGGCCAGCACAATGCAATCCGGCATCGCAGTCATTCCGACAGCGCCGGAACGGTTGCGTAACCGGGATGCGCATTATCCATTCCGGTTCGACAGCTATTTCTATTATTTGACCGGCTTCCGCGAACCCGAAGCGGTATTGGTCCTTGTTGCCGCGACTGATAAAACGCCGTCGAAGCATATTTTGTTCTGCCGCCAGAAAGATCAAGAGCGCGAGATCTGGGATGGCTTTCGTTATGGCCCCGAGGCCGCCAAAACAGTATTCGGTTTTGACGAAGCGCACCCGATCGATCAGCTGGATGAATTTCTGCCCAAGTTATTAGCCGATCAACCGGCGGTTTATACCGCATTGGGATTGGATGCGGCGTGGGATCAACGCGTTATCGGCTGGTTAAACCGGGTGCGTGAGTTAGCGCGCACGGGCGTTGCCGTACCGGCGGAAATTCATGATAGCCGCGCGCTCCTGGATGAAATGCGCCTGATCAAAGGCACCGATGAATTGCAGATCATGCAGCGTGCCGCGGATATTTCGGCGCAAGCGCATCAGCGCGCGATGCAGACGGTGCGTCCGGGTATGCGCGAATTCGAGGTCGAAGCGGAATTGCTTTATACGTTTTACCGGCACGGGTCGCAAGCACCAGCTTACACCTCAATTGTTGCAGGCGGCGCCAATGCATGCGTGTTACATTATGTGCAGAACGATGCCGAGCTGAAATCAGGCGATTTATTACTGATCGACGCCGGGTGCGAGTTGGATGGCTACGCGTCGGATATCACTCGCACATTTCCAGTGAATGGTAAATTTACTGCCGCGCAACGCGATGTCTATCAACTGGTGCTGGCTGCGCAAGCCGCCGCAATAGCGCAAGTGCAGCCGGAAAAGCGCTGGAATGATCCGCATCAGGCGGCATTGCAGGTATTGGCGCAGGGTTTTATCGATCTGGGGTTGTGCCAAGGCAGTGTCGATGCGGTGCTGGAATCGGAAGATTACAAACGTTTCTACATGCACAGAACCGGGCATTGGCTGGGCATGGATGTGCACGATGCCGGTGAGTACAAGCAGAAGGGTGAATGGCGTGCATTGCAGCCCGGCATGGTGCTGACCGTTGAGCCGGGGTGTTACATTCGCCCGGCGGATAATGTGCCGGAACATTTCTGGAATATCGGTATCCGCATCGAAGACGATGTCGTGGTTACCCCATCGGGTCATGAGATTTTGACGCTGGCGGCGCCCAAAACAATTGCCGAAATAGAGGAGTTGATGCAATGAGCGACGAAGAAAGGAAAATTATTATCAGCAGAGTTTCCGAGTACCGCCAGGACGAATCGGGCGAATATCAACGCGTGCCGGTTTCTCCGGTGAATCGCTGGTTGACCTATGCGATACTCATTCCCGTTGTGGCGATCATGATCGTACTCGGCATTTTCTTTTTTGCCGCTTTTCTTGCGCTGCTGGCGGTGGCCATTTTAGTGGTGGGAACACGCTTCTGGTGGCTGCGCAGGAAGTACGAAAACGCCATGCAGCATCCCGGCGATGCCAACCGGCAAGCGGAAACCGATCAGACCGTGATCATCGAAGACGCGCAGATCATTGAAGAAACGGAAGCCCGCAACGAGCAAAAGAAACACTAGATGGAGTTATCAGTCAACACTTAAAATCAAGTAATCTGCTACATAATAATTTTACTGATGGGTCAATTCTCGAATGATTAAACAGAATGCATTTATGCAGAATCCGCCTTCCTTGCAACAAAAAGAAAACGGTTTGTCAGTTGAGGATCTACCTTTCCGGGTGATTCGTGTTACCAGTTTGGACGATCTGAGCCGTGTGGCCCAAATCCGACAGCAAGCATATGGCAGGCATTTGCCGCAATTTGCGCAGTCGCTGGTATTGCCTGAACCGGCCGACTTTGAAGCGAATACTCTGGTTTTGCTGGCGATTTCCAAGCAGGATAATGCTCCACTGGCGACGATGCGCATCCATACCAATTGCAATGGGCCGTTACCGTTGGAGCAAGCGGTTAATCTGCCTGTTGAAATACGTTCCGCCGCGTTAGCCGAGGCTGTGCGTTTCAGTGTTCTAAATAGCCACTGCGGGGGGGGGGGGGAGCTTAGCTCGCGATGCCTTATTCAAAGCATTCTACCTTATATGTCTTGCCAGAAAAGTCGATTGGATGGTGATTTGCGCGCGTAGACCGTTGCATAAGCTATATCTCAGCTTGTTATTCAGCGATATTTCACCTGATAATAAACCTATTCCTTTACCCTATGCTAGCAACATACCTCACCGTGTACTCAAATTACGGGTTTCTGATGCCAATTCGCTTTGGCGCGAAACAGAACATCCGTTGTACAGATTCTTTTTTCATACTTACCATCCTGATTTAGAAATATCTGAGAATCTCTAATCAGTGACTCTGCCGTTAAAATTTGGAACAAGTTTCATCTGTCTTTCAGCAACACCCGGAAGAAACGCCGCCGGTTTTCCGCTAACCCAATTGGCGTGTCCGCTGCCGTAATACGGCGACAACGGGTGTCCGCTTTGTCCGCCGGGCATATCAAAATACCCTTGCTCTTCCTGCCCCGGTGCAACCACCGAGCGTTGCGATGCGCCGAAGTTGGGCGATTGCACGCGTGGCATGTTGTGATCGCCGGGCAACGGATCGTGCGGCATATCCAGCCATTGCGCAATCCATGCGGGCAGTTTCTGGCTGAGCGGATGTTTGATTTGTGCCGCGTTCTGCATTCCCCAGTTTCGTCCGTCAATACCGCCATCCTGCTGCAATTGCGCCGCAATCGTTTGCGCGCAGCGGTAGAGCAATTCATCCCAAGTTTTATACGGTGCCGGAAGCAGATGCTGCGGCTGGTGCTCGATCAGTTGCCAGAGAATCGATTCGGTCTGACTCAGCCTGGGCAATTCAAAATTTTCATGATGCTGCCGCACCAGTGCGGCGAACCCGTTCAGCACAATTTTCATGACTTCATAGCGGTACGCGCGCACGATGCGGTATGCGACGGAGTCCACGGCAGCTTGTTCATTCCAACCGGCCAGTGCGGCTTTCATTAGCGGAATCCATGAAGCTGCGTCGTTTGCCGTGTCGAGCGTAGCTTGCAACAGTTGATGCCAGCGTGTGAGTAACAACGCACGATAATCCAACTGAATGGCTTGCAAGTCATCGATGGTAAACTGTTCGCGCGCCAATAAGCTCTCTCGGATTTGCGTGGCGCGCGCGCCCAGATCGAAACCGCCATTGCCCAGCAATGTGAGCTGATCGCCCGAAACGGTGCGGGAATTGGCCGACCATAATCGCTGCGAAGCGGGGTTGTGAAGCGCCGGATAGTGTCCAGGATCGAGCCAGCCATGCCAACCGGTATCAGGCTGCGACCAATCTGCGGGTATTTGCCCGTCATAATTGCCGGAACGGGCGGGAATGCGGCCCGCGAGCGTCCAACTGATATTGCCGTCGCGATCTCCAACGATGAAGTTTTGTACCGGAATGCCAAATCGTTGCGCAATTTCTGCAGCCTGTGCGGCGGTTTTGACTTGTTCCAGTTGGATCAGATTGAGATTGACCGCTTCCGGCTTCAACGCAGTCCATGCCAGCGCCAGCGGGGTTTTATCATGATCTTCCGCAATGACCGGCCCCCATTCGGCTTCGGAAATTGTCAGTACTTCATCCGGGGCGTTGCGGATGCGGATAGTTTCTTCGGCGATTCGTAACGGTTGCCAGCCGGCCGCGCCAAGATAACGTGTGTTATCGCGGTCATCGATTGTGATGCGCACCCAATCGGAAAAATCGCCGTGGCTATTGGTGAAGCTCCATGCAATGTGCCGGTTCGATCCGGTTACGATCGAAGGCACGCCGGGCAGGCTGATGCCGGTGATGTCGTGCTGCTGACCCGAAGTGGTGGTATCGGGATAAATCAGCCGGGAGCGAAACCACAGATTCGGTACCCGTAACGTCAAATGCATGTCGTTGGCGACGATTGCGGCACCATCGGCTAACGCGCCGGAAACCGCGAAACTGTTACTGCCCGGGGATTGTTCCGTGTCCGGACGGCCATCCTTGAATAAATGTTTGTCCAGCGCTTGCAGGTTAATATCGGTTACCGGCGGGAGTTGTGCCCGGACAACCGGCGCATCCAGCAGCGGCGCATCCCAATCTCCGGCATTCTGCGTCAGAAATTGATAGACCGAGGCTGGTAGTGCTGCGCGCAACCGTGATAACGCCAGCTCCCGGTCGATGTTTTCTTCGTTCAAGGTGAAAAACATCGCATAAATGACCAAGATACTGTCCTCGTTGCGCCAAGCGACGGGCTGGTTTTGTGTCAGCAAGTAAGGAAACGGGCGCACCGCCAAAGCGGCGAGTCCCTGATTCACGCCGGTCCGGTAGGCATCCAGCACTTGCCGCTGTTCTCCGGAAAACTGATTCAACACCTCGGTTGCGCGTGCGCGCATGCGGAATAACCGTGCTTTACGGTCATGTGGCGCTGCACCGGAGCCGAATAGTTCGGCCAATTCACCTGCCGCCTGGCGGCGCATCAAATCCATCTCGAAGAAACGTTCCTGCGCATGCACAAAACCCAGCGCCTGCGCCAGATCCAGCCGGTTTTCACCCTGCAAGGTGACACTGCCCAAAGCATCCCGGTCGATGAATACCGCGCTGGCCAAGCCGGGTAATGCCGTTTCGCCGTCATACTGCGGCAAGCTGCCACGCAATAATAAAGCCACTGCAAGCATCGATAAGCAGACGATTAGCAGGCTTGTTATCAGGAAGGGACGGATAAAACGTAACGTAGACTGCATAAGGAAATGAAAGTAATTAGATCGTTAAGTGAGTACCGATACGGGACATACATCAAGGGTGCAATATCATGCGTGAATTATTATCTAATCTATTGATACTAATAATTATTCGTTGTTGTTTTCAATGTTTCGATAATAAAGGGGATGATTCCTTCTTTATTCCCGCTATTGAATCCCAGTGTTCGCAATGATAATTCATTTACAGATAATTGGAGCTTGTCATGGCTGAAGATAGTGATTTAGAACGTACCGAGGAGGCGACGCCGAAGCGCATAGAGAAAGCGCGGGAGGAAGGTCAGGTTGCGCGTTCTCTGGAACTGACTACATTTACTGTATTGCTGGCATCCTCTGCCGGGATATTGTTCATGGGCAGCGGCATGATGGACAAGTTGCTGAAGATCATGAAAGCAGGCATGCACGTAGAGCGTGAACTAGCGCATCAGCCTGACTTAATGCTCAATCGTTTTTACGAGCTTGCTTTTGAAGGTTTGATCGCGATTGCGCCTTTGTTGTTTTTACTTCTGGTCGTAGCCTTCTTCGCACCGATGTCATTGAGCGGCTGGATGTTCAGCACCAAGGCGTTGATGCCCAAATTTGACCGTATTGACCCCATTAAAGGTATCGGCCGGATTTTCTCCGTGCACAGCTTGGTCGAGCTGGTGAAAGCGATTCTTAAAACGATCGTGATCGGCAGTGTCGCCGCGCTGGTGATTTGGTACAACAAGGAATCCGTGATGATGTTGCTGGCGATGCCTGTCGATCTGGGCATCAGCCGTACGGGTGAATTCCTGACGATGAGTTTTCTGCTGATTGTAGGTGCGATGATCCTGGTGGTTGTGATCGATGTGCCTTACAAACTCTGGGAACATGCCAAGCAATTGCGCATGACCAAGGAAGAGATCCGCAAGGAATATAAGGAAAGTGAAGGCGATCCATTCATTAAAGCACGCATTCGCGGCTTGCAACGGGAAGCGGCACGCCGCCGTATGATGGCGGAAGTACCGAAAGCCGATGTGATTGTCACCAACCCGACGCACTACGCCGTGGCACTGCGCTATCACAGTAACAGCATGCGGGCGCCGAAAGTCATCGCCAAGGGTGTGCATTTACTGGCGGCACGTATCCGTGAAGTTGCCGAAGAACATCGTATTCCAATTCTGGAAGCTCCGCCGCTGGCGCGCGCTTTATATCACCACGCCGAATTGGAAAGCGAAATACCGGAAAAATTGTATACCGCGGTTGCCGAAGTGCTGGCTTATGTCTTCCAGCTGAAGCGCTATAACGAATACGGCGGAAAAGCACCGCAGCCGCCGGTGGATGTGCCGGTTCCGGCGGAATTGGATCCGGGACAGCAAGCAGTCTAGCGGGACGGGATAACGTTGAACCCTATTAATGATCAGTTTTTATGGCCCACATTATGAATAATGCAGCTACATTGTCATCCGTAGGAATGCTTAATAATCTTAAGAATTTGGCTGGGCCAATGTTGATTATTATGATTCTGGCCATGATGGTGTTGCCGCTGCCGCCATTCATTCTGGATGTGTTCTTCACTTTCAATATCGCGGTATCGATCATCGTGCTGATGGTCAGTCTGTATACCCGGAATCCGCTGGATTTCGCGGTTTTTCCGACCATTCTGCTGATTACTACTTTGCTGCGGTTATCGCTGAATATCGCTTCCACCCGGGTGGTATTGCTCGACGGTCATACCGGACCCGATGCCGCCGGTAAGGTGATCGAAGCGTTCGGGCACTTTCTGGTGGGCGGGAATTACGCGGTTGGTATCGTCGTATTCATTATTCTGGTGGTGATCAACTTTGTTGTGATTACCAAAGGTGCGGGACGTATTGCCGAAGTCAGCGCGCGTTTTACCTTGGATGCCATGCCGGGTAAGCAAATGGCGATCGACGCCGATCTGAACGCCGGATTGATCGGCGAGGATGAAGCGCGCAAACGCAGAGCAAATATTTCTCAGGAAGCGGATTTTTACGGTTCCATGGATGGTGCCAGCAAATTCGTGCGCGGCGATGCGATTGCCGGCATCTTGATTATGTTGATTACCATCATCGGCGGGTTGATTGTCGGTGTCATGCAACATGATTTGGAGCTAGGCGCGGCGGCAAAGAATTATACCTTGTTGACCATTGGCGACGGCTTGGTCGGACAAATTCCGGCGCTGATTATTTCCACCGCCGCCGGTTTGATGGTGAGCCGTGTCACTACCGACGAGGATCTGGGCGAGCAGGTTCTGAATCAGCTGTTCAACCAACCGCAAATATTGGTTATCACCGCAGTTATTTTGGGCGTGATGGGAATGATTCCCGGCATGCCGAACTTTGTATTTCTGCTGATTGCATCTATTTTGGGTGGAATAGCCTACTTGAAAATAAAAAATCCGGTTGCTAAGCCGGTTGAAACGGTGGTTCCGGAATTGCCTTCCATCGAAAAAACGGACGCAAGCTGGAGTGACGTCACACCGATTGATACGTTGGGATTGGAAGTCGGCTATCGCTTGATTCCTTTGGTCGATAAAGCGCAACAGGGCGATCTGCTGAAAAGAATTAATGGCATCCGCAGAAAATTCGCTCAGGAAATCGGTTTCTTGCCGCCGGTCATTCATATCCGCGACAACCTGGAACTGCGTCCGAATGCTTATTGCATCACGTTAAAAGGTTCGATCATCGGGCAAGGTGAGTCGTATTCCGGCATGTATCTGGCGATCAATCCTGGCCGTGTCACCGCGCAGTTGCCGGGTTCCGCAACGACCGATCCGGCGTTTGGTCTTCCTGCCGTTTGGATCGAAGCCAATTTGCGCGAGCAAGCGCAAATCAACGGTTATACCGTGGTCGATGCCAGCACTGTGGTGACCACCCATATCAATCATCTGATTCATATGCACGCGGCCGAGTTACTGGGGCGGCAGGAATTGCAAAAGCTGCTGGATCATCTCAATGCGCAGTTTCCGAAACTTATCGAAGACTTGGTGCCGAAGTTGCTGCCGCTATCGACGGTACAAAAAGTTTTGCACAATCTATTGGAAGAGAATGTGCATATCCGCGACATGCGCACCATCATTGACGTGCTGACCGAATATGCAGCGCAGACACAAGACGCGATCGAACTGACCGCAGTGGTCAGAACTGCTCTGGGGCGTGCGATCGTCGATCAATTTTACCCTGCCGGATCCGAAGTCCAAGTCATGAGCCTGCATCATGAGCTGGAAAACATACTGGGTCACGTTATGCAGACCGGCGGCGGACAGGGTGCCGGAATAGAACCCGGGTTGGCCGATACCTTGTTGAGAGAAGCGCGTAACGCAGCGCAACAGCAGGAAAAACTGGGATTGCCGATGGTGTTGCTGGCGCCGGGCTCGATCCGATTCCTGCTGGCCAAATTTTTACGCCGCGCGATTCCACAGTTAAGAGTGTTGGCACATTCTGAAATTCCGGATTCACGAAAAATCAAAATCACTTCCGTGATTGGAGGTAACAAATGAAAGTAAAACGCTATCTTGCTTCTACATCCCGCGAAGCGCTCCGTCATGTCAAAGAAGAATTGGGTGAGGACGCGGTTATTCTGTCAAACCGTAAAACCCGGGATGGCGTGGAAATCATGGCGCTGGCGGATTCCGATATGACCGATCTGGTGCAACCCCACACACCGGCTATACCGGCTAAGCCATCAATGCAATCAACGCCTTCGATGCCTTCAATGCCGCCGTTGCAGGGTATTTCGCATTACGAGCAAAGCAAAATGCTGAGCGCGGCTGATCCGTATTCAGACATGCTGCCAATGAGCAAAGAACCGGCGGAATCGCGCAAAACTTCGAGTGATGTGCTATCCGCATCCTTAGCCAAGGACATCATCGCCGAGATCCAAGCGATGAAAAGCACGCTGGAAGATCAACTTGCGACCGTGGCTTGGGGGAGTTTTACCCAACGCAGCCCGGAAAAAGTAAAGCTGTTACGCACCCTGCTGGATACGGGATTCAGCCCATTATTGGCGCGCCGTCTGATCGACAAGCTATCCGCCAGTCTCGATTACGAGCACAGCCTGAAACAAGCCATGTCCGCGTTGGCGTTTAATCTGCGGACAGCGGCCAGTGACGATATCATTGAAAAGGGTGGGGTGTATGCACTGATCGGCCCGACCGGTGTCGGTAAAACAACAACCACAGCGAAACTGGCAGCGCGTTGCGTGATCCGGCATGGTGCCGACAAGGTGGCGTTGCTGACGACCGATAGTTACCGGATCGGCGGTCATGAGCAACTGAGAATTTATGGGCAATTATTGGGTATTCCCGTACGCAATATCAAGGATACCGAGGATTTGCAGCTGACGCTGTCGGAGCTCAAAAATAAGCATATGGTGCTGATCGATACCGTGGGCATGAGCCAGCGCGATCAAATGGTGGCGCAGCAAATCGCCATGCTCAGCAACTGCGGCGCGGATGTGAAGCGCATGCTCATTCTCAGCGCCACATCCAGCGGCAGTACATTGGATGAAGTGATTGCCGCTTATCAGAAGAACGGAATTTACGGTTGCATCATCACCAAAATCGATGAGGCTGCGAGCCTGGGCGTGGCGCTGGATGTTGTTATCCGCAGAAAATTGCCGCTGCACTATGTCGCCAACGGGCAGAAGGTTCCGGAAGATATTCACACCGCCAATTCACGCTATTTGTTGCATCGCATTTTTAAATCGGTGCCGGGTGATACGGCTTTTACTTTACAGGATGCCGAGTTCGCGTTGGTCATGGCGACCCGGAATACCGAGCCAGCACCGTCGGAAGAAAGATCATTAGCGGGATTCATGTATGACTAGGTTGATTTTACAAGATCAGGCCGCTGGCTTGCGCAACCTGACTTCCTATCGGAAGCGTGATCCGGCGCGCGTCTTTACCATCGCCGGCGGTAAATCGCGTGTCGGGAAAACCAGTGTGGTTGTGAATCTTGCGGCAGCGCTGGCGCAGAACGGCCAACGGGTTTTATTGATCGATGAAAATCCTTGCCATAACAATATCTGCACCAGTTTGGGTTTGCAGGCGCGCTTCGATTTACTGCATGTGATTCATAAAGATAAAAGACTCGACCAGGTGCTGCTGCAAGGCCCGGAAAATATCACGATCCTATCGGCGATGCGCGGCATTCATGCATTGAACAAGTTGAACCCGCTCGAACAGGATTGGCTGGTTAAAAGCTTTTCGGAGCTGACGGAGTCCGTCGATATCGTGTTGATCGATACCGCTATGACCGGCACGACGCATGTTCTACCGCTAAGCCTGGCTTCGGAACAAGTCATGATCGTGATTTCCGGTTCTGCGGCATCGATTACCGGTGCTTACGCGCTGATCAAAATCATGAGCCAGGAGTATTCCAAGCAGCATTTCCTGATTCTGGTGAATAAGGTTGAATCGGAAACGGAAGCACTGATGATTTATCAGAATTTATACCGGGTGGCGCGCCAGTATTTATCGGTATCGCTTGAATATGCCGGTTACGTTGAAAGTGATGAGCGCTTACGGAGCGCAACGCAATTGTGTAAACCGGTGATCGAGATGTTTCCGGTTTCGCAAGCGGCTATTTGCTTCCGGCATGTAGCAGAAAATATTTTGCGCTCTACTTGCCCGGATAAATATAGCGGGGGAATGGATCATTTCATGCAGCGATTGATTATGACGAGTCATTTGAGTATGGCTAATTTTACGGTGTGATTGAATATGTATACTGCGACTGGAACCAAAACGATTGATAAAGAACAATTTGTCACTGAATTTACGCCGCTGGTCAAGCGCATTGCTTACCATATGATGACGCGCCTGCCAGCTAGCGTACAAGTTGATGATTTGATTCAGGCCGGCATGATCGGCTTACTGGATGCGATTAATCGCTACGAAGGATCTTACGGGCGCCAGTTTGAGAGTTATGCGGCGCAACGGATACGCGGTTCGATTCTGGATGAGTTGCGCGAAGCCGATTGGCTGCCGCGCAGTATCCGTAAAAAGATGCGCCGGATCGAAGCGGCGGTGAATATGCTGGAACAACGGAATGGGTGCGCGCCGAGTGAGCTGGATCTGGCAGCCGAGCTGGAAATGTCGCTGGATGAATATCACGAGACCCTGCAAAGCGCACGCGGCGCGCAGTTGATTTATTACGAAGATTTTCAGCAGGAAGATGAAGAGCCTTTTCTGGATCGGCTTTTCATTGATTCCGAAGGCGATCCGCTGAATGCACTGCTGGATGAAAATTTCCGCAGCACATTGATTGCCGCCATTGATAACCTCCCGCCACGGGAAAAGCAGGTCATGGGTATGCATTACGAGCAGGAAATGAATCTGAGGGAAATCGGTGAAGTGCTGGGTGTCAGCGAATCCCGTGTATGTCAGTTGCATACGCAAGCAGTGGCAAGGCTGCGTAGCCGCTTAAGAAATCTTTAAGGTGTTTTATACCAGATTATCCGCGCCATTAAACGGATTATGTGATGCTTAAAAAATCAAAGATGGATTTGAACAGCGTCTTCGGCATTCTGCTGGCCTTGGTGGCGATCGTAGGCGGGCAGTTTCTTGAAGGCGGGCATATCAGTTCTTTGTTGCAAGCGGCCGCATTTGTAATCGTGATGGGTGGTACTGTCGGAGCGGTTTTACTGCAAAGTCCGATGAAAATTTTCATCAATGGTGTGCGAATGGGGGCATGGGTTTTCTTTCCACCGGAACAATCTCCGCAAGCGCTGATTAAACAAATTATCAACTGGGCGCATATCGCCCGAAAGGAAGGATTGCTGGTGCTTGAAGAGTTTGTCCCTGGTGTAAAGGATCCATTGACAAAGAAGGGATTGCAACTGTTGGCGGATGGCAGTCCGCCGGAAAAACTGCGTGAAGCTTTGGAAATTGACGTTTTGGCTTTGGAGAATCATCAACGTCAATCGGCCCGGATCTGGGAAGCTGCCGGCGGTTATGCGCCGACGATTGGCATTTTGGGCGCTGTGCTCGGATTGATTCACGTCATGGAAAACTTATCCGATCCCAATCTTCTGGGAAACGGTATTGCGGTTGCATTTGTGGCGACAGTCTACGGTGTGGGATTAGCCAATCTGGTTTTCTTGCCGGTAGCCAATAAGCTCAAAACGATCATCGGCGAGCATGTCGTGATGCAGGAAATTCTGGTCGATGGCTTTGTGGCGATTGCGCAGGGTGAGCATCCGCGACTCATCGAGAGCCGGTTGAACGGCTATTTCATTTAAATCTGATGCAAGCAAAATAACGATCAGTCAATAATTCTTGAAAATCCGATGCTGAGAAAAAGAAAACAAAAATATGACGATCACACTGAAAATCAGGAACGCTGGCTGGTGTCCTATGCTGATTTCATAACGCTGCTGTTTGCTTTTTTTGTGGTGATGTATGCCGTTTCATCGGTAAATGAAGGGAAGTACCGCGTTCTAAGTTCTTCGTTAGTGAGCGCATTTAAGAGCAGTAACCCAACAAACGCGGTGCCGGTGCAATCCACGGAATTTATACCGATTAATATCCACCCATCAAATGAAACGGATTCAATCAAACTGATTGATAATCTCAGTATTCATAAAGCAAAAAAACAAGAAAAAATGAAAAGCATGGCGAAAAATATTCTGCATGCTTTGGATCCTTTAGTGAAGGATGGTCAAGTGAGAATTACGCAAAGTTCTTTGGGAATAACGGTTGAAATCAATGCCAGCGTTCTTTTTTCACCAGGACAAGCTAAACTGGCCGAGAATTCAAGCTTGACACTGCAAGCGGTCGCCAATGTGATCAAAGGCCATGAGCATGAGATTCATGTTGAAGGGCATACGGATAATATGCCGATCCATAATGGGAGTTTTCCATCAAACTGGGAATTGTCGACAGCTCGAGCTAGTAGCGTGGTCAGATTGTTTATAGAAAATGGTGTTGAAGCACACCGGCTGACTGCAGTAGGATATGGCGAGAATCGGCCGATAGAAAGTAATGACACCCCTGAGGGAAGAAAAAGAAACCGTCGGGTATCGGTTATGATTCTATCTGCCGATCCGGATAAAGTAACTGAAATTCCTATCGTTGAGTAATTACGCTAAGATCAAATGTAAGTTTGACCTTTGGGGCCATAGAGCGAAACATTTCCTGCTGCACAGTGTAATGCAGCGAAAGCGCGTTGATTATGTTGCAGTTGAGTTGAAATCATCAAACCATTTGAGTAATTGAGTTGTTGGGCTAATTTTGCCAAATCGAGTAATTCATTCCATAAATCTTTTACTTCTAATAGATTCGAGTGTTGTTTGATTAATCCCATTAACCAAGCATCGATACTATTTTTCTCCAGATTGAGCCCTTGTTGCTTGAAGTAATCGGTGCGATGCTCGTCAAACTGTATCAATTCTTCGATTAAACGTGATTTGTCTGAAGCCAGAAAATCTATCGCTTCTATTTTTCCTTCCACAAGCGCATTTTCTTCTTTTTTGAGAATCTCAATAAATGCCTGAAAAATATCTTTTTCATCCCTCAGTTCATTCATAAAGCACACTATGTGCTGTGATTGAGACATTAGAAGGCACCTTTCTTAGATTGAATTAATTCTTTAACTGTTTCGAGTAATCGATCAGCTACAACCTCAGGATTGATTTGAAAATTACCTTCGCTAATCGCTTGTTTTATTTCTGCGACACGCGCAGTATTAACAACCGAGCCATTTGCGGAACTGCTATCAATATTTTGCAGTTTCGCCGCGTTCGGGCTTAAATGCACACTATTTTCTTGACTTGCATCCGAACTGGGTGTGATATCAGCCCGCCTTTTTCCATCACTGACAGATACGGTTGACACTGGCTGTAATGATTTATCTATTTTCATTTTTAGACCTCTTGACGAAATTCATTGAGTGCCTTATCGACACCTTTATGCAGAACTTTAGTAATCAAAGTTTTTTCATGAAACTTAAGAATATTAAAGTAAATGACTAAATTTTCTATTATTGTAATGCTGTTACGACACAAGTCGAAATGAAATTCAGTATTTTTGAAATATATAATTCTATTGTTTTGCCAGATTTTGGTGACTGGTAAACCAAATGGATATCGTAGATAATCAATTTTCCTCGGAAGCCATCATATATTATTTTTAACCGGTAACTAAATGTCTTTTATATTTAAAGCAAGTGCCAGTGCGGTTCGTGACTTAGTTCGTTTCAAGATTGCTTGGATCATTGTTTGGCCAATTTTGGTTTCAATCCTGTTATGGCTCATCATCGGTTTTGTTTTCCAGAATAGTTTCTCTGAATTAGTTTCCATGTTGTTTGATCAGATTGGGATTGGCGAATGGTTGCGGAATCTTGAGTCTGATTGGGTGTCCGCTGCTATTCAGAATTTCATTTACTTTATGGTGTACGTACCGCTTGTAATAATGACGTCGTTGATGATTACCGCTATTTTTGTAATGCCTGCACTTATCAATTTGGTAGGGAATCGCGACTATCCGGAACTCAAGCGGGAATATGGCGGTACGATCGCCGGGAGTGTAATAAATGCAGTGTTGGCTTTTGGTGTTTTTATACTCATATGGGTTGTCACGTTACCGTTATGGGCGGTAGGCGCGGGTATCATTATTCCTTTTGCCGCCGCTGCTTTTATGAATCAACAATTGTTCCGCTACGATGCATTATCGGAGCATGCCAGCAAGCAAGAAATCAAGACGATATGTGCGGAAAACAAATATTCATTGTGGGGATTAGGATTGTTGACCGGATTAATTCAATTTATACCGGTACTCAATTTGCTGGCGCCAATTTATACGGCACTCGCATTTATTCATTTCGGGTTGGATCATCTGAAACTCTTGCGTGCTCAAAATCTTCTGGATAACAATCTCCCTGCCGATAATCACTAACGCGAACCTATTGAAGCAGCAATAATTCCGGTCAAACTGAAATCAGGAATGAATGTACAACTGTGGAATCCTGATTTTATTGAACTTTCGCCGATATTTAAGCCTTTCTTGTATCTGCAAAGATATTTCAAGAATCAGCGGTCCTGGCCCGGGCCTGACGATTTAAATAAGCTCTGCGCTCTGCAGAACCGGCAAATGCTTACCCGATCCGGGAAAACAGTCCGCTTTGTGCCGCAGATCCCCGGAAAAGATGCTGTTGAACAACGATATGAATCAGGAATTTACTTGACCGGTGAGATACCGACAAGAACCCAAAATTGGCACGATTTTTTTAATGCGTTGGTATGGCAAATTTTTCCGCAAGCTAAATCCGTGTTGAACCAGCTGCACTATCAGGCACAGTTGGTTGAGTTATCCAATCAAGTACGGAATCGATGTAAGTTACGAGATGCAGCAACGCTGTTCGATGAATCTGGGGTGATTGTCGTATGTAGTCAGGCAGCATTAATTCAGTTGATAAAAGATTTTGAATGGAAGGAATTGTTTTGGCGGCAACGCAAGACGGTGTTGCTATCAATGCGTTTTTTTGTTTTTGGACATGGGCTGTATGAGAAGGCATTAAATCCCTATGCCGGTATGACGGGCAAAGCGATAATTTTTAATGTGCCGGAAACTTTCTTTGCGCAGGATTTACCGGCTCAATTGTGTGCTATCGACACCATGTTGGCGCTGTACTTATTGCAAACGTTATCGTCGACTTCCGATTTAGTGCCGGTTCCACTTTTAGGATATCCGGGCTGGATTGGCGATAACGACAGTGAGTTCTACTATGAAAATAAACAATATTTTCGTGATCGACCTAAGCCCAGACAAATGAGATAAGCGTTTTTCTTTATCGATCTTGATCGATACGTCGATTTATCGACTTTTCTAAGAAAAACGCCCGATGCCGGAATTAATCCATATGTTTTACGAATCCTGGCTGTTTTTTTGTTAAAATACACCGCTTAATTTACTAATTTATTGGAGTATTTAATGGCAATTGAAAGGACACTATCCATCATTAAACCGGATGCTGTGGCGAAGAATGTAATTGGGCAAATTTATTCCCGTTTTGAATCAAATGGTTTGAAAATCATTGCGGCGCGAATGATGCACTTGTCACAAGCTGAAGCTGAGCAATTCTACGCCGTGCATCGTGCGCGTCCGTTTTTTAACGATCTGGTTAAATTCATGACATCGGGTCCTGTGATGGTGCAAGTACTGGAAGGGGATGAAGCCATTAAAAAGAACCGCGATCTAATGGGCGCTACCGACCCCAAGAAAGCTGAGAAAGGAACGATTCGCGCCGATTTTGCTGACAGCATTGACGCCAATGCAGTACATGGTTCCGATGCACCGGAAACGGCCGCGGTTGAAATTGCCTGTTTTTTTCCAACATTAAGTATCCATTCCCGTTGAAGCACTGCGTGCTGTAGCTCAATAGTGACAATCAATCTGTTAAATTACGATGGCAAGGGTCTGGCTGATCTTTGCGCCACGATAGGCGAAAAACCTTTTCGTGCAAAGCAGCTGCTGCACTGGATTCATCAATCCGGTACCGCTGATTTTGCTGCGATGAGCGACTTGGCAAAAAGTTTGCGTGAAAAACTCGCTGCGATGGCGGTTATCGAATTGCCGCAAATCACATATGACTCCGTAGCCGCAGACGGTACTCGCAAATGGCTGCTGTCCGTCGGCTCCGGCAATGGCATAGAAACTGTCTTCATACCGGAAGCAAATCGCGGTACGCTATGCGTTTCCAGTCAGGTAGGGTGCGCTTTGGCATGTACCTTCTGCTCAACCGGGAAACAAGGCTTTAATCGTAATTTAACAGTGGCTGAGATCATTGGACAGCTATGGATTGCCAACAAAACAATTAGATTGAATACCGGTGATCATGCATCGCAAGCAAACAGAGCCGTGACCAATGTGGTGATGATGGGCATGGGTGAACCCCTGGCCAATTTTGATAATGTGGTAACCGCGCTGGACATCATGCTGGATGACCATGCTTATGGTCTTTCACGCCGGCGCGTGACGGTCAGTACATCCGGGCTAGTACCCGCCATTGATCGATTGCGCGAGCGTTGTCCGGTCGCTTTGGCGATTTCCTTGCATGCGCCGAACGATGCACTGCGCGATCAATTGGTGCCGATCAATAAGAAATATCCGATCAAAGAGCTGTTGGCTGCTTGTCAGCGCTATCTGCCGTCAGCGCCGCGCGATTTCATCACGTTCGAGTATGTCATGCTGGACGGTGTGAATGACAGTACCGCGCATGCGCGCGAGCTTATAAAACTGGTGCAGGATGTTCCCTGCAAATTTAATTTAATTCCGTTCAATTCATTTCCAGGTTCCGGTTTCAAGCGCTCAAGCGCCGAAGCTGTGCGGATTTTCCGCGATATATTGATGCAAGCAGGATTGGTGACTACGGTGCGGAAAACCCGTGGTGACGATATTGCGGCGGCCTGCGGCCAGCTTGCTGGGCAGGTAAAAGACAAAACACGCCGTACGGCTAATTTAAAGACAGAGGCGATGCAGTGAAAAAAAAGCTGTTATTTTTTTTTACACTGCTGCAATTTCTGATAGGGTTCAGTGGCTGCGTACAGCAGTCAACCAATAACGGCATGCCGGTTCAAGCAAACTCGGACCGGGCTTTCCAAAGTGCGAAGATTCATACGGAACTGGCGGCGGAATATTTCTATCGTGGCCAGCTCGATGTGGCGATCGAAGAAGTTAACGAAGCATTAAAAGCGCAATCCAATTATGCGCTTGCCTACAATGTGCTGGGGCTGATTAATATGACGTTGAGCGAAGATAGTAAAGCACTGGATAATTTTGAGCGTGCTATGCGTTTGGCGCCGAGGAATTCGGAAATTCGCAATAACTACGGATGGTTCTTGTGCCAGCGTTTTTCGCAACGCATGGATCAAGCTATTGATCATTTTATGACGGCTGCTAAAGATCCACTCTACGCAACACCGGAGATGTCTTATACCAATGCTGGGATTTGCGAGGCTAAGCGCCAGAATTACACTGAAGCAAAAGTTTTTTTACAAAAAGCATTATCCCTTAAATCCAATTATGCACCTGCGGCGATCGGATTGATTGATATCGATTTTCAACGCGGCAATTTAGCCGAAGCAAAATCCAAGCTTGCACTGTTTTTGCAAAATAACACGCAAACAGCCGAGAGTCTGCTGATGGCGATAAAGATTGAACAAGCGATGGGTAATCAATTAGCCGCTGAAAGCTACATTTTTCAGTTGCAGAAACATTTTCCGGAATCTAAAGAAACGGCCATGGTTCGAGAAGGAAGGATGAGATAATGACGATGACTGATGAAAAGAGCAGCAATAATCGTTCGTTTCCTGAGAATGCTTCACCGGATCCAGTGACGCATGGAAATGTGCAGATGACCGCGACGGAAACAATCGAGCCGTCATCAGATAAACCCGTGCATGATTTCAGTCCGCTGGCTTCCGGTTTGGATAGTCATCACAAGCAACTGCAAACGAATAATAATTACAACAGCATGAATACCTCATTTGACAACAAGCCGTCCAGAAATGAATTCAACGCTATGGATTCGGCGAGTGTGGTACAAAGCGTCGGGCACTTGCTGCGTAATGCGCGAACGGCCAAAGGTTTGAGTATTGATGATATATCGCGGCAATTGCGATTGTCGGCGCAACAAATTGAAGCGATTGAAAAAGAAGATTTCGAGAAATTACCCGGACGGACTTTCTTGCGTGGCTTTATCCGCAATTATGCCAATCTGGTTCAGCTGGATCCCGTTCCGCTGCTGCAAATGCTTCCCGAATCGACCCGAGTGATATCGACTTACGAGCGTACGCCGTTTAAAAACAAACAAATATCGTTTTCCTCGAATCGCGAGAAACCCGGCAATCATTCATGGATCATCGCGATCATTTTGTTTGTCATCATCTTGGGCGCGTATTTCCTTTTTGAAAACGGTGGCTGGAATAAAAATTCTGATATCAGCGCCGAAAGTGAAGAAAAGAAAACGGAATCCGCCACAGCCTCAGTAGAAATTCAGCTGCCTTTGCCGGGAGTGGTTAAAAATACATCCAATACACCCGACTCAACAACCAATAAGCCATTGGAAGTCAATAATCCGGCTCCTACCACGGAAAATACAGCGGCTCAGGCGGATGCAAAAACTGAAAGCGCGCCAGAAAATAAGCCCGCTGTTGAAAAAACTGAGAAAACTGAAAAAACCGCTGCTTTCGATAAAAACACCGGTCATTTATATTTTAAACTCACTGCGGATTCATGGATCAAAGTGGTGGATGGCAAAGGTGTGACCGTGTTCGAGCAGCTCAGAAAGAGCGGCAGCGAGCAGATTGTCACAGGTAAGCGGCCGCTATCCCTGGTCATTGGCAATGCATCAGGTGTCAATCTCACCTATAATGACAAGGAAATCGATATTTCATCCTACAAGAAACAAGGTGGAACTGCGCGTTTCACGCTCGAATAAAAGTGCCTGTAATCTTTTGATCTCAATACAATTAAATTATGCCTGAGAATAATTCTGCAATAAATCGCCGATCCAGTGTGGGTGTCCGGATTGGTTCTATCATGCTGGGTGGCGGTGCGCCGGTCGTAGTGCAGTCCATGACAAATACGGATACGGTTGACGAAGTTGCCACAACCGAGCAAGTCGCGCAGTTGGCGCGCGCTGGATCCGAACTGGTGCGTATCACCGTCAACTCCATGGAAGCGGCGAAAGCGGTGGCCGGAATCCGCGCGCGTTTGGATGATATGGGATGCCATGTGCCGCTGGTCGGTGATTTTCACTTCAACGGCCACAAACTGCTGACCAGTTATCCCGATTGCGCCAAGGCTCTGGCGAAATTTCGTATCAATCCGGGAAATGTCGGTCACGGCAAGAAGCGCGATGAACAATTTGCGACCTTGATTGAAACCGCCTGTAAATATGACAAGCCGGTACGTATCGGTGTCAATTGGGGAAGCCTCGATCCGGAAATGCTGGCGCGTATCATGGATGAGAACGCCGCTTCCAGTGATCCGCAAGATGCGAAATATGTCATGCGCGAAGCGCTGATTACTTCTGCGCTGGAAAGCGCGGCAAAGGCGGAAGAAATCGGTTTGAACCGCAATAAGATTGTTTTATCGTGCAAAGTCAGCGGCGTGCAGGATTTAATCATGGTCTATCGCGAATTGGCTGCGCGTTGTGATTATGCGTTGCATCTGGGATTGACTGAAGCCGGCATGGGTTCCAAAGGGATCGTGGCATCCACGGCGGCACTGGCCGTGCTGTTGCAGGAAGGTATCGGCGATACGATCCGTATCTCGTTGACACCGGAACCGGGCGGCAGCCGTTCGCGCGAAGTGATTGTGGCACAGGAGATTCTGCAAACGATGGGATTGCGCGCGTTTGTTCCGCTGGTGGCGGCATGCCCGGGATGCGGCCGTACCACCAGCACGTATTTCCAAGAACTGGCGGAAAGTATCCAAGCGTATGTGCGTGACGAGATGGTGGTGTGGCGCGAGCAATACGATGGTGTTGAAAATATGTCACTGGCTGTGATGGGATGCGTGGTGAACGGCCCGGGTGAAAGCAAGCACGCCAATATTGGCATTAGCTTGCCGGGTTCCGGTGAAAATCCGGTAGCGCCGGTATTCGTGGACGGACAAAAAACCGTTACCTTGAAAGGCGACAATATCGCCAACGAATTCCGCGCGATTGTCGATCGATATGTCAGCGAAAAGTATCCGAGAAAAGCTGTCTGATGGCTAATGGTGTAAAAGCAATCCGCGGGATGAACGACATCCTGCCGGATGAATCGTATCTCTGGGCGTATTTTGAACAAACGGTGCAGCAATGGCTCGCCGCGTATGGTTACCGCAATATCCGTACCCCGATCGTCGAACAAACCGATTTGTTTATCCGTTCCATTGGAGAAGTTACTGATATTGTTGAGAAAGAGATGTATACCTTCGTGGATCATCTCAACAATGACAGCTTAACGCTGCGGCCTGAAGGCACGGCATCATGCGTGCGCGCTGTGATCGAACATAGTTTGCTATATTCCGGTCCGCAACGCTTGTATTATGCTGGTCCGATGTTCCGCCATGAGCGCCCGCAAAAAGGCCGCTACCGGCAATTTCACCAAGTCGGTGTGGAAGCATTGGGTTTCGCCGGGCCGGACATTGATGCGGAGCTGATCGTGATGTGCGCGCGTCTGTGGGATTTACTGGGAATTTCCGGTTTACGGCTGGAAATCAGTACATTAGGCAACACCGAGTCGCGTGCGTTGCATCGCACCCGGTTGATCAAATACTTTGAGCAACATCGCGATGTGCTAGACGAAGATTCATTACGGCGCTTGCATACCAATCCGTTGCGTATACTCGACAGCAAAAATCCAGGCATGCAAGGTATCATCGGCAACGCGCCGAAGCTGCTGGACGATCTGGATGACGAATCATTGCAGCATTTTGAATCTTTGCAGCATGTTTTGCGGGAACGGGGTATTAATTTTGAAATTAACCCGCGCTTGGTCAGAGGGCTTGATTATTACAATCGCACCGTATTTGAATGGGTCACCGATAAGCTCGGTGCGCAAGGGACTGTTTGTGCGGGAGGGCGCTACGATGGCTTGATTGAACAGGTGGGTGGGAAACCTTCGCCTGCGTGCGGTTTTGCCATGGGTATCGAACGTCTGCTGGCACTGATGCAAGAATGCGGCAAGGAAATTGCGCAACCGGCGCCGGATATTTATATTATCCATCAAGGCGATCAGGCGATGGCCTATGCCTGGACATGCGCGGAATTTCTTCGCGACCAAGGGTTTGATGTCATTTTGCATTGCGGTGGCGGCAGTTTCAAATCGCAAATGAAAAAGGCTGATAATTCTGGCGCTCGCTATGCCATGATCATCGGCGATGATGAATGTCAGGCGCAAGAAGTGACGCTCAAACCATTGCGTGAACCGGTCGAACAAGCAAGGGTAAAATTAAACATCGTTACCGAATTAATTAATAAGTAATTTTGTCATCAATAAATTAGCGTTAATCAGGGAAAAACCATGGCATATTCTCACGAAGATCAGGAAAGAATTGAAGGATTCGCTGCGTGGTGGAATCGGTACGGCAATTCGATCACCATTGTTTTGATCGCGGTTCTTGTCACGGCAGGCGGTACGAAAGCCTGGCAGTATTATCAGCAGAAGCAGGCACTGCAAGCGGCCGATTTGTACGCTTTGTTGCAACAGGTGCAAACCAGTGAGGACGCCGCAAAAATCAACGATGCAGCGCAACTGCTAACAACAGGATACCCATCCAGCGGTTATGCACCCCGGGCGGCACTGATCGCCGCGCAAGCCGATGTGCAGGCGGGCAATAATAAACGCGCCATACAAACCCTGCAATGGATTATCGATCATGCCAAGGAAACGGAAATGCACGATCTGGCGCGATTAAGAATATCCAGCATCCTACTGGACGAAGGAAAATACGATGAAGCATTACGGCTGTTAAGTACCGGTCACGGTAAAACTTTCGCCGGATTGTATTTGGATCGCAAAGGAGATATTCAAGTGGCGGCTGGCAAGATTGCCGAAGCAAAACTGAGCTATCAAGAAGCGATTGATAAAATGAGTAAAAGTAACAATTACTTCAATATTGTCCAGATGAAACTGGATGCGCTGGGCGATTCCGATTAGATGTGTCGCTAAAGTGACTGTTTTATTGAATTTTGCCCGATCCGGGCGATTATTTCCTTCTGGGTTGATTGTTGCGCTGTTGTTGTCAGGGTGCAGCACGTTTAACCCGTTCGATATGCGTATCATCGAATCCATGAGCACGGGGATATCCGATCTGCTGATCACCGATGAGCCGATCGTCTATGAGAAGGAAGAGTTGGATGCTTTAAAGAAAGCCGACCGCATTCCACTGAAATGGAAGGATAAAGCCGGTGAGAACGAAATTGCTTCCTTCTATACCGCGTTCGACAATGGCGCAGTTTATGTGGCCGATGAAGCCGGTAAACTGACCAAGTATAACGCCGCAACCGGTAAGCAAGAATGGCAGGTCAAATCGAAAAACAAATTTTCCGCCGGTGTGGGTATTGGTGAAGGATTGATCCTCATCGGAACATTCAAAGGCGAAGTGCTTGCTTATAATGAATCCGGCCATATGTTATGGCAAGCATCGGTCACCAGCGAAATTCTCAGTCCGCCGCAAGTGCAGAATAATGTCGTCGCCGTGCGCACGGTCGATGGCCGTATATTTGCACTGGATGCCATCGATGGAAAACGGAAGTGGATTTACCAAGGCGCTACGCCATCATTGACGGTGCGCAGCACAGCCGGAATAACACTGGCGCATGGCGCCATATTTGCCGGTTTTCCCGGTGGAAAAATGGTTGCGATGAGCTTATTTAACGGCAACATTGGTTGGGAAGTCGCCGTTTCGCAGCCGCGCGGCGTGACCGAATTGGAGCGCATGACGGATATCACCAGCGCACCCGTGATGAACAATCGTCTCGTTTGCGCAGTTGCGTACCAAGGGCGTGTTGCCTGCTTTGCGATTAACGATGGCGCGTACATATGGTCACGCGAATCGTCCAGCAGCGCAGGCTTGGTGATGGACAACGATTATGTGTATGTAACCGAGGATAACGGCGTGGTTGCAGCCTACGATCTGCTGAGCGGTGCCGGTATGTGGAAACAGAGCCGGCTCGGGAGCAAGAAATTAACCCGGCCTGTGATCATCGGGCAATATATTGTCGTCGCGGACGATCAGGGTTTTGTTAATGTATTGCGTAATTATGATGGCGCATTGGTGGCCCGCGCCGCTACCGATGGCAGTGTGATTCATAATGCAGCCAGCGTTTTGCCGGATGGTTTTGTGGTGCAAACAGCAAAGGGCGGTGTTTACGCTTTTAGCACGCAATTCTAGCCGCTTCATTCTTTCCATTTGACGACACATAACGTGTTACGGTAGCAGCAAATATCATGAAACCCACTCTTGTTCTGGTTGGCCGTCCGAATGTCGGCAAATCGACCTTATTCAACCGCTTGACGCGCACGCGCGATGCCATCGTCGCCGATATTCCCGGTTTGACGCGGGACCGGCATTACGGCCAAGGCCGGGTAGGGGATAAACCCTATCTGGTCATGGATACCGGCGGTCTGGAGCCGGTCATCAAGGAAGGCATTCTGCACGCCATGGCCAAGCAAACGCTGCAAGCCATTGACGAGGCAGACAAAGTTATGTTCATTGTCGACGGCCGTCAAGGCGTGACCGCGCACGACAAAATCATCGCCGAGCAATTGCGCAAATCCGGGCAAAAGATTCTGCTGGTGGTGAATAAAACCGAAGGCATGGCCACCGCCGTCGTCACAGCGGAATTTTATGAATTGGGTCTGGGCGATCCCTGTGCAATTTCTGCCATGCATGGCGATAACATCCAGGAACTTGCCGACCTGGCCTTGGCGGATTTTCCGGATGCCGAAGACGAAACGCCTGAAAGCAAACATCCTAAAATTGCCATCGTGGGCCGTCCGAATGTCGGAAAATCCACGCTGGTCAATACGCTGCTTGGCGAAGAACGGGTGATCGCCTTCGACCAGCCAGGCACGACGCGCGATAGCATCTACATCGACTTTACGCATAAAGACAAACAATATACGTTGATTGATACGGCCGGATTGCGCCGCCGCGGTCAGGTGCATGAAACTGTTGAAAAATTCTCCGTCATCAAGACGCTGCAAACGATTGAAGACGCCAATGTCGTCGTGCTGGTGCTGGACGCGCGCAATGAAATTTCCGATCAGGACGCGCACATCGCCGGGTTTATTCTGGAAACCGGCCGCGCGCTGGTGATCGTGGTGAATAAATGGGATGGTCTGGATGATTATGAGCGCGATACGATTAAACGCGAATTAAACCGCAAACTGGCATTTCTGAGCTTCGCGCAATTGCACTACATTTCCGCGCTGCACGGCACCGGCATGAAGAGTCTGCTGCCTTCGATCGATCAGGCTTATGCCGCCGCCATGGCGCATTTGCCGACACCGAAACTGACGCGCGCGTTGATCGCTGCGGTCGAAAAGCACCCGCCGCCGCGCGGCGGCATGTCCCGTCCGAAAATGCGTTATGCGCACCAAGGCGGCTCCAACCCGCCGTTGATCATCGTGCATGGCAGCATGCTCGAACATGTAGCGGAAACCTACCGGCGCTATCTCGAAAACACGTTTCGCGAGACTTTCGAACTTAAAGGCACGCCTTTACGCGTGGAATTCAAAGTTGGGCGCAATAATCCCTACGCCGACAAAAAACCTGCGCCGCCAACCGAGGATGAACAACGGCGCGCGCACAACCGGCGCAGACGTAACCGCAAAAAATACGGCTAAACCGGAAAACGCGGTTGCTCATCTTCCAGCCATCCGGATGCAACGCTTAAATTCCCATACACGGCTGCGGATTGACTGACTCATTCGATCGGATTAGATTGACCGCTGCAGGGGAAACGAATTTCTCCCGGCATCCTTCCGTACCTTCCTGAATTGAAATGGGCCAATCGATGAGTAAACATTACCTCAGCCTGCTTTTCTCCCCGCGTTCCGTAGCTGTGATCGGCGCCAGCAACCGATTGGATTCGGTTGGCGGCGTCGTGTTCAAGAATATGCTGGATAACGGTTATCAGGGAAAACTGTATGCGGTGAATCCGAATCACACCGAGATCCAGGGTCTCTCTGCTTATGCCAGCATGGAGTCGATTGCTGAACCAGTCGATCTGGCGGTTATTATCACCCGGGCGGCAACGGTGCCGGATATCATCGAGTCATGCGGCAAGCGCGGCGTGCGGTTTGCTCTGGTATTGTCGGCGGGTTTCAGAGAGACCGGAGCGCAGGGCGTCGCGCTGGAGCGGGCCGTGGTTGAAAACGCCCGGCGTTACGGCATGCGGCTGATCGGACCGAATTGTCTGGGTATTTTGTGCCCGGCGTCGGGATTGAATGCCACGTTCAGCAACGGCGGCGCGAAAGCGGGCGGGTTGGCGCTGATTTCGCAATCCGGCGCATTCTGTACGGCCATCATGGACTGGGCGCGGCCCAACGATGTCGGTTTTTCTAGCATCATTTCGATGGGCTCCGCTGCCGGTATGGATTTTGGTGAGATACTCGACTACCTTGCATCCGATCCGCACACCGACAGTATTTTGCTGTATATCGAAGGCGTGCAGCATGCCCGCAGCTTTATGAGTGCGTTGCGCGCGGTGGCGCGGATCAAACCCATCTTCATCGTCAAAGCGGGCCGTCACGCGGCGGGTTCCAAAGCGGCGCTTTCCCATACCGGCGCGCTGGTCGGCTCGGACGATGTATTCGATGCGGCCTTGCAGCGTTCCGGAGTGGTCCGGGTAGACACCATCGTGCAATTATTTTCCGCGGCCAAAGCGCTCTCAACCCATTTCCGTCCCGGCGGCAACCGGCTGGCCATTGTCACCAACGGCGGCGGTCCCGGCGTCATGGTGGCGGATCGGGCGGCTGACTTGGGGGTGGCGATGGCTACATTGTCCGATGGCACGTTAGCGCAACTGAACGCGGTTTTGCCGGATACGTGGTCGCACGGCAATCCGCTGGATATCATCGGTGATGCGACTGCGGAACGCTACCGCCATGCGGTTGCGCACTGTTTGCAGGATGACGGCGTGGACGGCGTGCTGGTGATTCTGACGCCGCAAGCGATGACCCGGCCGCTGGAAGTGGCCGATGCGATCATTGAGCTCTCGGCAAAATTCGATAAACCGCTGATTGCTTGCTGGATGGGAGAAGTGCAGGTCGACGCCGGCAGACAAGCGTTCAACCGGGCAGGAATCCCCAATTTCCGCACACCGGAACCCGCTGTCGAAGTGTTTTCCTTTATCTCCGCTTATTATCAAAATCAAAAGCTGCTGCTGCAAACCCCCGGCCCGATAGCCGATCACAGCGTGCCGGACGAAGAAGGCGCGCGCTTGTTGATTGAGGGCGCGTTGGCGGAGCATCGCAAGGTACTGAGCGAGATCGAGTCGAAAGCAATTCTGGCGGCGTTTCGCATTCCGATCGCCAAAGCCGTGGTGGTGCGTTCTCCGAATGAAGCGCTGTTGATTGCGGAAGAATTCGGTTTTCCGGTGGTGATGAAAATCAATTCGCCGGATATCACGCATAAGTCCGATGTGGGTGGAATCCGCCTCAATCTCGGCAATGCACAAGCCGTCCGTGCGGCGTATCACGACATCATCCAATCGGTGCAAAAGAAAAATCCCGGCGCAAGAATAGATGGCATCGTCGTTGAACCGATGGTTATCAAGCCCAATGGCCGGGAGTTGATGGCCGGTGTGACCACGGATGCGGTATTCGGTCCGGTCATTACGTTCGGCGCGGGCGGTGTGCTGGTCGAAGTGCTGGGCGACCGCACCGTGGCTTTGCCGCCGTTAAATGGCTTCTTGGTGAAAGACATGATTCAGCGCACACGGATCGCCAAACTGCTGGGCGCTTTCCGTCACATGCCGGCGATCGACATGGCGGCGCTGGAAAATATTCTGTTGCGCGTGTCGGAAATGCTGTGCGCATTACCGTGGATTAAGGAAATGGACATCAATCCGCTGATCGTCGATGAAAACGGCGCGTGTGCCGTCGATGCGCGCATTGTCGTGGATTATCTGCTGCCTTCCGCCGATCGCTATGCGCACATGGCGATTCACCCGTATCCCGCCCACCTGATTACGCGCTGGCAATTGCCGGATGGCACGGACCTGACGATCCGGCCGATACGTCCGGAAGATGCGGAAATAGAGCAGGAATTTGTGCGCGGATTATCCGCCGAAGCAAAATATTTCCGCTTCATGGATACGCTGCAAGAGCTTTCGCAAAGCATGCTGGTGCGTTTCACGCAAATTGATTATGACCGTGAAATGGCGCTGATTGCCGTACTGAAACAGGATAACCGAGAGAAGGAATTGGGCGTATGCCGCTATGTGGCAAGCGCCGACGGTCAGTCCTGCGAGTTCGCTCTGGTTGTGGCGGATGAATGGCAAAACAAGGGCATCGGCAAAAAATTGATGAATTGCCTGTTCGATGCCGCCCGCGCCAAGGGTATCAAGGTCATGGAAGGTGAGGTACTGGCAACCAACCGATCGATGCTGGAACTGGTGCACCGGCTTGGCTTCGAAGCGAGCATCAGCCAGGAAGACAGCACCATCCGGCGGATTGTGAAGCAGCTATGATCTTCCATCGCGTTGTTTGATTTATAACGCGCGCAGGCGATAATGCCATCTATTTGCGAATTGATCGAGCCGCTTAGGCTAACCCATTTTCCCGGTTTTTTTCATGACAAATGATTCTTTAACGCCCGCCTGCGTCAGTTTAAATATCCTGGATTGCACGCAATGCCCGCGCCTGGCCGGTTTTTTGCAAACGGTCAGAACGCAGCACCCGGATTATCATGCGCGCCCCATCAGCGCGTTCGGTGACGCGAACCCCAAACTGCTGATCGTCGGTCTGGCGCCCGGCATGCACGGCGCGAACCGCACCGGGCGGCCATTTACCGGCGATTATGCCGGGATTCTGCTGTACCAAACCTTGCATAAATACGGTTTTGCCACCCATCATGAATCGGTATCGGCCGATGACAGCTTGCAACTGATCGGCTGCCGCATTACCAATGCAGTGAAATGCCTGCCGCCGGAAAATAAGCCGGTTCCGCAAGAAATCAAGCAATGCAATCAATATCTGTCGGTTGAACTGAATCAGTTTGTGCAACAAGGCGGTGCCGCCGTGCTTGCGCTGGGTACAGTGGCGCATCAGGCGGTGCTGCTGGCACTGCGGCTCAAGGCGAAGGATTATCCGTTCGGTCACGGCCGGGTGCATCAGTTATCGCCGGGCAATGGCGTACGGCTTTATGACAGTTATCATTGCAGCCGCTACAATACGCAAACCAAGCGCCTGACGGCAGAAATGTTCGAGCAGGTGTTTGCTAATATTGTTGCTGATATACAACCATAACAACCTATTAGGAAGGAGGGATTTTACATGCCTTACGTCAATATCCGCGTGGCGGGAACCTTAACGCGCGAGCAAAAACGGCAGATCGCCGAGGAACTCACCGATACGCTGGAGCGCATCGCCAAGAAACCGAAATCGTACACATACATTTGCTTTGACGAACTGCCCGATGAAAACTGGGCGGTTGCCGGAAAACTGCTCGGCAGCGAGGATTAAGCGGTTTGACCGACACCGTCTTTAACGCCAAGGCGTTTTGCCGGGACTTGCCGCTGCAACCGGGCGTTTACCGCATGCTCAACGCCAAAGGCGAAGTGATCTACGTCGGCAAGGCGGTGAGCCTGAGAAAGCGGGTTTCTTCGTATTTTCAGAAAAGCAATCTGGCGCCCAGAACGCAATTGATGGTGTCGCAAGTGAGCGGGATCGAAACCACGGTGACGCGTTCGGAAGCCGAAGCGTTACTGCTGGAAAACAATCTGATCAAAAGCCTGAAACCGCGCTACAACATTCTGTTCCGCGACGATAAATCGTATCCGTACGTGATCCTGAGCGGGCACGAATTTCCCCGCCTGGGGTTTTACCGCGGTGCGCTGGATAAGACGCATCAGTACTTCGGGCCGTATCCAAACGCCGGTATCGTGCGCGAAAGCATCCAGTTGCTGCAAAAAATATTCCGCTTGCGCACTTGCGAAGACAGTGTGTTCAGCAATCGCACCCGGCCCTGTCTGTTGTATCAGATCAAGCGTTGCAGCGGCCCCTGCATCCATCGGATCAGCCCGCAGGAATACCAAGCGGACGTCAACAATGCGGAATTGTTTTTGCAAGGCAAGCAAACCGAAGTGATGGAAGTGATCAACACCAAGATGTTGCAAGCTTCCGAGCGGCTGGAATTTGAACAGGCCGCGCTATTTCGCGATCAGATTCAGGCGTTGCGCCGCATCCGCGAGAAACAGTTTGTCGATAGTGGCAAAGCGCTCGATGCCGATGTGGTCGCTTGCGTGCTATCGCCGGATGGCTCCGGCAAAGCATGCGTCAACTTGGCGATGATTCGCGGCGGACGGCATTTGGGCGACAAAAGCTTTTTCCCGCAAAACGCCGACGATTACAGCGCAGCGAATGTGGTCGAAGCATTCTTGGCGCAGCATTACTTGAACCGCAGCGCACCGCCGCTGATTATTCTGGGCGAGAAAATCGAACGCGAAGCATTGCAGCAATTGCTGACCGAGCAATGCGGACACAAAATCACCATCCAACTGAATCCGATCGGCGAGAAGCGCGTGTGGCTCAACATGGCCATCGAGAATGCGCAGCTGGCGTTAAAACAGATGATGAGCCGCCATGCCAGTCAGGAAAAGCGCTTGCAAGCGTTGCAGCAGGAATTGCAGATGCCGGGAATCCAGCGCATCGAATGTTTCGACATCAGCCATACGCTCGGCGAAGCAACCGTGGCGTCGTGCGTGGTGTACGATAATTTTGCCATGCGCAATAATGAGTACCGCCGCTACAACATCGATGGCATCACGCCCGGCGACGATTATGCCGCGATGCGCGAAGCTTTGTCGCGGCGCTATCAGAAAGTGGTCAGCGGCGAAGGGCAATTGCCCGATCTGATTTTGATCGACGGCGGCAAAGGACAAGTCACGGCAGCGCAGGAAGCCTTGCAGGAGCTCGGTATATCCGACGCCAACTTGCTGGGCGTGGCGAAAGGCGAAGAACGCAAGCCCGGCCTGGAACAATTGATTTCTCCGTTGTTCGAAAAGCCGTTACAATTGCCCAGCGAGCATGCGGCACTCCACCTGATTCAGCAAATCCGCGACGAAGCGCACCGTTTTGCGATACAAGGCCACCGCGGCCGGCGCGCCAAAGCCCGCACCAGTTCCACGCTGGAGAATATCGAAGGCGTTGGCGCCAAGCGCAGGCAGCAATTGTTGGGCCGGTTTGGCGGATTGAAAGGCGTGTTGACCGCGAGCATCGAAGAATTACAACAAACTGAGGGAATCAGCCGGAAATTGGCGGAAAAAATCTATAAGGAATTACATTAATTTCGCGCTGGATAGTTATCCAACGGCTTCCCTTTAAACAATCCATTTCATATCATCATGCCTTTCAACCTCCCCAATATTCTGACCTGGCTGCGCATTCTGGCCATTCCGCTATTTGTCGGTATTTTCTATCTGCCGCACACCTGGCTGTCGCCGGTGCAGCAGAATTTAGTGGCGACCGTGATTTTTGCCGGTGCCGCGATTACCGATTGGCTGGATGGTTATCTGGCGCGCGTCCTCAATCAAACCTCGGCATTCGGCGCATTTCTCGATCCGGTCGCCGACAAACTGATGGTCTGCGCGGCTTTGATCGTGCTGGTTTACCTGGAGCGGCTGGATGCGCCCATCGCCTTTGTGATCATCGGACGGGAGATTACCGTATCGGCATTGCGCGAATGGATGGCGCAAATCGGCCAATCGAAAAGCGTCGCGGTATCTTTCCTCGGCAAAATCAAAACCACGTCACAAATGATCGCCATTCCGCTGCTGCTGTACCATGAAAAAATCGGCGAGCATTTCGATCCGCAGCAAGTCGGCACTTGGTTTATTTACATTGCCGCGGTGTTAACGCTGTGGTCGATGTTTTATTACCTGAAAGCCGCCGTACCGAAGGTACTGGAAGATGAAAAAAAACGTTCCTGATGGTTTCACACACATGACTGGGACGATCAGCAATGAAAATCTGGATTGATGCCGATGCCTGTCC
The DNA here is from genome assembly GCF_033063335.1 of Nitrosomonas sp. Is24. Taxonomy (NCBI): domain Bacteria; kingdom Pseudomonadati; phylum Pseudomonadota; class Betaproteobacteria; order Nitrosomonadales; family Nitrosomonadaceae; genus Nitrosomonas; species Nitrosomonas sp. Is24. The sequence goes on along the minus strand of NZ_JAWJZG010000001.1, from coordinate 1,714,764 downwards.
GGTGGTGATTAAAGAAATTCTCTTTCGAGCGGCCGAACGAACGAAACGGCAGTTGATCCTGATCGCCAATCATCCCCTCTACATCCCGCCATCGCCCTTTATCCGCATGCAGCAAGTCGAATCCGGGTTTGACGTGGCCGACAATGAAATCGTCAAACGAGTCGAAAGTGGCGATCTGGTGATTACCAGCGATATTCCTCTGGCGGCGGAAGTGATCCGGAAACAAGGTCTGGTCCTGAGTCCGCGCGGCGAACTGTACACCAAGGAAAACATCGGCGCGCGTTTAAGCATGCGGGATTTCATGGAAAACCTGCGCAACAGCGGCGTGGATACCGGCGGCCAGTCCGCCTTGAATCAAAATGACCGCAAAATGTTTGCCAATCAATTGGATAAGTTATTGGCACAATAACCGGACTGGGTCTTATTCTGTCAAGACTGGCATCACCCATCTGGTCGTGACTTGCTTGCCTTTTCAGGCCGGAAAGATCGCGAAAGCCTGCCGCTATCGTATAAAGATCATCATTACGCTGTAAGCCGTTCTGGAATCCCGTAATCATTTGCTTCCCATTAGGCTGGGTATTGATTACATTCGCAATTGCTTGTTAAACATAGATTCCAATGCACGTAGCGATACGGCTTGCTGCAAGACCCTTTTCCCTGCGTTTTTTCTCTGCTTTAAAATTAATTCATGCAATTTCTGCTCGGTTATGTCAAAAAAATGTTTCTTTCTCTTGCCATTTATCGATGTTTGCATTTTCGCTTTGATGCCAGCGTTTTCCAGTTTTCGCTTGGCTGTAATAGCGCAACAACCCAATATTTCTGATACTTGTTTGGTGGTTAACATTTTTTATTTCCTTGGTCAGCAACTTCATTTGTTTTTATAAAAAATGAATTTTATTCAGTCGACTGTTACGCCTGAATGACAATTTTCAGAAACCGCTATGCGGAATTACTGATAACTGCCTATGCCATTGAGAAGATCGGATCCGGCTCATATTCTTGTCATGCTGCTGTCATCCCGGCGTGTAAAAATTGCACGGCTTTACAGTATCAAAATTACTCATCAAATGACTGAATTTCATCGAACTTCGCAGGAAATGAATATGATAATTTTCAAACAAAAATCAAAAATAATTCTGCCAATGCTTTTGGCAATCTCATTGGTAGTACCGATTGCACATGCAACACCCGTATTGCTTGGTATCGGTAATCTCCCAGGCACCGGAAGTGATTTGTCAGGTTTAACAGATACGCTTGAAAGTGGAGTTTCTGCTAACCTACTTGGCGGAATGGGTTCTGGTTTTGCATATGCCGGCAACAATACATTCTTGGCATTGCCGAATGCGCTTGCCTATGCGGGAGGAAGTGCCGTGGATAACACGACATCCTATATTTCTCGTTTTCATACAATTAGCTTAAGTTATTCGGCGGGCACCACGCTTCCTCTCACCGTTACAACTACTTTAAACAGCACCACTCTGCTTTCAAGCACCACGCCTTTGACTTATGCAGCTGGCGCTGCGCCTTCGTTAAACACAGCAACAATTAATTATTTCAGCGGCCGTTCGGATAATTTTGGAGCGGGCAACTCACTCAATTCCAATAATGGAAGACTCGATCCGGAAGGCATTCGCGTCTCAAACGATGGTAAAAGTGTGTTTATCTCCGATGAATATGGTCCTTACGTTTATCAATTCGACCGTCAAACCGGCGAGCGGATCAAATCGTTCACCTTGCCGGACAATTTGGCTGCTGCTAACCTAAGTTCAAGTGGTGCTTCAGAGATCAGTGGCAACGTCACTGGCCGGGTTGCCAACAAAGGTATGGAAGGGCTCGCTATTTCTCCGGATGGCACAACGCTATTCGGTTTTATGCAAAGCCCATTGCTGCAGGATGGTGGTGACGGCGGACGAGCCAACCGCATCGTTTCGATTGATATTGTTACTGGCGCAACGCACGAATTTGCCTACGACAACCGGATTGGTACTAAGAATTACAATAGCAGTGAAATACTGGCCCTTAATAATCATGAATTCTTAGTTCTTGAACGGGATGGCAAGGGACTGGGTGACGGTTCAAAAGCAGCGATCAAACAATTATGGAAGGTTGATTTGAATGGTGCTACCGACATCAGAGAAATGAGCGGTGAAGCCAATTTATTGACCAATCAGGGACACCCGGATAAGAGTTTGTTTCTCGATATTAGAGCGCTACTCAATGCGAATGGCATTACGGATGCAAATATCCCGGCCAAGCTGGAAGGCGCAGCTTTTGGCGATGACGTCATCGTTGGCGCAGAAACTTACCACACGCTCATATTAGCCAATGACAATGATTTTTCAGCCATTGCGGGGGATAATCAGTTCTTCGTCATTGGTTTCAAGGACGCAGATCTCGGCGGATCTGTTTTTCTTCCTCAAGCAGTAGCAGCAATCCCAGAACCGGAGACCTATGCAATGTTGTTAGCGGGACTGGGTTTATTGGGATTTATGGTGCGCCGTAGAAAGTAATCATCGCTATAATTTAGGTTTTAACTATAACAAATGGGGTTCAAGCCCCCATTTGTTATCTTGGACAAAGGTACGAGATTTTTTTCCTCGGATTGTTGCAAAGACCGTGCGTTGAGTTTTAAGCGGTTTTTAAATTGGATGGATTTTTCCAGTCAGGAATGATCAATCGATTACTGAAAATCATGATTTCAGAATCTTCAAGGCGATTTCGTCCATTGCTGGGAATATCATAGACAATAGCCGGATAACCTTTGTACATCTCCACAATTCCGGGGTGATTCGGATATGAAACTATCCAGTGTTGCATGACATTTTCCTTGATCAGTTTTGCCATACTCACTCGATTATGATGAGAATCGTGATCTTTATGAAGACTTCGCTCTTCGGTATGACAGGGAGTATCAAAGTAAACGAGTGTTTTATCCGGTAGTGACGGTAATACTGTTTTAATTAAGCCGGTAGCATCTTGGTTATATAAATGAATGCATGAGCGATGCAGCGCAATCCATTCAATGCCGCGAATCAAATCTCGCTTATTAAAGCGGGCATCAAACTTCCAGCGCTTGCCTTGGCTTTTTCCATCGGTAACATCGCCGTATAGAATTCCTAACCGGTTAATCCGATTTAGAAAGAAGATTGAGAAGCCTACTTCGAGCGCGCTATGATTTTCAGGGGAACGCAAGATATCTTGTTGCCGCTGCCATTCTTCTGTTGTTATTTTAATATCGTGAATAGCTTTACAAAGCGCTTCCGGTTGATTGATGACGCTGTGCCAAAAAGCGTATATCGCAGGATTTGCATCGTTCAAATGAATATGAGACACGTAACCTTGAGTGAGTAAATTCAGTGCGATCCCTGCGCTTCCGGCATAGGGCTCAACATAATGTCCACCCAGTAAATCGTTTTGCGCAAAAATTATTTTAAAAAAGCTGAGCATGTTGCTTCTTCCTTTGGGGTAACGCAGCGAGGTATTCAACTTCATAGAGCGCTCCATCGCGAATTTGATGTGATGTTCATCATAAGCTCACAGGCAAAATTGAAATTATTTTTATTATACATTCGCGGTGAAAAATAATGTGCAATCAGTGATTTGTAATATTTCTGTAATAAAACTTTTTTGGTATTCGTGACAGCGCATTGTTGAATAGCCGGAAATTGCGATTGCTGAATCAATCATCAATCCGGCGGGTCCCTGATTTTTCAACAACCGTTGCAAATTTACATCACGCGTCAATGCAATCTTAACTTCCTGATAGCAATTAATCTTAAGCAAAAAATTAGCGGTTTTTTGCTGCCACGGATAAAAAATCCGCAAAATTTTCCTGCACAAAAAATAATTTGTGTTGTACCATTGGTGCCATAGCATTCTCCATCAACCACTAGATATTGTGGTTCTGTTCAAATAATGCTATTCCATTGAATCAACAGAAATTTGTATTTTTCTTTGATGAATCATCAGTCAGGAGGAATCACCGATGCAGCTCGCGACAGAACAAACTCACCTCAAACCTGTTTCCGGAAGTCAAAGTTTTATGGATACACCAGTACAAAATTCCCGTTTTTCCCAGCATAAAATCATCCGCCGCAACGGTGCGGTGGTGGCGTTTGAGCCGGGCAAGATTTCGGTGGCGCTGACCAAAGCGTTTATTGCCGTCGATGGCGGGCAGGGCGCGGCATCGGTGCGGGTGCGCGAAGTCGTGGCCAGCTTGACCGAAGAAGTCGTCAATGCCTTGCTGCGCCGCCAGCCGGACAGTGGCACGTTTCATATCGAGGATATTCAGGATCAGGTCGAGCTGGCGTTGATGCGCTCGGGCCAGCACGATGTGGCGCGCGCTTATGTGTTGTACCGCGAGGAACGCGCACGCGAACGGGCCAAGCTGAAACAGAAATCGGCTGCCGAGACGGCTGCGGAAACGCTGTATGTGGTCGACAACGGGCAACGCGTGCCGCTGGATGTGGCCAAACTATCCGCATTGATCGAATCGTCCTGCGCCGGTTTGGGCAATACCGTCGATCCCGCGCTGATTCTGAAAGCCACCGTCAAGGATTTGTACGACGGCGTGTCGCTCGATGAAGTCAACAAATCGCTGGTGCTGTCGGCGCGCGTGCTGATCGAAAAAGACCCGGCGTACAGTTATGTCACCGCGCGCTTGTTACTGAACAACGTGCGTCACGAAGTGCTGGGCGAGGAAGTGACGCAACAGGCGATGCAGGCGCACTATAAAGATTATTTCCCGGTATTCATCAAACGCGGTATCGAAGCCGAGCTGCTCGATCAACGCCTGGCGCAATTCGATTTGAGCCGTCTGGCCGACGCGCTGGACGCCGAGCGCGATTTGCAATTCGACTATCTCGGACTGCAAACGTTGTACGACCGCTATTTCCTGCATATCAAAGAACGCCGCATCGAGCTGCCGCAAGCGTTTTTCATGCGCGTGGCGATGGGATTGGCGTTGAACGAGATCGACCGCGAAGCGCGCGCCATCGAGTTTTATCACGTGTTGTCGAGTTTCGATTTCATGAGTTCGACGCCGACGCTGTTCAACTCCGGCACCTGCCGCTCGCAATTGTCGTCGTGCTATCTGACCACGGTACCGGACGATCTCGACGGCATTTACGAAGCGATCAAGGAAAACGCCTTGCTGGCCAAATACGCCGGCGGATTGGGTAACGATTGGACGCCGGTGCGAGCGATGGGTGCGCGCATCAAAGGAACCAACGGCAAATCGCAAGGCGTGGTGCCGTTCCTGAAAGTGGTGTCCGATACCGCCGTGGCGGTCAATCAGGGCGGCAAGCGCAAAGGCGCGGTGTGCGCGTACCTGGAATGCTGGCATCTGGATATCGAGGAGTTTCTGGAACTGCGTAAAAACACCGGCGACGACCGCCGTCGTACGCACGACATGAATACCGCCACGTGGATTCCCGATCTGTTCATGAAACGCGTGATGGAAGGCGGTGACTGGACCTTGTTCTCGCCGTCGGATGTGCCCGATTTGCACGAAAAATTCGGCCAGCAATTCGAGCAAGCGTATCTCGGTTACGAAGCCAAAATCGAACGCGGCGAGCTGGAGCTGTACAAAAAGATTCCCGCCGTGCAATTGTGGCGCAAGATGCTGAGTATGCTGTTCGAAACCGGGCATCCGTGGATCACCTTCAAAGATCCGTGCAACGTGCGCTCGCCGCAGAATCATATCGGCGTGGTGCACAGCTCCAACTTGTGCACGGAAATCACGTTGAACACCAACGACAAGGAAATTGCCGTGTGCAATCTCGGTTCGGTCAATCTGGTTGCGCATCTGAAAGACGGCGCGCTCGATCTGGACAAACTGAAGCGCACGATCCAGGTGGCGATGCGCATGCTGGATAACGTCATCGACATCAATTTCTATGCCGTGGCCAAAGCGCGCAACGCCAACCTCAAACACCGCCCGGTCGGACTCGGCATCATGGGATTCCAGGATTGCCTGCATCAACTGGGCATTCCGTACAGCTCGCAAGAAGCGGTGGAATTCGCCGACCGCTCGATGGAAGCGGTAGCGTATCAGGCTTATTGGGCATCGACCGAACTGGCGCAAGAGCGCGGCTGCTACAGCAGTTATAAAGGCAGTCTGTGGGATCGCGGCATTCTGCCGCACGACACGCTGGAAGTGCTGCGCCAGGAGCGCGGCGGCTTCGTCGAAACGGATTTATCCGCCACGCTGGATTGGGACGCGTTGCGTGCGCGCATCAAGCAGTACGGTATGCGCAATTCCAACTGCCTGGCGATTGCCCCGACCGCGACGATTTCCAATATCGTCGGCGTTTCCGCCAGCATCGAACCAACCTACCAAAATCTGTACGTCAAATCGAACTTGTCGGGCGAATTCACCATTGCGAATAAATCGCTGGTCAACGATCTGAAAAAACTGAATCTGTGGGACGAAGTGATGATTTCGGATTTGAAATATTTTGACGGCGCGATCAGCAAAATCGACCGCATTCCGGACAATATCCGCACGCTGTACGCCACCGCGTTCGAGATGGATCCGCGCTGGCTGATCGAAGCGGGCGCGCGGCGGCAGAAATGGATCGACCAATCGCAATCGCTGAATATTTACATGGGCGGCGTTTCCGGCAAGAAACTGGACGAAACCTACAAACTGGCGTGGCTGCGTGGTCTCAAAACCACGTATTACTTGCGTTCGATGGGCGCGACGGCGGCGGAAAAATCCACGGTGCGCGCCGGATCGCTGAATGCCGTGCCTTCCGATGGCGGTATTGTGAAAGCTGCGGTGGAAGTGTCCACGGTGGAAATCAAGTACTGCGCGATCGATGACGAGAGCTGCGAGTCTTGCCAATAATTCGAAACACCGATTAATTGCCTGCACAAGCGATTTGCTGCGTTGGGTGGTGCTCGGAAACTTGCCTATCTTGCGATATGTCTCGTTTCCTGCGCTCCATCCGCCTTGCAACTCATCTTGCTCGGCGAATTACTCAGTGTTTCTTCAACAATATAAAAGAAGGAGTTCACCATGCTGACATTTGAAGACGAACCGCAACAACCGCAAACACCACCAGTCGGCGCCATGCCGCGCACCGCCTTGCACGATTTTGAATTGCCGCTGGCAACACCGGCGCGGGATGACCGGGATCACAGCACTGCCAGCCATCAGGTGGATGTGGATTACGTGGCCGGCAGCGCCAACCGCCGCATCTCAGTCGAGGACAAATCAATCATCAACTGCAAAGCGGACGTCAATCAATTGGTGCCGTTCAAGTATAAATGGGCGTGGGATAAATACCTCGGTGCATGCGCCAACCACTGGATGCCGCAGGAAATCAGCATGAGCCGCGATATCGCGCTGTGGAAAGATCCGAACGGCCTGACCGAGGACGAACGCCGTCTGGTCAAGCGCAATCTGGGTTTCTTTGTCACCGCCGATTCGCTGGCGGCGAATAACATCGTGCTCGGCACCTATCGCCATATCACCAACCCGGAATGCCGCCAGTATCTGCTGCGCCAGGCGTTCGAGGAAGCGATTCACACCCATGCGTATCAGTACATCGTCGAATCACTGGGGCTGGACGAAGGCGAGATTTTCAACGCGTACCACGAAGTGCCGTCGATTCGCGACAAGGACGAATTTCTGATTCCGTTCATCGACACGCTGACCAATCCGCACTTCAAGACCGGCACATTGGAAACCGATCAGCAACTGCTCAAAAGCCTGATCGTGTTCGCCTGCATCATGGAAGGGCTGTTTTTCTACGTCGGTTTCACGCAAATTCTGGCGTTGGGGCGGCAAAACAAAATGACCGGCGCGGCCGAGCAATACCAATACATCCTGCGCGACGAATCGATGCATTGTAATTTCGGTATCGACGTGATCAACCAGATCAAAATGGAAAACCCGCAGTTGTGGACCAAAGCGTTCCGCGATGAAATCGGCGCGCTGATGCAAAAAGCCGTGGCGCTGGAATACCGTTACGCCGAAGACACCATGCCGCGCGGCGTGCTCGGCATGAACGCACCGATGTTTAAGGAATACCTGCGCTACATCGCCAACCGCCGCTGCCAGCAAATCGGCCTCGACGCGCTGTACCCGAACGCCAACAATCCGTTCCCGTGGATGTCGGAAATGATCGATTTGAAGAAAGAGAAGAATTTCTTTGAGACACGGGTAACCGAGTATCAAACGGGGGGGGCGTTGAGTTGGGATTGAGGGATGCGGTAGCTGATGCAATCCGGTTTATGGGATTTTTTGTCGTATATTACGTTAGGTTTCTTCGACTCTGATGGCCAAAAATCGCATATTCACTGTCGGTTTTGATCTTCCGGGTGATGAATTCGAGTACGTTGAATTCGATTCGGACACCACTTTGCTGGATGCCGACATCATTCTTTTCGAACCGACTCTAGGGAATGTAATTAGCTACGAGAGCTATAACGGGAAAAACCTGCTCAGCGATCATTCATCTTTCAGTGTCAAGCAAAGACTTGATCATTGGAGATCTGAGATTATCGCAGCCGTCGAAGCCGGGAAACTTGTAATTGTTTATCTTGCGAAACCAAGAGAGTGCTATCGGTATACAGGTCAGAAGCAGCACTCTGGAACGGGGCGTAGCCGCGTGACCACAAACATCGTCACTGAAGTGTCCTCGTATGAAGCAATACCAAATCTCAAGAACGTAACGCCAAAGAGCGGAACCGAAATTCAGATCGATCGGGACGCTAAGTACCTTACCCCTTATTGGACCGAGTTTTCCAGCTTCTCTCCCTACGAAGTTGAAATCGATGGAGAGTTTAAGCACATACTTTTGCGGTCTCGGTCAGGCAATAGAACCTTGGGAGCAACTGTGCGCAACGCGATGGGCACTCTCCTTTTCTTACCGCCCATTCGTTACGATCAGAAAACATTCGTCCGCCATGATAAGAAATCTGAGAAGTCCTACTGGACAACCGAAGCACTTCAATTTGGAAAGCGGCTAGTTGCATCGCTTGGGGCGTTAGCCGGGAATCTCAGACAAACTGGGCAAGCCACGCCGCCGCCGAGTTGGACAGAAGAATCAAAGTTTCGCTTGGCATCTGAAGGTAGATTGGAAACTGAAATATCAGATTGCTCAGCGAGTATCGCTGCACTACAAGCGAAGAAAAAGATTCTTGAGGAAGAACTTCTACATGCCGGAAGCCTGCGTCGCTTGCTTTTCGAACAAGGAAAACCTCTTGAGGCAGCAATTCTGGAAGCTCTTCGCCTTCTGGGTTTTGATGCACAGCCGTTTGCCGACGGTGAGTCAGAATTCGACTGTGTGTTTATAAGCCCCGAAGGGCGATGTCTTGGTGAGGCGGAGGGAAAAGATAATAAGGCAATTAATATCGACAAGTTCAGTCAATTGGAGCGAAACCTTCAGGAGGATTTCTCTCGCGATAACATTGCCGAGTACGCGAAGGGCGCATTGTTTGGCAACGCATTTAGGCTTTCTCTCCCTAATGAGCGTGGTGATTTCTTCACTGAAAAGTGTCTCTCAGCTGCCAAACGTGTAGCAGCGGCATTAGTAAGGACACCTGATCTTTTCGAACCTGCAAAATACTTGCAAGAGAATCCGGGTGACGGTGGATATGCAAAGCAGTGCCGTGACGCTATATTCGAAGCGAATGGAGATATCGTCGCATTCCCCGCGCCTCAGGTCTCGGACACTAGTGTGTTGGAGGTACAGTCACATTCTGAAGAAGGCAAACCTAACATTCAGGTCAACACGGACGCACCACCAGATGACGGTGCGCCGGTTACCTCAGACGTTATGCATCTCAGCTCGTAGGTTGGGGTGAAGTACGAACCCCAACACAACAAAGTCGCCAATCGTTGGGCTTCATTTCATTCAACCCAACCTACGTGTTGTTGCCGTTGAAGATGATGCGGTGCTCGGCGGCAGGATCGCATTTTAGTCAACCGGGCAGCGTTATAATATGTGCAATAAATTTCTTGTAAACCAGTACCTAGTGAGGTAACTATCCATGCAAACCCGTGAAGAACGCGACACCATGGGCGTGGTCGAGGTGCCCGCCGCCGCATTATGGGGCGCGCAAACGCAGCGCTCGTTGCAGAATTTCAAGATTTCCGGCGAGCGTATGCCGGTGGCGCTGATTCATGCGCTGGCTAGGGTCAAGCGCGCTGCCGCCAAGGTCAATCACGATTTGGGGTTGCTCAATGCGGCCAGCGCGGCGGCGATCATCGAGGCGGCCGACGAAGTGACCGCCGGTCATTTCGACGATCAGTTTCCGCTGGTGGTGTGGCAAACCGGTTCCGGCACCCAAACCAACATGAATGTCAACGAGGTGCTGGCGAACCGCGCTTCGGAAATTCTCGGCGGCGGGCGCGGCGCGGATCGCAAAGTGCACCCCAACGACGACGTCAACAAAGGGCAATCGTCCAACGATGTGTTTCCCACCGCGATGCACGTCGCTGCCGTGCAGGAATTGCAGCATCGCTTGATTCCGGCGCTTCAATTATTGCGTGAAACCTTGGCGGCCAAGGCGCAAGCGTTCGAATCCATCGTCAAAATCGGCCGCACGCATTTGCAGGATGCCACGCCGTTGACGCTGGGGCAGGAATTTTCCGGGTATGTGGCGCAACTGGATCACGGGCTGAAGCATGTGCAAGCCGCGTTGCCGCATGTGTGCGAACTGGCGCTGGGCGGCACAGCCGTCGGCACCGGGTTGAATGCGCATCCGGAATTTGCGGTGCGCGTGGCGGCGGAGTTGTCGCGCCTGACCAGCTTGCCGTTCGTTACCGCGCCGAATAAATTCGAGGCGCTGGCGAGTAACGATGCGCTGGTGCACGCGCACGGTGCGCTGAAAACGCTGGCTGCATCGCTGATGAAAATCGCCAACGATATCCGCTGGCTGGCGTCCGGGCCGCGCTGCGGCATCGGCGAATTGCGCATTCCCGAGAACGAGCCGGGCAGCTCGATCATGCCGGGCAAGGTCAACCCGACGCAATCGGAAGCGATGACGATGGTGTGCTGCCAGGTCATGGGCAACGATGTCGCAGTCAACATGGGCGGCGCGCTGGGGAATTTCGAGCTGAACGTGATGAAACCGCTGATCATTCATAATTTCCTGCAAAGCGTGCGCTTGCTGGCCGATGCGATGGTCAGCTTCAACGACCATTGCGCCACCGGCATCGAAGCCAATCGCGAGCGTATCGACGCGCTGATGCACAATTCGCTGATGCTGGTGACTGCATTGAATCCCCATATCGGCTACGACAAAGCCGCCGAGATTGCGAAGAAAGCGCACCGCGAAGGCACGACATTGAAAGCCGCCGCGATTGCGACCGGTTACGTCACAGCAGAGCAGTTCGATGCCTGGGTGGTGCCGGAAAAGATGACCGGCAAATAGCGCCTGATGGCTTCTTCTTCCAATACCTCCGAACCGGTCACGCGGCGCGAACGTTTTGCGTGGTGCATGTACGATTTCGCCAATTCCGGTTTTACCACGGTCATCCTGACCGCCATTTTCAATGCCTACTTTGTCGGCGTGATTGCCGCCGGGCAGGGTAGCGGCGATGCCACGCTGTTGTGGACACTGGCGATGGCGGTGGCGAATGCGCTGGTTTTAATCAGCGCGCCGGTAGTGGGTGCGATTGCCGATTATTCCGGCGCGAAAAAACGCTTTCTGACCGCGACTACCATCGGTTGCGTGGTGTTTACCGCGCTGTTGTATTTCGCCGGGCCGGGCGATATTGCACTGGCGGTTGTGCTGGTTATTCTGGCGACGTTTATGTTTGCCAGCGGCGAGAATCTGATCGCGGCTTTTTTGCCGGAAATCAGCACACCGGAGACGATCGGGCGGCTTTCCGGTTATGGCTGGGCGCTGGGATATTTTGGCGGTTTGTTGACGTTGGCGTTGTGTCTGGCTTATGTCACGTACGCCGAAAAGCAGGGCATCGAAGCCGTGCAGTATGTGCCGGTGACCAATCTGATCGTGGCGGCGTTGTTTGCACTGGCCGCGCTGCCGACGCTGCTGTGGCTGCGCGAGCGCGCCACGGTCACGGAATCGTTCGACAGCAGCCATATCGTGCGGCAAGGGTTTAGCCGTTTGCGCGCCACACTGCGCGAAGCGCGTTTGCACATCGATCTGTTTCGTTTTCTGGCGTCGTTGACGACTTATTACGCCGGGATTTATATCGTCATCGTATTGGCAGCGATCTATGCGCAGGAAGTTATGGGGTTTAAGACGCAGGATACGATCATCCTGATTATGGTGGTGAATGTGACTGCGGCGATCGGTGCCTTTCTGTTTGGCCATTTGCAGGATCGTATCGGCTCACTGCGCTGTATCGCGATTACGCTGGTGATTTGGATTGCGGCGATTGGCTGTGCGTATTTTGCAGTTGATGAGTTTCTATTCTGGGTCGCCGCCAATTTGATCGGTACGGCTTTGGGCGGCGCGCAATCGGCGGGCAGGGCGCTGGTTGGGCAATTTACACCGCCCGGGCGGCAAGGCGAATTCTTTGGTTTATGGGGGCTTGCGACCAAACTGTCCGCGATTATCGGTCCGCTGACGTATGGTGCAATGGTTTATTTGTTTGCCGGAGATCACCGCATTGCGTTACTCAGCACGTTGGCGTTTTTTGTTCTCGGCCTTGCGATGCTCGCAACCGTCGATGAGCAAAGAGGGCGTGAAGCGGCCAATATCGAGTACTAAAGGAATTTATGGGGTAGTTCGGGGGATTTTTTGAAGGCTCCTGTAGGAGCAATGTCGATCCTACAGGGTATTACTCAACAACAATAAACAGTGAAACGGATGAATAGTTAAAAATTAACTATTATTTACCTGGAAGTTCGTTACGGCCTTCCGCTGGTTTACCTTCATGAGTGGTGCCATAGTTATCTGAACTTGCGCTTTCTGGCGCTGTAGGTTTTCCACATGCCACTAACGATAATGCTAAAAGTGTTACAACAAAAAGTGCTGAAAATTTCATTTGTAGCTTTTCCCTAAAGTTAATAAATACAACTCTTACTTTTTTGTCACAACAAAACTATACCACGTTACGAAGAATAGTCACTGATAAATTGCGATTTGGCGCACTTAAATACCCGCTGGATCGTTTTGAGTTTGAAATTGGCTTGTTGCCAGCCGGATTTATAGGATAGTAATTAACATTCTGATACCCAAGCCATAGAGCAAAATAACAAAGATTGTTCTGAGCGTGGCGGTTTTGGTGGAATGCGTGAGTTTTGCTCCGAGCGGCGCTGTCAGCATGCTGGCCGACACCAGCCAGGCTAATGCGGGTAAATAAACATAGCCTAAGCTGAAATCGGGCAGCGTTTCCGATTGTAAGAAACCATTCACGATATAACCGGCCGTGCCGGCCAAGGCAATAGGAAAACCGATGGCAGCGGCGGTGCCGATAGCGTGTTGCAGTTTGACGTTGCATAGCGTCAGGAATGGCACGGACAACAATCCGCCGCCGATTGCAACCAAGCTGGATAGGGCGCCGATGACATTACCGGCGAGAAACAGGCCGAATCTCCCCGGGAGTTGAAATAGGGGGCTGGGGCGGAATTGCAGCAGCATTTGCGTGGCGGCGTAAAAAATGAAAACGACAAAAATAACGCTCAGCAGTTGACCTGTCATTGACCCGGCCAGGGTCGCGCCGCCAAAAGTACCGAGAAAAATACCCGGGGTAATATGCTTTACGATGGGCCAGTTTACGGCGCCATGCTGGTGGTGTGTGCGTAAGCTAACGGCGGAGGTGAAAATGATGGTGGCCATCGTGGTGCCCAGCGCAAAATGGATGATGCGGTCGGCGGGAAAGTCCTGCGCAGTGAACAGTGAGATGAGCACGGGAACGATAATCAGGCCGCCGCCAATGCCGAGTAGCCCGGCAAAGAATCCCACAAATGCTCCGGTTAACAGATAAATCAACCACCATTCCATAATGTAAGCCTGATAAAAATAATTGGATTGTGCTACAGATACTGCAAGATAAATTGCCACTCGGATGGATCGACCGGTGTGATCGATAAACGGTTACCCGTTTGCAACACGCGCATTCTGCTTAGTTGCGGATATTGCCTTAATTCCCTGATCGGGATCAGACGCGTTCTGTGCAATAGCATGATGTCGACATTAAACCAGCGCGGATTGTCTTGCGTTGCTTTAGGATCGAAATACTTGCTGGCCGGATTAAATTGCGTGGCATCCGGATACGCCGGTTTGCTGACAACCGCTATGCCCATGATACCGGGGTCTTTGCAGCAGGAGTGATAGAAAAACACTTGATCGCCCACCGCCATCTGGTTGCGCATGAAATTGCGCGACTGATAATTACGCACGCCTTCCCAGGCTATCGTTTGATCCGGCCGTGCGGCAAAATCATCGATACTGAATTCATCCGGTTCAGATTTCATTAACCAGAAGCGCATTTTTTATATGAGGGGCGATTTTTACAGACAGCTTTGTCATCAGCGGCTCATTATAATGGATGACTTTCCGCCAGTTTTATTTTTGATGAAAATTCTGCACGCTAGCGGCCAGCTTCTGTAGTATATTCCAAAACTTTTCTGCGTTCTGACGACTTACACTATGAATAATCACACACTTTCTGATATTGCGGTGGATACCTGGGTACAAGGCGGTCCACTTTTGCTTAACGAACTGACCGGTTCGGTGGTCTTAATCGAAGTTTTTCAGGTCAATTGCCCGGGTTGTTTTATTTACTCGCTACCCCGAGCGGTTGATTTGCATGAGCGGTATCACGCGCAGGGTTTGACTGTGATCGGCTTGGCCACTGCATTTGAAGATTACGATAAGAATACGCTAGAGAATTTACAAAAGTTAATTGCGACCGGTGAAGTGATCGGTGAAACCTATAAGGCGCTCAATCAATACGGTTTATTATCGGACGGTAAGTTGACGTGGAAAATACCGTTTGCGGTGGGTATGGATCGGGTTGTGGCGGAAACCGAACCGGTGACCGATGAACGCGTGCTGCATTATGCACAAAATTTTTTACCCGATTTCGACAAGTTCAGCGATGAGCAGAAGAAAACCGTGTTGCAGCAAGTCAACCATTATATGACGCAGAAATCGATGCGCGCGGAAACTTTCGAGCGCTTTGCGTTGCAAGGAACGCCATCGTGCATTTTGTTCGACCGTAAAGGTGAATTAAAGGATGTGTCGTTCGGGCAAATAGACTATAAACAGGCGATGGTCGAGCATTTTCTGGCAGAGAAAATTTAGTTTCATGAAAGGTTTTGCCACGATGTTCTTGTTTAACCGGCAGCTAGCGTTTTTTGAAGCCAAGCCTCGAATGCCTTATGATGATTCAGATCATATTGCCAGCAGAGGAATCCCATTTGCTGGCCGGCCGCGATATTTTGCGGCTGATCGTCAATATAAATTGTCTCGGCTGGATCCAGCCGGTATGTGTTGATCGCATAGTGATAAATGGCCAATTCCGGTTTCAGAATACCGGCTTCAAATGACAATATTCTGTGTTCAAAGAGAGCGAACTCAGGGTAGGCGGTAAATATCCACGGACAATGAATCGCATTGATATTTGAAATCAGAATCAAATTGTGGTTATCAGCGGCCAGTTGACGGACACAATGCCACATGGATGCATTGGGAGTGAAGATTTGTTGCCAGGCCTGGTAAAACTGCTCCCGGGTTGCATCACTCCCCAAGACGCTCAACGCCCAATCTGCAAAACCGGCAGGATCGATTTGTCCGCTTTCCAATGCGTCTTTGCGGTGCAGCACCGAGTGAATCCGTTCGTGCGCGTCATCGGTTCCTGATGGAATCAGCCGCGCCAGCGACGATTCAAAATCAAAATCCAGCAATACGCGGCCGATATCGAATAAGAATGTTTTCGTGCGGAAGGGAGGATTTCTGCTGCTTTGCTGCATCAATGGAATTGCGTGTGTAGTCATCGCGGGAAGAAAAAACTAAAAAGGACAAGAGATGTTTGAAATATCTCTTGTCCTGCAATAGCTCCCCACATATGCCGTCAGACCGTCATCTTGAACCATAGGGTCCAAGGTGGTTGCTTCATGGATACATCAGGAACATCCCGAAAGGACGCGCACAACAGTATCACTGTAATCCACAACCATTTTCTAAAAATGGTTCAAAGAATATAAGTCTAAACGAACACCGCAGGGATTAACCTTATTTACAACTGTAACTCTTCACTATGCTAACTTTCTTTATCGGTCAGAACTTCATCTACTTTCTTTCTTAATGAAACAATTCTACGCCGAAATTCATCGATGTCAAAACCAGTTCCATTACGCAACATCAGCAGTTCATGCGCAATCTGCAACGCTGCGATAAGTGCGATGCGATCAGAGTCAACAATCTTTCCTTCTGCTCTGATTTCTTGAATTTTTTTATCAAGATAAGCTGCGGCAAGCAGAATTTCCTCACGCTCTTCATCGGGGCAGGCAATACAAAAATCCCGTCCCATGATGTTGAGGTTTAGCGGTTCATTATTCATTATCGGGTATGTTTAACAAAAGTGTTTCAAGCCGATCCGCCGTGACATGTATTTTCTCATTTAATTTCTCGCAATGCGCATGTGAGTCCGCAAGTTCTTCGCGCAGTTTTTTATTTTCAGTGCTGGTATCTTGATACAAGCGTAAAAGTAGAAAAACTTTATTTTCTAAGGATTTCAGTTCTGTTTCCATGGGGCACTAATTTATGAACTATTAAAAGGGTTAATGGGTAACCAAATCTACAATTCTTATGCTGTGCCCGGGTATTCACTGAAATATTATTATTTTTGTTGTTGTTTTTTTATAGAGACTTTATTTACCGGTACTTATAGTTTGCGATGTGTGCCATCACAAAAAGGAGCATTACCGGTTTTTTTGCAGGTACATAACCATGCAGTTTTATCTTCGCTCACACTAAATTTTTGGGGTGTAAATTCTGTATTTTTATGCGAACCGTCGCAAAAAGGCTGGGATTTGCTGCGGCCGCACGTACACCAATAATAATCTTTTCCGGATTCCAGTTTGACTTCGATTGGTGAAAAAGGTTGGTTTGTGTTCGAGGTATTATCCATTTTATCTTTTTATCAATAAGTTATTTAATAATTGTCTGGTAGTGATTCTAGGTATTCAGTAGGTCTTATCACTAAATTATAATATTTATCATTATTATAGCTATCATTCTACAATTATCGCTGAACTATATCGGCTAACTATCTATTGTTAATGCTATTTATTGAAACAATTGACAGTTGTCCTAGCGATTACGGATGCTCACAGATTTAACTTTAATTTTTTATTAAAAATATTTATACAAATAACCGCAAAGCGCTCGGACTGCCAGCGTTGATATGATTCTTTTTCATTGCGGTTTGTATTTCGATGAGCTGTTGCTTGCTTCTTTGAATCCCACTGTCACTCAGCGGGACACGGTTATCGTCAACCATGATTCCGCCCAGTGTATTAGAGAAAATCTTCGCTAGATGCGTCATCTGATCGAATACTCTTTCTCCTTGCGCGACTCTGGGTACATCCAATAAGAAAGTAACGCCATGCGTTGTTAACGATTTCATGTTTTCTGGCAAGAACGGAGGAGATTCATAATTGCTCAATATGAACAATACGTTATTACTCTCATCGCGATACTTGAATAATCCCTCCGATTCCAGTTTAAATCCGGAAGCTTCGGCCAACGCGCGAATCTTGGTGCCGACAAACGCGCCGTTGTCCTTGCTGATGATGTTAATGCCGATCATGACATCCACATCGGCGCAGAATTTGTCCAGTTGAACAGCTTTTTCGTGTGCACTGACGATATCCGGGCATTCTGCTGTGGCATGAACTTGCGCTGCGAAATCTTGCACCAGATCGCGGAATTTGGATAAATTGACTTCGCTGATCGGCCCCGCTCTATCGGCAAGCTGCAAGCAGCCTTTTAAATGGCTGTAACCGTCGCTATCGACATTGGATTCATTGGTAATCTCCTCCCATGGTTCATTTTTATCTTGTTGGCCGAGCCAGTATACCGTTTTGCCGAAATCGAATTTCCGTTGCAGTAACTTCGCGATATGGGTATTGGGGATAACGGACTCGGAGCGGATATTGACGATGTAATTTGAATTGCCGTCGTAATCCAATAGCGGCGAAGCGGCCGACGAAGGTGTGGCTGTGGCAGTGCTGATAGGGATATTGATTGCAGCTGGAGCAGGCGGTGCTACCTGCGGTCTTTTCGGTTCACTCGCGGGCGCATCGATTGGCGCAAAAGTATCAAACGGAATATCCGCCGGGACTTTATTGAATTTTGGCTCAATACGCTGAAACGGCTCATCGGAATTCTGTTCATCGAGCAGAATGTCATCGTGGTTATGATCGAACGCAGCTTGAATTTTCCGCCGGTAACGCAGTTGTTGCCACCAGTTGAAGACAACGACACCGGCAATAACGATGATGCCGATGATGATCAAGCTTATCTGCAAGTCACTCATACTCAATATCTCCATATTATTTCCCTGCTATTTCGCACAATTGCCGTTACGTGTAGTATTAAAATTAAATTATGTCAGCTTTATGGGATTAATCACAGTCATTAGATAGCAGGCTGTTTTTCGCGTTTGCCCATTTGTACCGCCGCAGCAAGGTCGACAGCTACTATCCTTGATACCCCTTGTTCTTGCATTGTAACTCCAATTAATCGCTGCGCCATTTCCATCGTGATTTTATTATGGCTAATGAATAGAAATTGCGTTTGTTTTGCCATGGTTTTCACCAGTTCGCAGAAACGGCTGGTGTTGCTGTCGTCCAGCGGAGCATCCACCTCATCCAACAAGCAGAAAGGCGCCGGATTGAGCCGGAATAGGGAGAAAATCAATGCCAAAGCCGTCAATGCTTTTTCTCCGCCGGATAATAATTGGATCGAGCTATTTTTTTTCCCCGGTGGTTGCGCGGTCAGCAATAAGCCGGCATCTAAATTTTTATCATCACAGAATTCGAGCCGGGCTTGCCCACCGGCGAATATAACCGGAAAAATCTCGCTTAAATAGGTATTTACTTGAGTGAATGTGTCTTGCAAACGTAATTCGGTTTCGCGGTCAATTTGCTGGATAGCGCTTTCCAAAGTTGCAATGGCTGCATTCAAATCCTGTAATTGCATCAGCAAACTGGATTCTCTGCTCCGGCCATTCTCGAGCTCCTCCAATGCGGCAAGATTCACGGCTCCCAGCGCAGCAATTTCCGCATTTAGTTTTTCGATCTCAGAATGCAGCCCGGTAACACTTTTTTTGGCAATTAAAGGTAATAACAATCCGGTATCAACATGAGCGTCTTGGATCAATTCATCAAATTGGCCCATGGCGATACTCGCCGCTTGTTCCTTGAGCCGGGCTTGATTCATGGCTTCGCGCAGCGCATGCGATTTTTGCTCCGATGCCATCCGGGCTTCTTCGATGCGCCGTAAATGGTTGATGGTATCCTCAACGGCTTGCCGTGCTTGCAATGCGGTTTGTTCAATCGATTTGCGCTGTGTGCGGGCGGCGTCTAAGCGGCCGGTGAGTGGAGCAACATTCAGCGCATCCATTTCGCTGAGCAAGTTAGCTTGGTTTTGCGTTAAATGTTGCAGTTCTTCATCCAGCAACTGGATGCTCGACTCGATTTCCATGATTTTGTTCTGGCAAGTTTGCGCCTGAAACGCTGCTTCTTGCATCGCGCGGGTCGATTGCTGGATGTTTTGCCGCTGCCATGCAAGTTGCTGATTGGCCGTTTCCCAGGCGAGCTGTGCTTGTTGCGTTTGCTCCTTGAGCGCGGCAATTTTTTGCTGATTTTCCTGCAAATTGATGGTTGCGGATTTTTGCAGCGCGTACTCGTGTTCCAAGGCTTGCCCGATTTCCATCAACTCAGCATTGATCTGGTTATGACGGTGCGTTGCGCGTTCGCTGGCTTGTGACAATTTGACCGCATCCAGCTGTAATGCATGCCGCTGCTGCTGCAATTGCTTACTGTTTTTATCAATCGTTTGAATGGCATTGTTCAGTTCGGCGGACTGCTGCTCGGTTTTGGCCAGCAGATCGCGTTGCATGCGCAGGGCGGGTTCGAGCTGATCGATTTCTTTTTGTATTTGAATGAGCTCTTGCTGTCTTGATAAAACCCCATGCAATTGCGAATCGGGTGCATAAAAAGTGATACTGGTGCGGGTCAGGATGTGCCCCTGGCGGGTAACGAGCAGATCGCCGGAGCTCAGAGAATTCCTGTTGCTGAGACCTTCTTGAATATCGCCGGCGATATATACATTTTTTAACCAATGGTCCAGTACAGATTGGATTTCAGGCTGATTGACCGTGATGCAGGAGAGTAATTTTTGACCTGTGTGGTTGTGAGTGTCATTGGACGATAAATCACCGGCGATGGCGGATTTTTCATGCAGCGACCATTTCCCCTGCGGCACGCCGTCGATCCAATCGAGGATACTATCCAGCTGCTCAATCTCAATACTGTTAAGCCGTTCGCGCAGAATCGCTTCCAATGCGTTTTCCCACTCCGGCGCTATGCTGATTTTCTGCCATAAACGCGGCAGCGTATCCAGCTGCCGTTGATGAAGCCAAGCGATTAAGCTTTGGTTGTTTTCCAGTTTCTGCTGCAGATTTTGCAATGCCGTATAACGGGCCGATGCTTGCGACAATGTCTGCTGCAGTTCTTGAATTGTTCTGACAATATGCTGTTTAGATTGGGTTATTGCCGAAAATTGTGTTTCGATTTTCTGATGCTTCAGTTGTTCTTCTTTTAGTCTATTTTCAGTGTCATCGATCTGATGCTGCAATTGCGTCAATTGGTTAGGATCAATGAGCACAAATTCGCTTTGCTCTTGCAATAGGCGGGTATGGCGCGCTTCAAGCTGCTGAATATTTTTTGCCGCATGAACGAGTTGATTGTCTTCCAGGCGGCTGGTTTGTTCGACGAGCAGTAAATCCTGCCGGAGCTGGTTTAATTTTTCCTGACAGGCATGAAAATTTGCCTCAATGGCCGGGAGTTTGCCGTTTTCTTCATGACATTTTTGAATGCTATCTTGTTGCGCTGATTCAATTTTTATTTTTTCCTGCTGCCAATGCGCCAGATTTTCCAGTTTGCTAGATTTCAACTGATTATTTTTTTGCAGTTGATTTTCAACTTGTTGCGTTTGTTGCAGCAGGCGATCATGCGTGCTGTTTAGATGATTGATTTCTTGCGTCAAACGTCCAATTTCGGCATCAGCCGTATACAATTGCCCCTGTGCCTGGAGCAATTGGTCGTTAACAGCATGTTCTTGGGCGCGTGCTGTTTCATAGTCTTTTTCCGCTTGCTGCTGACTTGCAAGTACAGTTTCCAATTCGGCTGCCAGCTTCTGAATGTCTTGTTCCGCACGCTGCTGCTGTTTTTGCGCCTCGGTTCTACGCAACAGCCATAGCAGGGATTGTGAGTGGTGCAGATTTTCCTGCAATTGTTTGTATTGTTGCGCGATTTTTGCTTGTACTTCCAGATGCTGCAGCTGTGCACCTAATTCCTGGCAAATATCTTCCAAGCGGGTAAGATTTTTTCTCGATTCAGCAAGCCGGGTGGACGTTTCGTGCCTTCTTTCACGATACTGGGAAATTCCTGCGGCCTCTTCGAGGAAGTTTCTTAATTCCTGTGGCTTGGCTTCAATAATGCGGGAAATCATGCCCTGTTCGATAATGGCATAACCCCGGCCTCCGACACCCGTTCCCAGAAAGAGATCGGCAATATCCCGGCGCCGCACGGGCAGATTATTGATGTAATAACTTGAATTGCCATCGCGTTGAATGACACGTTTGATGGCGATCTCGGCGTAGCTGGACCATTGTCCGGTAATTTTATTGAGGTGGTTGTCAAAGACGATTTCCACACTGGCGCGGCCAACCGCTTTGCGGTTATCCGACCCAGAAAAAATGACATCCTGCATCGAATCGCCCCGCAAAGCGGACGCTTTCGATTCTCCCAGCACCCATCTTACGGCGTCGATGATGTTCGACTTACCGCAACCATTAGGGCCGACGATACCAACCAGATCTTGCGAAACGGGAACTACAGTGGGATCGATGAATGATTTGAAGCCGGCGAGCTTGATATGAGCTAGGCGCAATTTTTTGTTTATTGGGTAAGGCAGTTATAATAAATAAAGCGCATGACACATTTTATCACTGTAACCGAATTAATTTAACTACGAGCATGAAGAAGAATGACCAGCAAACCTGAAAAAACACTTGAGACCTTCGCGAATCCGTTTACCAGCAGGGATTACCATATTCATATGGAGATTCCTGAATTCACCTGTTTGTGCCCGAAAACGGGACAACCCGATTTCGCCACTTTAATTTTGGATTATATTCCAGACAAAAAATGCGTCGAGCTTAAAAGCTTGAAACTCTATATCTGGTCGTACCGGAATGAAGGGGTGTTTCATGAAGCCGTAACGAATAAAATTCTCGACGATCTCGTCGCTGTTTTAAAGCCTCGCTATATCCGGCTAACTGCACGTTTCTATGTGCGCGGCGGTATTTTTACCAATGTTATCGTCGATCACCGGAAAAAAGGATGGCAACCAAAACCGGTAGTTTTACTGCAAGAATTCAATAGTCAGTCGAATATTCGCGAATGATTCTTAATAATTATCTTGAAGATAGTTGTATAATATTATGATTTTTAAATTTATTTGTTAAATTTGCACTCTCTTTTTTGTAAAAAATAGTTTGCAAATGCGAAAAATTTATATATCCTGTTAGTCGATATGGATATAGAAAATAATATATGTAAATGATTTTAAAAAGAAATAGCCTTGTTTTACTGATATCGTTAGTACTTGGATTTTGTTCATTTATAACACTGAATGCATTTGCGGACACATTAGTACAAGATAAGATTCAGTATCATGCAAATCTCTGGAGTCGTATACAAAACGGTTTTGCGTTGGCACCGCCGCCCGATAGTAAAGCAATTCGTAAAATAGGCGCCTCCTATACACAGAATCCAGAGTTATTTAACCGCATTATTGCCAATAGTGAGCGGTATCTCTTTTATATTGTGGAGGAGGTTGAGCGCCGTGGCATGCCGATGGAAATCGCACTGATGCCGGTCATCGAAAGCGCTTACAATCCACTGATAAAATCCAATAGTCAAACGGCGGGTTTGTGGCAATTTCAGCCCGAAACGGGGAAAATCCTAGGGTTAGCCCAAAATGTATGGCACGATGACCGTCGTGACATTATAGCTTCTACCCGAGCTGCACTGGATTATTTGCAGTATCTCCATGCGAAATTTGATAACTGGAAACTGGCCATCGCGGCTTACAATTTGGGCGAAGGTGTAGTTAGCAAGGTATTATCCAGAAGTCTTCATAAGGGCAGGTCGAGCAATTTTTATGATTTGAATCTGCCCAGCGATGCCAAGCACTATGTTTATAAGCTATTGGCGGTTAAAGATATCATAGTCAGTAGTAAGAAATATGGTATACAAATCCGGCCGATAGAGAATCGACCGTATTTTGATGAAATCAAAATACATGAACACATCGACATCCCTCTCGTTACCCGCCTTGCCAATATTTCCGAAGCTGAATTCAATGCATTAAATCCTGCCTACAATCGTTATGTTATCAAGGTGATGGATGAACCTCGCACGTTGTTATTGCCTAAAAGGAATAAAGATATTTTTTTGAAGAATCTTGAGACATATCAAGATCCTAGAGTATCTTGGCAAATTTATCATGTGAAGAAAGGGGAAAGTATCAATGAAATCGCAGCGCGCCATCAGACTACAGTGAAGCAATTGCAGGCAATTAACGGTATTGCGCGCAGCAAAAATCTTACCCTCGGACAAAAAATATTGGTACCACAGATTGTGTCAGAGAATTATAGCGATGCTGCCTCACTGAAGAAGAAACAGCTGCAGAATTATCAATCGAATGTTTATGTGGTGAAAAAAGGCGATACCTTATATGAAATCGCCAAGCGTTACGGTACGACCGTCAATCAGATCAAGCTTTGGAATAACAGTGATGAGAACTTGTCCATTGGTCAGAAGCTCATGATTGTAAGAAGTTAGGCGCTATCCCTGATTTATTTCTGATTGCAAATATCGATTTCAAACACTTTTTAGCAGCTCGATCGCCCAACTGACCCCAAATCCGGTAATATCGCTATCCACCGCGCCCAAGCCGCCCTTATGGCTGCTAGCCGATAAATCCATATGTAACCAAGGTGTATCGCTGACAAAGCGCTGCAAAAAACAAGCGGCGAGAATATGATCGAATTCTCCGCCTAGTTCGCATTGCTTGATATCCGCAATGGCGCTTTCAAGACTTTCTTCGTAATCGGAATCCATCGGGAAAACACACACACGCTCACCGCTTTCTTTGCCCGCGGCAACGGCGACTTGTAACAACTCATCGCGATTGCTGAAAATTCCGCTGTAGCGGGTTCCTAGGGCAGTTATCATACTGCCGGTCAACGTAGCGAAATCGATGATCAAATCGGGTTTTAATTGGTTGGCTAATGTCAAAGTGTCCGCCAATACCATTCGTCCTTCGGCGTCGGTATGCACGATTTCAATGGATAGCCCGCTGAGTGCCGTGATGATGTCATTTTGTTTATACGCCCGAGGACTGATGTGGTTTTGCGCAATGGCTAGCCAGCAATCTATTTTAATTGGGATTTCAGCGCGCGTTGCGGCAAGCAGAATGCCCAATGCGACGGCCGATCCGTTCATATCCTCATGCATTCCTTGCATATGCCGGGCCGGTTTCAGATTATGGCCGCCGGTATCAAAGCAAATGCCTTTTCCGACAATCGCGATGGTCTTATTGTCCGGATTTTGTTTGCCTTGATATTGCAGATGAACGATGGCGGCGTCTTCGGTATCACTGCCTTGTGCTACCGCCACAAAAGCGCCGGCGCCGATTTCTTTCAATTTATTGAGATCGTATTCCTGATATTTCCAGCCCTCATTCTCAGCCAATTTCTTAATTTGCTGGCGATAAGTGGTGGGTGTTAATTCATTGGCCGGTAATGCCGTCAAACCGCGCGCAAGCAAGTTCCCTTCTGCCCGGGCGCGTTGCAGCGTAAAGTTTCCAGCATCTTTGTAGCCATATAAAAAAATTTTCTCCAGCGGCTTTCTGACGGGTTTATTTTTGCGCACCGGGAGTACGGCGCCATTCACCCAGCTGGTAAAAACAGCCAGTTCGGAAAAGATTTTTCTTTGTTGCGTTGTGCCATGCACGGTAATATGCAATTCAACAGGATTTTCCCCAAGCAGCAATTTGACCGCTTTTCGCACGGTGGTTTGTTGCTCGAATACGGTTTGGTTCGTGTCGACCATTGCCCAAGCGCATAGCTCGCCATCGGGAAGATTTGCGCTGACTGGCGTTGCGATCAGATCCGTTAATTTGATCTCGCGGCGCAGAAGTAATTTATTCAGTGATTCTTCACCGGGAATATCATGTTTCTTAGGGAGCTTTTCTAACTTCGGGAGGATTACGAGAATATGCGATGCTTTAGTAGATGGATCGATCGATGATGTATTTTGGAAAAGGGATGCCAGCATTGAAAGCTTTCCTGTTGTATAGTTTTTTTTGAATGACAAAATTGTGCGTCATTGCATTAAGAATGATAGCTGTAATTAATATTGATATTATATACGTCTTATACCCATTGTGGCTGGGATAGACTTACAACGCATGGATTTATTCTGATTCTACCGGGGAGTTTCAAATAGGGATGCATCAATATCTCGAATTAATGCAGCATGTCATTGACCACGGTCATCGTAAATCGGATCGGACGGGAACGGGGACACTATCGGTTTTTGGCTATCAAATGCGTTTTAATCTGGCGCATGGCTTTCCTTTGGTGACAACGAAGAAATGTCATTTGAAGTCGATCATTCATGAGCTGCTGTGGTTTCTGCAAGGCAATACCAACATCGGCTATTTGCAGCAACATGGTGTATCGATATGGAATGAATGGGCTGATGCGAATGGCGATCTCGGCCCGATATACGGCCATCAATGGCGTTCCTGGACGACAGCGGAAGGCGGACATATTGACCAGTTGCAGCAGGTAATTCAGCAGATAAAAGATACGCCCGATTCGCGCCGCATGATTGTGTCGTCATGGAACGTGGGGGATTTGCATAAAATGCGCTTGCCGCCATGCCATGCTTTTTTTCAGTTCTATGTGGCGGATGACCGGTTATCGTGCCAGCTTTATCAACGCAGCGCGGATATTTTTCTCGGCGTGCCGTTTAACATCGCATCGTATGCCTTGCTGACGCTGATGATTGCGCAGGTGTGCCGACTCAAAGCCGGTGATTTTGTGCATACCTTGGGCGATGCGCATCTTTATCTCAATCATTTGGAACAGGCCCGTGAACAACTGTCGCGCGAACCCAAACCTTTGCCAACTATGAAATTAAATCCCGGTATCAGGGATATTCTGGGTTTTCACTATGAAGATTTCAGCTTGGAGAATTATGATTCCCATCCTGCTATCAAGGCGCCGGTAGCGGTATGACGGCATTACGTCTATCCATCCTGGTAGCAATGGCGAAAAATCGGGTTATTGGCCGGGATAATCGATTGCCTTGGCATTTACCGGCTGATTTGAAACATTTTAAGTTTCTAACGATGGGGCAAACCATTGTGATGGGACGTAAAACCTATGAATCGATTGGCAAGCCTTTATCTGGCAGAGCTAATATCGTGATTACCCGCCAAATGGATTATGAAATACCCGGGGCTGTCGTCGTCAATTCTCTGGAAGATGCACTGCTTGTTTGTGAAGAGACCAACACGATTGACACTGAAAATTTCATCATCGGGGGTGAGAAGCTTTACCAGCAAACGATTAAAATTTGCCAGCGCATGTATATCACCGAAATTCAAAGCAATTTTGATGGTGATGTGTTTTTCCCAGAATTTAATCCCGGCGACTGGGAAGAAACGCAGCGCGACAAACACGTCGAGGAAAATTTAGAATATCACTTTGTCGTGCTTGATCGTAAATCAAGCACGACATAAGCTATAATTCCCGTGATTTTTCAAGCTATTTGAAGCAGAAATGGTGAAGTAATGCAGCCACTTCACCATTTCTATTGACGATTCTTAATCAGGCTTACCCAATTCTGGAAACTTAAATCACTTTTACATCAGGT
Source organism: Nitrosomonas sp. Is24 (assembly GCF_033063335.1). Taxonomy (NCBI): domain Bacteria; kingdom Pseudomonadati; phylum Pseudomonadota; class Betaproteobacteria; order Nitrosomonadales; family Nitrosomonadaceae; genus Nitrosomonas; species Nitrosomonas sp. Is24. The sequence continues at coordinate 1,687,585 of NZ_JAWJZG010000001.1, read as the reverse complement.
AATGGAAAGCCATTAAAATTGCTGGCGTATGCCGTCGTATAGGCGCCTGCATTAGGAATATAGATGAAATCGCCTTCTTGTATGTCGTTGGGCAACATCAAGTCGTGCATCAGGATATCCACGGAGTCACAGGTTGGTCCGGCAACTGACCATGGAATATTGCTGCCTTTCCGATCGGTGAGAATCTCATAGCGTAAACCCTCGGTCATTTCAATGACACCGCCAAACATGCCTGCATCCCAGTACATCCAACGTTTTCCATTGCGCGTTGCTGTTCCAACCACGCGGCAGACAAAATAAGCCGAATCCGATACCAAATAGCGGCCTGGCTCTGCCATGATGCGGAAATTATCCGGTAAATCGGCAATAGCGGTATTAATGACTTCAGCAATAACTTCGATGGAAGGAATCGGTTTGATGTGGCGAACCGGGTAGCCACCGCCGATATTGAGCAAGCGGGGATTCAAGCCAGCTAGTTGCATTTCAGCAAATACTTTTTTAGCCCGTTCGATACCGACACGCCAATTTTGCGGATTACGGCATTGCGAGCCGACATGAAATGTGACACCCGCTAGATCTGCTTTGAGTTTTGCGGCTTCTTGAATGATTTCATTGATATCGGCTAAGTGTGTGCCGAATTTTCCGGCTAATGGCCAATCGCTGCCGATATTGGGGGTATCGATGCGCAAATACATTTTTGCATCGGGTTTAACGCTGAAGATTTTACGCATTTCTTCAATGCTATCGAGTACGTACCACTCAACGCCTTTTGCTGTGGCGTATTCGAGATAAGCTCTGGATTTCATCGGATTGCTGTAAAAAATTTCAGCAGCCGGTACACCCAATTTGAGTAATACGTCTAACTCAGCGATTGAGGCAATTTCAAAACCAGCGCCTTCTTCGATCAGTGTTTTCAGTACACGCTCATCGGGGTTAGCTTTGACTGCATAATGCGGATGCACTCGAGGCATTGCAGTCTTGAAGCGCCGGGTTTTTTGCCGGATTATATTGCTGTCAACCAGTAAAAAAGGTCGTCGATAACCTTCATTTAAAGCATTTCGGACATGCTCAAAATTCAGACTGACTTCAGGGTGCGTATCAAACAGAACTTCAGATTGGTCGGATTTTTGAAGTGTGGACGAGAGTATAGCCATGCATATGCTCCTTTATAAAACGCTACGTTTCAGGAATGTGAATATTTACTAAATCCGCGGGAGCAAAAAAGTTCTTGGTGCTTCTCATGATGACCTCCTTATCGGTGAATTTCCTGGATTTAAATTTGCACGCATTATAGTCTGCATTCGGGGCAAATCAAGCTTTTTTTATCTGTAATTATATTCAATATAAAACAATAGCTTATGTAGTTATAATTTATGCCCTATTAGACGGGTATTTAGCAAAAAAGTTTAGCGTGTTTTTGAAGTTTGTTTTGCGTGACTGTCTAGTTTTAATACACATGGAAATATTGAACGCACGATTTCTTGGATATCCATAAATTTGGAGTTGGTTAATTCCAGTGTAACTTCAAATAACCATCCGTTTTTTCATTGAACTTTAAAAGAAATCGATTCTCTCCGCGGCGAATGGTCTGGGGTCGCGAAGCTAACTTGAACGGTCCGGCAGCAGAATGTGATTTTTCTATTTTTAATCGTCCAACTCGGGGTGAGAAAATTTTCAATTCAAACCGGTCTGTACTCATTTCACGTAATAGTGGCGCAAATGGTTTCGCTAAAGGTTCGCCAATGAACACGCCTTGTCCCGGCCACGCGACGCTTTTCCAATAAGCCTCAAGCGCACTGGCGCCCAATGCATAATGAAACATGGCGACTACCGGGGACGGGAATTTTTGCGGGAAACTGCAAGGCTCAATGACCGTGCCATAGCTTGCCGTGGCGCCTGCTTTCAGCCAGCGCAAGCTGCTCATCTGGGAAGAATCGGTCAGCATGCCGCCCACCGATGTCAGGTGATCGGCCAGTGCACCGGGGATAAACTCGAGCGTGTCCAACGAGGATACGTGGGTAAGCCCGGTAAAATAAAACAGCACATCCTTGCGGTCTGAAATGAAATCGGCTTCCAATACCTGCACTGGAAAAATGCCGGTAAATTCTTTTGCCGTCTCAGCGAAAGTTATTGCGCGTGTACTGCGCGCTTTATCCGAGGTGTTCAACAAATATGCTTGACCTTTGGGAAATGTATGATCGGATGCAATGCCCCGGTCAATCAAATCCTTAATCTGCGTAAACGAAGTGCCGGCCAGCATCATAGCCGGACGTATCTTATAGTCATCGAATGGGTAAGAGCCGAGCGCATTGAAATAAGGACTCGGTGCTGTCGGTTCGCACTTATCGGCGCAGTATTTTTTGTCGAAGCCAAATGCCAAGGCGGAAGTCAGCGACATGCATTCCACCCGGTACGGAGCTGTCCAGGCGACGGCGAATGCTTGCACATGCTCAGGTGTAAGCCGGTCAATTTTAGCTTTCAGCTGCTTGAATTCCGTTGCAGTCAGGGTGGTGCGGCCGGGTGGGAAACGCAGATGAATGACATTGACTTCCGGTATCTGCCGTGCACGCTGATAGTAGCTGCCTACTTGCTGGGAGAGCGGGTCGCTGTCATTGATGATAATAGCGATATCTTCCGGCATTAAGCCGGTACGTGTCAGAGAAATATGCTGCAAAGCCTCTGCCGCAAGCGTCACGGGAAATGCAGAGAATAAAATCAACGCGAGAATAACTGGAAACCTTTTGATTCGTTTTGCGCATATTTGAGTCAACATCAATGAGTCTCCACATGGTTTTATTCCTTTGACTTCAAATTTTCGGCAATGTTACGCCTTGTTGACCCTGATATTTTCCGCCCCGGTCTTTGTACGATGTTTCACACACTTCATCCGATTCAAAGAAAATCACTTGCGCCACGCCTTCATTCGCATAGATTTTGGCGGGCAGGGGGGTGGTGTTGGAAAACTCCAGCGTGACATAACCTTCCCATTCCGGTTCGAATGGCGTGACGTTGACGATAATGCCGCAGCGCGCATAGGTCGATTTACCCAAGCAGATGGTCAGCACGTTACGCGGAATGCGGAAATACTCGACGGTGCGCGCCAGTGCAAAAGAATTAGGCGGGATGATGCAAACATCGCTTTTAACATCGATAAACGAATTAGAGTCAAAATTTTTCGGATCGACAATCGTGGAATTGATGTTGGTGAATAACTTGAATTCGTCCGAACAGCGGATATCGTAGCCGTAACTTGAAGTTCCATAGGAAACGATACGTTGATCGTCTTTATGGCGGATCTGGTCGGGCTCGAACGGCTCGATCATGCCGTGTTCGAGCGCCATGCGGCGTATCCATTTGTCTGATTTAATCGTCATTCTTCAATTCTTCCTAGTCATTTTCCATTACGATCTTAGCGAACAGTTCCGAGTGATCTTCGGCAGACTCCGCCACCTTAACGGCAATTCGCCGCGCAATTAAACGGTAAATGCCGGCAATTTTGCCGTCCGGTTCTGCAACCACGCTGGGTTTGCCCGTATCGGTGTGCTCGCGGATCTTGATATCGAGCGGCAATGCGCCCAGGAATTCGACGTTGTAGTCCTGGCACATTTTTTCGCCGCCGCCGGTACCGAAGATGGGTTCGGTATGTCCGCATTGCGAGCAAGTGTGCGTGCTCATGTTTTCCACGATACCCAGAATCGGGATGCCGACTTTTTCAAACATCTTCAGACCTTTGCGCGCATCGAGCAAAGCAATGTCCTGTGGTGTGGTGACAATAACGGCGCCGGTCACCGGGATTTTTTGCGCCAGTGTGAGCTGGATATCGCCGGTACCAGGCGGTAAATCAACGACGAGATAATCCAAATCCTTCCAATTGGTATCGTTGAGCAATTGCTGCAAAGCCTGAGTCACCATCGGTCCGCGCCACACCATCGGCGTCTCGGCGTCGATCAACAAACCGATCGACATGGCCTGAATACCATGCGCTAGCATCGGTTCCATGGTCTTGCCGTCATGTGATTCCGGATGGCCGGTAATGCCGAGCATTTGCGGCTGCGACGGACCATAAATATCCGCGTCCAGAATACCCACGGATGCGCCTTCTGCCGACAATGCCAGCGCCAGATTGACTGCCGTTGCCGATTTGCCGACACCGCCTTTGCCGGATGCCACGGCAATAATGTTTTTAACGCCGGGAATCAGCTTAACGCCGCGTTGCACGCCGTGAGGAATGATTTTGCTGCTCACGCTCACCTGGATAGCGCCGATACCCGGCACCGCCTGCAATGCTCCGGTAATTTGCTGTTGTACTTGATTCTTGACGCTATTGGCGGGATAACCGAGCTCAATGCCGATGGTTACGTTGTTTCCTGCAATTTGAATCGCGCTAACGGATTTTGCAGTCACATAATCTTTATTCGTGGTTGGATCGATGGTTTGTTGCAATACAGCTTGTATTTGTTGTTCGGAAATGGTCACTACAAAACTCCTTTTTACTACCGCTGAGCGGCTCACAATTTAATCGGGAAATGGTAACAAATATCGGGAATGCACACACAGTTTGTTACAATTGACACTTATTTAATCTGATTCGTTTAATAATTAATGAACAAGCGAAAAATTCTGGTGACTTCCGCGCTGCCGTATGCCAATGGCAGTATCCATTTAGGTCATTTGGTGGAATATATTCAAACGGATATCTGGGTGCGTTTTCAGAAAATGCGCGGACATACGGTTTATTATGTGTGCGCCGACGATACGCACGGTACGCCGATCATGCTGCGTGCGGAGAAGGAAGGTATCACACCGGAAGCTTTGATCGCGCGTGTTCATGCGGAACATTCCGGCGATTTTACCGGCTTTCACATCCAGTTTGATAATTATTACAGTACCCACTCGCCTGAAACGCGGCATTTCTCCGAGGATATTTACGGCAAATTGAAAACCGCCGGATTGATCGCGATTCGCGGTATCGAGCAACTGTACGATCCGGTCAAGAATATGTTTTTGCCGGACCGTTTTGTCAAAGGCGAATGCCCGAAATGCGGCGCCAAGGATCAATACGGTGATTCCTGCGAAGCGTGCGGCGCGGCGTATGCGCCGACCGAGCTGAAAAATCCGTATTCCGCGGTTTCCGGCGCAAAACCGGTCAACAAATCTTCCGAACATTATTTTTTCAGTTTATCCGATGCGCGCTGCGCCGATTTTCTGCGGCAATGGGCCTGCAATGGCGACCATCTGCAACCGGAAGCGGCCAACAAAATGCGCGAATGGGTCGGCGAAGCCGGAGAAAATAAACTCTCCGATTGGGATATTTCGCGTGATGCACCGTATTTCGGCTTCGAGATTCCCGGCGCGCCCGGCAAGTATTTTTACGTCTGGCTCGATGCGCCGATCGGTTACATGGGCAGTTTCCAAAACTTATGTGCGCGTGAACAAATCGATTTTGACGAATTCTGGCAACCGCAATCCGATACCGAGTTGTATCACTTCATCGGCAAGGATATTCTGTATTTCCACGCGCTGTTCTGGCCCGCGATGCTGAAAAACGCCGGTTACCGTACACCGACCAAGATTTTCGCGCATGGTTTTCTGACTGTGAACGGCGAAAAAATGAGCAAGTCGCGCGGCACGTTTATCACCGCGGAAAGTTACTTGAAACAAGGTTTGAATCCCGAATGGCTGCGCTATTACTACGCCGCCAAGCTGAACAGCACCTTGGAAGACATCGACCTGAACCTGGACGATTTCGTCGCGCGCGTCAATTCCGATCTGGTCGGAAAATTCATCAATATTGCCAGCCGCTGCGCCGGTTTTATCACCAAACGCTTTGACGGTAAGCTGGTGTCCGGCGAGCAATATCAAGCATTGCAAGCCATCGTGAACGAACATTTTTCCAGCTGGCGCCCCGAAGTCATCGAACAAGCCTTTGAAGAACGCGAATTTTCCGCAGCCATCCGCCAAATCATGAAATTCGCCGATGAGGCCAACGAAATGATTCACAATTTAGCGCCGTGGGAAATTGCCAAGCATACGGATCGCGCTGACGATTTACACCGCGCTTGCAGTCTCGGTATCCAGTTGTTCTATTTGCTATCGCGTTACTTGAAGCCGATCCTGCCCGGTACCGTGCAGCAAATCGAGGCATTTCTCAATGGCGAACCGCTGACTTGGCCGCAGTTGCGCGCTGATCAACCGGTTTCGGATTTGTTATTACCCGCAGGACATACCATCAACACTTATCAGCACTTGATGACACGCATCGACACCAAGCAAATCGACGCACTGATCGCCGCCAATACGCAGAGCCTGAGCGCTGCGCCACCGCAATCGCCGGTGCGGCATGCCGAAAAGCAGCAGCATGCGATTGCGCCGGTTGCCGAAACGATTTCCATTGACGATTTCAGCAAAATCGATTTGCGCATCGCCAAGATTGTCAACGCCGAGCATGTGCCGGGTGCGGAAAAATTATTGAAACTGACGCTCGATATCGGCAGCGAGCAGCGCACGGTATTTGCCGGGATTAAATCCGCGTACGATCCGGAGCAACTGAAAGGGCGCTTGACCGTGATGGTCGCCAACCTCGCGCCGCGGCAAATGAAATTCGGCTTGTCGGAAGGCATGGTACTAGCGGCCGGTGGCGGCAATCCGGGTGAATTGTTCATTCTGTCGCCGGATTCCGGTGCGCAACCGGGCATGCGCGTCAAGTAATTTGCTGCGAATGGAATTGAATGCACTCGCCAAACTGATTCAGCAGCTGGAACTTAGCTTGCTGCAAAGCGATCTGACCGCGCATCCCGGATTGATCGACGAATTGCTGGCGGAAGATTTCGAGGAAATCGACCAGCAAGGAACAATCCGTACCCGAAACGACGTAATCAACTGGCTGATGTGCAAAGATCCGGGCATGCACTGGGCGTTCAAGGATTTTCGTATCAAGGTAGTGTCCGGGGATGTGGTGCTGGTGATTTATTCGCTGCAAAAGCCCGATCAACCCGATGCCGGAAGTGGAGGATCGACCCGGACCTCGCTTTGGCGGTACCGCAACAATCAATGGAAAATGGTTTTCCATCAAGCATCCAGGAAAAATTAATCTCTCGCACAACAGGAGCAGGCCGTGGAACTCAACGAAGAGCAACAACAGCAATTTAACGATATCAAGAATAACCTCGCTACCGTCAAGCAGCGCATCATCGATGCCTGCAACAGAGCCGGACGCGACCCTGCCAGCGTGCGCCTGCTGCCCGTGACCAAAACCGTATCGCCCGAGCGGCTACGCATCGCCTTTGCTGCCGGCGTCGATGAAATGGGTGAAAACAAAATCCAGGAAGCGCGTGAAAAATCCGAAGTTCTGGCCGACTTGGGCATCAAATGGGCGATCATCGGCCACCTGCAAACCAACAAAGCCAAATACCTGGCGCGTTTCGCCAACGAATTCCAAGCGCTCGACAGCCTCAAAGTCGCCGAAGAGCTCGACAAACGCCTGCAAAACGAAGGCCGCGCGATCGACGTCTACGTGCAAGTCAACAGCTCCGGCGAAGAAAGCAAATTCGGCCTGCCACCCGAAGCCGTGCGCGATTTCGTGCAACACTTGCCGCAATTCTCATCGCTGCGCATCAAAGGCCTGATGACGCTGGCGATCTTCTCCGCCGACCACGACCGCGTGCGCGAATGCTTCGTCAAAATGCGCAACATCCAAGCCATGCTGCGCCAGGAAGCCCCTGCCGGATTATCGTTCGACGAACTGTCGATGGGCATGTCGGGCGATTACGAACTGGCGATCGAAGAAGGTGCTACCGTGGTGCGCGTCGGCCAAGCGATCTTCGGTAAACGGCCGCTGCCGGACAGTCATTATTGGCCGGGACTGGGGTGATGAATAAAATGCACGTTTTAGCAAAAAGCGTGCAATTTTCCGGTGGCGATATGATTGTTGCGCTAGTCGATGGAAGAACAATCGCGATTCCTTTGAGTTGGTTCCCCCGCCTTGCGACAGCCAGCCAAAAACAACTTGCCAATTATGAGCTACTGGGTGACGGCGAAGGCATTCATTGGCCGGATATTGATGAGGATTTGAGTTTGGGAGGTTTGTTGCGAAGAGATCGTTAGTTGGGAGTCAATAAATTATTTTTTTGTTATCGTAAGATGCAAGAGCTGACACCGTTGTGCCAAATGTAGATTCTGACTGCAACAACCCGTCACTTAACAAGGAGAGATAGTGGCACTAATTGCTGGAATACGATTTCAGTTTGATTTGAACTTTCATGAAATTGATCTTCAAGGAGCTGAATCGTACCTCAACGATATAACATCAAGATACTCCGACATTATCTATAACCAGAAAACAGATATTCTGGTAAAACTCGAAGAAGGAAGCTTAAGAGCGACGATGCTAGTTTTAGGTACACTATATATCGGAATCGGGCAATATGGATCTTTTCGTTCAGGAATTGATTACATGATCGATGATGCTAAGTCATTGATGAGTTTGGTTACAAGTCAGATAGTAAAAAATGGAATGAATGAAGGCAATATCATGGAGAAAGAGAGGGTTCACTGTGATCCCGATAAAATACGAAGAGTTTTGCTTTCTATAGAACGCCTTGAGTCAAATAAAAACCTGGCACCGGAAGAAATTAAAAAAGAAATCTCAAAAATTAAAACATCAGTGCGTAATATATGTGGTTACTTAAGTTACGAAGATGCAGGTTTCTTCGTATCATCGATTCGGCAGAAATATTGGCCTGATGACCGTAATATTCCCTATTTTATTGAGCACTATAATTTAGCTTTGCGAGAAGAAGATAAGACCAAACCTAAGTTTACAGCGTTAAGCACGGTAGGTTGAGCTGCCGAAGAAAGCCCAACATTAAACGGCGATCAATCGGGATTGGTTGGATGATAAATCAATTCATCCATTATTCTCCGCGCGGGCAAAGTGGAAAAATGCGCCGACCGTCAGGGAATTGATGGCGATGGCGATGATGTTCCAGACAATGACCGGCATGGAATCGATCAAGACGCCGTAATAAACCCAGGCAATCTGAAACACGCCCATGATCCCGGCCATGGTTGGATTCATGCCTTGAGCGCTTTTCCGTTTGAGCATTGCGTACAAATCCGGAACGGCGGCGAAAGTGGTGCCGAAGCCAGCGATGAATCCGATGATTTCATGCCCTTCCATTCAGGTCCCCCCGTTATTTTTTGTTTGTATCCCGTGAATCGAAAGCGCCGTGGGTTGAACTCGCGAATCTCAATTCTTTCCCTCGTTCGTGATATCCCTTCCAGTGTTACTGTAAAGACAGTCACACTGATGAAGGAACCAATTCGCAAGAATTTCTAGCGTTTCTTATTTTTGCGCTGATTATTTTGCGGAACGTTGAGCGTTTGCCGTCTTGACCACATCAATGCCGCGATGCCTGCCAGAATCATCGGGATTGATAACCATTGGCCCATGGTAACGCCGAGTGTCAGAATGCCCATGAAGCCATCTTCCGGTTCGCGGAAGAATTCGGCAAATGAACGCAAAACACCGTAGCCGATCATGAACATGCCGGTGACTGCGCCGGTTGCGCGCGGTTTCGATGAGTAAATCCAGATGAAGATAAACAACAGCACGCCTTCGAGCGCGAATTGATACAGCTGGGACGGGTGGCGGGGGAATTCGTCGACATAGGGGAAAACCATGCCCCAGGGCACATCGGTGTGGCGTCCCCACAGTTCGCCATTGATGAAATTGCCGATGCGTCCCGCGGCTAATCCCAGCGGAATCAGCGGGATGACGAAGTCCGTGACAGTCAGCCAGGACAATTTGTGTTTGCGCGCCAGCAATACCATGGCGACGAAAACACCGAGAAATCCACCATGAAACGACATGCCGCCTTCCCAAATGGCGAAAATGTGCAGCGGGTGGTCCAGGTAGTAACCGAATTGATAAAACAGCACATGCCCCAGGCGTCCGCCTAGAATTACACCGAGCATGCCGTAAAACAAGGCGTCGTCGAGCATTTCATAGGTGAAAGCCGAGTGCGGATTGTGTTTGATGCGATACCGGCCGAGCAGAATGAAGAGCGTGAAACCGAGCAAATACATCAATCCATACCAATGAATGGAAAGTGGCCCCACGGAGATGGCAACGGGATCAATTTGCGGATGAACTAGCATAGTTTCGGCCTTATTTACGGTAAAATAGCGGCCATTATACCAAGTGCGTTTGTGTGCGCCTTGTCATAAATCGTATTTTTATCTCATTCAGGAGCAAGCATGCCAGACAATAAACGTAGCCAGATTATCACCCAAGGAACACAACACGCACCCAGCCGCGCCATGTTGCGCGCGGTCGGTTTCAGTGACGGGGATTTTAACAAGCCGATTGTCGGCGTGGCTAACGGTTATTCGACGATTACGCCGTGCAATAAAGGCTTGAACGAACTGTCGCTACAAGCGGAATCGGCGCTGAGGAAAGCCGGGGCGATGCCGCAGATGTTCGGCACCATCACGGTATCGGACGGGATTTCGATGGGCACCGAAGGCATGAAGTATTCGCTGGTGTCGCGTGAAGTGATTGCCGACTCGATTGAAACCTGTGTGCAGGGGGGGAGCATGGATGGCGTGATTGCCATCGGCGGTTGCGACAAGAACATGCCGGGTGCGATGATCGCGATTGCGCGCATGAATGTGCCGGCAATTTTTGTCTACGGCGGCACGATCAAACCGGGGCACTATAAAAATCAGGATTTGACGGTGGTCAGCGTATTTGAAGCGGTAGGGCAGCACAGCGCGCATAAAATCGACGCTGAAGAGCTATTGCAAATCGAACGGCATGCTTGTCCCGGCGCCGGTTCGTGCGGTGGCATGTTTACCGCCAACACCATGTCGTCCGCTTTTGAAGCGATGGGCATGAGCTTGCCGTATTCTTCCACGATGTCTGCCGAAGACGGCGAAAAAATGATCAGCGCCGGGCAATCCGCCGAAGTGCTGGTGAATGCCATCAAACAGCAGATTCTGCCGCGCGATATCATCACGCGCAAATCCATAGAAAATGCCGTTGCCGTGATCATGGCGGTGGGTGGTTCGACCAATGCGATCCTGCATTTCCTGGCGATTGCGCATGCCGCCGAGGTTGAATGGAGCATAGACGATTTCGAACGGATTCGTGGCAAAGTACCGGTATTGTGCGACTTGAAACCTTCAGGTCGCTTCGTCACGGCGGATTTGCACCAAGCGGGCGGTGTGCCGCAAGTGATGAAAATGCTGTTGAATCATGGCTTGTTGCACGGCGATTGCATCACCATCAGCGGGCAAACGATCGCCGAAGTATTGAAAGATATTCCCGATACGCCACGCGCAGACCAAAATGTGATCCGGCAATGGGATAATCCGATGTATGCGCAAGGACATCTGGCGATTCTGAAAGGCAATCTGTCGACCGAAGGCTGCGTGGCGAAAATTTCCGGCATTAAAAATCCGAAAATTACCGGACCCGCACGCGTGTTTGAATCGGAAGAAACCTGCATGGCGGCGATTCTGGAACGTAAGATTCAACCGGGCGATGTCGTGGTGATCCGCTACGAAGGCCCGAAAGGCGGCCCTGGCATGCGGGAAATGTTGTCGCCGACGGCCGCGTTGATCGGTGAAGGGCTGGGTGATTCCGTCGGTTTGATCACCGATGGACGTTTTTCCGGTGGTACCTATGGCATGGTGGTTGGTCACGTTGCGCCGGAAGCTTTTGTTGGCGGCACGATTGCATTGGTACAGGAAGGCGACTCGATCACCATTGACGCCGAGCAACGGCTGTTGCAATTGAATGTGTCCGATGATGTGCTGGCAAAGCGCCGTGCAGCCTGGCAACCGCCGCAACCGCGTTACTCGCGCGGGGTATTGGCGAAATATGCGAAACTGGTTTCCAGCGCCAGCGCGGGAGCGATAACGGATTAAATCGGTAGCGCTGACATGAAGAACGATCTGATCTGGTTTCTTCATGCTCTGCTGGAACTAAATAATTTAACCTTAAGTCTTAGCAACGCAGTATCATCAGAGTTTGCAGCAGCGCCGGTAATCACAAACTTACAGGAATTGCTGCAAGTCTGTAAAGTTCGGGTTAGAATATCAACCCTTTTATAATTTTAATAAGGAAGAGATATGAAAAAAGTTTTAATCGGAGCAGTTGCTGCGTCAGCGATTTTATTAGCTGGTGTTGCTCAAGCTAATGCTGATTTGGCAAAAAACAGTGGATGTTTGAATTGCCACAATGTTGACGCTAAACTGGTCGGCCCAGGCTTAAAAGATGTTGCAGCTAAATATGCAGGTCAAGCGGATGCTTCTGCATACCTGGCAGATAAAATATTAAAAGGAAGTAGCGGTGTTTGGGGCCCAATCCCAATGCCACCAAATGCTAACGTTAGCCCAGAAAATGCTAAAGTATTAGCTGACTTTATTCTGTCACTGAAGTAAGTCGTTCTGAATTCAGGAAAGCCGACGCATAACAACGTCGGCTTTTTATTTGCCCGGATATTTTGCAAGAAAGCTTGGTATCAATGGAGGGAGCAATGAAAACTCGTATCAAATGGAAAGGGAATGTCAGCTTTGAAGCTGAATCCGGCAGCGGTCATGCGGTATTGATGGATGGTGCGCCGGAAGCTGGCGGACAAAACCTCGGGCCGCGTCCGATGGAAATGCTGTTAATGGGATTGGGCGGTTGTACCACGTTCGATGTGGTATTGATTCTGAAAAAAAGCCGTCAGGACATCACCGATTGCGTGGTTGAAATCGAAGCCGAACGCGCTCCGGTCGATCCGAAAGTGTTCACCCATATCCACTTGCATTTCATTATTACCGGACATAATCTGAATCCGCAGACCATTGAACGTGCGATTGACTTATCTGCGGAAAAGTATTGCTCGGCTTCCATCATGCTGAAACAAACGGTAAAAATCACGCATGATTATGAAATTATTGATGCTTGATGATAATTTTCTGCGCCAGCATTGCTGGATCGGTGACGGCTGGAGTCTCGCAGGCGTTTTAAACGGGCAATTCAATGGATGCCCGTTTATGTTTTCTATACACACAGCGCTTCTGTTAACGACCTCACTTCCGCCTCCGAGTCCTTCAGCACCGCACTCAATGTTTCCTCGTCGGTTAATAAATCGATATTCGCAACGCTGTAACCCATTTGGTTTGAGGGCAGAATAAACGGGGATTTGACGGGTGCCAGTTGATCGGCGAACAGCAGCGTATCACCGAGGGTGGAAGGGGGAAATGTCAAATAACCGCGCCATAAATAGACGATGCTGTCGATCACAGGCTCGGGAACCCATAAGGCTTTGAGAATGGCGGTGCCGATTTTAATTTCACACTCCAGTTCCGTCTCGTCTTCCAGATCTTCGTCACTGTTCCAGGAACTGGCGATGCTTTCATCGGCCAACCCAGGATAGTATTTTTCTCGCGCTAACAGATAGAACCAGCTAATTTCGTGAATGATTCCCGCGAACATTGCCGTATCCGGATCTTGTTTTGTAATCCGGCGGGCGATAACCTGCGCCAGCGCTGCTACATGGGCGGAATGCTGCCATAATTGCGTCACCATTTCGTTTCGTACTTGTGGCCCGGTAAGCTGCTGCACCACGACAGCTGTTGCCAGGTTGCGCACGGTACGCAAGCCGATCAAGGTAATCGCCGAACGTACATCGGTTATTTTTTTCCCGACCGGTTAAATACTACCGAATTGGCTATCGCCACGACTTTGGCCGACAGGAGCGGTTCCAATTGAATGAATTTGATCACCATCTCAAGATTGCAATCGGGATCATTTAACGCTTTATTGATTTTGATTGCCGCATGAGTCGAGGTGGGAAAGTTGTTCAACTTCAGCAGCTAACGCACTTAAAATTGCGCTTTTTTCCATACAAATCCCTTTTCACGAGTGAGTCAAGGCATGGTCTATCGTCCATACTTCTCAGCTTACGCTAGGATTGTGAATAATGATCTGATAAAAAGCGCAATGAATTGAAGCTATTTCCAACGCTGTTGACCTGTACTGCAAACGTGCAGTTCATGCGCAGCAGTGCGTTCCGCGGTTTAAAGCAGGCCGGATTCGTGCGCCTGTTGATCGGCGTGATAACTGGAGCGCACCATCGGGCCGCAGGCGGCGTGGCTGAAACCCATTTCCAGCGCGGCTTGCTCAAAAATTTTGAAACCTTCGGGTGTGACGTAGCGCATGACCGGCAGGTGGCCGATGCTGGGTTGCAGATATTGACCGATAGTGAGCATTTCCACATTGTGCTCGCGCAGGTCGCGCAATACTTGCATGATTTCTTCGTCGGTTTCGCCCAGTCCGAGCATTAAGCCGGACTTGGTGGGGATGTGCGGAAATTGTGCTTTGAAATCCTTGAGCAGTTTCAGCGAGTTTGCATAATCAGCGCCGGGACGGCATTGTTTGTACAAGCGCGGCACGGTTTCGAGATTGTGGTTTAAGACATCCGGCGGGCAGGCGGCGAGCTTTTCTAGCGCTACTTCAAGGCGCCCGCGGAAATCCGGTACCAAGGTTTCGATTTTGGTATGTGGCGAATGCGTGCGGATTTCACGGATGCAATCGGCAAAATGCTGTGCGCCGCCGTCGCGTAAGTCGTCACGATCCACGCTGGTGATGACCACATAGCGCAATTTCATGGCACCGATCGATTGCGCCAGATGCAGCGGTTCATCCGCATCCGGTGGTTTTGGGCGGCCATGCGCGACATCGCAGAAAGGGCAGCGGCGCGTGCATAAATCACCCAGAATCATAAACGTGGCGGTGCCTTTACCGAAGCATTCGCCGATATTCGGGCAGGATGCTTCTTCGCATACGGTATGCAATTTATGTTCGCGCAGCAGCCGTTTAACTTCGTAATAATTTTCGCTGTTGGATGAGCGTACGCGAATCCACGAGGGTTTTCGCAATAATTCGTCGCGCGATTGCGGTGCTATTTTGACGGGGTTACGTGCTGTTTTATCAGTGCCTTTTTGGCGGGTATCAGTGGTCATGTTGTTCCGTTAATCGTTTTGTGAGAAGTTTTTCTTGTAATTGGCCAGCCAGTTTAGTGCTTAAAATGTCCACGCCATCGGGAATGCCCAGGTTTTTGGTTTGCGTCACTTGTAATCCTTGATAACCGCAGGGATTGATGTAGGAAAACGGCGTTAAGTCCATATCCACATTCAATGCAATGCCGTGGTAGCAGAAGTTTTTCCTGATTTTGAGTCCCAACGAAGCGATTTTGGCATTTCCTACATAAACGCCTGGGGCTTCAACGCGCCCGGCAGCTTTAACGCGATAGTCATCGAGTAAGCCGATCACGGCGCTTTCCATCAGTCTGACCAATTCACGTACACCGAGTTTCAAGCGGCGTATATCCAGCAGCAAGTAAGCGATGACTTGCCCCGGCCCGTGGTATGTGATTTGACCGCCGCGATCCGTTTTGACTACCGCAATTCCATGATCGTGCAGCAGATGCTCGGGTTTGCCTGCAATGCCTTGGGTAAAAACCGGCGGGTGCTGCAATAACCAGATTTCATCGCGCGTTTGTTCGTTCCGGTTGTCCGTAAAATCCTTCATGGCCTGCCAGGTCGCCTGATAATCGGATAATCCCAGGGTTTTGACGATGAAGTGCTGCGGTGTGCAAACAGAAGTGGAAAGATTTTGCATCGGCAATGATCACAATACCACGGCAACTGAGGGATGGCTGGATAGCGCCTGGTACAGAGCATCCAATTGTGCCCGGGAAGTGGCGCGAATGGTGCACGTCAGGCTTAAATACGTGCCATTTTTACTGGCCTTCACCGCTATCGTCGCAGTATCGAAATCGGGAGCATGAAATTTAACGATTGCCAGCGCAATTTGTGTGAAATCCTGTTGCGCTTTACCCATGATTTTGATGGGAAAATCGCAAGGGTATTCGATCAGTGACGGCTGTTCTGACATCGGAAAATTCAAGCCACCGGTTATGAATTCGAGCAACCGCAGGAATGGCCGCGCATATTGGTGGCTTTATAGTCCTGGTACAGCGCGTGTAAACGGGCAAACAACGGCCCCGGTTTTCCCTGTCCTACCGGTTGATTGTCCAACGACGCGATTGGCATGATTTCTTTGGTCGAGGATGTCAACAGAATTTCATCCGCCGCGCGGACTTCCGCTTCCGTGATTTCACGGATTTCGTGCGGTATTTTATTCGCTGCTGCCAATTCAAGCACCACATCGTAGGTAATGCCGGGCAGCATCAGATTACTTTTTGGAGGAGCCAGCAGTACGCCGTTTTTAACGACAAAAATATTACTGGCGGCGCCTTCGGTGAGGAAGCCGTCGCGAATCAGGATCGTTTCAAGCGCATGGACATCCACCGCCAATTGCCGCAGTAGCACATTCGGTAATAATGAAATCGCTTTGACATCGCAGCGTATCCAGCGGTTATCGATCGCGGTAATGGCCGAAGCACCGCTGGCCAGCAGTTCCGCAGGCGGTGGTAGCAACGGGTTGCTCATGATGAACACAGTAGGCGGTACATTGACCGGAAACGCATGATCCCGTTTGGCGACTCCACGCGTGATGTGCAAGTAGAGATATTGATCTTCTCCCTCATTTTTGGCGATGACTTGTTCCAACAAGTTTTTCCATTCGTCGTTGCTGAACGGATTTTTCAAGCGGATTCCATCCAGGCTGTGTTGTAGCCGCTTGAGATGTTTAGGGAGGCGGAAGGGTTTGCGCGAATAAGCCGGGATGACTTCATAGATGCCATCGCCAAAGATAAAACCGCGATCCAGCACGGGGATGCATGCTTCTTCAATGGGCATAAACTTACCGTTCAGATATATCATGCGAACCTTCTATGATGTGTTAAGACTGGATTAATTAAAGAGTAATTTTACACTATCCCAAGCACGGCCGATGAAGTTCGCCGTGTCGACTTTCTCCAGAGCGACCAATGGATAGGTTTCAACGGTTTTGTCATCCAGCGTGAATTTTACCGTGCCGACTTCCTGTCCCAATTGCACCGGTGCGATCAGCGGTTGTTTGTATTCCATGGTGGCTTTGAGTTTGTCGCCTTGACCTTTAGGGAGAGTGAAATAAACATCCCGGTCGAATCCCGCTTTCAACTCGTTTTGCGTGCCTTTCCATAAATGGATGGTGGTCAGTGAATCGTTCTTTTTATATAAATGCAGTGTGTCGTAAAACTGGAAACCGTAATTGAGCAGGCGCTGGCTCTCGATGCTGCGTGCATTGGCGGATTTCGCGCCGATCACCACCGATATGAGCCGCCGCTTATCGCGAATCGCGGAAGTAATCAGACAATAGCCAGCAGTTTTAGTCCATCCGGTTTTCATGCCGTCGACATGCGGGTCGATCCATAACAACCGGTTTCTGTTCGGTTGCGTAATGTTGTTGTAGGTATATTCTTTTTGTGAATAGTGCGGATAGAATTCGGGAAAATCACGGATGATGGCCGTTGCCAGCAGTGTCAGATCATGCGCCGTGGTGTAGTGCTCCGGATCGGGCAAACCGGTTGAATTGGTAAAATGCGTGTTTTTCATACCCAATCGGCCCGCTTCTTTATTCATCAGATTGGCGAAGCTGGCTTCCGATCCTGCAACCACTTCCGCCAATGCGATACAAGCGTCGTTGCCGGATTGCACAATCATGCCGCGGATCAATTCTTCCACGGTAACCTGTTTGTTGGGTTGGATAAACATGCGCGAGCCGATCATACGCCAGGCGCTTTCAGACACCGGAACCGGCTGATCCAAGGCAATCTGCTTTTGTTTGATGGCGGAAAACACTACGTACGCGGTCATGAGTTTTGTTAACGAGGCGGGCTCGATGCGCTCATCCGCATTTTGACCGGCCAACACCTGACCGGTCTGGAAATCCGACAGTAAGTAAGCTTTAGCAGAGATGGAAATATCTTGTGATTGGGCAGGTACTGACGAGACGGTGAGGCATACTAGCAATAGAACGAATAAATGCTTCATAAGAGTCTGGAGTCTGCAAAAAATAAACATTATAGCTTGCCATCCGGGAATCTAAAACCTTCGAATTTATGAGCGAAGAAACAATGACCTTGCTCAGGAGCTGCTGGATGGTTTGTCGATGACACCCATGTGAAACCCCAATTTTCCTTGGCTGCGTTCCTTAAAATATTGCTTTAAGGGGTCATGAATGACGCGAAACGCCATCTCGTCCCAAGGAACTTCGTGTTCGGAGACCAGTTTGACTTCCAGGCTTTCAATGCCGGGTTTGAAATCGAGATCCAGCAATCGTGCGCGGAATAAGATATAAACTTGGCTGATATGCGGCAGGCTATAAACAGCATACAAATCGCCGATTTCTACCCGTGCATTGGCTTCTTCCAGCGTTTCGCGTGCGGCGGCTTGTTCCAGCGTTTCATTATTTTCCATAAAACCGGCCGGTAGAGTCCACCAGCCTAAGCGCGGTTCAATGGCGCGGCGGCACAATAAAATTTTATCTTCCCATTCCGGAATGCACCCGACCACCATTTTGGGATTCTGATAGTGAATGACCTTGCACGTCGTGCATACATAGCGCGGCAGTGAATCGCCTTCGGGTATGATCAACTCAACGGTGGCACTACAATGACTGCAAAATTTCATGGGTAAATCCTTTAGTGCATGCGGTGGGATGTAAGCGCGTTTTACTGTTCGGTGACGGTGAATTTCCGGGTTGCCAATGGATTTCCGGATTCATCGACTAATTCAACGCGCCATTCGCCCAGCCGCCGTTGATCCAGTTGCTTGCTGGCATGCGTGCGCCAATTGTTGTTGTGCACCTGCAAGTTTAACTTTGAATCCAGTTTGTCATTGTAATACCAGTCGATACGGATTTTCTTTCCCCGCATATTTTTTAAATGCAGATAAAAATGAATCGGTTTGGATTCACCCGGTTGCAGTTGTACAGTGTCAATCGAATCGACCGGCTCACGTGCGTCTATCGCGTGACTTAATTGCGCACGGATAACTTCGGCATGATCGGATGGTTGCTGTGGTTTTGCTTGTACAGCCGTTTTCGGCGCCGTTTTTCCGGCGTTACCGGATGCGATCCGCTGCGGTTTTTTTGCGGGTATTGGAACCGATTTGGCGGCAACGTGTTTTGTACCGGGCTCGGCTGGTTTCACCAGGGGTTTCTGCACGCTGATCGATTCGCCCGGTTGTGTTCCGGCGGTATTGTTGGTTGTGGCGGATTCCGCCGCGGTTTTTTCCGGGGAAACGGCCTGTCCGGAAACTGCAACGGCGGTGTGGCCGGACGCAATGGTCTCATCGGCGGTTTTCTCAGTGCCGCCGCTGGAAAAGAGTAAATAACCGGTCAAACCGAGAATGGCTAGCAGCAATGCGGCTGCGATGGCGATTTTGTTCCAGTCCAGCGTTTCTTCGTAAGTGACTTCCGGTTCGGGATAAATCTCTTCGATGGCTTGTGGCGGTTGCTGAATCTGAATACGGATTTTTAATTTATTGTTGCTCATGTCGCGTGTCGTTTCTTGAGACATTGGGATTTGGTAAAGGAATTTTTCGATGGAGTGTGCAGTATAAAGGATTTTTCATAAATTACTGAAACCGCGTTTTGCCCGATTGGTTATACTTTGGCCATGCATGAAAACATTCAGAAAATAAATCAGCGCGCACAGGCATTGCGTGCGGAGATCGAGCTGCATAATTACCGTTATTATGTGCTCGATAATCCATCTATTCCCGATGCGGAATACGATCGATTACTGCGTGAATTACAGCAAATCGAGCAGGACTATCCGCAACTGATTACCCCCGATTCACCGACGCAACGGGTGGGCGCGGCACCGCTCAAAGCGTTCGCGCAAATCACACATGCTATTCCGATGTTGTCATTGAGTAATGCGTTTGACGATAGCGAAGTCGAGGCCTTTGACCGGCGTGTGCGCGCTGGCTTGGCACTAGAAACCTCGCAGGTTGCATGGCTAGATCTCGATCCTTTAACTGTTGATTGTATCGAGTATACCGCGGAACCGAAATTCGACGGACTGGCGGTCAGTTTGCGTTATGAAAATGGTGATTTTAAAACCGGCGCAACGCGTGGCGATGGCTATACCGGTGAAGATATTACGCTGAACCTGAGGACGATCCGGTCAATTCCCTTAAGATTGCCGCTGGTTCATCCACCCGCTTTGCTGGAAGTGCGCGGCGAAGTGTTAATGTTGAAAAAAGATTTTCAGCGGCTGAATCAGCAGCAATTGGCCAAAGGCGAGAAGGAATTCGCCAATCCGCGCAACGCCGCCGCAGGTTCGTTGCGTCAGTTGGATCCCGGCATAACGGCGACCCGGCATCTTACTTTTTTCGCGTATGGCATCGGGCAATGTGACGATGCGGATTTGCCGCGGGATACGCATTATCGGATGCTGCAATATCTTTCCACTTTGCATTTTCCGGTATCTCAGGAATGCCGGATAGTGGCGAGATTAGACGGATTGCTGGATTACTATCAAACGATTGGCGCTAAGCGTGATGCTTTGCCATACGACATCGATGGCGTCGTGTATAAAGTCAATTCATTGGCATTCCAAGAGAAACTCGGTTTTGTGTCACGCGCGCCGCGCTTCGCCATCGCGCACAAATTTCCGGCGCAGGAAGCCATCACGCAATTGCTCGATATCGATGTGCAAGTCGGCAGAACCGGTGCTTTAACGCCGGTGGCGCGGCTGCAACCGGTATTTGTCGGCGGTGTGACCGTAACCAATGCAACCTTGCATAACGCCGATGAAATCGAGCGCAAGGATGTGCGTATCGGTGATACCGTCATTGTGCGCCGCGCCGGTGATGTGATTCCGGAAGTGGTTTCGGTGGTAGCGGAAAAACGTCCCCTTGGCGCTTTGGTATTTACCATGCCGGAACATTGTCCGGTGTGCGGCGCGAAGGCGGTACGCTTGCCGGACGAAGCGGTCGCGCGCTGCACCGGCGGTTTATTCTGTCCGGCGCAACGCAAACAGGCGATTTTGCACTTCGCGTCGCGCCGCGCGCTGGATATTGAAGGATTAGGGGACAAACTGGTCGATCAGATGGTCGATAATGCCATTATCCGCACACCGGCGGATCTGTATAAATTGGGATTGACTGCACTGGCCAGTCTGGAACGCATGGCGGAGAAATCAGCCGGGAATATTCTGCGAGCGATTGAGAAAAGCAAACACACCACACTGGCCAGATTTATCTATGCGCTCGGCATCCGCAATGTCGGCGAAGCGACGGCGAAAGATCTGGCCAAGTATTTGGGTAGTCTGGACCGGTTGATAGCGGCGGACAGCGAACGTTTGCAGCAAATTCCCGATATCGGTCCGGTGGTGGCGCAGAGTATTGTGGATTTTTTTGCCGAGGCGCATAACCGCGAAGTCATTGAACAACTGCGCGCCTGCGGCGTGCATTGGGAAGAGAACGAAGGTAAATCCGCGCAAAACGGCTTGGCAGCGCCGTTAAGCGGCAAAACGTTTGTGTTGACGGGCACCTTGCCGACGATGAGCCGCGAAGAAGCCAAAGAAAAAATCGAAGCGCTGGGCGGCAAAGTCAGCGGCAGTGTTTCCAAAAAAACCGATTATGTCGTCGCCGGGGCCGATCCCGGCAGTAAATACGACAAAGCAGTGAGTATCGGAATTACTATTCTTGATCAAGCCGGATTAGAGGCGTTGCTGAAATAATCCATCACCGCCGTCATGAGAATAAAATGACAACAACAAAGTTGTCATTTTATGCTTTGAGTTACAACGTGTTATCTTTGGTTAGGGTGAATGTTCCGGCAGGAATGCCATTGACACTATACCCATAAGTTCCAGCCGGAAGTCCGTAGACCTCGAGGGGAATGATTTTTTCGTACGGCACCAGCGCCATTGTGCATGCTATCCCTTCAGGGAATGGATTAGGCCCGACATGAAGAATAATTTCAAATGTATTGTCCTTGAGCGCCTGATTGATTTGCTGAAAGTACCCGCAACCATCTGAGAATTGCCCGGTGATTTTGAGAAAAACCTGGACCGGTGATGAATCTACAATGATGGCTTCAACTTTTTCATCATAGGTCGCAGGGCCGGGAATAATTTTAGTTTCGACAAACTGCTTGAGTTTCCAGCTGTTTGTCGAAGTTTCGAACTGAAATTCCGCGCTCTGAAAGCTACCCGGTTGCGCATCGGTATCAACACGAGGGATGATTAATTTTCCATCGCGAAAGACCGGGTAATCGGAGGCATGGGCACTGTGTTGCGAAAAAACAAGACTTGCGAGTAAAACGGAAATTCCGATCGCCAGGTATTTTGTTGTGAAGATCTGCATTTTATTGATCATCGCGGTTGAGTATATTAAAGACAATCGCTGCCAATGCGCCACCGGCAAAGTCAGCAGAAATATGAATCCAGATATTGTTCCAATCCATTAAACCCATCAATGGTGCGGCAATGGCGACAGCCGGGTTAAACGCGCCACCGGAAATTCCGCCCACGGAGAATGCGCCCGCCATGACCACAAAGCCAATGGCTAAGCCGTAAAAGGAATTGCCGCTGGTGCCTTTTGCCGTGGCAACATTAAGCACGACGTACGCCAATGCAAACGTGAATAAAAATTCGGCAATCAGCGATTTGGTCACATCGATGGTTCCGGCGGCAGTGCCTGAGCCCACCAGGAATTGCGCAGTCAACGCGCCTGCGACTGCACCCAAAATTTGCGCGGTGAGGTACACCGGCACGTCAGCCATGGTGCATTTTCCGCGTATGAGCACCGCCAAAGTGACAGCAGGATTATAATGCGCGCCGGAAATATATCCACCGGCGTAAACCATAACCATTAACACGGAACCGATGGCGAGAGGCGCAATGACACCGGCGCTGCCCGGTATTACCGTTAAGCCTATGGTGAGCAACAAAAAGAAAGTGCCAATGCATTCAACGATAAATTTATTCATGGTGAGTTACTCCTTTCAATGAAGTACTTTCATTTAATCATAAAAAAATTTTGCGTGTAAGAATTTTTACCTGCATGGATTGAAGTGGAAGTATTTGATGCTTTCAGCACAGCGCTATAATATCTCATTAAAAAACGAGATATTATTCAAACCAAGGCCCAAAATCTTTCATGCAAACTTACCAGCAACTGGAACAAATTCTTAACACGGCGGAATTAATTCATTCCGAACAAACCGTCACGCTAACGGTGCAGCGCATGGCAGCGGACATCACGCGCGTGTTGTCGCATCAGCAACCGCTGGTTTTGTGCATGCTGGGCGGAGCGGTGATATTTACCGGACAACTGCTGCCGCAACTGCGGTTTCCACTGGACTTTGATTATGTGCATCTGACGCGTTACGGCAAAGAGATGCAGGGTGGAGAAATTTACTGGCGGGTGGAGCCCAGGGAAAGTGTCAAGGATCGCGTCATTCTGGTGCTGGACGATATTCTCGATGAAGGCATTACACTGGCCGCTATCCGCGCCAAGGTGCTGGAGAATGGCGCGAAAGCATTTTACAGCGCAGTGTTTGCCGAGAAAGAAACAGGCAAAACCAAACCGATCAAAGCCGATTTTACCGGATTGACGGTGCCGGACCGGTATGTGTTCGGTTTTGGTATGGATATCCGCGGCGCATGGCGGAATCTGCCAGCGATTTATGCAGTGAAAAACTGAAAGGGGAAGCTATGCTTGCAATAATTGGTGGCAGCGGATTGACGCAATTATCCTGCCTCGAAATTTCTCACCGGCAAATCATACGTACCCCGTATGGCGAGCCTTCCGGGCCGCTGACATTCGGTAAGCTGCATGGCGAGGATATCGTTTTTCTGGCACGGCATGGCCACGGTCACACGATACCGCCGCATGCGATCAATTACCGGGCGAATTTATGGGCGCTGCATTCCCTGAAACCGGCGCACGTGATTTCCGTGGCGTCGGTGGGCGGTATCCGTGCCGATCTGACGCCGGGCAAGCTGGTGGTGCCCAATCAGATTATCGATTATACCTATGGACGCAATTTCACTTTTTTTGAAGGGAAGGATCAACCGGTGACACATATTGATTTTACTCAGCCGTACAATCAGCAAACACGCGCATTGCTGCTGCGAGCGGCTAGCGATGCTTATGAAGCCATATTCGACGGCGGCGTCTATGCCGCAACGCAAGGGCCTCGGCTTGAAACTGCCGCGGAAATCAACCGGCTGGAACGCGACGGCGCGGATATCGTCGGCATGACCGGCATGCCGGAAACAGCACTGGCCAGGGAGTTGGGTCTAAGTTACGCCACGCTCGCTGTGGTCGCCAACCAAGCTGCCGGACGGGGCGCCAATGCCGACAGTATTCCGCTTAAAGAGATTTATGCCGTGCTGGAACAAGCGATGGTGCGTGTCAGAAACATTCTGGAACATGTGGTGAACTGCCATGGCCATTAGATCCGTACTGAAAATGGGCGATCCGGTATTGCTGCAAGTCGCCAAACCTGTCGAACGATTCGATACCGCCGAGCTGCATGAATTAATTCAGGATATGCAAGACACCATGTCTTACCTCAACGGTGCAGGGCTGGCCGCGCCGCAGATTGGCGTGAGTTTGCAGCTGGTGATTTTCGGTTTTGATCAGAATCCGCGCTATCCGCGTGCCGAAGAAGTGCCCTTCACCGTGCTGATTAATCCGAAACTGAAGCCCCTGTCCGGCGATATGGAAGACGATTGGGAAGGCTGCCTCAGCGTACCGGGCATGCGTGGCATGGTGCCGCGCTACTCGCATCTGCGTTATCACGGCGTGGACCAATACGGTAAAGCGATTGACCGCAGCGTCAGCGGTTTCCACGCACGCGTAGTGCAGCATGAATGCGATCATCTGCAAGGAATTCTCTACCCCATGCGCATCAACGATTTCCGGCAATTCGGATTTACCGATGTACTGTTTCCGGGGCAGGGCATTGTGGATGATTAGAACTTCATTGCTCCCATGTAAATCCTGCCGGATATTGAAAAATGACCGGCACTCCCTGCGTCACTGGTGACTTACTGCACCAGTTTGGGGAAGGATGCGGTAGCACTTGCCGTACATCAATGAAAGCCTTCCACATAAAAAGAATCAGCTTGTTTTTGTTCGCTTCACTCATCGTTTACGCCACTTTTTTTACGGAGAAAGCCAGACTGGATAGAGAAGTAAAGCGGCTTTGTGCGATTGATGGTGGAATCAGGGTGTATGAAAAAGTGACGTTGCCAGCAGTTTGAATCTGAACTCACATTCTTTGAAAAACAATGGAAATGATTCTTTAGGGATAACATCGGTATTCTGAGTAGAAACAGTTTGAGTTGATTTCGGCTTTTTGTTTGCTGACTTGTTCAGCCAAAACGGCTCCTTTGGCTCAAGACAATTAAGGGAAGGAAGTGCGAATCAATGAAATTCTCTCCTTTTCGATTGATTTCTTAAAACTGATTATTATCATCTCTCAAGCACCTATCCCAATAAGGCATTCCCTCGAACCGCTTAACCAGAAAATCGACGAATGCCCTGACCCGTTGCGAGAGATGGCGGGTTTGCGGATAAATGGCGTATGCGGCAAGTTGTGAGTAGTGATATTCAGTCAATAGCGGCACCAATGCGCCGCGCTCGATTTCCCGGTATACGATAAAGGACGGCATTAGCACGATGCCCAGTCCGCCGACGGCGGCATCGCGAAGAAATTCGCCATTGCTGGCTTTCAGGTAAGGCGTGATGCGGGTTTTGGTTAATTGCCCTGTGGCATCGAATATGTTCCAGTTGTCGATGTTGCTGATCAGGTTATACACCAGGCAGCGGTGTTTAATGAGCGCTTCCGGCGATTCCGGTTCGCCCATGCGTTCGAGGTAAGCCGGGCTTGCGCACATGACGGCTTGAATGGGAGCCAGGCGGCGCGCGATCAGGCTTGAATCGGGCAAGCTGGCGATGCGGATGGCAAGGTCAAAACCATCGGCCAGTAAGTCCACATGGCGGTCGTTGAAATCCAGGTCGAATTCGATTTCCGGATGGGTTTGCAAGAACTCGTTAATGGCGGGTCCCAGGTGCATCAAACCAAAGCTCAGTGGCACCGCTACTTTCAAGCTGCCTTTTAATGCACCATGAAATTGCGAGGTGGCGTGCTCGGCTTCGAGGATGTCGGCCAGAATGCGTACCGATTGCTGATAAAAAGCACGTCCGCTATCGGTTAGATTCATTTGCCGGGTGGTGCGGTGAAACAATTCCACGCCGAGGTGTTCTTCCAGTTCCTTCAAGCGGCGGCTAACCACCGATTTCGCTACATCCATGCTATCGGCAGCGGCGCTGATGCCGCCCGCTTCGACGACGCGCACGAAAGCATTCATATTCTCATATCGATCCATCAGAGTGTCTCATTGTTGTTTATAACAGAACAATCATTTCTCATTATGGTTGTTTATTCTTATTATGACAACGATGATAATGCTCCCTGTCAGCCGATCACAACGATGAATCACAATAAAGGAGAAAGTCATGGATACAGTAGTGAATTCTGTACGAATAATCCCGGCAGTGGCCGTGCCGGAAGGAGCTGGAGTGACCGTATACCGCACGATTGGATCCCCGGTGCTGCGCGATTACGATCCGTTTTTGCTGTTGGATCACATCAGTAGCGATAAACCGGAAGATTATAAGGCGGGTTTTCCATCCCATCCGCACCGCGGATTTACCACATTTACCTATATGGTCGACGGTCATATGGAGCATCAGGACAACATGGGCAATAGCGGTGATTTGGGTCCCGGTTCCGCGCAATGGATGAAAGCCGCCAGCGGCATTATTCATTCGGAAATGCCAAAACAGAAGAATGGCTTAATGCGTGGATTCCAACTGTGGATCAACTTGCCCGCGGCGCATAAGATGGATCATCCGGAATATCAGGAATATCCTGCGGAAGCTTTTCCTGTGGTGAAAACGCAAGATTATACGGTGAAAGTTTTAATCGGCCGCTTTGCCGGTACGAATGCGCCGATTACGGATGAGCTGACCGGAGTGTCTTATTATGACGTGCGAGCGCAACCCGGCAAGCATTTTCAACACCGCCTGCCAGCGGGGAACAATAGCTTTCTCTATGTCTTTGAAGGCGATGGACAGTTGGGTGAGCAACGCGTGCCGTTGCATTCATGGGCGTCACTGGGTGGGGATGATGGTTCATTTGACTTCGCTGCCGGGAAAAAGGGCGCGCGCCTGCTGGTTGTCAGCGGCAGGCCGATTGGTGAACCGGTGGCGCGGTATGGTCCGTTTGTCATGAATACCCGGGAACAAATCGATCAGGCGATGCAAGATTTTCAGTCCAACAATTTTGTGCGTGATCGTGCATGGATCAAGCGCAATAAATAAAATCATTAATCAATGTTAAGGAGACTCAAATGGAAAAAATCGGTCAATTCGTAGCGCGGGTATTTTTGGCGCAAATATTTCTGCTATCCGGTATTTTTAAAATTACCGGATACGAGGGAACGCAAGGTTATATGGAGGCGATGGGTGTGCCGGGCATGCTGCTGCCGCTGGTGATAGCGCTTGAAATAGGTGGCGGTCTGGCGATTGTGGCGGGATTGCAGACCCGATGGGTATCGATTGCGCTGGCTGCATTTACGTTGGCGGCCGCGGCAATTTTTCACAGCAATTTATCGGATCAAATGCAGATGATCATGTTCCTGAAGAATATTGCGATAACCGGCGGATTCATACTGCTGGCCGTGCATGGTGCGGGTGGTTATAGCCTGGATGGACGGCGCGCGCAGTAAGCAGCTATCGATCATCCTTCTTACGTGGAAACCCGGCTGCTGGCGGCCGGGTTTTGCGTATTCGATCAAGTTATGGCTTGTATCGGGCAGCGTAACAGAATACACTTGGTTGCAATTTTTAGCGTTTTAGCCGGGTTCGGGCGATAGCATTTTCTACTGTAGAATTTCTCGCATGGAAGCAAAATTACATCATAAACGCCCCAAACATCTGAATCTGCTCAAGATCAAGCAACCGCTACCGGCGGTGGTTTCCATTCTGCATCGAATCAGCGGTGCCTTGCTGTTTTTTCCCGGTATTCCCTTGCTGCTATATGGTTTGCAAATGCTATTGCAATCGCCGCAAAGCTTTGAAGTTGTACAGGACTATCTGCGCAATCCGGTGATTAAACTTACGCTGTTGCTTCCCTTGTGGTTTTTTCTGCATCATCTGTGCGCCGGTATCCGCCATGTCTTGCTGGATCTGCAAATCGGTATTCAATTGGCACATGCGCGTACCAGCAGCAAGCTGGTGCTGGCGGCCGGATTTTTGTTGACGGCACTGATCGGGTGGCAGCTATGGTGAGGCCATCGAGACTGGCCGTGACGGGCGCGCACTATGGCCTGAAGGATTGGCTGGCGCAACGTGTGACAGCCGTGCTGATGGTGATTTATCTCATCGCGCTGACGGCGGTTTTGCTGGTTGCCGCGCCGCAGGATTATGCCGCTTGGAAAGCGGTATTCAGCCATGAAGGGTTGCGCATCGCCACCTTGGTATTTTTCATTTGTCTGTTCTGGCATGCCTGGGTCGGCATGCGCAATATCCTGATGGACTACGTGCATGCCACGGCGATCCGCCTGACCGTGCAAATTGCCGTCATCACTGCTTTGCTGTTTTATCTGATCTGGGCTACGGAAATATTGTGGAGTTGATGTGGCAATAACCAAAAGAAAATTTGATGTGGTCATCGTGGGTGCGGGCGGTGCCGGAATGCGCGCGGCATTGCAGTTATCCGAAGCCGGATTGAAAGTGGCGGTGCTGTCCAAGGTTTTTCCCACCCGTTCGCATACCGTTTCGGCGCAAGGCGGGATTGCCGCGGCACTGGGAAATGTAACGGAAGACCATTGGCATTGGCACATGTACGATACCGTCAAAGGCTCCGATTACCTGGGCGATCAGGATGCCATCGAATTCATGTGCCGCCAGGCCAATGAAGTCGTGTATGAGCTGGAACATTTCGGCATGCCGTTCGACCGGCTGGAAAACGGCAAAATTTATCAACGCCCGTTCGGCGGACAATCGCAGAATTTCGGCGGTGCGCAGGCAACGCGTTCCTGTGCGGCGGCGGATCGTACCGGCCATGCGTTGTTGCACACGCTCTATCAACGCAATGTCAGCGCCAATACGCAGTTTTTTGTCGAATGGATGGCGCTGGATCTGATTCGCGACGAACAAGGCGACGTGCTCGGCGTCACTGCGCTGGAAATGGAAACCGGTGAAGTTTCGATCCTGCAAGCCCGGGCCACTTTGTTTGCCACCGGCGGTGGCGGGCGGATTTTTCAAGCCAGCACCAACGCCTTGATCAATACCGGCGATGGTTTAGGGATGGCGGCACGAGCTGGTATTCCGCTGGAGGATATGGAATTCTGGCAATTCCACCCGACTGGTGTTTACGGCGTGGGTGTTTTGATCAGCGAGGCCGTGCGCGGGGAGGGTGGTTATTTACTGAACAAGGAAGGCGAACGTTTCATGGAACGCTATGCTCCCCATGCCAAGGATCTGGCCAGCCGCGACGTGGTATCGCGCGCCATGACGACGGAAATGAAGGATGGGCGCGGTTGTGGCGAAGAAAGCGATCATTTGCTGTTGAAATTGGATCATCTGGGCGCGGAAGTCATTAAAACCCGCTTGCCTGGCATCCGTGAACTGGCGATGAAATTTGCGCATGTCGATCCGATCAACGAACCGATTCCGGTGGTACCGACCGCGCACTACATGATGGGCGGCATACCGACTAATTATTTCGGCCAAGTGGTAGCGCCGTATAAAACCGGCCCGGAAGAGGTCGTGTCGGGATTTTACGCCGTTGGCGAGTGTGCTTGTGTATCGGTGCACGGCGCCAATCGCCTAGGCACCAATTCGCTGCTTGACCTGGTCGTATTTGGCCGTGCCGCAGCCAATCAGATTATTGAAGACTTGAAAATTCATCCGCACCACAAACCCTTGCCGGAGAATGCAGCGGATAGGACTTTGAATCGTCTGACGCGCTTGGAGAATCAGAAAGACGGCGAGAATGTCGCGCAAGTGCATGCCGCGCTTGCAAAGACAATGCAAACCTACTGCGGCGTCTTCCGTTTTGAAGACATGCTGCAAAAGGGCGTGGAAAAAATTCTGGAAGTCGGTCAGCGCGTGGGGCAAACGGAAATTAAGGATAAAAGTGCAGTGTTTAATACGGCGCGAATCGAAGCGCTGGAATTGGATAATCTGAAAGAAGTCGCGATCGCCACCATGATTTCCGCCGAAGCCCGGCGCGAAAGCCGCGGCGCGCATGCTCGTGACGATTTTCCCGGACGCGATGACGTCAAATGGTTAAAACATACGTTGTTTTTCAGCGAAGATAACCGATTGGACTACAAACCGGTGCGGCTAAAGCCGATTACAGTCGATTCTTTTCCGCCGAAAGCCAGAACTTATTGAGTTTAAACGCACACAGTATTACCGCGCGATCAGCGCACTCGGATGCTGAATCAGCATGGTGTAATGATCTTTGTTGCGTGTCACCCAGCCGCGAACTTCCAGCGGTTTCCCCACGTAAGTTGCAAGCTCGGGAAATAACTTAAGATTACTGTTGGCGACACGGATGTCGACTTTGTCGTTAAAGAGCAAACGGGTAAATTTCCGGCTTTTTCTGATCGCTACCGGGGTCCCGGTAAACCGCTGCCAGCCTTTGGTGTGATTGGCGATTTCAGTGATGGGGCGGGATTGGTATTCCGGCATGGACCATATGCCGAGCTTTTGTTTCTCGGCGAATTGTTGCGCCTGGATCAGTTTATCGCTATAGCGGCCGTTAGGCGGGATGATGCTGATCGCGGCCAGACCGCTTTCCAGTAAAGCCAGATTCACATGTTTGCCATTCGGCAAAAATACATGCGCCAGCAGACGCTTGTACTTATCCCGCTTCACTTGATCAAATTCCAGATAAACCTGATTGTCCCGCAGCTGATTTTGCAGCCATTTTTTTGCGGCTACTCCACCCGGTTCTTCGTTGCGATGACGGCTTTCGATTTCCGGTGTGTTGACTCCCAATAGGCGAACTTGTTTTCTGCCTTCCAGGATGATCGTGTCGCCATCGTACACCCGGGTAACTTGATACAGTTGGCGGCTGGGCTGGCCGGTGATTTTGACCGGTTGGGCATTGGCCGAAGGGGTGTCGGAATAAGTGACCCGTCCTTGTGCATCGACACTACGGTAAATCCCGCTAGCCGGTGCTGCGGTTGCAGCGAGACTGAGAAGCAGAAAAAGCAGGCGGATCGATTTGCTGCGGAACATGGGTTATTTAGGCTGAATACGATTTAAGTATCGGGATCATCAGGTAAAAACTGTGTTGTGTTTGCTCTATCTCAGCAGCAGGGATTTTGTACTTCATGCGATCCACTAACGGATAGAATTTCAAAAAGCATAAAAAATCGCCTGGCGAAATCTAATATAGCGCAATATTCTTGAGGAAAGTGGATTAAAATTGCCCTTTATAAAATTGAGTGAAAATTTAACCGATGCATTCTGGATTATTTCAGCGCCAACAGTAGATTCAATCATCGCAATAACGACCATTTCCGGATTTTCCCTTTGCTTATTTAACTGTGCAGCATGACATCTGAAAATTTAATTGAAATCAGCGAGTTGAATTTTTCCTACGATACGCGCGCGATTCTGAAAGGCATCGACATGACGATGCAACGCGGAAAAGTGATCGCCATCATGGGCGGCAGCGGATCGGGAAAAACCACGCTACTCCGCTTGATTGGCGGCACAATTCAACCGACTTCGGGCTATGTGAAGTTTGCCGGAGAAGTCGTGCACGAATTGGATCGCGATGCCTTGTTCAAACTGCGCCGCAAGATGGGCATGTTGTTCCAGTTTGGTGCGCTGTTTACCGACTTGTCGGTGTTTGACAATGTCGCGTTTCAGATGCGCGAGCATACCAATTTACCGGAATCGATGATTCGAGACCTGGTGCTGATGAAACTGCACGCTGTGGGTTTGCGCGGCGCGCAACATTTGATGCCGAATGAATTGTCCGGCGGTATGGCGCGCCGCGTCGCGTTGGCGCGTTCGATCGCATTGGATCCGATGCTAATTATGTACGATGAACCGTTCACCGGACTGGATCCGATTTCACTGAGCGTAATCGGCAATCTGATCCGCCGTTTGACGGATGCGCTTGGTATGACTTCGATTGTGGTTACCCATGATGTGCAGGAATCGCTAAAAATTGTTGATTATGTTTACTTTATCGCGGATGGTGTGATCGCCGCCGAAGGTACACCGAAAGAAGTGCGCGAATCCGTTGCGCCGTTTGTGCATCAGTTTGTGCATGGTGAGGAGGATGGGCCGGTGCCGTTCCATTATCCGGCGCAATCCTACCGCAAGGATTTGAATCTGGAGAATGCTCTTGCCTAGACGTATCGTATCCGGTATTCAACATATCGGCCATCGCGTGATTGAAGGTGTGTGGCGGTTGGGCGTCGCCAGCCGTTTTTTCATCCTGGTGCTGTTAAAATCCGGCACCAGCTTGCGCCGTTTCAATCTCGTCATACGGGAACTGTATTTCACCGGCGTTTTGTCACTGATCATCATTGTCGTGTCAGGACTCTTTGTCGGCATGGTGCTCGGGTTGCAAGGCTATGAAACGTTACAAAAATACGGCTCGGAATCGGCAGTCGGCACGTTGGTGGCATTGTCGCTGGTGCGTGAATTGGGTCCGGTCGTGGCTGCATTATTGTTTGCCAGCCGCGCAGGTTCCGCGATTACCGCCGAAATCGGTTTAATGAAAGCGACCGAGCAACTGGCGGCGATGGGCATGATGGCGGTTGATCCGATTGCGCGTGTGGTGGCGCCGCGCTTCTGGTCCGGCGTGATTTCGATGCCGTTTCTGGCAGCCATTTTTTCCGTCATGGGTGTTTTTGGCGGCTATCTCGTGACCGTGGTCTTCATTGGCGTGGATGAAGGTTCTTATTGGTCGCAAATGCAAAGCGCGGTGGATTTCCGCTTTGATATCATGAACGGTTTTATTAAGAGTTGTTATTTTGGCGTGGCAGTAACGGCCATCGCGGTTTTTGAAGGTTACGATGCACCGCCGACGGCGGAAGGCGTTTCGGGCGCGACAACGCGTACCGTGGTTACGTCGTCATTGGTGATTTTGGGATTGGATTTTATTTTGACCGCTTTCATGTTTAGAGGAGTGAGTTAATGCAGCGGACAACGATGGATTTGTGGGTGGGATTGTTTGTGGTCATGGGCGTCATCGCGCTCATGATCCTGAGTCTTAAAGTGGGCAATCTCAATGTGTATAATCCTTCTCAAAGCTATGTCATTAGTGGAAATTTTGAAAATATCGGCGGCCTGAAAGTACGTGCGCCGGTGAAGAGCGCGGGCGTAGTGGTCGGGCGCGTCACGGATATTCAATTCAGCACGCAAACGTACGATGCGGTGGTTACCATGAGCATGGACAGCCGGTTTCTATTTCCTAAGGATACCTTTGCCAGTATTTTGACGTCGGGTTTGCTGGGTGAGCAGTACATTGGATTGGCTGCAGGCGGGGACGAGGCCATGTTGAAAGATGGCGATAAAATCATGAAAACCAATTCAGCCATGGTACTGGAAGAATTGATCGGACGTTTTTTATTCAATAAAGCGACCGAAGACGATTCTTTGTGATCTGAATGGATATTTGTTAATTCTGCGGTTGTTGGTTTAGTATTGTAACTATGACTAAAAATTTTGGTGAGGGCATGATGAAGAGATTTCTTGGAATAATGATATTAACACTTTCGAGTTTACTGGCGTTCCCGGCATGGTCGGTTGAACTGGCGCCTGACCGGCTGGTCGACAAAACGGTCAAGGAAGTGATGGAAATTATTCAGAAAGACGAGGAATTAAAAAATGGCAATAAAGAAAAAATGCTCGATCTGATCGAGACCAAAATACTGCCGCACTTCAATTTTACCCGTATGACCCAGCTCGCGATGGGACAACACTGGTCAACAGCAGCGCCGGAACAACAACAAAAACTGGTGAATGAATTCCGCACATTGTTAGTGCGTACCTATTCCAATGCCTTGAACAGTCATAGCAATGAAACGATTAAAGTCAATCCGGTCAAGCAATTGGGCGATCAAACGGAAACAACAGTCCGGACTGTAGTCATTCAAGGGAATGGAAAAGAACCATTGCCGATTGACTATAGCATGGAGAAAAAGCCGGATGGATGGAAAGTCTATGATGTGACAGTCGCCGGTGTCAGTCTGGTAACCAATTACCGCGGAAGTTTTAACAGCCAGGTGCGTAAAGGCGGTGTCGAGGGATTGCTGAAAGTCTTAACGGATAAAAACAAATCCCTGGAAGGTAAAAAGTAATAACGGCGGGAAATCAATTGAACTCTTCGATTCCGATAATTTCTCGTGAGGGCAACACCGTGATCGTGCAGGGTGCTGTCACGATCGATCATGCGGTGATGCTGACGAAAAGCGGTATTGCGTTGTTCGATGATCAACCGCTGACGATTGATCTCAATCAAGTGACCGAAGTGGACTCAACGATCGTCAGTGTATTGCTGGAATGGCAACGCGCGACACGTAAAAACAGCCATGCACTGCAATTTATCAATATGCCCGAGAGTCTTAAAAGCCTGATTCAATTATATGGAGTTGCGGAGTTAATTCCGCTCGCGGCCAATCCAATTCCCGTGCAAAACGCTTCCTGACCGGATGCTGTTTTGCCATTCCTGAAGTTCCGAATTGCTCTCCTTCTGATTTCTTCATCCGATGCAATCTGCTATTGAAGTTAAGCACGTCTCCAAACGCTTCGGCAATGTGTGCGCACTGTCCGGTATCGATCTTGAGATTCGCGCGGGAGAGTTTTTTGCGCTGCTGGGTCCGAATGGCGCCGGTAAAACCACGCTGATCAGCATCATCGCCGGTTTGACACTGGCCGATAGCGGCTCGGTCAGCGTGATGGGACATAATGTCATCACACAATACCGGCAAGCGCGGCAGAGTTTAGGCGTAGTGCCGCAAGAATTGGTTTTTGATCCTTTCTTCACCGTGCGCGAGGTGTTGCTGATTCAATCCGGTTATTACGGTATTAAACACAATGGCGACTGGGTGGATGAAATTATTGACCGCCTGGATTTGACCGGCAAAGCCAATGCCAACATGCGTGCGTTGTCGGGCGGCATGAAACGCCGTGTTCTGGTTGCGCAAGCGCTGGTGCATAAACCGCCGGTCATTATTCTCGATGAACCGACGGCCGGCGTGGACGTGGAATTGCGTCAATCATTGTGGGATTTTATCCGCCAGCTCAATCAGAATGGACACACCATTGTGCTGACGACACATTACCTGGATGAAGCGGAAACGCTGTGTAACCGGGTCGCGATGCTGAAAGAGGGAAAAATTGTCGCGCTGGATAGCACGCAGAATATGATCGGAAAGCTGCCTGCCGGAAAATCGGTACGGCTAAGATTGCTGCCCGATACTTTGCCTGCCGCACTGCACCCATTACAAATCAGTCATAGCGGCGGAATGGTTGAATTGCGGATCGACACCTACGCGCAAGTGGAATCGATACTGTCGGCTTTGCGATCCGCGCAAATCGAGATACTGGAAATGCACTTGCAGCAACCGGATCTGGAAGATGTGTTCGTCAGCATGATGAGAAACAGCGGGAATGAAGTGACATGACCGGATTTTTGACACTGCTCTACAAAGAATTGCTGCGTTTCTGGAAAGTCGGTTTTCAGACGATTGTCGCGCCGATGGTTTCCACATTGCTATATTTACTGATTTTCTTTCATGTACTGGAAGCACACGTCGAAGCTTATCCCGGTGTCGCGTACACCGCTTTTCTGATTCCCGGACTGGTGATGATGGCGGTCATTCAGAATGCCTTCGCCAATGCATCGTCCAGCATGATTCAATCCAAAATCAGCGGCAATATCGTATTTATCCTGCTCTCGCCATTGTCGTACCACGCCATATTCTTTGCGTACATTATCGCTTCCATCGTGCGCGGGTTGTTGGTCGGACTTGGGGTTTATTGGGTCACGCTGTTTTTCTTCGATATTCCACTCGCGCAACCGGTCTGGTCGATCCTTTTTGTCGTGCTCGGCAGCGCGATACTGAGTGCGTTGGGGTTGATAGCAGGTATCTGGGCGGACAAATTCGATCAATTGGCGGCTTTCCAGAATTTCATCATTTTGCCGCTGACTTTCTTATCCGGCGTGTTTTATACCATTCATTCGCTACCGGCCGGATGGCAGTATTTTTCTCATCTGAACCCGTTTTTTTACATGATCGATGGATTCCGCTACGGCTTCTTCGGCGTATCGGATATTTCGCCTTATATTAGTCTCTCGATTGTGGCAATATGCTTGGTGGCCATATCCATGCTGACGATTCGCATGCTCAAAACCGGATATAAATTGCGGCACTAAAAATAACGATTGTTTGATTTTGCATGTTTATCATGCGTGAAGGAGAATATAAATGCTAACTGCAGAAAATGTAAAAACCTTTATTGAATCGGCACTGCCTTGTCAGCACGTGCAAGTGGAAGGCGACGACGGACGCCATTTCCATGCGCTGATTGTCAGCGCGGAATTTAGCGGTAAAAATATAGTTCAGCAGCATCAGCTGGTCTACAAATCGCTGGGCGAAAAAATGAAACAGGATATTCACGCGTTGTCGATGAAAACGCTAACGCCTGAGCAATGGACGAATAAATCCTGATCGCTCTAAGAAATTAGACTTTGACTGGGCATTCAAGATTTCAAGTCATTTTATCAACCGGCAATTTACTATGATTGCCTTTTGTTATCGAATTATCTGGAATTTCATTGTTTAGATTACTAGGCGCTTTAGCGGGTTTTTTCCTTCTTGGTTTCTGGGGCATTTTCCTGGGTTATTTCATTGGGAGCTTTATCGACCGGTTCAGAGCCTTTGGCCCGGGCGGAATGAATCCATTCAACGCCGCGCGGCGTCAGTCGGTTTTCCTGGAGACTGTTTTCATTCTGATGGGCAAGCTGGCCAAAGCGGACGGCCGGGTATCCGAAACGGAAATATCGCATGTCGAGCAATTCATGCAGAAACTGCGCATGACGCGCGATCACCGCCTGAAAGCCATTACGCTGTTCAAGCAAGGTGCTTCATCCGATTACGATATTCAACCGCAGCTCGATGAATTCCTGAAAACATGCGGTTATTCTCCCAACTTACGGCAAATGCTGCTGGTTTATCTCATCATCATGGGATTATCCGATGGGCATCTGAATTCCGCCGAAGAAGAACTGTTGCGAGCCATTGCCGGACGTTTGGGCTACCACCAAGCCGCTTTCGATCAGCTGCTCGGCATGATCATCAATCAAGCGCACTTTGCCGGAGGGCAAAGCACCTCGGCCAATGCGCTGGAAGATGCGTATAAGGCATTGGGTGTCAGCAAAGACAGCACGGATCAGGAAATCAAGCACGCTTACCGCAAATTGATGAGTCAATACCACCCAGATAAACTGATGGGGCAAGGCGTGCCGGAGGAAATGATCGCCGTCGCGACCGAGCAAGCCAAGGAAGTACAGACGGCTTACGATTTAATCAAAAAGAGCCGGGATTTGAAGCGTTCAGCAGTTTAATTCGACGCATAGTCCACTGGAAGGTAGATGCGTGTTGTGCAGTTGCCGGATGCGGAGAATATAGCGCATAATCTCCGCATGAGGTGCGTAGAATGAATCGTTATATTCATGAATTACCCGATTGGCCTGGTTTCAGCTGGGATCATGCAAAATTGTCTGGGCTGCTGGCCTCTGTACGCCACCGGCAGGGGCGGTTAATTGGCCGGATGGAAGCTATGGGATTTCCTTTAACAGCGCAAGCCACGTTGCAAAACTTGACGCTCGATGTGTTGAAATCTTCCGAGATTGAAGGTGCAATCCTGAACCGTGATCAGGTTCGTTCCTCGATTGCCTTGCGGCTGGGATTGGATATTGGCGCGTTAGCGCCCGCCGACCGTCATGTTGACGGCATTGTCGATATGATGCTCGATGCCACGCAAAATTATGCACAGCCATTGAGCGTGGATCGCTTGTTTGGATGGCACGCGGCACTATTTCCCGCTGGTTTTAGCGGTATGCATAAAATCAGAACCGGGCAATGGCGTGATGATGCAAATGGGCCGATGCAGGTGGTATCCGGCGCGCTTGGGAAAGAGCGTGTACATTTTGAAGCACCTGCGGCCGAACGCCTCGAGCAGGAAATCAATCTTTTTCTGACATGGTTTAATGATAAAAATGATACCGATGCTGTCCTCAAGGCTGGTATTGCCCATTTGTGGTTTGTCACGCTTCATCCATTCGAGGATGGCAACGGACGCATGGCGCGTGCAATTGCCGATATGGCATTAGCGCAATCCGAACAAAGTCCGCAGCGCTTTTACAGCTTGTCGGCACAAATTCGGCAAGAGCGGAAAACTTATTACAATATGCTAGAAAAAACCCAAAAAAAAGATCTCGATATCACGCCTTGGCTGGGGTGGTTTCTAAATTGCCTTGATCGTGCGATCAGCAATACGGAAGAAACGCTGGGTGATGTGCTCTATAAAGCACGGTTTTTACAGACGCATAAGAATGTATCGCTTAATGATCGTCAGCGCATTATGCTGAATAAAGTGTTGGATGGGTTTGAAGGTAAGCTGACATCGTCAAAATGGGCGAAACTTACCAAATGCTCGCAGGACACGGCGCTACGAGATATTTTGGATCTGGTCGAGCGTGGCATTCTACTGAAAGATGCCGGTGGCGGGCGTAGCACCAGCTATTCGCTCAAAGATGTATCGAATGCTGGCGATCAATAAATGAAACCGCTATTGTTCACATTCCGCCGTTGTCCCTTTGCCATTCGTGCCCGGCTGGCGATCACAGTCAGCGGCGTTGAAGTCGATCAGCAGGAAGTTAGTCTGCGCGCCAAACCCAAAGAAATGCTGGAATGCTCACCCAAAGGCACCGTACCGGTTCTAAAATTCGCCGACGGCAGTGTGCTTGAACAAAGCCTGGATATCATGCGGTGGGCGCTGTCGATCCATGATCCCGAGCACTGGCTGGATGACGATCAGGCAGTTGCGGCTGAAATCGCAGCACTGATCAAGCAAAATGACGAAACGTTTAAACCAGCGCTCGACCTATATAAATACGCCGTGCGCTTTCCGGAACATTCCGAAGCTTATTACCGGGAGCAAGCCGAGCCGTTTCTAGTGGAACTGAATACACGTCTGAACAAAGATGGTTATCTTTTAGGCGGTCGCTACACATTAGCAGATATGGCCATCTTCCCTTTCATCCGGCAGTTTTCCAATGTCAATCCGGATTGGTTTTATGCCTCCCGCTATCATCATCTGATTGCGTGGCTGGACCGGTTGATCGGTTCTGAGTTATTTCAAAATGTCATGCAGAAAGAAGCTGAGTCACTTAAAGAAGACGTTCTGGAAAATAAAAACTAACTTTAAAGCTCATGAATAAAAAAAGACCAATATTAAAAAATAATATTGGTCGAATCTTAGTTGATATAACTCAACCCCAAGCTCTACGCGAATAGTATTTTTTATCTTTAAAAGCACTGCTAACCGCAGCTATTACCAGATACCCCGTAAAAAGCAGTATCCCGGTATTCATTCCTTCAAATACAACCAGACTGACTGAAGCTAAAACACATATCAAAGCCAAACTAAGGGCAACCGTTGTGTTATGACTGATATCATTCTTACTCATTTTTAGCACTCCAAAAAAATTAATAATAAAGCTTCTGAATTTATTCGGAGCCGAAACTTGGCTAAAAGTTCACAATATATTCACAAATTATTCACATAAACTTTACAAATTTCTATCAATTAATTTGATGAATTCTTTTGTGTAAGAAAAATAGTGTCAGAGCTAAAGTAAAACGCTCTTATGCTCCAGGAGAATCACTTCGTTTGCTGTTGGGTGCATTTGGTAGCATTCACCGATTTCTCACTGTGTCTGTATACACCTGTTTTGTAGGCTGCGATCTTATGGGTTCTACGGCACTTCAACCCCAGAATATTCCTGTGGTGTCACGTTCGACTTCGGTCAGCAGCTTTCCAATGTCTTTGTTTTCGGCATTGGGCTCGAAAAGATGCCATTTGCTATTACGGTCTGCGCAATATAAAAACCATGTATTTTTCTTCTCGTCTTTCTTGAACCGAGCGACTGGCATTTCGGTCCAGATTGAAGGGTCGTCATAGCGCGGATGGCACTCAAACAGTTTTACTTCACTTCCTCTAATTTTGTATTCGATTCGGATCTGATTTCGAACATGGGGTGGAACCTTACTCTGGCAATATTCGCCAAAGAGCTTTTCGATTCTTCCGCGTTCAAATTCGGATAGTGGCATTTAATGTGACTCGTGATGTTGTGTTGTATAACGTAGAGTTTGGTTTCACACTGTGTCCATGAGCTCTTTGATTGCTGATATTTTCCAAACAATGCCTAAGTCGGACTCGGCATTGATGCGACCACTATAGATACCAAGAAGGCGTTGAACAGGTTGTGTTGTCATCACACTGCCACCACTTGGTAGCGCGTAGGAGCCTCCTGCACGATAAGCAAGTACCGGAGAACCTGACTGTCCTTGCCGACTGCGGCAGTCAATGAGCTGGACAGGGAGACCGTCAAAGTCTATGTCTGGCTCTGACGCAATGAAACCAGTAGCCCAGACTGCGAATGCACCCCCAGCTGTAATACCGAATGGAAAGCCAATTACACTTACGGTTTCAGCAGGCCCGATTGACATTTCTACTCCGGGGTTGCCAGGGTCGTCGTATGGATAGAGCGCAACATCTTCGAGCGCGGATATCGGTAGAGCCACGAAATCCGCCTTTGCGCCAAGAACGGGGTGTTCCTTCCAGCGAGATTTGCCGTCCATGTCGTAGAGCGTTTCTGTGCGTGGAACCCATTGCCCGAGGGTGTTCTTCTTGTTATGTACGATCACAATGGAGTCGGGTATGCCGCCTGTCTTAGATAGAGGCTGATCAGTCTCTTGATTCCTGCCTGTGACGTTGTGTCGGTTCGTGAGCAAATAAGGTGTTCTTTTCGAACTTAAGGCCACAAACGCCGTGCCAGTTGACAAGGGCTGCCCTCGGAACTGCATTTGAATTAGCAGTGACTGGACGGAAGGAAACGCGATCATCGCCATCTTAAACCTAACGCAATATATAAGACATTTCGTCCAATAATCCTGCGGATGATGTCGTATAATTGTAGTTATGTTGGGTTATCATTATGTATTTTAATGTGAATTAATCAATTAGGCACTATAGTTTAAGCGCTGAAAAAACTGATATCGCATGGATTAAACACGATAATATTTTTCATGGCAAGCGACATTCAGTTGAGATGGATGTGATTGAGGTGAAGCGGTAATTATCTCACTTGGTCAATCAACATCATGTTTCGTATGTTTCCAGTTTTAAGGTATAAATTAAAACATCAAGTTTTGCGTATCAACATAAAAGACTTCCTGCTAAATTTACGTTATAAATTTATTGTCAGGCTTCCAGATCATTTATAAAAATTAATCACATTGATCTGATTCCCAATATTTCTATGAAAAAACTCTCCCCCGAAGTCATCACGAGACGTCTCGCCCATCTTCCGCGCCCAACCTATGCGGAAGATCTACCCGTCAACGTCCGCCGCGAAGAAATCAAACAAGCGATTGAAAGCCATCAAGTCGTGATCATTTGCGGGGAAACCGGTTCCGGTAAAACTACGCAAATCCCTAAAATCTGTCTGGAACTCAAACGCGGGGTGCATGGCTTGATCGGCCATACGCAGCCTCGCCGGATTGCGGCGCGGACGGTGGCGGGGCGGATTGCGGCGGAGTTGAACAGTCCTCTGGGGCAGGCGGTCGGTTACAAGGTGCGGTTCGCCGACAAGATTGGCGCGGATAGTTATATCAAACTGATGACGGATGGCATTTTGCTGGCCGAGACGCAAGGCGATCCGCTGTTGCAGGCTTACGATACGTTGATCATAGACGAGGCGCACGAGCGCAGTTTAAATATTGATTTTCTGCTCGGCTACCTCAAGCAATTGCTACCCAAGCGGCCGGATTTAAAAGTGATCGTGACGTCGGCAACCATTGATGCGCAGCGCTTTTCCCGGCATTTCAGTGCTGCGCCGGTGATCGAGGTCAGCGGGCGGTTGTATCCGGTGGAGATCCACTACCGTTCGCCGCTGGCCGATGAGGACGACGATAGCGATGGCGATGGCGATGTGCAGCGAGCCATCATTCATGCGACCGATGAGTTGATGGCGCTGGGTTCGGGCGATATTCTGGTGTTTTTACCGGGCGAGCGCGAGATTCGCGAAACCGCCGAAACCTTGCGCAAGCATTCGTTTCACCGTTTTCATTCGAGTATCGAAATCTTGCCGCTGTTTGCCCGTTTGTCGGTCGCCGAGCAGGAACGGGTATTTCAACCGGACGGCGCGCGCCGTATCGTGCTGGCGACTAACGTGGCGGAAACGTCGTTGACTGTGCCGGGGATTCATTATGTGATCGATACCGGCCTGGCGCGGATCAACCGCTACAGTTATCGCAACAAGGTCGAGCAATTGTTGGTGGAAAAAATCTCGCGCGCGTCGGCGAATCAGCGGGCGGGGCGCTGCGGCCGGGTGGCGGACGGCGTGTGTATCCGCTTGTATTCCGAACAGGATTTTCAGGGCAGGCCGGAGTTTACCGACCCGGAAATTTTGCGCTCTTCCCTGGCGGCGGTAATTTTGCGCATGAAGTCGCTGAAAATCGGCGATGTGGAAGATTTTCCGTTTCTGGAGCCGCCGTCGCCCCGGATGATCGCCGACGGTTATCAGCTGTTGGCGGAACTGGGCGCGGTCGACGACAACCGGCAGTTGACCGAAATCGGCTGGCGGCTGGCGAAATTTCCGATCGATCCGCGCATCGCCCGCATGATTTTGGCGGCGAAA
This sequence comes from Nitrosomonas sp. Is24, assembly GCF_033063335.1. Classification (NCBI taxonomy): domain Bacteria; kingdom Pseudomonadati; phylum Pseudomonadota; class Betaproteobacteria; order Nitrosomonadales; family Nitrosomonadaceae; genus Nitrosomonas; species Nitrosomonas sp. Is24. The sequence continues at coordinate 1,644,579 of NZ_JAWJZG010000001.1, read as the reverse complement.
CAGGAAAACTGCCTGCACGAAATCCTGATCATCGCATCGGCATTGAGCGTGCAGGATCCGCGCGACCGGCCGTTTGAGCACCAGGCTGCTGCCGATCTGGCGCACCGGCGCTTTCAGGACGAACGCTCGGATTTTCTGATGTATTTGAAACTGTGGGATTTCTTTGACGATCTGCTGAAGCACAAAAAATCCGGCAAGAAGCTGATGACGCAATGCCGCGAGCATTTTCTGTCGTACCGGCGGTTGCGTGAATGGCGCGAGATTCATGGGCAATTGCACGTGCTGATGACCGAACTGGGTTTCAAACCGAATGAAATTCCGGCGGGGTACGACGAGATTCACCGCGCGCTGCTGCCCGGTTTGCTCGGTAACATCGGCTTTAAAGCCGAGAATGAAGGGGAATATCTCGGCGCGCGGGGCATCAAGTTTGCGATTTTTCCCGGTTCGGTGCTGAAAAAAGGCAAAGCCAAATGGGTGGTGGCGGCGGAATTGGTGGAAACCAGCAAACTCTACGCCCGATGCGCAGCCAGAATCGAGCCGCAGTGGCTGGAGCGGATCGCCGGAAATTTATGCAAACGGCATTATTTCGACCCGCATTGGGAAAAGAAACAGGCGCAGGTGATGGCTTATGAGCGCGTCACGTTGTACGGTTTGATCGTCGTTGCGAAACGGCCGGTTCATTATAGTTCGATCAATCCCAAGGAATCGCGCGAGATTTTTATCCGAGCGGCGCTGGTGGCAGGGGAGTATGTGACGCAAGCGCCATTCTTTGTTCACAACCAAGCGTTGATTCATGAGATCGAAGAGCTGGAGCATAAAGCGCGGCGGCAGGATGTGTTGGTGGATGAACACGCGATTTTTGCTTTTTACGATGCCATCGTTCCGCAAAACATCACCAATGGCGCAGGATTTGAGAAATGGCGCAAGCTGGCTGAACAGCAAGAACCACACTTATTGTATTTGCAGCGCGAGTTGTTGATGCGTCATCAAGCCGATCACATCACCGAAGTGCAATTTCCGGAAAATTTTCTGCTCGCGGATGGCAGTATTGTGCCGCTCACTTACCGCTTTGATCCCGGCCATGTGCTCGACGGTGTGACCGTTTCCGTGCCACTGCCGCTGTTGAATCGCTTGGATGCAAAGCAATTGGATTACCTGGTTCCCGGTCTGATCCGGGAAAAAATCACCTGGTATTTGAAAGCACTGCCGAAGCAAATCCGCCGCATTCTGGTGCCATTGCCGGATTCGGTGACCGGATTCCTGGATAGTCAAGCCCATACTTGGCAGCACGTTTCCTTGCAGGAAGCGTTAGAAAAATTCATTCAAAAGAAAACCACGCTAACGGTTCCGGCAGAAACCTGGCAAGCCCATGAGATACCGGCGCATTTGCTGATGAATATCCGGGTGCTGGATGATGCCGGGCAAGAATTGGCAATGAGCCGTAGTCTCGCCGATTTACAATCGCAATTGGGTAAGGCCGCGCAAATGACTTTTGTGAAACGCGATGCCGGAAGCGATGCCATCGGCATCGAACGCGATGCTATCACGCAATGGGATTTCGGCGATTTGCCTGTAGAAGTGCCATTTAAAAGAAATGGACAATCATTGACCGGTTATCCGGCGTTGACCGATCAAACGGAAAGCGCCGCGATCCGGCTATTCGATACGCAACAGGCGGCGGACAGCGCGATGCGTTCGGGCGTCAGAAGATTGCTGTGTTTGGCGCTCAAAGATCAGCTTAAACAGCTGGAAAAAAACCTCTCAGGATTAAAACAAGCAAGCATGCAATTGGCTACGCGGATCAATCCGGGCGAATTAAAGCAGGATATGCTCGATGCCATCATCGATCGCGCTTTACTCAATGACGATCCGCTACCGCGCACGGAAGCCGAATTTACCGCCCACTGTCAACGAGCAAAAGGCCGTCTGCCGGAGGTCACCACAGCGCTTACCCGGTTGCTGCAACAAATTGGCGGTGACTATCAGATCGTGCTCGGACGATTAGCATCGACGCGAAACGCCCGGATCAAATCCGAATTGGATGAACAGCTTGAAATGCTGATTTACCCCGGCTTTCTCAGTAAAACCGCGTGGCAGCGCTTGCAGCAATTTCCGCGTTATTTGAAAGGAATGGCGCTGCGCCTGGAGAAATTACCGGCTAATCCCGAGCGCGATGAGCGCAACAGCGCCGAAATCGCGCCATTCTGGAAGCAATGCTTGCAACAGCAGGAAAAGCACCGGAAAGCCGGATTGCAGGATCACCGGCTCGATGAATTCCGCTGGCAGATTGAGGAATTACGTATTTCGCTGTTTGCGCAGGAATTGAAAACGCCGTTTCCGGTGTCCGTTAAACGCTTGCAGAAGTTATGGGAAAGTGTGCAAGCATAATCTGCGAAAACAGGTGACGGGCAGCTCCGAAGCTACCGGAGGGAAAAAGTAGCACGGAACTGTTTTGATCATTGCCAGTAATTTTGATTACTTAGTTTATTTTTAGCGCACACGGCAGGAGCTTGTGCCTTCGATGACGATGAATCCATCAGCATCTTTGATTTGACCGGTTACTTTTCCACCTTGGATGAAAATAGGGCTGATCGCGACAGCACCCGCTGCGATATCACCCTTATCGCTATCGAAATCAAACTCAACTTCGTCGCCCGTACTCGATTTAAGATCAGCGACGGCTTTATTGTCACCCGATTTGACCACTGCCGAGTAACTGCCCGGTGTCAGGTTTCGTCCATCCACCGAAATCGAAGAGCGGTTTGATTTTTTCTCGCATTTGATGCGAATGCCCGCAGCGTTTGCATCAGCCGCAGCGAGTGACGTTGCAAAAAATATTGCAGTTGCACCTAATAGTGTTGAAATTTTTAACATTTTTGTTTTCATTGTTAATCTTCCTTAAGTAAGTTTCATGAAGTTTTGTTTCTCACTCATTGAGTCGAGTTTTTGTGTGTGATAATTTCCCACACGAGAAACATTATACGTGGGAAAATTTTCCGCGTAAATAGATTGTGGGAATTATTTCCACAAAATAGAACTAATTTTTTAAAGAATCGCTGGTCATTGCCCTGTCGAACAATTGGTAAATAGGGTGCCGTTGCGGGTTAGTTTTAACGTTTTTTGCGTGACAATGTCAGAGAAAATAACTTGGAAACTGACTGCTCATGCTGTTATTGAGGACTTTGAATGTTACGGAGCCTGAAATAAAAAACGGGAGCCGAGGCTCCCGTTTGAACTAATTGCTGCGAGTATTTTAGTTGCAATCATTAAACTGAATCATTTTTGCGGCGGCGTGACATAAAACCGATCATACCCAGTCCAGCCAGCAACATGGCATAGGTTTCGGGTTCGGGTACGGCTGAAACGCCTTCAACAGTAATGTTGTTTAATCCCCAGCCTTCATCGCCAAGACCTTGTGCGCCTCCGGCATAATCGAATGTCAGCACGTGGTTTCCGGCAGTGAAAGTGACTGGAATGGATACATTCAATAAGCCGCCATTGAAGAAGCCAAAATTGACCGCCGAGTAGGTTGCTCCATTCGGATTGGCGAATACGATATCCGTGCCACCGCCGCCGAGATTGAACGTACCTTGAAACAGCAGGTCGCTATCGTTATATAAGCTGAACGTATCGGTACAGCAATTTGAGCCATCCAAACTCAAGTAGCCTTGAATCTCGAAAGAAATATTGCCCGCACCACTGCCCGACACAAAGCTACGCGTAATACTGCTTGGACTGGAAAGAATGCCGGTCGGAGTCAAATCTTGATAGAGCACGGATGCCGCATGGGTTGATTGCAACGGTGCCAATCCGGTCAAAGTGATAGCTGCAACAGCAATGAAATGAGAAGGTGAAAGATTTTTCGTCATAATAGTCTCCATTTTTGTGTGTATAAGCAGCCAAATCTCTTTCCAATCAGTAGTAAGCTAGCCAGTTTCGAGACAAGTCATTAAAATTTTCGAATAACATTCGTAGCGTCGTTTCTTACTGTCAGATTGAACTTTGACTATTCAATCGAAATTGCACAGTGAAATCATATAATTCACTGATTTGCCAACTATAACCTACTGGTTCGGGGTGATTCCATAGTCTATCGCTCCTGTTTTACTACTGGATAATCTGCGTTTTGTACTAGTGCAATCAGTCAAATCTGCTCGCATTCAGCTGTTTTTTGTTTTATGGATGCTGTAGATCCGGATAAAAGCTGTGCGAAATCCGCTCGATATAGGCCACAAGATTTTCTTTGGTTAATGCATGCTCTTTAAGCGGAGATTCGATGGGACAACCGCTAATATTGATCAGTAGCCCAAAAGCCGATGCATCCAATGTTGTTGGCCGGCCGCCAAAGAAATACGGTTTGTGGCCGAGATATGCCGCCAATGCGTCAATATCCTGTTTGCCCAATGCGAAAATTTCTTCCGTTTGATGTCTCCCCGTGCCATGCCCATGAATCTGCTGCTGAATTTTTTTGCGAGTGTGACTTGCGGCAATATCCCGGACGATGGGCGGTAATGCGCCGAAGATGGCTTGCTTGTTCACTTGCCAATTTTCGTCGGTAAATTGCCAGCGGGAATACAGCGCAACCCAAAATAAATGCTCTTCCAGCAAGCGCTGCAAAGCGGTCGATATGGCTAATTCCTCTGGGGCTAATCCGCTATCCAGATCGTAATAAGTTGATTTCAGATATTCGATGATGAAACGCGAGTCGCCGAGCGTTTTGCCATTGTCGCTGATATAAGGCAATTTCCCTTTCGGCGCACGTAGCGGTAATGCGGGTTTGATTTCATACGCGATACCGGCCATGCGCAAGTAAGTTTCAATCTTGCAGCAAAAAGGGCTCAAATTCGGAATGCCCCAGGTTCGTTCAAATTGATGCAGTTTTAACATATTGATCATCCTCATAGTATTTGTTTATTACTTGCATGTTGCAAGTTACTCTACTCTATAAACTTGTTAATTGCAAGTGAGTGCAGTACATTATCGCTATTGATAGTTTTCGCGATGGAGTGCGGTGATTGATGCCGGATGATTTAAATAAAACAAGCTTTGAGCGATCATGCTGCCCGGTTGCTTGCGCGCTTGATATTCTGGGAGATAAATGGACGCTGCTGATTGTCCGGGATCTGCTGTCAGGGAAAAAGCGCTATCAAGAATTTCTTGCGTCGCCGGAACAAATCGCCACCAATATACTCGCTGACCGGTTAAAGAAATTGGATACTGCCGGAATTATTGTGCAGCATGCGTATCAGCAGAAGCCGGTGCGGTATGAGTACGCGTTAACACAAAAAGGGGAAGATCTGCGGCCGGTGCTAGAAGCTTTAGTCAAATGGGGGAAGGCGTATTATCCCGGGACTATGGTTTTTTAATCCCATTAACCGAATGCAGCCACGGTTGAGAATCGCGATACCGGAATTTAGGACATTACTGTTACTAAACTAGACTCCCCGCCGTTTACAGCGGGGAGTTTGATACTAAGAAATTAAGTACTGTGCTATGTCTTTTCTTCAGGATTTAAAGTGTGTGTTGCGGCGATTTTGCTTTCTAGAATCTGCAGCCGGGACTCCAATCTTGCAACCAGTATTTTGGTTTCGGATGATTCGGCTGGAATTTGCGGCTTAGCGGCCAAAGCATGGCTCTCCAAAGCTTCTACCCGGGTTTCCAGCAGCTCGGGTAAATTCTCCGTTTCGGGTCCGGCCAGATGGGTGAATTCGACACTATCTTCGTACGGTTCGCGCGTGGTTCCGGTTGCTTTAATGATTGCACCGGCAAGTAATCCGCCAGTAATTGCGATGACCAGTGTGATGACGATACCATTGAATTGTGCAATGGCGACATCCGGCACGACCAGGAAAGCACTCAATCCGCCCAGTAACCCTGGCATGCCGTGCAGGTTGTGCACACCGCAGGTATCGACCAGTTTAAAGCGGGATTCGAGCTTGGGTTGCAGAAAAACATAGCCTAGAACGGAGACGATACCGGCCAGCAAACCGATGCCGAAGGCTCCAGTAGGCGAGACGATATTACACACCGAGCCGATGGCAACACCACCCGCCAGCGCGGCATTCGCCATGTCCACCATGGATGTTTTACCGCCGTGCAGTTTGCTACTGAGGAAATAGGTGGCAATGGTTGCACCACACAGTGCCAGCAATGTATTGGCTACGGTTTGCGGCATGTTTTCCAGCGGCACTAACGCGGTGGCAAAACTCGGCCAGAACAACCAAAGCACCATGGAACCCAGCATCGCGAAGCGATCCGATGTGTGATCCGATTCAATCGGCTGGCTGCGCTGATAGGCCGTGGTCATTACCAGCGACATACTCAATCCGAAATAGGCGCCGAATGCATGGATCACGATCGAGCCGGCGGAATCCTGAAAGCCGGTGGTGTAGCCGATGGCATCGTCAAGCACCAGCCATTCGTTGATTAAATAGAGTGGGACCACCAATAAAGCCAGCAAGGCGTATTGAAAAACGCGCAAACGTCCCAGCACCGCGCCCATTGCAATCAATGCGGTGGCAACCGATAACTCCGCATACAGGAGCGCATCGAGCGAATGTGGTGAAAGTTGATGGCCGAAAATACCATTGGCGCGGAATAATATATATAAAGGCAAGCCAACGGCGACAACCAAATATGTGCCTGTTACTGCACCAAATCCATAGCGGCGTACAAAAACCATTAAAAAGCCGAAACCGATCAGCAGCATGGCAAGAATATGGATGATGTAATTATATTGCGCGACTGTGCGCGCTTCACTCAAGGCTGGCGCGGTTTCTGCGCTGACCCAACTACTGAAACTGAGGAGAAACAGACTTATTGCGCACGGCAATATCAAGCTAAAGCTTTTTTTCATGTGATTCTTCCTTATTCTAGTGATTTCTCGGGTTAATCCTCGACGAGATCCAGAGGAGGGGTGATATATGACATATCCCCACGCAGAGTGTGAGCTTTAATTCCCCTAAAAACAATAGGGGGAAATAAATTTCTGATTTCTAATGGATATGAGTTGATGAACGAAGGAAGGACAACAGTGCCCAGGAGGAAATACTAAATTCTGGCAGCTAAAATTTATTTTCTATCAGCGGAAAATGCTTCGATGCATGCCTGCTTTCAGTGCTTGAATGGCATCTTCGGTTGTGCTGACAATTTGTTGATGCGGACAGAAGATATTTTTGGAGAGTTCGCGTTGTGCATAAAATTGACGGACATAATCCAGTTTTTGCCACTCCGACACACGGGGTTTGGTCCAGGTTTTATCATCGCGCCCGAGCGCATAGAGTTTTCTTTCCGAGGTGGCGCAGCGGATGCCTTCGTAGCTGACATTCATGGCGCCCGCCGACGATTTAACTACCAACGTGAAGCGGATAACCTCGTCTTGACCGATTTTGATGGAAGTGGTGTCAACCAAATATTGATTGCTGGTTACTGCACCGGCATCAAAAGCCAGCAGATCCTTTGTCTCCGGATAAGCAGGAAGCTGTGTTATTTGCTCAACCCAAGGCTTGTCACTTTCAAATTCATCCTTGAACGACGGCTTGGCGCAGGCAAGCAAAAACAAAACACCAATCAATGGAATAAGCGTTCGTTTCATGCGATGGTTAAATCAGTGAGCAACGAAGCGCGAACATCGGCAGCAACGGCATCGACTGTGGCTTGATAAGCTGGATGATCGACACCCATGCTTATTGCTGCACCTTGCTGAAGTGCTTGAATCATTTCCGGGGTCAGTTCAAAACGCAAAAAATGCACGGATGATGTCTTTTCGCTGTTTTCCCGTTCCAGATCTTCATCCGCGATGGCGAAAACCGGTGCATGTCCGGCAATCTTTACCCAGACCTTGTCTTCGACGCCGACCAAGGTTGCCAGTTTTTCAGCACGTACAGCAGGATCGGGATATTCTATCATCATCGTCGCTTTCCAATTTTGACCGTCCGGAATCAACGGGGTATACGTTTCAAGTTCATGCACGATTTCCGTTTCTTGGAAAATACGCTCGACATGCAGCATCTCTTGGATTTGATAGCGAATGGTCAAAGCATCTTCAAAAATCAGCATGATATTTTCCCCCAGAGGGACTTTACGTGTTTTCTTGTGCGCCATCACTTGTACGCGGAAGTCTTTGCGGATTTTGGCATAAGCTTCCAGCGTCAAGAGGTTCTCGCGAGTGATTGCGGTCGTCATTTGTTTTTCACCTGCGCAGGGGTTGGGGTAATAGATTGGTCGTCGCTGATCGCTGGTTTATGAGTGCTGTCAGGATCATAAGCCAGACGAAGTAACGTGAGCGGATGCAATTTCTGTGCTTTGCTTTCACCGATGCCTTGTTCAATATGGCGCGCGGCAATCGCGCAATCCGAGCTGATGTAATCCGGATTCGAAGCGGCCATTTGTTTGAAAACCGGACGGCCAATTTTCATCGAATCGGCAAAGTGCTCGCTTTTCACACCCCAGGTACCGTCATGCCCCGAACAGCGTTCCACGGTGTTGACGGTGGTATCCGGAATGAGTTGCAGGATATCTCGAGTCTTTTTCCCGAAATTTTGCACGCGCTGGTGGCAAGGAATATGGTAAGCCACGTTGCCCAGCGGTTTCTTGAAATCTGTCTTAAGTAAATGGTCCTGATTTCTCAAAGCCAAGTATTCAAATGGATCAAACATGGCGGCAGCGACAGCTTGCACGGCTGCATCATGCGGAAACATCAGCGGTAGTTCCTGTTTGTACATCAACGTGCAGGAAGGCACGGCCGAGAGAATGGCATAGCCATCTTGCGCCAGTTTCAGCAAGTGTGGAATATTTTCATTTTTGAGCTTTTCTACGGCATCCAAGTCACCCAGTTCCAGCTTCGGCATGCCGCAACAGGCTTCTTTTTCCACTAAACGCGCTGGAATTTCATTATGTTCCAGTATTTTTAATAAATCGTGGCCGATGCCGGGTTCGTTGTAGTTAACATAGCAGGTGGCATAAATAGCGACTTTGCCGGGCGTGCGCGCACCGTCTTTAACGGGGAAGGTATCGTTTGGTTTCGCGTTCGCGCGAAACTTATCCGCGGTATATTCAGGCAATTTACGGTCGGCATGAATGCCCAGCGTGCTATCCATGATTTTGCGCACAGCCGGTGTATTATTCATGGCATTGACGGCTTGCACCACCACGGGAATCGTCGCCAGTTTGCCCATTAAATCCGTGCTGGACAGCAATTTGTCGCGAAAACCTGCGCCCTGGTTTTTATATTTAACTGCTTTGGCGCGCAGCATCAGATGCGGAAAGTCAATGTTCCATTCATGCGGCGGCACATAGGGGCATTTGGTCATGAAACACATGTCGCACAGATAGCAGCGATCGACAACTTCCCAGAGCTGTTGCTTATTGACGCTATCCAATTCCCCGCTCGTGCTTTCGTCAATCAGATCGAATAAACGCGGAAATGCCGTGCAAAGATTGACGCAGCGGCGGCAGCCGTGGCAAATGTCGAAAACACGCTCCATTTCTTGATTTAAACTGGTTTCGTTATAGAAATCGAGATTCTTCCAGTCGATAGGATGACGTTTCGGTGCTTCGAGACTGCCTTCACGAGTAGCCATAGCGGGATATCAGCGTATACAAAGTTTTAGTTCAGACTTGCGGCTGCGGGGTTGGCCGGATAACCGGAAAACCCCGCAGAAATTTTGGAATCAGCGCAATAATCGCGGCGCGATAAAATTAATCGGCCAGACTATCCAGTGCGCGCTGGAAACGGTTGGCGTGCGAGCGTTCCGCTTTGGCCAATGTTTCAAACCAGTCGGCGATTTCGTCAAAGCCTTCGTCGCGCGCGGTTTTTGCCATACCTGGATACATATCGGTATATTCGTGCGTTTCACCGGCGATGGCGGTTTTCAGGTTGTCGCGGGAAGAGCCGAAGGGCAATCCGGTAGCTGGGTCGCCACAACTTTCCAGATGTTCCAGGTGGCCATGTGCATGACCGGTTTCGCCTTCAGCGGTAGAACGGAAAACCGCAGCCACATCGTTTTGTCCTTCCACGTCAGCTTTTGCTGCGAAGTATAAATACCGGCGATTGGCTTGAGATTCACCGGCGAAAGCGGCTTTCAGATTTCCTTCGGTTTTTGATCCTTTCAATTCCATCATGCTCTCCTTTTTAGATTGATGAATTTTTATAGTTCATAGAGATGAAAAAAATGTATTTTCGTGTCGCGTAAAACTGAGACTGGCTGAGAAACGGGGACGTAAAGTGATGGTTGTGCATCTTGCCAACGTTTCCTTCAGCTTAATCAGCGCATGGCGAGTGCGTAAAAATACAAAATCCAATCCGTGCGTGGAGACTATCGAAGGGCTTATGGATTGTCAACTATCTACGATGGAGAGAGTGAGAAACAGTGCAATTCCGCCGTGGATGGAGAAAAGATTTGCAGTGTGAATTCTTGTAGAATAAGCATTCCGGTAACTCAGAATGTATTTCCGCCGCTTGCGCCCGGTTCTGTGCGTTTTATGTTTTCTTTCTTTGAGTTGGCTTCCTGAGTTTAATTACTGCATCGATTTACGCACGCTATGCCATCACTTCCTTACTGGCGCCTGTCCGGTTTTTATTTTTTTTACTTTGCTTTCATTGGTGCATTCTCGCCGTATTGGAGTTTGTATTTGCAGTCGCTGTCGTTTAATGCATTGCAGATTGGTGTGTTGATGTCATTGCTGCTGGTTGCGCGGATTTTTTCACCGGCAGTTTGGGGATGGCTGGCGGATCATACCGGTAAACGCGTGCGCGTTGTACAGGTGGCAGCGGTCAGTGGTTGTTTGAGTTTCTGCGGTTTCTTTGCAGGCGAATCCTTTGCTTGGATATTTTTTGTCATGCTGCTAATGAGTTTCTTTTGGAGCGCTTCGCTGCCATTGATGGAAGCTATTACGCTCTCACATTTGGAAAATTATACCGACAAGTATGGGCGAATCCGTTCCTGGGGGTCGGTGGGCTTCGTTTTGGCGGTGGTCGGTATTGGTTATTTGCTCGAAAATGTGGAGATTGTCTGGTTACTCTGGGCTGTGCTGGGACTCAAGTTGGGTATCGTGATTTTTTCTTATCACATCCCTGAAAAAGAAATCATGCGTCATGCCGCCGGACTGCATTCGGTCCGGCAGATTTGCCTGCGTCCGGAAGTCATGGCGTTTTTGCTTTCCAGCTTGCTGATGTTGTTCGCGCATGGCGCTTACTATACGTTTTTCTCCATTTATCTGGTGGAGCATGGGTATGAGAAAGGATTTGTCGGGTGGCTATGGGCGACCGGGGTGATTTGTGAGATTGGTATTTTCTTCATCATGCCTTGGTTGATGCGGTATTTTCGTTTAAAAGCCATTCTGATTTTTAGCTTCGCCTGCGCCATGCTCCGTTTTGTGCTGCTGGGAGAATATGTCGAATGGCCAATTGTTATCGTTTTTGCGCAAATTCTGCATGCGGCCACTTATGGCACACATCATATTGCCGCCATGATGGTTGTTCATCAATTCTTTCAGGGGCGGCATCAAGCGAAAGGGCAAGCGATCTATACCAGTACGGCGTATGGCGTGGGCGGTGCATTGGGCGCGGTATTTAGCGGTTATACCTGGGATTGGCTAGGTGCGGAGATTACTTTTTTCATCAGTGCGGCGGCGGCATCCGGCGGCTTAATCCTAATCGCCTGGAAAATGAAATCATTCAATCAGTAATGCAAGCGCGTGTTAGGTTTGTTGAATCTGTAAACTTTATGGGATAATCGCGCGTTAACGATTTTTAAATTTTACCCGGCCCGATGCAAACGCTATACGACAAACTTTGGAATCAACATGTGGTGCATACTGAATCGGACGATCCGAACAGTATGGCATTGATCTATATTGACCGTCACCTGGTGCATGAAGTAACCAGTCCGCAAGCATTCGAGAGCTTGAAATTGGCAGGAAGAAAACCTTGGCGTCTTAATTCCATTCTTGCCGTGGCGGATCATAATGTGCCGACCACGGATCGCAGCCACGGCATTCATGACCCCATTTCGCGTTTACAAGTGGATACGCTGGATCAAAATTGCGATGAGCTGGGCATTACCGAATTCAAGATGAATGATTTGCGTCAGGGCATCGTCCATGTCATCGGTCCGGAACAGGGTGCGACATTGCCTGGCATGACGGTTGTGTGCGGGGACTCGCATACCAGCACGCATGGTGCATTCGGTTGCTTGGCGTTCGGTATCGGTACATCGGAAGTCGAGCATGTATTGGCGACGCAGTGTTTGTTGATGAAAAAATCCAAAGCCATGCGCATTGCCGTGGAAGGTAAATTGGGATTTGGCGTTACTGCCAAAGATATTGCTTTGGCCATCATCGGTAAGATCGGTACCGCAGGCGGTACTGGTTATGCGATTGAATTTTCCGGCAGTGCGATTCGCGCGTTATCGATGGAAGGCCGTATGACGCTGTGTAATATGGCCATTGAAGCCGGTGCGCGCGCCGGGATGGTCGCGGTTGACGATACCACGATTAATTACATTAAAGGACGGCCTTTTGCACCGCAGGGCGAGCTGTGGGATAGCGCAGCTGCTTATTGGCGCACACTCTTTAGCGACGAGGATGCGGTTTTTGATCGTACCGTGACTTTGGATGCCGAGCGGATTAAACCGCAAGTAACGTGGGGGACTTCGCCTGAAATGGTGACAACGATTGATGGCGCTGTGCCTGATCCTGCGTTGATTGATGATGAAGTCAAACGCCACGATATGCAGCAAGCGCTGAACTACATGGGATTGCCAGCCAATTTGCCTATTACGCAGATTACACTGGATAAAATTTTCATCGGCTCGTGCACGAATTCGCGCATTGAAGATTTGCGTGCGGCGGCGCATATCGTCAAAGGAAAACACATTGCCGCCAATATTAAACAGGCGCTGGTCGTTCCAGGTTCCGGATTGGTCAAGAAACAAGCCGAACAAGAAGGATTGGATAAAGTTTTTGTCGCGGCTGGTTTTGAGTGGCGTGAACCCGGCTGTTCCATGTGTTTGGCGATGAACGATGACCGGCTGACCGCAGGTGAACGGTGCGCCTCGACTTCCAATCGGAATTTTGAAGGACGGCAAGGCCCAGGCGGAAGAACGCATCTGGTTAGCCCTATGATGGCCGCAGCGGCTGCAATTGCCGGGCATTTTGTCGACGTGCGTGAATTCAATCAATAGATTACGGGTTGCAGTAACTGCTAATACAAATCAATGGAAAAATTTCATACTTTTACCGGCTTGGTGGCACCATTGGATCGTGCCAATGTCGATACCGATGCCATCATACCGAAGCAATTTCTTAAATCGATCAAACGCTCCGGTTTTGGTCAGAACTTGTTTGATGAATGGCGTTATCTCGATCACGGAGAACCGGGAATGGACGTGACGCAGCGCCAGCCGAATCCCGAGTTTGTGCTGAATCAAGCACGCTATCAAGGGGCGCAGATACTGCTGGCGCGAGCCAATTTTGGTTGCGGATCGAGCCGCGAACACGCGCCTTGGTCGCTTCAGGATTATGGTTTTCGCGTCATCATCGCACCCAGTTTTGCCGATATCTTTTTTAACAACTGCTTTAAGATAGGTTTGCTGCCGGTTGTGCTTGACGCAGCACAAATGGATCGTTTGTTTGAAGAAGTCAAAGCAACAGATGGGTATCGCTTGACGGTAGATCTTCAGAAACAAACGGTGATCACACCGCAGAACACAGAATTTAAATTTGAAGTTGATGCTTTTCGTAAACACTGCTTGCTCAATGGGTTGGATGAAATTGGCCTCACCTTGCAACAGGCTGAGAAAATTAAACAATTTGAACAAAAACGGCGTAATGAACAGCCTTGGTTGTTTGTATAAAGATCACCACTAAAAATAAAATATGATGAAAATTGCTGTTTTAGCAGGCGATGGAATTGGACCTGAAATCATCGCACAAGCCGTGCGTGTACTGGATGCTTTAAAAACGGATGGCTTGGCTATCGAGCTGGAGTACGGCTTGATCGGCGGCTGCGCGGTTGATGCGACGGGAGAGCCTTATCCGGCCGCGACGCATCGATTGGCCAGTCAAGCGGATGCTGTGTTACTCGGTGCTGTCGGCGGGCCGAAATACGATGCGCTACCGCGGCATCAACGCCCGGAAAGAGGGCTGCTCGCCATTCGGAAAGAATTGAATTTATTTGCCAATCTGCGCCCGGCGACACTCTATCCCGAACTGGCCAATGCTTCCAGTTTGAAGTATGACGTGGTTGCGGGCCTCGATATCATGATCGTGCGCGAATTGACGGGAGATATCTATTTTGGCGAGCCGCGCGGAATTGAGACGCGAGACGGACAACGTGTCGGATTTAACACAATGATTTACAGTGAATCCGAAATACGGCGCATTGCGCACGTTGCTTTTCAGGCTGCGGCTAAACGGCAGGGAAAATTGTGCTCCGTGGATAAAATGAACGTGCTGGAGTGTACGCAGCTGTGGCGCGATGTGGTTATCGAAGTGGCAAAAGAATATCCGCAAGTCACGCTGTCTCATATGCTGGTGGATAATGCCGCGATGCAGCTGGTGCGCAATCCGAAACAATTCGATGTCATCGTTACCGGAAACATGTTCGGCGATATATTGTCCGATGAAGCCTCGATGCTAACGGGATCCATCGGCATGTTGCCTTCCGCTTCGCTGGATGAAAATAACAAAGGTTTGTACGAACCGATTCATGGTTCGGCACCGGATATTGCCGGAAAGGATCTGGCGAATCCGTTGGCGACGATACTGTCGGCGGCCATGATGTTGCGCTACACATTTAACCAGGAGGAAGCCGCGCAGCGCATCGAGAATGCCGTCAAAAAAGTTTTGGCAGCGGGCTACCGTACAAAAGATATCGATGAGTCTGGAATGAAAACGGTCGGCACTCATGCGATGGGTGACGCGGTGTTGTCCGCGATGTGAAAGCGCTTTGGTAGCGGATCAATGTACGAATGATTGAATTGGCGGTGTATTGGCGCATTACTCATTGGTTATCGATTTGTAATGTAAGCTAATATTTTAAAAGTATTTTTATTTGATTAACCGGTTGTCAATTTTAAGGTAAGAGAAAAGCAATGAAACAAGTGGGTTTTGTTGGTTGGCGTGGCATGGTGGGTTCCGTCTTGATGCAAAGAATGCGGGAAGAAAAAGATTTTTCTCTGATTGATCCTGTTTTTTTCACGACTTCACAAAGAGGCGGCACAGGTCCTGAAATTGGCAAGGAAACGCCGCCATTGAAAGATGCTTTCGATCTTGATCAACTGAGCGCAATGGATATCATCATTTCCTGCCAAGGTGGAGATTACACCAATCAGGTTTTCAAACAATTACGCCAATCCGGCTGGCAAGGCTATTGGATCGATGCCGCTTCCGCATTACGCATGGAAAAAGATGCCGTGATCATCCTGGATCCGGTCAATAAACCGGTCATTGAACAAGCGCTGCATGACGGCGTGAAAAACTATATCGGTGGTAATTGCACGGTCAGCTTGATGCTCATGGCGGTTGGCGGCCTGTTTGAAAAAGGCATGGTGGAATGGATGAGCGCCATGACGTATCAGGCGGCATCGGGCGCCGGCGCTAAAAATATGCGCGAATTGCTGCAACAAATGGGTGAAGCACATCGCGTAGCCAAGGATTTATTGAACGATCCCGCTTCCAGCATTCTGGAAATTGATCGCGAAGTCGCCGGCACATTGCGCGATAAAAAATTCCCCACGGAAAATTTTGGTGTGCCGCTGGCGGGCAGTCTGATTCCTTGGATCGATAAAGAAGTGGCCAATGGGCAAAGCCGGGAAGAATGGAAAGGACAGGCGGAAACTAACAAGATTCTCGGAAGCAGCGACCAGCAAATACCTGTCGATGGCATCTGCGTGCGCGTCGGTGCCATGCGCTGCCATAGTCAGGCGCTCACCATCAAACTAAAACAAGATGTGCCCTTGGATGAAATCGAGGAAATTATCGCTCAATCCAATGATTGGGTGCAGGTTGTTCCTAACGAAAGAGAAGCAACCACGTCCAGATTAACGCCGACTGCCGTAACAGGCTCCTTATCGATACCAGTGGGGCGGTTACGTAAGTTAGCGATGGGTAAAGAATATTTATCCGTTTTCACCGTCGGCGATCAATTATTATGGGGCGCGGCGGAACCGCTGCGAAGAATGCTGCGCATACTGATTCAGCATTGAAATTCTCATTTCTTCACACTTTAGGTACATTTTAACAATTATAGGTCTGTTTTATATGAATTAGCCTGTAATTTAAGGCATAATCTTAGCTTACATGATTGCGTCACAATGTTAGCCTTTCGATATCTTTTTTCAAAAAAACTAGAGAGGGTACTTCGGTGTATAAAACATCTTTCAGAGTAAGCTTGCTTGTAATCGTTTTGATGTTGCCATGGGCTGTTGTTCAAGCCGCAGGACTTGGTAAGCTGACACTCAATTCCGCTTTGGGACAACCGCTTGCCGTTGAAATCGAGATTGTCACTACCAGCAGCGATGATGTGGCATCTCTAAAAGCCAGTGTCGCCACTCGGGAGGCGTTTGCACAAGCCGGTATCAACTATGAGTCAGTGCTATCGGCTGTTAAAGCTTCGGTAGAATTACGGTCGAACGGCAATCCCTATATCAAGCTGACCTCTCCGCAAGCTGTCAACGATCCCTTTTTGATGATATTGATGGAGCTAAGCTGGTCTTCAGGACGGATATTACGTGAGTATACGGTTCTGCTTGATCCGGTTGAGACCAATACGCAGAATCTTGCGGCAGCCAGCACCAGTTCTACTCCGGCGATAGTGACAACACGCCTGGATGAGGAAAGAACATCCAATGCTGAAAAAGATAACCAAGCTGCAAATTCATCACCCAAGCGGAAAAATAATGCTACAGCGCAAACGAAAAAATCCTACGGACCGGTAAAACGCGGGGATACCTTATCATCCATAGCGCGTCAGGTGTTACCAGCCGGTGTCGATCTGAATCAAATGCTGGTGGCGCTCTATCATGCAAACCGGGATGCCTTTATTGCAGACAACATGAATCTGCTCAAGGCTGGTGCAGTGCTGAAAATACCCGAGAAGAATGAAGTTGCATCGATTGATACAACAACCGCAAAAGCAGAAATTAAAATGCAGACTGCGGATTGGCGCAGTTATCGAGGAAAACTGGCGGATATCAGCCGAGAATCGACGGCATCCCGTACGATCAGCCAATCGGATCAAGGTCAGATTACAACCACTCTCGATAAGAAATCCGCTGCAACACCAAGCGTATCCAAAGAGGTTCTGAAACTATCCAGCGGCGCTCAATTGCCGGACAAGGACGGTAAGATTCCAGACGCAAATCTAGTGGATCGTCTACGTATGATGGAGGAAGATGCCATCGCACGAAACTTGGCCTTGAAGGAAGCGAATGAACGTGTGGCGATGCTGGAAAAAAGCATTGATAATCTTAAGCAACTGTTAGAGTTGAAGGATTCCGTTCTGGCTCAGGCCCAACTCAAAGCCGAACCGGCTCCTAAAACTACTGTTAAACCGGGAATCCAACCCGCGCTTGCAGTAGACACGGCAGCTGAAAAAGGTCCGAAACTGGAATCTGAATCCGCCGTAGTACAAGAGATTCCGGCCGTTCAACCGGCGCCCGAAGTAATTGCAAATACTGCGCCAGCTACCCCATTACCGCTGCCGCCAGACACTGAGAGTCAGTCCTGGATCGATCTGTTATTCAATTACATTGAGTATATTGCTGCTGCATCGGTGCTGGGGTTGTCACTGATTCTGCTCATGATTAAAAGACGCCGCAACCAATTGGAAGAAGCCGGTGAGGAAGAGGAAGACAAGAAAGAGAATTTCTCCTCCGCCATGCGATCGCGTATGGCAACAATAACTGCCGCTCAGGCAGCAACGGATGCAGCAGCAGATGTGCCTGCCGCAGAGCGTGAAGAAGATGATTTAACGTATCAGAATATTAATGCTGCTTCCGAGGATGAAGAATTCGATAAGGATGTTCAGTATTACGAAGACAATGTCGCGCAATATGATACTGTTTCAGAATCACAAGTTGACGATGAACAATCCGCCAATGAGTTGCAGCAGCATGAGCAGCCCATTGATGAAAATGGGCAGGATAATTTTGCGGAAGAGTATGGTCAAGCCGCTGACTCCGCTCAGGATTCGACCAGTCCGGCCAATCAGATTGATTTCGATTTAAGTGATGAGGCTGTTGATGCTAAGCATCAAGTGGCTGCAAATCAATCATTGATTGGCGATGAAGCTGGATTATCGAACGCTGCAGAAGACTTGAAAACGCCTGAGAGCGCTTCAGATTATGCATTGGAAATTAATTTTGACGATTCGGAAAAATCTCTCGATTCTGTCAATTTAAATGACAATGCTTCAGACGATGAAAAATTGGATTTTGATTTAGGCGACTCGGATATTGATTTTACTGAAGATAAAACAGTGAATGAAATCGAAGTGCCTGCACTCGATGACGAATCAATAGCGGTTGACAGCAGTGAGAAATTCTCTGGATTAGATGAACCCTTGGAATTTGAGTCATCGCTGGATGTTGCGCATGAAGCCATTGAGCCGGAATTGGAATCTAACATACCCGACTTAGCCGGTATTGATTTGAATCTTGAAGACTCCGTCCAAGAAATTGAAAAGGATGAGAATTCTGACTCGGGTGAAAAGAGCGAGCAATGGCAGGAAGTGGAAACCAAGCTCGATTTGGCAAAAGCTTATCAAGAAATGGACGATAAGGAAGGCGCCAAAGAAATGCTGGAGGAAGTCATCCGTGATGGCGACGAGAAGCAGAAAAAAGCCGCAAAGAAAATGCTGAAAAGCTTGTAAAAATTGCTTCTTAATGCACCTTGCACCCAATCAATCAGTATGGCAATTCTAGTTTGTGCGGATAGCGCTGGTTTTAGAGTATGACGGCAGCCGTTATTGCGGATGGCAAAGTCAACCGCAAGGCTGCTCGATTCAGGATACGCTTGAGATAACCCTATCCAAGATCGCAAAGGAAAAAATTCGTATCATCACTGCGGGCCGTACCGATACCGGCGTGCATGCGCTTTATCAAGTCGTTCACTTTGATACATCGGCGCAGCGCCCGGTCAGCGCATGGATACGCGGAGTCAATGCGCTCTTGCCCAACGATATTGCCGTTCTATGGGCAGCTGAAGTATCCGGCGAATTCCACGCACGATATAGCGCTATAGAGCGGCGCTATATCTATCTGTTATTAAATCAACCGGTTCGTCCCGGCCTCAATAACAATAAGGTGGGATGGTACCATCACCCGCTGCAATTGGAGCAAATGCAAAGCGCGGGGGCTATCCTGGTGGGTGAACATGATTTCTCCGCATTCCGGGCGGCGGAGTGCCAAGCGAAATCCCCGGTACGGACAATCACCCGGCTGACTGTTTCCCGTCAAGGGAATTTATTTGTTTTTGAACTATGTGCGAATGCATTTTTGCATCATATGGTGAGAAATATTATCGGTTGCCTTGTTTATATCGGGAAAGGTAAGTATTCTGTCGATTGGATGCATACGTTGTTGGACAGCCGTAACCGGACATATGCGGCGCCGACATTTTCTCCTGCAGGATTGTATCTGACCGGTGTGAAATACGACGCTGACTGGGGTATGCCGGAGTTTTCCCAGCTCCCGGTCATTCCGGGGTTATCGATACATAATTAAGTGACACACAAGACAATATAGATTTCCATGTCAGTGCGCGTAAAAGTATGCGGAATCACCCGTAGTGAAGACGCAATTGCAGCAGTTCAGTGTGGTGTTGATGCCATCGGTTTTGTTTTCTGGCCACACAGCGCGCGTTATATTGATCCCGAATTCGCGCAGCGGATTGCCGAAGTGATTCCCCCTTTCATCTGCACGGTCGGTGTCTATGTCAATCCGGATGCGGCGTGGGTCGAAGAAACCGCTCGAGTTGCCAAACTCAATCTACTGCAATTTCATGGTGATGAATCGCCGGAATTCTGCAATCAATTTTCCCAACCTTATATTAAAGCGATTCGAGTCAAACCGGACACAGATTTGCTACAATATGCCCATCGTTACGGGGCAGCAAAAGGATTATTACTCGATACTTATGCTGCGGATATGCCCGGAGGTACTGGACACGCTTTTGATTGGCAACTCATTCCACAGCAATTGTCTCTACCGCTCATTCTTTCCGGTGGCTTAAATCCAGATAATGTGGCAAGAGCGATCAAACAAACCCAACCCTGGGCGGTTGATGTCTCAAGTGGTGTGGAAGCCTCAAAGGGTATCAAGGATAAGAAGAAAATTATTGCTTTCATGCAAGGAGTTAAACAATTGTGAGTGCTTATGATCTGCCGAATAAAGAAGGCCATTTTGGTCCCTATGGCGGCATATTTGTCGCTGAAACGTTAATTTCAGCTTTGGAAGATTTGCGCAAGCAATATGAATTTTATCGCGACGATCCCGAATTTAAAGCAGAATTTGCTTATGAATTAAAACATTATGTCGGGCGTCCTAGTCCTATTTATCACGCCAAAAGATGGTCGGAGCATTTAGGGGGTGCGCAGATTCTATTAAAACGGGAAGATTTAAACCATACCGGCGCGCACAAAATCAACAATACCATAGGACAAGCTTTACTGGCTAAGCGCATGGGGAAAAAGCGCATCATCGCGGAAACCGGCGCGGGCCAGCATGGCGTGGCAAGTGCTACAGTAGCGGCGCGTTATGGCATGGAATGCGTGGTTTACATGGGATCCGAGGATGTGAAACGGCAGGCCACCAATGTGTATCGCATGAAATTGCTCGGTGCCACCGTAATACCGGTCGAATCCGGGTCACGAACTTTAAAAGATGCGCTGAATGAAGCGATGCGCGATTGGGTCACCAATGTTGAAAATACTTTCTATATCATCGGCACTGTGGCAGGGCCGCACCCGTATCCGATGATGGTCAGGGATTTTCAAGCGGTGATTGGAAATGAAGCCAAAGTGCAGATGCTGGAAGATTATAACCGGCAGCCGGATGCGTTGATTGCATGTGTCGGTGGCGGATCGAATGCAATCGGCTTATTCTACCCCTATATCGATGATGCCAATGTCCGTTTGATCGGTGTGGAAGCAGCGGGAAAAGGCATTGATACAAACCAGCACGCAGCGACTTTATCCACGGGTAAACCCGGTGTATTGCATGGGAACCGCACTTATCTGATCCAAGACGAAAATGGCCAAATTATTGAGACCCATTCCATTTCTGCCGGTCTTGATTATCCCGGCGTGGGACCGGAGCATGCCTGGCTCAAGGATTGCGGCCGTGCTGAATATGTCGCGATCACTGATGATGAAGCATTGGAAGCATTTCATACACTGTGCCGGTATGAAGGTATTATGCCGGCATTGGAGTCAAGCCATGCGCTGGCTTATGCTGCCAAATATGCGCCTACTTTACCCAAAGACAAGCTGCTGCTGGTGAATTTATCCGGACGAGGTGACAAGGATATGGCAACGGTTGCACAAATGTCCGGTTTAACGCTGTAATGAGTGAGTAACAGTATTTTGCAGTTTTCTGAGAAGAATTGAGAGCGGATGAACACATGAGCTTTATAAAGAGTTTAATGAATATTTTCAGCGATCAGAATGACGCTAAAAAAATAAATCGTATTGCCACGAAATTCGCTGCACTAAAAAATCAAAACCGGAAAGCACTCATTCCATTTATTACCGCCGGTGATCCTAATCCGGAAATAACCGTTCAATTGATGCATCAGCTGGTTCAATCGGGCGCTGATATCGTTGAGCTGGGGGTGCCTTTTTCCGACCCTATGGCGGATGGACCAACAATTCAAAGATCATCCGAGCGCGCGTTAAAGCATCACGTCAGTCTGCATGATGTTTTGCATATGGTGGGCGAATTCAGAAAAACGGATAGCACGACACCGGTTGTTTTAATGGGATACGCTAATCCGGTTGAAGCCTTGGGTCATGCAGCCTTTGCCGCCAAAGCAAAGGAGTGCGGCGTCGATGGTGTTTTGATCGTCGATTATCCCCCTGAAGAATCGGCTGAATGGGTGCAATGTCTGGAGCAACAAGAAATCGATGCGATCTTTTTGCTGTCCCCGACAACACCGCAAGCACGCATTGAGCAAGTGGCGAAAATGGCCAAAGGTTACATTTACTATGTTTCCCTAAAAGGAGTGACCGGCGCATCCCACTTGGATCTTCAAGATGTGAGCGCGATGCTGGCACAATTACGCCAATATATTGCATTGCCGATCGGCGTCGGATTTGGCATTCGCGATGGCGCAACAGCCAAGGCAGTCGCCGATCTGGCCGATGCCGTCGTGGTTGGCAGCCGCATCATCGAGGAAATCGAGAAATCTCCGGAAGCCGAATTGCTTGGGAACGTAGGAAATCTGATCGGCACCTTGCGTAAAGCCATTGATGAGAATTGAAACAATGTTTAACACGTTTTAGGAAACGTTACAAATGAGCTGGTTTCAGAACATTATCCCGCCAAAGATCAAGAGAAAAGAAGCGGGTGAAAAGAAAATAGTGCCGGAAGGCTTGTGGAGTAAGTGCCGCACCTGTGAAGCGGTTTTATACTACACGGACCTGGTCAAGAATTTGAATGTCTGCCCTAAATGTGATTTTCATAATCGTATTTCGGCAAGGAACCGTCTCGATCAACTGCTGGATCCAGAGGGACGGTATGAAATCGGTGCTGAAGTGATTGCCACCGATGCGCTGAAATTCAAAGATAGCAAACGTTATACGGATCGCCTGACGCAAGCGAAAGAAAACACCGACGAGCAAGATTCCTTGGTGGTGCTGCAAGGCACCATCAAAACGATGCCGGTTGTTGTTGCGGTATTTGAATTCGGTTTCATGGGTGGTTCGATGGGCTCGGTCGTTGGCGAACGATTCGTGCGTGGCGTTAAAACCTGCATTGACCATCACTTGCCTTTTATTTGCTTCAGTGCCAGTGGCGGCGCTCGCATGCAAGAAGGTTTATTCTCCTTGATGCAAATGGCAAAAACAACGGCCGTGCTGACTAAGCTGAGTCATCGCAAATTACCATTCATATCGGTTCTGACCGATCCGACGATGGGTGGCGTATCCGCCAGTTTTGCTTTTCTTGGCGATGTAGTGATCGCAGAACCCGGTGCGCTGATTGGTTTTGCCGGTCCGCGTGTTATTGAGCAAACGGTGCGTCAAACCCTTCCCGATGGCTTCCAGCGCGCTGAATTTTTATTGCAGCATGGTGCGATCGACATGATCGTGGACCGGCGGCAAATGCGTGACAAGATTGTCAATCTCTGCACGCAACTGATGCGTATTCCTGCGCCCATTCCTTAAACACCGTTTGATCATTTCACTTCCTGTTAAACACAGGCACGCCAAATGGAAGCTGATTCGCTTGCTGATTGGTTAACGTATCTGGAATCGCTTCATCCCAAAACGATTGAAATGGGACTGGCGCGTGTCAACCGGGTTCGATCCAAGCTTGCTTTAATACCACAATTTCCCATTATTATGGTGGGGGGCACAAACGGTAAAGGGTCGGTTTGTGCAATGCTGGAGTCGATATTATGCTGCGCTGGCTACAAGGTGGGATGTTATACCTCGCCGCATTTGCTGCGCTATAACGAACGTGTCCGCATCGATAAGAATGAAGTGGATGATAAAAGCCTGTGCGATGCTTTTGCACACATCGATGCCGCCAGAAAGGACTGCGATACTTCGTTGACTTTTTTTGAGTTTGGCACATTGGCGGCGGTGCATATATTTATTCAAGCGCGTGTTGATGTGGCGATCTTAGAAGTCGGTCTTGGTGGACGCCTGGATGCGGTGAACATATTCGACGCGCATTGTGCAATCGTAACCAGTATCGATCTTGATCACATGGATTATCTGGGAGATACGCGGGAAAAAATAGGTTTTGAGAAAGCCGCGATTTTTAGAAAAGGCAAACCGGCTATTTGTGCGGAAGCTGATATACCGGATTCCGTTCATCAGCACATTGAAACTTCCGGTGCCCAATTTTTCCGTTTGAACAAAGAGTTTGGTTACTCAAACAAAGGCATGCAATGGGATTACTGGGGGCCGAAAGGGTGGCGGCATTCTCTTCCATACCCTGCGCTCCGGGGTGTCAAGCAACTGCAAAATGCCAGTGCTTGCCTGGCCGCATTGGATACCTTGTGTGAATTGTTACCGGTCAGTATGAAAGACATCCGGCAAGGATTGGGCGAAGCCGTCATACCGGGTAGATTTCAAATGGTTTCCACGCAACCGATGATCATTTTGGATGTCGCACACAATCCCGCTGCGGCCGCTGTTTTAGCGGAAAATTTGACGGCGACGAAGCCATCCGGCCGCACCTATGCGGTATTTTCCATGTTGCAAGACAAGGATATCCAAGGCGTCATTCGGGCATTAAAAAACGACATCGATTTCTGGTTAGTATCGGCTATACAATCTCCTCGCGCCGCATCGGCCGATTATTTGATCAATGAAATTCATAAAGCGGGTATTTCGAGCGATGCGGATGTCATTTACCAGTTTTCCGACAGTGTTGCGGCTTTTGTTTTTGCCTGTGAACAAGCCGGTAAAAATGATAGAATTTGCATATTTGGATCGTTCTATACGGTAAGCGGCGTGTTGCAGTATTTGGGCACACAACAGAGCAGGTAATAATCGGCTATTTCAAATGAATAAAAATATCAGTGAAGAAGAATTATTACTCAGGAAACGCGCAAGGCGGCGTCTGGTTGGCGCTATCATACTGGTACTTGCTGCTGTGATTGTACTGCCGGCTATATTCGATGAGCCAAAAGGCGGAAGTGAAAAACAGGAAATTGCTATCAATTTGCCGACGTCTAAGAGCAACAGAAACGATTTGGCGCTCAAAGAAGAGTCTGTGAGCAGTGAATATTCCGGCATGGACGATGAGGCGTCGCCTGAGTTACCCGGCAAATCGAAAGCAGGTTCACAACACCATGATGAATTCTCTGGAATGTCGAATGACCAGAAACGCATTCCAATCCCAGGTATTAAACCCAAATTTGACCGGCGTCCGGTAGCCGTCGCTCCAGAAGTGAAAAACAACGCAGTAGTAAATACCGCCGCAACTGCACCTGCCCCTGCGCCTGCGGCAACATCAATAAGTCCATCCGTGGCAGCATCTGTAGCAGTACCGATGGATGTAGCTAAAGCAGTACCGATGGATGTAGCTAAAGCGTTTGTCGTGCAACTGGGCGCATTTTCCGATCAAACGAAAGCCAAGCAGCAGCAAGCCAATCTATTATCGAGCGGGTTTAAAGCCTACACTGAAACATTGAAAGTCGATCACAATGAGGTGACGCGTGTACGGATCGGTCCTTTCACGACACGAAGCGCTGCCGAAGCCGAATTAAAGAAACTAAAAAAGATTGGACTGGACGGTGTAGTGGCTCCCAAATAAGCTGATCATGGAATGGCTTTTATTTTCTGTTATGAATCAACGAAAATGGGACTGATTTTAACTGATGACCGCGTTTGATTATGTTGTTTCCGGTATTTTTCTTGTTTCAATACTTTTAAGTATTTTCCGGGGATTTGTCCGGGAAACGCTATCCATTGCCGGTTGGGTAGTTGCTTTTATAGTAGCCAGTGCGTACGGATCGTTTTTTGAGCAATTTTTACCGGTTGAAATTGTCGGTGAGACATTGCGCATTTCGATTGCCTTTGTTTTAACGTTTCTTGCGGTATTGCTGATCACTGCACTGGGGACTATGTTGCTCACTTCATTAATTAAAGGCATCGGACTGGGATTCATCGACCGATTGTTTGGCTCTATTTTTGGCCTGTTAAGGGCGCTGGCGATTGTTACGTTACTGACTTTAATCGCCGGCTTAACGACAATTCCAAATCAGGTATTTTGGCAGCAAGCAGTTTTGAGCCGTCCTTTGGAAGCGATTGCACTGCAAGTGTTACCTTGGCTTCCGGCCGATCTGTCAAAGCGCATTAGTTTTGAACGAAAAGAAAATCTTTAAGATGGACCAGGGAAAACAAAATTAACGGAGCATTTCTATGTGTGGAATTCTCGGCATTGTTGCAAAATCACCCGCCAATCAGTTACTTTATGATGGTTTGCTCATGTTGCAGCATCGCGGGCAGGATGCAAGCGGCATTGTAACAGCGCAAGGGAATACTTTTCACATGCATAAAGGTTTGGGTTTGGTGCGTGATGTATTTCGCACCAGAAACATGCGTGCATTGGCAGGTAATATCGGTATCGGACATGTGCGTTATCCGACCGCCGGATCAGCTAACTCATCAGCCGAGGCGCAGCCTTTTTATGTCAACTCGCCATTCGGCATCGTATTAAGCCATAATGGCAATTTAACCAACGCGGAGCAACTGAATCAAGAATTGTTCAGAACCGATTTGCGGCATGTGAATACCAATTCCGACTCGGAAGTTCTGCTCAATGTGCTAGCGCATGAATTGCAAGAAAGCACGCGCAATTGCCAGCTCGATCCCGCTACTATTTTTGCTGCGGTGGCCGGTGTTCATAAACGCTGCAAAGGCGCTTATGCGGTGGTGGCGATGATCGCAGGATATGGATTGTTAGCCTTTCGCGATCCCTATGGCATACGGCCATTGGTTTTTGGTACCGCAGAAAATGAATTGGGCGATGAGTATCTGATCGCATCGGAAAGTGTCGCGCTGGATACGCTGGGTTTTAAATTGATACGCGATATACAGCCCGGGGAAGCCATTTTTATCGATGAAGACGGCAATTTTTACAATAAGCAGTGCGCCCCCGATGCTTCGTTGAATCCTTGTATTTTTGAATATGTTTATCTAGCCCGGCCCGATTCCGTTATCGACGGTATCTCAGTTTACGAAACGCGATTAAACATGGGAGAGCATCTGGCTGAGAAAATCAGAAATACGATGCATCATTTGGATATCGATGTGGTCATCCCAATTCCCGATTCCAGCCGCCCAAGCGCCTTACAGCTTGCCAACAGCTTGGGCATTGATTTTCGTGAAGGATTTGTCAAGAATCGCTATGTCGGCCGCACCTTCATCATGCCGGGGCAGCAGCAGCGGCGTAAATCCGTGCGGCAGAAACTGAATGCCATGAGTATCGAATTTCGCGGCAAGAATGTTATGTTGGTGGACGATTCCATTGTTCGCGGCACGACGAGCCGGGAAATTGTTCAGATGGCGCGCGAGGCGGGCGCGAATAAAATTTACTTTGCTTCCGCAGCCCCACCGGTGCGATATCCGAATGTGTACGGTATCGACATGCCGACGCGTCAGGAATTGATCGCGACTGATCGTACGACAGAAGAAATTTGTAATGAAATTGGTGCAGATTATTTGATTTTTCAAGATCTGGATGCACTAAATCATGCTGTCTCAAAAGTATTGCCTGCGGTTAAAAGTTTTGAAACTTCATGTTTCAACGGTGATTATATAACCGGGGACATTACTCCCGAATATTTACAAACCTTGGAGTTACAGCGTAATTCCAATCATTCGGTATTACAGACTAAACTCAATACACAATTGGATCTGAGTTTGGTTTTTTCCGAATAGCGCACTGAGCAGAGCATTCAATAAACGTCATGTCATTTTGAGTCTTGCTATTTGCCGCTCATTTTTCTATGCATAATAAACTTTTCCTGATTTCTATCAATATCGTTTTCGCTCAAGGTTCATCTTATGTCCGATCATTTACAGCCTGAAACGCTGGCACTCCACACCGGAGTTCATCGCAGCCAATTCAACGAACACTCCGAAGCCATGTATCTGACTTCCAGTTTCGTTTTTGAGAGCGCCGCTCAAGCGGCCGCGCGATTCTCCGGTAACGAGCCGGGTAACATCTATTCCAGGTTTACCAATCCCACCGTCACTGCGTTTGAAGAACGGCTGGCCGCATTGGAAGGGGCCGAAGCCTGCATCGCAACTTCTTCCGGTATGTCGGCAATATTGGCCTGCACGATGGGGTTATTGTCGGCGGGCGACCATATCGTCGCATCGCGCAGTTTATTTGGCGCGACAGTCAACTTATTCAATAACATATTGAAACGCTTCAATATCGACACAACTTTCGTATCGGCGACCGATGCGCAATCATGGCAAGCTGCGATACAACCCAATACCAAGCTGTTTTTTCTGGAAACACCGTCCAATCCATTAACGGAAATCTCCGATATCGCGGAACTGAGTAAAATCGCCAAGAAAGCAGGCGTTTGGCTGGTGGTCGATAATTGTTTTTGTACTCCTATTTTGCAGAAGCCGCTTGAGTTAGGCGCTGACATCGTGATTCATTCCGCGACCAAATATTTGGACGGGCAGGGTAGAGTATTGGGCGGTGCTGTGCTCGGTAAGCGCGAATTGCTGATGGATGGCGGAATCTATGGATTCTTGCGCACTGCCGGGCCGACACTGAGTGCCTTCAATGCCTGGGTGATACTGAAGGGTCTGGAAACGCTCAAGTTACGCATAGAAGCGCACTCGGCAAATGCGTTGCAAATGGCGCAATGGCTTGAGGCACAACCGAATGTGACGCGTGTTTTTTATCCCGGCTTAGCCTCGCATCCGCAGTATGCCTTAGCACAACGTCAGCAAAAATCCGGCGGCGGGATTGTGACGTTTGAAGTGAAAGGCGGAAAGGAAGCTGCTTGGCGTGTCATCGATTCGACGTGTTTGATATCAATTACCGCCAACCTGGGCGATGCGAAAAGCACGCTGACCCATCCGGCCACAACAACCCATGCGCGTATCAGTCAAGAAGCACGGGATGCTGCCGGTATCACCGATGGATTATTGCGTATTGCAGTTGGACTGGAAGCGGTGCAGGATCTGCAAGCTGATTTGCACCGCGGACTGACATAATGGCACGATGACATCGTGATGAACGGCTGCCGGATTGCGATTAAATCACTTCGGCTTTTTCGATGATGACATTTTCAAGTGGAACATTCTGGTGACCTGCGTGATCACCCGTTTTGACCTTCTTGATTTTATCCACTACATCCTGACCTTCGACCACTTTACCGAACACGCAATAACCGAAACCCTGCGGCGTTGAAGATTTGTAATTCAAAAAGCCGTTATTAGTGACATTGATGAAGAATTGCGCCGTTGCGGAATGAACATCGGCCGTACGAGCCATCGCGATGGTATACGCATCGTTTTTAAGTCCGTTGGCAGCTTCGTTCTGAATAGGCGATTGAGTCTTTTTTTGCTTCATTCCAGGTTCAAACCCGCCCCCTTGAATCATAAAGTCGTCAATAACACGATGAAACAATGTATTGTCGTAAAATCCGCTGGTCACGTAATTTAAGAAATTCTGTACGGTTTCCGGTGCTTTCTCGCTATCCAGTTCAAGCGTAATAACACCATAATTGGTTTGTAATCTGACCATATTTATCCTATGTAAAGTGATGAATTTGTTATTGCGTATTTTTCTCGAGCGCGGGCAGTTTTATCACATCTTCAATAATGACACTGCTTTTCGGGACATCACCGCCAAAAGGGCCACCCGATCCGGTCGGTAGCGATGCGATCTTGTTGACAACTTCCATGCCGGAAACCACCTTGCCGAATACCGCATATCCGTAGCCATTCTGAGTCGGCGCTTTGTAATTCAGGAATGCATTATTGGCGACATTAATGAAAAATTGCGCGGATGCCGAGTGTGGATCCGAAGTCCGCGCCATCGCAATGGTTCCGGGTTCATTTTTTAAACCGTTACCAGCCTCATTTTGGATCGGCGATCGTGCCGGTTTTTGTTTCAATGCGGTATCGAATCCTCCGCCTTGAATCATGAAACCAGCAATCACGCGGTGAAATACGGTATTTTTGTAAAATCCATCGTCAACATATTGCAGGAAATTCTCAACGGTTTTCGGTGCTTTGTCCGGGTAAAGCTCGAGAACGATACTGCCTAAATTGGTTTTCATTTCAACCCGGGTCTCTGTCGCATGAACAGGTAAGCACAGCGCAATTAACAATAAAAAAATCAGAATTTGATAGCGATGCATAGTTAAGTATCCTAAGTGGCAAGTAGCGGGTAAGGGCTTTGCGCCTACGTTATGTTATACTCGCAGGCTATTTCAAAAAGCGCTGGAACGGCCAGATTCTATCAAGAAGATGGCTAACTCTACAATTTTATCTGTTGACCTTATGCTCAAAATTTATAACTCAATCGCCCGGGAAAAACAAGATTTTGTTCCAATAACACCTGGAAAAGTAAAAATTTATGTGTGCGGTATGACGGTTTATGATTATTGTCATTTGGGACATGCGCGAGTTTTGGTGGTTTTCGATACGGTTATCCGCTGGTTCAAGGCCAATGATTTTGCAGTCAGTTATGTAAGGAATGTAACTGATATTGATGACAAAATTATCAAGCGTGCACAGGAAAACAATGAATCGATCGAAACACTGACACAACGTTTCATTCAAGCGATGAATGAGGATTCGGCCGCGCTGGGTGTTTTGCCGCCGAGCCACGAGCCGCGCGCGACGGACTTTGTTGAGCATATGATTGCAATGATCAGCACGCTGGTGGAAAAACGGTTGGCTTATCATGCGAAAAATGGCGATGTGTATTATTCCGTGCATGATTTTCCCAGTTACGGAAAACTTTCCGGTAAATCCCTGAACGACCTGCGCGCAGGGGAGCGCGTCGAGATTGATTCAAGTAAAAAAGACCCGCTGGATTTTGTGTTGTGGAAATCGGCTAAGCCGGGCGAGCCGTTCTGGGAATCTCCTTGGGGCAGGGGACGTCCGGGCTGGCACATCGAATGCTCGGCAATGAGCGAACAGTTATTAGGCATTCATTTTGATATTCATGGCGGCGGACAGGATTTGCAGTTCCCGCATCATGAAAATGAAATCGCACAAAGCGAAGGTGCGCATGATCATCCTTTTGTCAATTACTGGATGCATAATGGGTTTGTCCGCGTCGACAACGAAAAAATGTCGAAGTCGCTGGGCAATTTCTTCACCGTGCGCGAGATTCTAAAATTTTACCAACCGGAAGTGGTGCGCTTTTTTATTCTGCGCGCGCACTATCGCAGCCCATTGAATTATTCCGATCAACACCTCAGAGACACCAAGCTTGCGTTGGATCGATTGTATATTGCGCTCAAAGACGTCGGTCCGGTCAATGCGATAGTGCTTGATTGGAATAATGCCTATGCGCAGCGATTCCAAATGGCCATGAATGATGATTTCAATACGCCGGATGCAATTGCTGTTTTGTTTGATCTGGCGAGCGATATCAATAAATCGGGCTCAAAAGAGAATGCCGGACTACTGAAAACACTGGGTGGTTTACTCGGTCTTTTGCAGCAGAATCCGCAAGAGTATTTGCAGAATACAATCGCTACCGGCCCATCGGATGCTTTGACCCCGGATGACATCGAGCTGCTGATTCAACAACGCATCAGCGCACGTAAAGAAGGCCGGTACTCCGATGCCGACGCTATTCGTAAAAATCTGCAACAACAGGGCATCATCCTCGAAGACGGCGCGGAAGGAACGACTTGGCGCCGCACTTAGGGAAGCGCTGATTAATTGACTGCACGAGCGAATTGCTTCGTTGCGCGGTACTCACTCCCTCGCCTATCAGATTGATATGCCTCGGTTGTTGCGTTCCGTGCGCCTCGCCCTTCATCACGTTCGTTGAATTAATCAGCGCTTCCTTAGTGAACCTATCTCACGGACGCTGAATTTTCCACAGATAAAGCGTGGAATTGGAAAAATCATCGAGTTTGATGCTTTTATCCGCTGTCACACCGGGAATGGTAAATGTGTTGCTAATCAACAGACTTCCCGGACGCATTTCCTTACCGGCCTTTTCCCATAACGCTGCCATCGGCACCGGTGACAGATAAGCGTAAACGACATCGTATTGCGAAAAATCCTGTTGCCAGAAATCTCCCCACACGATTGTGCAGTTTGGAACACCCAGAAAGCTTCTTAATTTACTGATCAGGAAAGGTAAGGGAGCTGATTCAATTCCGTGAAACTGACCGTTCTGATGTGTTCTGGCTAGATTATTCAACAGACCGCCACATCCGCTGCCCAGATCGACAAAAGAAAATCGCTCTTTGCCTGGCAGTAGTGATTCCAACGCTTGATTGGCACGTTGACTGGAAAGATACAGCGGTACTTGGGTTTTATAGGTTTTTCCATAGACCAGCCATAGGCCGATAAAAAATACCAGGAACCATGTTGAAGAAATATTCCATGTCAGTGCAACAACAACCAGCGGTATGAAACCCAAATGAATAGCAGCCCACCATACCGGCATGCGGATGAAATAACTGAGTAATCCCGCCAATGACCCTTGTGCCAAACTCCACTCAAATATACTCAAACCGGGAAAAGCTTGTGACAAGATAATCAAATAAACCGTCAGAATGGTCACAATCTGAATAAGCAGTGCGGCAATGCCGGGGTGGATTCGTTTTAACATGATAAATTATTGAGTTAATTATGGATTCTGCAATATTTCTTTACTCGGCTCAGCCTGCATATCAACATCGATGGTCTGCCCATCCACCGTCACGGCTTTCTCGGCTTTTTCGTTCATGACGACGATGCTGATGCGGCGGTTGATCGGATTGACAGGGTCTTCCTTGTCAAACAATACCGCAGATGACAAACCGATCACTTGCAAAACCTTGTTGGTATCCATGCCGCCAATAATCAGCTCGCGGCGCGAAGCATTCGCGCGATCCGCCGATAATTCCCAGTTACTGTAACCTTTGTCCCCGGTAGGGAAAGGTTTGCCGTCGGTATGGCCGGAGAGACTGACTTTATTCTCGACATCATTGAGCATTTTGCCAATCTCGCGCAAAATGGTTTTGGTATACGGCTGCAAATCGGCTTTTCCCAGTGCAAACATAGGGCGATTTTGTTCATCGACAATCTGAATTCTTAAGCCATCGGACGTGATATCCAGCAAAAGCTGATTGGCGAATTTTTTCAATGTAGGATTGTTTTCAACCGCTTCTTCAATTTTTTTCTTCAAGCCTTCCAATTTAATGCGCTCAATGCGCTCCCTCATAATTTTCTTGGCTTGTATGTCGTCTTTAATTTCACCCTTTTTCACTTCGCCGTGCTGCCGGGTCAGATCGGTGCCGCCACCTTTCAATATGCTACTGGTTTCGCCAATGGACGATCCGCCCGTCATGGCGACTTTGAGCGGTGTTTTGAAATACTCCGAGATGCCTTCCAATTGACTCTTGGTGGATGATCCCAGCAGCCACATGAGTAAGAAGAATGCCATCATGGCTGTGACAAAGTCAGCGTAAGCAATTTTCCAAGCGCCGCCGTGATGACCACCGGCAACTTTCTTGATTCGCTTGATGACTATCGGGCGTTGTGAAAGATCATCAGCCATAATTATTCTCGCAATTCAAATGGAACATCATTCCGGAGCGGTTATTTTGATTTACTTTGTTTGACATGCTCTTCCAGTTCCAGGAAAGACGGTCTTTCAGTCGTGAATAGCACTTTGCGGCCAAACTCAATGGCCAGAACCGGTGAATAGCCGTTCAAATTGGCCAATAACGTGATTTTGATGCACTCAAACATCTTGCTGGACTCATGAAGATTATGTTCGAGTTTGCTCGACAGCGGACTGACGAATCCATACGCCAATAAAATTCCCAGGAAGGTACCGACCAGCGCCGCGGCAATCAAAATACCCAATTCGGAAGGTGGAAGATGAACGGATTCCATCGTATGCACCACCCCCATCACCGCAGCGACAATACCGAAAGCCGGTAATCCATCGCCGAGTTTGGCGACCACATGAATCGGCACTTCGCCTTCCTGATGGTGTGTTTCCAGTTCACTGTCCATCAGACTTTCGATTTCGAGCGAATTGAGGTTCCCGCCGACCATTAAGCGCAAATAATCGGTGATAAATTCGGTGATATGATGATCGGCCAGTATGTCCGGGTATTTGGTGAAAATAGGGCTGCTGGAGGGATCGTCGACATCGCCTTCAATCGACATCAGTCCTTCTTTGCGGATTTTTCCCAGTACTTCGTACAGCAGTGTCATCAAATCCATGTACAGCGCTTTGGTATATTTGGAACCTTTGAAAACAGTCGGTAACGCTTTCAATGTGGCTTTGAGCGCTTTATTCGAGTTGCCGACGACAAAAGCGCCTACTGCGCCGCCGCCAATCATGAGCAATTCGACCGGCTGCCACAGCGAAGCGAGATGCCCGCCTGCCAGTGCAAAGCCGCCAAAAACAGAAATAATGATGATGAGATAACCAACGGATACAAGCATTGCGATGACTCCCTCGAATGTAATTACGCAATTTTTTGATGGCAAATTCTGGAGTGAGAAGTTAACACATCATCTTGGAATTCATTCTTGGAGATAAAGTCGGTTTTTTCCCGGTATTTCCGGGTTTTTTTATTGCTTGCGGATTTCTTTTACAGAAACAACAGGTAAGGTTGTTCAAGAAGATGCTGTGATTTCTTCATGAAAAAGATAACTTTTGCATGAATAACGATTGATTATGGTGCGGAAATAGTGTTTTCGTGCTGGTATTGATCGATTTCCTCCTGCTGTTGTAATTCCCACATCTGCGCATATGTGCCGCCGCTTGCCAGCAATTGTTGATGCGTGCCGCGTTCGATGATGCGGCCATGATCCATGACCAGAATCTGATCGGCATCGGCAATCGTCGACAACCGGTGCGCAATGGTCAGTGTGGTGCGGTTTTGGGCGATGCGTTTCAGTTCCGCCTGAATGCGTTTCTCCGAATTGGAATCCAGCGCCGATGTTGCTTCGTCAAAAATCAAAATAACCGGATTCTTCAGGATGGTGCGGGCGATGGCGACGCGTTGTTTTTCCCCGCCGGATAGCTTCAAACCGCGCTCGCCCACAATCGTGGCATATTTTTCCGGCAGGCTTTCAATGAAATCATGGATATGAGCAGCGCGAGCGGCAGCAAATACTTCCTCCTGCGTGGCTTCCGGCCGTCCGTATGCGATGTTGTAATAAATACTATCGTTGAACAGCACGGTATCCTGCGGCACGATACCCATCGCGGCGCGCAGGCTTTGCTGAGTCACCGCGCGAATATCCTGATCATTGATTTGAATGCACCCCGATTGCACGTCATAAAAACGGAACAGCAAGCGTGCCAGCGTCGATTTTCCGGAACCGCTGTGACCGACCACGGCAACGTTTTGCCCGGCGGGAATATCGAAACTGACGTCGAACAGTATCTGACGGTTGGCTTCATAACTGAAGTCGACATGATGAAAGCGGATGGTTGCATGACCGGCATCGAGTGTTTGAGCATCCGGTTTGTCCTGAATTTCCTTATTCTCGTCCAATAACGTGAACATGCGTTCCATGTCGGCCAGCGAGTGCTTGATTTCGCGGTAAACAAAACCGAGAAAATGCAGTGGCATGTACAGTTGCAGCATAAAGGCATTGATCAGCACCAAATCGCCCAATGTCATGACGCCGTCGATGACTTGATCAGCCGCCAGCAGCATCAGCAAGGTGACGCCGATTGCGATGATTGCGCTTTGTCCGGCATTCAATGTTGCCAGTGAAGTCTGGTTGCGCACGGCAGCCTTTTCCCACGATTGCAAATGCTCGTCGTAGCGCCGCGCTTCCCAGGCTTCATTGCCGAAATATTTCACTGTTTCGTAATTCAACAAACTGTCGATTGCTTGAGTATTGGCTTTGGAATCCATATTGTTCATGGTACGGCGGAAAATCATGCGCCATTCGGTGACGATCAAAGTCAGTGTGATATAAGACAGCAGCGTCAGGAAAATGATGATGGAAAACCGGATATCGTATTGCTTGATCAGGATGGCCAGCACCAAACCAATCTCCAGCAGCGTCGGCAGGATATTAAACAGCATGAAATTCAGCAAAAAGGAAATGCCGCGCGTGCCGCGTTCTATATCGCGCGAAACACCACCGGTCTGACGTTCCAGATGAAATCGCAACGACAGTGAATGCAAATGACTGAATACCTTGTTCGCAACCCGCCGGATCGCCCGTTGCGTCACTTTGGCAAAAATGGCGTCACGCAATTCGCCGAATAAAGTGCTGCACAAACGCAAAACGCCATAACCGATCAGTAAAAAAACCGGTAATACCAGTTCCGCGCGCGGCTGATCCAGGGCATCGACGATTTCTTTCAGAACCAGAGGCACCGAGACATTGGCCAGTTTGGCCAATACCAGCAGACTGAGCGCCAGGATCACCCGTACTTTGAATTCCCACAAATAGGGTAACAGTGCGGCGATGGTTTTCAGGTTATTGCGCGTGGCGGCAGGTTTCTCAAGACGGGTGGGGCGCATTGGAAGCAATCAACGATGTAGAGTGTGGAAGTAACTGAAAATAAAGGTGTTGTGTAAATTGGGTTTCTTTGCGCTACGGCATTAAGGTAACATAAGTACGGTTACTCTGCTTTTCCGTTGTTGTATTGAGTATGAACAAAGCGCCATTCCGATGAAATTTTAATATGTTGTGCCGCATTCATTATGGAAATTACTTGTTACCGAGATCTTGAAGTCAGCCGGGAAGCGCGTCACTTGTCGGCAAGCACTTACAACCTGGCGATTACCCTATTGTCGCGTTGTCCGACACGGCATTTGTTCGTTCCCATCCGCAGCATGCAGTACATGGCAATCGTCGACCATGAAGAATTTGTGTTCATCGATGGCGAACGTAAATGCTGGGTCGATATCGCATGGCGCGATTTTAACCGGCAGGCGCGCGATGCATTGGATCAGCCGGTTGCGTACGATGCCGTGTATTACCGCGATAACATGGCGGCTGTGATGAAGCGCTTACAAAGTGAATTTCCCGCGGCGTTGCAGATGCTGGTCAATAAAACCGCGCTTGAAGGCCCAGCGCGGATTATTCATTTCCCGGCGAAAAGTTAATCGTCTTCTTTCAACTCGGCATCCCAGCCTTTCGCCTTGGCGCTTGTTATCGCCTCGGAATACAGCCGCATGTGACGCTCACGTAATTCATCCGGCAAGCGGCTGGGTAAATGTGCATAAGGTTCCCATGCAGCATGAACTTTTTCGTACAAAGTCTGCATCTGTGAACCGCTCCAGCCCACACAGGTTTCTGTTTCCGGCAGAATTCCGAACACCCAAGCGTCACGCACGATGCGGCCTAAATGTGTGAGTCCTTCATTTTCATCTTGATTGATACCGGCATATCGCTGATTTGTCATTGCAATAATCTCATAAAAATTTCAATTCACGGGAAGCTGTTTAAAACTTAACAATCGAACCTGATGCTACGACACCGATTCCGGCGCCGGTTCCGATTTTTTGTTGAATCGGTTCAGGATATGATACGACATGCTGTTGGCAAGCTCTTCCTCGGCAAAAAATACCGTACCGATCTGATCTTTACGCAGCAATGCGGTCTCGTCTTCGCTGCGGCTGCGTAACACAATCTCGATATCCGGATTCAATGTGCGCGCGGTATCGATCATTTGCCGCACATTCAGCGGATCCGCCGTGGCAATGACCAGCATAGCAGCATCCTTGATATGCGCTTGGATCAGCACGGAAGGTTCCGTGGCATCGCCGGATACCGCGGTAGTGCCTTTTTTACGCAAATCTTGCACCAGCTCGCGATTTTGCTCCGCAACAATGTAGGGAATATTTTTTTCGTTCAACGCCAGGGCGATACTTTGACCGACATGCCCGTAACCCACCAACACCACCTGACCCTTAAGAAACTTACGTTCCGTACTCATCGGCAGTTCCGCGTAGGGATCGTCGCGATTTTCGTATTTTCGTGCCACAGTGGAATGCTTCAATATCAAGTTTCTGAACGGCGTAACCGCGGCAAATGCAATCGGGTTGAACGCGATGGAAATTAACGCTCCAGCCAACACCAAGCTCATTCCTTCCGCTGGCATCAATCCAAGCGATAAGCCCAATCCGGCGAGAATAAAGGAGAATTCACCAATTTGCCCCAGGCTGGCGGCAACGGTCAGCGAAGTATTGAGCGGATAACGCAAAGTAAGAACTAACAGCATGGCTGCCATCGATTTGCCGACGATAATAATGGCGACTACCGCTAAAACCCGCATCGGTTCTTCGATCAGCACAGCCGGATCAAACAGCATGCCGACGGAGACAAAAAACAGCACGGCAAACGCATCGCGCAACGGCAGGGATTCTTCGGCGGCACGCTGACTGAACTTGGATTCGCGCATGACCATACCGGCAAAGAAAGCGCCCAGTGCAAACGACACATTAAATAGCGCTGCGGCGCCGTAGGCGATACAAATGGCGACTGCGACGACGGCCAGGGTGAACATTTCGCGCGAACCGGTGCGGGCAACTTGCCACAGTAGCCAAGGCAGGAAGCGGCGGCCCACGATTAGCATCAATGCGATAAACGCGGAAACCAGCAATAATGTGATGCCGATGGTGCGCCATAGCGGATCGGCTGGGCTTCCGCTTTCATTCGTGCCGCCCAGCATAGTCGCAAACGACGGCAACAATACCAGAATCATAACGGTAACCAGATCTTCAACGATCAGCCAGCCGACGGCAATACGGCCGTTCATTGTTTCCAAAAGACCGCGCGATTCGAGTGCTTTGAGCAGCACGACCGTGCTGGCACATGATAGCGACAAACCCAACACCAATCCGGCGCCCAGACTCCAATCCCACCAGGACGCCAAAGCCATGCCCAGACCGGTTGCAACGGCCATTTGCACGATTGCGCCGGGTACTGCGATGCGCTTGACCGACAGTAAGTCATCCAGCGAGAAATGTAATCCGACGCCAAACATCAATAACATGACACCGATTTCCGACAATTGCGAAGCAATCTCGACATCCGCGACAAATCCCGGTGTGGTAGGGCTGATGGCAATCCCAGCCAGGAGGTAACCAACCAGTGCGGGCGTTTTAAGCTTTTCGGCAATGAAACCAAAAATCAAAGCCAAGCCAAAGCCGGCTGCAATCGTCGTGATCAGGGCAACGTTATGTTCCATTCAAATCCCAAGGTTATGGTTTATTGGCTTGAACTTCAGGGTGTTTCAATTGTAACGGTGTCGCCGGGAGTTTTATCCGACAACGCCGGTGTGTTCAAGAATTTTTCAAATTCGATGCGTTCTTCTTCGATCGCTTGCAGGATTTGAAGTTTAAATTCTTCGCGTGAAAATGCTTCTTCCAGCATCAGAAGGAGTTTTTCAACAGTTAAACCAATGGTGATGCCACCAATGATACCACCGATAGCCGCGCCGATGGCTGTGCCGATGCCGGGAATGAACGATCCCAATGCAGCTCCCGTTGCAGCACCGGCCGCGGCACCGCCCAAAGCACTGACCGCTTTACCGGCAGTTACTTTGATCAAGGCTTGCGCACCGAGCTTGATAATGCCTTTTCCGGCCACTTTAGCGGTGATTTTACCGGCAATGGCGCCGGTAATCGCACCGGCGGTGCCGATGCCGCCGGAAATCAGCATGCGGTTTTCCAGATTGACGATTACGCTATGCGCCGGCGGTTCCTTGAGTGCACTTAAGGAAGCGTGCCGTACGACTTCAAGCTGGGAATTATCGAGAAGCTCAACGCGATTCTCGGCCAGAATCTGTTCCACTTTCTGCATGTGTTCGTTGCGTAACTGCTGATTACTCTGCAACACTTCTTCGATGGAAAGTTGTACCGGACCGAATACATTGCCTTTCATGAGATAGTTTTGCAGTTTCTCAGCCATCCAATTTTCCAGCACTCCGGTTGCCAATGCCACAATTCGCTCATATTCGCCCGGCAGGCTGTAATACCAGTCGAGATAGGCATCGACGTTGTCGGTCATTTGCTGAAAACCGGTGCCGGTGGTTTCGCGCAGTTTTCCCAGCGATGCTTCCATCTTGCTGAGGCTATCGAGATAGGCTTGTTCAATCTGAGCGGCGGTTCCAGGTTTATAGTATTCATCACCGATCATTTCCACTTTTTGCACGACAACCTGCCGTGAAGCGTGGATTTCTTCGATAGTCTCGGGGTTCGAGCGCAACCAGGCATCGACATAGACCGTCGATGGCACATAAATAAAGAAAACAAAAAAAGTGGCAAACGCTGAGGTGATTGCCCACGCCCACGGTGAAACGGCAGGCGGTTCATCACTATCTTGCAGTGGTGCAAATACACGGCGGTATTCCGATAGGGGCACCATGAAACTGGAAATCCCCAACGCCACATTATAAAAAAACAGCAAGCTACCGAAGAAAACGGCACCGAGATAAAGCAGGTCGTTCAGTGAATGCAGACTGCCCAGTGCGTAACGCTTCAGGCCTTCGATGAAACCCAGCAGCCGGTTGGTCTCAAGAATCAAGATGCTGTTTGTGGTGCCATCCAGCCGTAGGCTTTCTTGCGCAATGGCTTCCGTTAACGATGCATACTGACGGTTCGCATCACTTTGATCGACAAATAAGACAAAAAATACCGCCATGGTTAATGCGGTCGCCCAGCGCGACCAAGCCAGCGATTTATGCACAGCAATGTAGGGTTTGTATTCACGTGCCGCGATGGGATAGAAAACCGCATAAATGACGGCAAAAACCGGAATAGCGGCAAAGAATACAACCCATTCCTGTTTTTCAGCGGAACCGAGATAAAACAACAGTAAAAAAGCGAAAACAACCGACCACAACAACCACCCGATATACGACAGAATCCGCCGGGTAAAGAACCAGTGCAGCATGCCCAGTTTTTTGAATTGACTGGACAAATAAATTCTTTCAATCGTCACCGCATAAATTGCCGCAACGTAAATCGGCAAACCAAATAACAGGGTCACTAATAAAGCGAACCACAACTGCCGGTCCGGAATCAACCGGCCCAAGAAATACGCAAATGCCAGCCAGCTTGCGGCAAAAGCCAGATAAACGATAAACCTCACAAAACTAAAGCTTTTAAGTGCAGAGAACACCACGTGATTCCTTCATGATTGACAACTGGGGGTAAATGCTTTGCAGCAGGGCGGATTAATAAATTTAAAAGCTGGTTGATAGTAGACTTTATCCGGTCAGGGACTGTCAAGTTGTGATTCGTTGCGTTGAAAAGTTTCTTATTTTAATTCAAAACCAGTTAAATTTTGACCGAACTCTGGACTAACAAATTGTATCTGCTAGTCTAGGCATTTTTATTGAATGCGCGTTGTGAAACACTGGACCACTATCGAACTGCCGATACCGGATTGGCTCAATACTTGGGCTACCGCTATCCCGCGGACTTTTCCTGAAATAAACCAGCGAATGACGCTGGTTATCGATCTGGCGCGCACCAATGTGCAGCATGGCGGAGGGCCGTTTGCTGCCGCTATTTTTGATCAGCGCACGCATGAGCTTATTGCGCCCGGTGTCAATTGGGTTGTGCCGGGAAAGTCTTCATTGCTGCATGCGGAAGTTATGGCGCTGGCTTTAGCGGAACAATTGCTGGGTAGTTACGAGCTGGCTAGTCACGG
The DNA here is from genome assembly GCF_033063335.1 of Nitrosomonas sp. Is24. Classification (NCBI taxonomy): domain Bacteria; kingdom Pseudomonadati; phylum Pseudomonadota; class Betaproteobacteria; order Nitrosomonadales; family Nitrosomonadaceae; genus Nitrosomonas; species Nitrosomonas sp. Is24. The sequence continues at coordinate 1,603,040 of NZ_JAWJZG010000001.1, read as the reverse complement.
TTCGTTTGAACTGGTAACTAGTGTGGAGCCGTGTTGCCAGTGTTTGGGCGTATTGTTATGGAGCGGTGTTGCTGCACTTGTCTGCGGTGCGCATTCCGAGGATGCGCAAGCGATCGGTTTTAACGAAGGACCACGCTCGTTGAACTGGGAAGCAGAGTTGCGGAAAAACGGCATTCACGTGACGCGGGAGGTGATGCGTCCTGAGGCAATTAAAGTGTTACAAAGCTATCGCGGGGAAATTTATAACAGTCATTTATGCGCCGGGCAGAACCATTGCGGTTAAATTATGATATTTTTACGTGATTTTACAGACCAGACTTTGCAGCAAAGCGTAATTCCGAACATTCGATATAGATAAAACTGACATGAAACAAAAATTTCTAGCACATTGCCTGTATTGTTTCATTATGTCGGCGACAATGACTGGCTGTGTTTCGGCCACTGTCACTGCAGTGAATCTTGGTTTTTCCGGGGCTTTTGTCGAAGAATGGCTGTATTCATGGGGTATTGCTTTTCCAATCGGCTTTGCGCTTTTGTTGCTGCTTTCACCGGTGTATCGGCGTGTAGTGGAGTCCATGCTGCATTGATCATCGTACTATGATTAATGCAATCGTGTTTTGCCGCATCAAAATCTAATGATTTCTCTTATTTAAAAACAATAGATTCACCAATAGTCATTGTTGTACTCGTTTGGTACGATGCGCGTCCTTTGCTCATTTGCTTGGGATTATTGCGGTCATAAATTTATACTGGGTTCAAATACCAAGTAAAATCTTCTGAAAGTACATTAAAATTAGAGCGCAAACTATTAAAGTGTAATAAGAAGTATCTTTGTGTGTCATACTCCTTTTTTTAATCGAAAGTAAAGTCTGTCAGTCGTATTCATTAGTTTTACTCCTTATATTTTGCCGGTGTTCTATAAAGTTGAGAACACCGGCTTTTTTATTTTCACTTTTACTTTATTTTGATGTGGTTAGAAGCTATACATCAGCAATTAGTTAATCTAAATACCTGTTTTAATCATGCCGCCAAGTATTTCCGCAAATATTTTGAAGAAAATATTTAAAACAACAATAAATATAATTAATTCCAAAATAATTTTCATTTAAAAAAGAGGATAGTTTGGTTTTTCAAATTTTCGTATCTTGCTTGGACTGCGACACTGTCCAAATCAAATGGATTGCCCATATTGGGCAAATTAGTATACCCAAGGTTCCAATCAAATTTTCAGGTTTCACACTAACTTAATCGAGTATCGCATTTTATGCATCAAGATCGATATTCAGCTATCGAAATGGGTACACAATTCGTTCATTCACTATAATTTTCTGGTCCGGTGGTTTGAGCGAGTTGTGTTTTGATTTCCAGAAATAGCAGGAAAATCCCTCTTTATTCTTGAAATTGAATTCAAGTATCGAGTTAATAATCCTTATTATAGCTTTGGCTATCATTACAAATGTACTGGATCAGACGATACGAATGTCCTAGCAAAAAGGGAATAATTGCTCATAGTTTTAATAAAATAACAAATCTATACTGTATCTTTGAAAGAAGATTAAAGTTTTAGGTATTTAAACTTATTAGTTTTTATTGTAAAAAAGCGGTAATTTTTTCAAGTTTGATGTGCTTGCCACTGATTGAACTGTATTGTTTGTTATCGGAGATAGAAAATGACACGAATTTTAGTAATCACATTGCTGTTGTTCAGTTCGCACGTATCCGCTTTTTCCGTAGAGTGGATTCCTTTGACTACAGCCGAGCGTAATGGAAATCCTTTGAATATCCATGGAAATCCGGTTATTGAATATAGAAATGCCGGAAAAGGCGGGATCGATTGGACGGTTACCGGCGATGGACCGACAGGCGGGCGTGGAATACGGGAATTGTGGTTGTTTGATGACTCAGTCGCTGGCATACCCGGAACCAGTCAAGCAGCCACTTCATTTTCGGTAGCCAGCAATAGTGTCGGTTTCGTTATGGCCGGGGATCATAACGATGGCTTTGCGCAGTTTTTTGTGGATGGCATTGATGTCGGCACCTATGATATGTACCGCGGAGGAAATCGAATTTTAGTGGTTACCGAACTGGATTCCGCCGTACATTCGTTAAGAATTGTGCAACTTGGCCTGCATAATCCCCACTCAACCAAAGGCGATGTCGCTATTTTTGGCGGCGCTGCGTTTAACATGCCTATTTCTCCGGTCCCAGAACCGCAAGTCTATGCCATGTTGTTATCCGGATTGATTTTGCTGGGTTTCATCGCACGATGCAGAAAACAAGCCATTGTATTGCATGCACTGTAAATCCACACCTTCGGCGAATAGCATGTAGCCATGCCATTACAGATCTCTCAATAGAGTTTTCTTTTTTACTTTACGGTTAAAGGATTGACGGCAGTACAGCGCTCGCCAATCCAGCGCCCCTGCGTTTCTGCCGATGCATGCATCGGAGTGCCGCCAACGGTACTGTCGAATTCGGTATTTCCTGAAAAGCTTTCCGGGCTAGTGAAAGTACCTTGTGCCACTCCATTTCCCTGAAAATATTGATTTGAGCAAACGAGCTCCAATTGATAATTGTTACCCTTACGCGTTGCATTCTGTACTGTGCAACCGGAACGATTCTCATAAAAATATACGGGAATTTCTTGTTTGGCCATTTCCGGGGTGATGCAGATTTTTGCTGCGGCTGCCCCGTTCTCTATTTTGGGCAATTTAAAACCATAGCGACTGGCAAGGTCATGCAATTGCTGCATTTGTTCCGAAGGAATATGAGGCACTAATGCCAACAGATCGGAGCGAGTGGTGATTTCCCATAGCCCTGGACGGATGTGCTGGTGAGCCATGCTGGAAGTAACTATCGTCAGGGAAAAAAAGATTGCAATAATAATTTGATGCATGAATCCTGCGCATTTTCTTTTTAAAATCATTTTGTGGTCTGCAAATTCCAAGTTTTAGTAAGTTTAACTGACTATAGGAAAAATCACCGGAAATTTCTATTGACGTTAAGTCTATGTATCTGATTTAAAGATTAATCACTTGAGTGAATCGTGATATTGATAGCGTTATCCGCACCGGACTGATTCATTAAACTATGTCGGTTTTGGCATTGAATTTATTACTAAATGTAGCTGTGCAAAGCAGGGTATTGAAGCGCGATACTTCGAATCTTGCATCAATGACAGCTCCAGAGATTGGATTCGCCTTGTCTGCGTGGATTATCTTGATACTGCTGGTAAATTTCTGACAATCCATCCCAAATTCTGTGGTTAGGTTAACTGTCTGATTATGTGTGACACCGCACAGAAGGTATCTGATACTGTTGATAAAATTAAGGGCCTTAGAAGGCTAGCTGGCGTGTTGTCAGATAAATCTGATATTATGCTTTAGAATTGAAATGCAGATAATTGATATATAAAAATAATAAATATATAAAATTAGAAAAATTTCTGTGCATGTAATAAATTTACTACATTTATTTTAATCATTAAGATAAGTTTTTTTATAGGAGAAAAATGAATATAACCATCTAATTCTTAATGGATAGAATCGCTTTTTTTCTTATATATCGTCAGAATTATGAGTAATAATTTGAGAAATAGCGGGTGAATCGGGCGCTATTCTGCCTCATTATTCAAAGTAGTGAACATTACTATTCCAAACGGCTTAGTACGCAAAGTCAGTTCAAACAGTCATTAGAAAATAGAGTTGTTATGTCAGCTGAGATTTACGATTGGCTTTGATGATCGGCCCAACTGCAAGTTAATACATCTACTCAAAGGGGAATAATAATGAGCAAAAATCTTTCAAGACTTAAATGCATCACAATTTCATTCACTGGAATGTTGGCTGCTTCGATTCCGGCAGCTGCGGCTGCGGAGTGGTCGATTGTTGGTCTGGGCACTTTGGGCGGAACATATAGTGTTGCTCAAGCGATCAACGATTCCGGGCAAGTGGTGGGCAATGGTAATGGCGTGGATCGTGCTTTCATAACCGGCGCAAATGGCATAGGAATGAGCTATTTGGATACCCTTGGCGGAACCAGAAGTTTTGCTTCGGATATCAATAATGCCGGGCAGGTAGCCGGTTATTCTTTTACGGATACAGGCGATCTGCACGCTTTCATTACCGGACCCAACGGCGTGGGAATGTCTGATTTGGGCACCTTGGGTGGAGATTACAGCATTGCTTATGGCATTAACAATTTTGGGCAGGTAGTCGGAGTTTCTTCCACGGCGGGAAATGCAGCGTATCACGCTTTTATTACCGGTCCGAACGGCGTTGGAATGACCGACCTGGGAACTTTGAGCGGGGATTATAGCGCGGCCTATAGCATTAACGATTCAGGGCAAGTAACGGGTGTCTCTTCCACTTCCGATGCACCCGCTCAGCACGCCTTTATAACCGGTGCAAACGGTATTGGAATGACCGATTTGACTACCCTTAACGGCGCGACAGATAGTATTGGGCGAGCTATTAACAATTCAGGACAGGTCGTTGGATTTTCCGGATTTTATAATGACTTTACCGGTTATCAGCTTGTTGAAGCATTTATCAGCGATGCAGGAAGCTCGAATATTTCCGGTCTAGGCACGCCGATTGACAGCCGTGCGGATGCTATCAATGATATGGGGCAAGTCGTGGGGGGGATAAACAGTTATTGCGACAATTGTATTCGCAGTGCCTTCCTCTATAGCGAAGGTACTATAACCGATCTTTCGTTACTTGCGCCGGTCGTTGAAGCTGGATGGAGCGAGCTTTCGGCTGTCGGCATCAACAATCACGGGCAGATCATCGGCTGGGGGCATTTGGAAGGTGCTCCCGGTGGCGGCTCCCGGGCATTCCTGCTTTCTCCCATCGTTGCAGTACCAGAACCCGCAACTTATGCCATGCTGTTAGCTGGGTTGGGATTGCTAGGTTTCGTGCTGCGCCGCAGATATCAGATCGTTTGACTGGTTAGCTAATGATGCATCAAGGTTATTTACCGATGTGCCTTAACGACTGAATGGTCAACGTAATCAGAGGCAGTTGAACGTGGTAGGCAGGGTGGAACATTCTAGTATGTTCACTTTGCTGTAGCTTTACCATGGCAGTGAAAGGGTAAGATACTGAATAGTGATTTCAGTGTACTTACCCTGCCAGTTAAATGCGCAAGTCAGCGCATCAGTAGGATACTGTTATTGCAAAGCCTTGCGGATTGTTTCCGCTAATTCCTCAGCGACAAATTTGGCGATATAAGCATCAGCACCAACCGATTTGACGTGTTTTTCATTGGTTTCACCCGTCAATGAAGAATGAATCACGACCGGGATGGATTTGAATCGTTGATCACTCTTGATGTTACGGGTCAGGGTGAAGCCATCCATTTCCGGCATTTCCAGATCGGTCAGGACCAGAGCGACTTTGTCCTGAATCGTCTTACCTTCGCTTGCGGCAGCCTCCGACATGGCTTGAATCCGATTCCAGGCTTCCAGTCCGGTTTTGGTCATGACATAAGGAATATTAAGCGCTTTGAGTTCATTCTCAACCATACTGCGCGCCAATGGCGAATCGTCGGCAGCCAGAATGACTTTTCCATCGGGCAATTTGATCTCGGGGCCGATTTTATCGAGTGACATTTCTGCAATCTGCGCAGGGAGCACATCGCGCAGTATCTGTTCAACATCCAGCACTTGCGCCAGCCGGGAGCTTTCTGTGTTACCGTCGATACGAGCAATACTGGTGACCAATTTGCCGCCTTTGCCTTCCGCTGCGATCACTTGATTCCACTCCAAGCGCACAATTTCGCTGACTTCTTCGACAGCGAAAGCCTGGGTCGAGCGCGCATACTCAGTGACCAGCATGATCGGGAGTCCTTTTCTCGGCGTGCAGCCGACCACTTTAGGTAAATTGATCACGGTAATCACTTGACCGCGAACATTCGCTACACCCATCACATCAGGGGGGGCGTTGGCGATTTCGGTGATGGTGGGCATGACCAGGATTTCACGAATTTTGAATACATTGATACCGAATAATTCCCGTTGACCGTTGTTGGAAGCTTCACCCAGTCTAAACAACAACAGTTCAAACTTATTATTGGTAGTCAAATTGGTGCGTTCGTCAATTTCGTGCAATGCTGTGGTCATAAAATACGCTCCGCAAGTAAAGAATTTGAATCGATAGGCACAGTGTATCGTATCGATTATTAATGGAAGAACGATAGCAACGCTATAAAATGCCCGCTTCTTTGCGTTTTCAGCAAGCACATGAGCTTCCTGCCAATTGAACATAAATCCGTTTTGCTGTAAGGCTGAAAGCGCCACTACAGGGTCCATGAAACATGTCATTACATGGCTGAACTTTATTTCAAGTGGATTATCTGAATTAAGGCCGATTCTCCTTGTTTTTTCATGATTTAATAGAACGCAGGCCCAATAAGACTTAGCGGTAATTTTGCCGGAACCGGCTGTCACGGCACCTATATTCACATCGATTAATGCCGTTCATAGCACGCTGTAGTCACCGATCGTTATCCGGAGAGAAGAATGGATGTATATACGAGCATTCCCAAAGAATCAAAGCAACCGGCGTTAATCAAAGAAGTCCGGATACTACTTATCAATCTTTATTGCGGTATTCAGTTACTGGCTTTCCGCCGCCATGCGATCAACCGGATAACTGTCTCTTACGATCAGTTTATTTTGCTGCTGGGTTTTTATACGTTCACGGCACTGGTTGTTTCGTATGCAGCAACACCCAATCCTGTTTTCGATCTGTCCGGTTTGGGTTATCTTGGCGTTAAGCTGTTGATTGCACTGGTAGTAGGGTATGTTTTTGCGAAGCTAACCGGAAACCAAAGCGATGTGCTTAGAATTCTGGTCATTACCTATTGTGTTCTGCCAGCGCTTTACTTGATTTCTTTTGCCCTTTTAGCCTATTTGCCGGTGGCGATTCTGGTAGCCGGTTATGTCGTTTTTATCGCATGGGCATTAGCGGTTTGCTTCTATATCGCGCTGCAATTGCTGGAATGGAACAAACTCAAAGCTGCTTTGATCGCCGCGCTGTGGCTGGGTGCCTCGTATCCATTGGTCAATTTATCGTTCAGCTTTTGGTACGAAGGGTATGACGATGATCATGAATTGGCCGCATATTCTGCCGGCGCGTTGTCCGAGGTCAATCAGGAGTATGTTTATTACAGCCAATACCGGCTGCTGAACAACGCGCTGGATCCGATAAAACCCGGTATTGCAGGCGTCAATGATCTTTTCTTTGTCGGATTTGGTTCTGATTCCTCTCAGGATGTCTTCATGAAGGAAATCGGACATGTACAGCGTGTCATGGACGAGCGCTTGGGCGTATCGGGGCGCTCTGTTGCATTGATTAATAACCTGAAAACCTTGGATACAACGCCGCTGGCATCTTCGACAAACCTGCGAATTGCATTAAAACATATCGGCAGCAAAATGAATCCTGACGAAGACGTGGTATTGCTCTATCTGACCAGCCACGGATCGATGGATCATGAGCTTGCGGTGCAAATGTGGCCGCTTGAGCTGAATAATATCCGCCCGGAAGATATCAGAGCTTATTTGGATGATGCCGATATCCGCTGGCGCATTATTTTGATTTCGGCGTGTTACTCCGGCGGTTTTATCAAAGCGTTGCAGAACGAGTATTCGCTGATTTTTACCGCAGCCGCGCCGGATAAGGCTTCATTCGGCTGTTCAAATGAAAATGAATACACTTATTTTGGCGAAGCGCTGTTTAAAAATCTGGAAGATAAACCTTACCAGTTCGTTGAGCACTTCATTCAGGCGATGGAAAGAATCCGGCAACGTGAGCGCTACGAAAACCTTACGCCATCCGAACCGCAATTATTCATCGGTAATTTGATGAAAGAAAAATTGAAATTGCTGGAGCGGGATATTGTGAGTAGCGCCGCTCCTTAATGGCGGTTGTATGTTTAAAACTTGTAGCCTCGATGGAGCGCCACGATACCTGCGGTTAAATTGAAATACTCCACGCGGTCAAAACCGGCTTGTTCCATCAATTCCTTTAATTCCGGCTGGGAAGGGTGCATACGGATCGATTCGGCTAAATACCGGTAGCTTTCTGCATCGTCGGCGATTACTTTTCCCATGGCCGGAAGTAGCTTGAATGAGTAGGTATCATAGGCGGGTTGCAGCGGTTTCCAGACTTTGGAAAATTCCAGCACAATAACCGTTCCGCCCGGCTTAATGACACGGAGCATTTCTTTGAGCGCAACATCTTTATGTGTCATGTTTCTTAGACCAAATGCGACGCTGACGCAGTTAAAATAATTGTCGGGAAAGGGGAGTTTTTCAGCATCGCATTGCGCTACAGGCGTGGGTGTGCCTTCGTCGATCATGCGATCGCGGCCGATGGATAACATGGAATTATTAATATCGGTCAGCCAAACTTCACCGGACTTACCTACTTTCTGTAAAAAGAGCGCGCTTAAATCACCGGTGCCTCCTGCAATATCCAACACCTTGTCGCCTTTTTTAACGCCGCTGACTTCAATGGTGAAACGCTTCCATACGCGGTGCAGACCGGCCGACATTAAATCGTTCATCAGGTTATAGCGTTCCGCTACGGAATGAAATACTTCCGCGACTTTGCCGGCTTTTTCTTCTTCTGCAACGGTATTAAAGCCAAAATGGGTAGTTTTTGTCATGACGGGAATTGAATTGTAGAGTGTGATGGCTGAATGATGACCGGTAAAAATTTACTTGCAGGAATGCTGCGTGGCAGTGACCCGGTTTGCGGGTTCACGGCTGGCGCCTGCTTCGTCCATGCGCTGCAGATACCGTTGCCACATTTTATCCTGATTAAGACCGAAGTTATAGAGCAAGTCCCATGAATAAAGCCCGGTATTATGGCCGTCAGTAAAATTAAGCTGTATGGCATAATTACCAACCGGTTCGATTTTGATGATACTGACCATTTTCTTACCGGTTTGCAGCACTTCCTGCCCGGGGCCATGTCCGCTGACTTCGGCAGAGGGCGAATAAACGCGCAAAAACTCACAGGGAAATTGGAAAGTTTTGCCATCGGAGAAAGCGATATCCAGAATTCTGGATTTTTGGTGTAACTTAATTTCAGTCGGATGAGGAGTGTCTTTGGTTAAACCGGCCATGTCGTATTCACTGCATTGGGATTAAAAGCTGATGGGGTGCATTGTAGCAAACTGTACGGAAAAAATTGATCGATACAGGAATTTATATGACGGCAACAATATTGATTGTGGAAGACGAAGCTGCGATACAGGAATTGATCACTTATAATTTGCAGCAAGCCGGTTATGAGACAGTTTGCGCGGATAATGCCGAGAAAGCCATGATGCTGATCACGGCGGCATTGCCGGATCTGATTCTGCTGGATTGGATGCTGCCGGGAATGAGTGGCGTTGAATTCGCCCGGGTGCTGCGGCGTAACGAACGCACACGCTTGATTCCGATCATCATGCTCACCGCACGTACGCAGGAAACCGATAAAGTCGCCGGGTTGGAAATGGGGGCGGACGATTACATCACCAAGCCGTTCTCGCCGCGTGAGCTGGTTGCGCGTATCAATGCCGTGTTGCGCAGACTGATTCCTGAAGCCTCCGACGAAGCGGTTGAAATCGATGGTTTGCGGCTTGAACCGGTGAATCACCGCGTGACGGCCGGAAATCAGGAAATTGAATTGGGACCAACGGAATATCGCTTGCTGCATTTCATGATGACGCATACCGAACGGGTTTATTCACGCAGTCAATTGCTCGACCGTGTGTGGGGCGATCATGTGTTCGTTGAGGAGCGTACCGTCGACGTGCATATCCGCCGGTTGCGCAAAGCGCTACAATTAGCGGGTAAGGATGAATGGATACAAACTGTCCGCGGCGCGGGTTACCGGTTTTCCGCGACAGCCGTGCGGTCAGTCAAGGATTCCGATTCTGACAGTTAAGCCTTGATCGCTACGCATGGATACCAGGCCTATTAATTTAAGAAAAAATGCAAAGTTATTATTGTCGACCCATGAGACAGCCAATTCTCAAAACGATCTCAGCCGGAATTTTCTTCACCTAATGACTTTTCTCAGGATTTATTAAGTGTCCGATATCTGGCAGCGTTCCTCCAACATTCTTTTTGTCATCTTCATTACCGCGTTACTCTGGATGATTCTTGGCGCCGCGAATGCTTTGTTTTTCTTTGGCGTCGTCATGTTATGGATGGTGTTTCATCATATCCGTCACATCGTTGCATTGGAGCGCTGGCTGCAACTTTCCGATCATACACCGGCCAGTATTCCGGCGGGCTCCGGCGCCTGGGATGATGTTTTTGCCCACTTGGCGCGTTATGTGCGCCAGCATAGCCAAAGCCAGGAGTTACTCAGTCTGGCGCTGGAACGCATGCAAAGTGTTACGTCCGCGATGCCTGACGGCATTGTAATCCTGGATCAGAATGACCGGATTGAATGGTGTAATCCGGTTGCCGAACAGCACTTGGGGATTAATCTATCACTGGATGCAGGCCAGCAAATTACCTATCTGGTCAGGCAAATACCGTTTGTGACGTATCTTGCCGCGGGCCAGTTCAGCAATCCTTTGATTCTGAAACAAACGCGCCAGCACGGTATTATCGTTTCACTCCAGTTGGTGCCGTATGGTTATAACCAGAAACTACTGATCAGCCGCGATATTACGCGTTTTGAAAAAATAGAAACGATGCGGCGCGACTTTATCGCCAATGTCTCTCATGAGTTGCGCACGCCGCTGACCGTCATTGGCGGGTTTCTTGAAACCTTATCAGCCGATGAGCAGGTCAATACCGGTTTCAATAAGCGTGCCCTGGCCTTAATGACGGAACAAACATTCCGCATGCAGCGGCTGATTGAAGATTTGCTGATTTTGTCGCGTCTGGAAAATGAACAGAATAAAGTGAGCGAAAAGACCGTGGACGTGGTGAATTTGCTGCACGTTGTTCTGCAGGATGCGGAATCGCTCAGCGCAGGCCGCCATCAAATCAAATTGAATGTTGCCGCGCAAGATCAATTATTGGGCAGCGAGGAAGAATTGCGCAGCGCATTTGGCAACCTGATCAGCAATGCCATTCGCTACACCCCGGATCGGGGCGAAATTACGATCAATTGGGAAAAACGCAACGGGCAGGGGGTATTCTGGGTGCAAGATAGCGGCATCGGCATCGAACCGGAACACATTCCCCGTTTAACGGAACGCTTTTATCGCGTCGATAGCAGCCGTTCACGGGAAACCGGCGGCACCGGATTGGGACTCGCGATTGTCAAACATGTATTGAACCGGCACGAGGCACGCCTCGAAATTACCAGTCAGGTCGGTAAAGGCAGCCGGTTTACGATCTGGTTTCCCGCCAAAAGGCTGGTATCGGCTGATGTGTGATGCTTGCAGGTGATCCGCGCCGGTTTTTTTGTCCAACCTGTGTATCAAGCGTTTCATCTCGATTCAGCGGAGGCATGCAGTTAAGCAATGCTCATTTTTCCGGTTCGGTGTTTTTTTCTTTTTCCTTGCTGTCGGGAATAACCGCGTCGGCAACGGCACCAACCGCCTTAACAGTTACTTTGGCTGCGGTCGCAGCGGTAGTGACGACAGCATCGGCAACCGCTATGACAGCGCATCCTGTCAAATGCAGCAGGAATAGTAATGCGATAAACAATCGGGAAGTGGAAGACATAGCGATGGCATTATGACAGCATGTTGGGTTGGATGAAATGTGAAAGCCGGAGTTAGGCGGTTTTTCTGGGATTTATGCCGCTTTCCAACTTACGAACTGATTGCCATCGCTGATCCTGGATGACGTAGGCTTTCCATTTGCTGTGAACAACAATCAGATTCAACAAGGTGGCTAACGGCAGCTCAAACGTGCCACGAATTAGCGTCGGCTGGAATTATTTGCTCGATATCCACTGCACTTCCGATGGCGGCAAGAAACAGGAAGCTAACAAAGAAAGCGATAGCAAAAATCACCCGTAGCAGACCAATCTGCTCATGCGCAACAGTGAATCCATTATCTTTGTCCCAGCTGGTTATACCGTTCTTTGTCAATTTGTTATACGACATTATGAGAGTGATGAGACTGATAAGTGGAAATCCAATACCTAAACCGCACCACCAAACCTTAAAACTTCTTGAGAAAGCAGTTGAATAATCCGGTGTCTCTCCTGACGGTGGTATAAGGCGGATCTTGAAAAGCCACTTGCCGGGCGTTGTACCAGTTGTTGAAAGGAATAACGATTCGATGAACACCCAAGCAAAAAATACGCTAAACCCAAACAATTGATCAAATTGATCACTATTCTGCTCGCTGAGCGCGTCTGGATAGAGGAAGCTGATGACTATGCCACTCACGATGGAGATCAAGTAGAGGTCGAACATACGCGCCCAGTAGCGAACCCACGGGCGAATTTGGGCAACAGAAGCAGTAGCCTGTATTGGCATGGGCAAAGTAGTCGACAAAACTACATTGGGTTCTGGCACAGTTTTCTGATCCGTGGCTTCCAGAGGTGCTCCGCAATGCCTGCAAAACTTCGCATCATCTATTATTTCCTTGCCACATTGCGTACAAAACATCGAATTTCCCTTTGCTCCAATGCTATGATTAAAATCGCACGTTCAAAATAACGCAATATAGTACGTCATAAATGAAATCTAAAATATGGTAGTTTACGGCACTTTCTGATACTTCCAACTAATTGACCCATTTAGCTTTGTCATCATGCCAAATTTATTTCGTTCTTCAAGTTTGGGAACGTAACGCTATCGATGCATAGCCAATCTGATTTTCTCCAGCACGCGTAAAACCGTCTATTTTGGCGCTTCAATATTCAACTGCATAAAATCGCTGCTCACGGTTCCGGATTGCACGCCGGGATTCAGGCCGATACCGGCTGGGTGGATGAAGAAGCTCAATGGTTGGCGATTTTGTTGATGTTGGGGTTCGTTCTTCACCTCAACCTACGTGCTGCTCATTTAGGCGAACTCGATCCAGAATAAAACCTGCCACTTCTTCTGGGGTGAATCGTTGTAGATCAATGTAACCATCGTGTTCAAAAACGCCAGGAATTTCGGCATCATCAGACCTTACAAACATGATGGCGTGATCACTTTTATTGTTGATAATTCCACGGATTGCTCGCCACTCTATACCGCACCATTTTTTCTTTTCGTATTCTTTGGACAAGAACACAACGATCAAGTCGGAATTTTTAAGATAAACAGATTGAAGCAAACTATCCAAATTTGGCCTCGCCAATTGTGCTGTAAAATCGTCGTCGTAAAAAATTGAGCCTGCGGGCAAGGAACTTTTAAGGCGGTTTACTATTGTGAGAACACAGTCGCGAACCTCGCCGGGGAAAGAAAACGCAACTTTGAAGCTCAGCTCTTCGAGCTTACCGGTGCGACCAACGGGATTGATAAATCTCTCATCGATTAGACCCGCCGCGTGCAGTCGGCTGAATAAATCTTCATCTTTAACCGCCCAGTGCGTTCTATTCATTTCCCATTCGCCAATATCGAGAAGATTCACGATTGGCGCAATATCTGAGAATGGAATTGGCGGGATGTCAGTTTCGAAATCATATTCAATCATAATCGAGCGACTTCGCTCCTTGAGAGACCGAATATAACCGACTCGTACTGATTCTTTTTTTCCCTCATATGCAAACAGGCACGGAAACGACTTTAGAAGTTCAATGTGTTCGGACGTAAGTGTCTTGAGCAAGGTTTTTTCTTTGTCATTTGTATGCTCAAGGAATCTATCTCGTGTGTATTCATACGCGGGTAGTTCCCATGCGCCTTCATGTGCAGTTACAAGTAGGTTATACATTTACACGATGCCTCTTTGGAAATCTAACGTAAAGGTGAGGGGCGCGAGCGGCTACGCCGCGAAGCGTCCCTCTCGACCGATTGGTTGGGCTTATTTGGCAACCCTGATCTCGTAGAAGATGTCGTAAATATCGCCAAACACCCCTTTCTTTCTTAGGACGGGAACACGCGAAATAACTTCATACCTCTTGGCGTCATAATTGTTGTCTCGCAGCCATGTTTCTAGCCAGTCAATCCGTGTTCGTTCAGCTTCCTCCGACGTGAGCGGATACGCCGCATCGGCGAATGCCGTGAATTTGAAAAATTGAGCATTCGCATCGGTTCGTGTCGGCTCAAATTTTGTTACCGCCACACGGTCGAACGAAGCACAGCCCGCCATCATCCCAAGAAGCGCAGTGTAAACAAAAACGAGGGTAAGCTTGCGTATGGTCATGTGCGTTTATCTCGTGGCCCAACTAAAATTAAACATATTCAAAATAATTTAACTTGGTTTCCTAAATGAGAATGCTAGAGCATTCTTCTGTTTTGTTCATTAGGATATGATGATTATGTATTTTATACGGGCCTAAAAAAACACGGATGAGTAAATCTCCAAAACTGCTGGATCAAGTTCGCGAATGTATACGTGTAAAGCACTATTCTATTCGTACTGAAAATACCTATGTGGATTGGATAAAACGTTTTATTTTGTTTCATCACAAACGTCAACCCAAAGAGATGGGGAGTTCAGAAGTCGAAGCGTTTCTGACGTACCTTGACGTTGAACGTAATGTCCCCGCTTCTACTCAGGAGCAGGCCACAAGGCGGCCATATACGCCAGAATTATCCGCGCATTGCCCGTTTTATCCTCTCCAGCACCACCAAAACCGTTTTCCTCGGCGCCCCAATATTCAACCGCATGAACCCGCTGCCTTCCTGCCCGAATTGCACGCCCGGATTCAGGCCGACACCGGCTTTGTGGATAAAGAAGTGTTTCAGTTGCGCGTCGGTCATGTGCCACTCGCGGCAATCGAACCAGAGCAGGTAGGTGCCTTCGGCTTGGATCACGCGCATGTCCGGCAAATGTTCCGCGACGAAGTGTTCGACGCTGGTACGGGTGTCTTGCAGGTAATTCTGTAATGCGGTGAGCCAGGCTTCACCGTCGCGGTAGGCGGCTTCGAAGGCGGCGACGCTGAACGGGTTGGAGGCGCTGACGTGGAATTGGGTGAAGACTTGCGCGACAGCATGACGCACGGTTTTATCGGGGATGATCAGCGCGGATAGATTCAAGCCGGGGATATTGAAGGTTTTGCTTGGCGCGACGGCGGTGATCAGGTTGCTGTTATTGTTGACAATGGCAGCCAACACGTGGTGGCGGTGGCCGGGGTAGATCAAGTCGTGGTGGATTTCATCGGAAAACACGATCAGGTTGTGGCGGGTGGCGATTTGTTGCAGTTGCTGCAATTCTTCCGGCGACCACACGCGTCCGACCGGGTTGTGTGGCGAACACAGCAGCAGCAGTTTGGCTTGCCGGGCGCACTGTTCCAAATGGTCGAAGTCGATGGTGTAACGGCCATGGTCGTGGCGCAGCGGGTTTTGGATCAGCTTGCGGCCGGTTTGCGTGACGGCGGAGAAGAACGGGAAATACACCGGCGGTTGGACGATGACGGCTTCGCCGGGTTGGGTGAACGCCATCACAGCGGCGTTGATCGACGGCACCACGCCGGGGCACATAACGATCCAGTCGCGCTGTACCGCCCAGCCGTGCCGCCGTTGCAGCCAGCCGATCAGCGCGTCATACAGGTTATCGGGAAATACGGTGTAACCGTAGATCGGGTGTTGTGCGCGCTCAGTCAGCGCTCGTGTAACCGCGGGCGGGGCGGCGAAATCCATGTCCGCCACCCACGCCGGGATGACATCGGCTTTGCCGAACATGGTTTGCCGTCCATCGTATTTGACACTGTGAGTTCCTTCGCGATTGATTTCCCTGTCGAAATCGAACGCTTCGCTCAAGCGATACGCTCCCAGATGGTGACTTCCGCCAGCGTGTGCTGGAATTTGCGTTTGGTTTCGCGGATCACGAACGGCACGGCTTGCGGCCCTTGGATCAGACGGAAGTGCGGGCCGAGCATTTCTTTCAGGCCGTCGAGCGTGGTGAAGTTTTCACCGTCGCGCTTGAAGCCGCCGACCCACGCTTCTTTCTTGGTGTGTTCGGTGAGCCAGGTATACGGCGACGTGATCATCAGCAAACCGCCCATATTGATGCGCGTGTGAATGCTATTGAGCAGCTTGGCCGGATCGTATAACCGGTCGATCAGGTTGGCAGCGAGGATCAGGTCGTAGCCGGTGAAAATGGATTTTAAATTACAGGCATCGCCCTGGAAAAATTCGACCTTATGTTTGACGTGATCCAGGCCCAGGCCGGTTAATGTGCGTTCCTTGTACGACACCAGCTCGCCTTCGTCGGTCAGTGTGTAGCGCAAAACACCTTGCTGTGCGAGTTGCACACCCTGGCCGATGAAACGCGCGGAGAAATCGATACCGGTGACATGATCGAACACTGTGGCCAGCTCGAAGGTCGAGCGGCCGGAAGCACAGCCTAAATCCAGCGCGCTGCGTTTAGGCCGGTTACCCGTCGCGGCGATGGCGATATCCGCGAGTGCCTTGGAGAAATTGGGCACGTCAAAATACATATCGCCGTAATGAAACTCGGCGTATTCCGACAGCAATTTGTCAGTTTCGTAGTTGGAACCCGGCAGTGTGGCTGGTGCGTCCGACACGACATAGCGGAAACCCGCGTGCTGGAAGAAATGGCGACGGAAGGCGTAGCGCGAGCTGCGGATCGATTCGTTGCCACAAGCAATCCACGAACCGCCTTTAATCAGATTATGCTGATTATCGAACGTCGGCGTGGTGAAATCGTCGTACAACGGATGCACGTCGAATCCCTCGAACGGGTAGGTCGGCGTTTCGGTCCATTGCCAGACGTTACCGGTGATATCGAAAAACTCGCCTTGCGGGAATTCGGTGACCGGACAGCTCGACGCATAGTAATCCAGATGCAGATTGCCGCTGGCTTTTGCGTCCGGCGGTACTTCAGATAATTGCGCGGTATCGTACAGCCGGTACCATTCGTCCTCGGTCGGCAGCCGTACCGGTTGCTTGGTCGTTTCGGCTTTCCAGTTACAGAACGCTTTGGCTTCGTGATAATTGACTTCAACCGGCCAATCCCACGGCATCGGCACTTCCTCGGTCATCAGGCGCAAACACCAGTCATTGCCTTTCTTGATCCAAAAAGTGGGGTATTCGGCTTGGGTGAATTTTTGCCAGGCACGTCCTTCTTCCGGCCAGTAACTACCGGTGCGGTAGCCGCCGGCTTCGACAAACGCCAGAAATTCCTGATTACTGACCAAGTATTTGCTGGCTTGGAAAGCGGCAATATCGGCGCTGTGCATGCCATATTCGTTATCCCAGCCGTAATGCTGATGATTGGTTCTGGTTTTATGCAGCGTGACCGTTCCGGCGGCGACGTTGATTAAAGCATTCTGCGGCGCGGCGCCGGATGTGCGGCACGGCTGCCAATCCGGGTGCGGTTGCACGAAATGCAGCGCGTGCTGGCGGATCAGAACCGACGATGTTTCCAGGTGAATGCGTTCATGCTCGATCCCCATCACAATCGGCCACCACGAGCTTTCCCAGGTGATCGGCAAGGCCAGCGGCATCGTTGCGATCAGCTTGTCGACCATGGCGCGCATGGTTTTGCGGTACGCGCGCACTTCGCCGACCGTCGGCCAATCGTAGTGCGTGCTATCGAGATCGTCCCAGCTCATTTCGTCGACACCGACGGCGAAGATCGATTCCAGCCGGGGATTGATGCGTTCGGGGATCAGCCCGGCGAGAATCAATTTATTGACGAAAAATGTGGCGGTATGGCCGAGATAAAAAATCAGCGGGTGGCGCAGTGAGATCGGTTTTTTGTAATAGGCCTCGTCAGTGCGCAGCGTTTCAAAGAGTTGTTCGTAACGATCCAGCGTGTTGTGAAAATAAGCGCGGATTTCTTCACGTTTCAGGTTGATGTCATCGCCGTCCAGTAGCGGTGTTCTTTGGAATAAGGTTTGTAGCATAGGGGTAATGTTTAGCAGTTTACTAGGTTATTAACCGCTATTATAACGCCTCGCGCTTTTCAAGCCATACTTTAACCGGGATAAATGTCATTAAACATTGATATTAGGTGCAAAAGATTACAAGAAATTTAGAAAAATGACTTGTTTTAAGGACTAAATTATAAACAATTTCTCGTTCCGGACGGCTAATCGCTGATGGAAGGGCCGTATGCGCCGCTCACCAAGCGCTGCGTATCGTTCTTGAATGCCAGTAATTCCTCAGTGGGTTGAATCCGCCTGGATAGTGCAGCTGAACCCGGTGCTGCGGATTTACAGCGTAACAACAGACAAATATTCCGGAATAGTTGCCGTCCAATTGAGTTTCTGCTGAATGGCAGCGGCTAAGGCGGTGGAGTTGCTGAGTTCGCCGTGCACCACAAAAATATTTTCCGGCGCTTTTTCGAAGTGGCCCAGCCAATTGAGCAGATCGGCCTGATCGGCATGGGCTGAGAGTCCGCCGATTGTATAAATGGCAGCTTTGACGCGAATATCCTGACCAAAAATTTTAACTAGTTTTGCGCCGTCGACAAGCCGCCTACCCAATGTTCTTTCCGCTTGGAATCCGGTAATCAGGATGCTGCATTCGGCGCGGTCAAGATTGTATTTCAAGTGATGCTTGATACGGCCGGCATCGCACATGCCGCTGGCTGAAATGATGATAATGCCGTGCTTGATGTGATTGAGCTGCATGGATTCTTCGATATCCTGCACAAAATGAATGCGTGGTTTTTGCACATTCTGATTCATCCAGTGCAGCGCATCGGAAGCTTCCGCGTCGAGCAATGCCAGATGTTTCAGCGTGATTTCCGTTGCCGCCCGCGCCATCGGCGAATCGACATAAATCGCCATTTCGCCCAGTTTGCCCTGGCGGTACAAGTCAATCAGCAAAAACAACAAATCCTGCGTCCGCCCGACGGTAAAAGCCGGAATGATGACATTGCCGCCTTTATGCACGAGCGTGTTGTTAATGGCATAAACGAGCTCCTCGATGGTATCCGGCATGTTGCGGTGCAGGCGATTGCCATAAGTGGATTCGATCAGCAGGATATCCGCCTGGCGGATGAAAGCCGGATCGCGCACAATCGGATGGCCGGGTGTCCCCAGATCGCCGGAGAACACAATTTTCTTGGTGCCGGTCTGTTTTTTGACCCACAACTCGATGATAGCGGAACCGAGAATATGACCGGCTTCACGGAAACAACAGCGTATCGACGGATGCGGATTGAGTTCGGTATTGTAATCGACGCGCTGCAATTGCTTTAACAGTGCTTCCGCCTGCGCTACGGTATACAGCGGTGCAAGCTCCTGAGTGGATTGACCGCGGCGGCGCGATTGATTGCGCCATTCGATTTCTTTTTCCTGAATGTACGCACTATCTTTCAACATTACCTGCAATAAATCCGCCGTTGCCGCAGTGCAATAAACCGGACCGCGAAAACCCCACGCGCTCAACCGCGGCAATAAACCGGAATGATCGATATGTGCATGCGTCAGCAAGACAAAATCGATGGTTTTGGGATCGTATTTAAAAGCCGTGCGGTTTTTCTTGTCGGCTTCGCGTCCACCCTGAAACATGCCGCAATCGACCAAAAAACGAACCGATCCGGTTTCGATCAGATAGCTGGAGCCGGTTACTTCGCCTGCTGCGCCTAAAAATGTCAGTTGCATCGCATTTACTCGCTGTTATGAAGTTAGAGCGTATTCAGCACGTGCAACGTGCCGTCGACCAGTAAATTCATTTCCTGCTCGTTAATAATATAAGGCGGCATGAAATAAATGGTTTTCCCCAGAGGGCGCAACACTAATTGTTGCTTCAATCCGGCTTGAAAGCACTGCGCGGCAAAATCGACATCATCCGTTTCGACCTCGAACGCCCAGATCATGCCGCAATTACGGAAATTCCACACTTTGGGATGAGCCGCTAACGGTGCTGCAATGCGATTCAGGTACGCGGCCTTATGTTTGTTTGCTGTAATAACCTGGTCTTGTTCAAAAATATCCAGAGAAGCCAAAGCGGCGCGGCATGCCAGCGCGTTGCCGGTGTGCGAATGCGAATGCAAAAAAGCGCGTGCGGTTTTGTCATCGTAAAAAGCCTGAAAAACAACATCGGTCGTCATTACGACGGAAAGCGGCAAGTAGCCGCCGCTCAATCCTTTCGACAAACATAAGAAATCCGGCGCGATATTTGCCTGGTTACAAGCAAACAGGGTTCCGGTACGGCCAAAACCGACCGCGATTTCATCGGCGATCAAATGCACTTGATAGCGGTCGCAAATTTCTCGGGCGCATTGTAAATAAATGGGATGGTACATGCCCATTCCCGCCGCGCCTTGAACCAGCGGTTCAAGAATGAGCGCAGCTGTTTGCGCATGATGTTCCGCCAGATAGTGTTCCAATGCCGCAGCGGCGCGGAGCGCGTAAGCTTCAGCGGATTCGCCTGCTGCCGCGTAGCGCCAGTCCGGTGTGGGGACATGGGTGCAGGGTCTGAGCAATGGCGCATACGTTTCGCGAAAAATGGCTACATCGGTGACGGATAACGCGCCGAGGGTTTCGCCGTGATAATCATTTTGCAGGCTGATAAAACCGTTTTTTTGCGGCTGCCCGTTCAAAAGCCAGTAGTGAAAACTCATTTTTAAGGCGATCTCAATCGCCGATGCGCCGTCGCTGGCATAAAAACAATGTCCGAGCGAACCGGGTGCGATGCGTTTGAGCCGCTCCGATAGTGCGACGACCGGTTCATGGGTAAAGCCCGCCAGCATGACATGCTCGATTTTTTCCAATTGGTCGCGGATCGCGGCATTAATGACCGGATTGGCATGACCGAACAAATTGACCCACCAAGAACCGATCGCATCCAGATAGCGGTTACCGTCGGCATCGTATAACCATGCGCCTTTGCCGCTGACAATAGGAACGAGCGGATAGGTCTCGTGCTGTTTCATTTGCGTGCAGGGGTGCCATACGGCGGCAAGGCTTCTGTGCTGGAGTTGTGTTGAAGATGAATTGGCCATGTAATTGCGAAACCGGATAGTAAGAATCTCAGAAGATAGTTGTAATTTGTTGTTGTGTCCGGTCATTGTAGACTATGAATCGCCATTTTTCAGGGCTTTTGACCTGGTATAGAATCCTTGGTACATTCAAACCTTCAAACCATTTTGCTTATTTTGCCTGCATGTACTCCAGTATTGATTCCGGTTTAACCGATTTGCTGCCCGATAATGATCCGCAACGTATTTTGTTGCACAACGAGGTGCATGCCCGCCCCAGTCAACGCATCCGCTTGCCTGCACTGGTGGTGTATGTAGTGGTCATTAACGAAGGCATCACGCGCGAACAAGAATGCGAACATTTGCGCCGTCTTCCCGGCCAGCAAACGCTGATGCTCGAACAGTTGCAAAATAATTTTCTGCGGCTGCGCTTGCAAGGCTATACCGTGCGCTGGGAGCGTCACAGCGAATTTACACGCTATTCAGTGGTGCAGAATTTACCCGAAACCGCGCAATTGGGGGCGACCGATCCGGAATTACTTTCTTATGTGACGTTACCGCGCGATTGGCTGGCTGAAATTCCTGGCCGCACGTTTGCTGCGGTCAAACTGGCGATGGTCTGTGGCGATCTGAATCAACCTGAAGAATTGCTGTTGCAGGCTCGCAAATGGCTGGGGGGAAATCCTGTGGTGGCGTCGCTGATCGGCAGAGAACGGCATTCCCTGGCAGTCACGGATTTCATGTTGCGTCATAGCGGCTTTGAACGCATGCTGGTGATTATGCCAGCGGGTTCTTCCGAAACGCGTGCCGGGCGAGTTTCGCAGCGTTTGCTCGAAATCGAAACTTACCGCTTGATGGCATTGCGTGGTTTGCCGGTTGCCAAACGGCTGTTTCCTGAGTTGACCAGCGCGGAACAGCAGTTGGCGGATATCACGGCGCGGCTGGAAAATAAAGCGGCGTCCGATCAGGAATTGCTCGATACGTTGATTGCGTTAGCCGCGCGGATTGAACGTGCGACAGTTCAACACGCGTATCGCTTTGCCGCGACACAAGCATATAACAAGCTGGTGACGCAACGCATCGCCGAACTCCGGGAGCAAGCGATACCGGGCACTCAGACGATTGGCGAATTCATGCAACGGCGGTTGTCTCCGGCGATTGCGACAGTTGAAGCGACTGTGCAGCGCATGAGTTATCTTTCCGCGCGCGTTTCACGCGCCAGTGCTTTGTTGCGTACTCGCGTTGATATTTTGACTGAAGCACAGAATCAGCAATTGCTGGAAAAACTGACGCGCGGTCAAGAGCTCCAGCTGCGGCTGCAAAGCACGGTGGAAGGTTTGTCGATTGCGGCGATTTCGTATTATGTGGTCAGTTTATTGCTGTATCTGGCTAAAGCTGGCAAGGCGGCGGGTTTGCCGGTTCATCCTGAACTGGCTGCCGGGGTGATGATTCCGGTTGTGCTCTGGGCGGTATGGCGGGCTACACGGCGCATTCACGATAAGTTTTTTAAACTGCATTGAGATAAGTAAACAGGCTTGAAAAAAACCTCGACGGGTGATTCTCCAGCCTGTTTTATGAACGGACAACGCTGCAAATGTTATTGCAGATAGCGCTCGAATGGATACAATGGGTTGATCCCTCTTCCTTCAGCGCCTACCGCAGGTACCGTGAAATATTCATCCGCCGCGAAGTTATCGCTCAGCGGGTGAGTTGCCGTGATCAGCACATTATTTCCCGCATGGCCGTGTGGAACGGCCAATTCCGGATGATCAAAAGGTGCTTTCTCATAGCGCACACGATCATCTGTCAGGCTTTTCAGAAAATTCACCAAGTCTTCACGGCTTTCCGGTGACAATTGCAAATCAACTTGTGAAAAAACTTTGCCGAATTCTTTCGGCGGTACTTCAAAATTACCGCCCCGGATATAAAATTCCAACACTTCTTCTAATGAAGCCATACCGCCGTTATGCATGTAAGGTCCCGTTAGTTCGATGTTTCTTAGTGTTGGGATTTTAAATGTGCCCGCAGCGGCGCTTAAAAAACGTTTCCTCTTAGCTTTTTTCAGTTCCGCGGCAGCTGCATCAACTGTCGGGATAAATGCACCTGCCGGATTGAAACAATCCGTAGCATCCTGTGTTTGTTTTTGTATGCCATCCGCGCGGGTAAATAGCAGCGGATGCGGCTTATCGCGATCCAGTGCAATGGCTGTATCAAAATCGCATGCGCGCACATCGGCAACATAAGGATCGATAATTCCCGCTTTATTGCCGGCCAAAAGCTGCATGTATTGATCGGCGAACGATAGGGGATTTCCAAAGGGATCGACGCCACCTAAACCGATATCGTTTTCTACGGGCGTGACGCCGGTTCCGGAAAAGCCGGTATCCTGAAACATCATGCCGCCGGTCAGCGATAAATAGGTCACAACGTTCGTGGTACTGATGCGGAAAGAGGAGTTGCCGAATGCATGCGGGTTGATTTTTTGCAAAATGCCATTCGTCACGACAGCGGATGAGGTGAAGTTCGGGCCAATATGGCAGAGTGCGCAATGTGAATCACGAAAAACATCCAACCCACGCAGCGCCGATTCGCTGAGTTCAGTCGGCATGCCATGTTCATCAACAGCACTTTGGTCAAAAGGTGAATCGTCTGAAATCAGTGTCGATTCATACATTTGAATAGCAAGCGCAAAGAATAGGGCAAAGTTGGCCTCTATCTGCCGGTAAGGCAAATTGTGCGTTGCCGAGGCGGGCGAGGGAGAGCCAAACAAACCAACATCGGTATGTTTCCAGTATTTGGAATTAAATGCATCCATGACCAACCGGTAATAACGCGTATTCAAACCTTTCTGCAAGTTATTATTGGTGCTGTATGCCAATGGGCCGAGAACGCTATCGTTCCAGTGAACGCGTTGATGTTCCAGTGGTTTACGGTTTAATAATTTACGGCCCAGATCGGCGAAAGTGCGGCCATGACAACTCATTTCAAAGTTATCCAATGGAGGAGCGACGGCTAGAGATGCAAGCGAGGAATTGATCAGTCTTAACCGTTGTTTGGTGACTGTGCCGTCGCTATTTTTCACCCAAACACCGGCATCCGGGTCGCGATCCCCCCAAGGGCTGCTGCCGTTAAATATGTTGTTGGCGCGGCCGTCCCAAAAACTGCGAAAATTGAAAACTGAATTGATGATGGTTGGTGTATTACGCGGTTCAACCTTGCGAGTGCTTTTTGCGCCGGCATGAAATACCGGATCGGTGCTGCGTTCGCATTCATCGTTTTTTTCCTGAAACCATTCGACATCGCGATAGTCGCCACCGAAAGTGCCCGAGGACGATACCACGTCATTGTTGACATAAATAGGTTCACCGGTGGGGCTCATCGGATCGCTGGTTTGGAAAAAAGGAAAATCGGTCTTTTTGAGTTTACTATTCGGTCCGCGAGGGGTTCCGTCGTTTGCCAGCGAAAATTCCTTCGGTAGTGTGCTGTTTCTACCGGCCGGTGCAATTTGATTTTTTGTGCGGCGGTCCGCGCCCGCATGATAATGGCAAGTGGCACAAGCGATACCGTCGCTTCCCACATTAACATCCCAGAATAAAGCTTTGCCCAATGCGATTGCTTTGTTCTTATTGATAATAATCGGATCAGGGCCATCCAGTAAGCCGGGTACTTCGGGAACCGGCGCGCCTTTCAGAGACATGGGAATAGGCCCGAATCCATCAGCTCGCGACACTGAAACGATGCAAATAGTAAGGCAAGCTATCCGGACTAAGGTAATAATGGTGTTTTTTATATTGATTATCATGATATTACTCCTCATGCGCCCTGCAATTCAGTATGTGCGCTATGGTGTGTTATGGAACATCAGAACGATTTACATGTTTGAGGCGCTCACGATTGTGTTCATCACGAGCTGCGCTTAAGCTGCGTGAAATTTAGTTATGACTGGATTGATTTTTTTGGTAAGAACGGAGGGTTCTGTAAAAACCCTCCGTAACTGCTTATCGATACATCATGCGATGATTAAGCTGCGGCTTCGCATGATTCTGACGGTGATCTTCTCAGACGCCAGCCAACTAAACCCAGACCCACGAGCAGCATCGCCCAGGTTTCTGCTTCCGGTACTGCGCTAACTGTCAATGCAAACGCTCCACCTGCTGAAGCATGGTTGGTGCCGCCGACATATACAGCGTACCAGCCTGAGGCTAAGTCATTGAATGTTAGCGTTGCTATGTTTGCACTGGTGCTGCCGGTTACCCCGTTTTCAAATGTGTTGGTTACGCTCACATCATGCGCGCCGGTAAAAATGGTTTCGCCCCAACCTGTGTCGGCTGCAGTGAATGCAGCCGGACCTGAAACTGCATATCCAAGGGTTTCGATGGCATTACCGCCTTGGCCGTTGGCCATCCACAGCGTGCCTGCATCGCCGATTGCACCGGTAGCGTTCAGTGAGTGCGGCGTGCCAAATCCTGCGGCGCTGATTTCTGAACCAAAGCCTTCGGTGCCACCATCAAATTTCGCCGCGCCGGTTGCCCACACGGTCAAACCTGGAGCAAATCCAGCAGCTCCGGAAACGGTTACGCTCACATCCGCCAAATTGGTATTTTGAAAAACAAACCAATCTCCGGTATGCGCCCAAGCAGAGAAATTCAGATTTGGATTGCCTGTGTATGCGCTTTTCAAGCCGCTTTCATTGGCTGTAATGGTTTCACCCAGACTCACGACATTATCACTGCCGACCCAGCCTTTGGGTGATACAGCATCGGCTGCATGGACATGGCTACTTGCCAATGCTGCAAGCGAAATAATGACGGCTGAAGCCAGTGTACTTGTTTTCTTATGATATGATTTTAATTGCATTTCTTTTCTCCAAAACGATACTATTTAAAGGTTTTGCGGCGCTGCCGGTTGCTTGTAGAATTGAGAAGAAACAACAACTGTGCGGCGCTTCTTTTTGAGCGATGATCTGAAACCTGTGCGGTAATTTCACACTGTTTGTTTCAGCTACTCCCCATACTCACGGGAGGCAACCCGGCCATCTCACATTGGTAAGATTCAAATGAGATCCGCTGGCTTTCCGTGCCTGTCTAGCGGCAAGCGTGGCTTTGTCTGGTATCTGTCTCAATAAATTACGTTTTTATAGTTTATGGGAAAATTCTGATAAAACAATGCGACAAATTGTCGCTGCGGCAAATTGCCACACCACCAATAGTGGTGCGGGATTGCGCCAAATGCTATCGAGAAATTGCCAGACAAATTAACCGCTTTGAGCACACAACAAGCATGGTAAAATCCGGCCTTCTGAAAAATTGCCAATATCATGAATTCCACCGTTATTACCGCTTTATCTCCCCTGGATGGCCGTTATCACAGCAAAGTTGAGCCATTACGATTTTATTTCAGTGAATTCGCGCTGATTCGTTTCCGCGTGCAAGTTGAGGTTGCGTGGCTCAGAGCATTGAGCGATGACTCTGAGATTGTGGAAGTGCCAGCTTTTTCTGCGGTAACTCATGCGCAATTGGACGATTTGACAGCCAATTTTTCGGTCGAGGACGCGGCAGCGGTTAAAGCCATAGAAGCGACAACCAATCATGACGTTAAGGCGGTGGAATATTGGTTAAAGCAAAAACTCGCGGGTAATGCGGAAGTGGTCAAAGTGGCCGAATTTATTCATTTCGCCTGCACTTCGGAAGATATCAATAATCTGTCGCACGGCTTGATGTTGAAGCTGAGTCTGGAAAAAGTCATGTTACCGGCGCTCGACAAAATCATTGCGCGCTTGATCGAATTGGCACACCAATTGGCGGATGTGGCGATGCTGGCGCGCACGCACGGGCAACCGGCAACACCGACGACTTTAGGCAAGGAGATCGCCAATACCGTGTATCGCTTGCAACGCGGTAGGGAAAAATTGGCGGCTGTCGCCATACTGGGCAAAATCAATGGCGCAGTGGGTAATTACAACGCGCATTTATCCGCGTACCCGGATCTGGACTGGGAAAAATTCGCGCAATCGTTTGTCGAGAAGTTGGGACTGGAATTCAATCCTTACACCACGCAGATTGAGCCGCACGATACCATGGCCGAGTTGTTCGATGCCTATGCCCGGATTAACACCATTTTGTTGGATTTGAACCGCGATATCTGGGGCTATATTTCGCTCGGCTATTTCAAGCAAAAAACCAAAGCGGATGAAGTCGGTTCTTCCACCATGCCGCATAAAGTCAATCCGATTGATTTTGAAAACTCGGAAGGCAATCTGGGGATTGCCAATGCCTTGTTGCGGCATTTGAGCGAAAAATTGCCCGTATCCCGCTGGCAGCGCGATTTAACCGATTCCACCGTGCTGCGCAATATGGGCGTAGCGTTAGGCCATACGCTGCTGGCTTATGATTCGTGCCTCAAAGGACTCAACAAACTGGACGTGAATATGACACAGCTGGCTGCCGACCTGGATAATGCCTGGGAGATCCTGGCGGAGCCGATTCAAACCGTGATGCGGCGCTATGGCGTTGCCAATCCATACGAACAGCTAAAAGCACTGACGCGCGGCAAGGGGGGAATCACGCAGGCTGCGTTACATCAATTCATCGCTGGTTTGAGCATTCCAGAAGGGGAAAAAAAACGTTTACTGGCGATGACGCCACGAAACTATATTGGCAAAGCCCGCGATCTGGCCGGAAGAATCAAAAACTGAAAATTATTCAGATGAACAATATACTGATTAGTATCACTAATTCATCATTTCTCTACGTATTCGCAGATAAATTTTCATTTCCGGCTTGAAATTTAGCAGTGCTGTCCCAATATCGCCCTCACAGTTATGAGGAGCTACGATGCAAAGTCCAGAAAATTCACATAATACAGAAGCGAGTTCAAAAGATATGGCTGATTCCCAGGAAGAAATCAAAATCCCCGGAGCGACTAACGATGCCACCATCCAAACCGGGGAAATCACTAACGCGCAGCCCGATTGGGAACATTTACTGAAAGAAGCGGAAATCAAAGCGGCCGAGCATCACGATGCCTGGATTCGCGCCAAGGCGGAAACGGAAAATATCCGTAAACGCGCGCAAACCGACGTTTCCAATGCGCATAAATATGCGATTGAGAATTTCTCGGCGCAGTTGCTGACGGTAATGGATAGTTTGGACGCCGCATTGGCGGTTGAGAACGCGACCATTGAAAATTTCAAAAGCGGTATGGAATTAACACAAAAACAACTCACCAGCGTTTTCGATAAATTCAATATCAAGGTGATTGATCCTAAAGGCGAGAAATTCGATCCGCATCAACATCAAGCCATGTGCACGATTGATTCCGAACAACCGCCGAATACCGTGGTTCAAGTCATGCAAAAAGGTTATAAGCTGCATGAGCGCATTATCCGCCCGGCGCTTGTATCCGTTTCAAAAGCGAAAGACTCTTGAATTTTTTACAAGTATCTCCATTTTTATACCCATCGACAGACAGAATTAATCTTTAAAAGGATCTAAACATGGCAAAAATTATCGGTATCGACTTGGGTACCACAAACTCTTGTGTGGCCGTTATGGAAAACGGTAATCCCAAAGTCATCGAAAATTCGGAAGGTGCGCGGACAACACCGTCGATTGTGGCTTATACGGAAGATAATGAAATTTTGGTGGGTGCCTCGGCCAAGCGTCAAGCAATCACGAATCCTAGAAACACGTTGTTTGCAGTCAAGCGGTTGATCGGACGGCGTTTTAACGAAGATATGGTGCAACGTGACATCAAGATGGTGCCGTATAGTATTGTTAAAGCGGACAACAATGATGCTTGGGTGGAAGTGCGTGGCAAGAAAATCGCACCGCCGGAAGTCTCTGCGCAAGTACTGATGAAAATGAAAAAAACCGCCGAGGATTATCTCGGGGAAACAGTAACCGAAGCGGTGATCACGGTACCGGCGTACTTCAACGATTCGCAACGTCAAGCTACCAAGGATGCCGGACGCATTGCAGGTCTCGAAGTCAAACGGATCATCAATGAGCCGACCGCTGCTGCGCTGGCATTTGGTTTGGATAAAAAAGAAGGCGACCGCAAGATTGCAGTTTATGATCTCGGCGGCGGGACGTTCGATATTTCCATCATCGAAATCGCTGAAGTTGAAGGTGAGCATCAATTTGAAGTGCTGGCGACCAACGGCGATACATTCCTCGGTGGGGAAGATTTTGATTCGCGTGTCATGGAATATCTGGTCGATGAATTCAAGAAAGAGACCGGCATCGATCTGAAGAAAGACATGCTGGCGCTCCAACGCCTGAAAGATGCGGCGGAAAAAACCAAAATCGAGTTATCTTCCAGCCAACAGACCGAAGTGAATTTGCCGTATATCACGGCGGACGCTTCCGGACCGAAGCATCTGGCGGTCAAAATAACTCGCGCGAAATTGGAAAGCCTGGTGGAAGATTTGATCGAACGTACCGCCGGACCTTGCCGCACGGCGATCAAAGATGCCGGTTTATCCGCATCGGACATCGACGACGTCATTCTGGTGGGCGGACAAACCCGCATGCCGAAAGTACAAGATAAGGTAAGGGAAATATTCGGCAAAGAACCACGCAAAGATGTTAATCCGGATGAAGCGGTAGCGGTTGGCGCGGCCATTCAAGGTGGCGTGTTGAAAGGTGACGTGAAGGATGTCCTGTTGCTGGATGTGACGCCATTGTCGTTGGGTATCGAGACGCTGGGCGGCGTGATGACCAAACTGATCCAGAAAAACACCACGATCCCAACCAAGGCGCAGCAGGTATTTTCTACTGCCGATGATAATCAAACGGCTGTGACGATCCACGTGCTGCAAGGCGAACGTGAGATGGCATCAGGAAACAAAAGCCTGGGGCAGTTTAATTTAAGCGATATTCCGACAGCACCGCGCGGCATGCCGCAAATTGAAGTGACGTTCGATATCGATGCCAACGGCATTTTGCATGTGTCCGCGAAAGACAAAGCGACCGGCAAGGAAAACAAAATCAAAATCCAGGCAAGCTCCGGTTTGTCGGACGATGAAATTGACCGTATGGTAAAAGACGCCGAGGCGCATGCCGAGGAAGATCATAAAGCACTGGAGCTGGTTTCCAGCCGTAATCAGTGCGATGCGATGATTCATTCGGTGAAGAAATCGCTGAAAGAGCACGGCGACCAATTAAGCAACGATGAAAAAGCCAAGCTTGAGGCCGCATTGAAAGATGCCGAAGAAGTACTGAAAACCGACAATAAGGACGAGATCGATGCCAAAACACAGGCGTTGACCGAAGCGGCGCATAAACTGGCTGAAAAGATGTATCAACAGAAAGATCAGCAAGGCGGCGGAGAAGCGCAACCTGAAGCCGGATCTTCATCATCATCGGGTCGAGGCGAGAAGCCGGTGGAAGGCGAGGTGGTTGATGCGGAATTTGAGGAAGTTAAAAACAAAAAATAATTTTTGTTAAAACAATCAAACGCAGAGACGCACACGGCAGCGCAGTAAATGCCTGTGCGAGCTCTGCGTTTTAGTGTTTGCATAAAGCGTAAATTTCAACAATCAGAACAACATACCCTTATCACGCGAGCAGGAAGTCAAGATGAGTAAGCGAGATTATTATCATGTGCTCGGCGTCAGCCGCGATGCCGATGAAGCAACAATCAAGAAAGCCTATCGAAAATTGGCGATGAAGTATCACCCCGATCGCAATGCAGGCGATGTGAAATCGGAGGAGATGTTCAAAGAAGCCAAAGAAGCTTATGAGGTATTGACGGATACGAACAAGCGGGCTGCTTACGATCAATTCGGTCATGCCGGGGTTGATGCAAATGCAGGCGGAGGAGGTGGCGCACAGGGCTTCAGCGACGCGTTTAGCGATATTTTTGGCGATATTTTCGGTGGGCGCGGCGGACGAGCTAATGTGCATCGCGGTTCCGATTTGCGCTACAACTTGGAGATTTCCCTGGAACAGGCGGCACATGGTACTGAAACTAAAATCCGCATCCCTACTCAGGAGGAATGTGATGCTTGTCACGGCAGCGGCTCCAAACCCGGTCACTCACCGAAGACGTGTCCGACTTGTAATGGCCACGGGCAAGTCAGAATGCAGCAAGGATTTTTCTCTATTCAGCAGACCTGCCCCAAGTGTCAAGGCAACGGCAAAATTATCACGCACCCCTGCGCGAGCTGTCATGGCGTAGGGCGTGTTAAACAGCAAAAGACATTGAACGTAAAAATTCCGGAAGGTGTGGACGATGGCGATCGCATTCGTATTTCCGGTGAAGGTGAAGCTGGCTTAAACGGCGGTCCGCCGGGCGATTTGTATGTTGTAATTCATTTATCGGCGCATTCTGTTTTCCGCCGGGATGGTGATAATTTACACTGTGAAATTCCGATCAGCTTTACCGTGGCTGCGTTGGGTGGAGAAATCGAAGTGCCGACACTGGAAGGTCACGCCAAAATTAAAGTTCCGGCCGAAACACAGACCGATAAGATTTTCCGTCTGCGCGGCAAGGGAATCAAAGGTGTACGCAGTCACGATAAAGGTGACTTGCTTTGCCATGTCGTGGTGGAAACGCCAGTTAAACTGACTGCGCGTCAGAGAGAGCTACTGGAAGAATTGGAAGCCATCAGTTTAAAAGACGGTCCTCGCCACAGCCCGCGTGCCAAGTCTTGGATGGATAAAGCGCGGGAATTTTTCTCCGAATAGGAAACCGCTTAATTTATTATTAATCAATACATAGTCATAACATTGGTAATGTGCTGGTGTCAGCTTGTGACTCACATTTAACAAAGAATTTACATTTGCTTCACAATTGGATTGCTTTCTCAATTTATAGTTACGCCTGAGTTCACGAAACACGATCACTTTAATAGGGCAGTAATTACAAATTTAATTCAGGGAGTAATCATGGCGACAATATCTTTTCTGGTTAACGGTACCGCAGCCAATCCAGCCAAAGCATGGGTGACAATTGAAGAAGTGGCGGGCGGAGCACTATTATTCAAAGTGAATCAAATTGGCAATGTCACAGGAAATTTGTACGGAGTATATTTTGATATCGAAGATGAAAGTATTCTTAGTACGCTCAGAATTACTGGTGTTTCCGACAATATCCGCATCAACGACGAAGCGGTCAATTGCTTAAAGAACGGCACGGATGCATGTCAATCGCGCGTGCACAGTGATGGCCAGAAAATAAATAGCTATAGTTTCATTCTGAACAGCGACATGCGCGCGCTGATACTCAGCGATTTCCCGCACATACAGCTCGATTATTCCGGTGATAGTGATGATTCAAATATTAAAATCAATGATGATTTTAATCATCGCTGGTTATATCTGGAATTGTTTTAAGCGATGTGATATCTCCCCGTTTGCATGTCAGTGGTTGTAGTGCAAATTTCTAATTACGTGGTTGAGTGAAACCCAATACCGCCGCTTCTACCGGCGGTATTGGATCAAACAAGAGTTCACAACGTTAAGACAATCTTCCCGGCGGGATGATTTTGCTCAAGAAACTGCTGCGCTGCGGCGGCATCGGCCAGTGCGAAAGTGCGGGCAATTTTCACAGTCAGCTTATTCTCATCAAACAATGCGGCACACTGCCGCAATATTTCGCCTTGATGGCGTTTCGCTTCTTCCAGTTCCAGTAGAACGGGTGACAGCATCAATTCCAAACTGAATCGTACATTGCGCTTCCGTGCTTCGCTCCAATCGGTATCCGGTGAAGGTTGCAGAATGGTGACCACATCGCCATAGGGCTTCACGCAGCCAAAGCAGCTTTGCAATACCTCCGGCCCGACCGTATCAAATGCGATATCCACGCCATTGCCGTCAGTCCATCGCAACACTTCCGCAGCCACATCGTGTGTCCGGTAGTTGATGATCAAATCGGCACCGAGTTGCTGTACAAATTGTGCTTTTTCCTCGCTGCTGACTGTCGTGATGACTTTGGCACTGGCCAGTTTTGCCAATTGGATAGCGGCATGGCCGACACCACCGGCGCCCGCATGAATTAAGACCGTTTGGCCACTGGTCATGCGTGCCCGGTCATGCAGTGCTTCCCAGGCAGTGATAAAAACCAGCGGTGCCGCGGCAGCTTGTTCAAAGGATAAGGAACGCGGCTTCAAAGCCAGCAGGCTGGCATCGGCCAGAACGTATTCGGCATAAGTGCCCTGACGGTTGTTGAAGCCAGGCTGAGAAAAATAAACTTCGTCGCCGCGCTGGAAATTTTTGACCTGCGTGCCCACGCTCTCAACAATACCGGCGCCGTCGCAGCCAGGAATGACTGGGAAAGTCACCGGGAAACGCTGCGGCGCGGCGCGGATTTTACAATCGATCGGATTGATACCGGCCGCTTTGATACGGATCAAGACTTGCTTATCACCACATTGGCCGAGGGATTCTACATCACCATACTGCAGAATATCCGTTGTTCCGCCTGTATTGAAATAGATTGCTTTCATGGGTTGTGCTCTTATGGTTACTGTTCGTGGTATTGCACGGATTGAAGATGTCGTGCATCCGGTATTTTACCGGATGGCTATCATGGATTGGCAATCATTCCGTAAAGCTTATCTTTATATAACAATCGTTTCTTTTTTAATTCTTCCAAGTATTCGTCGGTGGTGTTTTCGACGCCTTCCTCGATTCTCAGGATTTCACGATTGAGATCGTGATATTCCTCAAACAGACGCGCAAAATGACTGTTATTGGTTTTTAATTCATGAATGCGATCATAATATTCAGGGAATTCATGGTGCAAATCGTGTTTGTCGATCATTGGGATACTCCTCTTATTGTTTTGTTTCAATAGTTGTATTTTGACTGACTGTGAAGAATAGGCGCTGATACAGATCAAAATTCCAACGGATCGACATCCAGTACCCAGCGCACTTTTTGGCTGGGCAATGCGGTGATTTTTGCATACCAGCCGGTTAGAAAAGCGTGCAAATGTTTGCGTGAGGAAGATTGTACCAGTAAGTGCGCACGTTCCAGGCCTTTTAACCGTGACATGTGCGCCGGTACCGGGTCGAATAATTCAACCGTTTGCGGCGGACGGGCAAGTTGTGCCGCTTGTGTAAGAAAATCCAGCGCGGTTTTTATGTGATGCGCTTCCGCGCGCAATAGGGCTTGATATACGTAAGGCGGGAATCCGGCCATTTTTCTTTCCGCCAGCAGCGTTTGTGCCAGCGCATCGTAATCGTGCCGTTGTAACGCTTGATACAACGGATGATCTGGAAATTCGGTTTGAATCAAGACGTGTCCGGCCACATTGGCGCGTCCGGCACGCCCGGCGACTTGCATCAGTTGCGCAAATAATCGTTCACTGGCGCGGAAATCGGTGCTATAGAGCGCGCCATCGGCATTCAGAATGCCCACTAAGGATAGATTGGGAAAATCATGGCCTTTGGCCAGCAATTGTGTGCCGATCAGAATATCCACCTGGTGCGTATGAACGGCATGCAGAATCTCTGGCCACGCATGTTTGCGGCGCGTGCTGTCACGATCAATGCGCAGAATCCGCGCCGTTGGAAAATGGGCGGTCAAGGTTTCTTCCACGCGTTGCGTGCCTTGCCCGAAAGGAGCGATATCCTGATTGCCGCACTGCGGGCAAGCGCGCGGAAATTGTTCTTGGTGGCCGCAATGATGGCAGCATAGTTTTTTGTCACGCAGATGCACAACCAAGCGGCTGGAACAACGCTGGCAGGGCGCTGTCCAGCCGCAGGATTTGCACAGCAGCACGGGCGCATAGCCGCGCCGGTTGATGAAAATGAGACTTTGATGCTTTTTCTGTAAACACTGATCGAGCGCCTGGATCAGTGGACCGGACAAACCTTCCTGGGTTTTGTGTATACGTGTATCAATGCATTGGATCAAGGGCAGGGTGGCATTTTGCACCGCGCGGGAAAGCAGGCGGACATGCCGGTAACGGCCTGTGAGCGCATTGTAATAACTTTCCAATGACGGCGTGGCCGAACCCAATATCACCGGGATAGCGCTTTGCCTGGCGCGGAAAATCGCTAGATCGCGCGCGGAATAACGCAGTCCATCCTGTTGTTTGAACGAGCTATCCTGTTCTTCATCGACAATAATCAAACCAAGATCGGATAATGGGGTAAACACGGCGAGGCGCGTGCCCAAGATAATTTTGGCTTCACCGCGCTGGGCTTGCAGCCAACCGGTTAGCCGCTCGGTATCGTTGAGGCCGCTATGCAGGCTAACCAGCGGAACGGTAGAAAAGCGGGCGCGAAAAACACCTTCCAACTGGGGTGTCAAACTGATTTCGGGAATCAGTACCAGCGCTTGCCGGCCTTGCGCCAGCACGGATTCGATAATTCTGAGATACACCTCGGTTTTGCCGCTACCGGTCACACCATGTAGCAGCCAGGTATTGAATTGCTTGACATCGGCAGTGATGGCACTCACCGCAACCTCCTGCTCGGCAGTCAATACGGGAATTTCTGCAACTCGCGCCACTGTTGCAGTTGAGCAGAATTCTGCCGCGATCCAGCCGAGCTGAATCCAGTCTTGCAGCAATTTTTCCGCACGCGGTGAAATGTGCTTGATTTGCGCGCCGGTCAACGTCACGGCTTGTTGAAATTCACTGAGCAAGCGGCGCGCTACCCGGTTACGTGCCGGAATTTGTGCTAACTCAACGCTTTTACCGGATGCAGTCAGACTGTATTGATACTGAGCCGGTTTTCTTTTTAAGCTAACCGGCTTGTTATTACGCAGCTTAACGGGCAAGCCATTCAGTATCACCATACCCAGCGGGTGATGATAATACTGGCTGCAAAAATAAAATAAATCCAACAATGCGGCGGGTAGAGGTTTTATTTCCCTGAAAATGCCGTGCGCGGACTTCAGTTTCTCAATGGGAATCTGCGTTTCATCGCTGACCGCGAGGATAATACCGGTGACTTGTTTTTTGCCGAAAGGCACACAGGCGCGTAGCCCGATATCGTGTTGGCTGGCGTCCTCTAACTGGTAATCAAACAGTGTGTCGACTGGAACATTGAGTGCGACACGGATGATGGGCATGAGCAGCCGGATTTATAACGAAGGAAAAGCACTACTCACCGGCTATGAAACAGTTCCGGTGAGTGTTGTGCTTTAAGATTCAAACCATCAGTTATTTAGAAACACGGTACAGTGTGGCCGATGGTTCACCGGGTTTGTCCAACTTGGCGGTATTGCCGTCGGAACTGAGGGTGAAGCCGATACTGCCTTCCACATCGGAGAAACCGGCGCAACCATTGGTGTTATAGGTGAAGCTGGATAAATTGAAATTATTCCCGCCTTTGTTATAGGTATAGGAAGAGAATTCAATACCGGGTTTTGCGCATTTTGCTTGATCTTCACGCTGTGTTGCGCCTGTCGGATCGATCATCATATATTTGCCGTTGGGGAAGAAAACCACAGTTTGTGTGTTGATCGCTTCACTGTCATACGCCCAAGCACCGATGATGCCGTTGGCATCGTTGTCTATTTTTGAGTAGCGGGATTCTTTGACTTCTTTTTCCGCCACTTCATTTTCATCGCTCAGTTGTATTGGTTTGGCGATATGGAAAAGCTCACCGAATACACTGCCTTGTTCACGCGCTCTTTGCACTGTGACAATATCGGAATTAATCAATTCGGAGCCGTCGGTACGTACTCGCCGCGTTGGGCCAGGATTAGAGAAACCAGCCTTCAGATTGGTGTCCACGCTGGGCGTGCTCACCAGCTTGAAGCCGCGGCTGTCAAAATCAGTTGCTTTGGCTACGCCATATTCAACACCCGCTTGGAAAACGGTTTTCCCGCCGCACACCCGGTTTTCATCACAGGAATCATCCGGTCTTGCATCGCCTTGCAAGTACTCACCGCTGCTATCGGCGGCTACTCGCAGCACGCTGGCGGTTTGGTTGGTATAACTGACCCAGATTTGCGCGCTGAGCAGTGCGACACCTTGAGAAAGAAAGTGTGTGCGCGCTGCTTCAGGAGTTACGGCTTCGCCGGAAATACCACCGGCTTCCATAATTTCTTTTAGCCCGGCGGAATCGGCAAATGTTTCCGGACTGCTATCCAGATTAATCGACCCTTTAACGGCAGCAGCCGTTTCACGGGAAATGGCAATACCATTGGAAAGATCGCTGTCGGAATCCAATGATTGCAGTAAAACCAGCAGATTTTGTAATTTATTAGCGTTGTCACCGGCTAATTCAATCGGAGTCACAATCTGTGAACCGGGAATATTACCCAATGTCAAACCGCCCAGCTTGAATTCGATTTTGTCACCATGATTGAAATTAAAACTGCCTTTCTCGTCGGTGGTGCCGGATTTTCCGGAAGTTGCCGCGAACGTTACGCCGGACACGGGGGAATCTACTAAAATACCGGTTGCCGGGCCTGTCGGCATGGTTCTTTTGACAGCCGTTGCTGACGATGATGACGAAGAGGATGAGGTATCGAGTGCTTTTTCACCGCCGCTGTCGCAGGCAGCTAGACCAACAACAAATACTGTGGATAATACGGGTATCCATGATTTTTTTCTTAATTGCTGTTTAGATTTCATTAAGATGCTCTCTTTTTGATTAATTAAATAATTCAATCTTGTACAATTTACTTTTTTGTCCGAGTAACGTATCGATGGATGCTGATATTTTACTATCAAGATTGCTATTATAGCCATGCATTCGGTTTTTCGTTCCTGACTTGCTTAAATAGGTTTTAAATTTTTGTCTTTTCGTGTATTTTCGCCGCTGTTTTTTATCTGGGGGGTATAAGGTATTTATATGTCTAACATGGCTGATATTTCGCAACTGGCGGACATGTCAGTGCAGCTTCCCGTCAACTGGTACTTGGATCCTAAAATTCTTGAACTTGAAAAACGTATTTTGTTTGATCGCGGGCCGGGTTACGTAGGTCATGAAATAATGGTTCCCAATGTGGGCGATTATTATGTGCCGGAATGGATGAATAATGCCAAAGTGCTGGTGCGTAACGAACAAGGCATTGAATTGTTATCGAATGTTTGCCGTCACCGTCAAGCGCTCTTATTGACGGGCAGAAGTAATACCAAAAGCATCGTGTGTCCGATACATCGCTGGACTTATGCGTTGAATGGCAAATTGCTGGGTGCGCCGCATTTTGAGCAGAATCCTTGCTTGAATCTGAGCAAAACCGCATTGCAAAGCTGGAATGGTTTATTGTTTAACGGTGAACGTCAAGTTGCGCACGATATGGGTAATCTGAGCGTGTTGCAGGATTTTGATTTTTCTGGCTATGTCTTTGATCGTGTGCAGATTGATCACTATCACTGTAACTGGAAAACATTTATCGAAGTGTATTTGGAAGATTATCACGTCGATCCGTTTCACCCGGGATTAAGCCGTTTTGTCGATACCGGAAAACTCGATTGGGAATTTGGCGATTGGTATAGCGTGCAGACTGTGGCAATCGATAGTGCACGTTTGCAAAAACCGGGCACTCCGGTGTATGCCAAATGGCACGAACAAGTATTACTGCAACAATCGGAAGGGGAGATGCCGCCGCATGGATCGATCTGGTTGTTGTATTACCCCAATGTCATGCTCGAGTGGTATCCGCATACGCTGGTCATCAGTACGATTCTGCCGACCGGAGTAGAAAGCTGTATGAACGTGGTTGAGTTTTACTATCCGGAAGAGATTGCGCTATTTGAACGCGATTTCGTGGAAGCCGAACAAGCGGCATACAAAGAAACCGCGCTTGAAGATGATGAAATCTGCAAACGGATGACCGCCGGGCGGCGTGCTTTATTTGAACAGGGTTTAAATGAAACTGGGCCTTATCAAATTCCTATGGAAGAAGGAATGAAGCACTTCCATCAATTCCTGCAACGAGAAATCGGACCGCATATCCGTTGATTCAATAACCGCAACTGCTGTATTTTTCAGGAACACCGACAAGTGCGTTCATTGTGGATGTTGGTTGCAGGCTTTATGTTTGCCTGCATGGGCGTACTGGTCAAACTCGGTGCGGCGTATTTTTCCAGTACGGAATTGGTGTTTTACCGTTCGTTGTTCGGTGTCTGGATGACTTACCTGGTCATCCGCTATTACCGTCTGCCGGTAACAACGCCGCATTGGCGGGTTCACTGCTGGCGCGGAATCTCCGGCTTGATCAGTTTATTGATGTTTTTTTACTGTATAACGCAATTACCCTTGGCGACCGCCATTTCGCTGAATTATACCTGGCCGCTTTTCTTGGCAGTGTTTTCCACCTTGATTTTGAAAGAACATATTCACTGGCCGTTAATCTGCACAGTTTTACTCGGTTTTACCGGTGTGGTTTTGTTACTGCGCCCTTCGTTGCCCGAAGATCAATGGGTGGCCGGTTTGCTGGGGATGGCCTCCGGGTTTTTCGCTGCAATTGCTTATATCAATGTCAAACAACTGGGCGAATTGGGTGAATCCGAATGGCAGGTGGTATTTTATTTTACATTGATCAGCACATTAGGCACTGGTGTGTGGTTGCTGTTTACGGCATTCAGTCCGGTTAACTGGGATGGTTTATTGCTGCTGCTCGGTACCGGTATAACAGCCACATTGGCGCAATTGGCGATGACACGCGCCTATCATCAAGGTGCGACGCTGGTTGTGACTTCACTGGGTTATAGCACGGTATTATTTGCCAGTCTTTGGGGCATTCTGTTGTGGAATGATGTATTGCCTCCCGTAGCCTGGCTCGGGATGGGATTGATTGTTCTGGGCGGTTCATTAAGCGGCATCCTGGGTATTAAGCGAGCTTCCACTGTGACGTCCAAGTGATTTTGCTGTGATGCGGGTAGCGGCAAAATTTGCACCATCCGGTTTAATTCCCTATGATGAGCTAATTATTTGTTGAGGAGGGAGTCATGATAACTATTCAAAAGAAAGACAATCTCGTAATTGTTGCAGTTATTGGTGAGTTTACATTAGCCGACTACAATGAATTTGAGCAACAAGTGCTGTATCAATCCCATTTTGACGGTAAAGCCAATCTCTTGTTTGATTGGCGCGACATGCTGGATTACACCGTTGATGTAGCTTGGGAAGAAGTTAAATTCATGCGCGATCACGGCAGTGAATTCAACCGGGTAGCGGTTGTGACGGATGATGAATGGCAAACCTGGGGCGCATGGGTTTTCAATTTATTCATTCATGCCAACGTAACGGTTTTTCACGATTACGAGAAAGCCGAGATTTGGGCCTCGGAGACTGAATAACCGATTCCCGGTTGAATGATTGTGACGAATTAACGCGATCTATGCGTCACAGCACATTGTATGAAATGTGTATGCGTAATATACAACAGAGTATTTGCTATGATTTCCAAGTTTGTTCTTAAGCGGTAAGAAAAATCGAATGGATGATTTTGTTTTAGCCCGAGTATTGCACGTATTGGGCATCGTGCTTTGGATAGGCGGCGTTGCAATGGTGACGTTTGTGTTGTTGCCAACCTTGGCGCGCATGCAGTCGGCCACGGATGCAATGGCATTTTTTTCCCGTTTCCGGCAACGGTTTGCCGCGCAAGCGCGTTTTTCCACATTGATCGTTGGGTTGAGCGGTTTCTACATGGTTTATGTGCTCGATGCCTGGCATCGTTTCATGCAGTGGCAATATTGGTGGATGCACATGATGGTAGCGATCTGGCTGCTGTTTAGCGTGATGTTGTTCGTCATGGAACCGCGTGGACGCCGCAGGCAAGGCGCAGCCCTGGTACAGCAAGACGTTTCACCGGAAACATTTGCCAGAATTCAGCGCAAGCACTTGTTCTTATTGATACTCAGTTTAATTACCATTGCCGGTGCCGTGGCAGGTAGTCATGGCTGGTTGATAGCCGGGAGTTGAATGTGAGTTACGCATTGTTGAAAATGATTCACGTCAGTAGCGTGATACTCAGTTACTCATTGTTTTTCCTGCGTGGAATCTGGTTGATCCGGGATTCAACGAGTTTGCGCCAACGTTGGGTCAAGATTCTGCCGCATATCATCGATACCGTTCTGCTGACCAGCGCGGTTTTTCTGGCAATGGTCATTCAGCAAAATCCGCTGCAGGATTCCTGGTTAACCGCCAAGATTGCTGGTTTGCTGCTGTATATCGCTCTGGGTATGGTGGCGATGCGCTTCGGCAAAACCCGGCGGGCAAAAATTATCGCCTGGGTGGCGGCACAATGCGTGTTTATTTACATTGTGCTGGTTGCAATCACCAAAAGCCCGGTATTAGGTCTCGGTTAGAATCCTGCAGCCGTAGCACCCGTAAAATTCACTGATAGCGAATGGATTTCTCCGCTTTGCGTTTTGAAAAAGCCAATGTCGATCAAGCGCAGGCAATCAGCGATCTGATCAACCTGACGTATCGCGGAAACGCCGGTTGGACAACCGAAGCGGCGATTATTCAAGGCGATAGAACCAACCGGCAGGAAATCGAAACCGCCATGCAAAATTCCGGCGCGCATTTTTTTGTCATTAACCTGCCTTCCATGCTGGCGTCGTGCATTTATGTCGCACGAGAAGAAGAGCGTGCGTACATCGGTTTTTTTTCGGTTCATCCGGATCTGCAAGGGCAGGGACTTGGAAAATACATGCTCGAACAAGCGGAAACTTTTGCCAGCAGCGTCATGAATGTGCATCAATTTGTCATGTTCGTGATATCACAGCGCACCGAATTGGTCGAATTTTATCAACGCAGGGGTTATTACTGTACCGGCCGGATTGAAACTTATCCGGCGTATCTTGGCACGCCTAAAATTGCCGGATTAACGATTGAATATCTTGAAAAGAAAGATACGCGTTGTTAAGAAAGCTGTGAAAAACTAGCATGGCTCGATCATGTTGCGCTGAAATTAAGCTCAAGATGCTCATTTATCACGCATAAACCGGGTCTGATTTCACTTTGCCTAGCCATCGTTTGCGATCTTTTTCAACATTTTTTTGATTAAAGAAAATATTATCACCAGATTTTTATCCTCGTTCTCCCCTCGCTGGTCAATATATATTAGATTTCCTTATAGCGGTTTTACGGGCTAATTCTTAACCTAATTTATAATAACATTACTACTAACATTTGTTTTAATTCACATATTTTTCACAAAAAACGTATTTTTTCTTGACATTTTATTTACATTTATCATGATATGGTGCCCTTTCCTGCAACGAAAAGGGTAACGAAACTTCTTTATAAACGAGGAAATTATGCTGATAAAAATATTTTTGGCTATCGCCATGAGTTTAAGTGTTTCGTGTTTTGCGGAATCCGGATCGAACAGTTCAAAATCATCTGCTGATTCCAATCAACAAACACAAACTTCACAATCGAGTTCATCGACCAAAAAGGAAAATTCTCAATCGGTACAAGATTCCGATAAGGACAAGAAACCGTCGATGGTGGATTACTGCAAAAAACATACATGTTAATCGAATAACGATTTGCAAATTGGAGATAACCAATGAACAGAAAAGTATTGAGAAATCTGGCTTCAGCAATTTTTGCATGTTATACCGCAGCCGCAATTTCCGCTCCGCACTGGACGCATGAGGAACAAGCAACCTGGGGAGCGATTCAGGATCCATCACAAACCGTCGTGCCGTTGAATTATCCGTATGCGGAATGCAGTATCGGCTCACACCAATCGCCGGTCGATTTAGCCGATGCGAGAATTGATAATACCCGTAAATTGAATAATCTGGAGGTTTGGTACGATGTGGACACCCCGGTATTCTTCAATACCGGTCACGCGGTTCAGGTCAATACCTCAACGCACTATAAAGGCGAGCTGAAAATCGGAGAGGAATCGTATCCGCTGGTTCAATTTCACTTTCATGAGCCCAGCGAACATGCAGTAGGCGGCGTGAAGTTTCCTGCGGAATTACATTTTGTTCATGTCAGCCCGGATGGGCGACTCATCGTTTTGGGTGTGGCGGTAACCATAGGGGAAGAAAATGCGACATTGCAGACTATTTTAAACAATATGCCCGCTACAGGGGGTGATCAAAATGCTAATCCCACCGGTATCCGGATTGATCCAACCACATTATTACCGCCGCTTGGTCATAATACGTTTGATTATGTATCGTTCGCTGGTTCTTTAACAACACCGCCTTGCAGTGAAGGTGTGCAATGGTACCTTTTATTGGACAGCATTTCGATATCTGCGGCACAGCTTTCACAACTCAAGGGATTCTATACGGATAATGCCAGATCACCGCAGAATCTGAATGGGCGAGTTATCTCTTCAACCAAATAATTTAAGTAAAAATATAAGGTGAATCAGTGTATTTAACGTGATAAGTTTAGGTTAATGCACGATTTGCCTTATGATTTCTCACTTGCCGGTCTGAGTTTGATCGTTCTGTTCTGAGTCCTGATACTGTTTCTCAGCTTCTTCACGCTTAACTTCCTGATTGCCGAGTTTATCGTTAACCGGGAATTTCACTGACTTGGCGTCAATGGGGTAAGGTTCAGCAATCCAGTAACCTTGCGCATAGTCGATGCCCATATTTTCCAGCAGCTGTAAAGTCTGGTCGTTTTCGACCCATTCGGCGATGGTTTTAAGCCGCATCACGTGGCCAATGTGATTGATCGATTCAACCATGGCTTGATCGACCGGATCGGAAAGCATGTTTTTGATCAACCGGCCGTCTATTTTCAGATAATCGAGTG
Source organism: Nitrosomonas sp. Is24 (assembly GCF_033063335.1). Taxonomy (NCBI): domain Bacteria; kingdom Pseudomonadati; phylum Pseudomonadota; class Betaproteobacteria; order Nitrosomonadales; family Nitrosomonadaceae; genus Nitrosomonas; species Nitrosomonas sp. Is24. Next base: position 1,559,418 of record NZ_JAWJZG010000001.1, on the reverse strand, counting down.
GAATATTTTTCAGATATTCGAATGATGACAAGCCACCGCTGAAATTATCCATCGAAAAACGGCATCCGAGTTCTTTTAGCGTGGTTACAAAACGCACTGCGTGGTTCATTTCAGTCAATGCGATATGTTCTGTGATTTCAAAGCAAATACCAGCTGGATTTAACTTGCTGGCTTTGATGGTGTTCACGGTGAAATCGAGAAAATCAGCACTCTCAAGTACTTGTGCGGATAAATTGATGGTATAGATGACGTTGGCTTGGTGGTGTGCATGGGCCTTGATTAATTTAAACGACTGTTCCAACACCCAGCGATCAATGACTAGCATATGATCATGCCGTTCAGCAGCGGGTAAGAACGCTCCCGGCATGACGAGACGGCCGTGTTCATCTTCCAGGCGCAACAGGATTTCACCGTGTTTCTCTTTGCCATTGCTGCTGGAAATCGATTGAATGGGCTGGAAATATAAACACAGCCGCTGGTCGATCATGGCTTGCTGGATGCGCGGCAGCCATGGCATTTCGCCGGATTCTTGCTGTGCGGTATCGGCTCGATATACATGCACTCGATTACGCCCTTGTTCTTTTGCCGCATAGCAGGCGCTATCGGCTGCATTTAATGCAAAAGCGAGGCCTTCGTTGGCGTGCGTGATGGGGAACAATCCAATACTGACTCCAATGCTGAATGTATTGCCTTGCCATTGAAAACGAAAGTTTTGCACCAATTCGCGTAATGCTTGCGCAACCTGCAGCGCCTCGTTCTGCGGGCAGTGCTCTAGGATGACGCCGAATTCATCGCCGCCAAGACGCGCCAAGGTATCGCGTGTACGCAGCTTGGCATGCAACAATGCAGTAACTTGACGCAGTAATTCATCGCCAGCGCTGTGTCCGCAAGTATCGTTGATGATTTTGAATTGATCCAGATCGAGATACAGCAGTGCATGTGAATCATTTTTGCGTGTTGCCGCCAGGATTTTGCCGAGACGGGTTTCAAATTCCTTACGGTTCAGCAAGCCGGTCAATGAATCATGCGCGGCCTGATAGGCTAGTTTTTGCGTCAGCTTACGTTGCTCCGTGACATCGCGGAATGTCAGGACGGTTCCAATGACATGCTGTTGCTCATTCTGAATCGGCGCTACAGTGTAATCGATAATCCATTCTTGCTTATCCTTGCGGATTAACAAACACTCATGGTGTTTTTGCGGATCTCCGGATGTTCCGTTATGACATACCAGCGGGTCGGCAACAGCCGACCGGTTAACGCTATCGAGAATGTTGAATACTTGTTGCAACGGTAAGCCGTTGGCATCCTGGTTGCGCCAGCCGGTAAAAATCTCTGCAATCGGATTGAGGTAGGTGACGTTGCCACCGGCATCGGTCGTGATGACCGCATCACCGATACTGGCCAAAGTTACCTGGAATAATTCTTTTTCCTGGTGTAACACAGCGTTGGCCAAAGCGAGCGCTTGAGTGCGCTCCGTGACACGTTGCTCCAATTGTTCTTTAACGCTTTTCAATGCTTGTTGCGACTGGTCTTTTTCGGCGATTTCGGCTTGTAATGCCTGATTGATCGCTTTTTGATGATTTTTCGCTTGTACCAGCCGTTTCAGCAAATCGAAATTATCAAAGCGGAATTTAAGTGATTCCGCGACAGTTTGATACAGCCGATGGGAAATACTGCCCATGGCAAAGACAAAAATAAGATAAGTAAAGGCAATCGCGAGCTGTATATCGCTTTCGTGCGTGATGACCTGATAAGTAAAAGGAATAACGGCGGGAATTGAAAAAGCCAGGAATGCGCCCCGGTAAGATGACAAACTAGCCATCGCACCCGCTACCATGCCACCCAATAAGTACGCGAGAAATAATTGGTGTGTGGCGCTGCCGTTGACAAAGAAAATGCTGCCCGTTGAGCCCCAAAGTATGCCGGAAAATAACGTACCGATTAGAAATTGTCGGCCCCAGCGAGCGGATTCGGCAGTGGATGGCTTTTTACGGAAATAGGATCTGACCAGCAGAAATCTGATGAAAGTCAGTAAATAAATTGCGGCTAACCATCCCAGCAGCCAAGTCTTGGCAACATGATCCCAGAAAATAAAAACGAGCGCGGCGGAGGTGATCAGTGTAACTACCAATGCCTTGGGAGCTTGCTGATAAAGCAACTTTACTTGTTCGGCCAATAGTGCCGTGGAATGATTGCTTTGCTGCAAGGAGGAATTTACAGTGTGATGATTAAGCTCTGATGCCCGGTAATCATTTTTCATTGCGGACAAATGATGGAAATTGTTCGCAGTTTGTCGGATGATTTTCCAAAGAGTTTAGAACTAATTGCGAATTGCGGGGATAACCATAATTCAAAACAATCAACTAGATTGCTGAGGATTTGTAAGCATTTTATTTCAATGACATAATGCTGTCTGGATTGCAAATGAAAAATGCTCATTTCTACGCACGTAAGAATATTCTTATTGAGAATCAGAAAATTATACTTTGAATTTTATGTAAGTAAAGAAAACCTTTACAACGGTAAGGATCACCCGGATTAAAACAGTGAATTTTCAATCGATCGAGAAAATTATGGAGATTAATCTATTAAAACGCTATCTATAACTGATCGTTCTTTGCAACGAAGTATTTTCTGGTTTGCGGGTTTGGGTTTGTTGATTGTCTCCACTGCGATACGCGGCGCGGGCATTGCCGTGATGGAGCAAAGTGTCAAGGAGCTGGGGCAAGCGTTTTCCGGTGCACCCACCAACACTGACGACGGTAGCATGGTGTTTTTTAACCCGGCTGCGATGAGCCAGGTGCGCGGCCGGCTGGTTTCGGCAGCGGGATATGTCATTGCACCTTCCGCGGTTTTTCATAATGACGCTTCACATCTCAACCCATTTTTGGGGGGAACCCCGTTGAAAGGCGGTAATGGCGGCGATTCACCCAGTCTGGCTTTTGTACCGAACTTTTATTATGTGCAGGAACTGACAAACCGGGTGGCCTTCGGCTTCGGGTTCAATACCCCTTTTGGTACGCGCAATAGCTATGATCCGGATTGGAAAGGGCGCTATCAAGCGCTCGATTCGGAGATTCTGACTTTAAACTTCAATCCATCGCTTTCCTTTAAAGTAACCGATAAATTCTCGCTAGGCGCGGGCTTCAACGTCCAGTATTTGCAATCCCGGTTGACCAACGCGATTGATCTCGGCCCCGCCTGCTTTCTAGCATTCGGACCGGCACCTTGCGTTAGTCAGGGGATTCGGCCACAAGCCGCTGATGGGCATGTTTCCCTAAAGGGTGACAGTGTTGGGTTTGGTTACAATTTCGGTGCTTTTTATACACTCAATCAGAACACTCGGCTGGGTGTCAGTTATCGCTCCAGAATTACACATGATATACATGGAAATGCAAACTTTACGATACCGGATAAGGCCATTGCACTGACGCAAGGTAATATTCTCGTTGACACCAGCACCAGCACGACGGTTACGCTGCCGGATTCGGTATTGTTCGGTTTGTCGCATCGTCTCAATCCGCGCTGGGCGGTTTCCGCGGATGCATTGTGGACGCATTGGAGTTTGGTACAGCAACTACGGACCAATTTTGCATCGGCACAATCGGATGACGTGCAAAACCTAAAATGGAACGATACCTGGCGCTATGCTTTTGGCGTCAATTATTTTTCCGAGAGCAATAAATGGACCGTGCGGATGGGTTTTGCCTACGATCAAACACCGGTTCCGAATGCCCGGGACCGCTCACCGCGTATTCCCGATGCAAGCCGCTATTGGCTGACTGCGGGACTGACTTATGCCGTCATGAAGAATGTCAATATCCATGCCGCATACGCGCACTTATTCATGAATGACGCCAGCATTAATCATCGCGGTACGACAGCCGATGTTCTCGCCGGAAAGTATGCCGAGCAAATCGATATCGGCGGTCTGCAAATGGATTGGCGCTTCTAACTCGCGTAGTATCTCCTGTGGTTTGCTGAAACTTATGCCGGTTTGAGGTATCTTATGACGGCGTTTGTCATGGCGCCATCTAGAATTCTTCATACCCATAAATCGAGGTTGAACAATGGACAAAAAAACACATGTTAACTTCTGGTATGTCATTGTGGCATTGTTAAGTTTGCTGTTGATCCAGAATCTTTATTCGCAATACACTCAAGTAAAACCCATTCCGTATAGCCAGTTTCATCGTTTGCTCGAGCAGGGGAGCGTGGCTGAGATTGCGATAACGCAAAATCAGATTTTTGGCACACTGAAAGAAAAAAATGCCGATGGGCTCAAAGATTTTGTGACCACGCGAGTGGAGCCGGAATTGGCGGAAATACTGGATAAACACAACGTGGTGTATACCGGCGTGGTGCAAAGCACTTGGCTGCGCGATTTACTGTCGTGGATCGTGCCAACGGCGATTTTTGTCGGCATTTGGTTGTTCGTGATTCGCCGAATGGGCGGCGGTGTGGGAAGCGGATTGATGTCGATCGGTAAAAGCCGCGCCAAGGTTTTTGTCGAAAAAGAAACCAAAGTCACTTTCGACGATGTGGCGGGTGTGGATGAAGCCAAGGAAGAATTGGTTGAAATTATCAATTTCCTCAAAAATCCAGTGGATTATGGCCGTTTGGGCGGGCGCGCACCGAAAGGTATTTTGCTAGTGGGACCGCCCGGCACTGGAAAAACATTGCTTGCGCGGGCCGTAGCCGGTGAAGCGGGTGTACCGTTCTTTTCCATTTCCGGTTCGGAGTTCGTCGAAATGTTTGTCGGTGTCGGTGCAGCCCGGGTGCGCGATCTGTTTGAACAAGCGCGGCAAATGGCGCCAGCGATCATTTTTATCGATGAACTGGATTCATTAGGGCGCGCCCGCAGTGCTTATGGTGGCATGGGTGGCGGGCACGATGAGAAGGAACAAACGCTGAATCAACTCCTGGCGGAATTGGATGGCTTTGATTCCAGCAGCGGCATCGTGCTGCTGGCTGCAACCAACCGGCCGGAGATTCTCGATCCGGCACTGTTGCGCGCCGGGCGGTTTGACCGCCAAGTGCTGGTGGACCGGCCCGACAAAACCGGGCGCGAACAGATTCTTGCCGTGCATGCGAAAAAAGTGAAATTGAATACCGATGTCAAAATCGAGCAGATCGCTGCTTTAACGCCGGGATTTACCGGTGCGGATCTGGCGAATTTGATCAATGAAGCAACGTTACTCGCAACACGCCGCGCAGCGGTATCGGTGACAATGGACGATTTCAATAACGCCATTGAACGCATCGTGGCCGGATTGGAAAAACGTAACCGCCTGCTCAATCCCAACGAGCGGCGTGTCGTCGCTTTTCATGAACTCGGTCACGCCATGGTAGCACTTGCGTTACCGGGTACCGATGAAGTGCATAAGATATCGATTATTCCGCGCGGTGTCGGTGCTCTGGGTTATACCATCCAACGCCCTACGGAAGACCGCTATCTCATGACGCGAGCGGAACTGCTGAACAAAATGGCGGTGCTGCTGGGCGGTAGAGCGGCCGAGCAGGTGGTGTTCCATGAGGTATCGACGGGTGCTGCGGATGATCTGGTGCGCGCCACCGATATCGCGCGTGCCATGGTGCTGCGTTACGGCATGAGCGAGGCATTGGGTAATGTGGCGTATGACCGTGAGCAGTCAGCTTTCTTGCAACCCAATATGGCCTTGCCGCAAAGCCGAACTTACAGCGAGGAAACCGCGAACAAAATCGATATTGCCGTGCGCGTGCTGGTCGATCAGGCTTTGGAGCGCGCTATCAATATCTTGCAAAATAACCGTAACTTACTGGATCAGACTGCGGAAGCGCTGCTCAAGACCGAAACCTTGAATCAACCGGAAATCCTGCAATTAAAACAGGCAATTCATGCGTATGCGCACCAGCCATAAGCGCCAGCGCGGGAAAACCGGAGGATTTAACTGTCATCGTCCTGTTTTTCCGCGGATCTTAACCGGATATCCGAATTAGGCAGCGCATCTTTTAATATTTGATCAATTTTCTGATTGATTTCTTCCGGTGTCGCGCCGCTGTTGATCACCTGCTGGAGATCGATCAGATTGGAAGCCATGTTGATGTGTTGCTGGTTTTGTTGCGCGGCGAAATCCACCTGCATGGCTTTCCTCTTGTTGGCAAGCTGATCTTTCGGGCTGCCGGTGAACAGCGACCGGATCGTTTCAACCAAGCGGCTTAAAACCGTATGTGTGAGGTCGGCGGAGAAGCCGCCGAGCATGGCCAGCAACGGCCGGATAATGCCTTTTTCCAGGAAAGGTGTTTCACTCAAGTGTCTGCTGAAGTAGTCCTCGGAAACCATGATGGCGAGAATCAAACCGGCAATCAGGCCTAGAAAGAAACGAATCCAATAGGAAGCATGATAGGTGGGGTCAAAAGTGCCATTGGCGATAAACGTATTGGCTTTATACAATGCGGCAAATGAAGCACCCAATCCGGCCGCGGCCAGATAGAACATCAGATTGAGCAGCAATTCCAAGCCATCCTGCAACATGATATTGCCGCTGTCGTTGCTTACTTCTTCGGTCAAAGTCAGTCCGATGAATAACATCAGCGACACGATAGCCGCGATCATCATTTGGCGGATCAATGAAACCGGGCCGAGAAATTTCATGAATCCGGTAACCCCTTGTTCGATATCCAGCAACAAAATGGTATTCGGTTTGGCGGGTTCCACTATTCTCGCCAATGCGCAGTGCGCTGCAAGCAATTCACCAATATCCAGATCGGTCCGGACATGAATCCGGTCATTCAAAGCGGTGCCGCTCTGTACAGTAAATGTATCGATGGTACGTATCACCTTATCCGGCACGGTTTTGCCGTTGGCAAGCGCGTATTCGGCCATGGCCCGCGCTTCCCGGTAAAGCTGATACCTCAGACTCGTTTGTTTGTAAGGATCGGGTGATTGATTATCTTCCATGGTTGCTCCTGGTATCGTGGCACTGAAGGCAAGCGGTTAAAATAGAATGGCGGTAATGGTAAAAATCCAAGTCAGCAAGATCGGCCAATAAATCAGTTTTGGAATGAAATTATCCTTAAATGCCAATATCCCGAGTGGCGGATCATATGAGATCAGCACGGCATTGACGGTTACCATCAAAATAGTAATGTAGGAGACGAGGTAGAAATATTCCAAATATACAATGGTATTTACCGCCAGTTCGTCTCTCAGCTGCACATGCATAATCAATAAGATGAAAAAAAGCGCCGAGCACGCGGCGACGATGGTCGATACATTGAAGCCGGTGAATGTCAGTTTCGCTTCTTGTTTGGAGATGGTGAGAACGAGTCCGTATAGCATTAATAGCACCACAGCCAGAGGAAATAAATGCGCAATGAATGGATTTACAATATTGCGCGAGATTTCCAGGTTGAAATACAGTTCCGGCATCTTGTCGTGGCTGGTGAATTGACGATCGCCGAAATTGCTGTTGTATTTATTCACCTTGATGCCGAAGAAAGCCCGCGATGGATTCCATTCGGATAAAACAAAATCCTGCTCAACGCCCGGCAGAGTATTGGGATTCAGGCTATCGAAGGATTTAAAATCCGGCACGAGAATGACATTTTTAGAAAAACTGGTATGCCAGAGACGTACCCAGAGGAGTTGCCGGTCGAAGGGATATATTTTGTAATCGAAGGTCTCTCGTAATGTGGCTTCAAAATACCAGCCTTTGACGATTTCATCGCCTTCCTCGTGCTCATACGCTTCTGTTATGGATGTTTCTATGGCTTCGGGAAAAATGACGCCATGCTCGATATCTTCTTCAAAGTGCTTGGGAAAGCGCTGCCATACATAGCCGGTTATCGCCACGTTGGTCGCGTTTTGAAATTCAATTGACTGAATGAACAAGCCGGTTGGAACAAAAAAAGGTGGTGTTTTTGATTCCTGCAGCGCAGCGACGGCATAATCGTTCTGAAATTGCTCGACGATCGCGCGGTTCGATAGTGTCAGCGATTGATTGCGGGTCACTGAAGGTGTGTAATATTCCGTGATCCAGATCGACACGATGCCCACGGTCAGCAGCAATGACGTGATAAACGCATGCCGTAACAATTGCGCGACCGATTGCTGCTGTTTGATGAACGCAATCCAGATATAAATCAGCAGGCACAACACGACAGCATTGATGATCCAGCTGATCAAATCGGATTCGTGAATTACCCGGGTATCTTCGCCATTTTCGTTGTCGTTCTCAAACAAGTGCTTCTTGCCGATTTCCGCATTCATCACGGTTAACACATACCATCCGGTTTCGCCAATGGGATAGCGGTTGAACCAGGCGGAGCGGCCAGTGAGCTCATTTGTCCCTAATTTCCCCGCCGTGAATTCGGCAAAGTAAGCCGGCGTAATGGCTTGATTCAAATCACTGACAATTTTCTTGGAACCCTTGAGTCCATGATAGATAATTTGGTCGAATTCATTGACGACGATGGCATAACCATTATCGCCAACATCGTGGTTCTCGACTTGCTGTCTGACCCAATCCAGATCGATATCCAAAAATACCACGCCAGACACTTTTGTGGCGCTCATATTTTTTTGCAACGGTACGACATACTTTAACGTATGCTGCTGATAGGCCATATCAAAGTAGGGCGCCAGCCAACCGCTTCTTCCGCCGGTAGCTTGCAGATACCAGTCACCATTCTTGCTGTTGCCGTTTTTCGCGCTATACGCCGCATGACCGGTGTAGTCATAATACTGATCGATCCGGTCCAGTTGATAGGCCGTGCCTTGCTGGCGGATAAAGGGTGCAAACAGACGCAGCTGCGGGTCGGCTTGGTATAAATCGAAAGCCACGCCCAACGCATTGAAACCAAAATGATTGAGTGCCGCCTCGTTCAATGCAGTATCGATTGCTTCCTGGCTCCAGGAAATTTCCCGTAAGTTTTCCGCAAGCTCATTGGCGGCGGAAGCCAGCGCGGTTAATTGATCGTTAATCGAATCGGCAATGGTTTGCGTGGTGGCCAGTGCATGTTGTTGCGATAGTTGCATGGTGGTGCGGTATTTCTGCACCATACCATTGGTTGACGCAATAAAAATGCATAGGAAGATGACCATGCAAATACCGAGAATTGCCTTGATCCAGGAAACGAATGTCCACTTCGCTTGTTCCGGTGATTCAAGTTGCTGGGTTACCTTCAATTATCTTCTCCGCTAGTTTTTACGCTATTCCATTGGCGGGTTTTATCCAGATGCGTCAGCCAAACATGATCGCTTGCCTGATGATCGCCGGGATTTAAGGTGACTGTGCCAAAACCTTCCAAATTAATCGATCCTAACTTCTCCAACGCTTGTTTCAGAGTGTCGCCGGTGATCTCACCGGGGATGCTTTGCAGCGCTTTCACCAGAACCTGCGCCGCAAGATAGCCTTCGCGCCAGATGAAGTCTTGCTCCTCGGAGCCGGTTTCTGCGGGCGGCACCACCTGGGTCATATAGATTCGTCCATGGATGCCGGGTAGGGCATCGGCCAATAACGAAGCGGCGGAAAAGGATAAGTTATAAAACCGCGCATTGGGGAAAATGCGGTGAGAAAAGCGGATAAACTGCGCGGCGGGTTGATATGCGCCCACAATGATGATCGCTTCGGGCTTCGGTGTTGCCTGAATCATCGCTTTGATTGCGCTTTGTATCGCTAAGGAATTGCGCGGGTAGTACGTGACCAGCAGCCGGTCGGTATGCTTGAAGCCCGATTGCTCCAAGACGGCTTTGGTGATATCGAAGCCAGTCTGTCCCAGCGTGTCATCTTGCAAAAAGAGTGCAATGCGGTACGGAGAAATACCGCGATCCAAAATATCCTGCACGATCAACTCCATTTCTTGCCGGTAGCTGGCGCGGAAATTGAATATATAAGGATCGGGCGGAATCTTGCGCAATAAATCGGCGCCGGTGAAAGCGCCATAAAATACCACACCACGTGCATTGGCGATGGGTGCGGCAATCGCGGCCGTCGGCGTGCCGGCGTTACCGACGATGGCGATGACTTTATGCTGATCAATCAACTGTATCGTGTTCACCTTGACACTATCCGGCTCATACCCATCATCGAGTACGGTCAGATTAATCATGCGGCCGCGAATACCACCTTGCTGATTGATTTCCTCGAACAAAGCATTCATACCCAGGTACATGGCGCGTCCCAATAGCTGATTGGGGCCGCTGAGCGAAGTGCTCATACCGAGTGCTATGGGTTCGGCATGCGCAAGACTGCACCAGCAGAGCACAACGATATAGGCGCAACATTGTGTATAGAAAAGGGTTATTTTCTTTATCGGGATGGATTTAAACATGCTGGTTATTCAGATGAGAAGGATTGCGCTGCCGGTATTATTTTGGCTTGATCGATGGTTTGGTTTAATTTCGAGTGTATGATTAACTCTATCGACTAACATTCTGTATCTTAGATTGTTTCAACCTTAAATGCGATACCATATCATATCTGTCGCGACATAGAAACCATTCCAGCTGTTTTATCAATAGCATGCATCAAAGCCATGCAGGTAATGCCAAAGGCTTCAGCAGCGGGTGGAATTATTGAATCCAGCTTGTGGTATTGCTGGTAGTGCTTGCACGGTATGAGGAGAATCCCGTGAATCCGGGATTCTCATTGGAGAACAGTCAATTAAGAATCTGTGGTAGTAAAACCAATAAAGGTAGGGAATCAGTCGCCGCTGACGCGCAATGCGGTTGTATTCAGAGCGGGTGGAATTAATACCCGGATGGGCCGTTGACTGACACTGAATACAACGGTGCTTTCGGCTTCGATGTCGCGATTGCGGAAATAGTCGCCATCGACCTGTAGCGGATAGGCCTTGTCGTGCAACGTGCAAGCAATGTGCTTGCCGCTGAAATACTGCATGGGGAGGTTGGCGGGTTTTTGTTGCAGAATGCGCATGGCCTTCACCAATTCATGCTGCGGCCGGGCGCCCGGCAGAAACCCGACAACCAATTCGTTTTTGGACGGATCGGCGCTCGGCACGAGTTGCAGGTTTTTCGCATAGGCCGAATTGTTGGCTACGATGACATAGCCGGAGCCATGGTCGACGACTTGTTCGCCATCGACATTCACTGAGACGGTAGGGTGATGCAATGAACACAGCGCTTTCAGTCCATGCCAGAGATAAATCGAATCGTTGAGTGGGCCTTTTCTTTTACCGATGTTCTTGACCGTTAATGAATCCAATCCCATTGAAGCCATATGAAAAAAAGGTTTCTCGCCGCGAATGCCCTGGCCGCTGATCAAACCGTAAAACTGCTGCAAGCAAACGCCGGAAGCGATGGCCTGGAGCAAATCGTCCGCTTCGGTGCTCATGGCGTAGGAACGCGCAAACAGCGACTCGTTTCCACCCGGTATGGCATACACCGGCGTGGTTGTTTTGTTGAGCAGATCCAATAATTTCCGGATAGTGCCGTCACCGCCCACCACAACGACCAGGTCACTGGACGAAATGTTATCCACGATGCGGGTATAGCCCTTCATTTTTTTCTCGGAGGGACAAATTTCAGTATGCTTGCCTTGCCGGGACAGCGCCGCTGCCAGTTGATGAGCGAGCGCCTCGGTATTGCCAGCGCTGGATATCGGGTTAAAAATGATCAGGATTTTTTCCGGCGCGGGTATTTTGAGCAGCAGCGGATTGGGTTGAAACAAATGATTGTCGTTCATGGATGAAATGTGCGGGTTAATTCCAGCGTGTTTGTTCAAATTCACGATAATTCAACCGGGATGACATTGACTTCCGACCAGATTCGATCGCACCACGGCCGATCGACCGGCGGCATGTCGTCCTTGATCCATTGCACCAGATGTTTGGCAGTGTTCGGGTAAGTGACACGGATTGCTTTAGTTTCGTAGAGCCATTGCTCAATACGTTTGGCATCGACGGTTTGCATCATCTGACCATAACCCAGCAGGCTGAGCGCTGCTGCATTGGAAGCTTGTTCCATTTGCGCATGCACGGGTTTTACCAGGATTTTTTTACCTAATTGCAATGCTTCGCTGGCCAATTCAAAACCGGCATTGCAGATGATGCCCGCGCAATCCGACAAATCCTGCTGAAATCCGGTCAACGACAAGGGTTTGCAATGAATATGCGCATGCTGAGAAGGCGACGCTTCCGGGGAATAGATGAAGAACTCGAAATTTTTGAAGCGTGCGAACAGTTTGATGATGTACTGCTGATCTTCAAACGGCAGATAAACGACAATTTTGTTTTTTTGAATCTGTTCGGAAATAAAAGGTGTCTCAATCACCGGAGGCAGAATGGGTTGATCGAAATGATGCCAATGCAAGCCGATGCTTAAATCAACCGGCGCGAAATTTTTCAATACGGCTTCGGAAACCGGATCATGACCTGCGCGCGGTATGTCATGTTGGAACGCGTATTGATGACAGATGCCAACGGTTTTTTTGTTTTGCCTGCGCGCTGCCCAAGCGGTTACCGGTTCAAAATCGCAAATGACCAGATCGTAAGTACTCAAATCCAGTTGCCGGATGTCCTTGAGAAAATTGAGCGGTTTGGATTGCCATACGGTTTTCAGGTGATTGATTTTGCCTTTATGGGTAGCGAATGTCAGTCCTTCGCGCCACTGATGGCCGTTGAAAACGTCCATCGCGAAAAACTTGTCTTGCGGCCTGCCCGTGAACAAATAAGTGACTTCGAGATCCGCTGCTTGCAACTCACGCGCCATGATGCGGCCGCGCGTGATATGGCCATTGCCTGTTCCTTGGATGCCGTAAAAAATTTTCATGGTGTTCCAGTTCCTCAATGGATATCTGCGATGGTGATTTGAAACCTGGATGTGTCAGGGTTTTATTAAATCGGGCAGAGTGTAGCAAGCTGTCATGACAGAAAAATGACAGTTCGGCGGATTACATCGAGCGTGCTGAAGGGCTGGAAAACTTAGAAAATTACAGATAATCGCCGCTTATACGACGGTAATATCGCGGCCAAGTGTACGAATGGAGAGTTTGGAAATTCTTGGGTTGGAATGGAAATCGCGCATGGTCATACCATTGCCATACACGTCCAGAAGATTGCCATGCGGGTCCATCAGATGTTCACGCAAATAACTTTCTTGCGTAAATCCGAGCGCTACAATGTTTTTCTGGGAAAAGGTATTGTGCGCGTAAACATGGGCGATCAATTTGTTTAATTTGACCCGGTTGAATACATAGTCCAGAACCAATAAGGTCGCTTCGAGTGCGATGCCGCGAGTGCGATCTTCAGAATCCGGCAATCCGATCAGAAATTCTGCCCGGCGATGCGATAAGTTGATGTCGACGAGATTGGCGATACCGGCCGGTTGCCCGGTATTTTTGCGGAAGATGACCCAGTCGACGGATTTAGTCTGGCAAGGATGCAATGCTTGTGTCTGATGCAATTTTGCAGCCAATTCGCCGACCGGTTGATGGCGCGGAATGTATTGATTGTACAACGTCATGAAATCATTATTTTGGTGGCAGTACCGTAAGTAGGCAGCGTCTTGTGCTTCGTAACGGCGCAGGAATAATTTTTTTCCTTCTAGCGGTTCCAGCCAGCAGGAATCGACTTCGGCAAGATTGTTGCGCGCCTGGTTGAAGTTGGGGGTTAACTGTAATGCTCTATGAAACTGGGCTCTGGCTTCATCGATTCTTCCCAGGTTTTTTAACGCTTGGCCCAGATTATTGCAGGCTTCCGAGTAATCTCCCTGTAATTCTATCGCTTGCTGATAGCAGGGGATCGCTTCCGCGGTCTGGTTCATTTTTTGCAACGCATTGCCCAGGTTGTTGAGCGCATGCGGATAACGCGGACGCAATTGGAGCGCCCGGCGGAAACTTTCTGCCGCTTTCTCATGGCAATTTTGCACCATCAGCGCATTGCCCAATACATTGAGCACTTCGGCTTGATTGGCATTGATGGCGAGCGAGCGTTCGCAATAATCGATGGCCTCTTCGATCGAACTTTGTTCCCATAACGCATTGGCATAATTGCCGATAAAATCGGCGCGTGTGGGCGCTAAGGTGATCGCTTTGCGGAAATTATCGTTCGCTTGCGTAAAACGCTTGCTCTGGGCATAAATAACCGCGAGCAGATGCAGTGTGTCGGGTTGATCCGGCAGTGCGGCAAGAATTTGGCGGCAAACCGCTTCCGCTTCGGAAAACTGCCCGGATTGCTGATGGCGGACAGCGCGTTGCAGGGCTTCTGAAATTTGTCGCATGAGGAGATTCTGAGTCAATGAGGCATGGTGTTGGCAAAATTGCAGGCGATTGCCTTTGTTATGTACTATCAGCAGTGTCATCCAACCGCGATGATACTGCTGATAGGGTGCAACTTAAGCGTTAGAGAACTGGAAAAACCAGATCGCCAATACCTGCCACACCCACAATTGGCGGCGTAACAAGCGTATCGGTTGTCGTGAAATTGAGCGTGGTGTCATCGCTGATTCCGGCGTAATAATTTCCAGCGGTATCGGTGATTGCGCTGGCATCAATTTCAATATGATAAGTCGTATTGGGAACCAAATCGGCTGCCGGATCGATAAAGATTTGATTGCCGCCGAATTTACTGCTACTGAATGTAACCTGGCTGGAATCATTGATTGAAATCGTCCGTGTATCCGAACCATTGCTGATCACAATGTTACCGTTTGCCGGTTTTATCTCTTCATTGAAGTAGAGGTTAATGTTGCTACCCACCGCAACATCGACAGCATCATCCATCGGCGAACTGCCTGTCAATAGCGGGTCGCTGGATAATGTCGTAAAGTTGAGCGTCGTATCGTCACTGATGCCGGCGTACGAATTGCCGGCTAAATCGGTAATGGCGCCGGTGTCGATTTTAATGCTGTAATTCGTATTGGGAACCAGATCGGCTGTTGGATTGATAGCTACCTTGCTGCCGTTAAAAGTGACTTGACTGGCATCGTTAATCGCGATGGTGCGCGTATCCGAACCGTTACTGATAACGATATTGCCGCTGCTGCCGGCTTGAACTATTTCATTGAAAAACAATTGAATATCACCGTTTACTTGGAAATCGCTGGAGTTGTCATCAGGATTGCTACTAGACAGACGAGGCTCGCTTGTAATGGTGGAGAAATCAAGCGTCGTGTCATCGCTGATGCCTGCGTAAGCATTACCTTCCAGATCGGTGATAGCGCCGTTATCGATCCGGATACTGTAGTTCGTATTGGGAACCAGATCGGCTGTTGGATTAACGGTTATCTTACTGCCGTTGAAAGTGACCTGGCTGGCGTCGTTAATGGCGATAGTGCGGGTATCGGAGCCATTGCTGATCACAATATTACCACTGCTGCCCGCTTGAACCTCTTCATTGAAGGCTAGCGTAATGTTGTTGTCAGCCGGAAAATCAGTGGAACCATCCCACGGAGTACTCGAAGACAAAAGCGGCTCGCTGGTGGTCGTGGAGAAATTCAGCGTGGTATCGTCGTTGATGCCGGTGTACGGATTACCATCCAGATCGGTAATGGCCGTGCTATCGATTTTGATGCTGTAGTTCGTGTTGGGAATCAGATCGTCTGTTGGATTAATAGTTACCTTGCCACCGCTGAAAGTGACTTGGCTGGCATCATTAATGGCAATGGTGCGAGTATCGGAACCATTGCTGATGATGATATTGCCGCTATCGCCCGGCTTCACCAGCTCATTAAAGTAGAATTTGATATTTTGATCGACTTGGAAACCGGTGGAATCGTCACTGGGATCGCTGCCATTAAGACGAGGCTCGCCCGTGATGGTGGAGAAATCCAGTGTAGTGTCATCGTTGATACCGGCATATGCATGGCCGTTCAAATCGGTGATGGCACCAGTATCGATCTTGATGCTGTAATGGCTATTGGGAAGCAGGTTGGCGATCGGGTTAATGACGACTAGATTGGAATTATTGAAGCTGACTTGGCTAGCATCATTAATGGCGATGGTGCGGGTATCGGAGCCATTGCTGATGACAATATTGCCGCTACTGCCGGGCTTAACCTGTTCATTAAAATAGAGTTCAATATTCTGATCAAATTGAAATCCGGTGAAATCATCCCAAGGATTACTTCCGGTTAACTGCGGCTCGGTCGCAATGGTGGAAAAATTCAGCGTGGTGTCGTCACTAATGCCAGCATAGGCATGACCATTCACATCGGTGACAGCACCGCTGTCGATCCGGATGCTGTAGTTAGTGCCGGGTACCAGATCGGCGGCCGGGTTGATGCTGATACCGTTAAAACCGTCAAAAGTGACCTGACTGGCGTCGTTTATCGCGATGGTGCGTGTATCTGAACCGTTGCTGATGACAATATTACCGCTACTGCCGGACTCAATCTGCTCATTAAAATACAGCTCGATATTTTGATCCACTTGAAAATCGGTGAAATCATCCCAGGGATTACTGCCGATTAGCTGTGGGTCGCTCGAAATGGTGGAAAAATTCAGCGTGGTGTCATCATTAATGCCAGCATAGGCATGACCACTCACGTCGGTGACGGCACCGCTGTCGATCCGGATGCTGTAGTTCGTATTGGGAACCAGATCGTCTGTTGGATTAACGGTTATCTTACTGCCGTTGAAAGTGACCTGACTAGCGTCGTTAATCGCGATGGTGCGGGTATCGGAACCATTGCTAATGATGATATTACCAGTGCTGCCTGCCTGAACCTCTTCATTGAAGGCTAGTTTAATGTTGTCGTCAGCCTGGAAGTTAGTCGTGTCATCTCCAGGCGTACTCCAGTTCAAGCGTGGTTCGCTCGTGACAGTGGAGAAATCAAGTGCGGTGTCATCGCTAATGCCAACATAGGCATGACCACTCAGATCGGTGATAGCGCCACTATCGATCTTGATGCTGTAATGCGTGTTGGGTACTAAATCGGTAGCAGGATTGATCATTACGCCATTGTAACCATCAAAGATTACTTGGCTGCTGTCATTGATCGCGATTGTATGCGTATCGGGACCGTTGCTAATGATGATATTGCCGCTGCCGCCAGACTGAATCTGCTCATTAAAATAGAGTAGGATATTTTGATCCACTTGGAAATCGGTGGAGCCGTCACCAGGATAACTCCCATCCAGCAGGGGTTCACTCGTAACTGTGGAGAAATCAAGCGTAGTGTCGTCGCCGATTCCGGCGTACGGGTTGCCGCTCAGATCGGTGATAGCGCCGCTATCGATCTTGATACTGTAATGCGTGTTGGGGACCAAATCGGTAGTGGGTTTGATCATTATGCCACTATAGCCATCAAAGGTTACTTGGCTGCTGTCATTGATCGAGATGATGCGCGTGTCAGTACCATTGCTGATGGTAATATTGCCTGTGCTGCCCGGTTTAACTATCTCATCGAAGAATAATTCAATCGTGTTGTCTATCTGAAAATCAGCGATATCGTCCCCAGGATTACTCCAAGATAAAAGCGGACCGGGGCCGATCGTGCCGAAGCTCAGTCCGCCAGTGATTCCCTCCCAAGCATTGCCCGATGTATCGGTAATCACACCAGGAGCAATCTGGATGCTGTAGGTAGAATTAATAATTAAATCTTCGGTAGGATTGATGGTGATTGAACCGTAATTGAGCATGCCCAAGCCGGTAGAGTTATTGATGGTTACTTGACTGGCGTCATCAATCGCAATGACTCTGGTATCGGTTCCATTGCTGATGATGATGTTGCCGGTTCCGGTCAGGATTTCTTCATTGAAATTCAGGGTGATATTGTCATCGATTTTCAATGGCTGTCCTTCAGTCGGCCAACTCCAACTCAGGGCCGGTGCTGTGGTGTCGGCAATCGTCGTAAAGTTGAGTGCTGCTGGATCACTAATTCCAGCGTAAGGATTTCCGGAATAATCGGCAATCACCCCATTAGCAATCTCGACATGATAGGTCGTATTGGGTATTAAGTTGGTACTGGGATTAATGATTACCTTGCTGCCGCTGAATGTGATCTGACTGCTATCATCGACAGCAATGAGGCGGGTATCTGTGCCGTTAGTGACGACAATATTGCCGGATCCTGCTGTGACTGCTTCATCGAAGTGTAAAACAATATTGTTGGTAACCGGAACTTCAGTTGTGTCGTCGGCAGGCTCGGAATAATAAAGTGTGGGTGGGGTAGTGTCTATGAATGCAGGCTCAAGCGTGAATGTAAGCGTCGCGCCCAGGCTTCCGCCATGTCCATCCACAATGTCATAGCTTAATTCGACATCACCGGAAAAATTGCTTTCCGGTGTGAAGATCCAGCCGGTTGCGGTTTCGGTCAGCGTACCATGCGTAACCGACAGATTCTGGATCGCTATTTCATCCTTATCGATATCGGTGAAACCCTTTAACAGGTCGCTTGCCAGAATTTCATAGCCGGTGTTTTCCGTTCCATTCGGCAGGATGGCGGTGGTTCCGGTCAGTTCCGGCGCATGATTCAGTCCGTTGAGCGTCACTGTTGCCTTAGCCCAGCTCAGCGGGCTATTGCCTTGACCGACCTTCATGGCGTAGATAAAAGTATCGGTTAAGCTTTCACCGGTTGATAGATCTTTAAGCTTGGCTTGCAATTCAGGTGTGATGACGTAAGAAACCTTGCCAAATTTGGTGATCGAAATTTGTGCACCTAATTCGCTATAGTTGATCGCGTCGTAATTATCACGGGTCAACAAATCGCTGGGCTCGTTCCCGGCGTCGCTGCCTTCATCCAGAGACCATAACACTTTTAATAAACCGCCTTGATCATTCGCCAGCACATCCAGTATGAAACTGTCACGGCCGCTGCTTAAATCCGTGAAATTATCATTCTGAGCTTTGGAGTTTTGCGCAAATGAATCTGCCTTCTGGATTACTGAATTAACCGCCATTATATTTTCTCCCCGAAATGAATTGCCGCGCGTTTGAAAAAGTTAATTGGTTGATTGTTATGAATAGCGGAGCGAGTATAACTGATGAGAAGAGACATGAGTGTGATAAAAATCACATTTTAGATTAATTAATTTGAGTGATTAGGGCCTGTTAACGCTATTTGATATAATTTGGTGATGGAAATCACCGAAACTCAATATCAACAGATCGAGCACTGCCTGCCGCGTCAGCGTGGCAACGTCAGCCATTCCAATCTGCAAGTTCTCAATGCCATTCTTTACGTTGCCGAGCATGGCTGCAAGTGGCGAGGACTGCCCAAGCGATTCGGCAACTGGCATACCATCTATACCCGCATGAATCGCTGGGCAAAGAGTGGTGTACTGAGCCATGTATTTGGGCAACTTCAGCATCAGCAAATCATCCGTATCCGTATTGAAACTGTTTCGCTGGACAGCACCAGCATCAAAGTCCATCCCGACGGTACGGGTGCGTTAAAAAAAACGGCCCCCAATCCATCGGAAAATCTCGAGGTGGTTGGACCACCAAAATTCATCTGGTTGCCGCAGATTCCAGAACAACCATAAGCTTTGCCCTCTCGCCCGGTCACGCCCACGATGCGCCAGAGGGCAGGCAGCTTTTGCTTTCCCTCGGTCCCGTCAATACGCCCACCTACCTGCTGATGGATCGTGCTTATGAGGGCGACCAAACCCGGCAACCGGCACTAGATTTGGGTTACATCCCGGTTGTTCCGCCCAAAGCAAATCGCTTGTCACCCTGGGAATACAACCGTGCCATGTACAAAAAACGCAACGAGATCGAACGATTGCTCAGAAGGCTCAAGGGATTTCGCCGCATCTTCTCCAGGTTCGATAAGCTCGATGTCGTCTTCATCTCCTTTATCCACTTCGCTCTCATCGTCGAAGCAATCAGATTGTGTTAACAGGCCCTAGTTAATCTAAATTATAGCAATGGTAATGGTGTGGTAAACGCGAAAATAAGCAACCAAACAGCGATTAATTTCACTTGCCAATATTCGCGGATAATGATTTTCTTGTGCTTTGAATAAAACACTGAGTGATTACTCGGGTTGCAGCCATTGTTGAATTTGGCCGCGGTGAAGCGCATACCAGCGCTGGCCGATATCCAGCGCCTTTTGCTGCACAATGGTGTTATTGGCGGAATCCATCTGATCCGGCATGTCATAATCCTTCAGATAGTGATTGATATACAACACTTGATTGCCCAAAACTGCCTCAGTCGTCCTCACATTGGCCAGCATTTTTTCCCTGAGAATGATCGAGGCGATCCCTTGCGCCGACCATTGCACGCCGCCGTAACCACAAGCGCTTGCGCCTTTGATTGCAAAACTACGCCAGCCTGAGCCGATGGAAAGCATTTTGATTGTGCAGTCATTCCAGCAACGTTGCGCATAGAGGTATGCGCTGAATCCGGGATTATTCATGCCCACGCCGCCATCGATGCGCCAGCCGCCATCCTTCATTTGCACCGGCGGGTAATACGAGGGCGCAGCGGTGCAGGCATCGGCGATTTCGCTGAGTAAAAAATCCGGCTGACTGTCATTGGTGAAGATTTCCAATTGATCTTGATTGAGATTGAAGCAGGGGACAAAAATCTGTTTGTCGAGCGAGGACAGCTTCAAATCGCCCAGCTCGTTTTGCAGCGCCAGTTTTTTCGGAATGCCCTGGTATTTGGGGCGAACTTGCAAACGGTTCAGCAACCGGCCAAAGCGATGTTCCGTCATTATTTTTTCCAGCAATTTTTCTTGCAGAATTTTCTCGATGATCCGCTGTGCGCTCAATTGCCGTCCCAGAATCAAACAGGTGATCAATCCGCCGGAGGAGGAACCGGCAATCAGATCGAACAAGTCGTACGTGGCAACGCCGGTATCCTCTTCCAGGCAAGCCAATACGCTTAGTTGAATCAACAGATGACTGCCGCCGCCGTCCAGGCTTAAAATGGTTTTAGGGTGCAAAGCGTGTTTCAACGGTGTGCTTAAGCCGCTCGTTTGCTGGCCAGCAATTCCGCGTGCACGAGATTTTTGTGCTGTTCAAACCGCTCAGACCAGAAGACCAATTCCAGCGAACCATCGAGATGCTCCAGCAAGGTCGAGCAGCTTTCTACCCAGTCGCCGTCGTTGCAGTAGAGCACGGAATTGATTTCCCGCAATTCGGCATGATGGATGTGACCGCACACCACACCGTCAACGCCGCGGTCCTTGGCCAGATGCGCCAAAGCTTCTTCAAAACTGCTGATGTAACTGACTGCGTTTTTTACCTTCAACTTCAGATAAGCCGCGAGCGACCAGTACGAATAACCAAAGAATTTACGTAACCTATTGATATAATGATTTAGATCTAACAGAGTGTCGTAAGCGATATTGCCTAATTTGGCGAGCCAGCGGCTGTTCTTCACGATCATATCGAATTCATCGCCGTGCATGACCAGCAGTTTTTTACCATCCGTGGTGGTGTGTACATAATCCTGATGAATTTCCACATTACCGAACACATGGCCGATACAATCGCGCAACGCTTCATCGTGATTGCCCGGCACGTAAATCACTTTAGTACCGTGTTTGGCTTTGCCCAGGATGGAGCGGATGACATTGGTATGGTGCTGCGGCCAGTAAGGACTCTTTTTGATACTCCAGAAATCGACAATATCGCCGACCAGAAAGAGATAATCGGTTTCAACCGAATGCAGAAAGTGCAATAGCGCTTCCGCCTGGCAACCGCGGAATCCGAGATGCACATCCGAAATCCAGACGCTTCTTACTTTGATAGGGGCTTTATTCTTCACCATAAATGCCTTTTTAAGTGGATTAGTCATGGCTGTGCAGCATAGAGTGTGTTTGTTAAGCTTCTTTGAAGCATTTGTTAAATATTGATGAATTCTTTGTGAAAAGCGGAAAACATGGGGCGATTCTTTGCTGCGCAAGAAAAGATTCGAGTAACATCTGCCTTTTACCGCAACCGGTATTCCGGCAACCCTCAATCCAGCAAAAATGCGCGCTCCGTCAACGATCAAACAATCCTTTCCCGAGCTGGAACAAATTGAAGCCATTCTGCGAGAGCGCGATGTGGCGATCTTGCAGAGCCGGGTGCTGTGCCAGGTGCCGTACGGCGATGACTTGCTGCCGGTGTATGCACTGACACTCGGCAACCGCGCGCCGGATGTGCCGTGTGTGACGTATGTCGCCGGTATTCACGGCTTGGAGCGTATCGGCACGCAAGTCGTCATCGCATTCCTCGAAGGCTTGCTGGAGCGGCTCAAGTGGGACCGGGTATTGGCAGAAATACTGCAACACGTGCGCATTCATTTCATACCCATCGTCAATCCCGTTGGCATGCTGAACAAAACTCGCGCGAACGGGCAGGGTGTCGACTTGATGCGCAATGCGCCGGTCGATAGTGTTGAAAAAACCATTTTACTGGCCGGTGGACACCGCATCTCACCGTCTTTGCCGTGGTACCGGGGAAAAACCGGCGACGTCATGCAGCCAGAAGCCCAGGCATTGTGCGATTTTATCGCGCAAGAAGTCTTGCCTGCGCCGTTCAGTCTGGTGCTCGACTGTCATTCCGGTTTCGGTTTCCGCAACCAGATCTGGTTTCCGTATGCCCGAAGCCGGCGCGAACCGGTCAAGCATTTGAAGGAAATCTGTTATTTACGCAATTTGTTCATGCAAACCTATCCGCACCAGGATTATCTGTTCGAACCGCAGTCGCAGCATTATCTGGTGCATGGCGATTTGTGGGATTTTTTGTACTTGAAGTCATTGGAACAGAGTAATGTTTTTCTGCCATTGACGCTGGAAATGGGCTCATGGCGCTGGATCCGCAAGAATCCGCTGCAACTGCGTCAATTGCTCGGTTTGTACCATCCGATTAAACCGCACCGGCTCAACCGGGTGCTGAGGAGCCATTTGATCCTGATGGAATTTTTGCTGCACGCCACGCTATCGTACCAAACCTGGATCAATCAAAGTGACGCGGAAAAACTGGAACAACAAGCGCTGGCATTGTGGTACCCATGAGTCAATCCGGGCATTTTGTGCTGATCCGGGGATTGTGGCGTGAAGCACGGCATTGGGGTGAATTTACCGCGCATCTGCAACAACAATTTCCCGCTGCGCTAATCAGCACACCGGATATTCCCGGCAATGGTTTGCGCAATCATGAAATCAGCCCGGACACCATCGCCGCTATGACCTATGCGTTGCGCCAGCAAATTAATTTGAACCAGCCGGTACGGTTGATCGCATTGTCGATGGGCGGCATGATCGCAATCGATTGGATGATGCGTTATCCAAAGGAGATCGAAGCTGCGGTACTGATCAACACCAGCGCCAGACCGCTATCGCCGTTTTACCACCGTCTGCGCTGGACGGCTTATCCGCATGTTCTGCCGCTGATTTTTCAATCTGTTGCGAAAAGGGAAGCGGATATTTTGCGGTTGACTTCCAACCGCCATCAACACGATACAAAACTGCTCGAATCCTGGCAGCAATGGCAACAACAGAATCCCGTATCGCCAGCCAGCGCCAGAAACCAATTGCTCGCCGCCATGAAATTTTCAGTCACCGCAAAACCGCAGCAACCGCTATTGGTCGTCACCAGCCGGGCGGACCGGCTAGTGGATTACCGCTGCAGCCGCAAATTGGCACAAACTTGGAATGCGGATTATGTTGAGCATGAAACCGCCGGACATGATTTACCGTTGGATGAACCGGAGTGGTTGGTTCAAAACATTAAGCAATGGCTTGATACAACGATAAACGAGCTATCCAGTCAATAACAACGAGTGAACCATATGCGTATTCTATATTCTATGTGTACAATAGAGAGCAACCATACACATGGAGGTATAATGAGAACCAATATTGTTATTGACGACGAACTGATGAATGAAGTTATCAAGTTGACCGGCGTAAAGACCAAAAAAGAAGCCGTAGAACTCGGCCTGTTAACTTTGATAAGAATAAAGAAACAAGAAGCGATCAAGCGACATCGGGGTAAATTGAAATGGGATGGTAATCTCGACGACATGAGAACGGATTGATGGTATTGATCGACACCAGTGTATGGGTGGATTTTTTCAACGGTAAAATTAGCAGTGAGACCGAGAAACTCGATCATTATTTGTCCAGCACGGTGATCATTGTTGGGGATTTAATTTTAGCTGAAGTGCTGCAAGGATTTAGAAACGACAAAGATTACCAAATAGCAAAATCACTACTGACAGAGCTTGAACTCGTGCAACTTTGCAATAGTGATTTGGCAATTAAATCGGCCCAAAACTATCGCATGCTCAGAAAGCAAGGTATCACCATCAGAAAAACCATCGATTGCCTCATCGCCACTTACTGCATCGAAACCAAAACGCCTTTGCTTTTCTCAGATCGTGATTTTGTTCCATATGTTGAAAATCTGAGGCTGAAAGATGCGTCGGTTTTGTGATTTTTAACGTCAATATTCCATTCTAACTTCTGAGAGCTTGTAAGTAGGCAGAATGACTTCTTCTTGGCCGATGCCAGATAGCACTGTCATTTTCTTGTCATATTAATCCTATATCTTCATCAGTATTCAATTCCCGTAATGGAGTCGGTTTTATGCTGGATGTCGATGCAATGCTGAAAGATTATTTCCCAGATTCGCAGGTGCAGAGCGATAAGCCGCTGATGAAGGCGGCGTCTTCGTTGTTGAAAAAGCTGTTGCATCAGGAAGAGATCAATCGTTTTATCGAGACACACCGGCATTTGGAAGGATTGGAATTCAACGATGCGGTGCTGGAGCATTTTAATTTTTCGTTTCAGGTTTCCAGCAAGGACCGGGCACGCATTCCGGATCAGCGCCGGGTGTTGATTGTAGCCAATCATCCGCTCGGTTCCTTGGATGGATTGGCGTTGCTGAAGCTGGTATCGGAGATTCGCACCGATGTGAAGATTGTGTCGACGAGCTTGCTGGATTGTATCGATCCGCTGAAAAGTTTGTTTCTGCCGGTGGATAATTTTTCCAAGGTGGCGAAACATCGCGACAATTTGAACTTGATTGTAGCGGCGCTGGAGACGGAGCAAGCGGTGATCGTGTTTCCCACTGGCGAAGTGTCGCGTATTTCTCCGCTGGGGGTGCGCGACGGTAAATGGAAATCAGGATTTATTTCGTTGGCCAAGAAAACCAAAGCGCCGATTGTGCCGGTGCATATCGGCGGCAAAAATTCCGCGATGTTTTATGGTTTATCGAGCATTTACAAGCCGCTTGGCACGATGATGCTGGTCAATGAAATGTTCAACAAGAAAGGCGGTGAAGTTTCGTTCCGCATTGGCAAACCGATTCCGTGGGAATCGATCGCCGCGATGGATTTATCCAAGAAAGCGGCGGCAAAGTTGATGCGCAAGCAAGTTTACTGGCTCGGCGAGAAGAAAAAGAAGGAACTGTTTAAGCCGATTGAAAATATCATTCATCCCGTCCGCACCAAGTTAATCCGCAAAGAACTGAAAGCGTCGCAACTAATCGGAAAAACCCAGGATGGCAAGCATATTTATCTGTTCGACTATCTGCCGAATTCCAGTGTGATGCGCGAAATCGGGCGGTTGCGTGAATTGTCATTCCGCCAGGTTCAGGAGGGCACCGGTAATGCGCTCGATGTCGACAGTTACGATCGCTACTACCGGCATCTGATCCTATGGGACGAAGATGAATTGGAGATTATCGGCTCTTATCGTATCGGCGAAGCGGCGAGAATTCTCAAAACGCGTGGCGCAGAGGGGCTATACACGCACAGCTTATTTGCATTTAATCCGGCATTTCTGCCATACCTGGAGCAATCGATCGAGCTGGGACGCAGTTTCATTCAACCCCGCTACCAGAACAAACGCAGCTTGGATTATCTATGGTATGGCATCGGCGCTTATCTTTATCAGCACCCGGAAATTCGCTATATGGCGGGGCCGGTATCGATGAGCACGGCGCTGCCCGAAGTAGCGCAACAGACGATTGCAAACTTCTACCATCAGCTGTGCGGCAATAATCAACAGCTGGCCGTTCCCAGGATTCCATTTGAGTTTGATGCGGCAGCGGATTTTGCAACGTATAACAGGGTCGCTGATGAAACGGAATACAAGCACGCGTATGCGATGCTAAAAGAGAAACTGGATGCATCCGGTGTTAAAGTGCCGGTGCTGTATAAGCAGTATGTGGAACTGTGCGAGCCGGGCGGTTGCGAGTTTCTCGGTTTTAATATCGATCCGCAATTCTCAAACTGCGTGGATGCGTTGATTCTGGTGCATGTCGGCGCGATCAAGGAAAAGAAACAGCAACGCTATATTCAGAGCCATGCGGTTATCATGCAGGAACGGAATTCTGCGTAGCAGCTACAGTTTTTTAAACTTGAGCTGCGCCACACAAGTTCTTTACGATTGGTGCACGAAGATTCGATTACAGCCGGTTGCTTTAGCCCGGTCGACTGCTTCCGTGGCAGTTTTCAATAAACCGGAAAAACCATCGGGTGAGTTTGGTTGCAATTCCGCGACACCCAGGCTTGCAGTCACATGAATGCCGGAGGGGTGCAGATGCTCGATGGATTGACGTATTTTTTCAGCGATCATTGCCGCGCCCGCAAGATCGCAATGCGGCAGCAGCAGGGCGAATTCTTCCTCACCATAACGTGCCGCGATGTCTTCTCTGCGAATGGAGCCGGTGAGTGTCGCAGCAACTTCTTTCAATACTTTATCTCCGCTGGCGAGACCGAAGTTATCGTTGATCGATTTGAACCGGTCGATATCCACCATAATCAGACTGCATGGAATGCTGTGCCGGGCGGCCTCGCTCAATTTCGATGGCGCTGTTTCCAGCAGAAAATAGCGATTATATAAACCGGTAAGCGGGTCCTTCATTGCCAATTCGTGCATCTGGCCCTGCTGCATGATTGCTTTACTTGACAATTTCTTGTTACTGATCAGCGTGTTGATTCGCGCCAGCAATTCCTCCTGGATAAGTGGTTTACTGACATAGTCATTCACACCGGAACGCAGCAGCTCAACTTTACGCGTAGCGTCATCAAGAACCGAAAAGACCAGTAGCGGCAAGTCTTTTTTGTCATCCTCAAGACTGCGAATGGCTTTTACAATCGCGTGGCCATTGAGTCTGCCTTTCAGCAAAGTATCGGCTAGCACCAGATCATAATCATTGTTTTGCAACGCCAATAATCCTTCTTCACCATTACTGAAATGATCCACCGTATAACCGCACCCGGTGAGCAATGCAGTCACTGCGTTTGCCATGGATGTGCTGTCTTCAAGATACAAAATATGACCGCTCATTGCCTTGTTGCATCGTTTCCTCGAAAACTGCACGGTATAACTGGTGATTTTATCTAATTCATGCTTGGAAAATATTTCTGTCACACCGGCTGAAAATGCTTCGTCCTGAAACTCCTTATTGTCGTTTGCGGTAATCATCACCAGCGGAATTTGCCGGGTACGGGAATCGGCGCGTAATTGCGATGAAAACATGGGGCCATCCATATCCTGCAAGTGCGTGGCGATAAATACCAGATCAAAAGGCTGTTTCCTCAATAATGTAAGCGCTTCACCACCCGTTGAGACTTGTTTGGTACCCAATCCGCCCGATTCGATCGCGGTTGATAGCAGTTTTTGGTATGTTCTGGATGGTTCAACGATAAGTCCTTCCATATTTCGATACTCCTTCAATGACATCAAGCCGGTTACAAGCAACAGAGATTCTGCGGTTTACGTTACGTTTTGCCAGGAACATGGATATCGACATTCCGGTTGGGTTTTTTAGGAGATTTATTTTTTACTAGGCTCGATCGTTGAACCGGCACAATCGCTTTGATGTGCATGGATTTGTCTGATTAACCATGAAGAGGTAAACTGCTGAGGAATTTTTGCTTGTTTTCTTATCAAGGCAAAAATCAATTTCTAAAAAAAACTGAATAAAGGAGATTTTTTGATGAGAAGCATTGTAAAACTGTTCTGGGTGCTTTCGATATTATTCCTTTTCTCGTCTCAAGCGATTGCTTCGGACAGCTATATTAATAACTCAGCCGAGAAATTTTCCAGCGGTGTAGCGAATGCAGTGACCGGGTGGGTGGAACTGCCCAAGAATATTATTTTAACCAGCCAAAAAGAAGGACCGGCTTACGGCATCACCGTGGGACTAGCCATGGGGATCATGCATACCGTTGGCCGCAGTTTAGTGGGTGTGTTGGATGCTGCAACTTTCTTTATTCCAACCAAGCCATCAGTTAATCCGCCCTATATTTGGCAAGATTTTTCGCGTGAAACATCCTATTGATTCATAGTTGCCGCACTAGGTAACGCAGTTTTATAACGTTACCCGGCACCATAAAAGCAAAACGCCGTACCAGTCTCTACTGGTACGGCGTTTTATTATCAGTAACGGAGATGTATGCGC
Source organism: Nitrosomonas sp. Is24 (assembly GCF_033063335.1). Lineage (NCBI taxonomy): Bacteria > Pseudomonadati > Pseudomonadota > Betaproteobacteria > Nitrosomonadales > Nitrosomonadaceae > Nitrosomonas > Nitrosomonas sp. Is24. Next base: position 1,531,120 of record NZ_JAWJZG010000001.1, on the reverse strand, counting down.
TACAGATTTAGCGTTGCGTTTCAAGTGCCGCGATTCTCTCTTCCAGCGGCGGATGTGACATGAATAAGCGCGAAAATCCATTGCTGTCACCGGAAATACCGAAAGCGGCCAATTGATTAGGTAAATGCGCCGGTTCATGAATCATTTGCAAGCGCCGGAGTGCAGCAATCATCTTCGCTCTTCCGGCCAGGCTGGCGCCGCCCGCATCGGCGCGAAATTCACGCTGACGGCTAAACCACATAACGATAATACTGGCCAACACACCGAGCACGATTTCGGCAACGATGTTGGTAATCCAGAAGGCGGGGCCATGTCCTTCTTCTGTTTTGAAAATGACACGATCGACGGTATGGCCGATAACGCGCGACAGGAAAATGACAAATGTATTGACGACGCCTTGGATCAACGCCAGGGTGACCATATCACCGTTAGCAATATGACTGACTTCATGCGCCAGCACGGCCTCGGCTTCATCCTGACTCATGTTGTTGAGAAGACCAGTGCTCACCGCGACCAGCGCATCGTTTCGTGACATGCCGGTGGCGAATGCATTGACATCCGGCGCATCGTAAATAGCCACTTCCGGCATGCCGATCCCAGCCGCTGCCGCTTGCCGTTGTACCGTAGCAACCAGCCAATGTTCTTGCGCGTTTCGCGGCATTTCGATGACTTGAGCACCAGTGAAGCGTTTTGCTGTCCATTTGGACAAGGCAAGCGACATGAATGAGCCGCCAAAGCCGAATACCGCTGCGAATATCAGCAGGGAATTGATATTCAGACCGGTTCCTTGCGCATCAAGGATTTTTTCAACGCCAAGCAATCGTAATGTGATGCTTAGAACAACTACAATGGCCAAATTAGTTGCCAAAAAAAGAAGAATTCTTTTCATTCTTTTACTCCATGGTATTTATCGAATACAAAACAAGACTGGTATTGATATATGAATTTCTCATCATTTTTCAAGCAAATTATAGTTAAAATTTTCTGATTAAGCCGGGTGATTGCAAGCGAATTAATGCAGCTGCCCGGCTTGGTTTTAGGTGCGCAATTTCCTGAAGGGTTCGCAGAAATTTATTGTGCAGGATTCGATTGCGTGGATTTAGGCTGGGTATTTCTGACGATCTGAAAGAGAATCTCGCCTTCTTTGATCATGCCCAAGTCGCTGCGGGCACGTTCTTCAATGGCTTCAAGTCCTTGTTTCAGATCGTTGACTTCGGCTTCGAGCATGTTGTTACGATTCTGCAGCTGCAAATTCTCCGCCCGTGCCGCAACAACCTCCTGATCTACTTGCCAAACCCTGAGCCAGCTTGCTTTCCCAAGCCATAATGGGTATTGCATTGCAGCAATGGCGACGAACAGGAGGAAACTCAATAGCTTCATTATTTGAGTTGGTAAAATGCTCTCCGGCCGGCGTAGCTGGCCAAATCTCCCAAATCTTCTTCAATCCGCAACAGTTGATTGTATTTGGCGAGACGATCGGAACGGGACAGTGAGCCGGTTTTGATTTGTAAAGCGTTTGTGGCGACGGCGATATCGGCAATGGTGGTGTCTTCGGTTTCGCCGGAACGATGCGAAATGACCGCTGTGTAACCGGCGCATTTCGCCATCTCAATCGCGGCAAAGGTTTCAGTTAAGGTGCCGATCTGATTCACTTTGATCAAGATGGAATTGGCGATATTGCGCTTAATGCCTTCCTGCAGAATTCTGGTATTGGTTACGAAGATATCGTCACCGACCAATTGGATTGATTTACCTAATTTTTCGGTCAGCAATTCCCAACCGTTCCAGTCAAGTTCGCTCATACCGTCTTCGATCGTGATAATCGGGTATTTATCCACCCACGATGCCAGATAGTCCGTAAACTGCGCCGATGTCAGCTGCAGGCCCTCGGATCCTAAATGGTATTTACCATCGTGGTAAAACTCCGAACTGGCACAGTCAATGCCGATGGCAACGTCTCTACCCGGTTGATATCCTGCTTGATCGATTGCTTGCACGATCAACTGCAAAGCGGCTTCATTGCTTTCCAGATTGGGAGCAAATCCGCCTTCATCGCCGACGGTTGTAGGCATGCCTTTGTCGTTGATGAGTTTCTTTAACGTGCTGAAAACTTCCGCGCCGCATCGGATCGCATCGCGAAAATTAGCAATTCCCAGCGGGATGATCATGAATTCCTGCATGTTGATATTGTTGTTGGCATGCGCGCCGCCATTGATCAAGTTCATCATCGGCACTGGCATCGACATCGAAGCGGCGCCACCGAGGTAACGGTACAACGGCAAGCCGGATTCTTCCGCAGCCGCTTTAGCAACCGCGAGGGATACCGCGAGGATGGCATTGGCGCCAAGTCTGGATTTGTTTTCAGTGCCGTCCAGATTGATCAGTTCTTGATCGATGAAGCTTTGATCGATGGCATCCAATCCCATGAGTGTTTCGGAAATTTCGGTATTCACATTCTCCACGGCTTTGAGCACGCCTTTGCCCGAATAGCGCTGCGCATCGCCATCGCGTAATTCCATCGCCTCCCGGGTGCCGACGGATGCGCCGGAAGGAACCGAGGCGCGTCCGAGCACACCGGATTCCAGCAGTACATCCGCTTCAATGGTTGGATTACCGCGAGAATCCAGAATCTCGCGGGCGATGACATCTACTATTGCACTCATGCTACATTTTCCCTGTTGTTGACTGTTGTTAAGTAGTTGTTATTTATTTTATTTCTGGTATGGCAGGCAGTAATTTCTAGTCTTTTTAGCTGCGCTGCCGGTAATTCTCTGTTGAACTAACTAGTCCGTACGGCATGTATTTTTTCATCTCCGGCGTGTTGGTGCTCATGAGCAAAATGAATCGCCGCCTGAACATAGGACTTGAATAGCGGGTGGCCTAACCGGGGTGTGGAGGTGAATTCGGGATGAAACTGACAGCCCAGAAACCAGGGGTGATCTGTTTCAGGAAGCTCTATCATTTCACACAAATTTTCTTCCTTGGAAAAACCACTGATGCAAAGCCCGGCTTTTTCCAATTTTGGAATATAAAAACTATTGACTTCGTAGCGATGACGGTGACGTTCGCTAATAGTATCCGCGCCATAGGTTTTCCAAGCGAGCGAATCCTTTTTCAACATACATTCCTGCCCGCCCAAGCGCATACTGCCGCCGATATCGGAATTTTCGTCGCGCGTTTCAATTAAACCATCACGAGTCCGCCATTCGGTGATCAAACCGATGACCGGGTAGGGGGTATCAGGATTAAATTCAGTGCTGTGCGCGCCTTTCATGCCGGTCTTATTGCGTGCATATTCAATCACTGCCAGTTGCATGCCCAGACAAATGCCCAAATACGGAATGCGGTGGGTACGGGCAAAATTGATCGCCATGATTTTGCCTTCCACGCCGCGCTTGCCAAAACCGCCGGGGACCAAAATGGCATCCATGCCGATCAAGCAATCCGTGCCTTCTTTTTCGATATTTTCAGAATCGATGTAGACGATGTTAATCCGGCTGTTGGTATGAATCCCCGCGTGAATTAAAGCTTCGGAAAGCGACTTGTAAGATTCGGTTAAATCGACATACTTGCCGACAATGGCAATCGTGACGGTATGCTTCGGATGTTCCAGCGCATATACCAATTTCTTCCACACGCTCAAATCAGCCGGTTTTGCCAGAATACTCAGTTTGTGACAAATGATTTCATCGAGCATTTGCTCATGCAGCAAGCCTGGGATCTTGTAGATACTGTCGACATCGATGGCGGAAATAACGGCTTCTTCCTGAACATTAGTAAAAAGCGCAATTTTTCTGCGTTCTTCCTTGGGTACTTCGCGATCCGAGCGGCATAGCAACACATCCGGCTGAATACCGATTTCGCGTAATTCCTTGACCGAATGTTGCGTCGGCTTGGTTTTTAATTCCCCGGCCGAACCGATATAGGGCAGTAAGGTAAGGTGAATGAAACAGGTATCCGTGCGCGGATTTTGCACCGCCATTTGCCGGATGGCCTCCAAAAACGGCAGCGATTCAATATCGCCAACCGTGCCGCCGATTTCGATAATCGCAACTTGCGCATCACCTACGCCCATCTGAATATAGCGCTTGATCTCATCGGTGATATGCGGGATCACTTGCACCGTGCCGCCGAGATAATCGCCGCGTCTTTCCTTGCGGATCACGCTTTCATAGATTTGCCCGGTGGTGAAGTTATTATGCCGTGTCATGCGCGTGCTGATAAAACGCTCGTAATGCCCTAGATCCAGGTCGGTTTCAGCGCCGTCTTCCGTAACAAATACCTCGCCATGCTGGAACGGGCTCATGGTACCGGGATCCACATTAATGTAAGGATCCAGCTTGAGCATCGTTACTTTAAGCCCGCGCGACTCCAGCAACGCACCCAGGGATGCAGCGGCAATTCCTTTGCCCAGGGAAGAAACAACACCGCCAGTCACAAAGACATACTTGGTCATGAGCGGTTATCGCAATGAGAAAAATTCATGAGATCGGTAAAATTGAATTGCATGGCTCCGAGCGGATAGGGCGTCCAGTATTTATTAACGAATTTCAGCGAGTAACGTATTGATCGCTTGTTCAGTTTGATGCCGGTAGCTGCTACCAAAAAGATTCAAATGATTAAGAATATGATAGAGGTTATAAACCAATTTGCGAATATTATAACCGGAATCCAAAGGATAATCATACCGGTAAGCAGAATAAAAATCGGTGGGAAAGCCACCGAAAAGTTCGGTCATGGCGATATCCGCTTCCCGGTCGCCATAATAGACCGCCGGATCAAATACTACCGGATTTCCGCTGTCATCATAAGCAAAATTGCCGCTCCATAGATCGCCATGCAGCAGCGCAGGAAGCGGCGGTGCATCGGGAAAAAATTTATCCAGATCGATCAATAATTGTTCCCCGAGCTTTTGCAGCTTGCCATTATGCCCATTGGTTTTGGCCAGATCCAATTGAAAACCCAGCCGCTGCGTACGCCAGAAATTGATCCAGTCTGAGGACGGTGTATTGATTTGCGTAGTTTGTCCGATGGTGTTGTCGCGCACCCAGCCAAATTGTTTTGCAGTCGTGCGATGCATGGCGGCCAATTGCCTGCCTAAATCCGCTGCATTGCCACGCATACCGCTATTTAAATCGAGATATTCCAGAACCAACCATGCGGCGTGATCATTGTGACCGTAACAAACAGGCAACGGAACACGCAATGTTTGCAACTGATGAATTTCCAGGAGGCCAGCAGCTTCCGCTTCAAACATGATCAGGCTATCAGCTGTATTGAGTTTGACAAAATAGCGTTGCGCGCCATCCGTAATGCAATACGTCTGATTGATACAGCCGCCGCCAATCGAGCGGGATTCTTTTACATTGAAAAGCGCATTTGTGACAGTGGAAATTTGTGCACTGATGTCATGCCATACGTGCATGTTTTACACTTTCCGTGACAACCATGCCTTGGCTTTTTGAATTGCTGCCTGCACTTGCTCCGGTGCGGTGCCACCAGTGTGATTCCGGCTATTCATGGAACCTTCCAGCGTCAATACGGTGAAAATATCGGATTCAATTTGTATCGAGAATTGTTGTAATTCATTCAACGCAAGCTTACTCAAATCGCAGCCTTTTCGTTCCGCATATTGCACCGCTTTGGCCACGATTTCATGTGCATCGCGAAAGGGAATCCCTTTTTTGACCAGATAATCCGCCAGATCCGTGGCAGTGGCATAACCGCGCAGTGCCGATGCACGCATCGTTTCGTGATTGACTCGGACACCGCCCAGCATATCGGCGTAAATCCGCAGTGTATCCGCCAGCGTGTCGACGGTATCGAACAGCGGTTCTTTGTCTTCCTGATTATCCTTGTTGTAAGCCAGCGGTTGCGCTTTCATCAGCGTCAGCAATGCCACCAGATGTCCGTTGACGCGCCCGGTTTTACCACGCACCAGTTCCGGCACGTCGGGATTCTTTTTCTGCGGCATGATGGAAGAACCGGTGCAGAAACGGTCGGCCAATTGAATAAAACCGAACGCCGGATTCATCCACAAAATGAATTCTTCCGACATACGCGACAAATGCGTCATGATAAGCGCCGCGCAAGCGCTGAATTCGATCGCAAAATCGCGATCCGAAACGGCGTCCAGCGAGTTCTGGCAAACAGCTTCAAAATCGAGCAATTGTGCAACCCGCTCACGATTGATCGGATAACTCGTACCCGCCAGCGCGGCGGCGCCGAGCGGCAGCTGATTCACCCGTTTACGGCAATCGGCCAAGCGTTCAACGTCGCGTTTCAGCATTTCAAAATACGCCATCAGGTGATGGCCGAATGACACCGGCTGTGCCACTTGTAAATGGGTAAAGCCGGGCATGATCGTGTGGATATGCTGATCCGCCAGATTAAGTAAGGCGTGTTGCATAGCTTTAATCAGATTGATAATTTCGTCGATTGCGGCACGTAAAAATAAGCGGATATCCGTCGCTACCTGATCGTTACGCGAACGGCCTGTGTGCAGCCGTTTTCCGGCATCGCCAACCAAGGCAGTCAGGCGTTTTTCAATATTCAAATGAACATCTTCCAGTTCCTGCAACCAGACAAATTGGTGATTGAGGATCTCATCACGGATTTGCTGCATGCCTTGCTGAATAGCGGTTAAATCCGCGGTGCTGATAATGCCCTGTTCCGCCAGCATCTGCGCGTGCGCCAACGATCCCTGGATATCGTATTCCGCCAAGCGTTGGTCAAAACTCACGGAAGCGGTATAACGTTCCACCAGCGCTGAAACCGGCTCATTGAAACGGCCCGACCAGGTTTTTTTATTGTCATCTTGTTGCAATGCAGGGTCATTATTCATTACGTGGCTCTTTATTCCTTTGTTTTCTGATCAAAACATTAACAGGCGGCATTATAAAACATAAATACCCAGCCGGTTATTTTGTGCGAGTGCGATTTTTGCCAATTTTCCGATCCACAGCGCGCAATCATTTCAGTTAATTGATGCACGCCACTTTTCCTTCTATACGTATTAGTGGATAATTCGCGTTTTCCTCTGCCACCCATAACACAAGGAGTTATTCATGTCGGATTACAATAGACAAAATCCAAACCAGCAATCCAAAACTGATAATTTATTCTCACAATTCAATTCGAAGTTCGAATGGATGGCACAGATCCCGACGATGCAATTGCCCGCAAAGTATGCTGGAGCATTGATCGGACTTATTATCGTCGTCATCGCATGGAAAATGATCTCCGTCAGCAAAGTGGAATCCGATATGGCGAAGAAACTTGAAAGCGAGCGCGCGATTATCACACAACAAGCCAGGGAATACGCCGATCAGCAATACGTGAAGGAAGAAGAACGCTTCGGGCAAGTTTTATCTTGGGCGGTACGTGGTGAATTAATCCGCAACAATATTGACCAAATCGATCAATACTTAAGCGAAATCGTCAGAATGAAAGATACCGAACGTGTGGTATTGATCGGTGAAGATGGGCAATTGCTGGTTTCCACCGATAAACGGCTGGAAGAAGCAAAAGGAACGGAAATATTTCCGAAAGAAATTCTGAATTTGCAAAAGATTTCGGTTAGATCGGATGTCGACGGTAAAAAAATTCTGGTTGTTCCAGTCATGGGATTGAACAAGAAAATCGCCACTTTGGTTGTCAGCTACAAACAACCTAAATTCTAATAAAGATTGACCGCACACGCGGTTTAAAACTTGTTACAATGAATGAAAGGCTTTTGCGATGGCAAAAGCCTTTTTTTATTGGATACGGCGGATTTGCGCGCCGAGCGCGGATAGTTTTCCTTCGATATTTTCATAACCGCGATCCAGGTGATAGATACGGTCAATCACGGTTTCACCTTGCGCAATCAATCCGGCAATCACGAGACTGGCCGAAGCGCGTAGATCGGTTGCCATGACATTGGTACCGTCCAAGTGAGCAATGCCGGTGACGATGGCGGCGTTGCCTTCGACTTCGATGCTGGCGTTCATGCGCTTCAATTCCTGCACATGCATCAGGCGGTTTTCAAAAATGGTTTCGGTAATGATCGCGGTTCCATCAGCAATGCAATTCAGCGACATGAATTGCGCCTGCATATCGGTCGGAAAAGCCGGGTAGGGGGCGGTACGCACATTCACAGACTTGGGTTTCGCGTGCATTCTCAGGTTAATCCAATTTTCATTGGAATCGATCCGTGCACCGGCTTCGGTTAATTTATCCAGAACCGCGTCGAGAAGATGCGCATCGGTATTTTTTAAATGAATTTCACCACCGGTGGCGGTAGCCGCGACCAGAAATGTACCGGTTTCAATACGATCCGGCATGACCATGTGTTCCGCGCCATGCAGCGACGGTACACCTTCAATTGTGATGATGTCGGTGCCTGCGCCTTGAATTTTTGCGCCCATTGCTTTCAGGCAGTTGGCAAGATCAATAATCTCCGGTTCTCGCGCTGCATTTTCAAGAATTGTCGTTCCTTCGGCGAGAGTTGCCGCCATCATCAGATTCTCGGTGCCGGTGACCGTCACGATATCGAAAACGATACGCGCGCCGTGCAGTTTTTTCGCTACCGCATGAATGTAGCCATGCCGGATATGAATTTCCGCGCCCATTGCCTGCAAGCCTTTGATGTGTTGATCGACCGGGCGCAGACCGATGGCGCAGCCGCCGGGCAATGAAATCTCCGCTTCTCCTGCGCGCGCAAGCAAAGGGCCAAGCACCAGAATGGCGGCGCGCATGGTTTTGACCATTTCATACGGTGCGATCAACTGGGACAGCGTGGCGGCCGATAGCACCACTTCATTGTTGCTAGGCATAGAAATATCCGTTCCCATTTGTTTGAGCAGTGACATCATGGTGGTGATGTCATGCAATGCGGGAACATTAGTGATTTTAAGCGATTCCCCGGTGAGCAACGCGGCGCACAACACTGGAAGCGCGGCGTTTTTTGCGCCCGAAATGGAAATTTCGCCTTGTAGCGGTACGCCCCCCTGGATAATCAGTTTTTGCATAGCATGAAAAATACAAATGAAGTTTCGATTAAAATTCCGGCCTGGTTGAAATGTGCCCAAGTTCACTGCATCATACCGCAATAGTGCGGTTAAGGTTGCTCGCGGGCGCCAACTATAACAAAAAATACCGAATCAATTTCATCAGGAGAAAAAATGACCAAGCAAATCATCCATACCGCCGATGCGCCACAAGCCATTGGCACTTATTCGCAAGCAGTACGGGTGCGGGGAGGAGGATATACCATTTATCTATCGGGACAGATTGGATTGAATCCGGTCAGCATGCAAATGGCGGATGGGATTGAAGCCCAGATTCAGCAGGTATTCGCCAACCTGAAAGCGGTGGCGGCAGCCAGTGACGGCAGTTTGAACGATATTGTGAAGCTCAATATATTTCTCACCGATCTCGGCAATTTCGCGCTGGTCAATGAAATCATGGCCAGTCATTTTTCCCAGCCCTATCCGGCCCGTGCCGCCGTCGGCGTTAAAGCGCTGCCGCGTGATGCGCTGGTGGAAATGGATGCAGTCATGGTGCTGCAAAGCTGATCAATCAACTCAGTGACTGCCAGCCCGCAGGTGCAGGAGAAGTTATCCCGTTTGGGCATCGCTACCGAACTGGATTTGATTTTGCACCTGCCGATTCGTTACGAAGATGAAACACATCTGTTTCCTATCGCCGATGCGCCGCCAGGGCAAACGGTACAAGTTGAAGGCGTTATAATTCACAATGAAGTGGTTTTTCGTCCCAGACGGCAACTGGTTTGCCAGGTGGAAGATAACAGCGGTGTTGTAGTGATGCGCTTTCTGAATTTCTACGGCAGTCAAATCAAAACGTATGCAGTGGGAAAGCGTGTGCGGTTATTGGGCGAGATACGTGGCGGTTTTTTTGGCGCCGAAATGGTGCATCCCAAATGCCGCATTGTTCGTGAAGGAGAATCGCTGGCGGATACAATGACGCCGGTTTATCCCACGACAGCGGGTTTGACGCAAACGATTCTGAGCAAATTGATCGCACAGGCTTTGCGGAATGCCCAGCACATGCTGACCGAAACCATCCCTGACCTTATTGTCCGGAAATACCGGCTGATGAGTCTTCCGGATAGCATCCAGTGTCTGCATAATCCGCCGCCCGAGGTATCGATCGAAGCGTTGCAAACGCGCACGCATCCGGCTTGGCGGCGCGTCAAATTCGACGAATTGCTGGCGCAGCAATTATCGATGCGTTTGCACTACCGGCAACGGCGCAGCCGTTCTGCACCGGTGTTGACGCAAAAGGACACACTGAAACAGCAATTTCTCGCGCAACTGAATTTTACGCTGACAACCGCGCAAATCAGAGTTTGCGCGGAAATCAGCCGAGATTTGGCTTCCGCGTATCCGATGCAACGCTTGCTGCAAGGCGACGTCGGCAGCGGCAAAACGATCGTGGCCGCGTTGGCAGCGTTACAGGCGATTGAAAACGGTTATCAGGCGGCCATCATGGCGCCGACCGAGATTCTTGCCGAGCAACATTTTCAGAAATTAACCGGCTGGTTTGAGCCATTGGGAATCAAGGTGGCTTGGCTGTCCGGCAGTCAGAAGAAGAAACAAAAACAAGCCGTGCTGGACGATATCGCATCCGGCGCCGCGCACCTGGCTGCCGGTACGCACGCGCTGTTCCAGGATCAGGTGATATTTCATCAATTGGGTCTGGCGATTATTGATGAGCAACACCGCTTCGGCGTGCAGCAGCGCCTGGCACTGCGCATGAAAGGTACGCAATCCGATCAAGTACCGCACCAGTTGATGATGAGCGCGACACCGATTCCACGCACATTGTCGATGAGTTATTTCGCCGATCTGGACGTGTCAATCATCGACGAATTGCCGCCGGGCCGCTCGCCGGTCGTGACCAAATTGATCGCCGGTAACCGCCGTGAAGAGGTTATTGCGCGTATACGTCATGCCTGCGAGCAAGGTAAGCAAGTCTATTGGGTTTGCCCGTTGATCGAGGAATCCGAGACGTTGCAATTGCAAACCGCGATGGAAACATTTGAAAATTTGCACTCGGTTTTTCCGGATTTAACGATTGGCTTGGTGCATGGACGCTTGCCTGCGCAGGAAAAAGCCACTGTGATGTCAGCGTTCAAGCAAGGAGAAATCCAATTACTGGTTGCGACAACGGTTATTGAAGTCGGTGTGGATGTGCCGAATGCATCGTTGATGGTGATCGAAAACGCCGAGCGCATGGGTTTGTCGCAATTGCATCAGTTGCGCGGCCGTGTCGGACGCGGATCGGAAGCCAGCATTTGTATTCTGATGTTTCAACAACCCTTATCCGAAATTGCCCGCAAGCGGCTCAAAATTATTTTTGAACACACGGATGGTTTTGAAATCGCCCGTCAGGATTTAAACTTGCGCGGCCCCGGCGAATTTCTGGGAGCGCGGCAGAGTGGTGTACCGATGCTGCGTTTTGCCGATCTGGAACAAGATGGAGAACTCATCACGGCCGCGCAAGCTGCCGCGGAAGAAATGCTCAACAGCTATCCGGAGCTGGTGCAGCGGCATATCGAGCGGTGGCTGGGGGATAAAACCGAATATTTGCGAGTATGAAGATACATGGATTTGCTGTCACCGGTACGCTGCCATCGTTAACCGGTTAGGATCAAATGAATAGATTGAATCAAACGATAAAGGATCATTACTGTCATGATTGTTAAGGATAAGGTTTCATGGACACGATTGCTGTTTCATTTCAGAGGCAGCAGTTTCATGGTGACGTGGCCACGTATCCTCATGGTGACTATCTCCGCGATGATCGTGACCTATATCGAGCTGTACTACAACATTCAAGCGTATACGCTCACGACGACTCCGTTCTTGCTGATTGGTGTTGCGCTGGGTATATTCCTGGGCTTCCGTAACAGCGCTTCGTACGATAAATTCTGGGAAGGGCGCAAACTTTGGGGTGCACTGGTCAACACTTCGCGCAATCTGGCCCGTCAAACATGCTTTCTGATCAAAGCGCCACAGGATAATGAGGCGGTGCGGCAGTTTCGCGAAATGTTTGTTAAACGCATGATTGCGTATGCGCATGCACTGCGCTGTCATTTACGTAGGGAAGATTCCGCTGAGGAAATCAAAAAATTTCTTACACCGGAAGATCTGGCTCAAGTGCTCAAATCGACACACCGTCCGCTGGCCATTTTGCAGCAACTGGGCCGTGATCTTGCAATTGCACGCGAGCGGCAGTGGTTAAGTGAATTCAATCATCCGGCGATGGATGCGCAGATCAACGAGCTTACCCATATTCTCGGCGGTTGCGAACGTATCAGAAATACCCCGCTACCGTTCAGTTATTCCGTATTGATCCACCGTATTGTGGCCTCTTACTGCATTTTCCTGCCGTTTGGATTGGTTGAAACCACCAGTGTACTGACGCCGATTGTTGTTCTGCTGATTTCGTATGCCTTCTTTGAATTGGATGCCATCGGCGATGAAATTGAAGATCCTTTCGGTTTGCAACCGAATGATCTGCCGTTGACTGCGATTTCACGCAATATCGAGATTAACTTGCTGGAACTGATCGGCGCCCCCGACCGGCCGGTTCCTCTTAGTCCTGTGGATGATATTTTGATGTGATGATACAAACGAACAATTTCGCTTTCCTTACCGCGATCATCCCTGTTTTACAATTCCCTTTTTGAGACTGATGTATAATGCCGCTCAACAATTCTCAGTATGGCTTTGCCAGATCTCAGGTTAAGAATTTCTAGCATGCAACACTTTCATTTTCTAGCTTTGCCGCAATGAACAAAGCGCATCCGCTGGCATGGCATTCCACACTGACTTCTGTTTCATACCATCAACGTAACTGGTTACAGGATCGCGGGTCATTGACGCGCCGCATCCAGGATCGCTGCGGACAATTTCGCGTACAACGCCTATTCCAATCGTTCAGCAGGATTTACGGGGATGAGTTGGGTGTGATGGGATTGCGTGCCAGTGAGTTGGCCATGGTGCGGGAAGTTTATTTATACTGCGGGAATACGCCAGTGGTGTTTGCGCATTCGGTGGTGGCGCATAAAAACCTGCGCGGTGCATGGCGGGGTTTGAGCGGATTGGGCAATAAATCACTGGGAACGGTTTTGTTTACCAATCCCAAAATCAAGCGCACACCGCTGGAATTTAAAAAAGTCAGCCGTGGCCATTTCCTTTATGATCGTGCATGTGCGCGCTTGCCGGAGACACCGGCCAAACTGTGGGCGCGGCGCTCGTTGTTTACACTGCACGGGCAATCGATATTAGTAACCGAAGTTTTTTTACCCGCTATCTTGAATTTACCGCTATGAATTTGGCAGACCGAATTAGAATCTATGCGCAATTGATGCGGCTTGATAAACCGATCGGTATTTTACTGTTGTTATGGCCGATGCTGTGGGGTCTGTGGTTTGCCGCACAGGGAATACCCGATGGGCAGATTCTGGTCATTTTTGTGTTGGGCACGGTGCTGATGCGCTCAGCGGGCTGTGTCATCAATGACTACGCCGACCGCAAGATCGATCCGCATGTCGAGCGCACCAAAAATCGCCCGATGGCGGCCGGCCGGGTTAGCTCCAAGGAAGCTTTGCTGCTGGCGGCAGTATTGAGTATCTGCGCATTTCTGCTGATTCTGCCTTTGAATCAACTGACCATCCTGCTTTCGGTACCGGCACTGTTTCTGGCTGGAAGCTATCCGTTCACCAAGCGTTTCTTTGCGATGCCGCAAGCTTATCTGGGCATTGCGTTCAGTTTCGGCATTCCGATGGCTTTTGCCGCACAAACCGATAGCCTGCCGCCGATCATTTGGGTTTTGATGCTGGCCAATCTATTCTGGGTGATTGCGTACGATACCGAGTATGCCATCGTCGATAAACCGGACGATTTGAAAATCGGCATCCAAACTTCCGCGATTACTTTTGGACGCTTTGATGTGCTGGGCGTGATGGTATGTCATGCCTGTTTCATCGCGATCATGCTGATCATCGGACAAATGCAGCAGATGAATTGGGCGTATTACGCCGGATTATCGGTTGCAACCGGGTTAATTGCTTACCAATATACATTGATCCGGCATCGCGACCGGGCTTTGTGTTTCAAGGCATTTCTGCATAACAATTGGGTAGGAATGACGGTGTTTGCCGGGATCGCGCTCGATTTTGTCATTTTCCCGCATTAAGGATTTAATCCATGCAATATAAAGACCTCCGGGATTTCATCGCGCAACTGGAAGCAATGGGTGAACTCAAGCGCATTCAAACGGAAATTGATCCGGCGCTGGAGATGACGGAAATCTGCGACCGTATCCTGAAAGCGCAAGGCCCGGCGGTTTTGTTTGAGCACCCCAAAGGGCACAGCATGCCGGTGCTCGGCAATCTGTTTGGCACACCGAAACGGGTGGCGCTGGGTATGGGGCAGGAATCGGTCGAAGCGCTGCGCGAGGTTGGTAAATTATTGGCGTACCTGAAAGAACCCGATCCGCCGAAGGGATTGAAAGATGCCTGGGATAAATTGCCGCTATTGAAGCAAGTATTGAATATGGCGCCGAAAGAATTGAGCAGCGCGCCGTGTCAGGAAATCGTGTGGGAAGGCAACGATGTCGATCTGAGCCGCATACCGATTCAAACCTGCTGGCCGGGCGATGTCGCGCCACTGATCACCTGGGGTTTGACGGTGACACGCGGACCGAACAAAACCCGGCAGAATCTAGGTATTTACCGCCAGCAAGTCATCGGCCCGAATAAAGTCATTATGCGCTGGCTGGCGCATCGCGGCGGGGCGCTGGATTTCCGTGAATTCAGCTTGCTGAATCCGGGCAAACCGTATCCGCTGGCAGTCGCTTTGGGCGCCGACCCAGCGACCATACTCGGTGCCGTGACACCGGTGCCGGATACATTGAGCGAATACCAGTTCGCCGGACTACTGCGTGGTGCCAAAACCGAAGTGGTGAAATGCATCGGCAATGACCTGCAAGTTCCGGCGAGTGCAGAAATCGTGCTCGAAGGCGCGATTCATCCCGGCGAAACCGCATTGGAAGGACCATATGGCGATCACACGGGTTATTACAACGAACAGGAAACTTTCCCGGTTTTTACCATCGATCGCATCACCATGCGGCGCAATCCGATTTATCACTCCACCTATACCGGCAAACCGCCGGATGAACCGGCGATTCTTGGCGTGGCGTTGAACGAAGTATTCGTGCCTTTACTGCAAAAACAATTCCCGGAAATTACCGATTTTTACCTGCCGCCGGAAGGGTGTTCGTACCGCATGGCGGTGGTCAGTATGAAGAAGCAATATGCCGGACACAGCAAACGCGTGATGTTCGGTATCTGGAGTTTTTTGCGTCAGTTCATGTACACCAAGTTTATCATCGTCACCGACGACGACATCAACGTGCGTGACTGGAAGGAAGTGATTTGGGCGATTACTACGCGCGTCGATCCGGTGCGCGATACCTTGCTGGTGGAAAACACACCGATCGACTACCTCGATTTCGCCAGTCCGATTTCCGGATTGGGCGGTAAGATGGGATTGGATGCGACCAACAAATTCCCGGGCGAGACGAATCGGGAATGGGGCACGCCGATTGCGATGGATAATGCAGTTAAGCAGCGGGTCGAGGCTATTTGGCAGAATCTGGGAATTTAATTTCATGCGCGAAATTGGGCATACCATTCTGCTATTAACCATGAGCAATGTGTTTATGACCTTTGCCTGGTACGCACATTTGAAGGAATTGAATCACAAACCGTGGATTATCGCCGCGCTGGTCAGCTGGAGCATTGCTTTTTTCGAATATATGCTGCAAGTTCCGGCCAACCGGATCGGTTACACGGTATTGTCGGTCGCGCAGCTCAAAATTTTGCAGGAGGTCATCACGTTGACCGTGTTTGTGCCATTTGCATTGTTTTATTTGAAAGAACCGCTGAAGCTGGATTATCTCTGGGCCGCATTATGCATGGTAGGCGCGATTTATTTCATGTTCCGCGCACGCTGATCGGGTTTCGATGTTTTGAACATTTTAAAATCCCTGTTTTTCGATAGAACATCGACTGCGAGAAATAGTACAATGTTGAGTTATTGGGATAAATAAGCCGGTAAGATTTTGCGATGAATCCGGCAGACCGGTAATCAAGGATTGCGAATAATTGAATCAGACAGACAGGCACTGCACACTAAATCCAGAATGAAGTTACCTATTATCCCGAGTATATTTATCCTGGCGTTAGTGCTCACTTTACCGCTCAACAGTTGGGGCAGTTGCGTCGTTCCCAGAATCGAAGGTGAGAGTGAGATCGAATATAAACCGATCGTCAAACCGCAAAAGAAACCAGTATTCATCGAGGCTGATCGAATTACCGGTTATTACAAGCAAGAAGTCGAAGCAACCGGAAATGCGGTTCTGCAACAAGGTGACAATACTCTTAAGGCTGATCGTGTGAAATATTACGAGCAGACCGAAGATGCCGAAGTTGAAGGAAATATCCACCTGGAAAGACCTAAGGATATTCTGCAAGGCAAGAAACTCGAACTCAATATGAAAACCGAAGTCGGTCAATTGACCGAACCGCGCTATTCCATGAAGCAAGGAAAAGGACGCGGCGCTGGCGATATTTTGTATTTTGAAGGCAAAGATCACTACCGGATTAAAGAGACCAACTACACTACCTGCCCGCCCAAAAAAAGGGATTGGTATCTGCGCGCGACAGAGCTGGAAATCGACAACAACCAAGAAGTGGCTACCGCGAAGCATGTCAGTATTGTGTTTAAAGATGTGCCGATTTTATATTCACCGTGGGTCAATTTCTCCTACAGCGGCCGTCGTAAAAGCGGATTACTGGCACCTGTTGCGGGCTACAACGCCAAAACCGGCTTCGATATGGGGTTGCCGATTTATTTGAATATCGCACCCAATATCGATGCGACCATAACACCGCGGATTATGACGATGCGTGGTTTTTTGTTAAGCAACGAGCTGCGCTATCTCGGCAATAACAACATGAACGGTCATTTGCTGTTCGATATCCTGCCGATGGACATTAATACCGATCGAACCCGCTGGGGCGTTTTATACACACATTCGCAAAACATCGGCCGGGGCTGGCAAGGTTTTATGAATTATAACGAGGTATCCGACGACCGGTACTTTCGTGAGCTTACCCCTAACCTGGCCCAGACCAGCTTGACCAACTTGTCGCAACAAGCCGGCGTTTCATACACTGGCAGATTAGGTAAGGACGGCGCATTGCAATTCACCGGATTTGCACAGCGCTTTCAGACCCTCCAGGATCCATTGGCACGGTTTGTTTCTCCCTACGAGCGATTACCGCATTTTGCTTTGAATGCCGTCAAATATAATGTCGGCAAAATGGATTTCGAGATGAAAAGCAGCTGGACGAATTTTTATCATCCGACGCTCACCGATGGCAATCGTCTTGTTTTTTATCCCAGTGTCAGTGTTCCGTTGCGCAATGAGTTCGGCTATATCACGCCCAAATTCGGGTTGCACTATACCCACTATAATCTTGATTCAGCGCCGGTCGAAGGTAAAAGCAACAACCTTGACCGTACCGTGCCGATTTTCAGCTGGGATAGCGGCATTGCATTTGATCGTCAAGTAAAGCTATGGGATACAAAATTTATTCAGACGCTGGAACCGCGCTTGTTCTATGTTTACGCGCCTTACCGGAATCAGAGCTACTTGCCTAATTTTGACTCCGCCGTCAATGACTTCAGCTTTGCGCAAATACTGACCGAAAACCGTTTCAGCGGCGGTGACCGTATCAACGATGCCAACCGCGTCGTAACTGCGTTGACATCGCGATTCGTGGAGCAGGAGACAGGGATCGAACGATTGCGCCTTGCCGTTGGACAGCAATTCAACTTTAACGACCCTAGAGTTCTATTGCTTCCGCCTCAAGTCACCAGCGGCCGGTCGGACTTCATTGCCGCGATATCCGGGCGTCTGACACCAACCATCAGTGCCGACTCGAATGTCCAGATGGACGAATCCAAATTATGGATTGAAAAGGTTCGCACCGGTATCAGCTACCAGCCGGAAGCCGGAAAGGTGCTCAATCTGGGTTACCGGTTTACCCGCGGTGTATTGGAGCAAGTGGATACTTCGATGCAATGGCCGCTGGGCGGAAATTGGCATGGCGTTACCCGGGTCAATTATTCATTGCTGGATGATAAAATTCTGGCCGGTTTGGCCGGTTTTGAATATAACTCGTGCTGCTGGGCCTTACGGGTTGTACTGCAACGGTTGACGACCGCGACACAAACGACCACCACCGCATTTTTTGTGCAACTTGAGTTAAAAGGGTTAATGGGACTTGGCAATAACCCGTTGCAGGTACTGCAACAAAGCATTCCCGGCTATACCAGCGTTCATTAAGCGTTGATTTTTCCTATCGCATTTATCCAGTGTTGTCATTTTATGCATAAAAGCAATTATTTTTGCATTCCCTTGCTGCTTACCGTATTGCTATCGGCATCCGTTGCCGCGCAGGAGCCGATGTTTGTCCCGGCGGCCAGAGCCATCGATCATATCGTCGCCGTGGTGAACGAAGATGTCATTACGCGCCAGGAGCTTGACGATGCGGTTAAAACAGCGGTTGGCCGTCTGCAGCAGCAAGGTGTGCAATTACCGGATCAACGTAGCCTGGAGAATCAGGTGCTGGAATCGGTCGTCATGAAACATATCCAATTGCAGCATGCCAAGGAAGTTGGCCTAGCGGTTGGTGAAAGCGAACTGGACGAGACCATACAACGGATTGCAGCCGACAATAAATTATCCTTGCCGGAATTTCATGCGGTATTGGAAAAAGACGGCATCAGTTACAACAAATTCCGCGATGAAATCCGCGATGAAATGATCATGGCGCGGCTAAAGGAACGGGAAGTGAAGCATCAAGTGAATGTGACCGAAGGGGAGGTGGATAATTACCTCCAAACGCAGAAATCCACTTCCGAAGGCCAAGACGAATACCGCCTTGCGCATATTTTGATTCTGGTGCCGGAAAATACCGCGCCGAGTCAGATTCAACAACGGGCGGAGCGGGCGAAATTGGCTTCCGATAAGCTTCAACAGGGCGTGGAATTTTCCCAGGTCGCTGCTGAATTTTCCGATGCGGCCGACGCCAAGACCGGCGGCATCATTGAATGGCGCCCAGTCACGCAAATGGGCCCAACTTTCGCCGAGCTGCTGGAACCGCTGCAACCCGGCGATGTGACACCGGTGGTGCAAAGCCCCAGCGGTTTTCACATTTTCAAGCTGCTCGGCAGACGCGCTCAGGAAACACCGACCGTCATCATTGACCAAACGCATGCGCGCCATGTATTGATTAAAATTAATGAACTGACTTCGGAAAGCGATGGCAAGCAAAAGATTCTTCAGATTAAGGAGCGGCTAGATAAAGGAGAAAACTTCGAAGAAGTTGCGAAACTGTATTCCGAAGATACCAGCGCTTCTTCCGGCGGCGACCTGGGCTGGCTCTCGCCGGGCGATACCGTGCCAGATTTTGAGCGAGCGATGAATGCGCTGCTGCCGGGACAGATCAGCGATCCGGTCCGGTCGCAATTCGGCTGGCATTTAATCCAAGTGCTGGAACGCCGTTCGCAGGATATCAGCCTGGACCGGCGCCGTCAGACTGCAAGGCAAGCGATCCGCTCACGCAAAGCCGATGTCGTGGTGCAAGAATGGTTGCGGCAGCTGCGTGATCAAGCGTATGTGGAATACCGTTTGGACGATGATCATGAACACTAAAATTATTCCCTCACTCGTACTGACACCCGGCGAACCGGCGGGAATCGGCCCCGACTTATGCGTGCAAATCGCGCAACAACCGTTATCGTGCCGCTTGGTTGCTATTGCAGATGGCGAATTGCTGATGGCGCGCGCGCGGCAGTTGCAGCTTCCGCTGAAACTGATTGATGCCGCCGCAACGCCATCAGCGCGGCATGAAGCGGGTAGCTTGCAGTTGATGCATGTGCCATTGGCGCAAGCAGCGGTTCCGGGCACATTGAATCCGGCGAATGCGCAGTATGTGCTCGAAACACTCCGCCTTGCAGTTGCCGCCTGCCAATCCGGTCAGTTTGACGGCATGGTGACCGCTCCCGTGCATAAGGGTGTGATCAACGATGCCGGCATTCCATTCACCGGACATACCGAATATTTATCCGAATTGCTGCATAGCCCCGTCGTTATGATGCTGGCGGGCGGGAATATGCGAGTAACGCTGGCAACCACGCATTTACCGCTGAAAGATGTGGCCGCGGCCATCACGGCGGATAGAATCGAAAGCAAACTGCGCATCATTCAACGCGATCTAATCACGCGCTTTATGTTGGAAAATCCGCGAATTGCCGTTGCTGGGCTTAATCCGCATGCCGGTGAATCGGGACATCTAGGCCGGGAAGAAATTGATGTCATCATTCCGGTACTGGATAAATTACGTGCCGAAGGCATGCAGCTAACCGGTCCGGTACCGGCGGATACCTTGTTCAACCCGGCGCAACTGAAGCAGTTCGATTGTATTTTCACCATGTATCACGATCAGGGCTTGCCAGTTCTGAAACATGCCAGTTTTGGCGGCGGCGTGAATATCACCCTGGGATTACCCATTATTCGCACATCGGTCGATCACGGTACCGCATTGGAACTGGCTGGAACAGGAAAGGCGAATCCCGGCAGTTTGCTGACAGCGATTGAAATGGCTGTGCAGCTAACAAAGAACCAAACCCAATTTCTCCGTCATGCATCATAATCCACGCAAGCGATTTGGCCAGAATTTCCTGGTCGATCAGCATATTATTGCGCAAATCGTTGCTGAAATTTATCCGCAGAAGAGCGACCGGATTATTGAAATCGGACCGGGACTGGGCGCACTGACACGCCCTTTGTTGCAGGCTCTGGATCACTTGCACGTGATCGAAATTGACCGGGATATTGTGAGCAAGCTGAATCAAGCGTTTGCACAGGAAGAATTAACCATCCATGCCGCTGATGCGCTGAAGTTCGATTTCTCCGCGCTGGGCAGCAAACTGCGCATTGTCGGCAATCTGCCTTATAACATTTCAACGCCGTTACTGTTTCATCTGAGTCAATTCTCAGAACATATCCTGGATATGCATTTTATGCTGCAAAAGGAAGTTGTTGATCGCATGGTCGGTTCGCCCTCCACAGCCGATTACGGACGGCTCTCCGTCATGTTGCAATACCGTTTCGATATGGAATATGTTTTCAGTGTTCCAGCGGAATCATTCCGCCCCGTACCCAAAGTTGAATCGGCTATTGTTCGCATGACGCCGCGCGATTCATCCTCGCGCATCGTTAAGGACGAAGCATTATTCGCACAAATTGTCACCGCAGCATTTTCACAGCGCCGCAAAACGCTTCGCAACACACTACAACAACATTTAACATCCAGTGATTTCAGTACGTTGGGAATCGATCCGGGGTTGCGCGCCGAGAATTTGTCAGTGGAGGAATTTGCCGCGATCGCAAATTTCTTAGCCTGACGATTGGTATTGCATGCTTGCTGATTCAACGGCAGGCAGTTCAGCTGCGCGCCGCTTCAAAGCACCGCGGGTTTATTGGGAAGCTCATTGGTATCTTTCTCCGGATCAAATGGAAAATATTTTTGCAACTGCATACCAACAGCATGAATACCTGCGATGACGCCAGCTTCGAATTGCCGTTGCCGGAATGCCGATTCCATCATCCGGCAAATAGCCTGCCATTCCTGATCCGGGACCTTGGCATGAATACCCCGGTCGGCGATGATTTCCACTGTGCGATCGGCTAATAGCAAATAAATCAGCACACCATTATTGTGTTCCGTATCCCAGACCCGCATTTGTGAGAATACCTCAATCGCACGTTCCCGGGCAGTCTGGTTTTTGAGTAGCGGCAGCGTATTCAACGCCGCTTCCACGGCAAAACAAATTTCACCGCCATGTGTCATTTCCGATTGCACAATCGCTTGTTCGATCGCTGCAAGCGACACGGCCGGAAATGTGCGGCGTTGTGTCAATTGTCCGGTTAATAAATGGCGCAGGATTCGAGCAAAATTCATTTACCACCTCCCCGACGCACCACCGCCGCCAAAACCGCCGCCTCCGCCACCAAAGCCACCACCACCGAAACCGCCACGATCAAAGCCGCCGTGCCGGTAACTGCGATCTGACCAGCCACCACGCCCGGTTCGATAAATTCCTCCACCGCTATTCAAAAAGAGATTGATAAAAAATGCCGTGATCGCTATTAGAATGGCAACCGTCAACGACGCAAAAGACAGCCATCCGATGATTCCCACGCCAATACCAGTGACCATTGCGCCGGCAAGGCGGCCGAGCATAACTTGTAACATTCTTCCCAGTATCATCGCTCCGATCAGGAGGGAAACAAAATTCTCAACCGGAAAATGTTCACCCGCAGCGCTATTAGTGTTTCGGGAGTTTTTAGGAGGCGGCAACGGTTCGCCTTGAATCAGATGGATGATGGCATCGATTCCGGCATCAATGCCATTGGCAAAATGCCCCAGTTTGAAATGCGGCGTCATAATATCCGCGACAATGCGTTTAGCCATCGCGTCCGGTACTGCGCCTTCCAATCCATAGCCAACTTCGATGCGCAAGGCGTGATCGTTCTTGGCGATGAGCAATAAAATGCCATCGTCTATGCCTTTACGCCCCAATTGCCACGCTTCCGCCACGCGTATGGAATATTGCTCGATGGTTTCAGGTTGCGTAGTCGGGATCATTAATACCGCAATCTGACTGCCTTTGGTTTTCTCAAAAGCCAGCAATTTCTGCTCCAGATGCACGACTTCACTGGCGGAGAGGGTTGCAGTCAAATCGTTGACATGTGCTTTGAGCGGAGGAATGGCAACATCGGCCATAGCGAGCATAGCGCTAAACAACATGGCTATGAGCAACCCTACTGTTATTCCCGGCCGGATCATTCTGGTGAGTATCATAGTGACTTATTTTGCCGCTGGTGCGGGCGCAGCGAAATCCACTTGGGGCGCAGCCGATATTTCTTGCTCATTTTCCACGGTAAAGCTGGGTTTGGTTTGAAAACCGAACACCATTGCCGTGAGATTGCTGGGGAAAGAACGCACCACGATATTGTATTCCTGCACCGCCTTGATATACCGATTGCGCGCCACGGTAATGCGATTCTCGGTACCTTCCAGCTGTGCCTGTAAATCGCGGAAATTCGCATCCGACTTTAACTCGGGATAGTTCTCAGTGACGACCAGTAATCGAGAAAGTGCACTCGATAATTCACCCTGTGCGTTCTGGAATTTGGCGAAAGCTTCGGGATTATTAAGCAACTCCGGGCTGGCTTGAATACCGCCGACTCTGGAGCGAGCCGTCGTAACGCCTAACAGCACATCCTTTTCTTGCGCGGCAAACCCCTTAACCGTATTGACCAGATTAGGCACCAAGTCAGC
This sequence comes from Nitrosomonas sp. Is24, assembly GCF_033063335.1. Classification (NCBI taxonomy): domain Bacteria; kingdom Pseudomonadati; phylum Pseudomonadota; class Betaproteobacteria; order Nitrosomonadales; family Nitrosomonadaceae; genus Nitrosomonas; species Nitrosomonas sp. Is24. Next base: position 1,507,623 of record NZ_JAWJZG010000001.1, on the reverse strand, counting down.
GCGGCGCTTATATTGATTCAAAACTTCCGCCCAGCTGGCTTTAATTTGTTCATCCGTGGCTTGCAATGTATTGTAACCACAGCCGCTTAAAGAAAGCGCATAGAGAATTGCCGTGAGCGATAGAAAAGCGCGCATATCCTGCTCCCATGAAATTGAAATTATCTTATACATGGAGATGAATGTAGCAATTACAATCTTTATTGTGTTTAACAAAGATGTCGTGTGGCCGGTATTTTTAGTTTAAGTGCTTTGGCTTACGGCATTCCGGGTAATATCGGGAAAACGGCACCTGGCAACCCTGATCATCGATCTCTAAACAACGACAAAGAAGCACTAGTTTCCAGTAAACCATCTTCCGATGAAGAAAGTAACTCATCATCCCACGACTCTGATGATAGATGATCAAATTACGATGCACATATTACCGTGAACATAAATGCTGCATGGAATGGCAAATTCGTATTAAAAGGGCACTCTTTGGATTATACCGATGTACACAATATGTGCATCGGAGTGATTCTCCAGCAGCATCTGTTCCAGAGCCAAAAATATATACCATGCTGTTTGCATGAAATCTAGCTTGTTGAGTTTTATCGTGCGCCGGAAGAAAAATAACCTGAACGATTAAATTTGATTGAGTCTGGTATAAACCAAGCCCACTTCATGAGCGGGCTTGGTTTTAATTGGATTCTGGTCGGTGCATGTGCACTATTGATCAAAAATCCATTAAATTACGAAGGCAATCAAGTATGCCGGAAGAATCGGAGCGGTGGCAAAAGAAAAAAATACTGGCTATAAACGCAGTAATCGATAAAGCGAGGACTGCCATGGAAAGCATCAAGCCTTTCTGATCGTATTTAGCCTTGATCACTTTTGCAATATCGTCATACGAGGGTTCAGATAGTTCGATTTTTTCTTCTGGGATATTCAGCGGTTCATTACTAGATTTTGGATTTACTTTCGGTTCGGTTTTTTTGATAGTGTCCGCAGCGGCCTGAGCTTTCTCAACCACGGGTGGTGTTGATTCTTGCGCGACAGTACTAGTTGCGGGCGAGTGTGCTTCCTGATTCTTTCTTTCCTGGTTGTTGAGTAAAATAATGTAATGAAATACGTCGGTTATCATACCCATTCGTTGGGTAGCTTCATACACATCCTGAGCATCAACCATGGTTTTATTGCGTTCATACGTAACATTGAGCGATCGATCACAGAGTGAATTGATGGTCCGTGGCGTTCCTCCGGAACCGAACGCGATCGTGAGTGCTTCCCATCCGGTATCTGAAATCAGCTCAGGTGTTCCTCCTGCTACATGAATGCGATGTTTGATGTACTGTAACACCCGGTCGACATTCATCTTTCCCAATGTTTCCAGCGCAGCGATCCGCTGTTTAAAGGGCGCCATCTCAGGCCGGTTGATTTTTTCCATCAGCTCTTCCTGACCAAGAAGCAATAGCTGAATGAGTTTGGTTGATCCTTCTTCAAGATTGTTGAGTAAGCGAATACCGTTGATCACATCTTCCGTCATCAGATGGGATTCATCCATAATGACTAAGCACTTTTTCCCTTCCGCATTGATTCTTAGTAATGCATTCCGGATATCCCGCATGACGAAGGTTTTTTCCGCCGAAGTCGGCTGCACTCCAAGCTCTTGCGCTAGAAATAAGTAAAGATCCGAGCTATTTGCGGGTGGTTCAGCCATCCAGATGAGTTTGATATTTTCAGGAAAATCAGACTTTATCATTTGACTCAATGTTGTTTTTCCGGATCCGATCGGACCGGTGACAACAATCAAGCCACGTCCACTGAGCAGTGAACCGGATATTTGCTTACGAATCCGGGCATGATCTCCATGATCATAAAAAAATAATGGATCCGGTACATTCTCGAATGGAAGTCGGTTGAGGTTAAAGTGCTGCGAATACATATGCATTAATTAGCTCCCTCTTGCGGCAAAAGTTTTACTTCAACTCTGCGGTTTTTGGCTCTACCTTCCTCGGTATTATTGGAAGTTATCGGTTGTGTGTCACCGTAACCGGTAACCGATATCCGATCTTTCGGTATGCCGTGTAAAACCAATATATTGGCAATCGCCTTTGCGCGGCGCAAAGATAAATCCATATTGTCGCTGCCGGATTTACCAGTCGGTATATTGTCGGTATGGCCTTCGATGAGAATACGGCTATTTGGAAATGCGGATATTTCCTGCACTAGATTTTCAATCGCGGAATAGGCAACATCTTGTATTACATCCTGGCCGGAACGGAATGTCTTACCGCCGAATACTGTCACGGTGCGCGATTGCGTATCCGGATTGATTGTTTTAATACCGTCTATTTTATTTTCTGCTATCGCCACTTTACTCTCAAGCTGCGTGATGACTTCTTGCATTTCTGTAGCGAAAGCCTTATCGGCTTCCGAATCACCATCGGGTTGGATCGAAGTATCCGCTGCCGCAGGGGGCGCTGCAACTGGAGGCGCCGGTATGGGTGGCGGTGTAAATACCGTATCGGATTGATTATTTAAATAAGAATAAGCAGCTGTGTAACTCTGGAAATTCATGGCCTTATACGTAATAAAAGCCGATAAGGAAAAAAATATCACAGACAATCCAATGATAATTGAACGCATAGGGAAATACTCGTTATATTGATTTTTAATGTGTTGCTGATGCTAGCGAATGTTAACGGATATAAGCTGCAATATTTTAGTGTACTGAAAGTTACTTTGCCCAGATGCTGTGGTTAAACCGGATAGAGAATGTTTCTTATACACGTGAATAGTGTGCAATTTCTTAGGGTTAATACATTACCTCTAATTTCATTGAATTGCACAAATTTTTTATTGCTTGATGTTATGTTTATCGCATAACTCTTTACAAAAGAATGCTATGTTAGCAGATATCAATAGCCGGAAATTTTTTCGGTTTGAATGGATGGACTCGAGAATACCACAGAAACAAACTCATTGTGTGCAATGAACCATTGAAAGGAGATGGATGTGAACCAGAAATCGGGCAGCAGTGTAATCGGTACAGACGAACAGATCATTTCCGGCACCAACGGGTGGTTGATGGTAGTGGTATTGCTACCTGCGATATTGTTCGCGGTTTTTTTAGTGGCCACGCCGGGTGGGCCAGTCAAATTAATGGGTGGCGCGGCGTTACTGGTGATTACGCTGTTCTGCTGCAAAGGATTATTCACGCTCGAACCCAACCGGGCAGCCGTCATGATTTTTTTCGGCAGTTATGCCGGAACGGTTAATGCGAGCGGTTTTTTCTGGGTGAATCCGTTTTATAACCGGACTCGCGTGTCCCTACGGATCAATAATTGGAATACACCGGTGCTTAAGGTCAATGACGAGCGTGGCAGTCCGATTGAAATTGCCGCCGTGATTGCCTGGCGGGTGCAGGATACCGCCAGAGCTGTGTTCGATGTTGAAAGCACATTGAATTATTTGCAAATCCAAAGTGAATCCGCCGTGCGTCAAGTGGCCAGTAGTCACGCCTATGACGCTGCCGAAGGAGGGAAGCGCAAGAGCTTGCGTACCGATCTGGATGCCATTGCAGCGCTGTTGCGGGATTCTATACAGCAACACGTCGAAGTGGCGGGCATTGTGATAGAAGAAGCCAAAATTGCCCATCTGGCTTATGCGCCGGAAATCGCCAATGCCATGCTACGGCGCCAGCAAGCGGAAGCGGTGGTACAGGCGCGTCAAAAGCTTGTCGATGGGGCGGTCGGTATGGTCGAAGTGGCATTGAAGAATCTGGAAGATAAAAAAATCGTTACGCTGACATCCGATCAACGCGCAGTGCTGGTTACCAACATGATGACCGTATTGTTATCCGAATCGGGCGCGCAGCCGGTGATTCAGATGGCGCAATCGACACAATAGTGGCCATCAACTGCTGCAAGTAAAATCAAACCTGCAATCCGGGAGTCGTTGCGGTAAGTGCTTTTTTTACCGTGAGAGTTAATGCGATTGATTAAAAGTTCAAATGAGATAAAGAATTAGGTAATGTCATTCACGTTTGACTTTAACTGGAGATATCGCTATATAGTGAAATGCGGTACCGGCAATACTGATTCAATGCAGTAGCAATGCGAGTTTATCGACACTATAAAGGAGAATAACAGCATGTCAGCGACCACAATCTGTTCAAAAAAACCTCATCGAACCCACAAACTATTCCTTTGGAGCATGATACTTGTGCCATTTCTGATCTCAGGTTGCAGCATTGGCGACAAAATCGACAAGTTGACCGACAAAGTCAGCGATGTTGCCGGTGATACCGTTGCTACGCTGGATAACGCCATCGATGCCTTGGACCGGAATTCCGCATCGTGGCAAACGGTATTGCAAGATACCACCGCGAAGTTGACGAGCGATGCGCAATCTACGGTGCGCAATGAAGTCTCGGATGTGCTGAATCGCAGCGTAGCCGCTACCGGCGATGAATTGCGTTGCAATATGGATTTTATCGGTACACGCGTGCGCCAGGCCCTAGTGAGAATCCGGGCACGCTTGATGCATCAAGCGATACCGCCGGTTGAACCGGCTCTGTGTCATGTGGTTCCAGCCGCAGTGGATATGGCACTGGATCCAAGCCGCCGCAACAAGCTGGAATTTTTTGGCTATGATTTCGATACCACACCGATCAAAGTCACGTTGCACGATACATCAAGAACACTGGATGTTTCTCCCGAATTGGATCGGTTGACGCACTATCACATGACTCTTAACCTCGGCGCCAACGGTGTTCCTTTATCCAAAACCAGCGACCGCCTCACTTTGGAATGGCAGAATCGTCCTATTTCCAGCATCGCCGTCATTCAGCCCGCGACACCGGTATGCCGGGAAAAAACCGAAACCTATGCGCGCGATACCTATTTATCGTTCACCCCCCCTCATACCCGAGGTGATAAGGAATTCGGTGGTCATGGCCCGGAAGTTTGGGCTAAAGCAACCTGGAGCGTCCAAGGCACGCGCGTCAACTTACGGCTTTGGATGAAAGCGCAAGAAACACGGAGCGACTGGACTACTGCGGAAGGCGAGCGCAACGATACTTACTATACGGCTCCCCCCGGTTGGCGCATTGACAGTATCGTTAGTAGTTTGGAAAGCTCAGCGCATTACATTGACACCGATCACAACGATGATCGTCAGGGCGGAGGACCAAATGGACCGGTGAAGGAATTCAAATTCCGCGGCGATCGCGATGGTGACGATGCCGGCAGTTATACCGGCGTAGATGTGACTTTCAATCCACTGGTGGTTAAATTGGTCGAAGTGGCTAATTGTGCTCCGGCATCGGCGGTTAAATCGTTGCAAATCAAAGACCAGCTGGCACCTTCCACCATCAAACGTCTGCAACCCATGATGTTGAAGCTGCAACCAGCCAAACCTTAGCTATAGTCGAGCAATCACCGGTTTCGCAACGGTGATTGCTCTGCCATTTCTCTATGAAAACCGGTATTACTCAAATCCTGCCGGAGTCTCAGATCATGCTGCGGTTTTCTCTCTATAGATCGTGATGTGTTTTGGGGATTGTTTTCAGCTGGCCGCCAGTATGCGGTGCAACGGCATGCGTAACGCGCGGTGAGGTTTCTTCGCGATGCAAAGCGAAAATTTTGTTTTGCAGCATCTTGTCGGACACGGATACGCGGGCATGCTGGCGCAAATGTGCAACCCAGGATTCGACCGTGAACATCTCGATGAATCGTCCATGATCCTCAACATCCTCGAAAAATCCCCATTGAATGGCGCCATCGCGGCGGCGGGTTATCTCCAGTTCCTGCATCAGCAAATAAAAAGCAGCACGATCCGCATCGTCGATACGATACTCCAGCGTTACCAGCACGGGGCCGTGATCGTGCGATACAGGAATAACCGGCGCGGGGTCGGACCAATGACCGGACGCCGTATAGTCATGGTGTTCGCCCAGATTGAGTTTGAATCGCGCCGTGATTGGGATCAGCAACAGCGCCAAAAATCCTGATGCGGTCAAAGCTTCTGGCAAGCCGATCATTTCCGTCGCCTGACCCCAGCTGAGCGATCCCGCTGCCATCGCACCGAAAACCACCATCTGAAAAATGGCGAGTCCGCGGGCACGAACCCAATCCGGTAGCGCCATTTGCGCGGAAACATTCAACAACGAAACCGCCATGATCCATGACACGCCGCCTGTAAATCCCGCGACCATACCGGTCACCGCATGTCCGCCATGGGCAAACAACATGGAGCTCAGCGCGGTTACCGTTGTTGCTACTATCATGATTGTGTTTGCACTGAAGTGTTTTTTCATGACAGGGAGTAGAAATGCCCCGGATACGGCACCAATGCCCAGTGCAGTCAATAAAATACCGTAAAGGCTGGGGCCGCCTTGCAATGTATCCTTCGCGATCAGTGGCAATAATGCCCAGTAAGCGGATGCACACATGAAAAAAGCCAATGCATGAGTCAAGGTGTGGTGCAACGGCTTGCTATGCAGGGCAAAGCGGATACCGGCACGCATGGCACCGGCTAAACGTTCGCGCGGTAATGCGTCGTCCTGGGTGGTACTCGCGCGCCACCATAACAGCGCTGCCGCAACGGCAAGGTAGGAAATGGCATCCAGAAAAGCCGTCGCCACGGCACCGGCGGCGGCCAGAATAAAACCACCCAATGCCGGCCCGATGGCGCGGGCGATATTCATGCTGACGCCATTCAATACAATGGCGGAACTCAAGGTATCGCGCGGCACAAGACGCGGTACGATGGCCTGCCATGCCGGCATGGCAAAGGCTGATCCGGTGCCGATGATGAAAGTAAACAGCAGCAGGGTCCAGGCATTAACGCTGCCGCTCCATAACAGTGCGGTAAAAAGCAGTAGCACCGCTGCCAGAAAGATTTGTGTCCATATCAGCAGTTTGCGGCGATCAAAAAGATCACCCAATGCTCCGGCGGGAAGGGCAAAAAGAAAAACCGGCAAGGTTGTTGCCGCTTGCACCATCGATATCATGAAGGGTGAGGGGGATAATTCGGTCATCACCCAGCTGGAAGTGACGTTGAACATCCACGTGCCGATATTTGAAACCAGCGTCGCAATCCATAGCACCGTGAAAATACAATGCTTGAAGGGAGAAAACGCGGAACCTGTCATGCTCGCCGGTTACGCTCAGCCGGCACAGCAGTCGCAGCCGGTCGTCCAGGGATTGTTGTAGCCCGTCACCAGCCATTCAAGGGAGAACAATGCATCTGATTTAATGACCGTCATGGTATGGGAGTCCATTCAAGCAGTTAACCACAATATCAAGAAATAAGAATAGGAGTTTATGTACTATACAGCATTCCTGGTGGTTCTCATTTTCTTGGTTTTAAGTTGTATTCACCGGATATCCGCAGTAGTGCAACCGCTGTGCGCACGCAATCCGGCATAATCATGAGATACTGAATGTCACAACATCACATCGCACTCAATTATTAACAGGGAATATTTTTATGACTACTTCGTATATGTACAAAACCTCAGTACCCGTTTTCAAGCAATTGTTGATCAGCCTAAGCGCCATTTTGACCAAAGCGGAAGCCTACGCCGCCGGGAAAAAATTTGAACCGGCCGTATTGTTGAACGCCCGGCTATATCCCGATATGTTTCCTCTGGTCCGCCAGGTGCAAGTGGCTGCCGATTTCGCCAAAAGTGTATCAGCCCGGTTGGCGGGAGTGGAGGTGCCAGCCTATGAAGATAATGAGCAGACTTTCGCCGATTTACAGGCGCGCATCGCTAAGACGTTAGCGTTTATCGAAAGCCTGACGCCCGCACAGTTCGAGGGCAGCGAAACGCGTGAAATCGTGTTGCGTCCGGGCACGCCGAAAGAGAAAAAGATGATCGGGCACAATTACCTGATCAATTATGGATTGCCGCAATTTTTCTTCCATGTCACTACTGCCTACGCGATTCTGCGGCACAACGGACTGGATGTCGGCAAAGGCGATTTCATGGGCAGCTTTTAAGTGCTGATGCAATACTGGCCGTGCCATTTCTTATCGGCGTTATGAGGGAAGCGAGTTGAAACATTTACTTAATTATGGTGTATCAATCGCAATTTTATTGTCTGTATTCAGCGCTCATGCTCAGCAATTTCCGAAAGGCAAATGGGAGGTCACCACGCAGACAATAATGCCGCACATCATGACGCCGATGCCTATTCATACCGATGTTATTTGCGTCAATGATAAAACCAAGGGAAAACCGCCCATTGCTGTGCATGAGTCCTGTGAATTTTTTGATTATAAAATTATCGATAATGATGCTTCATGGCAAATGAAGTGCAAAGGTAAGCTGAAAATGAATGGCGCGGGAAGAATTATTTTCAGCTCGGATAAATATAAAGGTTCCGCTGTCATTAAAATGAAAATGCCTGAATCGGAACCCATGGAAATAGATCACACATACACGGGCCGACGGATTGGCGATTGTTAAAAAAGCAGAAATTCCCTGTTGCCATTAAGAAACATTCATTTTCAAACCAATCATAATTTCAGTAGCGAATGCCTCGCACCAGTAGCCAATAATACTGAAACACCAGACCGGATTTAATCGCAGATTACGATTGCTTTTAAAACGAGCAGGAAAAAGTGAAATTTTTTGGCAGGGACAATTGATGGAAATTTATATGCCGTAGGATTTCAACGGCATGAATCCTGAATCGGTGGCGGAGGCGGTGAGATTCGAACTCACGGTAGAGTCACCCCTACGGCAGTTTTCAAGACTGCTGCCTTAAACCGCTCGGCCACACCTCCATTGACTTACAGGTCGCATCATACCGATTAGTGTACTTTTTGGCTAGTTTCTATGCATTGAATTGCGAATAAAATAACTCCCGATGGAACTAAACTAATTTATTCTTTATGATGATCATTTTCAGATTTATCTTACCTCTTCATTTTAATTTTATGAATTGATATTGATTTTCTGATTTCTAAATTCCTTATCAACAGCAATATCGTGGAGCCGATGTCATTTGGACGTAGGAATAAACGTATTTTGAAGCATAGCAAAAGTTTCTGGTCGGATCCGGAGGTGGCAAGTCTTGAACGGGTACGTATCAGCACCAATCGGGATATGGCGGGGCGCATGCGGTGGGGTGGGATGTTTTATGTGCTCTGTTGCAGTGCCATTATATTGACGTCGACTGTACTGAGCGCGCAGCCGTATAGCGTTGTCTTCGTTATGATTTTTCTGGCTTTAGCCATACTGCGTTTAATCATTTATAAGCAGGTAACCGGTTCGCATTTAAATAATCAGTCCCGGATTGAATGGTCAATTTCAGCGATCTATATTGCAACCTCATTCACTTGGGGTGTTTTCCTAAGCTGGATTTTTCTATCGATCAATGCCATCGATAACGGGGCAATCCTGGCGGTTATTTCCACGGTGGGTTTTATCGCCGGGGGTATCGCAGCGACTTCGCCGCGCATCCGCCTCATGCTTGTTTTTGCCCTGCTGGTTTATGCACCGAGCTTGATCAGTCTCGTGTTATTTATACCCGATGATAGCGGCTGGGTAATGCTGATCATCGGACTGGCTTACTTTGTTTTTTCCGTGCACAACGGTAAGTTGCAGCATGAGAATTACTGGATTGCACGGCAGCAGGCGGTTCAGTTGGAAAAGCAAGCAGTGGATTTAGAGCAGGCACGGCTGCAAGCGGAGAATGCCAACAGAGCGAAATCGGCTTTCCTGGCGGCGATGAGTCATGAGATCCGCACGCCGATGAACGGTGTGCTGGGCATGACGGAGATACTCGCAACGACTCCGCTGAACCCGGAGCAAACCAATCATTTGAATGTAATCCGTAATTCCGGGCGGACTCTGCTGCGGATTATCGATGATATTCTGGATTTCGCCAAAATAGAGGCGCACAAACTGAGCATCGTTAACCGTTCTTTTGATTTGCCGGGGTTGATTGATGAGGTTCATGCATTATTTCGCACCAAAGCAAAAGAAACGCCGGTAAATTTCATAGTCAGTTTCGATTGTCATCCTTCCCATAACCTGATTGGCGATCCGGACCGGATTAAGCAAATTTTGTTTAATTTACTGGGAAATGCATTCAAGTTTACTCGGCAAGGCGAGGTTAAGCTGTTAATACATTGCACCGAAATTGCGGATCGCAGCGGCATTGAGCTGGAACTGACGGTAACGGATACCGGAATTGGTATTTCCGCCGAGAATCAGGCACGACTGTTCCAGGAGTTTTCGCAAGTCGGTGAAGCTACGCAGCATATTCGCGGTACCGGACTCGGTCTCGTCATCACTCGCAATTTGTTATCGCTGATGGGAGGTTCCATCACAGTATCCAGTGAAATCGGCGCGGGATCGAGGTTCTGCGCATGCCTGCCGTTGCGCTATGAAATTACCGGCGCCGCGCTAGCGAAACCCAATGAATTACCGAAAACGCGATCCCAAACTGTGACTGAAGATCGCCCCCGCATTTTGGTGGTTGAAGATAACGATGTGAATCAGTTAGTCAGTAAAGCGATGCTGGAGCGTTTAAACTGTGAAGTGACCTTGGTTAATAATGGTGTCGAAGCGATTGACGCCTTTTCTTCCCGGCGCTTCGATTTGATTCTGATGGACTGTAACATGCCCGTTATGGATGGATTTGAGGCGACGCGGCAAATACGCGCGCTTGAGCAGCAAAAAAATTTAACACCCGTACCCATTGTGGCCTTGACAGCCCATGCACTGGATCACATCAAGCAAGAATGTTTTGCCGCCGGAATGGATGGGCATCTCAGTAAGCCGTTTGACGTTGCGCAACTGGACAAAATATTGCAGCAGTTTTCCTCAATTCAGTTGATCCAACCGCAGGATGGTAAAAATTCTGCCTGATTCCACCAGATTTCAGAGCGGCAATGCGATAATACGCAGTATTTACACGCACAGCATATTGCCGCTGGATATCGCACACGTTAATTCTATATACCCAAAATGATGATCTGGAAACCCAATGTAACGGTTGCGGCCGTTGTTGAGCACGATGGTAAATACCTGCTGGTTGAGGAAGAACCCGAAGCCGGTGCCGGTTTATTTTTAAATCAGCCGGCAGGGCATTTGGATCCGGGAGAGTCCATTATTCAAGGCGCCATACGGGAAACGCTGGAGGAAACGGCGTATACCTTTGTTCCCGAATATCTGGTGGGCATTTATCAATGGCATTCGCATCGCGTCGATACTACGTATATCCGTTTCGCGTTCGGCGGGCATGTGACGCATCACGACCCGGAACTTGTACTGGATACGGGCATTTTGCAGGCTTCTTGGTATAGTCTGGATGAAGTGAATCAAATGATCCAGCAGCACCGCAGCCCGCTGGTGATGCAATGTATTCGTGATCATTTGGCGGGCAAACGCTATCCGTTGGAACTGCTGACACACTATGAGTCGTGATGCGATGAAAAAGTACCGTGTTGTCATTGGCATGTCCGGCGGTGTCGACTCTTCTGTGGCGGCCTATTTGCTGAAACAGCAGGGCTATGATGTTACCGGTTTGTTTATGAAAAACTGGGAGGACGACGATACCGATGAATATTGTTCTTCCCGTCAGGATTTTCTCGATGCGGTATCGGTTGCGGATGTTATCGATATTCCGATTGAAGTAGTCAATTTTTCCACTGAATACAAAGACCGGGTTTTTTCCCATTTCCTGGCCGAGTATCAAGCGGGGCGGACGCCCAATCCCGATGTGCTGTGTAACGCCGAAATCAAATTCAAGGCTTTTCTGGATCATGCGCATAAACTGGGGGCGGATTATATTGCAACAGGCCACTATGCGCAGGTGCGTGAAGTTGGTGGCGTATTTCAGTTATTGAAGGGCGAAGACGGCACTAAAGATCAAAGTTATTTTTTGTATCGCCTCAATCAAGCACAACTCGCCAATACCTTATTTCCGATCGGACATCTGTATAAGCGCGAGGTGCGCAAAATCGCTAAGGAATTGAACTTACCCAATTCTGCCAAAAAAGACAGTACCGGTATTTGCTTCATCGGCGAACGCCCTTTCCGTGAGTTTCTCAATCGCTATCTGCCGCACGAACCGGGGGAAATTCAAACGCCAGAAGGCAAAGTGATCGGCCAGCACGTGGGATTGATGTATTACACCATCGGCCAGCGGCAAGGACTCGGCATCGGCGGCACACGCGATGGCAACGATGAGCCGTGGTTCGTATCTGCCAAGGATATGACCCGGAATGTATTGATTGCAGTGCAAGGCCATGATCATCCGGATTTGCTCCGTCCATCGTTGAAAGCCACTGATTTGACCTGGATTAGCGGTAAGCAGCCGCACTGTAATTGGGTCTATGCCGCTAAAACACGCTACCGCCAGGTTGATGCTCCCTGTGCAATCATTGAATTGGCTCAAAATCATTGTCAGATCGATTTCGCTCAACAGCAATGGGCCATCACACCGGGACAGTCAGTCGTGATTTATGAAAGTAGAATCTGTCTCGGCGGTGGAGTCATCGCGGAGTAAATGCCGGAAAAACCGCCATGCCCTAAATTGGTGTTCGCAACAGTAGAAAACAAAAATAGAATTTTTCATACAAAATCTATTTTTATTCTATTTATTACAATGCATTAGAAAATATTCCTGTAACTTGATCTTGAAATTTCGAGTCAAAGCCCCTATTATTAGCACTCATAGTTAATGAGTGCTAACACCATCTCACCCGCGTATTAGTATTCTGACTTATTAGAGATTTATACATGAAATACTTTGTATTTCATAAATTTTGGCTTTTTAATTTTAACAGGAGAAAACAGTATGAAAATTCGCCCTTTGCATGATCGTGTGATTGTCAAGCGATTGGAAGATGAACGCAAAACCGCTTCAGGTATTGTTATCCCGGACAGCGCTGCAGAAAAACCTGATCAAGGTGAGATTCTCGCAATAGGAAAAGGAAAAGTCGGCGATGATGGAAAAGTGTGTCCATTGGAAGTTAAAGTGGGCGATAAAGTATTGTTCGGGAAATATGCCGGACAGTCTGTCAAAGTTCAAGGTGAAGAACTTTTGGTCATGCGGGAAGAAGATATCATGGGTGTAATTGAAGGCTAATTGCACCGGTTCAATTATTCGCTAAAGACAATATGTTGTTGAGAGATTAGGAGAAAAGTTATGTCAGCAAAAGAAGTGAAGTTTGGTGATTCAGCACGTCATAGAATGGTAGCCGGTGTTAATATTTTAGCTGATGCGGTTAAAGTGACACTAGGTCCGAAAGGTCGGAATGTAGTGTTGGATCGCTCTTATGGCGCGCCAACGATTACCAAGGACGGTGTTTCAGTTGCGAAAGAAATCGAATTAAAAGACAAATTCGAAAATATGGGCGCACAGATGCTGAAGGAAGTGGCCAGCAAAACATCAGATGTTGCAGGCGATGGAACCACCACTGCAACCGTGTTAGCGCAAGCGATTGTCAAAGAAGGCATGAAATATGTTGCCGCCGGCATGAACCCAATGGATCTCAAACGGGGTATTGATAAAGCCGTGACTGCTGCTGTCGGAGAATTGAAAAAACTGTCGAAACCTTGTGCGACAGCGAAAGAAATCGCGCAAGTGGGCAGTATTTCCGCGAACTCCGATACCGAAATCGGCAAAATTATTGCCGACGCAATGGACAAAGTCGGTAAAGAAGGCGTGATCACGGTAGAAGACGGCTCCGGATTGCAAAATGAGCTGGAAGTCGTGGAAGGTATGCAATTTGATCGTGGCTATCTATCACCTTATTTTGTCAGCAGCGCGGAAAAACAAATTGCACTGCTCGATAATCCATTTGTTTTACTGCACGACAAAAAGATCTCCAACATTCGCGATTTATTGCCGGTATTGGAACAAGTTGCAAAAGCAGGCAAGCCTTTGTTAATTATTGCTGAAGATGTCGATGGCGAAGCGCTGGCTACACTCGTGGTCAACAACATTCGCGGTATTCTGAAAACCTGCGCGGTCAAAGCGCCTGGTTTCGGTGATCGCCGCAAAGCCATGCTGGAAGATATTGCCATCTTGACCGGCGGTACTGTGATTGCGGAAGAAGTGGGCCTGACCCTTGAAAAAGCGACGCTCAATGACTTAGGACAAGCAAAACGTATCGAAGTCGGTAAAGAAAATACCACCATTATTGATGGCGCGGGCGATGCTAAAGCTATTGAAGCACGTGTGAAACAGATTCGCACGCAAATTGAAGAAGCAACTAGCGATTACGATAAAGAAAAATTGCAAGAACGTGTCGCTAAATTGGCGGGCGGTGTTGCATTGATCAAAGTCGGCGCCGCAACTGAAGTTGAAATGAAAGAGAAAAAAGCGCGCGTTGAAGATGCTCTGCATGCAACCCGTGCAGCGGTTGAGGAAGGCGTAATACCGGGCGGTGGCGTAGCACTGTTGCGCACGATCCCGATTGTCAAGAAAACTAAAGGCGACAATCATGATCAAGATGCCGGTATTAAAATCGTACTGCGCGCTCTCGAAGAACCATTGCGCCAGATCGTCACTAACTGCGGCGATGAGCCCTCAGTTGTCGTAAATAAAGTCACAGAAGGCCAAGGTAATTTTGGTTACAATGCTGCAACCAGTGAATATGGTGACTTAGTAGCAATGGGCGTGCTGGATCCTACCAAAGTAACCCGTTCTGCATTACAAAATGCAGCTTCTGTTGCTAGTTTGATGCTGACCACCGATGCTATGGTCGCTGAATTGCCGAAGGAAGAAGCACCAGCCGGTGGCGGTATGGGTGGCATGGGCGGTATGGGCGGTATGGGCGGCATGGATATGTAATAAGTGCTATTCCAACGCAACTTAGAGTTTTGATACTAAACAGACTCCAATATTTCTTGGAGTCTGTTTTTTTATGTAAATGGAATTTCGATTGGAGGAATAGAGATACTTATCAGGCGTTATATTTTTATCTGAAAATATATTGCCGTGATAAATTCTACGGTATGGACAAAATTGAAAACTACTCACCGGCCGGAGATCTTTTGCACGATCGCGTTATTCTGGTGACGGGAGCGGGGCAGGGATTAGGGCGTGCAGCCGCTCTGGCGTATGCAAGTCATGGCGCCACCGTGATTTTGCATGGGCGTAAAGTTAAAAAGCTGGAAACTGTTTATGATGAGATTGAAGCGCTCGGTAAAGCGCAAGCGCTAATTTATCCGCTTGATCTCGAAAAAGCCGAGGACAAAGATTTTGCTACACTGGCGCAAGCGATTGCGGAACAGCTCGGCCGATTGGATGGAATTTTGCACAATGCAGCACTGCTACCAGGTTTAAGTCCGTTGGAGCATCAATCAGTTGCACAGTTTCGCTCGTTGCTGCAGGTGAACCTGATTGCGCGCTTCGCGGTCACGAAAGTGTGTTTGCCATTATTGAAAGCCTCACCGGATGCGAGTGTGATCATGACTACAAATTCGCATGGACTGAATCCTTCAGCGTATTGGGGTGGTTTTGCCGTAGCCAACGCAGGGATTCACGCTTTGATGAAGATTCAGGCCGATGAATGGGAAGCATTGCCTAACTTACGCATGAATTCTATCGTGCCCGGGATTGTAAATTCACCTCAACGGATTATGACGCATCCTGGTGAAGTCAAACAAACGATGCGCCGCCCGGAAGATTTAATGGCAACCTATCTGTATTTGATGGGGCCGGATAGTAAAGGTGTCAGCGGGCAAACTATCGCTTGCTAATTAGCACAGTAATTGAATGATCTGGCTGCGATCAGCGGGATTAAAAGGTATAATCGTTACAATAAATTGACTTGCGAAAGTGGCGGAATTGGTAGACGCACCAGATTTAGGTTCTGACGCCGAGAGGTGTGGGGGTTCGAGTCCCCCCTTTCGCACCAAATTATCTTTAGCAGCAATCTTTTTATCCGGTTGTCCGGTATGTCAAGAAATAACCGGATGTTATTGCAATATATTGAAAAATATTTAATCAGTCGGGAACTTGAATGGGATCAAATGTAGAAAACCTCGGTGCACTAGAACGTCGTTTTGATATCACAATTTCTCTGGAGAAATTACAGAGTGAAATTGATAACCGCTTGCAGCGGCTGGCGAGAACAGCCAAATTGCATGGTTTTCGCCCTGGAAAAGTCCCATTGAAAATAATTACTCAAATGTATGGAATGCAGGTTCAGCAAGATGTATTGAACGATGCGGTCCATAAAGAGTTCAAAGACACTGTTCAGCAGCAGAACTTACAAGTGGCCGGTTATCCGCGTTTTGAAGCAAAAGCGACTGATGGAAACGATACACTTTATACCGTAAGCGCAACATTTGAAGTGTACCCCGAGATCGTATTAGGTGATTTAAGTAGCCAAAGTATTGAGCAACCCACTGTGAAAGTTGGTGAAACGGATATCGACAAGACGCTTGATATGATTTGTAAGCAGCGTGTGGCCTATCAGCCGGCCAATCGCGCCGCAAAAAAAGGCGATCGGGTTAAGATAGATTATCACGGCACTATCGACGGAAATGATTTTGCGGGCGGTAAGTCTAACGATGTGTACTTGATTCTGGGCGATGGAAAATTTCTAAAGGATTTTGAAGCTGCACTCATTGATATGCAAGTTGGTAGCAGTAAATCATTTGATGTGGTTTTTCCTGAAGACTATCATGGTAAAGAAATTGCTGGAAAAACCGTTACTTTTGAAGTTACATTGAATGAATTGGCGGAACCAGTACTGCCAGCTATCGATGCCGAATTTGCCAAATCGTTAGGTATCCCCGATGGAGATCTGCAAAAGCTGCGCGAGGGAATACAAAAAGATCTTGAACGTGAAGTTTCCAAGCGAGCCAGGTCAAAGCTGAAAGAGCAAATTATGCAGGCGTTATTGAGCACAACGCAAATCGATGCACCAAATGTATTGATTAATCAAGAAAAAGAAAGGTTGCTGCAAAACGCAAAAAGCGACTTGGAAGCACGCGGGATGAAAGCTAAGGAAATATCGCTGTCATCGGATCTTTTTAAAGAAAAAGCCGAATATCGCGTAAAACTAGGATTGATTCTGGCTGAACTTGTCAAAGTGCATGCACTGAAAGCGACTCCCGAACAAGTTCGCAGAATTATAGAAGATGCAGCACAAAGTTATGAAAATCCAGAACAGGTTGTTAAATGGCATTATGCTTCTTCAGAACGATTACAAGAAGCTGAATCATTAGCTTTGGAAGAAAATGTGGTGGATTGGGCGCTCGGAAAAATAAAATTAATTAACAAAACTGTAACTTTCGACGAGCTGATGGGGATATCCTGAAATGAAGCAAATTTTTGATAGCATGAATGATCTGGAACCAAAGAACCTGGGATTGATTCCCATGGTGATAGAAACCAGCGGACGCGGTGAGCGTGCTTATGATATTTATTCGCGCTTATTGAAGGAAAGAGTCGTATTCCTGGTGGGTCCAGTTACCGAAGCCAGTGCAAATCTGGTAGTTGCACAGTTTTTGTTTCTTGAATCTGAAAACTCAGAGAAAGATATTCATTTTTATATTAACTCTCCGGGAGGAATGGTATCCGCCGGTTTGGCCATTTATGACACAATGCAGTATATAAAACCGGATGTCAGTACTTTATGCATTGGTCAAGCAGCAAGTATGGGAGCACTACTTTTAACCGCGGGCGCGAAAGGTAAGCGTTATTGTTTACCGAATTCACGCGTCATGATTCATCAACCGCTTGGGGGGTTTCAGGGGCAGGCTTCGGATATCGAGATACATGCACGTGAGATATTATATCTTAAAGCTCGATTAAATGAGATCATGGCAAAACACACTGGACGCCCGGTCTCCGATGTCGAAAAAGATACAGATCGTGATAATTTTATGAGTGCTGCAGAGTCTGTAAGTTATGGATTAGTAGATGCAGTATTGGCACAAAGAGATGTAAGCGCAAGTTAACAAATGCTTGTGCAAAATTTGTTTAAACACGGTTACCTAAACTCGATTACGGTGGGACAAAAATATGCCAGACAAAGCTAGTAGCGAGAAACTCCTTTATTGTTCTTTTTGTGGCAAGAGTCAGCATGAAGTAAGAAAACTGATTGCAGGCCCTTCGGTTTTCATTTGCGATGAATGTATTGATTTATGCAATGACATCATTCGCGAAGAAATGCAAGGTGATGAGGCAACCAAGTTAGTCAAATCAAACTTGCCGGTACCCCGTGAGATCTGCCAAATACTTGATCAATATGTAATCGGGCAGGAGTCCGCAAAAAAAATTCTTTCTGTAGCAGTTTATAATCATTATAAGCGTCTGAGAAATGTAACAAAATCAGATGAAACCGATGATATAGAGCTATCAAAAAGCAACATCCTGCTTGTCGGTCCGACAGGTTCGGGTAAAACATTATTGGCACAAACCTTAGCCCGGCTCTTGGATGTTCCTTTCATTATGGCGGATGCTACAGCGCTCACCGAAGCAGGTTATGTCGGTGAAGATGTCGAAAACATTATTCAGAAATTACTGCAAAAATGTAATTATGATGCCGAAAAAGCGCAGCGTGGTATCGTTTACATCGATGAAATCGATAAAATTTCACGTAAATCAGACAACCCATCCATTACTCGTGATGTCTCCGGTGAAGGCGTGCAACAGGCATTACTGAAATTAATCGAAGGTACCATTGCGATGGTTCCTCCTCAAGGTGGACGGAAGCATCCTAATCAAGAATTTATTCAAGTCGATACGACCAATATTTTGTTTATTTGCGGTGGTGCATTTGACGGTCTAGATAAAGTGATCAGGTCGCGCACTGAAAAAGGTGGAATTGGTTTTGGCGTCGATGTGAAAAGCCACGCGCGTAAGGATATGAATAAGGTACTACAACAAGTAGAGCCTGAAGATTTAGTGAAATTCGGTTTAATCCCTGAGTTTGTTGGGCGTTTACCAGTCGTTGCCACATTGGAAGAACTCAACGAAGCAGCATTAATTCAAATTTTAACGGAACCGAAAAATGCACTCGTTAAACAATATTGGAAAATGTTTAATATGGAAGGGGGCGTTGACTTGGAGTTCCGGGAGCCAGCACTCAAAGCTATTGCTAAAAGAGCCTTAACACGTAAAACAGGTGCGCGTGGCTTACGGTCAATTCTTGAAGAAATATTGCTGGATATTATGTACGATCTTCCGTCGCTCGAGAATGTGACAAAAGTAGTCATTGACTATAACTCGACCAATGATGATGTCAAACCAATTTTAATCTACTCGGATCAGCCGAAAATTGCTAAGCGTTCCAAGTAATTGGGAAAACTTGATTGGTAGTGCTATCTGTAAACTATACATATTTGATAATGGCATTATATGAAATATTTACAGATAGCTAGCATGTGCTGGTATTTTTGATAGTCGTCTTGTAATTCTGGTTTGTGCACATATTTTATTAATCAGTTATGAATTTATTAAATGAGTGGATATGACTTCTTTGATTGAAGATTCTGAACAATTGATACTACCGTTATTGCCTTTGCGCGATGTGGTTGTTTTTCCACATATGGTTATTCCATTATTTGTCGGTAGACAAAAATCTATCAAAGCGCTGGAACTGGCTATGGAGTCGAATAAGAATATTCTGCTGGTTGCTCAAAAAGTAGCGTCAAAGGATGACCCTGCTCCTGAAGATCTTTACGATGTATGCAGCATTGCTAGCTTGTTACAAATGCTGAAATTACCTGATGGAACCGTCAAGGTTCTGGTGGAGGGTAATCATCGAGCTCGCATTATGGAGTTAGTTGATTCTGAAACTCATTATTCTGGCAGAGCAATGCAAGTTCGATCCGATTCTACGGAAAATCCCGAAGTAGAAGCGATGCGCCGCGCCATTCTGACTCAATTTGATCAATATGTAAAACTCAATAAAAAAATTCCACCGGAAATCATTACCTCATTGGGAGGCATTGATGATGCCGGTCGCCTTGCTGATACGATTGCTGCCTACTTGCCGTTAAAACTTGAACAAAAACAGGAAGTTCTTGAAATTTTTGAGGTTTCTAAACGCCTGGAGCATTTATTAGGATTGTTAGAAACTGAATTAGATATTTTACAAGTTGAAAAACGTATTCGCGGTAGAGTAAAACGCCAGATGGAAAAAAGTCAGCGTGACTACTATCTTAATGAACAAGTAAAAGCTATTCAAAAAGAACTGGGTGAAGGCGAAGATGGCGCAGACATCGAAGAAATTGAGAAAAAAATCAAGTCTGCTCAAATGCCGAAAGAAGTGCTCGCCAAGGCCGAATCGGAATTAAAAAAACTGCGCTTGATGTCCCCAATGTCTGCCGAAGCGACGGTAGTGCGTAATTATATTGATGCACTGGTAACTTTGCCTTGGAAAAAGAAAAGCAAGATCAATCAAGACCTTAAATCGGCAGAAGCAAGACTGGAAAAAGATCATTATGGTTTGGAAAAAGTAAAAGAACGAATCGTCGAATATCTTGCGGTTCAGCAACGTGTCAGCAAATTGAAAGCACCGATTCTTTGCTTAGTTGGCCCTCCGGGTGTTGGTAAAACTTCATTAGGGCAATCGATCGCTCATGCCACAAACCGAAAATTTGTGCGCATGTCGTTAGGTGGCGTGCGCGATGAGGCTGAGATTCGCGGTCACAGAAAAACCTATATTGGATCAATGCCGGGTAAGATCTTGCACAATATGAGCAAGGTTGGTGTAAAGAATCCATTATTTTTGCTTGATGAAGTCGATAAGATGGGTATGGATTTCCGTGGAGATCCAGCATCTGCTCTACTGGAAGTTCTTGATCCTGAACAAAATAGTACATTTGTTGATCACTATATCGAAGTGGAATATGACTTGTCCGATGTGATGTTTGTAGCCACTGCAAATACACTAAATATTCCGCCCGCGCTGCTTGATCGAATGGAGGTCATTCAGTTATCAGGGTATACAGAAGACGAGAAGCTGAATATATCGACACGCTATTTATTAACAAAACAAATGCAGAATCATGGTCTTGAGGAAAATGAACTGACTGTTTCGGAATCTGCGTTACGGGATATCGCGCGTTACTACACGAGAGAAGCGGGAGTGCGTGCAATGGAGCGGGAAATTTCAAAAATTTGCCGGAAAGCTGTAAAAGCAATGTTGCTCAAAAAAGGTAAAAACAAAATTACCGTTACTTCTCGTAATCTTGACAAATTCTTAGGCGTAAGACGTTTTACTTATGGCGTAGCAGAAGAGAAAAATCAAGTTGGGCAGGTAACTGGTCTGGCATGGACTGAAGTTGGTGGTGAATTACTCACTATTGAAGCAGTGGTGCTAGCAGGAAAAGGAAAAACTATTACAACCGGGCAACTTGGTGAAGTCATGCAAGAATCCATTCAGGCGGCGCTTTCAGTGGTTCGAAGCCGTTCCCAGCTGCTAGGAATAGTAGAAGATTTTTACCAGAAGAATGATATTCACATTCATCTTCCTGAGGGAGCAACGCCCAAGGATGGACCGAGTGCTGGGATTGGCATATGTGTCGCAATGGTATCAGTTCTCACAAATATTGCTGTAAGAGCTGATGTCGCTATGACTGGAGAAATTACCCTTAGAGGTGAAGTGCTACCCATCGGCGGTTTGAAAGAAAAATTATTAGCAGCGCATCGCGGCGGTATTAAATCGGTCATTATTCCAGAAAAGAATGTGAAGGATTTGACCGATATTCCAGCTAATATAATAAGTCAACTGACCATTTATCCAGTTAAGTGGATTGACCAAGTACTTGATATCGCGCTGGAGCATAAACCAGAGCTATTTCCTGCAACAATTGCACAGCCCGTTTTACAGTCAAATGCCGAAGAGAACATAACAGATTCTTTTATCAAACATTGAGTTACAATATTTCCTAACTATTTGATTCTTTTATATCGGGAAGTTAAAGCTTAAATTAATCGAAATTCTGCAAGCAGTGGAATATGATCGGATAAATGACGCCACGGTTGCCCTTTAAGGTATTTGCAGCTGACAATTTTCAGATCACGATAATAAATTCGATCCATGGATAACACTGGCAACCAAGCAGGGAATGTTCGCGCATAAGCACCATGAGTGATTTTAAAAGCTTCCTGAACACCCAAATTGTGATGCAATAGATACTCCGCACGGCCGCGCCAATCATTGAAGTCACCAGCAATAATCAGCGGCTCGTTTGCTGGAATATGTGAGTTGATGCGCTTTACCAGTGTTGCGAGTTGACGCTCTCTCTCTTGTTCAAATAATCCCAAATGCACACAGATGACATGAATTCTTTGATCGACTCCGGGAATTTGAATAATCCCGTGTAACAAACTCCGGCTGGCTGACTTAAATGATGAAACATTAATATTTTCCCATTCAATAAAGGGGTATTTACTCAAAATTGCATTGCCGTGATGACCTGATTTATAGATAGCGTTCTTACCATAAGCATAATGGTGCCAGACTTGATCAGCTAGAAATTCAAATTGCCGGTTATTGGGCCAATCAACAAATCGATTATTCGATATAGCGCGCTCACCATGTATTTCTTGCAGAAAAACTATATCTGCGTTGATATACTGCAATGAATACTTGATTTCATGCAAAATAAAACGCAAATTGGTAGCGCTGAATCCTTTGTGAATATTATAAGTCAGAATTTTCAATGAACCATTAGTCATGCGATCGTCCGTAACGACCAAAAGCGAAATTTGATTTTGTACTTTCGAAATACTTGGAGCGAGAATTTAATGCTTATCAATTATGCAGCACCTGGTTGATTAAATTGATTCTTCATTTTACATGTCAAAAGCTCTGACAGTGATGTAAAATTCGGTGAGTTGCCCATTATGACGTTATGGATGAAGTGAAGCAGTGGCAATCCCGGCCTCTCAATACAGTGTATCATCCTGTGATCTATCTCGATTGTATCCACGTCAAAGCAAGGGTGCCAAGAGACATTAGAGAACTCGGTTCGGCGGCTCATGAAAGAGCACAACATTAAAGTTTATAAGCATCAATGAAAATTGTTTTGCGCTGTCGCGTATCCTTCAAATATTTTTCCCAATGAATACCAAACCATGTTTTTCCTTCACTTCATGGAGCATCAACAGCAATAACAGCACCATCTTTTATTCTTTCAATATAAAAGCGCTGATTGGCAAAGTTTAACGGCGTGTCAGTTAACTTTGAGCTGCATTTGAAAGAATCTTGGAATAAATAACCTGATGAACTTGCTAGTGAACTATGGCAGCTCGTTAGATATTATTAACCTCTGATAGTCTAGAGCCTTTCTAATTATCAATTCGTTAACAGCAATTTTAGTAATTTCAATAGGTATAGTTGTAAGAATTACTAGCGTTGTTTACAGTATTTGGGAGAATACTGTAGATGAACATACACAAACGCACCCGATTAACTTTATTAGATCGTCAGGAAATCTGGCGGCTTTATCAAACCCGGCTGTGGAAGGTAGCGCATTTGGCGGAACATTTTCAGGTCAGCCGACCAACGATTTATGACGTACTGAAACGAGCCAGGCTACAGGAATTTACTCCGCGTAACAGTACCAACCAACGATTCAAGACGTTGCAGTATGGCCTTAAACGTCTGGCCAAGGTCGAGCAAACCATCCAGGAACGTCTCAAGCGTGAAGCGAAACGTTATAACAAATCTTACCCGGGCGAGCTCGTTCATTTCGATACCAAGCGGCTTCCCTTCTTGAAAGGACAGTCTGCCAATGAACCTCGCGAGTATCTATTTGTGGCTATCGATGATTTCTCCAGGGAACTGTATGCCGATATTCTTCCCGATAAAACCCAGCATAGTGCAGCTTGCTTTCTCACAAGCACTGTTGCTCAATGTCCTTACCAGATCGACTATGCTTATTCTGACAACGGCAAAGAATTTAAAGGAACTGACGGCCATTCCTTCATCAAGGCTTGTAGGCAGCACGGTATCAGTCAGAAGTTTACTCGTGTCAATCGTCCGCAAACCAACGGTAAAGCCGAGCGGGTTATCCGCACACTGATGGACATGTGGCACAGCAAGATTCACTTTAAAGACTGCGCCGATCGGCACATTCAGCTTCTCCGTTTCATTAATTTCTACAATACCGTTAAGCCTCATAAGAGTTTGAATAATGCTACCCCTTATGAAATACTCACCGCTTATTTCAATCAACCTCTCTGTAAACAACCCTGAGATTTCTTACATCTTAAGAAGTAAAAAACACTGCTTTTTGCTTTGCCTTTCAAAAACACGGGTTGCGCCGCCGACCGGCGCAAGGGACATGCTCGGCGAAAGCCGGGCATGCTGTCCCGAACCCAATCACCACAGGGACTTTGTCCCTGACTCCTCCTTACTACTAAACGGGTTTATATTTCTGATTGCTTGCCGCTAAACACTCCAATGATTTTATTTGGGGAGTTTATGCGCTTTATTTCTTGGTTCTTTCGGTATTACAGACCTAACTTTTTTGTTTTTTGTTTGGCTGTGATTGTTTTGGACTTTTCTTTTAATTTTTTCTATAGAATCGCTATGTTCGACTTTATTACTGATAAAGTGAAAACCGAAATTTTGAAATTGCCGAGCATTAATAAACCTCATATTCACAGTGCGCCCGTGCCTTCTCATTCTGAATCTCTTGTTCCTTCCAAAATTCCGAAATCCTGTTTTTTTAGCGATGCTCGCGGTTGTGTTTGCTATGGTAATCCCCCCAAAAATTGAACGAGCAAAGCAGTAGAATTTTCTATCCTAGACGAAGAGGAATTTTACTGATGAAGAAGCAGCGATTTACGGAAAGCCAGATCATGCAGATATTGAAGCAAGCTGAAGGAGGAATTCCTGTGGCTGATTTATGCCGGGAACATGGAATGAGTACTGCAAGTTTTTATAAATGGCGCAGCAAGTATGGTGGGATGGATGCTGCCTTACTATCTGAAATGAAGGCGATGGTTGAGGAAAACAAACGGTTAAAGCGGATGTATGCGGAAAGCCAGATGCAGAATGAGCTATTGAAGGAGGCACTTGGAAAAAAGTGGTAAAGCCCTCACAGCGCAAAGTAATGGCACAATGGGCAGTACAGGATAAATCCGTTAGTATCGTTTTGGCCTGTACAACATTTGGCATTTCTGAGACCTGCTATCGTTATCATCCGGCGCTCAACGATGAGAACGAAGAAATCGCCGATTGGTTACTACGCCTGACGACTTGTCACAAGCGTTGGGGCTTTGGCTTATGCTTTCTTTATTTGCGTAATGTGAAGGGTTTTGGATGGAATCACAAACGTGTGTATCGTATTTACCGTGAGCTGGAATTGAATTTACGAATTAAGCCACGCAAGCGATTAAAGCGGGAGAAGCCGGAGCCGCTAGCTGTGCCAGAACGGCCCAATGACACATGGTCGATGGACTTCATGGCTGATCAACTCACCAATGGCCGGTCTTTTCGAACCTTCAATGTGCTGGATGACTTCAACCGTGAAGGGTTGGGAATCGAAGTGGACGTATCGCTTCCATCAGAACGCGTTACGCGCGCTCTGGACCGGATTATCGAATGGCGCGGCAAACCCAGGAAGATTCGTTGTGATAACGGGCCGGAGAATATCAGTGGCACGCTTTGTTGTTGGGCAGAAACTCGAGGTATTCAGCTCGATTACATCCAGCCAGGAAAGCCACAGCAAAATGCCTACGTGGAACGCTATAACAGGACCGTCCGGCATGAATGGTTGGAGATGAATGAATTTGCAACCATTGAAGAGGCCCAACTCACTGCGACACAGTGGTTATGGATTTATAATAATGAACGTCCAAGTATGGCACTTGGAGGTATCACGCCAGCAATGAAGTTGGCAGAAGCTTTTAAATTAAAACTCTCTACTGCATGCTCCTGTTAAAAATGGGGGGATTAGGCTATGATCAACACGCTATTATCATTAAGGACTTTCCTGCAGATCGATGTCAGGATATTGTCAACGGTTTTGCTCTCTTTTAGGTGCGTCATGTCTGACTTTTCTAAGCTCCAGAATATTTACTGGCGCATTCGCTTTCAACGAAATAAGAATCTCAAGCGTAAATACTATCGCTATGCTGCGACGAAAAAAAACGCCTGATTGAGTCAGGCGTTGATCCGGAAGAACTGCGTTTACTTTGCCGAACGCTTGCTAAGCAGCACTGCGAGCACGCAGAAAGACATTTAAAAACTTATCGATTAAAAGTGATACAAGATCCGATTTCCTTCTGTAATTGCGACGGCGGCAATTGCCAATAATTTGTATTATGTTAAATAATAATCGCAGAAACAAACTTAGAAGAAAATCCGATAAATTTGCAGAATTGATTGACGGCGGACAATTACTTTGAAACATCGGGACAAATAACTTGAAACAAATTTACAACCAACCGATGCGCTTAAAGCGGATATAAAGAAAGAAGCAAGCCAAACAAATAATCAAAAGTGCTATTGGGGGGGTGTCCTAGATTTTGCCTTGAATATGTCTCACGCCAGTCGGCAGCACGATTCTTGGGAGTTGATCTGATGTAACAATTGTTAGAATTGTGAACTTTTTGTGAAGCAATCAATCTTTAGTATTGAGTCTGATTTATTTTTTAATTGATTGAAAAAATATTCAGATTCCGGAGCAATTGACTTGCGACACCAAAATGGAGGAAATGAAGATGCAGAGAACTGTTTATAAATATCTATTGGTTTTTCTGTTTGGCGGTTTTGGATTATCGCTCTCGAGTTTAACTTATGCGCAAAGTTCTGAAATGGAACGGTATCAAGCCGCACTGATAGAGTTGAAAAACACTCAAAAACAATTAATGGAGAAACTTACTGATGAAGATAAGGAAAACTTTATAACTTCTCAACGGCATTGGAACAGGTTCAAAAACTCAGACTGTTTAAATCTCGGTGTCAATCCGCTATATTGTTTAGAATCAAGAACCAAAGAGAGAATTTTGCATCTCAAAGATTTTTTAAAAAATTTAAGCACTGAGAAATCAATATAATTTCCAGCTTTTATAAATTTACCAAATAAAACGCCTGTGCATTGCACAGGCGTTTTCATTCACTGTCATTACTTTATTGAAGCTTTTGGTCGTGGTATCCAGAGCTTGGCCAGGTGCGATTATTCGCACTATCCAATCAATCCGCCACTTTTTGCTCTTAAAAATAATTACGTTTAGAACTCTTCCCAATCACTATCGCCATTCGCCGCTATTTTACGAGGTGAAGCTGTTGAAGCTGTTGAGACTGGCGCAGCTGCTGGTGCGGATTTAGTCGCTGGGCCGCGATTCGGTAATTTTGCAACCGGCCGGTTACTTCTTTTGACTGGTTTGGCAATGCTGGAATCGCCGCTTTCCGATAATTTGAATAGACTGACCGCTTGCGCAAGTGCTTTCGCCTGATCTTCCATGGATTCAGCCGCTGATGCCGCCTGTTCAACCAAGGCCGCATTCTGCTGCGTCACTTCATCCATTTGTGTGACTGCTTGATTAACTTGTTCAATTCCGGAATGTTGTTCCTGCGATGCGGCGGAAATCTCGTTCATGATATCTGTTACGCGTTTGACTGCGGTGACGACTTCATTCATCGTAACACCCGCTTCATCAACCAAGCGCGTGCCGTCTTCCACTTTCGCTACCGAGTCATTGATCAATTCCTTGATTTCCTTCGCTGCTGTCGCGGAACGCTGCGCCAGCGTGCGAACTTCGGTGGCCACCACCGCAAATCCTCGGCCTTGTTCACCGGCACGCGCCGCTTCAACCGCAGCATTGAGTGCCAATATGTTGGTTTGAAAAGCGATGCCGTCGATGACACTGATGATATCGACAATTTTCTTCGAGCTTTCACTAATCGAGCTCATGGTTTGCACTACTTGACCGACTACCGCACCTCCCCTCACCGCAACTTCGGAAGCACCCACAGCCAGTTGATTAGCTTGGCGCGCTTTATCCGCATTTTGTTTGACGGTCGAAGTCAGTTCTTCCATTGAAGACGCGGTTTCTTCCAGGCTGGATGCTTGCTCTTCAGTGCGCTGGCTTAAGTCCGAATTGCCCGATGCGATCTCACTGGCGGATGTTTGGATCAGATTCGCATCCAACCGCACTTTCCCTACCAGTTCGACCAAGTGATCATTCATCGCTTTCAGCGCGTTAATCAAACGGCCAAATCCATTAACCGCCGAACGAGGTTCGATCTTGGTCGATAAATCACCCGCAGCAACAGCACCGGCAATAGCGATCGCCTCATTCAAGGGTTTTACAATACCGCGTAGCAGAATGTATCCGAGCACACACGCAAGCAACACTCCCAAACTAATCGCAACAACCATGGTCATGAAAATGGAGTTGTAATCGCTTACCGCGCTTTCATATTTTTCAGCCGCAACGTTACCTTGCAAAGTAATCATGCTGTAAATCGTTTCGTGCAAGCGGTAAAACAGTGGTCCCGCCTCTTCCTTGAGGTTTTTTGCCGCGCCATCGAAATCTCCGGCCATGGCCATCGTGAATATTTTATTAACTGCCGCGACATAGGCTGCATGCAATCGCAATTTTTCCTGAGCAAGCTGCTCTTCCACGGTAGTCAATTCAGTCGCCATAAACCTCGCCCAGATTTCTTCAGCGCGTTTAATCGTTTTAGCTGTTTCTTCTGATTTTTCTTTCGCTAATTCCGTACTTTTTGTGCTGGCCACAGCGGTAACATTCTTACGCACAACTTCCCAAATATCGTTAATTGTTGCCAGATCGACCGCAGTCACCGTACGATCTTGATAAACCGTTCTTAATCCTTCGTTCGATTGCTTTATTCCATGCAAACCTAGCACACCAATACCAACCAGCAATACTGACAGAAGACCGATCACAATGATCACCTCCGTTTTCACTGTCATATCTTTCAACATAGGAATCTCCTAAATTATTTCTACGTGAATGGCTTTATTTTGCAAGCACATTTCTCGTTTCAATCGAATGATCAAGATGACACCGGTTCGAATAAAGGTTTTTTACCAACAGGGTTTTATCATCGGCAGAAAACCTTGCAAATACAAGGATATTCATTCAGGAGTTGAGCTACTTTTATGACTCATTTCATGCTTTCGGCATGAATAACCGGATTGACTCGAATAGTTTTCTCATCCTGCATGCTGATTGACCGCTCGAAACAAATTATTCCAAAACTGCGCGCTCCCACATGATAAAATCCAAGCGGATTTTTGATTGTTCATCCAGCTAACCTGAAATATCAATTCTAGTTTTTCTTCCATGATACAACTCACTATTAATGGACAACCGCAACAATTTGAAGGGCCGATTAACGTAGCACAACTGATCGACCACCTTGCGTTGCACGGCAAGCGGATTGCCATCGAACGCAATGGCGAGATCGTGCCGCGCAGCCAGTTTCCGCAACAAATGCTGGTTCATGGGGACCAGCTGGAAGTCGTCGTCGCCGTTGGCGGCGGTTAAGTTCCGCTACTCAATCACTACACATCGATATCAAAAGAATCTCATGGATAATTTAGTTATTGCCGGTAAAACCTATTCATCCCGGTTACTGGTCGGCACGGGTAAATACAAAGATTTCAACGAAACACGCGCAGCGGTTGAAGCCAGCGGCGCCGAAATCATTACCGTGGCGATCCGGCGCACGAATATCGGGCAAAATGCCGGTGAGCCCAATCTGCTGGATGTGCTGCCGCCTTCCCAATATACCCTGTTGCCCAATACCGCAGGCTGTTACACCCTCGACGATGCGGTGCGCACGTTGCGGCTGGCGCGTGAATTACTCGATGGTCACAGTTTGGTCAAGCTGGAAGTATTGGGTGATCCCAAAACGCTGTATCCGAACATGGTGGAAACGCTGAAAGCCGCGGAAATTCTCATCAAAGAGGATTTTCAGGTGATGGTGTATACCTCGGACGATCCGATCATCGCCAAGCAATTGGAAGACATGGGCTGTGTCGCCGTGATGCCATTGGCCTCGTTGATCGGCTCGGGCATGGGTATTTTGAATCCATGGAATCTGCAAATCATTATCGACAATGCCAAGATTCCAGTGTTGGTCGATGCCGGTGTCGGTACGGCATCGGATGCAACCATTGCAATGGAACTGGGTTGTGATGGTGTTTTGATGAACACCGCGATTGCCGCAGCGCAACATCCGGTGTTAATGGCGTCGGCAATGCGTAAAGCCGTCGAAGCCGGACGCGAAGCGTATCTGGCCGGACGCATGGCGAAAAAACTCTACAGCGCCAGCCCCAGCTCGCCGGTCGAAGGCGTCATTGCCCGTACTGAGAAAGCGCCCGGAAAACCGGCGGGCGGCAAATCCCGATAACCACTCTGCTATTTATTGCCACGTCATCAATTCATGCCGCAGACCATCCGCAGCTTCGTTCTTCGTCAAGGGCGCGTTTCCAATGCGCAACGCCGCGCCTGCGAAACCCTATTGCCACAATACGGTATTCCATTTAGCGAAGACCTGCTCGATCTCAATCGGATCTTTGGCCGTGAAGCGCCTAAAATTCTGGAAATCGGCTTCGGCATGGGCGAAAGCACCGCAACCATCGCGCAATCGCATCCGGAGAATGATTATCTGGGCATCGAAGTGCATACGCCCGGCGTGGGCAGTTTGCTCAATCAAATCGAGCAACTGGAATTGACGAATTTACGCATCATTCAGCATGATGCCGTGGAAGTCTTGCAACATATGCTGCCGACCGCATGCCTGGATGGTGTTCATATCTTTTTTCCCGATCCCTGGCCCAAAGCCAGGCACCACAAGCGCAGATTGATCCAACCGGATTTGGCCGCCCGTTTATGCAGCCATCTGAAACCGGGAGGGTATATTCATGCGGCTACCGACTGGGAAGATTATGCTGAGCAGATATTGCATGTGTTGAGCCAGGAAACACAGCTCGGCAATACCGCAGCAGACTATGCGCCACGGCCGGATTACCGGCCATTGACCAAGTTCGAGCAACGGGGAATCAAGCTCGGGCACGGTGTATGGGATTTAATCTTCCGGAAAAAATGAGTTTTATTCCGGAAAAACGAGGCCTTGCGCCACTGGATTTCTCCGGTTTATTTCGTTTTCAATGCGTATTTCTCAGCAGCCAGATGAGCAATTTTCCGCCCCATCTCGGAACCCACTTTACCGGAATTACGGTAGTGCACGCCATCATAAATGCGTGCATTGGCAACTTCTTGCATAAAATCGTCTAGCTTCGTCCAGCTGCGCGCCACACCACCCGCAGCAGCGCTGGTCGTTGTTAGCACCGGTTTTTGACTGTCGCCGATTTCAATTTGCAGCACCGTGCCGACGGCGGCGGAAACGATGCAATGCGCGCACGGATATTCCGGATGCATCGGAGTGTCGATAAAAGGCAGCCACGCTGCATCACGCTCCGTGGCATCATTACCGTCGCTATCGCCGTTGCGGATCGCCGTCACTGGCCGCCAAAAACCATAGTGATATTTCGCGTCAAACACCGCAATCAGTCCATCGTCCGAGGCTTGTGTCACAGCCGCGAACAAGCGTGCGTTCTGGGTAATTTCCCTTCCCGGCATGTTAGCAACCGAGCGGACGATACCATGATAAATCGGCGGCATGACTTCTTCCCAAAAACGGGCGATGGCAGTTTGTTCCGTGCTTCTTTCGCGGCTATGCTTGCTGCCAAGCGCCTTTACTTCGTTATAATCGCGCGCCCATAATTCGCTCCCCAATTCAGGCGGCGGCGCCGGGCGGAATTGCGACGGCTGTGTCATCAGCCAGGGATTGCGGTGCATCCATTGCGGCGCTTCGGGGATAACCGTTGGCACATAAACTCCCGCATGAGTAAACGGACGGTAAGATTCACCGGCAGCCGCGCCATCGTCGGCACGCAACGCCAGGATCGCCTGCGCCGCTTTCTCTCCCACAGCAATGCCACCAGCCTTACTCTCACCGTCAGCTATCACGGCCAGTGCGGCTTGATAAACGTGATCGATCACCGACTGCTGCGACGGTACCAGCTGAACTAACACCGCCCGGTTTGCCGCTGCTACCGCTGCTTCGACTGATGCACCGGGTACGGCTTGCAGTTTTGTATCCTGCACTGCATAACGTTGGGTAATCGCATTGACCGCCTCGTACACAGATGCCTGCACAATCGCCAGCGCTCGTTCGGCCGGTAACGGTCCGATCTTGGCGTTCACTACGATCTCGCCCGCACGCTGATTCCAGTCGGTTACTGCGTCGGCGGCTGCATTCATTGGCGCCGTTATCAATAAAAACGCGCTAACAACAAGCGCGTTCTGTAGTTTTTGGTATTTACCGGTCATCATTATCAGTCTTCTTCACCATGAATTTATTTTTTGCAGTATAACTATCTCTGCTTGCACTTTATTGATCAAAGTCACAAAACCCTTCATATCCCTTGTATTTTATTGATATCGAATCCCCATTGCACCGGGTCCTCGATTTTTTCGATGCCGTCGGTTCCTTTCGACAAATCCAGAATTTCAACTGGAATATGCGCGTTGGAACGTGTCGAAAAAAAAGTCTTGATGATCGGCGTGGTTAATTTTTTCGTGGATTGTTCCATCACCACACCTAATCGCCCGGACTTCAGTTTCAACAGGGTACCGCTGGGGTAAATACCGATGGTCTTCACAAAAGCTTGAAAAATAGTTTCATCAAAATGTCCATCTTTCCAGGAAGCCATTTTGCGGATTGACTCGGCCGGAGACCAGGCCGGTTTGTAACAGCGATCCGACGAGATGGCATCGTAAACGTCACAGACTGCGCCCATGCGCGCAAACAATGTCAGCGCATCGCCGGATAATTTTTCCGGGTAACCCTTGCCATCGACACGTTCGTGATGGTGCAAGCACACATCCAAAGTCGTTTCATGGACTTGGTAGCAGGATTTTAAAATTTCCCAGCCGCGCTCCGGATGGCTTTTCATGACGGCAAATTCTTCGTCCGTCAATTTTCCCGGTTTGTTCAGCACTTCATTTGGAATCACCATTTTACCGATGTCGTGCAACAATCCGGCTGTGCCTGCTTGTCTGATTTGCGCTTCATCCAGACCCATTTGCCTTCCCAGCGCCACCATCAGCATGCAGACCGCAACCGAATGCATGTAGGTATATTCATTGACATTTTTCAGCCGGATCAATGTGAGCAGTGCATTGGGATTGCGCTCCATCGATTGATTGATTTCTTCCACCAAAGATTCCGCGCCTTCGATTTCAAGTGCTTTACCCATGCGCACATCGCTGAACATTGAGGTAACTGCATCTTTGGTTTTTTTCTGAAGCTTTTTAGCATTTTCCAACTCTTCTTCAACCGAAACGCGCGCAACCGGTTTCTTTACCGGCGGTGGTGATGGCGGAGGTGATGCTTCCGGGGTGATTGTACTTACCGGGGAGGTTTTATCCGCTGGCTTGAGGTTTTCCACCAAACCGGTCTCAGTGGGAGCCACATCAAGCCCTTTACCGGTATCAATCCATATTTCATCCAGGTCGCAACTGACAAGCTTATCCAAGTCTTTCTGCTGCACCAGTTTAAACGATTTTCTCCAGAATGGATGTTCCAGCCAATTGCCGCGGAGCTCATGGATATACATTCCCAGCCGGACTTCACTTGCTTGCACTTTTTTTATCATAAGGCTCAATATAAAAAGTAGAAAAGAAATTTACCGCACCAATTTCATCACATGAATTAATTACCAATCAATCCCTTGAATTACTTCCGGATACTCCAGTTCCACAGTAAGTAAGCAATCAAACTACAGAATGGATTTGTGCATATTGTGCACTTTTTAGTGAGACGGTTAACGGTAGGATTGCAGGGTTTTTATAGGGGTATTCAATTCATCTAGCGATAAAGTGAAGTGGCACATCACTCCTACACAATCTATTGCAAGCAATCCGCGCTTTTTCTCAAAGTGCGCCGCGCGTAATAAGCGAACGCTACCGCGCTGCGTTGTCCACGGAGAATCCAGTCGCGCGCTTCCTTGCCCAAACCGGGGTCTATCGGCTGGATTTTTCCGGCGGATGCCGCCAACAAGTGCATGCGTGCCGCCCGTTCAAAAGCAAGCGCCAAGATACAGCCCTCCTCAATGCTGGAACTGGCAATCAACAGACCGTGATGCGCCAGCAATACAGCATGTTTACTGCCGATGGCTTTAGCAATCAATTCACCCTCTTCATTACCCACCGGTATACCAGGCCACTTCAGCAGGAAAGCCACGTCGTCGTACAACACGCAATTATCCATGTGCGAAATTTCCAGCGGCACTTCGAGCATGCTGAGTGCGGCGGTATGGACGGCATGCGTATGAATGATGCATTGCACATCCGGCCGGGCGCGATACAGCCAGGAATGAAAGCGATTGGCCGGATTGGCCATGCCGTCGCCTTGTAAAACTTCCAGATCTTCATTGACGAGTAATAAATTGCTCGCGCAGGTTTCGTCAAACCCGAAGCCCAGACGCTGCGTCAAGTACGTGCCCGGCTGTTCGCCACGCGTGGTAATTTGTCCGGCCAAGCCGGAATCGTGGCCATTATCGAACAAAATCCGGCAGGTTAATGCCAGCTTTTGTGCCGGCGTGTAATTCGCGCCTTGCAAATGCTTGTCCATTTGCACGAAAGATTGCTGGATCAGTTGCTCTTTACCTAAATTGAATGTGTCATTGCTCATGATTTTTCACTGGATTCTTAAAATTCGTCGTGGTTGGAAGTGAAGCGCTCGATGACGCGGCGGTCGCGTTTGGTTGGCCGTCCTTTGATATGAAATGGCGGTGGCTGCGCTTTTAAGCGCGCGGCCAGCAATTCTCGCTGTTGCTTGCTTTCTTCGGTTTCCCGGTACAACTGCTGCGCCACTGTGGCAGATCCTCTTTTATTGGATAACCCCAATACTTCAATAATATACTGATAGTTATCAATGCGAATGGTCAGCATATCCCCTGCTGCAAGTATCTTCGCAGGCTTTACCCGTTGACCATTTACCGTAACCCGGCCGCGATCAATCGCTTCGGCAGCCAACGATCGCGTCTTAAAAAAACGTGCCGCAAACAACCATTTATCAATACGATATTTTTCTATAGTATCATCTGATTGCATATCAAAGTTAATCTATCAGGTTAGTTTCTATCCGAATCTTGCTTTGCAAGGTTTTATGCACCGGACATTGATTGGCAATTTCCAGCAATCGAGTCCGTTGCTGATCACTCAGATTACCGCTCAATTGAATTGCGCGCGTAATGACATCGATCTGTGTTTTCTGCTTCTCACAACCGCTACAGTCTTCGGCGTGAATCCGGCTGTGATGCAATTCTACGGTAATGTCCTGCAAGTCAATTTGTTTGTGGTTCGCATACATACGCAGCGTCATCGACGTGCAGCTGCCCAGTGCGGCGAGTAATAATTCATACGGATTGAGCCCAAGATCCGCGCCGCCCAGCACGATTGGCTCATCGCTGATCAGCCGGTGGCGCGGCGTCAGAATCTCACGCGTGAATTTTTTATCGTATTCGCGCACGATCACACTACCCGCCTCAACGCTTGGCCGCAACGCACCGTCTGCTTTGACCAGAGCTGGTTCCGTCTTCAGGTAACGGCTGGCCCAAGCCGACAAAACTTCCGCGACATAATGAGAATCTTCCGGATTGGACAACAGATGATCGGCATGATCCAACGACACGAAGCTTTTCGGGTGTTTGGCCGCGGTAAAAATGCGCCCCGCTTCGTCAATCGAAACAACGTCATCTATCGGTGAATGAAAAATCAGCAATGCTTTTTTTAGTGCACCGATATGCTCAACTGAATTATATTTCTCCAAATCATCAATGAATTGACGTTTAATCTTAAAGCTTCTTCCAGCCAATTCGACTTGTACGAAAGGCTGGTTCTGCAATTCCCGATAAGAATCGGCAAACAAGTGTTTGACATGCGCGGCTGTCGCCGGTGCGCCGATGGTGATCACCGCATTCACTTGCGGCAGGTCTTGCGCTACCGCGAGTACAGCAGCGCCGCCTAAGCTGTGTCCGATCAAAAGCGCTGGAGCGGCGTAATGCTGCTCCAGGTAGCGCGCAGCGGCTAACAGATCCTGTAGATTGGAGGAGAAATTGGTATTCGAGAAATCGCCTTGGCTATTACCAAGACCGGTAAAATCGAAACGCAATACCGCAATACCGCGATCGGCCAATGCAAGCGCAATCCGCGCCGCTGCGGGATTGTCTTTGGAGCAGGTAAAACAGTGAGCGAAAAGCGCGTACGATTTAATCGCACCAGACGGCATTTCCAGCAAACCGGATAACGATTCGCCTTGCGCATTTTGAAATACTGCTTGGATACGCGGCATGGACTATTTACCTTATTAACAACCGATCAGACAGCACTCTTTCAAGTGGAATGCTGTGTGCAAATAGTACCAAAGTTTGAACCGGAAAATTCTTTTCTTCGCTGGAAAAGTAAGTGAATTCCGGATTAATTCAGGTGAAAAGTTTCCGGCAGGAAACTCGGATATGCGTGATTAAACCATCAGTTTGGTCCGTTTTGCCGTTCCCTGCGGCATGGGAATACGTTATTCTTCTTAATCACCAGCACCTTATCGAATTGAAAGTCATCACTGGTATCATTGGAAAAACCGCTGTCATTGCTCAGTAAATGATCGATGGTCGTTTTGGCAGCGGCAACCGTGGCGGTATCGACCGTCACTTTCGTCAGAATTTGCCGCATAGTCGCTCTTTCGATCGTAGTACCGGCTTTATCGACCGAATAATATCTTGAAACTTCGATGCGATTGTTGAGAAGCACGGCTGCATTTCCCCACACCACATTGTCATGATCGACGCCAGTCACTGTGTCGATAGCCCACACGATCATTTCGCCGAAAGTTTTACCGGCTGCCATTTGCGCCAGCATATAATCGACCACTACCGCGATATTGGCTGGTGTAAAGGTGCTTCCGAGCAGATGCGTTATGACTTTGGTTGCATTCCGGGCATTGTGATGCGAGGCGGCTTTACCCCAATTGGAATTCGAAGCCGGGATTGGCGATAAGATACTCAAGAGTTCTGCGATCAGCTCTCCTTGCGTGGCACCGTCGATCATCCGGTGCGTCATATAATCAATGACAAGGCCTTTATCGCCAATCGACACCCGGTCGCCCACCAGATCGCTAACAAACTTGGCCGCAAACTCATCCGGCTTCAAATACGCGGCATACTGCCGGTCGAGGAATAGAGAGCTTTCCGTCAGCGATTGCGCCAGACTTGCCAAGGATTGGCCGCTTCGCAACAGCGAACCGAGGAACATCAGATTCGACGCGCCTGGCGCCGTATTAAACATAGCCAGCGTGAGCTGAAGAATAGAAGTCTGTTGTTGAAGGGTAAGCGCCATACGTTGATCTTCGAGTGTATGGGATACGTTAATTTTTTGTGCGATCATAGTGGTAAGGCAGCTTGTGATTTGCTTAAAAAAGATTCATAAAAAATTAGATAGAAATATTAACCGTTAACCTAACTTACTCAATTTATTGTTCATGAAAATGTAATCGTTAGCAATGCGGTAAATTGCCGCACTCAAACGATAGCTGTAAGAATTACCCAACAGTAGCAATTTAATCTATGACAACGTCATTACATATTCTCATCCTCGGTCACGGTGAAATGGGACATGCGCTGGAATATCTGCTGAAGGACCGGCACACATTAGCGATTTGGGAGAAATTTCCACGCAGCGGTTATTCTTACGCTACGCTGGAACAAAGCGCGCCGCTTGCAGACATCGTATTGTTCTGCCTGCCGGTCAATCCGCACCGCGAAGTAACTCAACGCATCGCACCGTTACTGAAAAAAACCTGCTTGTGCGTCAGTATCGCCAAGGGACTTGATGAATCCGGCAAAACCGCAGCGCAAATTTTTGCGGAAAACCTGCCTGCGCATCAACCATTCGCGCTTCTGTATGGTCCGATGATTTCCGAGGAAATCCGTGCAGGCCGGTATGCATTTGCGCAATTGGGCTGCCACGATCTTGCTGCATTTCATGTCATGCAAGCGTGTTTTAATCACACCAAGTTGTATATCGAGCACACGTTTGACATCGCCGGTATCAGTTGGGCGGTGATCTTAAAAAATGTGTACGCGATGACGTTCGGCATGGCCGATGAACTCCAGCTTGGCGATAACGTGCGCGGCTATCTGGCAACGGCAGCTCTGCAAGAATTAAGTCAAATCGCGCAGGTCATGGGCGGTCAAGCCGCCAGCCCGTACCGCTTGGCGGGATTGGGAGATCTAATCACCACCGCCACCAGTGAAAGCTCGCACCATCATGAGCTGGGCCGCAAACTGGCGCGGGAAGAAACGGATAGTATTTCAGGCGAAGGTCCGCATACCCTCAAGATGATCAAACAGCACCGGCTGCTGAATACGCAAAATTACCGGCTTTTTCAGCTGATTGGCGAAATCGTGCAAAATCCGTGCAATGTGCGGTCAAAATTCGACGATTATTTCAAGCAAGCTTTTCAATACCATCCGCAACACTAAGCTTCAATACTCAATACCCGGCGAATTTCATCTGTTTTGAAACCCAGCGCCATCGGACGCCGCACACCCGGCAGCACAACAACATCGTACAGTTCTTCAACCACGCCTTCCATGCGCAGCCAATGCACTACATCCCCCGTGCGCAAATCCACGATCTGAACGCCGCAGCGCGCTTCGGCATGCCGTGATTTAAGATTCGCATCCAGCGCTAAGCCGCTGAAAGTTTTATTGTGACGTGGTTTGGATATTCCAATTAAGGCAAAATCCCCGTGAAAGCTGAGTCCGCGCATATAGCCGGGACAAAAACAAACTGGTTCAAACTGTCCTGTTTGCAGATTGGCATAGCCGAAATCCCCGGTGCCGGAATTGAGCAGCCATAACTTGCCGTTATGCCAGCGCGGAGAATGCGGCATCGACAACCCGGAACACACGATCTCGTTGCTATTCACATCGATCACAACACCACCATCGGCACGGTGTTCACGCCAGCCATCGGCGACATCGGAACGGCCAACCGCGGTGACATACGCCGGTTCACCATCCCGCATCGCCAAGCCATTCAGGTGACAGCGATCTTCCGCCGCCAGCTTACTGATGAAGGCGGGTTGTCACAGCGGTTTAAAGTTATGCGCTTCGCTCAATGCCGCCAAGCAGCCAAACAACGTGTTGACGAACACCAGCCGGCCATTGCGATCCACGGCTATGTCGTGGATATCCAGATCGCCGGTGGTGTAACCCACTTGCGGTACGTATAGCCGGTCGTAACCATCCTGCTGCTGCCCGGGCTCGAAGATATTTTCAAAGCGCCAGATCTGATACAAACTGCTCATGTACAAACCATTCGATGTCGTGCACAGTCCCATGCAGCGATTAAAACTGCGTTCAAACACCGAAAGCGCATTGTCGGGTTTCAAGCCGATAAAATACAGTTTGCCAATCTGGTATGTCGTCAGCGCGATAGAGATCTTTTGCTCTGCCAGCCACGGTAACAATTGGCGTGAGGTTGTGATTTCCAGCGTTGCTGTATGCGGAATTTCGTTAGTTATCATAAAAAAGAAGCAAAATGCTTCATTGAGTTGACGCAAATCATGGGTATGTTGTAAAGCATGCGCTCATATCAAATCCATCGCCGCATTAACCCCAGACAACAGCACCGCCGCGTCCTGACCAGCCACATCAAGACTATCGGCTGCAACAGTTTTAGCAGCTGCCGCGCTGGCGAAACTATGGCCGAATATCACATAAGCCGCGCCAGAATTGAAAGTACTGCCGTTGGCTGAAGAGGCACCAATGATCAAATCATCAAAACCATCGTTGTTGAGATCCCCCGCGCTACTGACCGACTTCCCAATGAATTACCCGCCGCCAGTCCACTCAACGCAAAACCATCGGTACTGCTTAAATTGGATAAATCCAGCGAAGCGCTAAAACCCGATGCTTTACCGAAAACGACATACGCGGCACCGGAATCCACACCATTCGCATCGGAACCAACGGCACCGACCAGCACATCGGCGAATCCATCGCCGTTAAAATCTCCAGCGCTGCTCACCGAGCGACCGGCTTTATCGCCTTCCGCCACGCCCGCCAACCGGAAACCATTGCTGCCATCCAAGTCCGATAACTGGATCGTGGCATCAAACCCAGCAGCTTTGCCAAACACAACGTAAGCAGCACCGGATGCTTTACCATCGATTCCCGCGGACCGGGCACCGATGATCACATCGTCAAATCCATCGCCATTGACATCCCCGGCATTGCCGACCGAATAACCCGCTTCGTCTCCTTCCGCGACACCTTCCACGCTAAAGCCGTTACTGCCATCCAAGCCGGATAAATCCAATATGGCGTCAAAACCCGATGCTTTACCGAAGATCACGTAACTGGTACCGCTTCCTCCATAGTAGGAACCGACGATCAAGTCGTTAATACCATCGCCATTGATGTCACCGGCACTCACACCATTGCCAAACTGCGCGCCATCTTCCAAGCCATTCATTTGGAAACCGTTACTGCCATTCAAGCTGGCTAGATCCAATTGCGTATCGAAACCGGAAGTCTTGCCAAAAACGACATAGCTGCGTTCGCCAATCGGCGCGCCAATAATCAAATCGTCGACATGATCGCCATTGACATCTCCGGCGCCGCTGATAGACCAGCCTAAAAGTTGATCGGCTTTATCAAGATGCATACGGAAACCGTTGCTGCCATCCAAACCCGACAATTCCATCGTCGCGCTGAAACCGGAAGATTTACCGAATACGACGTAGGTGTATCCGGTATCGTTTTTTGGCACATCGGAGATCGGCGCGCCGATCAGCAGATCATCAAAGCCATCGCCATTGATGTCACCGGCACTACTCACCGCATTACCCGCGGCATCCCCGCCTGCCACGCCATTGAGGCGGAATCCGTTCGTGCCATTCAGGCTGGATAAAGGAATCGCCGCATCAAAACCCGAAGCTTTACCAAATATTACAAAGCTGGCACCGGAGTAGAAATCGTCAAAATTATGCGGCGCGCCCACGATCAAGTCATCAAAACCATCGCCATTGATATCACCCGCACTGCCTACCGACTCGCCTGTGTCATCACTGCCGATCACACCATTCAACTTAAAACCATTTGCGCCATCAAGCCGCGCCAGATCGATGACCGGATTGTCGAGCAGATTGTCTACCGCAGCCTTAGCCGTCGCAACCGTGGCCACATCCGGAGTTATCCCTGTGAGAATTTGCTGAAGCGTTACTAAGTCTGTCGCAGTACCTGCTTTTTCGATCGAGTAATAACGCGATACTTCAATGCGGTTATCAAATAGCGCTGCTGCATTACCCCAGTCAGGATCGGCATGATCCATGCCATCCAGCAAGCTTATGAGATCCACGACCGTCGCGCCAAAAGTCTGTCCGGCAGCCATTTGTGCAAGGATATAATCGATCGCGCCGGTTTTGTCCCCGGCTGACACTGTGTCTCCTGCCAGGTTATCAATAATTTTTGCCGCATTCGCCGTGTTGTACGCTAATGCGGCCGTTCCCCACACCGGATCGGTTACCGGAATGGCTGAAAGGATTCCGGTTACATCGGCGATGATTTCACCTTGCGTTGCTCCGGCAGCCATTTTGCCGGTAATAAAATCAATGGCCAGGGCTTTGCTGTCCGCAGTGGCGTTATCGCCGGTCAAATCCTGAATAAAGGCGTCTGCAAACGCTTTCGGGGTCAGATCCGTTGCATAATTCTTGCCAAAAAATAATGTATTTCCCATCAAAGATTGAGCCAGATCGGCCAATGATTGACCGGCCTCTACCGGGGAGGCAAGTGCTTCCAGATAAATCGCGCCCGGAGCTGCATTGAACATTGCCT
Organism: Nitrosomonas sp. Is24; assembly: GCF_033063335.1. Classification (NCBI taxonomy): domain Bacteria; kingdom Pseudomonadati; phylum Pseudomonadota; class Betaproteobacteria; order Nitrosomonadales; family Nitrosomonadaceae; genus Nitrosomonas; species Nitrosomonas sp. Is24. The sequence continues at coordinate 1,465,748 of NZ_JAWJZG010000001.1, read as the reverse complement.
GTGTCAGTTGAAGAATGACAGTTTGTTGTTGAGCGGGTAGCGCCATAGTGTTTATTCCTTAAATGTGTGCGGTACGATGACCATGAATCAAGGTTGCGGCCACACCTGTGTGCCGTTAAAAATGATGGGCATATCGCGATCGATCTGCGCGGCGGATGGTTTTACCGTCACCTGCAAACCTGCTCCACAGGATTCCGGCAGCGGATTCGTTTCCAGATCCCGGTTGATGGTGAAATACACCGGAAAATCATAGGCATGATCTCCCGGTGTGCCGTCGTATTTCGATCCGACAGCGGGAGTCCAGAAATTAACCGTGTCCGTACCATTCATGTTACTGATATTGGTTATCTTGCAAATGTCAGCCACTGCGAAAGCAAACCGCACCGCCTTGGCACAGGATTCAGGCACAAACAGCACTGCCTTCGACACGAATGGAATGCGTCCCCAAGCATACGATGCCACCGCATGGCCGCCGCCAAACCAAAATCCGATCGTATTTCCATTCGCATCCACTTTTCGATCCTGCTCACTAAATAATGAGCGGTCCTGCACAAATGTAATGCCACCCCAATTCTGCAGAAAATCACTGAGCGGTCCGGCATGAGGATTGCCATTGGCCACGATGGAAGAATCGACCCCATCCGGTATGACAACACTCTGACCGATGACAGCGGCATCGCCGCAACCGTGTGTAATCACCGTGTGATTATTCGATTGTTTGCCTTCCGTAACCTGGGACGGATCGATCACCGTATGCGCGAACGCATCGGGTTGAATAACCCCTAACAGCATAATTACGGGTAATACACTATGAATCGCTGATTTTAGTAACATAGTAATAAGCGCCTCCAACGCGCTATAGTGATGATTGAATTGGACGTGGTGAAATAGATCTGCGGGTAATTGGAGAAATTAAAGCAAAACTGAGGTGACGCGCTATTGATTCAAAAATTACCGTCCATGCAATGGCTTAAAATTATCAGGTGGAATCTTGCCGTTCGCAATGCGGCAAATTGCCTCACCTGAGTCAAGATATTCGTTGTCACAGAGACGGGCATGTTTCAACGGCGCGTCAAAAATAAGTTAGAATACGGCTTTTAAGAATTTTATCGGGAGTTCCTGAATGTCAATGGCTGACCGTGACGGTGTAATCTGGTATGACGGGAAAATGGTTCCCTGGCGGGATGCCAATACGCATGTACTGACGCACACGTTGCATTATGGTTTGGGTGTTTTTGAGGGATTGCGCGCGTATGAGACCGCGCAAGGCGCGGCGATTTTCCGGTTGCAGGAACATACCGACCGCTTATTCAATTCAGCGCATATTTTCATGATGAAGATGCCTTACGACAAGGCCACCATCATGCAAGCACAGCGCGATGTGGTGAAACAAAACAAACTCTCGTCCGCGTATATCCGTCCGATCGCCTTTTATGGCGCCGAAGCGATGGGACTTTCCGCCAGAACCTTGTCGGTGCATGTCGCCATCGCCGCTTGGTCATGGGGAACTTATTTGGGACCGGAAGCGCTGGAAAACGGCATTCGTGTTAAAACTTCGTCGTTTACCCGGCACCATGTCAACATCAATATGTGCCGCGCCAAATCGGTCACGACCTACGCCAATTCGATTCTGGCCAATCAGGAAGTGGCATTGAACGGTTACGACGAAGCCTTGCTGCTGGATGTAGAAGGTTATGTGGCCGAAGGTTCGGGAGAAAATATTTTCATCGTCAAACAAGGCAAACTATACACGCCGGATTTAACCTCCTGCCTGGAAGGCATCACACGCGCTTCGATCATCGAATTAACCGCGGAGCTCGGCATTCCCGTGATCGAGAAACGCATTACACGCGATGAAATTTATTGTGCCGATGAGGCATTCTTTACCGGCACTGCCGCTGAAATCACGCCGATCCGCGAATTGGATAACCGTATCATCGGGCCGGGCAAGCGCGGACCGATTACCGCGCAACTGCAAACCCTATTCTTTGATTGCGTTAAAGGCCGGGCCAAAAATCACACCGATTGGCTCACCTTAGTTTAATACTGCTATTTTGGAGTTATTTTCTATGAATCAACAAAGCAATAATAAAACCCGGGAAATCGAAGTTACCGCCGATGATCTGCCATTACACTGTCCGACCCCGGCAATGCTGCTATGGAATTCCCACCCGCGGGTTTTTCTCCCCATCGAAGCTACCGGCGAAGCGCTTTGTCCTTACTGCGGTACACATTACACCCTGAAAGGCGGTGCGGTTGCAGGGCATCACTAATGTAACCGGTTAATTTCTGCGGAAACTTGCGTTCCGATGATAAATTGTCATTCGATCAATAACGATTCACCGCGTTTTATCAACAACCTTTCTTCCGGATCGATTAAATTATGCAAGCAATTCCTCATGAAATTTTCAAGGCTTATGATATTCGCGGTATCGTCGGTAAAACGATCACCGCCGAAAACGTAGAAAAAATCGGCCATGCTATCGGCTCCGAAGCGCGCGCCAGGAATCTGACCGCAATTGCCATCGGCCGCGACGGCCGGTTATCCGGAACCGAGTTATCCCAAGCACTGGCGCGCGGTATCCGCAAAAGCGGTATCGATGTGGTGGATGTTGGTATGGTGGCCACGCCGATGCTGTATTTTGCCGCGCACGAATTATGTCAATATTCCGGCGTCATGGTCACCGGTAGTCATAATCCGCCTGAATACAATGGCTTTAAAATCGTGCTGGGCGGACAGACTTTGGCGGCAGACACTATCCAAGCACTGCGGCTGCGCATCGAAAATAACGACCTGACCCACGGCGCGGGCAACTATTCCGAACACGCGATTGCCGACGCGTATCGCAAACGAATCACCGGCGATATCAAATTGGCGCGTCCGCTCAAAATCGTGGTCGATTGCGGCAACGGTGTGGCGGGTGCGTATGCACCGGCGCTCTATCGTGAATTGGGTTGCCAGGTGAGCGAACTGTTCTGCGACGTGGACGGCAATTTCCCTAATCACCACCCCGATCCGTCGGTACCCGAAAATTTGAACGATGTCATTCAAGCGCTAAAAACCAGCGATGCGGAAATCGGCTTGGCATTTGACGGCGATGGCGACCGGCTCGGCATCGTCACCAAGGATGGCCATATCATCAACGCGGATCGCCAGCTGATGCTGTTTGCCGCCGATGTGCTGTCGCGCAATCCTGGCGGAAAAATCATTTTTGACGTGAAATGCACGCGCAATCTGGCGCCGTGGATCCGCCAGCACGGCGGCACGCCGGTCATGTGGAAAACCGGGCATTCGTTCATTAAATCCAAGCTCATCGAAGAAAAAGCTTTGTTAGCCGGGGAAATGAGCGGCCATTTGTTTTTTAAAGAACGCTGGTATGGTTTCGACGACGGTTTATACGCCGGTGCGCGCTTGCTGGAGCTGCTGAGTCGCGAACAGGATATCAGCGCCACGCTGAATAACCTGCCCGATAGTCTGAACACGCCGGAATTGCAAGTACGCACGGCGGAAGGCGAAAATCATGCGCTGATTGTGCAATTGCAGAAAAACGCCGTGTTCGATAACCCGCAACAAGTCATCACCACCGACGGTCTACGGGTGGAATACCCCGACGGCTTCGGCCTGGCGCGTGCTTCCAACACCACACCGGTGGTGGTTTTGCGCTTTGAGGCCGATAATGACGCAGCCTTGAAACGTATCCAGGAAGATTTCCGCCGCAATATTCTGCAAGCCAAGTCCGATGCGCAACTGCCGTTTTAACCCGGAATAACATCCCGCAACCGATGCGCATTGCGATCGCACAAATAAATTGCACGGTTGGGGATATCAGTGGAAATGCCGCCAAAATTCTCGCCGCAGCGGAACACGCCAAGCAATCCGGCGCTGAGCTGATCATCACACCCGAACTGGCGTTGTCCGGTTATCCTCCCGGCGATTGTCTATTGCGTGAAACTTTTTGCCAATCGTGTACCGCTGCCTTGGCCGGACTGGTCAAGGCGATTAATGGCATCACCCTAATCGTAGGCCATCCGCACGTTCAAGAAGGCAAGCTTTACAACGCCGCTTCGGTGATTCGCGATGGCGAAATCCTGCACACTTATCACAAGCGAATTCTCAGCACAAAGCCTTTCAACGAAACGGTCTATTTCGATACCGGCGCCAAGCCTTGTGTATTTGAATTGGCCGGCATTCAGTTCGGCCTGGTAATCTGCGCCGATTTCTGGCTCGGTAATTTGATCGATACGATGGATCGCTCGGCGTGCGATATCTTATTGGTGCTTAATGCATCGGCTTTTTATATCAACAAGCAAGTTTCGCGCTGCCAAACGACACACCGTTTCAGCAAGCAAACCGGTATTCCGGTGATCCATGCCAATCTGGTCGGCGGGCAGGATGAATTGGTTTATGACGGCGCTTCGTTCGCCATGAACGGACAAGGCGAACTCACGCATCAACTGGATGAATTTGTTGAAACCATCGCAATCGTCGACATTCACGATAAGCAACCGCTGCAAAGCAACCTGCCCGTTTCACCGGCAACGGCCGCCAGCGTTTATCAGGCTTTATGTTTAGGCGTGAGCGATTATGTGCGCAAAAATGGCTTCCCCGGGGTGATTCTGGGGCTCTCCGGCGGTGTCGATTCGGCATTGACGCTGGCGATTGCCGTCGATGCGCTGGGCGCGGACAAGGTAAAAACCGTCATGATGCCATCGCAGTACACCGCCAGCATCAGCCTGGAAGACGCCAACGAAATGGTTGAATTACTCGGCGTTGAGCACTACGAATGCAGTATTCAATCATTGTTCGAGCAATATTTATCAGTTGTCGAAAGCGATTTTGGCATATCGCCTGACGCCGCAGAAACAACAACCATGCCGGAAAATCTGCAAGCGCGCATCCGCGGCACCTTGCTGATGGCGTTATCCAACCAAACCGGCTCACTGGTGCTAACCACCGGCAACAAATCCGAAATGGCGGTCGGTTACTGCACGCTGTACGGCGATATGGCAGGCGGTTTCGCGGTTCTGAAGGACGTCAGCAAAACGCTGGTGTACCAATTGTGCGAATACCGCAACCGCATTAGCCGCGTGATCCCTGAACGTATCATCACGCGCGCGCCATCCGCCGAGCTTCGCGCCAACCAAACCGACCAGGACAGCCTGCCGCCGTACGACATTCTCGACGCCATCATGGAAGCTTACGTGGAAAAGAACTGCTCACCGCAGGAAATCATCGCCATGAACTACAGCGAAGCGGACGTCACCAAAATTATCCGCCTGATTCATCTGAATGAATACAAAAGACGCCAATCCCCGCCCGGCATCCGCATCACCCGGCGCGATTTCGGCACCGCATGGCACTACCCTATTACATCAAGCTACTCAGTCTGGTCGATTCCTTCCTCATAATTCAATAGCCGAGCGACTGATTTCCAGACTTTATGCATCGGCAATTGAAGCTAATTTGGCTTGCTTGAAATAATCAATAATCAGCAAGTATCAAACTTGCAGAGAGCAATTAAGTTATTGAAGGTGGAGTTAGGAAAATGCCACGAGGATTCAAATCAAAGCTGATTTTTACAAACGCTAGGTAGTGCTGGAAAGTCGGTTTGGGATGATTTTACAAAGAAGTTTTACCTAATCTTGAAGCTTAGAAAAAAGATTAATGATTGTTTTAGGAATAAAACTTGGAGAGTCTCCTATAACTTTCTCTATGATATCAACCTTTAACTTCGGTTCTTGATGATATTTAATCAATTGTTGGAATGTTTTTTTTATAGCTTCTTCGAGTTCATGTCCTTGAATCAAAGAAAAGTACACTGGCACTTTTATACTAAAACCATTTGCATATTCAAAACAAACTGTGGAATTCTGATTAGGGGGTGTAAATAATTTTGTGTAAATGGTCATATTGCAGGAAACTGCTTATATATATTTGGAGTAAAAATGACCACACCCAAACCCCTGCCGGCCGGCTTAATTGATAGCCTGCTGGCCGATTACAAAAAGCCAGAAGATTTAATCGGTGAGCATGGTCTTCTCAAGCAACTCACCAAAGCGTTGGTTGAACGTGCCTTGCAAGCAGAAATGGCCGATCATCTTGGTCACGATAAGCACGAAACGGTAGTCAATGCCACTGGCAATACCAGAAATGGTAAAAGCCGTAAGACCCTGAAAGGTGAATTCGGTGAGTTACCCATCGAGATCCCCCGTGACCGTGAGGGCAGCTTCGAGCCTCTGATCATTTCCAAGCATCAGACCCGCTGGGCGGGCTTTGATGACAAGATCCTCTCGCTGTATGCCCGTGGCATGACAGTGCGTGAAATCCAACAGCACCTCACTGAAATGTATGGCGCCGAAGTATCGCCTACGCTCATTTCTACGGTCACTGATGGCGTAATGGATGAAGTGAAGCAGTGGCAATCCCGGCCTCTCGATGCGGTGTATCCTGTGATCTATCTCGATTGTATCCATACCAAAGTTCGTGACGCTGGTAGCGTTCGTACCAAAGCGATTTACCTGGCGATCGGCATTAACATGGAGGGCCATAAAGAAATACTGGGCTTATGGATTGCTCAGACCGAGGGTGCCAAGTTCTGGCTCAGCGGGGGGTGTCCTAGATTTTGTGTAAACGGTGGTTAATAATGCCGAGGCATTCTTTCGTTAAATTGAATAGTAAACCTGTTTAGTGCCGGTTTCCAATCTCTTAGTGGCATAGACCATTTTTTGGCGATATTGCTGAGAGCCAAATAAAACAATTTGATCACGGCTTCATCGTTGGGAAACGATCCACGGTTTTTGCTGACTTTGCGTAGGCTCATATTGACTGACTCAATCGCATTGGTGGTGTAAATAATGCGCCGTATCTCAGTCGGGTAGTCGAAGAATGGAATGATGCGTTGCCAGTTATTGCGCCAAGATCGGGCGATCGGTGGATAAGCATTGTTCCATTTATCTTCAAAGCCGGCTAACGCGTGCTCAGCCTCATCAATCGTGGCGGCGCTATAGACCAAACGTAGATCAGCAGCTACTTCCTTGCGTTTATTCCAGCTGACGTAGTTGAGACTGTTACGAACCATGTGCACGATACAGAGTTGTACAATGGCATGTGGATAGACGGTTTCAATCGCTTCGGGAAAGCCCTTTAAGCCATCGACACAGGCGATAAAGATATCTTGCACGCCACGATTTTTGAGTTCAGTGACAACGCTGAGCCAGAACTTGGCACCCTCGGTCTGAGCAATCCATAAGCCCAGTATTTCTTTATGGCCCTCCATGTTAATGCCGATCGCCAGGTAAATCGCTTTGGTACGAACGCTACCAGCGTCACGAACTTTGGTATGGATACAATCGAGATAGATCACAGGATACACCGCATCGAGAGGCCGGGATTGCCACTGCTTCACTTCATCCATTACGCCATCAGTGACCGTAGAAATGAGCGTAGGCGATACTTCGGCGCCATACATTTCAGTGAGGTGCTGTTGGATTTCACGCACTGTCATGCCACGGGCATACAGCGAGAGGATCTTGTCATCAAAGCCCGCCCAGCGGGTCTGATGCTTGGAAATGATCAGAGGCTCGAAGCTGCCCTCACGGTCACGGGGGATCTCGATGGGTAACTCACCGAATTCACCTTTCAGGGTCTTACGGCTTTTACCATTTCTGGTATTGCCAGTGGCATTGACTACCGTTTCGTGCTTATCGTGACCAAGATGATCGGCCATTTCTGCTTGCAAGGCACGTTCAACCAACGCTTTGGTGAGTTGCTTGAGAAGACCATGCTCACCGATTAAATCTTCTGGCTTTTTGTAATCGGCCAGCAGGCTATCAATTAAGCCGGCCGGCAGGGGTTTGGGTGTGGTCATTTTTACTCCAAAAATATATAAGCAGTTTCCTGCAATATGACCATTTACACAAAATTATTTACACCCTCGCTCAGCGTTGTCACTGAACTCAAAAATCGTGGCGTGCAAGATATCTTTATCGCCTGTGTCGATGGCTTAAAGGGCTTTCCCGAAGCGATTGAAACCGTCTATCCACATGCCATTGTACAACTCTGTATCGTGCACATGGTTCGTAATAGTCTCAACTACGTCAGCTGGAATAAACGCAAGGAAGTAGCTGCTGATCTACGTTTGGTCTACAGCGCCGCCACGATTGATGAGGCTGAGCACGCGTTAGCCGGCTTTGAAGATAAATGGAACAATGCTTATCCACCGATCGCCCGATCTTGGCGCAATAACTGGCAACGCATCATTCTATTCTTCGACTACCCGACTGAGATACGGCGCATTATTTACACCACCAATGCGATTGAGTCAGTCAATATGAGCCTACGCAAAGTCAGCAAAAACCGTGGATCGTTTCCCAACGATGAAGCCGTGATCAAATTGTTTTATTTGGCTCTCAGCAATATCGCCAAAAAATGGTCTATGCCACTAAGAGATTGGAAACCGGCACTAAACAGGTTTACTATTCAATTTAACGAAAGAATGCCTCGGCATTATTAACCACCGTTTACACAAAATCTAGGACACCCCCCGTGCATGCTGGAATTAACATCACTTTCCACTTGAACGTACTTCACACAGTTAATGAAAAATTCCCACTCACAAGAAACCAACGCATAGCCAATCAATCCAATGCGAAAATGACCGGTTCCGGTAAAATTTTTTGCTTGCATTAACCATGAGATTAATCTGTTCGATCATCGCTTTATCCCTGCTATTTCCGGCGAACACTTTTGCACATGAGTTACCCAATCTTGGCGATGTGTCGCAAGTGACTGTGACGCCGTATCAGGAGCGGCAGATCGGGTTGAAAATCATGCGTCAGATTCGCGCCGATCCAAGCTATATGGATGATCCGGAAATCGCCAGTTATCTCAGTAATCTCGGTCACAGGTTGATCGCCAATTCCGACGAAGCCGATGCGGATCAGTCGTTTGAATTCTTTGCGGTGGAAGATCCGTCGATCAATGCGTTTGCGTTACCGGGCGGATTCATGGGGTTCAACAGCGGGTTGATCGTCGCCGCACAAAGCGAATCCGAGCTGGCTGCGGTGATGTCGCATGAGATTGCGCATGTAACGCAGAAACATCTGGCGCGCATGATCGCTTCGCAGAAATACGATTTGGTGAAATCCATCGCGGCGCTGGCCTTGGCGATTTTGGCTTCCCGATCTAATAACCCGCAAGCCAGCCAGGCTGTGTTAGTAGCTTCGCAGGCCAGTATGATTCAGTCGAAACTGGATTTTACCCGCAAGCATGAAAAGGAAGCCGATCGCATCGGTTTAAGTATCTTATTGGATGCGGGATTCGATCCGCAGGGCATGACGACTTTCTTTGAGCGCTTGCAAAAATCCGGGCGGTTTCATGAAAATGGTGCACCTTCTTATCTGCGCACCCACCCGATCACATACGAGCGGATTGCAGATATTCAGAACCGCACGCGCGAAATGCCTTACCGCCAGGCGCCCGATAGCATGGACTTTTTGCTGGTACGGGCCAAGCTGCGCGCATTCCAGGGGAAACCGCATGATGCGGTCGTGCAGTTTAAAACACGGCTGGATGAGAAACGCTATACCAATGAGGCGGTTGAACGCTACGGCTATATTCATGCGCTGCTGCGCCATAAAAAATACCAGCAGGCAGACAGCGAGCTGACGCATTTATACGAACTGCTGCACGGCAATTCCCAATCCGCCGCTTTGACCGATCATCCGTTGGGAAGAACCGTGCGTGTCGAGCAAAAGTATATTATTGCCGGGGCCATGATAGAAACACTGTCAGCCAGCGTGAAGCTGGCCAATGGCAAGACTGCCGAGGCGTACAACACCTATACCACCGCATTGAAGGTTTATCCGCAATACCGCGCGCTGATTCACGGCTACGCCGATGCGCTGATCCAAAACAAACAAATCGACGCGGCGCTGGAATTTATCGGCAAACAATTGCAATTGATACAAACCGACCCGAAACTCTACAGCCTGCAAGCGCAATGCTACGCGTTGTCAGGTAATAAAATGCTCGAGCACCGGGCGCTGGCAGAATCTTATTTTCTCAAAGGCCACTATGTGGCTGCGGCTGATCAATTGCAAACCGCGCTGCAGAACGATAATGGCAATTTTTATCAACTTTCCAGTATCGAAGCACGCCTTAAACAGGTCAGAACTTTGATAGCCGAAGAAGAAAAAGAAAAATAAATGTCAGGAACAGTTTTTCAGCCTGCAATAACGCTATCATTGAATCCCTTTGACCATTATTAAAAGTATCGTGGCATGCGCACTCTCAGCACCCGAAAAATTCTCTTTGTCATCATCGCGATTACTGTCGCGGCGGTGTATTGGTACAGCGGCGGCAAAAAAGAATCGAAGACCGGCCAATATAAAACCCGGGTTGTTGAACGTGGCGACATTGTGCAAACCATTTCCGCCAATGGCACATTAACGCCGGTCGTCCTGGTCAACGTCGGCACGCAGGTTTCCGGCACGGTGGCCAAATTACACGCGGACTATAACGATCACGTGGAAATTGGCCAGGTGCTGGCCGAGCTCGATCCTGCGTTGCTGCGCGCGCAGTTGCAGCAATCCAAGGCTAATTTGTTCAGCGCGCAAACCGCAGCAAAAATCGCTGACAGTAAATTGAAGCGCCAGCGCTTGTTGAAAGAAAAGGAATTCATTTCACCGGAAGCATTGGAAATCGCCGAACAAGAAGCGGAAGCCGCACGCGCCCAGGTTGCCATCAGCAAAGCGCAAGTCGACCGCGACCAAGCCAATTTCAACTACAGCGTGATCCGCTCACCCATTTCCGGCGTGGTGATTGCCCGGGATGTCGATATCGGCCAGACGGTCGCCGCCAATTTCCAGACGCCGACGTTGTTTCAAATCGCCAAAGATCTGCGGCAAATGCAGGTGAATATCAGCGTCGCGGAAGCCGACATCGGCCAATTGCATATCGATCAACTCATCAACTTCACCGTCGATGCGTTTCAGCAGCGCAAATTTGTCGGTAAAGTCAAACAAATCCGGCTCAACCCCACCATTCAGGAAAACGTCGTCACGTATAACGTGGTCGCCATGGTTGATAACGACGATGGCGCATTACTGCCCGGCATGACGGCCAATATTAACTTCATTGTCATGCAGAAAAATGATGTATTGCGCGTACCGAATGCGGCATTGCGCTATCAACCCAAGGATCTGGAATCCAACGAAGGCAGTAAAGCAGCCCGGCCGGGTAATCGGCCGACGCTGTATCTTCTCGCACAAGATCAAGCAGCACCGGTCAGTGTCACGACTGGAATTTCCGATGGTAATTTCACCGAAATCATCGACGGCGAGATTAACGCGGGCGATAAGGTGATTATCAGTGAAGTAGTCGATAAGAAAGAATCGGAAAGTAAATTTAAGCTCAGAGTCTTCTGATGGCGTCGATTCAATCCGCTCATACTGTGAACCCGCTGATTCAGATCGAGGATCTTTGCAAGAGCTATAGTCTGCAAGGCGCCGATGGCAAAACCATCACCAATCAAGTGCTGTTCAGTGTCAACCTGACAATCAACCAAGGTGAGTTTGTCGCCATCATGGGACATTCCGGTTCCGGTAAATCCACACTGATGAATATCCTGGGCTGTCTCGATACGCCGACCAGCGGATCGTATTGGCTGGCGGGAAAAAATGTGGCGGCATTGTCCAGCGATGAACTGGCGCATATCCGCAATCAAAGCATCGGTTTCGTATTTCAGGGTTTTAATCTGCTCAAACGCATGACAGCGCTGGATAATGTCGCCACACCGCTGCTTTACGCCGGTATCGGCCGTTCCCAAAGCCGTAAGCGTGCATTGGAACTGCTGCGCCGCACCGGTTTGGAAAGTTTTGCCATGCATCAGCCGAATCAGCTCTCCGGTGGTCAGCAGCAACGGGTTGCCATCAGCCGCGCTTTAATCAATGAGCCGCCGCTGATACTGGCCGATGAACCCACCGGTAATCTGGATACCCAGACCAGCCGTGAAATCATGCTGTTGTTTGAACAATTGAACCGCGATCAAGGCATCACCATTGTTCTGGTTACGCACGAAGATGATATCGCGGCTTATGCGAAACGCCTCATTCGCTTGAAGGATGGACATATCATTGTGGATCAGCACAATAAAGCGAGCGAGATCGTCGGCAATCAAGCCGCTGACGGTAATTTTCTGGTGACACAATGAATCTCTTTACGATTATTGGCGAAGCTCTGCGTGCTCTGCGGCAAAACCGCCTGCGCACCGGTTTAACCATGCTGGGCATGATCATCGGTGTTGCCGCCGTGGTTCTGATGTTATCCATTGGTCAAGGCGCCCGCACCAAGATCAATGAAACCATCGCGGCGATGGGCAGTAACTTATTTCTCGTCGTGCCCGGCGCCACATCATCCGGGGGATTCAGTTTTGGCAGCGGCAGCGTCAGAACCTTGACCATCAATGATGCGTATGCGGTGGCCGAGTTATCGTCCATCAGCGCAACCGCACCGGTCACGACCGGCACCGTGCAGCTTAATTATGCGGCGAAAAATTGGAGCACCATCATCACCGGTACCACGCCCAATTATTTCGCGGTAGGCAACTGGAAAATAGAATCCGGCACCATTTTTACCGAATCGGATCTGCGCTCAGCGGCGCGTGTGGTGGTTCTGGGATCCGTCACCGCAAAGAACTTATTTGGCGACGAAGATCCGGTTGGTAAAACCATACGCATCACCAACCGGCCCTTCCTAGTCGTGGGTGTGCTGATGGCAAAAGGGCAAAGTCTGACCGGGCGCGATCAAGATGACAACGTTTTAATTCCCATTACCACCAGCGAGCGGCAAATCACCGGCAATCAATTTCCCGGCTCGATCCGCTACATGATGGTGCAAGGAAAATCAGCAGGCGATATGGACATTGCCGAAATTGAAATCACGCAATTGCTGCGCCAGCGCCACCGCATCGCCAAAGGCAAGGAAAACGATTTCACTGTCCGCAACCTGACTGCGATTGCCGATGTCGCAACCGATGCTGCCAAAGTCATGTCCATCGTATTGGGCGCTATTGCATCGGTTTCTTTATTGGTGGGTGGCATCGGCATTATGAATATCATGCTGGTATCGGTCACCGAGCGCACACGGGAAATCGGTATCCGCATGGCCATCGGCGCGAATCAACGGGCGATTCTGACGCAGTTTCTGCTCGAAGCGATGATGATCTGTATTATGGGCGGTGTGATCGGTTTATTAGTGGGTGTTGGTGGCGCATGGGTGGTCAGCCGGGTTGCCGATATGCTGATCGTGATTACGATTGGCATGGTGGGATTGGCTTTCTTATTTTCCTCGGCGGTTGGGATCTTTTTTGGCTTTTATCCGGCCAAGAAAGCCGCCTCGCTTAAACCGGTCGATGCCTTGCGTTACGAGTGATCGAATGCGTCAATCTGGATACATTGTTGCGATTACACCACAGAATCTTTTGCTAACTTGGCTTTCTAATACGGAGTATTAGTTTATTTATTGTTTACCCGATACTATGGGTAACAATCTGACAGCGGGAGTCACTTATGACAGTCAAAGAAAAAGAACGCCCTACTTCTGAATTCCTGGCTATTGTCGTCGTTGAAAATAAAAACGAACTGATATCCGTCGGTGAAATTAAATCTGCCTTGCATGAACGCGGATTCGGCATTCTGATGGCGATCGCCGCAGTGCCGATTTGTCTTCCGATCCCAGTTCCGCCTGGTTACACCACGGTTTTCTCAATCCCGTTATTCATTTTCTCGACGCAAATGATTCTTGGCATGCAAGCCCCTTGGCTGCCTGCTTGGCTGGAAGGAAAACGCATCAAACGCATCACCCTCGAGAAGATTCTCACTAAAGCGAATCCCTGGCTGAAAAAAATCGAGCATCGCATGCAGCCGCGTATTACCTATATCAGTGTGCCCACCTGGGAAAGAATCATCGGCTTCTTTTCGTTTGTTTTTGCTTTGGCGATTGCATTGCCCATACCGTTGATCAATTTCTCGCCGGGCTGGGGAATATTGGTGATGTCTCTGGGATTGCTCAATAAGGATGGTTTAACTATTTTGATCGGTATGATCATCGGCATCATCGGCATCGGGATTGCGATGATTATTCTGGTTATGCTGTGGATGGGAATGTCTTTGCCGTCTTTTTATTGAAGTAAACTACAATCAATCCGATGCGACGGCAAATAGATCGTGTGCATCGGAATCGGTAATTTCAACTGCAATAAAATCACCCGGTTGCACGTCACCGGCTTCTTCCACATACACCAACCCGTCGATTTCCGGTGCATCGGCGCTACTTCGCGCAATGACTTGACTATCCACCAATTCATCCACCATCACAGTCATTTTCCGGCCGACTTTTGCAGCCAAGCGCTGACGGCTGATTTCTTCCTGTAATTCCATAAAGCGCCTGCGGCGGTCTTCCTTAATTTCTTCCGGCACGGCATCCGGCAATTGATTGGCTGCGGCGCCTTCCACTGCGGAATAAGCAAAACACCCAACGCGATCCAGTTGCGCTTCTTGCAGAAAAACCAATAATTCCTCAAATTCCGCTTCGGTTTCCCCCGGAAAACCGACGATGAACGTGCTGCGCAATGTAATTTCCGGACACACCTGGCGCCATTGCTGAATTCTCGCCAGATTGTTCTCGGCGTTGGCCGGACGCTTCATCGCTTTTAAAATGCGCGGACTGGCATGTTGCAACGGTACATCTAGATAAGGCAGGATGCTGCCTTGCGCCATCAAGGGAATGACTTCATCGACATGCGGGTACGGGTAGACATAATGCAAACGCACCCAAACACCCAATGTGCCCAATGCCTGCGCTAATTCGGTCAAGCGCGTTTTAACCGGCCTGCCCTGCCAGAAACCGCTGCGGTATTTGACGTCAACGCCATACGCGCTGGTGTCCTGGGAAATGATTAACAATTCTTTAACTCCGGCATTCACCAGATGCTCCGCTTCTTGCATCACCTCATGAATCGGGCGGCTGACCAAATCACCGCGCATCGAAGGAATGATACAAAATGTGCAGCGGTGGTTGCAGCCTTCCGATATTTTTACATACGCGTAATGCCGCGGCGTCAGCCGGATTCCCTGCGGCGGTATCAAGCTGGTGTAGGGATCATGCGGTTGCGGCAAATGCGTATGAATGGCCGACATCACTTCCGGCAGTGCATGCGGTCCGGTAACCGCCAATACTTGCGGGTGCGCTTTCTTGACGACGTCGCCACCCTCTTTAGCACCCAAACAGCCCGTGACGATGACTTTGCCGTTCTCGGCTAACGCTTCTCCAATAGCATCCAGCGATTCTTCCACAGCGCTATCGATAAATCCGCACGTATTCACAACCACCAGATCGGCATCGTTATACGATGGTGAAATCTCATAACCTTCGGCGCGCAGCTGCGTCAGGATTTGTTCGGAATCTACCAGCGCTTTCGGACAACCCAGTGAAATAAAGCCAACTTTATGCGAAGTTTGTTTTGATGTGGACATGAATTAAGAATCAAATGGAAGTGTAAACGCTCTGCACAGCAATGAAGCGGGATTTTATAACAGCTAACCTGGAAAATGAGAAGGATATATGTGCTAAGCAGTTACGGTAAAACGCGCAGCATCGATGATAGACCACAAGTGAAAAATCCCGGCAATGACGGCTGGAATGATGAGTACCCAGAAAAAATAGCCAGCAGCGGTGATCAAGAAAAACAGCAGTGCCGGGAGCAAGCGCCCTTGTACCAATTGTCCCAATCCCGGTACAAAAAAGCTGCATACAGCCGCAACGACATTTCCACCCGATCCTTGCCCCGTCATCATTCTTCCTTTGTTATATTTTCATTCGATTCGCCGCGTCGTATTGTAGCTTCATTTATTAAAGAATGCTCGTATTCAATACCTATCGTATCGCCCGCCATTTTCTTTTCGCGCACCTCTTCCAAATCACCCAGTTTAATTAAACGTTGCGATGTATCGTGAATAAGCTCGTCTAGTTTGGCGGCAGACTCGGGAGTCAATGTGTTATTTCTTTCGATTTCAAGTGTAAATAAATGCAAATTATTGAGAAAATTACCGGTGATATCCTGTACCGTGCGCATCGTCGCTTTCAGCACTCTTAACTTTTCTTCCCGCATTTCAATTTCTTTAACCGATTGCAGATACTTTAATCGCGCTTGATGCAATGCCGCCGTTTTATCCCGCTGTTTCAGCGCCAATATTGCGGTCAGCCAAATCACAAATAATGCGAGAAAACGATTGGCAAAAACTTGATAGAGCGGAATTTCACTGGATGGGGAGCCTAAATAGCCGACGCCGACCAATAATGTACAAATGAGAGCAATGATGAGGGTAAAGCGTTTTTCGGAAGATCTTAAAGAAATCAGTACAACAATTACATACAAAATACCGTTGGCAATACCGAGCGGCGTAGCAAGATCGATCAATAAAATGAACAGAGCAACCACTCCGCATTCCAGATAAACATTCAATTCAGTTGAATTCATGTTGTCTGATTGTTTTTCATTGCAGCGATTAAGATCAGGCATTTTAGTATCTCAATCTAAGAATGTAATCATATTCTTACATTGCATAATAAGCCAGAAATCAACCTTTATCAACACCCATATTAATTTTTCGATTCATCCATCAATTTAGCCGCTTCCTTCAATAAAAATTCTCTGAAAGCATTGGCGACACTCGATAAGCGCTTATTTTTCCTATTCACGACATGCCAATAGCGGATAATCGGAAAACCTTGCACCTCAAGAATTTTCAAGCGGCCGGTCTCCAGTTCCAATTCAGCGGTATGTTGCGACATGATACCCAATCCCATACCCGCCTGAACCGCTTGTTTGATTGCTTCCGTGGTATCCGTTTCCATCCCTTTATTAATACTGATTTTATGCGCGGCAAAAAAACGCTCCATGGCACTGCGCGTTCCCGAGCCCGATTCACGCACGAGAAAAGTCTCGTTGGCTAAGCGTTTAACCGGGATATTGTGCTCTTGGCATAAGGGATGATTAGGTGGAGCCACAACCACCAGCGGATTCTCCATGAAAGATTCGCTATCGATATCGAGATTTTCGGGCGGTTGACCCATGATCGCGAGGTCGATCAAATTATCGGTCAATTGCTTTAACACGGTTTCCCGGTTGGAGACGTTTAAACTGACGGTCACGCCGCGAAAGCGCTGACAGAACTTGGCCAATAAATGCGGCGCGAAATAATTGGCCGTGGTAACCACTGAGATATTTAGCTTACCTCGCTCCATTCCTTTCAATTCGTCCAGCGCCACTTCCATGTCGGTCAATTGCTGCGAAATTGCCCGGCTGTATTGATATAGCTCGTGTCCCGCCTCGGTCAGATAAATTCGTTTACCCAAGTGCTCAAAAAGCGGCAAACTAATGTTATCTTCCAGTTGTTTAATTTGCATGGAAACAGCAGGTTGAGTCAAATGAAGCTCATCGGCGGCGCGCGAATAACTCAAATGCCGGGCAACCGATTCAAATACTTTTAGTTGTCGCAATGTAAGATGAAGCATATATCAATTCAGTAAGTTTATTATAAGTATAACCTTATTATAAACATCAAAATTACTGATTTGTTCTTATGGATAAATAGCGCTATAGTGCGTTCCATAGATTTGAGTAGTCATGTTTGTTGTTTGTAACGCAATCTCCTCTCGTTTCTGTCTGTACTGTTGGCCGGAGTTGAGTGGAATTTAACTGGAGAAAATTATGGCCGTAAAAATATATAACGCTGGTGTAAAAGAATACCGACAAACTTACTGGACCCCTGATTACACGCCACTGGATACCGATCTGTTGGCATGTTTCAAGATTACACCACAACCCGGCGTGCCACGTGAAGAAGTTGCTGCAGCTGTAGCGGCAGAATCTTCAACAGGTACCTGGACCACAGTATGGACCGATCTGCTGACCGATCTGGATTACTACAAAGGACGTGCTTATAAGATTGAAGACGTACCTGGCGATGACACCTGCTTCTATGCATTCGTAGCTTACCCGATCGATCTTTTTGAAGAAGGCTCTGTCGTTAACGTATTGACCTCACTGGTTGGTAACGTGTTTGGTTTCAAAGCATTGCGTGCACTGCGTTTGGAAGATGTCCGTTTCCCAATCGCTTACGTCAAAACATGCGGCGGACCTCCAGCCGGTATTCAAGTAGAACGCGATCGTTTGAACAAATATGGCCGTGCGCTGTTAGGTTGCACCATTAAGCCTAAATTAGGTCTGTCTGCTAAAAATTATGGCCGTGCTGTATACGAATGTCTGCGCGGTGGTTTGGATCTGACCAAGGACGATGAAAACGTTAACAGTCAACCGTTTATGCGCTGGCGCGATCGTTTCGAATTCGTGGTGGAAGCTTGCCAAAAAGCCGAACGTGAAACCGGAGAACGTAAAGGTCACTACCTGAACGTGACAGCACCAACTCCTGAAGAAATGTACAAACGTGCAGAGTTCGCCAAAGAATTGGGCGCGCCAATCATTATGCATGACTACTTGACCGGTGGTTTAACAGCCAACACAGGACTGGCTAACTGGTGCCGCAATAACGGAATGCTGTTGCACATCCATCGTGCAATGCATGCTGTGCTCGACCGCAACCCGCACCATGGTATTCATTTCCGCGTTTTAACCAAAGTACTGCGTTTATCGGGTGGCGATCACCTGCACTCCGGTACCGTGGTTGGTAAACTGGAAGGCGATCGTGCAGCAACATTGGGTTGGATCGACACCATGCGCGATGAATTCATCAAAGAAGACCGCAGCCGCGGCTTGTTCTTCGACCAAGACTGGGGCTCCATGCCAGGCGTATTCCCAGTAGCTTCCGGTGGTATTCACGTTTGGCACATGCCAGCACTGGTTTCAATCTTCGGTGATGATGCTTGCTTGCAATTCGGTGGTGGCACCTTAGGTCATCCATGGGGTAATGCTGCTGGCGCCGCCGCTAACCGTGTGGCACTGGAAGCTTGCGTTGAAGCGCGTAACCAAGGTATTGAAATTGAGAAAGAAGGCAAAGCGATCTTGACCAAGGCAGCGAAAAGCAGTCCAGAACTTAAAATCGCCATGGAAACATGGAAAGAGATCAAGTTCGAGTTTGATACCGTTGATAAACTGGACATCGCACACAAGTAAGCAATACATGGCCAAAGGAGAAAGGCTGATAATTAAGCACTGCTTTTCTCCTTCATCTCACTAAAGTTAAGGAAAAATAATGAGCGAAGTAATCGATTACAAATCACGTGTTAGTGACCCAGCAAGCCGTAAATTTGAAACATTTTCTTATCTGCCTGCAATGGCCGACAAGGATATCAAGAAACAAGTGGAATATTTAATCAGCAAAGGCTGGAACCCAGCGATCGAACATACCGAACCTGAGTATGTTATGGATTCCTACTGGTATATGTGGAAACTGCCTATGTTCGGTGAAACGGATGTAGAACGCGTTCTAGCAGAAGCCGCCGCTTGTCACAAAGCGAATCCGAACAATCATGTCCGTTTGATTGGTTACAACAATTTTAACCAGTCCCAAGGCACAGCCATGGTGATATACCGCGGCAAGACTGTTTAAGTAACACGGGGTTCGAACCCGCAAGACCCCCTTCACCCTTAATTAGGGCAGGGGGTTTTTTTTCACCGGAATTTATTGTGCAAATTTTCGATAACGATAGTTCTCACAGGAGTTTGTCATGAGCGATATCATCGACCAGTATCGTATTAAAAAAGAACCTTATTACCATTCCGTTGCGGATGAAGTAAAACTCTATGAAGCCGCCTATTCGGTACGTATGCCGATGATGCTGAAAGGCCCGACCGGTTGCGGTAAAACGCGCTTCGTCGAGTACATGGCGTGGAAACTGAAAAAACCGCTGATCACCGTTGCGTGTAACGAAGACATGACTGCATCCGATCTGGTGGGCCGCTTCTTGCTCGATGCCAACGGCACGCGCTGGCAAGATGGTCCACTAGCAGTCGCCGCACGTTATGGCGCGATCTGCTATTTGGATGAAGTTGTGGAAGCACGTCAGGACACCACCGTGGTGATTCATCCGCTAACCGACAATCGTCGTGTATTGCCGCTGGAGAAAAAAGGTGAGCTGATTCAGGCGCATGCGGATTTCCAGATTGTCATTTCGTACAATCCCGGCTATCAGAGCTTGATGAAAGATTTGAAGCAATCGACCAAACAACGGTTTGGCGCGCTTGATTTCAACTACCCAAGTCATGACATCGAAAGCGAAATTGTTGCGCACGAATCCGGTGTGTCAGTCGATATTGCCGAAAAACTGGTATCGATCGCGGAACGCGCGCGTAACCTCAAGGGACATGGATTAGATGAAGGGATTTCAACACGGATGTTGATTTATGCCGGCAGCCTGATCGCCAAGAAAGTCGACGCGCATGCGGCTTGCCGCGTAGCTCTAGTGCGTCCGATCACCGACGATCCGGATATGCGCGATGCACTGGATGCAGCGGTTAGCACGTTCTTTAATTAAAAGCTGCTACTCGCAAATAGGTTGATTGTTCTGAAACGTAAATAGGTGCTGCCATGAGTATCAATCTGGACGATTACAAAGAATTGCTCGAGGATCTGGAGCCGGAATCGATTGAGCTGCTCCATCATGCTTGGCCTGAAGCGACTAAAACTTTTTCAGCGCGCGGGCTGGATAACTATCTGAAAGGCGCATCCGCGATTCGTGGATTAGGGCGCGGGCGCAGTTTAGTGGATTGCTGGATCGACGAAACGCCATTAGTCGCTAAAGAAATCGGTGAAGATATTATCAGTGATCTGGCGACCACTGTACTTTCCCTTGCCTCAAGAACTTCTGCCTCTGTTATCGAATTGGTGTTAGCCACTGCCCCGACTGCTGCCAAACGGTTGGGCGATACACAGTTGTTCCAGAATTACTTGCAATTCCTGAATACGTTGATCGCCCAAGCGCCGCGCGGCATGCGTCCCATGCTCAGCAAACTGGATATTCTATTCGGCCAGCTGACCCTCGGCGGCCTGCGCCGCTGGGCTATGTGGGGTGCGCACGCGCATCGCACCGATTACGAAGAGCAAATTCGTTATTTCGGACTGGAATCGAAGGAATCGCTTGCGGTATTGCAAAAAGAACGTAAAGGCACGCTGTTCGTTGATGTGCAACGGCGTATCAATATGTATTTACGCGCGTTGTGGGCGCGTGATTTCTTCATGAAACCGACTTCCGGTGACTTTGAAACACGCGAAGGCTACAAACCATTCATCGAGCACTATTTCATCCATCTGCCCGATGCTTACGATGCGTTCGGCGATGTTTCGGCGACCGAAGTCTACCGCGCCGCTGCCGCACACGCCGCCGCGCATTTGGTCGAAACCAAACAACCGATTTCCGCGGAAAGCTTGAATCCGCTGCAAATGGCGGTGATTTCCGTTATCGAGGATGCACGCATCGAAGAATTATCGATCCGCCGTTTTCCAGGGCTGCGCAAAACCTGGTCATTGTTGCACAACGCAAACCCGGACATGAACGCCACCATGGGCGATTATCTGAATCGTCTGGCACGCGCCCTGCTTGATCCGGATTATAAAGACAAGGACCCGTGGATCGTAGAAGGACGCAAACTGTTTAAAGCCGCGAAAGACCAGCTTGATAGCCACAAGACGTCTTGGGATATCGGTGTGCAGCTCGCACACAGTTTCATGGACAAAAAAATTCCGTACAACCCGCGCACCGATGTGCTCACCGCGCCGTACCGCGACGACAACCGGTATTTCTGGGAATTCGAAGAATTCGACTTCAACAAGTCGCTATCCGCCGGATACGATGCGCCGAAACAAGTGCGGAAATACGTTAACGTGATGGAATTCGCCAACGAGCTCGACGTGGAAACCGCCGGTGACGACGCAGAGGAAATCTGGGTCATGGGCACAGAATTTTTCCCGTACGAAGACATGGGCGTATCGTATAACGATATGGAAGGCAAGGAACCGGTGTCGGCGCCCTATCACTATTCCGAATGGGATTACCAGATTCAATTGGAACGCCCGGATTGGGCCACGGTGCAGGAGAAACGCGCCAAAATGGGTGACATGCAATGCATCGACGATATCGCCAATCAATACAAGCGCGAAATCGCGCGCATGAAATTCCTGTTGGATGCCATGCAACCGCAAGGCACGCGCCGCATCCGCAAACTGGAAGACGGCGACGAAATCGACATTAACGCCGCGATCCGCTCGATGATCGATATCCGCATGGGCATGCAGCCCGATCCGCGCATCATGATGCGTTCGGTGCGCAAAGTGCGCGATATCTCGGTACTGGTATTGCTCGATTTGTCCGAATCGACCAACGAGAAAGTTGCCGGACACGACTACTCGGTGCTCGACCTGACGCGCCAAGCGACGGTATTGCTCGCCAACGCCATCAATAAAATCGGTGACCCATTTGCCATCCACGGCTTCTGTTCGGATGGGCGGCACGACGTCGAGTATTTCCGTTTCAAGGATTTCGATCAACCCTACGACGAAACTCCCAAAGCGCGGCTCGCTGGCATGACAGGACAACTTTCAACCCGCATGGGCGCCGCGATGCGCCACGCGACGCATTACCTGAAATTGCAAAAATCGGCGAAAAAACTGCTGCTCGTCATCACCGACGGCGAACCGGCCGACGTCGACGTGCGCGATCCGCAATACCTGCGCCACGACACCAAGAAAGCCGTGGAAGAAGCCGGCCGCTCGGGCATCCTCACCTACTGTATGAGCCTGGATCCGCGCGCGGATCAATACGTTTCGCGTATTTTTGGTGAACGCAATTACTTGGTGGTGGATCATGTGGAACGATTGCCGGAGAAACTGCCGGTGTTATATGCGGGGTTGACGCGGTAATGCGCTCGCAGGTTTTAAACATTCATGCGGTGCATTAATGGTACGATTAGAAATATTTAAATCGCCCGTATCGGCATTTTAAATTAAAAACAATAACGTACCCTATCTTATATAAGAAGTGAGACAACAATGAAAAATAATAAAATTTACTCATCCGTCATATTGGCATTGATACTTTCCGCGGCTATATCGAAAGCCCATGCAGGTCCTGAAGAAATACCCGGAACAAACTTAACGGTCGATTTTGCAGAATCAGTGCTCTCCGGCGCCGGCCGATTGATTCGTGCGACAAACATTCCGGTGCAATCCGCGGGAACCACCGTTTACTACGATGTAGAGATGGATTTCAGTACGTTAGCCGATGGATCGTTCGGAGCAAAACTAATTTCTGCGACGCCATCGACCGGCCCTGTCGCTCCGACTTCCGTCAGCACGATGAATTTCTTGCCCGGCACCTATGCTGGCATCGTATCAGGTGCACCAGCCGCAGCACTTCCTTGCTTTTTCTCGCTAGAAGCCCCGTCGATCGGAGCAGATGGCCGCCGTACTTACATACTGACCATTACGTCCAGCGGAACCGGCTGTCCGGCGGGGGTCACTTCATACAGCTGGCAAACTGGCCCTGCAGTTAACAACAGTATCATCAGTTCAGGTTTTTCAAGAGAAGGCAGCAATTTTGAAACACAAAGCTCGCTGACCTATTCTTACGGCACGGAAATAAGTTCGGCAGGAGCGACTGTCAGAACACAACAAATTGGCAACACGCTGACAATTGAACAAGTGAATACCTCCGCATCAACTTTTTCCGGGGCAAAAAAACTTACCCTGATCAAGCAATAATCAACTATAAACCTAGGGTAGAGTGCGCCGACGCCAGAAGGCGCACCAATCCGCTCTAATGATTTCTTTTCGTGCAGAAGATTTTTATTGTAATAATAGGGTGGAGCTGATCGCTGCATAAACAATTATTCAATTACAGGCGATTCGGGATTATTGGGTTTGTCAGTTTTCTTTTCAATCTGTTTAGCTAATTTTGCAGTGATTTTTCTTATTTTTTGTTGAGTTTCTTTAACCTTATCCCCTTCGATCACTTCCCGCTTCAGAATATCATTATTTAAAATATCAGCAATTTGCTCAGAATCAACTTTTAATTCAGGGAATAATTTTCGAATCTCCCGTTTTACTGTTGAAACAACTGACTCTGTAAGCAGGATTTGCGCAATAGTGAATTTATTGAGAATTTGCGAATGCTGATGAAAAGTATCCATTGCATCCGAACTAATCCCCTCTCTACATAATAAAAATACTTTTTTTATGTCGTCTTCTTTCTTTGGATTAATTTCAAGCAAATTGAATGATGATACTTCTTCATAATCAACAGGCTGACCAAATTTTATTCGATATAGCCGCCATTCAACCGCGTTGGTAAGAACAACCCATTCGATACCCTGATTTGCACCATAATTAATTGCTTGCCTAAGGTGCGAGTCATTAAGATTAACTCCCGCTGCTTTAACTTCAATAAGATATTTTATTTTGCTATCAATTTTGACGGCTAGGTCACAAAATGTCCCACGAATTTGCTGCTCACTGGTTAGCTCTTGGTATTTGTCAAATCCAAAACAATAAGCAAGGATATCTTTTACAAGAGTAACTGTATCGGCTTCTGATACATCCTTACTTTTATGTGAGTTTGCAACATTTTGGTAGGTTTTGAGATTTGAGGAGATACGATCTGTCACTTTCTTAGGTATTTTTAGCATTTCTTATTGTCCTGTTTTATCAATGATCATATGGTGGAAAGTTCTGTAGATTGGAGTGATGCTAGGAACTCCAACATCCCCGTTAAGCCGCTTGCAACAAAAACTCCACTTTAATCGCCTCATAAGGAAATTCAATCGCACCACTCTCAGTACGATTAAGCAATCCCACTCCCAGCAACGCCGTCACGTCACCGTGAACGGCTTTGACATCGCGCGACACTCGCCGCGCGGCTTCGCGAATGCATATGGGGCCCGCGCCGCAAAGCACTTTCAGGAGTTCCCAGCGTTTCGCGGTCAACACTTTCCACAATAATTCGGGCGACGCGAAGCTGATATGATCTGTTTCCTGTGGTTGATCCAAATGCCAGGCACGCGAGAAACCGGTCATTGCTTCCTTAGGATTGCGTACATCAAGAACAACTGTTTTCATGATTCCACCTCTCAATATCTTGTTGAAAATCGGCCAGTAATTGCTCCGGGGTAGTAAATTCGTATTTGATTTCATGATCATCCCAATGACGGTGATCGCCTTTTCCGGCTTCATTGTCATAGCGCAGCACGCACTTCCCATTTACCACGTAGGCAAGCCGATACTTGAACGAATGATTAAGGGCAATACCTTCTAATGATTTTATCTGTCGCACCAGCAATCAACGCCATTGAAACAGCACCCGGATCCGGTGTGCCGATGCTTTTTTCCGCATGCGGACGCGCACGGCCTATTTTTGGGGTGAGATTTTTGGTTGCTTCGGCAGATTGTCCGGCAATTTCCGTAGCCGCCGTCCAGGCTTCGGTGGTTGAAAGACCTTGTGTAGCGCCTTTAGTCAATACGGCGGAGAATGGATACAACACATCGACCAAGGTTTTATCGTTCAATTGCGCTTTACCCAAACTGACGACTGCTTCCAGTGCAGTTGTTACACCTGCTGCAAGCATTGCAGCATCCGGCTTGGCTTCGTCGCCAAGAGCATTGCCAAGGTTACGTAGAATGACACCCCACAACATCCCTGATGCGCCCCCTGCCCGGTCGGACCAGGCATCGCCGGCTACCGTCAGCATTGTGCCTGCACCGGCTTGGGCATCCAGTGCCGCTCTAGCGGCTTCGACGGCTGCGGTAAGTCCGCGCTGCATGCCGATGCCGTGATCGCCGTCTCCCGCAATGGCATCCAAACGGCCAAGTGCTTCCTGTTGCGACTCAATCGCATCCCGGGCCGCTTCAAGTGCGATTAACACGACTTTTGCAGCAGCTCGTGAATCAGCCGATCCGGTTTTTAGCGGTTGCTTATCATGGACAGACTGAACGGCTACGGCGATATTTTCTTCGGATTGAGCTTCCTGCGCGATATTGCCGCGATGAAACGCCGGTGTATCCGCTGCCGCAATCCAAGTCTGCTCAAGTTCATCGTTAAGCCAGAATAACGTCAGTGAAACGCCGGCCATATCAAAGCTGGTAATCAGTTCATCCACCACCGGTTCGATGATGATCAGTCCGTGTTTAGATAACAATTGATCAATTTTACGGTAAATAACAAACAATTCTTCGTACTTCACCGCACCCAAACCATTGAGGATCAACCCTACACGTGCGCCGGAAAAACTACCAATCGACAGTGGAGTTTCGGCGAGCAATTTCTTCACCAGCATTTCCGCCAAACCATCGGCAGAAGGCGCATCGACGCGGTACAAACCGGGCTCGCCATGGATGCCCATACCGACTTCCATTTTTCCGCTGGCAACTTCGAACAGCGGTTTATTAGCGCCTGGCAGCGTGCAACCGGAAAAGGCGACACCCAGCGAACGCACACGATCTTTGGCTGCTGTGGCAATACGAGCCACTTCATCAAGCGGCTTACCCGCATCGGCGGCAACAGCGGCGGCTTTGAATACCGGTAAAGTACCGGCAATACCGCGGCGCTTATGTTGCTCAGCGAACGCAGCCGATGCAATGTCGTCGGTCACCACCACCGAACGCACATCGATACCCTGCGTGCGGAGCTGCGCTTGCGCACGTTCGAAGTTGAGTACGTCACCCGCGTAATTGGCATAGCAAAACAAAATACCGCCGCCTGCATCCACCGCTTGCGCGACCTGGCAGATTTGCTGTGCCGACGGCGCCGCAAACACGTTTCCAAGCGCGGCGCCGTGCGCCAATCCTTGACCGACAAACCCGCCAAAAGCGGGATAATGACCCGATCCGCCGCCGATGATCATAACCACCTGTCCCGGCTTGGTTTTGTGCCGGCGAATTACACCGCCATTGACACGTTGTATTGTATTCCGGTGCGCGGCGGCAAAGCCTTCGACCAGTTCGTCAGCAAACTGCGCCGGATTATTGAATAAGTAAGTCATTTATGTTGTGCCATTTACATAAAATATGATTCAGGCAAATCATATAACTACTCTGTGATGCAGAACAACTACGCAGGTCTGAAAAAAGAAGAGAAAGAAACAGTAATGATATCTTCTATTACTAACCAGGAAAGCTATTGATTGAGTGTAGTAACAAAATTCAGAACTTCTTGAACGTGGCCCGGCACTTTCACACCGCGCCATTCCTTTCTTAAAATCCCTTGCACATCAATGACAAATGTACTGCGTTCAATGCCGCGAACTTGTTTGCCATACATATTTTTCATTTTCATGACGCCAAAAAGATTGCAGATCTTTTCATCTTCATCGCTCAGCAATTCAAAAGGAAATTGCATTTTTTCCTTGAAACACTGATGTGATTTGAGATTGTCGCGTGAAACACCTACAACGATGCAATTTTCCTTGGTAAACTCGGGCAAGTGATCACGAAAATCCTGGCCTTCCAAGGTGCATCCCGGCGTATCGTCTTTGGGGTAAAAATAAATAATCAGATGCTTGCCCGCATTCGCTGACAATGAAAACACCGCATTATCAGTCGAAGGTAAGGAAAAATCTTCAACCGGATGATTGATTGCGAGCATTTTTTATGGCACCTGTTTATTGATCACGATCGCTATATTATTGTGACCGAGCTTGACCGGTTCGCTGAACCCTTGCAAATCTCCGCTGGCTGTGAAAGCCTGACCGGATTTCGAAATTCTGGCTTCGATCACGACTTCCGGAAAGCTCGACATTTTCATGGTTGGCGTCATAGCCATATCGTCCGTCAGTGTAAATGTCGCCGGAAGATCGCTGGCTTTCAATCGCAAAATGGCCAGTGGCATTTTCGGACCCGATTTGGCCCGAGCGTAAATAAATAAAGTGTCATTGCCCGAAACTTTCGTTGCCAGATCACTGCTAATCGATACCTGACCAGACACTGAAAGCGATGTTGCCGCAGGCGAATCAGAACTCACAGCTTTCTCCACAGGTTGTGCGCTGGCTTCTTGTTTCGATTCCGCAACTTTAACCGGTTGTTCCGGCGCGGCGGGTTTGCCACCCGAAGCCAGTAATTTAGCTTCGGCAATACTGTCCTTCACTGATTGGGCTAATGGAGAATCCGCAGGAATTCCTTCCAGCAATTTTTCCCAATATTCCGCTGCTTGCGTATATCTTTCTTGTTCGAATTCAATCGTACCTGCTAAAGCCAGTGCTTTAGGATATTTAGGATCAATGCGCAATGCTTCGTAAATCAATTCGGCCGGCTTACCCGATAAACTGCCTTGATTTTTCATTGCCAGAACATCGGCATAATCGCTCAATATCTGCGGACTGTCGGGAATCAATTCCACCAGTTTGGCATAGGTATTGCCTGCTTCCGCGTATCGCCCCATAATCGCATAAGTACGACCCAGCATAATCCAGCCTTCGATATCTTCCGGATTGTTATTCAGCCGTGCAATCAAATTATCCAATACGGATGAGAAATTATCGTGACCTGACGGAGCGTTTCCACCATCGCGATTCATTTGCTGGGTTGCATTGGCAAGTTGGGCTTGCGGCAACAAACCACGTGTATCGCCGATTACAAGATACAAACTGATAGCCGCCAATGGCAGCGTCAATGCAATAAAAGTCGACAACACGATATTACGGATTTTCTTATTTTTCCCTATCACCGGCTTATCGCGCTCAGTCACATCTTGCAGCATCCGCTGTTGCAGCTCTTGCTTACTTCTGTCGTACTGTTCCCGGCTGAGAATATCGTTTTCCAAGTCGCGATCAAGCTCGGCAATTTGATCGCGGTACACGGTAATGTTGACAGCATCATGCTCTAAATTTTTAAGCTGATTGTCCCTGCTTCGCAGCAACGTTGGGATAATGAACAACAGTGCGGTAACAATAAAAACCCCAGAAATAACCCAAAAAGCCGTCATACGTTTTTACCTTTTTTATCTTCATTCAGTAACGCTTCCGCTTCTTCGAGCTGTGCTTGCGAAAGCGACACATCTTCTATTTGTACACGTCGGCGTCTTAAATAAACAATCAGTGAACCCAATCCAATTACGAACAAAATAACAGGACCAAACCATAGCAAGAATGTGGTAGGTTTGATGGGGGGATCATAAAGAACAAAATCTCCGTATCGATCTACCAGAAATTGGATAATTTCCGGATCGGTTTTATTTGCTTTTATCTGCTCACGAATTTCACGTCTGATATCGTTTGAAAAATCCGCACGAGAGTCAGCAATGGTTTCATTTTGACAAACCAAGCAACGTAAATTTTCCGTCAGCAGCAGCATCCTTTTTTCGACCTCAGGATTTTCCGCGACAGGTATTGCTTCTTTTGACCACCCAGTTAATGGAATAAGCAGAAATAGAAGAAAAATAAGCGCTGCGGCTTTCATTACACCATTAAATTGACGTACCATGACAAAACCAACCTTTAATTATGAGATTCGTACAGTCTGCTTATGCTTGTTGCTGCAGTTCTTTGATGAGTGGAATAATGGTTTTTTCAAGCGAATCCACCGTGACAGGTCCGATTTGTTTATGTCGTATGATACCTTTCTTATCAATCACATAAGTCTCAGGAACACCATAAACACCGTAATCGATTCCAACCTTACCGTCAGGATCAACGATACTAATGGCGTAAGGATCACCATAGCGTTTTAGCCATTGCAAAGCCGTATTACGTTCATCTTTGTAATTGAGGCCATAGATTGGAACAATCCCGGTTCTTGCCAGCTGCACTAACAGAGGATGTTCGTCACGACACGCAACGCACCACGATGCCCATACATTGAGCATCCAAACCTTACCCAGATTCTCGTCTGACGACATGATCTGATCGGGCTGATGCAAATTATTTAACTGAAACTTCGGTGCTGGCTTGTCTATCAGCGGCGAAGGCACTTGCCGTGGATTCAATGTCAAACCGACCAGCAAGAATGCTGCCAGCACCATGAAAGCAAATAATGGAAGTAAATAGCGCATCATACTTTGGTTGTTTCCGTTGCCAATTCAACTTTATTCACGGATGGCGCAACAGCCACTGGAGATTCCGCCACTGAACTTTCAGGCTCTTTTTCTTCAGCTTTGACAGCGCCTTTCTTCGTAATTTTCAGGCGATAGCGGCGATCAGTGATTGAGGTAATACCGCCGATAGCCATTAATAGACACCCTAACCAAATCCAATCGACAAAAGGTTTATGATAAACGCGAACCACCCAGGCGCCATTGGTCAATGGTTCACCTAAGGCTACATAAAGATCGCGTAAAAAGCCGGTATCGATTGCTGCTTCCGTCATCGCCATACCGGATGCGTTATAAGTACGCTTTTCCGGATACATATTACGAACAAATTGCTCATCCTTAATGACAGCAATATCACCGATCACAGCTTTATAATTTGGTCCTACATCATTACGGGTGCCGTTAAACTGAAAAGTATAGCCACCGACCGTTACTTTGCTGCCAATCTCCATACGCACATCTTTCTCGGTTTCGTAACCATTCACCAAAGTAACACCAATAATGAATACAGCGACACCAATATGTGCGCAGTGCATACCGTAATAACTTCTCGATTGTCTGGCTAATTTGGTGAATAAATTGCCTTCACCGCTATTACTGATACGGTGTTTCAAATTAACGAATGCACAGACTATGATCCAGAAGGCCAGTAATAAACCGAAGCTAATCATTGGTCTCCATTCACCCATATAGTATGGCGCGATCAAAGCAGAAACCACACTTATGGCAAACGCCCAGCGCAAACGAATTGCCAATGATGGCAAGCTCATTTGTTTCCAGCGTGAAATAGGGCCAACACCGATCAAGAAAATTGCTGGGGCCATCACAGGCACAAAAATCGCCTCAAAATAAGGAGGACCTACCGACAATTTACCCAGCCCTAATGCATCGATAATCAATGGATAAAGCGTTCCCAGCAAAACACTTGCCGCTGCAACCAATAACAAGATATTGTTTGCTAACAGCATGGATTCACGCGAGAGTAAATCGAATTTTCCACCCAAGCCAACTTTCGGCGCCCGCCATGCAAACAATACCAGCGAGCTGCTGATGACGATAAACAAGAAAGCCAGAATAAATACCCCGCGTGAAGGATCTGTCGCGAAGGCATGCACCGAAGTTAAAACTCCTGAGCGTACCAGGAATGTTCCTAATAAACTTAAAGCAAACGCGCAAATCGCCAGTAAAACAGTCCAGCTTTTGAAGCTACCGCGTTTCTCCGTAACCGCCAGCGAGTGAACCAGAGCTGTACCAACCAGCCACGGCATAAATGACGCATTTTCAACCGGATCCCAGAACCACCAACCGCCCCAGCCCAATTCATAATAAGCCCACCAGCTACCGAGCATGATTCCACAGGTCAAAAACACCCATGCGACAATCGTCCAAGGACGCGACCAACGCGCCCAAGTTGCATCCAATCTTCCACTTAACAATGCTGCAATAGCAAAAGCAAAAGCGACAGAAAATCCAACATACCCCATGTACAGCATCGGTGGATGTATCACCATACCGGCGTCCTGCAGCAATGGATTTAAATCGCTCCCTTCAAATGCGGCAGGCAACAAGCGATCAAATGGGTTAGAGGTGAACAGCATAAATACCAGAAAACCGATACTGACCAGCCCTAAAACCCCAAGAACCCGGGCAACGATATCATCCGGTAATTGCTTGCTAAAGACACTAACTGCAACAGACCAACCGGCCAGCATCAAAACCCATAATAATAAAGAACCTTCATGCGAGCCCCAGGTTGCTGCCAAGCGGAAATGAAAGGGCAGTTCTGTATTTGAGTTCTTAGCCACATTCATGACTGAGAAATCACTGCTAATAAAGGAGTATGCCAAACATAAGAATGCAATCAGCACAAATACGAATTGTCCTTGTACCACCGGTCTTGCGAGTGCAATCCACGAGGGAATACCTCGAGCCGCGCCGATAATCGGTAGCGTTCCTTGGATAATGGCTAGTAATAGAGCAAGAATTAAAGAAAAATTACCAATTTCTGGGATCATGATTTTTTCTTACAAATGAATGGTTATTAAGAATTTGGAAATGATACGCTCAGGCTGCATGAGTAAAACCGGGAAAAATTTTACTGTATCAAGGATGCCTTCTGTGCTTTTGCAGCTTGTTCCAAAGCTTCGGCTGCTTCAGGCGGCATATAGTTTTCATCGTGCTTAGCCAGCACTTCATCCGCCATAAAAATACCGTCCGAGGATATTTTTCCTTGCGCAACGACCCCTTTACCTTCTCTGAATAAATCGGGCAGTATGCCGGTATATTCAACCGGTATTGCTTGCGCAGTATCCGTTACCGAAAAACGAACTGTCGTAGTTCTATCATCACGTTTAACACTACCTTCTTCAACTAGTCCGCCAATCCGAAAACTTTTTCCAATCGGCGCTTCTTTTGCAACGACTTGCGATGGACTGAAGAAGAAAACCAGATTACTTTGAAATGCATTTAATACGAGTGTAGCGGCAACGCCTAATGCCGCCACTCCGGATACTATAACTACAAGTTTTTTATGACGTGGTTTCATTTTTTATCTCTTCTTTATTGATGCCGTAAATGAGACTGTATTGTTTTTCCAAAGTTCGGTGGCGTCTGGAAATTAATAAAATCTCTCCTACGATACAAATCAGTGTCACAACGTATGAACCCCACACATAGAGTCCATACCCACCCATTGAAAAAAACTCCGACCAGCTTGACCAAATCATCATATCGCTCCGTTCTTATGTAGCTCAGCCACCCATGCTGTATGGCTCTCGCGTTCCAGAATGATCACACGCGTGCGCTTCAATATCACTGCAATGGAATACATCCAGCTTGCAAATACCATAATCAACATGCCTGTCAGCATGGTGCTCGCCATCGCAGGCGCTTGATTGACACTGACGGATGCGCCTTGATGCAAGGTATTCCACCATTGCACTGAGAAATAAATGATCGGAACGTTAACCACGCCAACCAGCGCAATGATCGCACCTGCTTTATCTGCGCGGCGCGGGTCATCAATGGCTGCTTGCAATGACATAAAACCGATATAAAGAAAAAACAGAATTAATTCGGAAGTCAACCGGGCATCCCATACCCACCAGGTCCCCCACATCGGCTTGCCCCATAATGCACCCGTCCACAGCGCTATAAAGGTAAACATCGCACCGGTTGGAGCAATGGCTGTTGCAAACATGGAGGAAAGCCTGGTATTAAACGCCAAACCAATACCCGCCCAGAACGCCATTACGACATACAGAAACATCGACATCCACGCTGCGGGAACATGAATGAAAATAATCCGGTAGGCTTCACCTTGCTGGAAATCCGTAGGCGCAACAAAAAAACCAACATAAAGTCCCGCGCCTAAAAGTGCTATCGCAGCAACAACAAATATCGGAATCATTTTCCCCGCCAGTGAATAAAAACTGGCTGGAGAAGAATATTTGAACCAATTAATAGCCATATTTAAATTTTATAATTCTTCACGTTAAATTTCAGTTCCGATTCAGCCCTAAATTTTTAGCCGCCAATTCTATACCAAATCGATACTAAAATGACAAAATCCAGAATTGACTTTCCAGAAGTGATTTCGATATCTCGAGTGATCTTGCAGAAAAATTTATACAGATAATGCAAAAACTTACTGAAATTATCATCTGAAAGTTAAATCAACTTCAATATTACCAGCGTTGTTCTACTCCAGTGAAACACGCAAGGCTGAAGCAGCTGCCCAGGGTGCGAAAACACCAGATACTAAAAGAAATGCACCGATCAAGGACAAGTGCGCATCAAATTCCATTCCGGACATATTCGCTTCCACCGCACCCGCGCCAAAAATCAGCACAGGAATATAGAGTGGCAGCACCAGTAACGAAACCAATACACCACCACCGCGCAACCCTAAAGTCAGTGCCGCACCAATAGCGCCTATTAAACTCAACACCGGAGTACCCAGTAATAAAGCCGCCGTTAAAACCAGCAACGCTTCCCCCGGTAAGTCATATTGAATACCCAGAACCGGCGCCATCAATACCAGCGGCACACCGGTCACCAGCCAATGCGCAGAAGCTTTCCCCAGCACCAAAAGCGATAACGATTGCGGCGACAGCAGCATTTGCTCCAATGTGCCATCCAAATAATCATTAGAGAACATGCGACCCAGCGACAACATGGAAGCCAATAATGCCGCAACCCATACTACACCTGGCGCCATGGTGCGGAGCATATTCATTTCCGGCCCGACGCTGAGCGGAAACAGGCTCACCACAATAATGAAAAAAAACAGCGTAGTCAGCACATCCGCTTGACGCCGTACCGCCAGCAAAAGATCACGTTTAATTATCCACATAAACATATCAAGCCAGATGCAGCTGTGTAGTTGATGTTGCTGTAATATCAATTTCTTGGTGCGTCGTCATGACTACCATGCCACCTTCCCGCAAATGTTGCTCGAGCAACTCCTGAATCAATTTAACTGCTGCCACATCCAATGCGACCAAGGGTTCATCCAGAATCCACAAGGAAGTTTTACATACCAGCAAACGAGCCAGCGCAACACGGCGCCGCTGACCTTGCGATAACACCTTGACTGGCAATACTTCCCTGCCCCGTAAGCCGATATGACCGAGTGCTTCTTTCGCCTGATCGGCACCGATGTCAAAACCCGCTAGCGCACTTGAAATGCGTAAATTCTCAATCACCGTTAAATCATCTTTCGTGCCGCTTAAATGACCGATATAAGTCATCGCGCCATAATACTCACCATCCAGCACGCGAATCGAAGTGCCATTCCAGCGAGTCTCACCGGCGGCGGGATTGGACAGTCCGCACAGCATGCGTAACAAACTGGTCTTGCCACTCCCATTCGGGCCACGCACTTGCATCAAGCCACCCGCTTCAAGTGAAAAATTGACATCTCTAAAAAGCTCGCGATCACCGCGAACACATGCGAGATTGATACCTTGTAGCATTATTTTATCGATCAATGGAATAGACTGCTGATTATAACGCATTGAGGATAGCTATGGCACCGCAGATCATTCGGTGAAGTATTGTGCGATTCTTGATGACTTTATCAAACACATCAAACGTGATCGGCGAAATTTTAATCAGAAATCTTCATTTCTAATATACTTTATTGAATCTGTGATCCGGGAATTATAATTAAGGAGAGTGTTTTGTTTTTTACACGCGATGATCGCAAAATCAGCATTATAGGTGGCTTATTATTGCTGGGACTTACGCTGACTACAGGCATTACCGTGTACACTGCCATGCGGCAGGAAATCGAGTCGGTGCTGGGTAGAGGATTGGCTGTTGCCTTGCAAGGGAAGTCATTTTTGCTGGAATCCCAAATTGAAAAAGGTTTGGCAGATGCTCGAGCACTATCGCTGCGCCCTTTTATTGTTCAATCGATGCAACAACTCACCGCCGAACCTGGCAATCTCAATGCATTACATGATCTGATGCGGAATGTTAATTCGCTGCCTGAAGCGGGCTTCTCGGCAGCCATCGTTCGTGATATACGCGGTAAAACACTGTCACAAGTAGGTGAGTTCTCCAAAAGTAAAGAAGCGCTCCGGTTAAACAAAGACACATTCCTCATATGGGACAAGCAACTTTTTCTTCACACCACAAATGATGTGCTCGATCAAGACAAACAACGCATTGGCAGTATCACTACGCAAGTCAAATTACCGCAGCTCACGAGCCGGTTCATAGGGATAAGATCGATCGGCGAAACTGGTGAGTTCGTTTTATGCGCAAAACCGGAAGAAGGAAAACATGAAATGGCTTGTCTGATTAGCCAGATTAACGGCGTCCAATTCAAGCATCTACTTCCGAGTGAAAGTGGACCATCCAAATTCCTGACGGTTTACAGGAAAAGCGGGGTTGCCGCCACTAAGGATTATCGTCAAGTACCTGTGATAGAAACCTATGCTTCCTTGGATTCCATTGGTCTTAGCATGATTCTCAAGCTGGATGAGGAAGAATTATTTAAACCGGTTACTGAAAAGCTGCAAGATATCAGTATTTATCTTGCAGCACTGATTATTGCCGAGATATTGTTATTAAACTGGTTTGTACGCAAACTCATCAAATCGGAAAAAGAAGCAAGGAAAGCTAAAGAAACAGCCGAGCAATTTTCCATTGAATTAAGCCGCAAAGAAAGTGAATTGCGGGAACGCCTTAAAGAAATCACTTGCCTATATGAAATCCGCCGCAGTATCGGACTGGAATTATCGATAGAAGCAGTCTGTCAAAATATTATTAAGTTTTTAATACCCGCCATGCAACACCCTGAATATACTTCAATCACAATCAATCTCGATGGAAAACACATTTCTTCCGTACCTCAGACGAGGGACTTTACACATGAACTGACATCAGAAATCTGCATTAATGGTAAAGCTTGTGGCCAGTTAAGCGTTTATTACCCTAAAGACAAACCTTTTTTAGTAATAGAAGAACAAAGACTGATTAATGCAATTACGAGTGATTTAGCGCTATGGCTTGAACGCAAACAAATTGACGAGTTATTGCATGCACGTCTTAAAGAAATCACATGCCTGTATGAAATCCGCCGCAGTATAGGAATGGAGCTTTCGTTAGAAGATGTTTGCTTCAGTATATTCAAATATTTGATACCGGCTTTGCAGTATCCGGAAATTGCGACTGCTGTAATCGATATCAATGGCAAATATTTTACTTCTTTCAGTGAGAATTCCAATGTCAGCAACCAACCTCACACCGTGAGCAAAATTGATACTAACCACTCTAACTTTGAATCTAGTCATAAAATTTATGACAATAAATCTGCTTTGCAATCGAAAATTTGCGTTAATGGAAAAGAATGCGGGCATTTAATTATTTTTTACTCTAAAAACAAACCATTTCGCGTGCCGGAAGAACAGAAGCTTGTTAATGCGATTGCCAATGATTTAGGAAGCTGGCTTGAGCTCAGGCGGTTAGAGCAAGCATTGGTCTCCGTGGCCGAAGAGCAAGCACATACGATCGGACAGGAATTACACGATAATGTCGGTCAACAGATCGCTGCAATTGGTTATCAAGCGAGGGTACTCGAAAAGAAAATTTCCGCTTCAACGATCGGAAATGAAAATTTGACCACATTGGCAGCCTCGATTGCTTCACAAACACAGACTGCTGTAATTCACATCAAGCAGCTTGCGCAGGGATTACTGCCATTCGAATTGGAAGCCAATGGCTTGATTCAAGCGTTACAAACCTTGGCCACCAGAATCTCAACAACGTATAATATCGACTGTAATTTCTCGTGGCATAACATTAGTATAATCAATGACAATAGTGTAGCACTCAATTTGTACCGGATTACGCAAGAAGCTGTTAATAATGCCATCCGGCATGGTAAAGCGCAGCATATAACCATTACCTTAACATCCGATGAAAATACGCTTCGCTTATCAATCTGCGATGATGGATGTGGTTTTACTGGAATGGATATCAATCATCCATCGACACCGGGAATGGGCATTAAAATTATGCAATACCGCGCGAAGCAATTGGGCGCAAAGATGGAAATTTTAGCCCGCAAAGAAGGCGGCACAGAAGTTCGTTTAAAAACACAATTAACTAAAAATATCGACAATGAAAGCAAAAGTAATGCTAGTTGATGATCACGCCATGTTACGGCATGGCCTTGCAATGCTCATCAATATGGAACCGGATATGGAAGTTTTTGCTGAAGCGGGTGATGGCGCTGAAGCAATGGAAATACTCAAGAAAAATAATTCGATTGATATTATTTTATTGGATGTAACACTCAAAACGGTATCGGGACTTGAAGTCATCAAGAGTATACATGCAGCGGTTCCGGATTTACCGGTACTTTTTATCTCCATGCATGATGAATCGGTTTATGCTGAACGCGCATTGCGCTCGGGCGCACTGGGTTATGTCATGAAACATGAACCTGGTGAAGTACTGCTTGAAGCTATCCGTGAGGTTCTAAAAGGTAATGTTTATCTCAGCAAGCAGATGCACAAAAAGCTTTTAAAACGAATGGTTATGAAAAGCTCGGAACCTGAACATCTAATAAATGCACTGACATCCAGTGAACTTGAAGTTTTACACTTAATCGGGCAAGGACATAATAGTCACGAAATCTCTCAAATGCTGTGCCGCAGCATTAAAACCATCGACACGCACCGCTTTAATATCCGGTCAAAATTAAACCTGAAAGATGGCGCCGATTTGATTCGCTACGCTACACGCTGGATCTCTCAGCAACAATAACAATTCGAGTGCTGTGAAGCATTTTCGCGAAGAATTTTGGGCGCTTAAAATACCAACTATCCTCAAAAAACCCTACGGTAAAAATAAATCATTGAGAAATTCATCTGATCGTTCTGTTACAAGCAGCAGTGAAAGAATGTCGAAATAAAACCAATAATCAAGTTGAAATTATCAACTCGTATAGTTCAAAAAAAGACCCCGCTGATTACAGCGGGGTTTTCAATTTCTTAAAGCTGAAGTCTGATGTTTCTTGAAGGGCGATGATTCATTTTTTGAGAATTTCTAGTACATATCTCAAAACAGAATAAAGAAAAAATAACTGCAAAAATTAAATATAGAACCCAATTCAACACGCCCATGATCTCCAGGATCATTGTGACATTCTTAAGAAAAATTTTTCATTGAATGCTTGGGTTAAGCGGTCCATTTACAATAAATAGGGATTGTAAATATTTAAAGATGAGGCAAATATATTGCTTAAATCAAAATGTAAATTGAAAATCCAAAAATTAAAATAATTAGTAAACTAAAAAACTTAATTTCTGTTCAAAGACGCTTCATATCCATTTACGTATTTCTTTTTGCTTGTTGACTTACCAAATTTTAAAGCGATCACGATATAAGCAACAAAAAACGCCAATCCCAACTGACCATCGGTAATAATCCAGTTAAAGATATACTGGGTTAGTTCAAACATCGATAACAAGCTAGCTCCTATAGCAATAATTGCAATAGTAAATATTTGTTTTGTTGACATGATAATTTCCTTGGTATTAAAAATAATTGTTTATAAAATTTTGTGCTTACGTATTGACTCTTGTTAGGCACGTTACTTATTACCCTTAAATAAACAGATTTAATTTCCCGTTTTATTTTGAGCGCACCAATAATATTGAAGAATCAACTTTTGCAACCAATTGCTCAGCAACGGAACCTACGTAGAAACGTTCCAATCCACGACGATTGGATGTTCCCACTACGATCAAATCCGCTTTCCAATCATAAACAGCGGCAGCAATAGCATCTGCGATACCATTTAATCCATATTCAGCTTCGGCATTGATGAGACGGGTTTCGACACTTAAAACATTAGTATCGGATTTAGCTTTCTCAAGAATTTCATTGCCTCGACTTTTATCGGCCTCATTTTCACTGCCGATGCTATGAACAATGCATAAAGTTGCGTTATAAGTGTTAGCTATGTTTATTGCTTCCGCTAACGCTTGCTGAGCTATCTCGCTACCGTCGACTGCCACCATTATTCTTTTGTACATACACTATTCTCTTAATGAATTCCTGTTGGGTTTGTTAACCAAGTAGTAATACTTTTAGTTCTTAAACACCATTGGATTACGACAAATTATGCGACGGCAATTTGTCTTGCAGATTATTGCTGTGCATTTTTTTCAAATAAACAAAATACTGTTTAATTACAGATACTAATAATTTTTTAAACATGACTAATTCTCCTCAATGTATTCGATACGTTTTACGGTAATACTTTGATTCTTTTGCTTGCAAATCACTAACAGTTTACGAAAAGCCATACTATTCAACATGCTTACTGCAAATTACTATTATCTTTTCTTAGATTGTCAAAATAACGTTTAACAACTGATTTTCCAGGCATATTCTCATGTTTGGTATATACCAAATAGTGCACTACACCATGGATCACCATTGCAACTAACAAGCCCTCAAAAATACCTACTTTATAGACTAAGCCCGCTGTTAAGAATGCCAATATCAGCGCATAAGGACCATAATGTGTAACGTGTACC
Source organism: Nitrosomonas sp. Is24 (assembly GCF_033063335.1). Classification (NCBI taxonomy): domain Bacteria; kingdom Pseudomonadati; phylum Pseudomonadota; class Betaproteobacteria; order Nitrosomonadales; family Nitrosomonadaceae; genus Nitrosomonas; species Nitrosomonas sp. Is24. The sequence goes on along the minus strand of NZ_JAWJZG010000001.1, from coordinate 1,425,599 downwards.
AACCCGGCAATCATCTTATAACCGGTAAATAACATGATGGCCGCCAAAGCGAATTTGGGCAAATAATCAAGATAATGTGTATTAAACGTAAAGAAGCACACCACGGAACCAATAATCAAGACCGAGAATTTAGTCATCGCGCCAGCAAGTTTATTGGTCGTGCTTTTAGCTAGACCATCCAAGTTGGTCATACCACCGAAGAAGCTCGAGCCTAAATTAGCAATCCAGATTGCAAGCAAACTATTATTACTATTGGTTTTACGTTTTAACGGATCAATTTTCTCAATTGCCGCATTACTCATCACCTGTTCAATCACATCCACAATCGCCAGCATGGCGCAGAAAAATATCATGTACGCCAACATCAAAATTGTCGTATCTTCACTCGGTAATGGCAATTTCAATTGCAGCTCAATATCTTCTACAGAAATCATAGGGACAGTCATAAACTGCGCCAGGATCACGCCGCCGACAATGATCGCGAAATATGGAACTGCCGGTTGTGTATCTTTGAACTTAGCAAATAAGAGTAAAAATAGACCAAGACCACCCGCTGAAATAGCCGCCATCTGAATACGCGCTTCATTCCAGAAATCTTCCGTCACCAATTCCGCAGGTATTTCGTAGGTAAATTCTGAGAATTTCAACAAAATCTTTAATCCAACACCAGCCAGCAATCCTTCAACCAGATATACCGGAACCGCAACAAGCAAATAACGTTGCCAATTAAACTTCCAAATAATGGCCTGCATAATGGCGGTCATACAGATACAAAATGCCATATTCTGAATACCAAAAGCAGCCACACCCATCGCCAACACTGGAGCCAACCCGGCCGCAATACCCGGTGATCCAATAAAATTGCCCGGCTTGAACCAGGCATTTATCCATCCAATCAAGGAAGCAAAAGCTACTGTAGCCAAGCCTACTTTGATTGGATAGTTCGACATAATCGCAATACCAATCGTTAATGGAATCGCCATCGCTCCAGTAATTAAACCCGCTGCAGTATCACGAAAAAAATACTGCGACTGAAAAGCAGCCGACCCCTCTTTCTTAGCAGCCTCTACTTTCTTTTGCTGCGAGACTAGCGATTCATCATCAGACCGTGTTGCCATAAAAATACCTCTCTCTCGTAAACTGTTAGTGATAAACTTTATAAAACCTTTCTGTTCAACTTAATATAAATTTAATCTTTATAGTCAAAAAGCTTGTTGAAGAATTTTTCATCGTTGAAATAAACCGGTATTCTGCAATCCGTCATTTTTCTGCAACGTATACTTCCAAGATCACAAAACTTCTTTATCTCAGCTCTCGAGATGGCGATTCTTCAAAAAATAAGCTTAGGTAAATCGTATCGCGCCGGGATTGCGTTGTATATTAGTAAAACCATTATTATTTAATGGGCAAAAATGCCAATCTAATCAGAAAAAATTATTACCATTAACAGGCAAATTGATTGCATTTTTAAAGACAAAAAACTTACCTAGATTAGGTAAATTACTTACATAAAATAAGCAAAAACCTTAGATTATTTCTAATTTAATTCCTAAAGAAATCAGGTAGAATAGTTTTATTCTAAGAATTTAATCAATAAATTCATATAACTAAACGACACTAAAAAATTAAATCAATTAAAATTCAGTAAAGCTTATTTTCAAAGAGAAGAACAGACCAAAAAAGAGAGCGGTTGCTGAACAGCTGATGGATAGTTACAAAAAACAGAGGTAGGAATAGTGATAAGAAATCGATATAGGCAAAATAGGGGTGATCGACACCTCATTTTACTTATATCGTTCTAAGTATCCGCTTGATATGCAGACCAGACCACAAGTTATTGAAAAATTTTAATAATAAAAGAATAGCCGCAGATTGAACCGGCCCTTGATACTGAAACGAAGCTGCAAAGTAATGCTAAAAACCGCATTACGTTACATCAAGATCACATCATACTGCTCTTGCGTATACGACTCTTCAACCTGCAAGCTGATCGGTTTTGCAATGAAATCACCCAGTTGGGCTAAGCTTTGCGATTCTTCATCTAAAAAAAGATCGATTACTTGCTGCGATGCCAGAATGCGAAATTCATTGGCTTCAAACTGCCTGGCTTCGCGCAGCAATTCGCGCAATATTTCGTAACAAATGGTTTGCGCGGTTCTGATTTCCCCCCGCCCCTGACAAGTCGGGCAGGTTTCGCATAGCACGTGTGCAAGACTTTCCCGGGTTCGCTTACGTGTCATTTCAACCAACCCCAGCGCACTGAATCCATTGACGGTTATGCGCGTGCGATCCTTGGACAGTGCTTTGTTGAATTCCGCTAAAACCGCCTGCTTATGTTCCTCGGAATCCATATCGATGAAATCGATAATGATAATGCCACCGAGATTACGCAGACGCAGTTGCCTGGCAATAACCTGAGCGGCTTCCAGGTTGGTTTTGAAAATAGTGTCGTCGAAATTACGCACACCGATGAATCCACCGGTATTGACGTCCATCGTGGTCAGTGCTTCGGTTTGATCGATGATCAGATACCCGCCGGACTTTAAATTGACACGTTTGGCCAATGACTTTTCGATTTCTTCTTCCACACCATACAAATCGAATAACGGGCGATCTCCCGTGTACAACACAATGCGTTCAGCAATGTAAGTCATGTAATTGTGCGCGAAGCGAACCAGCCGTTGATAATTCTCCCGCGAATCCACGAGAATCCGGGTGGAATCTTCATCCACGAAATCGCGCAATACCCGATGGCTGAGATCCAGATCCTGATAAAGTAAAACAGGCGCCGCAATCGTCACTGATTTCTGTTGAATGTCGCGCCATAAGCGGTGCAGATATTCCAGATCGGCACGCAAATTGGCCTCGTCAGCGGTTTCCGCCATGGTGCGAATAATATATCCGCCTTTTTCTTCTGCCGGCAAAATCTGCTGTAACCTTTCCCGCAACAACTCACGTTCGCTATCGTCTTCAATACGCTGAGAAATACCGATATGCGATTCTTGCGGCAGGTATACCAGCAAACGGCCCGCCAGACTTATTTGCGTGGACAACCGTGCACCTTTGGTGCCAATCGCGTCCTTGATCACCTGCACCAGGATGCTATTCCCTTCATATAACAGTTTCTCAATAGGTTTGGCCGTATCGCCCTCCGGATTGGAGTCGCGGATATCCGCCACATGCAAGAAAGCAGCACGGTCCAGACCAATATCGACAAAAGCCGATTGCATCCCCGGCAAAACACGGCTGACACGGCCGTTATAGATATTCCCGACAATGCCCCGGCCGCTCGTCCGTTCAATGTGAAGTTCTTGCGTAACACCCTGCTCTAATATTGCTACCCGGGTTTCTTGCGGCGTGATATTAACAAGAATCTCATTGCTCATATTCAATACAATTGGTTCTCAAACAAATCAGAAATTGGATGTAGCGATAAATCAGACTTAAGAGCGCGCTACCATAATCTTATTGGAAAATTTCTATACCGGTTTCTGCCAGCAACTGCGCTGTTTCATAGAGCGGCAACCCCATAATGCCGCTATAGCTGCCGGACATCTCGACAATGAAAGCGGCCGCCATGCCTTGAATGGCATATGCGCCTGCTTTATCCAGCGAATTATTATTCACTAAATAACTACGAATCTCACGTTCGCTGATTTCACGAAATCGTACCGTTGATATCGACAACCGCATTTGCACGTCATCCTTCACGCCAACACCGATCACTGTCAGAACCTGATGCGTGCGGCCTGACAAGATTTTTAGCATTTCTTCGGCATGTGCATTGTCTCGCGGTTTCCCGAGAATGCATCCATCTATCGTCACAATGGTATCCGCCACCAACACCGGCAAAACCGGCAAGTGGCGTTGCATTATCCGTTTCCAGCCGGCGTTCGCTTTGGCCCGGACCACCCGGTAGATATACTCTGACGGAGCCTCGCCCGTAAGCGGCTGTTCATCGATATCGATCGCACGCCCTAGTGTTTCACGCATCATCAGCAAGTTGAATTTCACCCCAATCTGCCTTAACAATTCACGTCTTCTGGGGCTTCTTGATGCAAGATATATTTGATTCTCAGAGAGCATTACAGTCAATCATCACTTTCAATCGGGATTTGATCATTTCATTCATTGTATTTTAAAACCTAATCACCACGGGGCGCGCTTCACATTTCCGTGATCCTGTTCAAGCGCGATGATAAGGGTGGTTTTTGTTAATCGACACTGCACGATAGATCTGTTCCGCCAGCAGCACACGAACCAAACCATGCGGTAACGTAAGCTTCGACAATGCCATCAGTTCATGCGCGGTTCGCTTGATATCACCATGCAGTCCATCAGCACCGCCAATAACGAATGCAATAGCTTCGCCCGCTGCCATCCATGTGTTGATCACATCCGCGAATTGCACCGTTGTCCATTGCTGGCCCCGCTCATCAAGTGCCACAATGTGGCAATTCGGCGGTAAAACGGCACGAATCCGTTGAGCTTCCGCTTGCAGAAGCTGCTCGACCGGTTTTCCGCCAACCCGCTTTTCCGGTTTAATCTCGATTAAATTAATGTTAATTTCATGGGATAAGCGCTTGGTATATTCGGCATAACCAGCTTCTACCCAATCCGGCATTTTGTTTCCAACCGCGAGTATAAAAAATTTCATGACCCAAAGAAATCAGTTGATCGTACTTTAGCGTGCTAATTCCGCTCCGACCATAGCGCTTTCAGATTGTAATACTCGCGTACAGCTGGCAGCATGATATGCACAATCACATCACCCAAATCAACTAGCAACCATTCCCCTGTCTGCTCCCCTTCCATGCTGTAAACCTTTCCCCCGGCGGTTTTAACTTTTTCTTGCACATTATTGGCCAGCGCTTTGGTCTGACGGGTTGAGTCGGCACTGGCGATAATGATATATCCAAACATCGCAGTAATTTTGGACACATTAATCACATCAATATCGTGCGCTTTAATTTCCTCCAAAGCATCGACAATGACAGGTACCAGTTTTTCTGAATTCATAGGTTCTCAGTGTATAAACGATTGAATTTAATATACTCAGCGACACTCTCGGGCAGCAGATAGCGTATGCTTTTCCCAGCGCTGATCAACTGTCGAATTTGTGAAGCCGATATTTCCAGCAACGATGTTTGCGCCATATAAATAAAACCGCCGGATTGCAATTCGAGCTCACTGACATCGGTGACACAGCGGGAAGATAATATTTTCCGCACCTCGTCGGGCAAATTCTGGCCTGCATTGATGGAAACAAAGCCTGGCCGGGTAACCACGATGAAATGACACAAATCGAATAACTCATGCCATTCAGACCATTGATTGATCTTAGCAAATGCATCGATGCCCAATACAAAGCAAAGCGCGGTGTTATCTCCCAGCTCGCGCCGGTACTCCTGTAACGATTGCACCGTTGTGCTGATTCCGGGCCGGTTGATTTCCCGTTCATCGAGCGAAAACCGGTTGTTATCCTGAATGGCCAGCCGCACCATGGCTGTGCGATGCCCTCTCGATGCCGTGGGCGCAGCGCGTAACCGGGGAGCACCCGAGGGAACAAAGATCATGCGCCTTAAACCGGCGATATCCAGCAGTTCTTCAGCAACGCGTAAATGTCCATAGTGGATAGGATCAAATGTCCCGCCATAAATGCCAATCAGTGGAAACTTATCGGTAACAGCCATAGTTGTGAATAAAGAAATGAACGATGCGGATCATAGCAACGCCAAGCGCATATCCGTCAATACTTCCGACAGATGCGTCGTAAAACGGGCCGCCGTTGCACCATCGATGACACGATGGTCATAGGAAAGCGACAAAGGCAGCATGAGGCGTGGCACAAATTGGTGGTCACGAAAAACCGGTTTGATACTGGCCTTGGAAATACCCAAAATGGCCACTTCCGGTGCGTTGATGATGGGTGTAAAAGCTGTTCCGCCAATACCACCCAGGCTGGAAATGGTAAAGCTCGCACCTTGCATGTCAGTGGGTTTTAACTTGCCTTCGCGTGCCAGTGCAGACAATCTCGCCAATTCTTCGGCAATAGTGATGATCCCCTTCTGATCGACATCCTTTATGACCGGCACCACCAATCCATTGGCGGTATCCACGGCAAAGCCAAGGTGGTAATAATGCTTGACGATTAAATTGGCTTCACCATTGCTATCGTTATCCAGCGATGCATTGAATTCGGGAAATTTCTTCAAAGGTGCGATTAACGCTTTCATCAAGAAAGCCAATAAGGTCAGTTTGACTCTATTTTCTTTACCGCTATCGTTGGATTCTTTCCGCAATGCTTCTAAATCGGTGATATCCGCTTCGTCAAACTGCGTGACGTGCGGAATCATCACCCAGTTGCGGTGTAAATTCGCGCCGGAAATTTGTTTAATGCGCGTTAACGGTTTTAATTCAACCGCGCCAAACTTGGCAAAATTCACCTGCGGCCAAGGCAGCAAATTCAATGCCGCACCCGTCCCGGTGCCACGGGATCTTGACAATTCGGCTTTCACATAAGCCTGCACATCTTCTTTGAGAATGCGATGTTTGGGGCCGCTGCCGGTAATCAAATCGAGATTGACGCCGAGTTCCCGCGCAAAGCGGCGGATCGACGGACTGGCATGCGCTTTGGATGGAGCATTGCTGACCGTGGATACAGTTTGTGGCAGATTCTGCGGTTGGTTAACAACCGGCTTAGCGTCCTGCTGCGGTTGCGGTGCGGTTTCTTTTTGAACAGCGGCAGCCACGGAAACTTCAGGAAGCGCTTCCACGCGGTTGTTATCAGAAACTTCCAGGGTCAACACGGTGCTACCTTGCGATACTTTGTCACCCGCTTTGACCAATATTTCCTTCACCAAACCGGAATAAGGCGCTGGAATTTCAATCGTCGCTTTGTCGGATTCGAGCGTAATCAGCGAATCTTCGGCCTTCACCATATCGCCCGTTTTGACCAGCACTTCAATAACCGGCACTTCTTTAAAGTCACCGATATCCGGAATGAGCACTTTTTTTAATTCAGCCACACGCTTTCCTCACACGCCTTCGAATGGGAGAATGCAATGACGCACATTCATTGTTGTTGATCCATCACCGGTCAACTGGCCGCCGGATTGGATTTTTCCGGATCGATACCATACTTCTCAATGGCTTGAGTGACTTGCTGCTGGGTGATCTTTCCTTCTTCCGATAATGCCTTGAGTGCCGCCACGGTAATATAGAACCGGTCGACCTCGAAGAAATGGCGCAGTTTCTGACGCGTATCGGAACGGCCGAAGCCATCGGTTCCTAACACGCGATACCTGCCCGGCACAAATTCACGAATCTGATCCGCATAGATTTTCATATAATCCGTCGCGGCCACTACGGGGCCTTTTCTGCCATTAAGACAATTTTCCACATGCGATTCTTTTGCCGGTTGTTGCGGATGCAGCATATTCCAGCGGGTGACAGCCAAAGCCTCGCGTCTTAACTCATTGAAACTGGTTACACTCCAGACATCGGCATGCACAGCATAGTCTTGTTTTAGTATTTCTGCGGCGGCAATCACCTCACGCAGGATGGTTCCGGCGCCGAGCAGTTGCACACACGGTGCTTCAGCATCCGCATCCGCATCCGCATCCGCTTCACAGAATAAATACATGCCTTTCAAAATATCTTTTTCAGCACCAACCGGCATCTCAGGGTGAGTGTAGTTTTCATTCATCACCGTGATGTAATAATAAATATCCTCCTGCTCTTGATACATGCGGCGCAATCCGTCCTGAATGATGACCGCCAATTCGTACGCAAATGCCGGATCATACGCTACGCAGTTGGGAATCGTCGATGCAACGACATGACTGTGCCCGTCCTCGTGTTGCAATCCCTCGCCATTCAATGTGGTGCGCCCTGCCGTTCCGCCCAGTAAAAAACCGCGGCAGCGCATGTCACCGGCGGCCCACGCCAAATCACCGATACGCTGAAACCCGAACATGGAATAAAAAATAAAAAATGGAATCATTTGGATCCCATGCGTGCTATAAGCTGTCGCTGCCGCGATCCAGGATGACATAGCGCCCGCTTCGCAGATACCTTCCTGCAAAATTTGCCCATGCTTGTCTTCCTTGTAATACATCAGCTGATCCGCATCCTGCGGTGTATACAATTGACCGCTCGATGACCAGATGCCTAATTGCCGGAACATTCCCTCCATACCAAACGTACGCGATTCATCCGCAACAATCGGTACGATATGTCGGCCGATTTGCTTGTCTTTCACCAGAATATTCAGAATCCGCACAAACGCCATCGTGGTCGACGATTCGTGCCCTTCACCGCTGGCCTTCAGCAGTGCTTGAAAAGCGGACAATGATGGTACCTGCAATGCTTCTGCGCGCGGTTTACGGCGGTGAAAGGTGCCGCCCAACGCCTTGCGCCGCTCGCGCATATAGATGAATTCCGGCGAATCCTCGGCAAACGTCAAATAAGGGATTTCGTCGATCTTGTCGTCTGGAATATCCAAACCAAAGCGATTGCGGAACGCTTTTAACGAAGTCGTTCCCATTTTTTTCTGTTGATGGGTAATGTTTTGTGCTTCACCGGCTTCACCCATGCCATACCCTTTGATCGTTTTGGCCAGAATCACCGTTGGCTGTCCGATATGTTTTGCCGCCGCTGCATACGCCGCGTAGACTTTATGAGGGTCGTGCCCGCCGCGGTTTAACCGCCAGATATCGTCGTCCGACATCGTAGCGACCATCTCCAGCAGCTCCGGGTATTTGCCGAAAAAGTGTTCGCGCACATACGCACCGTCTCTGGCTTTGAAGTTCTGGTACTCGCCATCGACGCATTCCATCATGCGTTTCTGCAATAATCCTTTGGTATCTTTAGCTAATAACGGATCCCAATACGAACCCCAGATCACTTTGATGACATTCCAGCCGGCACCGCGAAAAGCGCCTTCCAATTCTTGAATGACTTTGCCGTTGCCGCGCACCGGACCGTCCAAACGCTGCAAATTACAATTAACAACAAAAATCAGATTATCCAATTTTTCGCGCGACGCCAATGGAATAGCACCGAGCGACTCGGGCTCATCCATCTCGCCGTCGCCCATGAAAGCCCAGATTTTACGGCCGTCGGTATTGACCAATCCGCGGCTGCCCAAGTATTTCATAAAGCGCGCCTGGTAAATCGCCATCAACGGGCCAAGTCCCATCGAAACCGTGGGAAACTGCCAGAAATTAGGCATCAGCCATGGGTGCGGATACGAAGACAAACCATTACCGCCCGTTTCCTGGCGGAAATTATCCAGTTGCTCTTGGCTCAATTCGCCGGATAAAAATGCATAGGCATAAGCGCCTGGAGAAGAATGCCCCTGTACATAGACTAAATCGCCGCCGTGCGTTTCACATGGCGCATGCCAGAAATGATTGTAACCCACGTCGTAAAGCGTCGCGGCTGAAGCGAAGCTGGCGATGTGCCCGCCGACATTGGTATTTTTGTTGGCGCGCAACACCATCGCCATCGCATTCCAGCGCACATACGAGCGAATCCGGTGCTCGATGGCATTGTCGCCCGGCGAGCGTGCTTCCTTACCTGTGGGAATAGTATTGATATACGCGGTCGTGGCGCTATAAGGCAGATAAGCGCCGGAGCGGCGGGCTTTCTCGATCAGTTTTTCCAGTAGAAAATGAGCACGTTCGCCGCCTGCACTGACGATGACCGAATCCAGCGCATCCAGCCATTCTTGTGTTTCCTGCGGATCAATGTCCGGTTGCTGTTCCATATGCACACACGCTCATTTAAGTTTATTAACTTGCTTACCCGATTTTAAGACCGGTCTGGGCCCGTTCCGCCGCCAGAATAGTATTGCACAACAGCATGGTGATGGTCATAGGCCCAACCCCTCCCGGAACGGGTGTAATAAAACCCGCAACTTCCTTGACGGTGTCGTAATCGACATCACCGCAGAGTTTCCCATCCGGCAATCGGTTGATACCGACATCAATGACGACAGCACCGGGTTTTACCATCCCGGCGGTAACCATACGCGGCTTCCCGGTCGCTACAACCAGAATATCCGCATTTTTGGTAAATTGCTGCAAATTGCGTGTTTTTGAAGTGCAAATAGTCACCGTAGCGCCTTGTTCCAGCAACATGAATGCCATTGGCTTACCCACAATGTTGCTGCGCCCGATCACCACCGCATGTTGTCCTTCAATCGGAATCCGGTTTCTTTCCAGCATTACCATCACGCCGTACGGCGTGCAAGGAGAAAAAATGGTATTGCCGGTAACCAATGCGCCGACGTTATACAGATGAAAACCATCGACATCTTTTTCAACGGCGATGGATGCGATGACGCGGTTATTCTCAAAATGAGCGGGCAACGGTAGCTGAACCAGAATGCCATGAATGTGCGGATTCTGATTGAGTACCTGAATACAATTCAATACTTCATCCTGTTCCGCATGCTGCGGAAAACTATGTACTTCGGAATAAATACCAATATCGCTGCAAGCTTTAACTTTATTTCTGACATACAGACTGGATGCCGCATTGTCTCCCACAATAATGACTGCCAACCCTGGCTTGATGCCCAGTTGAATCAGTTTTTCCGCGCGCGCTTTCCATTCAGTCCGCACCAATTCGGCCAATTTCTTTCCATCGATAATCTGAGCACTCATTTTTACACCAGCAGCCGGTTGATCAATCTACGTGAATTGCTATACACCGAACAGTTAGAACATCTTGATTCCACGAGCAGGACTAGCTCGCTTGCTTCGCTTTCTTGATTTTTGTGCGATAGATGAAAATACCGATTAAAAATACCGGAATGACAAAAATTGCCGCAGCAATAAGCCCGCTCGCAAGTATCGCAATCGTGGTATTTCCCGGCATGAATAAGGTAACAAACCAAATCACCAAAAAGGCAATTCCCAAACCACCGTATAACATAATCTTTCTGCCGCGATCGTACAAGCGCCAGAATGCGCCGGATACTTGCGTATCATCCACGTAATGATCAAACACTTCCACCAGACTGTTATCACCGGGCTCAGATTCATAACCGATAGCGACCGCCAGTGCATTGTGATCTTCTTCAATTTTGGACATTTTCCTGAGAAACTCAATACGCTTGTCCACTTTCTGCTTGGGCATGCGCTCTTGCACGAGAAATTCCGCTAGAGCCGCGAACGCCAATTCACGCGCATCATCAGCGCTTCCTAAGTTTTCCGCGAGCTTCCACATGACACCAAACAAATAAAGTTGAACTGTCATATCCCTGAATTCAGGCGCAAAGTCGTAACCCTTGCTCTTAATAAGCTCAAGTTGCGTAGCCTTGACTTCTTTGGCATGCGCAATACAGGCTTCCATGATTGAAACATCAGGACCTGTCTTATCTGCACCCTCTAATTCTGCAGTAGTCTTATCAGAAGCAGCTTTCTTCTTTGTCATTTTGAAACCCCATGCTTTTTTATTTTAATCAGAATATTGATGCGCATTATATACTGGCTGAGGGAATCAGGAAAAAGATCATTCCGGTTTCGTGGCTTTTATGCCATGAAACCGCATCGGATGATTTCGTTGGTACGACGTTTTACTAATGTGGAATAGCTGATAAAACAATGCACTGCGGTGGGTTGATTGTTAGCGCGCGTGAAGATTAAGACGTTGCCAGATAGCGGATGTCAAGTTGGCGGAGTTCAACGTATAAAAGTGCAATCCGGGTGCACCGGCTTGCAATAGCTGTTCACATAAACCAGTGACAACATCCAATCCAAAAGCGTGAATCGATTCACTGTCGTCGCCATAACCTTCGAGTTTCTTACGAATCCAACGTGGAATCTCTGCGCCGCAAGTGTCCGAGAATCTGACCAGTTGTGAAAATTTATTGATCGGCATGATGCCGGGAACAACCGGAATATTCAAACCGGCTGCCTCGCATAACTCAACAAAATGAAAATAAGCGTCGGCGTTATAGAAATATTGCGTAATCGCCGAACTGGCGCCCATTTCAATTTTACGTTTGAAATTATCAAAATCCGCTTGCGCAGACCGCGCCTGTGGATGATATTCCGGGTAAGCTGCTACCTCGATATGGAAAGAAGATCCGTATTCCTGCCGGATAAAAGCTACCAGTTCGCTGGCGTAACGAAACTCGCCGGCTTGCGCCATTCCAGACGGCAAGTCACCGCGCAACGCGACAATATGGCGGATTCGCGCTTCGTAATACTTTTCCAAAATGGCACGAATGTTATGTTGCGTTGAGCCGATACAAGAAAGATGCGGTGCAACGACATGCCCTTCCGCTTGAATTTCCAGCACGGTCTCGAGCGTCCGCTCGCGCGTCGAACCTCCCGCACCAAAGGTTACCGAAAAGAACTTGGGATTGAATCGTGCCAGCTGCTGGCGCGTCAACCGGAGTTTCTCAACACCTTCGGGAGTTTGCGGTGGAAAAAGTTCAAAGCTGAAAGTAGGAGGAAATTTTTTTTGTGATTCCATTTTTGCAAGCTCTATGGATACAGAATTAGCACGACTGCTGTCGTAACTACGTAGATATAATCATTATTTTCTTACTGAAAGAACCAGCAGAGCAGATGCAAATTCATGCGCCAGCTCTTCCAGTAAAAAAGAAGGACGATTAATACCGGTACATTTCTGGCTTGAATGGACCGTTTTTGCTCAATCCCAGGTAGTTAGCCTGTTCATCGGTCAATTCAGTGAGTTTCACACCCAATTTTCCGATGTGCAAACGCGCCACTTTTTCATCCAAGTGTTTAGGCAATACATAAACATTTTTCTGATAATTTGCACCGTTCTGCCATAGCTCCATTTGCGCCAATACTTGATTGGTAAACGAGCTGGACATCACGAAAGAAGGGTGGCCGGTCGCACATCCCAGATTCACCAGCCTGCCTTGTGCCAACACGATGATACGGCGGCCGGTAGGGAATATGACGTGATCCACTTGCGGTTTGATATTTTCCCATTGGTATTTTTGAATGGATGCGATATCAATTTCCGAATCAAAGTGACCAATATTGCAAATGATCGCCTGATCCTTCATTTTCAGCATGTGATCATGCGTGATGACGCGCAGATTACCGGTTGCGGTAACAAAGATATCCGCCTGACTGCATGCATCGTCCATCGTTACTACGCGATACCCTTCCATCGCAGCTTGCAGCGCGCAAATCGGATCAATTTCAGTGATCCAGACAGTCGCTCCCAAACCTCGCAATGATTGTGCGCAGCCTTTGCCGACATCACCATATCCGCAAACCACAGCAATTTTGCCGGCAATCATGACGTCCGTGGCACGTTTGATACCATCAACCAAAGATTCCCTGCAACCGTACAAATTATCAAACTTCGATTTTGTGACGGAGTCATTCACGTTGAAAGCGGGAAACGGCAGTTCGCCATTTTTCTGCATTTCATATAAACGATGCACACCGGTCGTGGTTTCTTCTGTTACACCGCGTATCCTGGCCAGATTGGTTGAGTACCAATTGGGTTCGGTTGCCAATTTCTTTTTGATCGATGCAAATAATGCGGTTTCTTCCTCGTTGCCTGGATTCGCAATAACCGCAGGATTTTTCTCAGCTTTTGTACCCAGAATCAGCAATAACGTCGCATCCCCGCCATCATCCAGAATCATATTGGCGCCGACCGATTGACCGGCAGCCGTCCATTCAAAAATCTTGTGCGCGTATTCCCAGTAATCTTCAAGCGACTCGCCCTTATAGGCGAATACCGGAATATTTCTGGCAGCAATCGCAGCAGCTGCATGATCCTGAGTGGAAAATATATTGCAGGAAGCCCAGCGCACTTCGGCACCCAGCGCTACCAGTGTTTCGATCAATACCGCCGTTTGAATCGTCATATGCAAAGAACCGGCAACCCTGGCACCTGCCAGTGGCTTTTGGTTTGCATATTCCTTACGTAATGCCATTAAACCCGGCATCTCCGTTTCAGCGATCGCGATTTCTTTACGTCCCCATTCTGCCAATGCAATATCAGCAACCTTATAGTCAGTAAAGAAACTACCATCGGAATTAAGCACAGCGTTCATAATAATCATCTCCTCAATTTATGAACGAGCGCCGTTGTGACAAATACCCGCCTATGCTGAGCCTCGCGGAACCAACCGCTGCAGCGCTCCTCACCATAGGGGAAAACCAATTAAAGGTTATTAGTGTCGGCAAAGATTACAGAAAATTTAGAGACCGGCATCAGCACGTAATTGCGCGGCCTTATCCGTAGCTTCCCAGGTAAACTCAGGAAGTTCACGTCCAAAGTGCCCATAAGCAGCTGTCTTGGCATAGATAGGACGTAACAAGTTAAGCGCATGAATGATACCGCGTGGACGCAAATCAAAATGCTTTTCGATGAGTTGAACAATTTTTTCATCGGCAATTTTACCCGTACCGAATGTATTGACCATCAATGAAACAGGTCGTGCAACACCAATGGCATATGCCACCTGCACTTCGCACCTACTGGCAATTCCAGCCGCCACGATATTTTTAGCCACATAACGTCCAGCATAGGTGGCGGATCGATCTACCTTGGATGGATCTTTGCCGGAAAAAGCACCGCCGCCATGATGCGCTGCACCACCATAGCTATCGACAATGATCTTACGTCCGGTCAAGCCGCAATCACCCATCGGACCACCTACCACAAAACGCCCGGTGGGGTTCACCAGATATTGAATACGGTTACTGATCATCGAAGCAGGTAATACCGGTTTAATGACTTCTTCAATAACCGCTTCGCTCAAAGCGGAATGTGAAATATCCGGATCGTGCTGCGTGGAAATCACCACTGTCTCGATTTGCTGCGGCTTACCGTTCTGATAACGCACTGAAACTTGTGATTTGGCATCAGGGCGCAGCCAAGGCAATTGGCCTTTTTTTCTCAATTCGGCTTGCCGTTCAACCAAACGATGCGCATAAAAAATGGGCATGGGCATTAATTGTGGTGTTTCGTCGCAAGCGTAACCAAACATGAGGCCTTGATCGCCCGCTCCTTGCTCCATTTCTTCCTCTTTGGAACGATTAACACCTTGGGCGATATCCGGCGATTGTTTGTTGAATGCAGTCAATACAGCGCATGTAGTCGAATCGAAGCCGATATTTGAACTGGTATAACCGATATTTTTAACCGTTTCACGCGCAATGATATTGTAATCGACCGATGCATGGGTTGTTATCTCGCCTGATAATACAATCAACCCGGTACTGCACAACGTTTCGCACGCAACCCGCGCGTTAGGATCTTGACTCAGAATTGCATCCAATACAGCATCAGAAATCTGATCGGCAACCTTGTCAGGGTGTCCTTCAGAAACAGACTCAGAAGTAAAAAGATATTCACTCATAATTTAACCAATAAAATAATGATAAGTTTTAAGTATAGCGGATTGTGTCTTTGAAAATAGAACTCTGTCAATTTCGACAATGCTATTGTGACGGAAGAATTGAGCTATGCATCATGGAAATAGACGGTGATTAGCTGATCTATTTCATAGTGCTGTCAATAACAACGTGCTTTATGCTTATATGTATTTTATGGACAAATCGACAATTCAATTGCTTTTCGAAAATGAGTTCTCTATTCAATCCAGTTTACACATCAACATAATCAGCCTAGTAGCGTGTATTACCCGTTCGCACCCGTTAGCTGTAAGAAATTCTAACCCAATTTGTTAAAAATATCGAATAAGGGACGGTAGCGAAGCGAAGAAGTGTTTTTTCTTATCGAAAAAGTGTTGTTAGAAATAATTTTATGAGAACATGCTATGGGAAGGTTAGGTTGTGTCAAACGCATTGATTTTTGTCCACTGGAAACTCTGAGAATCTCAAGTTAATGAACCATCAATTCATGGAAGTTACATTTACTCGTATCACTCAGTCCATTACGCCTATCGCAATCTGCTTCTCACGAACCACCCGGCTGCAGGCGCTCACGGCTGCGGGGATGGTATTGCTGCTGTGCAGCCACACCGCATGGGCCGCTGCATTTGGTAAGCTGATACAACCTTTCGGCAGCTATGGCTTCACCGCGGACGACAATATGTTACGTATACGTGATGGCATGAATCCTGTGCCGTTGCTTGGCACGAGTAACCTTTTTGATATCTCCCACCGTTTTACCGGCGGTGTGATGTTTGAGAAAGAGGTCGGGCGGCAACGCTTGAATGCGAATTTAAACTGGTCGCATACCCGCTTTGAGAAATTCGATCAGATGAATAATAACCTGAAGAATTTCAGTGGCAGCTGGCATTGGTTTCTTGGCAATCGCCTGGAAGGTAATATGGGTGCCAGTTATGTGCAGTCACTGGCGCCGTTTTTGTTTCAACCGGGTGTTAAAAATGTGAGAACCGAGCAAACCGAGTTTTTTAACGCCAGCTGGAGTCTCCATCCACGCTGGCGTTTGAATGGCGCTTACACCCGCTACGATCTCAATTCAAACAGTCCCAACTTGCGCTTTCTTAACCGTATTGAAGATCGCTTCGAAGGCGGAATCGATTTTGTGACATCGGGCAGAAATACCATCGGCGTGCTGTTTCGCGGCACCATCGGTGATTTTCCGGTTCGTGTCCTGGCAGCCGATGGTTCATTAACAGACAATAGCTATCATCAGAAAGAGGCATTGGCAAAAATCAACTGGGCCGTAACCGCTAAATCGAATCTTTACGGAACGGGCGGATGGGTAGAGCGTACCAATGCAAGTTTCCCCGTACGTGACTTTAACGGATTTAATGCCCGCCTAATCTATAGCTGGCAACTCACCGACCGGGTTGGATTATCGGTGAGCGGTTGGCGCGAGACCGCTGCACTGCAAATGCTTACCGCTAGCTTCAGCCTTAACACCGGGGGCAGTTTTATACCGTATTGGGATATCACACAAAAAGTGAAACTCCAAGGAGATTTTTCCTATCAGGATCTGAAGTTTGATAACTTTTCAATCTTTACCGATTCCTTCGCACCGATCGGCACGCACAATACGCTTCGCAATGCCGCGGTAAAACTCATATACGCCCCCTACCCTGGTTTGCAGCTGATGGCTTCGGTTTATCACAATGATTTACAAACCAATAACAGATTGGGCGGATTTAACGCCAATGGCGCCAATATCAATCTGCAATACACGTACGGAAAACGATGACAGTTAACGATTTACCGATAGTAGCCTTTTTCAAGCATCTGCTCGATCCTTTTATCATCTGGAGCATGCTGATACTGACCGCTTGGTTGTACGATGAAGATTTCACCAGTTACTACCTGGTGCTGGTCATCATTACCTTTTTCGTTTCCACCTACATTTACGAGCGCATTCTCATTTACCGCAATTGGCGCAAGGGGCGTTTGTTTGCTTATATGCGCGATACGGTGGTGGGTTGGCTGATGATTATCACTATCCTGGTGTTTCTGGGGTATGCCACCAAATTTCACAACCAATTTTCTCCGCAAGTGCTGCTGACTTGGTTCATCGTCACGCCGTTGATGCTGATTGCGAGCCACATTACGGTGCGAAGCATTATCAACAATCTGTACAACAAGGGTAAATTGCGTTCGGCGATTGTGATCGGGGCGAATGAAAACAGTCTGGCGTTCATTCGTCACATTGCCGAGCTGCCCTTTTTGCTGATCAGTTATCAGGGTTTCTTCGATGAGCGCAACAGTTCACGCATCGCCGCCGGCAACTTCGGCTCCCAGTCCGATGAGCCGGATGATCCCTCGTCCGCCGTTGCCATCACCAGACCGGACGATTTCGGTTCGCGTTTGGGGGGATTGGACGATGTCGTGCCTTATATCAAGAAACATAATACCGAGATGGTGTTCATCAGTCTGCCGATGTCGTCGCAGCCGCGCATTCAGAAATTGATGGATGAGTTGCCGGATACCACGTCGTCGATCTATTTTCTGCCCGATATTTATATCTTCGATTTGATGCAGGCGCGTTTCGAGTACATCGGCGATACGCCGGTCGTGGCCATGAACGAGTCGCCTTTCATCGGTGTCGACGGGGTGGTGAAAAGTATCAGTGACTTTATATTGGCTGTGCTGATCATTATTTTGCTATCACCCATCATGGCGTGTATTGCCTTGGCGGTGAAAGTCACGTCGCCCGGCCCGGTGATCTTCAAGCAGCGCCGCTATGGTTTGAATGGGGAGGAAATCATCGTGTATAAGTTCCGCTCGATGACGGTGACCGAGGATGGCGCCACGATTCAACAGGCGAAACAGAACGATCAGCGTCTGACCAAAATCGGCGGCTTCCTGCGCCGCACGTCGTTGGATGAGTTACCGCAGTTCTTTAATGTGCTGGAAGGCAAAATGAGTATCGTCGGCCCGCGTCCGCACGCAGTGGCGCATAATGAGCTCTACCGCAAGTTAATCAAGGGTTATATGCTGCGCCATATGGCCAAACCCGGCATCACCGGCTGGGCCCAGGTCAACGGCTGGCGCGGTGAAACCGATGTGCTGGAAAAAATGAAAGCCCGCATCGAACACGATCTCTACTACCTCAAAAATTGGTCCATCTGGCTCGACCTCTGGATCATCTTCAAAACCGTCTTGGTCGTCTTCAAAAAAGATAATGCTTACTAGGGCCTGTTAACGCTATTTGATATAATTTGGTGATGGAAATCACCGAAACTCAATATCAACAGATCGAGCACTGCCTGCCGCGTCAGCGTGGCAACGTCAGCCATTCCAATCTGCAAGTTCTCAATGCCATTCTTTACGTTGCCGAGCATGGCTGCAAGTGGCGAGGACTGCCCAAGCGATTCGGCAACTGGCATACCATCTATACCCGCATGAATCGCTGGGCAAAGAGTGGTGTACTGAGCCATGTATTTGGGCAACTTCAGCATCAGCAAATCATCCGTATCCGTATTGAAACTGTTTCGCTGGACAGCACCAGCATCAAAGTCCATCCCGACGGTACGGGTGCGTTAAAAAAAACGGCCCCCAATCCATCGGAAAATCTCGAGGTGGATGGACCACCAAAATTCATCTGGTTGCCGCAGATTCCAGAACAACCATAGGCTTTGCCCTCTCGCCCGGTCACGCCCACGATGCGCCAGAGGGCAGGCAGCTTTTGCTTTCCCTCGGTCCCGTCAATACGCCCACCTACCTGCTGATGGATCGTGCTTATGAGGGCGACCAAACCCGGCAACTGGCACTAGATTTGGGTTACATCCCGGTTGTTCCGCCCAAAGCAAATCGCTTGTCACCCTGGGAATACAACCGTGCCATGTACAAAAAACGCAACGAGATCGAACGATTGTTCAGAAGGCTCAAGGGATTTCGCCGCATCTTCTCCAGGTTCGATAAGCTCGATGTCGTCTTCATCTCCTTTATCCACTTCGCTCTCATCGTCGAAGCAATCAGATTGTGTTAACAGGCCCTAGCATCAATCGTTGGGTTAATCGCTAACCGATAATATGCCGCAGCCAGCGGCTGATATCCGCAATTTCTGCTTCGCATACACTATGCGCCATGGGATATTCATGCCATTCGAGCGGATAACCGGTTGCCAGCAATTTATCGCGAGACGCCGCAGCATGTGAGAGTGGTATTACCGGATCGTAAATGCCATGCGCCATGAATACCGGTGTCGTTGCATTCGCGTCACAGGCTTCCACTGCGAGAGTCTCCGCGAGCGGCAAATAACATGACAAGGCGATGATGCCAGCCAGCGGATTGTTTTGACGCAATCCGGTCTGCAATGCCATTGCGCCGCCTTGCGAGAACCCGGCGAGAAAGATGTGACCGGAAGGAATACCACGCTGCATCTCTCTTTCAATCAAAGCATCCAACGCTTGTTGCGAATCCCGGATACCGGATTGATCCTCAGGGTCGTTAAAGTCTGCGCGATAAATATCGTACCAGGCGCGCATCACATAACCATTATTAATCGTGACCGGACGCTCCGGCGCATGCGGAAAAATAAATCGAATCGACGCGCCGGACGGCAGCGTCAGTTCATCGATGATAGGCACGAAATCATTACCGTCAGCGCCCAGACCGTGCAGCCACACGATGGCATACGCCGGTGAGCCGCCGGTTTCAATTTCCACAGCGGGTAATAAATCAATGGCTTTTTTCATCGGTGAAAAAATACCCATTCACATTGCATTGACATAAAAAACCGATCAGATAAAATTCCGCAACTCAACGAATTCACCATAAAGGAAGTTATGAAACGCAGGGATTTTATAAAATTAATCGGCACAAGTGTACTCTCTTTCCCTGCTTCATCCTTAATGGCTAAGCAACTGCTCTCATCGGACTTCAGCAACTGGACCAGTTACCGCCTCAGTTATCAGATCGATCTTCCGGCCAAAGGCAATACAGCCCGTTTATGGCTCCCGCTTCCCGACACCAATGATTCCGCATTTCAATTCACGCAAGGCAGTAACTGGAGCGGCAATGCCAGCAAAGCATCATTTTCCACCCTTGGCGCGAATCCCTTCCCGGCATTCAAAGCGGAGTGGCAGGGTAAACCCAAAAGCGGTCAACGCCATGTCAGTGTCAGTTGCATCGTAAAAACCTCTCATCATTCCTTTGATCTGGCGCATTATCCCGCCATCAAGAATTCAGCGTTACCTAATAGCATCAAGCATTATATTAACCCGACCCATTTAAAGCCGACCAATGGCATCGTGCGTGATACCGTTCATGCCATTTTGAAAGAAAAGCATGCCGAAACGACCGTGCAACAAGCAAAAGCAATCTATGATTGGGTAATCGATAATGCGCAATATGATGAAAATACACGTGGACGCGGTCAAGGCGATGTCAGAACCATGCTCGAGAAAAATGAACTCAACGGAAAATGCGTTGACTTGAACTCATTATTTGTCGCACTGGCCAGAGCAGCCAATATTCCCGCGCGTAATCAATACGGTATCCGTATCAATGAATCAAGCCTGCACGATTCCATCGGACAGTATGGCGACATCAGTCAAGCGCAGCACTGCCGCGCGGAATTCTTTCTGGCCGGGCACGGCTGGATACCGGTAAACCCATCCGATGTGCGGCAAGTATCCAAACTGGAAAAACTGCCGCTGGACGATGCAAAAATCATGCAATTAAGAGAAAAATTCTTCGGCACCTGGGAGATGAATTGGTTGACGTTCAACCACGCCGAAGATCTGGCGCTGAATCCTGGTAATGCCGCCAGCAAATTGCCTTTCTTCATGTATCCGCAAGCGGAAATTGACGGAAAACTCTTGGATAGTCTGGATCACGAGAACTTTTCCTATAAAATCACTTCAGCCGAACTCGTCGGTACCGGCGCCAAGTTTTAGCACCATGGCTATTTATTAACAATCGGTAAAGACTGCAAGAATCTCAACGGAATAAAAAATAGAAGCCTCGCAATCAGCGGCCACTCAAACACTTTTGATCACGCCATCTTCCAGCTCCACCACCCGGTCCGCGATGTCCAGGATGCGATAATCATGTGTGACCAAAAGAATCGCAGTTTGCGATTCTTTGGCTAATCGCTTCAGCAGACTGACCGCTTCATAACCGCTTTGCTTATCCAGCGATGCGGTCGGCTCATCGGCCAGGATGATTTTTGGCTGCCCTACTAATGCACGTGCGATAGAAACACGTTGCAGCTGCCCGCCTGAAAGCTGTCCCGGTTTGTAATCAAGCCGGTCACCCAACCCCACTGCGATTAGCGCTTCCGCGGAGCGGCCGCGTCTTTGCTGCTCTGTCAGTGTATTGCTCATTTCCAAAGTCATGCTGACGTTCTGCAATGCCGTGAGTGATTTGAGCAAATTATGCTGTTGAAAAATATAGCCGATCTGCTGCCGGGCTTTGACTCTAATCTGCTCGCTGCTGTTGATGAGTTGTTGATCGAGGACTTTCACGCTACCGTGAAAAGCCTGGCGCAGACCGCCGATAATAGTCAGAAAAGTTGTTTTGCCGGAACCGGAAGGCCCGGTAATCAATACGATTTCACCTTTGCGGATGGCTAGGGTGATGTCTTTTAGCACCGGTTGCGTTAACTCGCCGCTGCCAAAACTGAAATTCAAGTGCTCGACATCAATGACTGTAGACATCAGAACATATCCGCCGGATTGGTATCTTTCAACTTGCGGATGGCCAGCAGCCCGGCCATGACACACATGGAAAGAATAAACAGAAACACCGTGATCATCTTGCTCCACAGCATCGGCATCGGCATATACATTTGCGATTCAGCCAGATGATACAGTCCCACAGAAAGCAAATAACCGGGAATAAACCCTAGCACTGCCAGAAAAAAAGCCGAAGCAAACACCAGGCGGACAAAATAGCCGTGCTCATAACCCATGGCTTTGAGTGTCGCGAATTCGTTGCGATGATTGGCGATGTCGGTAAACAAAATCTGGTAGACAATCACCAGACCGACCACCCATCCCATCACCGTGCCGAAACCGAAAATAAACCCGATCGGCGCGGTATTGGCCCAATAATCCTTCTCGTATTTCAGCAATTCTTCATAGGTAAAAATATTGATGAATTCGTTCAGTTCGCTCTTAAGCTCCGCTTTAACCTGTTTGGCCGATGCGCCGGGATGGAGTTTGATGACACCCATATCGATATCACCGTGATTTCTCCTGGGAAAAATGCGCATGAA
Source organism: Nitrosomonas sp. Is24 (assembly GCF_033063335.1). Lineage (NCBI taxonomy): Bacteria > Pseudomonadati > Pseudomonadota > Betaproteobacteria > Nitrosomonadales > Nitrosomonadaceae > Nitrosomonas > Nitrosomonas sp. Is24. Next base: position 1,402,958 of record NZ_JAWJZG010000001.1, on the reverse strand, counting down.
ATTCAGATCGCTGGTGATAACATTGCCATCGGCGGCGAACGACACACCCATGCGGAATAACCCCATGACGTTCACTTTATAATCGTTAATTTCCGTCACATTCCGGTCCACCTCGAGCAATTGGCGCATGGGGCCGAATTCTGGACGGGAGTACTCGTCAAACAGCACGGTATCCTTGAGCCGCAATTCTTCCCGTTTGTTTTTGACCTCGTCAACATTGAAGATCATCGAATCTGGATCGAAACCGTAAACCATCAATGTACGCTTGACATGAGTTTTAATGTTTTTGAACGGCGCCAAACCCAGATACAGCGGATAAGCTTCCACCACCGCCGGATTTCCCAGAACACGCATCAATTCGCTGCGCTTGAACTGGATCGGCCGCCACATCGCCTCGCTTTGTTTGTGCATCAAAAATAAATCGCCGCTCAATTTGACCGGTGCGGAAGCTGCACTGGCGTACAAGGAATCCTTGAAGCCCAATTGCATGAATACCAGAACGCAAGCGAACAATACCCCGCACATCGCAGCCACTAATTTGCTTCGATCAAAAATGAGCTGACGCCACGCCAGGCGTGCGGGAAAGTAAAACCAGGTCAGCTTATTCATTACATCATCCGCTATGGCGTGATCCGTACCTTAACCTGGCGGAAAATCTGGTGCCGCAAATCCGCCACAGCTTCCGCTTCAAGCGTCAGGCGCACTTCGATAATGCGATTGTCCCGGTCGGCTAAGGGATCGGTATCGTTCAAATCGTTTTTCCGCACCAGAAATCCCAATTCCCTCACCTGCGCCTGATAGGGCCGTTTGAAACCCACGGCATGAATACATCCGGATTGCCCCGTCTTGATCCGCAGCAAATCCGATTCATAAACCTCCGCGACGACATCCAGCTCGGTCAAATCCGCCATTTCCAGCATTCCCTTATCGCCAATCCGTTCTCCTGGGCGGGCAAAAATTTTTAATAGGGTACCGTTAATGGGCGCAACAATCTGCGTATTGCTCAGTTCCGCTGCGTTTATTTTCAGCTCGGATTGCGCTTGAGTAATCTCGGCCGACAAGCGCTTCAGATTGATTCCGGATTGCTCAAGCGCTAACCGTTTGGCATCGGCCAGCGAAATACTGGTAGCGGAGCTATGTTCCAACGATTGGTAGCGCGAGTATTCCCGTTTATTGAACGCGAGCGCAGCTTGTTCCACAGCCCGCTGCGCTTCCAGCACCTTGATGCGCGCTTTGGCGGCATCCACCTGCGCCTTTTTCTTGAGATGATCGGACAAAATGGCTAATGTATCGCCCGCTTTAACTTGATCGGTTTCTTGAAAAAAGAGCTGTTCAACACGCGCACCTTCGGGGCCGGCGTTATGGGAAATTTTAATCACCCGGGAGCGCGGTTCAATGCGTCCCAGTGCACCAATACCCAGCTTCGCATCAAGCGAACATCCCGCCTCAGCCAGCGCATAGGAGCTACATAGGATTACGCTGATAACAGCAAAAATAGAACAACTTACTTTAACGTACATAGATAGAGTTTTTTATTTTGATCCATTCATTCAAAAACCTGATTGTTGCATTTTTCATACCACTCCAAGTCCAAACGGGCATCGCGATGCCGCACAAATTAAGATTATGCATGAATGGACACGAAACCGTCATACGCATCTCCTAACCACAGGATAACTTCGACTCTTACCGGCGATTTCATGTACGCAATTTATCCGGCAAACGGGTGGATTCAATAAAGATGACAATACCGGAATAGAGACAATTTCTTGACAGATATATCAGCGGTCAGGTATGTTTCGCGCTCACATTTCAGGTGCCTTCAAGGTTTCGTTCTTGAAGGTTAAACGGGAAGCTGGTGCGTTTCAGTCGAATGCAACAAAGCCAGCACTGCCCCCGCAACGGTAAATGAGTTAACCATCTGCAACATGTCACTGTGTCATCACACGGGAAGACGCAGATGTGGAATCGCTTCCACTCATCAGTCCGGAGACCGGCCCGAAATGAATATTTCTACGGTATTGCGGCGGGCAATCAGTGGCATGTTGACCGGTTTTCATTGCACCGACCGGCTCTTCTGTCCATTCCAATTTCCCTTCGCATTCCATAACCATTGATGACGCGCGGGTGTGCGCGAAGGGATCAAATCATGCAAAAATGCCGTCTAGCGGCAATGGCCGTGCTGTGGCCTGGCGCGGCAATGAATGCGTTTGCCACGGATGTGGATCATCAGGAGAAACCGGTGATTGTCACGGCAACGCGAACGGCGCAAACCGCCGATGCTTCACTGGCCTCGGTCACGGTGATTACCCGCAAGGATATTGAGCGTCAGCAAGCGCGTTCGATTCAGGATTTATTTCGCGGTGTGCCGGGAATGAGCGTCTCAAACAATGGCGGCGCCGGTAAAAGCACCGCGGTATTTATGCGCGGCAGCGAATCCGATCATGTGCTGGTCATGATCGACAATATCAAAGTCGGCTCCGCTACATCGGGCACAACCGCTTTTGAGAACATTCCGGTCGATCAGATTGAGCGCATTGAAATCGTGCGCGGCCCGCGTTCCAGCTTATACGGCTCCGAAGCCATTGGCGGCGTGATTCATATTATTACACGCAAAGGCAGCGGCACCGGATTTAAGCCGAATTTCAATTTCGGCGGCGGCAGTTACGGCACGTTGGAAGGCGCCACAGGATTCGCATACGGCGGCAAGCAAGGCTGGTTAAATATGACCGCCAGCGGTATCGGTACGCGCGGATTTAATGCCTGTACCGGTTCCATCGATGCCGGTTGCTTTGTCGATTCATCCGACCCCACGTTATACGACAGAGATGGTTATCGCAATGTCGCAGGCAGTGCACGTGCGGGATACCGTTTCGACAACGGCCTGGAAATCGATGGCAATTTTATGCAATCTTCCGGCAAAACCCAGTTTGACGGTAGTTTTGTCAATAAAGGGATTGTGATGCAACAAGTTTTTGGCGGAACGGCGCGCTATTCACTCATGGATTTCTGGCGCATCAACTTGATCGGCGGCAGTAGCCGCGAAGATTCGGATAATTTTCTCAACACCCTATTCCAAAGCCGCTTTAACACGACACGCGATACCATTTCGGTATTGAACGATTTCACGATAAACCCCAATCACTTATTGACCATCGGCATGGATTATCAGAAAGATCACATCAATAGCACCGAAGCTTTCACCGTGAATTCGCGCACCAATTGGGGTGTTTTCGCGCAGCATCAGGCCACTGTCGCAAAACATAATTTTCAGCTCTCGCTGCGGCATGATGACAACCAGCAATTCGGCAGTTGGGTGACCGGCGGCACCGGCTGGGGTTATTCGCTCACCGATAATGTCCGCCTGCTGGCCAATTTCGGCAGCGCATTTAAAGCACCGACATTCAATGAATTGTATTTTCCCGGCTTCAGCAATCCGCATCTGCGTCCGGAAGATTCGCGCAGTTTTGAGTTCGGCACGCGCGGCAAAACAGATTGGGGCAGTTGGTCGCTGAATATCTATGAAAATCACATCTATCACTTGATCGCTTACGATGCCAGCATCTTCGCTCCCGCTAACGTCGATCAGGCGCGTATTCGCGGTTTTGAAGGCATACTCAGTGCGCAAATCAAAGGCTGGCAATTCAATACCAACCTGACCCTGATGGATCCCGAAAATCGATCATCCGGGGTAAATCGCGGTAATATACTGCCACGGCGCGCCGCGGAATCATTCCGGCTGGACGCCGACCGGCAATTCGGCCAGTACCGGCTGGGCGCGATGTTACTGGTCGAAGGCGAACGCTATGACGATCTATCCAACACCCGCAAATTGGACAGTTACGTAAAATTCGATCTGCGTGCCGAATATAATCTGAGTAAACATTGGCGCTTGCAGGGGCGGATTGAAAATTTATTTAATGAGCACTACCAAACCGCTGCATTCTACAATCAGCCAGGGCGGAATTTCTTTGCCATGGTACGTTATCAACCCTAACTAGGAGTAAAACATGCTGACTTTATCCACTCGCCATCAAATCGCTATTGGCTTGCTACTGGCAGTTTTAATGATGCTCACCCGCAGTCATCATTTTGCCACGATGCATAACCTCGCTGACGCTTCCTGGGCGGTCTTCTTTCTGGCCGGCATTTATCTGCGTTCCGCATGGCCGTTGCTGGGATTCTTTGCCTTGGGCTGGGGATTGGATGTTGCCGCCACCACTTGGGGCGGTGTCAGTGATTTTTGCATGACACCGGCCTATTTCTTCTTACTACCGGCTTATGCGTCGTTATGGCTCGCCGGACGCTGGTACGCCAAGCGGCACCAATTCGCTTGGAACACCGTTCTGCCGCTTTCCGCCAGCATCGTAGCTGGTTTAACGCTGTGTGAATTATTTTCCGGTGGCGGGTTCTACTTTTTCTCCGGTCGCATTGCCGAAACCAGTTTCGCTGAATTCGTTACACAACTGATCAAATACTTCCCGCTTTATATCGAGACCTTCGTATTTTATGCCGGTATCGCCGCCGTGATTCACGTACTGTTTACATTGATTGCGCAGCAACTCAATCCACGCAACACTTCGGCAGGATAATGGCATGACCGATTCCGGACGCGCAGAGCGCTACCGCACGCGCATGCAGCACAAAAAAGAAGTCATCGACGCGGCGATTGCGCGTGCCGACCGCGAGCAAGGCTTATTGCTGATTCTCACCGGTAATGGCAAAGGCAAGTCTAGCTCGGCCTTCGGTATGATGGCACGGGCACTGGGGCACGGCATGCGCGTCGGTGTGGCACAATTCATCAAAGGCCGTTCGGATACCGGTGAAGAAGCCTTCTTTCGCAAACAACCGAATGTCACTTGGCATGTTCTCGGCGAAGGTTTCACCTGGGATACGCAAAACCTGGAACGCGACACGGAAACAGCCCGCCGCGGCTGGGCGGTGGTGCAAACCATGTTGAGCGACCCGGCATTTGATTTGATCATCCTCGACGAATTAACGTATCCGATCAAATTCGGCTGGTTGGATCTGGATACTGTTCTAAATGACCTGAAAAACCGCCCGGCCATGCAGCATGTCGTGATTACCGGGCGCGGCGCACCCGAGGCATTGTGCGAAGCGGCGGATACCGTCACTGAAATGACCGACGTCAAGCACGCCTTTCGCGCCGGTATTCAGGCTCAGAAAGGAATCGATCTGTAGCACCATGCGTAATAATCATTGCTTCAGTGATAGCGAACGTGCCGCCATCTATCGCGTGATCGCCGAACGCCGTGACATGCGGCATTTTCTTCCCGATCCGGTTGATCCTCTCATATTGAAACGCCTGCTCGCCGCCGCCCACCAGGCACCGAGTGTCGGCTTGATGCAGCCTTGGCGGTTTATCCGTATCACCGATCCCCAGTTGCGCAGTACTATCGCAACCATGGTGGAAGAAGAACGGCACCGCACCGCCGCTGCATTGGCGGAACGCAGCGACGAATTCATGCGTTTGAAAGTCGCCGGTATTCTGGAATGCGGAGAACTGCTGGTCGTCGCATTGAGTGACCGGCGCGAGCAACACATTTTTGGCCGCCGTACTTTACCCGAAATGGATCTGGCGTCTGTCGCCTGTGCCATCCAGAATTTTTGGCTGGCTGCACGCGCCGAAGGATTAGGCATGGGTTGGGTGTCATTGTTCGATCCCATGCAGCTGGCTGAATTACTCGACATGCCTTCCGGTAGTAAGCCGGTTGCTATTTTATGTCTGGGCCATGTCGACGCTTTTTATCCCGCGCCGATGCTGAAGCTACAAGGTTGGGCGGAAGAACGTCCACTGCAGGAATTGCTTTTTCACAATCACTGGAACAACTCGGCGGTGCCACCGGAATGACTATTAGCCCGATTATTTTCTTTACATGGCAACGCCCGCAACACCCTTGGATTCTCATTCAGCGTCACTTCCCTAACGTTGCGGAATACCCGCGATGAACTCGCAAACACTGATGGTTCAGGGCACCACGTCGGATGCCGGAAAAAGCATGCTGGTCACGGCGTTGTGCCGCTGGCTGGCGCGTCAGGGCGTGCGGGTAGCGCCGTTCAAACCGCAAAATATGGCGCTTAACAGTGTCGTCACCGCCGATGGCGGAGAAATCGGCCGGGCTCAGGCAGTGCAAGCCTGGGCCGCCGGACTGGCGCCGCATACCGATATGAATCCAGTATTGCTGAAACCCAATACCGACAAAAATGCGCAAATCATCATTCACGGCCATGCCATCGCCAACATGGACGCGGATGGCTTTCACGACTATAAATCGATTGCACTGAAAGCGGTGCTGGAATCGCATACGCGGCTCAGCAATCAATACGAACGGATTATTGCCGAGGGCGCGGGCTCACCAGCGGAAATTAATCTGCGTGCCCACGATATTGCCAATATGGGCTTTGCCGAAGCGGTCGATTGTCCGGTCATCCTCATTGCCGATATCGATCGCGGCGGTGTATTCGCGCACTTCGCCGGCACATTGGCATTATTGAGTGAGAGCGAGCAAGCGCGTATCCAAGGTTTTGTCATTAACCGCTTCCGCGGTGATAAAAAATTACTCGATCCCGGATTGGATTGGCTGGAGCAATATACCGGCAAACCGGTGTTAGGCGTTTTGCCTTATTTGCAGGGCTTACACCTGGAAGCCGAAGACGCTTTGCCCTGTTCCGCTACTTCAACCGTATCGCCGGAGCAGAAACTTTTCCGGATTATCATTCCGGCGCTACCGCGCATCAGCAATCATACCGACTTCGATCCGTTGCGTTTGCATCCACAAGTACACGTGCAATTTATCGGCCCCGGCGAAACCATTCCACCGGCGGATTTAATCATCCTGCCTGGCTCAAAAAGCGTTTGTGCTGATCTGGATTGGTTATGCCAACAAGGCTGGGAGCAAGCAATCTACCGCCATTTGCGCTACGGCGGGAAATTGCTGGGCATTTGCGGCGGTTTCCAAATGCTCGGTAAATTGATTCACGATCCCACCGGTCTTGAAGGCAATGCCGGTAGCGCGCCAGGATTCGCTTTTTTTGATATGGAAACGACACTGGCAGCAAACAAAATTCTGCGCAATTGCCAAGGACACTTATCTTTGAACGATGCAACTGTGACAGGTTACGAGATCCATGCGGGAATCACCACGTATCACACGTGCTATCAACCGCTTATCCATTTAGCACAAAGTCAGGATGGCGCAATCAGCAGCGATGGTTTGATAGCTGGAACGTATTTGCACGGCATTTTCACATCCGCTGCCGCTTGCCGCGAGTTACTGGCCTGGGCCGGATTGCATGCGCAGGTGGAAACACCCAATTACCAGACGACATGTAATGCCGCCATCGACAGGCTGGCGGATTGTGTCGAGCAATACCTGGATACCGCACGGTTGAACCGGTTGCTCAACTTGCCTGCACAGGTATCATGACATCCGGTCGGACTTTGATTTTGGGCGGCGTGCGTTCCGGCAAAAGCCGTCTGGCGGAGCGTTTGGCGCTGGAGAGTCAATTGCCGGTCACATACATTGCCACCGCAACTGGCGAGGACGATGAAATGCGCGCAAGAATCGCTGCGCACCGGATACGGCGCCCTAATCATTGGCAAGTCATCGAAGAACCGCTACAACTGGCTTCCGCATTGACGCAGCATGCCAACAATGAATGCTGTCTATTGGTTGATTGCTTGACACTCTGGTTGACGAATTGGTTGATCCACCCAGAAGTCGAACGATTCGATGCCGAACGCGCGGCATTCCTCACTGCCCTCTCCTTGGTAACCAGCAAACTGATTTTGGTCAGCAATGAAACGAACATGGGCATCATCCCGATGGGCGAATTGAGCCGCCGCTATTGTGACGAAGCCGGTAAATTACATCAAACAGTGGCACAACATTGCGATCAAGTCATTTTAACCGTTGCCGGTCTGCCTCTGGTGCTCAAAGGAGAACCGCTATGACACAACCGGCTACCCTTCATTGGCTGAGCGCTCCTCTGGCCGTTGCCAATCAGGGAATGCGCCAATTGGCGGAACAACGCCAGGCACAACTCACCAAGCCACCCGGCTCTCTTGGCCGCTTGGAAGAACTCGCGATCCGGTTGGCGGCATTGCAAAACACCCTGCAACCCGGTGCCGATCGCGTGCACATCGCCATATTTGCCGCCGATCATGGTGTTGCCGCCGAGGGCGTATCAGCGTTTCCACAATCGGTTACCGGTGAGATGATCAAAAACTTCACGCGCGGCGGCGCAGCCATCAATGTTTTGGCGCGCACATTGAATGCTTCGCTGGAAATTATCAACTTGGGAACCGTACACGATACGCAAGCGCTGACCCATGTGCGGCATTGTTACTTGGGGCCGGGTACAGCCAATTTTGCTCATCAACCCGCGATGACATGGAAACAACTAAGCCAAGCATTCCAAGCGGGTTTTGAAACCATTGAACGCGCACAGCAAACTGGCCAGCAGCTCTTTATCGGCGGTGAAATGGGAATCGGCAACACCACTAGCGCTACCGCGTTGGCGTGCCTTCTACTGAATGAACAACCGGCACTACTGGCCGGGCGCGGCACCGGATTGGATGAGCAAGGCATCGCGCATAAAATAACAGTCATCGCGCGCGCATTATCGTTGCATCGGCCGCAAGTAGATTCGCCATTGGACGCATTGCGCCGCGTTGGCGGATTTGAGATTGCCGCATTGACGGGGGCTTATATCCATGGCGCGCAACTGGGCTTGCCGCTGCTGATTGACGGATTTATCAGTACGGTCGCGTCATTGGCCGCTGAACATATTGTTCCGGGCTGTAAAGACTGGTTTATTTTTTCCCATCAATCTTCCGAGCTGGGACACGCGCTCGTGCTTGAAGCACTCAATGCCGATCCGCTCATCGATTTGCAGATGCGCCTTGGAGAAGGCAGTGGCGCAGCCGTGACGCTGAATCTGTTGCGCATGGCATGCAGATTGCATAATGAAATGGCGACATTCTCCGAGGCGCAAGTTTCGCAACAAAACGAGCTTCCATAGTACTTTGACGACTTCGATTGATTTGCTGCGGCACGGCGTAACTGAAAACAGCCAGCGTTATTGCGGCAGCACGGATTATCCGCTGACTCAGCTCGGCTGGACGCAAATGTGGCATGCTGTGAACAGTCAATCGACTCAGTGGCAGCACATCGTTACTTCGCCTTTAGCACGTTGCGCGGACTTTGCGCATGCTTTGGGACAACGTTATTCGATTCCCGTCACTCAGGATGATCGTATCCGGGAAATACATTTTGGCGATTGGGAAGATCGATCAAGTGCTGAGTTGATGCACACCGATGCCGATGCTTTATCCCGCTTCTGGCAAAATCCCCTCGATTACCCGCCGCCTAATGGGGAACATTTGCTGGATTTCAAGGCACGTGTTTTAACAGCTTGGGAAGATATTCAACAGCGATTTTGCGGGAAGAAGGTTTTATTGATCACGCATGGCGGTGCCATCCGGATGATCGTCTGCCATATTCTGCATCACCCGCTCGAACGAGTGCTTGATATAGATGTGCGTCATGCCAGCATCCGGCAGGTGCGGATAGATCATGCTAAAGCTTATCGTGTCACGCTCGCCCCTGATTCTTCCGTATGATCAGAGCATCTCTGCATCCGTGTAATGACAGAAATTACCGAAGCACTTATGCTGATGATTCAATTTCTACTGATCGGTGAATAGCAATCGGTTAGCGGACAAAATCTTCCGGATACGGTATTTTCATATTTTCGCGATTCAGCAAACTGATTTGCTGATAGAACTTATCGATATCGGACCAACCGGCTTGATCGATTGATGGCATCCAACGCGCGCGCATATAACCGTTCCGGTCGATCAGAAATTCCATATGATCAGGATGATTTTTCCCCCGCCCGATAATATCGGGATGCGTCAGCGTCCGGCGCGACAGTGCATAGCTGGCAGCTATCTCGGCCGCACCTTGCGTAACAATCGGGAATGGCAATTCAGTCGCGATTTGAGTTAACTCAGCAGCGGCAAGCTCATTTGACGGCACTGCCAATACAGCGATATTTTGTTCACTGAAGCGGTCATACGCTTGCTTTAATTGCTCGATACGATCCTGGGATTGCGGCCATGAGAAAATGACCAGTAAAACGGCTTTATTACCGCGAAAATCCTGCAATGTGCCGCTGTCGTTATTATTTTCCGTGTAAGAAAAGAGCGGCGGTTTTATATAGGCTTTATTGGGTATGATTTCCGGTGTTAAAATCCGCGCCTGATAACCTCTCGATAATGCATGCACATAGTTCACCAGATCCCAGCGATCCTCTTCGGATATTTTTTCCGCATAACCCGGCATATCGGTATTAACCATTCCATAACTAATCCAATTGTAGAAATCTCCCGGTGTATGCTCTGAGGTATGCGGTTCGGTTAACAGATCGGGAAGTTTTGTCGACAGCGTTCGTGACTTGATGCCATTGCCCATTCCTTGATGACCATGACATTCAACGCAGTGCTGATTAAACAAAGCGGCACCATTCGCTATAGACATTGCATCAAAAGGTACCAGCGGTCTGCGATAAGTTTCTGGATATGCTTGGATTGTCAACGGCGGCAAAGCAATGGCAAGACCGGATGCCAGCAATAGCGCGGGAACACCGACCAAACGTTTGAATCCCCAATTACGCAGCTGGCCGAGCTGAATTACTCCTGCCGCAAGTATCAGAATGAAAATTCCAATCCATACTTGAACGGCCACATTCGGCTTATCCCAGGTTGCCAGGATTGAAAACCGGAATGGGAAGGGCCAGTTTTCAATCAGCGCATGTTTTACCGGCGTTGTATTGGCAAGTACGGTTGCCAGGAATAGCAATAACAACGCCAGGACGAATTCAATGCGCACCCATTTTCTTATTCCTGTTTTGCCAGGGCTCGCATTATCGAGTTGTGAATCGCTTGCTAATAAAGGTAACCAATGTGCACGGACTCGAGCTGCGATTAAGAGAATGATACTGAGGATAAATATCTTGATGCTTAGTAACCAACCGTAGGGTGTCGCAACCAGTGCGGCATAATAGCCGTCGAAGATGCGATCGGCTACAGTGATTCCGGTCAAAATAATCAATAGCATCACTGGTAATGCGATTGATGAGAACCGCATCAACGTTTTATATTCCAGCGCGTCGCCACGCTTAGCCTTGGCATTTTTGTTATTCTCATAAATCAATAGCAAAAAAGCCGGCAATGCTCCAAACCAAACACCAGCTAGAATAATGTGCAATGCATAAGGGAAAACCGCCAATACAGATAATTCTTCAGCCGCGACATGGCTTGCTAGCGAGCCTGCGATCAAAGGAAGAGTGGCAGCAAAAGCAACTAAAATATACTGCCAGCGTGCTTTGGGAGATTTACGAAGAAAAACAATGATGAGTAGTAGAAATACCGCAGATAACGTCCGCCAGCTCCATATTTGACCAACGCGCGTATCACTGATGAATCCTAACCAGACATCCCGCTGCCACAGATTACTAACATCCCCGGTAATTTGAACTAAGGATGTCATCAGCATTACCACAAGACCGATGGGTATACTGATAGCCAGCCATGGGAACAAACGTTCCAATCGCTCAATCCATGCTTCCAGGTAAGCTCGTTTCCCAGTATTTGCGATAGCTAAAAAGATACAGCTACCCAATAAAATCATGTTTGCTGCAAGTTGAAACCAACGTGCAATTGCTGCGATAACTTCTATCATTTTGCTACAATTTTATTCTTTTACATTGAAATCAAAACTTGATTCAATGACATGACCATCAACCGACATCACACGATATTTTACAGTGTAGCGCCCCGATCCTAGCTGCGGCAAACTCAAGACAACAGATTTTGGATCATCTGCAACACTTTCAGGGTTATTTTCTGTCATTGAATTCTTATTGGAGTCGAGTACAGTAACGGCTGCATAAGACCCTTCTATTTTTTCATTAAACCAAAGCCGCACTTGTTTGGGTGGTATGGAAAGTGTAGCTCTTCTGGGTGGATCGGATTTAATTAGCGCTGCATGCGCCATCACTGATTTTGCTTGAAATGCAAAAGAAAACATTAACACCAGAGACGCAAGGACTGCTATCTTTTTAATAACAAACTGTATTGATGGCTTTTCTTGCACAGCTTCCTCTCAATTTTTCAGATTAAATATATTTTTCGCTGTTTGATTCTTCCAGCAAGGGTGAGTTCCATACGCAACTCACCCTTGATCTCACACCAGCATTCGATACAAACTACGCTTAGTTTTGATTAGCAGATTTACGCTTGCGCAAGAAGAAGAAAGCGGCAACAGCTAGAACCAGCACAACCGGTGCAATAATCGCCGCTTTCGGGGTCGGACGGCCTTCACCTACCGAGAACGGAAAGCGTGATACATAGTCCTGCGCTCCACCCGTCACCGTCACCAGCCCTACAAACTTGCCTTTCTCCGGAAAGGTGTGATCTACCGTAATCGATGCCGATGGGTATACCTTCGGTGGTAAGTGGAATACTGTGATCTCGTCCAGATTCGCTTCCGATCCCGTGTCACGAATAATCCGCACTTCTGTCTTCAGCGGCCGTAACTCTTCCTGGATATAGTCCAGTGCGATCACGGTCTTGCCTGTTTCCGGTATGTCTTCACAGAATTCTTCTTCCTGCGATAAGGGTTGGTAGCCAGTAAAGTGCATCCGGTACGGTCCTACCGTCAATACGCACATGTCTTCAGCCAGTGCCAAACCACCGTGCGCTTGTGCTTGTGAGGTAAATATCATACCTGTTGCAAGTATAACCGCGAATAATGCTTGTTTCATTTCTATGAGTCTTGCTGACATCGTTTGGATTTCCTGTGTCTATAAATGGTTAGTCTCTAATATGCTCTGTTTGCTATCAGATTGTTCAGTTCTTGTTGGCCCGGCGCGTTGCCAGCCAGTCTCTGAAACGTCTTGACCGGATGAGTTTATACCCAAGTATTGTGGTCAGCAATAGGCCGACTGCCGGTCCTATGGTGGCTCTGAATACTTCGGCATAGTTGATCATTTCCACCCGTAAATGATATTCATAGTTTAGTGGCGGTACGCCTTCGGCAGTAATCAATACCAGATATTTCCCTTGTTCGAGGGGGCTTTGCGTGCTGATCACGCCGTCCTGATACATCGCCGCGTGCAGGTTGGTGACCGTGTCCCCTTCGCCAGCTTTGCTGCCTTTCATAACCTTTACGCCTATCGGCATCTCACGCAGTGCAGGGTCTACTAAATCTATCACGAGTATGGCATTGCCCGCTTTGGGTATTTCCGTGCAGTAATGTCCTTCTTCGTTTACTTGTGGCTGATAAGTACTGAGGTGAATCATGTTCTCGCCGATCCGGCGCATGCAGTTGTCTTCTTCCATCGCTACTTTACCATGTGCACCAGCTGTGCCGGCATACAGTGCCATAACAAGTGTAAAGACTGCTGTCCCCGTTTGTGCTATTTGCCTGACCACGACAAATCCTCCTCTTGGATGAGCGCCTCTAATTTTGCCAATTCTTTTGTCCGCATTCTTTTAATACCCTAAATTTTTACTCTTTTCTCTACCGATAAAAAAAACCGGTACACCGGCTGTCTTTCGACAGTGGTGTACCGGTGTTGATACTTAACTTCTCTTACAGTTTGGTAAAGACTGGAATTACCGCGCCAGCAATACTGTTGATATAACGATTGCCTGCTTCATCCCAGGTCATCAACAATCCGCCAAAACGGCTTTCAGGGTCACCCAACAGAGCCATCAAACGTTGCACTTCCCACAACGCATCTTTGGCTTCCATCTTAACTTCACGGGTTTCTCCAGGTTGAACGCCTCTGTCATCATCCATCGATAAGCCGGTTGCTACCAGTTCTCTTGGATAGTCAGGATCCAGGTGTTTGCGGCCCAGTTCGTTCACAAAGCGTACGCCCGCTGTCGTGAATTCACCAATGTTAACCGCTGTGTCACCGTTGTTGGTGATTTCCATCGTTACACGCAGTGCACGGCCAGGTACGTCGTAGTTAGCATGTGTTACTTTGATTGCAACTGGGTTCGGTGCAATCGGTAACGGTGCTACTTTCGATTCGCCAGCTTGGATCGGTACTGTGTATGGGTGTACGCTTTCGGTGTAACGATAGCCGCCCCAAACAATCGCGCAGGTCAGTATTGCAACTGCCAGACCTACTTTTCTGTCCGTTGGGGAGGTTAACAGTTCGTCACCATACGCCAGCAATACGCGGCTACGTGGCAGGAACATCGGTTTCGCTACAAAGTAGCCAATCCAGAAGCAGCCTAAGCCTAACCATACGATGTGCCAGAATATACCGTTGCTGAAGTTGAATGTTTCCAGGTCGATGGTTTTACCAGTCAGTGTGGTTACTGGGTTGGTAAAGTCATCCCAGCTGCCGGAGATGTTCATCCATGAGGCTGGACCTGCAATAGGACCTGCATCTTTGATGTTTACCATCGCGTGCATGTGGTGACGTCCTGGAATACGGGCTTTCAGTCTGACTTCAAATGCATAGTCACGGCCAATTTCCAGAGGACCTGAAATAAACGTTGGTTCGCCGTTCAGTTTGGTGCTTAAACGTACAAACACCGGGCTTGGGCTACCTACGTTAAAGAAGGCGCGGGTTGGTTTACCTACCGCACGTGGCCAGTCTTCAGCTAAGTGAAAGTTACCAGTCATCGTCGCAATGTCGTTGACTTTGGTGACTTTCGGTTGCCATTTCAAGTCGTACCATTGAATACTACGCATACGCAGGAACGGTTCTTGTGAGCGTTCACCGTGTGCCGCTGCTGTCTTAACATCTAACGTCAGCGTCATCGCCAGCGATGCCGCTCCAATCGCTGCTCCATACAGGCCTAATACGCCCAGTTTAAATATGCTTCTTATATTCATTATCTAATCCCCTGTGCAAAGCCTTTTTCACCAAACGCGGTTACGTCGTTCTTCATTGAGATGCGTCCTCTTTCTCCTTTAACATAGTAGAAAGCGGTGCAGTACAGTTTGCCAAAGTACCACCATACGCAGAACATCAGCATGGATACGAACGCTGCGAAGAACGCTGCAATCACTGTGGTGTGTCCACCAAAGGTGCGCAGTGAGCCTTGCTCAATCAGGCGAACATATTCAGGTGTACCGGTACGTACGTACAGGAAACCTGTGTAGTCAGCTACTGATAACAGTACGCCTTCTACAACCACTGGTAAGTGGGTTGGGCCAAATATCGGCCAGTTGCCTGGGTAGAAGAATAATCCAAAGAAGCCGCCGCCTAACAGTGCTGTGATCAGCCAATTACCGGTCAGCAACATGATTGTATCCATCATCAATGCACCTGGAATCATGGTCGATGGCAGTACAAAGTTGATCGGATAGTGTGACCACCAGTAGAAGCCCCAGTAACGGGTCAGCCATTCACCTACTAACAGGCATACGATACAGAGTGTCGCGCCAAATGGCAGGCGATAGTTTACCCACAGGTAATACATCAGTGCTGCACAGTACATGATACCTACAATCGGTGTTACTACAGGCCACCATTGACGGTCTTTCCAATCCAACCAGAAATCCCAGTCTCCTGCTAACAGCATGAAGTGCATGTGATAGGTTCCTACCAGCAATATACACAGAATCGGAAAATATACCGCATCTATGTATCTGGACATCTTGACCGCTTCCGGCACCATCTTGGCCGCTGCTAAAATTTCGTCTGTTCTACTCACTAGACCCTCCCTTCTTCATTTCGTGTGATATTAAATTATGAAAACTTGACGATTCCCTTGCTTCTTTTTGTCGTCTGCTTATTGCTCGTTTTCATTACTGCATAGTAACTTAAGTCTTCTTATCCTTCCGCCCGTATCACAGGCGGGAAGGATGTGCTGCATTCAGAATTAAGGAACGATACGGTTGTTCAGAATGTCTCTGCTTGAGCCGTTCCAGGTTACATCAGTCAGGTTCGAGTAACGGGTGATGATTTGTGCTGCAATACCACCCGAGAATAAACCTGCCCAGCCCAGAATCACAAAGCCCCAGTGCAGTGGCGCGCTGAACAGTTCTTCCATGAACCAGAATGCGTGACCCCATTCGTTCAAACCTACGTTTGGCAGAATCATCAATGGGCCAGCAATTGCCATGACCAATGGGAACGATGTGCCGCGGCTGTACAGTGGCAGACGGGTCATCGCGTACAGGTATGATGCTACGCCACACACGATGTACATTGGGAATGAACCGTAGAACACGACTACGTGACTTGGGGTGAAACTGGTGTCACGAATAATCACTTGGTGCCAGGATGCGTCTTGTTCGGTGAAGAAGCTGCCGCCCCAGTAAACACCAAACAGATACACGCCCAGCCACATCATCCAGTAGAAATAACGTTTGATTTCCAGCTTGGTGTCTAAGTTGTCCAGTTGTTCTTTGGTGTCACGGGTTTTCAGGATCCAACCCCAGGTTACTAACGCAAACAAAGGCATCAGGGTCATGTGTACGCGCCACAGGCCCATCCATACTTTGTCAAATTCCGGTTCCATCGAGTCCATACCGTGTGAGTATGCAAACGTTCTTTGGTACCAGATCCAGAATATCGCTACCAACAGCATTGTTAACATGCCCAGTTTGTAGTACTTCGAGTCGTACCACAGTGACATGTCATAGCTTGCGCTTGATGCACTTGACGTGCCGTAAGTTGTTGCCATGTTTCTACCTCCTAACTGTTAATCAAAACTACTTCTCGTTCTTTTACTCTTCTACTTCTAATACTAATTAATTAGTACTGCTTTTATCTCGGCAGTTAAATTAACCTATTTTCTACCCTTAATTTAACCACACCTCTCAGGCTAGTCGACCTTACCCCTCAAAGTCAAGTCATTTGTCATAAAATCTCCTCCCTCCCCCAAGGGATTTAATCCCCTACCCCTCTCATTTCCCCTTTATCTACAAGGATTAATTATCAGTACCCCACACACTGAAGATTTTAGAAAAATTAATTATCAGTTGCAGAACTTGACCTTCCGTTTATCACAAAAACGATCCTTTAATGTATTACGCACATTCTCATAAAGATATCAAAAAAATTTTTCTTTTTTCATTTCATTGTACTTACAACTGAAATATTAACTATGAACATTAAAATTCCGAGTATTAGCCAATTTCTTTCTGCTTTCTTTGCAGCCGGATTGTCCTTCTTATAAAAGGTATAACCCATGGCAACCCCAATGACAGGAAAAAGTATAGTACCGATAATAATCGCTATATTTTGCCTACTTGAAACGACAGGCTTTCCATTGTCAGCAATATTTTCGTTTTTCTCATCAATGATTGTTTTCATATTTTCAAATAGTAAAAGCTATGTTATAAATATAATCTATTGTAAATAAATGAATTACTGTATATTTGTTTAAATTACCTCAACTGCGAAATTTACTCTATATTTCAATCGGTAAGTTATACACAAACCAGAAAAGAT
Organism: Nitrosomonas sp. Is24; assembly: GCF_033063335.1. Classification (NCBI taxonomy): domain Bacteria; kingdom Pseudomonadati; phylum Pseudomonadota; class Betaproteobacteria; order Nitrosomonadales; family Nitrosomonadaceae; genus Nitrosomonas; species Nitrosomonas sp. Is24. The sequence continues at coordinate 1,385,444 of NZ_JAWJZG010000001.1, read as the reverse complement.
ATCTGCACTTATCAATCAAACAGCCTGACCAGCTGCATACCCTGATGACCAAGCCCATTGAAAATTATATCCACCCAGCTGACCGGTGACGTCAACCACTTCTCCGATGAAATATAATCCCGGTACATTCCTGGATTCCATTGTTTTAGAAGATAATTCATGTGTATCGACACCACCCAATGTTACTTCCGCCTTCTTATAGCCGATTGTTCCACTGGGCACAATTTGCCAGTCATGAATTCTATCCGCCACTTGACGTAATTCATTGTCACGAAATTGATTCATTGGTTTTGTCATGATCGACAGCTCAGCAAAGTTCGCCACACACCAGATCTGTACAAACCGTTTGGGCAAATAGCGCGCCAGCAAATTTGATAGCATCAATGCACTTTGCCTATATTCCAAGAAAATCTGTTGTGCATTCTGCTGTGGCAATAAATCAATATGCAAGGGTTTACCCGTTTGCCAATAGGAAGAAATTTGCAGGATAGCCGGACCGCTTAAGCCCCGGTGAGTAAATAAAACATTCTCACGAAACGAAACACCAGCGCAACTGACGGCGGCATCGACTGATATTCCCGAAATATCTTTAAAACCTGCAAAATCTCCGGCGCTAAAAGTCAAGCCTACTAAACCAGGACGTAACGATGTCACACGAATACCAAATTGATCGGCTATTCGATAACCCAATGCGCTGGCACCAATTTGCGGAATGGATAAGCCACCCGTCGCAATGACCAGTGAATCCACAGCAACGATATTGCGTTCGGTTGTGATCAGGAATTTGTTCTTGGCGTATTGTTCATCGATACTGTCAGAAACGCGTTCAATCCGCTGTACTTGGGAAGGCATTTGCCAGTCCACACCAGCCTTCGCACATTCATGCTGCAACATATCGATGATCTGTTGCGAGCTGTTATCGCAAAACAATTGCCCTAATTTTTTTTCATGATAGCGAATGCCATGTTTTTCAATCAGTGCAATAAAATCTTGCGGTGTAAAACGAGCTAATGCGGAACGGCAAAAATGCGGATTAGCGGAAAGATAGTTTTCCGCAGTGGCATGCCTGTTGGTGAAGTTGCAGCGGCCACCGCCGGAAATACGGATTTTTTCAGCCAGCTTTCGCGCATGATCGACCAGTATGACGCTGCGACCTCGTTTACCGGCTTCAATCGCACACATCATGCCGGCCGCGCCTGCGCCGATGATGGCGACATCTTTGGAAATTTTTCTCAAGGCCACTGATACAACAAGCGCATCAATATTCCTTGAATACTGCAATCATTTTAATCAGTAACCATATCCAAGCAATCAGCTGCCATATCCAGACAGTCAGTATCCATATTCAAACGGTACGATATCATCATGACAATAAATAAAAAAAGCGACAAACCAATACGGATGCTCAAAGATTTGACCATGCGCGTGGAGTTACCTTTATCGTTATACATGTAATATAGTGCAGATCCTAGACTATATAATATGAAGATAAATAATACGGCAGCAAAGATTTTCAATGGTTTGTTCCTAGAAAAATTAAATTCACCAAAGTTTAGCCGAGTTTCACTGATTGTCCAATGGCTATTTAACGATAAAACGACAATAATCCATGGCATCCCCAAAGCTATTGTTTCTTTAACCGATGCCTGACTTTTTTCATCCAACTACCACATCACAGCAATGCAAAATTCATTCGGGTTGCCACCTGCTATTTTCTTGATGGGTCCGACCGCCAGTGGTAAGAGCCGGATTGCTTTGGATATCGCGGAAAATTTCCCAGTTGAAATTATCAGCGTGGATTCCGCGCAAGTGTATCGCCAAATGGACATTGGGACCGCAAAACCCGATCAGGCGACACTGAACAAAATACCGCATCACCTGATCAATCTGATCGATCCGGATCAGCATTACTCTGCCGCACAATTCCAACAGGATGCGCTTCGCATCATGCATGACATAACCCGGTGCAATAAGATTCCATTATTGGTGGGCGGCACCATGCTGTATTTCCGGGCTCTGCAGGAAGGTCTTTCTCCGTTGCCTTCCGCTAACCCGGATCTTCGCCAGAGACTGGAAAACATGGCGCAAGAACTGGGCTGGCCAGCCATGCATCAAAAGCTTGCGGAACTGGATAAGGAAACTGCTGCACGAATCAAGCCCACCGACAGTCAGCGGATTCAGCGCGCACTTGAAGTATGCCACCTAACACAACAACCGATGTCCGAAATTCTAAAAACACCCCGGCAAAGTAATTTTCCTTTCCGGGCCATCAACATCGCACTCATTCCCAGTGAACGGAGTCAATTGCACCTGCGCATCGCACATCGTTTTGAAACGATGTTGAAGCATGGTCTTGTCGATGAAGTTCAAGCAATTCGCGGTAAATTTTCTTCACTCGGTACTGAATCACCCGCGATGCGCTGCGTCGGCTATCGTCAAACCTGTCTTTACCTGGATAACGAAATAACCAGCACTGAATTACATGATATGGGCATAGCCGCCACCCGCCAATTGGCCAAACGTCAGCTCACCTGGCTTCGCGGCATGAAAACCAGTACAGTGCAAGAATTCGATTGCCTGGCTAACAATTTGTCCGCGCACGTACAACATTTTTTGCAAGCAACGATTGAAAAAAATTGATGTAGTATGGGAAAACGCTTGTTCTCGATACTTTTTGCATAAACCGGCTTGTCTAGCTGCGGCTTGTAGCGTTATGATTCCATACTACGACAAGGGATAAATATCATACCTCACTAAAAATAACATGACATAACGCTTTCGTCGTATTTAACAATACTCGAATTTAATTTCAGGAAATCATCGATAGGATAGAAACATTATGCAAATGCGCATTCATTTATTCACTTTAATCATACTCTTGATAAGTATGATTATATTGATCGGCTGTGAAAACTACGCCGAAAAAACACACGAATCCTGGATCACACCGCCGTCCGGCCCGGTTTATGACGATTCGACCATTTTCGCGCGCATTACACAGGCGATACAATCGGATCCTGTGTTACAAGGCGCCAACATCGATATCAAAGTACAAGACGGCAATGTCGCCTTAAAAGGCGCTGTCAGTAACGAAGATCAAGTCACGCGCATCAACATGCACGCCTGGATCGTGGACGGCGTGAAAAAAGTCGACAACCAAGTGACTATCAGATAAATACCTATCAATAAAAAATCCCCTGAACGGGGATTTTTTATTGTGTTCTATTGGAATCTTTAATCAGATCAAATACCACGCAACAACTCGTTGATACCCGTTTTTGACCGGGTCTTGGCGTCTACCTGTTTGACGATCACCGCGCAATACAAGCTGTACTTTCCATTCTCAGCGGGTAAATTGCCCGAGACGACAACCGATCCGGGCGGGATACGGCCATAGCTTACTTCGCCGGTTTCACGGTTATAAATTTTTGTGCTTTGGCCAATGTAAACACCCATCGAAATCACTGAGTTTTCACCGACAATAACGCCTTCCACAACTTCCGAACGCGCACCGATAAAACAATTATCTTCGATAATCGTCGGATTCGCCTGCACTGGCTCCAATACACCGCCGATACCGACACCGCCGGATAAATGCACATTCTTACCGATTTGCGCACACGAACCAACCGTAGCCCAGGTATCGACCATCGTACCTTCATCGACATACGCACCGATATTGACATACGACGGCATCAACACAACGTTGTTGGCGATGAACGAGCCTTTACGCACGGCAGCAGGCGGCACAACACGGAAACCGCCATCACGGAAATCCCGCGAGCTGTAATCCGCGAATTTCGATGGTACTTTGTCAAAATAATTGGAAAAACCGCCTTTGATAAAGTTATTGTCTTCGATGCGAAATGACAACAGCACTGCTTTCTTCAACCACTGATGCGTCACCCATTCGCCACTGATTTTCTCAGCCACGCGCAATTTACCGCCATCCAGCATCGCAAGAACTTGAGTAACCGATTCTTTCAATTTGGCATCGACATTACGCGGAGTAATCTCCGCACGGCGATCAAAAGCTTCTTCAATAGTGGCCTGCAATTCATTCGTCATTTAATTTTTCCTGTAATTTAATTCTCAACTTTGTCGAATCATAGTGTTTGCAACAAACGCTTAATTCTTTCCATGGCCTCAATGCATTCTTCCGGTGACGTAACCAGCGCAATGCGCACAAAATCTTTCCCCGGATTGACACCATGCGCGTCACGCGCCAGAAAACTGCCCGGCAGCACCGTCACATTATAATCTTGATACAACCGTTTGGTGAATTCGGTATCGCTGATCGGTGTTTTAATCCACAAATAAAAGCTCGCATCCGGCATTTGCACTTCGGTTGTACCCGATAACACCACAATGGCATCGGAAAACTTCTGCGCATATAAACGGCGGTTTTCTATGACATGCACTTCATCGCCCCATGCTGCCGCACTGGCTGCTTGAGCCGCCGGATTCATCGCCGAACCATGATAGGTGCGGTACAGCAGGAATTTTTCCAGCAATTGCGCATTCCCAGCCACGAAACCGGAACGCAATCCCGGCACATTCGAGCGTTTTGATAAGCTATTAAACACCACTAAGCGAGGAAAACCGGTTCTCCCCAATTGCTGCGCTGCATCCAGCGCGCCGAGTGGCGGGTTCTTTTCATCGAAATAAATCTCCGAATAGCACTCATCCGAAGCCACCACGAAACCGTAACGATCCGACAATGCAAATAGCGCCCGCCAATCGTCCAGCGTCATCACGCTGCCGGTCGGATTATTGGGTGAGCACACATAAATCAATTGCGTGCGCGACCATACCGCCTCCGGTAATTGACCATAATCCAGCTTGAAATGATTTTCCGGCAAGGTGTTAATAAAATGCGGCTCAGCGCCCGCCAGAAATGCAGCACCCTCGTAAATCTGATAAAACGGATTAGGGCAAACCACCGCCGGTTGCTTGGCGTTGCTGCTATCGATCACGGTTTGCGCAAAAGAAAACAGCGCCTCGCGGCTGCCGTTGACCGGAATGACCTCAGTCTCCGGGTCGATTCCTGCAAGGTTATAACGCCGCTTGGCCCATGCCGCAATACTATTGCGCAGCGCCGGTATCCCCAATGTCGTCGGATAAGTCGACAAACCATCCAGATTACCCGCCAATGCCTGGCGGATAAAACCGGGTGTTGCATGTTTCGGCTCGCCGATTTGCAGCTCAATGGGTTTTAGTGCCGCATTACGTGTCACGCCGTCAAATAGTTGCCGCAGTTTCTGGAATGGATAAGGTTGCAGTAGATTCAGATTTGGATTCATACGTTATTGGACGCAGTGCTCAGCTATTTGCATTTGCTCCGTTCATCCAGAAAGATTAGATTAGTTGCGATGCGCGGATTATAAAACGGGCGCATGAGAATAACCAACTTGTGCCGCATAAAAAACCGCAATCCACTCCATTGACCTATCGAGTTTATCGATCGATGACTTCGATTTCCGCAACAATCGATCTGAGACCTAATCCGTAGGCATTTCCGTATGATCTGCGATCGCTGTAATGTACTTTCACCAACGCGGCATTTTTTAATGCGTTGATCGCAAAATCATACAGATCGTGATCATCGATCATGAACTGATGAAAGTTACTACCGCCGCGGCCAATCTGCATCGTCATATAATAAATCCGGCTCATATTCTTATTTTTGGTCAGATTGGTAATTCTGCCGATTTTGACTCCGCGTGACACCTCGGGATCGGAAGTATGGATATCGCCAATAAAATGCTTCTGCTCCCATGAAGAATCCTGATCGACCAGGTAAATTTCCAGTAATTCATTAGGTTGTACACAAGATAACAAATCATTGCTTTTTGGAAATTTAAACTCAATGACCACATTCTTACCGATAAAACTTTCAATTTCCTCATACCGGTTTTTCTCAAAACAGAATTGCCACAAATGCGTTGAACCGATATTCGAAAAACTCTCATGCCCGAGTGAAATTTCTCCAACGTAAACCTGGTTAATACTTCTTTCTTGACGCACATTGCTGAGTTGGCCATAGACATAGCCTTCAGCGACCATCAGAAAGGGTCCGGCAAAACCCGGCTGCGGTATCGATGTAACCATCAGCAAAAGCATGAGTGCAACACCTTTGTAGCACATCGATTTCATGATTAACCTCTCTATGTGGCTATTGAATGATTGTGTATAGGAAGGCATCAGTTTATCGAATGAGAAGGTAACGCAGTATGAACGAGAATCTATTTTTCCCGGTAATCCAGGCACACTCAACGAGCACCACTGGTATGGTAAAAAACACAGCGCAATACACCCAATTGAATGTGACTGTGGTTTCGCGCGACAGGCATACTTCCATTGCGGCTCGGCCGACAAGCATAATTTCAGTTCCGTATTATGGTATTCATCTAACTGACGAATGCTTGCGCATCGCTGTGGCAAAAATCACATACATCGGGGAGCAATTATTGGATACTGCAATGGCTAGAATGCAGAACCGAATCTCCTTTCTTCCTCTTCTGCTCAGCGCTTCAACTTATCGCAGATAAAGCTGAAGCTATTTCCCGGTCAAATGGATTTCATTATCCATTTGACCTTTTTATTGGAAATCCATCCTTTACAAGTCCGGATCAACGCGCAATCATGCAACGTATCCGGGACAACCACTTGTTCTTCGGGCCACAAAATGAAGTTAATTCATATCCGTGCGTTTGGGTTGGAAGCACTGATAAACAGCAAAACTGCGTCTGCCATCGCCAATTTCCGAAATAGGGATGATCGTATCGCCTCCCATCAATGCCGCTTCGTTGCGCGCGAGGTCGGCCAATTCTTCGGCTACCTTGTCTGCGTCGCGGCTGAATATGACACGGCTGATTACTTTTGAATTCACTTTCCCCAGCCGTTTGCAGGGTTCGACCGCTTTAGCCGATTGCACCAGGCGCACACCCTCGCCTTGCGGTGTGACTTGCACCCACGCGCAGGAAGACAGTATTAAAATGCTACCAATAGCGGTAAAGATTATTTTCATGGGATGGCTCCTGTATTAGGCAATAAGATTTAAGCAGATGGCTGCTGTTTCGCTTTGAATTATTATCCTTCATTAGCTGCAAATAGTCTTGAACACACACCGGCGCATCATTCCAGAATTTCAATGCGCTGACGCGTTGTTCCCCGTTCGCCCAGGCGAATGATGCCGATAATCAGTGATCCGTAAAAACCCGGGTGGGAAATCACGTTTGAGAACAATGCCATCATGACATCTTTTTCAACAATAGCTTGTTTACGCTGCACTTCGGACAAAGGCGATAGTTTTTCCGCGAATGACCAGGCGGCATCGCGCGCTTTTTCCATGCTGAAGTTGATGATGGCGGTTTCGACACTGCCGAGAAAGCGATTGAGCAACCCCAGAATAGGCCATATGTCCGCCAGTTCACTTTGCACACCGCCAACCAAACTCGCCAATACTTGGTTGATTTTCTCAAAATCCCCTTTGAGGTTTTGCAATTCTCCTGGCGGTACGGTTTCCGCCGCGGCGATCCCCAGATCCAGATTGATATGTGCATTCATGCCGAGCAGCAAGTGCTGTAACACAATCGGCCACCAATGTTGCGTCGCCTCAAATGCGCGTATCCAGGATTTTGTCGGTGTTTGCCCAGTCTGGTATAGATAGCATGCATGAATGTAACGGTTGGCGAAGATCACATCGAGACGTTCCATGCGCGGACCGTCATCAAAGTAGTTTTCTGCAATCCCTTGCTTCACTTGTATCGTGACCTTACGGTATAGAGCAGCAAAGTAGCCCATGCGGGAATTATTCTGTTTCGACCACTCAACGATGGCAGTTAGCTGCACGATCACTTCATCGATTGTAGCCGCGGGGGTCGCTATCGCGGAAGGAAAGCTGGTATCTGCCATGACATCTCCTAATAAATTTATGAACTTTCGCATCATACGCAATGCTTGCCATGATGCAAGTAACGAGTGCGAATAGAATAGGTCATACCACATAAGCTACGCGTCGAATCCTACGATGCAACTTTGGCCGGACTGGTTGCCACTTACTATTCTGTTATGCAATCAACACGCTATCGCAATCTTATTTTCATAAACAAACTTGCTCTTCCGCGAGACTCTGATTGCAAGTATAATTCCGTTCACTTTTCCCCATATACCGCCAATTTTCCAGTCTTATTGGTGGCTTTTCGAGGATTGGAAAAAAATGAAACCGCCTATTCGAATTGCTGTTACCGGCGCAACCGGACAGATTTGTTATAACCTGTTATATCGCATTGCAGCAGGCGAGATGCTTGGCAAAGATCAGCCGGTTATTCTGCAATTACATGACATTACCGACGCACAACCATTGTTTGATGGTATCGTCATGGAGTTATATGACTGTGCTTTTCCGTTGCTAAGCGGAATTGTCACCACGGATAATCCCGAAGTCGCATTCAATAACGCGGATATTGTTTTGCTCGTGGGCGCACGTCCGCGCGGGGAAAATATGGAACGCAAGGATCTGCTGGCAGCCAACAGTCCCATTTTCATCCAAAATGGCAGGGCACTTAATGCTGCTGCAAAACGTGATGTCAAAGTATTGGTCGTTGGCAATCCCGCCAACACGAATGCCTATATCACGATAAAAAACGCCCCTGATCTCAATCCAAACAACTTCTCCGCGATGCTGAGACTGGATCACAATCGCGCGTTGTCGCAAGTCGCGTTAAAACTTCACGTGCCGGTATCGGATATCAAACGAATGATCGTATGGGGAAATCATTCCAATACGCAATTTCCTGATTTAAGCCATGCCACCGTTGGGAACACTAGTGTTTCCTCTTTAATTACCGATCCTTCGTGGATAGAAAATCATTTCATTCCGGTCGTGCAAAAACGGGGCACAGCCATTATTGAAGCGCGCCGCGGCAAGTCCAGCGCGGCTAGCGCGGCCAATGCCATTATCAATCACATGCAGGATTGGATTTTTGGCACCCGGGAAGGAGACTGGGTATCGATGGGTGTGCCCTCTAATGGCAGCTACGATATACCACGAGGCGTCATCTACAGTTTTCCCGTGACCTGTCAAAACGGTCAATATAAAATTGTCGAGGGATTGGAAATCAGTCCATCGGACCGGGAAAGAATGCAAAAAAGTTATCAGGAACTCGTTGCCGAACAAGAAGCGATCAAGCACTTACTGGCTTAAACCGCAGCACTACTCGATAAGAAATTGCAATCCGCTTTGTTGAGCGCTTTAGCGCGATCCGATGCTAGCCGCTTCGCGAACGGCAATCAATATTCCCGCATCCAAATGCCCATCCGCAATACGTTGCGTTTTCTGTTGAAAAAGACTGATTGCCTTGCGGGTGGCTGAACCTAATATGCCATCGGCTTCTCCGGCATCAATTCCCAGCGTGGTTAAATCCATTTGAAGCTGACGCACTTGTTCCCGGGATATTTTTGCCGAATCCACCGGTGGCGCGCGGAATAAAGGAGCCGCACCCGCGATGCGGTCCGCCAAGTGTCCAACGGATAACGCATAAAACTCGGAACGGTTCCAACGCATGATGATATAAAAATTCTTGGTCACCAGAAATGCAGGGCCTTGATAACCCGAAGGAATGATTAACGCTGCTTTTTGTGCCGACGGCGCCAATGGCGCTCCCGAAGTCGTCGTGACTCCTAAGTTTGTCCACTCTTCCAAACTCAGCATTTGATCCCGCCCAGCGAGCGAATAATCAAAGGATCGCGGCAAAAGCACTTCTTGCCCCCAATTTAAACCGGGAACCCAGCCTAACTGCTGCAAAAAATTGGCCGCGGATCCCATCGCATCGGGAATACTGCCCCATAGATCGCGCCGTCCGTCTCCGTCGACATCCTTGGCATAGCGCAAAAAAGTCGATGGCATGAATTGCATATGCCCCATCGCACCTGCCCAGGAACCGATCATGCGTTCCGCGGTGATATCGCCCGCATCGACAATCCGCATGGCGTTGAGCAGCTCTTGAGTAAAAAAGGTGCTCCGGCGCGTGTCACAAGCCAGCGTCGCCAGTGAATCAAGCACTGACCAATCGCCAAAATGACCGCCATAGCTGGTTTCCAGTCCCCAGAAGGAAATTAGGAATTGTGCCGGAATACCGCTTTCCCGTTGAATCTGATTCAGCAAAACATGATGTTTGGCATACAAATCCCGGCCACGCTGTACGCGCTCTTCGTTGATCCGGGTCGTGAAATAATTTGCAAATGTTTGCGTGAATTCGGGTTGGCGCCGATCCAGCTCAATAATACGTGGTAAACGTTTGACCTTACTCAGCACTTGATTGACTGTGTTATCGGAAATACCTTCCAGGCGCGCTTGCGATTTCATTCGGGCAATACATTCGCCAAAACCGCTGTCATCGGCATAGACCGGCTGTGTGCACGTTAACATTATGAATGCCGCACCCCATCCTGTTTTCCGCCAGCTGCGCTTTTGCACGAAATGAAATAGATTTCTCAAGTGATGAGGAATGGCCGCTGGTATCATATTATTTTCGGTGCGGGCAGTTCTGCTTCGTACAATCCGCATAAAGTGACAACGAGTGCTCTTGCAGCGTAAAACCGCGTTCTTTCGCTATGGCTATCTGCCGCTTCTCAATTTCAGCATCGTAGAATTCTTCTACGCGGCCACATTGCAGACATACCAAGTGATCATGATGGCCATCTCCTTTCAGCTCAAACACGGCTTTACCGCTTTCAAAATGATGCCGCTCCAACAATCCGGCTTGCTCAAATTGTGTCAAAACGCGATAGACAGTAGCCAAACCAATATCTTCGCCTTCGCTGATCAGCTCTTTATACACATCTTCCGCCGACAGATGACGCACACTGCTTTGCTCAAATAAATTTAATATTTTAAGTCTGGGCAGTGTTGTTTTAAGACCAATATTTTTGAGATCAATACTTTTCAGATCGTCGAAGTTACCCATGGTTATCTCTGCCTGGAAAATTATTTACTGTATCATATGCTGTGTTCACTTTGGAAACATATAATATCAACAAAATGGTTGCAAAATTTTCCGTATTGATCGCTTTCTTGCTGCTGACAGGATGTTCATTGCTTCCTCATGTTCTCTATAAAATAGATGTGCAGCAAGGTAATGTTGTGACAGAAGAAATGCTGGAAAAACTAAAACCCGGCATGACCAAATCCCAAGTGCTTTTTGTTTTAGGATCCCCGCTCATCATGGATGCCTTCCGTGACAATCGTTGGGATTATGTTTATCTTTTTCGTAAGCATGGTGATCTCGTTGAACAAAAACGGGTAACTCTTTTCTTTGTAGATGATAACTTATCCAGTATTGAAAATTACTTAGCGAGTTCTCCAGATCCCATAAAACCCAAACCGGCTCAAGCAAAAACAGAGCAAAAAGCCGGACAAAAAGAAATGGTACCCGACGATGATGACGATCTTTGTAACGTACCCAGCACAGTCTCTATAAAACCTTAATTATCAAAATATTGCAAAAAATGATTACGCAAAAAATCGCTATTGCCGGAAGCTCCGGCCGCATGGGCCGCACTTTGCTGGAAGCCGTGACACAAGCACCCGATATGCAGCTTGCAGCCGCATTGGAGAGAATTGACAGCCCTTATTTGAATAAGGATGCCGGCGAGTTAATCGGCGCGCATTGCGGCGTCTCTATTGTCAGCGATTATGCGCAAGCCCTGAGAAGTTGCCATCATTTAATCGATTTCACGCGCCCCCAAGGTACCCTTGCCCATCTCTCCGTGTGCCGGGAAGCGGGTGTAAAAATGGTGATCGGCACCACCGGCTTCTCGCCGGAAGAAAAAGCTTTACTGCAACAAGCCGCTCAAGATATCGCCATCGTATTTGCCCCCAATATGAGTGTCGGTGTGAACGTTACTTTCAAATTATTGGAAATCGCCGCGAAAGTGCTCAATGAAGGCTACGATATTGAAATCGTCGAAGCGCATCACCGCCATAAAGTGGATGCACCATCCGGTACCGCGTTACGCATGGGTGAAGTCATCGCCGATGCATTGAAACGAGACTTAAGTAAAGTGGCAGTGTATGGCCGGGAAGGCGTAACCGGCGAAAGAAAACCGGAGACCATCGGATTTGCGACTATTCGTGCCGGCGATATTGTCGGTGATCATACCGCCATGTTTGCCGGTATCGGTGAACGCGTGGAAATTTCCCATAAAGCCAGCAGCCGGATGACTTTTGCTATGGGCGCATTGCGCGCCGTGCGTTTTCTTGCCGATAAGCCCAATGGTTTGTTCGATATGCAGGATGTACTGGGTTTGCGTTAACATTCTGTACCGCTATTTTCATGGCAACGTATGCAATCGGTGATTTACAAGGCTGCTTCACTGAATTTCAACGGCTGCTCGAAGTTATCCGCTTTAATCCCGCCCAGGACAAACTTTGGCTGGTAGGCGATATCGTTAATCGCGGCCCCGGTTCACTGTCATTGTTGCGTTATATCAAACAGGCCGGCGATGCGATACGCATGGTTCTCGGCAATCATGATTTGCATTTGCTCATGGTTGCGGCGGGAATGGCCAGAAATCACCCCAGCGACACGATTCAACCGATTCTCGATGCACCTGACCGTGATGAGCTGTTGCATTGGCTGCGGCAGCAAAAATTATTTCACGTTGAAGACCAGTATGCCATGGTGCACGCCGGATTATTGCCATCGTGGTCTATTGCACAAGCCGGACAACTTGCTCGTGAAGTTGAAACTGCGTTACGTCACGACGATCACCATGAGCTATTCGCACGGATGTACGGTAACGAGCCCAATTACTGGCAAGACGATTGGACCGGTTATATCCGGCTTCGGGTCATCATCAATGCAATGACACGCATGCGCGTATGCACGCCGGACGGGCGGATGAATTTCGCTTTTAAAGGTAATCTGCAATCCATTCCGGACGGCTATATGCCATGGTTCAGCGTACCGCACCGGATCAGTCAGAGCACCACCATCATTTGCGGCCATTGGTCCGGATTAGGACTGCACATCACGGATCATTTAATCGCATTGGATAGTGGTTGTGTATGGGGAGGTCAGTTGTCCGCTATCCGATTGGAAGACCGGAAAGTTTTTCAGATTCCTTGTGCGCAATAGGCAGCGATAAAGCATTCGCAACCGCTTGTTCAGACAAACGCGCCAATTCCCGCCGGTTTTTCATGCCGCAGGGAATCGGCGAATCAAATGTCAGCTCTACATCTATACTTGTAAGACTCAGAATTTTTTGCAACGACAAAATCAATGAGGGATCGATATAAGCGGCTTCCTTGCAAATACCGCCGAAGCTATTGCGATAGCCAATTGCAACCGGATACAGCATGGCATCCGCAGTGACAGCCGCTTGCAGCAATGAGGCATGAAAATGGTTGATCTGTGTGCCATCCGTTGTAGTGCCTTCAGGAAATATCGTTACTCGCTCTCCCTTATCCAGCACATCACTGATTTGTTGATTGATACGCAGCGTATCGCTCCGTTTTGCACGTTCGATAAACAGTGTACCGGCATTCCGGCTTAGCAAGCCTAAGACAGGCCAGCGGCTAATTTCGGCTTTGGCGACAAAACGAGTCGGGCATGCCGCCATCAAAACACAAACATCCAGCCAGGATACGTGATTAGCTGCTAACAATACCCTCGGCATATCCGCCGTAGGTAATCTACCGTGGCAATGCAACCGGATCGCAAGAGTGGACAATAATCCAGTCGCCCAGCGTTGCATCATGGTGCGTTGAATCGATAAAGGAAAATAGGGATAAACAATCGATTGCAATAAGCCTGAAATAACGTGCAGTAGTAAATGAGTCAGGCGGATGATACGCAATAGCAGTGGTGTATTTTTTTGCATGCAGAGAGTGTGCAGAGGAACTGCCTTGATAATGGTTGCTGCAACTACTCTACCATTATTTTGCAAAAAAACTCAGAGGACTGTAATACACGCAAGATTTTTTTGCGTGTATTACAGAAACTAAACAGTGAATCTATACAAAAAACATCAACAACTAATAAGAAACAGCCGGTCCTTCAAGCCACAGGCAATCCGAGATCAGACACATGCCACCCAAGCTTTTCAGCACAGGTCTCAATTCACTGGCAATCTTTTGTGCTTGCTCGTCTTTACAGGCAAGAACAACCATCACGTTCTCCTGTTCCATCAAAACATCGCCAGGATCGCGTACACCACGTGATCCGAGCCCACCAGCCTGTTTAAGAACAGTGTAACCGCGCACTGAGCATTTTTCTAACAATTCCGTCAATTGTTCAAGTTGTTCAATACCAACAACAATCTCGAATCGTTTCATTGCGATTGAATTATTCATATTTTTTCCCGAAAAGTCAGATAATTATTAAATAAACGGCAATAGTTTTTAGACTGCAATGCCATGGAACCAATGCGACATTTCCCAGTAAATCGGTACACCGATAAAGATGTTAAAGGGGAAGGTCACGCCCAAAGAAGCGCCAATCGACAACGCAGGATCGGCATCCGGTACGGCAATGCGCATCGCTGCGGGAGCGGCGATATAAGAGCAGCTGGCATATAACACGGCCAGCAACATCGTACCACCTTCTGACAAACCGAATATCCAACCCAAATAGGCGCCAAACATTCCGGCTGTTAATGGAAACAGAATACCAAATGCTACAATAAAAATCCCTTTGTCAACCACCGCTTTCAACCGTGCTGCTGCGAGCAGCCCCATTTCCAGCAGGAAAAATGCCAAAACGCCCATGAATAAATCCATGAACATTTTATCCAACGGTGACACCAGCTTAACCACGCCTGCGTAATAACCGATCAGTACGCCAACAATCAATAGATAAAGACTGGTACCGGTCAAAATTTCGTGCATCAACTTGCCCCACTGGGTTTTTTCACCGCCAGCACCCGCGCGCGCCAAAACTGTACCGGTTACCAGTGCAGGAATCTCCATCAGCGCCATGATGAGAACCATATAACCTTCGGAAGGCTCGTCCTTCGCCGCCAGGAAAGCCACACCCACGGCAAAAGTTACCGCACTCACCGAACCATAGTGTGCAGATATAGCACCTGCATCCGCCTGGGTGAATTTACCAAGGAATCTTAAAATCGGATATGCGGTTAAAGGAATCAATGCTGCTAAAACAACCATAGAAGCGGCAATGGGTAGTACTTCCATAATCTCGTACTTAGCCATTGATACGCCACCTTTAAAACCGATAGCGATTAACAGAAAAAGACTTAAGCTCTTATACAGCGCTTCGGGGATTTTCAAGTCAGATTTAATGACACCTGCCAAGACCCCCGCAACAAAAAAGAAAACTACTGGTTGTATAGTAGTCATTCAACACTCCCTATTTATTAGTTATATAGTTTATAAAAATCTTTAACAAACAGCATCCAAGAAGATGCCGCAGATTAAAAACGCAACAAATATTCCAGGAAACCGTGAGGTTTCTTGGGGAAATCCATTTCGTTAAAACCGAGATTTTACAAAAAGTAAGAATCTAGGAAATCTGTGACACAAGTAGCGCACGTCTTAGATCTGGAAACCCGTGAGTGAATTGCCTTTCACACGGAAACGTTAACACAGGAAATGTGAAGAAATCGTGAAGATAATGAAATGTTATTTACTAAATAATTAAGGAAAAATGATATGAAAAGTCGTGCCTTTTCCTGGCGTGCTATCGACTTCGATACTCCAACCGTAGTGGTTGCAAATCCGCTTAACAATCGCAAGCCCTATCCCCAGCCCTTCTCCTTGCGTCGAACCGCGGAAGAACCGCTCGTAGAGCAGCGGCAAATAGGCTGGTTCTATTCCTATACCGGAATCCGAAACGGATAGCCGCCGATTATTAAATTCGATCCGGATATAACCTTTCTGAGTATATTGCACAGCATTACGAATCAAATTCATTAATGTCGTATGTAATGCTTGACGATTGACCGTCAGCACAACATCCGGCGCAATTAGAACCTCAAAAGTAAGGTTTTTCCTGGCAATCTCGACACATAATGGATCTGCGGCGTCATAAACACATTCCGCCACAGCAACAGTTTCAATGACACCCAACGCTTGCTCTCGTGCTAGAAACAACAAAGCTTGCAGTTGCTCCCCCATACGGGCGGCAGCTGCTTCGATCATCTTCACGCGATGGTAGGCTTTAATTGGAATGTCAGCGCCAGCGATCAGCAATTCACAGCTGGTCAGAATGGTCGTAATCGGAGTTCTTAATTCATGACTGATATTCGCCGTAAACTCTTGTTCACGCTGCAACATCCGTTTAATCCGATTCTGATAATCATCCAGTGCTCGCGCAAGCTGGGCAACTTCCTCGTCCATATCCTGTTGAGCCAAAAGCCCATGTTGAACATCACCCGGGGCTAATCGATTGACTCGCTCCGCCAAGTCCGTCACTTGCTGAACCAGCACTCTGGCCAGTAAATAACCCACAAAAAAAGCGATCGCAACCACGACAAGCCATGACAACACAATCAATAGTCTGAGTTCCTGCAAACGTTGCTTATGTAACGTAATGCGATAGGCCACCACAAACTTCACTTCACCGATGGCATGCACTAAGACATGAAAATCATCCACTCCGTAATAGATTTTATGATAATCCGGGTTCAGCCCCCGCAAATAGGCGGGAAGCCGCAGCTCCTCCTCCATATTATGGACGACGTAGCTCTTCAGATGTGAACCAACCTGGGAAATAAAGTCCGAGTGTTTTTGATAGCGTTGAACAAGATGATCCATTTCCATCTTAATCACTTGTTCAATATGCGCTTCCTCGATGTTGTCGGAAGCAAAATAAAGAATGATGCACAAGGTGCCTACAGTAAAAATACTGAATGTCGCCAATGCCACAGCGACACGGTAGCGCAGGCTACGTTCTATCGGAAATCTGTGCACGAGAAGTTAAGCAGTAGCCAAGTCCATGAACCGTTTCAATAGGATCATATCCGCCAGCTTTGGTCAGTGCGCGCCGTAAAATATGCATATGACTACGCAACGTATCGCTGGTTTCCTGAACATCCTCCCATGCCTCCAATTCGAGTTCTTCCCGGCTGAATACTTTACCCGGTTCGCTCATCATCAAGGCCAATAGACGGATGCACTTAGGCGGAAGCTTGACGTTTTTGTTTTCAAAACGAATGGAAAGTGTTTTAGGATCAAAAGAAAGTTTGTCAAATTCCAATGTACGGTTAGCAACTTTACCGACATAGCGTTTATGCATTGCCAGCAAACGCGCTTCAACCTCTTTTAGCGCGAAGGGTTTGATCAGATAATCGTCCGCCCCTTGTTCGAAGCCCGCCAGTTTATCTTCCAGCGTGTCTCGAGCAGTGAGCATCAGAATCGGCGTATCGATCTGCGATTCCTGGCGCAATTTCCGGCACAACGTCATACCGTTCATGCCGGGCAATCCCAGATCCAGCAGAATGGCATCAAATCGCTGTGTCACTGCAAGATGAAGTCCTGCTACACCATTGACAGCCGCATCCGCCGTATGCCCCCGGGACTCCAGAAAATCATACAGATTGGCGGCAATCGCCAAATCGTCTTCAATAATCAGTATATGCATACAGCCACCTGCAGTAATGATTTAATTCTTGTTAACCTCTTACCGCATGGAATTCACGGCTTAAGGTATGAACAGCATCCACCAGGGCTGCTGCATTTTCCGGCGGCGTAAACTGAGAAATGCCATGGCCCAGATTAAACACATGGCCGCTGCCGTTGCCATAACTGGCCAATATCTTTGCTACTTCTGCGGTGATGACTTCCGGAGATGCAAAAAGCACCGACGGATCCAAATTTCCCTGCAAAGCAACTTTATTGCCCACACGCCGCCGCGCATCGCCAATATCAATTGTCCAATCCAATCCGACTGCATCGCAGCCAATGTTCGCAATGGCTTCCAGCCACAGCCCCCCTCCCTTGGTAAACACAATGCTGGGAATACGCGCGCCATCGTGTTCCCTTTTCAATCCGGCAATAATTTGCTGGATATAGCGCAACGAGAATTCCTTGTAAGCCGCATGCGAAAGCGCGCCGCCCCATGTATCAAAAATCATAACCGTCTGCGCACCGGATTCAATTTGCGCGTTCAGATAAGCGATCACCGCCTTTGCATTCACATCCAGTATATGATGCAGCAACTCCGGACGCTGATACAGCATGGTTTTAATTTCACGGAATTCCGTACCACCCCGCCCTTCCACCATATAACACGCCAATGTAAAGGGGCTGCCGGAAAAGCCGATCAAGGGCACACGGTTATCCAATGCCTTGCGGATTTCCGAAACCGCATCCATGACATAGCGTAAATCCGTATTAGGATCCGGAACTTTCAATGCGCGAATCTCTTTTTCCTCGCGCAGAGGATGTTTAAACATCGGTCCCTCGCCCTGGGCGAAATATAACCCCAGTCCCATCGCATCTGGTATGGTCAAAATATCCGAAAACAATATGGCGGCATCCAAAGGAAAACGAGCCAACGGCTGCAGGGTAACTTCAGTCGCAAATCCAGGATTTTTACACAAGGATAAAAAGTCCCCGGCGCGTGCCCGGGTAGCGTTATATTCCGCCAGATAGCGG
This sequence comes from Nitrosomonas sp. Is24, assembly GCF_033063335.1. Lineage (NCBI taxonomy): Bacteria > Pseudomonadati > Pseudomonadota > Betaproteobacteria > Nitrosomonadales > Nitrosomonadaceae > Nitrosomonas > Nitrosomonas sp. Is24. Next base: position 1,366,822 of record NZ_JAWJZG010000001.1, on the reverse strand, counting down.
CCTGCTTGCCGCATCAGCCAGACAGGCGTGTATTCAACGGGTTGTTTCAGTAATGCGCGTAGAAATGTATCATTCTTGAGTGTTGTCATTAAAAAGCCTATGTTTTATCTTTCTTTTGAAAGGCTGCTTCTATCCAGAATCAGGCCTTTTTTCAATCGTTAATATTACCAGCGAATAGCGATCACGTATATTGCTAATCCGGCAAATGCGACAGCCGGCACTTTAACAAACGCTGAAAAATTAACTTTCCGCGATGGTAAATAAGCGCTGATATTCTTTGATCGCATAGCGATCTGTCATCCCGGCAATATAATCCGCGATTGCCTGGTGTCCTTCCTGTACAAATTTTTTCTGATACTTGACCGGCAGCAATTGCACTTCCGTGCTGAATGCCGCAAACAGCCGCTCGATCGTGTGGCGCGCTTTGTTACTCATCCGCACGACACGAAAATGCCGGTACAAATTATCAAACAAAAATTTCTTCAACTCCTGCTGCTCCAGCTTTATCTGCTGGCTAAAACCGATCAGTGGCGGCGCTGCATGCACATCGGCCAGCCCCTCGATACCGGCATCCTTGATATTGCAGGTGCTTTGCCGGGTCAGATCGGTGACCAATGTATTGATCATGCTGCGGATTGTTTCATAAACCATTCGGCGTTCCGGCAGCACGGGGTATTTATCTTGCACCTGTTGCAAGTGGCGCGAAAAAATCGACACTTCTTGCAACTGTTCCAATGTGATTAAACCGGAGCGCAGCCCATCATCGATGTCGTGATTGTTGTAAGCGATTTCATCGGCGAAATTGGCCAGCTGCGCTTCCAGCGAAGGTCTTTTATGCTGCAAAAAACGTTCGCCTAATGAACCCAGCTTGGGAATATTTTTCCTCGCCACATGTTTGATTATTCCCTCGCGCGTTTCATAGCAGAGATTCAGACCGTCAAAAGCCGCATAACGCTCTTCCAGCACGTCAACCACACGTAAGGATTGCAGGTTATGTTCAAAACCGCCGAAATCGCGCATGCAGTCGTTCAACGCATCCTGACCGGCGTGCCCAAACGGCGTATGCCCCAAATCATGCGCCAGCGTGATGGCTTCGACCAGATCCTCATTCAATCCCAAGTTTCTCGCAATCGAGCGCCCGATCTGCGCCACTTCCAAACTATGCGTCAGACGCGTGCGGAACAAGTCGCCTTCATGATTGACGAATACTTGGGTTTTATATTCCAGACGGCGGAAAGCGGCGGAATGTATGATGCGATCGCGGTCGCGCTGAAACTCACTGCGCCCGCTCGCCAATTCTTCATGAATCGCCCGCCCGCGCGAATTTTCAGAAGACACGGCATAAGCAACCCGATGACTCATTCCGCGATACAAGCCAGGATAGTTTCGTTCAGAATGGCGGCTGCGATATCCGCGCGCATCACCGCTTCACCGATGCGATTGAGCACGATAAAGCGCGTTTTTCCAGATTCCACTTTCTTATCCAGCAACATCAGCTCCAAATATTTCTCCGCGGGCATTTTCGGCGCGACAACCGGCAATCCGGCCTGGATAAAAATCTTGCGGATGCGCTGAACATCGGCTTCGCCGATCAGCTTCATGCGCCGGGATAATTCCGCTGCCATGACCGTACCGGCTGCCACGGCTTCACCATGCAGCCAGACGCCATATCCCATGCCGTTCTCAATCGCATGGCCAAAAGTATGTCCCAGATTCAGCAAAGCGCGGATACCCTTTTCCTTTTCGTCCGCGGCGACGATTTCCGCTTTGTTCTCACAACTGCGCTGAATCGCTTCGTTCAAGGTCACCGGGTCGCGCGCCAATAAGCGGTGCATATTTTGCTCCAGCCAATCGAAAAAGGCCGGATCGCGGATCAAGCCGTACTTGATGACCTCCGCCAGCCCGGCTCGAAGCTCTCGATCGGGCAAGGTATTTAACGTCGCACTATCCGCCAACACCATCAGCGGCTGATAAAAAGCGCCGATCATATTTTTACCCAGCGGATGATTGATGCCGGTTTTACCGCCCACCGATGAATCCACCTGCGCCAGCAGTGTCGTCGGAATCTGAATAAAAGGCACGCCGCGCAAATAAGTCGCCGCTGCGAATCCGGTCAGATCGCCAACCACGCCACCACCGAGCGCCAATATCGTGGTATTCCGTTCGCAGTGATTTTTTAACAGTGCATCGAAGATGATATTGAGCGTTTCCCAGTTTTTATGCGCCTCCCCATCCGGCAGAATAATCGGCATCGCGCGAACACCCTGCTTTTCCAGCGCGGTTTGCAGTTTCTCCAGATAGAGCGGCGCCACGGTGGAGTTGCTGACGATAGCAACGCGCTTTTGCGGCAAGCACGATACGATCAAATCAATGTGCTGCAGAATCCCGTGTCCGATATGAATCGGGTAACTGCGCTTTTCCGCTGACGGAGTAAAATCAACCGTAATGGTTTGCATAATATTGCTCTGATCACCTTGCATGATAGTGTTGAAATCAATCGATATTAATTTGTTAATCAGTTTTTGCACTAAAAAGCGCACACCTTGTTTTCCGCTGTCGATGATGACATGCGCGGTTTCACGATATAGCGCATCGCGTTGCACATAGAGCTCATTCAAGCGGGCGTACAAATTCTGTGTTTGCAGCAATGGCCGGTTTTTATCATGGCGGGTGCGCCGGTACAGATCGTTAACCGATGCGCGTAAATAGATCACAATGCCACTGCGCTTCAGTAATTGCCGGTTTTCAGCATTCAGAATGGCGCCGCCGCCGGTCGCTAAAATGATGTTCCGTTTTTGGCTCAACTCAAGCAGCGCTTCCGATTCCCGCTTGCGAAAACCGGCTTCACCTTCAATCTCAAAAATGACCGGAATTTTTACCCCGGTGCGTTCCTGAATCTCATGATCGGAATCGACGAACTCCTTATCCAATGAACTCGCCAAGGCTTTGCCAATAGTCGTTTTTCCGGCCCCCATCATACCGACCAGAATGATATTGGTGTTCCCCAGTTTTTTCTGAATGGGTTGCAGTATTTTCGTTTTGCTTAAATTCATAGGTGCGATTGTAGCCGAATTCGCATTCCGTTCGCAGGGGCACCTACGGTTTCAGCGCTGCCAATAAACTACTCCCGGGGCTTCTTGATGGGTTTATAAGATAATGTTGCCGGTTGCCGCGCCGCATTCTGCCGGGTTTCAGCTTGCAGGCTTTTCTGATTGCGCACAAACCAGGAAAAAAATAACGGTACGAATATCGTCGCCACACAAGTGGCCATAATCATCCCGCCAAAAACACCGGTTCCCATCGATTGGCGCGCCGCCGAACCTGCGCCGGTGGCGATCACCAAAGGTACCACGCCCAGTATGAACGCCATCGACGTCATGACAATAGGCCGGAAACGTAACTGCGCCGATTGAATCGCCGCTTCTTTAATACTGACGCCCTCCTTCATTTTCTGGCTAGCGAATTCAACCAATAGAATGGCGTTTTTTGCGGTCAAGCCGATTAACGTCACCATACCGATCTGGAAATAAATATCATTGGGCATATCGCGCAGCAAAATCGCCACCAGCGCGCCTACCATCGCAAATGGAATCGTCATGATGACCGCCAGCGGCAAAGCCCAGGTTTCGAATTGCGCCGCAAGAATCAGAAAAACCATCACCACCGCCAAACTGAAAGCGAAAATTGCCGCCGAACCCATTTTCTTTTCCTGAAATGCGGTACCGGTCCAGGCAATTTGATATCCTTCCGGCAGCGTCTCGGCGGCAATACGCTCAGCCAGCGCAATCGCCTCACCGGAACTGACACCGTGTGTCGCACTGCCGACTATTTTGGCCGACAATAATCCATTAAACCGCTCCAATTGCTCCGCACCGGCAATATGTTTCACCTTGCTCAACGCCGACAAGGGAATCATCGCCCCGGATTGCGCGCGCACATACACTTTTCCCAAATCTTCCGCTGTCATGCGATAAGGCGCTTCAGCCTGCAACTGCACGCGATAAGTCCGTCCGGAGCGGTTGAAGTCGTTCACATAAAATGATCCCATAGTACTTTGCAGCGTGGCATAGATATCCGAAATGGAAACACCTTGTGTAATCGCTTTGGCTTCATCTACTTCGACAAAATATTGTGGTACCGAGGAGCGCAAGAAAGTATTCACCGTCGCCAGCCTTTGATCTTGCTTCAATGCCTGCATGAACTCATTGACGACACCCGCCAGTTGCGCGGTATCCGAATTGGTACGGCTCTGCACGTATAATTCAAAACCGCCGGTATTTCCCAGGCCGCGTATCGCCGGCGGATTAAACGCGATCGCCAGGCCATCCGGCTGCTGTGCGCCGATCATAAACAGCTTATTGACTATTTCGGGTGCAGTCGTTGTGCGTTCCGACCAATCTTTCAAGCGCACAAACATGGTCGATACGTTGGTTTTATTACCGCCACCAATGAAATCCAGTCCATTCACGGCAAACTGAAAAGCCACGGCGGGTTCCTTGCCCATCTCGGTACTGATGGCGTTAGCCGTCTTGCTGGTCCGCGCCAGCGTTGCACCATCGGGCAGGATGACCGCCGCAATCACGTAACCTTGATCTTCCGGCGGCACGAAACTATCCGGAATATTTTTCACCAGATAAGCCAGACCGGCAATCATCACCACAAACAGCAATATGCTCCGGCCGGAATGACGCAGGCTCAAACTGACCATATCGACATACAACCGGCGCACACGCTCAAAATGATCATTAAACCAATTAAAAAAAACCGAGTGCTGATGAGAGGATCGCAACAATACCGCGCACAGTGTTGGCGTCAGTGTCAATGCCACGATACCGGAAATCACAGCGGCAACCGCGACCGTCACGGCAAACTGCTGGTACAGCTCACCGGCAATACCGCCTAGAAAAGCCACCGGAATAAAAACCGCCGCCAAAACCATCGTCATCGCCACCACCGCGCTCGATACTTGCTGCATCGCCTTGATGGCGGCATCGATCGGAGACAGATTCTCCTGCGACATCAACCGCTCGATATTTTCCAGCACGACAATCGCATCATCGACCACAATGCCGATCGACAGCACCATTGCAAACAGCGTCAGCGTATTGATCGAATACCCCAGCAACCACAATCCGGCAAACGTACCGATCAAGGAAATCGGGATGGCAATAACCGGAATCAACGTCGCCCGCCAGCTCTGCAAAAATACATAAACCACCAAAACCACCAGCAACATCGCTTCACCCAGCGTTTTCACCACCTCCCAGATAGACGCTTTCACAAATACACTGGTGTCATATGAAATAAAGTATTCCAGCCCCTCGGGAAAATAATGCTTCAGTTCGTTCATGCGGGCTTTCACCGCCGCGGCGGTTTCCAGCGCGTTAGCGCCGGTGCGCAGAAAAATGCCAATCCCCAAACCCGGTTCACCATTCAGTAGTGTCTGCGCGGAATAATCCTGCGCGCCCAGTTCAATGCGCGCCACATCCTTGAGATACAGCACGCCGCGCGGTCCGTCCGAGCGCAAGATAATATTTTCAAACTCTTCCGGTTCCAGTAACCGGCCTTTTGCGGTTACGGTATAGACCAATTGCTGATCCGCAATCGCAGGCTCCTGGCCGATTTTACCGACGGCCTGCTGCGCATTCTGCGTGCGGACGGCATTCGCGATATCGCTGGTGGTGATGCCCAGCTGCGCCATCCGGTCTGGCCGCAGCCAAATGCGCATGGAGTAATCCTGTGCACCGAAAATCCGCGCTTCGCCAACACCGGTTGCACGCCGCAAATCATCGAGAAGGTTATTGGTGATGAAATTACTCAGAAACAGCGTGGTATGTTTGGGATCCTTTGAAGTCACGGCAAAGACCAGCAGCAGATCGTTTGAGCGCTTCTGCACGGTAATACCCGAGCGTCTGACTTCATCGGGCAAACGCGCCAATGCCGTGTTGATTTCATTACTGACATTGAATGTAGCGCGGTCTATGTCCGTGCCGATTTCAAATGTAATGGTAATGGTCAGCCGCCCGCTGGAATCCGCGCTCGAGCTGAAATACAGCAAACCCTCAATGGCGCTGAGTTTTTCCTCAATCGGCGCAGCCACCGTTTTGATCATCGTGTCGGCATTTGCGCCCGGAAAGGTGGCAGTTACGATAACCGTCGGCGGCGTGATTTTCGGATATTGTTCAATCGGCAATTGCGTAGCCGCCGCCAATCCGGCTAAAACGATAATGATCGACAATACCGATGCGAAAATCGGCCGGGTAATAAAAAATTGCGCCATGAATGCTGTTGCTAGTTATTGATAGAGCCTGCGCCCGATGGTAAAGAAAGGGGCTGATCCCGTACTTGCGGCTCGATCTTTTTGCCCGGCATCAGCTTGATGAGATTGTCAACCACCACACGATCACCGGTTTGCAATCCTTCCAGAATAATCCAGTCTTTCCCCATCCAGTTATCCACGATAACAGGACGTTGTGTGGCTTCATCGCTGTCGTTCAGCACATAGACAAAGCGCCCTCTATCCGAAGTCAGCACGGCCACCTGCGGCACCGTGAAAACAGCCCTCGGTTCTCCGGCAGTGACCCGTATCCGGACAAATTGTCCGGGAAATATACGCTGATCCTCATTGGCAAAGGTTGCGCGCAGTTGCTGCGTGCTGAGCTGCGGATCGATTTTACTCGCGGCAAAATTAATTTTTCCTTCCTGCTGATATTCCGATCCATCCGGCAGAATCATTGTCACTCGATGCACATTTTTTTCGCTTAAGTGACCGCCCAATCGAGCCATCTCATTATCCGCGAAACTGAATCTCACCCAGATCGGCGATAATTGCGTCAAAGTCGTCAACAAGCTGCTATTGGCTGATACCAGCGTGCCTTCGGACAATTGCGAGCGGCCTGTCACACCCTTTTCCGGCGCTCTAACGGTAGTATAGGAAAGATTGAGTTCCGCTTGCTGCACACGGACTTTGGCTGCCTGAAATGCAGCCGCGGCAATCGCCAGGTCAGCTGTAGCCAAGTCATAGGCGCGCTGGCTGACAAAATTTTCCGCTAACAACTGCCGTTGCCGGTCTTCATCGCTTTTCGCGCGCAATACCCGCACATTCTGTTCTTGCAACGCCGCTTTGGCTTCCGCCAAAGCGTTCTGAAATGGTTCCGGATCAATCAAAAATAACGGCTGCCCGGCTTCCACAGGCATTCCTTCGGTATACAAGCGCTTGAGCAAAATACCGCCTACACGCGGACGGATTTCAATTTCCTTAGCGCCTTCGGTTTGCGCGATCGTTTCCAGGCTGACCGGCATCATCACCGGCTGCACAGCCACAATCGTGGCCGGTATGGCTTGATTTTTAACGGGTGCCGGTTGCGCAGGTTTGTTACCGCTACATGCCATCAGCAACAAAGCCATTAAAACGTAACCGCAGAAATTGACGCAGCCCTGCTTGCCGATTCCAGCGATTCGCGGGAACTTTGGATAGCAGTGGCCGAAAAAAGCTAAAAAACCGGGGATTATCACTCGAGTCATTACTTCAAAAATTAAAAATTCAAAAATCTATTCACTATGGAAAAACCACAAAAGCAGAAATGGGTTCTGTATAATAGCCGCTCATGGTAGCTTGACGGATAATGTAGAAGTATTGCATATATGAAGATAAGATATTCCTCATAATTTTACCTGCCAGCAAATACACAGTTAAGTGTTTGTGCCTACAGTTCTGTCATAGCCGTTAGATCTGGCTATTGAACTGATACCGGTCGTATTAAAACTGCTTGATCTGATCAGCCATATTTATTTTTAATACTCGATAAATTTTAAAGGTGCGTTAATATGCCTATTCGTATTGTTATTGCCCTATTGATTTTCTCCTTGCTGTCGTCAGCAGCGGTCCAGGCATCGCTGAAGCTGCCAGAAACAGTGAAAGTTGATCCGGCCGCGTTAACAGCTGAACCGATGTGCGATCCTAAGATTTCACCGGCATGGCGGGAAGCTCAGGAAATTGATGGCGTAAAAATTGCAGCATCACCCGGCTGCAGTCCGGACAATCCCGCCTGGATCGCAGCGGCAGTCAAAGGAACCAATCACGTTTCCATGGATACCTTGATGAAAACTGGCCTTTCGCCGGACGCCATCATCAAAACCGACGATCTGGACGGCGACGGTGACCCCGACCGGATTATCATCAAACTGGAAATCATGGAGCTGAATGGCAAATCCCCGGATTTTCCCGGCTTGGTGCCAACATTCGACATTGCTCCGGGCGTACAACCGGGCGCTTGGGTATTTGCACCGAAAACCAGCGGCATGTCGACCGAGAATTTTGAAAGCGTCAGAGCGAATCCGCTGTTAAGACTTCCCTCACCCGTGATTCGGGTTGAAGTGGGCGATATCGTTCAAATCGTACTGGAAAACACGCACTACTTTCCTCATAGCATCCATTTGCACGGTGTCGATCACCCCTTCTCGCATAAAGATCATGGCGGCAACGACGGCGTGCCGCAAACCAGCGAAAAAGAATTGATGCCGGGCGAACGGCGCATCTATGAATTTCAGGCGCGTCAGCCCGGCACCATGTTTTATCATTGCCACGTGCAAACGCATACCCACTTGGCAATGGGATTAGCCGGCATGATCGTCGTTGAAGAAAATAGACCGAATAACTGGTTGCAGACGTTGAATATCGGCGCAGGTCATGTCCGCCATTCCTCTGTTGCCGTGCGTGAAAATTACGATCAGGAATACGATCTTCACTACCACGCGATGGATAAAGAACTCAGTGAAATCACACAGAAATACAACGATCCGCGACTCATCGCGCGCGACATGAATCAACGCTATGACATCACCGATGCAACCGAGGATTATTACACCTTGAACGGTTTGTCATTTCCTTATACGTTAAGAGAATCACTGATCATCGTTGAACCCGATCAAAAAATAAAATTGCGTCTGCTCAACAGTGGCGGCGAACTGATCGCCGTTCATACGCACGGCCATCATGCCACGATCACGCATTATGACGGCGTAGAACATAATCCGGTTGCTCAGATCATGCGCGACGTATTCGACATGGCGCCAGCGCAACGCCTTGACTTGAAACTGGAAACCGTCAACGATGGAAAACACAGTTATGGCGAAGGCGATTGGTTGATTCATGATCACCGGGAAAAAGGGATTACCACCAACGGCATGGCCGAAGGCGGCAGTATGAGTTCAATTGTGTACAAATCCTACCTGAATGACAGCGGTTTGCCGCAGGTTAGTCACTTCGGCATTGATCTCAATAAATTCTTTACCAAGGAATATTACGAAAGAAGAATTCCAGTCTGGCAGGATCTGGATGAATGGTCCAGTCTAGGCTCACCCGGCGGGCAAACCAGTCTCAGCGCACAAACACAGACCTCATTATTGAATGGTGTGATCGGTCTGTTGATAGGACTGGTAATTTATCTGATTTTCGCCAAACGGGAGCAAATCAAACAAAGTGCTATTGCGGCAGTTTCTCGCCTGAAAGGGGCCAAAGGGAGTAACCAAAAATGATAAAGACGACAACCATTACTTTCTTACTGACTGGAATTCTCGCGATCAGCTCGAATGCCATTGCTCAGCAAAAAACAAACGGTGCTGAACATGATCACTCCGGTCATAGCGGTCATGGCGTGAATCAAGCTCCGGCAGCGGCTGAGAAACAGCAGACCGAGGATCATAGCGGCCATGATCACAGTTCACATGACCAAAGTGCTGCACATGATCATAGTGGTGCGCATGACATTAGCGCAGAACAACATATTGATCACAGCGCACATGACACCAGCGCGCAATCCGCGGAACACGGCGATGGGCACCATCACCACCACATGGATCATGACCATATTATGGATCACGAAGGTACCATGATCATGGGGCAAAACCTCGACAAACTGCCCAGCAGCTGTAAAAGCATTTCCGAGGAAGTTGAAATTACCGTGCGCGCCGGCAGAAAGTATTCTGCTAAATTTCCCGGTACCGCTTTTGCATTCGATCAACAGCAATGGCATGTCAAACCTTGCTCCAAAGTCACTTGGCACTTTGTCAACGAAGATAATATCCGCCACCAGTTCATGATGCACGGATTACCCAAGTATCTGTATAAATATGGCATGTTCCACCTGGAAGTAACCGGGCCCAAAACGGTCTCCGGCACCATCATCGTACCTGGATCGGACGATACGTTTCTCGTCCATTGCGACATTTCCCATCACATGGAAAAAGGCATGAAAGCGCAATTAGTTGTTGGAAAAGGAGCCGAAAACATACCGAGTATTCCCGGTGTAACGCCCTATAACATCAACGATACTTACGAAGCGGAAAATCTGCCCAAAGTCTCTGATAAAGCCGAACAAAGCGCAATGGTGCGGCAAATTACGTCGTTCACGAATAATAATTTTCAGAACTATGGCATGATGCTGATTGGCGCACTGATCGGGCTACTGTGCATTCCACTGTTTAAGAAAATCCCGTTTCGCACAAAGAAAGCTGATTAAGTTCAGCAGCAATCGATCAATTCATTAATAAAAAACCGGCCGGATACATCCAGTTGTGGATTTATCCGGCCGGTTTCTTTGTGATTGCCGCTACTGAATTGAGCAGCAGCCTGCAGCAACCTGGACTTAACGCGAGGAGATGCGGTCAGCGTATTAATTCGTTTGGGGAAATTTTCTAACCAAATCGCTCAAGTAGGCTTCAAATTCCTGTTTAAGTTCGGGGTGCTGTAAAGCAAACTCCACCGTTGCCTGTAAATACCCGGATTTGCTGCCGCAATCAAAGCGCTTGCCGTCAAATTCATATCCCAGCACCGTTTCGTCTTGCAACAGCTTCGCGATGGCATCCGTCAGCTGAATCTCGTTACCCGCTCCCCGTTCCGTTTTTTCCAGCAGTTTGAAAATACGCGGTGTCAGAATATAGCGGCCAACCACCGCGAGATTCGACGGCGCCTTGTCAATCGGCGGCTTCTCAACAATGGCATTGACCTTGGACAAGTTACTGGCAATCGGCGCACTGCTGATGATGCCGTAGCGGTTAACCGTATTCGGCGGAACTTGTTCGATTCCCAGAATCGAACAATGATGCTGCGCGTATATATCCACCATCTGACTGAGACAGCTCCGGTCACCGCCATCGATTAAATCATCAGCCAGTAATACCGCAAAAGGTTCATCACCGACAACCGATTGCGCGCACAAAACAGCGTGTCCCAGCCCGAGCGCTTCGGCTTGACGGATATAAACGCAATCCACGTGCGGCGGCAAAATATTGCGGACAATGTTCAGCATGTCCTGTTTTCTTCCTGCTTCAAGATTTGCTTCCAATTCAAACGCTTTATCAAAGTGATCGGGTATTGAGCTTTTATTACGCCCGATGATAAAAATCAAAACATCAATACCCGCGGCAACCGCCTCTTCAGCAGCGAATTGGATCAACGGCTTATCAACGATAGGCAGCATTTCCTTGGGATTCGCCTTGGTTGCTGGCAAAAAACGCGTGCCTAATCCGGCCACGGGAAAGACTGCTTTTCTGATCGCTTTCATTTATAGTTCTCCTTAATATTAAGTCGCCACTATCGCATTAATGCGATTCCGGTAAACCAAAACAAAAATTTCAGTCAGCTTTGATAGCCCTTGGGGTTGATACTTTGCCAGTGCCAGCTGCTTGCACACATATCTTCTAGTCCAAGCTTTGCTTGCCAGCCCAATAGCTCAAGCGCACGTTTTGGATCCGCGTAACAAGAAGCAATGTCACCGGGACGCCGGGGGGCGATCTTGTAAGGAATAGGCCGCCCGCTCGCTTGCTGGTAGGCTCGCACGACATCCAGCACGCTATAACCTTGCCCCGTGCCCAGATTTACGGTCAAACAACCGGAATATTGATCACTTTGCTCGGAGCGCGCGGCTTCAAGCGCTTCCAGCGCCTTCAGATGCCCCAGAGCCAAGTCGACCACGTGAATGTAATCGCGCACGCCGGTACCATCCGGTGTGGGATAGTCGTCCCCCCACACATTCAGTGCTTCCCTTCGCCCTATCGCGACCTGCGCCACGAAAGGCATCAAATTATTGGGAATTCCCTGTGGATCTTCGCCGATTAACCCGCTCGCATGCGCACCGACCGGATTAAAATACCGCAAGATGGCAATGCGGAATGAAGCGTCGCTGTGCTGTACATCGCGCAGAATCTCTTCGATCATCAGCTTACTGCGTCCGTAGGGATTCGTTGCGGATAGCGGATGATCCTCGGTCAGCGGTAACCGCACCGGATCGCCATAAACTGTGGCGGAGGAACTGAATACCAAGGTTTTGACATCGCATTCCTGCATCGCTTCCAATAACCGTAATGTACCGGTTACGTTATTATCGTAATAGGACAGCGGCTGTTGCACCGATTCCCCGACAGCTTTGAGTCCGGCAAAGTGGATTACTGCTTTGGCTTTGCTTTTCTGCAAAGCGCTGACCAAGGCGGCGCGGTCACGGCAATCACCTGTGATTAATGCGGGTTTTCTGCCGGTAATTTTCTGCACCCGGACCAATGCTTCGGGGTTGCTGTTACAAAAATTGTCGAAAACAGTGATGTCAAACCCTGCATTCAATAATTCCACGCAAGTATGCGAACCAATATATCCGGCACCGCCCGTAACAAGAGTCATGATGTGAGACCTCGACTATAAATGACCGGTATGCAGCGCCAAAGAATGCACCAGGAATCGTAAGGTGCTATTTTCCAGCTGCCGTGTAGCGAAATGCATTCAAGCTTGCCGGGCTTTGATTTGTCAACTTATTGACCGGAATCTCACCGGTCCGGCCATCCCGGTACGCGTACTGTTGTGTTCTTGCCAATACGGTTGACTATCATTGCATCAACCGAGAGCACCGATGTCCAGCAAGTAATTGATAATATGCTCGACCGCCTGCTCGGGTGTTTGAGTCATCGTATCAATGCGGACTTCGGGGTTTTCCGGTGCTTCGTAAGGTGAATCGAGTCCGGTGAAATCCTTCAGTTCGCCGCTACGCGCTTTTTTATACAATCCTTTGGGATCCCGCTCTTCCGCCGCCTGAATCGGTGCGTCGACAAATACTTCAAAGAATTCACCCTGCGCTACCAATTCACGCGCCATCTCGCGTTCGGCGGAAAATGGTGAAATCATTGAAACCAGCACGATTTGCCCCGCATCAACCAGCAATTTAGCCACTTCCGCAGTACGCCGGACATTTTCAATCCGGTCGGCATCGGTAAAACCGAGATCTTTATTCAGGCCATGGCGAATAGTGTCTCCGTCCAGCAAATAAGTATGCTTGCCGAGCGAATACAGCTTTCTCTCGAGCAACATAGCGATGGTCGATTTGCCGCTGCCGGACAACCCGGTAAACCAGATGATAAAAGGCTTTTGTCCTTTGAGCGCGGCATGCGCCTGCTTATTAACAGAGATATCTTGCCACTGGCTATTATCGTGCGACTGACGCAGGGCCGAATGCAACATACCGGCACCGACGGTATTATTGGTTAACCGGTCAATCACGATGAAACCACCGGTATCGCGATCTTCATTATAAGGATCGAATGCGATCAATTGGTCCGTACTCAGATTGCAAACCCCGATTTCATTGAGCTCTAATTTCGTCGCAGCAACTTGCTCGAGTGTATTGACATTCACTTTGTGTTTCAGCGTTGAGACATTGGCCGTTACTGTTTTTGTGCCAATTTTCATCAAATAGGGCCTGCCGGGCAACATCGCCTCATCGGTCATCCAAACCACCGTGGCTTCAAATTGATTGGCTACTCCGGGCGGTGAATCGGTAGTTGCCAGAACATCACCCCGGCTGATATCGATCTCATCCGTCAGTGTCAGCGTAATCGATTGACCGGAAATAGCTTTTTCCAGATCGCCGTCTTGCGTGACGATGCGCGCAACGCGGCTTTCTCGTCCGGATGGCAGAACGCGAATGGCGTCGCCCGGTTTGACACTACCGCGCACCACCATGCCGGAGTAACCGCGGAAATCCAGATTGGGGCGATTTACCCACTGCACCGGCATACGAAAAACACCGGATTGTTCAGCGGCATCTTCTACCTGCACATTCTCCAGATAGCTCATCAAGGTGTCGCCGCTATACCACGGTGTATTCCTGCTCAACTCGGTAATATTATCGCCTTTCAAAGCCGACATTGGGATGGCGACAATGTTTTGTAATCCGATCTTTTTGGCGAATACACGATAGTCGTGATCAATCCGGTTAAAAACCTCTTCCGAATACCCCACCATGTCGAGCTTATTGATCGCCAGCACCACATGCCTGATGCCGATTAATGACACCAAATAGCTATGCCGCCGTGTTTGCGTCAATACGCCCTTGCGTGCGTCGATCAGAATAATGGCCACATCCGCAGTCGATGCGCCGGTGATCATGTTACGGGTATATTGTTCATGCCCCGGCGTATCCGCTACGATAAACTTGCGCTTATCCGTGGAGAAAAAGCGATACGCGACATCGATGGTAATACCTTGTTCGCGCTCAGCCGTCAGTCCATCTACCAAAAGCGCGAAATCCAAATCTCCGGCTTGCGTACCCACTTTCTTGGAATCGGCTTCCAACTGAGTCAGTTGATCTTCAAACAACATCTTGGATTCATACAACAGACGCCCGATCAAAGTGCTTTTTCCGTCATCCACGCTGCCGCAAGTAATAAAACGAAGCAGGCTTTTGTTCTCGTGTGTTTTTAAGTATAGCTCGATGTCCTCGGCTATCAAATCAGATACATGCGCCATTAGAAATAGCCCTCCTGCTTCTTTTTCTCCATGGAACCGGTTGAATCGTGATCAATCAACCGTCCCTGCCGTTCGGATGTTCTAGTAAGCAACATTTCCTGAATGATGGCCGTCAACGTATTGGCTTCACTTTCAATCGCACCGGTGAGCGGATAACAACCCAACGTACGGAATCGCACGCTTTTCATCATCGGCTGCTCACCTTCCCGCATCGGTAAACGCTCGTCATCCACCATGATCAAGGTGCCATCGCGTTCGACCACAGGCCGTTCCTTGGCGAAATACAATGGCACAATAGGAATATTATTCAGATAGATATACTGCCATATATCGAGTTCTGTCCAGTTGGAAAGCGGAAACACGCGGATACTTTCGCCTTTATGCTTACGCGCATTGTATAGCCGCCAGAGTTCGGGGCGTTGCAGTTTGGGATCCCAGCGGTGTTGCGCGGAGCGGATGGAAAAGATACGTTCCTTGGCGCGGGATTTTTCTTCATCGCGGCGCGCACCGCCAAATGCCACATCAAAACCATATTTATCCAGCGCCTGCTTCAGTCCTTCAGTCTTCCAGATATCCGTATGAATCGCCGAACCGTGGGTGAACGGATTGATATTCTTTTCCACGCCCTGCGGATTGATGTGAACGATCAACTCGAGTCCAAGCTTTTTCGCCATAACATCACGAAATTCAATCATTTCCCTGAATTTCCACGTGGTATCGACATGCAGCAACGGAAATGGCGGTTTTGAAGGATAAAACGCTTTCACCGCAAGATGCAGCATCACTGCACTATCTTTTCCAATGGAATAGAGCATCACCGGGTGTTCGCATTCCGCAACCACCTCCCGCATGATCTGAATACTCTCAGCTTCAAGGCGCTGTAAATGAGTCAGCATTATTAATTGTTTCCTTTATTGGTAAACGCAGCCGGTATAGCATTATATTAAATTGCCTTGGATGCATTTAATACGAAATGATTACTTTTCCTGTAGTCATTTACTGCCGCAGAATAGTGATTAGCACGCCAAAAACGTCCGTTAATCCTAGACAGAATAAATCCCAAACGGGATGTGGATTTTGATTTATAGCTCAGGGAATATTATTTACAACGTCGAGTTTTTAATGCGATTTACTGTAAATTTTTTACCTAACTTTGCCAACCTCAACCTATGTGAATATTTTATCCGATACTCGCAATATTGTCAGTCAACAAAACATTATATTCACTTCTTATGACAAAAATGAGCGCTCAATCTAAGAAAGCCATTTATATCGGCAATTGATTCAGGTATAATGCCGCGCTTTGGGTCGTTAGCTCAGCCGGTAGAGCAGCGGACTTTTAATCCGTTGGTCGGCAGTTCGAATCTGCCACGACCTACCAAAAACAAGCACTTAGGAATAAAATCCTAAGTGCTTTTTTACTTTATAAGTATCCTGTCAGCGCAATGTCAGGAATTCCACGCAACACAAACCAACACAATCCATTGCCTTAATATATTTAGTAATCATACAATTATGAAAATTAAGCTAGCCGTGAACGGTACGTTAATGAGAGGTTTAGCGTTAAACCACAATCTGCTGGAGTTAGGTGCTGTATTTGTGGAAGAAACGCTAACCGCGCCTTTCTATCGCCTTTGGTCGATTAACGATCGGCACCCCGCAATGCAGCGCTGTGCCAGCGGCGGACAAATATCCTTGGAAATATGGTCTATAGACTCATCCCATATTGGTGAATTGTTAGGCCGCGAACCGGCCGGACTCACAGTTGGAAAAATTCTCTTGGCTGACAACCGGGAAGTATTAGGAATCCTTGGAGAATCCTATCTTTGCGAGGGGATGCAAGAAATAACAGAATTTGGAGGATGGCGGGAATACAAGGGACTGCGTTAATTTCACCCTGCGTAGACCCTGAATGATTCATCTAATTTGCATTATCTCCCTCATACTGCCCGGCACAACGAACATCCGTCGCTAACCGGTGTGCATCGCAGTATAATGCATTAAGTTTTTCTTGATCCATTCCCGAGCATGGCGGTTCCATCAAAGCAGACTGTAGACTGATTCCGGACAGCCATTTTTCTGATTTTATGCTTGATATCGATGCCATTTTTGCGCCCGGCGGCGTGCTCTCCCAACACATTGCAGGTTTCCGTACGCGCGCACAGCAAGTGGAAATGGCGCAGGCGATAGCAGACACAATCGCCAAGCATCAAATTCTGGTGGCCGAAGCAGGCACCGGTACGGGCAAAACGTTTGCTTATCTCGCACCTGCGTTACTGGCGGGCGGCAAGGTGATTATTTCGACCGGCACCAAAACATTGCAGGATCAGTTATTCAATCGCGATATTCCGACCGTGCGCGCGGCGTTGGGAATCCCGGTCACGGTGGCTTTGCTGAAAGGACGGGCAAATTATGTGTGTCACTACCATCTGGAAAGAAGTTTGCAGGATACCCACCTCAGCTTTATCAACCGCGATGAGATTCACTATCTGCAACTGATCGAGCGTTATGCCAGCCGCAGTCAGAGCGGCGATAAAAGTGGACTAAGCG
Organism: Nitrosomonas sp. Is24; assembly: GCF_033063335.1. NCBI lineage: Bacteria > Pseudomonadati > Pseudomonadota > Betaproteobacteria > Nitrosomonadales > Nitrosomonadaceae > Nitrosomonas > Nitrosomonas sp. Is24. Next base: position 1,349,481 of record NZ_JAWJZG010000001.1, on the reverse strand, counting down.
AAGTGCCCGAAAATGCCGCGATCTGGCAAAACGTCACGTCCACGCGCGATAGCTGCCTGGGCTCGGAATGTCCCAGTTACAAAAAATGTTTCGTCATGGAAGCACGCAAGCAAGCGCTGACGGCGGATATCGTGGTGGTAAATCATCACCTGTTCTTCGCCGATGTGATGCTGCGCGATGAAGGATTGTCCGAGTTGTTGCCTGCCTGCAATACGGTTATTTTTGACGAAGCGCATCAACTGCCGGAAACCGCCAGTTTGTTTTTTGGCGAATCGATCAGTACCGGCCAATTACTCGATTTGGCGCGCGATGCCAAGGTAGAAGCGGTTCAAGCCGCCGGGGATTTTACCGGATTGCCCGACGCGATTGCGGCGATGGAAAAAGCCGTGCGCGATTTGCGCTTGACGATTGCGGAAGAGAATACGCGCTTGTCGCTGGCAGCCGCCAAGCAAAATAGCGGTTTCGGTCAAGCACTGGGCGATATGCTGGAAAAACTGACCACGCTGGTCAAGTTACTGGAAAGTCAGGCGGAGCGATCCGAAGGGCTGGAGAATTGCCGTCAGCGCGCGGCGGCGCATTTGTATCTGCTGCAGCGCTGGCGCGATGAAACGGAAATGCAGGAACATGTGCGTTGGGTCGAAGTCTATCACCATGCTTTACAGCTGAACGCAACACCGTTGTCGATTGCGGAAATTTTCCAAAGACAAATGATTTCATCGCCGCGTGCCTGGATTTTTACTTCCGCGACCTTGTCGGTGAAAAAGGATTTCAGCCATTACAATAACGAAATGGGATTGACCGCGGCGCAAACGGCGTGCTGGGAAAGTCCGTTCGATTTCGCGCAGCAGGCGTTATTGTACGTGCCGTCCGGTTTGCCGGAGCCGCAGCAGAAGAACTACACCGATCAGGTGGTTCAGGCGGCGCTACCGGTATTGCGCGCAAGCCGCGGACGTGCCTTTTTCCTTTGCACCAGTTTACGTGCCATGCAGCGTGTGCACGAATTGTTGCAAACCGCCGAGGATTTCGATTTTCCGTTGCTGCTGCAAGGACAAGGTTCTCGTTCCAATATGCTGGAACGTTTTCGTGCATTGAACAACGCCGTGCTCATTGGCAGCCAATCGTTCTGGGAGGGTGTCGATGTACGCGGCGACGCATTGTCGCTGGTCATCATCGATAAACTGCCGTTTGCTCCGCCGGACGATCCGGTGCTGGCTGCGCGGATTGATAAAATGAACCATGAAGGACGCAACGCGTTTATGGAATATCAATTACCGCGCGCGGTCATTAATCTGAAACAAGGCGCCGGCCGGTTGATCCGCGATGAAGCGGACCGGGGGGTGCTGATGATTTGCGATCCGCGCTTGACTACGAAAGCCTATGGCAAACAAATATGGCAAAGCCTGCCGCCGATGAAACGCACGCGCGATCTGGCGGAAGTCGAGCGTTTCTTTGCTGTCTGAGATGGTTTCCCAAGACGGCCGTGCTGATAATCAAAACCCAATTATTGACTCGAAAAACATGAAAATTAATTTTGCTTTACGTTGGCTTGTTTTCTTTTTACTGGCACTGGTGCTTTCCGGCGCCGGTGCGAGCACATTGGACATTCCTTTGATTGCTACCGAAAGGGAGCTGCAAAAAGAACTGGCTGTTGAGAAGCTCAATGACATTATCAGCAGCATCAAACTGCAACAAGATCAAGCGGAAGTGATGTCAAAGGCGTTGGCAAAAGCCAAGACGGAGCAGGAGAAAAACAAAATCCAGGCGGAGTTGACCGAATTGAGCAATGCTATCGCGGAGCAGAAATCGTCATTTGAAATGATTCTGACGGCGGGCTTGGAGCTGAGCAAAGAGGAAACAACAGAAAAGAAGGAATTCGATTGGCAGAAAGATTTACTGGAAATCGTGCAGCCGATCATGAGCGAATTGCGCCAATTGACGGAAAATAAGCGTAAAACCGATAGCTTGCAAAAGAAAATCGATTTTTATAAATCGCAAATCCGTGTCATCACTGAAGTGCTTAAACATATCGGGGAAATCAATACAGCCGGTTTTGAAAAAGAGGCTTATGCCGAGTTTGAGCGCATCAGCAAAAAATGGAACGATCAATTGCAGGAAAACCAGCATCTTCTGGAAGTTGCGCAATTACAACTCGAGGAGATGATTAAATCGCAATCCGCCAAGGAAATATCCTTGGGTGAGCATGTGCAGCAATTTGCCGCGGGACGCGGCGCGACATTGTTGATGGCGCTGACGGCTTTTATTGCCGTGTATTTCTCGATGCTATCGTTGCAGAAACTGCTGCACTGGCTGAATCATCGCAAGAAAGAGGAAAGAAGAACCTATTATCAGCGCATCAGTACATTGTTTTATCATTTTCTGATGGCAGCGTTGTCGATCACAGCGGTGTTTTATGTGCTGAGTGTGCGTAACGACCAGGTATTAATCGGTATTACCGTGTTACTGCTGCTCAGCATCATCCTGCTGCTGAAAAACTCTATTCCCAGTTTTATCAATGAGCTGCGGATACTATTGAATACCGGATCGGTCAGGGAAGGCGAATGCATCAACTATAACGGTATCCCGTTGCTGGTGGAAAGTTTGAATTATTACAGTAAGTTGACCAATCCTATGCTGCCCGGGTTGGAGCTACGGCTCACTTTGGCGGAACTGGCCAATTACGTTTCCCGTCCGTACTCCGCAGACGAGCCTTGGTTTCCATGCCAAAGGGGTGACTTCGTGATGCTGACCGATAACACCTTTGCCATGGTGAAATGCATTACCCTGGAATGCATCGTGTTATCGCAGCCCAACGGCGTGATGCCGATCACCTATAGCATTGCCGATTTCCTGGCCGCCCAGCCGAAGAATTATTCCCTGGGATTTACTGTAACCAGCGATTTCGGTATCGATTACCAGCATCAAGCGCAATGCGCCACTGTGATTCCGGAAATCTTATGTGAGGGTATCCGGCGCGGTTTACAGTTGGAATCCTTCGGTAACTCACTGAATGATCTGGTGGTGCATTTCGCTCATGCCAATACGTCGTCGCTGGATTACAAAATTGTCGCCACTTTCGATGGCACCGCCGCGGGAGATCTGTTCGCCATTAAACGGGCGCTACAACGTTATGCGGTTGAGGTTTGTAATCAACAGCAGTGGGTCATACCGTTTAACCAGCTGGTTATTCATAACGCCAAGGATTAATCATGAAATTAGCAACCTGGAATGTAAATTCGCTCAAAGTAAGGCTACCGCAGGTAATCGATTGGCTGCAAACGAACCAGCCGGATATGCTGTGTTTGCAGGAAACCAAGTTAACCGATGAAAACTTTCCGGCTGCTGAAATTGCCGCGGTTGGCTATGAGTCGGTTTTTACCGGGCAGAAGACCTATAACGGTGTCGCAATTCTCAGCAAGCAAAAAGGAAGCGAAATCATTACCGCAATACCCGGGTTTGAAGACGAGCAAAAACGCGTGGTGGCGGTAACCTATGGCGATATGCGTGTCATTTCCGCGTATGTGCCGAACGGCGATACGGTCGAATCGGAAAAATATCAATACAAATTACGCTGGCTGCCCGCCTTGACCGGATGGTTACAACAGGAACTGAAGAATTATAAGAAACTGGCCATCCTGGGCGATTTTAATATCGCACCGGAAGATCGCGATGTCTACGATCCGCAATTGTGGCAAGGTAAAGTATTGTGCAGTCAGCCAGAACGCGCGGCATTCGGTGATCTATTGAAGCTGGGTTTGACGGATAGCTTCCGCTTGTTTGAGCAAGCGGAGAAATCGTATACCTGGTGGGATTACCGCATGATGGCTTTCCGCCTGAACCGGGGATTACGCATCGACCATATTTTACTCAGCGATGCGCTCGCCAATGTCTGTACAAGCTGCGCGGTAGATAAAGCGGTACGGAAGCTGGAGCGCCCTTCGGATCACGCGCCCGTTGTGGCCGAATTAACCGCCTAAGTTGAGATTACGGGTTGCTGCGGGATACTTCCTGAAGTCCTTTTTTCAATGTTTCCAGATTCTTTTCCCGTGCGTCCATTTCTTCACGCATTCGCTCAACCCGGTTGAGATAGCGCTGATAATTACGCTCACTGCCCAAGCGATCCGGAGCACCGTCTTTGTATTCACTTTTTAATTCGCCCAGGCGTTTCTCTTCTTCCGTTATTTTGCTTTGTATTTTCTCGCGCTGTTCCTCGAGTTTCATCGCTTCACGGCGTTTTGCGATTCTTTCTTCGACATCGCCGGAATCGACCGAAGGCACCACCACAATCGGCGGTAAATCAATTTTCTTGGCGTTGCTCGACGGTACGTTGGAATAAGTCACATTGCCACGCTCGTCGACATGTTTATAAACACCGGCTTGTATCGAATAGGAAAAAAAAGCCAGAACAATCAACAAGGAATTATTTCTTTTCATGCATTACCCTATGGACCGGTTGTGATTTATAGAGCAGCTACAGTCTGGCGAGTTCTTTCTTTAAGGCAGTGATATTTCTTTGATGCTGGAATAACTTATTCCTAAGCTGTACCACTTTTTCATGCGGATTGTTTGCTTCAGCGGCATCGCCGAATTGATCCAGATGCGTTTGCGTATCGATGAAATGCTTTTCTTCGGCCGACAATTCCTTTTGCAGAATCTGGCGGCGTACCGTATCGCGTTCCTTTTGCGTCGTATCTTTTATACGCGGCGCATTTCCATTGGACTGTAATTTGGCCGGAGCGGATTCGGAATTTCTGGAATACGACGCAATGGATATTTTTTCCGAGTTAGGGATGCGGCGGTTAGTGAAGGTGATATTGCCGTCCTTATCAACATGCTTGTAGATGTTTGTTTCAGCAATAGCCTGCGATATAGAGCTCAACAAAATAAGGGCGAATAGGATTAATAATGTTCCGGTTTTCATATTTTGCTAGAAGAATGTTGATCACAATTACCGCTACCCGATCAGTCTACCAATGATTTCTCTAACGAAAAGCAAAAAAAGAGCGAATAAATCCTGCTTATTGCGCTTTACGGTTCTATTTTTTCATGCCTCTCGATCTCGTCACGATGGTTAAAATCAATTTGAATTTCCCGTATTCTCAAATTTATAAGCTGTAATACATATCAAATTCAACCGGATGCGTCGTGGTGCGCAGTAAAATCACCTCATCCATTTTCAGTTGAATGTACGCATCGATGATGTCATTGGAAAAAACACCGCCGCGGATCAGAAAATCGCGGTCTTTATCCAGGCAATCCAGCGCTTCGTCCAATGACGCGCACACATTCGGCACTTTGGCTGCTTCTTCCGGCGGCAAATCGTACAGATTCTTGTCCATCGGATCGCCCGGATGGATTTTGTTCTGAATGCCGTCGAGTCCGGCCATCATCAGCGCGGTAAACGCCAGATACGGATTGGCGGTCGGATCGGGGAAACGGACTTCGATACGCCGCCCCTTGGGGCTGCTGGTGTGCGGAATGCGAATAGAGGCCGAACGGTTGCTGGCGGAATAAGCCAGGTTGACCGGCGCCTCATATCCGGCGACCAGCCGTTTGTAGGAGTTGGTGCTGGGATTGCATATGGCATTCAGCGCTTTGGCATGTTTCAGAATACCGCCGATGTAATACAGTGCGATCTCGGACAAGCCAGCGTAACCATTGCCGGAGAATAAATTCTTACCGTCCTTCCAGATGGATTGGTGCACATGCATGCCGGATCCGGCATCGCCCACGATCGGCTTGGGCATGAAAGTGGCTGTTTTACCGTATGAATGCGCCACATTATGTATGACATATTTGAGCACTTGATTCCAGTCCGCGCGTTTAACCAGACTATTGAAACGGGTGCCGATTTCACATTGCCCCGCCGTGGCGACTTCATGATGATGCACTTCGACGCCGATGCCCATGTCTTCCAATGTCAGGCACATCGCGGAACGGATATCCTGCAGCGAATCGACTGGCGGTACGGGAAAGTAACCGCCTTTGATCGACGGGCGGTGACCGATATTGCCGCTTTCGTATTTGATCGCGGAACTCCATGCGGCTTCTTCGGATTCAATTTTGACCGAGCATCCGGACATACCGGTATGCCAGCGCACCGAATCGAAAATAAAAAATTCAGGTTCCGGACCGAAATAAGCCACATCGCCGATCCCGGTCGATTTTAAGTAAATTTCACCCCGCTTGGCCAACGAACGCGGATCGCGGCTATACCCCTTGCCATCCGCCGGCTCGACCACATCGCACGTCATCAGTAATGTCGGTTCATCCATGAAGGGATCCATGTTAGCGGTATCCGGATCGGGGATCAGCAACATATCGGATGCTTGAATACCTTTCCAGCCGCCTATCGATGAACCGTCAAAAGGATGACCATCTTCAAATTTATCCGCATCGAAGGTATGCGCAGGTACGGTAACATGATGTTCTTTACCGTTAGTATCGGTAAAGCGTAAATCAACAAATTTAACTTCATTGTCTTGAATCAATTTCAAAACATCATTTACCACCATTTTTTCTCTCCAGACTAGCGTGACAAATTGTATAAATAAAGCTGCAATTAGATAGAATTATACCAGCACAATAACGCGAATGATTTGAAACGATGCAAACGATTGCGGACTGACCCAGCAGAAACTTCCAAGTGTCAGGGTGTGCATTCTACTGTACTATCGCCAGTCAAGTCTTTACGATTCGCACCATAGCAAGACGGAGCGATCGCTTGAATGTGTTGCTTATTCCCCTGAAATCAGAAAAATAGCGTTTCTTACCGAAGAAAATCAAGACCATGTAGTAGCCACATCCGGAATGTCCAACGCACTCACTATACTCAAGGAAGTTTTTGGTTATCCCGCCTTTCGCGGACAACAGGCTGAGGTCATCGAACACCTCGCCAGCGGTGGCGATTGCCTGGTTTTGATGCCGACCGGCGGCGGTAAATCGCTGTGTTATCAAATTCCGGCGTTGTTGCGCGATGGTGTTGCCATCGTCGTGTCCCCGTTGATTGCCTTGATGCAGAATCAAGTCGCGTCGCTGCATGAATTAGGGGTGCGCGCGGCGGTGCTGAATTCCTCGTTATCGCAGCAAGCCGCGGCGGAAGTTGAACAGAAGCTTCTGGCGGGTGAATACGATTTACTGTATGTCGCGCCGGAGCGGCTGTTGACAGCGCGGTTCCTCAATCTGATCGCACGTATTCCGGTTGCGCTGTTTGCCATTGACGAAGCGCATTGCGTGTCGCAATGGGGGCATGATTTCCGTCCGGAATACATACAGTTATCGGTACTGCACGAACGTTTTCCGGATGTGCCGCGTATCGCGCTGACGGCAACGGCCGATATGGACACCCGCAAGGAGATCATTGAGCGGCTCGGATTGGACGAAGCCAGGATTTTTGTTTCCAGTTTCGACCGCCCGAATATCCGCTATCAAATTATCGATAAAACCAACAGCCGGGCGCAATTACTGACATTCCTGCGAACGGAACACCCCGGCGACGCCGGTATTGTGTATTGCCTGTCGCGCAAAAAAGCCGAGGAAACCGCGGCATGGTTGACCGCCCAGGGTTTGCGCGCGGTCGCCTACCACGCCGGCATGAGCATGCAGGAGCGCAGTCTGAATCAGGAAAGATTTCTGCGCGAGGAAGGTATTGTGATGGTTGCCACCATAGCTTTTGGCATGGGAATTGATAAGCCGGACGTACGGTTTGTCGCGCATCTGGATTTACCCAAAAGCATTGAAGGTTATTACCAGGAAACCGGCCGCGCCGGACGCGACGGACAAGCGGCCAATGCCTGGATGGTGTACGGTCTTGGCGATGTCATTCAGCAGCGGCGCATGATCGAAGAATCGGACGCGCAGCTCAAATTCAAACAAGTTGCCGCCCGCAAACTGGAAGCCATGCTATCACTGTGCGAAACAACCACCTGCCGACGCTTGCGCATGCTGAGTTATTTCGGTGAAACCACCGATGATATGACGGCGTGCGGCAATTGCGATGTTTGTTTGAATCCGCCGCAAGTTTGGGATGCGACGGTGGAGGTGCAAAAGGCATTATCCTGTGTTTACCGCGCCGGGCAAAATTTCGGCACGGGTCATTTGATCGATATTTTGCGCGGTAATCTGACCGAACGTGTCAAAGAATGGCATCACGACCGGTTGACTACATTCGGCATCGGTAAAGAATTACCGGAAAAAACCTGGCGCGCGGTATTCCGTCAGATCATCGCACTGGGCCTGCTATCGGCTGACAGTGTAAGTCATGGCGCATTGCACCTGACCGAAGCAAGCCGCGCCGTGTTGAAGGGGCAGCAAGCCGTACAGCTGCGACTGCAAACCCAAGCGGGACGGGCATTTGAAAAACGGCAAAGCGGTGATTTGATGTTGCTGGATGCAACCGAACGATATCTTTGGGAGCAATTACGTGCATGGCGCGCAAAAATGGCTAAAGAACATGGTGTACCGGCGTATGTTATTTTTCACGATGCGACCTTGCGCGAACTGGCGCGGCAGTGTCCGAAAACGCAAGAAGAATTACGCCAAGTCAGCGGTATCGGCGCGCGCAAGCTTGATAAATATGGCGGCTATCTGATTGAAATCCTTCGCAGTTGTGAGTCAGCAGCAGGACAGTAAACTACTTGTTTGAATATTTAGAGTTCTGTTATATACTCGAATCCCTAATTAAATTTGGGTATTTTAAAGAGAAAGGAACGATTAGAATGATGAAAAAATCAATTTTTGCTGCAACTTTATTAGTTTTCTTAGCCGCTTGTTCAAACGCCAACATGGGTGATCCCAATGCTTCGAATGCCGATTGTCAGTTTGGCGTAGGTGGCAATGGTGAATGTCTCAAAGAAGGACAAGATCCACGGCCTTATGGTGGTACCAGCAAACCTGGGCACTAACCCTAAAGTAACAAAGCATAAAATAAAAAACCGCCCGAAGTGGCGGTTTTTTATTGCTACATAATCCGATGTACACAAGACATATCGGACAACAGACACAAATTAAATTTGCTTACGGCGCGCACTGTAGCCTACCAGACCTAACCCAACCAGTAAGATCGCGTAAGTATCGGGTTCCGGAACTGGGCTGATGGTACGGGAAAAAGAAGTGACGGGATGCGAGTGTGGATATGAATGTGGCGTCAGGGAACTCACCGAAAAAACCAGTTCGCCCCGATTGAAATTAAGCCCCGCCCAATTCACATACAAATGGTTTGCATCAAAACTCAAGGTGGGTGTGCCGCTCACCGCGGTATTGGAAACCAGACTGAATGATGCAAACGGATTGATACTCGCAGATACATCACTAATTGCAAAACCATTAAATTCGGTAGGCGAAAAATTGCCGCTATGCGCAAAGGAAATCACGAATTCATCGCCGCTGAAGTCTATGGTACCGAAACCATCGACCACATTCGATATTTCCACACCGGAATTCACCAGATAATCGCCATTACCCGCCGAAGCATACGGCGTACTCAAGTTCGGAAAATAGTACTGATAATTGATCGTGTGTCCGTCAAAAACACCGGCATTAGCCATACTGGTGACTGAGCCCAAGCACAGTGCAACAGAAACCACTACCAATCGAAAATAACTTTGCATCATTTCACTCCTTTAAAATTTAACCCGCGCATCAAACAATTCACTGCTAAATCATGCTGCCTATGATGCAGTAAGCACTCTGAATTAAATAGGGAAAAGTGTCATGAAATTAATAAGATGAATGCACCGAATGTGCCCTAGTCGGTTTGTAGTTGGGATTAACCGGGAGGTGAGCGGCTAGTGTCCCGGCCGGTATCGGATTACAGCTCGGTTGAATATGGTAAGTGACTAATTTATTGCTGCAATCGTAATTACTGCGAATAGGCGATGTACCAGTATACAAGCTGCAAAATGACGGTTTATTCATCCTGGTTGACAGATCAATCTTGAACAGGACCGGCAGTTAATCCGCAAGCAGTCAAAGAAAAATCATACTTTCTGTAAAACAATACATAAAATCACCATCACAGATCACAAGAAAGTTTTAATGAAACAATCTCACCGTCATAAAAATACCCAGCTAATGTATTCAGGCAGCGCATGAACAAGCTATTGCTATTCGGCTATGGAAATCCCGGACGCGGGGACGATGCATTAGGCCCCCTGCTAGTGGAGCATATCGCTCAGTTACGACTGGCGGATGTCGCTTGCCTTGTTGACATGCAATTGCTGATTGAGCATGCTGCGGATTTAACGGGCTTTGACCGGATTATATTTGTGGATGCGGATATGTCGTGCCAGGAACCTTTTGAATTTTCAGCCGTGACTACGGAAAAAGACGGCAGTTATACCAGTCATGCCTTAACACCGGCAGCGTTGCTGTATGTTTACCAGCAAATCCATTCGCATACCGCACCGCCTGCTTTTCTACTGCGCATCCGCGGTTATCGCTTTGAATTGGGAGATTATTTAAGCATTCAAGCCAATGAAAATCTGGCTGCCGCCATATTAAAAATTCAGCAATGGTATTTACAACAACGATGAAAAAAACGGTTCCGCCATTGAAATTTTTTTGGCTTTTGTTATTGATCATACCGATTCTGATCGCATCACCCCTGGCTTTTGCGCATACCGGTGACGGACCGCATAACGGGTGGCTGCACGGATTCGCGCATCCGTTGAGCGGGCTGGACCATATGCTGGCAATGATTGCCGTCGGCTTATGGGCCGCGCAAGCGCATGGTCGTATTGTCTGGCTTTTTCCGCTGATTTTTGTCGTGGTGATGGGTTTGGGCGGTTTATTCGGCGCGATCACCCTGCCACTCGCTTTCGCGGAGCACGGCATTATGCTGTCGCTGGTGATGCTGGGTGCACTACTCGTTTGGCGCAAACATTTACCGCTCAGTGTCAGCTTGCTGTTGATCGGATTATTTGCGCTCAGTCACGGCTATGCGCATGGCAGCGAAATGCCGCCCAGTATATCGCTGCCCTCCTACGCTGGGGGTTTTATGCTGGCGACGATGCTATTGCATTTGTGCGGCATCGGCTTGGCCCTGTTGTGCAAAAAATTTGCCGGCACCCGGTGGATTCGTTTTAGCGGTATCATCATTGCCGGTTATGGCGGTTTTTTATTAATCCCGTAAGCCGCCGGATAATGAGGTAATACATGCATGAGCTATCGCTTGCCGAAAGCATCTTACAGCTCATTGAAGACGCCGCGGTTGAGCAAAAATTCACACAAGTCAAAACGGTATGGCTGGAAATCGGCCAACTGGCTTGTGTCGAGCAGGAATCGCTGCGTTTCTTTTTTGCTGTGGTAACGGAAGACAGTATCGCCCGGCAGGCCAAGCTGGAAATTATCGAAATCACTGGACAGGCGATGTGCGATCAATGCCATCAAGTTACTATGATCGCCGCCTACCATCAGGCGTGTCCACAGTGCGGCGGCTATGGGCTGAATGTCACGCAAGGCGATGGCATGCGCATCAAGGAACTGGAAGTGGAATAAAAGGAATCGATTATGTGTACAACTTGTGGTTGCGGCATTGGGCAAACGCGCATTAACGGTCAATCGATGCGGTCGCGGCATCATTCAAATACCCGGCTTCACTATCGCCCGTTGCAATCCGCGCATGATCATGCGCATGAAAAAGTAGCCGCACCCGTAACAGCCAATCACGCAGCCGATACGCTGCATTTCGGCACCGGCATCGCGGGTACGCACGCGCCCGGTATGAATCAAACGCGAATGGTGAAAATTGAGCGTGATATTCTGGCAAAAAATAACCAATTCGCTGCTGAAAATCGCCGGTATTTAGCCGAGCACGGTATTTTTGCACTGAATCTGGTTTCCAGTCCGGGTTCCGGCAAAACCACGTTGCTCGTCAAAACGATTGAAATGCTGCGCGACCGGTTCCCGATTGCGGTGATCGAGGGCGATCAGCAAACCGACCACGACGCCGCACGTATCCGCGCAACCGGTGTCCCGGCATTGCAAATCAACACTGGTAAAGGCTGTCATTTGGATGCGCACATGATTGGCCAAGCTTTACAGCAAATGGTTGTAGCAGATAACAGCGTGTTATTCATCGAAAACGTCGGCAATCTGGTGTGTCCATCCGGTTTTGATTTGGGTGAAGCGCACAAAGTGGTCATTCTGTCCGCCACCGAAGGCGAAGATAAACCGCTGAAATATCCCGACATGTTTCATGCCGCCGATTTAATGTTGCTGAATAAATGCGATTTGCTGCCCCACTTAACTTTTGATGTCGATTTGACCATTGACTATGCGCACCGCGTTCATCCCGGATTACCCGTGCTGCAAATTTCCGCCACGCAAGGCAGCGGCATGCAGGCCTGGATTGATTGGATTAGCGCGGAATGCCTTCGCGCAGCAGCAAGCGAGTCTCCGCAACATATCGATTCCGCGCTTGGCTAATCCACGCGGTACCACTATCCCGCTGGCCATCAGCGGTCCTTCCGTTCTAGCTTGCGGCGCCTGGCTGAAAAATACCATTTGTGTAACGCAAGGCCATCGTGCACATATCTCTCCGTTGATTGGCGACTTGGCAACAGTAGAAGCTCGTCAGCAACTAAATCGAACCGTGCAGCGTCTATGCCAGGATTATTCCATTCAGCCGGAAATCGTCACGCACGACCTGCATCCGGATTTTTACAGCACGCAATTTGCGCAAACATACGCTGAACAGCGGCGTATTCCTGCATTGGCCGTACAGCATCATCATGCCCACATCGCTGCCATTTGCGCCGAACACCAATTGATTCAGCCGGTATTAGGCTTGGCGCTGGATGGTGTCGGTCTGGGAACGGACAACACACCTTGGGGCGGTGAGTTGCTATTGGTCGATGGCGCTCGTTTTGACCGGCTCGGTCACCTGACGACTTTGGCTTTGCCAGGCGGCGATCGGGCCGCACAAGAACCGTGGCGCATGGCCGCGGCAGCGTTATTCCGCTTAAACCGCAGCGCTGAAATTACCTCGCGTTTTCCAGATCAACCGGCGGCGGCGACGGTTGCCGCGATGCTGGCACAAAATCTGAATTGTCCCCATACATCCAGCATGGGGCGCTTGTTCGACGCAGCGGCCGGATTGCTGGACGTCAATGCGATTCAATCGCATGAAGCACAAGCCGCCATACAATTGCAGCAACTCGCCGAACAACATGGAGAAACTGGTGCGCTGATGGACGGTTATCGCATCAGCGCTGACAACCAACTGGATTTCTCGTCCTTACTGTCGGCATTGATCGATTGCCGTGATGCCGGACATGATGCCGCCTACGGCGCCGCGCTATTTCATGCCACACTGGTTGCCGGATTGGCGGCGTGGATTGTGCAGGCGGCCGAGCAACATCATATTTCACAGGTAGCGCTGGGTGGCGGTTGTTTTCATAACGCGATATTGCGGCACGGCTTGATCCATCACTTGATTGCATCGCCGCTCCAAATCTTCATCGCACGGCAGATGTTGCCGGATGACAGCGCAGTTGCATTAGGCCAGGCATGGGTGGCATTGCAACACAACCGGTTATAATGACGGTTTCTTACAACCGAAGGCCTTAGAATGAGCAACAACTATGTACAACGCTTTCTTCTGGAAAATCTGGACATCCGCGGTGCCATCGTACACCTCGACTCGGTTTGGCAAGCCCTATTAACCGGGCGCAACTATCCACAACCGGTGACCCAGCTGGTAGGAGAGATGAGCGCCGTCACCCTGCTGCTGGGCGAAAATCTCAAGCAAGCCGGCCGGTTGACCATCCAATTGAATGGCAATGGTCCCGTTTCGATGTTGGTTATCGACTGCACCGATACTTTACATATTCGCGGCATGGCAAAACACGCAGAAAACATCGCAGCGCAGCCTGTGTCCGAACTGCTCGGTGATGGTCAATTGCTGATCACATTGGACATGCCGTCGATGCGCGAGTGTTATCAAAGCATCGTACCGCTCGACGGCAACAATATCGCCGAAATCTTTGAGCATTACTTCCGCCAATCCGAGCAACTGCCCTCGCGCTTATTTTTGATCACCACGGATACCGCCATTTTTGGCTTATTGCTGCAAAAACTGCCTAATGCCGATCTGCAAGACCCCAACGGCTGGGCGCGCGCCGAAGCACTGGCGGCGACAGTGCATGATCATGCACTATTCGACTTGACTGTGGAAGAAATACTGACCCGCCTGTTTTATCAAGAAACCATCCGCATTTTCGATGCACAAACCATCCAGTACGGCTGCCGGGAAGATCCCGCCAAGATATACGCCATGCTACATTCGCTCGGCCGCGAGGAAGTCGATTCAATCCTGAAAGAATTCGGCGAAGTGGTTGTCAACGATGACATCTGCAATCGTGAGTACCGTCTGGATGCGCTGGCGGTTGATACCATATTCCGCGAGGCAGGGCCGACGGTTCATTGAGTTACAGCATATATCCTGCTAGAACTCATATATTATCGATATCTGCCGTTTTATACTTCACATATTTTTCACATTTGCTAAGATATGATCGGCTCAAGAATATCCCCGGTGAGCAAACGGTTTCTTTCTTGTAAGAAGCCTGACCGGGTTCACACGATGAAGTTAGGAGAATGATGATGGCACCACGAATAGCACATGTTGACGATGATTCCGATATCCGCGAAGCGGTTGAACGGATTCTTTGCAAGAATGGATATGAAGTTAGCAGTTATCTGTCCATGCAAGATTTTATCGATTCACTGGAAGATGAAAGCAAACGCCCTGATCTGGCAATTCTTGATGTAATGGTCGAATCCATGGATTCCGGTTTGACTACCTATGCAAAGATTCACAAACGCTTTCCACAAATACAAACCATTTTTCTCACCTCCTTGGGCGATATGATCAGACCTTATTTTGAGGATGGCTCGCACGAATGGGTGTGTATCATGGAAAAACCTGTCGAACCGGTAAGCTTATTGGCAACGATCAACGATCGATTAAAGCATACGGGAGAGGCTGCCTAGTTGGATTATGTGAAAATGGCGACAACTGAATTTTCCTGGGATAAATCCAATAGTCAAAATATTCTGCTTGAAATAAAAGGCGACAAACTCAAGCTCAGCGATGATGTATTAATCAGTAATATTCGCTGGTTTATTACTTTCCGCTGGGCATTAATTGTCACTTTGGTTTTCTTCGAAATCCTGATGCTATCGGCGTCGAATGTATTGACGCAATTTGGAATCAGCGAGCAGCAAAAATGGCCGGTCGCCATCATCATCGTACTGGTTGTCGCTAATATTGCTTACATCTTTGCATTAGACCGTTTCAAACCGGGTAAATATAACTCCCCCTCGATCAATCTATGGGTACAGATCATTGTCGATTTGATCTGTTTGTCTGTTGTTGTACATTATATTGGCAGCACGACTACACCCATTTCATTTTTCTATGTGCTGCATATTGCGCTTGCCTGCATCTTTTTTTCTACCCGCGAAAGCTTGTATGTCACCATTTTAGTGTGTCTCATGGATACGATAGTTATCATTGTTGATAACTTCCTGATCACGCAAACGCAAACGCCACTGTCAACATTGGTCAACAATCATCTGCTGTCGGAAAATGCGCGTAAAGATGGGGCAATGTTATGGATGTTTTTTCTCGATATCTTATTTTTTATCGTTTGGTATGTAGTGTCGAGACTTTCCCTGATCGTCCGGGCGCATGAGCGCCACCTGCTGGATGCTTATAGGCAAATCAATCAGGCGCAAGTCGAAAAAGATCAATACGCCGTGCTGATGACGCATCAGCTCAAATCGCCGTTGGATGCCATCCGCAGCAAAATCAATTTGATTAAAGGGGGTTATTGCGGAGATGCTTCAGACGGCGTAAATGAAGCATTGGACAAGATTGATAGCCGCGCACAAAGTATGTCGAGCTTGATTCTCGACTTGCTCAGACTCGAGCGCTTGAAAGATACCTGTCTTAATACCGCAGTGTTCGAGACAATCGACATTCAAACCACACTGCAAAAATGTATTGAGAAATTAACGCTCGTTGCCAATGCCAAACATATCGCATTCAATTTATCGATTGAAAATTTCTATTGCAAGGTTATCCCCGATCAACTGGAAATACTTCTGGAAAATATTATTACCAATGCGATCACCTATTCGCATGATAATACAGCGGTAGAAATTACATCCGCCATCAATCAGCGGGACCGAAGTGCTAGTATCACCATTACTGATCACGGTATAGGCATAGAGAATAAAGACTTACCGAATATATTCAACGAATATTTTTATTCGCCCAGGGCGGCACTGCATAACAAGGCAACCAGCGGAATTGGCTTGTCCATCGTAAGAATCGCGGCAGAAAATAATAAATTAAAAATCAAAGTGACCAGTGAACCCGGCGCGGGTACTTCGTTCACCGTAGTGTTTAACGATATCGAATTGCCCGATGACGATCACTAGGGAAAACCCACTGACAACCTTCGTTTATCGATACCAACCCTATCCTATTGATACTCATTGCAGTAGTCCCATCATTTCAATCCAATCTATTCGATTGTGCTGTGATGCCAGTAGCGCCGGTTTGATTGTCTCCAACTCTCAACCGACCAGCCATTACTGGCAAAACGCAGCAAGATCGCGCCATCTCTGTCACTGCGCAGCAAGCGGCTGTTCAAGTTGAGATACCGTGCCATTACTTCTTCGCGCGGATGGCCATAGCGATTAAGGTAACCGACCGTAAAGACTGTCACTGCCGGACTCACCTGCCGCACAAAATTCATTGTTGACGATGACAGGCTGCCGTGATGTGGCGCGATCAGCACGGTTGCCGGAAGCTTCTCACTGGCGCGGCTAAGCAACGCTAATTCATCTTTACCTTCAATATCCGCCGGTAGTAATACGCTGCCATGCAGCGATGTGATCTTTAGCACACAGCTGTTTGAATTGGTTTTGCGTTGTGAATTTGCATAATCCTGCGGTAATGGGTGCAACAACTCAAAATGCACGCCATCCCAATGCCATGACTGTCCGGCATGGCATTGATCGTGATGCTTTGCAGTGCGTCGTATGGGATGCTGATCGTTCAAAGAAGACAACAGCAACTCAACCGGAATTTCATCCATTATCGACAATGCACCACCACTATGGTCTGTATCCGCGTGCGATACGATCATGGCATCCAGTTTCCGTATGCCCTCACCACGCAAGTATGGTACGACAATACGGCTGCCGCTATCGGTATCGCCAAAACCAGGCCCAGTATCAAACAACACCGTATGATGCGCTGTACGCGCCACAACGGCCAATCCCTGACCGGCATCCAGGATCGTCAGCCATAACTCACCGCTTTTGGGTTGCGCAGGCAATACCCAAAACATCGGCAATAACGCCACCGCTCCGAGCCAGCGTGCTGGGAAACCTGCAAAGAATCCGCTTGCCAAACTTCCGGGCAACAGCATCCACAAAATTCCGCAAACGGCTGCCAAGATTGTCCACAGCGGCGGCGTATGCTGCTGCCATACGGCCTGTGGAAAATCACTCAGCGCGTGCAATATCGTCATAACGAAGCTTAAAACTTCGTGTGCCACCGGCAAAATAAAGTCAAACAGCGGTATCACTGCCAACAGAGTCAGCGGCACGACCACAAGACTTATCAACGGAATGGCAATAGCATTAGCAAGCGGCGATACCATCGGTACCTGCTGGAAGAAAATCAGTAACAGCGGAATTAACCCCAGGGTGATCGCCCACTGAACCCGCAACCAATCGGTAAACCAGTGAACTTTGCCAATCCGCCCTACCGTTATCAGCATAATGAGTCCGATGGCACCGAACGACAACCA
This sequence comes from Nitrosomonas sp. Is24, assembly GCF_033063335.1. Lineage (NCBI taxonomy): Bacteria > Pseudomonadati > Pseudomonadota > Betaproteobacteria > Nitrosomonadales > Nitrosomonadaceae > Nitrosomonas > Nitrosomonas sp. Is24. The sequence continues at coordinate 1,331,653 of NZ_JAWJZG010000001.1, read as the reverse complement.
GAATCCGGGCGCCATGACGGCCCAGGGATCGAGCAGAACCACCCAAAACAGCGCCCAAGCCAGCACCGTTGTTGCGGAAGATTGCTGCCCTCGCCATACTGCAATTGCCACAACGGCCAGCATATAGAGTGTCCGCTGCGCCGGAATTGCAAAACCGGACAGAACCGCATAAGCCAATGCCACAACCAGCCCAGCAACGACAGCAGCGCGGCGTGCCGGTAAACGTAACGTCAGATAAGCCGACCAGCGCCATGACCAGAAAACCAGCGCAAACATCATGCTGGAAATCATCGTGATGTGCAGCCCGGAAATGGCCATCAAATGATTGGTGCCGGTTCGGGTGAAAATTTGCCATTGATCGCGCGGGATAGCGTGTTGATCGCCCATAGCCAAGGCTTGCAATACACCCGCATACGCATGGCCGGGTAAATTGGCGGCAAAACGCTGCTGAATATCCTCACGGATATGCTCAACCCAGTATTTGGGCGCTGAAACCATTGGTTGCAGAAGTTCATTATCAACCGATGGGCGCACGTATCCGCTTGCACGAATATTACGCTCCAACGCCCACACTTCATAATCAAAGCCATGTGGATTTATGCTGCCATGCGGCTGCTTGAGCCGCACGGTAATACGCCAGCGTTCCCCCGCGTGCAGGTTTGGCCGCTCCAAACGGTACGTTCCTGTTTGCCGCTCTTTGAACCAGGATAATAGAAGATGTTGAGGCACAATCGCACCGGGTGTAATCACCTGCTCTACATCAAAACGGAAGCGGATACCACGTTCATTGCTGTGCTGCACACTCGCCACTACGCCGGTTATTTGTATATCCTTCCGCTCCCAGCTTGGCGGCAAGATATCGGACAAACGCCACTGTGCCAAAGCCGCAGCCCAGAAAAACCCGATCCCCAGGAAAAACAGACACAGTAAGATTTCGCGTAGCGTAATCGATGCGTCCGATGAATAACGCGCAAGCAATCCGCTGACGGCCAGGATCGGGATGAAACCCCAAGCCCAATCGAGTGCGGGCAAGTCAGCTTGCTGCTGCAGCAAACCAACCCCCAAAACAAAAGCCAGAATGTTTAATCGTACTGACAAACCGTTTCAACCTTCATGACGTGCAAATCAATGCTTAAAACATCAGTACGGCACCCGCAACTTTCACTGTAATCTCCAGTTCCTTCGTTTGTAGGATTTTTCTCATAAAATTATAGCGTTATGATTTGTAATAATTTGGTACTATAACATTACGTATTCTTAGCAGATGAAATACAGTTATGCTTGAATCACCGGGCACAGCTCCAGCATACGCGTAGGATGAGTAATAGGAGATAGTATGACGCAAAGTGAAGAGCAAAGAAGAAAAGATGACGATATAAAATTCAGCAAAACCGAGCTACTGAGCGAATTGCAAACGTCTCACTTTGAACTGGAGATGCAGTACCGGGAACTTAAAGAAACACAGCAGCAATTGAGTGAATCTCACAGCCGCTTTGAAGATCTTTACGAATATGCACCAGTCGGCTACTTGACTTTAGACAAAACCGGGCACATTTTATCGCTCAATCTCAGGGGCGCGAAATTACTCAACAATGACCGGGAATCGCTGATCGGCAAATCTTTCATGGAATGTTTTTTTGATATCAACAAGCAAATTTTTACCGATTATTTGCAGAAAGTTTTCGTTACCACAGGAAAAACCACAGTTGATCTAAAAATCAAGAACGCAGATGAGCATCTAAACTATCTCAGGCTGCAAAGCACAGTGATGTGTGATAACAGCACTTGCCTCATGATCATGTCCGACATCAGTCAGCTTAAGAAAACCATCAATCTTAATCGCAACCTATTAAATGAAAACAGACGGTTAATGAAAGAATTGTTTCAAGTGCAAGAAAAAGAACGGCGTTCACTCGCGCGTGAATTGCACGATGAGTTAGGGCAATGGCTTACGGTGATTCGCATCGAGAATGAAGTCATTCTGAATAACGCTCCGGCCGATTCGGTAAGTTCTGCCAGTGCGCGCGCAATCCGCGACTGTACTCAGAAAATGAATGAAGTAATCCATGAAATGCTGCATAAATTGCGGCCCGTGTTGCTGGATACGCTGGGATTGGTCGATGCTTTATTGGAACTGAAACGGCAATGGAGCACGCACCATCCGCAGATCATTCTTGAATTCAAATTGAGCGGTGAACTGGATAAATTGCACGAATCGATCAATATCGCCATCTTCCGTATCATCCAAGAAGGTTTGAACAATATCTACAACCACTCCGAAGCCACCTGGGCACAAATAAGCTTCAGCCGTGAAAGCAGTTTAGAGTGCATGGAAGATTGTTTGCTGCTCACCATCGAAGACAACGGCAAGGGATATAATATCAATCAACAATTTCGCGGATTAGGATTACTCGGTATGCGTGAGCGCGTCATTGCCATGGGTGGCACATTGTCGGTGCGCAGCGCATGCAATGAAGGCACGGAAATCAATATTAAACTGCCAATTGAACACTCAAATTATGACGAAACCAATCTCTATCCTGTTGATTGATGATCATCCCGTAGTGCGTACCGGTTATCGCCGGTTGCTGGAGAGCACACCCGATATCTGCGTTGTCGGGGAAGCCGACGATGGCGAGTCCGGTTACCAATACTACTTGGAATATCAACCGGATGTGACGATTCTGGATCTGAACATGCCGGGCATCGGCGGACTCGAAACCATCCGGCGCATCAAAGCCAGAGATCCCGCGGCACACGTCCTGGTATTCAGCATGCTGAATAATGTCACGATGGCGCAACGATCATTAAAAGCCGGAGCCACCGGATTTCTCAGCAAACAAAGCGGCATTGGAGAAATGGTTCAGGCGGTGCGGCAAGTCAATGCGGGAAAAATTTATATCGAATCGGAGTTAGCCGCAACACTGGCACTCAACGCAACACGCAAGGATACCTGCGAAAACCCTTTGGATATGCTTACCAAGCGGGAATTTCAAATATTCAAACTGATCGCGGAAGGAAACTCCAGCACGCAAATCGCGGAAAAACTCGCCATCAGCCCGAAAACCGTCGGTGTTCATCATGTCAATCTGATGCGAAAATTGCAATTACAAAATACCACACAACTGATTCGCCTGGCGATTAACAATAACGTCATTCAGACATAAATGACAGCGTAACTTAGTTAATGCGCAATGGAAATAAGCATAATGCTTATTTTCTCAACCCGGCGCATCGATTAAGATGACTTCTCCGTAAGCAAGTCAAAGTGGCACCAAGCCATAGTCCCTCAATCAGGAGCAAAAATGACCAATATTTCCGCCGTTCTGGGTAGTGAAAGCGAGCTGCTGCTCAATCATGTCTGCCATACCATACCGAAGCAAAGCCTGCAGCTGCCCGGTGCTGATTTTGTCGATCGCGTCATGGCATTGAGCAACCGCAAACCCAGCGTATTGCGCAATCTACAAGCGCTTTATAATCAAGGGCGTTTAGCGGGTACCGGTTATTTGTCATTGCTTCCGGTAGACCAGGGTGTTGAGCACTCGGCCGGTGCGTCATTTGCTCCCAATCCCATGTTTTTTGATCCCAAGAGCATTGTCGATTTGGCGCTTGAAGGCGGATGCAATGGTGTCGCATCCACATTGGGCGTGCTGGGTAGTGTAGCGCGGCGCTATGCGCACAAAATTCCGATGATTCTTAAAATCAATCACAATGAACTGCTGACTTATCCCAATAAATACGATCAAACACTTTTTGCCAGCGTCAATCAGGCATTTGATATGGGCGCGTGTGCAGTGGGTGCGACTGTTTTTTTTGGTTCGGACGAGTCCCGCCGTCAGATCCAAGAAGTTTCAGCAGCGTTTGAACATGCGCATAACTTGGGCATGGTCACCATTTTGTGGGCTTATACCCGTAACGCCGCGTTTAAAACCACCGAAAAGGATTATCACGTCAGCGCTGATCTGACCGGTCAAGCCAATCATCTGGCGGTAACCATCGGTGCCGACATCGTTAAGCAAAAAATGGCGACCAATAATGGCGGATACAACGCGATTAAATTCGGTAAAACGCACCCTAAGGTATACAGTGAGCTGACAACGGAACACCCGATCGACTTGGTGCGATATCAAGTCGCCAATTGCTACATGGGACGGATCGGTATGATCAATTCAGGTGGTGAATCCGGCAGCGATGATTTGCATCAGGCGATCCGTACTGCGGTCATCAACAAACGGGCGGGCGGGATGGGATTAATCTCCGGGCGCAAGGCATTTCAGAAACCTTTTGCCGAAGGCGTCAAACTGCTGCACGCCATTCAGGATGTGTATTTATCCAACGAAGTCAATATCGCTTAGGCTATCTGGCCGAATGACAGCAAATGGCCGTGCCATACAGCGCACGGCCTGAAAAATGAGCCATTATTTTCCGGATGCTTTAATCGCATCGAGATTAGCTTGCGCATCTTCATTTCCTTGCGCGGCCGCCTTTTTAAACCACTCGACCGCTTTTTTCTCATCCCTGTCTACGCCTTCTCCGGTGAAATACATGGCCCCCAGGTTATTCTGCGCATCGACATGACCTTGTTCGGCCGCACTCTTGAACAGTTCCGCCGCCTGTTCCATGTCCTGCGGCACACCTTCGCCGTTCGCGTACATCAATCCTAAATTAAATTGCGCATCGGCATAACCTTGTTCGGCAGCGCGGAAGAACCAGCCGGCAGCCAATTCCGGATCAGTATTCAACACTTGACCGGATAAGGTCTTGGATACGGCTTCCCCGGTGTAGTACATGACACCCAAGCTGTTTTGCGCAGCCGGATCGCCTGCTCTGGCATCGGCCATTAATGCTTTAAATTTCTCTTCGGCGGCTTTAACGTCACCGACACCGCCGGGCATAATCTGATCTCTTAACTCAGCTTTCTCTTCCTCTGTCAGCCCTTCGCTCATGATGGACGGAATCTCACCCAATTTGGTGATCTCATTCAACGGTGCGGATATTGAGCCTGCTTCTGATTTATCACTTTTCGGTTCACCATCGCAACCAGCAAGCAATGCAACAGTCGCAGCAAGAAATAAAACTGCCAAAACATTCATCTAGAATTTCCTCTATTCATTGGGTTATAACAATAACAACGCATTTTCAAATCTGGATGGACATCAAGATAGCATAGTAGTGACTACTTGGCTCCCGCCTTTATCAATAATTCAATCACTTCCTTATGATGATAAAGTTTGGCCAATGTCAGTGCAGTCGCGCTATTGCTGGCTTTCAGATTGGGATTGGCGTTTGCCGCCAGCAATGTATGAACCGCACCTAAATGGCCAAGCTGTGCCGCCAGCATCAGCGCTGTCGCGCCATTTTCCAATTGATAATTAACATCGGCGCCGGCATTGATCAATGTCTGAATGACTTGCCGATGACCTTGCTGCGCGGCCAGCGTCAGCGCCGTCATACTATCGGCGCGTTTTGCACTCACCTCGGCTTTTGCCGCCAGCAACAGATCGATGGCTTTCCTGCGGTCTTTCTCGGCCGCCATCATTAATGCCGTGCCATCTTCCGCAGCCGGCGCATTGACATCGGCACCGGCAGCCAGCAAAATTTCCACCGCCTGATCACGGCCATCACGAGCTGATCGCATCAACGGAGTATAGTCATCATCCGCTCTTAAATTGACATCCACACCTGCTTGTATAAATCGCTCGATTACAGTCGCATGGCCCTTTTTAACCGCCGCTAGAAAAGCCGCATTGAGTTCTTCTTGCTCAATACGTTGAGAATCCAGTATCTTTTTTACCAGTGGAAAATTACCCTTATCGGCGGCACTGATCAATTCGCTATCCAGATTCGCTGACCAGACTTCAGTGGAAACAATAGCAAGTAAAAATATTATCCATCCTGCCAATTTATTTTCAAAAAATCTCATCATGCAAAATTCCTTCCTATCCTCTTTGAGTCACACAGAAAATTCTCAAATTATCACCGCAGCATTGCTTCCATGAAACCGGCTTCACCGATTTCAAATATTGAACGCTGCGATTATACAGTTTAAGCCGTTTTCTTGCCTGCGCATCACAACAGACTTACCCAACCGCACATTCCACGATTCGTGGCAATATGCTATTCTCCTGCCGTATTCAACACGCAGTAATCATGACTCCAATCAGAATGCATGGGCTGCCACCGGAGTTCGCGGATAAAATATGGCATCCGGTCTATCAACCACACATAAATAATTCTGCAAAAATCTCAAGAAACACTATGATCACTGATCATTATGACATCGTTATCATTGGCGGCGGACCGGTGGGCATGGCTTTAGCGCTTGCGCTGCAGGATACCGGTATCTCAAGTCTACTGCTGGAAGCACGCGGCGTACCGGAAAAAGATGAAGATCCCCGCCCGCTCGCATTATCGCACGGCAGCCACTTAATCCTGCATCGCTTGGGTGTGTGGAACAAGCTGACAAAAAAAACACCGATCACGACAATTCATATTTCCAATCGCGGCAGCTTCGGCCAGACTGTTTTAACACCGGAAGATGCCGGTGTTCCTGCATTAGGATTCGTGGTCAACTATCACGATCTTTTTTGCTCGATGCATCACCGCTTGACTGGCAGTACCGCCGGTTATATTGCCGGTGCGATCGTCACCCGGTTAGAGACTACTGAAAACCTAGGCACGGTGCATTTTAATTACCAGGGGAAAGAACAGACAGTAACCGCTCAGCTGCTGGTCTTGGCCGATGGCGGCAAATTGGCTCAGCAATTACCTGATGTCGTCTATCAGACGCACGATTACCACCAATACGCCGTTGTCGCCAATATCAAAGCGCAGAAAAAACAAACCGGCATTGCATACGAACGCTTTACTGCCGATGGCCCCGTCGCATTGCTACCCAATGCAGAAGATTTCGCATTGGTTTGGACGGTAAGCCCTGAAGCAGTTCAAGAGATCACCTCGTTAAACGATAGCGATTTTCTGCTCCGCTTGCACCGGCATTTTGGCGACCGTCTGGGAAAATTCACGCACGCCGGAAAAAGATCGGCATTCCCGCTCACACTTAAACACGCAATTTCCACTACCTCGCAACGCACCGCATTGATCGGTAATGCTGCCCAAACATTGCATCCCGTCGCCGGACAAGGATTTAATCTGGGACTGAGAGATGCCTACGAATTAGCATGCGAAGCCATCAATACCCAAAGCGCAGCGCGGGAAATCGGCACAGCAGCGATGCTGTCCGGCTACCAGCAAAAAAGACGAATGGACAGCAGTGGCGGGAGAATTTTTACCGATTCCCTCATTAAACTTTTTTCCAACGGCAATGGAATACTCAAACATGCGTGTGGAATCGGTTTGAGCACACTGGATTGCATGCCGCCGCTGAAACGATTTGTCGCCCGCCGCATGATATTCGGGGCGCGCGGATAATTTCATTCTCTATCCACTATCTGCCCGGCAAAACTAAAGCTATAATTCGCCATTGTGCGCTGAGGGAATTATATGAATATTCCCATGCAGCGATTTAGACGCCAGTCATTCGAATTAAAGCTTCCCGGTAATCACTGCTTATTTAACCCACATACACCGCTTACATGCAAATTGGCACACACATTCTGAAAAACAAACTCATTGTCGCGCCAATGGCGGGAGTGACCGATCGCCCCTTCCGTCAATTGTGCAAAACGATGGGCGCAGGCATGGCAGTGTCAGAAATGGTGTCCAGCAATTCGTTGCTGTGGGGCTCCAAGAAAACGCAACGGCGCGCCGACCATGAAGGCGAGGTCTCGCCGGTTTCCGTGCAAATTGCCGGCGCCGACCCGCAGATGCTGGCAGCAGCGGCACGTTACAATGTGGATAATGGCGCCCAGATCATCGATATTAATATGGGTTGCCCAGCCAAAAAAATCTGCAATGTCATGGCCGGTTCCGCTTTATTGCAAGATGAGCAATTAGTGGGAAAAATTTTGGATGCCGTGGTTAAAGCCGTCGATATTCCAGTAACACTCAAGATACGTACTGGCTGGGACAAACAACACAAAAACGCCCTTTCCATAGCGCATATCGCTGAGAATTCCGGTATTCAAGCGCTCGCAATCCACGGCCGCACCCGCGCATGCGCATACACCGGCACCGCCGAATACGACACCATCGCAGCGGTTAAAGCTGCCATTAAAATTCCTGTCATCGCCAATGGCGATATCACAACGCCGGAAAAAGCCCGCGATATTCTTGCCTACACCAATGCAGACGCGATTATGATAGGCCGCGCCGCACAAGGCAGGCCGTGGATATTCCGTGAAATCAACCACTACCTCACCACCGGTCAACATTTACAAGCACCCGAAGTATCTGAAATTCACCATGTGCTCATCAATCATTTACATGATTTGTATGAATTCTATGGCGAATACTCCGGTATCCGTATCGCACGCAAGCATATTTCCTGGTATACCAAGGGGCTCGTTGGATCTGCCAGCTTTCGTCAGTCAATGAATCAGTTACAAACCAGCGATCAACAAATTTATGAAACCAATAAGTTTTTCTCTACATTAGCTGAGAAAGGTCAACGATTGAGTTATATCAAAGAGGGGGAGTAGTCAGTTTATGAATGCAATCAAGGAAAATGAAATTGCATCTTGCATACGCAAAGCTATCAGCGGATATCTCAATGACCTGGACGGGGAAAAACCATGCCATATTTACAATATGGTCATGCACAGCGTTGAAAAGCCTTTAATTGAAATCGCTATCCAATATACCAAAGGTAACCAGACTCAGGCTGCTGAGTTACTGGGGATAAACCGCAATACGCTACGTCAGAAAATGAAACAATATCAAATTAAATGACCATTAAATACGCACTCATCAGTGTTTCGGAAAAAACCGGAATTATAGAACTGGCCCAAAAATTGATTCAGCATGACATCACCATCCTGTCCACGGGCGGCACCGCCAAATTATTGCAACAAGCCGGAATCAGCGTGATCGAAGTGGGCGACTATACCGGTTTCCCGGAAATGCTGGACGGCCGGGTCAAAACGCTGCACCCTAAAATTCATGGCGGCATACTGGCGCGTAACGATTTACCCGAGCATCAGCTGGCACTCGAACAAGCATCGATTCCCAATATCGAATTGGTAATCGTGAATCTCTACCCTTTCAAGCAAACGATCGCGAACCCGGATTGCAGCTTCGAGGATGCCATTGAGAATATCGACATCGGTGGCCCCACTATGGTGCGCGCAGCCGCAAAAAATTACCGGAAAGTTGCTATTGTCACCGATCCCCTAGATTATTTACCGCTCAGCCGGGAGCTGGCGGAAAATAATGGTTCCATCAGCTTGGCGACACGCTTCCAACTGGCGCAAAAAGCATTTACGCACACTGCTTCTTACGACAGCGCCATCAGTAATTATTTAACCGCACTGGATGGCGATTATCAGCAAAAAGATTTTCCCGATTCGCTGAATCTGAATTTCACCATCGCACAGCCTTTACGTTATGGCGAAAACCCGCATCAGAAAGCGGCTTTCTACCGGGATGAAACCATCACACCCGGCAGCCTGGCAAATTACCAACAGTTACAAGGTAAAGAGCTATCGTACAATAATATCGCCGATACCGACGCTGCATGGGAATGTGTCAAAACTTTCGATGACCCCGCTTGTGTGATTGTCAAACACGCCAATCCATGCGGCATAGCCATTGCGGAAACCACGCTGCGCGCTTATCAGCTGGCATTTGCAACCGACCCCGTCTCTGCCTTCGGCGGCATCATCGCATTTAACCGGAGCATCGGTAAAGACACCGCTGAAGCGGTTCTAAAACAATTCGTTGAAGTCATTATCGCACCTGAAATCACACCGGAAGCGCAGCAGCTTCTGGCACAGAAAAACAATATCCGGGTACTGGTTGTACCGTTACAGGCAGGACACAATACGTACGACCTGAAGCGGATTGGCGGCGGTCTTCTGGTACAGACACCGGATATTCAAAACATCACCGCTGCCGATTTAAAAATCGTCACGCAATTAAAACCGACACCGCAGCAACTGAATGATCTGCTGTTCGCCTGGCGCGCCGCGAAATTCGTTAAATCCAACGCGATAGTATTTTGCCGCAACGGTCAGACGATAGGCATCGGCGCCGGACAAATGAGCCGTGTGGATAGCGCACGTATCGCATCCATCAAAGCACAGCAAGCCGGTCTAACGCTGGCGCAATCCGTTGTCGCATCGGATGCATTCTTCCCGTTCCGCGATGGTCTGGATGTGGTCGTTCAAGCCGGCGCTACAGCCGTTATTCAACCGGGCGGCAGTATCCGCGACCAGGAAGTAATTGCAGCGGCTGATGAACAAGGAATCACCATGGTATTTACCGGTGTCCGTCATTTCAGGCATTAGATATTGGTTATCATGAAACTATTAGTGATCGGCGGCGGTGGCAGAGAACATGCCTTGGCTTGGAAGCTAAGCCTCTCGCCGCGTGTGCATAAGGTATTTGTGGCCCCCGGCAATGCCGGTACTGCACTGGAACCCGGATTGGAAAATATCCCGATTACATCCATTCCCGAATTAATCGAGTTTGCAACGAAAGAATCGATTGCAATGACGATAGTCGGTCCCGAGATTCCACTGGCTGCCGGTATCGTCGATGCATTCCAGGCAGCTGGCCTGAAAATCTTTGGCCCAACCCGGCAAGCGGCGCAACTTGAAACTTCAAAAATCTTTGCCAAGGAATTCATGCAACGGCATCGCATACCGACTGCCGCCTACGCAAGATTTACAAATCCCGAATTGGCGCACGCCTATATTGAACAACATCCTGCTCCGCTTGTCATCAAAGCCGACGGCTTGGCAGCCGGAAAAGGCGTCATCGTCGCGCAATCGGGAGAAGAAGCGCATTCCGCTGTGAATGCATTGTTAGTGGAGAAGCATCTTGGCAGCGCAGGACAGGAAATCATTATCGAAGAATTTCTTCAAGGCACGGAAGTCAGCTTTATCGTCGTAACCGATGGGAATCACATCCTTCCGTTAGTAACCAGTCAGGACCATAAACGGCTTCATGACGGTGACCAAGGTCCCAATACCGGCGGTATGGGCGCTTACTCACCCGCTCCTTTTGTTTCCCCCAGCCTGCACGCGCATATCATGCGCAATATTATTGATCCGGTCATTAACGGGTTAAAACAAGATGGCATCCGCTATACCGGGTTTCTTTATGCCGGTTTGATGATCACAGCAGGAGATCAGGCAAAAGTATTGGAGTTCAATTGCCGCCTAGGCGATCCGGAAACGCAGCCGATTATGCTACGTTTGAAAAGTGATCTATTAGGGCTCATCGAGCATGCCGTTCATGGGACACTCGATCAAGCGGAAATTGAATGGGACCGGCGTACCGCACTCGGTGTTGTGATGGCCGCGCAGGGTTATCCGGAAAATCCGAGAAAGAATGATGTGATTTACGGTTTGCAAGATTTGATTACAGAACAGGAAAATACTGGCAACTTTCATATTTTTCATGCCGGAACGTCGATGGGCGGGAAGAACGAAAATGAAATTGTGACAGCAGGCGGACGCGTTTTATGTGTAACGGTATTGGGCGATAGTGTAAGGATGGCTCAGCAGGCAGCTTATAAACTGGTTGAAAACATCCGTTTTGATGGCGCTCAGGTTCGTCACGATATCGGCCATCAAGGCATAAACTACCAGCGCGCCACTAGCGAAAAACGTGGCTGAGCAACTCTAAATATAATTAAATAGAGACAGTCCGGAAATTTTGATGTACGACTGCTGTGCAGCTTGAAGATAAAGCTGCTGCCGCTGCAAATCAGACGTTGCTTGCGCAAAGTCAACATCTTGCAGTTGTGAAAGCATTTGCTCAAATTGAATATTTTGATCACTGCCAACACTTTCCAAAGTATCGATCTCTTGTAACCGTGCTCCGATAGAAGCTTGTTTCGACAGCACATGCTCCAAACTGTTATTGATATTTTGTAAAGTTGATTTTAAATTGTTCGCCAGCCGGGTACCGCCAGGTTGTCCGCTAGACGTCGTTTCCAATGCAGTAATCAAGTCTCCCACTGTTTTGAAAATGCTTTGATTGCTGCTTGGAGACACTGTAAACTTATCCCCATTAGCCGGATTTCCTTTAATACTCAATTGCATTCCATCAAAACTGACTGTACTGTTGCTTACATAAGGATTAGCCGATGAAACCGTTGATCCTGTCGAGGTGTTGACAATATCGTAGGTTGTAACACCAGTTGCAGACACAGCAAACGTAATCTCATAATTACCACCGGTAAGGCTCGAAGGAGTTATCACCGATCCCCCATCAATCACACCGCTCCCCATATTTGACGAACTAGCGGCGGTAGCGAAAACACCGTTTCCGTTCTTGATGCGTTCAAAAACATCCGTGCCGGAATCACTGACTGCCAATTGACGTGCAGGACCCACTTGGTTTAAGCGTTGCCCTTGATCTCCCACGTACTGCACAGTTAATCCTGTCTGCGCAAAAGGTTTGGTATTAGCTTGAAATCCTGAGAATAAAAATTGCCCTTTCTCATCGGTTGTATTGGCTAAACCAACGAGTGACTCCAGTTTACTGCGCAATTCAGTAGCAAGTGTTTTTCTGTCCGCATCAGTCAGTGTCGCATTCCCCGCATACACGGTTGAGCTGTGCACATCCTGCAGGATTCCGTTCACTTGCCGCAGCACATTTTCTTCCAGTTGAAGCGAAGAGCCCGCACTGGATCGATTCACCGAATATTGCTCATTGAGTGCTGCTGATTGAGAAATATTTAATACTTGCGCAGCCGAGATTGGATCATCCGAGGGCGTTAAAATTCGCCGTCCGGTAGACAATTGTTGTTGTGTATTAATCAGTTTCTCTTGCTGCTGGAGCATTAAATTAGTTCCAGTTTCGTAAATTGTACCTGTACTAACTCGCATATCAAGTTACCTCTATTCTATTTTTCAACCGAAACGAAGAATTGAGTCAAATAAAGTACTGCTCATTTCAATAATTTTGCTGGAAGCTTGATAAGCCTGCTGGAAACGCAGCAAATTCGCAGCTTCTTCGTCTAGATTCACACCGGATACCGATTGAATGGATTGTTGAGTTTGTGCCAGCAAATTGGCTTGCGCTTTACTCGTTACCGCCAACTCACGTGTTTTGTTACCAACCTGACTGACAAGCTGCCCGTAAGCAGTCTGGTAATTGGCTGTGCCATTCTCCAGCGTATTCGTTGCTTGCAATGCGCCCAGCAACAACATATTGCGATTGTCGGCAACACCGTTATTATTAGGGGTGACAGTAAAAACATCTCCGGCAGCAGGACTACCGCTAATTTGAAATGTGTAGCCATTGAAACTGATATCCGTACCCGCTGTATACGTCTGATTTGTCGCAGGTAATCCAATCCCTGTCCCTGTGACATCAAATTTAGAAGGCGAGCTAAATGTAATTGTAAGAGGTTGTTGCAGATCAGTGTTCAATGGCAATGGATTTACAGTCCCAGCACTGATAGTGCCAGTACCTTTATTGGTTGATGCGGCACTGGTCCGGTTTGGACTTGCCGCAGCTATCTTAGTTGTGTCATTAATATTGACCGCAATATCCTTTGCGCCATTGATCGTAGGTTGGATGCGGAATCTCTCACTCGCCAGCATGGTGGCGCTTGTCACCGATATGCCATCCAGTGTTAGCGGCAAACTGCTCGATGGTGTAGCCGATACGTTATCGGATAATCTGGTCAACGTATAGTTTGTTCCATCATAGGAAAGCTCGTAATCACTGGTTGTCAACGCACTATAATCAGTAATCGCCATCGAGATGTTGGATGTCAAACTATTAGTCGATGCAGAGATTAAGTTAGGTGCAGGTAACGTGAAAAAATTCGTTCCCATAGCGCCATTCAAGTCCATACCGAGTTGATGTTGTGCATTGAAAGTTTGCGCCAAGGTGAGTGCGACTCTCCCAAGCGAATTTTGTGCATTATCAAGCGTATTACTGCGAAAAGAAAAAATACCGCCTAAGGTACCACCGGTGATCTGATTCTCGGGAAGCTGAATTGTGCTGTTACCATTAACCAGCCCAATCGTTAAATTATTCGGACTATCCGGTGTTTTAATCGCTTCCAAGGAAAGGGTTTGCGCACCAACCACCAACGCCTGCCCATTCCCGATATATACATTCATCGTACCATCGCTTTGACGCACCGTATCGGTATTAACCAATTTATTCAATTGATTAATAAGTTCATCGCGTTGATCCAGCATATCGTTAGCAGGCTGCCCTCCGGCTGAACCTTCCGCCCATATTATCTGCTTATTGATCTCTCCAATTTGCTTGGCCAATGAATTGATATGAACGACCGTGCTGCTGACTTGTGTATTTATCCCTTCCCTTATTTGCGACATGCGTTGATCCATACTATGAAAACGTGCAACTAAGGCATCAGCATTGCTCAGCATCGATTGTCGCGAGGGAATGACGCCGGGATTTGTGGCAACATCGTGGATGGCACTGAAAAAATTTTGCAATGTGGGTGAAAGTCCCGATGTAGCCTCGGCAAACATGTTGTCCAGCTGCTTTATCTCAGTATAGTTACTGTCAAGTGACTGGCTCTGTGTTTGTATCTGTAGTGACTGGGTAGTAAGAAATTGACTGTATATCCGTTGCACTGTAGAAGAATGAACGCCGCGCCCGATAAACCCTGCACCACCAGATTGCGGTGTATTTGTGCTGAGCAAGACTTGCTGACGATTAAAACCAGGCGTGCCAGCATTGCTAATATTATGACTGGCCGTCAATAATTGGTTTTGTGCAGTTGCTAAACCAGTAACTGCGATATCAAGAATTCCATTTCCCATAATGTTCTTTCAGTTCTTGATCTTAAAAAATATATAATGGCAATATCGGCACGCTGACTGAAGAATTAAAGAAAAATTCCGCATTAGATAAATTCGCGATTTTGCAATTTCTCACTATTCAGAATACGCATTAATTTCTCAGCGTACATAGGATCAGTAGCATACCCAGCGCGTTGAAGGCCATTAGCAAAAGTCGCGGCATCCGTCGAATTCAATACTTTAGCGTAGCGCGGATTATCCATAAGCAACTTGGCATAATCATTGAATCCCTCTGCATACGAGCTATAAGCACGAAATTTTTCAATCGCTTTCTGTGGCACACCATTGATATATTCAGTCGTTGTTTTTTCCACAACGTCCCCTTTCCAATTAGCACCGGCCTTGATGCCAAAAAGATTATGGGTTGGACTATTATCCGCATGACGAATCTCATGTTTCCCCCATCCACTTTCCAGTGCAGCTTGTGCCAACATGAAATTAGGTGGAATACCGGTTGATTCGGATGCGATTTTGGCATGCGGTAAAAGTTTATCGATAAAATTTCCCGATTGACTGGGTGCGCTTTTCTTCTGAACATCCGTCTGAATCGGTGCAGTGAATCCCTCAATTGCAGAATCGATTTTTCCTGCTGGCATCACCACATTGGACGACGTCTGATGGATTGACCACAGCTGTCCTGATTGATCATTCGGGTGCATACCCTCAACTAATGGCGCTTGCTGAATGGAATTAATCGCTGACAAAATGGTATTTGTTTGGCCGATTGAAGTCTGTGGTTCGATCGATTTATTATTTCGGGATAATTGCTGAACCATCATGTCAGCAATACCAATCCCTTTGGTGGATATCTTTTGTGCAAGCTGTTGATCATGCATCTGGGTAAAAAACTGCGTTTGCTGGCTATCAAATATTCCATCCTTAGGTGTCGCCTCGCGCATGCTTTTAAGCAGCATGTTCATAAATAATGCTTCAAACTGCTGCGCAACTTTTTGTAACGCTTCGTCTGGATTTTTTTTGGCCATTAAATGCAAGTCATCAACACTTTTGGCATCAACGGCAAGTTTGCTTGAGATATCCGGTGAAATAACCATTCTTAATATCCAGTAAGTTAAATAATTTCCAAATCCGCGCGTAGTGAACCGGCAGCTTTCAGCGCCTGCAGAATCGATAACAAATCCTGAGTGGTAGCACCGATCGCCGTTAAAGCTTTCACAACTTCACCAAGATCTGCTCCATTCGGCAATAACATTAAATTTCCTTCATCGGTTCGGATTTCGACCTGCGATCGCTGCGTGACCACTGTTTCACCGCGCTGTGCGAAGGGGCCGGGCTGACTGATCACTGGTTCGGTATTGATGATTATGGACAGATTGCCATGTGCAACCGCACTTGATTCAAGTGTTACCGCCTGATTCATGACAACTGAACCGGTACGTGAATTAACAATTACTTTTGCCGATGCTTTTGCCGGTTTGACGTCCAAACTTTCAATCTGAGAAATAAACATAATGCGCTGGCTATTGTCTACCGGCGCTTTCACCTGCACTACCCGGCCATCCACGGCGGATGCGGCTGTAGGATAAAGTCCATTGATCGCATCAACAATACGGTTTACTGTCGTGAAATCCGTTGTATTCAGCTCAAGATTGATAAAATCGCCCTGCCCAACCGTCGTTGGAATCTCGCGTTCTACAATACCGCCACTTGTGATACGTCCGACACTGAGATGATTTACTTGCACACTGCTACCGCCAGCTGCGGCTCCGATACCACCAACCAGAATATTTCCTTGAGCCATGGCATATACTTGATTGTCGGCTCCTTTCAAGGGAGTCAGTAACAGCGTTCCACCCCTCAAGCTTTTGGCATTGCCCATGGAAGACACTGTGATATCGATATGCTGACCGGGCTTGGCGAACGCTGGCATGGTCGCTGTCACCATGACAGCGGCAACATTGCGTAATTGCAGGTTAGTGCCGGGAGGCAGATTAACGCCTAATTGACCCAGCATATTGATGACACTCTGAACTGTAAATGGCGTTTGCGTTGTCATATCGCCACTACCATCCAAACCCACTACCAATCCATACCCGATCAATTGATTGTTGCGAACACCTTGAATCGATGCCAGATCCTTGATGCGATCGGCCAAGCTGATACCCGGCAACAGTACGCTCAGCGCAAGCAAAGGAAGAATAACGATGTTTCTGATTTTCATAATCTTACATACCGATTTCTGAAGTATTAATCAAGTTAAGCAATTTCCGGTTTAGAAAGGTGTAACCGAAAGAAAGAAGCGCGACAACCACCCCATCGTTTGCGCTTCGTCAATATAGCCATTACTTCGATATTCAACACGCGCATCAGCAATTTGTGTTGAAGAAATCGTATTTCCCATGATGTGAGTCGGATTCACAATTCCGGACAATCGGATAAATTCCTGCCCTTGGTTGATACCGATCTGTTTCTCACCGCTCACGACCAGATTTCCATTCGGTAGCGCTTCGATGACTGTTACAGTAATGGTTCCTCTAAAATTATTTTTACTTGAGCTTTCACCGCTGCCATCAAATTTATTATTCGATTTAGCTTCAACCGTTGCGTGTTTCTTTAATAAACTTAACGGAATCCCCAGCAAGCTCGGCACGGAAAAATCAATGCTGCCAGAGCGGCTTGCGTTACTTCCAGAGCTCTTACTGGCGTTGGTTGTTTCGTTTAAAGTGACGATAATCGTATCGCCAATACTCCGCGCACGCCGGTCTTCGAATAACGGTGTATAGCGCACTCCGCCTGTGGTGCTGTGAACCATTTGCAAAATTGCGCCATTGGGTTGAGCCACTGCGGCTGCATGTTGCGGAGCACGTAATGTATTGGGCTGGTAAGTCGTGGTAGAAGGTGTCATAGCACAACCGGTTACAAGTGTGCCAAGCACCAACATGAAAAAATACCGGTTAAAATTGTCCATCACACTACCCCCGATAACCCGATCAATCATAGCTGCGCCAATCGTTGCAACATTTGGTCCGAAGTTTCGATTGATTTGGAATTCATTTCATAGGCGCGCTGGGTCTGAATCATATTCACCAGCTCTTCCACGACGTTTACATTTGAAGTTTCTACAAAATTCTGTTCCAGCAACCCCAATCCGTTGGTACCCGGTGCATTCTGATTGGGAGCGCCGCTCGATGCGGTTTCCTGATACAAATTCTCACCCATCTTTAACAATCCGCCTTGATTAACGAAGCTTGCCAATTGAATATTGCCGACTTGAATGGGCGCGACCGCCCCCGGAACTGTTGCGGTTACCGTACCATCGCGCGCTATCGTGATACCCAGCGCATTCGGTGGAACGGTAATCGCAGGTTGAACAGCATAACCGCTGGAAGTCACAAGCTGGCCATTCAGATCGGATTGAAATGCTCCATCGCGGGTATAAGCCGTTGTACCATCCGGTAGCAAAACCTGAAAAAAACCCACTCCCCGTATGGCGACATCACGTTGGTTCTCGGTTTGTTGCAATCCACCCTGAGTAAATATACTTTCGGTAGAAACCGGCTTTACACCCGTTCCTAACTGCAACCCGGATGGTAATTGCGTTTGTTGCGATGATTGAGCGCCGGGCTGACGTATCGTTTGGTACAGCAGGTCCTCAAAAACAGCACGGGCCCGTTTAAATCCATTGGTGCTGACGTTCGCTAAGTTATTAGAAATCACATCCATCTTGGTTTGTTGCGCATCAAGCCCTGTTTTAGCAATCCATAACGAACGTATCATATGATTTACCTATTAAAATTTATTATCGAATTAGACTCTTACTAGCATTATTTCGCTGGCTTTCTGAGCATTATTCTGCGCGTTATCCAGCATTTTCATTTGCATATCAAATTGCCTGGCCAGATCGATCATGTTGACCATTTCATGCACCACATTCACGTTGCTCTCTTCCAATGTGCCATCGACCAGCTTAACTCTGGCATCAACAGGTGCCTCACCGCCATCCTTGAGCCGGAACAAGCCATCCGTGCTCTTTACAAGCTTATCTTCCGGAGGATTTACCAGCTTGATCCGGCCTACTTGCGCTACGGTATTGGGTTGAGGCGTAATCGGCACAGATGAGACGGTTCCATCAACACCGATCGTGATGCGAGTGTCGGGTGGTAGAGTAATAATGCCAGTATCGCCTTTCACTTTATGTCCGCCATTTGTCTGCAGAATGCCATTGGGACTGACTTGCAAGCTGCCATTACGCGTATAAGCTTCCTTGCCATCATCCAATTGAATCGCAATCCATCCGGAACCACGAACCGCAACATCAAGATCACGGCCGGTAGTTTGCATTGCACCGGGGGTAAAATCGGCGCCGGTTGTTGAATCAACGACAAAAGCGCGTGTAGGCAGGCCATCACCGTATACCGGCACTGCGCGAAATGCATTGCTTTCAGCGCGATACCCCGTCGTTGATGCATTAGCAAGATTCTGAGCAACGGTCGCTTTTTGATTCAGCGTATGGTTGGCTCCGGTCATTGATGTATAAATCAGTCGATCCATTTTCTACTCAATCCCAATAAGAATCTGTTTTTTATGAATGAAAGACAGGTTAAATTTGAGTAATTGTCTGAATAATCTGGTCTTGTGTCTCAATTTGTTTAGCACTGGCTTGATACAAGCGTTGCGCTTGAATCATTTTCACCAATTCCGCTGTCAAATCAACATTTGAATCTTCAACGGCGTTGGATTGAAGCACACCGAGATTTCCGGTTTTAGGAGGTCCAATCAAAGGTTCGCCTGAACCAGGAGTTTCTGCCCAGTGACCATCTCCGACTGGAACCAAACCTTGTGGATTTACAAAATTGGCGAGCACAATTTGCCCTAATGTTTTCGTTTGCCCGCTGCTATAATTTCCAAGAATCACTCCATCAGCGCTAATCGTAAAGCCTGACATACGGCCGGAAGTATATCCATCCTGGGTAATTGCATTTACACCGAAATCAGAGCCAAATTGTGTGGCAGTTGACATATCGAGACGGACGGTTTGCGGTGTTGTTGCGCCAAGCCCTGGATTAATGGCACTAAAATCTATCGCTAAGTCCAGTGGACCAGCAGGAAGAGCTGCAATACTCTGTAATTTTCCATCCCCGTCAAATACCATCGGCTGTGAAGTACTTCCCCCTATCTTGACACCAACAGGTACCCCGGCAGAATCTACTTTACCGTCTACAGTGGCAAAAACAGTCCAAGTATTGGGTGTTGCAGCCGCTTTCTGAAAATATATAGACAAAACATGTGAATTTCCAAGACTATCCACTACTGTTCCTGAAGTTGGGCTGGTATAAGTTTTTGGATTGGTCGCATTAAAAGCGGTAGTAATGGCGGGTTTCCGTGCATCCAAATTAAACCCCAGATCAAATGTGGTGGTTGCTTTAGGCGGAAGATCGGAAGTACCGAATTTTAAATTTGCCGGGACGCCGCTCGCTTTAATATCACCATTCACATCAGCCATAAAGCCCGTCAAATTGGCACCTGATGCATCGACAATAAAACCAGAATCGTCAACATGAAATTGACCGTTCCGGCTGTAATTTACCGTACCGTTATCGCTCATACGGAAAAAACCCTGTCCGTTGATCGCAATGTCCAAAGGATTATTGGTCGGTGTAATCGTACCTTGACCAAATTGCTGCGCAATCGAAGATATTTTTGATCCTATCCCTACTTGAGCGGTATCTGTCCCCTCCATGGAATTTGCAAAAATATCGGAAAATTGTGCGACAGATTGTTTAAACCCGGCGGTATTCGCATTGGAAATGTTATTACCAATTACATCCAGGTTGGTTGATGCTGCATTTAATCCACTTAAACCATGCTGAAAAGTCATAATAATCTCCTATCAAAACACCTGTTTAATGTCAGACAAACCAACTAATCCCAATTTATCTCCCATATCGAGGTGCGCACCCCCCTCTCCAGGCATTACACTATTTACCTTTCCAAATGAGAGGGTATCGACTTTAATGTCATTACCGCCTTGTTTCGCGCTTACCGCAAAGGTATAGTCTCCGTCCACCGCCTGAGTTCCACTATCAGTCTTACCGTCCCAAGCGATCGTGCTGAGTCCTGTCGGTTGCGCGCCAAGCTCAATTGTGCGAATGGCAATTCCGGCACCATCCAGTATGGTGACTTTTAGCTGATCGACGGGCTGCGCCAATTCAATGCCTGCAATAGCGCCATCCCCATTCAGCTTGATCGATGTCCCAGGTACGAATGCTTGATGTCCGATCAGTCCCAGCGCTTCAACAGAGCGGTTATCTTCAGCGCTGGTAACCAATTGCTGCAGCGTCGAATTGAGCTTATCAATACCCGATACCGTACTGATTTGCGCCAATTGACTGGTAACCTCGGCGTTGTCCAGCGGCTTTAGCGGGTCTTGATTTTTCATTTGCGTGACTAAAAGCTTTAAAAACCGGTCCTGCGGGTTTTCAGCATCCTTTT
Source organism: Nitrosomonas sp. Is24 (assembly GCF_033063335.1). Taxonomy (NCBI): domain Bacteria; kingdom Pseudomonadati; phylum Pseudomonadota; class Betaproteobacteria; order Nitrosomonadales; family Nitrosomonadaceae; genus Nitrosomonas; species Nitrosomonas sp. Is24. The sequence continues at coordinate 1,310,282 of NZ_JAWJZG010000001.1, read as the reverse complement.
TACTATTAATGCCAGTAGTTGCACCCGTTGCGGCTGTTTGTGAACTTGCTTGCTGAACTGCATCCATTACACGCTCCTTTATTGACCAATAGTCAGGGTTTTTTGTAACAAGGATTTGGTGGTATTCATCATATCGACGCTGTTCTGATAGGAACGCGACGCTGACATCATATTCACCATCTCATCGACAACGTTGACATTCGGCATCGTCACATAGCCGTTTTTATCCGCCAGCGGATGCTTAGGTTCAAACAACTGCCGCATGGGCGACGGATCGTGAACGATACCTGCAACTTTAACGCCACTTGCACCATTAGCATCCGCTTGCAAAGTACTGAAAACCACCTGCCTGCCGCGATAAGGTTCACCGGTCGAACTGGTCACACTATCGGCATTGGAAAGATTACTGGCAACCACATTCAAACGTTGCGATTGTGCAGACATGGCTGAACTTGCGATACCAAATACATTAAATAGTGACATTTTCTATCTCTCCATCATTGCCGATGTTAAGTTTCTAAATTCATTGTTAATAAATGTAATGCTGGCATCATATTTAATGGCATTATCAGCAAATCGAGTCCGTTCCATATCCATATCCACCGTGTTTCCATCCGCGCTGGGTTGCAATGGAACCCGGTATAAAACACTATCGCCGAATATTCCTGATGCAGCAGAATTAATATGCATTGATGATGTCGTATTCATAGCTACCTTTTTCAGACTAGGCGTCGATGACAATCTGTCCTGAAGCATGCTGGCAAAATCGATATCCTTCGCTTTAAAATTTGGCGTATCGGCATTAGCCACATTGCTGGAAAGTAACTCTTGTCTTCCCACTCGCAGACTGAGGGCGTTGTGGTGATAATTTAATTCTTTATCAAGTTTGTTAATCATCGTCTCTACCGCCTGATTAAAATTATTTTCTATTCATCTATTAGCATTTAGCATGCCAGCAATAATATATGCACAAGTTAATCAACCAATCCGCAAATAAGACATGAAAGCGGTGCTATCTTTGCACTTGGATTTTTTCATGCTCGTTTAATATAGCTTCGGGTAGCGGCAATAATTGCCGGATACGGCAAAAATGAATGGTGAGATCAATCTATGATACGTTGCTTAATGACGATACTCTGTCTGCCGATGCTTGCTTCTTCTGCGCTGGCCTCACAGCACAACGCTGCAATAGCGCATCAAGAAATTCCGCTGATTAAAAACGCCATTGAGAATTTTCTTTACAACAATACGGCTTCACTGCCAGGATTGGTGCAAATCAATGTCGGTCAAATTGACAAGCATTTAACATTGCCCAAGTGTCCTCAATTAGAACCTTTTGTTCCGGCAGGCGGACGTTTATGGGGGAAAACCTCCATCGGCGTTCGTTGTGACAGTGAATTCGCAGCTTGGACTATTTATGTTCAGACTGAGATCAATGTCATGGCGGATGTTTTACATATCGCGCGACCCGTATCAACCGGACAAACATTGAGCTATGAAGATATCGCACCGCAGAATGTCAATCTGACGCAGATGCCGGATGGCATACTCACTGATGCGGCCCAAATTGTTGGTAAAGTGGCCGCCACCAACTTGCCCGCCGGTCAACCGATACGTCCGCAAATGCTGCGAGCACCCTATGTGATCGTGCGCGGTCAGACAGTGAATTTAGTGGTTCAAGGCCGGGGATTCAGTATTCGATCGGAAGGTCAGGCGTTGGCCAACGCAGCGGAAGGACAAGTCATTCAGGTTCGTAATAAATCAGGCCGAATCCTCAGCGGACTTGCACGTGCAAATTCAATCGTGGAAATTCAGCCGTAACATACTGAGCGTTTTCACCCTCCACGCACGCAGTCCCTGTGAATTTTCTGCAAGCACTGCGTAATCCCGCAATCATAATCTTCAATCAGCATTATAATACGCACTAGATTTCTTTAATACTGATAATAATCAAGCGCCTCATTGTGACAAACACAAGCCATACCACTGAAATAAAAAAGATTCTGGCTGATACCTTGGGATTGGGTAACCGGATCGATGCAATAGAACCAAACACAATTTTACTCGGCAATATTCCTGAACTCGACTCCGTCGCAGTTGTAACGATCATTCTGGCTCTGGAAAAAAAATTCTCCATCGCAATAAAAGATGATGAGATCAGTGCGAAAACATTTGCGACACTCGGTACCTTAGTTGATTTTGTAGAACAAAAAATAGCAGATCATGACAAACAACTCGGGTAAAACTTTTGTGGCAGCGATTGTTTTTTGATCGGAATCATGCATAATCGCTCACGATAGATTCGCAAACAACGAGGAAACAGATCAGTGAAGCTCCATCTAGCAAATTTCGCACAGCAATATATTTTCACGGGTTATGGTGAAGGATATGTATTGATTAATCAAACGCGCTACGAAAAGAGCTTGATCGTGTTGCCTGATCATTTGATTGAGGACTGGCCTGTACGATCCGTTCAAGAGCTTCAGGTTCAACATTTTGAAAGCTTGCTGCCGCATTCACCCGAAATCATTCTCCTCGGTACCGGCATTCAGCATAAATTCCCCAGTCACACATTGCTCAGTCAACTGACAAAATTGGGAATTGGGATTGAGATAATGGATACAAAAGCTTGTTGCCGGACTTATAATATTCTGGTTGAAGAAGGGCGTCGTGTCGCTGCGGCTCTTTTGATTTAACGTTGCAAGGAAAAAGCAGATTTTTTACATGCCGCTGAATTTTGGCCTGATCAACTCCAGCTAACGTAAAAATTCGCCTCTTCAAATACGCAAGATTCTAAAAAGAAATGGCCTGACAGTTATGATTGTGATAAATTCATGGTTGGTAAGTCAGGTATATTAAAATTGGCTTCCTTCATAACATTAATATAGGAGTGGAAAATGAACAAATTTCTTATCGCTGCAGTTGGTTTGGTTTTTTTGATGGGTTCTTCTGTCACCATGGCAAGTGGAAACAAGGAATCAAAAATGCCACCAATGGCTGCTCAAGATATTCTGAATAAAATGGCTTGCGAAGGTAAAAAAGACGGCGAAAAGACCAGAGATCGCACCGACGGTGAAATGATTACCTGTCCCGCTAAAATCAAACAACCAAATTTTGGTAAGTAATAATAAGTCAGTTTTTTAGTAGCTGGCGAATAGGTCAAGTTAGATAAACAGGCTGATATTTGCTACATTCGATATAGAAATAGATTGAATTGAGAAAAATATTCAGCAAATGTCGACTTGGCCTATCATTTCCTTTGGAAATAAAATGCCTTTCTGCTTTACGCTCAAACCTCAGCAGCACGCACTAACTGATAGATAGTCTGTAATAACATACACTCTGGCTCTCAATTGCAAATGACATTAAGTTATTTAATATCATTATGTTATACAGCATTTTTCAATTTCATTACCACCAGAATCTCTTAACTTTCTGCAAATAAAGAATTTATTTGCAAATTTTTATAAAAATATAGATGAAGATATAGTAAGATTAAACGTGAAGCATATAAAAAACTCTAAATTGAATTAGCACTATCCTCGTTCATAAAAATATTTCGATGAATTCATAAGAACTTGTAATTTTTGTCAATCGGAGAGAAAAAGAATGAAATGGGGAATTTTTTTAATTTGTGTTCTGTTTTTTTTAACCAGCAATGCTTTAGCACAAAAAAACGATCCGGATATTAAATCTCAAGCTGCACTGGTATTTAATGCGAAAAATGATCGTGTTATCTACGATAAAAATGCCGACAAGGTAATGCCCATCGCTTCCATTACTAAGTTGATGACTGCAATGGTTACCCTTGATGCGCGTCTATCGCCGCATGAAAAAATCACAATCACGAATGCCGATGTCGATAAGTTAAAACACTCATCGTCACGTTTGCCCGTTGGCAGCACGTATTCACGCCAAGAGCTGTTACGATTGGCATTGATGTCATCCGAAAATCGCGCCGCGGCGGCACTTGGCCGCACTTATCCAGGTGGTGCCAAAGCATTTGTAAGTGCTATGAATGCCAAAGCCAAGAAATTGGGCATGAACAACTCCCGATTTATCGATTCTACCGGCTTAAATAGCGGCAATGTTGCAACCGCACGCGATCTGGCCAAAATGGTTGCAGCTTCAAATAATTACGCCGCTATTCGTGAATTCTCCACCACATCGCAACATTCCGTATCACCTGGAAACAAACGCGGTCAATTGCAGTATGTCAATTCCAACAGTCTGGTACGCAATCAAGGCTGGGACATCAATGTTTCTAAAACCGGGTATCTGAGCGAAGCCGGACGCTGTTTGGTGATGCAAGCGAAAATTTCTGGGCAACCGATGGTGATTGTGTTGCTCAATTCGTGGGGCAAAAACACCCGTATCGGCGACGCCAATCGCGTCAAAAAATGGATCGAGAGCAATCAAGGCCGCCGCCGTCAAGCATAAAACCGGCGCGCGCTCCTTAGGCTAACCGATAAATTTCACTGTACTTGTTCTTCAGATACTCGACGAAATAATCCGGATTCAGCGGTTCGCCGGTAACACGCTCAACCAGCTGTTGTGGTGTATAAAGCTTACCCTGACGATGGATTTTTTCGTTTAACCAATTCTTAATAGGTGCAAAATTTCCTGTAGCGATGTTTTGTTCGGTGTCCTGTTGCTCGCGCAGCAACGTGTTATAGAACTGGCACGCATACATCGCACCCAGCGTATATGAAGGAAAGTACCCAAACGCGCCGCCGCTCCAATGCGAATCCTGCAATACCCCCAACGTATCGGTCGGCGGTTTAATTCCCAAGTATTTTTGCATTAATTCATTCCAGATTTCCGGCAAATCATCGATGTTCATCGATCCATCAAACAGCCCTTTCTCGATTTCATAACGCAAAATCACATGCAGTGGATACGTCACCTCATCCGCTTCCACCCGGATAAAATCTGGCTTGCACGTATTGATCGCGCGATAAAAAGAATCCACAGTCGCGGATTGAAGATTTTCCGGAAACTCCGCGCGAATCGTTTCAAAATAATGTACGCAGAAGGGCTTGCTTTGCGCGATCATGCGTTCCCAGAACAGCGACTGGGATTCGTGGATACCCATCGTTAAGGATTCCGTAACCGGCAAATCGCCGAGTTCATGCGGGCGCCCCTGTTCGTAGAGCGCATGACCGGTCTCATGGATCACCGAATACAATGACTCGACAAAATTGCTGTCTTTATAACGAGTCGTAATACGCACATCGGTCGGATGGCTGCCGCCGCAAAACGGATGCACCGATATATCGATACGTCCCTGCTCAATATTAAAACCCATGTCCTGGCTAATTCTGCGCGCCAATGATTCCTGCTTATCCAGCGCAAACCTGCCCTGCAAGAACGACGTATCCGGCTGAACAGAGTGGTTTTGAATGGCAGCAATCAGCGGTATCAATTCCTGCTTCAAGCGCTCAAAGATCGGCGTGATCACGTCCATCGTCGTGCCGCGTTCAAATAGATCGATATTCGCATCGTAAGACTTCAAGTCCGGCGACACACACTGCGCCCACTCGGTTTTCAACTGCAAAAAACGCTCCAGCACAGGTGCAAAATCAGCAAAATTATTCTCCTGACGCGCGGTAACCCATACGCCATGCCCGCGTGAACCCAGTTCAGCCAGCTCCTGTACCAGCCGTTTCGGCACTTTCGTTTCCAGTTCATAACTGTACAACGCCTCGCGGATATTGCAGCGCTCCAGCTCGTTCAAAGCAGCAAAATCCTTAGCTTTGAGTTCGTGCAAGCACTCACCCAGCGCTGGATCGGTCATACGCTCATGAATCACCCCTGCCAGCGCCGCAATCTGCTTGGCACGCGCATCGCTGGCGCCGACCGGCATCATCACTTCCTGGTCCCATCCCAGCGTGCTCATGACGCCGTTCAAATGCGTAATCTCTTCCAGTTTTTGAACTAAATTCTGATAGTGCTGATTCATCGTAATCTCGCTTCTCAATTCAATTATAAACAGTGCGCGCGCTCTATCGATTCCAAGGGATGGCGCGAACATCGCAAGCCCAGTATCATACCAACTTTAACACTAATCAATCGTACTGCTATGCTTTGGATTAAATCACTGCACATCATTTTCATGGTCACCTGGTTTGCTGGGCTTTTCTACCTGCCACGCTTATTCGTCTATCATGCCATGTGCGAAGATGCGCCAGGCAATGAACGCTTCAAGATCATGGAACGCAAACTGTATTACGGCATCATGACTCCCGGCGCAGTGCTGACCGTGGTGTTCGGTGTGTGGTTATGGGTGGGCTATGGCTTTTCCGGCGATTGGCTGTATGCCAAAGTAGCGCTGGTTTTGATATTGATTTACTACCACTATTACTGCGGAAAATACGTCAAAGCGTTTAAAAACGACGCTAACCAGCATGGTCACGTGTTTTACCGCTGGTTTAACGAATTTCCGGTTTTGGTTCTGTTTGCGGTGGTGATATTGGTAGTGGTAAAACCGGATTTATTAGCGATTGTTTCTGAGCTTTAAGATTGCTCACGTCCGCACGAAATGACGGCGTCGGCATGATTCTCAATTCAAGTGATGGCCGATCTCTTAGTATTGTGAATTTCTCCGCACCTGCTCTTCCGTCAATCTGGAAGCTTCTCTGACTTATGGAAGCTTAAAATAAAAAAGAGAGATTCAACTCTATACGTTTGAATCTCTCCGCAATGTTCCTTCTTTAGCTTGCGCTAGCAAGAAACAGATTCTTTATCTTTATTTTAATTATCCTTTCTTATTGCGTAATGAGAAACTTACCAAACCCAATCCAATCAACAGCATGGCATAAGTTTCTGGTTCTGGTACAGCCGATACCGTCATTGAGCTGATATAAAATTGATCTGCTTTGCTACCGCCACCGAATCTGAAGTAAAAGTCATGTCCGGTGTGACTCAAAGCGAATTGACCTACGTCTTTTGGTAGTAATCCTGTAGTCCAGGTTGAATTGTCGAAACTGTATTGGAAGGTCGCATTAGCGATCCAGCTCGTCGTATTATGCCCTTCTGCACGAAAACCGACTGAAGACAATGAAACATTCTGGTCGAAATGCAGCCAGATTGCTTCTTTTTCAGTGATGTTATCGTCACTGGTATCATCCTTCTTGTGATAAACACCTAAACCGGCGCCGATTGCATCTTTTCCAGAAAGTTTTCCGTTGTAGCCATTTTCATGATCTTGAACAACGGCTGCTCTGGAACCAAAAGCGCCACCATTGTACGAGCCTTTAGCGTGCACTGTCAGTCCGCCATTGGTGAAACTTAGATCACCGCTGAGTGACGATGCTATGTTTGAACTGCACAGATCGCCGCCACTGCAGGCAATTCCATCTGTTGGCAGAAAACCGGTATTAATGCCGCCACTATACTTCAGGTTGGCAAAGTCGAAGACTACAGGCGCCGCAACTACTGGGGCGCTTAGCAAGGTGAAGAGTGATATAACAGACAAAACACGCATTTTAAATGCTCCTATAAGAATACTTAATCTTGATTTTTATTATTTTAGATAGAAATAAATTCCATCACTGGTAGTAACAATAACTTCAGGAGTAATCTAATACAATAGACCGATGCTCCTGATTTATTAGGATTTTTGTCCTAGCAAAAACTCACACTTGCAATTGTTGAAATAAGTATGAGAAAAATTTTATTGTGATTAACAATCATAAAAAATAAAAGAGATTCAACTAGCAACATCGAATCTCTTGTGAGGGCTTCTTTTTAGTTTCTGCTAAAAAAGAAAATAGTTATTTTTATCTTTATTAGTTTTAATAGTTACATGCTTCTTTGACGACGCAGTGTAAAACCAAGCAAACCTAAGCCAGCTAATAACATACCGTAGGTTTCTGGTTCTGGAACTGGTGAAATGTACCAAGCAGAGCTAGGTGAAAAACTAGTACCTTGAATATGTAAAGCCAAATCTCCGTTACTTGGGAGCGGTGAACTGCCTAATCCAAAAGCATCCCATGAAACTGATTCTGCTGTCGTAAGTCTATCGCTTCCACTAGCGGTATCATATCTAAAATCAAAGCTACCGCCAGGTCCACCACCAGGGCTAATGCCAACACTACTTACCCCGCCACCAGCCACAGTTGTAACAGAACTTGGTGTTATGCCATCTACAGCCATTGAGCCAACAAATGCTTTAGAACCAAAAGCACTTAGATCAACGTTGTACAAAGTAAATGACCAGTGACCGCCGCCAAGATCATTGATATCCAGATCCGCAAGATGCACACTTGCAGGTCCGCCACCTGATAATAATTGACCGAATTGATACGTTGCTGCTTGAGCGCCGCTTCCAATAACGAGAGCGCCGGTTGCAAGAGCTGATATTGCTAATTTTTTTAAAATCATTTTACCTACCCCCAAAAAATCCCAAAATAAGTCTTTTTGTAGCAATTCTGACCTATTTGTTATAACACCAAAATTACTACTCGTATTACCAAAACATGCAAGAGAAGAATCGCGCGTTAAATCAACAGCCTCTATAATTTATTAGCATCCATCTTTTACCTCTCCACGTTTAAATATTCCTACATTATTAGCAAAATTCATATTCCCTAAATGGGTACTATAAGTAAAAAAATATCTAATATCTTAAATCTACTGCACAGAACTGTGATTCCATTAGCTGGAAACACCGATTCTTGAAAGATAGCCAAAGACCAATTGACTGCGATTACGAACTCCGGTTTTAATAAAAACAGACTTCAAATGTTTTTTCACTGTTTCCGGACTCACAGAAAGTTGCAGCGCAATCTGTTTATTGGTCAATCCCTTCGCTACTAATTTTACAATTTCTTGCTCGCTCTTCGTTAATGCAATATCTCTTGATGGAATAGTGCAAGAAATATTGTGCCATCCGGACAACACATCAAATATCCGCTGCACTACGTGATGCGGAAACCACAATTCTTCCCGGTGAACGATCACCTGTATCGCTTTTTCGAATATTTTATGATCGGTTCCGACCGGTAAAAACCCGGATATGCGAAACTCGATAATCTCGTCGATAAAATCCGGCGGATTTTTCTCGTAAAGCAGGATTATCTTAACGGATGCCATCTTTTTTCTGATCATCCGCAACTGTTCGACCACTTTGTCAGCTGCTAGCCGCATATCGATCAGGATAGCATCCGGATATATTTCTCCTAATTTGGCACTTGCGGTCTCGACTTCTTTGAGGTTGTATTGATTGATACAGATGTAAGGTGAGTTATCCGAATAATTGCGCAGATGTGTGTTTAAATCCGCTTGTTCGGTAATGGTCCATATACGAAGCAAATCAGCGCGATATCCTTTCGCCGTAGAAAACAGCGGTGTTAGCCCTGCGTTCACTAATTCCGCGTGCATATTGCGCGGCTGCTTATATAGCATGGATAAATCGCGCCGATCATTCCGGCGCCGGTCATAGCGTGCTTGTCCACGTAAAATCGATATATTGCGCCGGTCAAACTGCTCCCGCCGCCGATCGAGCAAGCGTCGATTCAAAGCAGCGGAATCGGAGCATTCCTGCCGTTTCTTATCGGTTTTCAAGCATTGAATATCGATAAATGATTTCAATTTCGTATGATTCCGGTATGGTTCATTATATTAAATATGGCGTTACTTCTTATTACCGTTCTTTTCTTTCTGAATTTTCGACTCATTCACCATAACGCCTTTTTACTGCTGGAACTAACAAAAAACAAGCGACATCGATGCTTTATCTTTGTCTCTGCTTACCTAATGAGAATCCCACCAAACCAAGTCCGACCAGCAACATTGCATAGGTTTCCGGTTCAGGCACAGCGCTTACACCGATCACGAAGTCATCCCAGTCACCCAGATGTTTAGTTCCTGCACTGTCATTGTAGCCAAGTACATAGGCATAGGTTGTGGCTCCAACTAGCATGTTTGTACCAATCAATCCGATCGATGTGCCTTTGTCCCAGTGACCGCCGTTAATGGCAAATCTACCGACATCGCCTTCAAATTTGAAACTCAGCGGCCCGGTCGTGCTCACAACCGAGCTGATTGAGGTTCCAACCGCATTGGATTCAAGAAGTTTGGCTCCGCTTAACGTGTTATAAAATTTGTCAATAAAACCGGATTCCTGGCCAAGATAAGTATAAGTAACTGTTTGCGACCCCGGCCCTGTGTAATCGAGATGCCCAAGGCTAACTGCCGAGCCTGCCGGTAATGTAGCGAATCCTGCGATGTTAAACGCTTCGGTTCGGGTGGCTGTATCGGTTACCACAAACGAAAGTCCAGCGTGTGCAGCCCCTCCGGTCATCAGCATCATCGCCGCGATCATTGTATTGTGTAAATAAAATGGTTTACTCATTTGTTACTCCCGCAAATATTGATAAAGCAAAAATTAAATGGATATCGCTTGAACTTCACTACTCAACTTTGTTCAATGTATTCAGTGCATGAAGTCATGACGATTGCATGTTAATCTGCGGGATAACTTAAATCTATAGTCTGTTAATCCTTATTTTATAAGGAGTTAATAGTAGGTTATGACTAAGATTACCAGGAACTCTGTCCCGGGAATGTCATTACCCCAATCCATTGAAGCAGAAAAAAGTGATTCGCTTGCAGAAGAAAAAATCAAGACGAAACAACATCTTTTGATGAATTTACTGAAGGTTTCTGGGACAACTTCCCCCAGTAGCAACCGGCACAGATTCCAATCAACCAGCCGGTAACAACCAGTATTGGCATTAAGTGCGAGCCATTCGTATCACGAAACTGCATGATCAATAATCCAAGCGGTGCAGCACCGATGCCGATAAAAGCACATAACCCTATCGCACCGTTGCTCCAGCGCAATATGCCATAAGACAACAGCAAGAATGGCAGAATCATGATTAGCTGAGTATGCCAAGGGATGCCGCTCCACAGTAAGCCAAAGCCAAGAAACGACAATAAAAATCCGCCTATTAGAGCGGCCAAAATAATGCGTATGGTTTTCCAATGATTGCGGTGATTTGATACTTCTTTCATCTTTATTCCTTAATACGATCGCGGTGTATTTTTTTCACGCAACAAGCCAACTCCCGCAATGGCCATTGCAATGGAAACAAAAGGATTCAATAAGTTCAGCAAAGCATAGGGCGCATAATCCAGTGTTGGAACGCCCAGTGTCGCCACATAAAAAGTACCCGCTGTTGTCCATGGAATGAGGCCGGTAGTCAAGGTTGCGCCTTCTTCGACTGAACGGGACAGCACTGCCCTATCGACCTTCCTTTCAAGGTATGCGCTCTTGAACAGCTGGCAATTAAGAATAATCGAGATATAAGCCTCGCCCATCGCAATGTTACCGATCAATCCGGACAAGATGGTAGTCGCGATCAATGTGCTGACACGCTGAATGCGTGCGATGATATGGGTGAGCAGCACTTGCAGGAACCCGGCATGATGCATCACGCCGCCGAGCGCCAGCGCCATGATGGACAGTAATAGCGTCCACGCCATGCTGTACAATCCCCCGCGTCCGAGTAAATCGTCAATGTTTTCGATTCCGGTAGCGCCCGGTGAATTGACCCACAATGCGTTGAATACATCAACGCCATCCCTGCCTTGATAAGCGACGGCAATCAGCATGGCCAGCACAATACTGCACGACATGCTCACTTCGGCGGCGTAGCGCTTGATACTCAAACCGAACATCAGCAGCAGCGGCAGCAGTGTCACCCAGCCATTTAATTGATAAGCGCCTGCCAAAGCGGTACGGATTTCATCGATATGCGCTCGCGGTAAAGCATTATCACTGTAATGCTCTCCGATAATCATGAAGATCACCAGAACAATTAGTAACGTCGGTACTGTTGTGTAGAGCATGGAACCGATATGCCGGTACAAACTCGTTCCAGCGCTCATGGCCGCCAGATTGGTGGTATCCGAAATAGGCGATAATTTGTCGCCGAAAGTGGCGCCGGAAATAATCATGCCGGCCACGAGCGGCAGCGGAATGTTCATCGCCTCACCAATACCGATCAACACCACTCCGATCGTTCCAACCGTACCCCAGGAAGTGCCGGTAGCAACCGACATGAAACTGCATAAGATCAACCCTGTCGCCAGAAATGTACCCGGACTCAACAAATCCAATCCGTAGTAAAGCAGGCTTGCGATGGTGCCGCTCTGCATGAAACTGGCAATGACCATACCGATCAACAGAAAAATATAGATCGCTGGCAGCGCTTTGATGATGCCATCGTCCATCATGCGCCGGATATCGAGAAAGGAATAACCCAGCCAGCGCGCTTGCAGGCACACCCAGATCAATGCCAGAAAAATAACGACATGAATACTGATCGCAAGTACGAACATACCGAGCGAAATCAACAGAAACACACCGGCGAAGCAAACCAGCGCTTGTAATAGGTTTGGCAACCGATGCGTAGTGAGTAATTCCTCAATGAGTGGCTTGGTTTCTGTCATTGCGAGCCTATTTTCTTTCTTCATGCGCGAATAATGCAAGCAATTCGCCGTAGCCTTCCGCTTGCAAAGCTTCTTTTCTTACAAACCTTAACGCGGCAGAGTTGATGCAATAACGCAAGCCGGTTGGCGGCGGGCCGTCGTTGAACACGTGCCCCAGATGACTATCCGCATAACGGCTGCGGGCTTCCGTGCACGGCATCCACATCGCATAATCGCTCTTAAGCCGGATATACTGCTCGTTTATCGGCCGGTAAAAACTGGGCCATCCGGTACCAAAATCAAATTTATGAATTGACGCAAACAGCGGTTCACCCGATACAATATCAACATAAATCCCGGCAGCTTTGTGATCCCAATATTCATTTTGGAATGGCGGTTCGGTGCCGGCATTTTGCGTCACCTGATACTGCAACGGTGACAAATCGGTTTTCAACAATTCAGGATCTTTAGCAAAATTTTCATAGTGATTCGCCATCACGGATCTTCCTTTTCAATAAATATAACTGACTATTCATCATGAAATTCACAGGGACGGTAACGCATTTATCGCAAAAGGGTTTGGGTGTTGTCAAAAACACCCAGAATAACATTTCTTATTTTGTTTATGGCACTTGGCCAGGAGATAGCGGTGAGTTTGAAACCATTGACAAGCCGCTGAATAATAAAAAATTTGCCTATGCCAAATTGATACAGCTCACGCAACCTTCGGCACAAAGACAAATACCCGCATGCCCTTTTGTCAGTCTGGAAGAAAATGCCTGTACCGGTTGCTCCTGGATGATCGCTGATTATACAAGCCAGCTCGAGCAAAAACGAAATCGCTTCCTCTATGCCATGCAACGAGCCGGTTTTGATCCGGCTCAGTTGAATGCCGGTGCTATTCAGCCGGCACCGAAAATATATGGCTACCGCAACCGTTGCCAAATTAAAACGGACGGAGTAAAGCTCGGCTTCGTATCCGAAAACTCGCAACAAATTGCACCGGTGAATGATTGTCTGGTACTCAATGAACAATGCCGAAGCTTGCTGCAAACGGCAATTCAGCAGTTACCCAATAAAACCTGGCAGGAAAACTGCGGAGATAATTGGCTGTTTATTGAACTGGATGACGACATGCAGCCGGACGAAATCCGCACAAACAAGAAACGCCCATTCAAACAGGGCAACACGCAGCAAAATCAATGGATGCAACAGTGGCTAAGGAATGCGCTCGCTCGCAACCCTAATGTTGGAAAAGCGGTGGAATTATTTTGCGGTTCAGGGAATTTCACGCAAATCATTGCGGAATCGAACTGCACTGCACTTATCGCTTACGAATCCGACCCGGATGCCATTCAATTATTGAAAAGCAAGGCTCTGACCAAAGTAACTCCACACGTCGCGGATCTTTTCAGTCCGTCAATTTGGAGGAACATGCAAAAAACGGTATGCGATGCAACAACGTTGGTTTTAGACCCACCACGCGCCGGACTAAAAAAACATCAGGGCTTTTTTTCCTGCTTCGCTGCGTTAAAAACGATTATCTATATTTCCTGTAACCCGGAAACTTTCGCGCGCGATGCCTGGTTCTTTCAACAAAATAACTGGCAAATAAACGAGATTCAACTGATTGACTTGTTTCCGCACACTCCCCATATCGAAATATTGGCGGAATTTCGAAAGATTTGAGTACCCAAACGAGCTTATGGATTGAAAAGTAAATTGAGAGAATAAAAAAGGAGCCAATACTCACTGATCGTTAGCATTGACTCCTTATAAGGCTAATAAGGGATTAAGCTGCAACTTTTACTGAAGAAAAACGCGCTTTATTTTTTGACACCATATACAACATTGCAACAGCAAGATAGCTCAGAAACAGAATTGATCCACTCATCACTTCCAATCCCACCCAACCTATAACAGAGTGTATTTGTGGCAATGTCGGGAGAGCGCCAAATAAAATAACGCTGACCAAGGGAATAATACCGAACACTACAAAGCAGATCTTTATTGCTGTTACAAAAAGAAATCGGCTCATTTTCATAAAGCCTCCTATAGAAGAGTTTGCAAAATTTGCCTTTTCAGGCGCATTCCGATCAATTCAGAATCTCAGAAACGGCAAAATTCACATAAATTTTACAACATTCTCACAAAATATTCACAATCTTTTTAATCGAAATTGGATATCTACAATCAATTAAATTTTATACACAGTAACTTATCCGGTTTTAGCGAAATTCATGATGGAACCTTCAGTCACTGCGGCCCATTCATTTCAAATGGATAATGATTTCGCATCCTTTCATTTTTTGTTGCAAGCGCAAAAAAAATTTCTGTACTTCCGCTTCTGAATCACCGCAAAAAAATACTCAGAATTTTGCTCAATCAAAAACCGCTAGAACACCATAAATTCGATTCTCTGCAACCAGACAACCGGTTTGAGAAATTTTTTTCATGCCTCATTATCTTCACTTTTAATTCACATGCATTTCACTTTTAATTCACATTCATTGTGTTAGCTTACCCTTACAGCAACAGGGATTTAATGATTTCTGATAGTGGTAGTACAGTTTTTCTGACATAGAGGCAGTTTTGGTCCGATTCATACATCAGATTTCGGTTCACTTAAAAATTTCAAACAAATATGTTGAATTATTTATAAATATTTTTAATAAAAACTTAATCTTATAATAAAAGTAAAAGGATAAATCGTTCGATGGGAATACTCAGTACATTACTTCTAACACCAGTATTAGGTATTCTGATACTTGCGTTAATTCCGAGTAAGAACACAAACCAAATCCGTTTCACCGCTAATCTAATTGCACTCCTGGTATTTCTCTTAAGCTTCTGGCTGGTTCTTAATTACGATCGATCGGATGGTCAAATACAGTTCTATGAGTATTTTGTTTTTAATCCCAAGCTGAATACTGCACTTGCGTTAGGCGTCGACGGATTATCACTGCCCATGGTGGTATTGGCCGCATTGCTCACTGTAATTGCGCTACTCGCTTCTTTCAACATCGCACACAATATCAAAAGCTACTATGTCAGTATCCTGCTGCTGGAATTGGGGATGCTGGGCGTATTTCTTTCGCAAGATTGGTCATTGTTCTATATTTTCTGGGAATTGACTTTAGCGCCGCTGTTTCTGCTCATTGATCGCTGGGGAGGTACACGCCGTCATGTCGCCAGTTTGAATTTTGTGCTTTATACGATGGGCGGCTCTATTTTCATGCTGATCAGTTTATTGGCGATCAGTCAATACATGCCGCCGCATGGCGGCACTCTGATGTCTGCGATGACCGTCGCGGCACAGAGCATGCCAAGGGATGAGCAAATTTGGGTTTTAATCGGTTTTCTTATCGGCTTCGGCGTTAAGATGCCTATTTTTCCATTACACGGCTGGTTACCGTTAGCGCACGTACAGGCACCAAGCCCGGTCAGTATATTGCTATCCGGAATTCTTCTCAAAATGGGCGCCTACGGCATGATCAGAGTCATTGTCATGCTGCCGGAAGCCACGCAAATGCTGCAAACACTCTTAATAACCCTGGCATTGATCGGAATGATTTATGGTGGTGTTCTGGCATGGCGGCAAACGGATATGAAAGCGATGGTGGCATATTCTTCGGTCAGTCATATGGGGATCATCCTGCTTGATATTGCCACCATGAATAAAACGGGCCTGATTGGCGCTGTTTTGCAAATGACCGCGCATGGTCTGGTAGCGGGAGCAATGTTTCTGCTGGTGGGTTTGTTATACGAGCGCACACATACCCGAAATATTCTGGACTATAGCTCTTTGGTAAGAGTCATGCCGCGTTTTGCTTTGTTCATGACGATTACTTTATTTGCGGCAATGGGATTGCCTGGTACGGTGGGTTTTATTGCCGAGCTGCACGCGATCGTTGGCGGATTCCAGCAATGGGGAAATCTCATGATACTGCTGGGGGTGAGTATCATGATCGGAACAGCCTACGCCATGCGCACCATCGGTATGTTATTCACCGGTCCGGTAAAACCCCAGATGCGTAACATTGAAGATTTAAAGTTGTACGAACTCATAGCAGCTGGTTTTCTGGTTGTATTGATCGTGCTGTTTGGTTTGTGGCCAGCGCCTTTGATTGACCTTTCAATGGCAACCATGAATCAAATGAACGGCATTATTATTCAAAGTATTCAATAGGATAACTGAAATGAATTCCGAATCTCATGATCTACGTCACCATATCATTGAAGCAATCCATCACTTGGATCATATTCTTCCAGGACAACGTCCGCTGCATAAATTTGTGCATCACAACACCATTCATGGCTTTCAACATCTCCCGTTCGAAGAAGGTGTGGCGGAATATGAAAAATTAACTGGTGTTTATGGTTATTTACCGGATTCAAAGAACCGGGATCTTTATCAGCAAGGCAAAATAACCGACACAGACCTTGCAGCCGCATTTGAGCATACAAAAAACTTACAGTCTGAGCACATTGTTTTTCATGCCAACGATCTGACCATCAAGCGTAGAGATATCTACCAAATTGCGCTGCTGCATGAGCTGCCTACTCTGTCGATCAGTCAGTTGAATTGGCAGATCGAAGAGCGGAATGTGCTGCAAACCATTCAACCGGATGTTTCTAAAGAAGCGCGTGCACGGATGCTCAGCTGCATTTCCGATCCCAATATCGCCGTTAAACAGCTTTGGGAAAGCATTCTCAACAAACTGGGTATTGAGCTAACCGACTTGCACCCCGAGAACATGTTGGATCTCTCAGAAGAACAGGCCAAAGAGTGGCTGGAAAAAATCCAAACAAACCTGGCAAATGGCGAGGGCATTCCCGTACATCAAAAAATGCGTAGGGATGCGGAAACCAAACTCAATGAAATGCTGGCGCAAATCGGCAACAAAATTACATTACGCAGTTTTGTTCTGGCTTTAAGCGGTATCGATATTCTTTATTCCATTAGGCCGCAGATCATACGAATCTGCGCATCGGTACTGGATGAAGGCGTTGCGGCATGGCAATTGCCCGGTCGCAGCAAACTGGGGCTCTATGCAGCTTGGCGCTCGACAGCACATTTCGACGTGAATCCTTTTTTACACGATTTACCCGACTGGCAAAACATTGTCGACGAAACACCGGAAGATCCAGTCGATTGCATTATTCTGCAATTAACCAACATGGAGATTCCACAAGATAGATGGGAAGATTATATCCAGCAGCTGGCGCTTGAGTTGCCGGGTTGGTCGGGAATGATCAATTGGCGTGAGCATAATCCTGATTACCATACGGAAAATGACGCAACGCTGCATATGGCCGATTATCTGGCTATCCGTCTCACATTGGATCGGCTATGGCTCAATCAGGCCTGCAAAGACACCTGGAAGATCGAAGCCAAGCTGGGAACGATCGGCTATTATTTTCGCAGAAATTTATCCGAGTTCATGGTCCGGAAGCAATTGTATGATGGCAATTTACCGGAGTATCTGACCAATCTTGCCAAGGATTTGATTTTGCGCGCCGGATCCGAACGCGAGCAACGGGAAGAATGGCAATCCTTAGCCGACCTGACATGGACTTGGCAATTCAGTCCACTGGTTAAAAAAGATTCTGAACACGCGGCTTTTAATAGCGGCTGGCGGCTTTTCCGGCTGTGCCAGCATCTAGGGCTCACGGCTGCGGATATTCATGGCATGCAGAAAAACGATTTACTCCAGATGCTGATGGTACTGGACGAATTTAATGCGCCTGAGCGCAGCAAAATATGGCTGTATGCCTACGAATATCATTACCGGGAAGATTTTTTTCAAACTCTGCGAGCCAATGTTGGCCGCGGCCGCTGGGCCAAACGTACCCAGCGGCCGCAAGCGCAGATTGTCACTTGCATGGATGACCGTGAAGAGAGTCTGCGCCGCCAACTGGAAGAAATTAACCCCGCCATTGAGACCATAGGCGCTGCAGGATTTTTTGGCGTGCCAATGAATTACAAAGGGATAGACGATGTAGAAATTAAAATGCAGTGCCCGGTGGTCGTACGCCCTGCAAATGATGTCAATGAAGTCCCGAGAAAAGGCGCGGAACCGATACTGCAAGAGCATTTCAAAGGATATCGTTTTTATAAGAAACTCGCTTATGTGATGAATCAATCATTGCGGCGCAGTCTTATTCTTTCGCATGCCATCATTGATACATTAGCGCCGGTTGTGTTTGCCGGTCTGCTCGGCAGAGTGTTTTTACCGAAATATTTTCTGGCGCTCAATACCACCTTGCGTCAAAGTATTGAAAAGAAAGTCCCCACCGAATTGATGTTCAAAGCGCCTGCTTCGGATACGCCCGCAACCCCGGATCAGCCTCGGTTGGGCTTTACCGATACGGAACAAGCCGACCGGTTAACGGTATTCATGCGCACGACCGGCTTATCGTACGGTTTCGCCCCTATTGTTTGCTTAGCCGGCCATGGATCGACCAACCTCAATAATCCGCATGAGTTTGGTTACAACTGCGGCGCCTGTAGCGGCAAGCGTGGCGGACCGAACGCGCGGCTTTTTGCAGCCATGGCAAATCGTCCGGAAATTAGAAAATTACTCGCCGAACGCGGCATTCACATTCCCGACGACACCTGGTTTGTCGGCGCTGAACACGACACCTGTAGCGACGAATACTATTGGTATGATCTTGAAGATATTCCACAAAGTGTATTGCCTGCATTCGAATCATTCAGGAACGATTTAATCAAAGCGAGTAAAGCTTCAGCTCACGAACGTTGCCGGCGCTTTGTCTCGGCTAACAACCCTCGCACCCCGGAAGCCGGAAAAGAACATGTGACCTTGCGTGCAAATGATTTTTCGCAAGCATTTCCGGAATTCAATCACGCCACGATTGCCGCAGCGATCGTCGGGCGGCGATCCGTGTCGCAAGGAACATTTTTGGACCGGCGTGTTTTTCTCATTTCATATGATCCCACGCAGGATGCGGATGGCAAATTGCTTGAAAATCTTTTGTTAGCGGTCGGTCCGGTGGGTGCGGGTATCAACCTGGAGTATTATTTCTCCACGGTAAACAATGACTATTTTGGCTCCGGCTCAAAAGTCACGCATAACATTACCGGGATGTTCGGCGTGCTGGAAGGCACCAGCAGCGATTTACGTACCGGGTTAACCAAACAGATGATTGAAATCCACGAACCGCTGCGATTGCAGGTTTTAGTGGAAGCCAAAACCGAAATACTGGGACAAATTTATGAGCGGCAGGCCAGTATCCGTGAACTCGTGGGCGGTGGTTGGATTTTGCTTAGTGCGATTGATCCCGATACGGCTGAAATTTCAGTATTTGAACGTGGCGTTGGATTTGTTCCTTGGCAAGCGGCAGGAAAACAAGTGCCTGAATATGAGTCGTCCGTTGCTTACTATCAGAGCATCAACGTGCCCTTGCCACCTGCTTTAATCAAACAACCTCATCCGACAGGAGCCTAAAATGGATCAATTGGTTTTTTTAATACCGTTATTGCCATTCATAGCCGCTGCGATCATCGGTTTCGGTATTTTGTTTGATCGCATCAGCGGAAAAAAAGACGAGCCGATCAGCGCAAATGTGGCTAAAAATGCCATTACCTTGTCGTGTTTGATCGCGATCGCCTTGTTAGGCGCTGATTTATTGGGTATCAATTCCAACTATACTTCGCTAGGAAAATGGCTTGGCAGCGGCAATCTCGTCGTTGAATTCAATTTCATCACGACAGGTTTCAGCGTCATTGCAGCCGCCTTATTTTCGATAATTTTACTCATAATCGCGCGCTTCTCAACAAGCTACATCCATGCTGAACCCGGATTTCACCGCTTCTTTTTTGTTTTATCCTTGTTCTCGTCGGCGATGCTGCTGCTCATACTCTCGGGTAATGCGGTTGTTACATTTATGGGCTGGGAGTTGGCGGGACTGTGTTCGTATTTATTGATATCTTTCGCCTATGACCGGCCCACCGCAACCATTAACTCCACACGGGTTTTTGTAACCAACCGTATCGGAGACGCCGGCTTTATTCTAGGCATAGCCCTTTCCTTTTACTATGCCGGAACGACGAATTGGTTCAACCTGAACGAAATTGCAACAACGCTATCAACACCGACTGCCACCGTAATCAGCTTATGCTTCGTCGTCGCTGCGGTTGCCAAGTCAGCGCAACTGCCATTTACACCCTGGCTAGCAAGAGCGATGGAAGGACCCACGCCTTCCAGTGCTGTGTTCTATGGTGCTGTGATGATCCACGCTGGCATCTTTTTGGTTATTTTACTGCGGCCGCTTATCGAGCTCGCACCGCTCACCATGTCCGTGCTGGTGGCGATTGGATTGTTTACAGCAATTTATAGCTATATTGTCGGATTGACACAAACCGATACCAAAAGCTCACTATGCTTTGCCATTACAGGGCAGCTGGGTCTTATGTTTTTGGAATGCGGTTTGGGTTTATGGGAATTGGCGAGCTGGCATTTGTGCGCGCATGCCATAGTGAGAAATTACCAGGTGTTAACAGCGCCTTCGTTACTGCGCTATGTCTATGGCAATCCGATGAAACCGGTAGCCGCCGCAATCGCCAATAAACGCTGGTTATATATCGCATCGTTGCAGCGCTTCTGGCTTGATCCGATTGCCGATAGAACATTGGTAAAACCTATTTATGGTCTTGGACACGATTTGGACCGGTTCGATAAAAATATCATTGATCGTGCCATGGGCGCTCCCGTTTCTTCAAACTACACCATCTCATCACTGACGCAATTGGAGAAAAAGATGGGTAAAGATATCCGTGATGGAATACACCTTGAGTTTGTCCGCGGTAGCGGCATAGTCGGAAAATTCTTTGAATGGGCAGCAAATATCATGAGCTGGTTTGAAGATCGTTTGGTATTGCGCGGTATCGGCATGGATACAGTCGATATTGGCAGAAAGCTCGGGCAGATTGCGAATACTTTTGAACAGACTATTCTCAAACCGCGTTACCTGGTGCTGTTTGTATTCATTGTCTTAATGATTGCCGCTTCAATTTGAGGTTTCGATGGATATCACACAAATTACTTATTGGTCAGAAACAGTTTCTTTTCCAGTTTTGTCGGTACTGACGCTTATTCCGTTGGTTATGATGGCCGCGGTCATCATAACATCCTCGCCGGTCATTGCTTTACGTCTAGGCTTCGTTGGAACGGCAGGGACATTTTTGCTCAGCGTCTATTTACTATCAGTTTTCGATCCCGACTTGCCGGGTATCCAACTCTATGAGCGCTATCAAGGCTTAGGCGTAACCTATACGGTCGGTGTGGATGGCACTAATATTTTATTTATACTGCTGACATCCACTCTGGCATTACTAACCCTTATTTATACCCTCACGGCGCGGCATGTGTCAGACCGTACTCATATTGCCTCTTTACTGGGTTATGAAGCCATTCTGATCGGTGCTTTTGCCGCACTGAATGCAATGCAGTTCTGGTTGTGGTGTTTTCTTGAAATGATCCCTATTGTCTTGATGACACTGCGATCGGGATCAAGCCAAAACCGGCGGTGGGTTGTGGCGTTACTGTTACAACACTTCAGTAGCGGATTGTTGATGGCGTTGGCAGGGTTTTTGATGCTTGGTTTTGGCGTCATGTTAACGACTGATGTCTTATCGTTCGATTGGCTTGTTCTGAAGGAAAGCAATGTTAGTCATGATTACCCGACATTGATTTTTTTCCTGCTTTTATTCGGTTTCGCCATTCGCATGCCATTGTTTCCATTTCATGCCTGGCTGCCGGTAGTGGCTGAACATGGCACTATCGCAAGTGTCGGAATTTTTCTAGTCAGTCTGAAACTGGGCATTTATGCGATCGTACGCTATTTAATCCCCCTGCTTCCCGAAGTTGCGGAGCAATGGGCTTGGTTTGTGACCTTGCTCGGTTTAATCGGGATTTTTTACGGTGCATTGCTAGCTTTCATGCAAATTAATTTTCGCCGCTTGATCGCCTTTGCAATCATCAGTCAAACCGGACTAATCACTGTCGGTTTATTTGATTCCAGCACACATAGTATGGAAGGCGGTATCGTTCTGGCCTTATCGTTCGGTATGGCGACCGCCGGCATACTGCTCAGTCTTGGCATGATCTATAAGCGTACGCACACAGCTTTTATTCCACGCTTAGGCGGCATGTTTGACACGAATGCGGCCATTGCCGTTTTATTTGTCATTTGCGCGTTAAGTACGATGGGTATGCCCGGAACACCGGGGTTTGACGGCATCCATTTGTTAATCGATGGCACTATTCAAGGTCAAGGGTGGCTTATTGCCATTGCCATTTTATTTGGTAACGTTTTGACAGTTGGATTGCTGTTACGTGCTTTCCAGCAAATATTTATCGCTGCACCGAAGCGTTTCCAAGGGCCTTTTGTGAACATGCATCACGCCAGTTCCCCGCCCTCTCCCAGGAACGAATGGATTATCACAATTGCCATCTGCGGCTTGCTCATAGGCGCCGGACTGAATACTTCACCGTGGTTGCATATCATTGATCAAAATATTCATGCCGGCAGTAATTCTCACAACAATATCGACGCGCTTAATACTAGCAAGCCGCTGACTACGCAGTATATTATTTCAAAGGACAATTAGAATGATTGAAGCTGATTTCCCGCTGCTAAGCCTTACGATAATTGTCCCCATATTAGGGGCCGTATTGGCTGGATCAATACGTAATGTCGATTTTTCGAAGCAAGTGGCCTTTTTTATCGCTGTGCTATCTTTTCTTCTAACAATCTGCGTACTTATTTTATTTGATGCGGATAAAAGTGAATTTCAACTCGTTGAACGCCGCGCCTGGATTTCGCTTTTGAACATCGAATATTTGATCGGCGTTGATGGTATCTCAGTTTTGTTTTTGCCGCTGACTGCATTGCTGACCGTGATTACGATGTTAGCCTCGTGGAATACCATTTCCCATACTTCACGCTTTCATTTCTCTTTATTACTGGCGCTTGAAGGCGTCAGCATTGGAATATTCTGTGCCTTGGACACGGTGTTATTTTTCCTGTTCTGGGAGCTAACGCTGCCACCGTTCTTTTTCTTAATCGGTTTATGGGGCATCGGTTCGCATCGGCGCAGCGCAGCAATGAAATATACATTGTTTATGCTGTCCGGCGGCGTCACCTTATTGCTGGCAATTATCGTATTGGCGACAAACCATGCGCTACAATCCGGAGGGCAAATACCTACAGATTTGTCTTTCAGCTTACCCGTTTTGCTAGATACGCCGTTACCGAATGAATTGCAAGAACTGGTCTTTCTCTTACTGTTATTCGGCTTCGCCGTAAAATCACCGCTGGTTCCATTACACACTTGGCTACCTACAGTAGCGACCGAGGGGCCAACGCACATCGTCGCCATTCTGGTGGGTCTGAAATTGGGTATTTATGGGATTTTGCGTTTTGCGATGCCGCTGGCACCGGTTGCCGCAATGGAATACAGCTGGGTTTTGAGCGTGATTGGGGCTTTTACACTCATCTATGGCGCCTTGATCGCATTGCAGCAAACAAATCTGCGCCGCCTGCTCGCCTACGCCAGTGTCAGTCACGTCGGATTAGTCATGGTGGGGATCGCATCGCTCAACATACAAGGATTCCAAGGTGCTATTTTTCAATTGCTGAATTTTACGCTGGTAGCCAGCTCACTGATGCTCATTGCGGGCTTTATTCAGCACCGGCTCGGTAGCACTGAAGCGATTCATTTAGGCGGGCTTGCTAAAGTCATGCCGAAACTGACGGCTTTTTATTTCCTGTTTACGTTGGCAAGTATTGGAGTACCCGGTACCAGCGGATTTCCGGCTGAGTTGCTGATGATTCTGGGCGCAATCAGCGCGCACTCTGTTTTAGGCATTGCAGCATTATCCGGTGCGATACTTGGCGCAGCCTATATGCTATCGTATACACGCCGGACTTTCTTGGGGCCGATTGTTCATGACGATGTCAAGCAAGTAATTGATCTGCAATCACGAGAAATGATTTTACTACTCATTCCGGCGCTGCTAATATTAGCTCTAGGTTTTTATCCTGAATACATTCTTAATATTAATCAAATTGCTTCGGAAGAATGGCTGTCTCGATTAACCTTAACAACCCGCTAGTTTTAAACTCATAATTCATAATATGCTAAATTTTTTTAGGAGAATGATGAAAAATTCGAATACTGGAATCGATTATTTACTCGATTTAAATGCAAGACATTCGCAAGCTTTCATAGATTTGGCCACAGAGCGCCGGAGGTATAGAGGCGAACATCCAACCGAAATAGCCGCGCTAAAATGCATGGATGGCCGATTGCATTTGCCGGTTATGACACAAACCGCGCTTGGGATCATTCAGCCATTTCGTAATTTGGGTGGTATCTTTGATCTGGGTTGGCCATTTTTTCAAGCAGCTATCGATCAATGGGTCGAATATTCCATCAGCCGCGGCAGACACTGTTTGGTTTTTGTCACCTATCACTTTGCTCGTGGAGATACACACCGCGGCTGCCGGGGATTCCATTACGATACGGAAGCTGCAAAAGCTGCTGCCGTTAAGCTAAAAAGTCAATTTCAATCGGTTTATGGCAAGGGTGGCGCGGTAGTGCCCATCGTTTGCGGCATTGAAACCGACTTGGATGCTCTGGTTCTGCACGGTGAAGATGGCCGCTCCGTTGATTTGGCGAATGCGAAAGAATCGTCGCAACTTGAACTGGAAGAAATGCTGCGTTCACTCTACCCCACAATGCCTGAAAGGGTTATCCGGGACTTGATGCCACTGGTGCGGGGGAATATCCGGCATATTGCAGAAATCCGTTCTACCAATCGGCCCATCGAAGAATCTGAACACAAAGAATGGGTAATCGGCGTTGGCCGTGGCTTTGACTGGCTGCATGTCATCAATACCGCGTTTATTGTCGGACCTTTTGATCCTAATCTTTCCGTTGCGATTGAAACAGCCGCCAAGCTTCTGAAAAATAATATCGACGAAGGCCGGATTGCTGCTGATGGTGTGGTGCTAATGACTTCCGGAGTGTATCGCGATGAAGCCGGTCCGGAATATCTCTTAGCAAAAGAAAAAGCGTTATTCCTCGGTAAATTTGCACTTAATATCATCAAGGATAAGGTTCCCGATCTAGCGCCTCATCTGCAAATACTGACAGCCTGTAATAACTTGAATACCAGAAAGCTTGAGGTAATCGAAAGAGTTGGATAAAACGCTACATAAATGAACAATTACTCACAATATGTTTTTTTTGATGCAGTAACTTCAGATCAATTTGTTTTGGTTTTTACAAAACAAAAAAACATAATTGTTTCAATACAGAATGGTCATTACACATTAGTTTCATAGACTAATACTGTTTTGGCCATTTCTTTTATGTGATTGACACCAACAATCAACTTTAAAAAGGAGGCAACCGCTCACCCAGTTACACAATAGCTTCGATAGTGACAGCCAGCGTTGTGTGTATATCCCCTAGATTTATCAATTTATCGCTGTTCCAACAAAAGGAGAAGTGCTATGGGTTTATTTGATTGGTTTACAGGTCTTTTCAGTTCTAAAAGCGACGAAGAGAATAAAGCAAGCGAAAACAACATAGAAAGAGATGATGATAAAGATCAGGCTGATAATGATTCAAGTCTGCAAGACGGGCATGAAATAGCATCGGAAACAATTGAATCTAAAATACAAACAAGCGGTGAGGCCGATATACAGCACAATGACGATGAGCCTCAAGTAATCAATCTTAAATGACTTGAATATATAAAAAATCCCGTACATAAGATTACGGGAATTAATACCATTAGAATTTTATTCGTTAAAAATGCAGGAATTTGCCTTCCTGCAGTATTTTCCTTGAGCACCCAGCAAAGTTTGCATGCAATTATCGTTTGGTATTGCATTAACAAATTATCTGAAGTATCGAAATATGCATAATTCCGCAGCATTTCAAGCTAAATTCCTCACGCGTGATCTGCAAGCCGGGGTAATCACAGGAGCAATGGCAATTCCATTGACTACCGGCATTGCACTGATGTCCGATTATCCAATCAAAGTTGCGCTAGCAACCGTTGTTTTTGCCTGTTTTGTTGGTTGGATCAATGCCTGGTTCAAACCCGGCAACTATATTGGAGCACCAGGAGTGGCTGCTGGCTTAGCGCCGGTTTTGGCACTAGGGGTTGCCAATTTTGGTATGGCCAATATGGCATTTGTGATTTTCCTGACGGCATTTATGCAAGCTATCATTTGGAAATTCAATCTACAGAAATATATTCTCCTGGCAGTGCCTGAATATCTGGTTGAAGGCTTATTGGCCGGTGTGGGACTTAAAATTGTCCTCAATTTCTTTGTCATGACGTATGAAATACCGGCAGAATCGGTATCCGAAGGCTTCTGGAATAGCGCTCGTATTTTGATGATCGTGATTTCGATCTCAGGCTTTGCTGTTTTTCTTTACCTTTTTGCCAAATTCCAAGCAACACAACCGGCGATCCCTTATTTTGTTTTAATTACTGCGGGAGTCATATTGGCGCAATTTGTTGCCATGCCGATGCTGCATGTGGAAGATGTGCCGCTCAATTTATCATTGCCGCTACCGCATTTCGATAGCGCATTGACCTGGTTGTATGTCATCGGTTTTGCAGCCATGCTGGCGGTTATCGATGTCATCGAGCAAGTCATGAGCAATGCAGCTATTCAGAAAATCGATCCACTAAACCGCAAATGCAATACCAACAATAGTTTATTGGCGATCTGGATCGCCAATATGGGATCCAGTTTCTTTGGCGGCATGACCAATCTGGATGGTGTGGCTAAAAGCACTACGAACAAGCTGGCAGGCGCTT
The DNA here is from genome assembly GCF_033063335.1 of Nitrosomonas sp. Is24. NCBI lineage: Bacteria > Pseudomonadati > Pseudomonadota > Betaproteobacteria > Nitrosomonadales > Nitrosomonadaceae > Nitrosomonas > Nitrosomonas sp. Is24. Next base: position 1,282,968 of record NZ_JAWJZG010000001.1, on the reverse strand, counting down.
ATACAAAATTCTCCGTACTGGTGATCGGCTTGGTTATCTTGTTCTTTGTATTGAACACGGAGTTGTTAGAGTTTTTGCCCAAGTTTTCTTTAGCGGTGATCATGATTTTTACCGGCTGGAAAATGATCATGGGACTCGTACACGTCGCGCATCAAGGCCAGTATGCGATGATGCTTGCGGTCATTTGCGCCCTGCTTGTTTACCGTCTCGGCATTTTTGAAGGTCTATTGCTATCGCTATTGATGCACGGACTCATCAATTTCATTGTGATTTACCAAGTGCATCACACCAAGAGTATAAGTATTGTTAAAAAGTATTTGGAGCGTTTTTCCGGACAAGGCGGTGTCGATTAACGATTATTCCGCTGAAGATTTTGGCGTTCAGGCAAATGACGAATGGCGTCCGCGTTGCTGCTCGAAAACACTTTATCCGCTGCTTGTTGCCAAGGCAACCACATGAAGTTTAAATGTTCTCTGGCGGCAATCCGGATTGGCAGGATGCCAGGTAAGCTTAACCCAAACACATGTTCGGTATTGAACCGAACATCCGGTCCATAGCGCCAACGCCACTCTTCGTAAATTTCATAGCGATTTTCAGTTTGCCAATCAGTCAGCGCATAATCGGCAACGTTCAAACCGGTTTCTTCAAATACTTCCCGTGCTGCTGTTTGTGTCAATGTTTCACCAGAGTCCTGGCTTCCAGTCACCGATTGCCAGTAACCGAGGTGATCGGCGCGCTCCAGCAATAAAACCTGCAAATCAGCGGTATGAATCACCACCAACACAGAAACCGGTATTTTGTACATCCACAAACACCCGGTTGCCCGTTAACTGGGCTTGGTTTCAACCTGTCGCAGACGGATGTTCAATTCCCGCAATTGTTTTTCATCCACGGTGCTGGGCGCATGCGTTAACAAGCACTGCGCGCGCTGCGTTTTAGGAAACGCAATCACGTCCCGGATCGATTCCGAACCGGTCATCATCGTCAGAATACGATCCAGGCCGAATGCAATCCCACCATGCGGCGGCGCGCCGTATTGCAGCGCTTCCAGCAAGAAACCGAATTTCTCTTGTGCTTCCTGTTCGGAAATATTGAGTGCGCGGAACACCTTCGATTGCACTTCCTGGCGATGTATCCGCACCGATCCGCCGCCAATTTCGGAGCCATTCAGCACCATGTCGTACGCTTTGGAAAGCGCTTTGCCCGGATCGGTTTCGAGCAAGTCCTCGTGCCCGTCAGCCGGAGACGTAAACGGGTGGTGCAATGCTTGCCAGCGATTTTCTTCCTCATCCCGTTCAAACATCGGAAAATCGACAACCCATAGCGGTTTCCAGCCGGATTCAGCGTGTCCGTGCTGATGTCCGATTTTGATACGCAGCGCACCCAATGATTCGTTGACGACTTTGGTTTTGTCCGCCCCAAAGAAAATCAAATCGCCATCCTTTGCGTTGGTGCGCGCCAGAATGGTTTTAATTGTTTCTTCCGGTAAGAATTTCAGAATCGGCGATTGCAACCCTTCCACACCAGCCGCGAGATTATTGACTTTGATATAAGCCAAGCCTTTGGCGCCGTAAATTGCGACAAAGCTGGTGTAATCGTCGATTTCCTTGCGTGACAATTCCCCACCCCTGGGCACGCATAGCGCCGCGACACGGCCATCGGGTTTTTCCGCGGCTTCACGGAATACCTTGAACGGCACATCTTTCATGATGTCGGTCAATTCGGTGAATTCCAGCGGGATACGCAAATCCGGCTTATCCGAACCGTATTTGTGCATGGCATCGGCATAAGTGAGACGCGGAAAAGGATCGGGTAAATCCACATTGCTCACGGTTTTGAACAAGCCGCGTATCATTTCTTCCATCAACGACATGATCTCATCCGCTGACAGGAATGAGGTTTCAATATCGATTTGCGTGAATTCCGGTTGCCGGTCGGCACGTAAATCTTCATCGCGGAAACAGCGCGTAATCTGATAATAACGATCGAATCCGGATACCATCAGAAGCTGCTTGAACAATTGCGGTGATTGCGGTAAAGCAAAAAAATGACCGGCATTCACCCGTGACGGCACCAGGTAATCGCGCGCGCCTTCCGGTGTGGATTTGGTCAGCATCGGCGTTTCAATGTCGAGAAATCCATGTTGATCGAGAAACACACGCACCGCCATCGCCACTTTATGCCGCAAGCGCAGATTCGATTGCATCGCCGGACGGCGTAAATCCAGATAACGATGTTCCAGCCGCACTGCTTCACTGATATTGTCATCGTCCATCAGGAACGGCGGTGTCAGTGACGGATTCAATACCTCAATGGAAGCCACCAGAATTTCAATTTCACCACTGACCAACGCGGTATTGATCGTTCCTTCGGGACGCTTTCTCACTTTACCGGTAATTTTCAAGACGAATTCATTGCGAATTTTTTCCGCAACCTGAAATGTTTCCACGTTATCGGGATCGCACACGATCTGTACCAGCCCTTCACGATCGCGCAAATCAATGAAGATTACACCACCGTGATCCCTGCGCCGGTGCACCCAGCCGAAAAGAGTTACGGTTTGACCCAGATATCCGGTGTTAATGGCGCCACAGTAGTTTGTACGCATAGTTCTATTCAGTAGTCAGAATGGTGAGATAAGTGATTTTCCGGTATTACCGGCAGTAGCCAAGACATGCATCGCGTTGTATTGGGATATTGCGGATCCGTTAATCGGCAGCCGCCGTGGAAGCGGAACTGCTTTCTGTTGTTGCCGGTGAATCCGTAGCGGTAGATGCCGCAGGTTGCGTATTTTCTTTTGCACTGGCTTTGGATTCCGTTTTCTGTGTTTTATTATTCTTAAAGTCAGTGACATACCAGCCGCTTCCTTTTAGCTGAAACCCAGCCGCAGAAATACGCTTCACATAATTGCTGCTGCCGCAGACAGGACAAACTGCAATAGGCGCATCGTTAATTTTTTGCAAATGTTCTTTCTCGGCACCGCATGAATTGCATAGATATTCATAAATAGGCATAGAGACCTCCGACAATCCAATATTGAGAAACGGGATATTATACCTTAACCGCCCTTGTTGGATAAGCATCCATGCTGCCCCGGTATCCGTACCTCTCAATATGCAGCTGAGTCGAAACTGTTATTCAGGCCGATTCTACAATAATGACTTTATCTATTTGACAAAATGAGAGAATCCAAACTATATTCACTTCAGCTTTAGGACACTTTCAGCTTCAACCCTACCCAAGGAGAATATTTATGATCCGTTCTGTCATTTCTGTTGCTTGCTGTTTGACTATTCTGAGTTATTCCACGATCGCCGCCAGCTCACTCGTATCCAGCACTTTCGATAGCGATGCTGATGGCTGGAGCGGACTCACAACGGATGGCTCTCCTTCCTGGTCGGTCATCACCAGCGGTTTAACGCCCACACACAGCGCAGACGGCGTACCCGCCGGTTCCATTACGCTTGCCGATCCCGATTCGCAATGGACATATTTTAGCGCCCCCGGCAAATTCCTCGGCGATCAGAGCGCTGCTTTTGGCGGCAGCCTTCAATTCGATAGCCGGTATGTGGTTGCGGGCACGAGTTACGCCAATGAAGCCGAAATTGTCTTAAAAGGCGCCGGACTGACGCTGGTTTATGAAGCCACCAACAGCTTGCCAGCCGCTTGGACGCATTTCGATGCTGCGCTCACAGCCGGTACTTGGCGGGTTGCCGATACTTTTTCCGGAGCTTTGGCCACCGATGCGCAATTGCTCGCTGTTCTTTCCAACCTGAATGCACTTTGGATCAATGCCGAGCACTTTACACCGGTGATGGAAGTCATTGCTCTGGACAATGTCAGTCTCCTGACACCGGTACCCGAGCCCGAGATCTACACAATGTTGCTTGCCGGATTCGGGTTGCTCGGTTTTGCTGCCTACCGCAGAAAAACGCTGCAAGCAGCGTAATTACAACACGTAGCGCGCCAAGTCTTCGCTTTGCGATAAGTCTTTAAGGCGCTGATCAACATACGCTGCATCAATCACAATCGTCTTTCCGCTGTGTTTTGGTGCATCGTACGAGATGTCTTCCAGCAGTTTCTCCATCACCGTATGCAACCGTCTGGCACCGATGTTTTCCGTTTTACTGTTCACGGAAAAGGCTATTTCAGCCAAGCGTTTGATTGCATCTTCGCCGAACTGCAATGTAACGCCTTCCGTGGCCAGTAGCGCTTCGTATTGACGGGTCAGACAGGCATCGGTATTGGTGAGTATCTGCTCAAAATCACTGACACTCAGACTGGTCAACTCAACGCGAATCGGGAAACGCCCCTGCAACTCAGGAATTAAATCGGAAGGTTTGGACATATGAAATGCGCCGCTGGCCACAAACAGGATATGATCGGTTTTGATCATGCCGTATTTGGTTGAAACGGTCGTGCCTTCAACCAGAGGCAGCAAATCGCGCTGCACCCCCTGGCGGGAAACATCGCCGCCGGTATGCCCTGCACGGCTGGCAATTTTGTCTATTTCATCGAGAAACACGATGCCGTTCTGTTCCACATTCTGGATCGCCGTCAACTTCAATTCTTCATCGTTCACCATTTTCGCCGCTTCTTCTTCGAGAAGAATCTTCCTCGCTTCACGGATTGTCAGCTTCCGGGTTTTCTTGCGTTCCCCGGTCATATTCTGGAACATACCTTGAATTTGCGAGGTCAAATCCTCCATTCCCGGTGGCGCGAAAATTTCCATATTGGCGCGCGGCGCGGCGACTTCGATTTCGATCTCTTTATCGTCCAGCTCACCTTCGCGTAATTTCTTGCGGAATTTCTGCCGCGTCGCGTTATCCTGATCTTCTATATTCGAATGAACACCAAAATCTCTGGCAACGGGCAATAAAGCATCAAGAATCCGGTCTTCAGCCCGGTCTTCAGCCAGCGGCTGCTTTTTGCGGGTTTCATTTTCGCGTGATTCCTTAACAGCGGTTTCCGCCAAATCGCGGATGATCGAATCGACATCGCGCCCGACATAGCCGACTTCGGTGAATTTGGTCGCTTCAATTTTGATGAAAGGCGCGTTTGCAAGCTTTGCCAGACGCCGCGCAATCTCGGTTTTACCGACCCCGGTCGGACCAATCATCAGAATATTTTTCGGCGTGATTTCCTGACGCAGCGGATCGGCAACTTGCTGCCTGCGCCAGCGATTTCTCAAGGCAATGGCGACGGCACGCTTGGCTGCATCCTGGCCAATAATATGTTTGTCCAACTCATGGACAATTTCCTGCGGGGTCATTTGTGACATGATTTTAAATTCTGTGATAGGTGTGATGTAAATAGAGTATCGAATACCGTTCCGGTGTGGATTGTTACAACGGTATTGCGCGATTACCGGATATCAATCAATGGTTTCTATAATATGATCCTGGTTGGTATAAATGCAGATATCGCCAGCAATGGTAAGGGCTTTTTTCACGATATCGTGCGGCGGCAAATCGGTATTTTCCAAAAGCGCGCGCGCTGCTGCCAATGCATACGATCCGCCGCTGCCGATGGCGGCAATACCCAGCTCCGGCTCAATAATATCGCCCGCACCGGTGACAATCAGCGTGGCGTCTTCGTTAGCAACCACCAGCATGGCTTCTAACCGGCGTAAAATCCGGTCGGTGCGCCAATCCTTGGCGAGTTCAACCGCGGCACGCATGATATGTCCATGATGCGCTTCCAATTTACCCTCAAAGCGCTCAAATAATGTGAATGCATCCGCAGTGCCACCGGCAAATCCCGCCAGAATTTTATCGTGATAGAGTCTGCGCACTTTACGCGCGCTGGATTTGGCCACCACCGCCCCCAGCGTTACCTGACCATCCCCACCGAGAGCCACTTGACGTCCGCGTCTTACTGAAACAATTGTTGTCATGGAATTCGTTTAATTCGTTACAAAATCGCATTATAACGTATAAAACCGGGCTGATTCCGGTAGAAGTCAATTCCGTTTTTTTGCGCGCGGATGCGCAGTATCGTAAATCTTGGTCAGATGCTGAAAATCGAGATGGGTGTAAACCTGAGTAGAGGTGATATGCGCATGTCCCAGCATTTCCTGCACAGCACGCAGATCGCCGCTGGATTGCAATAAATGGGACGCAAAGGAGTGCCGCAAGATATGCGGATGCACATTCTGGTTTATGCCTTGCTGCCTGGCCCTGCCCTTGAGACGATGACTGATGGTGCGCATACTGATCGCATCACCATGCTGCGATAAGAATAACGCGGTTACACCCGGTTTGACGATCTGTGCCCGTTGAACAAGCCATGCTTTCAACGCTTGCAGGGCGAAATCACCGGCTGGAACAATGCGCTCCTTTCCCCCTTTGCCGCGCACTTTCACGGTTCCTTCGGCAAAATCTATGGCCGCCAGCTTAAGCTGGGCCAATTCCGCCAACCTCAACCCGGAGGAATAAAACAATTCGAACATCGCACTATCGCGCACCGTCAAAATATGATCCGCCGAAAACGTCAGCAGCCGGACAGTTTCATCAGGAGACAGCGCATTGGGTAATTTTTGCGGTGACTTGGGAACCCGCAAACCAATACAGGGATTATGCTGATAGCCGTGACTACGGATTAAATAGCGGTAAAAGCTGCGCCAGGCCGATAACATGCGCGCCAGACTTCTACCCGACAAGCCTTTGCCATGCAGCTGCGCTATGACTTGGCGAATATGCGGCGCTTGCACCTGCGCTAAGTCATCTTTTTGCAGATGACTGAACAGAAGACGAATATCCCGGGCATAACTGTCGGCGGTCAGCGGCGACAAGCGCCGCTCATGCGTGAGGTGATGAATAAATGCAGCGGCCAGTGACTCAGGTTTGCTGCTCATGAGCGGCATGATCTTGAGAAGCGATAGCACTAGCGGCTTCGGCGTGGTCGTAACGGGTTATCGTTGTACACACCAGCTCACCCAGCCGTTTTAAATGCAACGTACCCATCTCTGGGTAAAACCGCTCGGCATCGGGACTGCCGAGAACCAGCAAACCGATAGTTTGCGTTGTTTTCATCGGAATCATCGCAAATGAATGCAGATGCTCAGCACCTTCGCCGAACCATTGCTTGATTTCGTTCGCGACATGGTTACCGCAATACGGCTGCGGCAAACTTTCCGCGATGGTGCGCACATCGTCGCTGACCGGCGTCAATTCAACAGCCGGTCCGGCGCTATTGGCAATATTCCACAGCCGCATGGCCACCAGCGGAACGGCAAAATCTTCCTTCAGACTGAAATACAATGCATTAAAAAGCTCGTCTAGACTGGAAACGGAAAGCAGTGAAATAGCCAAGCGGTGCATCTTTTCACCGATGGCATCGTTCTCTTCTCCAAAGCTGATCAACTCCAGCAATTTATCCTGCAATACGCGATTTCTTTCCCGCAATGACATGACTTGCCGTTCATTCAATGAAATGACCTTATCATCCTGCGGATGGGAAATTTGAATATCCGCCAGTAAGTCGGCGTATTCATTGAAGAATTGCGGATGCTCCTGCAAATACTGCGCGATTTCTTCCGGTTTCATCATAATTCCTTGGTTGATTACAAATTTATTTCGCCTTCAAACACAGTGACGGCGGGACCGGTCATCCAGACCGGTTCGTCGTTACCCTGCCAGCTGATCGTCAATTCACCACCGCGCGTACTGACTTTAACCCGGTGATCCAATAATCCCAGATTAATACCCGCAACAACCGCGGCACAAGCGCCCGTTCCGCATGCCAGCGTCTCACCCGCGCCACGCTCATAAACACGCAACTTGATATGCGCGCGATCCATCACTTGCAGATAACCGACATTCACGCGTTTGGGAAAACGGGGATGCGATTCGATCAGCGCGCCTTCCGCATCGACCGGTGCATTGTCCACATCCGGCACCACGCGCACGGCATGCGGATTGCCCATCGACACCGCACTGATTGTAACCGGCTGGCCTGGCAATTCAAGCGGGTAAGTCAATGCACGTCGCTCAGCGATGAAAGGAATTGCTTCCGGTTCAAAAATGGGTTTTCCCATGTTGACGGTGACATTCCCGCTGACTTCCAAGTGTGGCGATATTACGCCACTGAGGGTTTCGATGCGAATTTCATTTTTTTGTGTCAGACCATGATCATGCACGTAGCGAACGAAGCAGCGCGCACCGTTGCCGCATTGCTCCACTTCTCCGCCATCGGCATTGAAGATGCGATAGCGAAAATCAGCTTGACCCTCGGCTTTTTCAACCAGCAATAACTGATCGCAACCGATGCCGAAATGGCGATCTGCCAATTTGCGGATTTGCTCCCGGTCGAGCGTAATAGCTTGGTTGATACCATCCAGAACGACAAAGTCGTTACCCAAGCCCTGCATTTTGGTGAATTTCAGTTTCATAGCTCAATCCGCCAAGCGGTTTAATTTCTCCAGGTCATCAAATAATCATTCATGACAAAACCATTGCCGATATCAACAATACTATCACCTGTAATTTCAAATCCATAATGCCGATACGCCGAAATCGCGGTGCGGTTATCTTTGTTGACGGTCAGAATCAGCGATTGCAGATTATTTTCCCGCATAATTTGAATCGCGTTTTTAATCAGCATAGCACCATAGCCTTTACGGTGATGGTCATGATGGATATAGAGTTTGTCTATTTTAAGCTCACCTGGCTTATTTGTAAGCATGCAACATGAGAAACCGATGATCGCCTCGTTCAAAATCAGCTTCCGCCACCAGATGGCCGGATTCAACAGTTGCTTCTTGATCAATTCCGGCTGGTAACGCTGCTGCAGCATATATTCGATTTGTTCTGTTGAAATAATATGGGCATAGTGATGCCGCCAGATCGTTTCAGCCAATGCCGAAATGGCATCCGCATCCCCTGTCGTCAAGGGCAATATTTCCGGCTGCTCGATATTTTTGTCTATTCTCATCTCAAACGGTTAATGCATTGCTTACAGCGTGATGAACAGGCCATCAGAATGGCCTGAGTATCCCAAAATTATTTTACTTTTTGGGAGATAAGGCTAGCGTGAGTGGCGGTTTATTGAATTTATGACGCATGGCATTGATGGCGTTAAATACTGTGGGTTGTCCGACAATTCGGACTTCAAACTCACGCTTGTAAGGAATATCCATAAAAGAAATACCGATCAGCATCGTCAGTATCCCTTGCCCAGGCAAAAATAGCATCAAGATACCTGCAATTAGAAATACTGCACCGGCAATATTTTTGACGATTAATCCAATCACCCTCAATACAGGGTGGTGCTCTCTCATCCAGTGACGGGGAACGCGCAAATCGAAATAGTCACTCGGTAACCGGATCAGAATCCATGGAATTGCAATCAAAGAACCGATGAAGCCAATGATTGAAGCGATCGAGAGCGCGATCAATGTTTCGGTCGATATCCATTGTTGAATAGGGGTTGTCAAATCTTCCATGATGTAAGAATACAGATATGCCGAATGAAATTATTCAAACCAACCGGAAGATTGATCCGCTGCAAATGAGTAAAGAAGACGCTGGGCAGAACTAAACCCGTTGCCAGAGTTCAGGCAACGGGTTTAGTTTACAGTAACAGAGAATGGATCAAGGAACGATCCGGTTGTTCAGAATTTCTTTGCTTTGACCATTCCAGATCACATCGGTCAGATTGGAGTAACGGGTGATGATTTGTGCTGCAATACCACCCGAGAATAAACCTGCCCAGCCCAGAATTACAAAGCCCCAGTGCAGTGGCGCGCTGAACAGTTCTTCCATGAACCAGAATGCGTGACCCCATTCGTTCAAACCTACGTTTGGCAGAATCATCAGCGGGCCTGCAATTGCCATCACCAGCGGGAACGATGTGCCGCGGCTGTACAGTGGCAGACGGGTCATCGCGTACAGGTATGATGCTACGCCACATACGATGTACATCGGGAATGAACCATAGAACACCACCACGTGACTTGGGGTAAAGCTGGTGTCACGAATAATCACTTGGTGCCAGGATGCGTCTTGTTCGGTGAAGAAGCTGCCGCCCCAGTAAACACCAAACAGATACACGCCCAGCCACATCATCCAGTAGAAGTAGCGTTTCACTTCCAGTTTCGGATCGAGATTGTCCAGTTGCTCTTTGGTATCACGGGTTTTCAATATCCAACCCCAGGTTACTAACGCAAACAAAGGCATCAGGGTCATGTGTACACGCCACAGTCCCATCCATACTTTGTCAAATTCCGGTTCCATCGAATCCATACCGTGTGAGTATGCAAACGTTCTTTGGTACCAGATCCAGAATATCGCAACCAGCAGCATGGTTAACATGCCCAGTTTGTAGTATTTTGAGTCATACCACAGCGACATATCATAGTCAGCACTTGATGCATTGCTACTCGTGCCATAAGTTGTTGCCATTTTATTTTCCTCCTATTAAATAATAATAAGTCAGTTAGTTAGTTAATAGAATTAGGCGTTTAACAAGAGAAATTATATTCCCCTGTTAAGCACTTGGTTAGACAGGTGCTCTCGTCATGAAAGTTCCCGTCAATTCAAGAAAGTCAAACTATGCATTACGCAACGTCATTGTTACTTTTGCGTTGAATGCATCCGGTATTTTAGGAATTAATAATTACTATTTCAAGTAGTTAACCTGCCAGCACTGCTATTCCGGATAACAGGCTGTGTCATAAAAGCGTAAAAAAAATGTAACTGTCATAAAACTGTAACATTGATTCTATATAACGGTTGCCACCGTAGATGACTCACTTTCTCAACCCTGGATCAACGACAGATGATGAAATTATTCAGACTTACCCTGGCAACCACCGCGTTAATCAATTTAGGTGTTCTATCCAGCGCCTATGCACTCGATTTATATGTCGATACAAAAACCAAGCAAATTTTTGCGGAACCCGGTCCCGGCCGTGTTCATATGGGCACCTATGAAAAATCAGAGAAATCGGCCAAAACAAAGGCTCCCCAAAGCGTATTGGCAGCGCCTGCACAAACTCCAACCCATGAGGACCGGACAGCGGAAACGGAGAATAAACCTGCGGGTGACCGCTTGGTAAGATTGCGTGAAAAGGCTGAGAAAGAGCAACTTAAGAATCAAGTCTCGGTACTCGAAGAACGCGTCAAGGAAGTTGAAAAAATACACGGGAATTTTGATGACCGCGGCTTACATTGGTCAACCAAGGATGGCAATTTCTCGGTATCGATGAATGGACGGATTCAACCAGCCTCGCAATACAATTTTATCAATGACCCTGACCCCGCTTTCGGAGCGAGTACCGCAAACGAATTGAATAGCGGCATGAATATCCGCCGTGCGCGTTTGGGCATTGAGGGCACTTTTTACAAAATCTGGGATTACAAGTTCGAATACGACTTCAGCCGAGGCAATGGTACTGTCGGATCGGGAATTACTGATGCGTTCGTGCGTTTGAACCATACCGATGCGCTCTCTTACAAACTGGGTTCGTTCAAGGAGCCGTTCAGCTTGGAAGAAGCTGCCAGCAACCGCTATCTGACTTTTATCGAACGGCATATGTCCGTCAATTCGTTCGTCGATAATCCCAACACCTATAAAACCGGTATCGGCGCCAATTACGCGGTTAAGAGATTTCAAACCGGTATTGCATTCCAAACCGAGCCCATCGGCGGATGGTCTTCCGCATCGACTTCCGTCAATGCCAACGGCAATCAGAATCGTAACAATGGCTCCGGCGACACCGGCTGGCAAGGTATTGGCCGTGTCAGCGGCAGACCTTGGATGATTGATGACACCAAGTTTTTCCATGTCGGTGTTTCTGCCGGACATACCGATGTCAACACACAATATCGCGCCGATGGCACCATGGTCGGAGAAGGCCAGATCGGTGGCGGCGGCGGTATGTCATTCTTCGCCTTTCCGGGAACCAACGTGGACCGCACCAATATCCTGAATACCGGTAATCTGAGCACCGGTGCGTTGAGTGATCCGAATCGCCGTCAAGTCACCAGTTATGATCGCTACGGAGCGGAAAGCTGGTTTGTCTACGGCCCATTCTCGGCGCAAGCTGAATATTTGCGCACCAATATCAACGGTGTCGGTTATGACAGCGAACACCTAACCGGTTATTATGGCTTTGTAAGCTATTTCCTGACCGGTGAGTCGAAGGCCTATCACGTCAGAAACGGCGCGGCAAACCGCATCAAGCCTAACCGGCCCTTTCATTGGAACGGCACCGGCTGGGGCGCATGGGAAGTCGCATTCGGCTATGATTACATTGACATGAATTCCGGTGTCATCAAAGGAGGCCGCGCCAACATGGTCAGATTCGGTTTAAATTGGTACCCGCATTCCAATGTTAAGTTTCAGGCCAATGTCATCCATATGCTGGATATCAACACGGCAGCAACGCCAACCACGAATACCAATGGTTACTCAGGCGGCGCCGGAGCACGTACGCATGGATGGAATAATGGTGATCTGAGCGCATTCCTGACACAGTGGACGATTGATTTCTAAAAATCCGCCACTGAGAAGTTGAGCAAAAATCGAGTGTTCAGTGTGATTTTCTGAATGCTCGATTTTAAAAAGCCTGCAATCCATCAATGCTTAAGCTTTTACCAGCATGACATGATTGGAAAACATGCGTTAACATTTTCGTGCGCGGCATTTTGAATGCCGTCATTTACGCCGCATCATCTCAAACAGGAGAATGAAATGTCGCAACCTCATACCTTCAAGCAACTCACTGTAGCAATTTCATTGGCAATACTGACTGGCTCCGCCAGTGTTGCCAATGCACAAGCGGTCATTAAAATAGACGGCTCCAGCACCGTCTATCCGATCACCCAAGCCGTAGCAGACAATTTCCAAGCCGTAAAAAAGAACGCGATTAACGTTACGGTCGGTATTTCCGGCAGCGGTGGCGGCTTCAAGAAATTTTGCCGTGGTGAGATTGATATCGTGAATGCTTCCCGCCCGATTCTGAATAGTGAAATGAAAGATTGTAAAAGCGCCCGCGTGCAATATGTCGAAATACCCGTGGCGTTTGATGCGCTGACGGTGGCGATAAACCCGGAAAACTCCTGGAGCACGTCAATGACTGTCGCGCAGTTGAAGAAAATCTGGGAACCGGCGGCACAAGGTAAAATCACCCAATGGAATCAAATCAACCCGGCATGGCCGGATGAAGCGATGAAGTTATCCGGCGCTGACGAGGATTCCGGCACCTATGATTACTTCACCGAGGCCATTGTCGGCAAAGCCAAATCCAGCCGTCATGATTTCACCGAATCCGATAATGACAATGTGCTGGTGAATCATGTGGCGGGTAACAAAAACAGCTTAGCGTTTTTTGGCTTCGCCTATTACATCGAAAATCAGGACAAAGTAACCGCCGTTGCAATCGACAGCGGCAAAGGTGCGATTCTCCCTTCTGTCGAAACCGTGGAAAATGGCAGCTATCAACCGCTATCCCGCCCGGTTTTTATTTATGTCAATATCAAAGCGGCTGAAAAACCCGAGGTCAAGGCATTTGTAGAGTTTTATATGAAGAATGCGCTTCTACTGGTCAAAGAAGTTAAGTTCTTCCCTCTTCCACCCAGAGCTTATGCCACCATGCTGGAACACTTCAACAATAAACGGGTGGGTTCGGTATTTAGCGGCAAACCGGCTATCGGTCTTACAATTGACGAGCTGATCAGGCGTGAAGACCGATTGCAATACGAGAATTTCTAACCAGCAGTATTTCTAAAAAATATTTTTCACAGCAACAATACATCCTTTACACAACAGCTCCGGATAGAGGCCTTACGGAGAAACTCTCCCGGGCTGTTGCTTCCTTTTTCATCCGCGGATTTTCTATCATCGCGCGACCTTAACCGTTATCGATGTTAGACTGTATCCTGCCTTAATACATTGATCGGTTTACCGGTATTGATAAATTTTCAAAAAATCCCAGCATTCATTTATGATATGAATGATTATGTGTAATTAAACCGGCCTCATCGCCGCAGAGCCATCCATCCTGACCATGTCTTTTAGCCCGATTATTTTGTGGACCGATGCGCTGATCTATTTGTTTGTCGCCATTGTATTCTTTATCGTTTGGTATATCCGCCGCCATGAACATCTGCTGGCGCAATGGAAGCGCGTGGGACATAGCGCCAGCGGCATGTCAGCGCTCACCGTGCTGATCTTTTTCCTGGCGGTTGGCTTATTGGACACGGTGCATTTCCGCCCCGCGCTGGATCACAAGAACAATCAGGGCGAGACGATTTATAGCGTCGAAGTGCTGAGTCTGCTGGATGTACTGGTAGCACCGTTACGCACGCAAGTCGAGAAAACCTACTCCGCACCGCTGGCAGCGCATTTGTATGCCAAAGAAACCATTGAGCAGGATGGCAAGCAAGTGCGGACTTTCGCCCGGCTCCAGTTTGGCGGCGCGCATTTGCAAGATCCTGACAAGGAACACAGCGCCGATATCACGCAGCTTGCGCTAAAAGGCTTGGCCTGCGGTTTGCTAATCTGGAGCATACTGTCCATTGGCTTAATCGCCCGGCTTTCCTATCGCAACCGGCAGAATTTTGCGCCATGCCTAATGGCCATCTGGCGCCGCAACACCGAAATTCCCTGGCGCGCTATCTTGATCACCCTACTCATTCTGTTGCTCATCATCGGCTGCATCACTGCATTGGCCGGGCATTATCATGTGCTGGGCACCGACAAGGTCGGGCAGGATATTTTATATCAATCGCTCAAAAGCATACGCGTCGCGCTGGTGATCGGCACGCTAACCACGCTCATTATGCTGCCGTTCGCATTATTGCTGGGCATTATGGCGGGCTATTTCCGCGGCTGGGTCGATGATGTCATTCAGTATATTTATACGACGCTAAACTCCATCCCCAGCGTTTTACTGATCGCCGCCGCGGTATTGATGATGCAGGTGTATATCGAAACCCACCCGGAATTATTCGACACCATTGCATCGCGCGCCGATCTGCGGCTGCTGTTTCTCTGCATGATCCTGGGTATCACCAGCTGGACCGGATTGTGCCGGTTGTTGCGTGGTGAAACGTTGAAACTGCGCGAACTGGAATATATCCAGGCGGCGCATGCATTCGGCGTTTCGCATTGGCGCGTCATCAGCCGCCACATTTTGCCGAACGTGATGCATATCGTGCTAATCGCCACGGTGATGGATTTCAGCGGCTTGGTGCTGGCCGAAGCGGTGTTGTCGTATGTCGGTGTCGGTGTCGATCCGTCGATGATCAGTTTCGGCACCATGATCAATGCAGCGCGGCTGGAAATGGCGCGTGAACCGATGGTGTGGTGGGCTTTGCTGGCGGCATTCAGTTTCATGTTTACCCTGGTGCTGAGCGCCAACTTGTTTGCCGATGCGGTCCAGAATGCATTGGATCCACGCATCCGGACATTACGGCAACGCACGGTACTCTCGCGTTTTGGCAAAAAAGAAAAAAGTGTGAAAGACAACGCACCCGAAGCAACCGCAGCGGCAAAATCTTCTTCTCATCCATGAATACCTTGCTGGAAATAGAAAATCTCGAAACCGTGCTGCATACCGGCGATGCGCCGATACGCGCCGTCGATGGTTTGACCCTGACCATTTCACCCGGGGAAACATTTGCGCTATTGGGTGAATCCGGTTGCGGCAAATCGATGACGGCGCTATCGATCATGCGCTTGCTGCCGGATGTTGGTGAAATCGTTGGCGGAAAAATCAGCATCGGCGGCACGGATTTGCTGCAATTGCCCGAAACCGGCATGCGTAAAATCCGCGGCAAGCGCATCAGCATGATTTTTCAGGAACCGATGCTCAGTCTCAATCCGGTTCTGACCATCGCCGAACAAATTGCAGAAGTGCTACAGCAGCATTTGAATTTATCGCACGAAGCCATGCAAGCACGCATCCGGGAATTGCTGGAACAAGTCGGCATACCCGATGCGGAACGCCGCATGCACGAGTATCCGTTTCAGTTTTCCGGCGGCATGAAGCAACGCGTCATGATCGCGATGGCGCTCGCCGGTGAACCGGAACTGCTGATTGCCGATGAGCCGACCACCGCCCTGGATGTCACGATACAAGCACAAGTGCTCGATCTGATGCGATACATCCAGCAGCAGAAAGGCATGGCCATTTTACTGATTACGCACGATCTAGGCGTGGTGGCGGAAATGGCGCAACGCGTCGCGGTGATGTACGCGGGAGAAATTGTCGAGCTGGCAACCCGGCACGATTTTTTTCATCACCCGCGCCACCCCTATTCGCAGCAATTATTCGCCGCATTGCCCGGAAAACAGAAACGCAATCAGGCATTAACCGTCATTCAAGGCAATGTGCCGTCACTGGCGCAGCAATTTACCGGGTGCCGGTTTGTAGACCGCTGCAACCAAGCACTAGCGCAGTGCCGCGATACCATTCCGCAATGGCACACGATTTCCGGTCAACATCAGGTTCGCTGTCATTTATACCGCAACAACAACGATCAAGCGCCCTCCGTTGCCAACACAGCATCACAGGAAACCGCGCATGTAATGCCATCGACTCCGCTGGCAACAGACGAAGTGCTGTTGCAGGTCACTGACCTGAAAGTACATTTCCCGATTCGTAAAGGCTTGTTCAAACGTGTCGTGGGTCATGTCAAAGCAGTCGACGGCGTGTCGTTGAAAATTGCCGCAGGCAAGACGCTGGCGCTGGTGGGCGAATCCGGTTGCGGCAAGACCACGATCGGCAAAAGCATTCTGCAATTGATTCAGCCCACGGCAGGCAGCGTGCGTTTCAAGCAACAGGAATTGAACGGGTTGAGGCGCAGTCAATTGCGGCCGGTACGTTCGCAGCTTCAGATCATTTTTCAGGATCCTTATGCTTCCTTGAATCCGCGCATGCGCATCATTGAAATTCTGCAAGAAGGTATCAATGCCTTAAAAACCTATCAAACCGGTTACCCTGGCAACGATACGGCTGCATCCGCCCAATCCCGGGAAGATGAAATCGATGCATTATTGCAACGTGTCGGTCTGCCTGCTGAGGTAAAATGGCGCTTTCCGCATGAATTTTCCGGCGGACAACGGCAACGCATCGCAATTGCCCGTGCCTTGGCGGTCAATCCAAAATTGCTGATTTGCGATGAACCGACCAGCGCCCTGGATGTTTCGGTTCAGGCGCAGATTCTGAATCTGCTCAAATCGCTGCAAAATAATTTAGGACTTGCATTTTTGTTTATTACCCACAATATCGCGGTTGTCGAGTATCTGGCCGATGAAGTGGCGGTGATGTATCTGGGGCGTATCGTTGAACACGGGCGTATCGACGAGGTGATGAATAACCCCAAGCACCCATACACGCAAGCGTTGTTATCGTCGGTTCCGCACATCGAAGCGGATCCAGCGCGGCACATCATTCCGCTCATGGGAGATTTGCCATCGCCAGCGGCACCACCGGCGGGCTGTCATTTTAATCCGCGTTGCGCGCATGCCATGCCGGTTTGCCGTGCAGCCTACCCGCCAGCCAGCTCGTTCAGCGCCACGCATACCACGCATTGTTATCTTTATTCACAGGAACACAGAACTACCGATTATGAGCATTGATCAAGAAGTATCGCGGCGCCGCACGTTCGCCATTATTTCCCACCCGGATGCGGGTAAAACAACGTTGACGGAAAAATTGCTGATGTACGCCGGCGCGATTCACATCGCGGGTAGTGTCAAAGCGCGCAAGGCCAGCCGCCACGCCACCTCGGACTGGATGGAAATCGAGAAGCAGCGCGGCATTTCGGTGGCCAGTTCGGTCATGCAAATGGAATACCGCGATTGCGTCATCAATCTGCTCGATACCCCCGGTCACCAGGATTTCTCGGAAGATACCTATCGCGTGCTGACCGCCGTCGATGCGGCATTGATGGTGATTGATGCCGCCAACGGTGTCGAAGCGCAAACACTGCGCCTGCTGGAAGTGTGCCGCGCGCGTAACACGCCGATCGTCACCTTCGTGAATAAAATGGACCGCGAAGTACGCGAACCGCTCGATCTGCTCGACGAAATCGAGCGCACGCTCGGCATGACCACCATTCCATTCACCTGGCCGGTCGGCATGGGAAAAAATTTCCACGGCGTATGCGATTTGCAAAACAATGGCATGCGCGTATTTCAGCCGGGATCGGATCGTGTCGACACAGAAAATGAGGTGATCGCCAGTTTTGACGATCCGCAAATCCAGCAACGCTTCGGCGCAGGACTATCCACCGCAATGCAGGAAATCGATTTGATCAAAGGCGCGTCCCCGCCTTTCGATCATGCAGCCTTCCTCGCCGGTAAACAAACCCCTGTTTTCTTCGGTTCGGCGATCAACAACTTCGGTGTGCGCGAAATTCTCGATGCGCTGGTCGATCTGGCGCCACCGCCGGAATCGCGCAACGCCATTCAGCGCGAAGTGCAACCGGACGAAAAGAAATTTTCCGGGATGGTGTTTAAAATCCAGGCCAACATGAATCTGGCGCACCGCGACCGTATCGCCTTCGTGCGCGTTTGCTCGGGACACTTCAAACGCGGCATGAATCTGAAAGTCGCGCGCAATGGCAAGGATATCCGCACCAGCACCGTCGTGTCCTTTTTATCGCAGCGTCGCGATATTCTGGAGGAAGCGTATCCCGGCGACATCATCGGCATACCGAATCACGGTACGCTGCAACTGGGCGATACCTTAACCGAAGGTGAAGTGCTGCAATTTACCGGCCTACCTTTTTTCGCGCCGGAAATCTTCCGCACCGTGGAAATCGCCGATCCGCTGCGCAGCAAGCAATTGAAATTGGGATTAGCGCAACTGGGTGAAGAAGGCGCGATCCAGGTGTTCCGCCCGCATTTGGGCAATATGCTGTTACTGGGCGCGGTCGGCACGCTGCAATTTGAAGTGGTCGCGCACCGCCTGCAACATGAATACGGTGTCGCGGCGCGCATCGCTTCGGCCAAATATCAATTGGCGCGTTGGATTACCTGCGACGATCCGCGTGAATTGCAGCGCTTTATCGAAGCCAATTCGCATCGCATCGCCTACGACGCCGTCGATGCGCCCACATTTTTGGCCTCGTTTGGCGCGGAACTGAGTGTCGCCGAAGAAAACTGGCCCGCCATCCGTTTTCATAAACTGCGCGAGCACGCCGGGCTGGTTTTTCAGAGCCATATGAACGGATAATAGATGCATATGACGGCATGGCTGCGGTTTTTTCTGGTATGGGCGCTCTTTACAACCGCAGCATGCGCGGACGATTCAACTCCTGTTGCTGAGAAGACTACCCGCTTTGTGGTACTGGGCGATATGCCCTACACCGATGCCGAATATGCTCTGCTGGAGCAGCCCAATGGCGCAATCGCCAAAGCCATCCGCGCATTGAACCCGCCCGTGCTGATCCACCTGGGTGATTTTAAAAAAGGCCGGTTGAGCTGCAACGACGATTTGTTTCAAGACCACTACCGCCAGATCGCGCAACTCAATCCGCATAAAACGGTATACACCCCCGGCGATAACGACTGGACCGATTGCGACCGGTTCAATATCGGCATGCGGCATGACGAGCTGGAACGTCTCGGCTATTTGCGCCAGCTCTTTTTTCATCAGGACCGGCAACACTTAACCAAGGATATTCCAGGCCTTATCCGGCAACGCGATTTCATCGAAAACGCGCAATGGAGTGTCGGTCCGGTCGCTTTCACCACGCTGCATATTCCCGGCACCAATAATGGCCGCAGGGAAATCCTGCGCAGCAACATCGACGATGCTTTGAACGAAGCGGATCGCCGCGATCATGCCAATACCGGATGGCTGCAACAACGCTTTGCCACAGCGGAATCCGCGCAAGCGGTGGTCATCGCTTTCCAAGCGGATATGTTCGACTTTGATCACGAGAAACCGGTCTGCACAGCGAGCAATCGCACCGATTGCGATGGCTTCCGCTCGCTGCGCGATCTGATCAAGCAAAAAGCCGGACAATTCAAGAAGCCAGTTCTCATTATTCACGGCGACACCGCAGCGTATTGCCTGCACCAGCCCTACCCCAGCATTCCCAATCTTTGGCGCCTGAATGCGCCGGGCGATTACAAATACATCGATGCGAGTCTGGTGGCATTCGATCCGGAAAACAAAGACACGCCCTTTACCGTAACCGGTCTGCTGGACCGAAAACCCGCTCCGGCGATCTGTGACGACAACTTACTCAGCTTATCCCGGTATGCACCCCTTCAAACTTTAAAAGCACTTTTATCATGATTGTCAGCATGACCGGCTACGCCGCCGCAACCCAAGAAATGCCGTACGGATCGTTCAATCTGGAAATCCGTTCGGTCAATAACCGCTATCTCGACATCCAGCTGCGTCTGCCGGATGATTTTCGCAAGCTGGAACCGGCTATGCGCGAACTGCTGACGAAACAACTCAGCCGCGGTAAAGTCGAATGCCGCCTGAATTTTTCCCCGTCGGCGAACACGGAAAATTCACAGCAGCTCGATCAGGCTTTGCTGGAAAAATTGCTGCAACTGGAACAAACCATCAAAACACGCCACCCCGCCGCACCTTCGTTATCGGTGGCGGAAATCCTGAAATGGCCCGGCATGCTCGGAAGCGACACGGCACCCGGCGAAGAATCCGATGAAATCGGCATGACCTTGCTGCAAACCGCATTGAATGACTTAAAAGCCGCGCGGATACGTGAAGGCGACAAACTAAAATCCGTTTTGCTGGAACGCATCAAGCAAATGCGCCAATTACTGCAATCCGCTTCCCCGCGCATCCCGGCACTGATCGCCGCCTTCGAGGAAAAACTACGTACTCGTTTAGAAGAAATTCTTGGCACACAGGAAAACGAACGCATCCACCAGGAAATCACCCTATTCGCCAGCAAAATCGACGTCGACGAAGAACTCTCACGCCTGCAAGCACATCTGGACGAAGTCGAACGCATCATCAATAAAGGCGGCGCCGTCGGCAAACAACTCGATTTCATGATGCAGGAACTACATCGCGAAGCCAACACCATCGGCTCAAAATCGGTCGATCTGGAAATTACGCGGATTTCGATGGAATTGAAGGTGATTATCGAGCAAATGCGCGAGCAGGTGCAGAATATTGAGTGATGGAGTTAACCTTCATCATGTTTGACAAAAATCCAAGTCCATGACAATCGAACACAGCTCAACGATTGAAACCGCATGCCGACTTATAACTACAAGGGATTTCGTTGGTGCGTCACACATAATTTCATCTGAATATCCTTTTTGTCCATCTCAAAATCCTGGTCGAAATTATACGCCTACTGTTATGACCAAAATTTTCTTACGAGATGGCTTCATTGATCGTTACCGAGGTACAAAACTCGTATTTCCACCGGTGCTTCGGCTCTTGTCACATTATCTGCCAGCAGAATTTCCGTATCATAAAAATGGAAAGATGAGCGAAGGACATATGGCGTATTGGGAGCTTTTCCCAACCATTGATCACATCGTGCCAGTAGCCAGAGGAGGCTCCGACTCAGAGGATAACTATGTATGCTGTTCCATGCTCACAAACAGTATTAAATCAAACTGGACTCTTGAGCAATTACAGTGGCGTCTTCTCCCAGAAGGGGATCTCACTAAATGGGACGGCTTGCTGAGTTGGTTTTTGCACCAAGCAAAAGCAGATCCCGCAGTGTTGGGAAATGCCTATATTAAGAGATGGCATGCAGCCGCTTCCAAGCTTGTACAAAAGAATTAAGACTACGGCCAGCACATAACCCATACCTGGGTGAATAGCACCTAGCAGTAATACTCATCAGACCCTTACTTAGCCAGCACTTCGATTGCAGACGTATACTTCAACCCCAAATCCCGCGCCACCGCTTCATACGTCAAACGGCCTTGATAAACATTCAGTCCATTGCGCAAATGCACGTCGTCCGTCAGTGCCTTCCGATAGCCTTTATTGGCCAGTGCCAGCACAAACGGCAAGGTGGCGTTGTTCAAGGCAAATGTGGAAGTTCTGGCAACCGCGCCGGGCATGTTGGAGACGCAGTAATGCACCACGCCATCGACGGTGAAAATCGGATTGGCCAGTGTGGTCGGTTTGGAGGTCTCGAAACAGCCGCCTTGGTCGATGGCGACGTCGACCAGCACGGCACCACGATTCATGCGGCTGACCAGTTCGCGGCTGACCAATTTAGGCGCTGCACCGCCGGGAACCAATACCGCGCCGATGACCAGGTCGGCGGTTGAAACATGCTCTTCCAGTGCATCCACCGTTGAAAAAACGGTATTGATTTTCGAGCCGTACTGAAAATCCAGTTGTTGCAAGCGGTGGATCGATTTATCCAGCACGGTGACATGCGCTTCGACGCCCATTGCAATGCGGGCGGCATTGGTGCCGACGACACCGCCGCCGATCACGACAACACGCGCAGCGGGCACACCGGACACACCGCCAAGCAACATGCCGCGACCGCCTTGATCCAGTTCCAGCGCGTGCGCCCCGGCTTGAATCGCCATGCGGCCCGCTACTTCGCTCATCGGCGCCAGCAGCGGCAAGCCGCCGAAACTGTCGGTCACGGTTTCATAAGCGATAGCGATACAGCCGGAATCCATCAAGGCTTTGGTCTGCACCGGATCGGGAGCGAGATGCAGATAGGTGAACAATACTTGTCCCTCGCGTAACAACGGCAGTTCGGATGCTTGCGGTTCTTTGACTTTGACGATCAGATCGGCCTTGGCATAAATCTCCTGCGGTGCATCCACGATCTCGGCGCCCGCGCTGCGATACTTCTCATCACTCAAATCAATTTGCATTCCGGCGTTTTTCTGCACCATAACGTGATGGCCATGAGCAACCAGTTCGCGTACCGCTGCCGGCGTCAGTCCCACACGGGATTCATGAATCTTAATTTCCTTAGGCACGCCGATACGCATTTGCTTCCCCTCTCCCTATCCGTTAAATAATTCCACCGTTGACGCCAATATTCTGTCCCGTGATCCAGCGGGCTTCATCGCTGACCAAAAACAACACCACTTGCGCAATATCATCGGTCGCGCCCAGCCTTCCCAATGCCACCATCGCGGCCATGCGTTCGATATCCGCCGGAGTTTTACCGCTGCGGAACAGTTCCGTATCGACCGGTCCGGGTGAGACGATGTTTGCAGTAATACCGCGCTTTCCCGCTTCGCGCGCAAAAATCCGCGTCAGTTGCTCAACAGCCGCTTTGGTCGCAGCATACGCGCCGTATTTAGGCAGCATCAAGCGCGTCACGGTACTGGAAATAGTGACCACGCGCCCGTGATCCGCCAGCTTTAGCGCCGCTTCGCGCAACGTATAAAAAACACTTTTGAAATTGATATCGACGATGCGATCGAATTCGTCGTCGCTGATTTCCGCGATTTCCTTGAACACCAGGATACCGGCGTTATTGACGAGAATGTCGATGTGCTGGAAACGTTCGATTGCAGCTGTGAAGAGCTGCTGCACCGCAGCCGGATCGCTGACATCGGCCTGCACCGCCAGGCATTCGCCACCGGTTGCGGTAATGGCGGCGCATACGCGGTCCGCAGCGGCTTGGTTTTGCGCATAATTGACGATGACTTTTGCGCCCGCCTTGGCTAATGTCAGCGCTATCTCCGCACCGATCCCGCGTCCCGAGCCGGTTACAATGGCGACTTTTCCTTGCAGCGTTTGCATGGTCAAATTACCGGCCGGATAGCTGCTTTTGCGTTCAATTTATTTCGCCACTTCGCGGTTCTTAAGAAACTTGACCATATCCGGGTGATTGTATTTTTCCGCCCAGGCCAGGGCATTGTCGCCATGCTCATTTTTGATCGCTGGGTCGGCGCCCTGGTCGAGCAACAATGAAACCGCATCAAAATGATTGCCCCTGACCGCCATCATCAATGCAGTCGAGCCATTGTCGGTAATCGAGTTAATAGCAGCGCCACCGGACAGCAGTAACCGGATGGTGTCCAAATGCCCGCCGTAAGCGGCGTAGGTTAATGGATTCCAGCCGCTATGATTGATCTCGGCGCCTTTGATGTAAAACAACCGCACCAATTCGGTCAGGCCATGATAGCTGGCCAGCATAATCGCCGTTTCGCCGTAGCGGTTGCGGATATCCAATTGCGCACCGGCAGCGATCAGCACTCGTGCCATGTCCAAATTTTTATCCTTGGCCGCGATCATTAAGGGCGTATAGCCATCGCGGTTCGCCAGATCCGGATTGGCACCTTTTTCCAATAACCGGGAAACTTCGGATAAATTTCCCTTTTCCACCGCCCACATGAAATCTTCCTGAATACCCGCAGCCGCATGAAGTGGCAGGTAAGAGAGCAGCACTACAGCACATATCGATAACCAATGCGATTTAAGCAGGTATGCCATATTTAGGTGGTTTGAATAGATTAAAAAAATTATCCGTGGTTGCAGTTGCAATATCTTCCAGATCCGCATTCCGCAAACGCGCGATTTCTTCCGCCACGTGCCGCACGAATGCCGGCTGATTCTGTTTGCCGCGAAACGGCACCGGGGCCAGATAGGGCGAATCGGTTTCAATCAGCATTCTATCCAATTGAATGTTCTTGGCAACTTCTTTTAATGCCACGGCATTTTTGAACGTCACGATGCCGGAAAATGAAATGTAAAAATTCAGCGCAATCGCTTGCTGCGCAACTTCCCAGCTTTCGGTAAAACAGTGCATCACGCCGCCCACCTGATCGGCACCCTCTTCTTGCATGATCCGCAGCGTATCGGCGGCAGCGGAGCGGGTATGAATGATCAGCGGTTTATTCACCTTACGTGCCGCGCGAATGTGCTGGCGGAAGCGTTCCCGCTGCCATTCCAGATCGCCCTGCAGGCGGAAATAATCCAGACCGGTTTCACCGATGGCGATGACTTTCGGATGATTAGCCAGTTCGGCGATTTGCTCGGCTGACGGTTCGATCTGATCTTCATAATCCGGATGAACACCGACGGATGCGAATAGATTCTCGTGTGCTTCCGCCAAGGCGCGCACCCGTGGAAAGTTCGGCAAATCGACGCTGACGCAGAGCGCGTGCGTAACGTGGTTGTCCTGCATGTTCAGTAATAATTGATCCAGATCTTTGGCCAGATCAGGAAAGTCGAGATGACAATGTGAATCGATAAACATAACAATAATGAGTCTCTGAAAATTATACCGGGCCACGCACCGCGTCGGCCCAGCAGTTCGGTGTTTCGTACAGACGCACCTGCTCGAGTTGCAGATGATTGCCATAGCTATCCTGATAGGCTCCATCCAGAATATTAAACGCAATCAGCGCCAGATTTTCCGCGGTGGGCTGCACATCCAGCACAACGGTTTTATGATCTTCGATCGATTGCAAAAATTGTAAAACTTTCGTATCGCCGGAATACACTAAGAAGGCATGATCCCACTGATCGACCAGTACCGATTTGGCAATGCGTTTGACTTCGGAGTAATCCATCACCATGCCTTGCTGCGCGACACCTTCGTCAGCGATAATGTTGCCAGATAGCGTAATCTCGATACAGTAACGGTGGCCGTGCAGATGGCGGCATTGGCTGTTATGCGTTGAAATGCGGTGACCTGCGTCAAATTCCAGCCTGCGAGTAATGAACATACGTACAATTGAGAAGCAAAATGAATATATGGAATTGTAACATTGCGAGCAAACTCTAAACTATTGAATACGACCGATCACAGCCGCGACAGCGCGGGACTCACCTACGTGTACCCGGTGATTTCGCGCCGCGCCGGTGGTGTCTCGATCGGCATTAATCTGAATCCGAACAATGCCTGCAACTGGCGCTGCGTCTATTGCCAAGTGCCTGATCTGAAACGCGGTTCCGCGCCGCGCATCGATCTGAACCGGCTGGAGATCGAATTACGATCATTTCTGCACGAACTGATAGCGGGAGATTACATGCAGCAGCATGTACCGCTTGAAGCCAGAAAAATTCACGATATCGCTTTATCCGGTAACGGTGAGCCGACAAGCGCGAAAGAATTCGAGCAGGTGATCGAATTGATCGGTCGCGTCAAAAATGATTTCGCATTACCGGCAGCGTTAAAAATCGTGCTCATCACCAATGGCAGCTTGATTCACCGCCCAACCGTACAAGCCGGTTTGAAGCGCATGGGAGAACTGAATGGAGAAGTCTGGTTCAAGTTCGATCGCGCCTCAAGCAAGGAAAGACAGCGCATCAACAACACATCGATCAGCCTGAGAAAAATCCAGGATCATTTACGGATAGCGGCTTTACTCTGTCCGACTTGGTTACAAACTTGCGTTTTTCAGCTGGACGGCATGCCGCCCTCGGATGAAGAAACTGCCGCTTATTTAAGTTTTTTGCAACAACTGAGCCACGATAAAATTCCGGTCCAAGGCGTTTTATTGTATGGCATCGCACGCCCGTCGCTACAGCCGGAAGCATCTCGTCTTTCTAAAATTTACGATGCTTGGTTATCACAATTCGGCGAGCAAATTCAACGCACGGGGTACGCCGTCAAAATCAGCCAATAGTGCGATGAATTACTTTAGAAACCCAGTCTAAAACAGGGTTATATAGCACCCTATGTTGTTGATTTACAACAAAACAATATTCAATCAATTCCACTAAAATCAATCAGTTATTTGACCATCATTTCACCACGTAATTGACTGAAATCTATCAATTACTTTATCAATAAGGGAAAAGCATTGTTTTAACGTATTATTTCCCCACTTCTCCATACATTGCAGCTATTTATAATACGACACCCTAATTGGCCGCCCTTGGCGATGTCATGCCATAAAGACCGGTAGCCTGCGGTATAATATTTACAATTTTCTGATACCAATCATATGATTCCATTTGATTACCAACCCGGATTATTAACAACGGA
This sequence comes from Nitrosomonas sp. Is24, assembly GCF_033063335.1. Taxonomy (NCBI): domain Bacteria; kingdom Pseudomonadati; phylum Pseudomonadota; class Betaproteobacteria; order Nitrosomonadales; family Nitrosomonadaceae; genus Nitrosomonas; species Nitrosomonas sp. Is24. The sequence goes on along the minus strand of NZ_JAWJZG010000001.1, from coordinate 1,256,083 downwards.
GCTTATTAATGAATAACTCGAGATTCTTCACTTTCTCTGCATTTGCCACTCGTAAGCGAAAACTTGCTATGGCAGGAAGCATGCAGCGATGGTTACTTAAACTTGGTGTATGCATGCTGAGTATGGGAGTGCCGCTGTCGGTGTATGCAAATCCGCCCGCGTCTGCTCCTAAAGCTTTGGATGCACCCAAAGCTGCTGAAGTGCCCAAAGCGGCCGAGGCACCGAAAGTTGCTGACGGTAAATTTGACATGGCCAAAGTACCGGCCGTCTCTGCTCCGTCACGTCCAGGCTTGTTTCTGTTACCGCCTGCCGCTCCTGGCTACTTCTCACTGTGGGATTTGGTAACCGGTAACAAGCGTGAAAAACCGCCCGTTGCCCCTTATGCGCCGTTTGCGTTATTAACCACACCGTCGTACGACATTGACTTTCGTTATCTAGCCACACCGGGACACGAAAAAGACATATTCGATCCGGTTAAGAGAATGAATCTCGGCGATGACTGGTTATTGTCACTGGGTGGTAACTTCTGGTATCGCTATATTCACGAAACGGACAGCCGTTTGAATGCTGCGGGTACCAATAATGACTTCCACTTGATACGCACCAGGGTTCATGCGGATTTATGGTATCGCGACAAAGTGCGGTTATTTGCCGAGCTCATTGATGCCCGCGCCTTTGGTTCCGAGTTGCCACCGCTTGCAACGGATAGAAATCATGCTGACATATTGAATATGTTTACCGATATCAAGCTGGCCAATATCAATAATGGACCGGCGTATATCCGTGTGGGCCGTCAAGAGATGATGTATGGTTCGCAACGCTTGATTTCCACATTGGATTGGGTCAACACACGTAGAACATTCCAAGGTGTGAAAACGTTCTGGCGCACGGCGGAATGGGATGTGGATGCATTCTGGATGCGTCCGATGGTCATTGAGAAAGGGAACGTCGATAACTGGGATACACAACAGAACTTCTTTGGCTTGTGGGCTACCAATAAACCGAAACCAGGTCACTTAATCGATCTTTACTTCCTTAGTCTAATCAATGATCGCAACGTTTCCGCTGCTAATTTACTAGCGGGAAATATTCTGCAAGGCAATGCCGATACCCATACGCTCGGTGGCCGCTTGGCAGGTAACTTTGATAATCTGCTGTATGAATTGGAAGGTATGTATCAGTTCGGTCAACGCTCCAATCTGGACGTATCCGCTTTCGCTGTGGCAACCGGCGTAGGTTACCGTTTACCGCTTCCGATGAACCCGCAAGGCTGGCTACGCTATGATTTTGCATCCGGCGACGGCAATTCCAAAGACGGCAGAAGCAATACGTTTAATCAGCTGTTCCCATTCGGTCACTACTATCTCGGTTTCCTGGATCGTGTCGGACGTCAGAACGTGCATGACTTCAATGCGCAGTTCACCATGCATCCGATGCCTTGGATAACGTTCATCACGCAATATCATCGCTTCTACTTGGCGAATAACCGTGATTACTTATACAACGCTGCCGGTCAGGCAACATTGCGGGACGTCACAGGCCAATCCGGCAGTCATATCGGCGATGAAATTGATTTCCGTTTAAATCTCCATATGAGCCGTCATCAGGACGTGTTACTGGGCTACTCAAAATTGTGGCGCGGTGAATTCCTGGATAAGCAAAGACCGGGAACCTCTCCTGATCTTTTCTACGTTCAATACAATTTCCGCTTCTGAGTTAGTTTCAATCAGGTTAAAACAACAACGGCAACCCATGGGTTGCCGTTGTTGTTTAGAAGTGCAGTTATTGAATGATAATTTACTGGCAACCGGATACCGGAAGCCAATTTACCAGCGGCCCCTCGCTACGCAATAGCCCATCCGTTTGCTTCATGAAATAAACATGATTATCCGCCGAAGAAATGCCTGCATACACTTGCGTGACTGGATAATAACGGTAACTGTAGAGACTTGAAACCACTGTTGTCTGGCCAGCGGGCGATAATAATTCCGGGTATTTCCCTTCCGCCCAAGTCAGAAAACATTCAATACTTGCCGGGGATGATTGGTTAATGAATTTACTCACAATCGTGCGTCCGCCGGAAATCACCAATTGCGGATATTCCAGCAGTTTGAATTTCTGAAATGGATTACCTTTTACCGCAATCACATCGGCCGGGGCACCCGCCACCAATGTTCCTAGCGGCGCCAGACCCAAATGCTCACCCGCTTTTGATGTGGCCGCTTTAATGACATTGACCACGTCGGCAAAATCGATCGATTCCCCACTGGTTAAATGCAAGATCATATGCAGCTCTTCCCCGTTGATCCCCCAAGGCACATTGTCATGGCCAATCTCCGAGCCATAGATAAATTTCGCGCCTTTACTGGCCAGGCTCATGGTATTGGAGTGAATACCCTTGCCGGTGGCCGTGTTCACACAAGCTGCCAGCGTATCAATGGTAGTGACGAACGTAACCCCTTGGTCCACCGCGCGCTGCAGTAAATCTTCCCTGATTTCGCCACAAGGAATATGCGCAAATTCATCAACGCCTGCATTAAGCGCCCGCTCAAAACCGGTATTCTCACCGGCATGCACGAGAACACGTTTACCCAATGCATGCGCTTTGGCCACAATGGCATTAGCGATATCTTGCGATAATATCGGCCAGGGCGTAACAGGTACCGGGCCATCGTGTGGTTGCTATCCAGGGCGCACCGGTTTCGCCTCCCGGTTCCAGTGCCATTTTGATTGCAGTAGCTCAACCGGCAATCAGATCCGTGATCACTTTTTCGGCTTCGGTCGTGGATGCGACTGGAATACCGATTTTGTCATAACCGCCATCGCCACCGCCACCGCCGAAAACATTTAGCGGATAACCACCGGCCGCTTGAATAATCAGACCGGTGTTTAACAGCCGCAGCGTCCCATCACCGCCTTCCTTAGCCTGCAATGGACCGCCGGTATCCTGAACGGTCGTTACACCGTGTTCCAACACAGCATTTTTATTAACACTCTGGAATGTAATATGCGCGTGCGACTCGATAAATCCCGGCAGAATAGTCGCATCCCCTAAATTAATCTGATTGGCACAGGACCCGCTCAACTCGGTCAAAGCCCCAATGCGCTTGATCTTATCGCCTTCAATCAGCACCGCCATATTGTCTTGCGGAAAATTGACGCCGTCGAACAACCGGGCGGCTGCCAGTATTTGGCATTCCGGCAGACCGGGCGCTAACGTAACCGAACCGCCGTGATCTTCTCCATCATGACCGAATGCGTTGAAACTGATCCTGTGCCAAAGAATCAGCGCAATGGTTATCTTTTTGTTAAAACTGAAATTTATATTTGTCATTTTAATCCAGTATGGATGAAATTGATTCAGCACAAACGGCAGCCCCGTATCACGCCGAAGAGGTAGAATTCGCGTGATACGGGGCTGTGCAGTACCAATAGCCAGGAGTAGTTGGCTATAGAATCAACTCCGATTAGAGTTTACGGCGGCGGCTTGCGCTGAAACCGATCAAGCCAAGGCCTGCCAGCAACATGGCATAGGTTTCAGGTTCCGGCACCACGGACACGACACCTGTCACACCTAATGAAGGAAATGGGGTAGCTGAACTAAAATAATCCGTACCGCCAACAAAAATGGAATAGTCACCGGCTGTCAAATGGAAGACTCCTGATACGAAATGATCCGCTAAACCATCACCACCAGCGATAACACCGGTGCCATAGTCGACGCTACCGTCATACGCATGACCGACATAAGTGAAAGCACTAGCCGGATCAGTGTTGTCGTTAGTAATGCTCCAGTCCGTCAATGATCTGAACGAACCTTCTGTCAAACCAACACCGCCCACAGCATCACGGATAGCGACCGAGCCTGTTGCAAAATCGTAATCCGCCGCGAATGGTGCAGTATGCGCAAGCCCGCGATAGACAGAAAATCCTGGCAGAATACCGGCCGCAACCGAGGCGCCAGCCGAAGTAACAAAGGCTTGTTCCTGGAATGCAATTTTGACATCGGCGTCGTTATCCAAGTGGAAACGGTATGCTCTGAGCCGATGGGAATCACCCCAATCCGCATCCGTTCCGTCAATCCAGCCGTGCAAGCCTGTAACAGCCTGGTTCGTAATGGTTGAAGATGCTGCCGAAGTGCCCGTGAACGAACCAAAATCGCGGCCACCATAGCCGATATGTGCCATGGCAGGCAATGATGTCAAACCCGCCAATAACAATGCATATTTCAATGTACTTTTAACGAATGTCTCTTTCATAAATGACCCTAATTTCTTATTTGATTATGAATAGGCGAGAAAAGATTTCACACCTGCAGCGTTGGCCAACGTACGCGCAGTATTGATCAAACACAGTTAAGGGTCAATGCGGTAAATTGTCGCAGTTACAATGAGTTACGTTTACTTTTACAAGACAAAAAGATCCTTTTCCTGAACGTAAAAATAACGTCAAGAGCACAAACTCTGAATATGCAAGCAATGCAGATTATCTAAAGCATTGTATTAAATTACAAAAATAAAATAGTTAACGATAATACGGCCACCGGTGATCACGACAGGAAAGAATGAACATCAAGGCAAAAATTTCGTATGCGATACCCATAATCCGTGCTTTTACCCGCCGTGATGTGTGGTGACATTGGTTTTCCTCTTCTCTTCAAGAGATCAAGCATGTTCGCAATCTAACAATGACCGGGTTCGATAAAACCCGTCAGCGCGGCGAGCGCGGCCATCAGGAAAAAATTACCCCACACCGATTCCACCAATTCTTCTTCGTTCTGCCCGGTTTTGTAGCAACACCCCCAGAAAACGCCGGTTGAGCTATTTTTCTGATTTTCACTGTATCCGGTATCTTGCTGAAATCCGATGAAATACTGGCTGCGGATGATTACACTGATCTGACGATGCGCGTAAGCGCGCCAATATTCGCCTTCGGGCAGCAAACGCGCCAGGGAAAGCATCGCAATCGATGCGATGACGGCAGCGGAAGGATCATCGCACGACACCAATTGGCCGAGCCGGTTAGGCGGCAAGGAATCCGGGCGGGAATACTGCCAATACTCACAGGCCGTTTTGGCATGCGTCAAATACGGTTCACCCCACACAGCCGCTGCCCGGGTTAATCCTAGCATCGCCCAGGATTGACCGCGTGACCATGTGCCCGCTTGATCGTCCGGCTGAAACCCCCTGCCGTCAAAAAACGCGCTGGCATGGAATGCGCCATTATGGCGGCGGCACGCCGTCAACATCGTCTCGGTATGATGCTGTGCCATGTAGTAATGGAGATTTTGTTCGCCGCTGGTCAGGAGCTGAAGCAGCGCAGCAAAATTATCGATCGCGATCGACTGATAACCAGTGGAAACTGCGCCCATCGCAGCACCCAGCGGAATGCAATTTAATTTCGGATTGAAACTGAGTGCGAGCGCGGTAATGGATTTCCGGGTCAGGGCGCGCTTGCGTATCGCGGAACCAGATTTCCCCCAAGGCTGCGCCATACCAGGAAATCAAACTGCGATATCCCGAATCGACAGGAATTTTTCCGGCCAGGCGCTGGCAAATATCGGCAGCATTCTGTTGATCGCTGACCGATTCGGTTAATTTTGCCCGCAACCACCAGCACGCTCCCCAGAAACCGCCCATCCAGGAACCGCCGGAGGAAACAGTCCAGGCATTGGTATTCTTCGACGAATACAATGGAAAATCGGTTGCGCAAATCGCATTGATCGCATCCATGCGGCGAAACATCAATTCCAGCACCTCAATCATTTCTTTGGAACTGAGCAATGGATCAGCCTCGTTATGAGGTATAGATATAAATCTTTCTCTAAAAGGCAATGTCATGGCAAAAGTGCTGCAAATATTCCGGTTAAGTGCATGGTATATGCCGCGAGAAATTCTTTTAGCCTGCCGTCAGTGCAGGCAAGATAGTCACGATATCGCCATCCTGCAGATTGGTTGCCAAGCCGTCATGCAAGCGGATATCGTTATCGTTGACATAGATATTGATGAAACGATACGCGCTGCCGTCGAAAATCAATTTCGCTCTGATCCCCGGATACTGCTGCTCCATCTGCTCAATGACTTCGGAAACCTTAACGCCTTCGATCGCGATATGCTTTTGCTGATTCATCAAGGGTCTTAATAGCGTTGGAATAATTACCGTGATTGGCATTTCTGCACCTGCTCGAATATTTTCAGCGATAGGAAAACGCGTATTACGTTGTCAGGATCGATCCGCACTTAAGCGACCATCTGTAATTCGAGCTCGGGTTGATATTGCCGCACGATCCGCACCCTTTCCTCGATCACCATTTGATCGGCAATGCGAAAACTGCGGATCTCCTCTTGATAAAGATGCTGGGTAGGAATGATCACGTAATGCGCCTGCGGCTCGGTAGCCAACTCGACGTCGCTGCGTCTCGGATAAGCTGGGCTGCTGGTGTGGGAGTGGTAAATAACGACCGGCTCCTCGCAACGCGCGCTCATTTCTTTCCAGACTTGCAATTGCTGTTGCGGGTCAAACATAAAGAAATTGTCCGATTGCGCGGCATTACGCATAGGAATCAGACGCAGCGGCCAATTGGATCCCGCAGGACCGGCGATGATGCCACAGGTTTCTACCGGATGATCATTCAGTGCTTGAGTGATCATGGCTTCAACCAATTTAGCGTGTATCGTCAACATAATTCCTTGTCTCCTTTAGTTATTATGATTTCATGGCCGGTTTATGGCGTCTTTTTGCAGATGGGTAGCGACTGATCGGCTTCAATGCAATCGATTGCCGGACTGGGTAGTTGTTCTGGTCAGTCAAAATGGATTGGCAGTGCTTTGCGCGCGCACGTCCTTTCAAACCCTTCGTTGCAATTAATTCTGGCGGAATTTAAATTAAACAAACGGTGTTGGGAATGTGACAAATTGCCGCGCGGCAATTTGTCACAGCGTTGATTCATCTATTCCCCGGAATGCTTATCAATAAGCAAAAACAAAATTTCTTAAGGGGAAATAGACATTAAACAATTCGATTCAAGCAACTGCGATTGATGTGCGAAAAGAAATTGAAGATGACGAGGAATCCGGTACGATGGATGTTTTCTTTCGTTCCGGGTAAGTGCCGCAAAAAATGCGGCGCTAAAGAAATTCAGTTCAATGATCTCCGGCCTTGTTGGAGATCATTGAACTGTCATAACAGCAGCAGGCTATTTCAAAATGAAATCCCGTACGATTTTTATCTGATGGTCATCCATGAGCATCGGCGCATGGCCGATGCCGGGTAATTCGACGATTTGGGCTTTTGCGCCGCGCAACTGCATTTGCGCCGCCGTTTCAGCGGATAAAATGTCCGATTCAACGCCGCGCAGCACCAACGTTGGCACCGCCAACTGATCCCATTGCGCCCACAAATCGATATCGGTGATTTTATGTTCTTTGAAACTGACGGCAATCCTCGGGTCATAGCGGAAGCCGCAAGTACCGTCCGGATACTCGCGGACACTATGAACCGCCATATGCTTCCACTGCGCTTCGGTCAGAGGACCAAACGACACTGAAATCACCTGCATGTACTGCTTGAATTCTTCAAAACTATTGAAACGCGGATCTTTACCGACATAATCGGCAATCCTTTTCAACGCAACGGCAGGAATCAACGGACCGATATCGCTCAAGATCAATTTATGGATCGTAACCGGCTGGTCCGGTTGTATCGCCAGGATCATGCCGATCAGCCCGCCCATGGAAATACCCACCCAGTCCAAGGTGATTTTTTCTTGATACTGCGATTGGATATGCGCTATCAGCGACATCGCGTCGGATAGATACAACGGGTAGTAATCGTAATCATGCGCGTGTTCAAGCCAATCGCTCTGACCGCGCCCTACGACATCGACGCAAATCACCCGGCAATCCGCTTGCAGTACCTTCGCAAGATAATCGAAATCACGGCAATTACGTGACAAACCATGCACACAGACGACAACATGCGGATTGCGCGGATCCCCCCAATCGGTGTACGCAATGTGATGCGGCTTTTTAGATTGGCCATCTCCCGACAGTGTGGGAACAAGCAGCCGGTTTACCGATATATTCATGGTTCTTTTGCTCTTGTAAATTAAGTGTCAGACACGCATGGATTACATTATTGCTGCGCAAACCGAAACAAAAAATGAAATTTATGATGGCGAATATTCACACAATTCTTAGAGGCTGGATATAGATCAGATAAAAATTTTTGTTCATCCAGCCGCATGATGGATAACGATTGGAATCGCATGTACTATGCATACCGTAATCCATACCTCATCTGAATGCAAAATATGAAATTATCGGCGCTGTATTGGCATCGCATCACCCCGTTACACTTTGTTTTGTGGCCCTTGAGTGTTCTGTACCGTTTTTTCCTGGCCGGAAAAAAATTATGCTACTGGTTGGATATTTTTCCGTCGATCAAACTGCCGGTTCCCGTGATCATTGTCGACAGCATCAGTATGGACGATGGCGGAAAAACACCGCTGCTGCTTTGGCTCGTCGATTTATTACTGGCGCATGGCTTTCACCCTGGAATCGTCACACAAGGTAGCTCGGACAATGCCGGACCACCGGCCGCAGTCACTTCTACCAATAACGGAAAAGCATTTTTATTAGCGCAATTATGGGGAAAATCCTGTCCAGTCTGGATGGGCAACGATCGAATTGCCGCTGCGCAAGCGCTGCTCACTGCGTATCCCGAATGCAACATCATCATCAGCAACGATGGTTTGCAATACCATCGCCTGGAACGCGACATTGAAGTCATTGCCATTGATTTTAACGAGCAGAGCTTTGGCAATGGGATGTTGCTGCCTGCCGGCCCTTTGCGCAGTGTCCTGAAAGATCTGGAAAAATCCAGCATTCTTGTAGCCAATAACTTGCAGAATCATTATATTGATCCGAATCAGCAGAATAAAATCTACAATATGAAGCTGGTAAACGAAACCGCTTATCTTGTGCTCGATCCGCAACAGCGCAAAACTATTGCCGATTTCGGAAATGCATCAATCCGGATTGTTACTGATGCCGACAATGTTCATTGGCTTTATGAGCTTATGCAGAAAACAGGTCTCAACGCGGAGTTGCATTCACATCCAGAAAATCACCGCTTTAAAACGGAAGACATTCATTTCACGGATGCTGATATTGTCCTCATGCCGGAAGAAAATGCGTTGCAGTGCAAAGGCTTCGCGCACGGCAAACTGTGGGCAATCCCTCAAAAAGCCTGGGTGAATAGCGAACTGCAATCCGTTCTGTTAAGAAAACTGCGCGGCAACCCTGCTTTATAAGACGATGATGATTGCGGAGCGCCGGTCAGTCTTGACAAAATACCGTTTTCATTTAAAATCGCGGCCACTGAGAGACTGGGCTGATTCATCATTTCAGTACTCTCAAAGCTATCGAAATGGGTTCTCCTTCGCAATCCAGCAAACAAACCCAGATCATAGTTAAGTATTTCAGTTACTTCATTTATATCCTTCCAGAGTAGCATCCCGTAAGAAATATTCTGGAAGGATTATCCAATAGTTGATCAATCTTGAATAAACCTGAAGTACAAATAAATACTCATTGCTGTACGCATCCGCACAGCAGGATGGAAAAACAATACGCTACCTTTTTTAAAAGCAGCGCAATCTGGTTTTCTAGCAGTGAAATGTGTAGAATTACGCGGTTTCCCAATTCTGAAATTTAGCGGATTATTAATTCGTGGCTTTTTACGTACAAAAATATGGCGGTACCTCAGTCGGTAGTACCGAGCGAATAAAGAACGTTGCGCGCCGGGTCGCGAAATTTCACTCGCAAGGACACCAAATTGTCGTTGTCGTTTCGGCCATGAGCGGCGAAACCAACCGGCTGATTGCGTTAGCTCATGAAGTACAGGAAAACCCCAGTCCACGTGAATTGGACGTTATGATTTCTACCGGTGAACAGGTTTCGATCGCGCTATTGGCAATGGCATTGATGGAACTTAACGTTAAGGCAAAAAGCTATACCGGGCCGCAAGTTAAGATTCTGACCGATAGCACGCACACCAAAGCGCGTATCTTAAGCATCGACGAAGCAAAAATCCGTGCTGATCTGGATGCCGGATATGTCGTCGTAGTAGCCGGATTTCAGGGCGCGGACGAGAAAGGAAGCATCACCACGCTGGGCCGTGGCGGATCGGACACCACAGGGGTTGCATTAGCAGCCGCCCTGAAGGCCGATGAATGCCAGATCTACACGGATGTGGACGGAATTTATACGACGGATCCTCGCGTCGTTGCGGAAGCCAGAAGACTGAACACGATAACCTTTGAAGAAATGCTGGAAATGGCAAGTCTTGGCTCAAAGGTACTGCAATTAAGGTCGGTCGAATTTGCAGGAAAATATAAAGTTAAGCTGAGAGTGCTATCCAGCTTTGAGGAAGAAGGCCAAGGCACGCTGATTACTTTTGAGGAAGATGAGAATATGGAACAAGCTGTCATTTCAGGTATCGCATTCAATCGAGATGAAGCGAAAATTACCGTATTGGGCGTTCCCGATCATCCCGGCATCGCTTATCAGATTCTCGGACCCGTGGCCGATGCCAATATCGATGTCGATATGATTATCCAAAACGTGGGTCATGACGGTTTGACGGACTTTTCATTTACGGTTCACCGGAATGAATTTAAAAACACCATGAACATCCTGCGAGAAAAAATCCAACCGCATATTGGCGCCCGTGATGTACTCGGAGGTGATAGAATCGCGAAAGTATCGGTGGTCGGTGTTGGTATGCGCTCACACGCAGGTATCGCCAGCAAGATGTTCCGGGTTTTGGCGGAAGAAGGCATTAACATCCAGATGATCGCCACCTCGGAAATCAAAGTATCCGTGGTTGTCGATGAAAAGTATATGGAACTGGCTGTCAGGGTTCTACATAAAGCATTCGATCTTGAGCAAGCGCTTTAAGCAATCGATAATGCTGATTTTCGGGAAAATCATCATAGTGTAGTCATTACCGGAGAGATGGCCGAGTGGTCGAAGGCGCTCCCCTGCTAAGGGAGTATAGGCTCAAAAAGCTTATCGAGGGTTCGAATCCCTCTCTCTCCGCCAAAGATGTTCCAAACGTTGCCCAGAAACACCAATAAATCCCTTTAGAATAAACAATATTACGGTAATTTTGCCAATCCTTGGCAACCCTGATTAAAGCGGGTAACATTATCGAAAAGCGGGTAAAAAAGCGAGTAAAAATTTACCCGTATTTTTGTTACCCGTTTTTTGTTTTGTTCTTCGGTATTCAGGGGGTTGCATGAAGCTTACCGATTCAATCATCAAAGCAGCAAAACCGAAGGATAAGCGTTACAACCTAGCCGATGGTAAAGGACTTGTTTTGCTGATACAGCCAAACGGTCAGAAAGCATGGCGGATGCGTTATTACTTTAACGAAAATGAAAATATGCTTTCCCTTGGCTTCTATCCCGCCGTGTCGCTAGCGGCTGCAAGACTGGAACACGCCCGCTTCAAGCAATTACTGGCGCAAGGTATCGATCCCTCAGAAAACCGCAAAGAACAGAAACGGCAGGCAGCCATTGCAGCGGAGAACAGCTTTGAATTAGTAGCGCGCCAATGGTGGAATCACTGGAAGCACGATAAAAACGAACGTCATGCAGGCTACACGATCCGGCGCATGGAAGCGGATATATTCACGGTTATTGGTGCAAAACCGGTTAATGACATTACAGCCGCGCAGTTAATAGCGATGATTCGCAAGGTTGAATCACGCGGCGCACTGGATAAGCAAAGCGAGTATTAACTCTATGCGGGCAAGTTATGCGCTATGCCGTGGCGCATGGGCTGGCGGAACGTAATCCAGCCGCAGACATAAAGCCTTCCGATGTATTGAAACCCGCCAAGAAAAACAATCACGCCCGCCTGAGTGAAAAAGAATTACCCGAATTATTGCGCAAGATCGATGGTTACGACGGGCACCTCACCCGCCTAGCGATGCAATTGATGGCTTTAACGTTCGTTAGAACTGGTGAATTGATTGGTGCGCGATGGGATGAAATCGAATTGATCAAGCGTGAATGGCGCATACCGGCAGAACGCATGAAGATGAAAACCCCGCATATTGTCCCCCTATCCGATCAGGCTTTAGCGGTACTGGAAGAAATCCGCAAGATGGCGGCTGATGATGTTCTATTGTTTCCAAGCGAACGAAGAGACGGCAAATCGATGAGCAATAACACGATTCTTTACGCCCTTTACCGGCTGGGGTATCACTCCCGCATGACTGGCCACGGCTTCAGGGGTATAGCATCGACGATCCTTCACGAACAAGGATTCAATCATGATCATATCGAATTGCAGCTTGCACACACTCAACGCGATGCAGTAAGCGCGGCATACAACCATGCGCTTTACTTGGAACCACGGGCACGCATGATGCAGGCATGGGCGGATTATTTGGATAAGCTGAAAGCCGGGGCGGAAGTATTGCCATTCAAAGCCGCATAAAGAGTTTTGCCGCCGCCTGACGGATTCAGGCATAAGCGGGGTTATCAAGTGCAGGAACACATGACAGCCCCTAACCACAACGCAAACTTAAAAGGAGTTTGAATCATGGCTGACAAAGATTCTACAGCAGCAAACAACGCAACACCCGAGCAATTAGCAGAGCAATACCCGTACAATGAAAATCCGTTTGGTGTTTGGTATTGCGCTGACGCAGATCAGTATAAGTGGGCTGTTAATGACGAAAACGGCGATGGCTTTACAAATACCACGCCCTACGAGACCGCGTTAATTCTGTCCGAGGCTTTAAAAATACGATATAAAAATATCAAAAATGGTTTGCCTCTGAACGCTGAGCAGCAAAGAGAGATTACCGATACTAAGAAAACCATCGAAATAGATACCGACTCATATGATCAAGCTAGTATTTTACTTACACGCGCACATGGTATGTTGGATCTTATCTTCACACTGGAAAATTCTGGGGGCGATTCCACAGGAGGGCTTTGTAGAGGGTCACTATCAGCCGCGGTTGACGCGGCAATGACATCGATTGCCGAAGCCGAGGAATTGTTATTTTCTGGCAATTAAAGCAAGTTTAAACCTGATTGTTTTAACCACCCCTAGCCCGACGGGACAAAAACAGGACAATCCTTACCCTGCCGGGGTGGTTTCAAATTAAAGGGCATGTCAAGGAGCGTGATATTGAGCGGAGATTATTACACCATTGCAGAGGCCGCAGAATTTATAGCTTCAAAGACCGGCAAAAAGAAAAATGTCAAAGATGTACTTCTTAATGCAAAAAAAGGAAAGATTCGCTTATGCATGTGGTTCAATGGCACGCTTTACAAATTTAATCGGGATAAAGGCACGAACAAGCTTCAATCTATTGATGATTATAAATTTTCGGGTTATATCCAGATTCCTTGTAAGCGGATCACACCGGAAGGCGGAGAAATTCAGTTTGGCGAAGTGACTCTAATTGAAGTAGTAGATGTTTGGGCAAGTAACCGCGATCCCCGAACACTTGATGATAATGAATTATCAGGCCGATATTTTGATTCGCAATATAATGGTTATCTGCCGCAGAACTTATTTTGTAATCTTGATGAAGCCTTAATTCCTGAGCAAGATTTGGATGATTTTGTTGGTCAATATCAAGCAGAGCGCAGCTTGACGAATAAAGACACATCAGCAATCAAGATAACACCAGAAACTGAATCCGATAGAACAAATACAAAAAAACTTCGTAGAAACTCACTAGACCCTGCAATAAACAAAGCAATTGAAAATGCTGGAAACACAATTCCAATTAATGTTTAGCTAGCATTAAAGGAATTAGCTCTGTCCGAAGAAAAACCTTTTAGCGGCATAACTGGAACAAAAGGCCTTGAATATACAAGTGATAATGACGAAAAAAAATATCTAAGCAAAGCCGCGCTAACAAAAAGATTAAAACGACAGATAACAGACGTTTAGCGCTGTTAAAGGATGGCAAAAGCCACTAACGGACGGACACAGCAATAATCTGATTTGTAGGTTTAATAATGCAGGCCATGACCAACAACCAAGGATGGCTAGCATGACAAATAAACCGCAACTACCCGCCCCCGCAACATTACCAGCCACCGGCAAAAGCCGATTCTCACAATTCAAAAAATTCATTCCGGTAAGCCGCGAAAAATTCAGACAGCTATCCAAGGAAGGCCGCGCCCCGCAGCCCGAACGCATGGGCATTCGTTGCACCTTCTACGATAATGCGGAGTTGCACCGCTGGCTTGCCGATCCTATCAATTACCGTATTGAGCAATAAAAAAGGAGCGCCAGACCATGAACGCTCCTTTATCGAAACAGCATTGCTTTGTAAGCGGCGATGAAATTCTAGCAAAAATAACACCACTCTTAAAAGGAGTGATCAAGCGGCATAACGGCGGTATGCTGGCATTCTGCCCGTCTCACGATGACCGCAAAGGCAGAAGCTTAGCCGTATCGGTTGGCCGTGAAGGTCAAATCATGATGCATTGTTTTGCAGGCTGTTCTATTCACGAAATCACAGCCTCGATTGGCTTGAGTCCCGCCGATCTTTTCCCGCGCACCGAGAGCAAATATGATCCACAAACCCGATCGTACTTTAACGAATGGCAAATACTTTCCACCCTTCAACATGATGCGATTGTTGTGTTACTGGCCGCTCGCTGGATGCTGACCGGCAAGCCACTGCCGAAATCAGATATTGATTTTCTATCAAAGGCAGTTATCCGGATTAACGAAGCAGCCAGCTATTCAAGGAGATTCAAGTAATGAGTGACCTTGAAACCGAAGCAATTAAGATGGTGGCTGTTAATAGTCAAGCTGATGACACACAAGAAACAATTGCACGGCTTGCAAAACTATCACCGATTGAGTATGACCGAACTCGCAACGAGGAAGCAGGGAAGCTTAAATGTCGACCGGCTAGGGGGTGTCCTAGATTTTGTGTAAACGGTGGTTAATAATGCCGAGGCATTCTTTCGTTAAATTGAATAGTAAACCTGTTTAGTGCCGGTTTCCAATCTCTTAGTGGCATAGACCATTTTTTGGCGATATTGCTGAGAGCCAAATAAAACAATTTGATCACGGCTTCATCGTTGGGAAACGATCCACGGTTTTTGCTGACTTTGCGTAGGCTCATATTGACTGACTCAATCGCATTGGTGGTATAAATGATGCGCCGTATCTCAGGCGGGTAGTCGAAGAATGGAATGATGCGTTGCCAGTTATTGCGCCAAGATCGGGCGATCGGTGGATAAGCATTGTTCCATTTATCTTCAAAGCCGACTAACGCGTGCTCAGCCTCATCAATCGTGGCGGCGCTGTAGACCAAACGTAAATCAGCAGCTACTTCCTTGCGTTTATTCCAGCTGACGTAGTTGAGACTATTACGAACCATGTGCACGATACAGAGTTGTACAATGGCATGTGGATAGATGGTTTCAATCGCTTCGGGAAAGCCCTTTAAGCCATCGACACAGGCGATAAAGATATCTTGCACGCCACGATTTTTGAGTTCAGTGACAACGCTGAGCCAGAACTTGGCACCCTCGGTCTGAGCAATCCATAAGCCCAGTATTTCTTTATGGCCCTCCATGTTAATGCCGATCGCCAGGTAAATCGCTTTGGTACGAACGCTACCAGCGTCACGAACTTTGGTATGGATACAATCGAGATAGATCACAGGATACACCGCATCGAGAGGCCGGGATTGCCACTGCTTCACTTCATCCATTACGCCATCAGTGACCGTAGAAATGAGCGTAGGCGATACTTCTGTGCCATACATTTCAGTGAGGTGCTGTTGGATTTCACGCACTGTCATGCCACGGGCATACAGCGAGAGGATCTTGTCATCAAAGCCCGCCCAGCGGGTCTGATGCTTGGAAATGATCAGAGGCTCGAAGCTGCCCTCACGGTCACGGGGGATCTCGATGGGTAACTCACCGAATTCACCTTTCAGGGTCTTACGGCTTTTACCATTTCTGGTATTGCCAGTGGCATTGACTACCGTTTCGTGCTTATCGTGACCAAGATGATCGGCCATTTCTGCTTGCAAGGCACGTTCAACCAACGCTTTGGTGAGTTGCTTGAGAAGACCATGCTCACCGATTAAATCTTCTGGCTTTTTGTAATCGGCCAGCAGGCTATCAATTAAGCCGGCCGGCAGGGGTTTGGGTGTGGTCATTTTTACTCTAAAAATATATAAGCAGTTTCCTGCAATATGACCATTTACACAAAATTATTTACACCCCCACCGGCTACTTTAGACGCATTGGTTAAGGCAGCACGTAAAGATGATGGTAGTGAACAATCTCTTGTTGAACAGACCGAGCCCTATCACTTGGCTATCAATCCGGCGGATGTATTAAACGAAATCAGAGCGGCATTCAATCGCCAAGCAATTTTGCCACCACATGCTGATATCGCAATGACATTGTGGTGCGCTTTCACCTGGTTTATTGAGGCCGTTCACTTCGCACCGTTGCTGATAATTCGCGCGCCAGAATCCGAATGCGGCAAAACTACAGTGAAAGATATCGTTGAATTGTTTGTGCGCCGTCCATTATCTAATGAAGGTGTGACCATTGCTGCTTTGTTTCGTGTAGTGGAGCAAGAACAACCCACGCTATTACTAGATGATGCTGATAGTTGGTTGTTACGTGATCCTAACGACGAAAGGCACAGCCTGATAAACAGCGGGCATAAGCGAGGCGGCAAGGTATTACGATGCGTTGGAGATAATCACGATCTCAAGGCATTCTCGACATTCTGCGCAAAAGTAATAGCCTTCATAGGCAAGAGTAAAGACACGCTGCATAACCGTTCCATCGAGATTGTATTACGAAGAAAAATAGCCGGGGAACGCATACAGTCATTGCGAAATGCTGACAGACAGAGTATCGATCTAATCCGCTCAAAACTGGCACGAATGGAAGTTGACTATCTATCAATTATTGCTCATGCGAAGCCGATTCTGCCCGCTGGTATTGATAACCGTGCTGCGGATAACTGGGAACCGCTGTTGTCTGTTGCTGATGTCGCAGGCGGGGAATGGCCTGAACTTGCCCGTAAAGCAGCTCTTGCTTTGACCAAAGATAAAGAATCGGTGGTATCCACAGGTGCGGAATTATTGGCTGATATTCAACAGATATTCGAGAACAAACAGATAAACAGGATACGCACGGCTGAATTAGTGCAGGCACTCTGCGATGATCCTGAAGCCGGATGGCAAACTTATAATCACGGTAGACCCATCACTCCGCGACAGGTTGCAAAGCGTTTGGCTGAGTATTCTATCAAACCCAAATCAATCCGATTCGGTTATAGCGACACTCCGAAAGGCTATGAACTTGAGCAATTTCAAGACACATTTGCGCGATACCTTCATACCCTTCCGGGAAATGCCACTTTATCCGCCACAACGCCACGACTCAATAACCACAAGGCTTTGAGTGTTGCGGATAATCCGCCACAAGATTCATCCGCAACACGATCCGCAACGCTAGAACCCGCACCAGATAAGGATTGTGGCGGTGTTGCGGATAAAACACCCATCCGGAAGAATGTGATAATGATATAAGAAGATGGAAGCTGCTGAAATTATCGAATATCTGAGACAACGAGAATTGAATGTTACCTTGACCGATGGCGATAGCCTCGAACTTTCACCAGCCGAAAAAATCACGCATGAATTGATTGAACGGTTACGCAAGCATAAACCGGCGATTATTCAAGAGCTGAAGCGTGAACAACGTAGGGAAAAAGTATTGCGAATGCTGGCAGAGAATCCCGGAACTCAGCGGGCATTTGTGACCGATACCGAAAGCGATCCTGATAACGTGATTATGACATTGGCTATAAGGAATCAGGCAAGCTTTGAGATGCTGATACCCAAAGATAAGTATGATGGATTTGCAATACTGGAATTTCTTCATAAGGGATTAATCCAATAGGATAGAAATGAGCAAGAATGGTAACGATAATGATCAGCAACCTATTGAAGGAGAAGTGATACCTGTCAGCACCACCCCCAGGAAGCAAATACGATTATCGAGCATCAAAGATTGTAGGCGTGAATTGGCAAAAGTATATGCTGATGCAAGGCACGGTTCCGTTGACCCACAGGATGCCACACGACTGACTTATATCCTGGTAGCAATCTCAAACATGGTTAAAGATCATGAACTCGAGGAACGTATTAAAAAATTGGAGGAACAAAGTGAGGAACTTAGAACAAAGAATCGTTAGGCTTGAAGAACTCAAGCCGCTAAATTCATTTATTGATTATTTGCCGAATTAACGGAGACCTAAAAGTAATGAGCAAAAACCTTGAAGCACGAGTGGAACAACTCGAAATACGCATAGGAGGTTCACGTAAACCAGTGCCGGGGTTGATTTATATATCACCCAACCAAACCTTTGAAGAAGCAGCGGCGGAGTATGAGAAAAGAAACGGCTTTAAACTACCAAAGGATGCGCATGTTATTAAAATCGTTGCATACGATGCAAGGAAGAAGGGATCTGATGATGCATAAGTCATTCAATATGGATTACCAATTATTCATAAGTTTTTCTTATGGATATTGACTACTTCTTTTTCATTGTCTGTGAGAATTGCTTGCAAGCGTTATCTGCAAGCAACCCCGGCAAGGGGGGGGTACTTTTCTAAAAACGGGTAAAAAAGCGGGTAAAATTTAAAACACAAAAAATTAGATAGCCTTATTTATTGGTTTACAGAGAATCATTCGACTCCCTCTCTCGTATGTCATCATTCCTGCTTTTATCATTCCTCGCCAATCTTACTGCGGAACGATTTTCTTTCGCTCTGTACCGATTTACTTTCCAAGCGTTTTATTTGAGAAGCTTTGGTCGGCTTGGTGGGTACCCGGGTTTTCAGTACAATCGTGACACTTTTAATCATTTCACGTAAGCGGTTGAGTGCATCTTCCCGGTTCTTAACTTGGCTGTTAAACCGCTGCGCCTTGATGATAATGACACCTTCGCTGCTAATGCGGCTATCCTTTAATTGCAATAGCTTGTCCTTGTAGTGTTCGGGCAATGATGACGCCTGTATATCGAATCGCAGATGAATCGCGGTCGCCACTTTGTTGACATTCTGCCCGCCGGAGCCTTGCGAGCGGACAGCAAAAATCTCAATCTCAGTCAATGGTATTGTGAGATTGTTTGTTATTTTCAGGAAGGTTATTTTATGCACGAAAAAGACAATAATATTTTTATCAATTGGTTACGATAGCAATCGCCGGACTATTCCGATTCCATGCCTCAATATAACTCTAAGTGATATCTCGCAAGGCAGTATTCAATAACACCAAACTTCAATAATTGGACAATCGCCTTAATTCACTTTACTTAGGATTGAAGACAGAGATTACCCGAGCATAGAAATACAATCGGCAGCAAAAGTTTATATTAATGGCATCAGTGTTATCGCGTTCTAAAAAAACTGCAAGTTATGACGCATGATCATCACGAACATCAACAACATGATCAGCAAGCTTACTATTTCTATTTTACCCATTGCCACGGCAAATTTGTGGCTGAACCCAATACCTATCTAACCGGCAAGTCCCCAACCGGGTACGCCATTTACTCCTGCCCCATGCATCCGGGAATGTGGCAAGCCAGGCCGGGAATCTGTTCGGTTTTCGGCAGTCATTAGAACCGGCGGTAGTATTACTCAGTACTGGACCGAGCGCGGAACTGACGGACAGGATCCGCCGCTTCTGAGTTGGCTTCATATTGACCGCACCCGTTTTTATCCTGGAAATGGGCGGTCATTTGATCGGGCTGGCGCACTCCGGAGACATCTTGCCATCTCCGTTTTTTGCTGCGGCAGCGGTCGCTATTTTCTGTGAGCGTGATCGTCAATGCATTGCGGCTACGTGCATAACCAAGCTGGAGTAAATATGAAAAGTTTAAGAACAACATTTCTCAATTTTTGATTTTATATATTATATAAAGCGAGTACTATCTAATTCTGGCAAAGCTTTAGTTCACAACCCCAACAATCCGGAGGTGTGCCATGACAAAAATTCTTGTTTTGTATTACAGCATGTATGGTCATATCGAAATCATGGCCAATGCGGTAGCTGAAGGTGTACGCAGTGTCGAGAATACCGAAGTTGCCGTTAAACGCGTCCCCGAACTCATGCCGGAGGAAGTGGCGCGAAGGGTTGGTGCCAAGCTTGATCAGCCAGCGCCCATTGCGACCGTGGATGAGCTGACTAACTATGATGCCATTATTTTCGGCACACCTACACGCTTCGGCAATATGTGCGCGCAAATGCGCAATTTTCTCGATCAAACAGGCCGCTTATGGCTTAACGGCGGACTGATCGGCAAAGTGGGTAGCGTATTTACGTCTACCGGCACTCAGCACGGCGGCCAGGAAACCACAATCACCTCGTTTCATACTACCTTACTCCATCATGGCATGATCATCGTGGGTGTTCCCTACTCCTGCCAGGAAATCATGAACATGAGTGAAATCACCGGCGGTTCACCGTATGGGGCAAGCACGCTGGCCGGTGGCGATGGCAAACGTCTGCCATCAGACAATGAAATAAAAATAGCGCACTTTCAGGGGACTCATGTCGCCAAAGTAGCCAACAAGCTATCTCGTTGATGAGGTAGTACACTGAGTTAACAAACGCTCGCACTTTATTTCAGCGGAAGTTTTTAATCATGAGCAACATTTCACAAACGCTATCGCCCGTTTTGTTTTTACCGCATGGTGGTGGGCCACTACCGATACTTGGTGACAAAGGGCATGAAAAGATGGTTGCTTTTCTAAAAGAAATAGCAACTAAGCTGGGCGAGCCATCCGCGATTTTAGTCATCAGCGCTCACTGGGAAGAGGAACAAGCAACCATAACGAGCAATAGTCATCCCGGAATAATCTATGATTACTATGGATTTCCTGCTGAGGCCTACCAAATTCAATATGCAGCACCGGGTAATCCCGAGCTGGCGAATGATATTTGTACACAGTTAACAGCGAGCGACATACCGGCGAGACTTGATGAGCAACAAGGTTTTGATCATGGGTTGTTTGTGCCGCTCAAACTGATGTTTCCGCAAGCCCAGATTCCTTGTCTCCAGTTATCATTACTGAAAAATTTAAATCCTCGATTGCATATTGCACTTGGAAAAGCAATTGCATTTTTACGCGAGAGGAATATCCTGATTATCGGTTCAGGCATGTCATTTCACAATTTGAAAACATTTTTTTCGAACGATATCGATAGCGGCAAAGAAAATAAGGGATTTGATCACTGGTTGATTGAAACTTGTACCGATCCGGAGATTCTATCTGCAGCGCGTGAACAGCGATTGATTGAATGGGAAAAGGCACCGTTTGCCCGATTTTGTCATCCGAGAGAAGAACATTTATTGCCTTTACATGTTTGCTACGGTATCGCCTGCGCCAGTACGCCAATAGCAAAAATTGTATTTAATGAGGAGGTGATGGGTAAAAAAGTGACAAGCTTCCTGTGGCAGTAGAATCATGGTATTTTGATGCTGATTTTCATTGTTGGCCATCAGCCATGAGCATTTGAATTAACCGCACCAAGCTGCCAGCTTATTATCATCTCAATGAAATACTGGAGAATCAGTATGGAAAAATCAAAATTGGAAAATTGGCTATTCGGTTTCATGTTCACAGTCATTTTTGCGGCAAGCAATGCATGGTCAGCGCAAGATGAGAAAAACAGTCCCGGATTTGCATGGAAGGATGGCGCAGAAATTTACGCCAAAATTTGCGCATATTGTCATGAAGCCCAAGTCGGACCGCACATTCGCCATCGTGACCTTCCCGCAGCTTATATCCGTGCAGTCGTTCGCAATGGTAACCGGGCCATGCCGGCCTTTCGTCCTTCAGAAATCGACGACGAATCGTTAGTCAAACTGGCGGATTTCATTGCAACCAAAGATGCACAGCGTTAAGGAGATCACATTCCATGGATGAAACGCGACGTAGCTTCATCAAAGGCATGCTGACTGGTGGAACCTTGTTGGCCTTCGGTATTCCTACCGTCACTCAAGCACTATCCACCAGCAAAACACCTTCCGGTAATATGCGCAATTGTCACTTGTTACTGGGGAATACCCCCATAGACGAAGCCTTTGCCAAAGGCGCCCAAGCCGCGTATACCCGTTTCAGCAGCTTCAACCAAGAAGGCGCATTACCGGCATTTCAATTTGCAGATGAGCTACTAACCAACCCCCTACGAATAATCGATCTATTAACACAATCCCGGAATATGCGTTGGGTAGCCATCATGGATTATGCCAATGCGGCCATATTCACTGAGTTGGTGCGAAACTCTGAACGGCATCTCCTCGCATTAGGCTCGCATATGTTCGCACCCAGCGATAACACCTCCCTCCCGCAGCGCCATGTATGGACTACCGCGTCACCGGCATACAGCGCCGGAGGATTACTAGCCTCCCTGCTTACCCATAATCAACATGATTTCTCTATTGTCGAAAATTTTCTTGAACAAACAACAGTTGATAATGCACTGAGCGATTCATCATTAGCGGGGTTTTCGTCTTTTCGGCTGGCTGAACAACCCTCGACGCATTTGCATTGCGCCGGAGTATCTCCGCTGGAAGCCAGTCAACGGATTGGCTGGAAGACATCAGAAAATTGGGAATCTGCACTCTCTCGCGAAGATAAAACAGCGAATGCTACAGCTATTGAACATCCCCAGTTCGAGAACTGGATAGAGAACACCGGCTATGCCATTGTTGCTACGGCATTGGGTATGGGAGTGCAGCAAGCATCTTGCTCCAGTCGCGCATTTGTATATCGATCGAATCAACGCAATTCGAACCATCAAGGGTTATCGGGAAAACATTTCGTTTCGTTTGTCATCGACGTGTAGGGAGAAAACAGCATGGCCAGTCAATATATCGCATTGCCCAAAGGCGTATCGGAAAAAAACTTCGATGCGGCCATCCGTGATTTTCGCAAAGTACTGGGCGACGCTGCTGTACTCACCAGCGCGGAACAACTTGCACCTTACATCAAGACGATGATGCCGGTTTCCGATGCCGAACACACCCCGTCTGCAGCACTATTGGCCACAACCGTCGAGCAAATCCAGAAAATTGTTGCGATTTGCAATCAATACAAAGTACCGGTTTGGATGATTTCCACCGGAAAAAACCTGGGCTACGGCTCGGCAGCCCCGGCAGAGCGGGGTCAGGTAGTGCTTGACTTGAAGCGCATGAATCGCATTCTCGAAGTGGATAAGGATTTAGCCTTTGCCTTGGTCGAACCGGGTGTAACTTATCAGCAGCTCTACGATTACATCAAAGAACACAAGTTGGGTTTATGGCTATCCATGCCCGCCCCTTCCGCCATCGCAGGACCGGTTGGTAACACGCTGGATCGCGGCGTGGGTTACACACCCTATGGCGAGCACTTTTTGTTCGCTTGCGGCATGGAGGTCGTGCTGGCGAATGGCGAAGTGTTGCGCACCGGCATGGGCTCAATGCCCAACTCCAATACCTGGCAGGTCTTCAAATGGGGATATGGCCCCTACTTGGATGGCATTTTCACGCAATCCAACTATGGCATCGTCACTAAATTCGGTTTTTGGTTGATGCCAGAACCGCCGGCATTCAAGCCGTTCGTCATCCAATATCAGCACGAAGAAGACATCGTCGAGATCGTTGAAACGATCCGGCCATTGCGCATCAGCGGGGTCATTCCGAATGCCGTGGTCATCGCCCATGCGCTGTATGAAGCGCCGGTAAAAGCCAAGCGGAGCGATTATGTATCCGGGCCGGGTTCAATCCCGGATGAAGCCGTCTACCGGATCATGAAAGATCACAAACTGGGGATCTGGAACGTATATGCCGCGCTCTATGGCACACAGGAACAGATCGACGTGAACTGGAAGATCGTGACACAGGCATTCGGTCAATCCGGCAAGGCAAAAATATTGACGGAACGGGAGGCGGCGGATGATCCTGCCTTTGCCTATCGCGCCAAGCTCATGCGCGGAGAAATGACGCTGACGGAATTTTCGCTGTATAACTGGCGCGGAGGCGGCGGGTCGATGTGGTTTGCGCCGGTTTCCCAAGCACGTGGCAGTGAAACCCTGAAACAAATGGCGCTGACCAAGCAAATATTGGCCAAGTATGGATTGGACTATTCCGGCGAATTCATCGTCGGCATGCGCGATATGCATCATATCGTCGATGTGCTATACGACAAGACCGATCCTGAGCAAACGAAAGCGGCTTATCAATGCTTCGATGAACTGCTGACCGAGTTTTCCGCGCGGGGGTACGGCACTTATCGCGTCAATACCGCCTTCATGGACAAAGTCGCCGAAACCTATGGTCCGGTGCAGCGGAAGGTGCACAAGACGCTCAAGAAAGCACTGGATCCCAATGGCATCATCGCACCCGGGAAGTCAGGCATTCGCTAATTTTATCCTGAACAAGCATGAAATAACGATCCCAAAGCGGAGGTGCACGTGAAAACAATCAAGGCAGCCGTTGTCCGCCAGCCAGGCGGCCCTTTCCGGATAGAAGAACTGGTACAGGATGAGCCGCATTTTGATGAAGTGCGCGTGCGCATTGTCGCAACAGGAATGTGCCATACCGATATGGTCGCGCGCGATCAGCTTTATCAAGTGCCGCTTCCCATCGTGCTTGGGCATGAAGGGTCGGGGGTAGTCGAGCAAATTGGCAGCAACGTGAAGAAAGTCGCCGTTGGCGATCATGTGGTGCTGACTTATATGTGGTGCGGTCACTGCAAACCTTGCTTGAATGGTGATCTGACTTATTGCGAGCATTTTTATGCACTGAATTTCAATGGCGCACGCGAAGACAGCAGCACGTCAACCTTTACAACAGGTAACACGCCTGAGCGGATTCACGATCATTTCTTTGGGCAATCGTCATTCGGCACATTTGCGCTGGTGCACGAGCGCAACGTCATCAAAGTACCCAACGATGCTCCCCTGGAGTTGCTCGGCCCGCTGGGCTGCGGCATTCAGACCGGCGCGGGAGCCGTGATGAATGCGCTTAAGGTAAGTCCAGGCAGCAGTTTCGCGGCTTTTGGCGGCGGCGCAGTGGGACTCAGCGCTGTGATGGCGGCACGGGCCGCCGGTGCTACCACCATCATCTCGGCGGACGTGGTTCCTGCGCGCCTGGCACTGGCGATGGAGCTCGGGGCTACGCACACCATCAACAGCCGGGAAACCGATCCGGTCGAAGCGGTTCGCAAAATAACGAATGGCGGTGCTGATTTCACATTAGAATCGAGCGGACGCCCTGCCGTACTGCGTCAAGCCATTGATGCTTTAGCTATACGCGGGACATGCGGCATTGTCGGCGCACCTGCCTTGGGCACCGAAGCGAGCTTCGATGTGAACGGGGTGATGACGACAGGAAAACGCATTATCGGAATCATTGAGGGCGATAGCAAACCGGATCTTTTTATTCCAGCACTGGTTGAGCTTTATCAGCAGGGAAGATTTCCTTTTGACAAGCTGGTGAAGTTCTATTCCCTCGATCAAATCAATCAGGCCGCTGAAGATAGTGAGAAGGGCATCACGATTAAACCGATCATTCGACTCTAATCAACAGTTATGTGCTTCACTTTGAGTGTATTTCCCAAGAAAATACGCATGAGGAACGCCTTATGGAAAAGAAATTAGCATCCCAATCGCCTTATTCAAATTTCGACCAGCTACTCATCAATGGCCAATGGCGCCACGGCAAGGGAACAAAGATTCTGCGCGACCTCAACCCTTATGATGGCAGCACGCTGGTCGAAATACCCCATGCCAATCGCGATGACATGGACGAAGCCTATCGCGGCGCCGCCAAGGCGCAGCACGCATGGGCGGCATTAATACCGGGCGAGCGAGCAGCCATCATGCGCCGCGCGGCGCAAATCATGGAAGAACGGCGCGAAGAAATTGTGTCCTGGATCATTCATGAATCCGGTGGCACGCGCATCAAAGCGAATCTGGAATGGCATGCCGTGCATGGCGTGCTGCTTGAGGCAGCCACGCTGCCTTATTTGGTGGAAGGCCGGATTCTGCCCGCCGACATTCCCGGTAAGGAAAGCCGCATGTACCGTAAACCCGTCGGTGTCGTCGGTGTAATCAGCCCTTGGAATTGGCCATTCCAGCTTACCGCTCGTTCCGCAGCACCCGCGCTCGCGGTCGGTAATGCTGTCGTGGTCAAGCCAGCCAGCGATACCCCCGTTACAGGTGGATTGCTGTTTGCAAAAATCCTTGAAGAGGCAGGATTGCCTGCGGGTGTACTCAGCGTTATCGTCGGTGCAGGCAGCGAGATTGGCGATGCCTTTGTTACCCACCCTATTCCTCGCGTCATATCGTTTACCGGCTCAACGCCAGTTGGCCGCAATATCGCAAGATTGGCAGCCGAAGGACCCATGCTCAAGCGGCTTGAACTGGAACTGGGTGGTAATGGCCCGTTTGTGGTATTGAATGATGCCGATCTGGGGCAAGCCGTGGAAGCCGCCGTGTTTGGGAAATTTCTGCACCAGGGCCAGACTTGCATGAGCGTTAACCGCTTGATTATTGAGGACCGGGTTCACGATGAGTTTGTCGAGCGCTTTGCTGATCGGGTACGTCAACTGAAAGTGGGCGATCCGGATGCAGCGGATACCATGATTGGTCCGATTATCAATCAATCCCAGTTGAATGGCTTGCAGCAACGGATCTACGACGCCGTTTCATCGGGAGCCCACCAAATGGTGGGGGGTGACGCACAAGGCCTGGTGCTTCCCCCTCATGTATTCTCTCAAGTCACCAATCAGATGCCATTGGCGCAAACGGAATCGTTCGGCCCCATCGCACCGATCATACGTGCGCGCAATGAAACGGATGCATTGAATATCGCCAACGACACCGACCTTGGGTTGGCTGCCGCGGTGTTTACACAAGATATTGAACGCGGCCTTCGGTTTGCACAACAACTCGAATCGGGCATGGCGCATATCAATGACCAGCCGGTCAATGATTTACCTTATAACCCTTTCGGCGGTGAAAAGAACTCAGGAGTCGGTCGTTTCAATGGCGTCTGGGCTGTGGCAGCATTTACAACTGATCAATGGATAAGCGTTCAGCATACGCCGCGTCGTTATCCATTCAATGCGCAAGCCATTGGGTAATTTAATTGGAAATATGTAGATATAAAAACAGCCATTTTGCGATTTCTTACCATTTGCTTTTCAGATCTAAAAATTTTCATAGCGATTGATATCAAAAATACCTGCTATATGAGGCTCAAGTTCTTTTTGCCAGTCTGTAATGTCATGCAGGATTTCCCAGAACTGCGGATGCGTGCGCCGCACTCCCCATCTGTTCACAATATGTTCGAAGTGCTCTTCCTTTTTGGCTATGCCTAGCAGCGATACAAATTCTTCAATATTCGAGGCGGGCACATCAAAAATGAAATTCGGATAGCTGCCGGTAATGCCAGGGTATACGGTCAGACGATCCTTTTCCGGTTGATAGCGCAATTCCTCGCCCAGTATGAATGCAACGTTGCTATGCGCACGATCCCGCAACAATGTATAGACGGTGCGCTTATCCTGATCATGCCTGACTCGCACGAAAGTCACTTCCGGCAACCGGTTGATGCCAGCCAGCTCGGCCGCCGGCCGGGCTGCGATGGCGGACAACGCTTGATCCGCTTTTTGTATCCAAAGCGGTTGATCCGAACGGACACAGTTCACCGGCCCACAACGATTAATCAGATCTTCCGCCATCGCATTGACGGATTCAAAACGCTGGAGGATCCGTGACACAAGTTCCTGCTTCGGATCATCAGTTGTGAAGCGCTCCGCCGAAGGCGATACATCGTCGATTTTTTCGTAAAAAATGCCGAATTTCAGTTTGCCTGAATGTTGATACCAATCGTGCAGAATATCCGTGCGTTGCCCATCGGGAATCAAGCGCAAAAAGTTATGTTCCGAGCTATTGCGTATCAGATCGAAATACAGCCTGGTCAACAGTTGATGCGCAACATTGCCAAACACGTTGTAATTCACCACCAGAATGTAGTACGTACGTTCAAGTAACGGATAATCCATGAGCCATAGCGTTTGAGGAATATCTCCGATCAATCCCCTGGTAACCGAAGCGCTATCGTAATGACGAGTGACCGTCAGTAAGGCATCTTTATTCCGTCCATCGCCATCCCACAAATGATCCAGAGATGCGCCGCCGGGGTATTGCAATACATACTGACTGCGGCGTTGCGCCTGGTAATCGTTATGATGGCTGAGATACCGGAACCACTCCTCGCCCATCGCCAGCAGATCGTCGTTTTGCCCAGGCATTTCCAGTAACGGAATCGCTTGATGTCGATATGCGTTATTCGTAATAAAAGGATCGGATTCCGGATTCTGGAATAAAACCCAGAAACGGTCGCGCAACACATCGGTGGCAATCTGACCACGGCATACCGGTCCGTGGATAACATTGCGCACATAGTATTCGGCATCATCCAGCATGAACCGGTAACGAGCATATGCCGGAATGGCCGCAAACGTGGCGAACGGATTCACCCGTTCCGCATAGCTATAACCAGGCAAATCACCCAGCGGCCATTCCTGACTGAAAAATAATTCCTTGATGCGGCGGTATTTAGCTTGATCGAGAGGATACGGAATCCGCCGTTTGTGCAGGATGCTGCCGGAAATCTGGCGTATACGATAGAAAAATGGTTGCCCGGGATCGTCATTGGGAAATACGGTGGAGATCGGGATGATCTCCCTGCCTGGTGGTGTCGATGACCGGATTAACTCAAAAAACCGCAGCTCCCCATCCAGATCGGGAAAATACAGCGTCGCCATAAACAGGTGCTCATACAACCAGCGCGCCACCAGTTTGCCGCGCTTATCATCGCGATTGAAAAATGCTTCCCATTGATGAAGCGATTCCTTCTCGCCATCGGTCAGCGTCACCGGTTCATCGGTAATCACCGCGCCTTGCTTGACCCATCCAGACAGTAGTGCATATTCCTCATCGCTGAGTCCGGTAACGGCAAACGGCATGCCGCTGCGCGGATAATCACGAGCATAACCGGAAAACTTCTCACTGGAAACACACTGATTTTTCCGGGTAATGCCCAGCTCGATCGAGTCCGGTATTTTGCTGTTCGGTGGGAATGGATACTGTTTCGCCAGCGATATCATCCCTGCGATCAATGGTTCAGACTGTGCATTGTCGGATTGAAGAACAGAATGAAAACCACGCTCACGCCATCCCGGAACAGTCAATTCGTCAATACCCAACCGGGTGGGCGGCATGGCCTCGACTCGTGCGCCACCATAAATCGATTCGCGAAAGGCGCCACGCAACAGCCCTTCGGCATTCTCCATCTTTAGCTGACACGGCGCATCGTAACAACTATGACACGACAAGCACTTTGATTCGATGATTGGCCGGATTTCCTGGGTATAAGAAACCGGACGCTCAACCGGTGCTGGCAGTATTGCAGGGCTAGGAATCTGGTTATTGCCAGAAATTGCATCTTGATATTTTTGACAAGCAGACAATACAAAAAGCAAAACGATGAGATATATACCTGAATAAACTGTCCGCATGAAAAACCATCACTTAAATAAATTGAAAAGACTCTAGGGAAACACTGATTAATTCGGCGGACGAGATGAAGCACAAGGCGCACGGAACACAGCAACCAAGACATATCAATAAGATAGGCGAGGATGCGAGTACCGCGCAACGAAGTGATTCGCTCGTATAGCCAATTAATCAGCGTTTCCCTAGCAGATAACGAATGAATTGTTTCATGGTGCAATATAAGCACACATGCTGGATACAATGTGAATTAAATTTATTCCGTTCAGCGAGGGTGGTATTGTCACATCGAATGATGTATTGGGTTCCGATATTGTTGTTCCGGAATTTTTGTCTTGGATAATGCAGGTTTGTCCAGGTTACTTGCTACAAAATTTCGAATTCGCTTCTGGCAATTCCTGACTGGCGAATGATGGACTGAAGCGTTCCAATGCGTACTTCAGCGCACAGTTGCTGTCCGGATAAAACCCGCAGCTTACCCAACGGCAATCTCTAAGCGGGTTATATAAATCTCATCATGCAGCCGCTGCTGAATTTCCTCCGCCGATGCAGTTTCAAAAAACAATTCCAGCGCTTCCCTCAGGTTCTCACGCGCTTCTTGAACGGTATCGCCTTGACTGGCGATGTCGAGTTCAGGACAGAAAGACACATAACCGCTGCCTTCACGTTCAATGATGACGGTCATTTGTTTGTTCATAGAATATTTGGTTTGTAAAGGAAGATAAACGGGTTTTATTGTACATCGCAGTGCAAGCAAATCACATGATCGGATTCTGCATGATTCGAGCTTCAATGTGTTTGACGAAGGAAATTTTATCCCGGGTGGTGCTGGCTTATCCGGGGCACTTGCTCATTGCTCTCTCGATTTCCGACAATATTTCCTGAGCTTCTTGCAAATCACGATAACGCAGTCGCGTGAAAATCTCGACGGCGCGGCGGGCAAGAGCGAGAGCTTCATCGTTGACACGGTTTTGTTTAAACAGGGCTTTGGCAAGGCAGTGACAATCGCTGGCAATCAATTCCTGCCGCCCGACTCTTTCTGCCAGTGCGAGGGCTTCGCGGGCAAGGAACTCGGCTTCTGCCCACTGCTCGCGATCGAGGGCGAGTTCCGCCAGATTGCCTATGAGGGCGGCGACGCCTTCCTGAAAATTGATTTTCTCCGCAATGCGCAGGGCTTCGTGGTAGTCGCGCTCGGCGGCGGAGTAATCATTGCTTTCACGTTCTACTTCCGCCAGAAAGTTTAGTGTCGCAGATACACCAAGGTTTTCGGAAGAGATGGAGCGGTAAATTTCTAGCGCCTCGCGGTAGGCGATGATAGCGGTAGTGTAATCTTTTCCCAGTTTGTGACCGAGTCCACGTAGGTTAATTGCAGTTGCTTTGTTGCGCGGTGTGCTGTCCTGCCAGTGACCGGCCATACGGGCGGCGCACGCCAGCACTTCGGCGTGTTGGCTGCGGAGGTGGTATATCCATCCTGCATGATATGCTTGCCAGCCCGCATTTTCTTTATCGTTGGCAGCAATGGCACACACTTCGGCTTGTTCATGCAGATCTATACCTTCATCCCATCTGCCTGTGAAGTCGAGGAAAAACTTGAGTTGGTCACAGACCATTTGCAGACGGTAGTTATCGCCTGTCAGTAGGCGCGGAAGGGCGGCGGAGACGAGATCCCATTCGGTGTCCAGTGTGCGGAAGCCTTCGTAGTTGTCATTTCCGCCGTATTGCAGGGCGAGGGCATAGACACGATCGGTGAGGGCGTCGCCTGTTTGGGCTACAGCTTCGGGGCGGTGGGTGCGGATAAATTTCGCTGTCAGCGGAGGTAAAAAGTAGGTTTGCTGGGGCAGATCGGCGGTCAGGATGGAGCGGTCGGTCAGGTCTTCCAGCGCGGTCTCGGCGGCGCGTTCGGGCAGGTCGATCATATCCGCGATCCACTTGAGTTTGGCGGGCAAGCTGAAATGCGTCAGCGCGGCAAGGGCTTTCGTCTCGTCGGCGGTGAAGGTCTGCAGCAGGTCACCGAAGATGTATTCGAGCGGGTCATTGCCTTTGGGGGCGTTGTCTATGAAGGCGCAGGCTTCGGCAATGGTGCGGCACTGCGAGCCGTCGCGCCCCAGCTGCCCCACGATCCAACGGATAAAGAGCGGGTTGCCCTGCGTGATGGCGTACAGGTCTTCGCGCTCTTGTTGGGAGGCGCGCTGTATGCGCTGATTTTTTTTGGCAAGCTCCTCGATCAACTGCAACGATTCATCTCGCGAGAGGCGATCGAGGCGCACGATGCGCGCGTCCACATCCGTACGGCGACGGGAGGTGACTATGGCTTTGTTTCCTTCGGGCAGGCGCGAGAGGAATTGAAACAGCCGTGTGCGTTCGTCTTCAGGGAGTGTTTCCAAATTATCAAAAATGATTAACGCCTTTTTTCCAGCTAGCGCAAGGCGCAAGGTGTTGGGGCGATCATCGGGTGGAAGTTTTTCCAAACCTTCTTCTCCCAGCTCCTTGCCGAGTTCATCCAGCATGGCAAGGTAGCTCGGACGGGTAAAATCGGTCAGTTTCTTCTCGCCATCGGGCGTCAGCTCGCGCACTTTGGCGGTGATAAAAATTTTGCGCTCAAAAAGATCTGCGGGCGCGTCATGTGCGGCTTTAATCGCGAGCGCGGTCTTACCGATGCCGCCGGGTCCGTCAATCAACACGCCCCAGGTGCGAGACTCAGGAGAAAGTGCGGCAGCGATAGTTTTTAATTCTTTCTCACGCCCGACAAAAAAGCCTTCTTTCGGAAGCGTATTGCCTGTCGGTTTTGGTGGTTGGTAAATTGGCGATGTGTGCGTGGCGCTTGAGGAATGATTAGCAACAAAATGGCTTAAGGCATTGGCAACTTTGGCGCGTATATCATCGGGTGTGGTGAAGGAACCGCAGATGTGACCGGATGCGCTGTTACCAATTCTCGCCTTGAATGTGGCAAGCTTGCTTTTGCCGGGTTCGCCTTCTATCCATTTGGGAAGCCACGGCTGATTCTCTTCGTCCACCACAAAACAATAAATCCGCTTACCTTGCTTTTTGGCGTGTTCGTACTCCATCTCGGTGATGGAAATGTCCGCTCCGTCCGGTACATGGCCGTAGCGATGGGCATAGATGCCGATGAAAAGATCACTTTCTTCAATTTCGTTGAGGCAGGTGCCCAGCGGTTCCTCGGCACGCGCGCCAAAGACTTCCATCTTGACCGCTTGATAGTTTGTCCCTTCTACCGCCCGAATTGCGGCATCGCGGTAATCGATCAAGTCTTTATAGGTGGAGCTGATGAAAACTTTCATAAATAACCCTCTTGGCTCAATTGTTGAATACTGGCGAAGAGAAATTCCGGTTCGCTCAGCGACAAATTCATCAACTGATCACACACGGTATTGCAGGGATGATTTATTTTCAATGAATCCAAACCATCACTGCATCAACAGCCGCACCGCCTCTCGATACTTCTCCACCGTCTTTAGCAAAATATCCTCCGGCAATACCGGTGCGGGTGCCTTTTTATTCCAATCCTGCGTTTCCAGCCAGTCGCGTACGAATTGTTTGTCGAAGCTCGGCGGGTTTTGGCCGGGGTGGTATTGGCTGGCGGGCCAGAAGCGGGATGAATCGGGGGTGAGCACTTCGTCGATCAGGTACAGCTCGCCTTGTTCATCCAGGCCGAATTCGAATTTGGTGTCGGCGATGATGATGCCGTGTTGCAAGGCATACTCAGCGGCTTCGGAATAGAGCTGGATGGCTTTGGCGCTGACTTTGGCAGTCAATTCCCGGCCGAGTAGTTTTTCCACTTCGGTGACGGCAATGTTTTCGTCGTGCGCCCCGGCAGCGGCTTTGGTCGACGGGGTGAAAATTGCGCCACCGGGCAGTTTGTCGGCGAGTTTCAATCCGGCAGGCAGCGGAATACCGCAGATCGCGCCGGTTTGTTGGTAATCCTTCCAGCCGGAGCCGACCACGTAGCCGCGCACGATGGCTTCGATCGGTAGCGGTTTCAAGCGGCGGATCACGAAGGCGCGGCCTTCCACTTGTTCACGTTCGTTGTCTGCGACGACCGATTCCGGCGCAATGCCGGTCAGGTGGTTCGGCAGGATATGCGCGAGTTTGTCGAACCAGAATTGCGATAACGCAGTGAGGATTTTGCCTTTGCCGGGCACGGCGGTCGGCAGGATGACGTCGAACGCCGACAGGCGGTCGGTTTGCACGATCAGCAATTTGTCGTCGCCGACGGCGTAGATGTCGCGGACTTTGCCGCGATGTAAAAACGGCAGGCTTTTGATCGAGGTTTCAAACAATGCGGAGGTGCCGGTCATAAGTTTCCGTTTCAATGAGGTTCAAGTTGTTTTTTGATGTGCAGCGCGTCGTGCAATGCGGTGGCGGTATCGGTGCTCAATACGGTGTAATGCCCCATCTTGCGCCCCGGGCGCGCTTCGCTTTTGCAGTACAGGTGCAATTTGGCCGATGGATGTTGCAACACGACATTCCAATCGGGTTCACCGTTGTGCCACACATCGCCGAGCAGATTGATCATCACCGCGGCGCTGTGTTGCGTCGTAGCGCCGAGCGGCAAACCGCACAGCGTGCGCACTTGCTGCTCGAATTGCGACGTGACGCAGGCGTTGATTGAATAATGTCCGCTGTTGTGCGGACGCGGCGCGATTTCGTTGATCAGCAGCGTATCGTCGTGCAACACAAAAAATTCCACGCACAGCACACCCCGGTAATTCAGTTTTTTAACCACCTGCCCCGCAATATCTTGCGCTTGCGAGGCTAATTGCGGCGAAATTCTCGCCGGAACGATGCTGACATCCAGGATGCCGTTGACATGCTGATTCTCGGCGACCGGAAACGTTTGCATTTCGCCAGCGCTGCCGCGTGCCACGACCACCGAGATCTCGCTTTTCAGCGGCATGAATTTTTCCAGCACGCACACGGCATGATTCAACTGCTCATACGCCGCCAGTAATTCCGCGCCGCTGGATACCTTGATCTGTCCTTTACCGTCGTAGCCGAACTGACTGACTTTCAGAATACCGGGCAGCAACTCCGCGGCATCCTGATCGGCAAAGTCATCCGCCTGCTGTATGACCGCAAACGGGGCGACGGCAAAGCCATTGATACCGAGAAATTGTTTTTCCGCAATTCTGTTTTGCGCGACCGAAACGCTGTATGCATCCGGGCTGACGACACAGGATTTGGCCAGTTTTCGCAGCGAATTCGCGGGGATGTTTTCAAATTCGGTGGTTATCGCCGCGCATTGGCTGCCGAGTTTTTCCAGCGCCGCTTGATCGGCATAACCTGCGCAGATGAAATCGTCCGCAACTCGCCCGGCCGGGCTGCCGCTATCCGGATCCAGCACCGTGACTGGGTAGCCCATTTGCTGCGCGGCTTGCACGAACATGCGCCCGAGCTGCCCGCCTCCCAGCACACCGAGCATCGCGCCAGGCATGATCGCCATTATTCCGGCAACTCGGCGTTAAGTACGGATTCGGTTTGTTTCCGCCGGTACTCGTCCAGCTGCGCGCTCAATTCACTGTTATTCACCGCCAGTAGCGCCACCGCAAACAATCCAGCATTGGCCGCCCCGGCTTCGCCGATGGCAAACGTGGCAACCGGTATGCCTTTCGGCATTTGCACAATCGACAGCAATGAATCCAAGCCTTGCAGATGTCTGGAATTCACCGGTACGCCCAGCACCGGCAGCGTAGTTTTGGCCGCAATCATGCCCGGCAGATGCGCCGCGCCGCCCGCACCGGCGATGATGCATTGAATGCCACGCGCCTTGGCTTCTCCGGCGAACTGAAACAGTAAATCCGGCGTGCGATGCGCCGAAACCACCTTGGCCTCGTAGGCGATATGAAATTCATCCAGAATAGCCACCGCATGCTGCATCACATCCCAATCGCTTTTACTTCCCATCACTACGCTGATTAATGGTTTAATCATTTCACTGTAACTGGCAAAAAATTAAAATTAAATATCCAAGAGAATGTTGTACTATCACACCCTGAAAGCCCGGCTGGCTATTTTATAAGTCTGTGCAATAATCGTGTAATTTATTTCGATCACTGCAACAAAAAACACAACTGGTATTATACTCACCTGATTTAATAGCGAGCTTTTCATTGATTTGCGTTTAAAACGTTACGAGCTATCAATACGACCGGCATTTGCATGAATTTTCAACGCGGAAAACAAAATAACGATCCGGAAATCAATCTGATACCGATGATCGATGTATTATTGGTGATTTTGATTTTTTTGGTGGTGACGACGACCTATTCAAAATTTGCCGAGCTTGAAATCAGTTTGCCGGAAACCAGCGCGGAACAAGTCGATAAAAATATCGAGAAACCGAACAATATCGATATCACGGTAAGCGCGCTGGGCGATTACACCATCAACCGGGTAGCCATTAAATCCGCCACTATCGAGAGTCTGCGCGATGCCTTGATGGCTGCGGCCAAGAATCAGCCGGATCCGTTCATCATCATCAATGCGGATGCGAAGGCGACGCACCAATCGGTGATCACGGTAATGGAAGCGGCGCGCTTGGCAGGCTACAATAAAATCACGTTCACCACGGAAACGAACAATATCCCCTAAGGGAAGTGATCAAATGTTTGATTTGTTAAAAAATTACACCAAAAAACTCACTAAGGAGACCCATATGTCCACTATCAATGTCGATAATTTTTCCCAAGCCGCTCAAGCCGGTACACAATATATTTTGGCGCCTCTGCCCTACGCAAACACTGCGCTGGATCCGGTCATTAGCGCCAACACGCTGAGTTTTCACTATGGCAAGCACCACAAAACCTATGTCGATAACTTGAATAATCTGCTGGCAAATAGTGATCTGGCCGGTAAATCGCTGGAGGATATTATCCGCGCATCCGCCGGGCAAGCAGACAAAGCCGCGATTTTCAATAACGCCGCGCAAGTCTGGAACCATATGTTCTATTGGCATAGCCTGAAACCGAACGGCGGCGGCGAACCTTCCGCAGCACTGAAGCAAAAAATCGAAGCATCGTTCGGCAGTCTGGAAGCATGCAAAAAAGAATTCGCGCAAGCGGCGCTGACACAGTTCGGCAGCGGCTGGGCGTGGCTGGTTGTGGACGGCGGTAAAATCGCCATCGCTAAAACCGGTAACGCGGAAACACCGATCACCAAGAATATCCGCCCCCTGCTGACTATCGATGTATGGGAACACGCTTATTACCTGGATTATCAAAACCGCCGCGCCGATTACGCCAATGCGATTTTGGATAAATTAATCAATTGGGACTTCGCGGAAGCTAACCTCGGATAATTCCGGATTTTATGACTGATATCACGATCGCCCTGTCAAAAGGGCGAATTTTTGAAGACACGGCGCCACTGTTAAAAGCGGCGGGTATCGTTGCGCTGGACGATCCCGAATCGTCGCGCAAATTGATTCTATCCACTAACCGGGCCAATGTCCGCCTGATTATCGTGCGCGCCTCGGATGTGCCGACTTATGTGCAATATGGCGCGGCCGATCTGGGCATTGCCGGGAAGGATGTGCTGCAGGAACATGGCGGCGCCGGGCTGTATCAACCACTGGATCTGAATATCGCGCGCTGCCGTATGATGGTGGCTGTACCCAATGGTTTCGATTACGACTCCGCCGTGCGTCAAGGCGCACGGTTACGCATCGCCACCAAATATGTGCAAACCGCGCGCGAACACTTTGCCGCAAAAGGCGTGTATGTCGATCTGATCAAGTTGTACGGTTCGATGGAACTGGCGCCTTTAGTCGGACTGGCCGATGCCATCGTCGATCTCGTGTCCAGCGGTAACACCTTAAAAGCCAATAATCTTGTCGCAGTAGAAGAGATTATGCAGATTTCATCCCGGTTGATTGTCAACCAGGCTGCACTGAAACTGAAACAGGATGCCATTCAGCCGGTGCTGGATGCATTTTCCGCTGCGGTGAAAAAGTAGATCGCCGTGCGCATCTGAAACCACTCATACCATGATTCAAATAAAACGATTCAATTCCACCGACTCCGATTTCAATGCCTGTCTCGACAAACTCCTGGCTTTTGAAAATGCGCAGGATGATGCCGTCGATGTCACGGTTGCCAACATCCTCGCCGATATCCGCAGCCGTAAGGATGCCGCGCTGATCGAATACACCAATCGTTTCGACCGGCTGACCATTCAATCCGCCAAAGACCTCGAGCTGACGCAGGATCAATTGCAGCATTCGTTAGCAACATTGCCGGATGCGGAACGGACTGCATTACAGCAAGCAGCGGAACGGGTGCGCAGCTATCATGAGAAACAACCGCTCAGTTCTTGGCAATACACCGATGCCGATGGCACATTGCTGGGGCAAAAAGTGACCGCGCTGGATCGTGCAGGTCTTTATGTGCCAGGCGGCAAAGCTTCGTATCCGTCGTCGGTGCTAATGAATGCGATCCCGGCCAAAGTCGCCGGTGTACAAGAATTGATCATGGTTGTTCCTACCCCGGATGGCGAACGCAATGATATGGTGCTGGCAGCCGCGGCCATTAGCAAAGTGGATCGCGTTTTCACCATCGGCGGCGCGCAAGCGATCGGCGCATTGGCGTACGGCACCGAAACCGTGCCGCCGGTCGACAAAATCGTCGGCCCTGGCAATGCGTACGTTGCAGCGGCCAAACGCCGGGTGTTCGGTATCGTCGGTATCGATATGGTGGCCGGGCCTTCTGAAATCCTGGTGATTTGCGACGGCAAAACCAATCCCGACTGGATTGCGA
This sequence comes from Nitrosomonas sp. Is24, assembly GCF_033063335.1. Lineage (NCBI taxonomy): Bacteria > Pseudomonadati > Pseudomonadota > Betaproteobacteria > Nitrosomonadales > Nitrosomonadaceae > Nitrosomonas > Nitrosomonas sp. Is24. The sequence goes on along the minus strand of NZ_JAWJZG010000001.1, from coordinate 1,217,644 downwards.
TGGATTTGTTTTCCCAAGCGGAACATGACGAGCTGGCACAGTCGATCTTGTTGTCGCCGGATGCGGAATTTCTCAATCAAGTCGCACAAAGCATTAACCGTCAATTAGCGGCAATGCCACGCCACAGCGTCATCCGCGCTTCGCTGGAAAATCGCGGCGCATTGATTCAGGTGCAAGATCTCGACGAAGCTTGTGCGATCGCTAACAAAATCGCACCGGAACACTTGGAGTTATCGGTTGAGCAGCCGGAAAAATGGGTCGATAAAATCCGCCATGCCGGTGCTATTTTTCTTGGCCGTCATGCTTGCGAAGCGTTGGGCGATTATTGCGCCGGCCCCAATCACGTGCTGCCGACCTCACGCACTGCGCGCTTCTCGTCGCCACTTGGTGTTTACGATTTTCAAAAACGCAGCAGTCTGATTCAAGTATCGCAGCAAGGCGCCGCAAAGCTCGGGAAAATTGCATCGATACTGGCCAACGGCGAAGGATTACAGGCGCACGCAAAATCGGCGGAATATCGCTATATCAAGCACCGGTAATGACGCATAGCGTGAACTGATCTTTCATAGCGGATTTGCACCTCATGCCCGTCATTACGTCACGCGATCACCCGCTCATCAAACAACTGATCAGACTGGAAGAATCGTCGCAATATCGCAAGAAAACCGGCTTAACGCTGCTCGACGGCATCCATCTGATTCAGATCTATTGCTCCGTGTTGGGCGCTCCGGAAAATCTGATTGTCAGCCAGGCTTATATTGACGATGCCGAGAATGAGCACTTTCTCACCATTCTTTTCGGCCATACCCCTCCCAAATTGACGGTGGTCAGCAATCTCTTATTCCGTGAGATATCTCCGGTTAAAACGCCATCCGGTATCCTCGCGCTGATTGCGCTTCCCGGATTGAAAAAGGATGTCAGTAACGGGAAGGAGATGTTCAGCGTTCTGCTGGAAACCATCCAGGATCCCGGCAACCTGGGCTCAATTCTGCGTTCCGCCGCTGCCGCCAACGTTAAGGATGTTTACTTGTCCAAGCAATGCGCCGATGCCTGGTCGCCCAAAACGCTCAGAGCCGCGATGGGGGCGCACTTTTTTTTGCACATTCATGAAGACAGTGATTTGCAAAAGGTCGCACAGCAATTTTCCGGAACAGTCATTGCCACATCGATACAAGCCAACCGGAATCTTTTTGAAATCTCTCTGGTTGGCCCCACCGCTTTTGTATTCGGTAACGAAGGCGCTGGATTGTCCAAAGAAATGATCCAGGCAGCAGACGAAAATATCGTGATTCCCATGCCCGGTAAAACCGAATCATTAAATGCGGCAGCCGCGGCGGCCATTTGTTTTTTTGAAAAGGTCCGCCAGGACAGAGCATACGCGGCGTCAACCGCTATTGGAACAAAATAACAGGCGGTGTATGATACCGCACCCATCAAAACAGTCACTTTGGAGCACTTATGAAATTTTCTTCTTTATCTCTCATCGCCCTGATGGGATGTTTGTTGTTCAGTTCCGCCCAGGTCATGGCCATTCACCATGAACCGCAAGATTCCCAGTCACCGCATGCATCCAGCGGAAAAGTGGCGAACAACGAAGGAACCGTTGTCGATATCATCGATACTACCGGCTATACCTACATGGAATTGGAAAATGCCGGCAACCGCTTCTGGATCGCCGCACCGACGACTAAAGTGAACAAGGGCGATCGCATTCGTTTCGTTCAAGACATGGTCATGACCAACTTCACCAGCAAAACGCTGAACCGCACTTTCGGCACGCTCGTTTTCGTTTCTTCCACCGAAGTGAAGAAATAATCCTACTTACGCGACATCGGTAAAACCAATCAGCAATTTGTTTTTAAGGCTTTTTAGTTCATCCCGGTACTGTGCCGCTTGTTCGAATTCCAGATTCTTGGCGGCACTCAGCATTTTCTTCTCAACCCGCTGAATCTCTTTGGCTAGTTGCGCTTCATTCATCGCGTCATAACGCGCCTGCACTTGCGCGGCCTTGAGATTCTGTTGTGCGGATTCATGGTTATAGACGCCGTCGATCAGGTCTTTAATCCGTTTATGTACCGATCGCGGCGTGATGCCATTTTGCAGATTATGCTCCACCTGCTTTTGCCGCCGCCGGTTAGTCTCATCTATGGCAACGCGCATCGAGCGGGTAATGCGATCGGCATATAAAATCGCCGTGCCATTGATATGGCGCGCCGCCCGGCCGATGGTCTGAATCAATGATCGCTCCGAACGCAGAAAACCTTCCTTATCGGCATCCAGTATCGCCACCAGCGACACTTCGGGAATATCCAGTCCTTCGCGTAACAGGTTGATCCCAACCAGCACGTCGAATTGTCCCAGACGCAAATCGCGGATAATTTCCACGCGCTCGACGGTGTCGATGTCGGAATGCAAATAACGCACTTTGATTTGGTGATCGGAAAAATAATCGGTCAAATCTTCCGCCATGCGTTTGGTCAGCGTGGTGACCAGCACGCGTTCGTTCTTGGCGGTGCGCAAATGAACTTCCGACATTAAATCGTCCACTTGCGTGGCGACCGGGCGCACTTCAATGACCGGATCCACCAGACCGGTCGGACGCACCACCTGTTCCACCACCCGACCGCTATGCTGCTTCTCATAATCGGCGGGGGTTGCCGAGACAAACACGGTTTGCCGCATCCGTTTCTCGAATTCCTCGAACCGCAGCGGACGGTTATCCAATGCGGACGGCAGGCGGAAACCATAATTCACCAGATTTTCCTTGCGCGAGCGGTCCCCTTTGTACATCCCGCCGATCTGCGGCACAGTGACATGACTTTCATCGATAATCATCAGCGCATCGGGCGGCAAATAATCGAGCAGTGTGGGTGGCGGTTCACCGGGGTTTTTGCCGGACAGATGACGGGAATAATTTTCAATCCCTTTGCAGAAACCCAATTCGTTGAGCATTTCCAGATCGAAGCGCGTGCGTTGCTCCAGGCGTTGCGCTTCGACCAGCCGGTTTTCCTGATAGAAATACTCCAGCCGTTCGCGCAATTCGGTTTTGATGGTTTCCATCGCGCGCAACGTGGTGCTGCGCGGCGTGACATAGTGACTGGAAGGATAGACGGTGAAGCGCGACAGTTTTTGCAGCATACGGCCGGTGAGCGGATCAAACAGCGACATGCTGTCGACTTCGTCGTCGAACAGCGACACGCGCAAAGCCGCTTCCGAGCTTTCCGCCGGAAAAACATCGACCACATCGCCGCGCACGCGAAAAACACCGCGTTTGAATTCCAGCTCGTTACGATCGTATTGCATCTCGGTCAGGCGCTTGATAATGTCGCGCTGCGAAATTTTCTCGCCGCTGCGCAAGTGCAGAATCATGCCGTGATAATCCACCGGGTCGCCGATACCGTAGATGCACGACACCGTCGCCACGATGATGGCATCATCGCGTTCCAGCATCGATTTGGTCGCGGACAAGCGCATTTGCTCGATATGTTCGTTGATACTGGAATCTTTTTCGATAAACAGATCACGCGCCGGAACATACGCCTCAGGCTGATAATAATCGTAGTACGAGACGAAATACTCGATGGCGTTTTCCGGGAAAAATTCGCGCATTTCCGCGTACAGCTGCGCCGCCAGCGTTTTATTCGGCGCGATCACGATGGCCGGACGGCCCAAACGCGCGATCATGTTGGCAATCGTATACGTTTTACCAGATCCGGTAACGCCCAATAATGTTTGATACGCCAAGCCGTCGTTTATGCCTTCGACCAATTGCGCAATTGCAACCGGCTGGTCTCCCGCGGGAGCGAACGCTTGATGTAATTTGTACGGACTATTGGGGAAGGTTGCGATCACAGGTATAATTCCATCATTGAATTGTTTCTTTGTGTCATTTTAACATGCCGGTCTATCTATTTTAGTGCGAGGATTTTTGTGGAACTCTCTAACCGCGTTCAAACCATCAAGCCATCTCCTACTCTTGCTGTCACCGCCCGGGCTGCGAAACTCAAAGCCGAAGGTAAAGACATCATTGGATTGGGAGCGGGCGAACCCGATTTTGATACCCCTCAGCACATTAAGGATGCCGCTATTGCCGCGATCAATAAAGGTCAAACCAAATACACGGCGGTTGGCGGCACACCCGGTCTGAAAAATGCCATTGTGGCGAAGTTCAAACGGGAAAATAATTTTGTCTTCGATGCCAAACAAATTCTGGTTTCCTGCGGCGGTAAACAGAGCTTTTTTAATCTGGCATTGTCGGTGATCAATCCCGGCGACGAAGTCATCATTCCGGCACCGTATTGGGTTTCTTATCCCGACATTGTGTTAATCGCGGAAGGCAAGCCGGTTTTCATCAATACCGGCATCGAGCAGAATTTCAAAATTTCCGCGGCACAATTGGAAGCCGCGATCACCCCGAAAACCAAAATGTTTGTCATCAATAGTCCGAGTAATCCATCCGGAGCGGTTTACACACTGGATGAACTGAAAGCATTGGGGGAAGTGTTACGCAAGCATCCGCAGATTCTGATCGCTACGGACGATATGTACGAGCATATTCTGTTATCGGGTCAGAAATTTATTAACATCGTCAACGCCTGCCCGGAATTATTTGCCCAGACCGTGGTTCTGAATGGCGTTTCCAAGGCGTATTCGATGACTGGATGGCGTATCGGCTATTGCGGCGGACCTGCGCACATTATTACCGCCATGGAGAATATTCAATCGCAAAGCACGTCCAACCCAAGCTCTATTTCGCAAGCAGCGGCTGAAGCGGCATTGAACGGTGATCAGTCCTGTATGAATCCGATGATCGCGGCGTTCAAGGAACGCAATATTTTTGTTACCGAGCAACTGAATCAAATTAACGGTGTGCGTTGCTTATCTTCCGACGGCGCTTTTTATGCCTTTGCGGATGCCCGCCAATCGATCGATGATCTCTACAAGAAAAACCTGATTGGCGCACCAAACGATATCGCGTTTAGCGAATATCTGCTGGAAAAATCCGGGGTTGCCGTAGTTCCCGGTTCCGCTTTCGGATGTGACGGCTACATGCGTTTGTCTTTCGCCACATCAATGGATAATTTAAAGCAAGCGCTCAGCCGCATCAAAGACCTGCTGAAATAACCGGATTGACTTGGCAAATTTATGTTTTTCTAGTGCAAATTAGCAAGCGCTGCTTTTTTCGTTTTCCCAGCACGCGAAGGAATATTGCACAAACCGCACACATGGTTGGAATGAATCTCCAGTGAGTGCACGACAAAACTGCCGTGACAATTCACACAAGGCGCTATGCACAATACGCCGCTTTCCACAAAACGCACCAGAGTCCATGCGCGGGTCAAACTTAACACTTTCTCGAGTTGATGGACCGTGATGTGCTCGGTATAGAGCCGGTAACTCTTAATCAGCGCATCGATGCCGTCAATCCCGGTATTTTTCGTTACATAATGATAGATATTGATAAATAACGAAGAATGCATATTCGGTTGCCAGCTCATGAACCAATCCTCCGAATACGGCAGCATCCCTTTAGGTGGCGATACCCCTCTGATTTCCTTATAAAGTTTAACCAGTCTTTCACGGCTCAGATCGGTATTCATTTCCAGAACCTGTAACCGGGCACCCAATTCAATTAATTCTGTCGCCAACTGAATTTGCTTGGCTTCGGTGATAATGCTTCGATTGCGCATGATATTACTCCCTGATTTCGTCTATTGAATGCTATGCAATCGCTTCTGCCGGTTTTCCTGCCATTAGAATCGCGGCATGCGATTTGGTAACCGATTGGTCGCGGGAATCGTTGGACAGCATATCGGCAATCAATCGATCGTCAAAGCGGAAACGGCACAGTAACATATTGGAAGCCGCCATTTTGATCAGCTGTGCTGAACTCAGTTTTTCCAGTATATCAGCAATATCCTGATTAATTCCCAATCGATACATGGCGGCTACTCTGTCATCCCGCAACATCTGTTTAGCCAGCAGCAAATAACTTAAATTGATATCTCTGATTTCGTCTAGCAGTTGATTGGTTTCCATTTCATCACCCTTTTTAATTGAAAATATTTGAATTAAAACACCGTAACGCACAGGTGAGATTTTCAATTATGGGGCAGTGGAAGTAAATGGAAGATGAGCTTAATCGAGGTTAGGTAATCTTCTCATCAAAATGTAGGAATTTTACCTACAGAAGAAGCGCTTCATAGAACGGGATTGGAAGACTCGTTGCTGACTGCCGGGATACGCCAAGAAACTTGAGTCTCCTGACCAAGACTACAGCCTCGGCAATAATCTCCAGATTTGCAAGATCGGCAATACTATCACGTGTTATAGAACAGTCTATCTTAGGAATACCGGCGGAAAAGTGTTCTAAATTGCTAAAAATGCAAAATCCATCGGTACCGTGATCGATTGAGATACCCATCGCATCGGATGGATACCACGCGGCAACATTATTTTCCTGTTCATCCCGCACTTGAGCTACAGAGGAACCAACGCTCATTGTGATTTTCTCTTCCACTTCCGGAAATTCCGGCAAATACTAAGTTGTGACTATTTTCAGGCACGGCAATTTTTGCCGGGTTTGCCGCTTGTTTGCACAAAAAAATTAAATATAAAAACGCAAACATAGTCTCTATATGCTTTGCTGCAGACTGGCATGATCGTTGCTCTTAGCATGTACAACAAAGTTTCCATTATTAACCGCAGCACTTATCGATCAGGAATTCCTATGCAAAATAAATTTGAGAGCTTGGAACTCGGCCAATTCATTCCTCTGCACTATCACCACAATATGCTGAACGACACTGCCCGCATGCAAGGGTTTAAAGATGCGATTGACCTCGCCGTCCAGCCGGGCGCCAAAGTGCTGGAACTGGGGGGCGGCACCGGCGTGCAATCGTTCTTTGCCGCACAAAAAGCGCAGAAAGTTTATTGTGTCGAGCGCAACCCGGAACTGATTAGCGCCGCGCGCAATCTGCTGGCGCAAAACAGTAACGGAGACAAAGTGGAAGTAATTCAGGCCGATGCCATGCATTACCTGCCGCCGGAACCGGTCGATGTGGTGATTTGTGAAATGCTGCATACCGGTCTGCTCCGCGAAAAGCAAATGCCGGTGATCGATTCGTTCAAACAACGTTACTTGAAGAAATTTGGCGGACCATTGCCTGCCTTTATTCCCGAAGCAAGCATTCAGGCGATCCAACCCATGCAACACGATTTTCATTTTGCAGGATTCTACGCACCCACCATCCAGTTCCAGAACCCCTACGCCACTCAGGAACGCAGCAAGGGCTTGGGAGATCCCGAAGTATTCCAATTACTGGCCTATGCCGAACCGTATAGCCAAACTTGCCAATGGGACGGGGAAATTCTGATTACCGAAGACGGTCAACTTAATGCCTTGCGGCTCATTACCAAGAATTTACTGGCCATCAATATGGCAACATGCAGCACCATCGATTGGCACACGCAATACATCGTCTTTCCGTTAGCCGAACCCATCAAAGTTTCCAGAGGCGACCAAGTTTCCATCCGCTTCAGTTACCAAGGTGGCGCACCCCTGAATGCCCTGACGGATTCACTACAAGTCCGCCTAATAAGCAAGCAAACCCCAGTATTGGAATTTGCTATGGAAGCAATGAATCGCTCAACAGAATTTCGCCCACAAGCCGCTGAAAATGCCAGTATCCTGTAATCACTTCTAACGGTATCAAATCTTTCCGGAGCCTTGCCAGGCGTCGCTTGGCAAGGCTCAATCATGTGCCGGAGCAGCTGTTCTGTTCGCTCCTAAAAAACCGTATTTCATTCTACCCTTCGCTAATTTCTCCCGCCAAACCCTCTTCAATACGCCGCACTCTTAACAAAAAATTCACATTTATAACCCTAGCAAACGAACCGATTGCTGTAATCACCTCTAAAGGCATAAAATCTTTCCAGAGCCTTGACAGATGTCGCTTGGCAAGTCTCAATGGAGTGCTGGAACAGTCGTTTTGTTCGCCCTTAAAAACCCGGATTTCATTCTAATCTTCGCTAATTTTCTCCCGGCAAACCGTCTTCAATACCCGTGATTCTTAACAAAGAATTAACATTTAGGCCCTTATACTGGCCGCCCAATCAAAATGAAAGAGAGAAGCAAGGCATGCGACCTGATTAACAGCTGGATTGAGTCAGCAAGTGGAAGCTTCCATGCAATTTGATTGGAAATAAAATAACCTACTAAAATGAAAGGAAGTCTGAATGAAAAACATTCTTAACGAGGTACGTTCCGTTTTATTCGTTGGTGTGATTTTTTTTTTGGTAGTGTGGCCTCATCTCAGGTTCTGGCACAAGATGCGGTAGCGCAACGGATTAAAGAACTGGAAGAACGATTGCGGGCCATGCAGAGTGGCATGCAAACGATGCAAAATGAACTGGAAAGCTTGAAAATTCAATCTTCCCAGGTAACCGGGAAAGTTGAAAAAATTCAACAAAACCCGCAAAACCAACAAACCCCTCAGCCAACTGAAAAAGTTGGAAAAGTCTCGCAAACAGCAAGTTCAGCAGAAACAAATCAAGAAGATCAAAAGAAAAGCAATATGGTATTTTTCCGTGGTGGCTTTGCGCATAGCTCGCAACATCGCGATGGCATGGTATTCCATAGTGATGTGGTCTCTGCCGGTGCACAAGACCGGCCCGATAAGAATGGCTGGTATTTCGGTGCCGGTTTCGATTGGAATCTCACCAAGAATGCCTGGGATCTGGCACCTAGAACCAATGTGTTAGCTGAATTGATGTTCGAGTACAAAGAATTCAGCTCACATGTGCAAGGTAATGCGTTGGCCAATATGCCGACCCAACTGATCGGCGGCGCCATCAATCCACACAGCGTGACAGTCAGCCAACTATCAATTTATGCATCGCCCAAAATCAAGTTTCTTGAAGGCAACCGGTTCAGGCCGTGGATCATTCCGGCCGGTTTCGGCATGCACATCATCAGCCCGCCGGGCGAATCGGCCTCCTTTTTTATTCCCGGCGTCGTATTTGCCGGAGGAGCGGAATATCGAGTCTGGAAAGATTTTTACGCCGGTGTCGACGCTCGTTACCATATTACCGGTGGTAAAAAAGATGGTATCAATGTCGATGGCTTGACGGCTGGCGGTTATTTAGGCATCGGCTTCTAACGTTCACATTTCATCAAACGATCTGAAGTCCCATGAAGTGAGGTAAGTGGCAATGCCGCTCACCTCGCTCGAGTGGGTAAATCAGCCGATTTAATACCTGCATCATCCATTTCAAGTGCCAGTGGCATACAACTAATACGGCTTCACTCCGCTCATTAACCATCCCGCCGGGAAACATGTTAACTTCCCGTTGCAATAATTGCAGCTATCACCCGGATTAACGCCCGCAGAAACCGAGAACCGGTAAGATCAGCAAAAAGCAGCGGTTAAAAAACAACAATGGATAAAAACTGAGATGACCCGGCACGATTTGAAATTATTCGGTATGGAAGCGGCAAAAGGCCGCTGGGTGTTTGTGGCGATCGGGTTATTGATCAATGTGTGCCTGGGATCGATTTATGCCTTCAGCGTTTTCCGGAAACCATTGGAAGCTTTGTGGGGGATCACGTCGAGCCAGAGCGGATATCCGTTCATGGTGTTTCTGGCGGTATTTGCCGTTGCGATGCCGCTGGCGGGCAATCTGATCGAGCGCTGGGGACCGAGAATAACAGCTACACTCGGCGGTTTACTGGCGGGAGCCGGGTGGATCGCGGCAAGTTTTTCCACGGATATCGCCACTTTAACGTTGTTGTACGGGGTCATCGGCGGCGCCGGGGTCGGCATCGTGTACGGCTGCCCGATTGCCGTCGTGGTCAAATGGTTTCCACGCCACAGCGGGCTGGCGATTGGATTGACCGTCATGGGTTTCGGCGTATCGGCATTATTGATTGCACCGCTGATGAAAGCGATGATTCTGCAACCGGAGATCGGGATCATGCATACGTTTCTGTATCTTGGTATTGCATTCACCATCGTCATCGCCCTGCTGGCGCAGTTATTGCGTTTCCCGCCGGACGCATGGAATCCTGCCGGATCCGGCACGCTGAACGCGGCACCGGTTCCGCCCGCTTTGAATATAAACCGGCAAGCCATGCTAAAAACCACCCGCTTTTATGCGCTATGGGCAACGTACACGATCGGTTGCCTGGCCGGATTGATGTCGATCGGCATCGCATCGCCGTTCGGTACCGAAGTGGCACAGTTGGACGCGCCCACCGCAGCGCTTGCGGTGTCATTGTTTGCGGTATTCAACGGACTGGGGCGGCCGCTGTTCGGCGCGTTAACCGATAAGCTCGGCCCGAAGCATACCGCGATGGTTTCGTTTACCTTGATCCTGAGCGCGTCTTTGCTGCTGTTCTTTTTCGGACAAGGTAACGCCATGCTGTATCTGCTGGCATTCTGCGTACTGTGGATGTGCCTGGGCGGATGGCTGGCGCTGGCGCCCACCGCCACCGGCATTTTCTTTGGAAAACTGCACTATGCGCAAAATTACGGTGTGATGTTTACCGCCTACGGTGCAGGCGCCATCTTGGGAACGCTGCTGTCCGGCAGCATCAAGGACATCACTGGCAGCTATCTGCATGCATTTGCCATTGTCGCGGGATTGGCGGTTCTCGGGATGCTGATCGCCGCAATAGGACTCAACGCACCGGATAAACGCACATCTTGAACTTGCCGCTGACCGCAGCGGCTCCACGGCCTGCCGCCGCTGATCTTCACTTTCATCCCGGTTGATAACAATTCATTTCGTTTTAAATCTCCCCGTGATAACCTTCAACAAGGAATGATCAGGGGAAAGCAATCAAATGGATAAATTGGGACTTCCGATTGTTTTATTGGCGGCTTTATGGGGTGCTGTCAATACGACATTGAGTTTCTTTCAATTCATCAACGCCAGACGGGACATGGTGTTTGAATTGATCGACAAATGCGGTTATTGCCCGGAACAAACGCTCGGTCCGGTGGAAATCTATCTGACCAACCTTCTGCCGCTTACGATCGGAAACATCATTTTTCTTTACCTGATCAGCTATGTCATTTTATCCATTCCACGCCACATGAAGATTGAAAATGAAGATGAGGCCAAACGGCTCAAGACCGCATGCAATTACATTGCGGTATTGCCTATTTTTGGCGCACTCTCATTTTGCGGCGGCGGGGTATTCGATCTGGTGATGCTGATTCACGCCTTGAAATGAGAAAAAATCTCCTCCCGGCACTCGCGCTGCTACTGGCGGTTTTAACTTCCGGCGGCTGTGCTGTCATGGATAAAAACATTCCCGGCTGGGCGCAATACCAGAATCTGGACAAAACCAACGCACTGAAACTGGCATCCCAGAGCACCGGGACCGGCGAACCGGTATTGCTGATTCATGGTTTTGGCGCAAGCAGTTATAGCTGGCGTCATGTGATTGAACCGCTGGCGCAAAAGAACCGGGTCATCACTATTGACTTGAAAGGCTTCGGCGATTCTCCGAAACCGCGCGATGATGCGTATTCCGTTTACGAGCAAGCCAGACTGGTGAGAAACTTCATTCTCGAAAACAATTTAAAAAATCTCCACATCATCGGCCATTCCTATGGTGGCGGAGTCGCATTGGCGGTATCGATCTATTTGTCGGCATCCAATCCGGGGCTGCAAAAAAGCCTGGTGCTCATCGATAGCGTTGCCTACCCGCAGGAACTGCCCGGTTTCGTAAAAATACTCGCAACCCCGGTACTTGGGCCATTGATCACTTATGCCGTGCCCAATACCTTCCAGGTGAAGAATCTGTTGAAGATCGTGTATTTCAACGATGATCTCATTCCGCAAGAAGCCATCGACCACTACGCCGCCGATCTCGGCAAACCCGACGCCAAATATGCGCTGCTCACGTCGGTGCGGCAAATGCTGCCAACCGATTTGCAGCAATTCTCGGAAAACTACGCCAGTCTGACCATTCCCACCCTGATTGTCTGGAGCCGGGAAGATGAAATCGTGCCGCTGGCTGTCGGCAAAAGGCTGCATGAAAATATACCGGATTCAAAGCTCGTCATCATGAGCGGTGTCGGTCACGCCGTGCAAGAAGAAAAGCCATCGCTGCTTTTGCCGCACTTGCGCAGTTTCCTGGAAGCCGTATCGCACCGCATGGCCATCGCCCCCTGAACACCGGGCGACCTGCATGATTCATTATTCACCGTTGAGAGCTAACCTATCATGAGAAATATCAGAATCCTGACCATGAACATCCAAGCGCAAGCCTGGCCCGCAGGCCCTCATAGCGACGCCAAATGGCGCGCTGAAGCGGTGGTAAAAGCGCTCGATCCCGGCAATTTCGCTTTTGACGAGCATCCCGATGTGGTGGTGTTCAACGAAGCGGACAATGAAGATGCAAAAGAGATCCTGGAAAATGGACTGAAGCCTCTCTACCCGCATTACATCGTGTCGTTCAACGGCGGCAGCGGCGATCTGGACGACGGTGGACTGGCAATATTCAGCAAATTCGAGTTGCGCGAATTGCCGCCGTCGGACAACAACTTCTCCAATAACCGCAGCCGGTTTTACCCCTATCAAAGCGGTCTTTTTTACCCGATGAGCGCCGGTAATGACGGTTTGGCGGAAAAAGGCGTGGCCATCGTGCAAATCAGCACGGGATTACACTTTGAAGTCGTGACCATTGCTTTGACGCACTTGCAGGCGTTTTACGAAGAAGTCGGCGAACACCACGTCATCCGCTTACGGCAATTGAAAGTCATCGAAGGCGCGTTGATCGACCTCATCGGCGCACCGGAAGACAACGGCAATTGGGACAAAGTCATCGTGCTGGGCGATTTGAACATCCGTGGCGATACGCCACCCTATTCCACCGAGGGCCACGGTGAATGGACCAACGTGTTCATCAACAACGGCGGCCCGTACAACAATGCTTCCCAAGGCATTCCCTTCAGGCAAAACCAGCTGATTTTCACCGGGCAGCTGATCGACGGCTGGCGCACGCTCATGGCCCCGCCCGGCGCTTTCACAGAAGCCGATCCGGGCTTGACCAACACCAATCTGAAAGAAGGCGAGCATTTACCGGCGGGATTGAAAGAGCGGCTGGATTACATCTGCTTTCCGAAGCAGCGCACCGATGCGATTGGCGAAACGCCCCGCCGCCTGGTCGCGCAGCACATGCGGATTTTGCCGTCGAATTTCTCCGCGCTGGATATGGCGTTTGAACGAATTCAAAGCGACCATCGCGGCATTTTGGCGCAAGTGCATTGGCAATTTAAGTACAACACGCCGAATCAAGCCAAACTGCAAAGCGGCTTTGTGCATTTTCAAGCGCCGGATTCATTGGTCAAAGTCAACATCGCCAACGACCTGAAGATCCCCTCTCCCGGCGTGTTCCAGTGGATTTATATCCACGAACCGGGCACCTACACGTTCACTTACTCACCCAATCTCGAAGCCGCGTTTTATTACGACAACGCTATGTCCACCAAAATTGACCCGTTCAATCAAGTCAAATGGACAGAATTAGGGCTCGACCACGACTGGTTAAACAGTCTACAACACGAATTTCAGCTTTCCGAAACCGGCGATCAGGTCGACGTGCACCGGCCGATGTTCATCCGCCTGAAAGCCGCTGAAAGAGAAGATCAATTCACCGGCAACATCGCTTTTTCCTTCATCAAGCACACCGGGGAAAACCGTTTCCTCGCCATCGGCCTGCAACCGAACGACATTCCCAAAGACCCGCGCTTGCCGGTCGGCCAGAAGAACGGCAAGAACGACGAATGCTGGTTCCGCGCGCCGCTCGCGGAACAACTATTGAGCGGTAATCCTTACCCGGTACAGTTTTACATCCAAAACGATTTTGCACGGAAAATCCGCCTCAGTCTGTTTGAAGGCATCGACGCCCCGGCGGCTTTTGCGCAGGTCACCAACGAAGACCGGCTCACCGTAATCGACTATAATCGCGCCGCCGACATCAAGGATGTTTATATTCTGCTGGAACGCAGCCAGACCACGGACCATGAATTCCTGGCGGGCTATCGCTACAGTATTTCCTACCTGAATCACCTGGAAATCTACAGCATCGAAGACCAAAGCGGCCTCGGCGCGGACGAAATCCACCTCACTATGACCGCCGACGATATGGCGACCAATTTCCTCGACTTCACCGACGAAGATTTCGACGACGACGAACGGCGGATGCTCAACTCGTATTACCCGAAAAACACCGCGTTCAACGACCGGCTCAACATCACCGTGTTTGAACTGGATAGCGGCGAAGACGACGACGGCCCCTTCACCGCCACGATTCCGGCGTTGAAGAAAGGCGAAAACAACCGGGAATCGTCACTCATCATCGAAGCGGAAGGCGCGGAGTATCAGATCAGTTATAAGCTGAGCCGGAATCCGAACCGGTGAAGATGCGATGCGGTGATCATTTTGAAGGCTTGTTTTCAGCTTGTAGGACGGATACTCGGAGGGTGATTCGTCAAATCATGCGGGCGGAATGCTTTCAGCGTCCGCCTTACGCGGTTTCTTACGATAGCAAAAATGGGTGGTGAGTCAAACGTCACCTACAGCGATTTGTTGGACTCCATCAGCAAGATAGCAATCACCAGACTTTTCCCCTTCTTCCAACCAACAAGCCAATCTTTTTCATATGTGCAGCATTTATCTTGCTGGCTTTACTCTTAGTCATCCATTCACAGTTCCCTGGAAAATAGCCTCCTGTCTTGTCCACTCGAGCAAAGGCCATTCCTTTAGCTGGCGGCTGTCCGTTGTCGGCCAGAAACTGATCGAAGTCTCTCCATGCATTAAAAAGCTCGATGCCTACAATGTATTCACTAGACTTTGGGTTGATAACACCATGCACCAGCCTGCTCCAGACTTTATAAGCTGGTGTTTTCACCAAGCTCTCGCCTGGCTTGGCTGGTTGTTTGACGTTTACTCTGCCTTTTCGGATGCGCGCTGCTGCGGCGTAAAGGCTAATTTCACGCGTTTCTGCTACGTATGCCACCGCTGCCTTTATGCTTGGAAAGGTAATGCCATCCACCTTTATTGAACGAGAGTTAGAGCCCCCGCTTGTTCCGCCTGTAGAAATATTGAAACCAGCGGGCACCATAGTGCCCAATTTTTGGATCCACCTTCTTTCTTTGGCTTCAAGACTTCCTTTGCTGCTTCCCGTGTCGATTTGCTCAATGGTGAATTCAGATTCGCCATATTTCCGTATTGCTGCGTGAAGCGATTGCTTATTTTTGATATGCCCAGCTCTCGCTTGGTCCAGGTGATACTCCCAGCGCCGATCCAGCGATTGAACCGTGATGCCAACGTACTTTTTACCAGTGCCCTGGTGAGTTACGATATAAATGATTCCCTCACCGTAGCCTGGATTGGGTACTCGGGAAAAAGCCTTCTCTGCCGAAACGCCGGACTCAATCCATCGCGCAATAGTCGTTGAACTTGCTGGAGGACTAAGAGCCCGAATCGCCTCTTCCAGGTTGGGATAAATATCTCCGTGCACCGTCACACTTCTGACCTTTCGTGAAGCCCTCACGTATCCTTCGCTGAGAATTCGATCCTCGCTCATTCCTGCTTGGCGTCGCTTGAGAGCTCTCCAGTAATCGATCCCCAATTCTTCGCATTTTTGTTTGAACGTTCCGATCTTGCACAAATTCGTGGCGCATTTGGGGCACCCGCTACCTCGCAGGTGGTTGTTTGGACTTTGATGGAATATTCCGTGTTCAGGACAATGAATGATTCCCTTTGTTGTGGTATTTACATACTCAAATTGGTCGTAGCCATACTTTCCACCGTGAACGATCTGAGCTCGCTCGCGAAAACTATCAAGCAAACGAGATTCATTATGCTCGGGCTTTAGATGACCTAGTCCCAGTGCATGCTTGAGGGATTTGCATTTGGGACACCCAACGTGGCCACGTTGATGATTACGAGGCTCCTGTAAAAAAACTAAATCGTGTGCAACACATCGAATTTTAACCTTCTCCCCAAAGGGCGGCAATTCATGGAAAAGACTATAATCGTACCGATCTCCAAAATGCGTTCTGGATCTAGAAACAAAATCTTCTTTCGTTACCTTTTGTGACTCAAAGAAACACTCCTTACAGCCAACTCCGTTGATGTGGTGTCCAGGCAGAATGAGGAACGAACCATGTTTCAGGCAGACCACCTCAACTTTCGCTGTACTGTTCGTGTAGTAGACATTGGAGTAATCGTAGCTGTCGCCATGCACTGCTTGAAATCCTTCTATCACTTCTGTCTGTAATTTCTTACGTGGCACGATGGAGCTAAAATGAAGTTAGATGTTCGAAATGACGTGATATGTTACGTCAAACGTAATCGATAATCCTACAGAAATCATTCTATCTCCCTATTTTTCATAGAATTGTTACATTTTTAGGTTTCATCGCAAGATATTGCCAGAAGGTATTAGATCTCTATTCCTGAATTCCATACCAGCGAAGCATACCCTCCAACCGCCGTCCCGTGCAATGGATCGCCGAATTTGTGGATCAGCACTCACCATATCAACCCCGCTAAAATGCAATAATGCTTCCGTTATGCAATAAGGTGAAAACATGATTACTCTATATGGCATTGAATGGTCACGGGCGAAATATGTCTTGTTCACGCTGGCGGAGCTTGGTCTGGATTTTCAGCATGTGCGGATCAACCCATTCGAGAAAGAGAAAAATGCGCCCGGGTATTTAAAGCTGAATCCGCTGGCACAGGTACCCACCTTGGTCGATGGCGATCTGGTGCTGACTGAAGCGATGGCGATCAATTTCTATCTGTCGAGAAAATACGGTGCTGGGAAGCTGTGGACGGACCGGCTGGAAGACGAAGCGCAAATTTACAAATGGAGCCTGTTTGCGGTCACTCAAATGGAAACTGCCTGCGTGGATCTGATTCTGCACCGGAAGGTTTTCGATGCGAAAGTTAGAAACCCGGACATCATCCAGGCGGCGGAAAAGAAACTGGTGAAACCGCTTGAGGTATTGAACAACCATCTCGCCGGTAAAGATTTTCTGGTGGCCTGCAAATTTACCGTCGCGGATATCAATATGGCAGGGGTTTTGTCTTATGCGCTGGGCGGCGAATTTGATTTTTCGCCCTATCGCCATGTGGTGCGGTATTTGGATGCGATTTTATCGAGACCGGCATGCAGGAAAGCGGGAATTGCCCCCTACAGCGAATCCAAATCTGCGCATCACTAATGGGGATGTAATGCCCGATACAGATTCCTTGCTTCTTCTTCCTTCAGCGTGTCATCAATTTCACGCAGAACGCCTTGCAGGTCGATTGGTTTTTCAATACATTCGAAGTGCCCGGTCAAAAC
Organism: Nitrosomonas sp. Is24; assembly: GCF_033063335.1. Taxonomy (NCBI): domain Bacteria; kingdom Pseudomonadati; phylum Pseudomonadota; class Betaproteobacteria; order Nitrosomonadales; family Nitrosomonadaceae; genus Nitrosomonas; species Nitrosomonas sp. Is24. Next base: position 1,200,270 of record NZ_JAWJZG010000001.1, on the reverse strand, counting down.
ACTGTCCGGATGGAGTTGTCCGCTTTGGTAGAGTGACCATATCTCCATGCCATAACTCGTCGTGAGCAACTCAGGCGCAGATTGGCCGAAATAAACCGCCAAATTCTCGACATCGCGTAGCAGCATTTTGCACGCCTGGTTATTGGCGGCTGCGTCGATCGCTTGCGGCAAATCGATGATCACAGGCCCGTTGCTGTCGACCAGCACGTTATATTCGGACAAATCGCCGTGGATAATCCCTGCACAAAGCATGCGAACCACCTGCGTTATTAGTGCGCGGTGATATTCACGGGCTAACTCGGCAGTCAGCACCAGTTCGCTAAGCCGCGGGGCTGCGTTGCCATTGCTGTCGGTCACCAGATCCATCAGCAATACGCCCTCATGAAAATGATGCGGCTTAGGCACACGCACCCCCGCGGCAGCGAGCCGGTACAGCGCATCCACCTCAGCGCTTTGCCAGGATTCTTCCTGTGCTTTGCGTCCGTAGCGGGTTCCTTTCTCCATGGCGCGAGCGCGACGGCTGTTTTTTACCTTGCGGCCTTCGGTATAGTCCGTGCTTTGGCGGAAACTGCGTTTGTTGGCTTCTTTGTACACTTTCGCGCAACGTATCTCTTCTCCACAGCGAACCACGTAAACCGATGCTTCCTTGCCGCTCATTAATTGACGGATAACTTCATCGATAAAGCCATCCTGGATCAAGGGTTCAATTCTTTTTGGGATTTTCATGGGGGTAAATACTACGCTTATATTTTGAAATTCGGCGGAATGCTTTCAGCTTCCGTTTTACGCGGCTTAATTGAATTGTCAGATCGCGCACATTTCAACCGCGAAATGCCGCTTCAATTGCGGCAATGTCGATTTTCCTCATGGTCATCATCGCATCGAATGCTCGTTTGGCAGCTATGCGGTCAGGGCTGGTAAATGCTTTCGTCAAGGCAACCGGCGTAATCTGCCAGGAGATACCCCACTTGTCCTTGCACCAGCCGCAATCGCTCTCCTGGCCGCCGTTGCCGACGATTGCGTTCCAATAGCGATCCGTTTCACTTTGGTCTTCGGTCGCCACCTGAAACGAAAAGGCCTCGTTATGTGTGAACGCAGGCCCGCCGTTGAGTCCGAGGCACGGGATGCCCATGACGGTGAACTCGAAAGTCAATACATCCCCCTCCCTACCCAAGGGATAATCCCCGGGTGCGCGATGCACCGCGCCGACTGACGAATCGGGAAAGGTCTCGGCGTAAAATCGCGCCGCACCTTCGGCGTCGTTGTCGTACCAGAGGCAGATCGTGTTCTTTGCAATCTTGGTCGTGTCTTATTTCCTTAGAGTTGAGTGGCTCCAGAGTGCACAGAAGGGTAACCCATCGAATCAAAAAAGCGCCAGCCTATCATCCAGTGCTATTATTCGCCCGTTTGGCGGAACACTTTCAGCTTACCCCTTACTTGGGTTATTAGCTCACAAAATCGATATTTAAATGGTATTTTTTTATCAGATCAAAGATTTCTTGACCAGTAATTGATTTAAAGTCATTAGCTTGCTTATCCTTCATTATCTGATTTGCTCTGATTCGAAGCTCTCTATCATCTGAAATCAATGTCATTGCAGGGTTTCTAGATAGCGAATCAATTAATATTTCAATAATATCTGGATCTGCATAAGCACCTTTTTTTGCATTTATATCCATAGGGATGATTTCAATTAAATTTATGTTCTGAAAATATTCAATTCTACTGAGTGCGCATCTTGCTAACTTACTTTTTGGATGCTCATAATCCAGATTTTTTAAGTTTATTATTTCATCGAACTGCACGGATGACATTTTTATACAGCTTGAAAAATTCTGCATTATCCACTCCAATTCTTTAAAGAAATTGTCATATTCTCGGTTCATCCAAATATTAGAATCAACCAGAAGCAGTGATTCAAAACGCTTTTTCCATAACAGCTCAAAATCAGCTATTTCATCTTTTGCTTTAGATAGCTTCTCTTGATCTTCTCGCGCTTTTTGTTCTTTCATTCGCAATTCTTCCTCTTCAAGCTGTTGCCGATCTCTAGCTTTGCTTTCTTCTTGCGCTTCAGAGTAAAGGTCATATGCTTTTTTTGCTCCATATACTGAAACAGCAATGGCGAGACCCCAAGCAATAATTGGTAATGGCATAATGCCTCCTTTAAATTTGAATTAAATACAGTAGAACTAACTACAATTAAATTTCCGAATTAAATCTGCACGTCAAGAGTTATATTCTGATCTTGCAGAAATCATTCGATCTCCTTATTTCTTACAAGACTGTCACCGTTTTAAGTTTCGCTACCAGAAGGTATAGACACATACCCGAAAATTCCAAACTTGCGAAGCATACCTTCCAACCGCCGTTCCGTGCAATGAATCGGCTTATCTATAGATTAACGCCCACCGTACCCCAGCAATTTCATTGAAAAACGTTTAGAATGCGCGCCTCTTTCTTGTAACTATCATCCGCAAGTATCCGTTTTGATTACAACCGCCAATATCACTATGCTATTCGGCGCCAAGCCGCTATTTGAAAATGTTTCTGTCAAATTCAGCGGGAGTTACCACTATGGGTTGATCGGTGCGAACGGTTGCGGCAAGCCGGCGTTCTTGAAGATTCTGGAGGCATTTGGGTGAATGGTTAGGAAAGCTCTGGATAACTTGCATTGTCATTCAGGATGCAGCAGAAATCTTTAATAATCAGTACAATAGATTCTCGATCTGACTCGAAATGACACATGTTCAGGATTTCCTTAAGCACGCTTTGGCAAATCGTGGAGAATCGCAAATTCAATGCGATTAATTGGTCATCGCAGCAGGTTACTCGCCGCCCGATTGTTAACCATATTTTTCTCGTTGATTATCAGCCATCCGGAAACAAGGTATTGGTGAACTCATATTTGTCGGCTCTGTAGTTTTGTTTTTCTTCCTTCCAATCTTTTTGCCTTTCCTTAAGCCTCTTTCCGCTTTCTACCTTCTCGGCTTCTTCCATCGTTTTTGGTATGGGTGTTTTATCTTTCGGGTTCCTTGTTACTTCGGTTGTATCGGCTAATGCATCCGTCACGGTATCCGCGAATTCCGATTTGGCGCTTTCTTTCGCTTCATTGTAGCGTGTTTCACCGGTGGACAATGTCGTAGTTCCCAGCTTATTGGTTCCTGCGGCATTGACCGGTATACTTTCCAGTGCGCGATTCAGGTAATTGCGTTTTTTCGCCACGGTTTCTTTAAATTTGCCTGTCTGTTTCGCAGTTTCCGCTATCACTGGATCGTTGAGGCCGATTTGAAGGGAAAATTTCTCAACCTCATCGATGAAGCCTTGATCGATGGTATCGTCTTCTTTGGTGACCGCAATGCCGACAGTCCCGGGATCGCGGCCGTATAGTCCATCAGTATCGACGGATTTTTCAAATTGATCGGCCCATTTGTCTTCGGCTTCCTGGGGCCAGGCCACTACGTTCCACATATTGTCGGCGCCGCCCCACTCCCGTTTGATCAAATGCGCTCCAATCCATTTAAAACCAGGAGCGATGCGGCTGACATCGGCCGCTTGCGAGGTGCTTCTTCGCTTACCGGCTTCCTTGTCCCCTTCAATGCTGGCTCGCGTGCTGATCACTTCGGTCGCGTTCTCGTCCACACCCACAAATCTTTTAAGAATCTCCGCCTTACGTTCCAAGAAATCTTTTCCCCGGAAATTGTCATCGGTATTATTATCTTTGGTTTTTGTGTAGCTGGAAGGTAAGGGGTACTCTTCGCGAAGCGTCGCCAGCATTGCCCCAACCGCGCGTTTCTTCGCCGACTGACCGTCTTTTTCTTTCCATGGCTTCTCCGCGGTCGTCAACGAAACCCGCTTCTCAATGGAATATTTGGCACGCTGAATTACGCCGTGTGGTTCCGGTTGTTTACGAGAAGTATCACGCCTCATTTGCACCGCATTTTCTCTCGTCTTATCGGCTTCCTGCTCCGATCCCCGGTCGTCATTGGCAAACACTCCATCTTTCATTTGCATCGTTGGTTGCCGGCGCTGAGCCGAGAGAATAGCGCTGCCTTGCATGGCTTCCAGGATCTTACGTTGGGCAAGTTGTTTCGAACTGTTCTTGATCAAGTTTGCCGTCTTACTCTGAGCAAGCTGCCTCGGACTATGTTTGATCGAATCCGCCAATTTGCGCTGAGCGATGCTTTCCGGACGATTGTTTATAAACCGGGCTTCCGGAGGCTTTGAAATAGTGCGAAGTGATTTTGCAGTGGGGTGCTGGTAATGTTCGAGCTGCGCTATTTTGGATGATTTCATGGTGCGTCCTGCCGTATGTACCGGAAAAATAAACCCCGCAAATGCTTAGGGAGAAAGTAGCAGGATCCGCATTAAGTGTCAAACTAAAAACCATGAATAATAAAGCATATGTGTATACTTTTCTGTGTAAATCTTATGAGTTATCACACAGCATTTTAAGTTATTACAATTCCCCATTCTTCACTTGCGAATTCATTCAGCTTTATGGGACGAATAAAGCATTTTGAGCTCGCCTGATGTATGCCAAAACCACTTGTCGCCAGCAGTCCTTGAAGTGACCTCGGAACACGTTGTTCAGGAAGTGATTGCTAATCCCATGCGGAGGCTCCGGAAAGCGTTGCGACAAATCAGGTATGTCCGCGGAGATATACTTAGTGATGCCGGGAGCCAGGAATTTTCTAAGAATTTCAGGATTCTACTGCATTGAAATCTAACTAAAATTGGGCGTTCAGAATGACGTGATCTATTACGTCAAGCATAATAGTTAATCCCGCAGCATTCATTTTATCTCCTTACTTTTTATAAGGTTATCACTGTTTTAAACTTCGCCACAATATTTTGTCAGAAGATCTTAGACCCATACCTCAAAATTCCATGCTTACGAAACATACCCACCCAACCGCCGCATCATGCAATGAGTTAAATTAACTCGTACCATAACCCAGCAATCCCCTTGAAAAACGTTTAGAATGTGCGCCCCTTTCTAGTAACTATCATCCGTAGGTATCCGTTTTGATTACAACCGCCAATATCACCATGCAATTCGGCGCCAAGCCGCTGTTCGAAAATGTTTCCGTTAAATTCGGCGGGGGTAACCGCTATGGATTGATCGGCGCGAACGGTTGCGGCAAGTCGACGTTCATGAAAATTCTCGGCGGCGATCTCGAGCCGACTTCCGGCAATGTCTCGGTCGATAGCGGCGAGCGGGTGGGCAAATTGCGTCAGGATCAGTTCGCGTTTGAAGATTGTCTGGTGATCGATACGGTGATGATGGGGCACGCGGATTTATGGCGCATCAAGCAGGAACGCGACGCGATTTACGCCAACCCGGAGGCGACCGAGGACGATTACATGCGCGCCGCCGAATTGGAGTCCGAGTTCGCCGAGTTGGATGGTTATTCCGCTGAAGCGCGCGCCGGAGAGCTGTTGCTCGGAGTCGGCATCTCCACTGCCCAGCATCAGGGACTGATGAGCGCCATCGCGCCGGGTTACAAATTGCGCGTGTTGCTGGCGCAGGCGTTGTTTTCCAATCCCGACATCCTGCTGCTGGACGAGCCGACCAACAACCTGGACATCAATACCATCCGCTGGCTGGAGGATGTGATCAACGCCAGCAAGAACACCATTATCATTATTTCGCATGACCGGCATTTTTTGAACAGCGTGTGCACGCACATGGCCGATCTGGATTACGGCGAGCTGCGCATCTACCCCGGCAACTACGACGATTACATGACCGCTTCGACCCAGGCGCGCGAACGCATGCTGGCCGATAACGCCAAGAAGAAGGCGCAGATCGCCGACTTACAGTCGTTTGTCAGCCGATTTTCCGCCAACGCGTCCAAAGCCCGGCAGGCCACCAGCCGCGCGCGGCAGATCGAAAAAATCAAGCTGGAAGACGTCAAGCCGTCCAGCCGCCAGTATCCATTCATCCGCTTTGAATTTCACGACAAGGAAAAATTGCATCGCCTGGCCGTTTCCCTTCAAGCCATCGGCAAGCACTTTCCTGGCATGGATAAACCGCTGTTTAAGGATTTAAGCCTAAGCATCGAAGCCGGTGAGAAAGTCGCCATCATCGGCCCGAACGGCATCGGCAAAACCACGCTATTGCGTTGTCTGGCTGGTGATCTCGCGCCGGATTCCGGCGAAATCAAATGGACCGATAAGGCGCGCCCCGGCTATTTCCCGCAAGACCATGCGGCCGATTTTGCGGAAGATTTGTCATTGATGGAATGGATGGATCAGTGGCGGCGAGGCAGTGACGACGATCAAACGATTCGCGGTACGCTCGGCCGATTATTGTTCTCCGGTGACGACACCAAAAAATCCACGAAAGTCATTTCCGGCGGAGAACAAGGCCGCATGCTGTTCGGCAAGCTGATCCTGCAAAAACCGAACGTGCTGCTGATGGACGAACCGACCAATCACCTGGATATGGAATCGATCGAATCATTGAACAGCGCGCTGGAACGATATACCGGCACGCTGATTTTCATCTCCCACGACCGGGAATTCGTTTCCTCGCTGGCTACACGGATTCTGGAAATGACACCGGACGGCATCAACGACTTCAAGGGCGATTACGAGGATTACTTGCGTTCGCAAGGGATTGAGTGACGCTGAAGCCCCTGTAGTCTCTAAGATATTGCTATATATTTCTCTTTGCTGGATTCGCGATGTGCAGATTTATGGAAGAAAGACGGGGAAATTAAAAATAGGCGTTGCGCATTCAAGCATGTTCAGGTTCGCTTCAACTGGCCAACATGGATTGGAGAATCAAATTGATGCGATTGAATGTATTTAGCCGGAATTCTGGATATGGTCATAAAATCCAAGAATTATCTCATGCATGGATAATCTCGCTCTGTCTATTGATGCTATTCCTGGCGCATACCATCGAGAAAGCAGAGGAACAATCGCTATTCATTGATCACGCCGGCAAAAACCAATGCGGGCAAAAATTCTCAATCCAAGGATTCTCTTCCGTTCATTCCGATGATTCGATTATTTTGTACCAGGTGCAGGCCGATTCTTTAATCCAAAGCCCGCGGAAAGGTCAGAAATTCCTCTTTAAGAACTATTACGAACTTAATTTGCATAACATGGTGCTGGATCAACCTATCCATGGGCCCAGCTTGCAATTGGATTTTGAAAGCTTTAAAAAAACAACCGGGATCTCAAAGGAACGAATTAAATCAAATAAAAACCTGGAAGGTTGTTGGTTAAATCGAATACTGATTGATGATATCCAAATCAACTTCAAACCGGTCAATGGTCAGGTCATGACATTAAGTGCAAGCCATGCAAGGATGACATCCGATACAACGAACCTGAAATTTGAACGCAATGTAATTTTTAAATCTTCTCAATGTACAATCTCAGCCGCATTGGCAATTTGGTCAAATAATCATAATGGCTTGTTTTTTCCAGAAGCATATCAACTAAATGGCCATCATCACGGATCCGGTGATTTTTATCGATTCTTGCACGACGGTAGCTGCCAATTGCACGAGATTTCTTCACCAATCGAATACAACGATATTTTGGATGATGTCGAGGTTGAGTTATTTAATCATGTTTTCCAAAAATCCATTTGGTTCTAAGCAACTTTCAGATACGGCAATACAGTACAATGCAGCGTTAACTTTGGTCATTCTATTGATAACTTTTTAATGAGGAGAAAAAATTGTTTTCAGCCATTAGAGAACATCGTTTTTTGAAGCTGTCATTGGGTGCAGTATTGTTTGTCGCAACCATGAAAGCCGCTTACGCGGATGTAGTCGATGTCACACTCGAATGCCCAACAACGATTACCCCAGGAGGCACATTAAATATCAAATTAAATTTGGTGAGTTATGCCGACACCACCATTGCCAAGAGTGGTCTTATTATTCATTTGGGAAATTTGGATGTCAGAGGCCCTTATGTGATTCCAATTTCCGTGAAACTCAATCCATTTGAACGTGTTACAACCGAATATTTGACCACGAAATTTCCAGCTGACGCGCCTAAAGGTATTTTTTCAAATATAGGAGTCGGTGTTTACGGTGCAAATAACAAAAGACTTGGACAAAACTACTGCTTGATAGAAGTGCAGTAAAGATGCAATGACATTACCCGCTAAAGCACGAGCGCAAACGTGCTGGCGGGGTGCGGAGTGATATCCCTTTTGAGTTTCCCCGGCATGGACAAGCCGTTATCGATGGCTTGAGCCTGGACATCGAAGCGGGCGAGAAAGTCGCCATCGTCGGCCCGAACGGTATCGGTAAAACCACGCTGCTGCGTTGCCTTACCGGCGTTTAACTTCGGATTCCGGTGTGATCAAATGGGCGGAAAAACCCGCCCCGGCTATTTATGCGGTCGATTCGCGGAAGAATTGTCATTGACCGAATGGAAGGATCAATGGCGACGGTTAAACGATCCATGACACGCCGGGCCGGTTACTGTTCTCCGCAGCGACGATGTGAAAAAATCTACGCACGTGATTTCTCGCGAAAAACAAAGCCGTATGCCGTTTGGCCAGCGGCTCCTTTAGAAATCCAATGTTTTTTGATGAACGAACCGACCAATCACCACTATCGCTATAGATAAATTTTGCCCTGGTCGCGAATTTTTGTTTGAATCTGAGGCACTACTTTTGGTCTTTAGGAGGAACTCACCCATCGAAGGCAGTTTGGATAATCAGGCAGTGGCACTCAAGGCGGAGAGTACTACGTTGTGGTAAACATCCATGCAAACTTAAATTGGCGAGATGAAGTATAGGGCTCTAAAATCAAAGCCTTTGAACAACAAAAAGACTTGAATTGGCAAACTCTTCACTCAATCAGCTAACTATCACATCTTACTTAGGGTTAATCAATCTTATGAATTATATTTATCAGTCGACTATTTATCACAATTTATCGATACTACTTTTGATTACCAGTTTATCCTTCACTGGAAATACTCAGGCGGGCACTTTCAACTCCGCAACGGGCGAATTATTTCTGCCTCACTTGATAAATGGCACTCAATCGTTATTGAATGCTGTCATAAAATTAAATCCGGATGGAACTTACATCATTCAAAGCGGCATCGAATCGGCACTGCCCTTTGTATGTAGCGGCAATTTCACCAGTGCAACATTGGAACTCATCAAATCTGCCAAAGGTAAAGATGAAGCCAACTCCCTATTAGGATGCCACTGGTACAGCCAACAAAGGTCTTCGTTTAATAATGAGGAAAATGGTCCAGCTTTTTCCTGGCTGGATGCGTCTTGTCAAACACTCTCTGTCGGATTCGATCAATCATCTAACAGCGTTAGTTTCTCATCAGTCGAAAAAAATAAAATGGGATGTAATCTTTACACTGCTTTTTATCCCTACGATATCAGCAAAAAATTGTTTTACATACAATATGTAATAATAGACAATGTTGCTACCGTATCCGATGTTTACATCAAATTCCACGATGGCAATCGATACGAGTTAGTCAGTTATTTAATCACGCCCAATAGCAATCCGCCTACCGTATGCAACCTAATTACAGAAGCGGATTATCATGCCATTAATACATCGATGTCCCCCGATGACATCAGTAATTTATTAGGCTGCCAATGGGGAACGGCTTCAATCTCATCGGATGACCCAGCAAGTTTTGATAGTTATACATGGATTGATCATGAATGGAACCATTTATATTTTTCCCCCAAAGCATCTTTAAGCTCAAAAACCTTCTGGCAATTCAGGATCGGCAATACACCAGACTAGAAAACATTTCATGGCTTCCGTTGTCTTTGGATTTCAGAGGAACGATTCAAGCTGTAACACAGTGTGAATTTTGTCACGATGATCATTGCTCACGCTCGCAGCATCTGCAAAGTTGCTGCCTGTGGGATACCACGTGCTGCACATCATATAGGATCGCTTTGGCTTACCCGCGTTTCAAACCGGCCAATTTTTCAACCGCGACAAAATCAGACAGATCGAATTCATCCCAATTGCCATTCAGTATTAGGTGATGCGAATAAGTCCAGCGTCCGGCTGGGTTGATAATTGTAGGTGACATCAAACGCGGGCGCCAATGACCAGTTAACTTGCTTATCCACCAGGAACGCGATGATTTTGACATGATTGCCCTGGTTGCAGTCGACGACATTGAGCATCATACTCCTGAATTGCTGCCCCACGTCGCGCATGGGCAAATGCAGTCGTTTGATCACCTGCAGCACTTGTTTGTAGCTGTAGGCGCACACCAGATTGTCATCTTAATGTGCCAGAGCGCCCAAAGATTGCATGTGCAATTTGTCACCATCGTCGAGACGATCAAAACGTTTAGTCATGAAATGACGGCGTTCTTTTTCTTCCAGCAAACGGCATTCGTTCATATGGATACCGGCAGCACACGTCATCCGGCAATAGGCATACTCAATCTCACCATAGCCTTTGGGATCTTCCAATTCTTTGTCCTTGTTGCCGCTAGCGCCGTCAAACTTCAGCAAAAAATAACCGAAGTCTTTCAGCACCTTCACCTAGCCGGAGCGCGCTTCGTTGGTTACAGGATTCCAAGTAATCACCTCCTTGGCACCGGCACTACCAGCCAAATTTTGATTTGAAATCTGTTCCAATCCTAATCCCCCCATTTTTAACAGGAGCATGCAGTAGAGAGTTTTAATTTAAAAGCTTCTGCCAACTTCATTGCTGGCGTGATACCTCCAAGTGCCATACTTGGACGTTCATTATTATAAATCCATAACCACTGTGTCGCAGTGAGTTGGGCCTCTTCAATGGTTGCAAATTCATTCATCTCCAACCATTCATGCCGGACGGTCCTGTTATAGCGTTCCACGTAGGCATTTTGCTGTGGCTTTCCTGGCTGGATGTAATCGAGCTGAATACCTCGAGTTTCTGCCCAACAACAAAGCGTGCCACTGATATTCTCCGGCCCGTTATCACAACGAATCTTCCTGGGTTTGCCGCGCCATTCGATAATCCGGTCCAGAGCGCGCGTAACGCGTTCTGATGGAAGCGATACGTCCACTTCGATTCCCAACCCTTCACGGTTGAAGTCATCCAGCACATTGAAGGTTCGAAAAGACCGGCCATTGGTGAGTTGATCAGCCATGAAGTCCATCGACCATGTGTCATTGGGCCGTTCTGGCACAGCTAGCGGCTCCGGCTTCTCCCGCTTTAATCGCTTGCGTGGCTTAATTCGTAAATTCAATTCCAGCTCACGGTAAATACGATACACACGTTTGTGATTCCATCCAAAACCCTTCACATTACGCAAATAAAGAAAGCATAAGCCAAAGCCCCAACGCTTGTGACAAGTCGTCAGGCGTAGTAACCAATCGGCGATTTCTTCGTTCTCATCGTTGAGCGCCGGATGATAACGATAGCAGGTCTCAGAAATGCCAAATGTTGTACAGGCCAAAACGATACTAACGGATTTATCCTGTACTGCCCATTGTGCCATTACTTTGCGCTGTGAGGGCTTTACCACTTTTTTCCAAGTGCCTCCTTCAATAGCTCATTCTGCATCTGGCTTTCCGCATACATCCGCTTTAACCGTTTGTTTTCCTCAACCATCGCCTTCATTTCAGATAGTAAGGCAGCATCCATCCCACCATACTTGCTGCGCCATTTATAAAAACTTGCAGTACTCATTCCATGTTCCCGGCATAAATCAGCCACAGGAATTCCTCCTTCAGCTTGCTTCAATATCTGCATGATCTGGCTTTCCGTAAATCGCTGCTTCTTCATCAGTAAAATTCCTCTTCGTCTAGGATAGAAAATTCTACTGCTTTGCTCGTTCAATTTTTGGGGGGATTACCCAATTCCCTATCATCTTCAACAATATTTTCACAGCAATTCTCATGTGTGACGTTGAGAATGCGCTGTCTATTTTATAGGCAAATGTGTACAATCAGCGGCAATGCCCTTTGTATCCCTGTCCTGCCATTTTCCGGTTTCTTCCATGCCAGCGGTTATCGAGTGAACAGACGGTTGACGTGCCGCTGAAATCTTCCGGTTAGCCTGTCAACCAATCTGGCGCATATTCATATTTTTATAGAGGTTCTATGTGCTGGAGCGGTGAAGCATCTGCTGTGCTTGCGGTGACGGGTCTTGCCAGTACCGCCTATTTTTACCGGAAAGGCGAGTCTGGCGTGTTGTGTGCCGCGCTGGCGTATTTTTCGTTGATGGAATTGTTGCAAGCGTATACCTATACAGTGATCGATCAGTGCGCGGATCCGCGTAATCAGATTGCCACGTTTCTGGGTTACATGCATATCGCTTTTCAACCGTTTTTTGTCAATGCAGTCGCGATGCATTTCATTCCGGACAGTTTGCGCCGCCGCATCGCGCCTGCGGTTTACACCATATGCGCCGCTGCTGCGGTTGTCTTTATGATGCGTATTTATCCATTCGATTGGATGACTTACTGCTTCGATAGAGACTACAACATGACATTTTTCACCAGCGCGAAATACACCATGCCGTTCTGCGGTAAAGAGATTTGCTCGACTTCGGGTGCTTGGCATATCGCCTGGGCCATTCCCGCCAACGGCAATGTGTACATGGCAAATGTTTACGGCTATACCGCTTTTGTACTGCCTCTGTTGTACGGGTCCTGGAAAATGGTGGTGTACCATTTCATCTCGGGACCATTGCTGGCCTATATGACCACTGATGACATGAACGAATGGGCAGCCGTCTGGTGCTTGTATTCCATCGGTTTGCTGTTGCTGATGATTAAAACACCGATCCGGCAATATTTGTATGTGAACAGCTGGTACGGATTACCGTTACCAAAATTTTTGCGCGCATCCTCGCACACTTGAAACTGCCTTAAAACAGCATCATCGCATCAAACGGTTGCGGCTCACTCGCACTGATCTAAGCCCCTCCGTTTCGGACATAACCCTTCTCAATCAAAATATCAGTCTACTTTAGCGCACCGTTTGATCCGGTGCGCTAAAGCTTTTACCTCATTGCATCGTTGTAAACAACGGGTTGTTTCCAGTCTATTTTTCAATTTTAAGGGACGATTGTAATGAAAAATTTTTATAAATCTGTAATGAGCATTCTACTTGTGGCTCCGATATACGCTTCGGCAGCCATCGATCTTGTCACTAACGGAAGCTTTGAAGCCGATTTGCAAGACAATGGCTCATGGAATCTCTATTCAACTTTGATTGGATGGAGCGGCGCTCCGGATATCGAACTGCGCAACAATGTCGCCGGATCCGCTTTTGATGGCTCAAATTTTATCGAATTGGACACAAATTCAAACAGTTCTATTTCTCAGTTATTGATTGGCACGCCTGGCTTGTATCAACTCAGCTTCTGGTTTTCGGCCCGCCCCGGTACCGCTAGTGACACCAACGATTTGTCGTTCACATTGGACGGTTCGGCTCCGGTCACTGTTTTGACCGGTGTCGGTGGAGGAAGCGATCATAATTGGCAAAATTATTCGGCGCTATTTAACTTTGATGGTGAGGCGCTACTGACTTTCAGTGCGGTCGGAAGAAGCGACAGTCTCGGTGGCTCACTCGATATGATTTCAATGACCAGCACGATACCTGAACCGAAAATTGTCGAGATGATACTGGTTGGTTTTTTATTACTGAGCCTTACACTTCGCCGCACCAGTAAAGCTTATTTCTCAAGAAATAAGCTTTAAGTCACCGTAGACGATAGAGATAAGTCGCGGGTCAAAAATATGACCGCATGATTCTTGCTCCGCGACCTTGCAATCAAGAATCCTGCTGTACCTTCCCTGCCAGAATCACCTCGTGTTTAATCCTGGCCAGACCTCAAAAGAACAGCTCCAGCCGTAACGCAGTATAAATATTGGCACCGCATGGAATATGAAACAATAAAAAACCCCGCTGCCGTTAACAGCGAGGTTTTTGTTTGCTGGATAGAGAAATTAACTATTTCTGAATCGTCGACCGGCAAAACTGATAATACCCAGCCCCGCCAGCAACATTGCATAAATTCTCGATCATTTGACCGGATCATATGAGGGAAAGAATCATACTGATGAAGCACTTTCACGCGGCGGAACCGATTTGACTTCCCCTTAAGATGCTTAACTTTGCCAACTGCATTTTTAGTTGCAGTAAACTATCACTCCAATTCCAGCAACTGCAATAACCGCAAAGAGAAAACTTAATAGATTAAAAAAAGAGGCGACAAAACCCAATGTTTTGCCTTTGTATCCGGTTCGGGTTCGAACAATTGAAGATCCCGAACTATGGGGCACAACACGCACTCTGAATCTAGCTATCAATATGCATATAACAAAACCACTGAGTGCAACTACATAAGCGATATTAGTATATGTGCAGAAGTCGGCAGGTAAAGGTAAAGTCATAAACAGAACCCTAAGGTAACCACCGGCACAATTATTATGAGATTTCTCTGAAACATCTTTCTATCCTTATTATTATTCGATCGCGTGTTATACCAGAACGGTAAAACGTTGTCAGTTCCAGAATCAAGAGTATTCAATTCCAACAAAAACCAGCATCGGGTAATGAATCGTAGGTTACCCAAAACATAAACCCATTCACCGTTATACATCCAATCATCACTCTATCACCACCCTCTGCACCAACATCGGCCAAGTCCCTTTCTCAGTCGCTTGCCGGCCATCAAACACCAAATAGCTTTGCCGTCCGTAGTGCGGTAGCGGGCGGATTAGCGCTTCGAGCGATGCGGCATCTTGCGCGGAGATGATGGCGAGTGATGCGCCATCGGCGCGTGCCAATGTCCAGACTTGTGCAGTACCTTTTTTGCCGGTTTCGTCCGGCCGGGCGGGTAGCTGTTTGGCGGCAAGCCAGGCATCGACTTCGGCTTGCAGGCCGATAACCAGCGTCGGTGCGGCGGAGAGCGGATTGCCGGGTGCAACTGTTTCAAGCTTGCGGTCTTGCAATTTGCTGGCGAGTGTTTCGGCAATTTTGCGGACTTCAGGTTGATCGGACAATAACACCGTCTGCGTGGCGGCGTTGACCATCACTTCGCGCAGAATCGGCGGCGCTTCGCCGGGCGCCAAGTGCCGGAACAGACGCAGATCGGGATCGAGTGAAACGGCTAGCGGTTTGTCCGTCAATTTCAGCGTATATGTCTGTTGCGCTTGCTGCACATCGAGCCGGTGGATTGTGCTGCCTTGCTGCGTTTCGACTGCGACCGGAACTTGCAGCTGATACGCCGGTTCGGCTTGTTTCAGCGTGATCGACAATTCATACCCGGAACCCGCCGCCGCGTTTTTCACCTCAGCCAGTTCGATTGCGGGCGCGCCGCTGCGATTCAGCCATTGCGCAAAAAAAGGCCCGAGCGGTTGCCCGGAAACCATTTCAAACATTTTCTGCACATCCAGCCAAGATGTCATTCTAAAGCGCTGCACCTTCCACAACCCCTGGATGCCGCGCTGAAAAAGCGTTTCACCCAGATGATCGCGCAGCATGAAGAAAAACATCGCGGCTTTGTTGTAACCGACAATTTTCGATGCGCCATGCGTGCGCGAGGTAAAAGCCGTCAGCGGCGCATCCTGCCCCGGCTGCAATGCGGCGAAGTCGCGCAGCCAGCTCAAGCGCATGTCGCGCGCGGCGGCGTCGCTTTCCTGTTCTTTGTACGCGTAATCGGCCATGAACGTGGTCAGTCCTTCCGACCAGTTGCCGCTCTTGTAATCCGGATAAACGCCATTGCCCCACCAGTTGTGCAGCACTTCATGGCCAAGCGAAGTACTGCGGATGAATGGCAATTGCAGCACATCGACACCGAGATAAGTCAACGTCGGCATGCCGAAACCGGTCGGCGTGGGACTCGATACGACGCTGAACTCCGTGTAGGGATACTCGCCGATCGAGGATTCGTACAGTTCCAGATAGCGCTTCACGGCGTCGAGATAATCCTTCGACAAACCGCTGATCTGCGGATGAAAGTAGGTACGCAATTGAATCGGCTTGTGATTGATATTTTGATACGTCTGCGTTTCGATCGCGTATGGACCCGCCATCAAATCGATCCCTTCGGCGGGATGCGAGAATTGAAACACCGCCTGATAGTTTTGCGGCGATTCATGTTCTTCGATTAAGCGGCCCGCCACCAAACCTTTCTGGCCGGACGGCAATTCGATGCTGACTTTATAGCGCACCAGCTGCCCAACAACGCGCGGATACCAATCCGAGCTATCCGGCAGGAAAGTACCGGCTTCGCCGCTGACAGCGACCGGCCTGGCCAGCGTCTGCTGGTGGTCGAGTGAGGTATCCAGCGGCGCTAATACGCCTTTCCAGCGAATCAGGAATTGAACCCGGTGCCGGAAAAGAAACGGAATGTTCCAAATATGCGGTTGATTGGCCTGTTCGCGGCCTGCACCCATCGGCCCGTCGTTAGATTCCGCTTGAATCACTTCATACCCTGCGCCCAGCACCAACTGTAATTCTCTCGGTTTATCCACGGTAATGAGGCTTTTCCCCTCAATCGTGCGGTTAACCGGATCGATTTTCACCGTGATGTCGTACTCGACGTCATTGTGTTTGACCGGCACAGGCGCTGATAACGCGGGTTGAACAATAATGCTGGTAAGTAGCAAAAAAAAACAAGTTCTGATGAAAGTGGAAGTAGTCATGGTTATGTTGAAAGAATTAATGCTGCAAGGCCGGAAATTTGGCGATAATCTGCATTTCCTGCTCATCTCGCTTGATTTTGAGCGGCAGCCAGGTTCCCGGCGCTTGGCGCTTTACGATGGTGGTCACGTCTTCCATCGTTTTAACCGGCAGACCGGCCATTTCCAGAATCACATCGGAATCCTGTAACTTAGCGGCATCGGCAATGCTGTTTTTTTCCACTTGCAGTATCACCGCGCCACCCCTGCCCATCTCATAGCGGATACCGAGACGCTGAAACTGCGGCCGGAAAGATTCGGAAACATGCGGCAACACACCGAATACCGCATCGGCCACACCGGCAACCAAGGTCTTGCAGGATTTATCGCTATCCCACGGCAGCAATCCGGCAACGGATTTGATGCCCAAGTCGCGCAATTGATGCGGCACGCCAAAACCGTGCAGCACGTGACCCGTACCCATGACACCGACCACCAGCGGTTTTTCCGCGCCACCGGATTGCATCACGGCTTGTTGCAGAATTTGCGCCATGGCGCGGTCCCACAATTGCTGCCCGCCGATGAAGCGGCGGAAATCCGGATCGTCCTGCGTGGTTTCATTTTTATGTTTGCGGTCGTGCTGTTTATAGATCGGCAGTAAAAAATCGACGTACGCCTGACTGGGCTCCGCCGGACGCGTCAAGCCTTCGCGTTCTTCCACCGGAACACCGTAAAAACCCTTTTCTGCCACTTGGCGACGAAGGCTGGTTTCAATGTTCAGCGCGAGCATCGGAATGCGATTCATGCGGGCAAAATGAAACAACGGCAAATACAGGTTGGCATCGGTATTCCAGACTTGATCCCATTCCGCCGCGCGCAGGAATTCTTTTTCGCTCAATTCACCGGCAATCCATTTATCCAGTGCAGCTTGCACGCGGCGCGGAAACATTTCAAAACCGATCACCATATTCGGACGTTGCGCGTGCAAAGCCGCCAGCGTTTGCAATTGCCAGCGGTGATGATCGGCGTTGATGTGCGTCTCGCCCAGCAACACCACCGAGGCTTTGGCGGCACGCGCGATGACTTCCTGTTGCGAGGTTTTGCCGGAGCCGGGAACAATCCAGTCCCCCAGCGGCACGCAGTTATTCGGCACCGGTTTCTTTGCCGGAGTAATCACCGCAGCCGCAGGATGCATTGCCAGGCTCAGCAGCAAAAAGGTGAGATACAGGAGGCTGTTGCGTTGGGTTATCTTGAAATTTGTCATTTTATTCATTCTTTTAAAGGTTCAATTGATCACAACGGACTCGTTCACCCTACCCATTTACGCGCATTGCGGAATAAGCGCATCCACGGACCGTCTTCCGCTTTACCGGAACGCACATCGGGATACCAGGAATGCTGCGTCACGCGGAACACTCGCTCCGGATGCGGCATCAACACATTGAAACGCCCGTCGGGTGTGGTTAAACCGGTCATTCCATGCAGCGAGCCGTTCGGATTGAACGGATAGCGCTCGGTGACTTGTCCGTGATTGTCGACAAAACGCAACGTCACCAAGGCCTTCACACTTTCGGGTTGAGCAGAGGAAAACTCAACTCTGCCTTCGCCGTGCGCTACCGTGACCGGCATCCGGCTGCCCGCCATACCGTCAAAAAACAGCGACGGACTGGGCCGTACTTCCACCATGACAAAGCGCGCTTCGAATTGTTCCGACAAATTGCGTTTAAATAGCGGCCAAGTATCCGCGCCGGGAATGATTTCGTGCAAGTTGCTCATCATTTGGCAACCATTGCAAACGCCCAGCGCGAACGTGTCGCCGCGCTGGAAGAATGCTTCGAATTCATCGCGCGCGCGCGGGTTGAACAGAATCGATTTGGCCCAGCCTTCTCCGGCGCCCAGCACGTCGCCATACGAAAATCCGCCGCACGCAACGAACCCTTTGAAGTCTCTTAAGGAAACACGCCCTGCGATAATGTCGCTCATGTGCACATCCATCGCAGTAAAACCGGCGCGGTCGAACGCCGCCGCCATTTCCACATGGCCATTGACGCCTTGCTCGCGCAGAACGGCGATGCGCGGGCGCACACCCGTTTGAATGAACGGCGCGGCGATATCGTCACTTGCATCGTACTTCAGTACAACCTGAAGACCGGGATCGGCGGTATCGAGAATGCGGTCGAATTCCTGTTGCGCACAGACCGGGTTGTCGCGCAGTTTTTGCATCTGATAGGTGGTTTCCGACCAGGCGCGTTGCACATCCACCCTTTTTTCCGCCAGCACCGCCTTGTTATTGCGCATCAAACGGATTTCGTCCAACCGGTTTAATTGTCCGATGATAAAACTTGCATCGCGCAGCCCCGCATCGGCCAGCACTTGCATGACTTCTTGACGTTGTGCGGCGGCAATTTGTATCACCGCCCCCAGCTCTTCATTAAACAGCACCGCAAGCATGCGCTCCAGGAAGCGCCCTCCGAGCTGCTCCGGGCGCAATTCCGATCCGTCGAGATCGCTGTATTGCGGATCGAAGCACAATTGATCCAGATTCACCGTTATGCCCGTATGCCCGGCAAACGCCATTTCGCACAGCGTTACAAACAGACCGCCGTCGGAGCGGTCGTGATACGCGAGTAATCTGTCCGCTGCGTTGAGTTGCTGGATGGCGTTGAAGAAATTACGCAATTGTTGCGCGCCGGTTTCGCCGTCAATATCCGGCGCGTGATTGCCGACTTGTTTATACACTTGCGCCAATGCCGAACCACCCAGACGATTCTGTCCTCGCCCTAAATCAATCAGAATCAATTCAGTATCGCCGCAATCGGTGCACAACTGCGGCGTCAAAGTTTTGCGCACATCCGTCACCGTGGCAAAAGACGAAATAATCAGCGACAGCGGCGCCGTGACTTCCTTGCGCGCGCCCGCTTCGTCCCAAGCGGTTTTCATCGACATCGAATCTTTCCCGACCGGGATGCTGATACCCAATTGCGGACACAGTTCCATGCCGACGGTGTGCACCGCGTCGTACAGCCCGGCATCCTCGCCCGGATGTCCGGCGGCCGCCATCCAGTTGGCTGACAATTTGATTTTTCCGATCCCGGCAATCGCCGACGCGGCGATATTAGTGATCGACTCACCCACAGCCATGCGCGCAGCGGCTTTCGGATCGATCAACGCCAGTGGCGTGCGCTCGCCGATGGCGAACGCCTCACCCAAAACGGTTTGATACCCCATGCTGGTGACCGCGACATCGGCGACCGGGATCTGCCACGGGCCGACCATTTGATCGCGCGCCGACAAACCGCCGACACTGCGATCACCGATGGTAATCAGAAAACTCTTATCAGCGACCGCAGGCAAGCGCAAAACCCGGTACGCGGCTTCAGTCAGTGTTACACCCGACCAATCGAGCGCGGGCAGGATTCGTTCTCCATGCGCCACATCGCGCGTCATTTTCGGTGGTTTACCAAGCAAAACCGGCAACGGCATATCGACCGGCGGCGTGGGGGATTGCGGATCTTCGACTACCAGCTGTTCATCGCCGGTCGCTTCGCCCACCACGGCGAACGGACAGCGTTCCCGCTCACAGATGCTTTGGAACAACGCCAGCGACTCCGGTTTGATCGCCAGCACGTAGCGCTCCTGCGCTTCGTTGCTCCAGATCTGCATCGGCGACATACTGGTTTCCTCGGACGGCACCGCGCGCAAATTGAAACGCCCGCCGCGCCCGGAATCGTGCACCAATTCGGGAAAGGCATTGGACAAACCACCCGCGCCGACGTCATGAATGAACAAAATCGGATTTTCCTCACCGCTGCGTTGCAATTGCCAGCAACGGTCGATCACTTCCTGCGCGCGCCGCTGCATTTCCGGATTACCACGCTGCACCGAATCGAAATCCAGCGCTTCGGTATTGGCGCCGGTATCCATGCTGGACGCCGCACCGCCACCCAGACCAATCAACATGCCGGGGCCGCCCAATTGAATCAGCAGCGCGCCCGGTGGGAATTTTTCCTTGCGCACATGGCGGTCGGAAATCTGGCCAACGCCACCCGCCAGCATGACCGGCTTGTGATAGCCTCGCATTTCCCCGCCCACGCGTTCCTCGAAAGTGCGGAAATAACCCGCCAGATTGGGACGGCCGAATTCGTTATTGAACGCCGCGCCGCCAATCGGCCCTTCCAGCATGATTTGCAACGCCGAAGCAATGCGTCCGGGCTTGCCGTAGTTTGATTGTTCATCGCTTCGATTGAGTTCCCACGGTTGCACGAAACCCGGAATATTCAAATTGGACACGGAGAAACCACTCAACCCGGCTTTCGGTTTTGCCCCCCGTCCAGTCGCGCCTTCGTCGCGGATCTCGCCGCCAACACCGGTCGCGGCACCGGGAAATGGCGAAATCGCGGTCGGGTGATTATGCGTTTCCACCTTCATCAGCACATGCGTTTTTTCCTGTGCGTAGCCATAAATCTGCCCGCCGCCCGGATAAAACCGGTTAATTTCCGCGCCTTCAATCACACTGGCGTTATCGGCGTACGCCACCAGCGTACCTTGCGGATGCGTTTGATGCGTGTTGCGGATCATCGCAAACAGGGATTTGTCCTGTGGTTTACCGTCGATAATCCAATCCGCATTGAAGATTTTGTGACGGCAATGCTCGGAATTCGCCTGCGCAAACATCATCAATTCGACATCGGTCGGATTGCGCGCCATTTGCTGGAAGTTATGCGCCAGATACTCGATTTCATCCTCCGACAACGCCAGCCCCATGCTTTGATTGGCTTGCCGCAGTGCATCGATGCCGCCACCGAGCACATCGACGGTGTTGAGCGGCTTCGCTGCAAAATGCTGGAATAATTTGGCCGCATCGTCGAATGAATAAAAAACCGCTTCGGTCATGCGATCATGCAGTAATGCCTTGAGGCGCGCTTTATCTTCGGTAGACAGCGGCGCATCGCATTGAATGTAATAGGCAATGCCGCGTTCGATACGCTCAACCGCCGCTAATCCGCAGTGCCGGGCAATATCGGTGGCTTTGGTCGACCACGGCGAAATCGTGCCAGGACGCGGCAACACCAAAAAGAACTCACCGGGATGCCGCGTGTTTTCCTGCGTATGATCATGGTTGAGCAATTTGCGCAGTGCGTTCAGCTCAGCGTCTTGCAAGTTCCGTGTAAGCGAACAAAAATGCCAGTACTCGGTATTCAGCGCGGATACCGGCAGATTCAGCGAGTTAATTTGTTGTCGTAATTTTTCCAGACGAAACGGAGAAAGCGCACGTCCACCACAAAATTGGAGCATCAGAGGAAATAAGGCGGTTATTTAAAGATTGCAATTTTACACGAGAAGATGTACTTATCGCTGATCATCCAATCCCAATCCGCGTACAACCATGATATCCGCCGACCCGGTTTTTCTCACCGCTGAAATCCGCGACATTGAACAGCAAGCGGCAAGGCTGCCCAAACCGCCCCGATTGATGGAAAAAGCGGGCTTGGCGGCGGCGCAAGTGATCCGCGACCAGTTATTGAAAGGCCCAGGTCATCAAATCTTGGTGCTGGCCGGGCCGGGTAACAACGGCGGCGACGCCTTCGTCGTGGCGCGTTATTTGCAGGAATGGGGCAACGCCGTCACCGTGGTATTCGGGGGTGATGGCAATCGTGTTCCGCCGGATGCCAAACAAGCGCTGCAAGCCTGGTTCGATATTGGCGGCAACATTTGCACCGGGATACCGGATGGCGATCGAAACTGGGATGCCGTGGTTGACGGCTTATTCGGCATCGGCTTGGATCAATCGCAACATCGCCCGATTGAAGGAAAATACCGCGAATGGATTGAAACCGTCAATCCAATGGCGATTCCCATCGTCGCGCTGGATATTCCGTCCGGGCTGGGTAGTGACGACGGTTGTATTTATGGCATCGCCATTCGCGCCACGCTGACGATCACTTTTATTGGTTTAAAATCGGGGTTGTTCACCCATTCCGGCCCGGAATGCTGCGGCACGATCGTGTTGCGCGACTTGGATATTCAATTACTCTCGCCGCCTGAGCCGCACACTTGGCTGCTGAATCATAAACTTGCGCAATCGATACTGCCGCCTGCGCGTCGCGCGAATAGCCATAAAGGCACGTTCGGTAACGCTGCCATCCTCGGCGGCTCGACCGGCATGACCGGCGCGGCACTGTTGGCAGGACGCGCTGCCTTGCATCTGGGTGCGGGACGCGTTTATCTCGGTTTGCTGGCCGACAATGCGCCGCCGGTCGATTTTTCCCAACCGGAGCTGATGCTGCGCGCGCCATCCGAGTTGTTCACATTAGCGCCGCTCGATTGCTTGATCGTTGGCCCCGGTTTGGGACAATCGGCGGAAGCATTGATATGGCTGGAGAAAGCACTCACTAGTGATTGCACACTGGTCATCGACGCCGATGCGCTCAATCTGATCGCACAGCATTCACCGCTGGCGAAGAAACTCAGTCAGCGCAATGCCGCCACCATCCTGACACCCCACCCCGCCGAAGCGGCGCGCCTGCTGAACACCGGCACCGCCGCCGTGCAACAAAACCGCATGAATGCAGTGCTTCAAATCGCACAGCAATTCCATTGCCATGTCGTGCTGAAAGGCGCGGGCAGCATTTGCTGCTTCCCTGATGGAACACGCTACCTGAACACCAGCGGCAATCCCGCACTCAGCACCGCCGGGACCGGCGATGTATTAGCCGGAATAATGGGTGCGCTAATCGCCCAAGGTTTGAATCCCGGACACGCATTGTTGCTGGCGGTTTATCTGCACGGCGCTGCGGCAGATGGCTGGGTGCAGCAGCATCACGGAATGCTGGGGATGGTGGCGTCGGAAGTGATTGCTGAAGCGCGATTGTTGCTGAATGAGTGGATTATTTGAGCATGTTTCTCATAGCAGTTTAGATTCCACTCGATCCCATGAAAAATTTCTTCCCTGTCTCGCCGAATGCCCCGGGTTTCAAATTTTTTACAGAAATACTGCACTGCACTCAATCAACACATCGGCCCTTTATCCATGAAGTTTCAATCGACAGATTCAATTTCACGAATCTTGTGACTTTAATCACTTACAAATAATCACTATTAAATTAATCTGCCTTGGCATATGTGATATGCGCTATATACATTCAATCACAAATAAACAAGGAGTTATATTATGGCAAATATTAATGGATCAATCTTTAATGATAATAACCTCAACGGAACACCTTTTGCTGATTTTATCCAAGGGTTTGGAGGGGGTGATGTGGTTCATGGCAATGGTGGAAATGACACGATTTATGGATATTCTCAAAGCCCGGATTTTTGGTATTTCTCAGAAGGCGGGGATTTACTCTATGGTGATGATGGCAATGACAGCATCTTTGGTCAAAACGGAAATGATTATTTAGATGGCGGTAACGGTAATGACTATCTCAATGGTGGAAATGGCCAAGATACATTGGTTGGCGGTCTAGGCGCGGATATATTTGATTTTGACTCAGTCAGCGACAGCCCGGCGGGCGGCGCGGTTGATCAACTTTATTACTTCAATTGGGGTCAAGGCGATAAAATTGATTTATCAACAATTGATGCCGATCTTTTCCTCCCAGGAAATCAGGCTTTTACATCGAGTCAAATGACTTACAATTCAGCTAACGGAATGTTTACTGCGGATGTATACGGTGGCTCTGATTTGCAAATTCATATGGTAGGCACGCAAGCCGGATTCTTACCATTTCTCGATGTAATTGCTTAATCCAGTTCTGCATCGGCATTTAATAATCAACCTTTGATATCAACTTCTAAAGGCTTTCTAAAGCGAATTTAATAAGGCATTCCTGCAACAAGCTACGAGACATTAAATTTTTTAGAAATTAATGAAACAGCCTCTGAGCAAAGTCTCACGAGGCTGTTTCATTTTTGGCATAATCCCTATTCTTAACAAAATTACGCACATAATATTTGAAGGTATCCAATGGTTATACACACCGTTAAACGGGAAAAATTTTTCAGACTGTTCACCGGATTATTACTGGCTTTACTGATCGTTTCGTCGAACGCGCAAGCGGTTCAACCGCCACCGAACGCAGAACTGATTGAATTACCTGAAGAAGCCATCCAGAAGCTAAAAATCGACGCCGGATTCGGCTGGGGGATTTTCAGCGGTACGATCTACAACGGCAACAACCAATACCATATCACGCAACTCGTGGTCAGCATGACACCGGTGCATGACCATCATCATATACACATGCATGCGAACATGTCGCATGATGCGAAAGTGCATCGCATCGATCTTGACCTGCCACCGCTATCCAAGGGCGCGCTATCGATGGCTTTGCCCGATGATGTCGCCGGTGTTCATGATTTCAACTGGGAAATTCTAAAAGTGACGGGCTATCCGGTAAACAAATGACTGATAATATGCAGCAATCACTGAAAAATATTCGCAACATTCTGCTCTATACGGCAGTAATCTCGCTGATTTCATTGGCGTATTTTATTTACGCTTACTCGGTTCATCCCATCCCGGAAGAACGCGAAACGTTCCTCACCGAAATCGGTGAAGGGTTTGGTAAGGCAGGGCTGGCGCTGTTGGTATTCATTTACTTCCGCACCTTATTAAAACTGGCGCTGGGTCAAGGAAAATTAGCGCAGCGCCTGCTTCCGGACTATATCGCTCCGATTGAATCATCGCAGTTGAACCGTTTGTTGATCTGGCTGAACCGCACACATATTTATTTCGGCATCGCGGCGGTTGCCGTCATTTTGCTGCACATCGGGATGATGGGATTTTCGCGTTATAGCCATATTCTTTTCTTCCCGGCATTATTGGGGCTGGTACTCTGGCAGGGGGTTTTCGGTTTGTTTTTGACCTTGCGCTATTCACCGGTCGAGTTCAAGAAATTTTCCTATTTGGTACATGCGCAATTCGTCACCGGCATCGCGATCGGTGTTTTCGCTCTCTTCGGCCATGTACTGATCGATGATTGATTCCATCTTTCCGTCATTGGCCTGCAATCCTGTATCCCTATGACCTTAAACCGGTTCCCAGCCGGTAACCATCGCTATCGTCCCGTTGCATAGCGGAAAAAAACGATCGCTATCTTCTTTATCGATACACAGTGTATGATCATGCGCTGATATTCCGAGAATCATTGCATTTGGCATTCCAATCCGTCCCTATTAGAAAAAACCATATGGATAGCGCATCTCACATTAAGATACTGATCCTTGATGACGACACCTTTATGCTCAAGCTACTGTCGCGGATGCTGATCAAGCTGGGTTATAGCGCTATCGCAACTTGTGACAACGGTTCGGATGCACTCAAGAAAATCGATCATGCGGATACATGCCCGGATTTGATCCTGCTCGACCTGAATATGCCGGATATGGACGGCATTGAGTTTGTCCGCTATCTGGTGGATCGCCAATATCACGGCAAGCTGATTTTAGTCAGCGGCGAAGATGAACGGATGTTAAAAACCGCTGAGAGGCTGGTCCACGCGCACAAGATATCGATGCTCGGTTATGTGCATAAACCCGTCGATCCCGTTAAATTAGCGGAAATACTGCTAGGATGGACAGCGGATGCAGTGAATCCATTGTCACCCAGCCGTAAAATTTATAGCGCGGACGATATTAAATCGGCCATTGCCCGTCAGGAGCTGGTGAATTATTACCAACCCAAGGTATCGGTTGAAAACGGTGACGTCATTGGCGTGGAAACGCTGGTGCGCTGGCATCACCCGCAAGATGGCGTGATCATGCCGGACCGGTTTATTCACATTGCGGAAGACAACAATCTGATCGACGATCTGACACGTTTGGTGTTGACACAAGCGATCGTTCAGGCGGGGAAATGGCACCAAAGCGGGCTCACATTGCGCGTGTCCATCAATGTCACCATGGAAAATCTCGCTTCTTTGAATTTTCAAGACATGGTGGTCAATCTCGTCAACGAGAATAATCTGCCGCCGCAAAAAATCGTCATCGAAATCACCGAAAGTCAGGTCATGGGGCCGGACGCGCGCATTCCGCTGGAAATTCTCACCCGCCTGCGGCTCAAACGGTTTCATTTATCCATTGACGATTTCGGCACCGGACACTCATCCCTGGCACAACTGCGCGATATTCCATTCAATGAACTGAAGATCGACCAGGGGTTTGTGCATCGCGCTTGGAGCGACGATACCCTGCGCGCCATTTACGATGCCAGCTTGGCGATGGGCAAACAGCTCGGCATGGACATCGTCGCGGAAGGCGTTGAGGATCGCAACGATTGGGAACTGTTACGCGAGACGGGATGCGATATGGCGCAAGGGAATTTTATATCCGAACCGCTGCTTGCCGATGACTTGCCCCGCTGGATGGATGAATGGCAAAACAGGGTACGCGCCGGGTTACTGGATAATTCCCCGGCATCCTAGACAAGCTGTATCAGGCGTTTTTCTCGTCTTGCGTGCACAACATATCGAGATATGATTTGACCGCAATCAGCTGCACGTCAAACTGCGGCAACAGCACAGCCAATTCCGCCGCATCGTTCTTTTTCCCCGCTTGCTCCATCGCCGCGCATAGCTCACCCAGCGCCAGCGCGCCCACCGAACGCGCAGACGATTTAAGTTTATGCGCCAATGATCCGGCCGCAGCAAACTGGCCTGCTTGATAGGCGGCGTGCAATTCGGTTGCGATTTTTTCCGCGCTGGCGCGAAAATCCCGCAGCATGTCTTGGATCATCGCCGGATCATCACCGACTAATTTTTCCAGCACCTGCACGTCGACCGGCACTGTGGCTATTTCCATTTCGCGTACGGTCACGTTTGCGGGAATAACGGATTGCGCCGCTGCAGCCGGTTTGTCACCCGGCAGATACTGCTCCAGAACCCGGCGTAAATCGTCAAGCTGCACCGGTTTGCTCAGATAATCGTCCATACCGGCGTTCAGGCAATGCTCCCTTTCGCCTTTCAGCGCATTGGCGGTCAGCGCGACAATCGGCATGTGCTTCCAGACGGAATTTTGGGAGCGGATTTCCTGCGTCAATTCAAAACCGTCCATTTCGGGCATATGCAAATCGGTCAACAGCAACGCATAATTGCAGTTCTGCAATCGTTTTAGCGCTTCACGCCCATCGTTGGCAATATCCGCTGCATAGCCGAGCAAGTTGAGCTGCTGGCGGATGACTTTCTGATTGATGTCGTTATCCTCCGCCACCAAGATGAGCTTACCCTGCCGCAAGGCTTCTTCGCGCGGCATCGGCACCGGTCCGGATTTCAGTAAATTGACAACCGGCGCGGTTTCCGTGTTCATTTCCACCTTACCGGCAGCGATCGCCATCGCGCGCAGTAACGATTGGCGGTACATGACATCGCCGTCCAGCGTAATGATATCGATATCCTCGATACGTGCTTGCCGGCGGCGGCCGCGTTTGATCACGACAAAGCGCGGTTCGATGGAAGATTGCGATGTTTCCGGCCCGGTTTTCGCTGCGCCTGTTATTTTTTTTGAACGGGCGTTAAACGCGGCACGCAATTCCTTGATGAGTGGAACATGCTGTCCGGCGTCAATGACAACGAGCCACAAACCCGGCGCGAGCTCCTGAATAAACTGATCAACCCGGTCAAGATCGGTCACTTGCTCAACTTGCGCACCGGCGCTTTTTAAGTAAACAGCCAGATCATTGCTCAGACTATCGTTGTCACCCAGGATCAAGCAATTCATACCTTCCAGATCTTCGATCTTATGGTCGGCAACGGCAGCTGCCGGCAGCGGTTTGAAGGGCATTTGTATGATAAAGGTCGAGCCTTGTTCCGGCTCGCTTTGCACGGTTATTTCCGCATCCATCAGCTCCGCGAGATGATGGGAAATCGCCAAGCCAAGTCCGGTTCCGCCAAAGCGCCTTGTGGTGGAAGGGTCGCCTTGGGAAAATGATTTGAAAAGCTTTTCCTGCGTTTCCTTATCCATGCCAATGCCGTTATCGGTTACCTGGAAGGTCACCAACACCTGATCCGGATTGGATTCCGTCAGTAATACCCGCACCGAGACTTTGCCTTGTTTTTCCTGTTTACTGGAAAACTTGATCGCGTTATTAATGATATTCACCAGTACTTGGCGCAAGCGTAGCGGATCGCCCAAGACATTTTCCGGGATCGCGGGATCGATGAATAGCGTCAGCTCCACCTTCTTACTCAGCGCCAAATGCGCCAGCATGCCGCACGCATTCTCGATGATGCTGGCCAGCGGCATCGGAATTTTTTCGATTTCCAGCTTACCCGCTTCGATTTTGGAGAAATCCAGAATATCTTCAATAATGGCCAGCAAGGCATAAGCGGAATCACGGATCAGATTGGCCATTTCCATTTGATAACCGCTTAAACTGGTCTGCCTGAGCACGTCGATCATACCGATCACACCATTCATCGGTGTGCGGATTTCATGGCTCATGGCGGCCAGAAACGCCGATTTGGCTTTACTGGCTTGCTCCGCTTCTATTCGGGCTTGCCTGAGTTCCTTCATGATGTGCACATGTTCGCGGATATCACGCATGACACCGGTAAAATGCCGCTTCCCTGCGACAAAATATTCACTGACCGCAAGATACAATTCAATCCGCTCCCCGTCCTTGCGCACGCCTTCCACTTCCCGGCCCAAACCGATCCCATGCGAACCGGATAAATAAGCACGGCCGACATACTCCTGACCATGCCCGGTGCGGCAATAGTTTTCCATATAGCCGATATGTTTGCTGCGATCCGGCTCGGGCACGATAATGGATATATTCTGACCGATCATTTCCTCGTGGCTGTAACCGAATAATTTTTCCATCACCGGATTGGCGGAAAGTATCGTGCCGATTTCATTGGTGGTCACCACGCAATCCACCATATGTTCGACCACCGAACGCATTTCTTCTTCTTTGATCGCCAAAGCCACATTGGCGCGCTGCAAATCGTCGGTCCGCGCTGCAACGCGGTGCTCCAGTTCCAGATTGAGCTGCACCAGATTTCCTTCCGCTTTGCTGCGTTCCTGATCGCTGGCATTCAGCTGCTCCACCATGAAGTTGAAGGTATTCGCTAATTGCCGCATTTCATCCCAGCCTTCAATTGCCACGCGCTGATGCAAATTACCCGCCGAAATCTCCATGGCGCTACGGTTCAAATGCTTCAGAGGATCAACAACACGGCGGTTAAACAGAACGGCCCCCAATAGCGCGGCGAGTAACGTCAAAACCAGAATCATCAAACCAACATAATGCACTTTGTGCACGGAGGCGAACGCTTCATCGGCATCAATATGCACCACGATGCCCCATCTCATGAGCGGCAAGTAGCGCCAGGCGGCAACCACTTCCTTGCCGCGGTAATCTAGAGTCAGCGCCCCCCCGGAATCACCGCTCAGGGCATTCCGGATAGACTCCGCAGAAGGTATCTTGAGAGAAATTCTGCGCTCCAGCGCCGCAGCGGAATCGTATTTTAACGGTGCCATGACCAATGCGGTCTGATCGTCCTCTAGGCGCACCACAACTGTTTCACCACTCTCGCTCAGCCCGACATTGTTCGCAATCACAGCAAATACACGTTCACTAAAGATTTGCAGCGCCAGTACCCCTTTAATTTCACCGTTTATTATTACCGGCGTCGCAACAAATGCTGCGATAGCACCGCGAGATGGCGCATAGCGCTCAAAATCTGAGATGCTGCTTTTTAAATTATCCAGTGCATAACGGGTAACTTTACCGAGTGCCGTATCGCGATAAGGACCTGTGAGCAAGTTAGTGGCAAAATCGGATTCATGTGCCTGTGTATAGACGATATCGCCTTTAGTGGAAATAAGAAAAATATCGTAATATTTCGCTTCCTCAACAAAACGCTTGAAATTTTCACGGTAACTGGCGTCCAATTGGCGGTAATCATCTGAATCCACCCCGCTTTGCTCAAATATTCTGGTAAATTCCATCAGAGCATTATGTGTCGTGCTGGAATCACGCACCAAGCTGGAATCAAGAAAGCGCTCCTTCAAGTAGCTATCGATCTGCTCGATCTTTTTATCGGCGATCGCAGAAACATTCCGGATAGCCGATTTTTTTATTTCCTTCTCAAAAGTATGTAGCAGGCTATTGCCAATCACCAATATGGGCAGCAAAGAAACCAATGTGAACCAAACAGCAAAACGCTGTGTCAGTGAAGTGAATTTCATCAGTTCCTCCTTGCATGAGCTGCAAACCGGTTTTTTAGCCTATTCTCCTGTATTTGATCAGAAAATCAAACAGGATGAAACAAAGACAGTTTTGGGTTGATTAAGTGCTATTGAGAGCGGCTTATATTATCCCGGCTAATCTTACTGCGCTCGGATGCCGTAATCCCATCCACAATTATTTCCGCACCACAGCCGATACTTAATTTGATTCATGAATCTCATCCAAACTGTAAGAAGTACCGGTTAAGGAAAGCAAAAGAATAAAAAAGTGTTGTTAGAAATAATTTTATGAGAACATGCTATGGGAAGGTTAGGTTGTGTCGTTGTGTCAAACGCATTGATTTTTGTCCACTGGAAACTCTGAGAATCTCAAGTTAATGAACCATCAATTCATGGAAGTTACATTTACTCGTATCACTCAGTCCATTACGCCTATCGCAATCTGCTTCTCACGAACCACCCGGCTGCAGGCGCTCACGGCTGCGGGGATGGTATTGCTGCTGTGCAGCCACACCGCATGGGCCGCTGCATTTGGTAAGCTGATACAACCTTTCGGCAGCTATGGCTTCACCGCGGACGACAATATGTTACGTATACGTGATGGCATGAATCCTGTGCCGTTGCTTGGCACGAGTAACCTTTTTGATATCTCCCACCGTTTTACCGGCGGTGTGATGTTTGAGAAAGAGGTCGGGCGGCAACGCTTGAATGCGAATTTAAACTGGTCGCATACCCGCTTTGAGAAATTCGATCAGATGAATAATAACCTGAAGAATTTCAGTGGCAGCTGGCATTGGTTTCTTGGCAATCGCCTGGAAGGTAATATGGGTGCCAGTTATGTGCAGTCACTGGCGCCGTTTTTGTTTCAACCGGGTGTTAAAAATGTGAGAACCGAGCAAACCGAGTTTTTTAACGCCAGCTGGAGTCTCCATCCACGCTGGCGTTTGAATGGCGCTTACACCCGCTACGATCTCAATTCAAACAGTCCCAACTTGCGCTTTCTTAACCGTATTGAAGATCGCTTCGAAGGCGGAATCGATTTTGTGACATCGGGCAGAAATACCATCGGCGTGCTGTTTCGCGGCACCATCGGTGATTTTCCGGTTCGTGTCCTGGCAGCCGATGGTTCATTAACAGACAATAGCTATCATCAGAAAGAGGCATTGGCAAAAATCAACTGGGCCGTAACCGCTAAATCGAATCTTTACGGAACGGGCGGATGGGTAGAGCGTACCAATGCAAGTTTCCCCGTACGTGACTTTAACGGATTTAATGCCCGCCTAATCTATAGCTGGCAACTCACCGACCGGGTTGGATTATCGGTGAGCGGTTGGCGCGAGACCGCTGCACTGCAAATGCTTACCGCTAGCTTCAGCCTTAACACCGGGGGCAGTTTTATACCGTATTGGGATATCACACAAAAAGTGAAACTCCAAGGAGATTTTTCCTATCAGGATCTGAAGTTTGATAACTTTTCAATCTTTACCGATTCCTTCGCACCGATCGGCACGCACAATACGCTTCGCAATGCCGCGGTAAAACTCATATACGCCCCCTACCCTGGTTTGCAGCTGATGGCTTCGGTTTATCACAATGATTTACAAACCAATAACAGATTGGGCGGATTTAACGCCAATGGCGCCAATATCAATCTGCAATACACGTACGGAAAACGATGACAGTTAACGATTTACCGATAGTAGCCTTTTTCAAGCATCTGCTCGATCCTTTTATCATCTGGAGCATGCTGATACTGACCGCTTGGTTGTACGATGAAGATTTCACCAGTTACTACCTGGTGCTGGTCATCATTACCTTTTTCGTTTCCACCTACATTTACGAGCGCATTCTCATTTACCGCAATTGGCGCAAGGGGCGTTTGTTTGCTTATATGCGCGATACGGTGGTGGGTTGGCTGATGATTATCACTATCCTGGTGTTTCTGGGGTATGCCACCAAATTTCACAACCAATTTTCTCCGCAAGTGCTGCTGACTTGGTTCATCGTCACGCCGTTGATGCTGATTGCGAGCCACATTACGGTGCGAAGCATTATCAACAATCTGTACAACAAGGGTAAATTGCGTTCGGCGATTGTGATCGGGGCGAATGAAAACAGTCTGGCGTTCATTCGTCACATTGCCGAGCTGCCCTTTTTGCTGATCAGTTATCAGGGTTTCTTCGATGAGCGCAACAGTTCACGCATCGCCGCCGGCAACTTCGGCTCCCAGTCCGATGAGCCGGATGATCCCTCGTCCGCCGTTGCCATCACCAGACCGGACGATTTCGGTTCGCGTTTGGGGGGATTGGACGATGTCGTGCCTTATATCAAGAAACATAATACCGAGATGGTGTTCATCAGTCTGCCGATGTCGTCGCAGCCGCGCATTCAGAAATTGATGGATGAGTTGCCGGATACCACGTCGTCGATCTATTTTCTGCCCGATATTTATATCTTCGATTTGATGCAGGCGCGTTTCGAGTACATCGGCGATACGCCGGTCGTGGCCATGAACGAGTCGCCTTTCATCGGTGTCGACGGGGTGGTGAAAAGTATCAGTGACTTTATATTGGCTGTGCTGATCATTATTTTGCTATCACCCATCATGGCGTGTATTGCCTTGGCGGTGAAAGTCACGTCGCCCGGCCCGGTGATCTTCAAGCAGCGCCGCTATGGTTTGAATGGGGAAGAAATCATCGTGTACAAGTTCCGCTCGATGACGGTGACCGAGGATGGCGCCACGATTCAACAAGCGAAGCAGAACGATCAGCGGCTAACCAAAATCGGCGGCTTCCTGCGCCGCACGTCATTGGATGAGTTACCGCAGTTCTTTAATGTGCTGGAAGGCAAAATGAGTATCGTCGGCCCGCGTCCGCACGCAGTGGCGCATAATGAGCTCTACCGTAAGCTGATCAAGGGTTATATGCTGCGCCATATGGCCAAACCCGGCATCACCGGCTGGGCCCAGGTCAACGGCTGGCGCGGTGAAACCGATGTGCTGGAAAAAATGAAAGCCCGCATCGAACACGATCTCTACTACCTCAAAAATTGGTCCATCTGGCTCGACCTCTGGATCATCTTCAAAACCGTCTTGGTCGTCTTCAAAAAAGATAATGCTTACTAACTTAGGAAAATTCGATATGACAATGTCATCGGATGAAGAAACACGATAAAAATCTTTGAAAGACAATATTCCAATTGAAAAAGGCCAGCCATTCTAACTGGCCCTTCCCTTTACTGCTTATACAAAAATAGCAGTCAATTTCGCTACCAATCCATTCAATATAGGTTGGAATACACCCAAGAAATTATTCAATTGCAGCACGCCAACGATAAGTATCATTAAACCGCCAGCAACAATTCCATATTTGAGACCCCGTGCAAAATTGGCCGATGCCGGAGCACGCGTGTATGTCTGATTGGAAAACGCCAAAAATATTTTTAATATCCCCAGTAACACACCCGTGGCAATACAGCCTAGAAATAGATGCAGCGCACAAAAGATTCGCTTGGTCAGATTCTCGTCAGCGAACTCAAGACTTGAGAAGCGAAGACAAACAATAATCACAAAGAGCAAAATGAGGGAGTTCCAAAAACCTCCGAATCTCATTCTAAACTCACTTTCCATACTCATATTCCTCTCCCTCTTAACAAAATAATTTAAAGATTATCCAAACTTATAAAACCATCAAAAACGATCATGAATTCATGTATTCGACGTCAGCAAAAATCGAGTATGCATGCACAAAACCGATCACTCTTTTTTATTTTCCAGGCTATTTTAGAGCTTGATGATTATAGCTAAATTAGTTCTATTTGTAGTCTCACCCCATAACAAATTTATTCATTTTGTTTTCACTTATCTATCATCCAGTTAACCATTAACCAAGAGTGCATTCCCAGCAAATCCCTGCAAGCTTCACATAAAAAAGATTTATAGTTGACTAAATCAATCGGGTATTGTATAGTTGACTATATTGATCAAGTATTATTTAACAACAAGTATTTTATATATAACCATCAACCCATCCGATTCTTACAAGGAGTCAATCATGAGATTAACAACGAAAGGAAGATTTGCAGTAACTGCACTATTAGATCTTGCTTTACAACAAAGCAATCATCCCGTAACGCTAGCTGACATCAGTCAACGGCAAAAAATCTCGCTCTCGTATTTGGAGCAGCTGTTCGCAAAATTGCGCCAATCTGAGCTTGTGGATAGTGTTCGTGGTCCTGGGGGCGGTTACTGCTTGGCGAAAGATTTGGACAAAGTTTCGGTGGCCGATATCATTCTCGCCGTCGATGAGCCTATTGACGCAACCCAATGTGGTGGTAAAGAAAATTGTCATAACGACGGAAAGTGCATGACACATGACTTATGGGCAAAACTGAATGAACTTATTTTCGAATATCTGGGTGCGGTAACACTTAAAGAATTGGTTGATAATCAAATCAATCAACAAGGTGACACCATTATGCCGCTCCTTGATATGCGTGAATCAACCGCTGCGTAAATTGAAACCAGTTGATCAAAGCACTCAATTTGCCATGAAATCACAATACTTTACAGAACATTTTAATTGAATCCGTGTCCAATTTTCCGGTAACTTCATTGATATCTGAAGCCCGTTTAATAGCACGAAATTCATAAAATTAAAGTATCGCACCTGATTTTAAATTGAGAAAATTGAACTGTTATGCCAATCACATTAACTGAAAATGCCGCGAAACATGTCCGGCAACAACTTGCAAAACGGGGTAAGGGTTTTGCCCTGCGCGTCGGAATCAAGAAATCCGGCTGTTCGGGCTTTGCTTATACCTTTGACTATGCGGATGAGATCAATTCGAATGATCAATTATTCGAGTCTCATGAAACCAAGGTGGTTGTAGATACCAACAGCTTGCCTTATCTGGACGGATCGCAAATTGATTTTACCAAAGAAGGTCTTAATTATTCTTTCAAATTTATCAATCCTAATATTGATAATACCTGCGGCTGCGGCGATAGTTTCAGTGTTAAAGAATCTGCTAAGATTTAAGCAACAACAACTTCAATTACAATGGTTTCTCAATTTGCGAATTAACCAAACCAGCTATCCGGCAATTTAAGATTCAAAGCGATCTGTTTCAAACAAAAGATACTAAAAAGGAATAAACCAAATGAGTGCAGTATTGCAAAGTCTGGTTAATCAACCGTACAAACATGGCTTCGTTACCGATATTGAGTCCGATATCGCCCCTAAGGGATTAAATGAAGAAATAATCCGGTTAATATCGGCTAAAAAAAATGAACCCGAGTGGCTTTTGTCATTCCGTCTGAAAGCCTATGAAAAATGGCTGACCATGACCGCACCCGAATGGCAGAATGTGCACTATCCAAAAATCGATTTCCAGGATATCAGCTACTATTCAGCACCAAAGCCGAAGAAAAAACTGGCCAGCATGGACGAAGTCGATCCTGAATTATTACGCACATTTGAAAAGCTGGGCGTGCCGATGCACGAACGCGCTGCACTGGCCGGTGTCGCTGTCGATGTGATATTCGATAGTGTTTCAGTGGCCACCACTTACAAGCAAAAACTGGCGGAAGTAGGCATTATTTTCTGTTCCATCTCGGAAGCAGTACATACTCACCCTGAGCTCATTCAGAAATACCTGGGGTCTGTTGTGCCGGTTGGCGACAATTACTTTGCAGCCTTGAATTCCGCAGTATTCACCGATGGTTCTTTCTGTTTCATTCCGAAAGGCGTCAAATGCCCCATGGATTTATCAACCTATTTCCGCATTAACACGGAAGGTTCCGGGCAATTTGAAAGAACGCTCATCATAGCGGAAGAAGGTGCATCCGTTTCCTATCTAGAAGGCTGCACTGCTCCGCGATTCGATACGAATCAACTGCATGCTGCTGTTGTTGAACTGATCGCCTTGGATAATGCGGATATTAAATATTCAACGGTACAAAATTGGTATGCCGGTGATGAAAATGGTGTCGGCGGTATCTATAACTTCGTCACGAAACGAGGACTGGCCAAAGGCGTCAATTCGCGCATTTCCTGGACGCAAGTGGAGACCGGCTCTGCGATCACATGGAAATATCCCTCCTGCATTTTGCGCGGCGATAACTCCGTCGGTGAGTTTTATTCGGTGGCCGTCACAAACAATTATCAACAGGCTGATACCGGCACCAAAATGATTCATATTGGAAAAAACACACGCAGCACCATCGTCAGCAAAGGCATCACCGCAGGTCATTCCAATAGCAGCTATCGCGGGTTGGTGCGGATCGCGCCAACTGCGGAAGGTGCACGCAACTATTCGCAATGCGACTCCATGCTGATCGGTGATCAATGTGGCGCGCATACGTTTCCGTATATTCAGGTGCACAATAACAGCGCCAAGGTTGAGCATGAAGCTTCCACGTCAAAAATCGGTGAAGATCAGCTCTTTTACTTTTCACAACGCGGCATTGACGCCGAAGAAGCTGTCTCAATGATTATCAATGGTTTCTGCAAAGATGTATTTCAACAATTGCCGATGGAATTCGCGGTTGAAGCCACCAAGCTTCTGAGCTTCAAACTGGAGGGCAGTGTCGGATGATTATTGCAAATAGTCCCACCATCCTTTCAGTGCAAGGCCTGCGCGCCAGCATCAACGGCACTGAAATTCTCAAAGGGATCGATCTTACGGTAAGAAGCGGTGAAATACATGCCATCATGGGCTTGAATGGATCGGGTAAAAGCACTTTTGCCAAAGTGCTGGCAGGCCATTCCGCGTATGAAGTCACCGGCGGATCGATTCAATTTGAAGATAAAAACTTGTTGGAATTACCCCCCGAAGAACGTGCCCGTGCCGGATTATTTCTGGCTTTCCAATATCCCATTGAAATTCCAGGCGTAGCCAATACGCAATTCCTCCGTCTTGCCTATAATACGGTGCAAACGCAACGCGGCAAAGAAGAATTGGATCCGCTCGAGTTCGACGATTTTGTGCGCGAGAAAATGAAATTACTGGAAATGAAACCCGATTTCCTCGATCGCAGCGTCAATGAAGGCTTTTCCGGCGGTGAAAAGAAACGTAACGAAATCTTGCAGATGGCGTTACTGGAACCCAGATTGAGCATACTCGATGAAACCGACTCGGGGCTCGATATTGATGCGCTCAGAATCGTCGCCAATGGCGTCAACCGGATCACCAACAAAGACAATGCAACGATTCTGGTAACTCATTATCAGCGCTTATTGGATTATATCGTGCCCGATTTTGTGCATGTCATGCAGGCAGGCCGCATTGTCATGACCGGCGGCAAAGAGCTCGCATTGGAATTGGAAACACGCGGTTATGACTGGATCAATGCGAACAAGCAGTCAGCTGCCGGAGTTAGCGCATGAGTGAAGCAATCGGTACCAGCTACCTTGAATGCCTGCTGAAGTCCTGGCAGGCAAAACCGGCTGAATCACGCGCTTGGCTGAATCAATTGCGCGCTCAGGCCATCGATTGCGTCAGCACACAAAAACTGCCGACCAAGCGTGATGAGGAATGGCGCTTCACGGATATTTCGCCGCTCACTGCTCTGCCCTACCGGCCATCGCAGCCGGATTCAACCCTGAAAATAGAAGACATTCAGCATTTTTTTCTGGACGATGCCAAAAATCGCCTGGTGTTTGTTGACGGTCACTTCTCACAGCCATTATCGGCCATCGCCGAACCCGCGGCACTCATCGCTGGCAATCTATCGGCTTTGTTATCCGCACAGGCATCGACCCTGGAATCTCATTTGGGTCAATACGTGCCATTTGATTACAATGTGTTTGCCGCATTGAATACCGCTTTTCTGCAGGATGGCGCCGTCGTCATCGTGCCCAAAAATACCGTCATTGCTGAACCGGTTCACCTGTTGTTCATTGCAACGCAACATGAAGTCACCAGTTATCCACGTTGCTTGTTAATCGGCGAAGCGGGTAGTCATGTGACGTTGATTGAAGATTACGTCACGCTTCAGCACGCGGCTTACATTACCAATTCAGTCACGGAAATCAGTCTGGCCGCTAACGCGCAGGCCAAGCATATACGCGTGCAGCGCGAAAGCGCAAAAGCTTTTCATTTCGCGAATTGCGCGGTATCGCTCGCCCATGCCAGTAATTATCAATCGGTCAGCATTTCGCTAGGATCGCAGATTTCCCGCTATAACCTGGATGTACGCTTAACCGATGAAGCAGCTGAATGCACCATAGACGGATTGACTTTGATATCGGATCGCCAGCTGGCCGATACCCATACTTGTATCGATCATGTCAAACCGAATGGCACCAGCCATCAGCAACACAAGTGCATCGCCGATAACGCGGCGCATGCCGTGTTTAATGGAAAAATTATCGTACGCCCTCAGGCGCAACGCACTAACTCATCGCAATCCAGCCGTAACTTATTGCTGAGTAAAACAGCACAAGTGGATACCAAGCCGCAGCTGGAGATTTTTGCCGATGATGTGAAATGCTCACACGGTGCAACGGTCGGCCAGCTCGATCAGGAAGAAATTTTTTATTTGCGCAGCCGGGGTTTGTCAGAAACCGCCGCACGCAATTTATTAACGTATGCCTTTGGTGCCGAAATTATCAGCCGTATTCCTGTCTCTTCGCTTAGACAACAACTCGAGCAAACGGTACTCGATCAAACGCAGAGTAACCCATCATGACGCCAGTGAATGCCTCATTGAAATCTGACGTTTCTTCCAGCCCTGATTGGGAAAAGATCCGTGCCGATTTTCCGATTCTGCAACTCAAGATTGATGACAAGCCCTTAGCCTACCTTGACAATGCGGCATCCAGTCAAATGCCGCAACAGGTGATTGATCGCTTGGTGCGATACCAGACAACGCAGCACGCCAACATCAACCGTGCTGTTCATTATTTATCCGAAGTCGCCACGCTGGAGTATCACAACGCGCGCTGCAAGTTGCAGCAATTCATCAATGCTCGCGAAGACCGGGAAGTCATTTTCACCAGCGGCACGACCGATTCCATTAACCTGGTAATGCATGGTTATGGCCGGAAATTCATCAAAGCAGGCGATGAAATCATTCTGACCACATTGGAGCATCACTCCAACATCGTGCCGTGGCAAATGCTGGCTAACGAGAAAGGCGCAACGATCCGTGTTGTTCCAGTCAATGACAAGGGTGAACTGGAAGTTGATGAATATGAGAAACTATTTAACGAACGCACCAAGTTTGTCGGCTTGATCCACGTATCAAATGCACTCGGCACGATCAATCCCATCAAAGGAATGATCGATTTCGCGCATCGGCACGGTGTGCCGGTATTGATTGACGGCGCGCAGGCAGCTCCGCATATCACCATCGACGTGCAAGCGCTCGATTGCGATTTTTACACCTTTTCCGCTCATAAATTGTGCGGCCCGACCGGCATCGGCATCCTCTACGGCAAAGCAGCCTTGCTTGAAGCGATGCAACCGTTTAAAGGCGGCGGCGATATGATCACTTCCGTCACATTTGAGAAAACGATCTATAACACCATTCCGCATAAATTCGAGGCTGGCACGCCACCCATCGCTGCCGCCATCGGTTTCGGTGCAGCCGTTGATTATTTAACGGCGATCGGTATCGAACAAATCGCCGCTTATGAATCAGGACTGCTGGAGTATGCCACGGCGTGCCTCAATGACATTCCTGGGGTCAGGATCATCGGCACCGCCGCGGAGAAAACCGCGGTGATTTCCTTCGCCATCGACGGCATTCATCCGCATGATATCGGCACCATCCTGAATCAGGATGGCGTTGCAGTCCGTACCGGGCATCACTGCGCCCAGCCCGTCATGCAACGCTTTAATGTACCGGCCACTTCCCGCGCCTCATTTGCTTTTTATAATAAGAAAACAGAAGTCGATGCTTTGGTGGCGGGCATAAAAACTGTCCAAAAGATTTTTTTATAATGCATACCAATTCACTGTATCAAGAGGTCATCCTTGACCATAACCGGAAACCACGCAACTACGGTAAGCTGGATCATGCCAGCCATCATGCCACCGGGCATAATCCGCTCTGCGGTGATCGCCTCGATATTACGCTGCAACTGGAAGATGATCAGATCAATAACATCGCGTTTCAAGGTGAATCCTGCGCCATCTGCAAAGCATCCGCTTCGATGATGACCGCAGCGGTCAAGGGAAAATCACGTGAAAATGCGGAAATACTGATTCATGAATTCCGTGAACTGGCTACCGGAAAATTGGATACCAATCAACCGCATCATCTGGGCCGGTTGACTGTTTTCTCCGGCATACGGGATCTGCCGACACGGGTTAAATGCGCGATTTTACCGTGGCATACATTACATGCCGCATTGAATTCGCTCGACAGCGCATCGACTGAAGCAGACGATTCCGCGCCAACGCTGCCGAATCATTCTTGATATAACAAAACAACGTTCAACGCCAGGTTCGTATATGTCGATTCGATCTCATATTGCGGCCCTGTGTAGCCCCATTGATTAACTGCTGGACTCAATATTAACACCCATCAAAATGCCAAAAATTGCTGATATTGAAGGTACGCCGAATAAAAACGCTTTGAAGTTTATCCTCAAGGAACCACTGACATGGGGTGTTGCACGCTCGTACGATAACGCCGAAGCGGCCAAGGACGATCCATTGGCTTCCGCGCTATTCGATATCGATCATGTCACGAATGTTTTTTACATCGATCATTGGATCACCGTCACTCAAGACGGAGACGCCAATTGGCAGGATCTGGCGCGCGAAATCGCCGATCCTATCCGTGCGGCGCCCGCTGCCACGGCGCAATCCGCCGAAACCGTAGCGGCTGCGAGT
This sequence comes from Nitrosomonas sp. Is24, assembly GCF_033063335.1. Classification (NCBI taxonomy): domain Bacteria; kingdom Pseudomonadati; phylum Pseudomonadota; class Betaproteobacteria; order Nitrosomonadales; family Nitrosomonadaceae; genus Nitrosomonas; species Nitrosomonas sp. Is24. The sequence goes on along the minus strand of NZ_JAWJZG010000001.1, from coordinate 1,158,627 downwards.
AATGCACTCGCCGATTTAAGTCCGGAAGATCAATTGCGGCTGGAGAAAATCAATGTCCTGCTGGATGAAGAAGTGCGCCCGTACTTGCAGCACGATGGCGGCGATTTGCATATCCTGGGCCTGGAAGGCAATATTTTGCGCATTCATTATCAAGGCGCGTGCGGCACGTGCCCCAGTTCGATATCCGGTACCCTGAGGGGGATTGAGAACATGCTGAAAACGCTTGAACCGGATATCCAAGTCATCGCCAGTTAGCACCCAATAAAAAAGGTGACCTCAGTCACCTTTTTTATTGTGTAGATCACAGTGATCGATCAAACACGTTTTCTGAATTCGTTGTTATGCGGATCAATTTCGATCTTGTCACCAATTTCCACAAAACCCGGAACCTGGATTTCATAACCCGATCCCACGAGCCGGGCTGGCTTCATGATTTTCCCGGTGGTATCTCCCCGCACCGCAGGTTCGGTATATTCCACGTCACGCACAATCGTATTCGGCAACTCAACGGAAATCGCTTTACCATCGTAGAAAGTGACCTGACACACATCTGTCATGCCATCGATCAGATAATTCAGGACATCCGGCATATTGTCCGCTTCCACTTCGATCTGATTGAAATCGGCGTCCATGAAAACATAGAGGGGATCGGCATAGTAGCTGTAAGTACAGTCTTTTCTATCGAGAACGACCAAGTCAAATTTTTCATCTGCTTTGTAAACTGTTTCCGTCGTGGTGCTGGAAAACAAATTTTTCAGCTTCATTTTAACCACAGATGCGTTACGGCCAGATTTGGTAAATTCCGCTCGTTGCACAACCATGGGATCATTACCAACCATGATGACGTTACCTGAGCGTAGTTCCATTGCGGTTTTCATATTTCTGTCGATTCCAAAATTAAGTTATAAGCAAAGTTGATGTTATGTTGCGGCGCCAACATCCGATTTAAAAACGGCGAATTATAGCTGATTTTCAACAAACTGCACCAGACCGGATACTAAATCATCCTGCTCGAGCAATTGTTTAACCCATTTTTTATTATGCTGCATCAGAGACTCACGCAACCCCAAGAAGTTCATCCACACATCTTTATTGATCTCATCTGCGCCATTCCAGCAAAACCACATTTCGCGAACCACGCTGGCCATTTCCGGCGGCATATCCACAGTATAGAAATCAAGAAACGCTTCCAGCTTTTTCCAATGCACGCCTTCCGCTTGCGGGTAAATATTCCAGATAAAAGGATTGCTTGCCCACTGCGCACGTACAAAGGAATCTTCACCGCGCACAAAATTGATATCGCAACTCCACAGCAACCGATCGAAATCATTTTGCGCCATAAATGGAACGATCTGCACGGTTAACTGCTTATGTTTGATTAATGACCCATTGGGCGAGGCAACATGACTTAAGATTGCCACGATGCGATCCGCCACACGCCCCTGCGGCACAATCAGCAAAACCGGGCTTGAAGATTCTGACAAAACACCGATCAAATCCTCAACCGGCGCTGTGTCGTAACAAAACAGCGCAATGCGGATCTCACCGGACCGGCGCTCACACAGGCCTTTTTGATCCAGAAACGCTTGCTCCGCAGCAAAATCAAAAACCTCTCTTTGCGCCAGTAAATTCTTTTCCCGCAACAATCCGCCTGTACCCGGCACAAATCCAGGGAAGAAGAATGTCTTGGTTAAAGGAAAGCGTGGATGCGGTGAAGGCAGGCGGTGATATTGCGCAACCCAGGGCTCGGCACTGAGGTATTCCAGATTGATCCAGACGGGCCGCTTGTCCTTGCGCACCATCGCGGCGATATATACATCCGGCAGCTCGCAGGCGAACGCTTCAATCACCACATCGGCCGGTTCGACATCCGGAAATGTCTTCTGCCAATGACAGATTTCAACAGCTTGCACGTTCTGCTGTTGAATTTCCGGATTCACGTCCGGTGCAATGCAGGAAAAACACCGTAAATCGTCGACCCATAACCGCACCATTTGGTTACGATCCTGTGTTAATTGCTTTGCCAAACGCCAACACACACCGATATCGCCAAAGTTATCGACAACCGTGCAAAAAATATCCCAGCGGCGTTGCATCAGACTCCGGATTATAAAAACACGTTTCCGGCACGCATTGATAAAGGTGTTACGCTATTTTGCACAACATTGCCAAGGCAGGATGAGCTCAATGGTGCCCCTCGTTCAAAATCTTTTCCTTCTGCTGTTCAAATTCCTGTTCCGTCAGAGCCCCTTGGTCGCGCAGTTGTTGTAACCGTTCCAATGCCGACAAGTGATGATGTCTCTGCACGGGAATGCCGGTGTCTAATTCAGCGGAGGTAACCGGCCCGGCTTTTACCAAGCCAAGAAATTTTCCTATTTTGGCGAGCACCACTTTGATCAAGTACCATAACTTCGGTAGTAACCAAATGGCAATACCGATAAAAATGACCAGCAGGATGAGAAAGATTTCCGGGTGCCTCACTGCAGTCCACATGCCTGAGAACACCATAAAATCGCCCGTGAGCGAAGCTGACCAGTTGGTAAAAGGTTCAGGCGAGGTATTGATCAATAACCTTGTGCCTGCCTTGGTCGCATGACTTGTAGCGGCCAAGCTGCCTCCCAGAATACCGGCCGCAATCTCAAGCGCCGGTGTCACATCGCCGACCGCGCCTGCCGCCAGCATGGCGCCAGCCGGAATGCGCACAAACGTTTGAATGGAGTCCCAGGCGGAATCCATACCGGGTATTTTGTCGATAAAAAATTCGATGAAATACATCACGGCAGCAGCACCGATCACCAAGGGATCCTCCAATACCGTCAGCTCAGCTGGCAGATCGATATGACCGGTCGAACCGCCCCAGCCCAGCACCAGCAAAACCGCATACAGATTGATGCCGCTCGCCCAGGAAACACCCATCATCAAGGCGATTGTCGTCAATAATGCTTCGTAATTTTCCATAATCTGATTTTCTTAATGAATACCTAAGCTTATTCTTGATAGCGAAGATCAGCCGCCACGGATCAGAAGGATCGGGATATCCGCCGTGCGCAGTATTCCTTCTGCAACACTACCCAGCAACAGGCGGCTAAAACCGGATCGGCCATGGGTCCCCACAATGATCAGATCCGCTTGCGTATTTTTCGCTTCGGCGGTAATCACATGGGCGACACGTTCCCCATTGGCTTCGAGTAACTTTGTCTCCACCGGCACCCCGGCTTGTTTTAATTTCATCTGCACTTCGGCAAGTATTTTCTCGCCGCTGTGTCTCAACGAATCGACCAGCTCGGCATAATTGAGATAATTCTCCTCATCAAAATACCCGATTTCCTCCAGTACATGCACCACTTCCACACGTGCCTTGTGCTGTTGCGCAAATTTAACCGCTTCGGCCAATGCGCGCCCGGATGTTGCACTGCCGTCAACCGGCACTAAAATTCGCTGATACATGACACCTCCGTGAAAGTAGTAATATATTCAGATACTTTATCAAAATGAGAAAGTTTGCGCATAACCCGGATAGTGACGGTACCGCATTGTATTTTGAAACAATAAAAATGCATACAGCGAATTTCTTTCTCCCAGTATGCCTGAACACCTGGAAAACCGGCCAATTCTTCAGTACACTTAATTTTGGTACCTTTTGCGTTCTTTATGAATGCTTGATTTACCGGATTATAAAATAATCAACTGAGAATCTTATTTTTCTCGTATCCACTGAACCCCATCGCATTTTACTATTCGTTGCCAGAAACGATACGGATACAGCGATTAAATCCACCGGGAAGATAGTATGCTGAATCAGTCAGAATTACAGAACAATAAGACGACAAAGCTTTGGTTTCAAGCGTCATTACCACGTGTTTGTAAAGAGGCTTATTCATTATCGAATCTGCCGATTGTTATCATTATTGCCCTGAGTTTTACCGGATGCGCTTCCCAGGAGCAACTTCCCGCTCCGGTTATTGAAACAGCACCCGTCACTGCTTCACAGGAAGAAAATCTACGCAAGGAAATCGCTCGCCTGGAAAAATTGCTCGCGGAAAAAGACGAATTAATCAAGAATCAGCAAATACGCCAGAAAAATCAGGCGCAAGTACTGCGAGAAGTCAACAAGGAAGCAACGCGGGCACAAGTCAAGCTGCACAGACTCGCAACCAAACCCGGCACCGCCTCTGCCATCGCGGAAACCGAGGTGGCACTGGCAAACCTGAAACAAACGAAGGTTTCTCCAGCGGACCAAGTGCTGCAAATTCAAGCCAAGCATTTGGTCGATACCGCCTCGGTACTGTTTGCCAAGGATCAGTATGCCTCGGCCATGAATTATATTACCCAGGCCAAGCAATTGATCAGTTTGATCACAACCCCCAATCACAAAAAAACAGCTGATGAAAATAACTCGCTGCTGGAATTTCACACACCGATAAAATTACACACCAAGGCAAACATCAATTTACGCAAATTGCCAAGCGCCAAGGCGCAATTAGTGACCACGCTGAAAAAAAATACCGTGGTCATAGCGAATGCCAGTCAGGGTTCATGGTTACGCGTTCAAGTCGACCAGAAACAAGGCTGGGTTCTCAATACCGGTCTAGAAGCGGGCAAAAATCACCATCCTTAGCAGGGCGTTAAGAAACATTTCCGAGGGGCAAAACAGGTCAGAAAGGCAATTTAGGCGTGTGAATGCATGATGCGTTTGTAGTTCATTGCAGCGGCAACGCAAAACGTTCTTTCAACAGCCCGCAAGTCTATGTAGCTGAATCGGATTTAGGCTGTACGCTGTACACTCGATCACGCCCCGAGCGCTTAGCTTCATACAACGCGCCGTCGACCCTGGACAACAAAATGGTCAGCGATATGTCTTCCGGTTCACTTTGAATGACGCCGATGCTGAGCGTTACTTTGAGCGTCTTGTTGATCGCGCCGCAATGCACGCTTGCTGCATGCGCCCGGATGCGTTCCGCAGTCTTCAGCGCTTCACTGATGGCGGTATCCGCCAGAATGATAATAAACTCGTCGCCGCCAAAACGGGCTGCAAAATCGACGTTGCGGATCGATTGCGAAATCTTTTTTGCTATCCCTGCAATGATTTCATCCCCGGCGACATGCCCGAGGCTATCGTTCAATGTTTTGAAATGATCGACATCGATCATCAGGACGGAAAACGGCCGCTTGTTGCGCTCATATCTCGCCAATTGATCATTGATGATGGCATTCAGTTTATTGCGATTAAATAACCCCGTAAGGCTGTCGGTAACCGATAGCGTTTCCAAGAGCGCGTTCTTTTGCTGCATGGCAGCACTCGCTTCCTCGATTTTCGCTTGATCCAGACGCAACTGATTTGTCATCTGATTGAACATCTGTGTCAGCTGCCCGAGCTCATTGCGCTGCGTGCTCGTCAATTCAACGTTGAGATCGCCTTGCACAATTTTTCCGGTGGCATCGATCAATCTTCGCAATGGAACGACAATCGCATGACTCATTTGGAAAGCGATAGCGGCGACCACCAGGATGATGATACTGATCAGACCAACGAATAAATTGCGCTGTTGTTCCCAAAACGCATAGATCAATTGATGACTTCTGGTGGCAATAATAGTAATCAGCGGTTTTTCCGACACATACGCCAGACCGGCAACTTTTTCCTGCCGCAGTCCCCGGAATATCTCGTATTCTCCCGGGTTATCGCGCAACCGTTTTATTACTTCCGCATCAAGCGACACCGGGTTATCCGGATTGACAATCGCGGCATCGCTGGCCAGCATGACGTTGCCACCCTTGTCCAGAAGCAGAACATCGCCAGGCGGCGATTTGATCTTGTCCTTTAAATTTGACTGGATATCGCGCAAATCAAACGTCACGATCAGCGCACCCAAAATAAAATCGTCCACCGACAATATGGGCACCGCGATGCTCAGCACGGCCGTTGCATAATCCGCATTCCACTGCGGTGGCCCAACAACTTCTCCTTGAGTCGACGCATCTTGCGGCCAATCCGGCGAGAGTTTCACCGGGAAAGGCGATTCGACGTTGCTGGCGAGTATTCCTCCTTCCACATCGACCACCGTTAATTCCAGCACGGTTTCCAGCCGCTTATGCACGGATTGCAGGTACAGTTCCAATCCCTTGCGCTGCACTTTGAGTTTGTTTTTCCGCGCTTGGGTTTGATTGTCTCGCGACAATCCCTCGATCAGAATCTTGGATGTCGCCAGTTCCCGGACCGTCAGAATCTGTTCCTTAATCCACAGCTCCAGTTCCCGGCTGGCATAATTGGCCAAAGCACGCAACTCGCGGGTGACATTCTCGTTGATCATCGTTTCGTTTTGTTGAAACGACAATATACCCAATCCCAATGAAGGAATCAGTGTAGCCAGAATGGAGAAAACGATAATCTTGCTTTTGATGCTTTTCAAGATCAATCCCGCAAGGTTATTGAAAACTATGCTGTATGAAGTGTAACCGGCTGTTTATCCGGGTAATTGCTCATCTGATAACCCTGCCATAACCGCCCCGCGATAAACGTCGCAATGGCATTGGCTTGCTGTTGCAGGTTCGGATTGCCCAGTTCCCCGGTTGTCTCTTTGAACAGTTGCAACCAGCGCTCAAACAACGCCGCATTGAGATCGGGCAAGGCAATATGCTTAGGCATCGGCGCGCCGCGGAACCGGCTCGTGCCGCGCAACTGCGCCGACCAGAAATTGATCATCTGCACAAAATGCGCATCCCAATCGATGACATGCGCCTCGAAAATAGGCCCCAGTCCGGGATCTTTCCGGGCTTTTGCGTAAAATGTATGAACCAGGTTTGCTATTTCTTCTTCAGTATATAAACTAGGATCCGGCATTGGAAATGGCGATTGACTCATAATGTATTGAAATTACCTCAGTGCTGATTAGAAAGAATTAATCCATGGCTGGGATGGATTGTAACTGTGTTCCGCAGATACCATTGTCAAGCGTATCTGATGATGGAAACTAGTTTATCTTCGGTTTTCCGGATTGTCCAACTTTGCAGCAAATTAAGCGGTTTTGTACCGCATCAGCCATGGTAAACCCCGCTGGCTATTAGGGAGATAGGGATCAAAATGAAAAATTTATACGGCAAAGCGTTGTTAGTCGATCCGAGCTTCACAAAATCAACGGCATTTACGCGGGAAGAGCGGGAGCGGTTCGGTTTGCGGGGATTACTGCCCTATGAAGTAGCCAGCATCCACAAACAAATCGAACGCGTCTTAGGCAGCATGCGCTGCAAAAGCAGTGCCATAGAAAAATATATCTTTCTGAATGCCTTGCTGGAACGCAACCAACGGCTTTTTTATCGCACCATGATCGACCACATCGAAGAAATCATGCCGTTGGTCTACACCCCCACGGTCGGCGAAGCCTGCAAGGAATTTGCACACATCTTCAGAAAACCGCAGGGATTCTATATCACCCCTGAGGATCGCGGCGAAATCGCCACGATTCTGAAAAACTGGCCGGAAGAAGATATTCGCGTCATTGTGGTGACGGATGGAGAGCGCATCCTGGGTTTGGGCGACTTGGGCGCGAATGGCATGGGCATACCGATCGGCAAGGTTGCTTTGTACGTCGCCTGCGCCGGCATCCATCCGGCGCAATGCATGCCAGTCATGCTCGACGCCGGTACGAATAACGTAGCGTTACGCGAAGATCCGCTTTACCTGGGCTATCCCCATCCCCGCATTGATGGTGCTACCTACCGTGCGCTGGTCGACGAATTCGTCCAGGCCGTGCAATTACGTTTCCCCAACGCCGTCATACAGTTCGAGGATTTCCTGACGCCGCACGCATTTGAATTTTTGGAACGCTACAGCGGACAAGTGCGCTGCTTTAACGACGATATCCAAGGTACCGCCGCCGTGACGCTGGCGGGCATTTACACCTCATGCCGCATTACTGGGAAAAAATTCGCCGATCTGAACATCATGTTTCTCGGCACAGGATCGGCCGCCAGCGGAACGGCGGAATTGGCCGTGGATGCGTTTGTCAAAGCCGGACTCAGCAATGCAGAAGCGCGGAAACGGCTATGGTTCATCGACCGGAAAGGATTAATAACCACCGCGAACGAGAACATCAAACCGCGCATTAAACCGTTCATTCAAGCCCATGCGGCGTGCAGTTTTGCCGATGCCATCGGCGAGATCAAACCGGATGTGTTAATTGGCGCAACCGGTGTAGCCGGTACGTTCAGCGAAACCATTGTGCGCAGGATGGCGGCGGTGAATGAGCGTCCGGTGATCATCGCCCTGTCGAACCCGACCTCGCATACCGAATGCACCGCGGAACAAGCTTATCAGTGGAGCGACGGGCGGGTTATTTTCGCCAGCGGCAGCCCGTTTGACCCGGTGCGCTATGGCGATACAGTTTTCAAACCGGCGCAAGGAAACAACGCCTATATTTTCCCGGGTATCGGCCTGGGCGTCACCGTCAGCGCTGCGCGGCTGGTGACGCAAAGCATGTTTTTGGCCGCCGCCGAGGTGCTGGCAAACACGGTGACCGATTCGGAAATCCGCAACGGCGCGGTGTATCCGGCATTAACCCGGGTACGCGACGTATCGCTCGCGATTGCGGCAGCCGTTTGCCGGGTGGCGATGAATGAAGGATTGGCGGAAGCGGCGTTACCGGAAGATTTGAACAGCTATATCCGGCCGCTGATGTATGAACCGGATTACTAAAACCGATGCATTACCGTTGCACCGCCACAGTTCATGCGAATAAATTGGTGACGCCGTCCAATCCGACATAATCGATTGAATACGTCGCCTGTTGTTTGACAATCGGCTTAGCACGATAAGCGATGCCAACACCCGCTTCGGCCAGCATCGCCAGATCATTGGCGCCGTCTCCGATGGCGATGACCTGTTCACGCTGTATTCCCAGTTCCGCGCAAACTTGCTTCAGCACTTGCGCTTTGCCTTCTCTGCCGATAATTTCTCCAACCACTTTTCCGGTCAGCCGTTCATTGTCTATTTCCAGCACATTGGCTGCGGCAAAATCGAGTTGCAATTTTGTCTTGATCCGCTCGGTGAAAAATGTAAAACCGCCGGAAATCACCATGGTCTTGATGCCGGATTGCTTTGCCAACTGTAACATTCTTTCCGCGCCCAGACTGAGCTTCACACGCTCATCGTAGACTTTCTGCAAGTCATCCTGGTGCACGCCGCGCAATAAAGCCGTACGCCGTGTCAAACTTTCCTCAAAACTGATCTCACCGCGCATGGTTTGCACTGTGATAGCAGCCACTTGCGGTTTGATCTGCTGCATGTCGGCAATTTCGTCAATCGACTCAATCGCCAGCAAGGTCGAATCCATGTCCATGGCAATCAATTTGAAGTCGGAAAGTTTCGTTGCCGCATTTACAAACGCAAAATCCAGCTCGGCTTGCGCGCAATATTCCGGTACCGCATCGGAATGCGTAGCATGAGTCAATCGGAAAGCTTGCCCGGTAATCCGTTCGATAGCGTCGGCATGCGATAACTTCGCCAGCTCGCGCAGATCGCTGTTGTTTACATCCAATCCTTGGATAATCAAATTCATAAGGTTGTAAAGAGTATTAAGTGCAGTATTTCAGGTTGAAAAAACTATCAGGCGTTACCGTCCCATTCCATAATCTGATTCCGGCCCGCATGCTTGGCGGCATAGAGCGCGGAATCAGCCGCTTTGATCAGATCGCGCGGGTCGCGTATTTGTGCCGCATTTTCCAGATATCCGGCGACACCGATCGATGCCGTGATGCGGATGGTGCTGCGGCCGTCAAATTTATACGCGATTTCCGCGATCGAATCTTTTAGCCGTGCAATGAGATTTCTCGAAGCCGCCACCGCCGTGCCGGGAAGAATCAAGGCAAATTCCTCTCCCCCATAGCGGCTCAGGGTGTCATCCTGACGGATTTGATCGAAAACCGTTTTGACCACCATGGCCAGTAATGAGTCTCCCGCAACGTGGCCATACGTATCGTTAACATTCTTAAAATGATCAAGGTCGATGATGGCAATCGTCAACGGCAGATTGTATTGCACCGCCAGATTGAATTCGCGCCGTAACGTTTCGTCAAAATAAGTGCGATTATAGGCGCCGGTTAAACCATCCCGCTGCGACTTATCTTCCAGGTCGCGCATCCGGGATAAATCATGAATCATCAGCAATTCTTTCGCTTCGGCGAGAATGCCACTGACTTCCGCGGGATCGTGAATGTTCATTTCAAATAAATCTTCCACCGCATTCAATCCCACTTCCATGATTTTAATCACGTCGATGAGCACATTCGCGTCAAATCCGAGCCAGTCTTGCGCCGCTTGGTTCAACGCGGTCATTTTTTCAGCCTCATGCGGATAGAGAAAGTAGTCGGCCAAATAGCGGGAAACCGCCAGACACGATTGCAGTGTCGGTCCCAGACTCTTGGGTTCCGGCTGCGAATGGCTATTGATGCAGGACAACGCGATGTAATCCGGAATATGCCATCTTTTCAGCAACGCATAACCCAGCTCATCGTGCCCCGCGCCGAATACCTCGCGCTCACTATTCAGCAAAACATCGTGATCCGAAGTCGACGCAAAAACCTTGCCGTATTCTTCCGGCATGATGACCCAGAATGCCAGAATACCGATTTCTTGAATTAGCCCGGCCAGAAATAAATCGTCCAGATAATTCAGCTCGAGTTTTTCTCCCAGTGCGCGCGCCGCAAGTGCCGACGCGATGGAGCGGCGCCAAAAAATCGTACTGTCAAAGACCGCGCCGTGATTTGGCACTGGGTTTTTCATCAGTGAATGGGTCAGCGAAAAGGATAAGGCGATCACAAGGACGGTGTGCGTACCCAGAATACTGACGGCTTGACGGATATTGGTTGCCACCCGGCGGGATTTATATAGCGGTGTGTTTGCTGTACGCAACAGTTTTGCCGACAGCACCGGATCCAATGAAATATATTGGCAAACGGCACCAATATCGGCATCGGGATCGTTCGCCATTTCAATGATTTTGACAGCCACAGCCGGTAAACTTGGCAGCGCCGTGCAATGATTCAATCGCTTTTTCAATGCATCATCAATCACTTATTATCCTTCGTGTTAGATAATAATCATATATTATTGAATAATATGATAATTGTTGCTGATTATAAAATAAAGACAGTATATTAACTTATTTTAATTTACGCCATTCGCAATAATTCGCAGGCGTTTCCCGCCTATTTCCTTTGCAGCAGTACAACTATTCAGCTTTTCCATTAAGCTGATGTTATGATGTTATTTGACGTGTGTTGTCACTATTTTGCTTATCGCGGGCAAAGTGATTACACGATAACCGGTTGTACTCATAGATTAAGTTACATAAGCAAATGGCTCGCAAGAGCATTCTGGATGAAGGAGTTTAATGTGGAATTTGGAATAAAAATAGGCACCCCGGAAAAACAACGCGGCGCCTGCGCAGTCATCGGTATTTTTGAATCAAGAAAACTGTCGGATTCAGCAAAAGTTCTGGACAAAATCACCCAGGGGTATATCAAAAATATCCTGGCATCGGGCGACTTGGACGGTAAAGCGAATACTTCGCTGTTATTGCATAACGTGCCGGACACCTTGTTTAAGAGAATATTGCTGATCGGTCTGGGCAAGGAACATGAATTCAAGGAAAAAACATTCTTGTCGGCGCTCGGCACCACGCTGAATGCGCTGCAAAAAACCGCAGTGACCGATGCCACGCTGTTTTTATCCGATTTTCCCGTCAAAGACAAAACCAATGCCTGGAAAGTCAATCAGACCGTCATTGCCGCTATCAGCAGCAGTTATCGTTTCGATCAGCTGAAAAGCAAACCGGATAATAACCAGAGCAGCCTGCGTAAACTGGTCCTGTGCATTGACAACCGCACCGAACTGGCCGCTTGCGAAGCCGCCCTGCAACAAAGTATAGCGATTGCGCACGGGATGAATCTGGCCAAGGATCTAGGCAACCTCGCGCCGAATATTTGCACCCCTGCGTATCTCGCCAAGCAAGCCAAGGATCTTGCCAAATCACACAAACTGAAAGCCTCCGTGCTGGAAGAAAAAGACATGGAGAAACTTGGCATGGGTTCTCTTCTGGCCGTGGCGCGCGGCAGTGAGCAACCGGCAAAACTGATCGTGCTGGAATATCACGGCGCGGCCAAAAAAGACAATCCGGTGGTTCTGGTCGGTAAAGGGGTGACCTTCGATACCGGCGGCATCTCGCTCAAGCCCGCTGCTGAAATGGATGAAATGAAGTTCGACATGAGCGGCGCAGGCAGTGTTTTGGGAACCCTGCAAGCGGTGGCGGAAATGAAGCTGCCCATCAACGTGGTGGGGATCATCCCGGCCACCGAAAACATGCCCAGCGGCAAAGCAACCAAGCCGGGTGATGTGGTCACCAGCCTGTCCGGCCAGACCATCGAGATTCTCAACACCGATGCGGAAGGACGGTTGATTCTATGCGATGCGCTCACCTACGCGGAGCGCTATAACCCGAAAGTGGTGATCGATATCGCCACATTGACCGGCGCATGCGTCATCGCGCTCGGCAATTTCACCACCGGTTTGATGAGCAACGATGACAAGCTGGCGCAAGAACTGCTGGCCGCCGGAGAGCAAGCTGCCGACCGTGCCTGGCAGTTGCCATTGTGGGATGAATACCAAGATCTGCTGAGAAGTAACTTTGCGGATATCGCCAATATCGGCGGACGCGCCGCAGGAACCATCACCGCCGCGTGCTTTTTGTCGCGTTTTACCAAGAAATACCGCTGGGCGCACCTCGACATCGCAGGCACGGCATGGAAATCCGGCAAAGATAAAGGCTCAACCGGGCGTCCGGTGCCGCTGTTGACGCAATTCCTGATTTCGCAAGCGAAAGCAACCAGCTAGCCGTCTTCCGCACCGCTGATTAATTTATGACTCGCGCTGAACAAGCTGAACCGTCCGCCTCCGTCATGAATTAATCAGCCGTTATGGAACGTACAAAAAACAAACTCACGATCGGGTGCTCAACCGGACAGTGATTCGATGACACAGATTTATTTTTATTCGGGATCGGGCAATAAGTTACAAACGGCTTGCCGGCTTTGCGCCAAGGCGTTGCAGCAACATATGAAAATATTGATTTATACGCCCGATGCAACCATGCTCAAACAATTGGACGAACTGCTGTGGACGTTCTCACCCACCAGTTTTATTCCGCATTGCCATATCCGCGAAGACAGTGCGCTGGTCAGCGCCACGCCCGCGATACTGAGCGACCGCATACCGCCGGATATGCCATTCGATGTTCTGCTGAATCTGCACCGTGAGCAGCCGCCCTCTTTCGATCAATTCAACCGGCTCATCGAAATTGCGGATAATTCGCCGGAAGACAAGCAAGTGGCGCGTGAACGCTATCGTTTCTATAAAGATGCCGGTTATCCGCTACAACACTTCCAGTTGGATGATTAAATGAAACCGTTACAACCGTTGATTTCCCTATCATGAGTGACGACAAAACCGCAGCGGATTTCGACGATACCGAGATCATGGTCAAGTTCCGCAGCTTGCTGGGCAAATACCAGAATCACGGCAAGATCGCAGGTACCACACCCGTCGGCAAAGCGCCGGAAACCGATAAAACAGCCCCTGCGATTGGCGCGGATGCCATACCGCTGCTGACCGATGCCGTGTTTCTTCATCCCGCCGTGATACAGCCGCAACCGGCGCGCTTAACGCCCATCCGCCAGATTCTCGATGCCGCATTGGAAGATGCGAATATCGACATGGACGTGCAGGACCGGAAAGCGCTGGCGCATGCGCTGGAAACCCGCTTGTCCAAGCAAATTAAATAGCCGCCGCTCACACCGCACCGCTTTTACGGTGGCATCCGCTTCTCCGGTTGCTGTGCAGCGGTCATCGCTCTTATTGTCCGCAGCAATACCCCATCCGCTATAATGGCGATCTTTTGCGCCATTCAATACAACGAAAAATCCATGGAACTCGAAAAAAGCTTTGACCCGAAACATATTGAAGATCGCTGGTACTCCATCTGGGAATCGGCCGGGTATTTCAAACCGGATGCGGCAACCGGTCAATCCGCTTATTGCATCATGCTGCCGCCGCCCAATGTCACCGGCACGCTGCATATGGGGCATGCCTTCCAGCATACATTGATGGATGCGCTGACGCGCTATCACCGCATGCTGGGCGACAACACCTTGTGGCAACCGGGCACCGATCATGCCGGTATCGCCACGCAGATCGTGGTTGAACGGCAATTGGATCAACAGAAACTCGATCGCCGCACCATGGGACGGGAAGCTTTTCTGGAACGTGTCTGGCAATGGAAAGAAGAATCCGGCTCGACCATCACGCGGCAAATGCGCCGTCTGGGCACTTCCTGCGACTGGACGCGCGAACGTTTCACCATGGATGCCGAATTATCACGCGCCGTAACCGAGGTGTTTGTGCGCTTGTATCGTGAAGGGCTCATTTACCGCGGCAAACGGCTGGTGAACTGGGATCCGGTGCTGCAAACCGCGGTGTCCGATCTGGAAGTGGTGTCGACCGAGGAAAATGGCTCGTTGTGGCATATCCACTACCCGCTGGAACAAGCGGACGGCATTCACACCGAACCCACGGAAGCATTGATCGTCGCCACCACCCGCCCCGAAACCATGCTCGGCGACGTCGCCGTCGCTGTGCATCCGGACGATCCGCGCTATCAGCATCTGATCGGACGCCATGTGCGCTTACCGCTGTGCGAGCGCACCATCCCCATCATCGCGGACACGTATGTCGACCTGGAATTCGGCACCGGTTGCGTGAAAATCACCCCGGCGCACGATTTCAATGACTATCAGGTCGGTCAGCGGCATCATCTGGTGCCGATCAGCATTTTTACGCTGGATGGAAAAATCAACGATCTGGCACCGCTTGACTATCAAGGCATGGATCGCTTCGATGCCCGGAAAAAAATTGTGGCCGACCTGGAAGCGCAAGGTTTTCTGGCCGAAACCAAGCCGCACAAACTGATGGCGCCGCGCGGCGACCGCACCAACACGATCATCGAACCGATGCTGACCGATCAATGGTATGTCGCCATGGAAGGCTTGGCCAAGCGCGGTTTGGAAGTCGTCGCTGACGGTAAAGTGAAATTCACGCCGGATAACTGGACGCATGTCTACAATCAGTGGCTGGAAAATATTCAGGATTGGTGTATTTCGCGGCAATTGTGGTGGGGACACCGCATTCCGGCATGGTATGACGAAGACGGCAACGTCACGGTCGCATACAATCTGGAAGAAGCACAACAGCTTTCCGGCAAGTGCGATCTGAAGCAGGACGATGATGTACTGGATACCTGGTTCTCATCTGCCCTGTGGCCGTTTTCCACCTTGGGCTGGCCGGATAACACGGCGGAATTGAAAACTTTCCTGCCGACCTCGGTGCTGATCACCGGGTTCGACATCATTTTCTTCTGGGTTGCGCGCATGGTCATGATGTCGCTGCACTTCACCGGCCAGGTACCGTTCCGGGAAGTGTATATCACCGGCCTGATCCGCGATGCCGAAGGGCAGAAAATGAGCAAATCCAAAGGCAATGTACTCGATCCGCTCGATCTGATCGACGGCATCGCATTACCCGATCTGATCGCCAAGCGCACCACCGGATTGATGAACCCGAAACAAGCCGAATCGATCGAGAAAAACACCCGCAAGCATTTCCCCGACGGTATCCCGCCGTTCGGCACCGACGCCCTGCGCTTCACGTTCGCCAGCCTGGCTTCGCACGGGCGCGATATCAAGTTCGATATGCAACGCTGCGAAGGCTACCGTAACTTCTGTAACAAGTTATGGAATGCCACACGCTACGTGCTGATGAATTGCGAGGGCAAAGATACCGGATTGGATGAGACTCTGCCCCTCGCCTACTCCGCCGCTGATCAATGGATCATCAGCCGCTTGCAGCAAGCGGAGCAAGCAGTTGAACAAGCCTTTGCCAATTACCGTTTCGACCTGGTCGCGCGGGAAATCTACGAACTGGTGTGGGACGAATATTGCGACTGGTACGTCGAGCTTGCCAAAGTGCAATTAAACTCGGACCAAGACGCAGCGCAGCGAGCCACCCGCCGCACTCTGGTGCGCGTACTGGAAGCCATGCTACGGCTGGCGCATCCGGTGATTCCATTCATTACCGAGGAATTGTGGCAAACCGTTGCGCCGCTGGCGGGAAAATCCGGCGCCAGTATCATGTGCCAACCGTACCCGGTTGCGAATGCCTCCGCCATTAACCCGCAGGCCATCGAAACTATCGGTTTGCTGAAAGAAATGATCAACGCCTGCCGCACCCTGCGCGGTGAAATGAGTGTGTCGCCCGCGCTCAAAGTGCCGTTGCTGGCTGCCGGCGATCAATCCATGCTGTCCGGCTACTCGCCGTATCTGCTGGCTTTGGCGAAATTATCCGGTGTGGAAATCCAACCGGGCGGATTGCCCGAAGCGGATGCGCCGGTCGCCATCGTGCGCGATTTCAAATTGATGCTGAAGATTGAAGTCGACGTAGCGGCGGAACGCGAGCGCCTGAGCAAGGAAATTACCCGCATCGAAACGGAAATAGCCAAAGCGCAAGCCAAGTTATCCAATCCGAGCTTTGTCGAGCGCGCGCCAGCCAATGTGGTGGAACAGGAAAAAGATCGCCTGAATGCATTCAACTCAAAACTGAACAGCTTGAACGAACAATTGCAGAAGCTGAATTAATCTTCCGCACACCACGCCAATTCATTCACCCAGCCAGAAAACGGACACCGGACATGCAGTGCTTCGTTTTCTGAGTCCTGGCTTGAATGTTGCAGCCGTCTTTGTCATCGATTACCCGGTTCGCACCGGAAAAATGCTAAACTTTCACCCGCATCGATGAGAACCGGGCAGCTCACCCAGAGTCACAGAATATCATAACTTAATATTTTAATGAGGAAAATTGTATGAACAGAATACTTATGACAACATTATCGGCCGCACTACTATCCCTATCCGGCATATCGCTTTCACACGCCGAAAGCGTGGCTGTCGAAGGCGGATCTATTTTTATCGTGGATAACAGCGTGCCGGGCTCGCAAATCCTGGTGAAAAATCTCGCCAATGCCGCTGCCCATTCCTGTCTTGTCAACGCGGGAACCAACCTGCTGGGTTTAGGCACGGACACGACCGCGACCGATATCGTCATCAAAAACGGCACCGCGGTGATCACCACCTATAACGCAACCCTTTCGGCCACCGACATTAAGCTGGTCGATGTCACCAGCTGTCCGATCACCTCCGTCGTCGATCTGAGCGCATGCTACGCGACGGTGAATGATGGCAAGCTGACGATCCCCTGCCTCCAGTATGACGACGACGTTATTTCCGTGGTACTCGGACAACGCGGCAAATCGATGAATTTTGAATTTGAATCGTACAAACCCGGCAAAGGCCACGGTCACGGTCACGGCGACGATTAAATAGCCGCGCAGCATTCAAACCAATTAAAAAGGCTCTGAGCCGGTCAGAGCCTTTTCACAATTCATCGTGTCAGCAGAAGTTTCCGGCAAATTAGAACAATCCAGCCCCGCCCATGCTAGCGCATGCAGTCATCATATCTGAACTGAGCAAGTAAGGCCGAGTGCACCAGTCTTGATGTCGACACCGAATCGCTGCACGTGCACGAATGCTTTGACCCAGCCACCATCTTGCTGGCAGTGCAGAAGAAACTCAAAGATGCTAAAAACAAAACAGGTAACGTCAGCAATTTAATCCAGCCGAATTAGCTCCAAGAGTCATTTAAAAAACTGCCGCTGCGGGATGCCATCGACTTTTACCAGCATCAGCGCGACTGGTCGAACCGGCTTATCACCGTGCAAGCACAAATGATCGACTTCGACCTGCCGTATGGTATCGAATACGGCTTCAACTTTCAGCCGTTCGTCAATAAATGCGACATCAAGGACCGCAGCGACGAAGACCTGACGCAGAAACCGGAAATGATCAAGAAGAAAAGCAGGAAGATTGTTTACCGTGAAAGCAGTGCTTTTTTTGTTACGTATCCGTGCGCTGCTTCAACTACGAAGCGTGGTGAGATTTGCCACCAGTTTAAAGATTTCAGTAAAAGGCTCGGGAGCATCGTATGCAGTAAAACGGACTGCCAACCGCTCTGCGCGTGCGTTAGCAATTTCTAAATAATTGCGGGTACATGCGAATGAGTCGTTTGTACCTTTAACGTAGTGAGGAATATGCGTCTTTAGGCGATTCATTACTTCCGTACGGCTTATTGGAGCTTGAATGTCCTCAAAATGAAGCAGGAGCCACAACTCAAAACTGGGCACTGAAGCAATCGCTCTGAAATCAATATACTGCCTGATATCATTTTTTATTTTATGATCCAGTGATTCGGCTAACTGCAGCGCATTAAAATAGCTATCATGATCATCACGATCAAATATTGCATAGACTCTTTCAAATGCACGTGGTCGAATATTTTTGTGTGGATCGCCATTCTCAAACAACTTTTTGGCGTACTTCACTACTTGGATAGGAGCTGTCCCTAATTCGCTGGGTTGAACTACTACACTAGCAGTATGCAATCGATAAAATTTGCGAATTTCCTCGAAGTAATTTGGTTCGGTTTCACTGCCTTCGGAAACAATCAGAATGCGATCATAGCTGACACGTCGCGCTTGCCTTCGCTCAAGCTGTTTCTTTTGTCTTTCTTTTTGGGAATTATCTCTACCCATCAGTGTTTCAACCCTAGATTGTGATCCAGGAACGGTATTCCTCCATACCGTCCTGTCAGATATCCACGCTCTAGGGCTTCATTTTTACGCGGACTGAATTCGGATAAACTAACTAATGCCGATGCTTGATCACGATCTTTCTCAACAAGCCATATCTGATCGCGCCTGAATAGGTTAAGTGCATCCAGCAGCGAAGTATCGTGGGTAGTAAAGATTAACTGCGCACAACCAGTGTTGACCTCGGGCCGGTGGAACAGTCGCACCAGCTCACGCACCAGCAATGTATGTAAACTGGTGTCGAGCTCGTCAATAACCAAAATTAGGCCTTTACTCAGTATATCCAACACCGGACCGGCTAAAAACAGCAGATTTCTCGTGCCATTTGACTCGTCCATGAAATCAAGAACGGCTTCACCGTGTTCGGTGATGTGACGGAAACGCAACTGATGTTCCTCTATTTCTTCTAGCCGTACTTCGGTTTTACCAATGGCCTGATCAAAGTGAACAGCCTGCCCCATTACCTTGCGGGTTTCCACATCAATGTCTGCAATGCTGATGTCAGCGGCCGAAAGGAAGTCACAAATCTTTTGACGGCCGCTTTGCTGCTTCAGCATCTGGATGGACACCTGCGGATTAAGTTGAGCTTGTTCATTAAATATAATCAATCGATTGGCAAACCAGTCAAACACTGGACGCAAACCTTCGCTATTGAGTTGCACTGCCATTGATAGGAACAGAGAGTTCGGACGAGTAGAGCTTTCCCAAATTTTTTTCTGTCCTTTTAGATCAGAACCGAAGTCATACATATCTTTGTTGGTTTCTGCATCAAAGCGACGTGCAAACCATTGCTGAGGCTTGAATGCTTTGTAAACCAGCAAATATTCGCTAATGATACGCTGTGAAGTCATGGCAAAACCATACTGAAAGCGTACGCGATCAAGCAAGAAAGTTACTTCAAACTCGGTGGGTTGACCGACAGATCCTGAATCGAGCCGAAATGGTTGTACTGCAAATGTTTGACCGGGCTGGATCACTGATGCCGATTCTATCACCACACCGCGCATGTATTGCAATGCTTTAATTAGATTGGACTTGCCGCTGGCGTTCGCACCGTAAATAACAGCACTGCGAAGTAGCGTTGGCGCTGCATTTATACCGGTTGCCTGAGTGTGCGTATCCAGGAAGGATTTATCTTTGGATGCAACAAGGCTGAGTACCTGCTCATCGCGTAGACTACGGAAATTTTTGACACGAAACTCGATTAGCATTTTATTCACTTTGTGAATGAAGAAATATATTCTAATTATGAATAGAAATAGCAGAATATCAAGTTATTTTATTGCTATAAAATTATTCTGAAGCAATTATTGATTATCGATACCAGCGGTAAATTGCACATTCCCAGCGTGTGGCATCAAGACCCGATGCGTAAACAGATTTTATTTGCGTTGAATATGGATACCGTGGTTGGACATGTGAACCGGTTTGTCCGGTTGCAAAATACCGAGAAGCTGGAAGCCGTGTTCGATGAATTGCAACCGATCGGTTCGACGTTCCGCATGCGTTCGTGGTTAACAACCAAACCATGCCAGGCGACGGTACGGTCGCAGATCAGTCACGTGGTGTACGACAGCGCGTGGGAGAAGGTGGTGGCGGATTTGTGCGAGAAAGTGCCGCAAGTGGTGGCGTGGGCCAAGAACGACCATCTGGATTTTGTCATCCGGTATCTGTGGCGCGGTTCTTCGCGTAATTTCGTGCCGGATTATCTGATCCGGCTCGACAACGGCAAAACGCTGGTGCTGGAAGTGAAAGGCGTCGACGATGAACGCAACCGGATCAAACGCGCGGCAATGGCGGTTTGGATCAAGACGGTCAATGAGCAAGGCGGTTTCGGGCAGTGGTGCTTCGATGTGGTGTTTGAGCCGGCGAGAACGAGAGATGTCTTGCTAAAACATGCCAGCGAATGCAAGAGCGGGGAATGAGCGCTATTCGATCAAATAATATTGATGCAAAAATCTTGATTAATCGAGTGCTCCAATTTGATTGGCCATGCTGTCTTTATGCAGGGAACACCACTCATGCCAAACTTTCCTGGCTTCTTCGATATTGCTGAAAGTCCATAGTACGACACCATCTTCGGTCATCAAGGTTGCCATTTTGTTTGGCCATTCTTTAATTAAGCAGTACATTATTTTTCCTTTGTAGTTACAACTGCGGCAAAGTTTAATCAAATATTGTGAAATTTATATGAATGAATTGTGAAGATTTTATGACACTATTTCGATTTGAGAAATGAAATCCAGGAGTTCACAACCAGCCCATACCGCAAAATTACGCATATTCCTTATAGCAATTTATTCTGGGTAGCCTATGATGATGAGCTGTATACAACAACTTTAATCATCAAAAAAGGAAGCAAAGTGTATGATTAAATTATTAAGAATCCTGTTATGCAGCAGTGTTTTATCGGTTGGATTGTTAGCGAATGCGAATGCTGCATTAGAGACGCGTTTGGGTGGTCTGGCTGTTTATGACACGGATATCGATATCACTTGGCTGGCGGATGCGGATTACGCAAAAACATCAGGGTATGATGCTGATGGCGTGATGAGCTGGCCAGACGCCAAAGCTTGGGCCGCAGGTCTTAGCATCGAGGGTGTTACGGATTGGCGTTTGCCGGCGGCGGATACTTCTTGCGCTGGTTACAATTGCAGCCATAGCGAGATGGGGCATTTGTACTATGACGAATTGCGGCGGGATGTTGCAAGTTATTCCTTTTTTTCTAACATCCGGTATTACTTTGAAGGCTTTGATCATTTCTACTGGACGGGTACGGAGTTTACTTCTGAACTAGGATGGATATTTTTCTTCGATACTGGTCACCAAGGTGCTGGGGGCGATGTCCCTCACTATGGATTCGCATGGGCTGTTCACGACGGCGATGTCGGCGCCGGACTTGTGCCAGAGCCAGAAATGTATGTACTGATGTCTATCGGACTATTCGCACTGTTTGGTTTTAGAAGATTAAGACAACAGAGCTAACTACAAAATAATTCTTACGGTTTAAAGACCGATCCGGAAGCACGTTACGGCACCTGAATTTAGCACGCAACACAGACCGTACATATACCGCTGCATAGCCGGTCTTCTAAGTAGTAAAAAATCTAGGGAAACGCTGATTAATTCGGCGAACGAGATGAAGCACGAGACGCGCGGAACACAGCAACCAAGACATATTAATAAGATAGGCGAGGGAGCGAGTACCGCACAACGAAGCGATTCGCTCGTATAATCAATTAATCAGCGTTTCCCTAAGCTTATTTTCCGATGCTCCATAACTTGTTAGGGGGGCACTAGTTTTTTAGTGCCTGCGGCTTCTTGCAATGCGATATTTTTCAATATTAGAGAAAAGTTATGTAGGCTACCGAACAGACAGCCATGAGGATAACGATCAGTATTATCGATTGTATTAAATTACTTAAAAGGCGAAAAATCATGATGCAAGGAAAAACTTTAACGGTAGTGATTATTTTTTGTGCAGTTTTTTTCGCAAGCAATGTATTTGCTTTCGATAAAGCTTTTCACCCGAACCATCAGTTTATTGAAAGAGAGAGTATTGGTCCAAATTTTAAAACCGGTTTTGTTATCGATCAAGAGAAAGCAGCAAAAGTAAAAACTTCGGAAGAAGAGATGCAGCTTCCTTCAGGAATAGTTCCCAGTGATCCTTCACCAAAGAATTCTAATATCCCTACTGGATCAGCTCGTCGGTTGACTCCGCCCTTTTAATGGATTTTTATTACTTGTTGTGTCGCAGAATTGCCCGAGGAATTAATATATTAATCAACCTATAAAAAATAATAAATCGACCCTTCTTACTTAAGTCTGATTTAACCGCACCAACCAGTGCATCAATGCATAGCCGGATGGTTGATCCTTATTCGTCTTTTAAACAGCTACACTTGAATCATTACTAGCCCGCTCATGCAGCGGATTTGTGTTGTTCAAATATATCAATTCAATGTGCGAAAACTCGCAAACGGCAATTTAATTTTTGCTTATCCCAAAGATTCCCGGTAGTAAGAAGCGGAGGTAATTTTATGTTTATACGATATCTAATTACAGGAATTCTTATTTTAGAAATTATTCTAATCATAGAAGCACGCAACTTGTACTATAAAATTCGTATGGCCGATCCAACTTACTCCCTAGAAACCGGCCCTTTAGGAACGGCAATAGAGAAAGCTGGCAATCTGCATGAAGATTAGAAAATAATGCTTTGAATTACACAAACCCGCTTCGGCTGGTTTTGTGTTGTTTAACGCTGGTCAATGCCGGTGACAGAGTGGTGGCATCGATTTAATTAAATAAAAAAGCACTTAGGTTTTTTAATCACTAAGTGCTTGTTTTTATTGGTGGCCAAGGGCGGAATCGAACCACCGACACAAGGATTTTCAGTCCTCTGCTCTACCGACTGAGCTACTTGGCCATTTGGAAAGCGGCAGTAAACGGACAACCCATTTACTGGCAGTTGTAATAGATATTCGATGAAATGAATGGCGCGCCCGGCAGGATTCGAACCCACGACCCCTTGGTTCGTAGCCAAGTACTCTATCCAACTGAGCTACGGGCGCTTTGTGCAATCTAATTACTTCCAGCTTGTTTCAGCAACCGGGAGATTATATCAGATTGAAGCAATCACGGGATTCGAACTTATGTTTTTGCTGCTGTATTCGATGCCTTCAAACTGTAATCGGCCAAGCCGATTTTCTATCAATCATCACAATTACTTTTTGCGGGGGCGATGATCGTGTATTTGGCCGGTCTTGTCAAGATTAAACTGCATCTGGGCGCGTTTTCCGCTACATATCTTCTTCCGGTTCCGGGTCTTCCTTAAACGGCGCTTGCACTGCCGGTGCGGCACTTGCTGCGCCATTCACACTGCCGGGAATTTTCGGTGTTTTACAATTCACATCGGCATTTTGCGCGCGATGCCGCAAAGCGTGATCCATCAATACCAAAGCAAGCATGGCTTCGACAATCGGCGTGGCGCGGATGCCAACGCAGGGATCGTGCCGTCCATGCGTTTCGACGATGACCGGGATGCCATTCTTGTCAATTGAATGCCGTCCGAGGCGGATGCTGGAGGTCGGTTTGATCGCGACATGAACGACGATGTCCTGCCCGGTGGAAATACCGCCTAAAATACCGCCCGCGTTGTTGCTCAAGAAACCATCCGGCGTCATTTCATCGGAATGTTGCGTGCCTTTCTGCGTCACGCTGGCAAACCCGGCGCCGATTTCCACGCCTTTCACCGCGTTGATGTTCATCATCGCGTAAGCAATTTCGGCATCGAGCCGGTCATAAACCGGTTCACCCCAACCGACCGGAACACCCTGTGCCACCGCGCTGATTTTTGCGCCGACCGAATCGCCGGACTTGCGCAATTGATCCATGAATGTTTCCAGTTGATCGGTATAGCTGCTGTCAGCGACGAAAAACGGGTTTTGCTGGACATCGTCCCATTGTTTGAAAGGAATCTGTATGGGACCCAGTTGCGCCATATAGCCGCGAATCACAATGCCATATTTTTCATGCAGCCATTTCTTCGCAATCGCTCCTGCCGCAACCCGGACGGCCGTTTCCCGCGCCGATGCACGCCCGCCGCCGCGGTAATCGCGGATGCCGTATTTTTGCCAGTAAGTGTAATCCGCATGACCGGGACGGAAGGTATCCATGATTTTGCTGTAATCCTTGCTGCGCTGATCTTCATTGCGAATCAGCAAAGCAATCGGAGTACCGGTGGTTTGCCCTTCAAACACGCCGGATAGAATCTCAACGGTATCGGATTCGCGCCGCTGCGTGACATGCCGCGACGTGCCGGGTTTGCGCCGGTCCAGTTCAAGCTGAATCTCTTCGGTGCTGATGGCCAATCCCGGCGGACAACCGTCGACAATGCAGCCAATTGCGGGACCGTGCGATTCGCCAAACGAAGTGACGGTAAAAAGCGTGCCAAGTGTATTGCCAGACATACGATGCTATTTGGGTATTAAAAAAAGATTGTGCGAGTCTATCATACGTACCCCTGCTTTTTGGCAATTTGCTGACCACCCGCCGAGGATAACAATCAGGTGCAAACTTGAGGCGCATCAACAATGAAATGCCATCCACATGCTATACCTGCGCTAAAATGCGGTTATTGTCCGGCATGGGCGCGTTTTGAGCCATTTTCATAACATTAGAACCAGGAGTTTGCATGAACACACCCCAAGTGAAAGAGTTTCTTATCAGTTTGCAGGACAGCATCGTCAAAGGAATAGAGCAGGTCGATGGCAAGTCGTTCAAGCGCGATCAATGGGATCGCCCGGAAGGCGGCGGTGGCATGAGCAGCGTGATCGAAGAAGGCAATGTGCTGGAGCGCGGCGGCGTTAATTTCTCCCATGTATATGGCGCGGGATTGCCTGCATCGGCTACCGCGGCTCGTCCGGAATTGGCCGGGCGTTCGTTTGAGGCGATGGGGGTCTCGCTGGTGCTGCATCCGCGTAATCCTTACGCACCGACGGTGCATATGAACGTGCGTTTTTTCGAAGCGCGCAAGGAAGGCGCAGAACCTGTGTGGTGGTTCGGCGGCGGCATGGATCTGACGCCTTATTATGGTTACGCGGAAGATGCGATCCACTTTCATCAAACCTGCAAAGACGCATTGCAACCGTTCGGCGGCGATATCTATCCGCGTCTGAAAAAATGGTGCGACGACTATTTTTTCTTAAAGCACCGTAAAGAACCGCGCGGTATCGGCGGCGTTTTCTTCGATGATTTGAATCAACCTGATTTTGATACCTGCTTTAAACTCACGCGCAACGTCGGCGAGAACTTCCTCAACGCGTACCGCCCTATTCTGGAACGCCGCAAGGACACACCGTACGGCGAACGCGAACGCGATTTCCAGGCGTACCGGCGCGGGCGTTATGTAGAATTCAATCTGGTGTGGGATCGCGGCACGTTGTTCGGGCTGCAAACGGGCGGACGCACCGAATCGATTTTGATGTCATTGCCGCCGATTGTGAAATGGCGCTACGACTGGAAACCGGCAGCGGACACCCCGGAAGGCAAACTGTACACAGACTTTTTGATCGGCAAGGACTGGGTGTAAACCGCCTGTGAACAAGTTATCGCTCAATAATCAGATTTTGCTCGGCGCACTATCGGGCGTTCTGCTCGGTTTATGGTTCTCGATGCTGGGTCAGGAATCCGAGATCAGCCAAGGCGGGCTGTATGCCGCAAAACTGACCGGCACCTTGTTTACCGATTTATTGCGCATGGTTCTGATCCCGCTGGTTTTCACGTCGATTATGGTCGGTGTCGCCAATCTGCGTTCGCACCAGCAAATGAATCGCGTCTGGCAAGTCACGCTGATTTTCTTTATATCGACCATGGCGTTCGCGGTCGTGCTCGGATTGGCTGCGGCCAATATTTTCCGGCCTGGCAGTGAATTGCAGATCGCGATGTTTCAGGATGCGATGCAAAATTTTCAGGCCACCCAGATGTCGCTGCCCGATTTCTTTGCGCATTTCCTCCATTCATTGTTCCAAAACCCAATCGCGGCGCTGGCGCAAGGTAATGTGCTGGCGGTGGTGATATTCGCGTTGCTGCTCGGTATCGCGCTGGTGGTGGGCGGTGAACGCTACCGTAATATCCTGACGTTGATGCAGGAATTTCTGGAATTGATCATGATGCTGGTGGGTTGGATCATGCGCCTGGCGCCATTTGGTATCATGGCGTTGGTGTTGCAACTGGTCGCCACGCAGGATACCGGTCTGATTATGGTGATGCTCAAGTTTGTAGCGGTCGTGTTAGGCACCACGCTGTTGCACGGTGTGGTGGTGTTGCCTTTGATTCTGTATGCAATGACCGGTGTCACGCCGTATAAATTCTGGCTGGGCGGGCGTGAAGCGTTGATCACCGCTTTTGCCACCAGTTCAAGCGCAGCAACATTACCGGTTACGTTGCGCTGCGCCGAGCAGCATTTGCATGTCAAACGCGATGTCGCGGGTTTCGTCATTCCGTTGGGAGCCACCGTCAATATGGATGGCACGGCGCTCTACGAAGCGATTGCCGCTTTGTTCATCGCCAATCTGGTGGGGGTTGAACTCAGTTTGATGCAACAGATGATCGTATTTGTCACCGCAATGCTAGCAGCCATGGGCGCGCCGGGCATACCCAGCGCCGGTATGGTGACGATGGTGATGGTGCTGCAATCGGTTGGCTTACCGGCCGAAGCCATCGCCATATTGCTGCCGATTGACCGGATACTCGACACTTTCCGCACCATGGTGAATGTTGAGGGCGATCTAGTGGGAAGCCTGGTGGTTCAGCACTGGATCAAACGCGACGGCTCCAGCACTTAAATTTCTCCGGTTTTTATCTCTACATCAAGTCGATATCGCGAAAGCGCTGCTGTATTTCCAGCACTTTCGCGGCATTATTGATCAACGCTTCGACACAATCCTGATCCAGCTTGGAATTGGACATTTGCCGCAGCATACCGAATGCTTTTTCATTACTCCACGGTGCTTTGTACGACCGCCGCGACGTTAGCGCATCGAAAACATCGGCTACCGCGCTGATGCGCGCTTCAATCGGAATTTCCTCGCCTTTCAAACCATTCGGGTAACCGCTGCCGTCGACCGCTTCGTGATGAAACTCGGCGATATTGCGCAATATATTGGTGTGACCAAACGCGCCCAAACCAAAATCTTCCAGCACGGAATCGATGATCTCGCGGCCCTTCGCCGGATGCGTTTTCATGATATCGAATTCCGCTTCGTTCAGCCTGCTGGGTTTGCGCAGGATATTATCCGGAATACCGATTTTGCCGACATCGTGCATCGGTGAAAACAAAAAAATATGTTCGATCTGTTCATCGGAAATGCCATAACTCGGCGCCAGTTCACGTGCGATCAGGCGGGCGTAGTGTGCAGTCCGGTCGATATGCGAACCGGTTTCAAGATCGCGGTAATGCGTCATGCTGCGTGCCGCACGCACGGCGGCAAGTAAGGTGCGTATGGCGGAAAGCTCATTGATCACCATCAACGCAATCAAATGACCGTAAATATCGATCTGGCGCAGCGCTTTTGGCTCAAAAGGGTGTTCTTGCAGCGAATTAAAGAACAAAAAACCGATAAAAGCGCCGCTTTGATACAGTGGCATGGTATAGCTTGATTTATAACCTGTGGCGGCTACCCGCTTGGTGTGTTCGTGCGTGCCTTTGGCAAAGAGGTTCAGATCCTGCACCAAGCGCGGACGGCGGTGCTCAATGATGGCCAATAACGACGGCGCACCGCTTAGCGGCGCCTCGTAGGTGGTCACCGGACTATCGTTGCCTTCGGTACTGTGCGTATACGTTTTGAGCATTTCCGTTTTTTCATCGAACAACGCAATCGCCAAACGGTCGACAAAGGGAAAATCCTGGCGGATGATTTGATGCAGAAAACGCAATTTCTCGGTTAACGGGAAATTTTCATGCAAATTCGCCAGCGTATCCTGGTGGGTAAATAAATCTTCTTCGGATTGCATAAACTTCTCCCAGAGAATGGTGAAGGCAATAACCTTGACGCTGCCGCCCGGAATTTTCGCAATATGGCGGCCAAACTGTATATTCCCGCGCTATTTTAAACGATTTAGCGTGAACTCGTAGCGCTGGTTTTTTCATTGAATTGATGGAATTGGGAGAAATTTTCCATATTCCATTTTTGCAATTTGTTATGTGGCAATTTGCCGCGCGACAATATGCCACATTCCAAAAAGAAATCATTCTTCCTACAATTTGTTCAACGTGGTTATCCCAATTCGATTGATACCGATGATCGCGGCAAGGACAACACATTATTTACATTACCCGGCAGGAGGATGACAAGCGTACTTTAATCACGTACGCCGGCATAAACCCTATGAGAATACCCAAACGACTAGAACCGCTGATTGAAGAAGGTTTGATTGATAGCGTAATTTGCCAGCTCATGAGCGGTAAAGAAGCGATGATTTATATGGTGCGCAGTGGCGAGCAAATCCGTTGCGCCAAAGTATACAAAGAAAGCAACAAGTGCAATTTCCATCAACGCGCCTGCTACACCGAAGGGCGCAAGACTAAAAACAGCCGCCGCGCCCGTGCAATAGAGAACGGCAGCCATTATGGCCGCAGCGCACGCGAAGAATCCTGGCAAAGCACCGAAGTCGACATGCTATGCCGCCTGGGAATGGCAGGTATTCGCGTGCCGAAATTCTATAACTTTTTTTCCGGCGTGCTCTTGATGGAGCTGGTTACCGATGCGGGAGGAAATGTAGCGCCGCGGTTGAATGATCTGATACTAACGCCAAAGCAAGCACGCACCTATCACAAAATTTTAATCGAGCAAATTGTCACCATGCTGTGCGCCGGGATCGTGCACGGCGACCTGTCGCCATACAATGTGCTGGTCGATAGCCATGGCCCGGTAATCATTGATCTACCCCAGGCCGTTAACGCAGCCAGTAATTTCCAAGCGCGCCATATGATCAAACGCGACATCGATAACCTGACGACATTTTTGAGCCGCTTTGCGCCGGAATTAGCACAATCCGACTATGCGGCGGAAATATGGTCTTACTATCAACGCGGGAAGCTACCTCAGGCACGCTTAACCGGAACCATTAAACAGCAAAACAAACCTGTTAACGTTGGCAATGTCTTGCAGATTATTGATAGCGCCATCAAAAAAGAAATTGCCTGGCAGCGGCATAAACAAACCCGATGGAACAATAATTTGTCACAATGTTGAATTAAATTCTCTTAATTAAAAAGACTGTAATCAATGTTCATTGACCTGCTCGTGTTTGCTTGTGCTATAATCCCGCTCCTGACGCGGGGTGGAGCAGTCTGGCAGCTCGTCGGGCTCATAACCCGAAGGTCGTAGGTTCAAATCCTGCCCCCGCAACCAGTTTTCTTAGCAACTTACAATAAGTAAGTTGCTGTAAATATTGAAGTTACATAATAACCTTGTGGTTGTTTGTTCGTTTTGGCGAATTGATCAATCAACCTTCCATCACACTGTCATCACAGTAAGATGGAAAAGCGAGGAACTATGGCTTCAATCCGCAAATTGCAAAGTGGTAATTTCCAGGTGCAAATTAGATTGCAGGGATTACCATCAATCACAAAAACATTTCCCAAAAAGAAAGATGCAGTTGCATTTTCCAAGCAAGTCGAAGGTAATACTGAACTTCATAGAAAGTTAGGTAAAGCAACAGCATTAATTCCTATTTTTAGAGAATGGTGCAACATTTACATGGCTCAATATTCTGGCAACGACCCAAGTACTGCCGGACGACTTTATTGGTGGTGCGGGGAGTTTGGTGACAAGCCTGTTACTAAAATTGATGAATTTATGGTTGATGATGGGCTAATAAAGCTGAAAAAGAGAAATCTGACAGGCTCAACAATCAATCGCTATAAATCTACATTATCCGCAGTTTTTATCTATTTTGTTCAACATCCCGATTTTAAGAGATCAGGATTTATCAATCCTGTCAGAAAAGAAACTGTAAGTCGTTTCAAGGAAAATCCCAGTAGGGATAAGTTTCTAACTGAAAATGAGCAAGAGCGTCTACTCCTAGCTTGTCGCACCTCTCATTGGGAGAGGTTGTACTTGTTGGTATTAATGGCTCTAACGACTGGTGCCAGAAAAGGTGAGCTCCTAAAATTGAAATGGTCATCGATAGATTTCAGTACTCGAGTAGCTAGATTGGATACATCAAAAAACGGCAAACCCAGACTTTTACCCCTTACCCATCCAGTTATAAAAGAATTAATGCGATTGCGTGAGAATACTGATCACCTAATTTTCCACAGTACCATTCGCGAAAACACACCATTTGATATTAAAAAAAGCTGGATTAAAGCTTTGAAACAGTCAAACATTGATTATTGCCGCTTCCACGACTTACGTCATACAGCAGCCAGTAATCTAGTGAAAGCTGGGAGGACTCTTTTTGAAGTGGGTACATTGCTCGGACATTCTTCGACCACAATGACAGCGCGTTACAGTCATCTTGCAATTCAAGACACACAAAATATGGTGGATTCAGTAATGGGAGTTATAAAATAAATGTCAAAACTTGAGAATCAATCCTTCACTTCAATAGCGCAATTATGTTTGGATTCGCAATACTCAATTGCAGAAATAGCTTCCGCAATAGAACTTGTTGGTTTTTATACTTGGGATAAATTAGGGCGCTTCATTTATGTACTTCCAAAGGAAAAAATCCAGGATGATTTCAGAAAATTATATGAAGATTTATTAGAACACCTATCCGAGGTAATTAGAGGAGGCTATGAATTTGATGAAGATTATTTTCAAAAATCTTCACAAGGGTTAGAAAACTTAAAACGATGTGGTTGGCCATCTTTAAATCTTCCTGATTTTGGTGAACAACGAATTAAGTGGAATGAGAAATATCTAGGTAAGAACATAAAAGCCTTCTCATTGCAATCTGTGACAGAGCAAGAACCTGCTACACAATCCAAAGTGTGGGATCTGGTAGCGGGTTTAATTAAGTTAAGTTTCGAAGATGAATTTCCTAATATTATCGATGACTTAACAAGTGGCCATAGTAAACACCTTAATACAGTGTGTGCAAAACTATTGACAGAAGCAAATGTAAGTATTACTACTAAAACGCTTAAAAATTACCTATCTAAGAAAGGATAAAAAAATAGAAACTTCTCACAAAAATAGAAACTTCCACACTTAATTACAAGAATCTTCAAACTATCTCCTGCCAAAACGTGCAACAACCATTTTTCACAGGAGATAACATGCAGAACGCAACCAACACAAGTATCACTGATTTAAATCAGTGGTTTACTCTCGACGAATTTTCACAAGCTTATCCTAAATTTACCCGTAGCCAAATCGAATGGCTCCACCGCCACCGTGAAACCAATGGATTTGCTATAGCTTTTCGCAAGATTGGCAAGCGGCGATATGTCCACGCTGGTATTTTTGCTAAATGCTTACTCAAGGAGGATTAATTATAGATTTTTAGAAGCTATTAATTAACCCAGCATCCTCCAATGTATTGTGCTATATCAAGAGGTTATTGGTAAATACCAATGTATAAATGGAATCTACTTAGGTATAGATAAAATGGTTATCGGATTACCCTGCCCTAAATCTCAATTGAGCAATGGAATTACAGATAAAAATCTTATAGATGAATTGATTAAGAAAGATCAATATAGGAAAAAATGTTATATATATGAGCTGCATTACATTAGTCAAATAATTGAAAATACTACTCAATGCAAAATTATAAAATATGACAATATGAAGGTTTATTCGATTTATTCGGATAGCGAGATGAATAAAAAGAAACTCTGTAGATTAACCATTGGCAGAAACTATGGGAATTACTTCATCAATATCGAGCTAAACCCCAGCAAATTGAACCAGCATGATTGTGATGAGCTTGAAGGCTTATTTAGTATACTGTTCGATCATCATTATGCAGAGATATACCAGAGGGGAGTGGTATCACATTTCGAGTTTTTTGTAGATGTTGTCAATGTCGATCCTAACGATCTTTTATTGATTGATAAGGGAAGAAGAAAGACAACTGTGCATAAAGGCACAATATATCATGGGTCTAGAAGATCAAAACTTGTTTGCACAATGTATGATAAGGGTGCTCAACAGGGAATGAATAGTTCTATAACCAGAATTGAAGCAAGAATAAATCAGCGTAATCTTCGATTTATTGACTTAATTGAGAATGGAATCCCAAATCCATTTGAAAATCTCTTTGTGGTTTCAGCCGACTCAGTGCAATTAATTGCACAAGATTACAAACAACCTCAATTTGCTCAACTTCTCAGAGAATTGGGTGTATATGGGATTACACCAGGGAATCCAGCTGCTCGCAAAAAAATATTAGAACGATTAAAAGAATATACCGTACCTTGGTGGAAACCTGAATTAATTTGGGAAGTGCATCGAGAAATGCTTCAAGAATTTAAACCTCCATTCATGGGAGGAAGCTTGCATGAAACTAATTCCTCGTTATAAATGTTGTTAAATGTTATTTTTTGTGAGGTATTTTGTGAATAAAAAACCACTAAAACCCAAACAGATTACAGCCATTCAATTACTTGCCACAGGGACTCCAGCCTATCAGGTAGCAGAAAAATTAGAAGTAACGACTATGACACTTTATCGCTGGCAAAAACTTCCAGAATTTAATTCCAAGCTAAATTACTTAGCCAACTCTGGATTAGAAGAAATAGCCAAGAAAATGAATGCTACGACAATTACTGCTATTGAAACCTTACAAGAAGTTTTGTGTGATATGCGAGAACCAAGTTCTGTAAGAATAAAGGCAGCTCTGGGAGTGTTGAATGCAATGGCATCAGTAAATGGTGCTTTGGAAAAAGGGCTGAAGCACCGGGTTGCGGACTTCGATTTACGAGAAAGGTGGGGTGACATGGGTTACAGTTACGATCAAAATGGCGATCCTATACAAAAATCACATCCGCTATCGTCTGAATCGATAATAGAAGTTTAATCAGTAGATACATGAACAGGAGCTGTTGACATAGATAAGTACCCAAAAATATAAATCCTGAGTAGATATTGTAAGACTAAAATTTAATCGCGCTTATCGGCAAGAATAGTTCATGTAAATAAATATAGCCATTAAGTTTCTCTTTGTTTTTAATATGTTAATATTATTCTTTAACATTAATAAACAAGGGGTTGCATGAATATTAAGCCACAATCTGCTTGCTTGATAGTATTCCCTTCCGGGGATTTAATTCCGTATCAAGTAGCTCGAAATCATAGTACCTGCACCTGCCAGGATTTCATTTCTGGAAGCTGGTGTAATCACCTTAAAGATGCCGGGTGTTACCCCAAAAGATCAGTTACTCTTTCATCCAAACCAAATTTTTATCAGGCATTGTCCGGTTTAGTTAAAGGCATAAGGTTGCGTAATCTTGATGAAGCCGCTTATTGGCTAACTTATTGCTGGAGTTTCAAGCAAAAATTAAATGGCGCACAGTTTCGTATTATCAGAAGGTTACTAATTGGATCAGCTGAGGATGGTCATTCAATAGCGATAATGGAGAAATTAGCTGACAATTATTCAGCGCTGCTATCCAAGGATATTGACTTTACAAGCGTTATGGCTGAGTTAGTACGAATATGCAAAGTTCCAAATTGGTGGCACCCTGATACAGGTGGTCACGACTACATATACAGCGGGATGTTGGCTACTCGAAAAATTTTATATGACCGTGCCAACTATTCCGCATCTGATTGCCTACTCGGTCTTGAACAGGCAATAGTTAAACAAAATAAAGTAGATGCTTTGCGCTGGATCATACAAGATCAGGAATCCGATACAGCGACAAACTCACTGATTGCCAGAAAATTATACGAGTTGGCATCAACATATGATTGTCAACCTGCAAAACGGCTTATCCAGAATATTTATCTTCGCCACGAAAAATCACTGAAGAGCGATAATAATTTCCTATGCCAAGCAGCTTGGATTCTAGCAGGGGGTAATTCGCCCGCAATCGATCAAATAGAAGATGTTACCCAAGCAGAAGTAAATGCTCTTTTAGACAAAGTAAATGCTACAAAACCCTATGTTATTCCGGGGTGGTGCTGTGATGGCGTACATTGTGCGGGTAATGATATTCGATATGCCGGAATGTGGGATCGAATGTATGCCGTTTGCAATCAATACAACTACTATGGCAGGGCAAGCCCAGATGATCCGTGGCTTGAGGATGAGTTTTATTGCCTGGATGGCCTAACAGTCGCCGAGGCTTGATATGGAGATCTGCAAATGACTATTATCAAGTTAGCTAAGTTTGTCTAATTTGCAATTAATTGCACTGGAGTCAAATTTCATAAACTCCACTTGATGAGAAGTAATCACCATTGATTTCATTCGACCTTAACAGCTTCATTGCTTGAAGTGCTGCATTTTTACATCGCTATTTACATTATATTTTTGAATATTCATCCTCTAACGCAGCAGATATTTGCCGCTTAAAGCTTTCAAGTACATTTAAAATATCAGGAATTTTATCCCTGATAGATAGATACTTAACTCCGCGTGAAGATGTATACACTTTCTCAAATTGATCATGTCGCCAGAATGAAGCTAAGGGATTCATCTTTTTTTTAAATTCAAATATGACATCACTGCCAACCAATTCAAATACTCGTTTTGTTGGTGTTGCCCAAATATTGTTCTTGTCAAGATACAGTATGGGTAGAAACTCGCCTGAGTTGGGGGATACAACACCATAACGAAGTTGTCCCGCAGTTTTTGTGTTTTCAACCAGCCCTATAGACTCAAATTGTTGAAACAACTCCTTCAATATAGGTTGGATCTCTGGTGAAACTTGGCTAAGCAAACCATTTTTAGTGAGAGCGGGTGCGGCAATTTTAATAGGTCTTGCTGCACCTAAAGTCCCCGAAATGCTTAATTGGTCAGTTACAGAAGCTGCGGCGGCGGCACTTGAGTTGTTTTGAATGTCCACAACCACAACATGCCTAGAAATTTCTTTCGTTTTTAATAGTGTCTTGGGAACAACTATCTTACTACCATCGGCAATTTCGTAAAAACGTAACTCTACCAAACCAAATCTAATTGGAGTGCTGCCGCTCATCTCTTCATTCATCCACTGAGTGATGCGTTCAACGCTTGCTCGAATGCCATCGGCCACCACTAACAAAAGTATTTCTCCAGTGCGTTGGTAACGTTCCAGGACAATTTCAAAATCATCAAAAACATCAGACATACTCGTTATCCTATCAAGAATGCTTTCATTCTCTCTAAGTTGAGTACCTGTTTTCTCTGCTCTTCGAATTCGCGCTTCGAGTTCAAGGAATGACATTTTATGAATTGCCATACCATATTCCAGGGTTTGTATTACTGCATCTCTAATAGCTTCTGGGTTTCGATATAATTTTGTCTCAACCAGCACGAGATGGCCGTCATTGGTGACTAACAAGTTATCAATAAATCCCTGACGCTCACCTAACTCAACAGGTATTTCTCTTCCTAACGAATAAACACTGGTAACAGCAGGATAAAAATCTCGTATCGGTAATATGTCTGGAGTTAAATCAACGATCTTTTGTAATAGCATTTCATCAAAGCTCGCTTGGTCTTGACGAGAAAAAGTGACAGGCCTCAATTTTTGAATATTATTTTCATCAGATGCAGAAATAAGCACTGGAATGCCTGTAGCCATTTATCCTCCTTGATTAAGGCTTTATATAGACATTATATGTTGAGTAACAACATATAGCATCCTTTCTGTATTTGCATGAAAAGTCAACCATTCATGTTGGTTAAGGACAACATATATGGTCGATAAAATAAATAAAAAAAGAAACGAATTCAGCTTGAACTTGGGAAAATGTATTAGTGAAAAGCGGAAGAAAATTGGTTTGACCCAAGCAAACGTAGCAGAAAAGCTAAACCTTGATACTGAAACCATTTCAAGATTTGAGCGGGGAGTATCTTTGCCGTCACTTTTAACGCTTCAGAAATTAGCTGTAGCATTGAGTACAACGACATCAGAGTTGTTTGCAGAAAGCTCTTCTCAACCTACTGTTCAAGCAGAAGTTATTTCTACGTGGTTATCCAAATTAAGTGAAAAAGATAGAGTGTTTGTGATGCAGCTGATTAAGCAATCATGCGAGCATTTGAGCTTGAAAGATTAGACGACTTACTTAAAAACTGCACTCGCCACACACCTTAACCTTGTGAGCATACTGCCTGAATTTCCATATCAAACAAAGGGATTGTTATATTGTCTGATATTCTCAACAAGATTAATTGCTAAATTATGGCTTTTTTTGATGATTATTATCAAGAGCAGCATTATCTAATTTGCACCTAGAAAAATACTGTTGATCCGTACTGCATTAATTGATTAGTTATAGCATGATCTATGGCAATCTGTAATCAGGCCTCTTTGCCTGTCATCCTAACTATCGATAATACCCACTTATCACTAATCAAAAACCTGTTCTTGTCACCATAAAAAATCGTTCTGATTTTCCTTCAAGATGTAACGTAAGTCGTTGTTTCAATTTGACAAACTCTGTCAATATGGTATAATAACTCATTGAAATAGCAGGATTTTTTCTAATGAGAAAGTTGCCTTTATTCACTCAGAATTCCGTGACATCGGATAATGAAACGGTACATGCTTATTTAAACGCTGCGCTCTCAGGCAACACCTGGCGAGCCTACCGTAATGACTTGCAACATTTTCAAGTGTGGGGCGGCACACTACCCTCTTCACCCGAACAAATTTCCTGTTATCTAGCCTGTCACGCTCAGAAGCATACCGTTGCCACTCTGACACGCAGACTGGCGAGTCTATCCAAATTCCATAATGCCAAGCAGTGGACTAATCCAGTCAGCACTGAATTGGTTCGCGCCACGTTTCGGGGAATACGCAATCAGCATGGCATGAAGCAACGACAAGTTGCTCCAGCCATCAAAGAAGACATTTTGGCGATGGTAAAAAATCTGCAAGGTACCAAAGGAATCCGTGACAAAGCATTATTGCTCATCGGTTTTGCGGGAGCCTTCCGGAGAAGTGAATTAGCCAGTCTGCAATATTGCGATATCGAGTATGTCCAGCAAGGGATGCTTATTTATTTGCGCCGTAGCAAAACAGACCAAGCCGGACAAGGCAGAAAAATTGCCATCCCTTATGCCCGTGGGGCTGTTTGTCCGGTCATCGCTTTGCGTGAATGGCTAGAACACTCTGGAATTAATGAGGGCCCAATTTTTCGCAGTATCAACCGCCATGGTCATATTGGAGAACAAGCGATTACTTCGCAATCTATCGCCTTGGTGATTAAGGAGCGTGCAGCAGCGGCAGGATTGGATGCCACAAAATACTCAGGGCATAGCTTGCGAGCGGGTTTGGTTACTTCGGCTGCACAAGCCGGAATCAGTAGCTGGAAAATTCGACAACAAACGGGCCACAAAACGGATGCCATGCTGCAACGCTATATTCGGGATGCAAACATCTTCGTTGATAACGCAGCTGGGGGCGTGCTATGAAAACATCCATGCACTATGCGAGTCTATCTAATGTTGAACTGCTGGCCAAATTGATTGGTGTTCGTGAATCGCGCCTGCTTTATCGGGGATATCTCCAGCCATTATTTTCAGCTTCTCCAGAAAAAGGCATTCCTCATGAGAAATGCGCAGTAGCCAAAGAATTGATAAAACGGCTTCTGGAAGAAGAATTGCTGCATGGCGATGCGTTGAATTCACCTAGTGCAGTTCGGGACTATCTAAGACTGTCAATGAACCAGCGAGAACATGAAGTCTTTGTTGTCATCTTTCTTGACGCACGAAATCGGGTCATTACCACCGAAGAAATGTTTCGCGGGACTTTAACGCAAACCAGTGTATACCCTCGCGAAGTCGTAAAGGCTGCGCTTAAACATAATGCTGCGGCAGTGATATTGGCGCATAACCATCCAAGCGGAATAGCAGACCCGAGTCGATCTGATCGAGTGCTAACCGATACCTTGAAGCAGGCTCTGGCTATGGTTGAAGTGAACGTGCTCGATCATCTCATTATTGCCGGGGCTGAAACGTTGAGCCTGGCCGAGCAAGGATTAATGTAATAGATTCTGTGCAATCAACTGCACGAAGTCGTCATTATCAGTGCAATTAATTGCAATTAGACAAATTAAAATGGGGGTTGAAATTGATTACTAAAAATACAGGCAGTGATATAAACACTCACATCTATCGAAAACTGTTAAAAGTTATTCCTGACCTACACACCATTGAGGAATATGGTAAGTCAGTGGTGCCGGGATTCATGGACTTGAACCTCGATGTTCTGCAATATACACCTGAAAAAATCATTATTGCACTCAGCCACTACTACAAACACCCGTCCGGGGATATGATTGCCGATCCAGATATGGAGATTGCCATTTATCCAGACCGGGAGTACGCGGAAGCGCTTACTTATCAAGATAGTTTCACGTATCAATCGGTAATGTTGGATTCAGGGGGTATTAATGCAAAACTGCAAAGAGAATTGAACATTTTTCTTTCCCAGTGGCTAGCTAACTTAGTTGAGCAAGGTCATCAGATCACGAATAAAGAGTAATTTAGATAGATATTCCAAACCTGAATTGCTCTGATTGTTTTTGCTATTTACTATCTTGATACATTATTAATAAAGCAACTTCATTGCTTTGTTTCTATCCTCTATTTCATAATTTCCTGATTGCTATTACCATCTTGATGTAATGTTGCGTTGTAATTCATGATAAAAACATAAGTGCCCGTATCATGCACAACTAAGCCAATAATAAAAACCAACAATAAGGAAGTATGAATCATCAATCCCTTTCCTCTTTTATCTGGTCGGTAGCCGATCTTTTGCGCGGCGATTACAGACAATCCGAATACGGGAAGGTTATTCTGCCTTTTACTGTACTGCGCCGCCTGGATTCTGTACTGGAACCCACCAAGGAAGCCGTGCTGGCGGAGTTTGCCGATAAGCAGAAAGCCGGTATA
Source organism: Nitrosomonas sp. Is24 (assembly GCF_033063335.1). Taxonomy (NCBI): domain Bacteria; kingdom Pseudomonadati; phylum Pseudomonadota; class Betaproteobacteria; order Nitrosomonadales; family Nitrosomonadaceae; genus Nitrosomonas; species Nitrosomonas sp. Is24. The sequence continues at coordinate 1,119,256 of NZ_JAWJZG010000001.1, read as the reverse complement.
AATCCGGAGCCTTTCTTGTTGCGCAAAGCGGGGCAGAGTTTCTACAACACTTCGCCCATGGACATGAAGAAGTTGATGGGCGACCAGGATCATATCAAGGAAAACCTGTGCGCCTATATCCAGGGTTTTGCGCCTGCGGTACGGGATATCTTCGAGCGCTTTGATTTTTATACGCAGATCGATCGGCTTGCCAAATCCGGGTTGTTGTATCAGGTGACCGAGAAGTTCGCCAACATCGACCTGCATCCAGAAGCTGTCAGCAATAGCCAGATGGGGCTGGTGTTTGAGGAATTGATCCGCAAGTTTGCGGAAATCTCCAATGAAACCGCTGGAGAACACTTCACCCCGCGCGAAGTCATTCGCTTGATGGTCAACTTGCTGTTTATTGAGGATGACGAAGTACTAGCCAAGCCCGGTGTGGTTCGCACCATCTATGATCCCACTGCGGGCACCGGCGGCATGTTGTCCGTGGCAGGCGAATATCTCGAAGAACACAATCCGCAAGCACGGCTCACCATGTTCGGGCAGGAACTCAACGATGAATCCTACGCCATTTGCAAAGCGGATATGCTGATCAAAGGCCAGGATGTTGCAAACATCGTGGCCGGTAATACCCTTGCCGACGATGGTCATCCGCACAAGAAATTCGACTACATGCTCTCTAATCCACCGTTTGGCGTCGAATGGAAGAAAGTTGAAAAGGAAATCCGCAAGGAATTTGAATCGCAAGGATACAACGGGCGCTTCGGCCCAGGTTTGCCCAGGGTATCGGATGGTTCTCTGCTGTTTTTGCTGCACCTCATCAGCAAAATGCGCCCGGCCCATGAAGGTGGCAGCCGGTTTGGTATCGTGTTGAATGGCTCACCGCTATTTACCGGCGGCGCTGGCAGTGGCGAAAGTGAAATCCGCCGCTATGTGCTGGAGAACGATCTGGTAGAATCGATCATCGGCCTGCCCACCGATATGTTCTATAACACCGGCATTTCCACCTATGTCTGGATACTCTCCAACCACAAACCGGAACACCGCAAAGGTTTGGTACAACTGATCGATGCCAGCGGTTTCTGGCAAAAGATGCGCAAGAGCCTGGGCAGTAAACGCAAGGAATTCTCCGAAGCGCACATCGCTGAGATTACCCGTCTGTTCGGTAATTTCGAAGAAGCCAGCAAAGACGGTGCGCCGATTAGCCGCATCTTCAAGAATGAAGCATTCGGATACCGTACCATCACGGTAGAACGCCCGTTGCGTGACGCAAACGGTCAGATCATGCTGGGAGAAAAAGGCAAATTGAAGGGCAAACCGCAGCCAGATAGCAGCTTGCGCGATACGGAGAATGTTCCGCTCTCTGAGGATGTGGACGTTTATTTCAAACGCGAAGTCCTGCCGCATGTACCGGATGCCTGGATCGATCACGAGAAAACCAAGGTGGGCTATGAGATTCCCTTCAACCGGCACTTCTATGTATTCAAACCGCCGCGCGAACTGGCCGAGATCGATGCCGACCTGAAACAATGCACCGACCGGATTCTGACGATGATCAAAGGATTGTCGGCATGAGTTTTCCGCGTTACGAGCGTTATAAGGATAGTGGTGTCGAATGGCTGGGTGAAGTGCCGGAGCATTGGGAGGTAATACAGAGTCGTAGATTGTTCGCCCAGCGCAAAGATAGGGCTCTCGAATCTGACTTGCAGCTAACTGCATCTCAAAAGTATGGAATCATATATCAAACTGATTTCATGGCTATAGAAGATCAAAAAGTAGTTCAGGTAATACATGGCGCGGACATACTCAAACATGTAGAGCCTAATGATTTCGTTATTAGCATGCGAAGCTTCCAAGGGGGGATAGAGTGGTCAAGCTTTCGTGGATCCATCAGCTCAGCATACGTTATGCTGACACCTAGCAAAAATATTAATGCAAACTTCTTTCGCTATCTTCTAAAGTCGCAGTCCTATATTCAAGCACTGCAGAGCACTACAAATCTTGTACGCGATGGTCAGGCTTTACGCTATGATAATTTTACGCAGATTGCTTTACCCGTGATTCCTTTCGATGAGCAATCCGCCATCGCCACCTTTCTCGATCGCGAAACCGCCAAAATTGATGCGCTGATAGCTGAGCAACAGCGGCTGATTGAACTACTGAAAGAAAAGCGTCAGGCGGTGATTTCTCATGCCGTCACCAAAGGGCTGAACCCGGATGTGCCGATGAAGGATTCCGGTGTTGAGTGGCTGGGGGAAGTGCCAGAGCATTGGAGAATTACTCCATTTTCATATGGTGTTGGTTTTCAGGAGGGGCCAGGAATCCTTGCCATTGATTTCCAAGAAGAAGGAATCCCATTGCTTCGCATATCTGGAATTCAAGAACGATGGGCCACATTGGAGGGATGTAATTTTCTTAATCCAGAAAAAGTAAATTTGCGTTGGAACCACTTCCGACTCAAAGCTGGTGATCTGCTAATAAGCGCCAGCGCCAGTATGGGCAGCATTTGTGAAGTGGGGCAAGAAGCCGAGGGGGCCATTCCATATACTGGAATAATTCGACTATGGAAAAGGGACAACATTACAATTTCATGCTATGTAAGGACGTTGGTTAACTCTGCAATGTTCACAACCCAGGTGGATTTATTTAGAGCTGGCGCAACAATTCAACACTTTGGGCCGACTCACCTTAACCGCATGAAGATAGTTCTTCCTCCGATAGAAGAACAAGAATTTATCGCCACTTTTCTTGACCGCGAAACCACCAAACTCGACACCCTAACCGTCGAAGCTCAACGCGCCATCACCCTGCTACAAGAGCGCCGCACTGCCCTCATATCCGCCGCTGTTACCGGAAAAATTGACGTGCGCAATCTGGTATCCGACTAACGGGTAGTGGAATAAGCCGCGCGAGCAATCTGCGCCCTGAAATTCCTTTTCTATCGTCAGTATTGTCATGCGTAGCAAAACACCTATAATGGCTGAATTAGCTATTTGGAGGATTTAACCATGAGAATCATGACATCTGTCGAAGCCCAAAATCATTTTGGAGAACTGATTGATGCGGCGCAACGCGAACCGGTCACCATTACCCGGCGCGGGCGTCCGGTGGTGTATGTGGTTTCGCAACAGGAATACGATGAGTTAACCAAACGGTTAGCCATCAATCAAAGCCAGGTTGATAGTGAAAAAGCCAAAGCGGCGGTTGCGGCTTTCCGTGGCAAAGGCAAAGGCGGCGCGGTCGAGCGGCTATTGGAAGATCGCCGGGCTGATCGCGAACGGGAAGAATGAGCGGTTTCTTGCTGGATACGTCTGCTTTACTGGCCTTGCGCGATAATGAACTGGGAGCGAATCGGATCAGTGAGCTGTTAAGCGATGGATCGCCTTGTTATGGTTCTTTCATGACTTTGATGGAAGTGTTTTACCGGGTGTGGAAAGATGAAGGCGAAGCCGCCGGGCGTGAAGCGTATGCGGACTGTTTTGCTTTACCGATGGTTTGGATTCATGAGTCTGCCGAAATTTTGCAACGGGCCGCCGTGATTAAAGCAACCCATCCGCTATCGGTCGCCGACGCCTGGATAGCAGCGACGGCATTGGAACTGGAAGTAACGCTGGTGCATAAAGACCCGGAATTTGAGCATTTACCGGATTTGCTGCAAGAGCGTTTGCCCTATAAATAAAGGAGAACTGGTGAGCCTGTATAAAGAAATCAGTTTCGAGACTGAAATCTGTGGCCATCTGGCTGCGAATGGCTGGCAGTATTCAGAAGGTGATGCCAAGGATTACGACCGGGCCCAGGCCTTATTTCCGGCAGACGTCATCACCTGGATTCAGGATACCCAGCCCAAGGCATGGGAGGCGTTGACCAAGAACCACGGCGCGCAAGCAACTGAAATTCTGCTGCAACGCTTGCGTGATTCGATCGACCAGCGCGGCACCTTGGCCGTGTTGCGTCACGGAATAGAAATGATGGGGCTGCGTGAATCCCTTGCACTGGCTCAGTTCAAACCGGCCTTAGGTATAAATCCGGATATTCTAACCAAGTATGCCGCCAATCGATTGCGCATCTTGCGGCAAGTACGCTATTCGCTGCATAACGAGAATTCTATCGATCTGGTGCTGTTCCTCAACGGCATCCCGGTCGCCACCTGCGAACTCAAAACTGATTTCACGCAATCGATAGAAGATGCGATCGATCAGTATCGCTTTGACCGGCACCCCAAGCCCAAAGGGCAATCAGCCGAGCCGCTATTGTCGTTTCCCAACGGCGCACTGGTGCATTTCGCGGTGAGTAATCTGGAAGTACGCATGGCCACCAAACTGGCTGGTCCGGCGACAAAATTCTTGCCTTTTAATCAGGGTGACAATGGCGCAGCCGGTAACCCTGTCAATGAGAAAGGCGGACACCGCACTGCTTATCTATGGGAAGACGTCTGGGCGCGAGAAAGCTGGCTGGAAATTCTGGGGCGTTATTTAGTTGCGCAGAAGGACAGCAAGAAACAGATCAGCACGATCATCTTCCCGCGTTTTCATCAGTTGGATGCAACTCGCAAGTTAGCGGCAGCGGTATTGAGAGAGGGACCGGGCGGTAAATACCTGATCCAGCACTCCGCCGGTTCCGGAAAAACCAATTCTATCGCTTGGTCAGCGCATTTCCTCGCCGATTTGCACAATGCCCAGCATGAAAAGCTATTCGATTCCGTACTGGTGGTATCCGATCGCAATGTCATCGATTCACAATTGCAGGAAGCGATTTTTGACTTCGAGCGCACTAGCGGGGTGGTGGCAACCATTACCGGCGAGAGTGCCAGCAAAAGCGGCGAATTGGCCAAAGCGCTATCGGGTAACAAGAAGATTGTGGTTTGCACCATTCAGACTTTTCCGTTTGCACTGAAAGCGGTGCAAGAACTGGCAGGCGCGCAAGGGAAACACTTTGCGGTGATTGCCGATGAAGCGCACTCATCGCAAACCGGTGAAGCCGCCGCTAAACTGAAAGCAGTACTCTCCGCGGAAGAACTCAAAGAATTTGAGGATGGCGGCGAAATCAGCACCGAAGATATTCTGGCCACGCAAATGGCGGTACGCGCATCCGAAAAAGGCATCACCTATGTGGCCTTTACCGCTACCCCAAAGACCAAGACACTGGAACTGTTCGGGCGGCGGCCTAATCCCGATCTGCCAGCCAGCGCGGATAATCTGCCTGCACCCTTCCATGTTTACTCCATGCGGCAGGCCATCGAGGAAGGTTTTATTCTGGACGTATTGCAGAACTACACGCCGTACAAACTCGCATTCAAGCTTGCTCACAACGGCAAGGAGATGAGCGAGAAGGAAGTTGAGCGCAGCGAAGCAATGAAACACATCATGCGCTGGGTGAAGCTGCACCCCTACAACATTTCACAGAAGGTACAAGTCGTAGTGGAGCATTTTCGCGAAAATGTTGCGCCATTGCTGGATGGTCAGGCCAAAGCGATGGTGGTGGTAGGCAGCCGCCTGGAAGCTGTGCGCTGGAAGCTGGCCATTGAAAAATATATCAAGGATCAGAACTACAAGATCGGCACGCTGGTGGCTTTCTCCGGCGAGGTGAATGACAGGGAATCCGGCCCGGAGCCGTTTACGGAAAACAGCACAATCCTTAATCCCAACTTGCGTGGCCGCGATATGCGCGAAGCGTTCAAAACCGAAGACTATCAAATCCTGCTGGTTGCCAACAAATTCCAGACCGGTTTCGATCAACCGTTATTGTGCGGCATGTATGTGGATAAGCGGTTAGCGGGTATTCAGGCAGTTCAGACCTTATCACGGCTGAACCGTGCCTATCCCGGTAAGGACACGACTTATGTGGTGGACTTTGCGAATGACGGTGAAGAAATCCTGGCTGCATTCAAGACGTATCACACCACAGCGGAACTGGAAAACATTACCGACCCGAATCTGGTGTTCGATCTGCGCATGAAACTGGATGCGGCTGGATACTATGATGATTTCGAGGTGGATCGCGTGGTGGCGGTAGAATTCAAAGAAAATGCCAAGCAAGGTGACCTGTTTGCGGCATTGGAACCCGTGGCTTCACGTCTGCTGCATCGATACAAGGCTGCTCAGGAACATCTGAAGACCGCCAAAGACCGGAACAATAGCAAGGATGCAGAAGAAGTCCAGAACGAATTGAATGCACTCATTCTATTCAAACGGGATATGGGGACATTCCAGCGCATGTATGCATTTTTGTCGCAGATTTTTGATTACGGCAATACGGCGATTGAGAAACGTTTCATTTTCTATAAACGTTTGCTGCCGTTGCTGGAATTTGGCCGAGAACGTGAAGGCATCGATCTATCCAAGATCATCCTGACCCATCACAACCTCAAGAGCCGGGGTAAACAAGCTATGCCGCTCAATGATGGGGATGCGCCAAAGCTCAAACCGCTTGGCCCCGGCGGCGGCGAGGTGCAGGAAAAGGAAAAAGCGTTGATCACTGAGATCATTGCCAAGGTAAATGACCTATTCGAGGGTGATCTGACCGATGATGACCGGCTGGTCTATGTAAATAATGTGCTAAAAGGCAAATTGCTGGAATCGGAAATCCTGATACAACAGGCCATTAATAACACCAAGGAGCAATTCTCAAACTCTCCCGATTTCTCCAAAGAATTTATGAATGCCATCATGGATGCTCTTGCGGCACATAGCGCGATGAGCAAGCAGGCACTGGATTCGGAGCGGGTACGCAGCGGCTTGAAGGATATATTACTCGGGCCAGCTAAACTTTATGAAGCGCTGAGAGAAAAGCATCTACCCTGAGGCCGGTGAAATATGGAAAAGTTGATTATTGAATCAATGTCTATTTTTCATGGGAGTAGATATGTCCAAAAAAACAACTGATATGGCTCTGATACTCAAAGCATTAGAGTTCGCTTCGATCAAGCATAGAGATCAAAGAAGAAAAGACGCTAGTGCATCTCCTTATATCAATCACCCGATTACACTTGCAAAAATATTGTGCGTTGAAGGCGGCATCGCCGACACCAAAGTAATATGCGCTGCTCTATTGCACGATACGATAGAAGATACTGAAACCACAGCCGAAGAGTTGCAAGTTCATTTCGGAAAAGCTATCACCAAAATCGTGTTAGAAGTAACAGACGACAAGAAATTACCGAAAGCCGAACGCAAACGCTTGCAGATTGAGAATGCCTCTCATGCCAGCAAGCGTGCAAAGCTGGTCAAACTTGCAGACAAGATTTCAAATCTTCGTGACATACTGAATAGTCCACCAGCTGATTGGTCAATCAAGCGAAAGCAGGAGTATTTTGATTGGGCGAAAGAGGTGGTTGACCAAGTTAAGGATGCCAACAAGAAGCTTGGTAAAGCCTTTGATCAGGTGTATACGCAAAGACCCTAGTACCACAGTCGCTACAATTAGAATCTCTCATGTGTGGCGGTATTCAATATCAGGATCACAAAATCTACTTTCCTCAACCGGATGCCCGATTGCCCGTAATGCTGCGGCATAGGGGAGTGACTTGGGTTATCTGGGGCAAGCGCAAAAATGAAGGATTTGGAAAATTCCCAAATGGTGGTTGGGCACGACTTGATTCCATCAAAGCAGGCAAATGGAAGCCTTGGCATCCAAGACCGATATTAATTACTGCCGAAAGCTTCATGGAAAAAGATCATGATAAGCAATCTCATTGGATAACCTTGGCGCCGGGAATGGCTATTCAGGCGTTATTGGCTGAACGGAATGGTGAGCAGAGAGTATATGTGGTTACTGAAGAAACGCTACCTGAATATCACTGGATTCATGATCGCTGGCCTCGATTGAGAAAACTATCGGATAAACGCGCTATAAGTACGAAAGAATAACCTTCTGTGTATCGAAAGTACGATATTTTCGCCATTGGCAGTGCGCGGTTATGTGCAATTAATTGCACAAGAATTATAAATTATTGGCCCAGAAATGCAGCACGATAAATTTTATCTGATGGTTTAAATATTCCAAGAGGGCTAAAAAGCTGGAGCACAATTCTCTACCTGAACCACCACAGTTCTATCACACTGACTAACTCCAATATGCTCAAATGTATAAAAATACACACAAATTAACTTATTGATTTATTGAGTATGGTAGTGTATTGTTGAGCACAGAGGTATGCCAAAATTGACTCATAACCCGAAGGTCGTAGGTTCAAATCCTGCCCCCGCAACCATCTTATCCTTGCTGAGAATCGCCGTTTCATGCGGCTTTTCAGCAAGTTCAGATTTACGGGATGAACGTGCATTTAGGTTAACCATCTCGTTCTTGTCTGACAAATCCTCTTTCGAGGAAATTTCGTCAGCATTAGAATCTTCCTGCCAACCATGTTTTTGATCACCTGATTCGGTCATCATTTTGACTTGCTGCAACAAAGGATCGTAATCGCTAATCTTTTGCTGCTTGCCTGCCGCAACTGTCAAAATTCCGGCAAGGTCGCCATGCAGGTCGATGGCGTATTCTGTTCCTGACGCTTTGGGCGTCAGTACAATCTTATCAATGAGGCCTCTGAGCAGGTCTGCTGCTTCAGTTCTGGTTTCTTCCCTGTTGAGAGAAACTCGTAGCGCTTCCACTTCTTTCTGGTAACGCTGAGACATGTTCGGATGCAGAAGCACCGGCGCTTCCTCTTTGCCTTCGAGATAGCTTTCCAGCTCTTCCCGGCGTTCAATGATTTTATTGAGCGCGTCTTTCACTTCCGATGCAGGTATCCCGTTTTTGATGGCTTCGATAATCTTTTCCTTATCAGCAGCCAGCTTTTGCAGCTCTTTTTTGTAACGGTTTATCGCCGCATTCCGGGTTTGTCGCAGCTCATTGATATGTTTAGTGTATTCCTCGCAAAATACCTTTACCAGCTCCGGGTTCATCAAGTGGTGCTGTAATGCTTCCAGAATGGTGTGCTCCAGGCTCTCTTGCTTAATGGTGAGCCGGTTGCTGCAAGTGCCCTTATTCCTGGCAGCGGAGCAACCGTAGCGATCAGCCGACACTTTGCTCATGCCGCTGCCGCAGCAACCGCAGGTGAGAAGATAAGAAAACAAGTTTTTGGGGCGTTGCTTGGCCCAGAATTGAGGTTTCTCATCTAGCGCTTTCTGGCGTATCTTGACCTGCTCCCAGAGCTCTTCATCGATAATGCGTAAGTGAGGGACTTCGGTAATGATCCAGTCTTCTTCTGGGTTTGGCCGGGCGACACGTTTACCTGTATCCGGGTCTTTTAAAAATTTCTGACGATTCCAGATCAGCCGACCTATGTAGAGCTCATTATTGATAATGCCGGTGCCACGCCGTCTGTTCCCGTAAATTGTCGTTGCGCCCCAAGCTTTGCCAGAGGGGCATGGAATGCCTTTTTTATTGAGATTTAGCGCAATTTTCTTGGGTGAAACGCCAGCGGCGTAATCGCGGAAGATTTGCTTAACAATTTCTGCTTCTTCCTTATTGATCTCACGATCTCCCCTGATCGCTTCACCATAGGAATCAAATTGTTTCACTACATTGTAGCCGTAGCACAAGCCTCCGCCAGATTTGCCTTTTTCTATCCGGCCACTTAGCCCGCGATGGGTTTTGGCTGCCAAGTCTTTCAAAAACAAGGCATTCATCGTTCCCTTCAGTCCGATATGAATGTCACTCACTTCGCCGCCATCGGATAAGGTATGAATAGCAATGCCGACAAACTGAAAACGTTTATATATGCCTGCAATATCCTGCTGGTCTCTGCTTAAGCGATCCAGCCCTTCAGCCAGAACAATATCAAACTTGTTACTCATGGCATCTTGCATAAGCATCTGGATTCCAGGGCGCATCAAGCTCGCACCGCTGATACCGTGATCGGTATAGGTATTAACTACCTTCCAGTTTTCATGCTTGGCCCGTTCACTGCAAATCCGGATTTGATCTTCAATCGAGGCATCGCTTTGAAGATCACTGCTATATCTGGCATAAATGGCAACTTTTTTCATATCAAGACTCCAAATCAGGCTTTTGTGTCAAAGACGTTGTGCATCTGAGATGGCGCTCGTAATCTTGCTCAGCTGAACGCCGAGCAAGAAAGCGAACAACGTCAACAATCCGCGAGTCGATATTATGACTCGGTTTGCGGGTGGAACTCCACCCTTTACCATGCTTGGATTGTTGCTTGTTAGTCAATTTAAAAATCCTCTAGGATAGTGATTGAACGTAAGTACCTGCTGTTTTCATAAATAAATATCAACTTTTAAGTAAATTGCTGCTATCAAGCACGATTGATAAACAAAACAACAGGGCTCTATTTTCATAATAAAACTTTAGTATTAACAAAATCTTAAGTTGTTCTACTGTCAGTTACTTATTTCACTGCGTGTAGTTTATGTCCTGTGCTTGATTTTGTTTCGGAGCTTGCTGGCGCTCAGCTCTCATGCGCTCCAATTCTTCCCTGGAACGCAGCGCGATTCTTCCGTTAAGGGGTAACGCATTGAGCTGAAGCGATAATCCTCCTTCCTTGGTCGGCCACGCTGCACCGATCTTGTGCCAGTGATTTTTATCATTGCTGCCTTCTTCAACGCTGTAGGCAATATGGCTGGGCAGCCTGGATTTATTTTCGTCAGAACTATCACTCATGGTTCGATCTCCTGTTTAGAATGGTTGAAATGCACCTTCGCCAGCCCTTTATGGCTGGACAAGGCCTGTTCGCGCTCCATGTCATGCAGCGCGTTTTGCAGGATGTGCTCACCCTGCTTGATCTTTTTTTCTCGCTCTATTTCGATAGTGGACACCACGCAGGCCTGAATAGGCCCGCCAATGGTGTAATCCAACTGGGCATTTTTCCGCATACGCTCAGCACGAAGTTGGTCGAGCATAGCCTTGGTAATCACATTCATTACCCCCGCTTCAGGGGATAATGGCCGTAAATGCTGCTCCGGCCTGTTCTGCCCAACGCTCCCACTCTTTCCGGACGATCTTGACTTGTTGAGGCATCCATCCGGCCCCAAGTCCGTAGAATGTCAGAGCGCATCCCTTCAAATTAACTTCCGCTTTTGGCAAACTCTTTTTGCCTTGAAGCAATTGGTTTCCATCAACATAAGATGAAGATTCCAGACCGTCCGTAATGACAAGAATCTGGCTGTTTTCAGCACAATTAAACCCAGTGGTAAATTCCAGCCAGGCAACAAGGTTGGTGCTGGATTGAGAAGCCTCTTTTTGTTCAGGTAGAGATTGGATGTATTGCGCAACAATGCCAGCCACTTTGCTTGGCTTCAATCTTCTGGAAATTTCAAAGGTGGGATTGAGCAGATTCAGTGCGTCTTTACGAGAGCCGAATGTCTTCACATGAACAACATCGCCGTCTTTCAACTTGTTGATTTCTGAAGACACATGCTGGCTCGCTACATGCGCAAAATTTTTATGCGATAGCAGCGGATTCGAAGCAGACAAATCAATGCCGATAGTCAGTGTTTTTGCGTCTGCCGTGGACACAGCACAGATAAATAGGATGCATGTAAGAAGTTTTTTCATTTTCCTTTCTCCAGAAATTTTGGGTTCATTGCATTCATGATGTCTTGAGGGCGAATGGCTTCGATTTTTGCTATATCTTTAGCCACTTGCTTGGGGTCGATTTTCCGGTGTGAATCTTCGAAGCGAAATTCAGAGGAATATTGGGATTCTTGAAGCCATTTTTTATGCGGCAGAAGCGCATCGGAAATAACGCTGATTACTTCATTGGCAATGATTGTGCGGATGTAATTGTCATCCCAGATGAGAAGATCGTTAATCTCGGAATTTAGCGAAGAATAATCTTTCTGCGCGTTTAAAATAGCCTGATGATCTTTGATGGCGGCGCGGGCACGAGATAACCTGCCGAAAATATCATTGATATTGATGGCAATCGTCGTCAGCAATTTGTGAGCAATGAAGATATTGACTATAGCCAACCCACCAATACCAAGTGAAAAAGCTAAAACAGCCAACGGATTTGTGACATGAGCAAAGAAAGCGTCAACCCATCCTTGTTCAATGGCCTCAGGCAGGCTCCCGATCATGGCAGGCATTTCAATCTGAATCATGCTTCCCAAACCATCGGCAAAGAGAATGCAGGCAATCAAGAATCCCATTCCAATCAGGTAGGTCGGAATCAGAATTTCAACGCTCCTGTCGACGATTCTGACTGCCAAGTTCTGTGGCTTGGCTTTGGCGAGAATGTGGAAGCCGATAATCATGGTCGCTGCCGTAAATCCCATTAGTGTGGGCGACCAGTATTCGTTGTTTTCACCAGCCAGATAGTCGAATACGCGGTAAACAATTTCAAATTCGCTGTAGCCTACGATTGCTAAAGCGAGTCCTGCCAACAAGGTCATTAATATGAGAAGAGGCACTTTTGCAGCTGCTTCAATATGCCTTTTCAGCACGGCTTCAAACCGCATCATCTCTTCTGAGGAAAATAATTCATCTGGTTTCATCTTTGCTGCTCCTTTGTTTATTGAAAAGATCAAGATAAGAAACGCCTATGGTCTGTAACTGCTCCGCGCTCGGTGTCATCAGCCGGGTTGCTGCCGCATAACCTTCATTCCGAACGTTTTCACGCTTCCTGATCAACTCGGCCCGTTTTTCATTAATTCCCGCTTTTTGTTCGATAAAAGTCTGATGCAGCGGCGCAAGTGGCGGAGGGAGCAGGTTTGAAACAGCCTCAGAGATACGTTCAATTCCCTGCGGCCTTTTTGGGGTTGGTGACATTTTTTCCATAATTACCTCCTTGTTTTTTAGATGATTTTTTAATAAGTAGAATGATGTTTTCATCTTTGATTTCATGCACTTGGATCGATTTATTTTTGTTTGCGACGATCAAAAGCCCTGCGGGTAATCCTCCGCCAGAAAGTTTCTTTGTGATCGGGATCGGCGGCATATTTCCAAACCGGTAAAGCCTTGAAATAAGGCTCATTCTTCAGCTTGAGTGCTCGCATTCCTGCTCTGGTGACAATGAGGTTGCCGCTATCCGGGCTCAAGAAACGTTTGACTTGGTCGGCGTCCATGACGGCCACTTCCCGATAGGTTTTTCGGCCTGAGTAGTTGTCTTTTTCGACGTGAGATTTTTTACCCAGAATCTGCGACAAATGCGTAGCAGTGTCATCGTGATTGGTAGCCATCCAGAAAACGGCATCAGCTTCACCGGTAAACGTTGCCCATGATTTTGGATACGTCTTTTTCATGAGCTCGATATTCTGCGAAATACCGAGCACGGTTTGCCCGTAGCTGCGTGCGACAGCCAGCATGACCTCGAATGTTTCGTTATAACCCTGGCTAGGCAATTCATCGATAATGGTCAGGCATTGTCCGTTCTTTTCTCGGACATATTCGAAGGTATAAGCCGTCATGTTTGTCAACAGGCGGCACAGCGGAGCGAGCTCTTCGCGGATGGATAGAACAGGAGCCGTCAAGGAAAATACGACATCCTTCCGGGTTTTCAGGTCGCTGAGTGGAAGACTTGTGCTGCGAAGCACATCACGAACGGCCGGAATGTCCAGCCACTTGGTTTGCTCCAGCAATGTTGAACGGATATTTCCTCCAGTTTCTCCGCTCGCGTTTGCCAGTGCGGCTGCGGCTCCAGCAATGGCGCCATCAAAGGCAGGATTATTAACCATGGCGCGAAGCAGGAGCTGCTGAGCTTCTTCAGGTGTGGTTTCTTCTTTTCCAGTTTGTGGATCGAAAACACGATAACCATTGACCAGCAAGCTTCGTATGTAAGGCAGGTTATGCTCGTCTTCCGGATGGTAGCTGATTACATGAAGAATAACACCGACAAGAAAGCCGCGTGCGGTATCAGAAAAATACGGTGTTCTGGAGCCACTTGGCGTGATGACCAATGCCTGCGCAATACGCATGGCCCACAAAACGGCAGCTTTTGGCCCATCACGCTCCATTGCTGTCTTAATGCAGTCAATGGCATTAAAGAAAGCGCTTATTGCATTTGAAATACCATATGGATCGAGTACAAACCATGTTCGCCAATCATGCTCAAAAAGAGCATTGGTGGTTTGTGCCTTTGGGTCTATGACAAAGACGCTATTGAGCCACGTGGAAAGTATAGTTATAAGTGCTGTCGTCTTTCCAGCTCCAGTCATGGCATACATAAAAAGGTGCCGTAAAACTTCAATTCCAACAGGCTGAAGTAGTCCAAATCCCCAGGCAAAAGCTCTGCCAAGCATGATATGACCAGGTTTATAAAGCAGTGTGAGCGTTTGAAGTGCGTTTGCAAATCCGCCCGTAGCGCGATTGCCCATCTGAAAGGTACGCTCGAACCAGATTCGGATGTCATTCCAGATGATCATGAGTGATCGCCATGGAATTCTGGGCCAAAGGCGATAATAATCTGGGTGGTAAAAACCAGTCTTTCTGGAAAAAAGTATTAAAACCGTGCGAATAGCAAATAATGCTACTAAACAAAATCCTACGTAATAAAGTAAAATTGATATAACTTCTTGATCAGTTAGGAAGTTAATCTGATGAAGCTTGTATAGAGTATAGAGTTCGTTCATCGATATTGACCTCTGCCTCCAAAGCCGAAGATTCTTAATGTGATTGCCCAGACAGCTCGTATAACAGCCATCCAGAAAACCCAACTTATAAATCCGGCAAATACTGAAAGAAGAGCAGGCTCAAAATTTTCAGGGTTAATTTGTAAGAAACTTAAAAATATCCTGAGTACGTATTGCCCAGGGATGAAAAATGTATCAAATGGTGTCATAGTGTTACTCCTCTTGTGGTGATGGCTAGAAAATTTAGGCACATCGAGAAGCAATCCGGCAAAATGCTAAATACGTTTGGTTTGCCGGAATGCTGGTGATCTTGTATCCAATCACGACCACTCACGGTTTCACCTCTATCAAGCTTGTAGAGCACGAACCGCATACAAGCTTTGCTCCGGGCTTGGCCCAAGCGTTTAACGTACAGGCTGGGCAGGTATATTTGGTTTTGGAACGTCGCTTACACTCGCTAACGGTGTTATTCCCGTCCTGTTCGCTCGTTTTATCTGAGAAATTGGTTGGGCGAACTGTCCATACAAATTTATCGCCCGTACTTAAATATTCCTGGAAGACATAATCAAACGGCCCGCCCAGAATAATGTATTCACTCATCCTAATGCCCGTAATAGCGCCTCCTTCCTTGCCCGTTGAGGATGGCATTAATCCGATCTTGATCATTGCGTACGCGAAAGTTTTGTTGTGGTAGCCACCATTGCCGGGCTTGCCAAAAACCTTGGGATACTCAGCCTGCGCCAAATGCATCATTTCGTGCACGAGCGTCTTGCACGTTTCCAGCGGGTCATTGAAAAAGAAAGGATTGAGAGCGATCTCTGATGCTTTGGTATTCGTTTCGGATTCTTTATTCCAGAGATTGCGGATAAAATATCCCATGAACCGAGCACTTTTGGGTGTGCTGAATATTACGTGCGGTAAATATATGCCAAAGTGCGGATAGAAAAGTTTTTGGTTAGCGTAATCGAATGCGTCTTCGAATTGATTGTGAACTTCTACCGTTGGCCGGCAAGGTAAATTTTTAGCCGTACGATCAAAATTTATTTTTTCTATCGTACGATTGTTTTTATCCAGTTTGTGGTTATCATAAGTATTTGGTGTTGTTGAATTAGTCTCTGATGGCTCGATGCTGTAAGACATAATTAATCCTCCTTGCCTATGCGATATTGAATGCGCAGATTTTTAATGGGAGCATCACAGTTGTCTTACAAACAGCATCCTCAAAATGTGCGGTGGGCAAACCAACATCATGGTTAATGCGGTTTATCTCACTTTTAGGTGTGCTAAGTTCTTTACACATATCGTCTTCCGTTTTAAATTTTTTGAAAACATCTCGAGTCTAGACGTAAATTTGTGTACGAGATGTTCGTAGACGTGTACCCATTCATGTACGGCGTACACATATCTAGCCGACCAGTTAAAGAGGCACAGACTAAAACTCATATTTATATCAATGCGCTGCACAAAATATTTGTTTGCAATCAACGTTCTGTGCTATGAAAATGAAATGCCTTGTAGTGGGCTAAGCGCAACTAAGATTGGGAATATGAGCATTGACACGGAGAAGAACGCTTGGCTCAGAATCGTTAAAGATAAAAGTCAAGGATGATAAAGTTACAATTACATTTAATGCGCAAAATTGGAATCATGTGTACACCGAAATATTGAGCGCAATAGCAAGGCACGCTGAAGACCGTAATATTCCCGTTGCCGACCACATAGGGCATGCTCTAAAACTTAAGCTAAGGAATATATCTCCATCACAGGAAAGTTATGATCAGTTTATGTGCTTGTGCGACAAGCTAGCGGCTGCTGAGCAATCAGGAAAATATTCGCCTAGTACAGGTAATCCTGATATTGGCGAACCGAAATAATTTTGTTTCTGTTTCCAGAAATAAAAAACATCAGACTAATTTCATCTTTTTCCATTATTTTTTTATTAAACTACTATCTGAAATTATTCGGAGAAAGTATGTGTGGAAAACGGAAAAAAAGAAGTTAGTAAATTCAAGGTCGAATCTATTGAAAACCAAACTTACCGGAATCTTTTTGAAGAGATCACAAAATGTGGAGTGCGTGATTGGACAAAACTCGATGGGAAGTATGTTCTAGACTTAAATCATCCTTCCTATCAATCCTATTTTCGACTTGACTTTATACACCTCTTCGACTTTTTAATAAAATGGATAAGCGAAGGTAAACACCGTAGTGTGGTGAGTGAAGCTAAAGCAAAAGAACGTAAACAAGATTTTCGAAATGAATTAAATAAAAGAGCCGCTGGACTAGCTGAAGTTTTTCGTTTAGGAAAAAATAGAAATATACAATCTAGTAGAGTAAAAATCGGCGTACAGACTGCGGCCGAATTTTTAGATATAGAACTTATCCATTTACTGGCTGAATTTCTTAAAGATTGTGAGAGTAAAAAAATACGACTTTTATTACATTCTGAATATGAAAAAGACATAGAAAATTTTCTGCTGGATACGCCTCGTTTAGTTGCACAACTGCAATCAAAATCCCTACGACCTATTACGCTCGATAAGCAGGAACAACAGTTACCGGAACAAACAGGCGCAGATAGCAGATTCAGGATCGAACATGTCCAAGGAAAGGAGAAATGGCTCGACCCATACAACCATAAAGAATTACCGCTAGTCGGTCGAAAAAATGAAATCGCGCTACTCGATAAATTTGTCGAAGCCGAGGGTCAATTTAAAATCTGGGCTATTGCCGGACCTTCCGGTTCGGGTAAAACACGGCTGGCTTCTCAATGGGCATATGGTTTATCCGCACTAAAAGACTGGGATTGCCGCGTTCTGCATAAAGAAGACAGAACTGAACCGGAACAGTGGGATAACTGGTTGCCGGATAATCCAACATTGATCGTCATTGATTACATGTACGGTTTTGAAGATGCGATTCTGAAATTAATGAAATGCTCCAAGAAAGCCAAATCAAAGGTAAGGCTGCTCCTTATTGATCATGTATTTTCAGAACCATTGCACAGCGACAAACGCTGGGGGTTTTCTGGGGATGGATCAAGCCTCAACCGCAATGAAAAATATTTTTTTGACACAAAGCCGCTTGATTTACGAGAAACAGAGGATCAGGAAATAATCATCAAATCGATTATTGCGCATCGTGCTGGGATCAATATAAAAAGTGATGAAGTCAATGAAGCTCATGATTCTCTTCAGAATATGCAAGGTGCATATCACCCCCTATTCGCAGCCCTTGTAGGCGATGCGATAAAGTCAGGTAAAGATTTCACGGTATGGAATCGCCGTGAATTAATCGATTACTATCTTTCGGGCGATAATCGTCTGCCTTGGGAACTTGAAAATGATTCAGGCCGTTGGGCATCTCATTTTACTGCAGTCGCAATCGCGCGACGCGGAATGACCTATCGTGACCTCATCGAGGCGGCAGGCAATTGTATTTCCGCTCCTGAGTGTTTTTATGATGTGAAAGCTATTTGCCAGAACATTGTCGCTGATAATGATGCAATCACTCTAGCTCCTTTCGAGCCGGATATTCTCGGTGAGAGTTTTTTTCTGAAATTTCTCCAATTTCTTGAAAAATCCCCTAAGTATCAAGAAGAGTTCCGGCAGATATTTATGGCGGGCAACGAAGGCACACAAATAGAAGACACCACAGAGTTTATTGCTTTTATCCAGCGTCTAACACGAAACTTGCTCAACGATGACCAGAGCTTGAAAGAAACGCGAGCGCTATGGGATTCGCTCTTTGGGTTTATGAATCCCGCTGACTTTAGAAGCACACAACCTATCCATTGGGCCATTACTGTTGGGCTTATCGATATGATTGATGTAATACAAGATCAGTTTCCTGAAAAGAAAATCGTCACTTTACTCAACAAAATAGACTCTACTGCCTTCTCTCAAGCTAATAATGAAGACTTTTTTTCATCATCTGTAAGGCACTCCATGCTTTACTTCGAATTAATGCACAAGTTTACAGAAATACCACCTGAGCTCTCTGAGGATATGCGTGCATTGTTTGATCGATATACCGAAAGCAATTTAAACAGAAAAACACCACTCATGATTGCAAGCGTTTATGGATTTAATAAAATGATCAATGCACTAACAGAATATAGAGAGACTGAGGAAGCAGTTTTAGAGAGAGGTCAGAATACTAAAATAGACAAAATATCAAATTGTTATATTAAAACTGTAAAGTTTCCACGTAAAGCAGAAAACATTAATGCTACCGATATTAATGGCTGTACGGCACTTATGTGGGCCAGTGAAGAAAATCAAATTGATACAGTTAAATTGCTACTTGATAAGGGTGCAGAAGTGGATATCACCGATCAAGCAGAATCTACTGCTCTTTTGAAAGCCAGTTTTTTCAATAATCATAGTCATATTGTCAAGCTGCTGCTCGAGAATGACGCAAATATTGATGCCACTGATGAGGGGGGGTGTACAGCTCTTATTCAGGCTTGTCTTGCTAATCATACTGAAACAGTCAAGCTGCTACTCGATAATGATGCACAAGTTAATGCCATTAGCGTTGACGGATATACAGCACTTATCGGGGCCTGTATCCACGGTAATACCGAGATAATTAATCTGCTGCTCGATAAGGGGGCGAAGGTTGAAATTCCTACCGAAGGTTTTACGGCGTTGATGCACGCTAGCATTAGGGGTTACAGTGAGATTGTCAAGTTGTTACTCGATAAGGATGCTACCAATATTGATATCTATGACGATAGAGAAGGTTGTACAGCGCTGATATATGCCAGCGCCAACAATCATGTCGAGACGGTCAAACTGCTACTTCATAAGAGGGCCGCAATTAATATTCCCGATAATGAAGATAATACCGCACTTATCTACGCCAGCTGTAACGGCCATATTGAAACGGTTAGATTACTAATTAACGAAGGCGCAGATATTGATGCGATCAATAAAAATGGAGAGACAGCTTTATCGATTGCTCAAGCGAACGGACATGCAGAAATAATTCGTCTATTGATTGAGCATGGCATGGAATATTAGCATTTTGTTAGTAAGCAGCTTGGTGTTAAACCGGTATCCTTAAATAAGTTACCAGCAGCGAATTTGAATCAATTGGTAATTTTAATACCTCGACTTACACTGCATTTTTTAGATTTTGTTACAACGGCAACCCGATATGACACCGGCACAAATCGCAGATCAATTTGATGTTTCTTCATGCACGATCTATCGCTCACTTTCAAAAATCCCAACCCCAAGGAAGGACTAATGGTCATTGCCAGATATCGGGGGCTTTAAACAGGAAATGCTCTATTTATCGGCCCAAAGTTGGATTATGCCAACGGTTCTGTGCCTTCTTCCAGAATTGCCAGATAAGCCTTGTACGCAAACAGCCGGTCGCGCTGACGACCGGTTATTTCCTGCACGATTCCAGCTTTCTCCAGATGCTGGAGGGCTGTATTGATAGTCGGCATGGTAAGTCCCAGTGGAACGACCAAATCTTTCGGGGCAATTACCGGTTTTTTCCGCATGTGGGCAAGAATCTTTAGAGCCGATGGCGCAGCCTTGCCGAGGGCTGTTTCAACCCTGCGCTGGTCTGCATCGAACATGTCAAGAATGCGCTTGGCCGTAGCTACACCCTGATCGGCGGTTTCAATGACGCCGCGCAGGAAAAAGCTGACCCATTCTTCCCAATCCCCGGTATCGCGGATATATTGCAGCTGATCGTAATATTCATCCCGCCGTGTCTTGAACCAGAGCGAGAGGTAAAGAATCGGCTCTTTCAAAACGCCATCGGCGCAAAGAAGCAACGTAATGAGCAACCTCCCGACGCGGCCATTGCCATCCAGAAATGGATGGATGGTTTCAAACTGCACATGGGCCAGCGCGGCACGAATGAGAACCGGCAAACCATCATCATCTGCATGAAGGAATTTTTCAAAAGCGCCGAGGCATTCTTCCAGCCGTTCCGGTGGAGGTGGAACAAACCGGGCTTTTGAAGGCCGTGGGCCGCCGATCCAGTTTTGCGACCGGCGAAATTCTCCAGGCATTTTGGTGGAGCCGCGTCCTTTTGAAAGCAGTATTTCATGAATTTCCCGGATCAAGCGCAAGGATAATGGGAATCCGCCACGCAGTCGCTCCAGACCGTGGTTCAGTGCCGCTATGTAATTGGAGACATCCTGAACATCCTCTTCAGAAGGTGCACCGGGAGCTGCTTCGCTTTCATAGATCAGAAGATCGGAAAAGCTCGATTGTGTCCCTTCAATCTGCGAAGACAATAGAGCTTCTTTCCGGACATACATGTAAATGAACAATCCAATATCCGGCAAAAAACCGGCCAGACCATCCAGGCGGCCAAGAGCGGCGCTGGCGGAGGCCAGCAAGCTGCCAAGCTGCCCCATATCCAAGGGCGGCTTAGGAGGCAGGGTGGCCGGAACAAAGGCCTGATATTTTTCATCTGCTACCGAGCAGGATACAAGTTCACCTGTTTCTCTGACCTTTTTCATGGGCTGTTTCTATCTTTAATTAGCGAGCAGCATTAATTAAACTTATTATGTGATATTTAATTAATATAATCTCTTAGTTAAACATCTTTATCAGAGAAAAACAACTAATTAAAGATATGTCCATAAAATTAATTAACCATACAGAGCTTAATAAATT
Organism: Nitrosomonas sp. Is24; assembly: GCF_033063335.1. Lineage (NCBI taxonomy): Bacteria > Pseudomonadati > Pseudomonadota > Betaproteobacteria > Nitrosomonadales > Nitrosomonadaceae > Nitrosomonas > Nitrosomonas sp. Is24. Next base: position 1,098,096 of record NZ_JAWJZG010000001.1, on the reverse strand, counting down.
TTGCTTGTAAATCAATTTATTAAAAAAATGCCAATAGAGAAGGTTTATTAAATTGATAATTAGCGGCGATTATCGACGCAATTAAGGATTTTTATAAACCAAGCTTACGTACTATGTTTGACCTTGCCCCTGTAATCCATTCTGGAGAATATGGGAACCCAATACATCTCTGGTAGCTGTACCTCAATTAACCAGAGCTGATTAATAGAAGGTCTTAGTACGTTACATTATCGAAAAAGTTATCCCTGTTAAATGGGAAAATCACATCTCATTAACTGAATTTGTTACAAAGCTACCCACCGGGTGACAGAGGAAAATAGGATGAATACAAAAAATGAACAGACAGGCGCGAGGACGAATTGGTTTGTCGGTGCAAGCTTTGGCAGAACAGAGGATCAGATGCCGCGTTTTCTTGCGGAGGGGATTTGGGAAAATGGTTACGAGGACAAGCTACTTGATGTAGTGAGGTCCATGCGCGTTGGTGACCGCATTGCCATCAAGTCATCTTACACACGAAAGCACGGCCTGCCTTTCGACAACCGTGGGCAGACAGTTTCAGTCATGGCTATCAAGGCAGTTGGGACGATCACGGAGAATTTGAATGATGGTCAGCGTGTTCGGGTTGAATGGATAAAGGTAGAGCCGGTTCGAGAATGGTACTTCTACACACATAGAGGGACCGTGTGGCGTGTACTTTCTGGTGAATGGATGGCTGATGGTTTGATCGACTTTGCCTTCGATGGGAAACCGCAAGACATTGAACGGTTCCGGAATGAACCGTTTTGGCGGGAAAGATTTGGTACTTCCACCCCAGACAAGAGACGCTTCGAATGGACAAAGTTTTACGAAGCTATTGCTGATAAGCTACTCACGTATCGCAGCAATAGAGCAGCGCTTGTTAAAGGCCTTGAAGAAATTGCAGAACGCATCGAGGGGATTGGCCACTTACAGGATCAGTATGCAGACGGTACTACAGGTTTCGTAAAGGATATTTGCCCATTCACGACGATGGGTTTGTTCAATCGCGGTTTGACGGATACCAATCGCAGAATCATTGCAACGGAGCTGGGAAAATTTCTTGGAGTTGAAGAGCCTGCGCCAAGCACTTTTGATGGTGTTCCGCTTTTGAATCTTCAGAATTCATGGTTCTTTCCTTTTGAGAAACGCCGTGAACCGGATCACATTGATGCGCTGTGGGACGTCTTCACGGCAGCAATTAAGTTTGCTGACTCTGACGCCGATGATGCCCGTTATGAATTCGCTAAGGCGTTTGATCATGTCAATGGCCGATTATTCGTTGCGTGGAACCTGACTTTCGGTCTGTACTGGATAAGGCCTTGGGACTTCCTAAGCCTTGACAACAACTCGCAGGTATACGTCACCAAGAAGCTCAGTGTGCCGATTGGTCTGCACGGGCCCAAGAAACGCTGTAACTCTTCGGACTATCTGGCCGTCATGGACGCTTTGGAACCAAGATTTCAGGAAGCTTCCTACCCGGTTCATTCTTACCCCGAGCTGTCAATGGAAGCATGGCTTTACAAGGACCCCACTGGTGAGATGTTGTTGGATGCTCAAGATGCCGATGGTAACGATGAGATTCATGACGTCGATGATGCGGTGCAGGAAACTGTTCGAGCTGCGGTGCCCATCGTGCCGTACACCGTTGAAGATATCCTGAAGGATGGCTGTTTTCTCGAACGAGAGGAAATCGTTCGTCTGCTTGATCGGTTACGCACGAAGAAGAACTTGATTCTCCAGGGGCCGCCAGGTACAGGCAAAACATGGCTGGCTAAAAGACTAGCCTTCGCTTTGATGGGACAGAAGGATGAAAGCAAGGTTCGCGCAGTTCAGTTTCACCCGAACCTTTCCTACGAGGACTTTGTGCGAGGTTGGCGACCAACCGGCGATGGCAGATTGTCGCTGGCTGATGGTGTCTTCATGGAGGCAATCAAGGCAGCATCAAAGGAATCATCATCAAAATTTGTCGTTGTGATCGAAGAGATCAATCGTGGCAATCCAGCGCAGATCTTTGGTGAATTGCTGACACTGCTGGAAGCGGGCAAGCGCACACCCAGTGAGGCGCTAGAACTCTGCTATCCCGATGCGGATGGCAAACGCCGCCCGATCCACATTCCCGAGAATCTGCATGTGATAGGCACCATGAACATAGCAGATCGATCTCTGGCTTTGGTTGATCTGGCGCTACGCCGCCGCTTCGCTTTCGTCGGACTGGAGCCCCGATTAGGTAGCGCATGGCGTAATTGGGTAGTCAAGGAGTGCGCCGTTGACCCCATTTTAGTAGCAGACATCGAGCGTAGGATTGCCGAGTTGAACGACCAGATCACGGCTGATGCACGGCTGGGCAAGCAGTTCAGAATTGGCCACAGTTATGTGACGCCAGTTCACCGACTGGAGGCAGGAGAAACCAAAAATTGGTTCCGACAAGTCGTCGAGACCGAGATCAGTCCGTTGCTTGATGAATATTGGTTTGATGCGCCCGAAGAAGCACAAAAGGCTTGCACTCACCTGATACAGGATTGGTGATGGCAGTGGTTGCAGCGCAAATGGAGAGCCCAATCGTTAATGGTGATTTGGGCGTAGAGGGCCGCATCGGAGGCATTCCGGTCCGTAACATCTGGCTCCTGATGCTCTATGCCTCAGATTTATTCCGTTCTAGTGGCATCGGTAAGGTTGGATTGGAGGACAGTCCAGATGATTTGCCCGACCTAATTGCGGAGATTCTCGCGCATGTAGTGGAAACGCGATTACGTCGCCATATCAGCAGCGGCTACCGATCTCGTGATGCTGTGCTCAACCGGGTGCGTGGACGAATCGACGTGTTAGCGACTGAGCGTAACCAATTGCTGGCACGAGGCTTGGTGGCGTGTCATTTCGATGAACTGACAATCGATACGCCGCGTAATCGCTTCGTTCGAGCCGCTTTGGAGTCAATCTCAAGGGTTGTGGGTCGCAAAGAGGTGGCGCACCGTTGTCGTTCATTAGCAAGTGGAATGAAGGCTATGGGTGTGTCTGGCAACCCACCGACGCTCGCTGAAATGAGCGCTGATCGGTTCGGTAGACATGATGCCAGTGATA
>NZ_JAWJZG010000001.1:1085000-1087500 GCF_033063335.1 Nitrosomonas sp. Is24 | reverse complement strand
CCAATCTCCTGGCTTTAATAGTGCTCATTCCAATGGTTGTTCCCGGTAATTGAGCGCCCTGAACGGCCGCATCACTCCACAAACAGCCTTGACTGACAATCGATGCCAGCCTGTTCACATGCGCGATATGAAAAATCTTTGGATTTGCTGGGATGTTATTGCTCATTCCAAAGACCTCCTTTTCTGTGTATTCCGTGTGTTCTGTAGTCCATTCAAACTTCTAACTCCTGCATTCTAACTCCTCCCTTTACCAGTCCGCTTTAAGGTACTTTTTGAGTTGGCCTGCATTGAGTACCTCGTAAGGGATCAATCCCTTTTTCTGCAGGGGAGCGATGTTTTTGCCGACGCCGTCATCAAGGATCGGGTTGTAGCCTTCGGACAACAGCTCATCAATCTTGGCCTTGAAGGCTTCGATCTCTTTGAGCTGCCTGAAGATGCGGTCTTTTTCGTTCTGGGCATCGGCGCTTTCGTTGCCTGAAAGGTCGCTCTGGCGGTTGACCAGAGATCGTTCCCGATGCTCGATATAGACCGAGCGCAGGCGCATCAGCTTGTCACGACTCCACTTGTAGATGATGATGTAGCAGTCGAAGCCTTGCTCGGGACCGCTGGAGAGATGCCAGATGAACGGCGTCTTGGGCAGATACATGAACAGGTTCAGGTGGTCGGACAGTTCCGCAAAGAAATAGTTGTTCAGGTACTCATGGATCGGGCGGCCAAGCACCGTGTCGAAGCTGGAATGCTGTGCTGAGCTGAAGCCTTTTTCACGGAACATTTCCTCGATGCGGTCTAGCAGCACTTTTTCACCGGCATTCGGCACCAATGGGATAATGCCGTCTTCATCCTCCATGAGGATCTCCCTGACCATATCCGCCAGAAATTCCATAGCCAGCGTGTGCATCCGCTGCTGCGGTATCACATTGCTTTGCTTGAACCAGTACCAGACATTGATCGGATTGACCTGATGGCGGATGCAGAACTCTTCCAGATCGTTGTTGTTCTGGTATAAGTTTTGGAATTCTCTTCCAATTGTATCAGACACTTCGGCACTAAACTCTTTTTCCGGAAGTGCCGTGATAAAATCACGGACACCATCCAATGGAAATTTTGTAGCCGCTCCGGTCTCCGTCAAATAAGCATCTCGAGCTTCTGGAGAAACCGGAAAACCACCGATGCTATGACCCTCTTGAGTTAAAACCATAGCTTTGTCATGTTCGGTTAGGTCGTATATCTTAAATATTTTATTGTTGATTATCGCCTCATTTATGAGGACTTGAGTAATGAGATAATTTTCCAGATTAAAGAATGCCTTTACTCGTCCTCGAAAATCTTGTTGATTTGCACACTTGATCAGGGGTGAGCCATCAAAATGAAGACTGAGGAAATTTGCTTTCTCAAGGTATTTTTTAATCGAGACGCACGATGAAGTATTCTGATCACACTCCACAGAAACTTTTGCAGGTAACCGCCTTAAATCTTCTGGTTGTTTGTTTACTGTTGGATTAAGACAGTTAAGAACATAATTGAAGAGTTTTGAGTTAGAGTATGCTAACCAATATAGGCCCTCGTCTGCGCTACGATAAATAATCGCACTCGCAGCCATATCAAACAATCTATCTTCCACAAATCCACGTCCACAAATACCTTTTACGGATCTTGTTGACAGGGTCACCCCAGCCTTAAAGCCAAGGCCCTTTTCTATTTGCTGCGAGTTCTTCTGATTCTTTATCCTTTGTCCATTATTTTCCCATTCAACAAGTAACCACTCATTACCTACCCATTTATTAAAGGCTCCGCCTTTTAGGTAAACAATCCATTTCTTGTTGTCGCCCAGTTGTTGAGAGATGTTATCGCTTTCAACTTCCCAATAAAACCGTAGGTATTTATTGTTATTTGCTGTTTTAAGCCCGAGGGCGACATCTGCCGCTTCTCCAATTGTTTTTTCTTCAAATTTTGATCGAAAATCATCAGAGATCCAATAAATGAAAGGCCATGATTCAATGATCTTTAGCTTAGCTTGCTCAAGGGAATAAACACGGTCATTTGGAACACGTGCAACACAATCATCAAGAGCCTCAAGGAATTTACCTTTTTTAAATTTTTCCTGAAGATTTGTCGTGAGATTAAAATACAATCCATCCTTGTCATTCTGACCTTTGCCGAGCACATAGAAAGTAGCATCTAATAGGATGCCGGGGCCAAAGAGATTTACTCGATCCAAGCCAAAATCCACCATCGCATCAATGTGGCATTTATCGATAAGGAATTTACGTACGCCTTCGAACGATTTAATAAACATAAATGTATGTGGATGGATCATCGCAACCTTGCCATCCATAACTGTTAAGTCATGGCAACGCTTGATAAAGGCGGCATAAAGATTCGTGTGAAATTTGTGTGGTTTCTTATAATTATTTTCAATGAATGTCTTCAGTTCTGGACCAAAATCTCCACTGTCCGTATAGGGTGGGTTCGCCGTGGCCACGTCGTATTCGATGGTTAA
>NZ_JAWJZG010000001.1:0-1077500 GCF_033063335.1 Nitrosomonas sp. Is24 | reverse complement strand
GTATAAGCGGTGAGCGGGCATATCATGCTTTTCAATCCATTTATACACGTTGTCTTGGCTAACACCAAGGCGCTTGCAAATTTCATATAGAGACAACCGGAAATCATCTATTTTTGTCATTTTCTTAAATTCTTCGTGGACGATTAGGTTATAAGCCACAGCACTCGTCAGAGGCAATACGGGAGAGATTATATGCTTGTAAGCGCCGTATGTAATACGCATATCATTTGTGCCTTTATCAATTTTACAAAAGATTGATATGAGACCGTTTCTCATAAAGAAGAGCAAAAGGTTGATTATTCTAATGATTGTCCATAAGTTCAGTTTGTTTTTGTTAGAAAAGAGGATGTCACCACCACATGTGGTGCGCTTGTAACGATAAAAACAGGAGGGGTCTTGTCCCCTCAAAGTCAAGAAAAATGACGGTTTCCATTCGGCGCTTCGCTTGAATAGACCCTCCGCAATTTTTCTGGACTTTTTCACCACCGCCTTAGTCGCCCTAGTCGGCAGGGGTTATGAGCCAGGCAAAGCGCTTTGCTCAGAACCCCAATACCGAATTTAAGGAGAAACGACTATGAATACCGAAATCAGAATTTATGTTGCAGATTTGGCCGCATACAACAATGGTAAGCTTCACGGCGTTTGGATTGATGCCTGCGACGAATTGGAAGAAATTCAAGAGCAAATTAATAAAATGCTTGCGAGTAGCCCCGAAGGGTTCGCGGAAGAATATGCAATTCATGACTATGAAGGATTCGCCGGTTATGCCTTGGGTGAATATGAAGGCATAGAGGCTGCGCACGAAATCGCTTGTTTTATAGATGAATATCCAGATTTTGGCGGTGAACTATTAAACAACTTCGGCGGAGATTTGGACGAGGCCAGAAAAGCCGCAGAAGAAAATTATTGCGGCTGTTATAAATCGCTGGCCGATTATGCCGAGGAATTGACAGAGGAAACGACGCAAATTCCTGAAAACCTTTCTTACTATATCGATTATGAAAGAATGGGCCGCGATATGGAATTGAACGGCGATGTGTTCACCATAGAAACAGGATATGAAGAAGTTCATATTTTCTGGAACCACTAAGGCAAATTATGCGCTGCTGGCTGAAACCGGCAGCGCTTTTTTCTTGAGGCGAAAAAATCGCGCCGCCGAAACCTTGCAGTTTTCGGCGGCGATTACCTGCCAGCTTTGGCAGGTAGGTGTTAAAGAGACCGACAAGTCGTCGGTTCAGCTTGAAAGAGTGTGCTGCGCACTTAGTTTTTCTGAATTTTGCCGCACAGAGTGCGGTATGTTTCCTGAAAAGCGCTGACAAACTCTGAAATATGATTATTTTTCGGCAATTTCCTGAAAAATAATTACAAACCATGAAGTTCGATGATTCTGAATATTTGTGGGGAAAGCGCTGGCCTTTCTGTCTGGAAGGGATGAGTTTGAGGGCTCATGCTATTAGGGTGCAGACTCATTAAATCCACCATATGACAGAAGCGGCGAGACAGATGGCGGAGAGGAAGTTTTGTACATTACGATCAAATCGGGTTGCGATGCGCCGATAATCTTTCAGCCTGCAAAACATACGTTCGATGATATTACGCTGTTTGTAGAGGGTTTTATCATAGGTATAGGGCGATTTTCGGTTTGATCGTGAGGGGATGATGGCCTGGGTGCCGCGATCATTCAGCCAGTCGCGTAAATCTTTGCTGTCATAGCCTTTATCAGCAAGAACCTCTTGTGAGGGCGGCATCGCATCAAGGCAGGGCTTTGCAACCTTACAATCATGAACATTTCCGGCAGTCAGGAAAATAACGCAAGGTCTGCCCAATCCATCCGTCACCGCATGGATTTTTGTATTCGGCCCACCCTTGCTGCGACCAATGGCATGGGCCAAGGCCCCCCTTTTGCGCCGCGAGCGCAACGGTGAACTTTGATGCTGGAGCTATCAATCATCAAACGATCCGGTATCCCCTCAACACCGGAAAGATTAGAGAAAATATTCTGCCATATGCCGCGCTCAGACCAGCGAACAAAGCGATTGTACAGGGTTTTCTTTGGGCCGTAATCCGCAGGCGCATCACTCCAACGGCCACCGGATTTCAACACATGAACTATGCCGCTCATGACGCGGCGATCATCAACGCGTTTCATGCCGCGTGTATTCTTAGGCAATAACGGCGCAATCCGCGACCATTGCGCATCTGTAAACCAGAATAAATCAGACATCGCCAATCCTCCTCTTTGAAAGATTGAATCATCTTTTAACAATTTGGGGAATCCTGAAAATTAATGGGTCTGGACCCTAGTAGACTGTTATGAGAAGAACAATATCCCCCATTAGTTAGCATCTTTCGCACTAGAATGATCTTTATATAGGTCATTAAACTATCTTATGATCTATATAAAGATCAAAGTTTTCTTGACATAGAACTCAATAGCTATTATGGTGGTTCACAGAATGATCATAAAAGCGTTTTATGATCTATATATGAACCAAAATAAAGCGATGCCAAAATCAATTACACGAACTTACTCGCGTTATAGTCGTGAAGCGTCTCTCCTCCTTGGAGAGTTGATTCGCGTTGCGCGAAAAGAACGAAAACTTACCGCTCAAGAGGTTGCAGATCGCGCCGGTATTTCTAGAGGGTTGCTACAACGTATCGAGAAAGGCGATCTTAAATGCGAGATCGGAGCTGTATTCGAAGTGGCGATCATCGTCGGTGTAAAGCTGTTTGATGCCGATGAAACTACGCTGACCAGGCACATCCGCCAAACTGAAGATAAGCTGTCGTTATTACCAAAATCCGTGCGCAAAAAATCCAAGGCGGTGCATGATGATTTCTAGTCATGACAAAGAGGCTTATGTCTGGATATGGTTGCCGGATGAAACTGAACCTGTCGTTGCAGGAAGGCTCGAAGCTGATAACGGCAATATCTTATTTAACTATGGTAAGAGCTACCTTGAGCGTGCTCATGACAAAAAACCAGCCATTGCAATTTACGAGCCGGAATTGCCTTTAAAAGCAGGAGTATTGCCCCTACACGAAGGCTTGACCATGCCTGGCTGTATCCGGGATGCAGCACCCGATGCGTGGGGACGACGCGTCATTATCAACAAAAAATTGGGACGCAAGGGTGTAAGCACGGATACAGGCGAGCTGGATGAATTGACCTATTTATTGGAATCTGGCTCTGATCGTATCGGTGCGCTCGATTTTCAGCGCTCGCCAACCGAGTATATACCGCGCTCAGCAAACAATGTGAGCATGGAAGAGCTTATTGAATCTGTTGAACGGGTTGAAAAGGGCGTTCCGCTTACACCTGAATTGGATCAGGCGCTCTTCCATGGCAGTTCCATTGGCGGAGCACGTCCAAAGGCATTAATCCAGGATCAAGGCCAAAAATATGTCGCCAAGTTTTCTTCCAGCGCTGACTTGTATAGCGTTGTCAAAGCTGAATTTGTTGCTATGCGGCTCGCTGCGCTATCTGGGTTGAATGTTGCGCCTGTAAAGCTCATCAAGGCTGCCAATAAAGATGTGCTTTTGATAGAGCGCTTTGACCGCAAACAGAAAGATCAAGGCTGGTCGCGTAAAGCAATGGTCTCTGCGCTGACACTGCTTGGTCTTGATGACATGATGGCTCGTTACGCAAGCTATGAAACATTTGCAGAAATTATCCGCCATCGTTTTACTGATCCGAAAGCGACACTTGAAGAAGTATTTTCACGGCTCGTCTTTAACATTCTTTGTGGTAACACGGATGATCATGCACGAAATCATGCCGCATTCTGGAATGGCAAAGAACTGACCCTTACACCGGCTTATGATATCTGTCCGCAAGGCCGCACTGGTAATGAAGCCTCACAGGCTATGCTCATATCCGGCAATAATAATCTTAGCCAGTTAAAATCCTGCCTTGAGACCGCTCATAACTTTCTGCTTTCCGAAGTACAAGCACGCGCCATTTTTGAAAAGATGATTTCTGCAATTAAACGGCATTGGGATGGCGTGTGTGAAGAAGCTGAACTCAGCGAGGTAGACAAGAAATTGCTATGGAGCAGACAGTTTTTGAACCCTTTCTCAACAGAATGATTTTCTAAAAAAGTCGCGGAAACCTTGGTGGTTTCAGGCGAACGTTCAGTTTGTGAATTGATGGGGCGCTTTCTACCCCGATAACAAGCCCATTAAGAAATCAAAATGAGTTTTGCGAATTTGTTTATAACGTCCGCCCAGGATGTCATAAATTTTGTTCTCATTAAGATTACCGGGGCAATCGCTTGCGTGTCGTACCAATATGCGGGGATTGAGGTGCAAGCGATTGCGCAAATCGGCTAAATCGGAGAGGTGTTGCGGCGTAAGTCTGATCCATTCCATCGGAGGAAGCATGCGCCAAGCGTTCAAGACAAAGTGAACATGTTCTTCCGGCGCTTTGTTACGGACACCAGCCAACCAATGATCGATTGCGCTGGGCTTGATTGCGCCATTCAGTGATCCTGCAATATTGAGAAGAGCTATTGCGCCGATGCCCGTTCGTTCATGTTCAAGTTGAAGCGCCCTTCGAATTTCGGGAGTAATCTTCATCCATTTCGGCATCTCCGACCAACGCTTGATCACATAATTCCAATGATCAGATCGTGCCGTTCTCGTCTTGCCACTGAGCCAGCGATTGACCATCGCGGCATCAAGACCTTTTGGGCGGTCATTTGCACCACGTAACATGGATGAAGCGCCAGCACCGCTTGAGCTTTTCAAGTCCTGAAGATACTGTTGCAGTTCATCAGATATTGTGACCGATTCTATATCCATGCCCTGCCAATTTTAAATCCTGCTCCTCTGAAGAATATTCTCGCAATCGCTGGATTCATGCAAGAAACATAAGCAGATGCGGCGAATAGCCATCATAATATCCGCATAAGATGCGGTTATTGCAGTTGCAAAATGCGGAGAATATGGCGCATAATCTCCGCATGAGGTGCGTAGAATGAATCGCTATATCCATGAATTGCCTGAATGGCCTGATTTCTGCTGGGATCATAAAAAATTGTCCGGTTTGCTGGCGTCTGTGCGTCACCGGCAGGGACGTCTGATTGGCAGGATGGAAGCTTTGGGATTTCCCTTACAAGCGGAAGCCACGCTCCAGACCCTGACGCTCGATGTGCTGAAATCTTCCGAAATTGAAGGCGAAATTCTGGATCATGACCAGGTTCGCTCATCTATTGCCCGGCGGCTAGGGTTGGACATTGGCGCGTTAGCACCCACTGACCGCCATATTGATGGCATTGTCGATATGATGCTGGATGCGACGCAAAATTACGCGCAACCACTTAGCACTGAGCGTCTGTTTGGGTGGCATGCAGCCTTGTTCCCGACTGGTTATAGTGGCATGCATAAAATCATCATCGGGCAATGGCGCGATGATTCAAGCGGGCCGATGCAGGTGGTATCCGGCGCTCTTGGAAAAGAGCGGATACATTTTGAAGCTCCTGCCGCCAAGCGCCTTAAAAAAGAAACCGATATGTTCCTGAAGTGGCTTAATGGCAAGGACGATACGGATGCCGTTCTCAAGGCAGGCATTGCCCACCTGTGGTTTGTCACGCTTCATCCTTTCGAGGATGGCAACGGACGTATCGCACGTGCGATTGCCGATATGGCATTGGCACGATCAGAACAAAGCTCGCAACGCTTTTACAGCATGTCGGCACAAATCCGGCAGGAACGAAAAGCCTATTACGATATGCTGGAAAAAACTCAAAAAGGTGACCTCGATATCACACCCTGGCTGGAATGGTTTTTAAATTGCCTTGACCGTGCAATCAGCAGCACGGAAGAAACGCTGGGCAGCGTGCTCCACAAAGCCCGGTTTTGGCAGAGTCATAAGGATGTGCCATTCAATGATCGCCAGCGCTTGATGCTGAACAAGGTGCTGGGTGGGTTTGAAGGCAAACTTACATCCTCAAAATGGGCGAAGATGGCCAAATGTTCTCAGGATACGGCCCTGCGGGATATTCTTGATCTGATGGAACGCGGCATTCTGATTAAAGATGTCGGTGGCGGGCGCAGCACCAGTTATTCCCTAAACGGAATACCAGAAACCCAATAACGGAATGAATTCGGGATATTGGAATTGCTGGTCTTACCATAAATTTCATAGCCGCTGAAATATCTCGAATTTATATAAAACTTTATTCAAATTTTAACTATTTACATATTTACCTTTTCTTCACGATAATCTCCTACACTCGAACTGGATCAGGATTGGTGCGCGGCAACAATATAAAAGCGCATAACAAAATAATTCAACCTGACCAAACAGGGGATTGAAGCAGGGGCCGGTCACCCCCTCCACACGGGGAGAGACTGGTTTCTGGAACACATAAAGGGGGAACGGCCATGGCTTTCGGGCCGGGGACGACGACAGGGACGGATTTGACGCAGAAAGGCAGCCTCAAGGCGCAATGGCCGGAGGCCGCCGTTTTGGAGAACCTGAAAGGCCTTGATGCCGATGCCGAGGCGCGGCCCGTTATCAATGCGGATGCCGCCGTTTTTGATCTTGCGAACAGCGATGGAAATCTTCTGCGGCATAATTTCGCGGCGGCTGTGCAGGATGGAACGCTCGGCGCAAATCAGGTCAGCGTGCAGCTTGGGTCAGTGGCTGATACAGTGCGGGCTATGGCTGAGAAAGAAAAGGAAGAACGACGCAAGCAGGATGAAAACCTGCGGTTTATTAGAATGCTACAGGATATTCAGGATCGCCTGCGTGGGATCGAGGATGGCCTGGCAGCGAAATACGGCAAAAACTTCGCTGAAGATTTGGCCAGACGCTATCTGGAGGAAGAGGAGGCAGAGCGACTTCTGGCTATTGAAAATGAAGAAGAGCGCAGGCATCAGATCGCTCTTGCCATTAAACGTCGCATAGAAAATGGTGAAATTCATGTGTCGGAGCTTGATGAAGAACCGCGTGTTGAGGAATGGTTAAAGTTAAACAAAGAAAAAGCTGATGTTTTAAAATCGCAAGCGCGGGAAGCGATCGCTGACGTGAAGGCCGGGGAGAAAATTGAAGTTAGCGAAAAAGTTGCATATAAAGCAAAGGATTTGGTTAAAGAAGATGGTTTGGCAAGTACTTTTCTAGAGGCTTCCACAAACTCTGTTCGGGAATCCAACTCGAAGGATTCAAGCCTAGGAGAGCTATTTGCTACAAGTGATAGTTCTCAACCAAAGCCCAGCACTAAACCTTTTGGTTAACGTTGTAACGTGGCCTGTGGTGCAGAAGCCAAGGTTTCTTTTTTCGTCATGAAAGTTAGCCACGCTTCTGCCGCAACGGTTTCAGCTTTGTCAAGGCCTTCTCTATAGCTCATGGCATTGGACCAAGGTTCTCCGTCAATAAAATACATCATTGAAGTTCCAGCATTAGGATTTGGATTTCTTTCTACGAAATATTCAGCGGGTGCTTTAAAGCTCTCAACTTTCGCTTTCGCTAGCTCCCCTACTTGCTGGAGTGTCACATGGGATGGGACATCACCGCCAACCGTAATAGCTATGCCAACTACCTTGCGCCCTTTAGAATAATCGCCTGCGCGACTGAGAAAATTATCGCCGCGTGCCTTATTGGCAGCAAATTGCACAGATTGGGCGATTTCTACAGGCTGCTGCGCCTGTGCGTCGTTGGCGGCGGCGAAGGGCATGGCTACCATGGCGAGTGCGAGCAAGCCTGCTTTTGCGCTTTTGCTAAAACTGCTGTTCACATCCGGCGCGGCCATGACGAAAATCCCCTTCAAAAATCATTAGTGCTACGATACGTATCATTAAACAAGAAAAGAATCAAGTTTCTCGAAGCAGGATTTTCTATAGTCTTGAAAGATTGAGTCTTTTAAGGGATTTTTTGTGAAATATCGTTAAATTTCGACGCGGAAAGATGGTAAAAAAGATGCGTGTCAAGATTTATGGCGTTTTGTGCATTAAAAATATATTCGATACGGTATTTCGATACGATTGTGGCGCATCAGGCGTTGCGCCAGTTCCAGTGATCCAGAACTCATCTGCATCTTCTGCGCCAGCCATTTTAATTGTCTATTTGGCTAACTTGGGGAAGTCGTGCAGGAGTTTTGTGGATTTACAGCTGACAAAAAATCAGCCCGCAATTTCTTTTTGAGGTTTGTGAAGAGCGCCTTTTCCAGCTCGTGAATGTCCTCATGGCACTTACCGTGGACAGGGAAAATTTTCTTTATGCACCCCTGATAATATTCTGGATTTTCTGCTTTGCAGCGTCGGCAATCGGGAACCAGCGGAAATTCGCCATCTTTGGCTTGCCTGTAAATGTCATCAGAATCTGGGGGTAGAAGTTTTCCGATGCAGAGTCGCAGATAACAATGATGATGCTTTTCAATTTTGGAAGATACGGCAGCGTTTTCGCCATTGAAGTGACGATCACAGGCCAGGCATTTTGGCCCTCGCTTAATTATCTCTTCATGAAAAAATCGGTTTCTGAGTACGCCTTCAGCAAACAGCTTCCAGAGTGTTTCATGTTCTTGAAAAATGGGCAGGACATGACGTTTTCGCACTTTGGGAACAAGAAATAGAGGAATAAACTTTTTTCTTTTTGATTTTTTCACAATGTTTTCTCCCTACTCAGATAAAATCTCTTTTTAAAGCTTGAATGTTGGCTTAAATTTCAGGATCATAATCCGTCGTTTCCTTATCTTTGATTGTCCTCTGTATTCTGATTTTTTCTTGTTCGTAGAGCTTCCTGATTTCATCTTGGCGATCAATATTTTTGTAATGTTTGTTCATACCGGCAAAAAGATCAGCTCGTTCTTTAACTTGCTTCTGGCGTAAATCCTTGAATTGTGATTGGAGCCTCCTGCGCTCGGTGAGCTGCTTCGTGATCAGGGTTTCTTTTTCTTCCTTATCTCGCAGAAACGCTTTTTGAGTTTCTTTTTCGTTCTTGGTGCAGGTTCTCTGATATGCGCCGGTTAATCTGTCCCAAAGGCCTTGAAAGCCCTTTCGTAATCTGGCAGCGCGTTCTTGTTCTTCAGCCTGCCAGCGGTTTTCGTGCGTAAATTTTTGATCTTGGCGAGCCTTGCGATGTTGCTGCGTCATCGCCTGCTTTGCGTGAAAGAGCGGTTGTAGCTCTTGTTTGTGCTTGAGATTCAATTCATCGCTGTAGCCCTTGAATTGTTGGGTCAATCGGCCAGAGATCGTGTTTTTAGCTTCTTCAATTGAAGGTAAATGCTGAGCATCGCCCAGCTTCTTTGTGAGGTCAGTTTTTTTGACGCCGATCTGGCGAGATAATGAATAGACTTCGCCATAAAGGTCTACTGCGACATATCCGCGTTTATCTCCCCTTGCCAGGTAATAGCCTCTATCTTGCAAGGCGTGCTCAAAAGCTTTACGGCTATCGGAGATGCCCCAGCTTTCTTGTAAGGCAGCTTTGATAATTTTGGGATTCTGATTGGTGCGCAGGGCCTGCTGCCATTCCTGCCGTGTGTAATTGAGGGGATTTTTCTGATTTTTATCGATGAACCCCTTGGGCATATCCCAGTGGTTTTCAAGGTAAAGCTGCTTGGAAACATCCATCAGCTTGTTTTTATAGTGAGATAAATGGACGGCCTTCATTTCGTCGGTCTTAATGCGCGACCAAACGCAATGGGCATGGCGTCTGCCTTCCTTCTCATGAAAAACTACAACGCGAGGTTGATTCTCCAGACCTAATTTATTTTCAATCCGGCCCAGTGCATCTTCAAATTTGTCTATGGGTACATTTTCGGTCTCAGGTGGGTTGAGGCTCACTGAGAACAAGAATTTGGTGCAGCGCGTCCCTCGGCTCATAGCATAAGCTTCATGGAGAGCGCCATTAACATCATCGGCCATGAAGCCGCGAATTTCGTGCAGCTCCACATGCTCATTTTCTTCTGTTTTGTTGAGGTGGGCGGCTAGCTGCCGCGAACCACCTCGTTGCGATCCCTTTAAGATCATCTTAGTCAGCTTTCAAACCGAGGGCCTGAATCAATTGGCGTCGAATCCAGATGACGGAATAACAGGCCTCATGGAGTTGCTTCTCTGTGTCGGGCGTAACAGGTAGCGAGCCGGTGTTGGCGGCTTTCGCCAGCTGATTAATATTATTGGGAATTCTGGACTGCCCCAACATTCCCAAAATTTGTGAAAGAGCCTGTTCGTCTTTGACGGGGAAACGCCCTTTGGTTCTGTGAACCGGAGCGTTTCCGTCAAATATGCGTGAGCGTATATATTCGGCCAGAGAAGTGCCCTGGGCCAGCTGATCTAATTTTTGCCGCTCTTCTTTGGTTAAGCGAATTGAGAATGGGGGGAGGGGTTTTCTCCCATTAAATTTATCCTTAATGCTTGCCATTTTACACACCATCTAAAAATGGCCGTCAGAACACAATTAAAGCAAAAACCTCCTATTTTCTGTAGGTTATATGGTAATATTTCGTTCTGAGAGGCCGATTGCGGAAAATAGCAGGTTAAGATGGTTGTGCACTCCCGCAACCATTTTGTCCTTGCGAAGGGATGTATTATGTCCAAGGGCAAGGTCAGAGCGAGCCCCCGCAACCAAACAAATCAAGCACTTAAGAAATGTATATTCTAAGTGCTTTTTTGTTTTTATAAGTACTGACTGTGAAAGCTGATACAAGCATCTATGCCTTGTATACATAGCAAACAAACGCACCGCTTCCTGTTGCGCCCTAGTCAAAAAATACTACCGTACTTTCACTTATTAAGTGAGCATTGATTTTACTTAGGACAAGAATTCTAATAAATCAGGAGGAGTGATCTATTGTTTTCGATTGCTCCTGCGGTTATTGTTAGCACCAGCAGGAAGACGTGTTGATTGCTAGATGGATAAAAGTGACACAAGACCTGATTTAAGAATTTTTTGGAGGTAGTAAAAATGATGTTAAGAAAACTGGCAATGTCCATTATCACAGCGGGCGCTCTTGTTATCGGAAGCGGTGCCCAAGCAGCAACTTATCATTTTGGGCACCTGCTATCCGGCGGCGGCCCCACAACAGCGCACCTTGCAGATTTGGATATCAATGATCTGGGTGGCGGACACTGGTCATTCTTTCTTCACAATATTAATTTAAGCGCATTTGGCTCTGGTGCATTTGTCGGTGCAATGGCTGTAGATGGTTTAACACCTAGCTCTGTAACAGTCGTACCCGGCGGTGGCGTGAGTACTGTTAGCAAAAACCCCGGTGGCGGCCCCGGCGGCAGCTTTGATTTTAGATATGATTTTGGCCGTGGAAGCGATAAGCTTAAAACTGGCGAAACAGTTTCATGGGATGCTTTTGGATTAGGCAGCTCGCATCTCCCGATTAACGGAGAGTTGGCTTTACATGTGCAAGGCACAAGCTTCTCGCCAAATTCTGCATGGTACGTCTCGCCCGTTCCAGAACCAGAAACCTACGCTATGTTGCTGGTTGGTTTAGGCCTGCTAGGATTCTCGGCACGCCGTAGAAAATAATTGGTAAGGTAGTTATTTTGATTTAATTCAAAACGGGAGCTTAAGCTCCCGTTTTGTTTCCTATGTACTTTCAGTTGAATCAGTAAACACATATCCACAGTCCACCGCTCAATCCGATCAAACCAGAAAAGCGGTTTGCTAAATCGTGTGCGCAAAAATCCGGATACGTGTTGTGGTGCTTCTTCCCAAAACTGAAACGAACGATCTGCGTTAGTTAAAAATCACCGGCCCATCCGCCAACCGTGATATTCCGATTCTTTTGAGAAATCATCCCAGACAAACAGCGGATCCGGAATCGGATAAGTGGGTAACCAGAAAGTCACAAGATCCAATGCGCCATTGCCTGTCCTGCCAACCGTATGAAAAACGCCCCATAACAATCCTTCAGTAATACCAATCAACGCATTTTGATCTCTTTGGTTCCATAAAGAGATATTTTTCGGCAACTCCATCCAACCGGTAGCCACATTAGCAACACCGCTTAGAATCTTCGTGCCAGCCCTGTTAAAATAAACGTCGGCAGTTATTGTTTCACGCGCATGCGCTTGAAACGAAAAAAGTAATGATAGAACAACAAGCAAGGTAAATCTGGATATTATGTATATCATTAAAAATATTCCTTTGAAATTTTTAAACTATCATACTGTTAATTATTCAATTTAAAAAGACTTCAACATTAGTCGTCATATAATAAAAAAACGCTCCTTATTTCACTATGAAACCTAAAATTGCCAATCTGTCACTTGATCCAGTTATGGATAATTTTCTTTATGAATAAGAGATTCGCTATTACAGTGATTGCAACAGTCCTAATACTGAGTGGATGTAGCGCGGTAAGAGACAATCGCATCCAGCAGGAAGTTTTAGCAGACAACAATCTGCCGGAAGAAATTCGCAGAGCGATCAATCTTAAGGAGCTCGCCGTAGGCATGACGCAGGAGCAAGTGATTGCTTCCTGGGGATCTCCTTGCAAGTGGTGTTATAGAACCCGCAAAAGCTCGAGCGGAGATACCTGGGAATACCATATTCCCGGAGCGGACTCCATCATTGTCGGATCCGACTTCATTGGCATTGGAACCGGAACTTATTTGTACTTTGATAAGGATAGAATACTCAGATACTGGTCCAATCAGTAAATTTCCTAAGGAAGCGCTGATTAATTGACTGCACGAACGAATTGCTTCGTTGCGCGGTACTCACTCCTCGCCTATCAGATTGATATGTCTCGGTTGTTGCGTTCCGTGCGCCTCGCCCTTCATCACGTTCGTTGAATTAATCAACGCTTCCCCAAGCTACGGATACATAATCACCTTACAGCGGCGATAATAATTGTGTCTCCTGGATTAAGAAAAAAGACTTGATGGGCGATTTAATCCGCTACGCTCTGTCATTTAATCCTAAACGCTCCATCCGGTAACGCAGCGAACGGACCGTAATCCCCAGAATCTTGGCCGCTTTGGTGCGGTTGTACCGGTTTTCATTTAATGCCTTGACGATGGAATCTCTCTCCAGCCTATCGAGAAAATCCTGCAGCGGCAGATTCTGTTCCAGATCGGCAGGAAGCTTGATCATGGCAATTTGCGGAGTCTCTTTTGCTTTATGCGGCAACTGCAAATCTTCTTTTCCGATTTCCGTGTCAAAACACAGTGCAAGTGTCCGCTCCAGTATATTTTCCAGCTCGCGCACATTGCCCGGATAATCGTAGCTCTTGAGCAGTGCCAGCGCGTCTTTCTTCAGACTACAATCTGACCGCCCCGCTTCCCGGCATAGCTTGGCCAGCACGGCTTCTGCGATCAGCGGAATATCTTCGCGCATTTCGCGTAGCGCCGGCATATTCAATTCGATCACATTCAGCCGGTAGTACAAATCCTGGCGGAATTGCCCGGTCTCGACGCACAGGTTGAGTTTTTTATGTGTGGCGCTAATGATGCGCACATCGACACTTTTTTCTTGTGTCTCACCGATTCTCCTGACTTGTTTTTCCTGTATCACCCTGAGCAGTTTGACCTGCATCGTCAATGGCAAATCGGCGACTTCATCCAAAAACAGAGTACCGCCATTCGCTGCCAGAAAAAAACCGTCATGATCTTTTTCCGCACCGGTAAAGGCGCCCTTCTTATACCCGAAAAACTCGCTTTCCATCAAATTCTCCGGGATCGCACCGCAATTGACGGCGACAAAAGGCTGTGTGTGACGCGCGCTCCTCTCATGAATCATTCTGGCTGCAAGTTCCTTTCCGCTACCTGATTCACCGCTGATGTAAACCGCAGCCTGACTACGGGAAAGTTTATCAATCGTTGCACGCAGCTGAAGCATCGGCGCAGATTCGCCTAATAACACACGCTGACTGACTTGCACTGCCGATTCAGTCTGCATCGGCGGCAGGCTCAAAGCTGATTTGACCAGATCCCGCAATTGTTTTAATGAAACCGGTTTGGGTAAATAATCAAAGGCACCGGCTTTAAGCGCAGCCACGGCATTTTCCGTGGTGCCATGCGCAGTGATCACGGCGACCGGCAAATCCGCGCAATGCTGTGCAATATATTTAACCAGCTCCAGCCCATCTCCATCCGGCAAACGCATATCGGTCAAACATAACTGAAATTGCCGGGATTGCAGCAACTGCTTGGCGTCGCCAATACACTGCGCACTGGAAACATCCATTCCCATGCGAGCCAGCGTCAATTCAAGTAATTCGATAATATCGGGTTCATCATCCACAATCAGAATATGCGGAGAAGCGGTTTTTCTATGGGAATTGACGGATCGTTCGCTATCTACAGACATGATTGATTACTTTGGCAAATAATACGGAAATGTCCGCCGCTGGAACCTTCAATGTAATCCAGCGAGGCTTGATTGGTTTCGCACAATTCGCGCGCAATATATAAACCCAGACCGGTACCTCCGGCAGCCGTGGTAAAAAACGGCTCAAAAATCTGCTTCACCTGTTGCGGATCGATACCCGGACCATCATCCACGATATCCAGGCAGACATTATTTTCATTGGCCGTGGATAACTCGATGCGGACGCTAGCCGCCTGTTTGCAGCAGTGTCTCCACGCATTGCGGCATAAATTCCAGAGCACCTGATTCAAATGATCGCGATCAAAACTTACCCAGTGTTGGTTGGAATTTCTCAACACGAACACATTCCCGTCCATTTTTTCCGCATGACAAAATTCCTCAAGAAATTTTCGCATAAACTCATGCAAATCAATCAAATCAGGCTTTGCAATATTACGCCGGTTTAACTGCAGCACATCCTGGACGATCTTGTTTAAACGCCGGGTATTATCACAAATGATGCGTACAAGACGGGGATCTGTATTGCTCTCAAGCTGTTCTTCTTCCAACAATTCAGCCGCATGGTTGATAGCGGACAGCGGATTACGGATTTCATGGGCAATGTTAGCCGTCAGACGTCCTAAGGCGGCAAGTTTTAACTGCTGTAACTGCGCCTGTATGCGCCCCATATCCTCGAGGAAAATAACAACGCCGTTGCGGGAATCCGCTTGTATTGGAAGAAAACGCGTCCGCACCAGGGCGTTACTATGGGCTAGGCGCAGCAAATCGAAACTGATACTGCTATCACCCTGCCAGCTGGTAAAACGGCTGGCTAACTCGGGCATACAATCGGATAATTTGAGCCGTTCCGCTTTACCCGCAGATACATTCAGATCAAACAACCGTTCCGCGTAGGCATTGCGCTGCCGGATATAACCATATTGATCGACAACCAATACACCTTCCTGCAAGTCTTGAATAACCAATTGATTGACTTGCGCCATATTCGCCAGATCGATGCCGCGCTCTTTGGCCAGCTGTTCACTGGCCAAGGTATATTTGGCCAATCGATGCGCCAGCCAGGCAACGGCAAAATACGCCATACTCAATAAGCCTGCCTGCGAATATTGCGCAGCGTAATGATCAACCGTCCATAAGGAGTATGTTTCCTGCAGCAGCAAGCTGATCGTCGCAATAGAAGCAAAAAACAGCGCCAAGCGACCACGGCTGATAAGACCCGCTCCAGCCAACGATACCAGTAATAAAACACCCAAACCGCTATGTAAACCGCCACTGGCATAAAGCATCAGCGAGAAAAACACGATATCGCTGATGACCTGGATCGCCAGTTGCCGGTTAAAACCAGGAAAACGCAACCTGATCAGCAGCATGAACAAGCCGCTGAAAAGCACATGGCCAATGCCGGCATATAAAAACAGCTGATAGTGATAAGAACCAAGGTTCGCGAATCCGGATTGCCATGAGACAATCAATAGACCACTGCCGATCACAAAGCGGAAGCAATTGAAATAATAGAGAGAACGCCAGTATTGACCAGTATAATCAGCCGCCGTTGTGCCTGATTCTAGCGGCCAAGATAATGAATGTTTATGGGGTGAGAGGTATCGTGAAGTTGACACAAAAATCGGCTCAAGTTGAAGATTTTATATACAAGTCACAATGCTCGTGACTACAAAAATATTTAGTATGACTATGGATAGCTTCACTTTTCGGCAGATAAACACCGCATTGCGCGCAATTCACCATATCCTCAACAGATTCCGGTGAAGCTTCATGCTTTTCCTGCTTGGGGCGGCGGCTTCTGATTATCCAATAAATCAGCAGTGCGATCAGTACGTAAAAAATTAATTTACCCATATTGATTCTGATACTTCCTTTATGGCATCAATCTGATTTATTGAGTGTATTGCATTCGCATTGCCGCGCATCAATAACCTGCCAATCCGGATTTAATTGCCATAGCCGGATCAGCATAACAATTTTTTGCCGTGGCAAATGATCGATTAACCGGGGTTTTATTCCCTATCAATAGAATATGAAATATAAAATAATAATTTGATCAGATCAAAATAATTTTGATGGAAAAACGGATAAAACTCAGGAGTGGAAACACAAAAAAATGTTGCGTTGCATATACCGTAGTTGAAACAACCTTGATCGATAGAAGAGAAAAAACACTTCCTTCAAAATCCATAGGGTGATCACGAGTTAATCAGCACAACAATTTCTCATGTTTTTTAATGATTGCGGGTAATGGCGAAATCCGCCAATTGCATAAGGCATTTTTTGTTTTCCGAATCCGGCAAGGATGCTATCGCAGCGGTCGCGGTTACAATCTCAGCCTCGGCGCATTTCCGCGCATAATCCAGTGCTGCGGTTTTCTGGATCACATCAAGGACGGGCTGAAACCCCTCTTCCCCGCCATTTTCAATCGCCCTGCGGATAATGCCGGCTTGTTCCGGGGTACCCACACGCATGGCATAAATAAGCGGCAATGTCGGTTTTCCTTCGGCCAGATCGTCACCCAGATTCTTGCCGATATCTTGATTGTTGCCGGTATAGTCGAGCATGTCGTCAATAAGTTGAAATGCTGTGCCCAAATGCATACCGTAAATCGACATGGCATTTTCTTCTTCCGGCGTCGCACCACCGAGAATCGCGCCTAACCGGCTTGCTGCTTCAAACAATTTGGCGGTTTTATAACGAATGACTTGCAGATAGTTTTCTTCCGTCACTTGCGGATCGCGGCAATTGAGCAGCTGCAGGACTTCCCCTTCGGCAATCGTATTGGTAGCGTCCGCCAAGACCTGCATTACGCGCATGTTGTCGACTTCCACCATCATCTGGAATGCCCTGGAATAAAGAAAATCCCCTACCAGAACACTGGCGGCATTGCCAAACAATGCATTGGCGGTTTCTCTATTGCGCCGTAGTTCCGACTCATCGACCACATCATCATGCAGCAAAGTTGCGGTATGGATAAACTCGACAACCGCTGCGAGGTTGTAATGAAATTTACCCTTATACCCAAACGCGCCCGCCGATAAAATCACCAATGCAGGGCGTAGCCGCTTACCTCCGCTATCAATTATATATTCACTAACCTGGCGAATCAGAAGGACATGAGAATGCAATTTTGCGCGAATCACATCGTCAACGATGTTCATGTCTTGCGCGATGAAGCTTCTAATATTTTCGATTGACACAATAATACCTTGTAGAAAACGCTATGTTAGGAATGACGACGCCCAAGTGTCAAGCATAATGATAAATTGCATGAAATTTTCCACCACAATCAAAGGCTATTTATGTATAATTCGCGGTTCTGTAAAAGGGAAGCATGGAGTTAATTATGTATGCGGTCATAAAAACCGGCGGTAAACAGTATCGAATTCAAGTGGGTGAGAAACTGAAGGTGGAGCAACTGCAAGTGGAAAATGGCAGTGAGCTCGTTATCGATCAGGTATTGATGGTGGCTGATGGTGACAAAGTATCCGTGGGCACACCGCTTATCAGTGGCGCCAAAGTCAGTGCGACGGTTCTTGGTCAAGGCCGTCACGACAAAATTCGCATTTTCAAGATGCGCCGTCGCAAACACTACCAAAAGCATCAAGGTCACCGGCAGAATTATACTGAAATACAAATCACCGGTATTTCAGCTTAAGGCTTAAGGAGCAATAAATGGCACATAAGAAAGCGGGCGGAAGTTCTAGAAACGGACGCGATTCACACTCAAAACGGCTTGGTGTTAAACGCTACGGCGGTGAATTGATCTCAGCCGGATCGATTATCATCAGACAGCGCGGCACGCAGGTTCACCCGGGAGAGAATGTCGGCATCGGTAAAGATCATACTTTATTTGCCAAAGTGACGGGAACAGTGAATTTCAGTATCAAGGGTGCATTACGACGCAAAGTAGCAAGCGTAATACCTGCGTAAAAAACAAATACACCTGATTTACTTAAAAAGCCCTGTCGCAACCGATGGGGCTTTTTTGTTTGCAGGATGCCGTAAAAACAGCAAGGAATCATTAACCAGTTACTTATGAAGTTCATAGACGAAGCGGTTATCCAGGTATTGGCGGGCAAAGGCGGTGATGGCGTCGCCAGCTTCCGGCGCGAGAAATATATCCCCAAGGGCGGGCCCGATGGCGGCGATGGCGGCCGAGGGGGCAGCGTATTTGCCGTAGCCGACCGCAACATCAATACCTTGATCGATTACCGCTTCGCCCGCATTCACCGCGCCAAGAATGGCCAAAACGGTCAAGGCTCGGATCGCTATGGAAAAAGCGCCGAAGATATCATTCTGCGTATGCCGGTCGGCACGCTGATTAAGGATATCAATACCGGTGAAGTCGTCGCCGATCTGGTGCATGACCAGCAAAAAATTCTTCTAGCCAAAGGCGGCAACGGCGGTATCGGCAATCTGCACTTCAAATCCAGCACCAATCGCGCACCACGGCAATTCACCTTCGGTGAGCCCGGCCAGGAACTCGAGCTGAAACTGGAACTCAAGGTGCTCGCCGACGTCGGCTTACTCGGTATGCCGAATGCTGGAAAATCCACGCTCATCCGCGCAGTATCGGCCGCACGCCCGAAAGTAGCCGATTATCCGTTCACCACCTTGCAACCGAACCTCGGCATGGTGCGCGTTGACCAGAACCGCAGTTTCGTCATGGCCGATATCCCTGGGCTGATCGAAGGTGCGGCCGAAGGTGTAGGACTAGGGCATCGCTTCCTGAAACATTTGACTCGCACCCGGCTGCTGCTGCATGTGGTCGACATGATGCCGCCGAATGAAGATACCGATCTCGTGCATGAAGCCCAAGCACTCGCTGAAGAGCTGAAAAAATACGACGAAGCACTGTATCAAAAACCGCGCTGGCTGGTGATGAACAAAACCGACATGATGCCGGAAGACGAACGCGACGAAATCTGTCGTCAGTTTGTGGAAAAACTGGGATGGCAAGACAAATACTTCATCATTTCGGCATTGACGAGCGAAGGCTGCCAGCTTCTGACGTACGCCATCATGGAATATCTGGAGCAGCATCTACCGCCACAACCTGAAAACCCGATTCCGGAAAACGAACTAGCGAATCCATGTTAAAGCAAGCACGCCGCATCATCATCAAAGTAGGCAGCAGCCTGGTCACCAATCAAGGCAAAGGACTCGACCACGCCGCACTGGCCGGCTGGGCGGCGCAAATCGCCACACTCAAGCAAATGGGCAAGGAAATCATCCTGGTTTCTTCCGGCGCGATTGCCGAAGGCATGCAACGGCTCAACTGGGAAAGCCGCCCTACTGCACTGTATGAATTGCAAGCAGCGGCCGCCGTGGGCCAAATGGGATTGGCACAAGCCTACGCTTCGAGCTTTTCGCAATACGGCCTGCAAACCGCGCAAGTGCTGCTGACCCATGAAGATCTATCCAATCGCAAGCGTTACCTGAACGCCCGTTCCACACTGACGGCTTTGCTGAAATTCAACATCATCCCCATCATCAACGAAAACGATACCGTCGCCACCGATGAAATCCGCTTTGGCGATAACGACACGCTCGCGGCTCTGGTTACCAATCTGGTGGAAGCCGACGCGCTGGTGATTCTGACCGATCAAGCCGGTTTGTATACCAGCGATCCGCGCAAGAATGCGGATGCGAAATTGTTACCCGAAGTCCACGCCGGCGACCCGGCGCTGGAAAAAATGGCCGGCGGCGTCGGCAGCGCCATCAGCCGCGGCGGCATGCAAACCAAAGTGATCGCGGCCAAACGCGCGGCACGCAGCGGTGCGGACACAATCGTTGCTTCCGGGCACGAAGACAACGTGCTGGTGCGCCTAAGCCAGGATGAAGCCATCGGTACCCGTTTTGTCGCCAAATTACCGGTGCTGGCGGCGCGCAAGCAATGGCTCGCCGATTATCTGCAAGTGCGCGGTTACGTCACGCTTGACCCAGGCGCGGTCAAAGCCCTGATCGATGACGGCAAAAGTTTGCTGCCGATTGGCGTGACTGACGTCAATGGTGAATTCGAACGCGGTGAAACGGTTTCCTGTCTGGACTCCGACGGCCGCGAAATCGCACGCGGGTTGATCAACTACAGCGCCGTGGAAACGCAAAAAATCCTGAAACAGCCCAGCAGTGAAATCGAAGCGATCCTGGGCTATGTCGACGAACCGGAACTGATTCACAGGAACAATCTGGTTCTGCTGTAATTACTGCCAATCCGCAACCATGCCACTCGATAAAAACGCGCAACGCATCGCCGCCATCGACTGGCTGCGCGGCATCGTCATGATTCTGATGGCACTCGATCATACCTCGTGGTTTTTCAACAGCCAGCGCATTTTCGCCGATTCGGTTTTACTCTACCAACCGGGTGCTCAGTTCGCAGCCGATCAGTTTTTCACCCGTTGGGTCACCCATATCTGTGCACCCACGTTTATATTTCTCGCCGGCACCTCGATCGCCATCAGCAATTTCCAGCGGCAACAACAAGGCATGAGCACCGCCGCGATTGACCGCGAGCTACTGCTGCGCGGCGCCTTCATCGCATTACTCGACATCGCGCTGTTCTCGCTGATTGGCGGCAAACCGGTGCTGCAAGTGCTGTACGCCATCGGCATCAGCATGATGCTGATGGTGCATCTGCAACGTCTCGGCGCTGGCACTGTTTTCTGGCTGGCGATTGTGATCGCCGCCGGTGGCGAATTACTGCTCATGTCACTGTGGCAGCCGGGTGGCGAGGTTCCTTTCTGGCTGGCCATCACCTTTGCCCCGGTGTTCGGTGAAAAGTATTCGGTGTTATACCCCGCGCTGCCGTGGCTCGGCATCATGATGCTCGGCTGGGTATTCGGCGAAAGGCTCATTGTCCAGCAATCCGCTGCATGGAAACCGGAGCGCCTGCTGATGACCTGCGGCTGGTTTGCATTGACGTTATTTGTGGTGATCCGCGGCCTGGACGGCTACGGTAATCTATTCATGCACCTGGAAGGCAACACTCTGGTGCACTGGCTGCACGTCAGCAAATATCCGCCCAGTTTAGCGTACACACTGCTGGAACTGGGTCTGATGGCGATCATGCTATCGTTGCTGATGCGCCTGGAGTCATGGAAAAAAACCATCCACCCCAATGGCCCCGTGCTGGTATTCGGGCAAACCGCGTTATTCTTCTATCTCGCCCACTTCGCCGTGCTGACGGCACTGAAGCCTTTGTTTGAACGCGGCAGCCTGGAACAAACCTACGCGATCACGTTGCTGGCGCTGATCATTCTGTACCCCATCTGCCGTGCCTACCGCAATTTGAAATGGCGGCATCCTCAAAGCTGGTTGCGCTTTCTTTAACATCAACCGGCGCAGCATGCCGCCAGTAATCGATCCGGCTGCGTGACATCGGCTTTCTATACCGATTTATGATTTATCGATGCGGGCTTTGTGGTTATAATGTGCGCCCCGCTGAATTGGAGTAACCACGGTCTTGTCATGCTGTAGCAGCAACGAGAATATCGTGTCAGAAATACCGCTTCCCATTGACTTCGGAATCACGCGCCACCGATTAAAACATTTTTAAACATACATTTTCCCAATGCAAGGCCGTTCGATATATTCAAAATGGTTATTGTTAACCATTGCTTGTTATTTTTCCGTTTTTTTCATGGATACTGAAAATCTCTACGCTAATGAGCTGAGAAAATTTCTAACCTATAAAAAACTGGAATTCGGCGGCTGGATTCATGGCGGCGCCACATTCAATCCCAGTCAATCAGGCGGCTATAACGGCCCGGTCATTTTTGCAGACCAAGCCAATCGCTTTCAACTGAACCAATTAAACCTGTTCATGCGCCGCCCCGTGGTGTCGGAAGGCAATAAATGGGATTTCGGCGGACGCTTTGATTTCATGTTCGGCACCGATGCCATTTTTACTCAAGCCTTCGGTGTACCCGCCTTCGATGTCAATACCGGCGCCCCCCTAAAAAGAAGCAACTGGGATCTCAATATATGCTGCGCCTCCACGCGCACATACGGTATTGCCTTGCCACAGGCATTCTTGGAGACTTATGTACCGATTGGCAACGGCCTCAACATCAAGCTCGGTCATTTTTATACACCAACCGGCTTCGAAACCGTTCCAGCGCCGGATAATTTCTTCTATACGCGCGCGTATACTTTAAATATCGGCGAGCCGTTCACGCACACCGGCGTGCTCTTTAATTACAAAATCAATTCCAATTGGCTGATTCTAGGCGGTCCGCTCACCGGCAGCGCCAACGGCGGATGGGACGCAGGTTGGGACAAACAGTTGAAAAATTGGAACGGCATTACCGGTTTTACCTGGAGCAGCGACGATAAAGCGACTTCATTCCATCTTTCCGGCACTTATGGTAAAACCTCGGAACAAAGCAGCGAAATATGGGGGTTTTATAATGTCGTGCTACAACACAAGATCACACCGCAGACTCAGATAGTTCTACACCATGTTCATGGCCATGCCGGCGGTGTTTTGCTGAATAATCTCAAATACAACAACGTCATCAAAGACGCCGAATGGTTCAGCGCAATTGCGCATTTATACCACGACCTTACCGATAACGTATCGGTCGGCATACGCGGCGAATGGTTCCGCGATCAAGATGGTTTCCGCAATCCTTCGCCGTTCCGCGTTGCAGCCGCCACCAACAATATCAATGGCATACCCGCCAGTTACGCCGGCAACATCAACAGCGTAACGATCGCACCCGCCGACTACTATAACTTCACCGCCGGTATTAACTGGAAAATAGCCAGAACATTTAAATCCCAGTGGGATTTCATCAAAAAATTGAATATCCGTTCAAATATTCGCTACGACCGGGTTGATGCCTATAAAACCTCAGCTTACCGGCCGTTCGCAGGCAACAAGGATCAAATTTTATTTTCGCTGGATTTCGTCTTACCGTTTTAAGGCGGTTATGAAAAAAGACGGCGAACAATGTTCAAATATTCTACTCACGAGCATTACCGAATAGACCAAACATCATTCGGCTCGCTACTTTTTCCATTCAGTTTTTGTTCATACAAACCGGCGTAGATTGGCTCCATCAGCAATCAATTTGCATGAACAACTAACAACTGAGAGGAGAATAAAATGGAAACCAGAAAAATAAAATTATCCGGTCTTATGCTTGCCTTGTGTTTAGCTATCACTTTGGCCGCCCCATCGCTTGCGCAAGCAGGCAGAGGTCATCATCGCCACCATCATCATCACCATGACCACGGACATCACCGGCACCAGCATTTCATCGGTGGCGGATATAATTACGGTTATAGCCAACCACGCGGATATTATCCGCCAGCGCAATATAACTATAATTACTACCCAGCACCGGTATACGTTGTCCCTCCGCAAATGATGATGGGCATTAATACCGGAAATATGGACTTTATGATACGCTTCTGACGCGCGTTGTGACTGGTAACAGGCATGAAAATACCGTATCTGTTACCAACCTGATTTCTACCTCCAATGTATGGGATTGTTGTTTATGAATAGATGGTGGAAAATTTCAATCATTGCACTGCTAGCGATCATTGCATTCACGCCCGCGACAGCCGGCAGGCATAGTGCGGCCAATGAACATCCCACGCCAAACGATCCGGCTACTGGCATCACGGAGCAGCGGGCAATCGCCATCGCGCAACAGCATTTCAAAGGCCGCGTGCTGGCGATCAATCAGACCGATCATACTTACCGCATCAAAATTCTCAGCAACCAAGGCACAGTCCATATGGTTCTGATCAATGCGCTGGATGGCACGGTCATTTCAACGCATTAGCACGCGCACTGCAATCCCATGGTTCAACCAAGCAAATTATTATGTACGCAGGAGTAAACGATGCGCATCCTGGTCATTGAAGACGAATTCCGCTTACAAAACCAGATCCGGCAGCAACTGGAAGCGGCCGGTTATATGGTCGACACGTGCAGCAACGGCGATGAAGGATTGTTTCTCGCCACCGAATATCCGCTCGATGCCGCCATTATCGATATCGGCCTGCCCGGCAAATCCGGTTTGGAGATTATCAAAGCATTGCGCGAACGCGGCAGTTTGCTGCCGATTCTGATTCTAACCGCGCGCAGCAGCTGGCAGGACAAGGTACAAGGGCTGGAAATGGGCGCGGATGACTACCTGACCAAACCATTCCAGATGGAAGAGCTGCAAGCCCGGGTCAAAGCACTGTTGCGCCGCTCTACCGGCATACCGCAAACCCTCCTGAAATGCGGCCCGATCACGCTCGATGTCACGGCTCAATCCGTTACCGTCAATGGAGAGAGCATCGAACTGACCTCGTTTGAATACCGCTTGCTGGAAGAATTGGTGCGTCATCACGGTGAAGTGCTATCCAAACACACCTTGGCTGATTATCTCTACCCGCACGACGAAGATCGCGACAGCAACGTGCTCGAAGTGATGGTCGGCAGGCTGCGTCGCAAACTCGACCCCGAGGGTACCTTGAATCCGATCGAAACCATGCGCGGCCGCGGCTATCGCTTCACGCTGGAGTGCAACAAATCGTCATGATGTCGCTTAACCGGCGCATTTTATTCAGCGCAACGCTGGTGTTATTGATTTTTATCGTCGGCATCGCCTGGACGCTGGATCGCGCTTTTTATGACAGTGCCCGCGTCGGCGTCAAAGACCGGCTGTTTGCGAAGGTACTGATGCTGATGGGTGACGCCGAAGTGGAAGATTCCGGCGAGCTGGATGTGCCGACCAACTTACTCGATGCCGAACTCGGTCACGTAAACTCAGATACTTATGCCTTCATCATCGGCCCGGCCAACACCATCGCCTGGCGCTCCACATCATCGCTGAACAAACCGATCCCGGACATTACCTTGCTGGAAAAAGGCAAAAAAGAATTCGCGCAAATCATGATTAACGACGAGTCGCATTTTATTTACCGCTATGGCGTGGCTTGGGAAACACCGTCCGGCGATTATCCGCTGACTTTCAATGTCATCACCGATACCGTACTGTTTGAAGCGCAAATTGACCGTTATCGCGAAGATTTATGGGGTTGGCTCGGCGCCATGGCCATTTTGCTGTTAGCCACGCAAATGCTGGTATTGCGCTGGGGCTTGCAGCCATTGCGCAAGGTATCGGTGGAGCTTGCCGCGATCGAATCCGGCCAACAGGAAAGGTTGAAAGGCGTTTATCCGAGCGAACTCCAGTTGCTGACCGACAGCATCAACTCTCTGATCGCGCATGAGCACAAACAGCAAAAACGCTACCGCAACGGCCTCGCCGATCTGGCGCACAGCCTCAAGACACCGCTTGCCGTCCTACAGGGCGCCATTCATAGTGAAGACGATGAAGCCATCCGGCGCAAAACGATTCAGGAACAAATCGACCGCATGGACAACACGATCCAGTACCAGCTGCGCCGCGCCGCAACCGCCGGCAGCTCACCGGGTATGGGATTGATTCTGTTACGCCCGATGGCCGACCGGATCGTCAACACCGTCACCAAAGCCTACCGCAACAAACAGCCTGCAATAACCGTCGCCATCGATGACAGCATCGGCCTGCGCATCGACGAAGGCGACTTGATGGAATTACTCGGTAATCTGGTCGACAACGCCTTTAAATGGTGCCGCAACAGCATCCATTTAGCGGCGGGTTATCAGGAAAATCAGGTGGTGATCCAAATCAAGGACGACGGCCCCGGTATCCAACCGCATGAAATCGCCAGAATCCTGGAACGCGGTGTGCGCGCCGATCAATCCACCCCCGGTCACGGCATCGGCTTGGCGATTGTGCGCGATATCATGCAGGTGTACGGTGGAGAACTACTGATTGAGAACAATCCAAACGGCGGTCTCTGCGTGACTTTGCGTTTAAAGAAAAGCAAATAATACTCACGACGCCACTTATAGCGAGCTTGAAAAACCTGGGATGTGACCGCTCCCGCCTACGCCTTAATCAGCGTCCACGCACCAATCAGAATAAACCCCGCCCCTGCGATATAGTGCAAATGTTTTTCGCTGATATAATCGGAAATCACGCTGCCAGCCAGTACACCAAGCGCCGAAGTCGCAATGAGCGCCAGCGATGCGCCGACAAATACCGTCAGCTTGCTGACTTCCTTGTCGGCGGCAAACAGCATCGTAGCCAATTGCGTTTTGTCACCCAGTTCCGCGATAAACACCGTGGCGAAAACCGTCAGTAAAATTTTGTAATCCATTCCGTTTCCAAGACCTGTAAGAATCTAATACCGGGTGATCGCCGATAAACTGCTTCACCACCCTTCCTCTTTAGATCATACCGTTTATCTTCTTCGTTGTAATAACAAAACATCACGTCTTATTTCGGCTCATCCGCAACCGGGCCATACAAAAACAGGAAAACCGCGTCAAGCAACATTAAGACTTAAAGGTCACCATGGTGTAGCCATAATTGGTGTCCTTCATGCCTGGGCTGAATGGAACCTTATCAAAGTAATCGCCTTTGAATCTCCGTCTCCCCTTTTTCCACTTCCGCTGCGAATAAGTGCGGGCTCCATAAAAAACACCCAATAATGAAAAAAACCATCCAACACGTGACCATAATATTTTTCCAAGCCATGGTTTTATACCTCCTCCAGTAATTTTCTCGAGCAAAACGGCGATCCAATCTATTCAGCTGTTTTGAATATTACGTGGGAACAACGGGTTGAAAAATCTGTGCGAGCACTTAAGCGTAAGCCCTTATAAGCCATAGGGTTTGGTGCTCGGGCATAATAGCGATAAAACGGAGACCGGTATCCGGCACGGGTATAAGCAAAGATAGTGTTGACAAGAGCGGCAGCCCGCTTGAAATGCCTCATCCGGCGGAAGTAGTGCAGCAATCGGCCGGAACTGCGCTTTCACGATTGATCGCACAGTTTTTTACAATTCCAGGAAAAGGTTTGAATGAATAATCCCGGCTGATCACAGCCGGGATTCTGTTTGATGCGCAAGGACTAACCGTCCAAGAGGTAATAGTAATCCGGTTAAAATGAAATGGCCGGCCCTATCACCCATTGGCAATCGGAAATCAGGCACATACCGCCGAAATCCTTTAGTTTCGGTTGAAGCGTCATAATGACTTTCTCTGCTTGGTCCTCTTCACAGGCAAGAACCATCACCGCATTATGCTCTTCCAACACATAATCATCCGGGTTGCGCTCACCGGTTGAACCCAACCCTCCCGCCTTCTTGATGACTGTGTAGCCACGCACATCGGCATCCCGAAGCAGCTTCAGCATATCATCCAGCGACTTTTCATCAATGACGATCTCGATGCGCTTCATAGTCACTAAAATATCTGGTCTTAACACCATCATTTCTCTCCCAAAATTGTTTATGTCGTACTCAGGCTCTGCACATTCCGGATCAATTCCCGAGGCTATCCTGAGTCATTTCAATCACTGATACATTCCAGCCGGTGCTTTTTTGATTGAAACATTCCATATCGTGGCAGGCAGCGATTCATCATCGCATCGCTGCCCCATACCCAATATGCTTTCAATCATGCGTAACCAAACCAGCAGCGGAAATATCCATCACCACGGATAATAAGTCTCGTGCAAGTACTGGGCAGCCGCATAGTACATAGGAATACCCACCACCACGTTGAATGGGAAAGTCACCCCGAGCGACAGCGTCAGATAAAACGATGGATTCGCCTCTGGAATCGCAAGCCGCATGGCCGGGGGCACCGCGATATAGGAGCAGCTGGCTGCGAGTACGGTTACCAACGTGATACCACCGATTGAGTACCCCAAGAGGAAGTGACCGACGAACAATCCGCATACCGCGCCGATTAAAGGCATAGCAATGCCAAAACCCACTAGGAAAACACCGACGGTCTTAAATTCCGATAACCTTTTCCCGGCTTCCATCCCCATATCGCACAGGAATATACACAGCGCACCCATGAAGATGAGTTCAAAGAACGGCTCAATTTTCTTGTAGCTCGGATCGGAAACCACCCAGCCGATCGCCATCGAACCGAACAACAACAGAATACTGCCGTTGGTAAAGGCTTCGATGATCAGATGTTTATACATTCCTTTGTCGGCTTTGGTGGCTCCGCCCAAAATTTTCCGGGAATAGCCGGCCAGCACCAAACCAATCATGATCGCGGGTGATTCCATGATCGCCAGCATGATCACGGGATAGGCTTCATACGTCACGCCGATACCCCCCAGGAACGCAACCGCCGTCATATAGGTTCCTGCGCTCACCGAACCATAGTGCGCGGAAATGGCCGCGGCATTGAGCGGATCGATTTTTCCCAGCGCCCGCAAAATAATATAAGCCACAATGGGCAACCCGCAACCAAACGCAAGTGCCGCCCATACGGCGGGAAGCGCGGATCCCATATCAGATCCTGCAAGCGCCTTGCCGCCATGAAGTCCGATACCGATCAGCAAATAGATAACGATCATCTTGTGCATATCGGGCGGAAATTTCAGATCCGATTTGATGAGGCAAGCAAACATACCCAGCGCGAAAAAAAGTATCGCCGGTACGAGAAGACTGGACAGAGACATGGTTACACTCCTCTTATACGAATAGTTATTAAACGAGGGAGACTCTACGTGTTACATCCGGGAGTATCGTATCGGGACTTGTGTTAGCTTTGACCGGGCTCTCTTTACAACCCGCCAGCGCTTGCCCGGCAGCGAATATTTTGCCCGGCAATAGGGATAGCGTAGCCAGAACAAGTCCGTAAGCTATTATTTTTCTACTCATTTCGTTTCTCCAAACAGTTAAAGGGGTTAATATCATGTAGTGAAAACAACACGCCGCCGAACGCGGTTAATGCCTCCAATAATCCGCGCGATTGAAAAAAACCCACCAGCAAATTTAAGCAATGCAAACGGAACGAAGTGGTGGGCAAACTCGCGTCATATTCCCTACCCGGCAAATCCTACAAGAGAAAAACAGGGGGCAATATTCGTGCTGACACGTAAGGGCAAACCCTTACATATCAATAAATTGATAGAAAATTACAGGTTTTTATCGTAAGCTTCATCGCGGTACACACTCGAATTCAACAGCAGGAAAACAATGTGAATAGCGCAGTGAAAAACTTGAATTTCCGGACAGTGTTCGATGCAGCGGCGGATGCGATGCTGTTGACTGAAAACACGGGACATATCGTCCTGACCAATCCGACAGCACAAGAATTGCTGGGTTACAGCGCGGATGAAATGAAAGGGCTGGCCATCGAAATGCTGATCGCACCCCGCTATCGCAAACAGTACCGCTACTATCAACGGCTGTTCTTGAACCGGCCGGTAAAGCGCTCCATGAGCGTTGGCAATGAATTGATCGCATTAAATCGCGATGGCAAAGAAATATTGCTGGATATCAGTCTCAGCCCCATCAAAACGGGACAACAACTTTTCATTCTTATCCTATTCACGATCGCTAACCGGCGTCTCGATACCGAAGATGCGCTGCGTTCCAGCGAGGAACGCCTGCGTTTGGCCAAGCAAGCAGCCGGTTTGGGCATTTTTGACTACGACTTCAAGCGCAATATCATTTATTGGGACCGGCAAATGCGCAAGCTTTGGGGCAAGCATTCCGCAAAAACCGTCAGTTACGAAGAATTCGTCGCCGCAATACATCCGGAAGATCGTGAGGCGCGCCAGGCGGCTATCGATAAAGCGATGGATCCCAACAGCAATGGCGAATTCAAAGCGCAATACCGCATTATCAATCCCATTAACGGCGTTGAACGCTGGATATCCGCCAGGGGCCGGGTATATTTCGAAGGCGGGTGCCCGCACCGCCTGATAGGCGTTACACGCGACGTCACAGAACAGAAAAACATCGAGAAAAAACTGCAAGTTCACCGCAATGAAACTGAAAATATTCTCAAGCAGCAAGTGGCGGCGCGCACGGCTTCCGCAATCGCACATGAACTCAATCAACCGCTGGCGGCAATCTCCGCCTACAGCGAAGTGGTGCTGCACGCACTGAATAACGGCAGTTTCAGCGCGGACAATTTAAAGCGCGCGTTGCAAGGTTGCGTGGAACAAGCCCAACGGGCCGGACGCAGCTTGCACGAACTGCTGGCTTTTCTGCAGAAAGGTGAATTGGTGACCGAGCGGTCGAATTTGACCGATGTCATTCATGGCGCGCTGAGCATTGTATACAATGACGGCTACGGAAGATTTCACCCGATACTGCATTTGCAGCAGAATCTCCCGGCTGTCCAGTGTAACCGCACGCAGATACAAAAAGTTCTGGTCAATCTCTTTAGAAATGCGATCGAAGCGATGCGAAACATCGATTTCCCGGTCCTGACGATCACCACCACGATGCAGACTGTCAACGATAAGGATGTCGCAGTCGTGATCGTGCAGGATAACGGTCCGGGATTTGATCCAGTGGTAGCAAAGCGCATATTTGAGCCTTTTTTTACCACCAAACCATCCGGCATCGGTATGGGGCTTTCGATCAGCCGTGCGTTGGTCGAAGACAACGGCGGTCAAC
Source organism: Nitrosomonas sp. Is24 (assembly GCF_033063335.1). Lineage (NCBI taxonomy): Bacteria > Pseudomonadati > Pseudomonadota > Betaproteobacteria > Nitrosomonadales > Nitrosomonadaceae > Nitrosomonas > Nitrosomonas sp. Is24. Next base: position 1,046,706 of record NZ_JAWJZG010000001.1, on the reverse strand, counting down.
TCTGGGTTGATTCCGATGCAAAAACAGGCGCAAAATTCCATTTCACCCTCCCCTTTGGACCATGATCATGCAGGAACTCACCGTTTTTATCGTAGATGACGATGCAGCCGTGCGCGATTCCCTCACATTGATGATCGAACAGGCTGGTATGCGGGTGCAATCCTTCGAGAACGCCAAAACCTTTCTGAATGCTTACCGTCCGGATTTTTTCGGCTGTGTCATCATTGACGTAAAAATGCCCGGAATGGACGGTTTGCAACTCCAGGAAGAACTGGCTTGGCGTAAGATTTTGCTACCGGTCATTTTTCTGACTGGGCATGGCGACATTCCCATGAGTGTCAGAGCGATCAAAGGCGGTGCGATCGATTTCCTGACCAAACCGGTGATCCGGGAGAAACTCTTGATTTGCGTGCGCGCTGCGTTTACCGAAGCAAAAAAACGATTGAGTGACGCCACGCAAAACCGGGAAATAACCACATGCCTGACAAAGCTCACCCGGCGTGAGCGGGAAGTCATGCTCCTCGCGGTGCAAGGACATTCCAATAAGGAAATCGGCTCTTATCTGGGCATCAGCTATCGCACGGTGGAAATCCACAAATCCAAAATCATGCAAAAGACTGGCGCCAATAATCTGCTGGATCTCGCGCGCATTGCACGCGAAAGCGAGTTGAGCGAATGATGCCGCTTTACCCGACAAACGGCGCCGCAATGATCACACACCTTCCATGACGCAATTTCTAACAAGCATTACACTAAGGAAGCGCTAATTAATTGACTGCACGAGCGAATTGCTTCGTTGCGCGGCACTCACTCCCTCGTCTATCAGATTGATATGTCTCGGTTGTTGCGTTCCGCGCGCCTCGCCCTTCATCACGTTCGTTGATTTAATCAGCGTTTCCCTAAGTAATGCACCGGCGGCTCCTTAAAGTTATTTAAGGAGCCGCCTGCTTCTCAAATATTTACGACACTAAAACTTGAAGGTCACCATGGTGTAGCCATAATTGGTGTCCTTCATGCCCGGGCTGAATGGAACCTTATCAAAGTAATCGCCCTTGAATAAATGACTATAACCAAAGTCGAAGCTCATTCGTTTCATGTAACTCCACTGCGGATCCCAGCCTAAACTGACATCGAGCATATGACCGAGAAAGCCCCCGGCCCCGCCGGTCGCATCTTGCAGGCCACTGCCGACAAACGCGCCGCGCTTATCCGCCAGCCAGTACGCACGGTGCGACATCATCAGGCGCACCGTGGGGGTGGGAACGAGCGTGGCGCGAAAGCCGACGGGCGACATCAGATTGGACGGGAAGAACGGCCCGAACATACCGGTCGGACCATATTCAACCCGGCGTTTTGCGTACAAAATGTCAAAGTTCTTGTCCGGATCGCGGTCTCCCGATGCAAAGTCGAATAAGTACAGCGCCCGCAACGGCATCGAGGTATTGAAGCTATACCCGACTTCGCCGTGATGGCGATGGGCGAATAGGCTCTTGTTCCGGGTATCGCCGAATTGGTACATGGATTCAATTTCATAATCCATGCTGCCTTTCGTCGGCTTGGCGAACAGCCTGAAACCGGTGGTCGATAAGTTACGCTGTCTGAGATTATCGCCTTCGTTCAACTGCAAGAAATAACCGTCGAAGTTAGCCCAACGCAGATCGCGATTGGTAACGTAAGCGCCGGAGAAGTAAGTTTCGGGAGTGTTCCAATTCAACGATGTCGGATCACGTTGCACCGGACGGGCGCCAAACACGCGCAAACTCCATTTTTGATCGGTATTGCCCATCATGAAGTGCAAACCATCAAACGCGGGTGATAAGGTACCCCAACGGTGTCCCCCTACCAGGCGGGCTTCACCCAAGTCCATCATGAAACGGCCGACTTCGAATTTCGCCGCATAGCCTGTGCCGAGAAAGTTTTTGTCGTGCAGACCGAGATGCATTTGGGTGAAGTCAAAATGATCGGCCATAGTCGGGTTATGATCTTGCCCGAAGTTGGCCAGTGGAGCGCGGATGTCGGTCAGTTCGAGGGTGAACTTCAGCGGATCGATGATGTTCTTGACTTCAAACAAGAACCGGGTACGTTGATGAATCTGATCGTTGAATCCCGGAATACTCTTGGTAAAACCGTGATCGTATACGTCGTAACGGGTACGGTGTTCGATTGCCACATTGAGCCAATCCGGCGCCATAGCGGCAAGCGGCGTTTTGTGATCCTCCATCAATTTGGTCAGATTATCGAAGTCAAAGCGCGTACGCCCAGGTGATTCCAGTGCGCTGAAAGGTGCGCCATTGGCTCCATTGGCTACGGTCTTGTTTTGAACGACAACGGATGGTTTCGTTGTCTTCTCCGTCTCCCCTTTTTCCACTTCCGCTGCGAATAAATAATCGCTGCCTAAAAGAGACCCGGTAACGGCTAAAGCCATCCAACGGGCACACCGAGCATTTTTCCTAATCATTCCTTTTTCCTCTCCCTATTTAATTTTGATGGTTTGAACAGAGAATCCTGTTTTCGAAGGAATAGTACTTATGTATAAGAAATAGCAACATACGCGTAAGCACGTAAGGGTAAACTCTTATGTAATGGAATCTAATAGAGAAAAATAAATTTTGAACACAAACTTCAGCAACTAAAAAGCTGAGCTCTACAATCGGAGCGCAATGTGACCGAAGCGATAAAAAACTTAAGTTTCAAGGTATTATTCGATGCTATGGCGGATGCGATGGTGTTAATTGAAAGTGACGGGCGTATCGTGTTAATGAACCCGGCAGCGCTGCAATTGTTCGGTTTCAGCGAGAATGAACTCGAGGGGCTAACGATTGATAGGCCAATCGCGCCACGATACCGGAAACAGTACCAGCATTATCAAGCACTTTTTTTCAATAAACCGGTCAAGCTGCCAATGGGTAGTGGCACCGAATTCATAGTACTCGATCGTTCCGGCCAGGAAATGCTGCTAGACGTGAGCTTAAGCCCGGTTGAACTGCAACAACAGCTTTACGTTTTAATCACACTGACAGTGCCCCGGCAACGTCAGAAGACCGAAAACGCATTGCGGGAAAGTGAGGAGCGTTTACGCTTGGCCAAGCAGGCCGCGGGGTTTGGCATTTTCGACTATAACTTCAAACGAAGTATTGTTTATTGGGATGAGCAAATGCGCAGGTTTTGGAGCGGATATACCGGGAAGACAATCAGCTATGAAGGATTTGTCGCCATGATACATCCCGATGATCGCGCAGACCGGCAAGCAGCGATAGATTATGCGATGGATTCCGCCAGCCGCGGTGAATACAAAGCGGAGTATCGCGTCGTTGATCCTGTTGACGGAACTGAACGTTGGATTTCCGTCGTGGGGCGAGTCTATTTTGAAGCTGACTGCGCAAATCGGCTGGTAGGCATTGCCCAGGATGTGACGGAGCAGAAAATTCTCCGAAAAAAGTTGGGAATGCAACGCGACGAAGCGGAAAAAATCCTCAAACAACAAGTAGCTGCACATACAGCCTCAACTATTGCGCATGAGCTGAATCAGCCGCTGACTGCGATATCGGCTTATAGCGAAGTAGTACTCCATGCATTACAAAGCAATGATCTTAATGTGAAGAATCTAAAAAAAGCGCTGGAAGGTTGTGTGGAGCAAGCGCAGCGCGCTGGTCACAGCTTGCACGAGTTAATTGCTTTTTTACAGCAAGGTGAGTTGTTAGCCGAATCGTTAGATTTGAACGATGTCATACGCGAAGCGCTCGATATTGCTTCTAACGATGGATATGAAAGATTTCGTTCAAAACTGAATTTGGAAAAAAATCTTCCCGCTGTTCAATGCAATCGCACACAAGTGCAGAAAGTTCTTGTAAATTTCTTCAGGAATGCTGTAGAAGCCATGCGGACCGTCGATTCACCAATTTTAACAATTACCACCAAAGCACAAACTTTGAATGAAAAAAGCATTGCGTTAGTTATAGTACAAGATAGCGGGCCCGGTCTTGATCAAACTATGGCAAAGCGCATATTCGAGCCTTTTTTTACCACCAAGCCATCCGGTATCGGCATGAGGCTTACGATTAGCCGCGCGTTGATCAAGGACAACGGCAGTCAACTCTGGGTTGATGCCGATACAAAAACAGGCGCAAAGTTTCATTTCACTCTCCCCTTTGGACCATGATCTTGCAAAAGACCAGCGCCAATAATTTGCTGGATCTCGCGCGCATTGCACGCGAAAGCGAGTTGAGCGAATAAGTGGCTCGACCGGACCATAAAAATCCGTGACTTTCCTGTCACGGGATTGCAAAAGACGCTGAACTCATGATGCGCGGCTAAATTGCTCGCGCAGATTCTCGATGGTGGCCGATTCGCTACGAACCCGGAACAAAGTACCTTCATTATCCGAATGTTCCGCCAGCACCTGGCAATTCGTGTAGATCGCACCGCGTAGCTGCTGTGCCGACCAAGGCAGAAAAAGTTCGGCTTCAACCAGATTCTGCTGGAAAAACTCGACAATTTTCTGGCGCAATCTCGCAACATCGTCGGCACGGCGCGCGCTCATCACGATGCAGTCCGGATACCGGGCGCGTAAGGCAGCTTCGCATCCGGCTTGCGCCGTTGCATCGCCAACATGGTCGATTTTGTTGAATACGCGGATACGCGGCACGTCATGCGCGCCGATCTCTTCAAGCACATGCTGGGTAACTTCGAGCTGGCGCTCAAATCCTGGGTCGCTGGCATCGATGACGTGGAGCAGCAAGGATGCATCGAGCGCTTCGTCCAGCGTGGATTTGAACGAAGCGACCAGCCCGTGCGGCAGGTTTTTGATGAAACCGACCGTGTCGCTGACGAGCACGCGCGGCATGCTTTCCGGATGGAGCGCCCGCACCGTGGTATCGAGCGTGGCAAAAAGTTTGTTGGCGACCAACACTTCGCTGCCGGTAAGCGCCCGCATCAAGGTGGATTTACCGGCATTGGTATAACCGACCAGCGCGACGCTGGCGAGTCCTTGGCGCTCTTGCCGCCGCGCGCGCTGGATCTTGCGCTCGGCTTCCAGCGCGACAATTTCCTGTTGCAATTCGGCGATACGGTCGCGGATCTTGCGCCGGTCCAATTCGGTATGCGATTCACCCGCGCCCCGCCCGCCAGTGCCGCTGCGTTGCCGCCCTTGCGGCCCGGCAAGTTTGGCGGCTTCGCGCAGGCGCGGCGCCATGTAACCGAGGCGCGCGATTTCCACCTGCGCGCGCGCCGCACGGGAACGGGCGTTACGGTGAAAAATTTCGAGAATGACCATGGTGCGGTCCATCACCTCGCAACCGACCTCATTCTCAAGATTGCGCGCCTGCGACGGTGAGATCTCGTGATCGACCAAGAGAGCGCTGATGTCATGATCATCGGGGCGAATGGCGATTTCCTCAGACTCATCCGATCCGGAATCGTTGTGCACGTAACAACGGATTTCCTCGCGCTTGCCAACGCCCAAGTACGCGGTCGTGTCGAAGCTGGCGCGTTTTTGCACGAACGTGTTGACGACTGTGTAACCCAGTGTTTTTGCGAGCTCACGCAGCTCGGCCAGTGACGATTCGAATTCGATATCGCTGACATTCGGCAACTGAACCGCCGCCGCGACAGCAAATTTGGGTTTTTCTTTGATTTCTATGGACATTGGAAAATCACGCTTCCTGGATAATGGGAGTCAATAGTAGTGTAAAAAGCTGCTGCATACACCGGAACCGGTGCGGCTTGGAAAGACAAAACCAACATTTTGTTTTGTGCGGTCTTAAGGAATTTGACCGGTCAGAATTGGTTCATTTGATGCGTCGGCAACAATTGCACTGATCGCATCATTACAGGGTTATAAAAATATCATCAGTTAATTGCAGATCATGTCACTGCGCAACAATAACCGGCATCCCAACGTGCAAGATTACTCAAGCGACCGTCGACCGTCCTTAATCATTTTACCATCAATGATTATCTCGATTGGCGCCTATTGAAATCCAGTGGCTGGTTTAGCTGTGTACCAGCCCAGTTGAGGTAATCCAAGAATCGTAGCATGGGGGAAAACCGTGCAGGCAACGCTGCGAAGATTCATCTAACCGTTGATCGCTGCGTTTTACCGGTTGATTTTGAGATGTGCGGTGAAGCTTAGTGCGCGATTACTACAAATTAAAGGGCGTTACCTTTATTTTGTTTGATTACGGATTCACATCCCTATCAAACCCGGTAACGCCCTTTGTTTTAATTTACTTTAAGACTACTACCCGGAAGGTTAGAACTCTTCCCAATCCTCAGCGCCACCTCCAGCTGCAACTTTGCGTGGTTGAGCCGTTACGGCTTCAGTGTTTGTTACGGCTTTCACCGCAGGCTTTTTCCGCGCAGGGCCGCGATTCGGCAGTTTGGCTATGCTGGCGGAGCGATTGTTTCTTTTGATCACCGCCGGTGTTCCTGAGTAACCTTCCGATAATTTGAAGGTGTTTATCGCTTGTGTTAATGCGTGGGCTTGTTCTTGCATGGATTCCGCTGCGGCTGAAGCTTCTTCCACCAAGGCGGCATTCTGTTGCGTGGCTTCGTCCATTTGGGTTACCGCTTGATTAACCTGTTCAATACCGGAGCTTTGTTCTTGCGATGCCGCGGAGATCTCGCTCATGATGTCGGTAACGCGTTTTACCGCAGTGACGATTTCGTCCATGGTTGCACCCGCTTCATCCACCAGGCGCGTGCCGTCTTCTACTTTCGCTACAGAATCACTGATCAGTTCCTTGATTTCTTTCGCTGCCGCTGCGGAACGTTGCGCCAGTGTACGTACTTCTGTCGCTACCACCGCAAAGCCACGGCCTTGTTCACCGGCGCGCGCCGCTTCCACCGCCGCATTCAGCGCCAGAATATTGGTTTGGAACGCAATGCCGTCGATCACGCTAATGATGTCGACAATTTTCTTCGAGCTTTCGTTGATCGAGCTCATGGTTTGCACCACTTGACCTACTACCGAGCCGCCTTTCATCGCAACTTCCGAGGCACCGGCAGCCAGTTGATTGGCTTGGCGCGCGTTGTCGGCGTTTTGTTTGACGGTGGAGGTCAATTCTTCCATCGACGATGCGGTTTCTTCCAGGCTGGAGGCTTGTTCTTCCGTGCGTTGGCTCAAGTCCGAGTTGCCCGATGCGATTTCTCCCGATGCCGTTGCGATTTGGTCGGTTCCCGAACGCACTTTACCGACCAGGTCGACCAGATTCTCGTTCATCGCTTTCAGTGCTTGCAACAGCCGCCCGGTTTCATTCGTGGATGTCGCTTCTATCCGTTTGGTGAGGTCACCGGAGGCTACCGCATTTGCCACTTCAACTGCTTCATTTAATGGCACAATGATCGAACGTAGTAACAGCATGCCAAAAACAATGGCCAATACAGCACCGAGTGCCATCACAGCTATCATAGCCGTAGAGATTTTTTCAAAAGTACTTTGTGCATCCTGATATTCTTGAGCGCCATCCGTTTTCTGCAAGTCGAGTATTTTGAATAGACTGGTACGTAAAGCAGTAAACTTTGGACCGCCATTGTTCGCCGCATTGTTAGCCGCCGCTTCGAAATCGCCAGCTATTGCATACTGGAACGTCAGCTTTAGTGCGTCAGCATACTCTTTGGCCTGATCCGCCACGGTCTTGGACAAGATCATTTCATGTTCCGTCACAATGGTAGTTTGGTTTTTTGCCCATAATTCTTCGATCTCTTTAATCAACTCCATATTTTGTTCGTGTTTGGCTTTAGCATTATTGACATCTTTTTTCCCCACAGAATCTAACCCATTCAGGCGAATCGTGTACCAGCGGTCAATCACAGTGCCCAAATAGGCTAGGGACATGGTGCGGGTTTCGTGCAACCCCTTCAAGCGTTCATTGGAATCATGATAGCTGTTTAATCCAAAAGAACCGACACCCAACATCAGAATTGTCAACATACTGATTATAAGAAACAAACGAAACTTAATAGTTGTATCTTTAAACATTACTAGCTCCTTTAAGCGTTCTCTAAATTAAATTTTCCACTACTGAATACTTTGTTTGATCAAGCCCAAGCCGCTGCTACTCATCGATTTCTCGATATCGATCCATATCAGCATGCGCTCGTCGACTGCTCCTAGCCCGGTAATATATTCAGTATCAATGACTAAACCCAACTCCGGCTCCGGTTGTATTTGTCCCTCCCTCAGAGTGATTACATCCGATACTCCACCCACCTTAATTCCCATTACCCGCCCGGCCACATTCAAAATAATCACTGCAATAAATCTCTAACCATTATTACTTACTGATAAATATATAGAATCCACTTTCCAATATATTCTAGAATCAAACAATTTGTAGGAATGAAGCAGCTGTTTACGGTTTTCTTTAAAGAAAGTTCTGTAAGTTTATTCCTATTGTTTATTTCAAATACATGAACCAATAATGTAGGATATTTCTTATAATAGAGAATTAAATTACTTCGAATGATCGCTGCAAACCCTTTAAAGGAGCTGTTGCGAGCTGCTAAAGCAGCACTGAAGTAGCTGATTCTTATGGAATCTAAAGCTTCATCAGATGAAGGGATGAAGTGAAGGATAGCGATGGAGTTACGCCACGTGGGACAAAATCAGTAACTTAGGGCTAAATCAAGTTAAGCTTTTTAAGGAAAGTGAATTTCGGGGGTGTCCTAGATTTTGTGTAAACGGTGGTTAATAATGCCGAGGCATTCTTTCGTTAAATTGAATAGTAAACCTGTTTAGTGCCGGTTTCCAATCTCTTAGTGGCATAGACCATTTTTTGGCGATATTGCTGAGAGCCAAATAAAACAATTTGATCACGGCTTCATCGTTGGGAAACGATCCACGGTTTTTGCTGACTTTGCGTAGGCTCATATTGACTGACTCAATCGCATTGGTGGTGTAAATAATGCGCCGTATCTCAGTCGGGTAGTCGAAGAATGGAATGATGCGTTGCCAGTTATTGCGCCAAGATCGGGCGATCGGTGGATAAGCATTGTTCCATTTATCTTCAAAGCCGGCTAACGCGTGCTCAGCCTCATCAATCGTGGCGGCGCTATAGACCAAACGTAGATCAGCAGCTACTTCCTTGCGTTTATTCCAGCTGACGTAGTTGAGACTGTTACGAACCATGTGCACGATACAGAGTTGTACAATGGCATGTGGATAGACGGTTTCAATCGCTTCGGGAAAGCCCTTTAAGCCATCGACACAGGCGATAAAGATATCTTGCACGCCACGATTTTTGAGTTCAGTGACAACGCTGAGCCAGAACTTGGCACCCTCGGTCTGAGCAATCCATAAGCCCAGTATTTCTTTATGGCCCTCCATGTTAATGCCGATCGCCAGGTAAATCGCTTTGGTACGAACGCTACCAGCGTCACGAACTTTGGTATGGATACAATCGAGATAGATCACAGGATACACCGCATCGAGAGGCCGGGATTGCCACTGCTTCACTTCATCCATTACGCCATCAGTGACCGTAGAAATGAGCGTAGGCGATACTTCGGCGCCATACATTTCAGTGAGGTGCTGTTGGATTTCACGCACTGTCATGCCACGGGCATACAGCGAGAGGATCTTGTCATCAAAGCCCGCCCAGCGGGTCTGATGCTTGGAAATGATCAGAGGCTCGAAGCTGCCCTCACGGTCACGGGGGATCTCGATGGGTAACTCACCGAATTCACCTTTCAGGGTCTTACGGCTTTTACCATTTCTGGTATTGCCAGTGGCATTGACTACCGTTTCGTGCTTATCGTGACCAAGATGATCGGCCATTTCTGCTTGCAAGGCACGTTCAACCAACGCTTTGGTGAGTTGCTTGAGAAGACCATGCTCACCGATTAAATCTTCTGGCTTTTTGTAATCGGCCAGCAGGCTATCAATTAAGCCGGCCGGCAGGGGTTTGGGTGTGGTCATTTTTACTCCAAATATATATAAGCAGTTTCCTGCAATATGACCATTTACACAAAATTATTTACACCCTCTGAATTTCTTTGATTGAATCAGAAAAACGGTCATCTTTATCTAAGGACACACGGTGAGATAGTGTCCGAACTAACCCACACATGACTATGATGGAAACGACAGCTACCTCATCCGGCATTCCGGAGCTTTCACTGCATGGCTGCCACCGGCCATGCAGCCATCGTGATATTTTATTTGAAGCGGCGAAACGATCCTATGACGACACCGAAAATCTCAAATTGCATATCCGGACGTATATAAATGGGCCGGTAAGCGCCCGATGAGTTGGCTGGCATAAGCCTTGGCATTTTGTTCGCCCCGTAATCCAGAATTTTGATGGTGAATTCACGATCCACCACTGCCAGCACAATGTCGCCCATCCCCGGTGTTCTTGATCTATCCACCACCACTTTATCATCCGGCAGCAAACCCACATCAATCATCGAGTCCCCTTTGATCGTTACAAAGAACGTCGATGCCGCATGGTCGATCAGAAACTCACTGACATCCAGGCGTTTTTCGACATGATCATCCGCCGGACTGGGAAATCCCGCCGCCACTTTGGTGGCAAAAAGCGGTAACAAGGTTGGTTGCGCGCTGATCTCGGGAATGAGCAGCTCATTCTCTTCAATATTGGCAACCGAGGTATCGCGATCGCCATTCGCTTTTTTGCGTTGAAAAGCTTCCAAGAAACTTTTTATGGTTGCTGTCTGGCTTTCCGGTATGCGCATCGTTGTCGTAGGCTCGCCAAATTTACCCTGGCCGCGCGGCCTGCCTGCATTTTCCCGTTTTCCGCCACGATTTGACATGTCTGAATCACTCCCATTGAAATTCGTAGCGATATTCAAACACGCCTTGTATATTGCTGTCAAATAGTCTCGTGCAAGAATGAGCAGCAAGCTTAGAATGTTCCGGCCCTGCTCGTTCCGGATCAATCAACACTGAAGCTTTTCTTATTTTTTACGGAAATTACCCAATACCCGGTGCGCGGCTTTCAATGCACTCTGGTAATTTTACAGTTTTGACTAGAATTGATAGCGCTGCTGATCAGCTTTCACACTGCATCGCAGCGATGGCGTGGATTTTCTACCCCGCCCAAGGGACGAGGTAGTTCACTGAAACACTTAAATTGAAGGGATTCAAGCGTTGCGTTGATTGCTTACGAGAAGTATATTGAGATAACAATCAGCGCTACTGCCACTGCGCCGATGAAAGTCATATTGTAGCCAAGTTTTTTAAATGTAATAGAATCTTCTCTGTCTAACATTTCCATGATTATCTCCGTCGTTTAACAATTAGTGGAGATTGCATTTTCAAGCAAACCTGCGTTCGATTTATTGATTCAGATCAAGAAATCCATCCGCAAAGGTCAATTTTCTTGATATAGATCAACAAAATGCAAAATATCGATTAATGAAAAGCCAAAACCCGGTTTTCATTCCTGTGCCGTCCCCCCGCTTTTCTGATTTTTTCTGATCTTATTGTTTGCCCTCCAATGAATCACGTAATCGCTCGCACAGGTATCTGGCGGATAGCTCGATGCAGCGGCAGCAGTAACTGAAATGAAAGCAGGTAATTTTTCACCAAAAACCGAAAACTTATTGTTACTGAATTGAGATCCGGCATTATTGATAACTGCAATAAAGATTTTTTCACATTTCTCTCAAAAATGAACTCAATATGACCTGATTAATATTGGCAAAACTACTGGAGAAATTGTTACAAAATTACATCGCACGCGCGCCGATGAAACAAAGGCATTAGTTCCAAAGCCAAGAATCCTCATCCTTTCAGACAGCAATCCTAAATCAGGAATCAGAATGAACGCAATTTGCAGTCATCACTGGCAAGCCAAGTACAAATTAATATTAGCGCTATTAAATCCAGTCATTTGATGCAAACCTTTAATTACGCGGCATTTGCAATTCAAAATAATTCATTCTGATATCTCGTATGTGACTCTGTGCTTAGTTGTACCTTCGATAGCCTTCCAGCTGTGCAAACAACCATGTTCTAATATGAGGTTGGAGTAGATGAGGTTGGAGTAGATTAGCTTAGTAGCTAAGCTAGGGTCTGTTAACGCTATTTGATATAATTTGGTGATGGAAATCACCGAAACTCAATATCAACAGATCGAGCACTGCCTGCCGCGTCAGCGTGGCAACGTCAGCCATTCCAATCTGCAAGTTCTCAATGCCATTCTTTACGTTGCCGAGCATGGCTGCAAGTGGCGAGGACTGCCCAAGCGATTCGGCAACTGGCATACCATCTATACCCGCATGAATCGCTGGGCAAAGAGTGGTGTACTGAGCCATGTATTTGGGCAACTTCAGCATCAGCAAATCATCCGTATCCGTATTGAAGCTGTTTCTTTGGACAGTACCAGTATCAAAGTCCATCCCGGCGGTACGGGTGCATTAAAAAAACACCGCAATCCATCGAAAAATCCCGAGGTGGATGGACCACCAAAATTCATCTGGTTGCCGCAGATTCCAGAACAACCATAAGCTTTGCCCTCTCGCCCGGTCACGCCCACGATGCGCCAGAGGGCAGGCAGCTTTTGCTTTCCCTCGGTCCCGTCAATACGCCCACCTACCTGCTGATGGATCGTGCTTATGAAGGCGACCAAACCCGGCAACTGGCACTAGATTTGGGTTACATCCCGGTTGTTCCGCCCAAAGCAAATCGCTTGTCACCCTGGGAATACAACCGTGCCATGTACAAAAAACGCAACGAGATCGAACGATTGTTCAGAAGGCTCAAGGGATTTCGCCGCATCTTCTCCAGGTTCGATAAGCTCGATGTCGTCTTCATCTCCTTTATCCACTTTGCCTTCATCGTCGAAGCACTTAGATTGTGTTAACAGGCCCTAATCAAATGAAGATAAGTAATTGTAGATTATTAGGAAAGTACAGTTAAGTTTAGTGGAATTTTTTGTTCTGGAAGTTACAGCAAGATCAGCGGCCAATATACTCGGAATTCAGCCCAATAGCGCAGCGCTGTTTTATCGCAAAATACGTGAAGTTATTGCTTATCATTTGGAGCAGGAATCTCACCAAATCTTTGCTGGTACAGTAGAGTTGGATGAGAGCTACTTCGGTGGTAAGGTATACACAAAGGTTGTAGGTGACACTAAATCAGAAACACTTATGCCGCTGATAACAAGAAAAATAGCACCAGACAACGAGTTTATACAGATTGTTATCGCCGTTACAATGCACTTGATGTGAGCCACTTTTACCATGAAAGAATTAATCACTCCACGCTATTTGCACAAGGCAAGAATCACATTAACGGGATTGAGAATTTTTGGAATCAGGCCAAACGTATTTTAAGAAAAGAAAATACAATGGAATTCCCAAAGAATCATTTCCATTATTTCTTAAAGAATGTGAATTCAGGTTTAATTAATTGTAGAACACCTAAACATCAACTAAAAACTCTTAAAAATTGGACTCAAATTTAAAATAATCTACTACAGCCACTTTAATATAGTTTGATTTTGTTTCTAAAATTTCTAATAAGGAAAATATCATGCATACTTTATATCGTAGTTTGGTCATAGCTTCGTCGATAGCCGCGGCGCCGCTCGTCAATGCTTCACTTATCGATTTTCAGGGTGAACCGGTAGGTACTTATGCGGGAAATACGACAACTTTGCTTGTTGATGGGACCAGTGTGCGCTTTTCAGGACTAGGCTTGCAAATTCGAGATCTTACCCCTGCATTTCCATCGGAATCCAGTCGAGTACTTTCCTCGTTTCACGATGGACAAGAAATTACGATGGAATTATTAGGCGGAGCCACGACCGATAGCCTTACTTTCCACAACTGGATCAGCGGCGTTTATACATCAGAGGTGGATACTATTGTTGTGCAAGCATTTGATGCGGCCAACAACTTGCTCGGTTCCGTCACTTCATCCGATGAATTTATCAATCTTAACTTCACCGGTATGGCACGCATTACTTTCGACGATTTCATTGCTGGAGATGGGTACCTGTTGGATGATTTTCAGTATACGGTTGCAGTACCTGAACCGGCTACATGGGCGCTGATGCTGTTTGGGCTTGGCGGTCTGGTTTCTATTCACCACCGTAAACGCACAGTACAAGCATAAAAAACGGTGCTTGCCATTGTATTTTGCCAGGTAAAAAACCACAAAACCATCGTTTAACGGAAGAAATTTCAGCTCAGGAGCAAACTCTCACATTTCTTCCGTTAAACGCCTGTACCATCGGCTTTACCAATGGTATTGAGTTACTAACTCCGGCTCGGAAAAATACCCTGCAGAGCAATGCAATAATTCACCACAAGGTAAGGTTGCATGTTGGGATGCGGTTGTCCACCTGTATTGCCTACTGCCGCAGCAGCCATGGTTGCGCCGCCTGTGCTGTTGAACACGACATTGCCGTCGGAATCCTGCGCCCAGAATTTTCCCGCCGGACTGGTTTGAGTTCCAGCGACATTGCTGCAGTTTGCCGTATGACTGTGCAGTGGAATTTGGGCGGTTGTAAGCGCCACGCTTTCTTGTCCTCCGCGTTCTCCCTGGGTATGAACTGAACTCACGTGCATCCCGGCACGGCCGCGAAGATCCGGCAGCGCGAACGTGGTGCGGCCGTCTCCGCCGTACATCGTACCCAATAACGAAAACAGTGCAGCGTTTTGCGCAATCGGCAACAACTGGCCATCGCAACTCGCCCAGCCCTTGGGCGGAAAACCGAACCCAAAGGGCCTAATCTCCCCTAAAAATGGATCGTCCATACTATCCTCTCATTATCTTGTCGAATTCTTGCTGCGAAATGTCCGGTTTCAACTTCTGGGCGGAAATACGCCACGCAACGCAATGCAGAAGTTCAACGCCAGATATGGCTGAAGATTATCGTGCGCTTGCCCGCCGCCGGTAGCGGTAATTGTTCCAGCCGCCATTTGCGCCGGTCCGCTATCGCCATATTCCTTGCTGCCACCCAGATCCTGCGCCCAGAAATTTCCTGCGGGAGCGGGTTTGTTGCCGTCTCCTGCTTGTGCGTTGGCCGGGTGGCTATGCGACGGAATCTGCTGGATTGTCAATGTTTCCGTCGCCGTGCCGCCGGATTCGCCCAGCACGCGGTTAGAAAGACCGCCCCCCTGCCCTGCGCCCATGACGACGTTGCCTTGGAGGTTAGGCAGCGCGAAGGTCGATTTGCCATCGCCGCCATAGGTTGTACCCAGAATCGAAAATAATGCCGTATTGCTGGCAATGGGCAACAACTGCCCATTACACTGCGCCCAGCCCACCGGCGCGAAATTAAATCCAAACGAGCGGATTTCT
Source organism: Nitrosomonas sp. Is24 (assembly GCF_033063335.1). NCBI lineage: Bacteria > Pseudomonadati > Pseudomonadota > Betaproteobacteria > Nitrosomonadales > Nitrosomonadaceae > Nitrosomonas > Nitrosomonas sp. Is24. The sequence continues at coordinate 1,031,432 of NZ_JAWJZG010000001.1, read as the reverse complement.
CCAATATACGGATCACTCATGCAAAGATCTCCTTTTTTCAACAGTTATCCGGATTGCTGTCATCCTAATCTCTGGAAGGATAAATACCTTCAAGCGCGATGATGTAGTTGATGACCAAATAAGGCTGCACATTGTTATGCGGTTGCCCTCCGCCGGTATTGCCGATCGCCGTAGCGGCCATGGTGCTGCTGCTGGCCGTGCTATAGGCTCCGGTATTGCTGCCGGGATCGGTCGACCAATAGCTGTTGATGGGGCTCGCGCTATTGCCGTTGGTATTGGAACAGACCGCTGTATGGTTGTGAGCGGCCAATTGCCCGGCAGTCAAAGTGACTGTTTCACTGCCGCCCAGCTCACCGGTCACCTTGGGACTGAGACCAGGCCCGGTACCTTGATGCAACGGGATACGGCTGGCAAGACTCGGCAAAGCGAAAGTCGATACGCCGTCACCGCCGTAGGTCGTTCCGATGAGTGAAAACAGCGCATCGTTCTCCGCGATTGAAAGCAACTGTCCCTGGCATAGAGCCCAGCCGGCGGGGGCAAAATTGCCAGCAAAAGTCTTGATTTCACCTAAATAGGGATCGGGCATTATTTTCTCCTCGCTCCTGAAAGCACTTCGGTAACAAAATCAACCGTATCAGACTATCTTACGCCGCGCCGCAGCCAATACCGCCGGAACCCCGATCAGCAGCAGCGTGCTTGTCAGCGGTTCCGGAACGGCAGTGGCGATATCCAGCGTGGAGAAATCCAGCCCGGCGCCGTTAAAGGTCGACTCACCGAATAAGCCCAATCCCGGACCTGTCAGGGATAACGCAACATTAACGGTACCCGAGGCCAGTCCGGCGAAGGTTGACGACGGCAGCGTCAGCGTATACACATTATCTTCACGGCTAGCGCCGCCGTGCGATTCAAACAGCGTATTGAGCGCGCTGGTCAGATCCACCCCATTGACGGTAAAGGACGCCACTTGATTTCCGGAAGCAGCGGATTCGTGATCATAAATGCCGAGTATCAAGCTGCCACTAAGGATAGTATCCGCGATTGCGCCGTAGGAAAATGTCCAACTGGCTGAGAAGTTTGAACTGGTATCCCCGCCAATAAATAAACCAAATGGCGCGGGTTCTCCGGCTCCGGCAGTCGTAAAAGGAACGATGTTCATTGTCGCGCCGTCGGCAAAATCCTGATCGCCAAGGGTTACGGTCGTGTTTGCAAGCGCAAACTGCGATCCGGCCATCAGTGCAAGTGCTGCAATTGTTTTTGCAGGTAAATATTTTTTCATTGGAAAGTTCTCCTTGGGATATGCGAATGTTTTTTCTTTGTATTGATAAGATTACAGTCATAGTCATCGGCTTTACGACCGAAACGAGACTGATTCCCGTCAGTCAGTTCAGTTACGTTATACTCTTATATCGTAATCCAGATCAAGGGATTTCTGCAGCGGCAATTCATTATATTATTCATGTAAATAACCGTATTCGACCGGCATTTATTGACTGGTAAAACAAAAACGCCATGCATCCGCTGTGTAAGAACTATCGGTCAAGGAATCCGATGAAAAATGACAACTGAACACACGATCAAACGCAAACTCAAAATCGCCACCACGTCGCTGGCCGGTTGCTTTGGTTGTCACATGTCTTTTTTGGATATGGACGAACGCCTCGCCAGTTTGCTCGAACAGGTTGAATTAGATCGTTCGCCGTTCACCGACATCAAGCACTGCGGCCCGTGCGATATCGGCTTGATCGAAGGCGGCGTGTGCAATGCGGAAAATGTGCACGTGCTGCGCGAATTCCGCGCCAGCTGCAAAATTCTGGTGGCGGTCGGCGCTTGTGCGATCAACGGCGGCGTGCCCGCGATGCGCAATTATTTCGATTTGCAGGATTGTTTGCAGGAAGCGTATCTCACGGGTACCGGCATCACCAACCCGCAGATCCCCAATGACATTGAACTGCCGCTGCTGCTCGACAAGGTGTATCCGGTCAGCGAAATCGTGCCCATCGACTACTTTCTGCCTGGCTGCCCGCCATCCGCAGATGCTTTCCTGCAACTGCTGCAACCGTTACTGGCCGGACAAAAACCGGTGATCGCAACATCCCAGCTACATTACGATTAAGCGCTATGGAACCGGACAAACCCGCCTCGTCACCCGCCACCCGCCGCATCGCTATCGACCCGGTCACACGCGTCGAAGGACACGGCAAAATCACTTTGCTGATCGACGATCACAACCACATCGTCGAAGCGCGTTTCCATATCGTCGAATTCCGCGGTTTCGAGAAATTCATCCAGGGCCGTCCGTACTGGGAAGTACCGTTCTTCGTGCAGCGGCTGTGCGGCATTTGCCCGGTCAGCCACCAACTGGCGGCGGGGAAAGCGGTGGATCAAATCGCCGGGGTGCGGCAACTCACACCGGCGGCGACCAAACTGCGCCGTTTGCTGCATTTCGGCCAGATGCTGCAATCGCACGCATTGCATTTTTTCCACCTGTCGTCACCCGATTTTCTGTTCGGCTTCGGCAGCGATCCGCGCCAGCGCAATATTGCCGGAGTGCTGGCGCAATATCCGGAAATTGCAATGAAAGGCGTCAAATTGCGCAAATACGGCCAGCAAATCATCGAAGCGATCACCGGCAAACGCATTCACGGCACCGGCACCGTACCCGGCGGCATGAACAAAGCACTGACCCTGTCCGAACGCGATGCGCTGCTCGCCGATATCGATGATATTCTGCAATGGAGCCAGGAAGCGCTGACGCTGAACGAGCAAATCCATACCGCGCACCCGGAACACCGCGATTTCGGCACACTGCGCAGCCACTATCTCAGCATGACCGGCAGCAACGGCGAACTGGAGTTCTACCACGGTGGTTTGCGCGCAAATGCCGCCGACGGCAGCTCGATTTTCGATCAGTTCGATTACTGCGATTATCAACAAATCCTCAAGGAAGAAGTGCGTTCGTGGAGCTACCTGAAGTTCCCATATTTTTTCGCATTGGGAACCGAAGAAGGCTGGTACCGCGTCGGCCCACTCGCGCGCATCAACAATTGCGACCGCATCACCACACCGCTTGCCGAAGCGGCGCGCTTGCGCTTCAGAGCCTACGGCAACGGCGGCGCGGTGCACGACACGCTGGCGTACCACTGGGCACGCATGATCGAATTGCTGCACTGCGCCGAATCGATTCACGCATTGCTGCACGATACCGGCATCACCAGCACAGACCTGATGGCGGATAAAAGCGAACGCCAGCCGCAAGGCATCGGCGTCATCGAAGCCCCGCGCGGCACGCTGTTCCATCATTACCAAGTCAACGAAGAAGGCCTGGTCACCCAAGCCAACCTGATCGTCTCAACCACCAGCAACAACCAGGCCATGAACGAATCGGTGCGCGTGGTCGCCAATCAATACCTCGACGGCCAAGAAATCACCGAAGCACTGCTGAACCACCTCGAAGTCGCCGTGCGCGCGTACGATCCCTGTCTTTCCTGCGCCACGCATGCGCTGGGAAAAATGCCGCTGCAAGTGGCATTACAAGACACGACGGGGAAAGTGATTCATCAATTGACGAAAGGGGTGGACGGTGCAGTTCGATGACGAACGAGGTATGCCAATTTGGCTTACCGCCCGACATATTGATTAGGGGTTTGAATGAGCAAGGATGAAGAATACGTCCATTATCAAGAATCTATAACCAGCCTAAATCGCGCCTGGAGAACTATTTGCGAGCTAGAAAATACCAAATCTGGAGGAGCCATTTGGAGCGCAGCTTACCGAATGGCTTTAATCGAGTACTGCAAACCCTTTAAAAAATCGTATGGTTCTAACAATAAAAAATACTCATTCTACGAACCTGCACTTCCAGAACCACTGCTCCAACTTCATAAAGATATAATTAATTTAAGAGATCAGGTACTCGCACACTCGGACATAAATGTTCTTGAAACTTCGATATATAGAAGTGAAAAAAACATATCATCGCTCCCGATAATAGTCTCAAAATTATATAGAAACTGGCCATCCCCAACCCAGATTCGCGCATTAATAGAAGCCGTTTTAGACCAATTCTATGATTCTCAGAAACATTATGAATCACACTATCGTCAAAACCCCTAACAATAACAAGCAAAGAAACAGTCAAACGCTACGCGTTAGCACTGCAATTAAAGGCAGCCACACACGATGACCTGGATTACCACCTGTACAGCGCCGGACCTCGACCACCTCGATATCCCTGTCATCGCGAACTATCTCTTAAATTTGGTGTTCACTTGTCGTGGAGGTCACAACGACCCGCAGGTTCGTTCATACGTGCATGCTTACATTTTGTGTACAGACAAAGCGCTCCGCACCTATAACGCAGGCCGGTCACTCCTGCTCCAATACGCACAATCAGAAAACCGTACGGTCTTGTTATTAGAAGGATTGGCTGATTTCGAAACGTGCATCAGCACAGTGAAGCGTTGCCTATCACTTACGGATAAAATGGCGTCCCATCGTTTGAATCCTGGGATCGAGCGAACGGAGAAGCGCAAACTTGAATCATACCAGAAGGCGATTCGCCCAGTTCGTAATGCTATCGAACACATGGAAAAGGACATCGCCCGAGGCGGGGTTGTACCAGGAACTTCTATCATGCTCGCTGTTACAAACGATGGTTCAACGTTGGAGATCGGTCAGCACCAACTCACGTTTTCAGACCTAGGTGAGTGTCTTATCCAGCTTCATACCCTGGCACAGGCTCTTGCTTCTCGTGAGCACCAAACCTCAGGTACTGATTAGATTTCACTTTATATCCAAACGCAATTTTGGGAATAGTATTGAACATGCGAACAGCATCAACACTAATAGCGAAGTAGTTGGGGATACTCGACTTTGAAGTCGTGGATAGTTGCATTGAGCAACTTTACTTCCGCAACCACCACAGTATCAGTGTCAGCACAACAGAAATCACCAAGCCAGTCATCAGCGGAAAATGAAAGCTGAAATTCTCGCGTTCGATGTGGATATCGCCGGGCAAGCGGCCGAGCGGCAGTTGCGACAGCCAGGGCCACAGCAGGCCGAGCACGAGTAACAAGACTCCGAGTGCAATCAGTAACTGTTGCATGACATTCGCGCTAATTCTGCTTCGGGAATATCAGCTTGTCTGATTCAAAACCCAGTTCTGCGGCTCTGCGCACAAACCGATCCAGCAAGGCATCGCTGACCGTCGGCGTTCTTGCCAGCAGCCACAAGTACGATTTGTCGTAGCTGGTAACAAAGGTGTATTGATAGTCTTCTTTGTCCAGTTCAAACACAATGTATGCGCCATAAAATGGCCCGAAGAAGGAAACTTTCAGATAGCCTTGCTGTGGATCTCTGACGAAGTACGCTTTGCCTTCGGCTTCTTTCCACTTATTTTCCGCCGTTGAGAAGCCCTTGTTGATGACTCTGACACCGCCGTCGTCGCGCAGGAAGTATTCCGCCGTGACATTGTCGAGCCCGCGCTCAAACGAATGGTCAAGCCGAGCGATTTCGTACCATTTTCCCAGATATTTATTGAGCTCAAAGCCGTCAACCGGCGCAACATTCTGTGGAATCGACAAGCACCCGCTGAGCGCAGCGCAGAAAAAAATAATGGATAGCAGTCGCATTTTTATGTACTCACGAAGTGGTTAATGCCGGGTAATCGGTATAGCCCTGTGCGTCCCAGGTATAAAACGTGGCCGGATTGGGCGGATTGAGCGCTGCGCCGGTTTTGATCCGCGCCGGTAAGTCGGGATTTGCCAGAAAGCTAGTGCCGAAAGCCACGGCATCGACTTTTCCGGCGGCGATATCTTCACTTGCTTCATCGCCGCTGTAACCCATATTGCCGATCAGCACGCCTTTATAGTGCTGGCGGATCGGCGTCATCACGTCACCGCTTTGTTGCTGATAGACATCGCCCCGTATCACATGCAAGTACGCCAGGTGATAATCGTTGAGGCGGTTGGCGAGCCAGGCGGATAATCCGGCCGGATCGCTGTCGATCATGCTGTTGTAACTGCTGAGCGGCGAAATGCGCAATCCCACCCGGCCGCTGCCCCATACGGCGCTAACCGCTTCGAGCACTTCCAGCATCAAACGCGCGCGATTTTCAACCGGACCGCCGTAAGGACCGCTGCGCTTGTTCGAGCCATCGCGCAAAAACTCATCCAATAGATAACCATTCGCACCGTGAATCTCAATGCCGTCAAAACCTGCACTTTGGGCATTCTGCGCGGCTTGTTTGAATCCGGCGACGATGCCGGGCAATTCGTCATCGCGCAATTCACGCGGCACGGCATACGGCTTTTTTCCTTCCGGCGTGCGCACTTCATCGGCGATGGCAATGGCACTCGGCGCAACCGGCTGCGCACCGCGATTGAGCAATGGATGGCAGGCTCTGCCGCCATGCCAGAGTTGCAGGAAGATTCTGCCACCGGCGGCATGCACCGCATCGGTCACAAACCGCCAGCCGGTAACCTGCTGCACGGAATGAATGCCCGGTTCTTTCCAAAATGCCGAGTTGCCCTCGATCACCATCGTCGCTTCGGCAATGATCAAACCGGCACTTGCCCGTTGCGCGTAATACTCTGCCATCAGCGCATTCGGAAGGTGCTCATCCCCAGCACGACAGCGCGTTAGTGGCGCCATGAAAATGCGGTTCGGTACCGTCAGCGCACCCAGTTTGAGCGGTGAAAACAACGTATTCATCCACTAAATCTCCCTAAATATTTAATAGGGATCATTTTAGCTTAATTTAATGAGTTACATTTTTTACTGATTTTTTATTATTTTTTTAGAAATAATTTCTTTATCTTTCAGATAGAAAGATAGTAGATGTGAACTAAATGTGAAATTAGTGTGAACTTTTTGTGAAGATTACTATCCAATTGCCGTAAACACTTTTTTTCACTACAACCTCAACACATTTCAAACAAGGAAATTCTCATGAAAACAGGTCATATTTTTATTATTTCGGCATTGGTTATCAGCGGCACATTTTTTGGTGTTTTGTCGGTGTTCAATTTACCGGAATCGGTAACCGAATGGGTTATCTCCGACATCATTCTTGGCACGATTCTGTACGTAAATTATTTGGTCATCGCCATGGCAGCAAGTTCAACCAAAACCAGAACCCATTACTCTGGCAAAAAAGTTACAGCGTAAGACTCTCTCTCCAATAATGGGGTTAAGGCTCTCCGCCTTAACCCCATTTTTTATTCGGCTGCCAAGACCGGTCTTTTTCCAATCATAGCTGTTTGAAACGCTCCGCCGGTTGATCGAGCCAATGAATCAACCCTTGTGTATTCAAGCGGATATCCGAGCGCAGAAGCTCATCAATCGCATCCAGCGGCAACCGGCAACCCTGCTGCGTTAGCCGTTGCAGCAATATTTCCCGTAAAGCTTTTGAAATTACCGTTTGACGGTCTTCATCATTTTTTGCGCGCTGCGCAATTTCGACGTGCGCATCGAGCAATTCATGCAAAGATTGCGCATGGTGCGCGAGATTGCCGATCTGGCTATAGTGGGTCAGGTAAGCGTAGCGTGGCTGATAGCGCATAATGCGGTCAATCGAAGCGTGCGCTGCGGCAGGATCGAACTGCACCGGCGAGGTAGTCGGGAAAACAAATTCCAAACCATTGACGTCGAATTCCCGGTACGAAACGCCGAATGTATCGCCGGTGAAAAAAGACTGGCTGCGCTCATCGAAAATGCAATTATGGTGACGCGCATGCCCCGGCGTATCGAGAAACAGTAATGAACGGCCGTTCAGATCAATGCGGCTTTCATCCGGCGCTTCAATAATCCGCGCGGCGTCGATCGGATAGATCTCACCATACACGCGTTTGAATTCAGCCTCGCCATAAACCCCCATGGCACCGGCGACCAGCCGCGCCGGATTCGCCATATGGCTCGCGCCGCGTGGATGCACAACCAGTTTGGCATTGGGAAAAAGCCGCATACACTCGCTCGCGCCACCGGCATGATCGAGATGGATATGCGTCAATATCACATAAGCGACATCTTCAACGGCGATGTTCTTGTGTTCGAGCGACGCGACGACACCGGGAATGGAAAACGACGTGCCGGTATCCACCAGCGCGGCCGCGCCTTTTTCGACAATCAAGTGAATCGCCGCGCGTTTGGGGCGGTGAAACTGTGCATCAATGGCACTGATGCCATGTTCATAATCTATAACTAGCGGTAATGACATAGTGTTCCGTTTTTTCTCAAACTTTAAAGGATAATGTTGGATATTATTTGGACGGATATTTCAATTGTTCAAGAATCGCGGGGTTTTCCAGCGTGGAAATATCCTGCGTGATTTCCTCGCCTTTGGCGAGCGTGCGCAATAACCGGCGCATGATTTTTCCCGATCGGGTCTTGGGCAGATTTTCTCCGAAACGGATCTCGTCGGGCTTGGCAATCGGGCCGATCTCCTTCGCCACCCAGTCACGCAAAGTATCCGTAATCCGTGCCACTTCTTCGCCGTGCGGATATTTGCCTTTCAATACGACAAACGCAATCACCGCTTCGCCTTTGATTTCATGCGGCTTGCCAACCACCGCCGCTTCCGCCACCAAAGGATGGGCGACCAATGCCGATTCAATTTCCATCGTGCCCAAGCGATGCCCGGAAACGTTCAACACATCATCGATACGCCCCATGATCCAGAAATAGCCATCTTTATCGCGATAAGCGGAGTCGCCCGCCAGATAATATTTTCCATGGCCGGTATCGTCCGGAAAATAGGCTTTTTTGAAACGTTCCGGATCACCCCACAGGGTGCGGATTTGCGAAGGAAAAGGCTTTTTAATCACTAGGAAGCCGCCCTTACCGTTTTCGACCTCGTGACCGGCTTCATCGACAATCGCCGCGAAAATTCCCGGCAACGGAAACGTGCAGGAGCCGGGCTTAAGTGCAACTGCACCCGGTGTTGGCGCGATCATATGACAGCCGGTTTCCGTCTGCCACCAGGTATCGACAATGGGACAACGCGACCGCCCTACTTTTTCATAAAACCATATCCAGGCTTCTGGATTGATCGGCTCCCCGACTGAACCCAATAACCGCAACGACGAAAGATCGTATTGCGCAGGCAGATCACCGCCCAATTTGATCAGCGAGCGGATGGCCGTGGGCGCGGTATAAAAGGTTGTCACTTTATGCTTCTGGATGATTTCCCAAAAACGTCCGGCGTGCGGATAGGTGGGAATTCCTTCGAAAATCACTTGCGTCGCGCCCATGGCCAGCGGCCCGTACGTGACATAGCTATGACCGGTGATCCAGCCGACATCGGCGGTACACCAAAAAATGTCCGTCGGTTTATAGTCAAAAATCCATTGCATGCTAACGATAGCGCCCAGCAAATAGCCCGCGCTGGAATGCTGCACACCCTTGGGCTTACCGGTCGATCCGGAGGTATACAGCGTAAACAAAGGATGCTCGGCATCAACCCATTCCGGTTCGCATTCGCTACCGGCATTCTGGGTAATCTCATGCCACCAGACATCGCGCGGCGGATTAAACGGAATATCTCCGCCGGTGCGTTGATACACTACAATCAATTGCACCGATGTTATGTCATTCATGCGCATGGCTTCGTCAACGGTCGCCTTAAGCGGGTGATGCTTACCGCCGCGCACTTGCTCGTCGGCGGTAATGACTGCTACTGCACCGGCATCGTGAATGCGCTCGTGCAAACTTTTGGCGGAAAAACCGCCGAATACTACGGAGTGAATCGCGCCGATACGGGCGCAGGCTTGCATGGCAACCACCGCTTCAATGCGCATCGGCATGTAAATGACAACCCGGTCACCTTTCTTGATATCGCGTGCTTTCAATGCATTGGCGAGCTGGCAAACCCGTTGATGGAGATCACGGTAGGTCGACCGTATCACCTCGCCGTCGTCGGACTCAAAAATAATGGCGACCTTATCCGCCTGGGTAGCCAGATGCCGGTCAAGGCAGTTATATGAAACGTTTAACTCACCATCGGCGAACCATTTGTAAAACGGCGCATTACGATCATCCAGTACTTGTGTGAAAGGCTTGTGCCAAAGAATCCGCTCTTCCGCCCGTTTGGCCCAGAAATGCTGGTAATCCTGCTCGGCTTCCGCACACAAAGCTTGATAGGCTTGAAAACTGGATACATTGGCCTGGCTAGAAAATTCATCAGAGGGCGGAAAAATACGGGTTTCATTTAAAACTGATTCAATCGTCGACATGCACTATCTCCGGTATTCATTCGTTCAATACACTGAGACGGAATTGTATCATTGGCTCCAAACACCTTATACCTCTTAATTTGGGACAGGTTAAAAACTCCGCCCCAAAAACAGCATTAAACAGGCTATCCGGAGAATACCGGTAAGGCACTGAAAATCGCTGCAAATATTACCCTTGGCGAAAGTTTATGTTTCCTATTTCACAAATATTTGTTAAAATAAAATCAATAAATTCGATGGGCTTTTTCAGCCCATTTTTTATTTGTGGTGGAGCTATGGTATTAGAGGAATTATTGGAATCGACTCTGCAAGGCATGGGTTACGAGTTGGTTGAAGTGGAACGGCTAGCACACAACAAATTATTAAGAATATTTGTCGACAAAGAGGGCGGTATTAACATCGATGATTGTGTGGCAATCAGCAATCATCTCAGCCGGTTGTTTGCAGTTGAAAACATCGATTATGGCCGGCTGGAAGTGTCATCGCCCGGATTAGACAGGCCGTTGCGGAAAGAAGCGGATTTTATCCGTTTCAAAGGAGAAACGGTCAAACTAAAGCTGCGTATCCCGATTCAGGGGCAACGGAATTTTGTGGGAGTTTTGCGGGAAATAAATAATGGCATAATAAAACTGGAAAGCGAAGGAAAATTGTTTGATCTTGAATTGAGTAACCTTGGAAAAGCGCGTTTGGTTCCAAAATTGTAGGTATATAGATTTGGCTGGAGGACTATGAGCCGCGAAATTTTACTGTTGGTTGATGCATTGGCACGCGAGAAAGCGGTGGAAAAAGAGATTGTTTTCACTGCGCTGGAGCTCGCATTGGCATCCGCTACGAAAAAACGATTTCAAGAGGATATCGAGACTCGGGTTTCTATTGACAGAACCACAGGAGATCACCAATCCTTCCGCCGCTGGCTGGTTGTTGAGGATGGCGCCGTGGAAGATCCTGCGCGCCAGATCTCCTTGAGTGATGCAGCAGAAACCGATGCGGACATTCAGATTGGCAGTTTTCTGGAAAAACCGCTAGAACCCATTGAGTTTGGGCGTATCGGCGCACAAGCCGCAAAACAAGTTATTTTCCAGAAAATACGCGACGCCGAACGTGAGCAAACATTGAATGATTTCCTGGAACGCGGAGATTACTTAATTACCGGCACGATTAAACGCATGGAGCGTGGCAATGCCATTATCGAGTCCGGAAAGATCGAAGCGGAGCTCCCTCGCGACCAGATGATACCGAAGGAAAACTTGCGTGTCGGTGACCGGGTCCGGGCTTATCTGCATAAAGTGGATCGCGCTGCCAGAGGGCCGCAATTAAAGCTCTCGCGTAACTCCCCTGAATTTCTGATGAAATTGTTTGAATTGGAAGTGCCGGAGATTGAAGAAGGTCTGCTGGAAATTAAAGCAGCCGCCCGTGATCCCGGATCACGCGCCAAGATTGCCGTCAAATCGAACGATCAGCGTGTCGACCCGATCGGTACTTGCGTCGGCATGCGCGGCTCCAGAGTTCAAGCGGTCATCAGTGAACTGGCTGGCGAACGCGTTGATATCGTGCTGTGGTCGGACGATCCCGCGACTTTTATCATCAATGCACTGGCGCCCGCGGAAATTAGCAGCATCATGGTCGATGAAGAAAAGCACAGCATGGACATCGTGGTCGATGATGATAATCTGGCGCAAGCCATCGGCCGCGGCGGACAGAATGTGCGCTTAGCTTCCGAGTTGACCGGCTGGGAACTTAACATCATGACGGTGGAAGAATCCAAAGCCAAACATGAGCAAGAATCATCGCAAATCTGCCAGCTCTTCATGCAGAAACTCGATGTCGACGAAGAAATCGCGGAAATTCTTGTGCAGGAAGGCTTTGTTACGCTGGAAGAAGTAGCTTACGTGCCATTGAATGAGATGCTGGAAATCGAATCGTTGGATGAAGAAACTGTCACCGAGATCCGCAATCGTGCGCGTAACGTGCTGCTCACGGATGCCATCGCAAATGAAGAAAAAGTTGAGCATGTCGCGGAAGATTTGCTTGCCATAGAAGGTATGGATATTGATATCGTGCGCGAGCTGGCGGCAAAAGGTATTAATACACAAGCCGATTTAGCCGATCTGGCTGCCGATGATCTGGTTGAGATGACCGGTATTGATATTGAACGTGCAAATCAATTAATTATCAAAGCACGTGAACCATGGTTTACTTGATTTAAACACCCGGTTAGTAATAAATTAACCGGGTTGTTGTTTATTTCGGAAGCCTGCTTGTCGTTTTGTTTGTTGAAGGGTTATAAATGGCTCAAATGAGTGTGGAACAATTTGCTAATGAACTGGGTTTGTTACCGGCAGTCCTGCTGGAACAACTTAAAGCTGCCGGCGTAAAAAAAACGCTGGCGGAAGACAGTTTAACCGAGCAAGATAAAGCGCAGTTACTTGATTATCTAAGAAAAACTCATGGCACCACTGAGACCCGCAGCAAAGTCACGTTAACACGCCGCCAAACTTCCGAAATACGTAAATCTGACAGCACAGGCAGGGCACGGACGATTCAAGTGGAAGTCAGAAAAAGACGCGTACTGACAAAACCGGGCATGCCGGACGAAGTTGAAACTCCCCCAGAGGCCGCTAAGCCCATTGAGGCCGTCAGTCCGCCGAGCAAAGAACCTGTCTCCATCATCGATGCGGAACAACTGGCTCTGCGCAACGAAGAAGCGCGCAAGCAAGCGGAATTGATGGCGCGTCAGGCTGAAGAGATTAAACAGAAAAGAGAGCGCAAGAAAGCCGAGTCTGGCAATAAAACCTTAACAGAACCGGAAAAAGCCACTGAGACTGAAGCAGCCCAAACAGCAATCAAACCGGGACCGGCAACACCCGCAGAAGCAGAAATCAGCAGTCCGTCAACCATCGCCAAGAAAACCGAGACCGAACAATCTGCAGATGGCACTCAGGCCGCTTCGACCGACGGAACGCTGCACAAACCGGCGGTAAAACCGGAAGAAAAAGTCGAGAAAAAGAAGAAACAAGCCAAGCAGCAAGTGGTCTGGAAAGATGAAACCACTAAAAAACGCGGTGTCAAAACCCGCGGCGATCTCACCAACGGTCAACAAGGCTGGCGCACACGCAGAGATAAACATAGCAAACCGGCGCATGCCGAAGAGCAGAATATGCACGCCTTTTCCGCACCGACAGAACCGATCGTGCGCGAAATCATGGTTCCCGAAACCATTTCTGTAGGCGCTCTTGCACAAAAAATGTCGGTAAAAGCCGCCGACGTCATCAAAGTATTGATGAAGATGGGCAGCATGGTGACCATCAATCAAATGCTGGATCAGGATACGGCCATGATTGTCGTCGAAGAAATGGGCCATATCGCCAAATATGCCGAGATTGATAATCCCGAGAATTTTCTTGCCGATCACGAATCCTCCACCGGTGAAGCCGAATCGCTCCCGCGGGCACCTGTGGTCACGGTCATGGGGCACGTGGATCACGGTAAAACTTCATTGTTGGACTATATTCGCCGCACCCGTGTCGCCGGTGGTGAAGCGGGCGGAATCACCCAGCACATCGGCGCTTATCATGTAGAAACCGATCACGGCATGATCACCTTTCTCGATACTCCGGGACATGAAGCCTTTACGGCCATGCGTGCACGCGGCACCAAGATCACGGATATCGTTATTCTCGTCGTCGCTGCGGACGATGGCGTTATGCCGCAAACCATCGAAGCCGTTCACCATGCCAAAGCAGCCAAGATCCCCATCATTGTAGCCGTCAATAAAATCGACAAACCCGAAGCCAATCCCGAACGGATCCGACACGAACTGGTTACGCACGAAGTAGTCCCGGAAGATTGGGGCGGCGATACCATGTTCGTCGAGGTATCGGCCAAAACAGGTCAAGGCATTGATAGCCTGCTGGAAAGCATATTGCTGCAAGCCGAAGTGCTAGAACTGAAAGCCCCGGTCAAAACCGCTGCAAAAGGCGTTGTGATCGAATCACGGCTGGATAAAGGCCGCGGCCCGGTCGCAACCATTCTGGTGCAATCCGGAACGCTGAATCGCGGCGATGTGATATTGGCTGGCGCGGTTTTTGGCAAAGTGCGCGGCATGAACGACGAAAATGGTAAAGCGATTAAACAGGCGGGAACATCCATTCCGGTCGAAATTCAAGGATTATCCGAGGTACCTGAAGCCGGTGAAACCGTGCTGGTACTCGATGACGAGCGGAAAGCACGGGAAATCGCACTGTTCCGGCAAGGTAAATACCGTGATGTGAAGCTTGCCAAGCAGCAGGCCGCAAAACTTGAGAATGTTTTTGACCAGCAAGAAGATGTCAAAATCCTATCCTTGATCATCAAAGCCGATGTGCAAGGTTCTTGCGAAGCCTTGGCTTACGCGCTGCAGAAAATTTCAACGGACGAAGTCAAGGTCAATATCATCCACAGTGGCGTGGGCGCGATTATCGAGTCCGATGTCAACCTGTCATTGGCATCCAAAGCCGTCATTATTGGCTTTAATGTCCGCGCGGATGCAAGCGCGCGCAAATTGATCGGTTCCAGTGGCGTCGATGTGCGCTACTACAATATTATTTACGAAGCGGTTGATGAAATTAAAGCGGCACTTTCCGGCATGATGTCGCCCGATCGCAAGGAAAGCATCATCGGTCTCGTCGATATCCGTGAAATTTATCGCATTCCTAAAGTGGGCGTGGTTGCCGGATGTTATGTGCTCGATGGCATCGTTAAAAGAAGCTCACTCGTCAGAGTGTTACGCGATGGTCTGGTAATCCACAGCTGCGAACTCGATTCGCTGAAACGCTTCAAAGATGATGCCAAGGAAGTCCGGGAAGGGTTTGAATGCGGTTTATCGCTAAAAAATTTCAATGATATTCAGGTCGGCGACCAACTGGAAATTTATGAAATTGTCGAGACCGCACGGTCTCTGTAATCAGTATTCTGATTCGCGATAGCCGATATGCCCAGAGATTTTTCCCGTACCCTGCGCGTTGCCGACCAAATACAGCGGGAATTAGCGGATTTGGTACAAAATGAAATCAAAGATCCCCGTGTACGGCTAATCACGATCACGGCCGTCGAAGTGACTCGCGATTATA
The DNA here is from genome assembly GCF_033063335.1 of Nitrosomonas sp. Is24. Lineage (NCBI taxonomy): Bacteria > Pseudomonadati > Pseudomonadota > Betaproteobacteria > Nitrosomonadales > Nitrosomonadaceae > Nitrosomonas > Nitrosomonas sp. Is24. The sequence goes on along the minus strand of NZ_JAWJZG010000001.1, from coordinate 1,016,095 downwards.
GTAATGCCAAAGTCTTTTACACCACGTTATGCAATACAGAAGAAAATGTGCTGGTGGAAAAAGGTTTGGAACATGCCAAGGGTTTTTTGCGTACCCATCTCGCCCATCGGATGAAATTAAGAATCACACCGCAACTCCACTTTGTTTTTGATGCATCGGTCGAACGCGGCGTGCGTCTGTCCAAATTAATCGATGAAGCCATCGCGCAAGACAAGGCAACGCACCATCTCGATCCGGAAACCTGAGCAAACCAGTTGACCACCGCACTCATTTGACTAAACCAGCGAAACGCAATATCAGCGGCGTCCTGTTATTGGATAAACCGCTCAATATTTCATCCAACAAAGCCATCCAGATCGCCAAGCATCTTTTCTCCGCAACCAAATGCGGACATACCGGCACACTGGATCCCATGGCGACCGGGTTGCTTCCAGTCTGTTTTGGCGAAGCCACCAAATTCTCATCGGTGCTGCTGGGCGCCAATAAAACCTACGAAACAACCTTGAAACTGGGTTTTATGAGCACCACGGGCGATGCGGAAGGCGAAATCAGTCAAGTGGCCGCAACCGTCCCTAACCCGGCTTTCTCCGAATGCGAACACGTCATACAGGGTTTTATAGGCCCCATCATGCAGACCCCACCCATGTACAGCGCGCTTAAACACCAAGGCAAACCGCTGTATGCCTATGCCAGAAACGGCGAAAACATTGAACGGCAAGCGCGTGAAGTCATCATTCACGGAATACAAATCCAGTCATTACTGCACAATGAATTGCAATTGAATATTCAATGCGGTACAGGTACTTACATCCGGACACTGGCGGAAGATATCGGCAAGGCACTAGGATGCGGTGGCGCGTACCTGCTGAGTTTGCGCCGTACCGCTATCGATCGTTTCCCGGTATCTCAAGCGCACACGCTACCGGCGCTAGAGGAAATGAGCGCTACCGAGAGAGATGCGTGTTTACTGCCGGTCGATTGTTTATTGCAATCATACCCGGCAATAACGCTAGACGATCAGTCGGCATTACTGCTGCAACAAGGCCGCACCGTGGAATATCAACCGGATAGCGACGCTATACCGGCCGGAAAAGTCATACGCTTATATAACCGGCAACACTTCATGGGACTCGGCGAAATCACCGCTAACCAGGAAATAATGGCCAAGCGTTTATTGTCGAATAATTATTGGTCTGAAATGACGGTATAAATTTGCGATCGAAACGAATTCTCCCGGAAATTACCGCAACGCTGAATCGCTTCACATCGCACTCATGCTCAAACCTCTCGAACGCGCTGCCTCAAGCATACTTCCAAACGCCATAACGGCAGAAGAATTCCAATTATCCTACAAAGATTACTCGTTATTTTTTCTGAAAAATAAGCATAATCCTTATATCAATAAGACTTTCCTAAGCACATAATCAAAAGTGCCTAAGTTTGGAATGACTAATGAATGTTTTCATTATGAAAGTTCTGAACTCAGGAGAGTTAATACCACAAATCTGCAATATAAAAAGGAGCAAGACATGATACTAAAAAAACTAGCAATAGCGATTATTGCAATGGGTACTCTCGTCTTTGGAAGCGGTGTTCAAGCAAATACCTATTCATTTGGCCAGTTACTATCCGGTGGCGGCCCTGCGAATGTTCACTTTGCCGATCTGAGTGCTACTGATGATGGCGGAGGAAACTGGACATTTACACTGACCACTTTAGATTTAAATGCAATCTTTGGTACCGATTCATTCATAGGCTCAATGGCAGTGGTAGGCACAGAACCCACATCCAGCTCAACCGATTTAGGTGGAGGCGTGACTGTGGTCAATCCAGCTAGTGGCGGCGGCCCAGGTGGAAGTTTTAATTTCCGTTACGATTTCGGTGATGGCGGGTCATCAGACAGACTGACAGCCAATGAATCAGTAACCTGGCATGTGAGTGGTTTGGGATCCGATCCTTTACCGATTGATGGCCAGTTAGCGCTGCACGTTCAAGCTACATCCTATACACCGGATTCCGCTTGGTACGTTTCACCCGTTCCAGAACCTGAAACCTACGCGATGTTGCTGATCGGATTGGGATTACTTGGTGCTACCATCCGCCGCAAAAAATAAAACCGGTGTCGAATCTGACATTGCTTAAAACAATCCCGCTCAAGAGCGGGATTGTTCTTCATGACATTAAAACAGCGTGGTCTTTTTAACTGTTCCGGTCACACTGGCTCAAGCCGAGCCAAGATTGAAATCAAGAATGGCACTACCGTTATATTGCTGCAAGCTACGCTCGGCAATACGCAATTTGTGCAGCAAAATGGTCAGTTGTGAATAAAACTCGTCGCTGGCAATCAATTGTTGCCATTCATCGCCATCCGGGTCATCCTCGTCGAGATTACGCCAGAAGAGATTGCAGAAGGTATTGAATGGAATCGGCTGACCGGCAATCAAATCCGCTTTGGTTTTATGATTAATCCAACGCTGCCGTCTTTTGATCAAGTCCTCCGCGCCAGCGCAAACAACAACCGACAGATAAGCATACAAATCCGTCGTGCTGCGAATGCTCTGAAGTTCGGGAAATTTTCTTGTGTTGATGGCTTTGGCAATCAATTCCTGTAGCGCCATGGTAGAAACTTTAAGACTTACACCCGTTTGTAATACGTAAATTTTATCAAGGTACATAGGTCATCAAAAATAAAGTAGGAAGCCGTAACCAATGAACCATTCGATTAAGAATCGGGCTTAAGGTTCACTGGTATGTAATTTCTTTGATAATAAAGCTTTCTATTCGATTTCACCACTGCATCCGATCCGGTTAAGCAACGCTGCAATTTCAGCAAACAGCCATTGTTATCATTTGCATCCAAGACACGGGCACCTGCCACTCTTGCCATCAAAACTGAAGTAATGACGGTACGTACAATTTCAAGTACCGGCGAGTGTGTTCCTGCCAACAGCATTCGCGATTACCCCACAATCTGCCGTGGCGCGGCGGCAAGACACGCAATCACTTCGTCATCGCTCACTTGCGGAAAGTCCGTATAAAACTGCCCGACGGCATAAAAATCATCGGGTGCTGACAAACAGACAATGCGATCCGCTTTGCCCTGCAATTTCTTCAGTGTTTCAGGTGGCGCCACCGGTACGGCACAAATCAATTCCGCCGTTTTCTGGTTACGCAAGGCATGCAGTGCGGCAATCATGGTCGAACCGGTAGCCAGTCCGTCATCAACCACAATCACGATGCGCCCTGCGGGATCTATCGGTGCGCGCCCGGGCGTATAGTGCGCGCGCCGCTGCCGGATGGTTTCCAATTGCGCCGATACTTCCTGATCGATGTACGCTTGATCCGCACCGGCCCGTGCGGCATATTCCGTCAAATAAACCCAACCGCTTTCGTCGACGGAACCGATGGCATACTCCGGATTACCGGGAGCGCGGAGCTTACGCACCAGCACCACATCCAGTTCACCGTTCAGCCGCTGCGCAATCGCCTTGGCCATCGGCACCGCGCCACGCGGGATAGCGAGTATCAGCGGATTTTTATCGCGGTATCCGGACAATGCATGCGCCAATTTACCGGCTGCTGCCATGCGGTCGGCGAAAATCATGCTGTGCTCCTTATCGTTATTGTGCAGTGTGTTCCGATTTGATCAATCGCAACGATCGTTCAGATTGATACATTTCTTCCGGCAAAAATACTACAATAAAACTACATTTTTATAAAGTGATTAAAAAGTGAGCTCATCGTATTTTGAACACGATGCCGACATCGGGATTATCGGCTGCGGCCTGACAATCGAGCAATCGTTTGAAGCAGCGGCGCATGCGGTTTTCGCGATTATCACCAACATTGAAACAGTACAACCCGTGATCGTAGTCGCCCTGGAATTTGAAGAAACCGACCTTGAACTGGCGCTGGTAGTCTGGCTTAATCTCATTTTAGGAAAGGCGCGGGAACTCGGTATGGTGTTCAGTCATTTTCACATCCAGCACCAGAATGATCATTGGCACGCCAAAGCCGCCGGGGAAAAATGGCGCGACGGCTTGGAACGCGGCGTGGAAGTCAAAGGTGCAACGCTGACCATGCTCGCGGTAAAACCAATTGGCCCGGTTTGGGAGTCCCGTTGCGTGGTGGATGTATGAATCTACAACAATTACAACAGCTGCACACTTATCTTTGGACGCTGCCTCAGGCATCCGGCGATAAACGCGCGGAAGTCCTGCTGTACGGCAGCGCGCCGTTGCTCGAAAGCATGGACGACAAAGTGCTGGAGCAAATCGCCCATGTCGCCGCATTGCCCGGTCTGGTTGGCGCAGCGATGACCATGCCGGATGCGCACTGGGGTTACGGCTTCCCCATCGGCGGCGTGGCGGCATTCGATGCCGAACAAAGTGGCATCATTTCAGCCGGTGGTGTCGGTTTCGATATTTCCTGCGGCATCCGCTGCCTGCGCAGCAATCTCGATGTGCGCGATGCGGCGCCCTACTTCAATCAACTGGCCAACCGGTTGTTCGCCACAATCCCGGCGGGCGTCGGCGAAGAAGGCCATATCAATCTCAACCCGCAGCAACTCGATCAAGTGCTGCTGGGCGGCGCGCAATGGGCTGTAAAACAGGGCTACGGCGATGCCGCCGATCTGGATTATGTGGAAGAAAACGGCTGTGTCTCCGGCGCGGTGCCGGACAACGTATCCGAGCTGGCCAAAAAACGTCAGCGCGGCGAAATGGGTACATTGGGTTCCGGCAATCATTATCTGGAAGTGCAAGTCGTGGAACGCATTTACGACAACGCTACGGCGCAGGCTTTCGGTCTGCGCGAGGGCCAACTGGTGATTTCCATCCACTGCGGTTCGCGCGGACTCGGCCATCAGATCGGTACCGATTACCTGGTGACGCTGGCTAAGGCAGCCAGCCGTCTCGGCATCCACCTGCCCGACCGGGAATTGGCCTGCGCTCCGGTCAAATCGCCGGAAGGCCAGCAATATCTCGGCGCGATGAATGCCGCGATCAATTGCGCTTTAGCCAACCGGCAAATCCTGACGCACTTGACGCGCGACACCTTTGCCGACGTGTATCCTCAGGCCTCACTGGAAACGCTGTTCGATATCTCGCATAACACCTGCAAGGAAGAACAGCACGAAGTGGACGGCAAAACCCGCTGGCTGCATGTGCACCGCAAAGGCGCCACGCGCGCTTTCGCACCCGGACATCCCAAACTGCCGTCGCGATACCGCGACGTGGGGCAACCGGTCATCATCGGCGGCAGCATGGGCACCGGCTCGTATATTCTCGCAGGCGTCAGCACCAATCAGGCGTTTGCCTCATGCAGCCACGGTGCGGGCCGCGCCATGAGCCGCAACCAAGCATTGAGACAGTGGGATGGCCGGACCTTGATCAATGATCTCGAGCGGCAAGGCATCCTGATCCGCACCCGTTCGATGCGTGGCGTGGCGGAAGAAGCGCCGGGCGCTTACAAGGATGTCGATCAAGTGGCCGAAGTCACGGAACAAGCGGGACTGGCGCGCAGAGTCGCTTTTCTGCGCCCCAAAGTATGCATCAAAGGATAGTTGTTACCGGAAACGTTTAACTCAATTCAACAGGAGGAAAATTTCATGGAAATCACACTGCAAATCACCACGCGCGATATCCCCCACTCCGAAGCGCTTGAAAGTCATATCCGCGAAAAAGCGGAAAAGCTGGAAAAGTTTTATCCGCACATCACGAGCTGCCGGATCGTCGTCGAACTCCCGCACAAACACCACCATCAGGGCCGGATGTTTGACGTGCACATCGACATGACGGTACCCGGCAGCGAAATCGTGGTCAATCGTGTGGCCAATGAAGATGTCTACGTCGCAGTGCGCGATGCCTTCGACGCCGCCAAGCGTCAACTGGAGGATCACGCCCGCAAATAACGCGGCGAAAAAATGCCAGCGGATCCCATGACGGAAACGCTTGACAAAATTATCAAAGCGCGCAAGATGAAACGGATGTTCAATCTTTCACGGACGCACGGTTGACCGTGAAAGGATAAAAAATGACTTCTCATTCAAACTGAAACAGTTGCAGCAGAAGGAGGGATTTATCATGAGCACAAAAAACGCACACCCTGGCTTCCATCAAATCACACGGCACGACGGTGTTTTCCAGGAAAAAATTCACGACGCCTATCAAATCAAAAGCAAGCTCCCCGAACCCACCGTTTGTCCGCTTTGCAGCGCTGTATTTCACAAAGGCCGGTGGCAATGGCTTGCTGCACCGGTCAATGCGCATGAGCATAACTGTCCGGCCTGCCAACGCATTCAGGATCAATACCCGGCTGGATTCCTGACCTTGCACGGTGATTTCTTCCACGCACACCGGGATGAAATCATGCATTTGATGCAGCACGTTGAGAAACAGGAAAAAACCGAGCACCCGCTGAAACGGATCATGGCCATGGAGATAAAAGATCACGAAGTGCTGATCACCACCACCGACATTCATCTCGCGCGCGGTATCGGTGAAGCCATCCACGATGCGTACCAGGGTGAGCTGGAGTTTCACTATAACGCAGCGGAAAACCTGTTGCGCGTGCATTGGTCACGTTGAACCGTGAATTTGCCCGTCTTTCCATAACAACCAGAAAGGAGAAATCAAATGTCTGTCGGCGAAATTTGCAATCGTGAAGTCATTGTTATCCAACGGGATGCAACCATTGTGGAAGCTGCCAAACTGATGCGCCAGTTTCATGTCGGTGCGGTCATCGTGGTCGAGAAGCGTGACGGCCGCCAGATTCCGGCCGGCGTTGTGACAGATCGCGATCTGGTGGTGGAAGTTGTGGCAACGGAATTGGACGCAGCCGTCATCACCGTTGGCGACATTATGGCAGCGGAAGTATTTACCATTAAGGAAAATACCCCATCGTCTGAAGCCATCGAATTCATGCGCCGCAAAACCATCCGGCGTTTGCCGGTTGTGGATGAATCGGGGGAATTGACCGGTATCCTGACGCTGGACGATGCGCTGCAATTATTATCGGAAGAGTTGCTCGATCTCGCCAAATTAGTGCGCTACGAGCAAAAGAAAGAAACGCGGCATCGCCCGTGATGTTCTAGTTCTACCGGTAACCGGCACAACAAAGCCGGTTACCTCAAACAAGGCCAGCGGATCTCACTTGAATTCCTGGTTAAGCGCTCAAATATTCCAAGAGAATATTAAAACCGCCTTACATTCTGAAGGATGAGCCGCTATGGAACCACTCGCCACAAACCCATTCGAGTTGCCTGCCGATGTCATTGCATTGGTACCGATGCGCAACGTGGTGTTATTTCCGCATGTACTGATGCCCATCACGGTCGGCCGGATGCGATCCATCGCCACCATTGAGCACGCGCTGCAATCCAAAACGCCGATCGGCATCGTGCTGCAAAAAGACGCCGCTGTCGACAATCCGGGATTGGAAGCACTGTGCGGCACCGGTACTATCGCCAATATCGTGCGGCATATGACATCCGACGACAAGACACATCACGTCGTTTGCCAGGGTATGGAACGTTTCCAGATCGAAGAATTGATCGAGGGATACCCGTTCATCGCGGCGCGCATAAAGCGCATTGAGGAATCGGCACCCATCACCACACAAACCGAAGCACTGGCACTGCAATTGCGCGAACGCGCCATTGAAATTTTATCGCTATTGCCCGGTGTACCGGCGGAGCTTGCGCACGCTTTGCAAGCCACGCGCGCGCCTTCCGATCTGGCCGACATCACCGCCAGTCTGCTCGATACCGAAGTGAGCGAGAAACAAATGCTGCTCGAAACCATCGATACCGAGGAACGGCTGCAAAAAGTGCTGCACATCCTGTCGCGCCGCATCGAAGTGTTGCGCTTGTCGCAAGAAATCGGCGAGCGCACCAAAGAGCAAATGGAAGATCGCGAGCGCAAATATCTGCTGCGCGAACAGTTGAAAGCGATTCAAAAAGAACTCGGCGAAGACGGCGACAACGATCAAGAAATCACGCAACTGGACGAAGCCATCACCAAAGCCGGCATGCCGGGCGATATCGAAACACAAACACGCAAAGAATTGCACCGCTTGCAGCGCATGCCGGGAGCATCGAGTGAATTCTCGATGCTGCATACTTACCTGGAATGGATGACCGAATTGCCGTGGCGGCTGCCCGAGGAGGCGCCGATCGACCTGAATAGCGCGCGGCAGATTCTGGAAGCGGATCATTTCGGGCTGGAGCGGATCAAACAACGCATCATCGAATTCCTCGCGGTGCAGAAATTGAAACCGCACGGCCGGGCGCCGATTCTGTGCTTTGTCGGACCGCCCGGTGTTGGCAAAACGTCGCTGGGCCAAAGCATCGCACGCGCGTTGCAGCGTTCGTTTGTGCGCGTCTCATTGGGCGGTGTGCACGACGAAGCCGAAATGCGCGGCCACCGCCGCACCTACGTCGGCGCGATGCCGGGCAATATCGTGCAAGGATTACGCAAGGCGGGCGCGCGTAATTGCGTCATGATGCTCGACGAGATCGATAAAATGTCTGCCAGCATACAAGGTGACCCCTCCGCTGCCCTGCTGGAGATTCTCGATCCGGAGCAGAATTCGACGTTTCGCGATAATTATCTCGGCGTACCGTTCGACTTAAGCCGGGTGATTTTTATCGCCACCGCGAATGTGATCGATAACGTGCCGCCACCAGTGCGCGACCGCATGGAAATTATCGATCTCCCCGGCTACACGCAAGAGGAGAAGCTGCAAATCGCTTTGCGGTATTTAGTGCAGCGTCAAAGTGAAGCGAACGGCCTGCGCGAGGAACAATGCACACTGACACCCGAAGCGCTGCAAAGCATTGTGGCCAACTACACCCGTGAAGCCGGTGTGCGTCAGTTCGAACGGGAAATCGGCCGGGTCATGCGGAACGCGGCCCTGCGCATTGCGGAAGGCAAGCAACAGCAAGTACGAATCGACGTGAGCGATTTGGATGCGATCCTGGGTGCGGAAAAATTTGAACACGAACTCGCGCTGCACACCGACTTACCCGGTGTCGCTACCGGCCTGGCCTGGACACCGGTAGGCGGCGACATCCTGTTCATCGAAGCCACGCGCATCAATGGCAGCGGAAGACTGATTCTGACCGGACAGCTCGGCGATGTGATGAAGGAAAGCGCGCAAGCCGCGCTCACGCTGGTCAAAGCGCGCGCCAGCGATCTTAATATTCCGTTAGCGTTGTTTGACGGCATCGATGTGCATATGCACGTTCCGGCAGGCGCTATTCCAAAGGATGGGCCGAGCGCGGGTGTGGCGATGTTCATCGCGCTCGCATCGCTTTTCACCAACCGCCCGGTGCGCCACGATGTCGCCATGACTGGTGAAATCAGTTTGCGCGGCTTGGTATTGCCAGTCGGCGGCATCAAGGAAAAAATACTCGCGGCACAGCGCGCCGGTATTCAAACCGTGTTGTTGCCTGCACGTAACCAGAAAGATCTGCGAGATGTTCCGGAAGCAACGCGCATGGCGATGCAGTTTGTTTTACTGGAAACCGCCGATGACGCCATGCAAGCAGCATTGCATCAAGCCGCCAATCCGCTGCAAGCATCCGGATTCAAGCTTGTTTAAACAAGCATTACCAGAACTTGGGGAGTCATTCCGGATGATCATGCGCATCAAACGACCATCCATGAATTTCTAGGCATTTTGCTTAGAGAAAGATAAGCGATGCGCTTATATATTTATGCCGCCAACCGTTCCAAAATACCAAAGCGGTAGTTAAATACAAAAAACAAGGCTAAATAAAGCGGCAATTTGCCGCATTGTAGTTTCCTCCCTGTCCAGTTACAGTGAATCACCGGAAGCCAGTTCAATGTGTCTGTTATATGGTTGTCACATTGTCTTGCTATCCTGGAAATATCGCCTAATGTGAGGAGTAAATTCAAATGATGCATGCTGAAACTCTCGACAACTTTAACGCCATTAGTCATCTTTACAAACAAAAAAACAATTGTTCTTTCTATGAATCGGGGCAATTGCGGCGCGCGAAAATGCATGCCGCGCAGCTCATCGGTGCAATCGATACCGAGCAAATGCTGCCCCCGGTTCTGTATCAACTGCTCGAAGCCAGTCTTGTCCTGGAAACGACCGATTGCAAGCTGCTTGCTGCCCACCTGAAAAGAACGCCCGCCACCATTCGCAGTGAATTTAAAAGCATCTGCGAGATTCTTGGTGCGACTGAAAACACGCGGAATGATCGCGGCTTTAACAGCCGGAAAAATAAAAGCGCTGTCAATATCTAAGTATTTACTTAGTTAAAAATAAGTATTTTCTTACTTATTTTTTAAAAAAATTTCACTAAGATAATCAATTGATAAAGGTTTTTATCAATCTCATCTTTCAGTACGAATAAATATCCTGCTAAAGGAGGATTATCAAATGCCAAGCAAAGTCAGCGAAGGAGAAACCAAGAAATCCGGAACAAGGTTATCAAAAAGCGAGGAGCGGATACTCGCGCATCAGGCCATGAATTCAGCAGAACCGGTTGACCGCCAGGAAATGATCGCCACCGCGGCTTATTTCCGGGCCGAGAAGCGCGGCTTCACGGGCAATGAGACGGATGCCCTGCGCGATTGGCTTGAAGCTGAGCGGGAAGTCGACAGTGAGCTGGATATGTTTGATAGCGGCAGCATAGATTTTCAATTTCTCACCATTAAAGAATAATCCTTACTCAGGGAGCAAAAATCATGTCAAGAATTGTCCGCCGTTCTCCACTACCCGGCGATTTAGCGCGCCTCGATCCCTTCATGAACATGGACGACTGGTTCAAAGGATTCGGTTTACGTCCATTTTCCGGTGAACCGGAAACCGCGCCGCTGATCCGGATCGATGTCAAAGAAAACGATAAAACCTATACCGTCCGCGCAGAAATCCCCGGAGTCAGTAAAGATGACATTAAGGTGCAAGTCGACGGTAACCGGGTTTCCATCAGTGCCGAAACAAAAAATGAAAAAGAAGAAAAAGAAGGTGATCGGGTAATCTGCCGCGAATGCTATCAAGGCTCCAGCTACCGGAGCTTTACCTTGCACAGTGCGGTTGATGAATCAAAAACGGAAGCCAAGTACAAAGACGGCATACTCGAGTTGACACTGCCCAAGATCAATGGATCGGGCGCCAGAAAAATAGCCATCAAATAACCGTAACCGCTTGCAACAGCGGAGATTATTCCTCGTCGCATTGAATTACCGATACCACAAAACCCTGCGGTCAGCTATAACCGGCTGCGGGGTTTTTTCCGGTGATATTCGCACCCAAGTCAACCAAGTGCCGCAGTTTTTGTCTTCTATGCAGCATTGTATTGCCGCATAATACGCTGAACCCGAAGATTAACCGGATAGGTAAAAGGAAAATTCATGATTAAAGCGTATGCGGCATTTGAACCTGGTGGAAAACTCCAGCCTTTTGAATACGATCCCGGTGCATTGGACGATCACGATGTTGAAATCGCGGTCGAGCATTGCGGCATTTGCCATAGCGATTTAAGCATGCTGCACAATGACTGGGGAATCACCCAATATCCTTTCGTGCCGGGACATGAAATCATCGGCACCATTGCGGCCAAAGGTGCGCATGTCAATAATCTATCAGTAGGCCAGCGTGTCGGCCTGGGCTGGCATGCCGGTTATTGCATGACGTGCCACAGCTGTTTGTCCGGCGACCATAACCTCTGTGCACAGCCGGAATCCACCATCGTAGGCCACCACGGCGGTTTTGCCGACAAAGTACGCGCCAAGGCGGTCAGTGTTGTCGCATTGCCCGATGGCCTCAACGCACAAAACGCGGGTCCGCTGTTCTGCGGCGGAATCACCGTTTTCAATCCGTTGCTGCAATACAACGTTCCGCCCACGGCCCAAGTCGCCGTCATCGGCATTGGCGGTTTAGGACATATCGCACTGCAATTTCTGCGTGCATGGGGTTGCCGGGTAACGGCCTTCACTTCGAGCGAAGACAAAAAGAAGGAAGCGCTGGCGATGGGCGCGCACGATGTGCTGGACACGAAAAAACCAAGCGAACTGGCTGCCGCGGCCAGCCGCTTTGATCTGATTTTAACCACCGTCAATGTCAAACTGGATTGGAATACCTATATCGCTACCCTGCGTCCCAAAGGCCGTTTGCATTTTCTCGGTGTGCCGCTTGAACCGCTGGATATCAATGTATTCCCGCTGATCGCCAATCAATGCTCGGTGTCGGGTTCCCCCGTCGGCAGCCCCGCCGGTATCGCCACCATGCTGCGTTTTGCCGTGCAGCACAAGATCGAATCGGTCACTGAAGTTTTCCGTTTTGATCAAGTCAATGAAGCGCTGGCCAGATTGGCAAGCGGCCAGGCGAAATACCGCATTGTATTAAGTCACCCGTAACCGGAGATTTTGCCTGGCTGTTGTCAGGCAAAATTTTCATGCTCCCTTCATTCCATTTTTGCCAGGTAAATGGCAGAAAACTGATCGCTGGATAGCAACTTTAGTATTTTGGCGGGAACTTTCCGGCGCCGATCCACTCCATCCAAACTGTTAATTTTTGCTTGCCGATAAACATTTAGCGGAGCGGTTGTTAGTCAATCATTTATAATAGCGCGCATTTTTCAATCCGGTATTTCCCCGATTCGCCCGTTACGCATAAATCCAATACATCAAACCCTAACACTTCAATTCAGCAGATTTGAAACCGCTTGCCGTTAAGAACGGCTGGTTTCATCAGTGAAAAATTCAATTTATGATGCATATCTCACATAAAAAAGAAATCCGTTCGCATACTTCATTGCGCGGTTGGGCAGCCATGATGGTTGTCTTCGTTCATTTTCGATATTATTTGCATTCATCGATAGATCCCGATGAAATCACCCTGTATTTTTACAAAGGCTACCTCTGGGTTGATTTCTTCTTCATTCTCAGTGGATTCGTCATGGCCTATGTGTATGACATCGAACATCCCAGACGCTATAGCATGCGTGACACTTTGCATTATCTGATTGCCCGGATCGCTAGGATCTATCCCCTGCATTTCATTACATTGGTGGCAACCATACTTTTCTTTACGCTGCTGGCACTGATCAACTGGGGATTAGGAAAAGAAGCCTGCTGCTTGTTCGACGACGCCTTACGCACACCCGAATCACTGGCCGCCAACCTGTTTCTGATCCACTCGTGGGGCATGTTTGATTGGGTCACCTGGAATTTCCCCTCATGGTCGCTGAGCGCGGAATTCTTTTGCTATCTGCTCTTTGCCGCGCTTCTGACCATCAATGGCGATAACCGCAAGCTGGCTTTAGTGGTGCTGTCATGCATTGCGGTGCTTTTCTATTGCTTATGTATGGCGACGGATAGCGATGTCAACGACAACTTCCGTTTGTCCACCATCCGCGCCGCATCCGCTTTCACGATCGGCATGTTGTTGTTCCTAGCACGTCACGCGGTTTCTACTTTACCGGACAAATGCCTGACGTGTATTCAGATTGTTGCCTCCATTGCACTGTTCCTTTCGCTCCACTTTGGTGTAACCGATGTTCTGGTGATTGGCTTGATGGCCTTGATCGTGCTGGTGACCTGGGAAGATCGCGGCTATTTATGCACCTGCCTCGATACGCGCGGCTTGCATACGATTGGGGTATTGTCATTCTCTATTTATATGTGGCATTACCTGGTCCAGTTTGTTGCAAAACAGGATTGGGAAAGCATCACCGGGCTGCCCGTGGAAAGTAGCGTAACAGGATCCATCCTATTTGTAGCGGGTATGTTCGGTTCGGCTATTTCGATCGCGATCTGGAGCTACCGGCACCTGGAAATGCCCACGCGCAAATGGATCAACTTCCGCCTGACCGGCTTGCTGGAAGGCAAATCCGCACCCGGTTGGCAACTGGCGTGGATACCGGGAGAGAGAAGAAGATAAATTGGCGTTGTTGTGGTGGAAATGGGGTTGAATTGCCGCAATTCAGGCTTTCTGTTGAAAACTACTCATGGGATTACCCTTTGCGCTTTCGCGCTTGGTTGACAAAGTTTCACACCTCTATCAAACCAGGTAATCCCACCTCTTGGTAAAACCCTGCTGCCAAATCAAATCCAAACTACTTCACTTCAATATTTTCCGGTATGCGGGCTGTAGTGCTTTCGCACGTTGGATCGGTTAACTTCCACGCGTAGGTTACTGTACATATTAGCTTTGCAGGTCTGAGACCGGCGCACTGTTGTACTGCTATCGCTGCAAAATTCAGTACCTTGTGGGGCATATTCTTATTGCGCCAATTACTGCGAATGGCAATTACGGTGCATGTATAACTTTTGCAGACCATCAATAAGGGTTTAACCCTACGTGTTCGCACGTACAGATAAATTAAAAATATTGCATTAAGATGGTCACTCACCATTTCAGAACAGTACCGCACCAGCCAGCGCATTATGTTGTGCGTAGCCGGATGGCTGGAAGAGTTTAAACCCAGCGCGCCTTTTCTTACTCCTAACCCAACTCCTTGGGCGCGCTGGGATCCTTATGAGCAGAACTGTGCAACGGATCCTATGCCCCTCAAGACTGCGTATAGTGCCGACCCAGTTCTGCTCACCACCCTTCCGCAAAAAATTTTATTCATCGAATTTTTATTGATACGATGGACTCTATTATCTATGCAATTCATTAAAAACATCGGGGGTAAACAATGATTGAGCTTTTGGGGTGGATCGGGTTAGTGATTTCTTTTGCATTGATGATTTACCATCAATACATGCACTCTAACTATGAAAAAACCTATGAATATATTAGTAAAAGATATGCCAGCAAGGTAGACAACATCAAGTTCCCCTCCAAGGATGATCACTTAAGGGATGCTAAGAAATTTTCATACTACACGGTATTCCTCGCCTGCATATTGATCATCATGAATTTTCTCTCTCAGCAATATGCGGCGGATTACTGACAGGCAAAGGAGCATATCTGGGCTCACGAGCGGTTAACCAGTAAGATAGGCACAACCGATGCAGAGCCGGTATCGCATCGTCTGCCCCGCACACCATCATTAGATGACTACGCAGCACCATTTTGCCGCGAAACGATGGGAGTAATATGCATTGCATGCATTTCGGCATTCGCTGCACGTTCCAGTAATTCAGCCCGGCTTAATGATCCTCCTGGACCTTGTCATCATTCAGCTATTCATCAGAAAATCTTTGCAACATCGCGATTCGATCCCCTGACAATATAACCGAAGAATTCATATTTTCATGTAAAAAACAGATATCGCTTTCTACTGAGACAATACTTCTACCGAAGTCAAAATGCGCACTGATTTCTTCCGCTGGTTATAATGCCCCGCCGCTCAAACTTACAATACCACCAGCAGCATCCGGACAACGTTAATCCATTGCAAAACGCATGAACTCAACAGGACATCCTAAAGGTCTATACCTTTTGTTTTTTACCGAAATGTGGGAGCGTTTCAGCTACTACGGCATGCGCGCCATCTTCACATTATTCATGATCAAAGCCTTGCTGCTCGACAAAGCGCTGGCGTCCGAGATTTATGGCAACTACACCGGCTTGGTTTACCTCACGCCGCTCATTGGCGGTTATATGGCGGATCGTTATTGGGGTAACAGACGGGCCATTCTTGTTGGCGGTATCCTGATGGCGATCGGGCATTTCTGCATGTTCCTGTCCGCAGCCAATTACCACAACATTGCCTTCGCGCAACCGATGCTATTCCTCGGTCTGGGATTCCTCATTTTTGGCAACGGTTTTTTTAAGCCGAATATTTCCACAATGGTGGGCCAGCTTTACCCGGCAGGCGATCAACGTATCGACGCTGCATTCACCATTTTCTATATGGGCATCAACCTTGGCGCATTCCTCGCGCCGCTGGTGTGCGGCAGCTTGGGCGATACCGGAAACCCCGCGGATTTCCAATGGGGTTTTCTGGCTGCCTGCATTGGCATGATCGTCAGTATCTTCACCTTCGAGCTACTCAAAAACAAATTCATCGTCACGCCCGAAGGCGCGGGAATCGGGCTGGTTCCGGAGAGAAAAATCCTAGCGGATCATGACGCCCAAACACTCGCGATGCCCCTTTCTCAAAGACTGGCCTGGGCGTTTGCTACGTTGGTTTTATTCGCTATGTTTTATTACCTTATGGATCTGGGTCTCATCGGATCAAGCATCTTTTCCATCACGATCATCGGCCCCGCAGCGATCATTGCCGATAAAGCCCTGAGCTCAATTGAAAAAAAGCGAATAGGCGTGATTTATATTCTGGCTTTCTTCGTGATTTTCTTCTGGGCGGCATTTGAGCAAGCGGGCGCGTCGTTGACCTTTTTTGCCGAAGAACAGACCGATAGAAATTTGTTCGGAACCGAAATCCCAACGAGTTTCTTTCAATCCATCAATGCCGTGCTGATTATCATACTGGCGCCGTTATTCGCCCTGATTTGGACATTCCTGGGGCGGCGCAATTGGGAACCTTCATCACCCACCAAGCAGGCATTAGGACTGTTATTCTTATCGCTAGGCTACTGCGTCATCGCCTTCGGCGTCAAAGGCGTGGATCCGGCCATCAAAGTCAGCATGATGTGGTTATTCAGTTTGTATTTGTTGCATACCATCGGCGAATTGTGTTTATCGCCCATTGGTTTGGCCATGGTGGTCAAACTCGCGCCAGCGAAATTTGCTTCGTTGTTGATGGGCGTATGGTTTCTATCCATGGCGGCCGCCAGCAAATTCGCAGGAATACTGAGCGCTTTGTACCCCGATCCGGCATTACCCGCAACACCGGTATTTGCTGGCTTTGAAATCACAGGCTTGTTCGAGTTTTTCATGATCTTCGTGATCTTGTCCGGGATTGCGTCCATGATTTTGTTTGCACTCACTCAAACATTGCAAAAAATGATGCACGGTGCGCCATAGCGTTTTGCGTCAATTCAATCTTCACCGGATAACGCAATCCCTGCGAATTTACCATTAAGTCCATAATCATCCTGCTCATCTCCGGTGATGGCCGCCTCGGTGACCGCCACCCCAATGTCCCCGGCCATGGTGTTTATGTCCGCCGCCGATATGTCTATGTTGTCCGGCGAAAGGACGATATCCACCGCCTTGATGCATATGACCATGATTATGCCTATGTCCTCGATTGGTATATCCGAACCCGCCGCCCATATAACCTTGACCGGCATAATAAGATGGCTGATAGCTGTAACCGTATGCCGCGCCCCGATAATAGCCCGTTCCTCCGTAATACGGCGTGGCTACGCAGCCGCCCAGAAAAATAATTGCGACGAAAGCAAGTGGAATAAGTATTCGTTGAGTGCTCATGATATTTCTCCTGAAAATTCACACAGACGGGCTATTTTGTGAGGTAATTTCTATGCAAACCCGTTTTATTCTCTAAAACCCGATACCCGAATCAATCGCGGTATCTCAGTTGCCATTGTGTGAGCATTGGGCTGAATATCAGCTGAATGTAAATCGTACCTATCGCAACACGCATCTCCGCGCTACGTTACCGGTTGGATTACTGCCCGGATAATAACGATGCGGCCATAACCTGCTATCATCAGATCAAATAGGATGAACATTGAATCGTAAAGAATCGCTCATCGCCCGATAACGCTTTTTACCGGAATCAACTTACACAAGATGCGCATTGCCATAATCGGTGCCGGCTGTTCCGGTCTCACCGCGATCAAGCACTTAGTGGAAGCGGGGTTGCACGATATCGTGTGCTATGAAAAGAACGATCAGATCGGCGGGAACTGGGTATACAGCACCGCACCGGGCCGCAGCAGCATCAGTAAGGCGACGCACATTATTTCTAGCAAGCCGATGTCGCAATTCAGTGACTTTCCGATGCCGGACGACTATCCCGATTACCCCAGTCATCAGCAAATACTTGCTTATTTCCAGGCGTACACCCGGCATTTTCAACTGGAGAAATATATTCGATTCAATGTTGCTGTTCTGCATGCGGAAAAAATTGAGAACGAGCGGTGGCGACTGACATTAAGCGATAGCACACAAGCGGAATTCGACGATCTGCTCGTCGCCAACGGGCATCACACCAAACCGCGTCATCCCGGGTGGCAAGACCGTTTTGCCGGAACATATCTGCATGCGCACGAGTTTAAAACCAGTCAAGGATTGGAAAACAAGCGGGTTCTTGTCGTGGGCGCTGGTAATTCAGGCTGCGATTGCGCGGTTGAAGCCAGTCGCGATGCCGCGCGGGTTGATATCAGCCTGCGTACACCGCAGTACATTATTCCCAAACTGGTCATGGGAAAACCGACCGATACCTTTGCGGCTTCTATTCAATGGATACCGCAAAGCATAAGAAACCGCCTGCAAAAAATTTCCCTGCGAATCCAAATCGGACGTTACCGCGATTATCAGTTGCCGGAGCCGGATTTTGCACCCACGCAAGCACACCCGACCATCAACTCGGTAATTTTCGATAGGATACGGCACGGCAAAATACACCCCCGCCCTGCTATTCAGGATGTTACGGATCACACGGTCCGCTTTACCGATGGCACATCGGCGCAGTACGATGTCATCATCGCCGCGACCGGCTATTCCATCAGCTTTCCCTTCTTTGATACAGACTTTATTAGCTGGGAAAACGCCAGCCATGTACCGCTTTATTTGCGCATTTTTCATCCCGGCCATCCCAGTCTGTTTTTTATCGGTTTGATACAACCGCAAGGTTGCATCTGGACTCTGGCCGAGCTGCAAGCGCGGCTGATCGGTCAATTCCTCGGCGGCAAAATCCAGCTACCATCCAATTGGCGTGAACAAGCCGATGCTGAAGGCGCATTCTGGGCGCGGCACTTCATTGCGCGTCCACGGCATTCCATCGAAGTGCAGTACCACCCCTATCGCCGCCAGCTCCTCCGCATGCTGCAAGGAAAATCCGTTCGATAAATTATCGTTGCTCCCGATTGAATCACTCCCCTGCGCCAGGAACATACCAAGACAGGCGGTGTCCTTTACAATAGTGTCACTTGATAAGAACTCCAACCCAACATACGCGAAATAAACCTATGAAATTCAATGTACAACCGGCAAACG
This sequence comes from Nitrosomonas sp. Is24, assembly GCF_033063335.1. Taxonomy (NCBI): domain Bacteria; kingdom Pseudomonadati; phylum Pseudomonadota; class Betaproteobacteria; order Nitrosomonadales; family Nitrosomonadaceae; genus Nitrosomonas; species Nitrosomonas sp. Is24. Next base: position 997,021 of record NZ_JAWJZG010000001.1, on the reverse strand, counting down.
ATAGCGTTGGCTGGCGCTTTGACAATAGCTATGCCCGTTTGCCCGATTACTTTTACGCACCGGTTCATCCAATGCCGGTGCGCGCGCCGCGAACGGTCCTGTTGAATCATGCTTTAGCCGAATCGCTCGGACTGAATCTGCATGCATTAACGGCAGACCAAGCGGCTTTGCTGTTTGCCGGAAATGCACTGCCGGATACGGTGCAACCGGTCGCGCAAGCCTATGCCGGTCATCAGTTTGGTCATTTCACCATGCTGGGCGATGGGCGCGCAATATTGCTCGGCGAACATCTCACCCCGGCAGGCGAGCGGTTCGATATCCAGCTCAAAGGCTCCGGCCAGACACCGTTTTCACGGCGCGGCGACGGCCGTGCGGCGTTGGCGCCGATGCTGCGCGAATACATTATCAGCGAAGCAATGCATGCATTGAATATTCCTACTACGCGCAGTCTCGCCGTGGTTACCACCGGCGAACCGGTGATACGGGAATCCGTGTTACCCGGTGCAATTCTGACTCGTGTCGCTGCAAGCCATATCCGCGTCGGCACATTTGAATATGCGGCGGGGCAAGGCGATGTGAGAGCCATTAAAACACTGGCTGATTACGTCATTCAACGCCACTATCGCACCCTTACCGATGCCGATAACCCTTATCTGGCATTGTTGCATCAGGTCATTGAACGCCAGTCGGCATTGGTCGCAAAATGGTTGTTAGTCGGGTTCATTCACGGCGTGATGAACACCGATAACATGAGCATCAGCGGCGAGACGATTGACTATGGTCCTTGCGCCTTTATGGACGCGTACGATCCACACACGGTGTTCAGCTCGATCGACCGGTCCGGCCGCTATCGGTATAGCAATCAGCCCGTGATGGCACAATGGAATCTCGCCCGCTTGGCTGAAACCCTGCTGCCGCTCATCGATCCGGTGCAGGAAAAAGCCGTGGCGCTGGCGGAAGAAGCGATTCACGCTTTTCCGCAAATATACCAAGACCAGTGGATGAGCGGGATGCGTAAAAAATTGGGATTGCTCACCGAAGAAACCGAGGATAGCGCACTGATCTCAGCTCTATTGAGCTGGATGCACAGTCATCAAACCGATTACACCAATACGTTTCGCGCGCTGGCAGCGGAATCCTTGCCCGAAGACGCGGTGTTTCATGATGCCGGATTTGTGGCATGGCACACCCGCTGGCAAGCAAGGCTCGCGCGCCAACCCGATTCCCGGGAGATGTCGTTGCGTTTGATGCAAGCACATAATCCCGCAGTCATACCACGTAACCACCGCGTTGAAGAAGCATTGTCCGCCGCTGCGGAACACGGCGATTACACCGTGTTGCAGCAACTGCTTGCCGCACTGGCCGATTCATTCACCGATTTGCCCGAATACTATCATTACCGCACGCCGCCAGCGCCGTCGGAGCGTGTCTATCAAACCTTTTGCGGAACGTAAGCGGCTCAATGCGAATGCTTTAAAAGGAGAAGATAATGGCAATTACCCTGAATCACACTATCGTGCCCTGCTTCGATAAAACCGCATCGGCAAAATTTTATAGCCGGTTGTTTGGCTTTGAATATGTCGGCGTGTTCTCGCATTTCATCGTCGTGCGCGTCAATGACACGCTATGCCTGGATTTTGACAACAAAGAGAAATTTGACACCCTGCACTATGCGTTCAAAGTCTCGGAGCAGGAATTCGACGATATATTCGCCAGACTGCAAGCCGGGCATATCCCATACGGTAGCGGTCCCAGCACTGCGGATGATATGACCATCAATCACAATTATGACGGACGGGGCGTTTACTTTCGCGATCCAAACGGGCATTTGCTGGAGATGCTGACAGCGGATTACGTCATCCCGCCGCAATGACGCATTGGCGGATAAGCTCCGCGCATAGAAGTCATGCGGCAAGGCGCGAATGATAGAATAATGCTCAGGAAAAAATTAACAGGCGGTGATCATGCAAACATTCCATGGCCATATTTATTTTCTGGAAAATGAAATCGATCGTGCTGCCATTGTCCGGGAAAATATTGCTCAAGCGCTTCCGCAATTGACCTACGTCGGCCGGTTGATTGCAAAGCCGATCGGTCCGCATTCCAGACCGATGTTTGAAATCCATATTCCGGCATCCGAGATCGAAAAAATCACGCCGGTCCTGGATGAAATGCGGCAAGGTCTATCCGTGCTCATTCATCCGGTGCAGGAAAACGAGCTGGAAGCCCATACCGTGGATGCCAAATGGCTCGGAGAAGAGCTTCCGTTGGATTTGAGGGTACTGACAAAAAACTGATGGCAAGCGCGCACGTTCAATCTTTGCCTGCAGGTGCAGGCGGTTCTTTCTGTTTTCTCCATTGATCGTAGCACTCCAGTCCGCAGTAATACACGATGTAATCGGTCGCTTTCACACTGGTGGCTTCGGATAGCGGTATTTCTTTAAGGCACACTTCACAAGCTACCTTTTCCGGTTCGATTATCTTTTTCTGTTCAATCATCAGCGTCTCCCAATAATACAAACCGGTTTTGCTGCGCTCCTGCCATCACTTGTTACACACATGCGATCCGGTTAGCGCGGTGGCGGTGGTGGCGGATTACCCGGCGGGGGTGGGGGCGGCGTAAAATTTGCCGGTGGCGTTGCAATTCTGGGGCTGCTGCCGGTACTCACCGGTTGATCGTTAGTAATATTTCCCGACACCGGAACACGATGACCTTTTGCATACATACACTGGATGTAGCTGATGTCATACCGGTCTTGGTTGACATACCAGGATGATGAAGCAGTCCCTACCCCGGCCGCGCTACCGAGCAAAAGCCCCGTACCCGCTCCAATCGCAGCACCGTGTCCGCCGCCTAAAGCAGCCCCCGCAGCAGCACCGAGCCCGGTGCCTATCGCCGCGCTTTCCACACCGCTGGAACGAGCCGATTGCTGCGGTGTTGTGCCGCCGATTTGCTGGTACGCGTAAGCTCTGCATTCATAGTCATCGGCGCGGAACTGATCAAAGCTCTTGCCGGTGCCGGGTAACGTCAATACGCTCGGACCCGTCGGCATATTGGCACAGGCAGCCAGCATGCCGGTCATCAATAAAACGGATAATCTTTTCGGTGTAAACATGTTTGAACTCTCCGCGTTATTGTCCAGGCGGTTGCGGCGCTACCTGCATCCAGCCCCCCGGGCAAGTTTTGACATAAGGATAGTAACCATCCGCCTCTTGGCAATAATACCAATAATTGGTTTGCGGCTGCGCCGGTTGCGCTGGCTGAGCCTGTTGCTGCTGGACATAAACCGGCGGCGTTGTGGGCACAATCACCGTTTGCGGATAGGTGTACATCGGCGGGTAGTAATACGGATAACCAAACCCGTAGCCGCCAAAACCATATCCGCCATAGCCGTAGCCGCCATAAAACCCTGGCCCGTAATAACCCAATCCGATACTTAAATGACTGTGACCATGGCTATGACCGCCGACATGCCCGCCGCTACGCGCCCAAACGGAATTGCTTGCCAGGATTATCACAAGTGCAATGACCAGATACATCGGTTTAACAGTTCGCATAGAAGCTCCACTGACGAGTTATGCTGCAAGATGCTTTTTAGACTGACACATAAGTGCAGAATTCAATCGGTACCGAAGATGATAAAACAAAATCAACGCTGCCGCTTCTGGTTTCAATCCACCTCACACCGAGCTTAGCCGCCTCAATACTGTTCAATCGGCAACCAGGTGCTCAGCCCGCAAAGCCTTTTTATCGATTTTACCCACGCTGGTTTTGGCGATGGCATCGACTTGCTTGAATTTCGTCAGCAAGGCATGCTTTGAAATCAATCCGCGTTCGATGGATAGCCGCATTTGCTCATGCACGGCCGATTCACTGAAAATCGATTGATCCACGACCAGCAATGCCAGCGGACGTTCTCCCCAGCGTTTATCCGGCACGCCGATGACGGCCACCTCTTTGACACCGGCAACCAGGGATAAGGCATTCTCGACTTCCAGCGACGACACCCATTCACCGGCCACTTTGATGATATCTTTTAAACGATCGGTAATGTGCAGATAGCCATCCGGATCGATCACGCCGATATCCTGGGTATGCAAATAACCGCCCTGCCAGAGCGCCGCGTTGGCTTCTGGGTTAGCAAGATAGCCGTCCGTTAACCAAGGTGCACGCGCCACAATCTCACCGCTGCTTTGTCCGTCATGCAGCTGCGGCCGCATGGTTTCATCAACGATTTTCAGCTCTACCAACGGTATCGCACGCCCGGCGGAGCACACCGCAGCCAGCGCATCATCCGGCGCGGAAGCTTGCAGGCTGTTGCCGGTCAACTGCGCCAGCGTCAATATGGGCGCTGTTTCCGATAAACCGTAACCGGCAAAGCAATCGACCCCCATCGCCAGCGCTTGCTTAGCCAACGCATGCGGCAACGCCGATCCACCGATCACGACTTTCCAGCCGCGCAGATCGGTACCAGAAGCCTGCGCGGCTGTGAGTATCATTTTTAATAAAGTCGGCACGCAATGCGAACAAGTCACCTTCTCTTCACGAATCAACTTCAATAAGAAATCGGGTGCGTAACGCCCGGGATAAACCTGCTTGATACCGAGCAGCGTGGCAATATACGGCATGCCCCAGGCATGCACATGAAACATCGGTGTCAGCGGCATGTACACATCTTCGGCATGCAAGCGCTGATGCGCCGCCGGTGCCGCCAGCGCCATACCGGCAGCGAGCGTGTGCAACACCAATTGCCGGTGCGAATAATAAACACCTTTGGGCGCGCCGGTCGTGCCGGTGGTATAGAAAACCGTCGCGCGGGTATTTTCATCGAAATCGGTAAAATCAAAAGGTTCCGTTTTATCCGCCAACCAGGATTCGTACTCACGCTCAAAATGTACGGCGGTTTGCGGCAGCGCTGCGCCATCGGCGATAACGACAATCTTCCGTATACCGGATAATTCCGCGCGTATGGCTTCGATCACCGGGATGAAATCGGCATGCAACAATAGCAGCGCAGCGCCTGAATGATTCACGGTATACGCAATCTGCGCCGGAGTCAGCTTGGTATTGACCGTCATCAGAGTCGCACCGTACATCGGGATGGCAAAATAGCATTCCAGATAGCGGTGGCTATCGTGATCCATGACGGCGATGACATCACCTTGCTCGAAACCATCGGCTGCCAGCGCCGCCGCGAGCTGATTAATACGCGCGTACACCTGACGGTAAGTCAAGCGCAACTGATCGCGATAAACAATTTCCTGTCCGGGCGCATTCGCCAACGGTGTATGCCAAAGCTGTTTCAGTAGAAGTGGATAGGCTGTCATTTTTTTGCGAGTTGAGTGTTTCAACAATGATATCAATCAAGAATACCATCTTGCCATTCAAGATTAACCGGTCTTTATCTGCTAAATTTCAGCTGGTGAGCCGAATTGCCAAGCTATAATGCTCAGCAAACCAATCTTTGCGTATTTTTTTACCTTTTTTACAGCGCACTGAAAAAGCGTTAAGCCTTTCATTCCAATACGATAAAAACCGAACTCAGCGAACATGAATGTCTGGACAAAATACCTGCTTCTGTTCAAAACCGCCGAGGCAAAGCGTTTTGCCGCTCTGTTCGCCATCATTTACTTCGCGCAAGGCATGTCGGCGTTGACCGATCAAACCATCTCGATCACCTTCAAGGATCAAGGTTTTGAAGCCGACGATGTAGCCGCTTTTTTTCTGTTGGCATCGATTCCCTGGTTCATCAAACCCCTGTACGGGTTGATCTCGGACTTTCTGCCGCTCTTCGGTCAACGGCGCAAGAGTTATATGCTGCTGACTTCATCGCTGGCGTGCGGAGCGGGGCTGGTCGCTGCATTGACCACGCAGTATAGTTATTGGGAGCTCGCCGTCCTCTATACGATTATGGGATTCGGCCTGGCGTATAACGATGTGCTCAGCGATGCGCTGATGGTGGAAAATGGTAAGTTGCATGGGCTGACCGGTGCTTTTCAGTCGGTGCAATGGATCGCAATCACCACGGCATCGATCTTTGTTGGTTTACTGGGCGGGTATTTCGCCGAACACCGCGACCTGCACACGGCGTTTGCGGTCTCAGCGATATTTCCGTTTACTGTACTGCTGATGGCGATCTTCTTCGTGCGTGAGAAAAAGTACGTGCATTCAGGACCTGAAGCGTTCCAGGAAACCTGGATTGCACTGCGGGAAGGATTTGGAGAGCGCTCGATATGGCTGGTCGCGGCCTTCATTTTTCTCTTTAATTTCAGCCCGTCATTCGGTCCGGCATTTTTCTACTACAAAACCGATACGCTGGGCTTCAGCCAGCAGTACATCGGCATTCTGAGCTCCATCGACTCCACCTTCAGCATCATCGGTGCGCTGATCTATGCAGCGCTGTCGCGCACGGTGCCGCTGCGGCGCATGATCAACATCGCGATCGGCCTGTCGGTCATCACCTTGCTGGCGTACTTGGTTTATCGCGGAGAAACATCTGCATTGTTCATTCACATGATCTGGGGCGTCACCAACATGATCACCACCTTGGCGTTCCTGGATCTGGCCGCCCGGGCCTGCCCGAAACGGGCGGAAGCGACTTTCTTCGCACTGCTCATGTCGATTTTCAATTTTGGCACACTGGCTTCGCAGAACATCGGGGCACAGTTGTACACTTCGCTCGGCGAGGGATCGTTTGCGTACACTTGGCTGGTGACCATCTCGACCTGCACGACCGCCGCCATCTGGCTGTTCGTTCCGCTGATTCACATCGAACGTATTGAAGCACGCGCCCGCGACGATCAATCAAGCCAACGCTGAATTGCTTAAGCGCTGTTCTCCCATGTCTTGATCGGATGCAGCAACCAGCGAGTTTGGTAGTAAAATACCCGCCGTCTTATGCCTCGATCAATCTTCGAGCTATGGATACACAACCCATCCAACACTGAGGACTCGGATCATGTATGTCACCATCGTCTATGTTTCAGTCAAACCGGAAAAAATCGACGCGTTCAAGGCAGCTTGCCGGGTAAATCACGAAAACTCCATTCGCGAACCGGGCAACGTGCGCTTTGACATTCTGCAATCCGCCGGCGATCCGGCAAAATTTGTATTTTACGAAGCTTATAAATCGCAGCGGGACGCGGCTGCGCATAAAGAAACCGCGCATTATCTGGCTTGGCGCGATACCGTCGCGGATTGGATGGCCGAACCACGCAAGGGCATCGTTTATGACGGTTTGTATCCGACCGTGAGCAGCTCATGACACCATTTTCCATCGCCCGATTGCCGCGCATCGAATTTGGCGCAGGCGTTTTGAAGAAACTGCCGGATATTATCGCTAACTATGGCGCGCGCATCTTGCTGGTTACCGGCGCGCGTTCCTTTACCGATACCGGACATTGGTCCTATTTGATCGATCAGCTTGCGCAACGCGCAATCGGCTGGCAACACTGCACGGTAGCGGAAGAGCCTTCCCCTGCTTTGATCGATGATCTCGTCAGAACCTATGCCAATGATCGTTTTGCGGCCGTGGTTGGCATCGGCGGAGGCAGCGCGCTGGATGCCGCCAAAGCCATAGCCGGACTATTGTCAGTGCAACGCTCGGTGATGGATTACCTGGAAGGCGTCGGCCCGGAATTACCTTATGAAGGCCCTGCCATCCCGTTCATCGCCGTGCCCACTACTGCCGGTACCGGCAGCGAAGCGACCAAAAACGCTGTGCTCAGCGTGCAAGGCGAGAGCGGTTTCAAAAAATCATTCCGCCACGACAAACTGGTCGCCGAATACGCCATCGTCGACCCGGATTTGCTGGCCAGTTGCCCGGCCAGCGTGATCGCCGCCAACGGCATGGACGCGCTAACGCAACTGCTGGAATCGTATGTATCGACGAAATCCAATGCGTTCACCGACGCGCTGGCCATCAGCGGCCTGCAAGCCGCCCGCGATGCGCTGATTCCGCTTTACCGTCAACACGGCGACCTGGCGCGCCATCGCGAAAAAATGGCGTACGCCGCCCTGCTCTCCGGCATCACACTAGCACAAGTGGGCTTGGGCTCGGTGCACGGCCTGGCTTCGCCGCTCGGCGCTTTCTACCCGATCCCGCACGGCGCCGTCTGCGGCACCCTGGTCGCAGCCGCCACCCGCGTCAATATACACAGCTTATTAGCGCGAGAACCCAACAACCAAGCACTGGCGAAATATTTACACGTTGCGGAAATTCTCTGCGAAAAACGCTTTATCGACCCGGAAACAGCTTTCAATGCCCTCACCGGCCTGCTGGCACAATGGACCGACGAACTCGCCCTGCCGCGCCTCTCGCATTACGGCCTGCAGGAAGCAGGACTCGACAAAGTCATCGCCAACTGCCGTGGCAGCAGCATGAAAACTAATCCGATTGTGCTCACGGATGAGGAAATCAGGCAGATTTTGTTGGAGCGACTGTAATAGGATACCGTTTTCTGAATTCAATCAAATCGGTTTAAACGTTTTCGATTTTGCTCCCTGCGCCGGATAGCAAAACCCAGTACGCTAAGCCCAGCCAGCAGCATGGCATAAGTCTCTGGTTCCGGAACAGCAGCCATAAGCAAACCACCGCCATCCAGCGCATAAGTTTTTCCCAGCAGATATGCATTACCAGCCAAAGCCGGGTTATAGTAAATATTGTAATCGCTATGGATGCTGCTCAATTGGCTAACACCACCCGCTAGATTGAACTGTTCCACATACATCGCCGCACCCGGCGTTGCGTTACCATCCAAAATATTAAGCTCGGCACCCTGCGCGAGGAACAGTGATCCGAAAGCAAAGTTATTGGTAAAGCCGAAGGGCGACGCGCCTTCATCTATACCTGCCAGGTAGAGACTTTTCAATCCGCTACCATCGAAGAACAAGCCGGCGTTAGCGGTATTCCATAGCGTATTTTGCAGACTGTGATTCTCAAAGCTGCCCGTGATGTGCCACTCATCTCCAGTACCGCCAACGAGATAACCGCTTGTGCCGATGATTATGTTAGTAAAATTATTGATCGATGGATCACTGATGTACGAGCCATTTTCCGTGTAGGTACCGGAGAAGGTGACTGTCGTGTGCGTGGTCTTAAATTGTCCATTATTGACAACGTCACCGGTGAATATGGCCGGGCTATTTGCTATCTCAATCTTTCCGCTCGCGGTATTGGTAACATTGCCGTTCACCGTCATTGTGCCGCCGGTTTGGGTTATCGTGCCGCTATTATCTATTGCACCAACCACAAAGGCACCGCCGGAATGATTGTAAACGCCGTTATTTGTCATAAGACCAGCTATGGTATGAACACCACCGGTTTGGTTGAAAGTACCTGTAGAGGCGCTACAGCAAGGCCCACCTCCTATGAACTCACTACCAACTGACAGACTACCGGCATTCAGGTCATATTTTCCAGTACTTTCGACCCCACTACCAATGGAAAGGATATCACTCACCGTATTCGTGCCACCACTTTGAATGAAGGTTCCGCTGCTGAAAACACCGCCGCCGATAAACTCGGAACTCACCGATAAACTACCGGCACTGAGGTAATAGCTGGCGGAACCAAAATAATTTCCAACAATAAAGTCATGAATCACTGTATGTGTACCACCACTTTGGGTGAAATAGCCGCTGCCGATATTATCAAAATATCTACCGGATCCGACAAACTCGCTATCTGCCAATAAGTCACCAGCGCTCAAGTTATAGGTGCCGACTCCCCCATCGTAACCAATGAAAAGCTCGCCACGCACCGTATGCATGCCGCCACTTTGAGTGAGGTCGCCATGACCATCAGGTAGATAATGACTGCCATCGCCTTGTCCGATGAACTCAATATCTGCCAACAGGCTACCGGCACTCAAGTTATAAATACCGCTGCTGCCGACAAGACCAAGGGTAAGACGATTCACTGTATTTGTACCGCCGGTCTGGTTGAAAGTACCGGAATAAATATGCTCACTACCTGCCGATAGGCTACCGGCATTCAGATCATATTTTCCGGTACTCGCCTCTCCAATACCGATAGAAAGAATGCCACTCACCGTGTGTGTACCGCCGCTCTGGGTAAAGATACCGGTACCGCCGACTACCATTGGATCACGATAAAAAGTAGAGCCTATAGATTCACTTTTCGTCGAAAGACTGCCTGCGTTTAAGGTATAGGTACCAAATCCACCTAATCCAATGGAGAGAATGTCACTCACCGTGTGTGTGCCACCGCTCTGAGTAAAGATGCCGGTGGCTCCTTCCATAGGATTAGAATAAATAGTAGAGCCTATGGATTCACTATTCGTCGATAGACTGCCTTCGTTTAAGATATAGCTCCCCCTTCCATTTGGACCATATCCAATGGAGAGGGTGTCACTCACGGTGTGTTTGCCACCGTTCTGGGTAAAATTACCGGAACCACTCTCCCAAGGAGCAATAGCAGAACCTATGGATTCACTATTCGCCGATAGGCTGCCTGCAGATAAGGTATAAGTACCGAACCCACGTTCGCCAATGGAAAGCCCACCATTTACCACATGCATGCCACCGGATTGAGTAAAAATGCCATTGGTGCCGAAAGAATAAACATCGTAACCAATCCCAATGACCTCGTTATCTACCAACAAGCTACCACCACTCAGGTTATATTCGCCACGGCTACCGGCCCGGCTAATAATCAGGTTAGTCACCGTATTTGTACCCCCGCTTTGGGTAAAAACACCATATACATCTGGGATAAGTGTGTAACTATCACCGATGACCTCCTCTTCTGCCGATAGACTACCGCCACTGAGCACATAACTCCCGTGCCCGGACGAACCGGAATCAAAACCGGAGCCGACTATTTGACTGGAAACAGTCAAACTACCACCAGCCTGCAGGAAGCTAATGGTGTTAGCCGTTTCTGAACTAATCAACAGCGAATTGGCCGAGCGATTGCCGGTAGCGCTGGAGAAATTCAATATCGTGTCCACCCCGCCGTACGGGCTGACGATTACGTCGTCACCACTACCCGGAACACCGGATGGAGACCAGCTACTGTCGTCATGCCAGAAACCATCACTGCTGCTCCAGGTTTTGGTATCCGCATGAACGGCTTGGTTGACAAAACCAGCGGAAACAAAACTTACTGCAAAAATTAATACGAATGGCTGCTTATGCATTATGTAGCCTCCATAAAGAGAAATAGGCGACATCAACGGTGTCGCGAAAGCCATCTTGAAACTTACATCATGTTAGGCCGCTTTCTATGGAAACAAAATAAGCAAATGCCTTAATTTAGGCACAGCAATTTCTTATTAAAACACCTCACCCAAAAAATTCTCAACCGACCGGTACGCTCTATTCGCCGCCACTTCCTTGTACACCGTGCCAAAGCTGGGATTGTTGGCTTTCGGGTTAGTGAAGGCGTGCATCGTGCCACCGTAGACGTGCACTTGCCAATCGACGTTGGCGCGAGTCATCTCGGTTTCGAACGCGAGAACTTGTTCGGGTGGCACCATCGGGTCGTCGTGGCCGTGCAGGCAGAGCACTTTGGCGGTGATGGTTTCGTTGGGAACATTGCCCGGCGCGAAGATACCGTGAATGCTGATCACGCCTTTGACATCCGCGCCGGAGCGTGCCAGTTCCAGCACGCATAGACCGCCGAAACAGTAGCCCATCGCGGCCACCCGGGCTGGGTCCACTTGCGGCAGTTGCCGCACGGCGTGCAGCGCGGCATTGATTCTGCGCCGTAATAATGCCCGGTCTTGCGCATATGGCGCCATCAACGCACCGTTTCTATCCGCGTCGCCATCCGCACCGAAGATGCCTTTGCCATACATATCCAAGGCAAAACCCACGTACCCCATGTCGGCGATTCTTTCCGCGCCTTTGCACGCCAGTTCGCGCCGTCCGCTCCAATCGTGCGCCACCAGCACGGCGGGTTTCGGCGTGCCGGTGTCGTGATACGCCAGATAGCCTTCGAGTGGTGTGCTGCCATCCTGATAATCGATCGTTTTTGTAATCATGTTGTCTCCTTTACTTGAAAGCAGTGATAATCTCACTGCGTGTCTCAATACATCCCTAATAATTGACCCAAAGGACTTGATCATGACAAACACACTTAAACAAGTTGCAGTCAGTGTTTCAGCACTATCGCTGTGCTTATTATCCACTCCGTCTTTCGCGCAGGATTTCCCCACACAAAAGGTTTTACCGCTGGAATTATCAACCCAGGCGGCGATGGCGGCAATCAAAAAATGTCACGACGATGGCTTCAAAGTCAGCGTGGCGATTGTCGACCAATCCGGATTACTCAAGGTACAACTGAAAGCCGATGGTGCCGGGCCGCATACGTTGGATAGCAGCCGCCGCAAAGCTTACACCGCCAACAGCTTGCGCGATTCGACACACAAATACGCCGTGCTCGTTGCGCAGAAACCGGAATTGCAAAGTTTGACGCGCTTGAACGAGAATATTTTGTTATTGGGCGGCGGCTTCCCGATCAAGATCGGCGGTGAGGTGGTCGGTGGCATCGGCGTCGGCGGCGCGCCGGGCATTGAGTTCGATGAAGTCTGCGCCAGTGCGGCGCTGAAAGTGCTGAAAGCCGACGAAACGTATGAAAAGAAATAAGCTGTGATTATTTCCGCGTCATCATGGCGGCATACGCGATGAACATTTCTTCCAGGAATAAGCGCGGATTCAGCGGATGATGCGATAGCTGCTGCTTGGCGTTGAGCCCCCGGGTGAAGGTCACACACCCGGGTAAATCCATGTGTTGGCTGAGCGCTTGGATGGCCGGTAACTGTTTCACGTAGTAGCGGATTTTTCCGCTGGTGCGATAGCTGACCAGGTCGTAACACCATTTTTGCAGCCAATTGACGACGATGGATAGATTGGTTTGTTGCAAAGCTTCCGCCAGGGATAGCGGATCCAACCGGCTGGGATGGCCGATTTGCTCGATGAATTGCCCGTATTGCGCTGCATTTTCTCCTTTAGCCAGCAGCAGCGCCGTTAACGGAGAAAAACCGGCGGCCGCCAGACTGGCTTCAGGGTCGCTGACTTCCTGCTGCTTTAACCACGCCAGCGCTGCCGCCGCATCCGGGAGCGGCATCGCGATTTGCTGGCAGCGGCTGCGGATGGTCGGCAGCAAACGCTGCGCTTGATGCGTTACCAGCAGAAACAATACCTGCTCCGGCGGCTCCTCGAGTTTTTTCAACAGTGCATTGGCTGCTGCACTGTTCATGGTTTCCGCCGGATAAATCAGGATGATTTTGAGACCATTTTGATGTCCACTCATATAAACAAAATCCGTCAACTTGCGGATTTGCTCAACGCCGATTTGTTGACTGGCGCTTTTCTTGGGTGCGGCACTGCCGGATTTTTCTTCACTGTCTTCTTTTTCAGCATTGCTATCGGAATTGGTAAGCAACGCTTCCGGCATGACCTGATAAAAATTGGGATGGCTAGCTTGCTCAAACCAGCCGCAACTCAAGCACGTTCCGCACGCTTTTTGTCCGGTAGCTGGTGCTGTACACAGTAATGACTTCGCCAATTGACGGGCAAATTCGTATTTGCCGGTGCCCTTTTTGCCTTTGAGCAGCAGCGCGTGCCCCTGGAATTGACGGCTATGCATCAATTTCTGCCAGATGTCGTGTTGCCAGCTATAAATATCAGCCATGATTCAACAAAGGCTGCAGAGTCAGTTCAACCGCCGCTTTCACTTCCGCTAAGGACTGGCTGCTATCGATGATTTTAATGCGGCCTGGAAACTGCCGGGCTCTATCCAGATACGCTGCACGCACGCGCTGGAAAAACTCGGCTTGTTCTTGCTCGAATCGATCCATACCCCCCCCTTGACTAACGCGCTGTCGTCCAACTTCCACCGGCACATCGAAATACAGCGTCAAATCGGGCTGCAAAGCACTCTGCACCCAGTGTTCCAGAATTTCCAGTTTACCGGTATCCAATCCTCTCCCTCCGCCTTGGTAGGCAAAGCTGGCGTCGGTGAAACGATCCGATATCACCCACCGCCCTTGCGCTAGCGCAGGCAGAATCACTTTATCCAAATGCTCTCGCCGCGCCGCAAACATCAGCAAAGCTTCAGTCTCCGCGTGCATCGTCATGGATTTATCCAGCAGCACAGCGCGCAATCGCTCACCCAGTCCGGTACCACCCGGCTCACGTGTGACGACGGCCTGCAATCCTTGGCGCTGCAACAACTCGACAATCCACGCCAGCTGCGTCGACTTGCCCGCGCCGTCGATGCCTTCCAGGGTAATGAATTTGCCTTGTGTCATGCCATTCCGGTTTTCAAGTTTTATGAAGGTACGCTACCATGCGCGATCAGTTAATTATCCGCTCATTTTAACGCATGCCAATCGATGCCGCAGGTCTTCTGGATTCCGCTCAATTTATCGCCTCGCCCAATTGCGACGAACGCCCGGCAGGCACGGAAATCAGCTTACTGGTGATCCACAACATCAGCCTGCCGCCGGATGAATTCGGTGGCGATGGTGTGATTGAATTGTTCACCAATCACATCGACCCGCAGGCACATCCTTATTATCAGACGTTACAGGGCTTGAAAGTCTCGGCGCATTTTTTCATCCGCCGCGATGGAGCGATCATTCAGTTCGTACCTTGTATGAAACGCGCTTGGCATGCCGGTGTTTCGCAATGGCAAGGCCGCGAACGGTGCAACGATTTCTCCATCGGTATCGAGCTGGAAGGCAGCGACACCACGCCGTTTACCGATGCGCAGTATGAAACTTTGATCGGTTTGACCCGGTGTTTGTCCGAGCACTACCCGATTCAGAGTATCGCCGGGCATTCGGACATCGCCCCCGGGCGCAAAACCGACCCGGGGCCTTGGTTTGATTGGGGGAAGTATAGTCAAAACCTGGGTAACAACTTAATCATCCGTCGTGATGATTCTGGATTAATATAGTACCGAAGAGCTTTTAGTGGTATGGATTAACTACGCATATAGCGTTGTCTATATCCGTTTCATAGGTACACACGCTCAATACGACCGGATCGATGCACAAACAATTTAGCACCAGGAACAACCACCATGAACATCAAACCCATCAAGACCGATACTGACTACCGCGCTGCGCTGAAAGAAGTGGAAACACTGATGACGGCCGAACCTAACACGCCGGAAGGTGAAAAGCTGGATATCTTGGTAACACTGAT
The DNA here is from genome assembly GCF_033063335.1 of Nitrosomonas sp. Is24. Taxonomy (NCBI): domain Bacteria; kingdom Pseudomonadati; phylum Pseudomonadota; class Betaproteobacteria; order Nitrosomonadales; family Nitrosomonadaceae; genus Nitrosomonas; species Nitrosomonas sp. Is24. Next base: position 981,840 of record NZ_JAWJZG010000001.1, on the reverse strand, counting down.
CGAAGCCTATGAGCGCAAGCATTTTCCGCTTGATCTCCCCGATCCGGTAGAAGCCATCAAATTTGAAATGGAACAGAAAGGTTTAACGGTCAAAGACCTAGAACCGATGATTGGAAAAAGCAACCGCGTCTATGAAGTTTTGAACCGGAAACGCGCGCTAACGCTAAGAATGATCCAAAAATTGCACCAGGAACTGGGAATTCCAGCGGAGTCTTTGATAAAACAACCGGCCTGAATTCGGAGATGCTGGCTTACCGAGATCCGGTTTGATGTTTCAGTCGTTGCAAAAATACACTATCAGGACACGACCCCTTACCGTGCGCTGAATTCACTGTGATATCAAGATGTGACTCCACGTTCGATTGATGCGCCTCCTTGTAGCCGGCACATCCTACCGAGCTTGATCAACCGACCAGCCAATAACACACCGTCGTGATCACCGCAGCCCCAATAAAGTTAAGCACCAACCCTTCGCGCACCATGCTGCTGATCGGCACCGCGCCGGTACCGAACACGATCGCATTCGGCGGCGTGCCGACCGGCATCATGAAACCATAGCTGGCGGCCATCGCGGCTGGCAGCATCAGCAGCGCGGGATCGACATTGGCGGCTAGCGCAGCCGGACCGAGAATGGGCATCAACAGAACGGTGATGGCCGTATTACTCGTTATTTCAGTCAGAAAAGTAACCGATAGTGCAACGAATACAATGATGATCAACGGATGCAGACCGGACAAAACGGACAACTGCTCGCCCACCGCTTGCGACAATCCGGTTTCCATGAATGCCTGCGCAATCGCAATCCCTCCGGCAAACAAAATCAAAATACCCCACGGCACCTTGACCGCGGTATCCCAGTCCAGCAATTGGCTGCCACGGCCGTTCGGAATCAGAAACATCGCCACCACGGCGATCAATGCCACCGTCGCATCGCTCGCCCCTTTCAAACCGAGCCAGACGCTCCAGCCACCGAACGGTTCGTTGCGCGTGATCCACGCCAGCACGGTCAGCCCGAAAATCAGCAGCATGCGCCGCTCTTCCGCGCGCCACGGCCCAGTCGGCGGCATCGTCAATTCGCCCTTAAAATGTAAATGCCGGGTCAACCACAAACCCGCCAGCGGCGTCATCAACAGCACCACCGGCACGCCCCAGCTCATCCACTGCGTAAAACTGACCGTGGTCCCCGTGAAGCTTTCATACTCGCGCATGAACACCAGATTCGGCGGCGTGCCGATCGGCGAACCCAATCCGCCGATACTGCTGCCGTAAGCGACCGACAACAGCAACGGAATGGCCAGTTTTTTGTCGCCACTTTGATCGATCACCGCCAGCGCCAGCGGCAGCATCATCAACGTAGTGGCCGTATTGGAAATCCACATACTGATGAATGCGCAGGCGCACAAAAACCCGAACACGATGCGTCGGCTGCTATGCCCGCCGACGATGCGAATCAGCCCGAGCGCCAGCCGGTGATGCGCGCCGGAGTGCGCTAGCGCCGCCGAGATCATGAAACCGCCGAGCATCAGCAACACCATATCGTCGCCGTACGCTCGCGCAATGTCCTCCTTGGTCAACACCCCCGCCAGCGGAAACACCGCCAACGGAATGATCGACGTCACCGGTATCGGAATCGGCTCAAAAATCCACCAGACAACGCACAAAGTGACGATGGCCCCGGCCCAGCAGGCTTTGGTGTCCCAGCCGGAGGCGTTCATGCTGGTTGCCACAAGTATTGCAAATAAGGGGCCAAAAAATAAAGCTAAATAATTACGCATTACTATAATTTTAATGATCTGATTTTTTTCAAAAGTTTTAGCTAGTAATAAAAAATTACTAGCATTACAACTACTAAGTGGTAAAAACGATCAGAATGTGTATTTTTTATATAGATTTTCGCTTCCCCGGTTTTATGCTTATTAAGCCTGCTGATCAATATTATGTATTTGTAAAATTTATTTTTCGGATGGACAAGATATACTGTTTCCTGGGAGAGTATTTATATCTTGAGCTTCACTTTGAAGATTATTCTGAAACATTACCCTAGTATAACCACTACAAATAAAAGCCATTACGATTCGATGATCACTTTTCCCCATAGTTGTAATACATGGTTGGCTTTTTTTTGCATCAGATTCTTCTACATCTATTAAGTTATGTTTCTGTCGCCTATGCTTATCATATAAGCAAACTTTGCGAAGAATTTCTTCAGTAGAAGGAACATCTTTTAGAGGTATAAATTTCATCAAATCTGGCTTCATTATACTTCGAAGCCCAAACTTTCCTTCTTCACTAATATGCACTTTAGAATCATATAATGATGTTGCATATCCAACTGGCTTAAATTCTCCGTTATCTTGTTTAATTTCTATGCGATGCTTTGAAATATCTTTTCCTACTATATATTGATCACCCTTATCTGAGGTGCAACTCTTTTCCTTATCAATATTCCAGCTTCCATCAATTGCGATTGCACGAACACCAGTATCTTTCGTAAAGTCTTTGTCAGTAAAAATATATTCATAATCTTTTTGAAACTGAAAATATTTTGCATCCTCAAGCTCAGTACATAAATTTCTTCCTTTATTTTGGTTACTTTCTTTTAATTTTTTAATTTCATCTTGCAAGTTATTAATTAAATTATTATCTGGTGGATAAAATGCTTTAATTATCGGATGATCTCGTAGGATCAGGGCTGCAAAAATGAAAGTAACTAATAAGAACGCAAGAGGAATTAAATAAGCAGAATCAATTTTAGATATTCCAAATTCAAAAAATGATATTTGTCTATTTCTTCCTGTTAATAAAAAAATACTGACGCCAATAAAAGCTGCATAGCTTACCCCAAATAATGAAATAAAAAGGAACTCCATGTTCAATACCTTCCTACTTTAATAAATTAAATTAAATTAAGGAATTATCTTATAATTAGATACCAACTGGCATTCCCCACCCGGTGCCACTTCGATGACATCATCCGCCGCATTGGTCGTTTCCACGCACAACAGGCGCTGGTAATCGTGATCTTCCAAATCGGCCATATCTCTGGCGATTTTCTCCCACGGGTTCCATACCACCGCGGTTTTGCTGCCTTGTGAGGTGATTTGGATGCGGCGATTGAGGGCTTCATCGTCGATGGTCAGGGTATTGCCAACATTGAGATAAATGCGGTCGACTTCGGCGTCGATGGTGACGTCACCGGTTTGGTGTTTTTGCGTGTTGCCGCCACCGGCTTTGTCGAGATAGTCACAACCGGCGAGTCCCACTACTTTCGCGCGAGTAATGTCTCCGACCTTGAAATAGGTATGGAATGCTTGTGTGATGGTGAATTTTTCCTTGCCGGTGTTGCGCGTGATCAGCGACAGGTTTAACGAGTCGCCGATGACGATTTCCTGCCGCAGACTGAACGCATGCGGCCAAATGGCTTGCGTTTCCGGCGTATCGTCGAGTCCGACGGTGACTTTGATATCGCCGTCACTCAATGCTTCGGTCGCCACTACGTTCCAGCCGCGGTTGCGCACGAAACCGTGCCCTGGGCGGCCTTTGCCTTCGGGATCGGCGCCGAACCACGGCCAGCAAATTGGTGCACCGCCTTTGATGGCTTTACCGTCCTGGTAATACGCTTTCGCGCTCAAGAACATCACGTCTTCCGGCTCACCGGCGGGCTGATACGACAGCACCTGACCGGCATGAACCGAAATCAGTGCTTTAGCTTTGGCGGTTTTCACTTGAATCATCGGCAGTCCACCGTTACCGGCGATAAATTCGAGTTGACCTGCAATGGCAAAATTGGCGTTCAGTTGTTCGATAGTCATGTTGTTTTTCCTTTATTGTCGATTGATTTGAAGAGTTAAATTTTGACCGGCAGTACTTTACTGGCGGCGAGTTTAGCACGCTCACGCGCTTGATTCGTATCCGTACCATTGGCCAATGCAACGCCCATACGCCGCCGTTTGAACGATTCCGGCTTGCCGAACAGGCGGATATCGCTTTGCGGCACCTTGAGTGCGTCAACCACGCCGGAGAACGCAATGCCTTTGGCTTCGAGCTGACCGTAGATCACCGCGCTGGCGCCGGGTGCGAGCAGCGCCGTATCGACCGGCAGCCCCAAAATCGCGCGCGCGTGCAAGTCGAACTCGCTCTGTTTTTGGCTGCACATCGTCACCATACCGGTGTCGTGCGGTCGCGGGCTGACTTCGCTGAACCACACGTCGTCGCCTTTGACGAACAATTCCACGCCAAAAATGCCCAACCCGCCTAAATCATCGGTGATGATCTTGGCGATTTCCCGTGCACGTTGCAGTGCCGCCAGGGACATCGCCTGCGGTTGCCAGCTTTCGACATAATCGCCATGTACCTGCACATGGCCGATCGGTTCGCAGAAATGGGTTTTGATGTTGCCACCGGCATCCAGCGCACGCACAGTCAGTTGCGTGATTTCATAATCGAAATGAATCACGCCCTCGACGATGACACGCCCTTGATCGACGCGGCTGCCACTGGCGGCATAATCCCACGCTGCTTTCACTTCCCCAACGTGATCGATACGCGATTGCCCTTTTCCGGATGACGACATGACCGGTTTGACGATGCAGGGATAACCGATTTTGCCGTCGATCGCGGCGCGCAATTCATCCAGGCTATTGGCAAAAGCATACGGCGAAGTCGGCAAGCCGAGCGTTTCCGCCGCCAGACAGCGGATACCTTCGCGATTCATCGTCAGTTTCGCGGCGCGGGCCGTCGGGATCACTGTCGCGATACCGGCTTGCTCAATTTCGATCAGCATATCGGTGGCAATCGCCTCGATTTCCGGCACGATGATATCGGGCCGCTCCAGTTCGATCAGCGCACGCAATGCCTGCCCATCCGCCATATTGATCACATGCGCGCGGTGCGCCACTTGATGCCCCGGCGCGTTGGCGTAGCGGTCGACCGCAATGGTTTCAACGCCCAAGCGCTGCAACGCGATAATGACTTCCTTGCCGAGTTCGCCGCTGCCGAGCAGCATGACTTTGGTCGCCGAGGGACTCAGCGGCGTGCCGATGATCGATCGTTTATTCATTTTTGGTTTCCTTCGTTGTTGTTCTCTTATCATTCTGTTGCTGTAACGCCCACTGCACATGCTCGCGCACCATGTCCGATGGATCGTCCGCGCGCGCTTGCAGTGCGCTGACGATTTCCGCGGAATAAGGCGCGTTGCCCAAACCGACGGCGATATTGCGCAGCCATTGCGTATGACCGATGCGGCGGATCGCGCTGCCGGCCAGTTTTGCCTCGAATGTGGCTTGATTCCAACCGAATAATTCAATGAGCGACACATCGTCCATGCCATTACGCACATGAAAGTCGTTTTCTTGGGTAATTTTGGCGTATTTATTCCACGGGCATACCAATTGGCAATCGTCGCAGCCGTAAATGCGGTTACCGATCAGCGGCCGCAATGGCTCGGGAATGCTGTCTTTCGATTCGATGGTGAGATAGGAAATGCAACGGCGCGCGTCGACTTGATACGGCCCGATGATCGCTTGCGTCGGACAAATATCGATGCAGCGGGAGCAACTGCCGCAATAATCCCCCACCGCATCGTCGGCGGGCAGCGGCAAATCGATATACATCTCACCGAGGAAAAACATCGAACCGGCTTGCCGGTTCAACAATAATGTGTGTTTGCCGCGCCACCCCAGGCCGGATTTCTGCGCCCAGGCCACTTCCATCACCGGCGCGCTGTCGGAAAATACCCGATACTGAAAAGCGCCGACTTCGCTGGTTATCCGGTCGGCCAATTTTTGCAGCCGGGCACGGATCACTTTATGGTAATCGCGCCCCAGCGCATAGCGCGAAATGAATGCCCGGTCACCGTCATGGATCACATCCCAGCTATTTTTGACCGCGGGCGGCGCATAGTTCATGCACACCGAAACCACCCGCTGCGTGCCGGGCTCAAGCTCGGCGGGCCGGGTACGTTTGGTGCCATGTTTCGCCATATAATCCATGTCACCGTGGTATCCTTGCGCCAGCCATTGGAACAGACCGGATTCCACCACCGACATATCCGCCTGCGCATCGGCGATGCGGACATCGTGAAATCCGAGTTCCTTGCCCCAGGTTTTGATGGCAGCCGCCAAGGCGGTGTAATCCGGCAATTTATTGGTTGAGGTATTTTCTTGCATAACGCTCGTTCGACAGATACTGAATCAGCACAATGTGTTACCTGCTTTCTTGCAGATGAAGCGGCAACGCTGGCATTCGGTAAAAAACTGGCTGCCTGCTTGCATTCCGGACTGGCCATTTATCTGAGCGGCAATCTCGGTGCAGGCAAAACAACCTTGACGCGCGGTATTCTACACGGCCTCGGATATCAGCATGTAGTCAAAAGTCCTACCTATAATTTAGTTGAAATCTATAAAATCTCTGCGTTATACTTGTATCACTTTGATTTTTATCGGTTCAATGATTACCTCGAATGGGAAGAAGCAGGCTTCCGCGATTACTTTAATTCAGACGCAATTTGTTTGGTGGAATGGCCTGAAAAAGCAGGCAATTTATTGCCGGAAGCCGATTTGCAGCTCATCTTCAGCATTCTTGACAACGGCCGCAGGATTGAAATCCGGGCTGGCACAGAGGCAGGAAAACAATGTTTGATACATTGGAACAACCCAAAAAGCGAGTGATTGCGTATTCCAATAGCAACACCTATGCTGCCGTCAAAAATAACTTCCTGATATTTTTTATATTGGTCTTTTTCTGTTGCTGGATAGGCTCCAGTCAAACAGTGCTGGCCGCAGATACCACCGTTCAATCGGTTCGTGTCGGATTAACGCCGGATTACACGCGCATCACCCTGGAGTCCAATCAGCCGCTTGAATATGAATTAAGCATGCTGGAAAACCCGCACCGCGTGGTTATCGATTTAAGCAATACCAAACTCTCACAGGCGCTTTCGGTACTCCCGCAAAAGGTCGATGCGATCGATCCTTTCGTGCAGAAAATCCGCGTCGGGCAATATAAACCGCACGTCATCCGGCTGGTGTTCGATCTGAAAGCCAATGTCGTGCCGCGCACCTTTGTGATCGAGCCCAAGGAGAATTTTGCGCATCGCTTGATTCTGGATATCCATCATCCGGATAAAACCGGCAAGGCGGATCAGACTGCCCGCTCCGGTTCTGCTGCTAGCACGGATTTTGAAGCGGATGTTTTGGATGAATTGGTTGCCACGCTGGTGCAAGGCGGCGCCAAACAACCCAAAACCAGCCCGCAAGCCCCGCTTGTCTGGCCGCACGCGCCCAAGCCGCAGTTGAATCAAGCCAAGCAGAACAATAATTCTCCCGCTTCGTCTCCCACTGCGCAAAACCGCAAACCCAGCAAGGCTCCACGCATCATTATCGTCGCCATCGATCCCGGTCATGGCGGCAAGGATCCCGGTGCAGTCGGCAATCAGGGCACCTACGAGAAAGATGTAACCCTGGCGATCGCGCGAAAACTGAAAGAGCGGATCGACAAGGAACCCAATATGCGCGCCGTTCTGACCCGTGACGGCGATTATTACATTTCACTGCCGCAACGCCGCATTAACGCCCGGCGCGCCAATGCCGACTTGTTCGTGTCGATCCATGCCGATGCCAATCCCAAAGCACATGCTCACGGTTCCTCGGTTTTCACGCTGTCCGAACATGGCGCCACCTCGACCACGGCAAGCTGGCTTGCCAACAAGGAAAACAGCGTTGATAGCGATTTGATGGGCGGCATCGATATCACCTCGAAATCAAAAGACATCAAGGAGCTGCTGCTGGATCTGTCGCTGAATGCGACTATCAACGATAGCGTGAAGCTCGCCGAATACGTTTTAAAACAGTTAGGCGGCATTAATCACTTGCACAAAAGAAATGTCGAGCAAGCGGGTTTCGCGGTGCTGAAATCACCCGACATTCCTTCCATCCTGGTGGAAACCGCGTTTCTCAGCAATCCCAAAGAAGAAGAAAAACTACGCAGCAAGGGCTATCAGGATAGAATGGCGGACGCGATGTTCCTGGGCATCAAGAAATACTTTTCGGATAATCCGGCCCTGGCACGCGCTGCCGTCGCGCAGACCCAATAGCGCCGTTGCGTTTCTGTTTTTCCTGCCGCGCCCGCAATCCGATTCAACTGTTTTGCTGTAACACGTTACAATAACTGCTGTTAGCCGGTCAGATCAGAGTATCCTTAAAAAGGATATCCGGATTTTTAAAGAGTAAAAATTATCCCGATTGTTTATGACTATACTTGGCATTCCTATGAATGAACCCAAGCCAGAATTAATGCACACCAGCGATCCGCCTGCCAATACGATGCAACAATGGTTTCAGCTTTCCACCAGAGCTGGTCTCGCGCATATCGTTTTAACCGGTAACTATACGTTGACGGCGCTAGAGCCGATCCTCAAGTCACTCATGGATGAGCTGAGCAAGCAAGCCAAAAATCGCGATCTGTACTGGGATCTGACCGGCATCCAGCAAATGGATATCGCGGGCACGACCCTGCTGTGGCGTGCGTGGAAAGCGCAGCGGCCGGAACATCTTCTGCTGCGCCCGGAACACGAAAAAATGTTTGCGCGTCTGGAGCAATTGCCAGCGATCAAAACGGAAACCCCATACCGGGATTTGCTCTGGCCTTTAACCGCTCTGGGCGGATTGGCCTTGCTGTTATGGCAACATGCCATCGGTCTGGTCAGCTTAATTGGCCAATTGCTGCTTGATGTGATTTATTTATTCCGCAACCCGGTTTATATCCCCTGGCGCGAAATCTCTGCCAACTTATACCGCACCGGGGCGCAGGCGCTCGGCATTACCGCGCTGGTCGGATTTCTGATCGGTATTGTTTTAAGCTATCTTTCTTCCAAACAATTGCAGTTATTTGGCGCCGATATCTTTATTATCAACATATTGGGAATCAGTATCATCCGTGAACTGGGCCCCATGCTGGCGGCGATCCTGGTTGCCGGCCGCTCTGGGTCGTCGATGACGGCGCAACTCGGTGTCATGCGCGTAACTCAGGAATTGGATGCCCTGACGGTGATGGGCATCTCGCATAGCCAGCGTCTGATATTACCGAAAGTGCTGGGACTCGGTATCGCGATGCCTTTGCTGGTGGTATGGACCAGCGCGATCGCTTTGCTGGGCGGAATAGTCGCTGCGGAATGGCAGTTAGGTTTGAACTCGCAATACTTTTTGTCAGCGCTGCCGGACGCAGTGCCTATCGCCAACTTATGGCTCGGACTCGGCAAAGGGGCTGTATGCGGCATGGTCATCGCACTCATCGCCTGTCATTTTGGTTTAAGGATCAAACCCAATACCGAAAGCCTGGGTGAAGGCACCACCTCTTCGGTGGTAACCGCAATCACCATGGTGATCATTATCGATGCCATTTTTGCCGTGTTATTCTCAGACGTGGGGCTTACCTAGATGATGACAAAACCGGAATGCATCATCGAGATTGAATCGCTCTATACCCGTTTCGGAAATCATATCGTGCATCGCGATATCAATTTATGCGTTTACCGCGGTGAAGTACTGACACTGATCGGCGGATCGGGCAGCGGAAAAACCACGTTGTTACGCCAGATGCTGGGATTGGAAGAACCGTCGCAAGGCAGCGTCAAAGTTTTTGGCGGCACTCGTTCAAACGCTGACATCAATCCACACAGAAAAAATATCCGCAGCCGTTCAGGCGTGCTTTTTCAGCAAGGCGCATTATTCAGCGCGTTGACTGTATTTGATAATATTGCGCTGCCTTTGCGTGAATTGCACACCTTGAGCGAAGACATGATCCGGGATCTGGTGATGGTTAAACTGAATATGGTGGCCATCGGACCCGAGCACGCGAACAAAATGCCCGCCGCCTTATCCGGCGGCATGATCAAACGCGTGGCGCTGGCAAGAGCGCTGGCATTGGATCCGGAAATACTGTTTCTGGACGAACCCACCGCCGGACTGGACCCCGAGCTGAGTGAAAGTTTCGTAGAATTAGTGCTGGCATTGCGCAGCGAAATGGATCTGACGATTGTCATGGTGACGCATGATTTGGATACATTGGTCGCGCTATCCGACCGGGTTGCCGTTCTAGCCGATCAACAAGTGGTTGTCATCGGCGCCTTGGACCAGGTATACCGCTTTCCGCATCCTTTTATCAATAGTTACTTCAAAAGCATACGGCATAAAATTGAGCAACAAAACAACTCGGAGCAAACATGGAAAACCGTGCCCATGCCCTCGTAGCAGGTATCTTTGTCATTTTTCTGAGCATCGCCATCGCTTTAGTGACGGTGTGGTTTAGTGGCAGCAACATTCAGCGCATCGATTATCTCGTCGTCACCAAAGAATCGGTGAGCGGGCTTAATCCGCAGTCGGCGGTGCATTATCGCGGTGTTAACATCGGTAAAGTTGAAAATATCGAATTTGATCCGGAGAATCAGCAGCAAATTCTTGTGCGTATTTCAGTGAACGAGAATGTCATACTCAGAAGCAGCACTTACGCGCAGTTGGGCTATCAAGGCGTTACCGGATTGGCTTACATTCAACTGAACGACGATGGCATCGGTACTGATCAACTGGCCCATGACGCGCGTATCCCGATGCGCCGTTCATTGCTCGACGAAGTCGCCGGATCCGGGCAGGACTTACTCACCAATGTCAATCAGTTAGTGTTAAAAATGAACCATTTGCTGAACGATGAGAATCAAGATCAAGTTTTCCATATTCTGCATAATATTCAAAAAGCCACGCGCAATTTTGATGGTATTGCCGGTCACTTGCAGCCTGTGCTCACCTCATTCACTGAACTCACAATCGAATCAGCGACGCTGGTTAAACGTCTGGATCAGATCCTGGGTGAAATCAATATAACCGTTGCCAAAATCAATCAGAAAGATGGCATTTTTGACAGCTTGTCGCACAGCACGCAAGAACTGGCCATGACGATTCCTGAATTGCGCAATGCCAGTCACAGCATTGCCCGTAGTTCGCATAATTTTGATAAGGTTTTGCATCAATTGGAAGAAAACCCGCAAAGTTTATTATTTGGCCGCCCTTCCCCCTTGCCGGGTCCTGGAGAAGCCGGTTTTGTGTCCCCCAAGGAGTAAGCCAATGACCAGAATACTCTTGTTGCTCGCCATCATCTGCCTGCTGCCGGGTTGTACTGTTCTGCATAAATCGCAATCCACAGCTGTGTACGATTTTGGTATCCAGACACCAGCGTTATCCCAGCCATCGGTTCAGCCCGCCCAGCTGCGGAAGAATAGCTTGCTGGTTACGGACACGACAGCGCCGGTATGGCTGGATAGCAAAGCGATTCATTACCGCCTGCTGTATCACAATCCAACACAATCGTACACCTACGCCAGTAATCGCTGGATTGCCACGCCTGCCGCTCTGTTTACGCAGCAGCTGCGCAACCGTATCGTCGCCGGTACGCAAGAACAAGTGATTAAAGACAACAGCATCGCAACTGCCGATCATGTACTACATACCGAGCTGGAAGAATTCTCACAAGTGTTTGATACAGCCGCGGATAGCCGCATTGTGGCCGGTTTGCGCGCCAGTTTGATCGAACGCAGTACACGCAAACTGCTGGCGCAGAAAGATTTCAACATCACGGCAAAAGCGCCTTCGGCCGATGCAGCGGGAGCGGTGTCTGCATTAAGCGCGGCGACTAATCAACTGCTGGATGAATTGGTTAATTGGCTGGCCGCCACATTACCACACGATTAATCCCGGCTTGGGCAGTCAAAATTAATCTCAAGTTGGGTTAATTTATCATTCTCTTATGTTAGTATCCCGTCATTATTGTTCCAGAGGTTTTGCATGCGTTTAATTCCAGCCCTGCTGCTCTCCGCTTACTTACTCAGCGCTTGTGGTCTGAAGGGGCCGCTCTACCTTCCCAAGGTTGAGGAAGCCAGCACCGCGTCATCTGATCAAGTAGAGAAAAAATGAGCGGTTTTCCTGAATTCGATTACCGCAACAATGAGCTTTTTGTAGAATCGGTTCCGCTTAAGCAGATTGCCCGGGAATTCGGCACACCTTGTTATGTCTACTCGCGCGCCGCTTTAACCAAAGCCTATCAGGCATTCGATGCGGCATTTGCGGACCGGAGCCATCTGATTTGTTACGCGGTAAAAGCCAATTCGAATATCGCCATCCTCAACCTTTTCGCACGGCTCGGCAGCGGCTTCGATATCGTATCGAGTGGAGAATTACAGCGTGTCATCAAAGCGGGCGGCGATCCGGGCAAAACCGTGTTTTCCGGTGTTGGGAAACATGTTGATGAAATGCGCATGGCGTTGGATGCCAACATTCTCTGTTTCAATGTGGAATCCGAAGCTGAGTTAATTGTGTTGAACCAGATCGCCAAAGACATGGGCAAGATTGCGCCCGTCAGCCTACGCGTCAACCCGGATGTGGATGCCAAGACGCACCCTTATATCTCAACCGGCCTTAAGGAAAATAAGTTTGGCGTTCCCGCCAGCGAGGCTGGACGGATTTATCAATCGGCACAGCAATATCCGCATATCCGGTTTACTGGCTTGGATTGTCACATCGGTTCCCAGCTCACCGAGCTTGAACCGTTCCAGCAAGCCGGCCATAAGATGCTCAATTTACTCGAAACCTTACAATCGCAAGGTCTTTCCATTGAGCACCTGGATTTGGGCGGCGGCTTGGGCATCCGCTACACCGATGAAACACCGCCAAGCATCAAAGACTATGTTTCCGCGCTATGCGCCGGTACCCGGACAGTCAAACAACGCTTGTTAATCGAGCCGGGCCGTTCACTGGTGGGTAATTCCGGTATTTTACTGACGCGGGTTGAATACCTTAAACACACTTCCGCGCGTGATTTCGCCATCGTCGATGCCGCCATGAACGACCTGATGCGACCAGCCTTGTACGATGCTTATCACGCGATCCTGCCTGTACAACAAAATGCAGGCGAAGCTAGAAATTACCAAGTGGTCGGCCCAGTTTGCGAAACCGGTGATTTTCTCGGCCATGACCGTAAACTCAGCCTGAAAGATGGCGATTTGCTGGCTGTGATGTCCGCCGGCGCCTATGGCATGAGCATGAGTTCAAATTACAACACCCGGCCGCGCGCCGCCGAAATCATGGTCGATCAGGATCAAATCCATATCATCCGGCAACGTGAGACGATCGATCAATTAATGGCCGCTGAGCGCATACTGCCGCAATAAATGACAGGGCATTTGGAGATACGTTCAATTGTAGTAACATGCCGTATCGCTTTATGATAAATCCGTAATGACAAGCCAACCCAGTATCGACGATGCGCAGTATCAAGACCATATCCTGCAAGGTGTTTCACGCACTTTTGCGCTGACTATCCCGCAATTACCCGAAACGTTGCGCCGCGTGATCGGCAATGCGTATCTGCTTTGCCGTATTACCGATACGATTGAGGACGATAGCGCATTGACCAACGAGCAGACCCGGCAGCTATCTGATATGTTTGCCGAGGTCGTGTGCGGCAATGCTTCAGCCGAGGAATTCGCACACCAGCTCTATCCGCTGCTTTCCGCCCATACCATTCCGGCAGAGCATGATTTAATCAAAAACACCCCGGCGGTCATTCGCGTCACACACAGCTTTAACCCGACACAACGCAGAGCGTTGGAGCGTTGCGTGCGAATCATGGCTAAGGGAATGGCGGATTATCAGGAAACGGAATCGCTGGAAGGGTTGAAAGATCTGCCCGCAATGAATGAATATTGTTATTACGTGGCCGGTGTTGTCGGTGAAATGTTAACCGAATTATTCTGCGATTATTCGGAAGAAATCAATCGCCATAAGCCTGCTTTGATGAAGCTTTCTGTTTCGTTCGGCCAGGGATTGCAAATGACGAACATTCTCAAGGATATTTGGGACGACCGGAAGCGAGGCGCTTGCTGGCTGCCGCAGGATATTTTTCTTAAAAACGGATTCAATCTGCGCGACTTGCGGCCTGGAATATCCGATGAGAAATTTCAAGCCGGATTAGCGGAGCTATTGGCCGTTGCCAAAGGTCATTTACAAAATGCGCTGACTTATACCAGCATGATCCCTCCTAAAGAAAAAGGAATCCGCAGGTTCTGCTTATGGGCCATTGGTATGGCCATCCTGACATTAAATAAAATCAATCAACACCGGGATTTTTCAGAAGGAGCCCAAGTTAAAATCAGCCGCCGCAGTGTCAAAGCCACCATTGTAACGACCAGTTTATTTGCCAGTCATGACTGGATCCTGGAATTATTGTTCAAGCTGACATCCCGGAACTTGCCGGTAGCTGCTTTGAGCAATGAAGCACTACCGGAAATCCGGTAAATGATCGCTACCGTTTTAGTTTCCGGATACTCTTCAATACCAATCGAACCGGAATGCAGGTTCGCTTTCAAAAAATCATGAAGTCATTAGTCACAGGCGCAACAGGATTTCTTGGCTCCGCAGTGATGCGGTGCCTGCTTGCGGCCGGGCATGAAGTCCGTGCTCTAGTAAGACCGAATAGCGACCGGAGAAATCTGAAAAATTTCCCTGTTGAAATTGCCGAAGGCGACTTGCGCGATCATGAATCGCTCAAACGTGCCGTCAGGGGTTGCGATAATCTGTTTCATGTTGCTGCCGATTACCGGCTGTGGGTTCCGGATCCTACGACCATGCATGAAATTAACGTGACCGGTACGCGTGCACTGATTTTAGCTGCCCATGAGGGAGGCATTCAACGCATTGTTTATACCAGCAGTGTGGCAACACTCGGGTTAAACACCGATGGTTCACCCGCCACTGAGGAAACGCCCGCCAATTTTGCGGGCATTAAAGGTCACTATAAGCGTTCCAAATACCAAGCTGAAAAATTGGTACAACAACTCGTTGATGAATACCACTTACCATTAATCATCGTTAATCCTTCCACGCCGATCGGCCCTGGAGACGTGCGCCCCACACCGACCGGACGCATCGTGCTGGATACCTTAATGGGACGCATGCCGGCGTACGTCAATACCGGTTTGAATATTGCGCATGTCGACGACATCGCGCAAGGCCATTTACTGGCATTTCAGCGCGGAAAGGCTGGAGAACGCTATATTCTGGGCGGTGATAACATGTTGCTGCTGCAAATTCTGCAACTCATCGACGAAATTAACGGAACACGCAAAAAGCGCGTCAACATACCCATCAATGTCATGCTCCCGATGGCGTGGTGTATGGAAAAGATCGCACTCTTCACACGCACGGAGCCTCGTGCCACACTCGACAGCATTCACATGGCCAAGAAATTAATGTTTTTCTCCAGCGTAAAAGCAAATCGGGAATTGGGTTATCAACACCGCCCCGCTGTTGAAGCGCTTAGGGATGCGGTCAAATGGTTCAAAGAAAACGATTACTGCCGCTAGATTCCGTGTAATCCGGTTATTCAAGCGAAACTTACTTTCTCTCACTCAACATCTTCCATCAATCTCCCGTAATACTATTAACCTTGTACGGCTCAGCAGCTTCAAAGCAAACTTAGCGCTACATTCTGCACCGCTCATAGGAATTTTCAGATTTATTCTAAACTTTCATGCTTGACTGTCGTAAAAACAACGGCGAAGTGAAAATCATGCAGCAAGAGCTGATGAGCTGGTTAAAAATCAAAGCAATTCTGGTAGTACATAAAATATTGTTATTTACGGAGAAGAGAATGCCTGACAAAAATTTAAAATTCTTAGTAGTGGATGATTTTTCTACCATGCGTAGAATCGTTCGCAATCTTTTAAAAGAACTAGGATTTGTCAATGTCGATGAGGCTGAAGATGGTGCGGTAGCTTTACGCAAGCTACAAGATGGCAATTTTGATTTTATTGTATCCGATTGGAACATGCCCAATATGGATGGGTTAACCATGCTTCAGAATGTACGTGCCAATGAAGCATTAAAAAATATCCCTGTACTCATGGTCACCGCTGAAGCGAAAAAAGAAAATATCGTTGCTGCAGCCCAAGCGGGAGCGAGCGGTTATATTGTGAAACCTTTCACTGCTGCTGTACTGGAAGAAAAATTGAATAAGATATTCCAGAACATGGAAGCCAAAATAGCTGTAAAAGCATAGAATTTCTTTTCATAACAAACCGATGAGTTCAAAATGAATACAAAACGTCTTATGAAAGCTAAAACGGAAGATGCTTCCCAAGAAACAGTCAGCAGCAAACCCAATAAATCCATCAAATTAGCCGATACACCGCCAGATGAAATGGCTCAAAATATGGAAGTCAGCGAATCAATGACTACTAATAAAAAAGTGATTGATCAGATTGGACAATTAACCAGAAACTTACACGATAGTCTGCGTGAACTGGGATACGACAAGCGCCTTCAGGCAATTGCATCCGAAGTACCCGAAGCGCAAGATAAATTATCCTATATAGCGACCAAAACCGAGCAAGCAGCGGAACGGACACTGAATGCAACTGAAATTGCCATGCCAATTCAAGAGAAAATTTCCGCCGATGCTATACATTTATCTGAACAATGGAAACAAGCGTTCGAAACTCATCAAACCAACCCAGATACGGAAAAATTTAAATTATTGCTAATTGATACGCTGCAATATCTTGATAAAATTCCGGAACAAACTAGCGCCACCAATACGCAACTGATGGAAATCATGATGGCGCAAGATTTTCAGGATCTTACCGGTCAAGTAATCAAGAAAGTTACAAACATGGTGCAAAGTTTGGAGAAAGACCTGATAGATCTAATACTTGCAAACGTTCCAGCCAAGAAAAATATTATCGTTGCTGATGAAGGACTCCTGAACGGTCCGGTCACAAATCCCGAAAAACGCAATGATGTGGTATGCAATCAAGATCAGGTTGATGATCTACTCGCCAGTCTTGGGTTCTAGTTGCGGCTCGCCTCATCATTCACTGCAATTCTCACCTCTCTTTAACGCTACTTATTTGACTAGAGTTTTGCCCGGCATCACCGGCAAAACTCTACTGTTCTCTAATCGAACGTTTTGACAACCCCCCTGCAGGTTAGCTATCAAATTTAATGCCTCGTCCCGATTGATTCCGTATCACTGGCATTTGCGCTTTCGAGCTTTCTCCACAGGCATTTATTGTTGCTCTCGTGCGCGATTTTTTCTAATACCATCGCATGCTGCGCCAATTCCTCAGCCGTTGCTTCGATAATTCTCAAATTCAAACTATCCAGATTTTCAACGGCGTACTGAGCGATCTCGGTATATTCCAGGTCGATCAGTAAACTTTCCTGGCCGCGCGTCATGGCCAGATAAACTTCGGCCAATAGCTCCGCATCCAATAATGCCCCGTGCAGCGTGCGCTTTGAGTTATCGATATTGTAGCGTTCGCATAGCGCATCGAGGTTATTACGTTTACCCGGATGAAATTCCTTCGCGAGTTTCAAAGTATCCGTTATCGCAGCACAATACTTGTCCAGTGTTTTTAAATTGATCAAACTCAATTCATGATTGAGAAATCCGACATCGAACGGTGCGTTATGGATAATCAGTTCAGCATCGTTGATAAAATTTAGAAACTCCTTGGAGATGTCATGGAATCTCGGCTTATCCTGAAGGAATTCCGTTGTTAATCCATGCACTTGCAACGCTCCTTCATCACTTTCACGATCCGGATTAAGATAATAGTGAAAGTGGTTACCCGTAAGCTGCCTGTTCCATAACTCCACCGCCGCTACTTCAACAAGACGATGACCGAGCTTATGCTCCAACCCGGTCGTTTCGGTATCCAGTACAATTTGGCGCATATCAGATCCTTGAGTTTATTCCACTTCTCCGGAAGTTATCATTTCCACGCCACGATTGGCCAGTTGATCGGCGCGCTCATTATCCGCATGCCCTGAATGCCCCCGCACCCAACACCATTCAATCTCATGCTGTTGCGTTAACTCGTCCAGCAGTCTCCATAAATCTTCATTCTTTACGGGTTTTTTGTTCGCGGTTCGCCAATTCCGTGCTTTCCACGCATCGAGCCATTCGCTGATGCCTTTCTGAACGTATTGCGAATCGGTATGCAAATGTACTTTGCAAGGACGCTTGAGTGATTCTAAAGCGCGTATGGCCGCGAGTAATTCCATGCGATTGTTGGTAGTTAATTGCTCCCCGCCGAAAATCTCACGCTCATGCCCGGCATAGCGCAGCAAAGCGCCCCACCCTCCAACACCCGGGTTTCCTTTGCAAGCGCCATCCGTATAGATCTCAACCACTTTAGCATCCGCTATGCTCATTATCGGCGTAACTCATCAGTCTGATTCAGCTTTTCCGCTGACTTCTCTTCAAGCGAAGCTTCGTTTACTCTTTGCGCGACCGGCACCATTTTTTTCCGGGCATCGAGACAGCTCTTCCAATTCGGCTTGATAATCCGCATACCGTGCATATGCTTAATCGCATGCAAAAAATACACTCCCCCGGAAATCGGCCACCAGCGATCCCCTGCCGCTTCCATAAAACTGAGCCGTTTGCGCCACTTTTCTTGCTTAAAGGGTGGTGTATAGCAGCATAACCGGCCGCCAGCCATTTCAAAATCCAATAACTTCAACCAATCTTTAAGCCGTGATAACGCAATAAATTGACCGTTCCAGGGAAATTCCCGCCGGGTCGACCGCAAGTAATGGCACACTCCCCACAAACTGAACGGATTAAAGCCGGATATCACGACATGACCTTCCGGTATTAAAACTCGATGCACTTCGCGTAAAATTTGATGCGGATTGGTATTAAACTCAAGCGTATGTGGCAAAATGACAAGATCCACACTGTTGCTCTGAATCGGCAGAAAACCCGGCGCGGCACGTAAGGATGCTCCAGCCTCGAGTCCGACGGAAAAATGAAAAGGCATTCTATTCAAACGCAGAAAATTAAATTGCGGCCAGCCGATTTGCACGGCATTGTAGCCAAAAATATTCGCCACAACCTGATCAAAGTAGCACTGCTCATGTTCGATCAGATATTGACCAAGCGAGGACTCGAACCATTGTTGAACATTTTGTGCAGTCATAATCAAAATTCTGCTTAAATTTATACTATTGGACTTATCTGATCAAAGCATCAGCTTCACCATTTGTAAGACAGGGAAATTTCATGCTGAACATTCATCCGGTACCTGCATTTAGAGACAATTACATCTGGGTCATTCACAATCGGGATTATGCCGTGGTAATCGATCCGGGTATAGCGTTTCCCGTTATAGATTATTTGCAAACGGAAAAATTGCAATTATGCGCGATTCTTATCACCCATCATCATAGCGATCATACCGGAGGTATTGCCGAGCTACAGAAACTATCCACTGTGCCAGTATACGGACCTTGCAATGAAACCATCGCGGCAGTTACCCATCCGGTCCGGGAAAACGATCAGATCGATGTGCCACAACTGCCGCTGCGTCTTACCGTCATGGATATTCCCGGGCATACCCGCGGCCATATCGCTTATTATGGAACCGATCCATTTGCTCTGGTGTTTTGCGGCGATACGCTCTTTTCTTGCGGCTGCGGGCGGATATTCGAAGGAAGCACGCAGCAAATGTACCAATCCTTGCAGAAGCTCGCCCGGTTACCCGAAGATACCCATATTTATTGCACCCATGAATACACGTTGAGCAATATCCGCTTTGCCAGAGCGGTTGATCCGGAAAACCGGAAGCTCATCGAACTGGAAATCACCGCGCAACAATTGCGCCAGCAAAATATCCCAACGCTTCCCACGCCACTATTTCTCGAAAAAGCCGTGAATCCTTTCCTGCGCTGCGATCAGCAAGCACTCATCGATAGCGCGCAGCGGCATGCCGCAATATCGCTTCCGGATCCACTCAGCGTTTTCTCGGTATTGCGAGAATGGAAAAATAACTTCTAAAAATATACCCCATAACGATGTTCAAATAAAAAGGCAATTTGATTCATATTCACTACAAATCAAATTGCCTCGTTTAAAAGCTTGTGATGGCTAATGTTGCGCCATCGGCTTCATTATTTTTTAGGCTTGGCAGCGCGTAATACGGGGTAGTATTGAGTAAATACCATGTCTTGCGCGGCATTATCTTTATGGCAAGCTGCGCAAGCTTCATCAGCTTGTATTGCGCCTTCCTTAGCTTCATATGATTCAAAACCGAAGAATGCCCAGTTACCCGGTCTGTTCGGGAAACGTTTGGAGTCTTTCACCATCGCAGCGATTCCATTGAACTCTCCCGCGAAATAACCATTTCCACTCGGTGCTGATTTTGATCCTACGCTCACGAGTTCTTTGACAATAACCGTTCCATCACGGAATTCACCAGTTTTTTTCCAATGATTCCAGCTAGTTGGATCGATGTATACATTGTGAAATTCAGGGAACGCGGCTTTGCCATCGTTCAATTCATTCGGTGTGACCGGTGCGCCGACAAAAACCCATTCACGGTACCCTCTAGGCGTCAGCAATACATTATCTTTATTAAAGGCACCAAAATTATGGTCTTTTCCGTGTGCATGATGATGCGTATCGGAAGCAATTACTGGACTTGCCAGTGCAATGGATAACAGTAATGGTGCAATACCACCTAATAACGTCTTTTTAAACTGTAACATAATAAGCCCTTAAAATAGTTAAAGAAAGACAAAAAAACAGCAATAATCCATGCTGCTTTCTTTATGGTAGTCAGACATACTATCTTCGTCAAGTGAATATGTAGTCTTAATAATCACCTACATAGCACAATGTTTTTCACGTCATTGATCACGCTCCATTAACCATCCGGGAAAGTGCTATCATGAATTGGAACCCACTTAACACAATTGGAGATTGATAAGATCATGATTAACATTAACTCTGTCACATTCAACCGGCACATTTCAGCAACCCTATTCCTGCAATAAATACGCGAGAGAAAAATGAGAACAATGTTGATTACCGGCGCGAACCGAGGTATCGGACTGGAGTTTGTGCGGCAATATGCCGCAGATGGCTGGCGGGTAGTTGCTTGCTGCCGCAAACCGGCAGCCGCCGAAGCGCTCAATCGTCTCGCCGCGCAATACCCGGATCAAACCACCGTGCATGCGCTGGATGTCACCGATCACGCGCAGATTGATCAATTGGCACAAACATTATCCCAGCAGCCGATTGACCTGCTTATCAATAATGCCGGTGTTTATCCCCCCGCGTACGGTGATGCTTTGGGCGAAACCGACTATGCCGCCTGGCAGCACGCCTTCGCGGTCAACACCATGGCGCCGCTGAAAATAACCGAAGCCTTTATCCGGCAGATCGCGCGCAGCGAACTCAAAACCATTGTCACCATCACCAGCAAAATGGGCAGCATCGCCGACAACCGCGGTGGCGGAAGCTATATCTACCGCTCCAGTAAAGCGGGTGTCAACATCGTCATGAAAAGCCTGTCGATCGACTTGAATCCCCAAAAAATCATCGCCGTCCTGCTCCACCCCGGCTGGGTTAAAACCGATATGGGCGGCCCCGGCGCATTGATCACCGCCGAACAAAGCGTCGCCGGCATGCGCCGCGTGATCGCCAACCTTACACTGCAAGATTCCGGGAAGTTTTATGCGTTCGATGGTCAGATTGTGCCTTGGTAATCTGATCTTAAGTAACAGCACAAGAGAATGAAGAAGAAGTGCTTAGTGATTTTCTGATCGATAAGACCCCAAACTAGACACATTCGTGTATTGGAGCTGCCCCCTTTGAACGGACACATTATGATCTGTTTAAAGGGGGCAACTCCAACTCCAGTGAATTAGACTTCACGTCCGAGTAGTCCTTCAAGAACTCGTTTGTCGATATGCTTGTCAAGGTAGGCCGCACCAAATCCACCGTAGAGTTCCTTCTTCGTAACCTCCAGTTCCAATTCTTTGGCCGCTAGTATTTCTCGAGTAGAAGGACGTTCACACATAGCATCGTAAAACTTCTGCAATACTGGATCGTCTCGAAATAGATGCATTTCGGGTATTTCGAACAATTCAGAAAACATTTGGCTAAGCTCGAGTGTATAGAACAACTGAAAATCTGGCAGAAAAGGTTCTTTGCCAAGTAGGAACGGATCCATTTTCGAGCCATTAACTAGCCGGGATAGCCACAATTTGCTCAGTAATACAGAAAAAAGATTATAAATATGGGCTTCTTTATCAACCTTGAGTTTCCAAGCTTTTGGAAAATATCCGCTGATAACGAACCAGTTGAAGAATGGGCCTGCTATGGAGAAAGTGATGAAGTCATTCTTGGCATCGACCTGTGCGCAGAGCAAAGGATCATCAATAGGGTAAAACTTTTGCACTTCTGGGTAGATTTTCGCGAGATAACGACAAATAGCGTGACTTTCCCCAATATCAACACCATTGACATCCCTAAGACTGGGAATTTTTCCAAGAGGGTTTCTTTCTAAGTGTTCTGGCGTGAGCGTGCTCCCTTGAAACGGAGACACTCGTTCATAGCGATAAGGTAGACCAGATTCCGAGAGGACGTGCGCAACCTGGCTCATATAAGGTGAGAGCCAGAATCCGTACAGCGTGCGTTCGACATTTGATTGTGTGGACATGGAAAATTCCTTTTGCAATGCAGTTTATTGTTAAGTAGGTATCTTTGTTAGGGGCATGGTGCTGATGTTTGCCGCCGGTAGTAGTGCCAAGGGTATTTACTTCTTCCTGTAGGGTAATCTCTTACTGAAGCAAAGTAATTAGCAAGCGGTCAGAGTATAGGTCAGCAGACGGATGGTCGTGTAGTATGTTAAATTGGTACTCAGTGTTCTATTTTTGAAACTATGGGTGGGTTTCTATGCAAGACCTGAATGACCTCTACTATTATGTCCAGGCCGTGGATCATGGCGGTTTTGCTCCGGCAGGCCGAGTGTTGGGCATGCCGAAGTCGAAGCTCAGCCGCCGCATCGCCAAGCTGGAAGAGCGCTTGGGTGTGCGCCTGATCCAGCGCTCAACACGTCACTTTGCGGTTACCGAGGCCGGACAGAACTATTACCTGCATTGCAAGGCGATGCTGGTGGAAGCCGAAGCGGCTCAGGAAGCAATAGACACACTAAAAAATGAGCCCCGCGGTGTAATCCGGATGACATGCCCCATCCCGCTGGTGAATGCTTATGTGGGAGGAATGCTGGCCGATTTCATGGTGTGCTACCCGCATGTCATGGTGCAGATGGAAACGACTAACCGTCGTGTCGATCTGGTCAGCGAGTCACTGGATGTTGCCCTTCGCGTGCGCCACCCACCATTGCAGGACAGTGATCTGGTTATGCGCATCCTGGCTGATCGAAGCCAATGTCTGGTGGCCAGCCCCATCCTTGTCCAACAGCTCGGTTTTCCTGCAACACCTGCTGCTTTGAGCAACTGGCCGAGTCTAAGCCTAGGAGGGATCCTGCAACAAACGCATAACTGGGTGCTGCATGGACCCGATGGCACACAAGCAACAATTCATCACACGCCACGCTTCGTGACAACGGACATGATTGCGCTTAGAGATGCTGCTGTGGCCGGTGTTGGCGTAGTAGAGCTGCCAGTGATTGCGGTACGAGACCAGCTGACGGCTGGTTTATTGGTCAGGCTGGTACCCGACTGGGCGCCACGCCGGGTAATCATTCATGCGGTGTTTCCGTCCCGTCGCGGTCTTCTGCCTTCCGTGCGGGCGTTAATTGATTTTCTCGCACAACGTTTCGAGACGCTGCATGACGACTAGGCAAACTTAAGAGCGCTCCGGAACTTGCCCAACGAATCGATCTCAGCGCGCCGCATCCAAATAGTTGCAAAAATAGGACACTGAGTACCAATTTAACATACTACACGCCCATCTATCTGCTGACCTATACTCTGACCACTTACCTATTGCAGGCAATGTCGGAGGACAAATGTCAAGACGATCATCTTGTAACAATCGCATTACAACCATCAACGAATCACTTCAACCCTTATTAATTCATGGCTTGAAAGGTATCGAAAAAGAAAGTCTCCGAATTAATCAGGAGGGATCAATATCATTGTTACCTCATCCGAGTCAGCTTGGAGCCGCGTTGACTCATCCCAATATAACAACCGATTATTCTGAAGCGTTACTTGAGTTGATCACGCCAGCATTATCAGATGGAACGGAAATGCTGAGTTACTTGGCGGACTTGCATAAATATGTCTGCGCAAATATCAATGACGAATTATTGCTGGCGGCAAGTATGCCTGTCGGTGATTTGCGGGATCAAGCAATTCCCATTGCCGAATATGGTTCATCCAATGCCGGGAAGATGAAGCACATTTACCGGCAGGGTTTAAGCTATCGTTATGGCCGTTGCATGCAGGTTATCGCCGGAATCCATTTCAACTACTCGCTGCCCGAGCCATTTTGGCCCCAATACCAGCACTTCATGAAGCATACCGGCGATCTGCAATCGTTCACGACGCAGACATATATGAGAATGATCAGAAACTTGCAGCGTTATGGTTGGCTTATCTTGTATTCATTTGGTTCGTCCCCGGCGGTTGCCAGAAGCTTTATCGAAAGCCGTCAGTCGGCGCATTCCCGCACCTTGGAAAAGTTCGATGAAACCTCCTATTACAAACCTTACGCGACCTCTTTGAGGATGAGCGAAATCGGTTATCTGAATCCCGTTCAATCGGTGTTTCATATTTCCTTTAACAGCATTGATGACTATATACGCGACTTGCGCAGGGCAACAACGATGTCTCATCTCGGATACGAGAGGATCGGGGCAAAGGTGGGCGGCCAGTACCGGCAACTGAATACCCATTTCCTGCAAATCGAGAATGAGTATTACACTTCGGTGCGGCCGAAACAGCCGGCGCGACCGAATGAGAGGCCGCTTCAGGCACTGGGAAACCGGGGGATTCAATATATTGAAATACGCTCTGTGGATGTTGATATGTTTGAACCGGCGGGCATTTCGATCGAA
The DNA here is from genome assembly GCF_033063335.1 of Nitrosomonas sp. Is24. Classification (NCBI taxonomy): domain Bacteria; kingdom Pseudomonadati; phylum Pseudomonadota; class Betaproteobacteria; order Nitrosomonadales; family Nitrosomonadaceae; genus Nitrosomonas; species Nitrosomonas sp. Is24. Next base: position 956,918 of record NZ_JAWJZG010000001.1, on the reverse strand, counting down.
ACCACGCGCTTTCTTGAGGCATTGAGTCTTTTCTGTCTATTCCAGCCCAATGCGGGACATGACTTGAAGCAGCATGACGAGATCAACAATAACGCATTGGCGGTGGCCAATCGGGGCAGGGATCCGAAGCTGAAGCTGTTGGACAACGGTCATAAAGTCCCGCTCCGGCAGTGGGCGCTGACACTATGCGAGCAGATGCAAGAGATCTGTGAGATCCTGGATAATGGTAGTGCCAATACACCCTATACCCGCGCATTGCACCAGCAGATCGAAAAAATTCACCACCCAGAGTTGACGGCTTCAGCAAGGATGCTTTCAGCCATGCGCGCGCAAAAGATGTCAGTTACCGAGCTGGCATTACAAAAATCCCATGAATACACTCGTTATTTCCAGAAGTCCGCGCTAGATGCTGCAATAAAGAGGAATTTTGATCTCCAAGTCAAGACATCGCTGGCACAACAGAAACAGCTCGATGCAACGAATGAGATCCCTTTCGATAAATATCTGAGCAATTATTTCTCGCAAGACGTCTCAGCCAGCATCATCCATTCCCAGAACTCGCCTAAAAACTTGCCTGACTGGAAGATCGAAACTGCTGCGCAATGAATTCGTATACTTTATGCAAACAACTCAAGTACTTCCAAGGAATGGTCGTGCTAATGCCTACTCACCGCCGGTAACTGGATGACACTCTACTAAATGAAACTTGCCTTTATTCTCGACCAGCTGGATTCCATCAAAATTTATAAGGATTCGAGCTTTGCCATGATGCGTGAAGCGGGAACCCGCCATCATCAACTATTTACCCTGCAACAAGGCGGCTTGGCATGGAAAGGCGCGCAAACCGTGGGGTTTGCGCGCGAATTGGAGTTAACCGGCAAGGATGACGATGGACACCGCTGGTACTGGACAAAGGAGCCGGAGGAAATTCCGCTGCAGGAATTCGATGCTGTTTTGATGCGTAAGGATCCGCCATTTAACATGGAATATGTCTACACCACTTATCTGCTGGAATTGGCAGAAAGTCAGGGGGCACGTATCTTCAATAGTCCACGGGCGATACGAGATCATAATGAAAAACTTGCCATTGCCAAGTTTCCGCAATTTACCCCGCCTACCCTGGTGACCCGGCAGGAAGCTCTGATTCGCGATTTTCTGGACGAACACCGCGACATTGTGCTCAAGCCGCTCGACGGCATGGGGGGAGCCAGCGTATTTCGCATTCACGGGGCCGATCACAACATGAACGTAATCCTGGAAACCCTTACGCACTATGGCACACGCACAATCATGGCTCAGCGGTACATTCCTGAGATCACTCAAGGCGATAAACGCATCCTGCTGATCGCCGGAGAACCGGTGCCTTACTCGCTTGCACGCATTCCCAAGCCTGGCGAAACACGCGGCAATCTTAACGCAGGTGGGATAGGTGTTGCGCAGCAACTTACCCGGCGGGATCGCGAAATCGCTGAAGCGCTTGGTCCCGTCCTATACGATGCAGGATTGATGCTGGTGGGGCTGGATGTGATTGGTGATTATCTCACTGAGATAAATGTTACCAGTCCAACCTGCATGCAGGAGATTGCCGATCAGACTGGGTTCAACTCGGCGAAAATGCTGGTGAATGCGCTGGAAAGCCGTATCGCCGAGCGATACGCAACGGCCATTCCTTCGGTTGAAACGGAGTTTTCTTCATGACTACGGCAATCGAAGTCCGGCAGGTGCACAAGCATTTCGGTGCATTGCATGCCTTGAACAACATTGATCTCGAAATCAATACCGGCGAATTCTTTGCTTTGCTGGGTCCCAATGGAGCGGGAAAGACGACGCTGATCAATATCATCGCAGGCCTTACCCTGGCCAGCAGCGGCAGTGTCAGGGTAATGGGACATGATGTCATCGCCGGGTATCGTGAGGCACGTCGCATGCTAGGCGTTGTGCCGCAGGAGCTGGTATTTGATCCGTTCTTTACCGTTCGGGAAACGCTTATGTTTCAATCCGGCTATTTCGGCCTAAAGAAGAATAACAGCTGGTTAGACGAGATAATCCACCATCTCGACCTTTCCGATAAGGCCGATACCAACATGCGTTCGTTGTCCGGCGGCATGAAGCGGCGTGTTTTGGTAGCGCAGGCATTGGTTCACAAACCCCCGGTAATCATTTTGGATGAACCCACTGCAGGTGTGGACGTGGAATTGCGCCAGTCCCTGTGGCGTTTCATTAAGCAATTAAACCACAACGGTCATACCATTGTGCTCACTACGCATTATCTCGAAGAAGCAGAGGCTTTATGCAACCGCGTGGCAATGCTCAAAAATGGCAGTATCATCGTGCTCGATAACGTCAGAAATCTCATCAGCAACATCGCTGGATATCGGATACGACTCCAACTATCTCCTGACACTATTCCGGTAGCTTTACAGCCATTGACGATCAGTCATGACCAAGGCTACTACGTTCTGGCAATCGAGGAATACTTCCAGCTTGAGAATGTGATGGCCGTATTACGCGCGACCCAGACCCAAATCCTGGAACTACAGATATTGCAGCCAGATCTTGAGCAAGTGTTCGTAAAAATCATGCGTGGCGCAGAGAATCTCGAATTGGCATCGGTATGAATGGATTTCTTACACTACTCTATAAAGAGCTGCTGCGATTCTGGAAAGTCGGGTTCCAGACCTTATTTGCTCCCATACTGTCTACCTTGCTCTATCTGCTGATTTTTTCTCACGTATTGGAAGAACAAGCGCGGGTATCTCCAAGTGTGACCTATGCAGTTTTTCTGATTCCGGGACTGGTGATAATGGCTATGTTGCAGAACGCTTTCGCCAACTCCTCATCAAGCCTGATTCAATCGACGGTCTCGGGTAATCACATCTTCATGCTGTTATCGCCGCTTTCCTATCAGGAAATATTCACTGCCTATGTGCTGGCATCGGTCGTTCGTGGCCTGTTGATAGGACTGGGTATCTGCGTGGTGACGCTGGCGTTTTTTGAACTTCCCCTGTACTCGTTCGCATGGGTATTCGCATTTGCCTTGATGGGCACTGCGTTACTGGGCGCCTTAGGCATCATTGCGGGAATCTGGGCGGAAAAATTTGAGCACCTTGCTGCGTTGCAAAACTTTGCCATCCTGCCACTGACATTTTTGTCGGGCGTTTTCTATACGATTTCCTCGTTACCTGCATTTTGGCGGGGATTATCGTATCTGAATCCGTTTTTCTACATGGTGGATGGATTTCGCTACGGCTTCTTTCGCGCCTCGGATGTTTCACCATACCTCAGCCTTGGGATTCTGATGGTATGTTTCCTGGCAGTATCGTGGTGGACATTGCGAATGTTGAAAACAGGATACAAAATCCGAAAATGATCTTCTCGGCTACTTGGAGTTGTTCCATTTTGACGGACATTTTTTTCACTGAGCCGAGAGGACTTCGACCTGGGTGCGAAATTGCAGTTTATCCTGATTTGATATGGAAGTAGGTCCATGGGGATAAAATTTTTTTCATCAATGGTGTGCGTGTTTAAGAAACTGATCTGATAGCATAGCTAACTCAAGTAGCTGCTGAGTTCGGTATTAAAACCTCAAATTAGAACAAGAAAGTGATGATGTTATTGCGATTGCTCTGTCGCTCATCGCTCTATAATCCGCAAACCAAGAATTAATTGCCTATCTGTACATTTTGCGAGGAGAAAAGTATGCCGAGTATTACGGACGATTATCGTATTGATGCTGTACTGGCGGGCAGTGACATCCGCTGGGATGCGGGGCCGGGCGGAACCGTGGCGTTGACGTACAGCTTCATGTCGGCGTTACCGGTATATGCGAATCCGGCTCACGATGGCAACGGTTTCAGTGTGATGACCAGCGATCAGCAAACCGCCGTGCGGGAAATCCTGGCCTCGCTGTCGTCGCAATTCAACATCACATTCACCGAGGTGTCTGATTCCGCGTCATCGTACGGCCAGCTTCGTTTCGGCAATAATTCCCAGGCTGCCACAGCCGGTTATGCCTATTATCCGGAAAAATTTACCGGCGATACCGCGGGCGATCTATACATCAACAATGTAGCCGCGGTTTCGCAAACAACCCACGTGGTAAAGGGTACCAATGCCTATTCGACCTTGATTCACGAAATCGGGCATACGCTCGGATTGAAGCATCCCGGCGATTACAACGCGGCGGATCCGGGATCATCCAACCCCAATGACGGACCGTTTTTGACCGGCGTCGAGGATTCCGAATTATTCAGCATCATGTCGTACACCCAGCAAAGCCAAGGGCTCGAGCGGATCAATCTCGCACCGTATGATTATGCGGCGTTGGCCTATCTTTATAATGCCAAACCGGTTCATACCGGCGATGACACCTACACGTTCACGACAGACAGCGGCCATATCGTGCAAACCATCTACGATGACGGCGGCACCGACACGCTCGATGCATCCGGCTTGACGACAGCGGTCACGCTCAATCTCAACCCCGCCGCACCCGGCACGCTCAGCTCGGTCGGTCTTATCCCGGCAGGTCTTGCTGCGATTGATAATTTGTCACTCGGATTAAACTCGGTGATCGAAAATGCCATCGGCGGCTCAGGCAACGATAAGCTGACCGGAAATAGCGCCAATAATACGTTGATCGGGAATAACGGCAACGACACACTAATCGGGCGATTAGGCAGCGATAGTATGACCGGCGGTGAAGGTTCTGATATCTTCGGACTATCCAGTGTCGGTTTCTATACGTTTCAGGATTTCGTTCCGGGCGTGGATAAAGTAGCGTTCGATACCGGACTGGGGGTTGCAGACTATGCGCAACTATCACCGTATATCACCAGCATCGATGCACAGGGCGATGACATCGTGGTGCACTTTGTCAGCGACATTGCCAGCATCACGTTTGTCGGCGTGCTGCAGCAATCGACAGCGCTTTCAGTCAGCGATGTGGTGTTTCAGGCTTTGTAATTGAGTAAACACGCAACAGTTTGCGGATTACGTTCCCGGCAACCACCTTCGGGAACGTAATCAACTGGTTCAAAAATTTCTCAAATGCGTTAATTACTGCCCAATCGCATCAACCAGGAAAGTATCGCCGCAATTGGATTTACCTTGCAGCGGCGCATTCTCCAGCAGTTTTTCCAGATCGGCGCCCGGCTTCAGGTCAGCCGACAAATTCAACTGCACTTCGACCAGCATGCCTTGATTACAGGTCAGCTTAATGCGGTCTTTAACTGCGGGACCAAGCACCGCAACCACGCGGCCGAGAAAATCTTCCGTGCGAACCTGCTGACCGATCCGGCGATTCATGAAGTAAGCCGCCCCGGCATCGTTGAACTGACGCGTCAAATCGGCCGCCAGATCAAAATAGCCTCCCATGGACCAGTTCGCCTGGCAAGTGCCATGCTTGAACCATTCATGCCGTTCAAGACAGGAACCCGATGTCACACTGGGCATCACTTCGGCTAATGACGCGGTGGAATCGGCATCCAGTTGAACTGGTGGGTAATCGCAGAAATTGCTTTTCTGCCCTTTGACATCGCCGCAAAAACCGTACTGTATGCCGCAGCTTTTTTTGTTCGGCCATAAGCCGTGCAATGCAAAATGCCGGGCTTGATAAACCTTGGGATCGGTAATCTTACATTCCGCTTTGTCCGGCTTGGTTTCACAGAAAGCGGGCTGCCACGACAGCGCCAGCACATAACTATCCGCCTGACCGGCTGTGTTGCAGCTACCACCGGAATTTCCGCCATCTCCCGTTCCGCCGCCGGTAATCTGAGCTTGGCCGCATTCGGCGCTTACCCAGCGTTCTTTGGGGTCAGCATTGGGCAGAACCACCCGGTACCAGCTGGGCTGGCCGGGTTTAATCACTTCGATAATGTCGTACTGGCTGCCCGCAAGAATCTGCTTATTATCCGGATTAGTCGCTTTATTTTTTGATACATACGCCGGACAGGCCTGCTGCGCGGTAAAAACACCGGATACTTTATCCGCCCATACGGGATGAGCATGACCGATGGCCAGTGCAATTAGAAAAACTTGAAATACCATACTCTTTCTTAGCGTTATCATTCTTTCTCTCCTCTCTTTGCAAGCAAAAAATTAAACAACAGGAATAGTACTGGCTCAGTATTCAACATGGCTTTCCGGGGTCACTAGGGTTTTTGCCACAAAAACCGCCATTCTCTCAAGGTGCGGTCATTTACGGGGTAACCGGATGAAGGTTGCCCATTTCCAGCTCAATTCTCGCGTCCGCACCATGCACACACTGCAATGACAAATTTGATATCTTGTGAAAAAGTGAATAATTAACCATCCGTATTGGCTAAGCGCTCTCATCCATTACAATACGGTTGTCGTATGGAAGATCCGGTTGCTACTTTACTCATAAAAGCGTCAACCAGGCAACCCATTATCCGCTAACCTACTGAAGAAAAATAATGACCGCTAATATTCCTCTGCAACCGCAACGGCTACGTCATGCCTGCGACCCCGGTCAATTCACGTTTCAGACCACGGCGGACTTACCGGACTTAACGGAGATCATCGGCCAAGCACGCGCCATGGATGCGGTGCGTTTCGGTTCGGACATTCGCCGGGAAGGTTACAATCTTTTTGTCCTGGGCTCACCCGGGATGGGCCGGCACACCCTAGTGCAGCAGTTTCTCGACAGCAAAGCCAGCAAGGAAGCGGAACCGCCGGATTGGTGCTATCTCAATAACTTTACCCAGCCGCACAAACCGAAAGCGCTCAAATTGCCATCCGGCAAAGGGGAAGCATTGCGTGCGCATATGGCACGGCTGGTGGATTATTTGCGCAGCGCCATTCCCGTGCAGTTTGAAAGCGAGGAATACCGGAGCAGGATCAGTGCAATACAGCAAGAATACAATGAACGGCAGGAACGCGATATCGCGGAATTAGAAGCGGAAGCCGAAAAAAAAGAGATTATCCTGCTGCGTACGCCGGAAGGGTTTGCGCTGGCACCGAGCCGCAATCGCGAAGCCATTCCACCGGATGAATACGATAAGCTGCCTCAGGAAAGAAAAGATCAGATCGAGACCGATGTTGCGGAATTGCAAGCCCATCTGGAAAAAATTCTGGCCCGCTTGCCGCAACGCCGCCGCGAGCGCAGTGAACGTATCAAGCAGTTGAATCACGCTATCATGCTATCCAGCATTGCGCATATGCTCGACGAATTGCGCGAAATCTATGCCGGTTTACCCGACGTGCTGGATTTTTTCGATGCCGTACAACAAGACATGGTGCTGCATGTCGATGATTTCCGCAAACCGGATGAATCCGTCAACATTTCCGGCATGACCGTCGTCACCCATCAAACATTCAACAATTATCAGGTGAATGTGCTGAGCTCGAATCATCAGAAACCGGGAGCGCCCATCGTCTATGAAGATAATCCGACCTACAGCAACCTGGTAGGACGGGTGGAACATATTGCCCAGTTTGGCGCGCTGGTCACCCATTTCACCCTGATCAAACCCGGCGCATTGCATCAGGCCAACGGCGGCTACTTGCTGCTGGATATCCGCAAAGTGCTGATGCAGCCATTTGCCTGGGAAGGTTTGAAACGCGCACTGCAAGCCCGCAAGATTCATATCGAATCGCTCGGACAGATTTACAGCCTGGTCAGCACTGTCTCACTCGAACCGGAGCCGGTTCCGCTGGATGTCAAAGTGATCTTGTTCGGCGACCGGTTATTTTATTACCTGTTGCAACAATACGATCCGGAGTTCAGCGAGTTATTCAAAGTCGCCGCGGATTTCGAAGAGACCATCGGACGGACCGCCGAGAGTCACTTCCTGTACGCGCAATTGATCGGCACTGTAGCGCACAAGGAAGGATTGCTGCCTTACGACCGCTTCGCAGTTGCCCGCGTGATCGAATACAGCGCGCGCCAAGCGGGTGATGCGGAGAAACTGTCCATGCACATGCGCAGCATCGCGGATTTACTACGCGAATCCGATTACTGGGCGCGCGCAGCCAATCATGACACCGTGCTGGCCAGTGATGTGCAGCAGGCGATCGACGCGCAGATCCGCCGTCAGGATCGCATCAGAGACCGGCTATACGAAGCGATTCAGCGCGACATCCTGATGATCGGCACGCAAGGTGCGGTAACCGGGCAAGTCAACGGTCTTGCGGTTATCGAACTCGGCGGCTTCGCCTTTGCGCAACCCACCCGGATTACCGCAACCAGCCGCTTGGGCAAAGGGGATTTGATCAATATTGAGCGCGAGGTCAAGCTCTCCGGGGCCACTCACTCCAAAGGCGTGTTCATTCTTTCTTCTTTTCTGGCCGCGCGTTACGCCAAGAATCAACCGTTGGCGCTATCCGCCAGCCTGGCGTTTGAGCAGTCGTACGGCATGATCGATGGCGATAGCGCATCGCTGGCGGAATTATGCGCATTGCTTTCCAATCTGGCGGATGTGCCGATCAGCCAATCGCTGGCCGTGACCGGCTCGATCAATCAATTGGGTCAAGTTCAAGCTATTGGCGCAGTGAACGAAAAAATCGAAGGTTTCTTTGACATCTGCAACGCACGCGGATTAACCGGCACGCAAGGCGTATTGATTCCCGCAGCCAATGTCCAGCATCTGATGCTGCACCAGAATGTCGTCGATGCCGCAGCGGCAGGGCAATTTCACGTGTATGCGGTGGAAAATATCGATCAAGCCATTACGCTGCTGACCGGTTTACCGGCGGGAGAAGCGGATACCCATGGCGGATATCCCGAAGGAAGTATTAATTACCGGGTAGCGGCACGATTAACGGAGCTCAACAGCATCAGCCAGTCGTATCAAGGAAACAAACCGCACTAAAACGAGTCACTTTCATGATCGGTAAAGAATTCCGTGGCCGGCGCCGGTTTTCCTATGTAGTATCCTTGCGCGTAATCAATATCCATTTTTTCGATGAGCGACAGTATCTCGGCGCTTTCGACAAATTCCGCCGTGATTTTCTTACCGAAACCGCGAGCCACACTGCACAGCGCATTAACCAGGATCAAATCGTCGCTGCTTTCGGATAAATTGCGGATAAACGAGCCGTCAATCTTGACGACATCGACCGGCAATTCGCGTAAATAGTAAAACGAAGAAAAACCAACTCCGAAATCATCCAACACAAAACCGCAGCCCAACTCCTTGATTTCTATCATCAACCCGCGCGCGCCGGGTAAGTCTTCCAGCGCCGCCGTCTCGGTGATTTCAAACATAACACAGGCCGGATCCATGTCCTGCGAAGTCAATTCTTCCTTCAGGATCGGTAATAATTCCGGGTCATTGAAGGCGTGCGCGGACAGGTTGATTGAGAAGCTCACCTTGAATCCGGCTTGGTAAATTTTGGCCACTTGCGCGATGGCTTTGCGCAGCACCATATGATCGATGGCGTGAATCAATCCGGTATGTTCCGCCGCCGGAATAAATTCGCCGGGTGACAGCACCGAACCGTCTTTATCCTGCATCCGCAGCAACACCTCATAATGCGAAATCTCTTTGGTTTTCACCTGCATGATCGGTTGCAAATACAACATGAAATTGTCATGCAAATGCGAATATTCGATTTTCTCTTTCCAGTACACCAAAGTATGAATACGCTCACGGCTGCGATCCTTATCGGAAAACAGATACCAGGCATTCCGCCCCATCGCCTTGGCCTGATACATCGCCAAATCAGCGGCAGCCAGCAAGTCATGAATATTGGCGCCATGTTCCGGAAACAGCGCAATGCCGATACTGGCTGAAATCTTGTGTGTGCGGTTGTTGATGGTCAATTGCGCATGGCCCAGTTGATCCAGAACCTTTTTAGCTACTTCGATCGCACCGTTGGCATTGATTTCCGGCAGAATAATCGCAAATTCATCACCGCCCAAGCGGCCGGTGATATCGTCCGCGCGGATGGTCTGAGCCAGCATGCTGGCCACCATTTTCAGCAGCGTATCACCCGCCTGATGGCCACTGGTATCGTTGATATATTTGAAACGATCCAGATCGAAAAACAACAATGCGCCGGGGTGGCGGTAACGCTCCGCCCGGCTCAATACTTGTTCCAATTCTTCGCTGAAACGCCGCCGATTGAACAAATTGGTTAATGGATCGTGATCCGCCAGCCAGGCTAAGTGCCCTTCAACCCGTTTATACTCGGTGACATCCAGCCCGACCGACAAAATAGACGGGTCATTCTCGGATTGCCGGCCGAGATGCGAATGCAACCAAGCCACATGCCGTGTCGTTCCATCCTTACAATGGGTTATCGCCTCGTGCCGCAACTGCATTCTTTTTCCGCTGTGAATTTCTTTAAAGCGCGTCAGCAAATCTTGCGACTCATACTCCGGAATCAGAATGTTCAGGAAAGATTTACCCTGCAATTCACTTTCGGTATAACGCATCAGCATTTCGCCATACGCATTGAGCGACATAACCAGGCCTTCGGCATTCTGTGTCAGCACGATAGCCTGGGCCGTATCCAGCAGGTTCTCGACAAAATCCCTTTCTCTGCCGAGCTCATTTTTCTGCTCAATGAGCATTCTTGTCCGCGTGGATACTTCCTGCTCCAGTTTTTCCAGTTGCAATGACAAGGAAACAGCCGCTTCCGAAAGTGTGTCGACCTCATCCCTAAAACGCTGCGCCCGGTCCGTCGAGGCCACCGATAAGCGGAATCTCTCAAACTGTCCGTTAGCCAGAAGCGGCAGGACAAACACGACATCTTTCAGCTTCGCCAGCAACCGGGTAAAAATCAGAAACAGCAATATTTCCGCGCAAATGAGCCCCAGTAAACCGATCAGCGCAATCTTCCAGATCGAATCATGAATATTCTTCACCGCAGCGGTCACATCGGTCATTACGATCAGATGCGCTTTATCGGGTTCGTACGAATCAAGCGGAAATAATTTTATTTGCAAATACTGATCGTTCCAGCGGATCTGAGCGCCGTTCTGTAATACCGGCATCTCCGGGTATATCCGGGCGATCTTTTTCAGCACCTCAAGATTTTTTTCTTTGTCGGTCAGCGCCGAGATGTGAATATTTCAACGTAAAAAATCGGGATCATTTTGCAACAGGCTATTCTGTTCCTTGATCAGCAAACCGATATCGGCACCGGCTATCCGTTTGAACGCCAGAAATACATCCGCCAGCGATATTCCCATCACCACGACACCCACTTTCTTACCTTCCACGAGCAACGGCGCAACTATGTACTGTATGCAGCTTTCCCGGCACAGTAGCGGATTGATGGGTCTTTCCGATTGATTGACATGACTGACCCAGGTCGACAGCAGGATATTGCCATCCATATGGGTATCCAGACTATCCCAGCTGGCGTTCAACTGATTCTGCGGATTATAAAAGTGAACGAACTCAACGCCGTTATGGAATTGCAATAGTGCCCAGTGCAGATCAAAAACTTTACTGATGCTTTCACCATCGTTGGTCAGCAAAGCTTTTTTCATCCCGTCCAGAAACGGAATCATTTCAGCCAGTTGATATAAATTCTGCGAAGTATTCTTGATTAAACTATTGACTTCCCTGGAATAGCGATGGTATTCGACTTCCCGTTGGTTGTCGAAATTGGCCATTAAGCCCAGATAGCTGACGAAACAAAATAGCATCACCACCGCCAGCAGAATCATGCTGCTGCTCAGCGAGATTTTCCATCTCAGACTGCGGAACCGGCGCCCCTTGGGGTTTGAAACAATAGGCGCTTTTTCCACTTTAATCCCGGAACTATTTTCCATCAGAATTTCTGCTTAGAAACGATAAGAAGCCTGAATCGCGAAAAGATCCCAATACTGATGTGTATCAATGGGCCGACCCGTTCTTAGATCGATTGGATTATCCAATCCGGATAACCAGCCTGTTCCATTGACATGATGATATTCGGCACGCAGCATGAATGCCGGTGTGACATTCCAACGTATACCCACGGCAATATCCTTGGCAAAACGACTATGTCCCAAACCGCTTCGTCCAGCGGAATTTTGTGCAACCCAGTCGCTTCCATCTCGATCTGATCGATCAATAAAGAGAGCATCATACCGCAAAAAACCTTCCCAATTCGGAGTAAAGCGATATTCACCTTGAAAGTAATAGCTCTCGCCAACGAAATGCTGACCATCTAACCTTGTACTTTTAAAATTCCTATCATAGCTAAAAGGCCGTATGGCATATTCCGAAGTCAGCGTCCAACGTTCCGAGTTATATTGGGCAGAAAAAAAATTACCGGTGTAAATTCTAAGGCACCGGGACCCAATTCTAACGGGGAGCTCAATTTTTTTGGATCATACGATGTATTCAGCCATATTCCGCTGATACCCAAACGAAGGCGTTTGTCATTGGTTTCAAATATTCCGCGGCCAATATAGGAAATTTCACGATTCAATTCCCCCGGCCGTACCAATCCCAATAATGAACTCTCGGTATCTCTGTTATTCACGACTGGCAGTGTCACGCCAAACTGGGTAGACAACGTACCCCAATCGGATACTGCGGTATCGCCATAGAGTTGCACGGAATCACTGGAAAGCCCCAAATTACGGGTGCGGTCAAAATAAATCGATTGCGGCAGCATAATACTGGGACGCGTAAACGCCACATCCCGGGTTTCATTATAGAACCCGAAAGGATTCTTCAACCGGCCCACGCGGATACCGAATTGGTTTACTTCTTGGGAATACAAGCGGTAATCGAAGATGGCATAATCAAGGCGCGGCATACCCGAGTTTCCTTCACCTGCACGGCGCGACAACACTTGCGCCGAGAGTTGCAACCTCGGCAATGGCCGCAAGGAAGCGTTGAGCCCGGCTTCGGTCAAACCAAAACTGCCGCCTTTATCACTATTGCCAAAAACATCATTATCCGAAGTTGATATGTAAGCCTGACTGACAAAACCGTGAATCTGCAAATCGCCGGGGCGCTCGGTTGAATGCCACCATTTGAGCACAGTGCTGACCACACCGGGTTTTTCTTTGGCGTTGCCTGCTTCTGTCGCTTCGGCGGGTAAATCTTTCGCTTGCACCCATTTGACCGGCGCTTGAGCGGGTTCAGGCTGTTTTTGTGATTGATCAAGCTGTTGCGCCTGAGTGGAAACAGCGCCAATCATCCATAGCACGGCAATACCCTTGCCCAGCCACCGGACGGAGCTGATGAAATAGCTACTTAATCTCGAGCACGTTAACATTTTCATTAATATTGGCTCTCCATAAATAACCTATTGCGCCGGGTGTAGTGGCAATCCTAGCCAGCATTTCTTCATTTGAGTTGACTTTAATCGGCGCTTGGCCTGTGCCCGAGAATACTAATCGATCCCAGGTGGATCTTAATTGATAAGGAAATACGTTTAACTTCTCCTTGGAAACGATTTGATGCAGTTGATCTTCATCGGATAGCACGAAAACCCTGATCTTGGTTCCGTCAGACCAGGTTTTCAAACGCATACTGAAAATTGAGCGTAACGAATTGACCGAGAGGGTTTTCTCGGTCACGCCCGGATTGGTGACAATTTCATAATGATCATTTGCTCTTACTTCCGCTGCCACAATCCAAAGGCATACAGTTAGAGCAAAACACAAGCAAGCTCTAGTTTTTAACAAACAGTGCCTGGAGAATTGGGCCTGTAAAGAGAAATGAAATAAATTCAAGAAACAGATTCCTGATTCAGGGTTATTCCATTAGTTAATATGAATGGGATTATAGGTACCGCGGTCGGTTACGACTTCCCAGGCATCGCGATGCTCTTGGTACATTTTATTGAGCGCGTCTTCCACTTTCACGTAATAGGGACGGCGCATGCCATGATAGTCTACCGGTGGTCCGATCGGATTAAAATTCAAGCCGTAAAAACCCATCAGCTTATTCAGCGCGGGATCGGCAACCGATAGCCAGTGCTTGATATTGTATTTGACGGACATGCGTAAAACGCCCGCCATCAACACCAGTCCAATGCTGAGCGCGGAACGGCGATCGGTGGAACGGCGATCCTGCGTATTTCTTTTATCGCTGTCAGTCTCGGCGGTTTCCTTGCGGCGCTCTTCCCTGCGCCGTTCGTCTTTACGCCGGTCAAACCGGCTGATCACCAGAAAACGGGAAATCTCAGCCGTCTGCTGGCGCGGTAATGCTTTGATATCGCACAGTGCCGGGTCTGTTTGACTATACAATTCGACTGGCAATAGTTTTTCAGGCCGCGTTGAATCCGGCAGAATTAACCGCACAGTGCCGATAAATTCTCCCGATGGTCGATAGCGCAAAAGCACATGGCAGGAATGGCTGTCATAGCTGTCTTTTTCCTTTTCATCCGGACAAAGCGCAGGGTCGAATCCGGGTAAACGCTGTTCCACGCATAGCACCTGATAGCGAATTCTATAAACATGTTCAAGCAGCTCAGCTGTATCAGCGACTACAATTTCAAAGAACTTCTGAAAATTTTGATACAAATCATTCATAGAATCACCCAATTTAATAAGCAGCTCGTTACATTCATTTTTAGCACTCCTCCGGATCATTCGTTGATATGGAGAAGTGTCCAAATAGTAAACTGTGCTGGCGCCACATCATCATTGAAAAAGCGCAGAATCTACGGTGCATTTCTTATTTTTAGCCGCACGAAACAAAGCTTTTCTTTCAATAAGTAATATAAATTAACTACAGCGGTCATTTAAGTATATTTAAAGCGAATATTCAACTGATCTTTAGCAATTAATGGCAGAATTACAACAAAGATAACTACTTGTACACAATAAACAACAATTGCGCGCAGGATGATGAAATTTAATCGATTAAACCAGCACTTCGATGGGTGCAGGATGGTTTAAGAATGCAGCCGGACTGGCACTTAAACCGTAGGCACCGGACTGCAATACCACAACCAAGTCGCCTGCGGATGCCTTGGCCATTGGCAACTGATCGGCCAGTACATCCAACGGTGTGCACAATGGTCCCGTGACAGATACCACTTCCCTTTCCGCGCCACGGACTTTATTGCCGATGATGACCGGATAGTTCTTGCGGATGACCTGGCCGAAATTGCCGGAAGCCGCCAGATGATGATGCAGTCCGCCATCGGTGATGAGAAAAACCTGCCCGCGCGAGATTTTGCGTTCCAGAACGCGGCACACATAAATCCCCGCTTCCGCCACGATATACCGGCCTAATTCGATTGCAACTCTGGCGCCGGGCAACTGCCGCTGCACTTCCGGCATCAGACGCTGCAAATTTTCCCCCACAGCGGCAAGATTCAGCGCCCGTTCGCCGGGAAAATACGGCACCCCCAAACCGCCGCCGATATTCAGCAAGCGCACCGGCGATGGCGCATATTCAGACAGCCGGATACCCAGCTGCAAGGATTTTGCATGCGCTTCCTGCAGCGCGGTTACATTGAGATTTTGTGAACCGCTGAAAATGTGGAAACCGGTAAAATCCAATCCCAGCGCAGCCAGTCGTTTCAATACATCCGGCACACATTCGGCATCGATACCGAATGGCTGCGGCCCGCCGCCCATTTTCATGCCGGAGGATTTGAGTGCAAAATCCGGATTCACCCGGATGGCCACTTTGGGCGTAATCCCTAAATTGGCTCCCAATTGCGCAACCGATTCCATCTCCCGCGCCGATTCGAGATTCAGCATAACGCCCGCCGCAATCGCACTGCGCAGTTCATGCTCTTTTTTACCCGGCCCGGCAAAACTGATTTGACCCGGCGGCAGAACCGTATCCAGCGCCACGCGCATCTCACCCGCCGAAGCGACATCCATACCGTCGATCAAACCGGCCACATGCTGCACCAGCGCCGGCATCGGATTGGCTTTCATGGCATAGTGCAGCAAAACTCCGCCCGGCAAATGCCGCCGTAATAATGCAATCCGTTCGCTGATTTTCTGCCGGTCATAGGCATAAAACGGCGTCGTGCCGACGCGTTGCGCCAAGCGCGTCAACGCCATGCCGCCCACTTGCAGACAATCGTCCTGCACGGCGAACTGCACCAGCGGCGCATGCTCCGGCGGTAAATTGCTCATTGCGCGATTTCCTTAAATAAATGCTGCAATTCCTGAGAAAGCAATTTGCGGTCTATTTTACCGTTCGGATTGCGCGGCAGATTACCCTCACGCAGCTCGATGTGACTGGGCAGCATATACGCAGGCAAATGCTGTTTGCATGCGCGCAACAACGCATCCACATCCGGCTTCACAGCATTGCGCGCCGTAACGATCACCGCGATTGCCTGCCCTAGCACGGGATGCGGCACACCGATCGCAATCGCTTCCGCAACATGCTCAGCGGCATAAATCACTTCCTCCACTTCGGTCGGACTGACCCGATAACCCGAGGTTTTGATCATTTCGTCGCGGCGTTCAATGAAATATAGGAACCCCTCTTCGTCCACGCGCACGGTATCGCCGGACCAGGCAGCGATCTCCGCGAGCGGCAACCCGGCCTGGCGCGTTTTCAGCGGTTTGAAGCACAATGCGGTTCTTTCCGCATCGTTCCAATAGCCCATCGCCACCAAAGCACCGCGATGCACCAATTCGCCCGGCTCACCCGGCGCGCACGGCGAACCATCGTCGCGCAGAACCAACACTTCCGCATTCGGTACCGCCTTGCCGATCGAATCCGGGCGACGGTCAATTTCTTCCGGCGCCAGGTACGTCGAGCGGAACGCTTCGGTAAAACCATACATCAGGAAAATTTCCGTTGCCGGTAATACGCTGCGCAATTTGTTCAGCGTCCCACGCGGCATGGCGCCGCCCGAATTGGTGATATAGCGCAGCGACGGCGCTTTTCCCCAGTCCAATTGCGCCAGCTGAATCCACAGCGGCGGCACAGCCGCAAGACCGGTGATTCGCTCGTCGTTGACGATGCGGATAATGTCGCGCGGCAGCAGATAATTCATCAGCACATTCGCCGCTCCCGCATAGAAAGCCGACGTCAATTGATTCAATCCATAATCGAAGCTCAGCGGCAGCACGGTCAGAATCCGGTCATCCGGACGGTTTTGCAAATACTGCGCGACACTTTTCGCGCCGGCCAGCAAATTGCGATGCGACAGCACCACGCCCTTGGGTTTGCCGGTGCTGCCCGAGGTATAGATAATCGCCGCCATATCGCTATCGATCACGCCCGATGCGGAATGTTCTTTTTGCACCGCAGAAACAGCTTGCCAACTGGCAATTGTCAGACCGGCAAGCACAGGCAAGCGATCTCCGCCATCGACGACAATCACAGTATGCAAATCGTGACACAGCGGCAGAACCGTTTGCAGCAATTTTAGCCGCTCCAGCGAAGTCACCAATATCCTGACATTGCAATCGATCAGGATGTACGCCACCTGTTCCGGCTTCAATACCGGATTTACCGGAACCATCACACCGCCCGCCGCCGTTGCGGCAAAGAGCGCAATTACGGTCTCGAAACGTTTCTCGAGATAAACCGCCACACGCTCGCCGCGGCTCAAACCGGATGCGCGCAAGCCATTCGCCGTTGCCGCGACTGCCCCCGCCAGCATGGCATAGCGCATACGCTGATTGTCATAAGACAACGCTTCGGCGTCCGGTGTCCGTCCGGCAGCGGCAAAAATCAGATCATGGATCAAGTCAGTCATTGAGCAAACGCGCTTGTCTGCGCCACAAGAAAAGCATCTGAATTAGAAAGTGCGCTCATTATAATCGGCTTTGGCTTTCATACGGCTATCAACATACCCGGCGGAATCGCGTAAACTATCCGCTTTCCAATATTCGGCGTAATAGTTGACACAACAATCATGATGGTACGCACACGATTTGCTCCCAGCCCAACCGGCTATCTCCACATCGGCGGCGCACGCACCGCGCTGTTTTCCTGGGCTTATGCCCGCAAGCACGGCGGAAAATTTATTCTGCGCATTGAAGACACCGATCTGGAACGTTCAACGCAACAATCGATTCAGGCAATTCTGGACGGCATGGCGTGGCTGGGATTGGATTACGACGAAGGGCCGTTTTATCAGATGCAGCGCTTAGCGCGTTATCACGAGATTGCCGAGCAATTACTGCGGAATAATCAAGCGTATTACTGCTACGCCACCAAGGAGGAATTGGAGCAAATGCGTGAACAGCAATTGGCGGCGGGCTTGAAGCCCCGCTACGACGGCCGCTGGCGCGATAGCAAGCAAACCCCGCCAGCCGGTGTAAAACCGGTGCTGCGGTTCAAAAACCCGCTGGACGGTTTCGTGACGTTCAACGATCAGATCAAGGGAAAAATCACCGTCGCCAACAACGAACTCGACGATCTGGTGCTGCTGCGCGGCGATGGCGTGCCAACGTATAATTTCAGCGTCGTCATTGACGATCTGGACATGAATATCACCCATGTCATCCGTGGCGACGACCACGTCAACAATACCCCGCGCCAGATCAATATTCTTAAGGCGCTGGGCGCCACATTACCGGAATACGCGCATGTGCCGATGATTTTGGGCGCCAACGGCGAGCGCTTGTCGAAACGGCATGGCGCGGTCTCGGTCATGCAATATCACGAGGATGGATATTTGCCGGAAGCGCTGTTGAATTACCTGGCAAGACTCGGATGGTCGCACGGCGACGAGGAGATTTTCAGCCGCGACCAATTGGTGGAATGGTTCGATTTATCCGCGATCAGCCGCTCCCCGGCCAAATTCAATCCAGAAAAACTGCATTGGATCAATCAGCAATATCTCAAAACAACGGATAACACCCGCCTGGCCGAACTGACGGCACCTTTTCTGGCAAAAGACAATTGTCTGACGAATGGCGGCCCCGATCTGGCACAGGTTGTCGATTTGCTCAAGGAACGAGTGAATACCATCGAAGAATTGGCGGATGCCGCAGTGTACTTTTACCGCCCGCTGGAACCCGACAATGAACTGAAAGCGCAGCATTTTACTGCGGAAACAAAGCCGATCATGACCGGTTTGCTGGAAAAATTCCGCCACATCGAGTGGACACGCGAAGTCATCCATCAAGAAATAAAAGCCGCCGCCAAGGAGCACGATGTCAAACTGCCGAAAATCGCCATGCCGTTACGGGTCATGGTCACCGGCGAAGTTCACACCCCGTCGATCGATGCGGTACTGGCATTACTCGGACGCGAGGAGACACTGGCGCGCATGAACAGTCATCTCAGCAGTTTTCCCGGTTGATCTTTTCTTTACAATAAATCATCGCATCAGTATAATCCCCCTTCCTTTGATCAGGGGGTATAGCTCAGCTGGGAGAGCGCTTGCATGGCATGCAAGAGGTCAGCGGTTCGATCCCGCTTATCTCCACCAAGTTTTTCTTGGATTAAGCGGTGCTATAAACGACACATCACTTTGTCCCCATCGTCTAGAGGCCTAGGACATCGCCCTTTCACGGCGGTAACACGAGTTCGAATCTCGTTGGGGACGCCAAATAAAATAAAGACTTGAATAAATTCAGGTCTTTTTTATTTTCTCGGTGCGTAATGCTGCTGAATTAAGATCGATACCCCCAGCCTTTATGCCGACTGGCAGACGATTCAATTCTTTGCAATAAACAATACCTTCTGCACATCAAATTGCCATTATCGGGTTTACCCTGAAATAGCATTCAATATCTTTAACTTAAGCGATTCGCTGTTTTCCTCTTCCATCAAGTGAGCCGTAATGATTTCCTGAAGCAATTCCTTATCGATATTTCCGGCAGCAACGTGATAGCTGATATTCTCCATTTCTCTTAGAAAACTGCTCACGCAATACAGATAGCCATTGAACAATAACATCTGCGCACTGAGCGTAATGGCAATCCGTTTATTGCCATCCTGAAAACAGTGAAACTTGCAGGCACTAAAGAACAAATGTGTCAGCTTTTCTTCAAATGTCGGGTAGTAGTCATCATCTTGAATGTGCTGAAGCACGCTTTCCAGTTTACCGAGATCCAAATGTCCCAGTGCGCCGCCGCCGCTTACTTCTACTGTTTTTGCATGAATATCGATAATCTGTTCCAAAGTCAGATAGATCAACGCCACTATTCCCGCTCCTTCAAACGCTTCATCACATCCCTGGCTTCTTCCAGCCGTTCAGCCAATTCCTTGCTTTTCTCCCCGAGAAAACGCTCGTAATCCTCGCGCTGCACTGGTGTGACGTATTCCTTGAGCTGGAGATGCAATGCGTCGCGGAAAGCCAGATCGCGGCTGGCCATCTTCATACGCGCCTTCTCGATCAGAGGTTTCCAGTGTGCCTGCGATTCAAAAGTCTTGAACAGGCTATCGACTTCCCAGGTCGTGAGCTTACGCCCTTTCATGGCCGCCTGCTGTTGCAGCATGTCGCCAAAACCGCTCTCATAAGAAGCGATCAAATCGAGCACTTCGGCATAAAACGTAGCGCGGACATTGTCCCTATTGTCGAGTTTCAATATTTTTCGATACTCGCTCGCCTTCTCGCGGAAAATGCTGACATAAATCTTGTTCGTATAATCCGCGTACTTAAAATTTCCCATCGCTACGCAATCTTTCAGCGCATCGGTGAACTGCTTACGATAGTTTTCCTCGACAAAGGCGGAATGCAGAAAATCCTCGTCACGCTGATTGATGTACTTAGTCCCGCCGCCGGTACGCTGGTTAATCGTATCGATGACAATATCGAGAATCGCCTGACGCAACAACCTTGCCCGTTCACTTTCAGAAATCAGCATCGCCAGATTGAGAAAGGAGCGGAAATCGAACACGCCAAGCGCAGTGGTTTTGGTAACGAAATCAATTTCGTGATCAGATTGGCCGCTGAGTGATAATTTCAGTTGTTTCAGTCTGTTACCGCGCAATACCTCATACCCGTTTTGACGCAATTCATCGCTGAATTTCTCGATGTAATTGTCAATCGTGCGCGCCGTTACTTCAAAAAACGTAGCAACTTGCTCCTTGAGCAGCACCGTCTTGCCTTCGAACGGAATCCCCTGAATTCCGGCGGCTTTCTCGATTTCAGCAACTGCATAGGGATTGTTGAGAATATTCTGCCGGTCGATGGATGAATTGGTCAGGTCTTTGCTCATGTGGTTTCTCCCCAGACGCGGTTGATGGCGGTTTTGATTTTTTCTTCCTGCTCTATAATCTCTCTTTTAAGTGTTTCAATCCGGTTTTGATATTCTTCGATCTCCGCCACAATCGCCTTTTGCACTTCTAGCGGTGGGAGGGGTATTTTGTGTTTTTCATAAACTTCTTTGCGATTCAGCCCTGGAATTCCAGCGCCGCCCTTCAAAGAAGGCAGATCAAGCGTTTTGAGCACATGATAAAGATAGCGAATATCGCACTTATCTGGTGAAGTCCGATTTATGTAATACGTTGTGTCGATCGGATAGCAATTTTCCTCAATATATGTAACCTCACCAACCGAACCTTTTCGACCAACGATAACAGCAGGACCTTCAACCAAGTATTCATTGTGATAGCCGGTTATACCATTCGATCCCAATACAGGATACTCGCCATCAATACGCTTTTCTTTTGGAAGCGCCGCCCCATATTCGAGTGTACAGACCTGATCAAACGGCAGTAAATCAAATTGAGAGTGCCGTTTGTTATCGTCACGATACCTATCGCCACTCAAATTCCAATCACCATTCTCACCAATTTTCTCCTTGGCCACGAGATTCAGATTGGCAATTGACTCAACATCAAACGCCGCGCCATTATGCAAGCTCGCCAGCCACGCCTTGATATTGCGCACCGCTGCGGGCAGGTCGTTTTTGTCGATGGGACGCCGCTGAGCGCCGAGGTTGAAACCATCATTATCGATCTTGGCGAACAAAATCGCGTCGGTCTTTTTCGCCAAGCGTTTGTCCAGCACCAGGATCGAGGTTTTGACGCCGCTGTAGGGATTGAACACCCCGGCGGGCAACGAGATGACCGCGACCAGATACTGCTTTACCAGCATTTCGCGCAATTGTTTGTAGGCATTGCCGCTCTGGAAAATGATGCCTTCGGGCACGATCACGGCGGCGCGGCCGTTGGGCGTGAGGTGCTCGGCGATGTAGTCGACGAACAGCACTTCCGAACGCGTGGCGGTGATGGAAAAGCGCTTATGCGGCTTGATACCGCCTTTCGGCGACATGAACGGCGGATTGGCAAGGATCACGTCGGCCAGTTCGTTCCATTTCTCATCGCTGGTGAGCGTGTCGTATTCGTCGATATGCGGGCTGGCAAAGCCGTGCAAATACATATTCACCAGTGACAGACGCACCATATCCGGCGAAATGTCGTAGCCACGGATATTGGTAGCGAGGCGTTTTTTGTCGTCGGGCGTGAGCAGTTCGCCCCGGTAATGCAGCGGGTTGTCGAGCGTCAGCAATTCCAGCGGCACGCCTTGTTCATCGTACGTTTCACGATCCTGTTGCGCTTGGTAATCCTTACTATTGTGCTTGAGGATGTGTTTGTACGACGAAATCAGAAAGCCCGCCGTGCCGCAGGCCGGATCGAGAATGGATTCGTCCTTTTTCGGATCGATGATTTCCACCATGAAGTCGATGATGTGGCGCGGCGTGCGGAATTGCCCGGCATCGCCCTGGCTGCCGAGCACCGACAGCAGGTACTCGAAAGCATCGCCGAGCCGTTCGGAATGATCGTAGGTGAAGCTGTTAATTTCCTTCAGGAAGCTGCGCAGCGTTTCCGGATCGCGGTACGGCAGATAGGCGTTCTTGAAAATATCCCGGAACAGCGCAGGCACGCCCGGGTTTTCGTTCATTTTGCCGATGGCCTCGGAATAAAGGCTGAGCATATCGAATCCGCCCATGCCGGGCACCATCAGCTTGGACCAACGGTATTGCGCAAATTCGCCGGTAAAGAAACTGCGTTTTCCGCCCAGTTCTTCGGCTTCGGCATCCATGTCGTCCATGAACTTATAGATCAGCGCGATGGTGATCTGCTCAACTTGCGATTTGGGATCGGGTACTTTGCCGACCAGGATGTCACGGCAGGAATCAATGCGGCGTTTGGTTTCGGAATCGAGCATTTTTTACTGCCTATTTGAATTGATCGAGCGGAAGGTAATTTTTGACGTATTCCGGGATACGGTTGCGCCATGCCGCCGGTACAGCTTTGAAGTCAGCCATGTTGAAGTTCGGATTGACATTCAGATCGGTGAATTGTCCTTCATCGATGATGTAACGCAAATGACCATCGGTGGCATACGCCTTGAAATAGTTCTTGAGGGCGACAATGGCATCCGCGTGCTGTTCCAGCTCCTCCGGCGACAAATCGAGCAAGAGCTTCCGGAATTCGTCTTCCAATAATTCATCCTTCGATTTGAATCCGGGAATCAAGCCGAACACTTTTTCCAGCAGTTCCCGCAAACTCAGGTGACGATCCACGCCTGCCGCGCGGCGTAAGGTGTCCAGCGAAAAGAATTCTTTCGGTTTGTCGAATAAATGGCGATGCACGTAATCGGCGGCTTGATCCCATTGCGCATTTTCAACCAGGGCTTTCAGCGCGGCATCGCTTTGGGCTTGTTCTTCAAATTTACTGAAAAACATGCGGTCGATTTTCATGCCCCGTTCGCCGATTTGATGCTCATCTAATGCAGCCAGCGTATCCGCTCCACCATACTGGAATGCGCCAGACGGCGGCAACGGCGGCAATTCGGATTTTTCACCGCTTTGCGGTTGCGGCAGTTTCAGCACTTCGTCGTAATTGAATTTTCCCTCGAAGTATTCGCAATTCGCAAAAAAATCGAATAGCTTGAAGCGGGTTTTCTCCTGTTTCTTCAACTGCTGTTTCATGACCGGATCGAAAAGCTGCTCCAGAAAATCGTGCTTGCGTGTGCCGCGTCCTTTGATTTGCACAAAATCCTGCGGCGAGAAGATCGGGCGCATCATCGCCAGGTTCAGAATATCCGGACAATCGTAGCCGGTGGTCATCATGCCGACGGTGACACAAATGCGCGCCTTGCTGGTACGGTAGTTTTCCTCGAAATTGCCCGAACCCAGCAAATTATTGTTAGCGAAGTTGATGGTAAATTGCTGCGCTTCGGGAATCAGTGACGTCACTTGCACGGCGAAGTCGGATTGATACTGGCCAGGAAAGAAAGCATCGGCCAGCTCATTGAGAATTTGCGTCAGCTTGGCGGCATGATTCTGACTCACGGCAAAGACAATGCTTTTGCCGGTTTCACCGCTGATTGGATCACGGAGCGCATTGCGCATGAACGTTTCACAGAATAATCGATTGGTCGCTTCGGAGAAGAATTTTTTCTCGAAGTCTTTTTGGTAGAAACTTTCGTTTGCTTCTTTTCCGTCGTCGTCCACCACGGCAACCGCATAGCCTTTGTCGGATAGCAGTTGGGTGGTAATGTCGCTGCGCGCATCGACCACTAGGGGGTTGATGAGAAATCCTTCACGCACGCCATCGAGCAGCGAGTAACGAAAAGTCGGCTCGCCGGATTCGCAGCCGAAAGTGCGGTAGGTATCGAGCAACAGACGCCGCTCCAATTCGCGTGGATCGCGAGTGTTGGATTTGCTGTTGTCGAATTGTTTCAGGTAATCCTTGGGCGTTGCGGTCAATCCCAGTTTGTAGCCAACAAAATATTCAAACACCGCACGGGCATTACCGCCGATGGAGCGATGCGCTTCGTCGGAAATCACCAGATCGAAGTCGGTGGGCGAGAACAATCGCTGGTATTTGTCGTTGAACAACAGGGATTGCACCGTCGTCACAACGATCTCGGCTTTGCGCCATTCGTCCCGGCGTTCTTTGTATATGACCGAGGTGTAATCATTCTTCAGATAGGCAACAAATGCCTTGTTAGCCTGGTCTTCCAATTCAAGCCTATCCACTAGAAACAACACGCGCTGCGCGTTTCCCGTTCGCAGGAAAAGTTTGATGACTGCGGCAGCGGTTAGTGTCTTACCGGTGCCGGTTGCCATTTCAAACAGAAAACGGCTTTTCCCTTCCGCCACAGCATTCTGCAATGCTTGAACTGCACGTTTTTGATAATCCCGCAGGAAGCGCAGCCGATTCTTCGCGGTAAAAGCAGGACGTTCGGCTTCGCTTTTCCAGCCTGCCTCATTGGCATAGCCCGGCATTTGCGTCAGCGCAATATAGTCTTTTGAAACTATCTCGGTAATCAGGCGATGTGGATTTGGTTGAAAGCGCTGGTATCCCTTGATTGAATCCGGATTTGGGAAGCGCGTGATGATATGCGGATTGCCTTGTTCCAAATCCCAAAAATAATGCAAATTCCCATTGGAAAGGATCACAAAGCGGCAGTTCTGGGATTTGGCATAGCTGCGCGCTTGTTCCTTTCCAATCAGGGGATTTTTATCTTCCGCTTTCGCTTCGAGCACAATCAGCGGATGACTTTGTGCGTCTAATAACAGAAAATCGATAAAACCGTTGTGCGCACTCTCAAAATTCTCACCCATTGCATCAATACCGGCTTTGGTCAGCTTGACATTAGGTTCCAGCACGATATTGGCTTTGCCAAAGGCATCGTCAAAAAAACGCCAACCAGATTCTACAAGTAGCTTATTGATTTTGATTCGGGCTTTGGCTTCTTTAGCGGCCATGAATTGTGCGAAATCCTTTTTTATTCTTGCTCAACTTGATTAGCCGATAGAGCGAATTATCCTAAGCATAGATATGCTTATAAAATATGCCGCAATGTACAGTAAAATCCTCGCTAATCCAATAGATAGGACGAGTCAATATCTAACAAATGAGCAAACTTAGACCCGGCACTATCTAACCAAAAATTTTTTCTGAAACATGACGAATACCTTGCTAAAGCAGCTTTTTTGAATCGATCTTGCCGAGCCTCGAGTAGAGGTTGAATCACTTTGTCTTTGGCTGACTCGCCGAGGTATCAAAACAGGTTTTTACTTTCCGGCGGCTATCGATGTTCCTGATTACTTTGATCCACAGAATCCCCGCTATGCTCAAAAATTGGCGGCAGCTATGCGGGCGTGGCAGGTCGTAACTGATCCGAATGGTAAGCACCCAAAGCAGGCGCTTATGATCAGCCCGCGGTACTCAGAATCACGCGCCTTCTCCTGATTTTT
The DNA here is from genome assembly GCF_033063335.1 of Nitrosomonas sp. Is24. Classification (NCBI taxonomy): domain Bacteria; kingdom Pseudomonadati; phylum Pseudomonadota; class Betaproteobacteria; order Nitrosomonadales; family Nitrosomonadaceae; genus Nitrosomonas; species Nitrosomonas sp. Is24. Next base: position 930,898 of record NZ_JAWJZG010000001.1, on the reverse strand, counting down.
GCGCTGATTTTCAATCATCTCTGCATTTTTATAAGCAAATCGCTTAGATAGAAATAAGCAAAAGCTTATTTATTTATCCAACCAGCGGCCTTATGATGAAAAAAATCTGGGGCCGCAAGAAAATTCCCAGATAAATCAGTCATCAAAGTAAAGATCGATGTGGGGTCTGCACTTTTGGGTATCTGTGTAGGGTCTCGCGTAGTTTCAATTCTAAAAATAAGGAGCTACTCATGAGCAAAAATAAAATTCTGGCTGCCTGCATGCTAACCTGTGCGCTGATGATGACATCAGCAGCCAAAGCAGAAAGCTATTTCATCGACAAATTCAGCCAAGGTATTGCAAACATTGCCTTCGGCTTTATCGAAATTCCCAAAAACGTGATCAATATCACCAACGATCAAAATATCTTTCTAGGTCTGACGTGGGGTGTTATCCGCGGCATTGTGCATGGCGTGAGCCGGACGCTGGTGGGTGGTGTGGAAGTCATCACTTCACCGGTTCCATCCAGTGAATTTGCCACACCGGCTTATGTTTGGAATCGTTTCAGTGAAGACAGCCGTTATTTTGGTTTGCATTATCCCGGCTACTGGACCAGTTACGGCCCATTGGATAATGGCGAATAAGCCTGCTGCGACCCATTCGATCATAAGGATATCATCATGAAAAAATATCATTACTTACCGCTCGCAATTTTGATACTGTTCCTGACCGCCTGTGCCACGCCCAAAACCGATACGGAAGATTTGAAAGCCGAGATTAAAGCCGCCAGAACCGGTCACTACGGGCAAGCCATGTGGCATCAAGAACAATCCGAAGAAGATCTGGAAACCGCCAATGAGATTCTGGGTCATCTTGAAAAAAATCACTATTGGAATATCAACGAGAAGCAAAAGGCATTGGATGCCGCCAAATCAGCCGCACGCCATCGTTTGGAAGCGGAGAAGGAAATGTGTCTGTGGCTGACGGAAGTACATGGTCATAACCATCATAAAAAAGAATCGATTCACGATACCGTGGCTTATTTCAAAACAGGCAGCGCCGTGCCCTTTAAAACCAAAGATGAAACCATCGGCAAAGTGGGCAACTGGCTGGAAGCTCATCCCGATGCGACTGCAACCGTCACGGCATCAACCGATACTGTCGGCAAACCGGCCTACAATCAGGATTTATCGGAAAGAAGAGCCCAGGCGGTGATACAACGATTGGTAGCAAGCGGTGCACGGCCCAGCCAATTAATTGCCAAAGCAATCGGTGAAGTTCCCGGCGCCGACAACACGCCCGATCAGGAAAGCCGCGTGGCGATTGTGATCACATCGCACCCCGTTTACATGGATTGTCCCAGCGTAAAATAACGTGAAAAACTCACTTGGCTGAATAAAAACCAGCCCGGTGAGTTAGAATCTCAGTTCTAATCAATACGGGGAAAAAACATGAAATTACGCTACCTTTTTATGATTGCGATAGCACTATCAACTTTATCCGCCTGCGGACAAAAACCAACGGAAACCACAGAAAAGGTAATGGACAAAGTCAACGACGCGCTAGACCGTCGTCCTAACGAAAAAGCGCGCGATGCGGTCGAAGATATCACGAGCGCAGTGAAGGATGCTTCTGAAGAAGCTCAGGGAAAAATGGAAGAAATCGCTAAAGAAATCAAAAATCAAACTGAAGATGCTACGAAATAACTCAGTTCGAGTTCTGGCGTTTTTTATTTCCAAATCGCATTGAAGCGTTTGTTCTTTTTTCCGTCCGCGCACTCAAGCGGCCTGAAACCCTTAGAGTCCGCTGCTACTGACGAAAATCCGCCAACGCATTGAGTAAATAATCCAAATCTTTCTCAGTATGTCCGGCGGAAACCTGCAAGCGGATTTCCTGATCGCCTTGCGGCACGACCGGATAATTCAAACCGGTGGCGAGAATGTTGTGGTCGAATAAATGCGCAACCAATGCGGCGGTTTTGGCGGTGTCGCGGATAAACACCGGCACGATGGGATGCTCTCCGGGCAAAGTTTCAAAACCCAGCTGTTGCAATCCGGATCGGAGTCTAGTGCTGAAGCTGCGCAATCGATCCAGCAGGCGCAAGCCTTCCGTGCTTTCCAGAACATCCAGCGCGGCTAGCGCCGCAGCCGCTTCGGCGGGCGTGATCGGGTTGGAATAGATATATAACGGCGCGGTTTCCCGCAAGTAAGCGATGGCCGTGGCGCTGGCAGCAACGTAACCGCCGTTGACACCGAACGCCTTGCCGAGCGTGGCTACCAACACATCCGCCCATCCTCCCGTAATTTCTTCAGTACCGCGCCCGGTGCTGCCGAAAGCGCCGACGCCGTGCGAGTCATCCACTAGTGTGACAATTCCTTCGGGATAATCGCTTTGGTGCTTGGCACAGCAGGCATCGAGTTCATCCAGCGGCGCATGATCGCCGCGCATGCTGAAAACACCGTCGGTGACCACACAAACCCGTTGATAGCGGTCACGGTTGGTGCTCAGGATTTTTTCCAGATCGCACATATCACCATGCGCATAAATCGCTTTTCCGGCCGGATGCGCGAGACGGATCGCGTTAATGATGCAATTGTGGTTCAGCGCATCGCTGACCACCAGCGTCTGTTCGGAAATCAATTGCGGCAGCACGCCAACCATCGTGGCATAGGCCGCGCTGAACAGCAGCGCCGCTTCACGGCCATGAAATGCCGCCAGCCTGCGCTCCAGCTCGACATGCGGCGCATACGTGCCGCTGATAAAACGCACCGCGCCGGGACCGGCGCCATACTGTTCCGCTGCCAGCGCTTCCGCTTCGATCACGGCGGGATGCCGCGCCAATCCCAAATAGGAATTCGAATTCATGCGCAAAAATGCGCGCTTGCCATAACCGTGCAGCTGATAGCGCGGCCCCAATCCGTTTTCCGGCGCGAGCATGCCGGTAATGATTTTCTCGTCGCCCTTGCGGACGCCTTGCTGTTGCAATTGGTTCAACTTGGCCAGGAATAGCGGTTCCACTTTCGATAGCGACATAGAGATCTCCCATTAACCGTTACGAAATTTGGCGCTGATGTGCGCCAGCATATCGGCCACCATGCCAGGTAAATCGAAACCCGGCTGCCAACCCCATTCAGCCCGCGCGGCACTGTCATCCATATGCCGTGGCCAGGAATCGGCAATCGCTTGCCGCAGCGGATCGACCGTATAGCCGATGGTAAATCCGGGCAGATGCTTTTGTATTTCCGCCGCCAATTGCGCCGGAGTAAAACTCATCGCGGTAACGTTAAAGCCGTTGCGATGCGTCAATTTGCCGGGATCGGTTTGCATCAGTTGCATTGCGGCTGCAATGGCATCGGGCATATACATCATATCCAGTTGGGTATCGGCGCGCAGAAAACAGTCGTAATGCCGCTGTTTGACCGCGGCGTAAAAAATATCCACGGCATAATCGGTCGTGCCGCCGCCGGGCAGCACTTGATTGGAAATCAGTCCGGGATAGCGTAAGCCGCGCGCGTCGACACTGTAGCGGCGATGATAGTAATCGCATAGCAATTCACCCGACACTTTGGTGATGCCATAGATCGTCGAAGGATGCTGCACGGTATCCTGCGGCGTATTGTAAGGTGGTGTGCCGGGACCGAATGCGGCAATGGAACTGGGAAAAAACACTTGGCAACCGTGCTGGCGCGCGCTTTCCAGCACATTGAGCAGGCCGTTCATGTTGATATCCCAGGCTTGCAGCGGTTGTTCTTCGGCCACTGCGGAAAGCAGTGCGGCGAGGTGGTAAATGATGGTAATACACCGACCGGCAACCACGACATCAAGCGCTGCCGCATCGCGCACGTCGAGACTGACATAAGGACCGTGCATCAGATGATCAGATGGTTCGCGGCGATGTCCGGCAGCGATCACGCTATCCGCACCGTAACGCTCACGCAATGCCAGCGTCAATTCCGCACCGATTTGACCGGTCGCGCCGGTTACCAGAATTTTAGGCATCCCACCTCCACACTTCGATATTCTGCCGACTTGCTGCTTTACAGCGCCTTGCAGAGGGAAATCAGAAAGTTGCGCTATTTCTTTCTGCGCTTTTCAACCGCGTTTGCCAGTTGTTGCAGCACGTGCTCGGTCGCCTCAAAGCTGATGCAGCCGTCCGTAATGCTTTGCCCGTAAACCAATTCTTCGCGTTTTTTACCGTCGGCTTTTTGGTTACCTTCCACCAGATGGCTTTCGATCATCACACCGCAAATGGCATGGCTACCGCCTGCAATCTGTTCCGCCACATCGGCCGCGACATCGGTTTGACGGCGGTAATCCTTGTGGCTATTGGCGTGGCTGAAATCGATCATCAAATGCGGCGGCAGTTTGGCTTTCTTCAATTCTTCCACCGCCGCAGTGACACTGGCGGCATCGTAATTGGGTTTACGCCCGCCGCGCAGGATAATGTGGCAGTCTTCATTGCCTTTGGTGGCAAAAATCGCAGTATGCCCTTCTTTGGTGACCGACAGAAAATGATGCGGGCGGGAAGCGGCTGCAATCGCGTCAATCGCAATATTCAAATTGCCATACGTGCCATTCTTGAAACCGATCGGGCAGGACACGCCGGAAGCGAGTTCGCGATGCCCCTGGCTTTCGGTCGTGCGTGCACCGATCGCTGCCCAGCTGATCAAGTCCGACAAATACTGCGGACTAATCAGGTCCAGGTACTCGGTGGCCGATGGCATGCCGATGGTATTCAAATCCAGCAGCAACCGGCGCGCCGTCCGCAGACCTTTGTTGATATGAAAACTGTTATCCAGATCGGGATCGTTAATCAGCCCTTTCCAGCCGATGGTCGTGCGCGGTTTTTCAAAATACACGCGCATCACGATATGCAACTGCTGCTTCAGCGTTTCGCGCAAATGCTTCAAACGCGCGGCATACTCCAACGCGGCGTCGACATCGTGAATGGAGCAAGGGCCGACCACAACCAGTAAGCGGTCATCTTCGCCGTGCAGAATGCGATGAGTGGCTTGCCGCGCGGCATAAACGGTTTGCGTCGCATTCTCCGTCATCGGATATTCGCGATGCAGCTCAACCGGCGGAGTCAGTTCATGCACGCCGACAATACGTAAATCATCGGTCTGGTATTTCATAACAATTCCTTTTATAGACTTTCGGGTCTAACAGCAAAGATTCGCCTTGCAATAAACAACGCGGATCGGAAAAAAACGTATTTTAACCTAAGCGGGAAATTTCATCAGAACGGACTTCAGGAAAATCGCTCGCGCAGCCAGACTTCCAGTCTGCGCGTAGCGATCACGTCGTCACGGTTATAACCCAGTATTGCGGCTTGCAATTTTTGCTTCTCGGCCAGGCTTGTTTCCGCGCGGAAACGGTTGAATTGCACCACCGACCACTGCGAACCGGATTCCTCATTTTCCCATTGGAAATTCACTAGCCCCGGATGTTTACAGATATCCTTCAGTCCATAGCCTTGCAGCGGCAATACCAGACAGTCCAGCACAGGATTCTGCATATCAAACAGCGGGCTATCGGCGCCCAGCAACCATTTCACCGTAGCATGATTTCCCATACCGTAACGCTCGGCGTACTTGCCGATCGTCGCCCTTTCGTGGTTGGAATAATGCGCCAGCACTACGGCCGGATACTGTGACCGGTATTCATCCATTTTCTGCAAAAAACCCAGCCATCCGTCGTAATCGCTGGTTTCATCATCGGTCCAGACGTATTCAAAGCTTTCCCGGCCATACGGCGGCGCCAAAAATCCCCACAGATAAACATGACGCTCGCGATTTGGGGTCAATGGATTGTCTTCGATATCGAAATGAACCCAGGTGCCTTGCGGCAAAACGGCTTTATTCAGTTGAAATACCTCACCGCTCAACATCGAGCGGGCTTGCAAAATGGCGCGGTGCTTGCGTTTACTACCCTTGAGATGCGGCACATCCGGCAGGGATTCGGCCGACTCCCCGGCAAGCTGCGAGATCGTTGCAATTCCGGCTTGCGCCAGATGATCCGCGGCTTTGCCGTGCACGCCGTACAACAGCGAAATATCCTCCTTGGCTTCGAATTCTGGGCGGCAAACCGCTTGGTGCGGACAAATGCGGCATTTGCTATGGCTATAACGGACTGCGGGCGGTTGCGGCAAATCCAGCAAGGCTCGCATGCTGGTAATAAACTCATCGACCAATGGCTCGACTTCATCGCCCAATTGCGCAACACGGCCATTGCCCAAAAAAACCATCGCCGGTAAATCGTTGGCGAGCAAACGGCGATAAATTCCCAGTTGAATCTGAATCGATTTTTTATTTTCACTCGAGGAAAGCTTCGCATCCGCAGACTGATATTGCCCGCTTTCATGCCGGATCAGGAAATCGGGATAACCCACCAACCCCTGCCGTTCATCCAGCAAACGGCCCTGGTAGATAAACGGCACACCTTGCTGCATCAAGGCTTGCGTATGTTCAAAAGAGACCGCTTTGCTGACGGCATATTGATCTCCCAGCTTGGCCAGCATGGCGGCTTCATGTTCCAGCCCAAGATCGCTGAGCAGCCGATTAAATCCATCGAGTTCCGCTGCAACCGGTTGATGTTTATCCAGCCAGACACGCCGGACACAAGTCATCCATGCGCTGGCGTCACTGGGTTTGATCAGAGTTGGGGAAAAATTACCGGCAGTCATCGCTCTACGAGTGAGCTTCTCATAAAACTGCTGATTTTAGCGGATTTAAACCATTTGTTGCGGATGGATTTTGCGGGAAAAATCCGGTTGATCCCGGTGCAGCGGCCAGGCACCGCTAACCGTAGATATCTTCCTTAAACTGTTGTTGAATCGATTCCACTTTCTGCCGGTTTTCAATCAATGCTTGCACGCAATCGATATCCAGTTTTTCACCGGCGAGCTGTTGCAACATGGCGAATGCTTTTTCATTGCCCCACGCTTCCTTATAAGGACGGCGCGACGTCAGCGCATCAAACACGTCGGCCACTGCGACGATGCGCGCTTCCAGCGGAATCTCATCATTGCGTTTACCGGTAGGATAACCGCTGCCGTTCACCGCTTCATGGTGAAATTCAGCGATATTGCGCAGTACGTCGATATGATTGATATTGCCGAAGCCAAAGTTCATGACGATATCATCAATCATTTCCCTGCCTTTTCGCGCATGCGTATTCATGATCGCCCGTTCTTCCGCGTTCAGCGGCCCCGGTTTCAGCAAGATACTGTCAGGTATGGCGATCTTCCCGATATCGTGCAGCGGTGAAAACATGAAAACTTGCTCGATATACGCATCGTCCAGATCGTATCGATCAGCCAGCGCTTCGGCGATGATGCGGCTGTAGCGCGACATGCGATCCAGATGGCTGCCCGTTTCGGGATCGCGGAAATGCGTAATGCCGCTGGTTGTTTTCAACGCGGCGTTCATGACCTTCAATGTGGCCAGTTCATTGACGATCATCAGCGCGATCAGGTGTCCGTAGATATCGAGAATGCTCAATACATTCTCGGTGAATACCTCCGCTTCATGCGAATTAAAAAACAAAAATCCGACAAACTCGCCGCCATGAAAAATCGGCATGGTATAGCTCGCGGCGTAGCCGGAGCGGCCAATGCGCTGGGTATGCTCGTGCGTGCCGTTCTCAAAAGTCACCAGGTTATTGACCACCCGCGGCAAGCCTTGGACAAGGATTTCCTTGAGCGACGGCGCGTTATCCAACGACGTTTGATAGTGTAGCAAGGGGTTTTCTCCCTCGCTGCTATTCAGATACGTTTTTAGCACTCGCGTATCGGGATCGTACAGCGCGATTGCAATCCGTGAAATAAACGGAAATTTGTTCTGAACAGAACGATGCGCGCTGATCATTTTATCCTTCAACGGTAACGGTTTATTCAAGTCGTCGAGCAGATCACGATGATTAAACATTTTGCAATTCCCGGGGGAAAATAACATAACGGCCAGATCAAATTTGAGTTTGAATTTATTTCCTTTTACCGGCAAATGCGCACTTCAACCGTGATTGAAATTGGAGTAATCCATCATCAACTGGTATACTTCCGCCACATTGAGTTTTATGGCGGGCCTCCCCGCATTGCAAGGTAGTCAATCTGGTCAGGTCCGGAAGGAAGCAGCCACAGCTATTTATTGCGAGTGCCGGGGGTCGGGCTCGCCACCCAACACGAACTGGGATCTGCCTTTCCGGATTTTTACTGGTTTAACAGGATCTAATTCGCTTTTCCAATCAAAAACGTGTCCCAAACACAAGTCCTTGCGCGTAAGTGGCGCCCGAGAAATTTTTCCGAATTGACTGGACAGGAGCATGTGGTCAGAGCATTGACCAATGCGCTTGAGCAAAACCGTTTACACCATGCGTATTTACTGACCGGCACGCGCGGTGTCGGCAAAACCACCATCGCCCGCATTCTGGCGAAGTCGCTCAACTGTGAAACCGGTGTCACCGCAACGCCTTGCGGCGCCTGCGCGGCGTGCCTGCAAATCGATGCGGGAAGTTTTATCGATCTGATCGAATTGGATGCGGCTTCCAACACGCAAGTCGATAACATGCGCGAACTGCTGGAAAATGCGCTGTACGCCCCCACCGGTGCGCGTTATAAGATTTACATCATCGACGAAGTGCACATGCTGTCGAAATCGGCGTTCAATGCCATGCTGAAAACATTGGAAGAGCCACCCGCGCATGTCAAATTCGTGCTGGCGACCACCGATCCGCAAAAAATCCCGATTACCGTGTTATCCCGCTGTTTGCAATTCAACCTGAAACAAATTCCGCAAACGCAGATTGCCGCCCACCTCAAGCATATCTTGGCGCAGGAAAACATTCCTTGCGACACCCCCTCGTTGCAGTTGGTCGCGCGCGCCGCGCAAGGCAGCATGCGCGATGCGCTCAGTCTGCTGGATCAAGCCATCGCGTTCGGCGAAGGCAAAATCGAGGAAGCCGGTGTGCGGGATATGCTCGGCATCATCGATCAAGGCTATTTGTTCGATCTGCTCGAAGCTTTGGTGCAGCGGGATGGCGCAAAATTATTGTCTCTGACCGATGAAATGGAAGCGCAGTGCCTCTCCTTCGATTCCGCATTGCAGGACCTGGCCGCGTTATTGCATCGCATCGCACTGGCGCAAACCGTGCCGCAGGCAATCGGCGAAGATACCCCGGAATACGCGCGTATCGTTGCATTGGCAAAATCCTTAGCGCCCGATGATGTACAACTGTTTTATCAGATCGCATTGCACGGGCGCAGCGATCTGAGTCTGGCGCCCGATGAATATGCCGGTTTTACCATGACGCTGTTACGCATGCTGACATTCATGCCGGATGATCTGGCATCGCATCGCCAGAGCCCGCAGGCCGCACCGGTGAGCAGCAAGCCATCCGTAACAGCGGAGAAAAAACCGCAAGCGGCGCCCAGACAAACTCTCCCGCAAGAAAACACCACCGCTCCCCTGCTGGATTGGCCGCAACTGAGCCAGCAATTGAAGCTGACCGGTATGGCAAAAATGCTGGCGCATCACAGCGAGGCCAAGACCATCACCGGAGAGAAAATAGAATTATGCGTGCCGGATGTGCATAAGCACCTGCTGGAAAAAAAATATCAGGATAAAATCCAAGCAGCGCTGAATAGCTATTTTGGCAAGCCCGTTACCTTGAATTTTTCCGTCGGCAGCATCACCGGATTAACACCGGTCGCACTGCAACAGCGCGAAGAAGAAGAGAAGCAGACCAATGCCATCGCAGCCATTGAAAAGGATCCGGTCGTGCAAGAATTGATTGAGCAGTTTGACGCAAAACTGATCGTTCCTTCCATTAAACCCATTGAAAAATAAAGGAGACAAAAGAAATGAGAGGTAATATCGGAAACATGATGAAACAAGCGCAAATGATGCAGGAAAACATGCGGCAAATGCAGGAAAATCTGGCCAGTATTGAAGTCGAAGGCCAATCCGGCGCCGGCATGGTAAAAGTCACGATGACCTGTCGTCATGATGTCAAACGCGTCAACATTGATAGCAGCTTGATCGGCGACGACAAAGAAATGCTGGAAGATCTGGTCGCTGCGGCTTTCAATGACGCCGTCCGTAAAGTCGAAACGACCACGCAGGAAAAAATGTCGGCGCTGACCAGCGGAATGGGATTACCACCAGGAATAAAATTTCCATTTTAGGAATATTCTGTTATCGCACCGCAAAGCGCGAGCATAGAGAACAGTAGGATATCGACAGAAAGCCGCAGGGGTGACATACACTTGCGGTAAACAATCTCACAGTCTTTGATAGGCAAATTATCGCCAGATGTGGCGATGCTTTGCCATGAATTCAAAGAACAAGCATGATTGGCGCCGGAATAGTTTAAAATCCGCCATTGCGCGCATTACTACTCATTTCAACTGTCAGCACACATCGCAGGCCACCTATCCATGAAAGTTAAGAGACCACTTAGACCGGCCATAAAAAAAACACCGTCCGCTGAACGCGCGCCAAGCCAGAAACCGGTCACAACACATGACGAACCGCCAGCAGTGACTTTTAAGCTGCAAAAGCTGCTGGCGCAAAAAGGATTGGGCTCGCGGCGGGAAATGGAGGAATTAATTGCGACCGGTGCAGTCAGCGTCAACGGCAAGACCGCCACACTCGGCGACCGCGCCGGGCCAGGTGACGTGATCCGTATCGGCCGGCGCGTGATTCGCGTTCATGCCGAAGCGGATTTACCCAAAGTGCTGCTGTATCACAAACCCGAAGGCGAAATCGTCAGCCGTGACGACCCGGAAGGCCGCCCTTCCGTTTTCGACAGGCTGCCGCATCTGCGATCATCCAAATGGATCGCCATCGGGCGGCTGGATTTCAACACCAGCGGGCTGCTGATTTTCACCAACGATGGCACATTAGCCAACCGGCTCATGCACCCGCGCTTTGAAATGGAGCGCGAATACGCCGTACGCATACTCGGCGAACTGAGCGAAGAACAAATGGAACAACTCACCACCGGCGTGACACTGGACGACGGCGAAGCGGCATTCACTTACCTCGCCGACCAAGGTGGCGAAGGCTCGAATCACTGGTACCGCGTCATCCTGAAAGAAGGCAAAAACCGCGAAGTACGGCGCATGTTCGAAGCCATCGGACTCACCGTCAGCCGCCTGATGCGTGTACGCTTCGGCCCGATCAACCTGCCGCCACGGATCAAACGCGGGCAATGGCTGGAACTTGATGAGAAGGAAACGCGGCGGTTGTTGAGTTTGATTGGCTAGATCTTTACGCGGCGGTCAATCGCTTTGCGCGAAAAGCTCTGGCAATTTTCTCCAGATCTAAAACCGGTATCATGCGGATCGAATTATTTACCCCGATCTGGGCCAGTTTGTTGGAATGTATCGCAAGCATCAGGCTGCTCCGCTCAGCTCCGCCCAATTGAGGCAATTCCGGTTCCCACTGTGCCGGTTCGATTGATTCCAGCGCGGGAATCGCGAACCCCATCGCTTCGTTATCGACTTCAACAACCAGCACGCTGGTTGCCGCGGTTCTTTGGATAGATTTTCCGGTTACCAAACGGCTCAGACAAACCACCGGGATGCTGCATCCGCGCACGACCACCATTCCCAGCATGGGGCCGCCTTGATCCAGGATAGGAATATCGCTTGTGAATGGCAAAATTTCCTTTATTTGCTCGAAAGGTGAGGCTGTTTCGCCATCAAGCTGATAAGTAATCATATTAGGACGTTTTCCCGGTTTTCCGCTGTCCGGTGTAGCTTTTTGCGTGGCATGCCGGTTTGCGGCGGATTGACCGGTCGTGTTAACACCGGCAAGATTGACTACTTGCGGATCGGACTTAAGCGCTGCGCCGTCCAATACAAAATATCGTGATGCCGCAGCCAGCTCATGCTGAAGGGTTGTATCCGGCAGCACACCGCAGAACAAGGAAGGCCGCGGCACAGTGTAAGCAGGCATGCTGATTACTTCACTTTTGTGTATACGGATAACATTAATGACTTTGCTTACAAGAAGCGCGACCATCCCTTGCGGCAAGTGAATCAAAACGGCTTGTAAATGCGCGGTTAAATCTATTTCACCGAGTCCGCATAGATTCAGCAAGTCGAGTACCGGAACCTTAGCGCCATCGTAACTGATCACACCATGGCAATTGCCCATCGCCAATGCCGAATGTTCAATGGTGAAATCCGACATCGTCGTATAAACCGCCATTGCATCGATAGCGAGTGCGACTGAACCGCAACGCATCAGCAGCATAGGGTGCATTTTGCCGTTTTGAGCTTTATCTTCCTCCTCGCCGGAGACACTCTCCACACGCCTCGACTCGGGATCTTCCGTCACGGGAACATCTTTAAGCATGATCAGCGCCGCTGGAGACAATATATTAACCAGCACACCGTCATCGTCACGCCGGAGACAACCGCAGTACACTGGAAGATCGGCGGCGGCAAAAGTTATCCGGTTGGTGTTTTTCTCATTGCCGGTGAATACCCCGGTTACCGTTTCCGTGAGCAAACCTAGCAGCTTGTTCTCGTACGCCATGATAATGACATTCGGAAACACAATATCCGTAACCGTCAAATCCAGTGCAATGCGCAGATCAATAACCGGCACCATGACCCCGCGTAAATCAATACCGCCGATTACGTATGGCGCGGCGCATGGCAATTTCGCCAGTACGCCGCAGGGTATCACTTCGCGCAAGGTTTCCATCGGTAACGCCAGATCCATGCCCGCAATGCGAAACCCGCCATAGCCTGCTTGAGTTGTAGTCGCGTCCATCATTTTTATTTTATGATGCCTTCGTGCTGGCGATTTGTTCAATCAGCAGACTGACTTCTTTAGCCATCGTGCTTTGGCTTTCCGCCGATTCGGCAATTTCCGCCACGCTCTTACTGGTTCGAGCGACGCCAGACATAATACCTTCAAAACTGCGCGACGCATCCCGGCTTACTTCCGCTCCTTTCTCGACATGCTGTGTCGATTCATCGATCAGCTTGGTGATCTCGCGCGCCGCCACCGAACTGCGCTCGGCCAGTTTGCGCACCTCATCGGCTACCACCGAAAAACCGACCCCATGCTCACCGGCGCGCGCTGCTTCGATTGCCGCGTTAAATGCCAGCAGATTGGTTTGATTGGCGATATCCCCGATCACACCCACGATCTCCGATACCCTTGCAGAGCTGGTCTGAATCGACGCAATCGCGGCGATCGATTTTTGCAATGCATCGAAACCGGATTGTGCCGCCGTGGAAGAATCATGCGCCAATTCCGCTGCCACACCTGAATTGGCAGCAATCGCATCGACACTTTCAATCAGTTTGCGAACCTGAATATTCATTTCTGCAGCACCTGCTGCGATACGTTTTTCCAATTTCACTTCGTTCGTGACATCGTGCGCATATTTCACGATTTTCATCACTTTCCCATTGAGATCGAAGATCGGGTTATAGGTTGCCTGTATCCAGACATCGCGATCGAATTTACCGACACGATGAAAACGGCCGCTGATAAATTCACCTTCACTCAACCGCAACCAGAAATCGCGGTATTCCTTGCTCTGAGTATATTCACCGGAACAAAAAATACTATGATGCTGATTCTGTATCTCGCGCAATGTATAACCCATTGCCGTCAAGAAATTCCGATTGGCATTGAGCACATGGCCATTCAGATCGAATTCGATCACCGCTTGTCCGCGGTCGATTGCCGATACTTTCGCTTCAAATTCCGAGTTATGCAGTTTGCTGGCCGTGACATCGGAAGCAAACTTCACCACTTTGGCTGGATTTCCTTGCGGATCAAGAATCGGGTTGTAGGTTGCTTGAATCCAGATTTCGCGATTATTTTTACCGATCCGCTTGTACTCACCCGATTCAAATTCTCCTCGAGACAAGCGCTCCCAAAACGCATGGTATCCCGCGCTTGCGGCTTCTTCCGGATCGACAAACATGCGATGATGCCGCCCCGTGATGTCGTCCAAATTCAAGCCCGTCAACTTGAGAAAGTTTTCATTGGCTGTCAGAACCTTACCGCTCATATCAAACTCGATTACCGCTTGCGAGCGATCAATTGCACTCATTTTACCTTCAGCATCCAATCGACTCAGTTTGGCATCAGTTACATCGTCAGCAAGCATCAACACCTTCACCAAGTGCCCGTCAAGCCCCATAACCGGACTGAAATTAGCCAAAAACCACCGTTCTATTCCACCGGCGCCCTTGCGCCTAACCTCGATATTTTTTGCATGTCCTTCACGCATGGAACGCCAAATACCAGTACTAACACTACTGCGAGTATCTTCTTCAAATTGAATATGGCTTTCTGATTTACCAACGAGGTCTTCAAGTCCGAAACCAAGCGCATTCTGCATCCTCTCATTAGCAGTCAGGATATGACCATCGGCGGATAATTCCAAAATACAACTACTGTTAGAAACAGCGTCCATTCGCGCTGACATTTCCATTCCAAGCAGCTTAGATGCAGTGATATCACTGCAATACTTTACTACCCGTACCGGTTGTCCGTTCAGATCAAGAATCGGGTTATACGTGGCTTGAATCCATACCCGCTTGCCATTCTTACCTACGCGTAAATATTCACCTGAATAAAATTCACCTTCGCCCAGTTTCTGCCAGAAAACACGGTAAGCACCACTAGCCGCTTCCTCTTTGTCGACAAAAATACGGTGATGTTGCCCGTTGATTTCTTTCAGCGTATAGCCCATCAATTTGAGGAAATTTTCATTTGCGTCCAGCACATTACCAGCCAAGTCGAATTCAATGACACCTTGTGAGCGTGATATGGCTGCGATTTTGCCTTCATTCGACAGGGATACCAATTTTGTGCCAGTGATGTCGTTCGCAAATTTGATGATTTTGCAGGGTTTTCCATCCACATCCAGGATCGGTGTATAAGTCGCCTGCAACCATACCGGCCGGCCTTGCCGGTTTAACCGCATGAATTCCCCATGTTTATGTTTACCAGCGCGTAAATCGTCCCAGAAAACTTGATAGTCCGGGCTTTTCTCATAAGCCTCTTCACAAAATATACGATGATGCTTGCGTACAACTTCTTGCAGCGTGTAGCCCAATGCTTCCAGAAATTTTTTGTTGGCTGTCAACACATAACCATCGAGATCGAATTCGATAATAGCGTGCGTATGGTTGATAGCCTCAATTTTTCCATCATCTTCGAGCGATTTGGATTTTCTGGCCGTAATATCACTGGCTACTTTAACGACCTTGCATGGCTTACCGTTACCATCCAGTACCGGGATATAGCTAGCGCAAATGTATATATCATGTCCATTGGCCGCAACGCGGCGAAAATCGCCAGAGGTGTATTTTCCCGCGCGCAAATCCGCCCACAAGTTCTTATATTCCTCGCTATCGGCCGCACCGGAAGGGCAAAGTTGACTATGATGCTTACCCACCAGATCTTCCAGAGAATATTCAAATAATGTCAGGAAATTAGTGTTGGCAGTCTGTATGTTGCCATCGAGATCAAATTCGATAATGGCCTGGCTTTGCTCAATCGCCTTATAAACCTTGGTCAAATGCTCTTGATCGCCTTCAGATAAGGCTTGTGCTTTAATGGATGGTAAAGCTGACATATTCTCTCTCCAAATCTCCTTGATTTAATAGATGTACCGCAATAGCTTGTAGGTTTACTCTGATAGACCATAGGCGCGCACTGACAGTACGGTTCATTTCAATTACGGCAAGAATACTCTCCGGTTAAACACCGATCAGAATGATCTTTATCGATCTAATCCACCCATCGTTTCAATGAAGAAAATGTAAGACAGGTGTGTGAAACACGACACAGAAGTGCCAGCGCAATGACACTTAACCGTAAATCATGCGGAAACATTGACGAAACAAACAGGAGTGATTGCTCAGCAGGCAATGCCGGAAAAATCAAACGATAGGATTGAAGTATATTTAGGTGAGAAACATGCCCCCTTCGATGGGCTAGCAATTCTGCAATTGATCCTTTTGCAGTAGAAAAACAAACGCATCCCCCGCGCTGGTTTCCAGCCAGGTGAACGGTAATTGCGGAAACACCTGTTCCAGCGCGTCGCGGTTGTGGCCGATTTCGACGATCAGAATGCCGTCATCGGTCAAATGCTGCGTGGCTTGTTGCAGGATTTTCCGGGTTGCGTCCAGGCCATCGCCGCCGCTGGCCAACGCGTTTTCCGGTTCATGGCGGTACTCCTGCGGCAATTGTTGCATCGATTCGGCGTTGACGTACGGCGGGTTGCTGATGATTAGGTCGTAGCGCTTTCCGTGCAGGGCTGAAAACAGATCGGACTGGATCAAGCCGACACGGTCTTGCAGGGCGTAATCCTGCACATTCTTATGCGCCACGGCGAGTGCTTGCGCGGAAATATCGGCAGCGTCGATGTCTGCATTTTCAAATGCGTGCGCCATCAAGATAGCCAGACAACCGGAACCGGTGCAAAGATCGAGCGCGGTTGTGATGTGATCGGGCTCGGCGATCCACGGCGCTAGTTGCGTTTGCAGCAATTCGGCGATGAACGAGCGCGGGATGATGACGCGTTCGTCAACATAAAAACTGAAATCACCGAGCCAAGCTTCGTGCGTCAGGTATGCCGCGGGAATGCGGTCTTTGACGCGGCGTTCGATGATGTCCAGCACTTGTTTGCATTCGGCATCGGTGATGCGCGCATCCAGGAACGGTTCCAGCCGGTCCAGTGGCAAATAAAGGGTTTTCAGAATAAGATACGCCGCTTCATCGTACGCATTGGCGGAGCCGTGGCCAAAATACAGACCGGCTTTGTTAAACTGGCTGACAGCGAAACGTAAAAGATCACGGATGGTATGAAGTTGCGATTGCGCTTGAGCGATCATAGGTAGTCACAATGTTAGAAAAATGAGGTGTTGATGTTAAAGCGTCCGGAGAATGCTTTACCGGCCGGAATGGGGTAGCAATGTAGCACAAAAACCACCGTGACGATAAAACGGTGACTATCGATTTTTTGCAACGAAAACGGAACGCCATTGGAAACAAATCCCGATCATTATTTCATGCAAGCCGCATTGGAATTAGCGCAGAAAGCGCAGGATTGCGGCGAAGTACCGGTAGGCGCGGTGGTGGTGCAAAATAGCCGCATTATCGGACACGGCTACAACCGCCCGATCTCCACCGCCGATCCCGCCGCACATGCCGAGATCATGGCGATGCGCGCTGCCGGTAGCCATCTGGGCAATTACCGCTTGCTCGGCTGCACGTTGTATGTGACGCTGGAGCCATGCACGATGTGCATCGGCGCAATTTTTCACGCACGCATTCAACGTCTGGTATATGCGGCGACTGACCCGAAAACCGGAGCGTGCGGCAGCATCATCGACCTTCCGGCAGAAACCCGGCTGAATCATCATTTGCAGGTAGAAGCCGGTATGATGGCAACCGAAGCCAGCACATTATTGAAACAGTTTTTTGCGCAAAGGCGCAAGGCAAGTGAGCGGAACAACCATGAAAATTGATATCACGATTGCAGCCCAGCAACTGGATTTACTGGATGAACACGGACAAATCGTGCGGCAATACCGGATTTCCTCGGCCAAGAACGGCACCGGTCAGGAAAATGGAAGTTTCTGCACACCGCTCGGGAAACATATCATCCGCGCCAAGATCGGCGCCGGTCAGCCGGTCAATACGGTTTTTATCAAACGCCGCCCAACCGGGGAAATTTATTCGCCGGAGTTTGCCGCGCAATTTCCCAGAAGGGATTGGATTCTGACGCGTATTTTATGGCTATGCGGCTGTGAACCCGGTTTTAACCGTTTCGGTACGGTGGATACCATGCGCCGCTATATTTACATTCATGGCACGCCGGACAGCGTGGAAATGGGCAAACCCGGATCGATTGGGTGTATCCGCATGCGCAACAGCGAATTACTGGAGTTGTTTGACTGGGTGAGTGCGGGAACTGAGGGCACTGAGGTAAATATTCACCGGTAACAGCCTGAGACGGGGCGCCGCACTTTTGCAACCTATTGGCGTTAAGCGCAGCGCAATGGATCGAGTATTTCCGCTAGCCCCGTCTTTGTTATTCTCATTTTTGCAAATGCCTATACCAGCAACGAACTCTTGTTTCTGGCTCGCGCGGCAGTGCCATCATCGATTAAAATCTTGAGCGCAGGAAACTCTTTTTGATGCAACTCCTGCAAGGTATAGATTTCCTGTAACACTTCCAATGGGAATCCTTGTCTGTTCTGGTCTTTTTCAACGACCAGCAATTTCTGGATGAGCTGATAGAATTCCTTGTATCCCCAATGCAGTTCGATCATATCCGCAATTCTTTTGTAGCTCGTATCAAGTAACGATTCTTTATCGCCTAAATAAGCTTTAAATCCTTTGATTGAATTTTTTAATGGCATGTCAGTACTCCTTATGCTTTTCCAATATAAATTATTCATTGATAGCTGAAAAATTGGACTCATCCCAGCTTAATATTTTGGGATTACGGATTCTTCTGTAGAAAATACAGAAATCTCACGTCTCAGTTTTTATATTTAACGGCAAACTGTAGGAATTATCTGAGTCAATTTTTAAAAAATTTTTTATGCTGAATAACCTGAGAGCAAAATCGAGCTCAATTGAAATAACGCGCACTTCAGGAAAGTACCGTATTGCTGATTAAAACCATTCAAAGCAGATATTCTTCATAAAATTTAACCGGTTCCTCCCATACCCTGCTCATAGGCGTTTGATGCAGCGATCAACTCAAACCTTATAAGCACCGGTGTTCTGTAAAGTATTTTCAATCTTTAAATCTCCTAACGAGGTGGCCTACTTAAAATAATTTTTCTTCTGTGCGTTTATTCTGGCAGAGCAACAAAAGGTTCAACGTTGATAAAGATTTTTTGCTGCATGGGTTGAGGTGTGCTTATGAACACACAATAATATGCAATTAATTCTATTACAATCAATAATTTGAACATAACATAAATTAATTGACCACAAAGATTACTACGCCATGATGTTAAAATTTCCTACTGGAAATTCATTTTGAGTTTTAATTTGTCAACGAAACTCCCGTTCTCATTACCCGGCACTGAATCACTTTAAAACAATCGATGGTTTAATCATTTGCACCCACAATCCATGACAATAAAAAACCATCGGCTGCTAGGATTGCTGTTCATTCTGAGTTACCCGGTCAGCGCTCATGCTCAGCTTAGCGCCAGCGTAACCGGCACGACCGATTATATTTGGCGCGGTTATTCCAAAAGCGATGGAAAACCCGCCGCACAGCTCAATATAGATTACGGGTTCAAATCGGGTCTTTATCTCGGCACTTTTGCTTCCACCGTCAATTTTGCCGATCAGGGATTCGCCGCGCGTTCCGATGCGGAATTCAAGCCCTATGCCGGTTGGGCCTATCAGCTATCGGATGACTGGCGCTTTAATGCGGAGTGGACCCGTTATATTTTCACGGGCAAAATCTTCGGTCAGGAAGTTGATTACAACGAATTTTACTGGCATACACATTTCCGCGATTTGCTATCCGCCAACTTTAGCTTCTCCGAAAATGGCTACCAGCAAAACCATATGTCGTTCAACTATGAAATCACCGGACGCTACCCGATCACCAGCTCCATCGAAATGTCAGGCACGTTCGGCTACAGCCAGCAGAAGAAAGTGCTGCACTATGATTACCTGTATTGGACTTCCGGCGTGACTTGGCATTTTTCCCCGAACATCGGTATCGATGTCCGCTACTATTCCGGATTGGATTTAGGTGCCGAAAAAGAACATATTGCTGGCTGGCAATTCCGTCCGCACGTGGTCGATAACCGGGTTTTATTCTCTATTACCGTCGGATTCTGATTTTTATTTCTGCCGCAATGAACTTTTAATCCGCCACACGGAATAGACAGGGCAAATTTACCGAGACTTAATCAATAGTCATAGCGATTATGAAACACCATGAGTGAATTGCCCGGGTCTAAAGTAAGAAAATCTTTTAACTCGGACGAACAGCAAGTTAAGGAACGGAATCTGATCGCCGAAGCTGCGGGCGGCAATGGAAAAGCTTTTGAACAACTGTATCAACGTTATTTTGACCGTTTGTATCAGTTCATTTTTCACATTACCCGGCGGCATGATTATATTGAAGAAATTATTAATGACGTGATGTATGTGGTGTGGGAAAAAGCATCGACCTACGATCAAACATGCCGTCCGTCCACCTGGATTCTGGGGATTGCATATTTCAAGGCATTGAAGAGCATCGAACAAAGCCTGACTCGAGAAGATCGATCCGTTGAATTCAACGATGAGTTGGATTACTTTCCCAATCCCGCAGCGCAGTGGGTTTCGCAGCTGGAGATCAGTAACTGGCTGGAAGCGGGCTTTGATAACTTATCCCCGGAACAGCGCGCGGTGGTAGAGATGACCTATTATCAAGGACTGCATTACCATGAGATTGCAGAAATCATGCAATGCCCTGAGAACACAGTAAAAACCAGAATGTTTCATGCACGGAAAATTTTAGCGAAGTTACTTCCAGAGCTTAAAGGCAGGAGTTAAACGATGTCCTCTACAACAATCAATGTCACGGGTAAAAACGAGCATCAGAAAGTATGGAATCTCCTGCCCTGGTATGTGAATCACTCCCTGAACGCTGCTGAGAAAGACCGGGTGAGAAATCACGTAAGGACGTGCATAGCCTGTAGAATTGAGCTGCAACAGCAACAGCAATTATTTGAAGAAATGCAACAAACGGATCTTTTGCGGCAGGTTTCGCAGGCTGCTTTCGCGCAACTGAGAAAGCGCATTGAGCGGCAATCTGTAATCCGCCCTTTTACCCGGCCTAACCAGCCCGGCGAAGAATCCAAACTTTCTTCCGGCCAATCTCCCGGTTTTGTAAAATACACTGCCTTGGCAGCGAGCTTATTATTGCTGGCAATGCCGTTTATGTTGCATTTACCGGCAGATCAATCTGCGTTCACAGCAGAATACAGAACACTCGCCAGCGCACCGCAAAATACCCCGGCACACAATCGGGTACGCATCGTCTTTGCAGATCAACCGGATCCCAAGCACATCGGAGCCATCTTGCACAGCGTCTCGGGCCGCATCGTTCAAGGGCCTTCGGAAAATGGCATTTATGAAATCCAAATCGGTGACCGGCATACGCGCCCGCAAGAGATGGACGCTGCCATCGCCCATTTACGTAACAATACCCAGGTCATTTTTGCCGAACGGGTTCAAGGATTGCAACCAACCGGTCAGGATATACGCTAATGCATACTTATCGCGTGCGCATCCACGCTTTTTTCTTTTCGTTGCTGATAGCGTTACCGATGGCGATGCTGGTCGTTTTACCCGCCCGTGCCGAGCAGGAGTTTCTTGTCGATCCTCAACTTTTCGATAGTACGCAAGCCGACCGGATTATTTTAGTCACTTACACCGACAAGCACATCGACCGCATCCCGGTTGGCGTGGCAAACCAATCCTATCGCCGCCGAGGCGAGTACAGCAGTTCAACCTGGGGAAAAAGAGTAGCTTCGAGTATCGAAGCGGATTACAAACTAACCATCCTTTCGCAGTGGCCAATCCGGGAAATCGGTGAGCACTGTGTCGTCTATCTGATTGACGAAGACCAATCCGTGGATGCAATCATCAAGGCCTTAAGCGAGGACGACCGGGTCGATAATGTTCAAACGATGAGCACTTTCAAGGTCATGGCGAACAGCTACAGCGATCCTTATTACCGCCTGCAATTCAATATCCAGTCGATGAATCTGGCCGAAATACACCATCACGCAACCGGCAAAAATGTAACCATCGCCATTATCGATACCGGAATCGACGCGACACATCCCGATTTGCAAGGCCAGATTCAGCAAACTAAAGATTTTGTCACGCGGAAATCCCCGGAATCGTTCAACGATCTGCATGGCACCGCCATAGCAGGCGTCATTGCAGCCAAAGCAAACAATGGACAAGGCATCGTCGGTATCGCGCCGGATAGCCATGTGATCGGATTGAAAGCTTGCTGGGAAATCAAAACCGGCAGTTTCGAGGCGGCTTGCAATAGCTTTACCTTGGCGCTCGCGCTCAATACCGCCATACAAATGAAAGTCGATGTGCTCAATCTCAGCTTAACCGGACCGCATGATCCGCTGCTGGCCAGATTAATCGATAAAGCCGTGCAAAAAGGCATGATCATCATCGCTTCGCAAGCGGATAGAAACGACAGTAAATCCGGTTTTCCGGCACAACAACCAGGTGTTATCGCGGTTCGCAGCGCGCATACCACCATCATGCCATCATCCGATGACGGTGATGTCCTCGCTATCTCCGCGCCAGGACAAGAAATACTGACGACGTTACCCAAGGGCACGTACGATTTTGTGTCCGGTAACTCTCTCGCAACAGCGCACGTCTCCGGCCTTACCGCCTTGTTGCTGCAAATCAACCGCAACCTGACGCATCAAGAGATCTCCAGATTGCTGGAGAAAGCCAACGAACCTACTTTTTACCAGTTGTTCAGCAAAAACAAACTGTTCAGTACCATCAGCGTAAAAACTTCAAAAAACCATCAGCAGCAATCGGGAAGTTAAATTCATCGTCTGAAATAACGTTTCCGCACCGTATCGCCGGAGCATTTCACTCCATCCGGTTTCACAACCCCGCTTCACCCGGTAAAATCAACTACAGCAGGCTTGAATGTATTTGCGCGCCTCGCAACACAGCCGAATTTCGTTTTGCGCGGTGTCGTGTTAATCTCTGCGCTGCATTTTTCAAACGATCCCGTTTGGACGTGCTGCTTTTGAAATCTGATTTGAATTGATGGGTTATGAACAAGGATAAAAAAATAAAAGTATTATTTGTCTGTATGGGCAATATTTGCCGCTCGCCAACGGCGGATGCGGTATTCCGGCACCATGTCAAAGCCGCCGGGGTTGATCATCTGATTCACGTGGATTCCGCCGGAACGCACGCCTACCACATCGGCGACCCGCCGGATCATCGCGCGCAAAGCACGGCATTACATCGTGGATACAAAATGCATGAACTGCGCGCCCGCGCGGTAGAATCCAGCGACTTCGAGGAATTCGACTATATTCTGGCAATGGACAAGGAAAATCTCACGTTACTGCTGCAACGCAGCCCGCGGCAGCATGTCAACAAAATCCAATTATTCATGCAATATGCGCCCAGCGCCGAGGCGGACACCGAAGTCCCCGACCCCTATTTCGGCGGACAACAAGGATTCGAGCTGGTGCTGGACATGGTCGAGGAAGCCAGCCAAGGTCTGCTGGCGCATCTGCGCACTATCAATACACAACAAGGACAATTCCCATGAAAACAAAAGCCGCTGTCGCCTGGAAAGCCGGTCAACCGTTGACGATTGAAGAAATCGACCTGACCGGCCCCAAATCCGGCGAAGTGCTGGTCGAAATCAAAGCCACCGGTATTTGCCATACCGATTACTACACACTGTCGGGTGCCGATCCGGAAGGTTTGTTTCCAGCCATACTGGGGCACGAAGGCGCGGGCGTGGTAGTCGACGTCGGCCCTAACGTCAAATCGTTGCGCAAGGGCGACCACGTCATTCCGCTGTACACGCCGGAATGCCGTGAGTGCAAGTTCTGCCTGTCGAAAAAAACCAATTTATGCCAGGCCATCCGCAGCACCCAAGGCAAAGGCCTGATGCCAGACAGCACCTCGCGTTTTTCCATCGACGGCAAACCACTGTTCCATTACATGGGCACCTCGACCTTCTCCAATTACACCGTCGTGCCCGAAATCGCGCTGGCGAAAATCCGCGAAGATGCGCCGTTCGACAAGGTGTGTTACATCGGCTGCGGCGTTACCACCGGCATCGGTGCGGTGATTTATACCGCCAAAGTCGAGGCTGGCGCGAATGTCGCGGTGTTCGGTCTGGGCGGTATCGGTTTGAACGTGATTCAAGGCGCGCGCATGGTCGGTGCGGACAAAATCATCGGCATCGACATCAACCCACAGCGTGAAGCGATGGCGCGTAAATTCGGCATGACGCATTTCATCAACCCGAACGACGTGCCGAACATCGTCGACGCGGTAGTGCAACTGACCGACGGCGGCGCGGATTACAGTTTTGAGTGCATCGGCAGCACCAAAGTCATGCGTCAAGCGCTGGAATGCACGCACAAAGGCTGGGGACGCAGCATCATCATCGGCGTGGCCGAAGCCGGCGCCGAAATCAGCACCCGGCCGTTCCAACTCGTTACTGGGCGCAAATGGGAAGGCTCCGCATTCGGGGGCGCGCGCGGCCGCACCGATGTACCGAAAATCGTCGACTGGTACATGGAAGGCAAAATCGACATCGATTCGCTGATCACGCACACGCTGACGCTGGACAACATCAACGAAGGCTTCCGCCTGATGAAAGCCGGTGAATCGATCCGCTCCGTGGTGATTTACTGATCGTGACGACACTCGAAACCCGCAGCCTGCACCACTGCTTTGGCGGCATCCAAGGCTACTATCAGCATCCGTCCACGGTCATCGGCCTGCCGATGCGCTTCTCGGTGTATCAACCGCCGCAAGCCAAAGATCACGCCGTTCCCGTGCTTTTTTTCCTCGCTGGACTGACTTGTACCGAAGAAACGTTCATGATCAAAGCCGGGGCACAACGTTACGCCGCCGAACTCGGATTGATGCTGGTCACGATGGACACCAGCCCGCGCCAAACCGGCATTCCCGGCGAAACCGACGCCTGGGATTTCGGCGCCGGCGCGGGGTTTTATCTCGACGCAACGCAAGAGCCGTGGTCGAAGCACTACCGCATGGAAAGCTACATCACGCAGGAACTACGCAACATCATCATCGAACAATTTCCCGCAGACCCAAACCGCATCGGTATCTTCGGTCATTCGATGGGCGGGCACGGCGCGTTGACCCTGGCACTGCGCTACCCCGACCTGTTCCGCTCGGTCTCCGCGTTCGCACCGATCTGCGCCCCGATACGCTGCCCGTGGGGACAAAAAGCATTCAGCAACTACCTCGGTGAAAATCAGCAAGACTGGAAAAAATATGACACCACCACCCTACTCCAAGCCGGACACCGCGTCCCCGGCCTGCACGTCGATCAGGGATTCAACGATCAATTCCTAGCCACACAACTCTTCCCCGAAGCGCTCGAACAAGCCTGCGGCGATGCCGGTCAGCAACTCACACTGCGTTATCATCAAGACTACGACCATAGTTATTACTTTATCAGCACGTTTGTGGGTGAGCATTTGCAGTATCATCGGGATGCGCTGTCATGATTCTTCGTTATCTGCTGGTAAATCCAAGGCTCATTTTTTAGTTAAGTATCATCTCAATCGCTATGCCGAACCCACAATCAAAGACAAAGAAACCGCTGATTGAGGCGGAAACCTTGTCTCTAAATGATTGGCTCTCGCATGTTCTAGTGCCAAAGCACGAGCGTACCTATCAAATCATTGACTACCAGTTTCCTACTGATGAACATCGTGATGAATTTCTGGACAAGATTTATACCTTCTCAGAAAATCAGGTAAGAGACTTGCTCCGTAATTTCCTAGTTCCAAGCGGATCGCTCGGTACAGATCATCTTATGCGCCATTCGATACATGATCTAGCTCCTGCAAAACTTGCTCAGTTAATCGAAGAAAACGAGTTTATCCGTCGACTAACCGAACCGCCTTTTCTTCCATGGGAAGGCATTACCTGGATACTCGATCTCCTTCCGCATTACCCGAGGAAGACCCTTGATGTGCTTGATGGATTTTTCATTGCACATTGTCAGACACTTCCAGACGGACGAATACACGGTCTATCTGATGCTGAAGCAATCATTCGCCGTCGATACTTGCATTGCGACAATCCACGTGAATCTCTTCTTTCCCTCGGACCGGAGGAGTTTGAGTATTTGGTTGGTGCGCTATTCGAACACATGGGTTACCAAGTAGCAGTTACCCAGACTTCTCGTGATGGTGGCGTCGATGTGGAAGCTAAACGTGATGATCCGGGCGGACGTGTATTTGTGTTAATTCAGTGTAAAAGATATGAAAAAGCCGTAGGTGTCCAAACCATACGTGAACTAAGAGGGGTAGTTGCCAGAAAACAAGCGAATAAAGGCATCGTTGTTGCAACCAGTAATTTTACTTTGCCTGCTAAACAAGAAGCTTCTGAGAATGCCATGATTGAGCTGATTGATTTCGTTTCCCTTAATAAATTGCTGAATGAACACTTTGGTTCCAAGTGGCCAAATCGCATTGCTCATGAAATTAGGCAATTACAGATAGCCTCCGCAAGATTATGTCGCCAAACACTTTGATGTCTAATTTTTTATCACTCGGATTATAAATAACTGCATCGGTGGGATCAAACCTTACAATCGACACACTCAAATAAATCAAGTGCTACAAATTGCTATACAAAGATTTTGCAAAAATCTAATGCCTGCGACCTTATCAAGGTATCATCGTGAACAGTTTGAATTGATACTTTCAAAAATTACATAACTACGATTTGTTCCCAATGCAATGACTATGTTACTGTTGCCATTGTTAATTGAATGCACAGTTATATTGTACGGAAATCAAAATGGATAATATCAGCGTCAATAAATTTCGCGACAACCTGAAAAATATCGTTGAGAAGGTTATCAGCGAACATCAACCGGTTAAAATTACCCGTCGGAGCGGTGAGGATTTTGTGGTCATCAGCGCCGAGGATTGGGTGCGTGATCAAGAAACGCTTTTTGTGCTTCAAAATTCCCATCTAATGCAACAAATTCTGGCTTCGACACAAACCCACGCCACAAAATCGGGATACACACCCTCGGATGAAGAAACCCAAAAGATCCTTGGTGTTTGAAGGTAATACGTGGGAAGTATACGAAACACT
Source organism: Nitrosomonas sp. Is24 (assembly GCF_033063335.1). NCBI lineage: Bacteria > Pseudomonadati > Pseudomonadota > Betaproteobacteria > Nitrosomonadales > Nitrosomonadaceae > Nitrosomonas > Nitrosomonas sp. Is24. Next base: position 904,013 of record NZ_JAWJZG010000001.1, on the reverse strand, counting down.
GAAAACACGTGACCCGCGCCTGCATAAATCGCTTTGCAACATCCTGAAAGAAATGTTGCGCGATGATCCGGCGGCGGGTATCGGCAAACCGGAAATGTTGCGTCATAACTTAACAGGCTTTTGGTCGCGTAGGCTTAGCCAAAAAGATCGTGTGATCTGCAAATTTGACGACAAGTATGTGTATATTTTCGCCATTGGCGGGCATTACGAGCAGCTGTAAATCGGTAGCCGAGCACGCATCAGCATGAAGAACATAGAGCTACTTTCAGTTTGATTCCCATCACCTAAAATCTCCACTTATACCGCCGACCTCTTTTTCAGTCCCTTGATCCCGGATTTTCAACATGCGCCCCATCGTCGATATCGCCGCAAAGCTTGACCTGCAACCGGATAACCTCATGCTGTTCGGTGAGCATATGGCGAAACTGGGATTGAGTGCTTTGCCGGAAAAAGATGCGCAACCCAAAGGTAAAATCGTCCTGGTCTCGGCGATCAATCCGACGCGGATGGGTGAAGGAAAAACGACGGTTTCTATCGGATTAGCGCAGGGACTGGCGCGCATCGGGCAGCGCGTTGCGTTGGCATTGCGCGAGCCGTCTTTGGGGCCTATTTTCGGCATTAAAGGCGGCGGTACCGGTGGCGGGCGTTGTCAGCTTGAGCCGTCGACGCGCATCAATATGCATTTCACCGGCGATCTGCATGCTATCGGCGCGGCGCACAACCTGCTCGCCGCGTTGCTCGATAACGCCGTTCACTTTCGCAGCGGCTTGGATCTGGAGCATCGTCAGGTTTTCTGGCGTCGCGTGTTGGATATGAACGACCGCTCGCTGCGGCAAGCGGTGATCGGGTTGGGCGGGCGGCTCAACGGCGTGCCGCGCGAAACCGGGTTCGACATTACCGCGGCTTCCGAAGTCATGGCCATTCTGTGTCTGGCCGAAGATCTCGCCGATCTCAAAGCGCGCTTGGGGCGTATTCTGGTTGGGTTCGACCGTTCCGGTAATCCGGTCACGGCGCAAAGCCTCCAGGCGACGGGGGCGATGGCGGCTTTGCTGCACGATGCGATACTGCCGAATCTGGTGCAAACCACCGAAGGCGTCCCGGCTTTCGTGCACGGCGGCCCTTTCGGCAATATCGCACACGGCTGCAACAGCGTAATCGCCACCAAGGCGGCGGCTGCTTGTGCCGATTGGGTGGTGACGGAAGCGGGTTTCGGCTTTGATCTGGGCGCGGAGAAATTTTTCGATCTGAAATGCCGCAGTGCCGAATTATGGCCGAGCGCGGTGGTGCTGGTCGTCACCGCGCGAGCGCTGCGGGTGCACGGCGGCGGCGATCCTTCCCGCCCCGGCAGTATCGAAGAAATCGAGCGCGGCCTGGCGCATTTGCAGCATCACGTAGAGAGCGTGCGGGCTTTCGGCTTTGAGCCGGTCATCGCCATCAATCGTTTCATTGGCGATACCGGAAACGAACTAAGCCTTATCGAACAGTACTGCGCTAAGCTTGGATTGAGCATTGCCATTTTCACCGGTTTCACCGATGGAGGCGCTGGAGCTGAAGTGTTAGCGCATGCAGTGGTCGCGATGACCAACCGGCCGCAGCCACCCGTGCGCTACTTATACGATCTGAATGATTCACCCGAAGACAAGATTGCGGCTGTTGCCAGCACCATCTATGGCGCCAGCGAAGTCGAGTTCAGCCGGGCAGCGAAGCAAGACCTCGAACGAATCCGCGAATTGGGTTACGACCGGTTACCAGTGTGTATCGCCAAAACCCATCTGTCGCTTAGCAGCGATCCCGCCAAAGTAGGCCATCCAGAGGCATTTCCTCTGCCGGTGGAATCGGTGCGCATCGCCGCAGGAGCTGGCTATTTGCTGGTGATGACCGGCGACATCGTCACGATGCCGGGATTGCCACACGATCCGGCTGCGCATCGTATTGATTTGAGTGATGATGGCGGCATCATCGGTGTTTGAATGAAGAATCCATGAGATCGAGCATTTTTTGTGCTCGCACTCACGTCAAAGCATTTGGCAGTGACGGTTTAAAACTTCCCAGCTTGTAGAATTTCCACCAACTTCGCTAATGCCTGGCCACGGTGGCTGATTTGATTTTTCTGTTCGGCGGTTAATTCGGCGGAGGTTTTACCGAATGCGGGCAGGAAAAAGTAGGGGTCGTAGCCAAAGCCGCCGCTGCCGCGCGGTTGATCGATGATTTCACCGTACCACGAGCCGTCGACGATGAGTGGTTGCGGGTCGTCGGCATGGCGCACTAGCACAATCACACAGTAGTAATAAGCGCGCCGGTCGGTTTGATTTTTCAGTGATTCGATCAATTTGAGATTGTTGCGCTCGTCCGATTTGGGTTCTCCGGCGTAGCGGGCGGAATTCACACCGGGAGCACCGCCCAGCGCGCTGACGCAGATACCGGAGTCATCCGCAAGAACAGGCAAACCGGAGCAGCGGCTGGCGTGGCGGGCTTTGGCGAGCGCATTTTCGACAAATGTAATGTGCGGTTCGTCGGCTTCGCTGATGTTGAATTCGGATTGTGGCGCAACGTCGATGGCCAGCGGCGCCAATAATTCGCCGATTTCGCGCAGCTTGCCTTTGTTATTGCTGGCGATAACCAGTTTTTTCAGCGTACTCATGGCTGCGTCAGTACATTGCGCTGGATGGCGATCAATTCTTCGATGCCGTGTTGCGCCATGTCGAGCATGGTGTTCAGTTCGGTGCGGCTAAAGGCATTGCCTTCGGCGGTTCCCTGCACTTCGATGAGATGCAATCTACCAGTCATGACGACGTTCATGTCGGTATCGCAGGCGGAATCTTCCACGTAATCCAAATCCAGAACCGGCGTGCCTTCAAAAATACCGACCGAAATGGCCGCGACATGATCGATGATCGGCGTGGCTTCGATGAGTTTCTGATCGAGTAGTTTCTGGATCGCATCGTGCAGTGCGACAAAAGCACCGGTGATGCTGGCGGTACGGGTACCGCCATCGGCTTGAATAACATCGCAATCGATTTGGATGGTGCGCTCGCCCAGTTTTTTCAGATCCACCGCAGCGCGCAAAGCACGTCCGATGAGACGCTGGATTTCCATGGTGCGCCCGGTTTGTTTGCCTTTGGCCGCCTCGCGCTGCATGCGGCTATGCGTCGAACCCGGCAGCATGCCGTATTCCGCAGTCAGCCAACCCTGCCCCTGACCTTTCAGGAACGGCGGAATCTGTTCGCTGATGCTGGCAGTGCAGATAACTTTGGTGTCGCCGCATTCGATCAACACGGAACCATCGGCGTGCTTGATGTAACGGCGGGTGATTTTGACCGGGCGGATTTGCGCAGCGGTACGATGATGACTTCGTGTCATAGTAAACAATCCAGGATAAAGAGAGAATTTAACTGCTTAGCTGCCGAAGCGGTAAACCGGTTTGGGGGGAGAACCTGCCGATACGGTCAGCACTTCGTAGCCGTCACCGGTCACCAGAACGGTATGTTCCCATTGCGCCGACAGACTGCCGTCCTTGGTGGTGATGGTCCAACCATCCGGAAGGTGCCGAATCGCGGCTTTACCGGCGTTAATCATCGGTTCGATGGTAAAAATCATACCGGGTTTGAGTTCCATGCCGGTGCCGCGCCGCCCGTAATGCAGCACCTGCGGATTTTCGTGGAATTTGGCGCCGATGCCGTGTCCGCAAAATTCCCGCACCACGCTATAGCCTACACCTTCAGCCAGCTTCTGAATGGCAAAGCCGATATCGCCCAGATGAGCGCCCGGTTTCACTTCATCAATACCGCGCCACATGGCTTCGTAGGTTACTTCGCACAAGCGCTTGGCTTGAATCGAGGGTTCGCCGACATAGAACATACGGCTGGTATCGCCATGATAACCTTCATAAATCACAGTGATATCCAGATTGACAATGTCACCGTTCTTTAATTTTTTCGGTCCGGGAACACCATGACAGATTTGATGATTGACCGATGTGCAAATCGATTTGGGATACGGTGTATGCCCCGATGGCGCATAATTCAGCGGCGCGGGAACGGTTTTCTGCACGTCCACCATGTAGCGATGGCAGAGCGTATCCAGTTCTTCGGTGGTAATACCCGCCACCACATGAGGTGCGATGTAATCCAGAACTTCCGACGCCAACCGGCCGGCGATGCGCATTGTTTCTATTTCTTGCGGTGTTTTGATGGATACCGTCATTATTGTTTAGTTATTATTCAGTGATAGAAGTGATAGCGTTGATTATTCCGCTTTACAGCAGTGCTGTCCATTATAAACGTTCACACTTGCCTTGAGCCAAACGGGTATCGTCAAATTGTTCGACTAATTTCTGCATTTGCTCCTTCACCATGTGCGCCGGATTATGAATGACTATTTTTTTAAGCATCACGCTACGTTCTTCTATCTTAGCATTGGTGATGCCTTTTTTTTCGATCTCCCGTAACTGCTTGAGCGCATCCTGCTGGTCGTAAAACATGCCGAGCGATACCGCATTCTGCCATTGATTGTCGTCTTTGACACGAAAGCTGACAATACCAAGATTCCTCAATTTATTGATCTCACGATTGGCCGCCTCCTTATTCGGATAGCGTGGAATATACAACCAATACATCGTGGTTTGAGCGGATTCCTCGGCGTCGTACATCAAGTCAGGAAATAAATCGGTCAGTACGGTTTCGGCGTAGCGTATCTGCTCTTCATAAAAATCACCCCACAGCAAACAATTTTCCTGCGCCGGAACCAGCACGATTTTTTCGGGATTGACCTCGGCCGGCGCGCCCCCTTTTTGCCTGTCAAAATGAAGCTGTGTAACAGCCAGATAGGCAATGTTAACAATCAATAGCAGCATGAAGATTATTTTCATTGAAAAATAAAATATTAAATAATGAAGACCATTTGAATTTTGTTGTTAATGCTCTTGTGCCTTGTTAAAATACGCCGTTAATTTTCAACACACCTACCAACTTTTGAATGCTCTTAAATGGGAACACGAGATATGAAAATGATTAAACATATGGTAATGCTCGCAGCACTTACAATAGCTGCGCCTCTGGCCGCTGAAGAAACAGCCGCTGACTCCAGCGCCGCGCCTGCTGCTCCAGCCAGTGCGCAAGAAATCGCTTCCGGTGTTTGCGCCGGTTGTCACAATGCGGATGGCAACAGCGTCATCCCGATGAATCCTATTCTGGCCGGACAGCAAGCGGAGTATATCACCAAGCAGTTGATGGATTTTAAAGCCAGCGAAACCGAGCCGGCTAAGCGTAATAGTCCGGTAATGTCTTCGATGGTTGCCGCACTTTCACAGGAAGATATGAAAAAACTGGGAGAATACTATGCGCAGCAAAAAACGGTGCCAAGTCAGATAGAGGCTGACGAAAAACTGCTGGACACAGGAAAAATTCTTTACCACGGCGGCAACATCGAAAATGGCATCCCTGCCTGTGCGAGCTGCCACGGCCCGACCGGATCCGGTATTGTGCCGCGCTATCCTGGCGTTGCCGGTCAACATGCGGAATACACGTTGACACAGTTAAATCAGTTTAATACCGGCGATCGCGGGAACGATAACAAAGTCATGCAAAAAGTTGTCCATCGCATGAGCGCGAATGAAAAACGTGCCGTATCAGCTTATATTTCCACCATGCGTTAATCGCATCCGGTTTGAAACCAATAAAAAAGGCGGCCATGCCGCCTTTTTTATTGCCTGCTTCCTTGAGAATCTACCAGTTCTTGAATATCTTGTCCGCCGCCGACAATGTTTTATTCAACTCGTCATCGCCATGCATGATAGAAACAAAACCCGCTTCAAATGCTGACGGCGCAAAATAAACGCCCTCCTCCAGCATGGCGTGGAAGAACCGGTTAAACGCCGCCTTGTCGCATTGCATCACTTCGGCGAAACTGGTGGGAATGTCCTTGCTGAAATACAGTCCGAACATACCTCCAATCGACTGCGCGCAAAAATCGATACCGTGATTTCTAGCTGCGACGGCAAGGCCATCGGCCAATTGCCGCGTCCTATCCGCTAGCCGGTCATAAAAACCAGGCGCCTGGATCAGTTTCAGCGTAGCCAATCCAGCCGCAACTGCCACCGGATTACCGGACAATGTGCCTGCTTGATAAACCGGGCCGAGTGGCGCAAGACATTGCATAATCTCGCGGCGTCCGCCGAATGCGGCCATCGGCATGCCGCCACCGATGACTTTGCCCAAAGCCGTCAAATCGGGCTTAATCTGATACAGGCCCTGCGCACAGCCTAAGCCAACGCGAAATCCCGTCATCACTTCATCGAATATCAGCACGCTGCCGTTTTGCGTACACAATGCCCGCAGTTTGGCGAGAAAATCCGCTTTGGGAGCGATCAGGTTCATGTTACCGGCCACCGGCTCCACAATCACCGCGGCAATTTCCTTGCCCCATTTGTTGAAGGCTTCTTCCACGCCGGCGATATCGTTGAAATCCAGCACAATGGTATGTCCCGCCGTTTCCGCCGGAACACCGGCCGAACTCGGATTGCCGAAAGTCAACGCGCCTGAACCCGCTTTGACCAGCAAGGAATCGTCGTGGCCGTGATAACAGCCCTCGAATTTAATGATCTTGCTTCTGCCCGTAAAACCACGCGCCAAGCGGATAACACTCATACCCGCTTCCGTGCCGGAGCTGACCAGCCGGACTTGTTCAATGGATGGAAGCAGCTGGCAAATCAATTGTGCGATGTTCAGTTCCGCTTCGGTCGGTGCGCCGAAGGTCAGACCGTTTTGTACTACAGCTTGAACGGTTTTGACCACATCCGGATGAGCATGGCCGAGAATCAGCGGCCCCCACGATCCGACATAGTCGATGTACTGCTTACCATCCGCATCCCAAAAATAAGCGCCCTCGCCGCGTTGAAAAAAGACCGGTTCGCCGCCGACCGATTTAAAAGCACGCACCGGAGAATTAACGCCGCCTGGAATGTATTGCTGAGATTGTTCAAATAACTGATGATTGCGTGATGTCATTTAGCCGCTCTTAATAAAAATTAATCGATATACCGCTGTTTAAATTACATTATGTTTTGATTTTTCTGCAAATAACTGAGTGTATTGCAGCGCTTTTACCGTGATATTTTCTGTACCGAACAAATCATTGCAAACAGCTATCGCGTCGCATCCGCTTTCGATAACCGCCGCAGCATTGATTAACCGGATACCGCCGATCCCTACAATGGGAACCGTTACTTTCTGTTTGGCATAATCAACCAGATTGGTTGAAACCGGTACTGTATCCGTTTTAGTCGCCGAAGGAAAAAATGCGCCGAAAGCCACATAATCCGACCCCGATTCTTCCGCCTGAAGCGCCAGATGCAGATTGTTATAACACGATGCGCCGACAATTTTTCCTTGCCCCAGCCGTTCGCGCGCAGCGCTAACCGGTATATCGCCCAGTCCCACATGCACGCCATCCGCATCGATTGCCATCGCCAAATCAATATGATCGTTGATGATCAAAGGAATTTCGTACGCCCTGCACAGTTGCAGCAATGATTTAGCTTGTTCCTTCAGCAACATCTTATCCGCAGATTTATTGCGATATTGCACAAGCCGCGCGCCGCCTTCCAGCGCCTGCTGCGTTTTATTGAGCAAATCATCCGTATCGCTCAGATCCGGCGTTATCGCGTACAGCCCGCTAATCCTTGGGTTTCTCAACGACTAGCTCTTATCTTCGTGATCATGATCGTGGTCGTCTTCGGTATCTCTAGCCCAGAAAAGCCGGTTGGGGATATATTGTCCCATGCCGGGACGGAATCCTGCTTGCAGTGTATGCCAGGTATAGTCCTGCGCTTCCAGCACGCTGTCGGTGATGGACAATCCATTGGCCAATGAAGCGGCTATCGCCGAGGCCAGCGTGCAACCCGAACCGTGATAGGTATGCTCCAGCCTTTCCCAATGATCCGCGCGCACAATGCCATCCGCGGCAAAGAGCGTGTTCGTCACCTGGGCAGTATTCTCGTGCGTGCCGGTGATCAGCACATATTCGCATCCCATATGCAGTAACCGCTGCGCGCAAAGACTTAAATCCAGTTTGTTTTCGCTGCTATCATTGTCCTGCTGCGCGAGATGCCTGGCTTCCAGGCTATTGGGCGTCAATATGGTGACTTGCGGCAGTAATAATTCCCGCATCGCATCGATCATCTCATCGTTCGCCAGCTCATCCCCGCGCCCGGAGGTTAATACCGGATCCATTACCAATGGAATGTGCGGATAATCGGAAATCACTTCGGCAATCGCAGCGATAATCTCAACGCTGCCCAATAAACCGATTTTAAATGCATGCACCGGCATATCTTCCAATACCGCCCGGGCCTGATCGGCAATCCATTCGGGATCCAGCGCCATGACATCATCCACGCCGGTTGTATCTTGCACCGTAATAGCGGTCATCACCGATAACGGATGGCACCCCATACTGGCAATGGTGAGCAGATCAGCCTGCAGACCTGCTCCGCCGGTGGGGTCATTGGCTGCAAAAGAAAGTACGATTGGGGGTGGCTGTAACATGCATTAATACCGTAAAATATCATTTTAACCTAAAAGGAAACTGCTATCTATCATGCCTACCGAAGAGAATCGTGAATTCAATCGTTACATGTGCTTAATTTGCGGCTATATCTATGATGAAGCCTTGGGATCTCCGGATGAAGGCATTGCACCGGGCACGCGCTGGGAAGATGTGCCGATCAACTGGACCTGTCCGGAATGCGGCGCGCGTAAAGAAGATTTTGAGATGGTGAAAATATAAATGCGCATTTTGCATACCATGCTTCGCGTCGGCAATCTCGACAAATCACTGGCATTTTATACGCAAGTGCTGGGTATGAAGCTGCTGCGCCGCAAAGATTATCCCGACGGTAAATTCACCCTTGCTTTCGTCGGCTATCAGGACGAAGCCAGCGGCACTGTTCTGGAGCTGACGCACAATTGGGACACACCGTCGTACAACCTGGGTGATGGCTTCGGTCACATTGCCGTCGAAGTGGACGATGCTTACCAAGCCTGCGAAAATACCAAAAAGATGGGTGGCAAAGTAACCCGCGAAGCGGGTCCGATGAAGCACGGTACAACGGTGATTGCATTTATCGAAGACCCCGACGGATACAAAATCGAATTCATTCAGAAAAAACAACCCGGTCAGTAACTCCCGCGAACCGGGATTCAACGATACCCTGTCAGCAAATTTTATCCGTGCAATAAAAAAATAGCCGGTATCTTATTGATATCCGGCAGCGAACGCCGCCATTCCTTGACCGGTTTGGTCATAACCAACTCGTTGGAAAAGGTAAGATGACTTGCCACGCATAAGTCCGTACTGTCACGGCACACACTAACCAGTTGCTCCAGTAATTTTTGGTTGCGGTACGGCGCTTCGATAAAAATCTGCGTCTGCTGCAAACTGATCGATAATTTTTCCAGTTCAACAATTCTGTTTGCCCGCGCAACACTTTCCACCGGCAAATAGCCATGAAAAGCAAACCGTTGTCCGTTCAAACCCGACGCCATCAGCGCCAGCAAAATGGCGGAAGGACCAACCAGCGGTGTCACGACAATATTGTTTTTGTGCGCCAGGCGGACCAATTCGGCCCCCGGATCGGCTACCGCCGGACATCCCGCTTCCGACAATAAGCCTACATCATGCCCGGCCAGCAATGGATCGAGCAACGCTCGCACATCTTTTGCCAGCGTATGTTCGTTTAAAGTTTGCATATGCAAGTCCTGCAAGGGCAATTTGCAGTTCAGTTGTTTAAGAAATTGCCGCGCCGTTTTCGGATGTTCGACGATGAAATAGGATAATTCCTCGATACATTGCTGCACTGCCGCAGGCAAAGCCCAAGCCATATTTTCCTGACTGATCGGAGTTGGGATTAAATACAGTTTTCCGACCATCAAAATACCGGTAGCGTGAAAATATCAAGCATGAAATTAAACAAAAAATCCGGGCGCACTAATGCAAAATTCTCGGCGCGCTCAGAATGAATTCCGGTATCGCAACATCAAAGTGATAGCCATCTTCCGCCGCCATCTGGTAGCTTCCTTTCATTGAACCGACCGATGTCGAAATGACCGTTCCGCTGGTGTATTCAAAGCTATCGCCCGGCTTCAGCAAGGGTTGCTCGCCCACAACGCCCAACCCGCGCACTTCCTGCGTAGTGCCATCGCCATTATCGATGATCCAGTGCCGGCTGATCAGCTGGGAAGCCACCGTACCGTTATTGGCTATGGTAATGGTATAGGCGAACACATGCCTATCCGCTTCTTCATCCGATTGATCGGGCAGATACAACGTGCGTACCGTAACATCGATTTCGTACTTCTTCTCTTCGGTCATCTTGCAGTCCAGGTTGTTTTTACTTTTGGCAGTAGTTTACCAAGAAAAAGTTTAAGACGTATCGATGGGAATAATTTACGCAATAATTTTCACTCTGTTACGCGCAGCTTGTCATTTGCGGTTAAAATACCGGATTTGCTAATTGAGAGGTTTTTTCCATGTACCGCATCGCCCCCAGCATCCTTTCCGCCAATTTTGCCAAACTAGGTCAAGAGATCGCCGATGTGATTGATTCAGGCGCGGATATCGTTCATTTTGACGTGATGGACAATCACTATGTACCGAATCTCACCATCGGCCCCTTGGTTTGCGAAGCCATTCGCCCGGTCACCGATGCCATGATCGATGTGCATTTGATGGTCGAACCCGTGGATAGAATTATTCCCGACTTCGCCAAAGCCGGCGCCAACATCATTTCGTTTCACCCGGAAGCGTCCAACCATATCGACCGCACCATTGGCTTGATCAAGGAACAAGGCTGCAAGGCGGGATTGGTATTTAACCCGGCCACACCGCTGCATTATCTGGATCATGTGCTCGACAAACTGGATTTGGTTCTGATTATGTCGGTCAACCCCGGTTTTGGCGGACAGAAATTCATTCCCGAAGCGCTGAACAAACTGCGCGCCGTTAGAAAGCGCATCGATGCGAGTGGCAGAGACATTCTGCTGGAAATCGACGGTGGCGTGAAAGTTGACAACATTGCCGAAATCGCTCGCGCCGGTGCCGATACTTTTGTCGCCGGATCCGCTATTTATCAAGCTGGCAAGGACGCCGATCCGCATCGCTACGATTCCATCCTGGCTGCATTCCGCGCTGAATTGGCAAAAGTTTAACTCACTGAAACGGCTGTTTCCTGTATTCCAATGAACCCAAGTCTCTCTAGCAACACAAACGCTCCGGCAAGAAAAATCGAGCCTCCGTTAGCGGTCAAAGTCATCATGATCGATCTCGATGGCACGCTGCTCGACACCGCCGAGGATCTCGCGTTATCCGCGAACCTGATGTTGAAAGATCTGAATATGCCGGAGCAATCGACGGCAACGATCCGCTCGTATATCGGCAAAGGCATACAAAAGCTGGTCAAACGCACTTTGACCGGCCAGCTCGATGGTGAACCGGATGCCGCTTTGTTTGCCAAAGCGCTGCCGATTTATGAACAACACTACGCGAACAATCTGAGCCGGAACACACGCCCCTACCCGGGTGTGGTTGAAGGTGTGGAAGCACTACAGCAAGCCGGTTTCAGACTGGCTTGCATTACCAATAAAGCGGAAGCATTCACGCTGCCACTGCTGCGCGCCACCGGATTGTTCGACAAATTCGAAATCATTCTGTCCGGCGACAGCCTACCGAAGAAAAAACCGGATCCGCTGCCGCTGACGCATATCTGCAAGCACTTCAACGCACAACCGCACGAAGCGCTGCTGATCGGTGACTCGCTGAACGACGCTATCGCCGCTCGCGCGGCGGGCTGTCACGTGTTCTGTGTTACCTATGGTTATAACGAAGGGCGTAACGTGTACGAGCTCGATTGTGATGCCATCGTCGAGTCACTGGTGGATGCATCCAAATTGATTACCAAACTGCCCTGACTGCGCACATGACCGAAGCCGAATTTGATCAGCTTGCGCAGCAAGGATACAACCGCATTCCGGTTGTACTGGAAACTTTTGCCGATCTCGATACACCGCTATCCATCTATCTGAAGCTGGCGAACCAGCCTTATTCTTATTTGCTGGAATCGGTGCAAGGCGGTGAGCGTTTCGGCCGGTTTTCGATCATCGGCTTACCGGCAACAACGCGTATCGAAGCACGTGAAAATTCGGTTACCACGATCAGTCCGGATTCATCGGAAACAGTTACTGTCAGTAATCCCTTGGTTTTTGTCGAATCCTATCTGGCGCAATTCAAAGCGGCACCCTGCCCGGCCGGAAAATCGCGTTTCTGCGGCGGCCTGGCCGGTTACTTCTCGTACGATACCGTGCGTTACATCGAGCACAAATTGCAGGGTTACGCCAAACCGGATGCTCTCAATACGCCGGACATGCTGCTGCTGCTATCGGAAGAACTCGCGGTGGTGGACAATCTTTCCGGCAAGCTGTACCTGATCGTTTATGTGAATCCGGAAAATAAGAATGCTTATGCGGACGGGCAAAATCGTCTGAGAACACTGCTGGCCAATCTGCGTCAGCCGATTACGATTCCGACCGAACAAGCGGTTGCTTCCGCTGCTGCCGTTCCCGAATTTCCCGAAGCGGATTTCAAAGCCGCGGTGGAGCGGGCCAAACGCTACATTTACGACGGCGATATTATGCAAGTCGTGCTATCGCAGCGCACCAGCAAGCCTTTCGGCGCATCGCCGCTGGCGCTGTATCGCGCGTTGCGCAGCCTCAATCCATCGCCGTACATGTTCTTTTATCACTTCGATGATTTCCATGTCGTCGGCGCTTCACCCGAGATTCTGGTACGCCTTGAAAGCGGTAACGTAACCGTCCGGCCGATTGCAGGCACACGTCCACGCGGCAAAAATCCGCAGGAAGATGCTGAATTGGCAGCCGATCTGTTAGCCGATCCGAAAGAAATCGCCGAACACGTCATGCTGATGGATTTAGGCCGCAACGACATTGGCCGCGTCGCGCAAACCGGAACGGTTAAAGTGACGGAAAAAATGCAAATCGAAAACTACTCACACGTGATGCACATCGTGTCTAACGTGGAAGGTAAATTAAAACCTGAGCTCAGCGCCATCGACGTGCTGCGCGCGACCTTCCCGGCCGGCACCGTCAGCGGCGCGCCGAAAGTACGCGCAATGGAAATTATCGACGAGCTGGAAGTCTCCAAACGCGGTGTGTATGCGGGAGCGGTCGGCTATCTCGGTTTCAACGGCGATATGGACTTGGCTATCGCCATCCGCACCGCTGTCATCAAAGACGGCACACTGCATGTCCAGGCAGGCGCGGGAATCGTTGCCGATTCGGTGCCGCAAAACGAATGGATAGAAACGCAGAATAAAGCCAAAGCTATTCTTCGCGCGGCGGAAATTGCCGAGAATGGTTTGGATAGTAAAATCTGAACAGAAAATGGTGATTCCGTTCATGGCTCCATTCCAGTAGCCGTAAACGGAATCAAATCGCGCTGCTTCTTTGTTTGCTTGAATGAATTCCGGATCTAGCTGGCAATCAATGTCGATTCGATTTCCGCAAAGCTCTTCGCAACATTGTTGGGGGAAATGATCATACCCAATTGTTTCTCTATTTGCGTCCAGGAAAAAATACCGCAAATCCTGGGCAGCCCGATGGTGTTATCGTCGATCACCAGTGCATGCAACCGGCCGCTTTCGCGCAAACTGGCGACAATATTACCGACCCGCGCATGCACCACCTCATCCAGCGAAATGGCTTCCAGTTTATCCAGTGGTGTCATGATGTCCATCACCAGAATTTCATGGTGCTTCACGCCACGCTCCTGAATAAAGCGCATCGGCTTCTCGCCCAGAATATCGGTAGCCGTGATGATTCCGGCCAGCGTATTGTCATTGTTCATGACCAGCAGCGTCCGGATACCGCGTTGCATCATGTAAGTATTGGCAATTTCCATCGGTACGCCAGGTGCAATAACTGCGGCATGAATGGTGCGTAAATCGGTCATTACTTCCAGCGCGGGAGAATCGAACGTGACTGGAATGGACGGCAGGGGATGGGAAATGTGTACAGTGCCGGATAGGCATTTCACGTTGAGAGACTTATATTCATTCATCATTTTGTGCACTCCCTCGAGGGTTGAAAGGAAACACCTGATTTCAAAATAGATCACCTACCTTGAGTCGAAACTCTACGCCGAAAAAGCATTTGAAGCAATAGGCCTATTTATCGTAGGGAAAAGCCTATTGCCGGTTATACACCCACTGCACCAGCGTATCCATGACGGCGCGGGACTGTCCGGCTTGCTCGTGATTGACAAAAAAAACCACGATGACGCGCCGCCCCGATTTATCCAGCAGATAACCCGCCAAGGCACGCACATTGTTGAGCGCGCCGGTTTTCATATGCGCCAATCCTTTCACCGGGGTATCGGTAAAACGGTTTTTCAGCGTGCCGTCAACCGCCGCAATCGGCAGCGAAGAAATAAACTCCGGCATCACCGGGCTGTTAAATGCAGTCAACAGCAACTGCCCCATATGCCGCGCGCTGATCTGTTCCCTGCGCGATAAGCCGGAACCGTTTTCCACCACCAATTCCGGAAAACTCAGTTGCTTGGATGCCAGCCATTGCCGGATTGCCACCTCCGATTTGGCCAGTGTCGCGGTAGAGTTATTGCTGACCACATCGCCCGTGCCTAGTGTCAAATACAGCTGGCGCGCAGCGATATTGTTACTGTATTTATTGATGCCGCGGATGATATCCGCCAGCGGCGGAGATTGATAAATTTTCAGCGGCGGTAAATTCTGCGGCGTCCGGCCCAGCACCACATCGCCGTCAAATAGCCCGCCCTGCTGCGCCCATAAGCGTTTAAACAGGTCGCGGGTATACACAGCGCTGTCTTGCAGACTCAACATATACGACTGTTTGCCGCACTGCCGGGAAAAACTCCCGTTCAAAGCCACGGTAAAATCATTTTTCTCTTCCTTGCCGGGAACAACCTCAATCGTCAGCAGATTTTGCCAATCGCCGCACTTACCTTGGGTAAGCTTTAAATTATTCTCCACCCGCAAAGATTCCGGTAAGGGATCGACCACCACACGCACCGAATTTCTGTCCGGTTCCGGAAACAGGTGAATGGTCGAGGTGCGGTAATTCACCAGCAACGCTTCCGGCAGCACGTTATACGTGCGATAGGGTTGTCCGTCGAACTCGCCCGGATCGTCGGCGGGAATGTCGTAATGCGAGTGATCGAGAATCAAATTGCCTTTGATCTCATGCAATCCGGTTTGCCGTAGCCGATGAATCAGCAGCCAGAAATTCTCCAGATCCAGCTTGGGATCGCCGTACCCTTTGATGATCAGATCACCCTGCAATACGCCGTCAGCCATCTTGCCATTGGCGTACAGCATGGTCGGCCAGGTATACGCCGGACCGAGTAATTCCAGTCCGGCATACGTCGTCAGCAATTTCATAACCGACGCCGGATTCATCGCCGCATCCGCATTGACCGCGACAATCGGCTGATTCTTGCCAATCTCCTGCACGTACACACCGGTTGCTGTCTCCGGAATAGCCAGTTGTTGCAGTTTTTGCTTAACAGTTGGCGGCAATCCTTGCGAAAAAGCAGCAACCGGCAGGATGCTTTGCAGAAGCAACAGACTAAAGCAGAAATAAAGGCGGGACATTGCGGTTAGTTACTGAAAAGCACTATTTCTTCCCCGTACACAAAGCAAAGCCGTCATCCCAACCCATGCGGTATTGCCCGTCTTTGTCATAGCGATTCAGGTCTTTGAAAGCCCAACTGGTTCTTTTCGCGGTTTCACAGCCATCGATATAGCCCTGCTGCGTATTTTCCGGATAACCGGTCAGGTTGTATTTGGGTTTGGCGCTTTCCGGCAACGGACCTGCCGGGCGCTCCGGCTTCTTACCGGGCAGTGGCAGTTGCTTATCGGACAACGGATGCTGCTTATCAGGCATTGTGCTGCACGCGGAAACGATGATAGTGAAAAGAATGACGAAAAACGATAAACGAAAATGCATGAATGTACCTTTGCTCATTATTCAATAAACTACAAAACCGATTTCAACAATTTACCCATTTCAGCCGGATTGCGCGTGACTTTGATACCGCAGGATTCCATCACATCGAGCTTTTCCTGTGCCGTACCCTTGCCGCCGGAAATGATCGCACCGGCGTGGCCCATGCGTTTACCGGGTGGCGCGGTCACCCCGGCGATGAACCCGGCTACCGGTTTGCGCATATTTTCCTTGACCCAGCGCGCGCAATCCTCCTCATCGCTGCCGCCGATTTCTCCGACCATCAACACCGCGTCGGTTTCGTCGTCGTCGTTGAACAATTGCAACACATCGAGATGTTTCAGACCGTTAACCGGATCGCCGCCGATGCCGATGCAAGTAGATTGCCCGAGTCCGAGCGCCATCAACTGCGCCACCGCCTCGTAGGTCAACGTGCCGGAACGCGACACCACGCCGATACGGCCCTTTTTGTGAATATAACCGGGCATGATACCGATCTTGAGCTCATCCGGCGTGATGATACCGGGGCAATTCGGGCCGATCAGCCGGGTTTTCTTACCTTGCATTTTATAACGTGTGCGAATCATATCGCGCACCGGAATGCCTTCGGTGATACAAATCACCAAATCCAGCTCGGCTTCCACCGCTTCGTCGATCGCCGCAGCGGCAAACGGCGGCGGCACATAAATCACCGACACATTGGCGCCGGTTTGTTGTTTGGCTTCCTTAACGGTGGCATAAATGGGAATGCCTTCAAAATCCTCACCCGGTTTGCGCGGATTCACCCCCGCAACGAAGCATTCCTTGCCGTTGGCGTAGTCGCGGCACATACGGGTGTGAAATTGCCCGGTTTTTCCGGTTATGCCCTGCGTCATGACGCGGCTGTTGCGATTGATCAGAATAGACATATTTTGCTCCTGAAATGATTAACTCTGACAACCGCACGAAGATGGTTTCGACTTCGCCGCATTGACCGCTTTTTGCGCCGCATCGGCCATATCCGTCGCCGAAATGATCGGCAAACCGGAATCGGCGAGAATCTGCTTGCCGAGATCGACGTTGGTGCCTTCCAGACGCACCACCAACGGCACGTTCAACTGCACCTCGCGCGCCGCGGCGACCACACCTTGCGCAATCACGTCGCATTTCATGATGCCGCCAAAGATATTCACCAAAATCGCCTGCAATTTGGGATTACGCAGCATCAGCTTGAACGCCTCGGTGACTTTTTCCGCCGTCGCACCGCCACCCACATCGAGAAAATTAGCCGGGTTGCCGCCGTATAGTTTGATGATATCCATCGTTGCCATCGCCAGGCCAGCACCGTTCACCAGGCAACCGATATTGCCATCGAGCGGGATATACGATAATTCGTGTTTAGAGGCTTCGATCTCGACCGGATCTTCCTCATCCAGATCGCGCAACGCGACGACTTCTGGGTGACGAAACAGTGCGTTATCATCAAAATTCATTTTGGCATCGAGCGCGATCACTTGTTTTTCCGCAGTCAACGCCAGCGGATTAATCTCCAGCAACGATGCGTCGGTTTCATCGAACGCCCGGTACAATCCTTGCAGCAACGTCACAGCGCCCGGCAAGCTCTGTGCCGGAATGCCGATTTTTTGCGCGATGTCCTGCGCCTGCTGCTCACTCAATCCTGCGATGGGATCGATAAACACTTTATGAATCTTCTCCGGCGTCTCGGCAGCTACTTTTTCGATCTCCATGCCGCCTTCGGAACTCGCCATCAAACACACGCGCTGCTGGCGCCGATCGGCCACCATACCGGCATAAAATTCTTTCTCAATCTTCACACCCTGCTCGATGAAAAGGCGATGCACGATTTGCCCTTCCGCGCCGGTCTGATGCGTCACCAGCCGCATGCCCAAAATCTCCCCAGCACGCTGCCGCACTTCGTCCAACGACCGCGCCACCTTCACCCCGCCGCCCTTACCGCGCCCGCCAGCATAAATCTGCGCCTTAACCGCCCACACATCACCGCCTAGCTGCTTAGCGGCATTCACCGCTTCGTCGACACTGAAACACGCAATGCCTTGCGGTGTTGCAACGCCGTATTGCCGTAAAATTTCCTTGGCTTGGTATTCATGGATTTTCATGGATATCACTTCTCCTTAAGGTAATAATTCCGGCCACTCCGCCGCCGGAATACGCGAGCGAGCATAACGATTAATGCTATTGTAGACGGTAACCAGTAATGAAACCGTCGCATGCGCTTTGTTCAATGCTGCGGCAAATTCTTCAGGATCGGACACATACTCGTGGATCAACTTATTGCGCAAATTACGCGCATTCAACCAATGCTCGACCGACGGCAACAAACCGAGTTTCTCAGCCCGATTCAGGTTATCCAACGCACTGCCGGTTTTTTCCGCCATCGACCGGAGTAGAGCCGGTATCAGTTTATCTCCCACAGTATCCTGCATCCGGCCAAAACGCGATACAAACGCATCGAGACGTTCCGCCAGATCATCATCGTTTTCCAGCCGCTCCACCCACGCAGCATCCAGTTCCATCGTGAATAACCGCGTATCCGTTTTCTGCAGCAATGCACCTTCGCGCCGCACTATTTTCAATAAACTCAGCAACCTGGTTGATTCGATTTTGAGCGTATCCACTGTCATAAGATTACACCGGTTTGGCGCGCGATCTGATGGATTGGCTGTTCCCGTGTCTCCGGGTCAATGATGATGACATCGATTTTCTGATCACCGAGTTGCAGCTGCAATTGACTCGTCAACCGGCATGTGGTCAAAACCCGATCAGCCAATTTCTGTTCCGTTTCGATCAGCAAATCGATATCTCCACCCTTCTCATCCAACCGCGCTCTAGAACCAAAAATGCGAATACGCGCACCATCTCCCAGCAAGCGATGCACCACAAAGTGGATGCTTTCGATTTCCCTGGCCGATAATCTGACTCTGGGATTGGTGTTAAAGCGATGTGAAGCGTCAGTATCGAGTCCCATCATTAATCAGGAGCCATGAGCTTTAATTCGTTAAATAAAAAAACCGCCGAAAGCAAGTGGAGAATATAACCCGAAGAGATTAAATATACCGATAGTTATTTCTTAGTCTGGTGCTTTTAATTGCATTCCATCAAGATTCCAAGCTCGTCACGACAGACGAGTCGATCAGACAGACAAATCAATCATTTTAATAGGGTGAAATACAGCATTTACATTACAGCAAGTTTAAATTTTGATTTGTTACATACCAAATAAGATCCAAAAGCACCGCACTTGGTGTGCTTAGCAAGGCTCCATACGTCGCAACACCAGTAGCTCTTGCATTTTCTTCTTCCGTGCGTTTTTCTGCTTTTATACCAACTCCCTACTGATTACTTATCCTATTGCCTAATAGGATCAAAGTAAAGAAGCATCTGACTTATATAATCAATTCAAACATATGAGCGGCAAGAAAATCGTGGTTATCGCGTCGCCAATGATCAATTTTGGCCGCAATGGCTCCATCATACCAAGCACGAATTTACCGATGGTATGCACGCGTTATCCCCTTTCTCTATGCCGTCAGCGTGAGCATACGCGTTTTCATCGATGGTTAAAACCGGGTTGATCACTTGTGCAATTGACTGCTAATCATAATAAACGCAGTTATAGCAGCACAGATCCATTTCTATCTCATTAAAAATCCATCATAAACTGCAACGCATTCATTTGACGGCATGGGACTGTGGTTTTTGTCACTGACTGAGCCGGCAAAAAATCTTATCTTTTGGCATCTGCTTTAATTTTTACGGTTTTATGTAAAACCGGTTCAGCAACGCAATGATCCACCCCGTTTGAGGAGAACTATGATGAAAGTAAAAACACTAGCAGCAGCGATTCTGGGTTTGACCCTGTCGATGGTTATCACGCACACGTTTGCGTCGCACGCGGACGGCACCAACACCTCGGAGCTGGTGCACAACGCCGATCTGATTTTTGAAGGCACGGTGGTCAATGTCGAATACCGCACCTCGGATGTTCTGAAAGCGGACGATGTCGCTATGCCGCACACCTATGTTACTTACGAGATCACAAAAAACTTCAAAGGCCGCTCCAGTGAAGATAAATTGATCACGCTACGCTTCCGCGGCGGGCCTGACGATGCCGGCAATACCCTGATTATTCCGGGTGTACCGCTATTTCAAGCAGGCGATCAGGACATCGTATTCGTGCGCGGCAATGGCGTGGAAATTTCGCCGGTAGTCGGTGGTAATTTTGGCCGTTTCCGCATCAGCAAAGACGCCGTGCACTCGGATGCCTGGCAAGAAATCTGGTTGCTGAGCAACGGCCAGCTCGACCAAGGCAAATTTAATGAAGAAAAGAAAAGCGTAACCCACCGCATCGGTGTCCACGAGTTTACCTTTGAAACCGAAAACAAAGTGGAATGGACTCCGCCAGCCGATGCTAAAAAACTGACACCGGTGCAATTCCGTAAATTCCTTGGCGACAGCGTGAATCAGCACTATACCCCGCAAGCGCTCAGTACCCTCAAAGCAGCCAGAAGCGTTCCGGTTCATGAACGATTCTCCATTGGAAAAGCAAAACCGCTGGCCGCACCGGCTGTGACACCGGTTATCCACAAGCTTGATCCGGAAGCGATACGCCCGGAAGAAATGGCGATCCGCAAACATTAAAACGCATTTTCACACGGAATCTGAACACTGCATTCACAGCAGGAACCAACGATTAGGAGACTTATCATGAACGCATCGCGATTCAACCAATTACTTGCCGCGCTGTTTCTGGCCACCATGACTCAGCAGGCATTCGCTTACACCACGATCAAATGCGGCGGCAATTCAACCAAATGGAGTGGCAACAATTACACCGTCCGCGCATCATCCGTCGGCTTTCCCGTAGGCCCGTGGCGGGATGCTCTGTCCTCGGTGGTTTCACATTGGAACGGCAATCCCAGCAACCTGAGCTTCGGCGTGGTTTGGAACGAACCCGCCGTTGCCGCCAACAACAATGAAAACGAAGCCTGGTGGGAAGCTAATAACGGTCCGAACATCGGCACCTATCCGGCAGTCACTTATGTGTGGTTCAAAGGCGATTGCACGCTGAAAGAAGCGGATGTCATATTCAATAACAGCGTGGCTTTTCACTACACCACCAGCAAAACCAGCCTGTGGCCATACGGCGGGGCGAACCGGCCATTCCAAACGACTGCCATGCACGAATTCGGCCATGCCGCCGGATTGGCGCATACCGCCAATACCTATAACATCATGGGATCCGACTGGACGCATATCCACGCCAACGGTGCGACTGCAACTGCTTACAGCGGCGAGGATGCCAACAATGGATTGGTAGCGGTGTACGGTTTATGGACAGGCGGCCCGGAAGATCTCGGCGTGGTGCATTGGAAACATACCGGCAGCAGCGGCGAATACAGTACGCATGGCCGCACCCGCATTCTCGATACATCGAATATCGAACTGGCGAAAGTGGCTGGCACGGCTGAGCCCGTGTACCGCGTCAACAAAGGGCAAACCATCAAGCTCGAACTGACCTATGAAAACCTTGGCAAAACCAGTCCGCTGTCCGCGAAGGTGGGCTATTACCTGTCCAGCAATGACATCATCAGCGTAGCCGACCGGTTCCTGGGCGAAGGCAATGTCACTTTATACAGAGGCTTTCCGGACACCACATTCAATACCTCCCTGGTCATTCCAACCGATCTGGTCAGCGGACAAACCTATTGGGTCGGCGCCATCATCGATTACAACAATGCCTATAGTGAACGCAGTGAAACCAATAACGCCACGTATATTGGCATTCGCGTGAATTAAGTCTGTTACCGGTTCACCACTTCATCAGTAAACTTCTTCGCTCAAACCAGTGCGAGTGAAGAAGTTTACGTTTGAAAGACAACTGTTTCTCTCATGCGTAATCATGATAAAAAAACAATCACGAAACCTGTGATTTATTTTGCCAGGTAATATCGATTTTTCGATGCTGGGAAACGCAATCCCTTAAGTACAAATTGATAAGACTTTGGTAAGGCACTCCCGTTTCATCGGCCATTTTCTTGAAATAACCGATGACATCCTCGCTCAACCGCATCGTCACGGATTTCTTAAGCTTGGCAGCATACGGATTCTTACGGGATTTCATTTTTGACAAATCATACTCAGCTTTCATAACACTTCACCACGATAAAATTTACGTTCCGATTGCGTTGCTTTTCGCGCCGATATAATCCGGATGACATTTCCTGAATCCCGCTCGCAGTAGCAAATGATCAATATTCGGGCTTCGTTACTCATTCCAAGCATCAAAAACCGATCTTCTGAAACAGAATCCTCATCAAAAAACTGCACTGCAAAATCATCATAAAATACGGATTGCGCTTCTTCAAAAGATATTCCATGTTTCTTCAGGTTTGAAACCGCCTTATTGGTATCCCATTCGAACTCAATCATACATACATTGTATGCAGGCAGTTCTTGAAGTCAAGAAAACCCCAAACAAAAAACCCAGCCGAAGCCGGGTTGTTAGTCCTACCAACAGGAACAAAAATCAGGCAGCTTTTGCTGTTTTCTTCGGTATGACATAAAGCTCACCAGCCCTAAACTGGCCAACTGCATCGCATAGGTTTCCGGTTCGGCAACCGCGGTTATCACCATGAAAGAAATTTTGCCGCCTTCGGTACTAAGATCGATACCCAATTCACCACCTAAACCGGCAAACGTGAAATTCACGCTTGCAAGACCATTCAGGCTATCGGCCACCAGGCAATCCGAATGATCACCGGCTGATGGGAGGAAACCAGCAAGCTCGAGCTGATCTACGAAAATCTTGGCAAAACCAATCCGCTGGCAGCCAAGGTGGGCTATTACCTGAGGGAAGTTTTATAAAAAATTATCAAATTCATTCATATAGATAATTATTCTAACTATATCACCGGACTGACACTAGATATCAATATCCAACCTCACGCCATAACCCAGTTTTTTGCCATCCGTTTCGTTATTCCGTGTCAATATCGCACGGCACGTCGTGATTTGATCCTCTAGTTCCTTTTCCTTGAGTCTGTCCCGGAAACTGTGCGCTTGCTGGCGGCTGAAGTGGCCGATGGTATGGTTGTGGATTTCAACGCGCACGACGTCGGTATCGAAAGGATTGCTCGCGTCGGGGATCAGTTCGACTTTGAAGTCATACGATTGTGGGGCCGTGGCGGTTTCAAAATGGATACTATTTTCCTGCATCAACTGCTCGATTGCCATCTGATACGGCGCTGCCGAGACGGTGCAGGCAAATTCACCCGGTTCCGGCCAGGCATAATGACTCTTCGCTGGCTTGGCGTGCGATTGCGTGCTCTTTTTCACGTCAGCGGCGGCAATCTTATCCCGGTTGAAATAGAGAATGAGCGCGGAAATCAGCGTGACTGGCAGGATTAACGAAACACCGGCCCCGGCACCGGTGATTAATCCCAAAAACACCGACAATCCCAGAATCGAGGCAATGCTGATTCCCGGCTTCTGTTCGCCTGAATTACCTGAAGAATCAGGTTCCCGGTTCATCGCGTTACTGTTGCAAAGCCTGTTCGATCGCCGACACTACCGCAGGATCGGAGGGCTTGGTGTGCGGCGTGAAATGCGTGATCAATTTGCCGTCACGCCCGATCAGGTATTTCTGGAAATTCCAAGTTGGATAAGTACCCGACAACTCTGCCAGCCGCACATAAAAAGGGTGCGCGTCACCTTTCTTCACTGTCGTTTTTTCAAACATCGGGAATTTGACATCGTAGGTCAGTCGGCAAAAATCCTGGATTTGCGTTTCGGTTCCCGGTTCCTGTCCCATGAAATCGTTGGACGGGAAACCCAAAACCACCAGCCCTTTGGACTCGTATTTTTCGTACAGCTGCTCCAGACCTTCGTACTGCGGCGTGTAACCGCATTTACTGGCAGTGTTAACGACGAGCAATACTTTGCCAGCGTAGCTTTCGCACAAATTCACCGTATCGGTTCCCGCCAGTTTGCGGAAATTCTGATCCAACAGCGAACTGTTGCAAGCGGCATAAACGGGGTTCATCAAAAAAGTTATGAGTAAAACGAGCAAAATGCGCATGGTGATCTCCTCAATCATTGTTGGCTGCATGAACGGATAGCAAAGTTTATTCTATCTTACTTCGCGCATTAGAAACTGATTTGGGTGCGGAAAGAAAAAACCGATAGATGATCGGTACGCGCCGCAGTGCCTATGCCAGCATTACCACGCATGGCTTCGGTCAGATAGTAATTGAACATGAGGCGGGTATTCGGATAGGGATACCAATTCAAACCCAGCGTAATGACTTCAACCTGGCATTTTGACGTGCCGCTGCGGCACGGATTGGCGCTGAGACTTTGACTGAAATTTTCCGCCAGATCGTAACGCCCGGCCAATTCCAGCGCCCCCCATTTGCCGCCCGGTTGGGGTTTACCGAAAGCGCCACGGTCTTTTCGATACACGGCATGTTCCCCGGTGACAAACCAGCTTGCCTGCACGTAGAACGCTTGGACAGTGGAATCCTTAGTGCTGCTGTTTACCTGATGCGTATTATCGAGCCGTGTAATGGCATATTCGCTTTGCAGCGTAAACGGCCCGGCGGAATACGCCGCCTCCGCAGCAAAAGTCGATTGACTGTTGTGACTCGGCGCACCCGGGCTGGATCCGGCAATGCCCAGCGATTGACTGATGCCCTGGCGTCCGCCATAAATATCGACAGCACGAGCTTGCAGCGAGTCTTTATTGGCAGTGTCCCGGCTGGCGGAAAGCCCGAGATGCACAATATGGCCTTCCTTATCGACCGGCAGCCACACCGCCCGCCCGCCATAGCTAATGCCTTCCAGCGGCAAACCGAAATGCGACAGGCTCATGACATACATACCGAAACCCAGATTATCCTTGACCATCCCGCGATAACCGATGCCGCTTAAAAACTGCCGCCCGCTGTAGATGCCTGTGGATGACGTGGACGGGCGTTCCATGAGAGTGATCTCGTTGGAGCTGGTGATCTCCTCCAGTCCCCGGTATGGCTTGAATTGCCCGACAGTCAGCTGCCCGGGACCGAGTTTGGCGGCTACCCAAGCTTCGCGCAGGCTATGTGGAAAAGCCGTGGTTGCATTGACTGCGAAATCATTCTCGAATTTAAAACTAACGCCGTAAATTTTTCCCGTGATGGTGGCGTAGGTTCTGCGCCAGTTGAATCCGTCGCGGTCATTGCCGCTCAACAGCTGGCTGCCAAAGGCGGGATAATCCGGGTTTGCCTGGTCCGGATAGAGCGAGTGCACATCGAAGTGCCCGCGGCCGTTCAGTCCAATTTCGAAATTGCCGTCATCGCTCTTGATCCTGGGACCGCCCTTGTAGATGAAGTTAACCGCATGGCAAGAGGCAATGCCTAAATGGGTCAGTACTACGAGATTACAGAGTTTGATCGCGCTTTTCAGGCGTTGTTTACGTGCCAACACACCGCACCCACCCTTGTATGAACGAAGTCCGCTCGATTATATATCAACCCAAAACGAGCGCATGACATTGTCTATTGCCATTTAGCCCGGCGCTGCAACCGGACAAATCGATGCCTAATCGGTGCGCAAGGCATCCACCGGATTCAATTTTGCCGCGCGCATCGCCGGTACCACGCCCGCGGCAAGACCGATCACCAGCGACAAACCGAGCGCAGCGAATACAAAATTCCACGGAATATTCACCGGCAATCCGCTGATCAGCAGTTTGAGCAACCCGGCGATACCCGATCCGATGAGCAGCCCCGCCAAGCCACCGATGGTGGACAACGCGGTCGATTCCAGCAAAAACAACAGACGGATGCGCCCGCGCGTAGCGCCCAATGCGGTGAGCAAACCGATTTCCGATACCCGCTCGGAAACGGCGATATGCATCAGCGTGATCATACCGACCGCGCCGACAATCAGCGAAATACCGCCCAGCGCGGCGACCGCGAACTTCAACACACTGAGCACAGTGGATAACGTACTGAGCATCTGCTGTTGCGGCTTGACGGTGAAATCCTCGCGCCCGTGCCGTGCAACCAGAATGCGGTTAATGTCCTCGACCACGGCTTGCACCGGCGCATCCGGGTGATAGGAAAAATTGATTTCCATCACGCCTTGCCGGTTGAATACTTCCAAAGCCCGGGCCGTAGGCACAAAAACCGTATCGTCAAAATCAAAACCGAGCACATTGCCTTTCGACGCCATCACACCGATGACCCGAAAGCGCGTCCCGCCGACTTGCAGCAATGCACCCAGCGGATTGGCATCGCCAAACAATTCGTTGCGCACTTTAGCGCCGAGCACGGCGTACGCGCGCGGATTGCGCGGATCGTCATCGGGCAGAAATTGCCCGATAGCGACTTGCATGTTGAACGCCCGCGCAAAATCAGGTCCCTGGCCGTACGCTGTTACGCGGCGGCTGCGGCCTTGCGCGCGGATTTCCGCGTTACCGGTCACGCTGGCATTGGTGTATTGCGCGTAGCGGCTTTGCCTCAATGCAATGGCATCGTCAATGGTCAGCAGCCGCGCGCTGCCGATCGCGCCGAGCGAACCGCCGTGCGTGTTGATTTTTCCCGGCGTAATCGTAACGATATTGGTGCCGAACTGCGTGAATTCCGCCAGCACAAAACGCTGCACGCCATCACCGATCGCAGTCAGCAAAACCACAGCGGCAATACCGATGGCAATTCCGGATGCCGACAAAATAGTGCGCAGCCGATGCGCCGTTAACGACCGGAAAGCAAATTGGAAGGTGTCGACAATATTCATCGCTTGTTTAGCGTTTACTCAAAGCCTTCACGGCGTCGAGCCGGGCCGCTTGGCTAGCGGGCCAAAGACAGGCCACGATACCGGTAATCAGCGCCACCAGGATTCCGGCTATCGAAGCCCAGGCTGGCGCCCAGGCAGGAAGCTGCGGATAAGCCAGGCGTAACATCAAGCTGCCGAATTGCCCCAGCAGAAATCCGAAAATGGCACCGGCAAACGACAACCACACCGCTTCGGCGAAAAATAACCGGCGGATATCGCGGGATGTTGCGCCGATGGCTTTCAGCAAGCCGATCTCCGCCGTACGCTGATTGACCGCCACCAGCATCACGTTCATGACCAGGATACCGGCAACAATCAAACTGATCGCGGCAATTCCGGCAACTGCCAGCGTCATGGTATGAAGAATGCGGTCAAAGGTCGCGAGGATAGCATCCTGCGTAATGACGGTAATATCTTCTTCGCCGTCGTGACTTTGCTTCAAGGTTGCCAAAATGGCCTGCTTGGCCGGCTCAATGTCGCTGTGGTTTTTGGCCTCGATCAGGATACGAAATAGCGATGTGGTATTGAACATGGCTTGCGCATAATCAATCGGAATGATGACGATTTCATCGGTATTAAACCCCATCGATTCACCTTGCGCCGCCAGCACACCGGACACCATGAACCGGCTATCGCCCAAGCGCACGCGTTGACCGATGGCCTGGCTGCGGGGAAAGAATTCATTGGCGATTTTTGCGCCCAGCACGATTTGTGCGTTGCGTTCGGTGCCATGCGCCAGAAATCCTCCCTGCGCCAGTTTCATGTGCCGGATCGGTATCAAGTCGGCATTGCTGCCCAGCACCGTGACTTCACGCAGGCGATTGGCGGCGGATAATTCCGCAGCACCAACATTGAGCGGCGCATAGCGCCGCACTTGCGGCAACCGGCCCAGCAGTTGCGCGTCTTTCAACGTCAGATCGCGCGGTGTTTGGCCGAGCACGGCGCCGAGAAACGAACCTGACGTTTCCGCACGGCCCGGTAGCACGACTAGTAAATTGGTGCCGATGGAAGAAAACTGGTTGACGACATATTGCCGCGCACCGTCGCCTAGCGCCGTCAACACCACGACCGCAGCCACACCCAACGCCATCGCCAGAACGATCAACAGCGAACGGACGCGGTAGCTCACAACCGTTTTAAACGACGTTTGCAGGGTATCAGCCAGCGTCATCGGCTTGGTCTGTTAATATTTTTCCATCGCGCATGCCGATCTGACGATGCGCCCGCGCACCTAGTTCGCGATCGTGCGTCACGACAATCAGCGTAGTCCCTGTGTGATGCAGATTTTCCAGCAGCGCCATTACTTCGGCGCCGATCTGATGATCCAGATTGCCGGTAGGCTCGTCCGCCAGAATAACGCTGGGATGCATGATGGTCGCGCGCGCAATCGCCACACGCTGGCGCTGCCCGCCGGAAAGTTCGGCGGGACGGTGGCTGGCGCGCTGCTTCAGCTCAAAAGCCTGCAACGCGTCATTGACGCGGATTTGCCGCTGCTCTTGCGGCATGCCGCCCAAGATGAGCGGCAATTCGATATTTTCCGCAGCCGTCAAGCGCGGAATCAGGTGGAACGACTGAAACACGAAACCGATTTTTTCCCGGCGGATTTGCGCTTGCTCCGTTTCCGACAAATCGGTGATCAGCCGGTCATCGAGTTCATAGCGGCCGCTGTCAGGCCGGTCCAGCAAACCGATGATATTCAGCAGTGTCGATTTTCCCGAACCGGAAGGTCCCATGATCGACACATATTCACCTGAAGCGATGTTCAGGTTGATGCCATTCAATGCATAGACCGTCTGGTCGCCCATGTGGAATGTGCGTGTAATCGCGCTCAGGCGGATCATGGATTTTTGGGTTGCACCGCAACACCGGCTTTGATCTTGTCTTGATCAAACGAGGTCAGCACGCGGTCACCCGCTTTCAGGCCGGCGCGGATTTCGGTGAAGCTCCAGTTGCTGAGGCCAGTTTCCAGCGGTTGTTCCGCCAGACGATCTTTGGCATCCACTACCCAGACTTTATTATTTTGCCGGATCGCTTGCGTCGGGATACGCAGTACGTCGTCCCTGCGTTCCAGCACGACTTCCACATCGGCGCTGTAACCCACCAGCAGGGTATCCGCCGGAACTTGCAGAAAATCCACTTCGATATCGACGGTACGCGCCTGTTTCTCGATTTCAGTCACGTACGGCGCAATGCGCCGGATTTTGCCGGGGAAAATTTTTCCCGGCATCGCGTCCAGCGTAATGCGCGCTTCTTGGCCGATTTTGATTTTGGGCGCATCGACTTCGTCCATCGGCGCCGTAACATACAGACAGCTATCGTCGATCAGATCGATCGTTGGCGGGGTGGGAATGCCCGGAGGCGATGGTGTGGTGAATTCGCCCAGTTCACCGGAAATTTTGCCAATCACCCCGGAGAAAGGCGCGATGATCACGGTGCGATCAATTCCGGCTTGCGATACGCGGATCTGCGCTTCGGCGCGTTTGATGTCGGCGATGGTTGCTTCACAACTGGCCTGACGCGAGCGCGCATTGGCGTTGGCATCGTCGGCACGTTGTGAGCTGACAAAACCTTGTTCAACCAATTGTTGCGTGCGGATCGATTCGCGCCGGGCGTTTTCCGCCAGGATGCAGGTTTCGCGGCGGCGTTCCTGCGCCATCGCTAGCTGCCGCTGTGCCAGTTCGCGTTGCGCCTGCAAATCCTGACTCCAGAGTTCCAGCAACACCTGCCCCTTTTGCACATGCTCGCCTTCCTTCACCCAGATTTTGGCGATCTGCCCGCCGGTAATCGGCGCCAGATCGGAACGCTGGCAGGATTTGATCGTGCCAGCGCGCGTGTTGACGATAGTGGCTTCGACACTACCGGTTGCAATCGTGGCCCATTCCACTTCCAGCGGTTTGGGACGGGTGTAATACCAGCCGGCCAGTGCGATTGCACCAGCAATAAGGGCAAAGCTGATTAATTTGAACGGTTTCTTGAGCGGCGGCATGATTGAGTGAATAGGGTCGGTGCGATATCCGGTGATCGTGTGTTGTGTTTCGTTGCAAATATGCGTATTTTACACGTTCGTCAACGCTTAAAACCGTTGGCTGGCAATTCATCCAAAACCTTGTATAGACATTTTCGTATGATTGATATCTGGCGCAAAAAATTCATCTTATCCGACTCCGATCAACCCCGAAGCATGGAAGATATCCGCCCCGCTGAGGCGGATTACGAAGCGCTTGATCCGAAAACATTTGCGGCGATAGAAACCGAAGCGCTGTTTCATGCCATTGACCACACAAAAACCGAAACCGGCCGCATGGCGTTGTACCAGTCGCTAGCCCGTCCGGATCAGGATGCGCAGGTCATACAGCAAAAACAGATCGCGCTGCGTGAAATCGAGACAAACCCGGAGCTTTATAGCGCTTTGGCTACATTCACCGGGAAAGTCGTTTCCGGCGAACGGTCATTGAAGCATCTGCTGTACGGCGAATTTTCCGGCGGTTTTGCAACCGATGAGCCGAGCAGCCGCAGCGATAAGCTGGAGTTCGGCGGCTACGGCTACCGGCAGTTTCAGGATGGTACTCAATTTGCGGTGGATCTGGTTGAGAAAGCTGCTGCGCTACCACGCCCGCAGTCGGCATATTTACGCACGCTGCTCGATGCCATTCATGATTTTGGCCAATCGAGAACTTACGCGCTGATGAAAGGCCCGGTTTATTCGATGGGCGGAAAATTCAAAACTAAAAAAGAGAAATCCAGTTTTGATCTGTATTCGCGCTTCCAGCCTTCGCTGTTTAAAATTATACCGATGCTGACTTTCCTGATCGGCGGTTATGGCATCTTATTCTTCTTTGAAAACCTGATGCCGCAATTTGGCACGTCGTATATCAGTTACGGCATTCTGGCGCTGACCGCGCCGGTACTGCCGATTATCCTGCTGGCCATGGGTGTTTCCGATCGCGATTCGATCATTTACCCGCTGCGCAAGCAATTCCGCGAAAGCCCGGGTCTGGCTAAAGCGGTCGAAGCATTGGGATTACTCGACGAGTTGCTGTCTTTCTACCGCTATGGACAATCATGTACCGGCGACAAAATCTTGCCGGAAATTATCGATGAGAAACAGCACCGTTTAACCGTCAGCCAGGCCAGAAATCCATTGCTGATCAAAGCAATACCGGATTATGTGCCGAACGACGTTCATCTCGATCTGGCAGGCCGGGTATTGATCATCACCGGTCCGAACAGCGGCGGCAAAACAGCGTATTGCAAAACCATCGTGCAAATCCAGTTACTCGGGCAAATCGGCTGCTATATTCCCGCCACGCAAGGGCAGCTGGTTCCGGCGGAGCATATCTATTATCAAGTGCCCGATCCGGGTCAGCTCAGCGCCGCAATGGGACGTTTCGGCCATGAACTCCAGCGTACGCGGGAAATATTCTTCAATGCCACGCCACGCAGCCTGGTAGTGCTGGATGAATTATCCGAAGGCACCACGTTTGAAGAAAAAATGACGATTTCGGAATATATCTTGAAAGGATTCCATAAACTCGGCGCGAGTACTTTGCTGGTCACGCACAATCACGAACTCTGTGAGCTGCTGCAAAAAGACGGTATCGGCCGGTATCTGCAAGTCGAATTCATGCCACAAGGGCCGACACACCGCCTGATCGCTGGCATCTCCAAAGTCAGTCATGCCGATCGCGTTGCCAGTGCGATTGGGTTCAGCCAGAAAGATGTAGAGGAACATTTGGAGCGGCAAAGCGTAGCTCGTGAGGGATAAAGCCTGCCTTCAGACCTTGCGCTTATAAGCTATTTGGAAGCAATTAATTAGTCCGGGCACACCGTTAGGATTTAATCGCTGAACTACATAAGAAAAATGAATAAACCAGGAAAATAAAAGAACTGTCTGAAACAATTTAGAAATTCTCTGACTACCTCTGCTGCTATGGTGAAGGGGGTGTCCTAGATTTTGTGTAAACGGTGGTTAATAATGCCGAGGCATTCTTTCGTTAAATTGAATAGTAAACCTGTTTAGTGCCGGTTTCCAATCTCTTAGTGGCATAGACCATTTTTTGGCGATATTGCTGAGAGCCAAATAAAACAATTTGATCACGGCTTCATCGTTGGGAAACGATCCACGGTTTTTGCTGACTTTGCGTAGGCTCATATTGACTGACTCAATCGCATTGGTGGTATAAATGATGCGCCGTATCTCAGGCGGGTAGTCGAAGAATGGAATGATGCGTTGCCAGTTATTGCGCCAAGATCGGGCGATCGGTGGATAAGCATTGTTCCATTTATCTTCAAAGCCGGCTAACGCGTGCTCAGCCTCATCAATCGTGGCGGCGCTGTAGACCAAACGTAAATCAGCAGCTACTTCCTTGCGTTTATTCCAGCTGACGTAGTTGAGACTATTACGAACCATGTGCACGATACAGAGTTGTACAATGGCATGTGGATAGATGGTTTCAATCGCTTCGGGAAAGCCCTTTAAGCCATCGACACAGGCGATAAAGATATCTTGCACGCCACGATTTTTGAGTTCAGTGACAACGCTGAGCCAGAACTTGGCACCCTCGGTCTGAGCAATCCATAAGCCCAGTATTTCTTTATGGCCCTCCATGTTAATGCCGATCGCCAGGTAAATCGCTTTGGTACGAACGCTACCAGCGTCACGAACTTTGGTATGGATACAATCGAGATAGATCACAGGATACACCGCATCGAGAGGCCGGGATTGCCACTGCTTCACTTCATCCATTACGCCATCAGTGACCGTAGAAATGAGCGTAGGCGATACTTCGGCGCCATACATTTCAGTGAGGTGCTGTTGGATTTCACGCACTGTCATGCCACGGGCATACAGCGAGAGGATCTTGTCATCAAAGCCCGCCCAGCGGGTCTGATGCTTGGAAATGATCAGAGGCTCGAAGCTGCCCTCACGGTCACGGGGGATCTCGATGGGTAACTCACCGAATTCACCTTTCAGGGTCTTACGGCTTTTACCATTTCTGGTATTGCCAGTGGCATTGACTACCGTTTCGTGCTTATCGTGACCAAGATGATCGGCCATTTCTGCTTGCAAGGCACGTTCAACCAACGCTTTGGTGAGTTGCTTGAGAAGACCATGCTCACCGATTAAATCTTCTGGCTTTTTGTAATCGGCCAGCAGGCTATCAATTAAGCCGGCCGGCAGGGGTTTGGGTGTGGTCATTTTTACTCCAAATATATATAAGCAGTTTCCTGCAATATGACCATTTACACAAAATTATTTACACCCCCATGGTGAATTTCCCAGTCAATTCAAGTTCTGGACTTGCTAATACATTTTGTCAGTTTGATGAAACGAGAAAATACATTCTCGTGTTAATAACCTCTAGCTGACTCGTTCACAGAGGATCCTACTTGTTGGAAATGCTGTTTAGCATATGCAAACAAACTAAATCGATTCTTAATACCTAATTTACTAAATATAGAAGTCAGGTGATTACGTAAAGTGTGCTCGCTCATGCACAATTTTGCCGCTATTTGCTTATTCTGTTCCCCACCGCTTCCATCTGAGAATGCCTTAAGGATCATACATTCCTTGCGTGTCAGCATTGTAATCTTGTCTGAATCTGCATCAGCAGCAGAGATTTTTCCACGTACGCGTGAATTTTGGAGAAGAATACGGCCTGTTGTGATGCGATCAAGCCATAATTCACCATCATAAATCTTCTCAATCGCTCGAAGCACCGTTTGCATCGATTCTTTTCTGTGCACTACTCCCCGCGCACCACTGAGTACTGCTCTGTCAATGATTTCTTTATCATGTGACTCAGTAAAAATTACCACTCGCGTATTTCCATCACTTGCAAAATCAGGAATATAATTGACGCAATCTATATCATCCAAATAAATGTTTAGAATAACTATATCCGGTTTTTTCTCCAGGATAAGACGTTTAGCATCGGAAATATTCGTTGCAGTTCCTACAACTTCCATTCTGGGCTTTTCGCTATTAATCAGCTTTTCCAATCCCCAAAGTACAATTTGTTGATCATCGACTAATAAAACCCGGATAGGCTGAACCGAAAGCTGCTTGATATGATCATTCGATTTATCAATACCATAGTATTGACAAAAACAAGATTCAAAATCCGCATGATGCCTGTTCGTACTGTTTTTATTGATATCGCAACCCATGGCAGTAGCGATCGTCATGGTACGTTGCACAATCAAGTCACTCGCATAAGCTGTAAAATAAATACAAAGACTCGTGCTATCAGTTTGTAAATTTAATTGCTGCGCCAAGTAGATACCATCACAATCATTCAATTCCATGTCGGTTAAGATCAAGTCAGGTTTGTCTTTTTTAACTCTAACCAAAGCTTCTTGACTTGAAGTGCAAACACCAATGATATTATATTCCCAATCATTCAGTATATTTTTCAATGTCTTGCCAGAGATATATTTATCTACAACAATCAGCACTCTAGTGTCATCAATTCTTCTGTGCGAGATTCTTGCGAGTATGTGCTCTGTTTTGTTGGTCATTTATCGTTACCTTTAAACAGTACTACTTTTAAATTCATTCTCAAATTTGCCATTCTTTGATTCACTATATGAGTATCTGAAGAAGGGTTACTAAAAGACATTCCCACTTAAAAAACCATTCTTAATCGATCTGCCACTTGGTTAACATTTACCGGTAGTTTGGTTTCTTTATTGCCTAAATATCAACCAAGTTTTATTTCGGATTTAATTTGAAAAACTTTAAAAGATTTAATTCAGACAAAGGGAGATCTCACAAATGAAGCAGTAATTATGATGCGTTATTTTGCGAAGCATCGATACTGTCAAAACTATCACCGCAAAATATTAATCAATTATGACATCGCTTTCTTTGTGGTATTTTTTGCAAGTGCTAAGTGACAAATTCAGCAACCCAGCTAGCACGGGTTGCTGAATTTGATACAGCTGTTTTGTTTAATTTATTTGTAAAAATAGTTACGATCTTATCAAAAGTCATTTAACGCGAATGTGGGAAAACGCACACAAAAATATATCTGATCGACTATTTACCAACGAACACTTTGAAGTTCGTCTATTACAAAATCTTCAATCGATATGAAACTGTTAAGCTGGAATATTCAGTGGGGCCGAGGACTGGATGGCTGTGTCGATCTTGTGCGCATCTTACGCACAATCAGCCAGCTGGGTGATTTTGATGTCATTTGCTTACAGGAAGTCGCGATCAATTTTCCCGGCTTACCGGGTAGCCGCAGTGAAGACCAGATTGCCCAGCTATCCGCGCTTCTCCCGGGTTACTCTGCCATCTATGGTATAGCTACGGATGTACCAAACAGCCAAAGCGGACGCAGTCAATTTGGCAATGCCATTTTCACCCGTTTACCGGTCGGTCAAGTGTGGCGGCATTTACTGCCATGGTCAGCAGAATTGGCGGCGCCCAGCATGCAGCGAGTACTGGTAGAAGCGGTTGTGATAGCGGATATTGGACCGTTACGTATTATGAATACGCACCTCGAATACTATTCTCAACGGCAGCGAAAAATTCAAATCGACGCAATCCGGAATGTGCACCGTGAAGCATGCGCCATGTCGCAGCGGAAATTCTTGAATGAAGAACGAGGAGGAACATTTGAAGCTTTTCCCAGACCTGCGGAAACATTATTGTGCGGCGATTTCAATTTTCCTGCCACAGCACCCGAACGTGCGCAAATTCTTGCGCCCTTCGAAGACAACAGCACACCGGACTTTCACGATGCTTGGCCGATTATACATCCCGGTACACCGCATGCGCCGACCGTCGGGATCCATCCGGTAGATTTTGTCGATCAACCGGAGTGCTTTGATTTTGTTTTTATTACTGACGGATTAGTAAGCCGTCTCAGCGCTATTGACATTGATGCTGAGACGGAAGCTTCGGATCATCAACCGGTATGGGTTGAATTCAAATGAGAAACTGAGGTACTTACTTTAAAAAATGCGCGTGCCAAAACTCTCGAAATAATACTGACCAATTTCATCGCGGGAAAATTGATGGTTCTGTCCGCCGCGCTGGGCAATTTTCAGGGAACCCATCAATGAACCGAGCTGACCGGTTGTTTGCCAATCGAAATCATTCACAATGCCGTATAACAAGCCCGCGCGGTAAGCGTCACCGCAACCGGTCGGATCGACAATTTGTTTCGGTTTGACACAGGGAATTTCAAATTTCTTGCCATCCGCATAGATAATGGAGCCTTGCGCTCCCAAAGTAATAATCAATGCTTTGGCATTGTTCGCCAATGATTCCAAGCGATGACCGGTGCGGTCTTGCAACATTTCACCTTCATAATCATTGACCGCGATGTAATCCGCTTTGTTGATGAAATCGAGTAATTCTTCACCGTTATACATCGGCAACCCTTGCCCCGGATCAAAAACAAACGGGATACCCGCCTCATGAAATTCACTCGCGTGCTGCAACATACCGTCGCGTCCGTCCGGAGCGATAATACCCAAACGGATATCGCGCGACTCTTTCACGGAATTGAGATGGGAAAAGTTCATCGCGCCCGGATGAAACGCCGTGATCTGGTTATCGGCCAGATCAGTCGTGATAAACGCTTGCGCGGTGAAGGTATCGGCAACATGCTGCACATGTTCTTGCGTCAGATTCAATTGCTTAAACCGTTCCGCATATGGCGCATAGTCATCGCCGACAGTGGCCATCATCACCGGTTCGCCATCCAGCATCTTGAGGTTATAAGCGATATTACCGGCGCACCCACCGAATTCACGACGCATTTCCGGAACCAGAAATGCGACATTCAATACGTGAATTTTCTCCGGCAGGATGTGATTCTTAAAATGATCCGGGAAGACCATAATATTATCGTAAGCGATAGAACCACAAATCAATGTGCGCATAGTTCAACTACCAATGTTAATGATGAAAAAAACTTTTAATGCTCTCAAGCACTGGGCTTCCAAGCCAAATCCAGCTCACGTGCGGCTTTGACATCATCCAGCTTACGCACCGTCATGGTATGCGGTGCACCTTTGACCATATCCGGCTGCGACTCGATTTCGCTCAGGATTTCTTTCATCGAAACAACGAAAGCATCCAGCGTTTCCTTGGATTCCGTCTCGGCCGGTTCGATCAGCAAACATTCCGGCACCAGCAGCGGGAAATACGTTGTCGGCGCATGATAGCCCTTATCAAGCAAGCGCTTGGCCAGATTCATCGCCGTCACGCCGGTTTTATCCTTGATATCTTTCATTGTGACGATAAATTCATGACTGGCGCGGCGATTCGGA
The DNA here is from genome assembly GCF_033063335.1 of Nitrosomonas sp. Is24. NCBI lineage: Bacteria > Pseudomonadati > Pseudomonadota > Betaproteobacteria > Nitrosomonadales > Nitrosomonadaceae > Nitrosomonas > Nitrosomonas sp. Is24. Next base: position 866,841 of record NZ_JAWJZG010000001.1, on the reverse strand, counting down.
TAAGCAATTTCAAAACCCGCTTTGCGTAATTCCGCCATCAAGTAATTCGCGTTTAGGGTGGCAAACTCGGAAATCCGATGCATACCTTGCATGCCCAGCAAACGAACATAAATATAAGCCCGTAGTAACACACCAGCATTCCCCATATGCGCCGATAAGCGGCCAATGGATTGCGGTTTATCTTTTTCGGTAACCCAACGATAAGTATCGCCTTCCTTGGCTACGATCGGGATCGGCATGAAAGGCAACAGCCGTTCAGCCACACCGACCGGCGCAGAACCCGGTCCACCGCCGCCATGTGGAGTTGAGAAAGTTTTGTGCAGATTAATGTGAATCACGTCGAAACCCATATCGCCCGGTTTCACTTTACCCAGTACCGCATTCAGGTTAGCGCCATCGTAATACAACAACCCGCCCGCGGCATGAACCACCCGGCTCATTTCGGCCACATTCTTTTCAAACACACCCAGCGTGGAAGGATTGGTCAGCATCAATCCCGCAGTTTGCGGGCCAACGGCTGCTTTCAGCGCGTCCAGATCCACGTTACCGTCTTTGTCGGTAGCGATTTCCACCACTTTGAAGCCGCACATCACCGCAGTCGCCGGGTTCGTACCATGCGCCGCATCCGGTACAATAATCTCGGTGCGGGCAAAATCGCCGCGAGCCTCGTGATACGCACGGATCATCATCACGCCGATCAACTCACCCTGCGCGCCGGCCATTGGAGTCAAGCTGACGCCCGCCATACCGGTGACCGATTTCAAAATTTCCTGCAACTCATACATACACGCAAGAAAACCCTGACCGGTGTCTTCCGGCGCCAGCGGATGCCGCGATATGAATTGCGGCAGCATCGCCAGTGAGTTACACGCACGCGGATTGTATTTCATCGTGCAGGAACCCAGCGGGTAAAACTCGGTATCGATGGAAAAATTCTTTTGTGACAAACGGGTGTAATGACGCACCGTATCCATTTCGGAAACTTCCGGCAAAAGCACTTTGGATTTACGCAGCAAATTCTGCGGAATCGCGGATTTGCTAGCCGGTGTCGCCGGTGACTGCGTATAATTGCGCCGTCCTTTGCGTGAGTGTTCAAATATCAACATAATGTAAGATCAATCTCAGTTTATTTCTTCAAAGCAGCTAGAGCTGCATCGTAGTTGGGTTCATCGGCAATTTCCGGAACCAGCTCGGCGAGAATAATGGTATCCGATTCATCCAGCACGATCACTGCACGCGCGGTAATGCCGCCAAACGCGCTGTCAGCGATGAAAACGCCATAATCTTTCATGAAATTCGCGCCGCGCATGGTTGACAACGTAATCACCTTATCCAATCCTTCGGCATCGCAGAAACGGCTCATCGCAAAAGGCAAATCAGCGGCAATGATCAACACTACGGTGTTGTCCATATTGCTCGCTTGTTGATTGAATTTACGCGTGGAAATCGCACACACCGGCGTATCCAAACTGGGCACGATGTTCAATACTTTCTTTTTACCGGCATAATTGGCCAGCGTGACATCTTGCAAATCGCGATTGACTAAAGAAAAAGCAGGCGCTTTTTGTCCAACTTTGGGAAAAGTGCCTTCAAGTTTGATCGGCTTTCCTTTTAAAGTAACCATAGTTTTTTCCTCTCAAATGAATTTAAATAATGTTAACCAAGCGCTTGTTTCAATGCGCTGGCATAATTTTGTAAGTCGGCCGCCGTTTTCGTTTCAGTCGCGCAAACCAGCAAAGCGTTACCTAATTCAGGATAATGCGCATGCAGATCAAATCCGCCCAAGATACCTTTCTGTTTCAGCTTGGCTAACACCTCCGCGGTCGGCTTTGGCAGAGTCAGCACGGTTTCGTGGAATGTCGGTCCGCTGAATGTTCTTTTCACGCCAACGGTTTTTTCCAATTGTTCAACCAGATTCAGTGTATTGGCGTGCGATTGCGCAGCAATGCGGCGCAGTCCTTCCGGGCCGGTCAACGACATGTAAATCGTGGCAGCGGTCACCATCAAACCTTGGTTGGTACAAATATTGGAAGTCGCTTTGGAGCGGCGGATATGTTGTTCGCGTGCTTGCAAGGTCAGTACAAACCCTTCTTTACCATCCAAATCGGTAGTGCGGCCGATGATACGGCCCGGCATTTGGCGCACCAGTTCATTCTTACACGCCATAAAACCAAAGTACGGGCCGCCGCTGGAGAGCGGAATGCCCAACGGCTGGCCTTCGCCCACGGCAATATCAGCACCTTTGCTGCCCCACTCGCCGGGTGGCGTCAATAGCGCCAGTGCGGTCGGATTGACAACGCCGATAGCAAGTGCACCTTTGCTCTGCGCCCAATCGGTCAGCGCATCGACTTGTTCCAGCACACCGAAGAAATTCGGCTGTGGAATCACCAATGCGGCAAAGTCGCCAAAATCCGTTTTCGCCAGCGATGCCGGATCAACTTGACCGGTTTTGGTATCGAACGGTAGCTCGACCACTTCAATTTTCTGATTGCTGACAATCGCGCGCACCACTTGGCGATAAACCGGATGCACGGTTTTAGGAATCAGGATACGGCGCGATGTTTTATGCGAACGCACCGCCATCAAAGCCGCTTCCGCCAGCGCCGTGGCGCCGTCGTACATACTGGCATTGGAGACATCCATGCCAGTCAGCGAGGCCATCATCGACTGATATTCATACAACAGTTGCAATGTACCCTGACTGGCTTCCGCCTGATATGGCGTATACGAAGAATAAAATTCGCCGCGCGTGGTGATCTGCCATACAGCAGCCGGAATGTGATGCTCATACGCACCGGCGCCGATATAATTTTGGTAGAAACCATCCTGGTTCGCGCGTTCCATCATCAAACGCGTGATTTCCAGCTCGCTGAGTCCGGATGGAACACCGGTGAGCTCGCCGCTGACGAGTTCATCGGGAATCTCGTCAAACAGATCTTCAATTGACTTCGCGCCTATGCTGGCAAGCATCTCGGCAATATCTTCTTCGGTATGTGGAATAAACGGCATGATTTATCTTGAAAACTTAAAGTAATGAGAAATTAAAAAGCGAAAAACGCAACCAATCTTAGTGATCTTCGTTTTCCACCAATTCGGTGTAAGCCGCTGCATCCAGCAATCCGTCGATCTCGGCAGGATTACTAGGTTTCATTTTGAACAGCCAGGCAGAAAACGCGTCTTCGTTGATTTTTCCCGGCTCATCGACCAGCGGAGCATTCACCTCGGTCACTTCACCGGAAATCGGTGAATACACATCGGCAGCCGCTTTGACGGATTCCGCCACGGCACATTCTTCTTTTTGTTTGAGTTTGCGTCCGACATCCGGCAATTCGATAAACACCATATCGCCGAGCAATTCCTGCGCGTGATGGGTAATCCCAACAGTTACCGTGCCGTCGGCCTCAGATCTCACCCACTCATGGGATTTACTATATTTCAAATTGGTTGGAATACTCATTTTTTCACTCCAGATAAAAGTAATATTTTTGTTACAGTTTTTATTAAACCAGCACTTTTCCGTTACGCACGAACGGGTATTTTACCACCTTGGCACGCAGCTTCTTATCCCGAACGATCACATCGACCTCATCGCCGACGGCTATTTGCACCGGCACGCGCGCCAAAGCAATCGATTGATTCATCGTGGGGGAAAAACCGCCGCTGGTGATTTCACCTTTGTATTCGGCACCGTCTTTCTGACCGACAACCTCTTGGTGGCTACGCAATACACCGCGATCGATCAATACCAATCCAACCAATTGGTGCGTCACGGCAGTATCCAGCAATACCTGCTTGCCAATGAAATCGCGCTCGCTTTTCAGATCAACCGTCCAGGCCAGACCGGATTCCAATGGATGCTTGGTTTCGTCCATATCCTGACCGTATAAATTCATTCCGGCCTCAAGCCGCAACGTATCGCGCGCACCCAACCCGGCCGGAGCAACACCGGCGGCATGCAACGCTTTCCAGAAAACCGGCGCGTCGGCGGCAGGCAGGATAATTTCAAAACCATCTTCACCGGTATAGCCGGTACGGGCAATGAAATATTGCCCCACGACCGCGGACTGAAACTGCTTCAATTCTTCCGTCACCGCTTGCGAACCGGGGATCACTTGCCAGACTTTGGCACGGGCATTGGGGCCTTGAACCGCCACCATGGCCATATCGCGCCGCGGAGTAATTTCCAAATGAGGCGCCAGCGCATCGCGTTGTTTGAGCATCCAAGCCACATCCTTATCGGCTGTGCCCGCGTTGACCACAATACGGAACCAGATTTCGGATAAAAAGTAAATGATCAGATCGTCGATAATGCCGGCCTGCGGGGTCAGCATACAGGAATACAGCGCTTTGCCCGGAACAGTCAGTTTATCGACGTTATTCGCGACCAGCTGGCGCAGAAAACCGCGCACATTATCGCCTTTGATATCGACCGGCAGCATGTGAGAAACATCAAACATGCCCGCATCCTGGCGCACTTTATGGTGTTCGTCTAACTGTGAGCCGTAATGCAACGGCATATCCCAGCCGCCAAAATCCACCATTTTGGCATTCATATCGCGGTGGGTTTGATTCAGGGGTGTCATTTTCAGCACGGTTTTTCTCCCAAAAATATAGAGCCATTCAAAGTGAATGACTTCGTGCCCCTCTGTCCTTTTTACCTGAGAGATTGACAGAATTGAATCCGTGTGCCCCTTCGGTGGCCGGAAAAGATTTCCCGGCACTCTCCAGATTGCCTGTCGCAAGCGGTTCTCGAGGAACAAACCGGGGTTTGATCCTGCCTGAGCGATTCCGGGGGGGTTACGCCTTCGGCGGCGCTAAGAAATATAGCGCACTCTCCTGCTTGGATTGTTTTAGCAAAGTGCGAACTATACCTGACGAACAAGGGTTTATACAAGCGATTGCAGTGAATTTTCTAGCGAATTAAGTAGCTATTCATCAACAAAACAGATTGGTAAAACGAACAAGTAAATGAGGTGCTCCTGTGACAGATCAACAGCCCTTTGAGTTATCACTACTTAATGTACTTTATTCCAATCGTGGCATTTGTATCTGTTACATTCAATATGGCAGAAAAACGATTATCTATTTGAATCCATTGCGCACGACCAAAACTTATATTGGCTAATGAAAATGGAATACAAGCCCTTTGTCTTTGGATTTCAGCCAAAATCTTAGCAGATGATTGCATAAGCTGGTTAATTGCTGCAAGCTCCTGAGCACTAGCTTGTCCTATACTAGCGGCATTATCAGCTTTAGCCGTAATAAATGGAATTGTAAATAAACCAACTATATGCGTTAAAGGGTTACTACTGTCATTAATCTCTTGGATAGCTTCCAAATGTTTAGATCTAATAGCTCCCTGCTCTTTAATTGTTGCCAATAATCTATTAGAGTAGCTCTCAAAATCTTCTGAGGTTGATGCTCTCCGCTGGTCAACACAAACATACTGATATAGCTGCCGCGCCATATTGATATCGGAATCTGGAATTGATGCATCACGCGTTGTGGGACTTTTGTTCCTCCCTCCGCTCATCCCTCTATAGTAGGTAATTTGTCGGAAGGCCGGGTTATCATCGATTTCTACACGAAATACGGCACTACGACCATTTTGCACATACTTCTGTTTTGTATACAGAAACTCACTAACCTGCACGTAATCTCTCGCTTGTAAAAGCTCCGTGATCTCTCCCAGTGGCGTATTGATTGAAATGCCCTCAATCTCAAATTTTTCTAATGCATCCGCCTCCAAGTTAGCAGCCCAACTATTTGATAAAACAATACATGATATAGCAACAACCCCTAATAACATGAATTTCTGTACTAAATTGTCACACCTAGAATTTTGCATTTTCGGATTGCTCATCTTAAGCTCCTGTTAATCATTAATGCGCATGTTCCCCCGGTGGCGGCATGATTTCGCCTTCCTGGTTGAGTTGTGTCAATTGCAGCGTCAAGGCGCCGACATTTTGCCAGCCGAATCCTTCAAACTGCGCTACCCAGCGGGCACGCAGGTAGCCGAAGCGATCGGTGACGAATTCCATGTGTTGCGGGAACATGCCTTTGCCCGATAGATCCGGTACGACCCGGACGCGCCGGTACCACCAGTAGGCATCCTTGATTTCCTGCCAGCCCTCGGTGACGATCGGGAATGGCGCGATTTCGGTGATCTGCTGCAATTGTTCATCGGTCAGCGGATGAATTGGCACCGCCAGTATTTCGGTGTTGAGATCGCGGATCCGGTCATACGATGCTGCCAGCTGGAAAAAGCGCTCTTTCGCTTGTGGCCAGGCGAATAACACCATCAGCACATTTTTCTGCAGACGGAAATCCTTGAGATTGCCACTGGAGCCATCGCTGGCGGAATAATTGAACACGGGCGAGGCGATCGCGGGGGTTTCCGGTACGATCATGCTGCCGAGCAAGCGGGCATCAAAACCGCGCGACATCGCGTGCAGGAAATTGATCAGATCCCAGCGTTCTTCTTCCGACAGCTTGTCTGCGTATCCCGGCATTTCGGTGCCCGGGATGCCGGACGATAACTGGTGAAAAACGTTGCCCACCGTGTATTTCGCAGTATGTTCCTGGGTGAGCAAGTCGGTTGGATCGCGCACATCGGGATCGGGGGAAGGTTTGGTTCCTTTGCCTTGCGGGCCGTGGCAGTTGACACAATTTTCCGCGTACAAATGCGCACCGGCGACGATCGAAATCGCATCGATCGGTACCGTCGGTTTTTTATACGTTTCCGGAAACGCTTCGACGGCCAGTGGCGGCAGCGCCAGCGCCATCGAGCTGATGCCTAGCACGCCGGGCACCAGAATCTTCACCACGCGGCTCCAGTGCAACCGGATGCCGAGCCAAATCGTGCCAAGCGCAACCACAAACAGCACAATGCCCGACCACACTTTATCCTGCACATTCGGTTGATCCCAGGTCGCATCGATCGAAAAACGGAACGGGTACGGCCAGTTTTCGACCATCGCATGCTTGGCTGGCAATGTGTTCGCCAAAACGGTGGCGAACAGCACCAGTAGCAGTGCCAGCACGAACTCGATGCGCACCCATTGCGTCAAATGCGCGGTGCTGTCACGGCTTTGTTCGTTTTCGCTCCGTTCCAGCAGCGGTAGCCAGCGATTGCGCGCTTGGTAGGCGATCACCAGAATAATGGCCAGAATGGTCAGTTTGAAATTCAGCAGCCAGCCATAGGCGCTGGCGACCAAGGCATAGTATTTTTCATCTACCAGCCGGTCTGTGACGATCACGCCGGTAATCATCAGCAAAAGCATGACGGGTAAAGCGATCGCGGAGAATTTTTTCAGGTAGCCAACGGCCGTTTGCATCGCGGTAAAACCCATTTCCTTGCGCAGATTCAACAAAATCAGCAAAAAGGCCGGTAACGCACCAACCCAGATTCCCGCCAGCAAAATATGAATGGCATACGGCGCGATGGCTGTAAATGACATTTCATCGGCGCTGGAATGGCTCATCAAAGTACCGGCAATGATTGGCAACGCCGCCAGAAACGCCCACACGGCATAGTGCCCGCGCACCCGGTCAACCGGCTGAATCTTTAGTACCGCACCCAATAATAGTATAGCCAGCAGCGCACGCGCCGCCCAGATATGACCGATTTGCGTTTGTTGCACGACATCCAGCCAGACAGCGGGATTCCATGCATTGGCGACATCGCCGGTGGCATCGCTGGCGGTGGTCGCCAAAATACCGATGAGTCCGGCGACGATCACACCCGCCAGCCATGGAAATATCTTCTCCAACCGCGTTATCCAGGGCGTTTCAAGAATGTCTTTACGCTGCCAGATAATGGCGAGAAAAACACAGCTTCCAAACAGGATCAAGTTGGCGGTCAGTTGCGACCACCGGGCAAATGCAGCAATGATTTCAATCATGGTTTTACGATAGGATGGTTATGGTTACTTTGACAACGCCGGCGCCGCGGGTTTCAGTCTGACATCCAGTTTGACGGATGATTCTGAAATCTCCTCGCTCAGGTAAATTTTGCAGCGTATTTTACTGTACAAAAATGTTGCAGCCTAGCTTAACACTCTGCTCCAGTATCCCAAACGGTTGGCCGGGCTGAAATTATTCAGCAACTACCATCTTATATCGCGCTGTGAGGGCGGCCTGCAATATCTGAACATTCTATGGCGTGGAGATACGCATGACTTTACCGGCTTGCTCGATACGGAAATTCCGCAGCACATTCATGCCCAGCAACGCGTCTCCGGGCATATTGGGCATCACCATCACATCGACTTGCGTGAGCCGGAATGATCCGAATGTGACTTCCGCTACTGTTGCAACACATGCGTTGACTTGACCGTTCGCGGTTAGCACCTGGCGCGGCGCACATTCCCGGATGCCAGCCCGGGCCGCGATCCCGGCAGAAATCGACACGACGGTTGCGCCCGTGTCGACCATAAACACCACAGGAGCACCGTTGACGGTTCCCGGGCTGAAATAATGGCCATCCCGTGTCTGTTTCAGCTCCATTTTTCCGGAACCGATGACCTCAGCGGACTGTTCAACCTCTGGTGCACTGGCCGGTTGCGATTGGCTATAAGCGAGCGCCAATTGAATTGGCCGCAGACCGGAGCCGCTGAATTGCATCGATGTCGTGGAACCGGCATCAATCGAGATTCCGCCAGCGACGGAAACGATAGCGCCGTCGGTAAACCCTTTTTTCAAATTACACCAATCCGATCCGACCAGAACTTGCATCCCGTATTTTCCAACCGGCACGCTAAACTGAAGACTATTGCCTGCATGGATCGATAGCGCGAGCTGCTGCTGAACGCCTGCGGAATCCCATAATACCGCCACCATGGGATGATCGTAGTTATTTTGGATTTCCAGTCCGGCATACAGCACATCAGTGCGTTTCATCACCGATGGATCGATCAAATAAGCAGCTCCATGTTGCGGCAATGCTCCACAGCCGGTTGGTCCGGTGATCGTAACCAGGGAATTGCTCGCGGGTTGGGCATAAGGCTGATTGAACTATTGAAAATACTGAAAGACAGTGAGTAAGGTCAGAGCCAGAACAGTCCAACAAAAAATATCCCGGATCACCGTTTTCCACGGCCACTGCGTAGAATGGCTTGGCGCGGCTTTTTGTTCCGTAGACTGTGTTTTTTCTTTAACGCGTTTCCGGTGCAAATAATCTCGATCCTGGATGCTCATTTAATTTTTCGTGTAACCATATCCGTAGGCGGGAGAAATCGGCAGTACCCGGTTTATTCGAAGGAAGTTCTATCAATCAGAACTGATATTTCTACGGATGCGGGTACTTCAACTTGAGAAAATAAGCGGTGCGGTTTTTCCGGACTTCCTCGTGGCAACGAGAATCTTGAGTATTCAGGATTCATTCAGCTCGCAATCCATACTATTCCCCAAAAGAACGTGCGAAACATAGATATGAAAAATCTCGGCTGGATATATTGGATGATTGGTTTGCTGGCACTGACGGCGCACGATGCCGTTTTGGCGCGCGGAGGACATGGACACGGTCATCATGGTCACGGCCACAGGCATGGTCATTTCAATTTCGGCATCAATATCGGCGGATTCAATTCCGGTTTCTACGGTCCCGGCTTCTATCCTTACGGTTCTTATGCTTTCCCTGGGCCTTACTTCGCCCCGCCTCGTTACCGGTACTCACCCAGCCCGGTAGTATCGGTAACGCCGCCCGTCTATATTCAGCGCGAACAATCGAGTGCAGCTCAACCGCAAGCGGGGTATTGGCACTACTGCCGGAATCCCGAAGGCTATTATCCCACTGTTAAAAATTGCCCGGGCGGCTGGATACCAGTCGCCCCGCAATCACCGGCACCCTAACGCAAAGAGGCACAACATGTTAATCCTGAGAAATTTAATGATCGTCACGATGGCCGTCTGGTTGACGGCTTGCGTTCATCTGCCAACCGGCCCCAGCGTAATGGCGTTACCGGGTTCCGGAAAAAACTTCGATCAGTTTCGTTCGGATGAATTGGTATGCAAGCAGTATGCTTACGAACAGGTCGACGGCAACACACCCCGGCAAGCATCGCGGATGAGTGGTATGCAGAGCGCAACTCTAGGTGCCGGGCTTGGTGCCGCTGCCGGTGCGGCATTGGGAGGTGGTCACGGCGCAGCGGTCGGCGCCGGAATCGGTCTGTTATTCGGAAGTTTATTGGGATCAAATACGGCGTCAGCTTCGGGCTATTCCAGCCAGCAGCGCTATGACAACAGTTATGTTCAGTGCATGTACGCCATGGGACATCGTGTTCCCGTCGACGGGAGAATCACTGCTAATCCATCGGGCGGTAATACTATGAACAGGAAACCGGTTACACGATCCGATCAGTTCATTCCTCCGCCACCTCCGGCAGGCAGTCCACCGCCACCGCCGCCACGTTAGCTCTACCGTTTACAATCAGTGGCTTGTCATCGACCTCCTGACAAGCCACTGATCTTTTCTCCCTATGGTGCTGTGATTGCTGCTAAGGCGAACTTCCCGGTTCAGTACAAAATCGGTGCATCTATGGTTGTAAAGCTTTCTATCGAACGGAATAATATCGAAGGCTGCTATCAACTCTCCAGTTGACGCCGTTTCAACAATTTGTCGGTAAAAAATGCAATCAACAAAAACGTGATGATATAAGGTATAGATTTCAAGAACAGGTCTTGATAATTGGTTACCTGTATCCGTAACGGATATTCATAGTGCAATGGCGGCACGCCTTCACCCGTAACGAATAGCGTATATTGTCCTGGATCCAGATTGAATTCCCCTTTAATGGTGCCATTGGAATGATTGGTAGAATACAGGGTTGTTACGGTATCGCTTAAAGCTTGACCGGTTCCTCTGACGATTTTAACGACAATCGGCATGTCACGTAGCGCTTGATCGACTAAATCCAGCACCCACAACGTTTCACCTTCTTTAGGAATCTCGGTACAGTACTCAGCTTCCGGATCATACTGTGGCTGATAAGTGCTCAGATGCACCATACTGCCGGACACATTGCGCATACAAATATCGGCTTCCAAATTTACTTTTCCATGCGCAGCCGCTAAGCCGGAATAAAGCGCTACCGATAGTAGCGCTGCTGAAGCCCATATTCTTATAACTTGTTTGATCATATAAACCTCCTCTACTTTTTGATCCACACCGGTGAACTACAGCTTGTTTTTTTACTCCCGCAGTCTGCTCTAAGCAGAGCCGCGGGAGAGGTTGCACTAACTACCTAGTACTCAGGTTGGATCAAGGAACGATCCGGTTGTTCAGAATTTCTTTACTTTGACCATTCCAGATCACATCGGTCAGGTTCGAGTAACGGGTGATGATTTGTGCTGCAATACCACCCGAGAATAAACCTGCCCAGCCCAGAATCACAAAGCCCCAGTGCAGTGGCGCGCTAAACAGTTCTTCCATGAACCAGAATGCGTGACCCCATTCGTTCAAACCTACGTTTGGCAGAATCATCAGCGGCCCGGCAATCGCCATCACCAGTGGGAACGATGTGCCGCGGCTGTACAGTGGCAGACGGGTCATCGCGTACAGGTATGATGCTACGCCACATACGATGTACATCGGGAATGAACCATAGAACACCACCACGTGACTTGGGGTAAAGCTGGTGTCACGAATAATCACTTGGTGCCAGGATGCGTCTTGTTCGGTGAAGAAGCTGCCGCCCCAGTAAACACCAAACAGATACACGCCCAGCCACATCATCCAGTAGAAGTAGCGTTTCACTTCCAGTTTCGGATCGAGATTGTCCAGTTGCTCTTTGGTATCACGGGTTTTCAATATCCAACCCCAGGTTACTAACGCAAACAAAGGCATCAGGGTCATGTGAACACGCCACAGGCCCATCCATACTTTGTCAAATTCCGGTTCCATCGAGTCCATACCGTGTGAGTATGCAAACGTTCTTTGGTACCAGATCCAGAATATCGCAACCAGCAGCATGGTTAACATACCCAGTTTGTAGTATTTTGAGTCATACCACAGCGACATATCATAGTCAGCACTTGATGCACTGCTACTCGTGCCATAAGTTGTTGCCATCATATCCTCCATTGATTAAGTTAATTAACACTGCGTAACACGGCTATCGAAGTCGCAATCACGAACTGCTGTTATTGCTTTCGTAGCCTTTTTTACGCAATTAAGAATAACTGATCATCAGGCTTTTACAATGAGTGGATCCACTCATTTTCAATGATCGCCGTGTGGTTTTGCAGTACGGCAGGAGGGGTTTCTTAAAGCAAAGCAGCGAAATTTATCCGCTGTGATAGGACAAAAATTGCTGTGTTCAGGAGTTCAATGGGAGGGTGCCGCAGGCACATTATCGGGAAAATGAATAGTCGATTTTTGCGCTCTTAATCGCAACGCAAAATTGATCAGGCTATTCGGGCCGCTCAGATCGAGTTTACGGGAAATATTGACGCGATGATTCTCAATCGTCTTTTTGCTCACAAACAGTTTCTCGGCAATCTGCGGTGTCGTGAAGCCCTCGGCTATCTTGTTGAGCACCTTACGTTCCGCTTTGGTAAGACTCGTTATTTTTTCCAGCGATGCCTCGATCAACGCATCCTTTTCCGGCTGACTCTGCCGTATTTGCGCTAACTTCTCCATCCGGGCTTTGATGCTGTTTAACAATTCCTCTTTCGTGAACGGCTTGGTGAGGTAATCATCCGCACCCATGTTCATACCTGCACGGGTATCCGAGCGTGTTGACTTTGCGGTAAGAAAAATAAAGGCGTGAGTCGTTGATTGCTGGGCTTGCTTGATTTGTGCCAACACTTCAAAACCGTCGATTCCCGGTAGCATGATGTCGCAGATAATAATGTCCGGATTCGATTCCACTGCCATTTTCACACCGGCTTCACCCGATGGTGCGCTGATTACCTGGAATCCGTAATGCGCAATAATGGCGGTAATGTTTTCGCGCAATGCATTTTCATCTTCCACCACGAGAATCAGCGGATTATTCATCGTATGTTTATACCGGCAATTGAATGGTGATCGTGCAACCGCTACCGGCCCGGCTTTCAAGACTAATATCCCCGCCGTGCAATGTGATCAGTTTCTTCGCAATCATCAAACCGAGCCCGCTCCCCGGATATACCTTGGCATTGGACGCGCGGAAAAACGACTGAAACAGAAACGCTTGATCCTTTTCCGGAATGCCGATGCCATGATCTTTAACGGTAATCAAATAGACATCGTCTTGCAGTTTCACGGTCATTTCCGGGGCTTGCTTTCCTTCGGAATACTTAAAGGCGTTCGACACAATATTGCGTAAAACATTTCGCAGCACAATTTCATCTATATTGACGATACAGTCGGGTGCGTCAAAATAGTAGTCCAGTTTCCTTTGCTGCTCGTTGGGTTCAACATTTGATCGCACAAATGCATCCATGAATTGCCGGAAAGGAAGATGCTTCTTGGTCAGCTCAATCTTGCCCTCGTCGATCCGCCCGATATCCAGAATGTTTTCCATCAACTCGGTCATGCGGGTTGTTTCTTCCGCCATAATGGCTTTGTGTTTCTGAAAAAACTCGATAAAGGCAGTACTCAGTCCGGCCGATTCCATTCTCAGATCCAGCAGATCGATGCTGGAACGGATGGTCGCGAGCGGCGTGCGGAATTGGTGTGACGCCAGACTGACAAACTGGGTTTTAAAGCGGTTCAGTTCACGCTCTTTTTCCATGGCTTTTTGCAGCCGGTGCTCGGCCGTTTTGATCACCGTGATGTCATTTTCTACCGCAACGTAATTGATCAATTTTCCGGCGTCATCGTATACCGCGGCAATATTGAGATAAAGCCATATTCTTTCACCGCTTTTGGTGTAATTCAGAATTTCACCGGAAAAGGTTCCGCTGCTGCGGAGTGAACGGGTAATCTCGCGGATAGTCTCGATTGATGTTTCTTCACCTTGTAGAAAAGCAGCCGGATCAAGCCCTATGACCTCTTCCGACCGGTATCCCAGGATTTCCTCAAAACTGTTATTGATCCAGATAATCTTCTTTTCGGGATCGGTAATCATCACGATACCGTTGGTTTTCTCTGCCACATAGGCCATTCGTTGCAGATCCAGCTCACTGTTCTTCCGCGCGGTAATATTTTGCAAAATACCGTATAAACCGGTGATCTCGCCATACGCATCCAGTATCGGGTGAATCGTGGTGGTATGCCATTTGACCCGGCCATCCTGCATGACAATCATGAAATCATCGCTGCGTTCTTTTTTCGTGGCAGTGACATGCGCAATCAGAGCTTGCATTTTTTCTTTTTCGGAACCTTGGTAGAGCTGTGTACTTTGCAACAGCTCAGTGCATTCAAAATCCTTATCTAATTCGTAAAAATCATAGAGATAATCCGACCAGACGGTAAAATCCGTAGAGAAGACATAAGACCACTCACCGATCTCCGCGGTTTTGCACAGTAAAGACAGCCGCCTTTGCTGCGATTCGAGTGAATCAAAAGTTGCCAGATTGAAATTAGGTCTATAGTTCATACGTAGCCAAGCTGATAAGCCGGTTAATTAACATTAAGCAAAAGAAAAAAACAACGCTACCAAACGTATTGGTGCGAAATAAAAATATCACTTTGGAAGCATTTTGGGAATAGTGATGAGCATGCCGTCCGTCAGAAAAACAAGCCGCCCATAATAAAACAGCGCTAACAACGTAGCGCTGCGGAAGCCATCAAACCTATCGATTCAGGCTGTAGTATTGACATTCTGTCCCAAATGCTGCGGCAGACTCGCCGGGGCTTGATTTGCGCCGGGGATCGCCTCAATCAAAGCAAGCGCACCCGCAGCATTTGAATCTATCGCTTTCTTTAGTACCGCTATTCCGACTGCCTGGTTTGCGCTGAATTCAGCCATTGATGTCGCCACAGCCGCTATACCGTTCACATCCATCGTATTCTCCTCTTCATGTTTAAAACCATTAGCGGCAAACTGATCAGATATTTTAGGAGTACGCAGCACACTGCCGGTGGTCAGTCTTTTTTCAGCAAGGGCGATAAAGCGTTTTTAAGATGATTTTTCCAATCCAAACCGACTTGCAAAGGAATTTTCACTTGCAGATCAGCATTCTCAGTATTTTTCCCTTCCAAATACAAAATATATTGCCCCATCTCACCCAATTTGAATGCGGTGGTAATCACTCCCGATGGATGCTGCTGCGCGGATGTCGACATCACTTCATGCTCTTGCTGGTGTTCTTTTTCATCGATTTCAAGCTTCACCAGACGCAACGCCAAGGAAAAATCGCGCGCCGATTCAGGATACAACAGGTCAATTGAAATATTGAGCGATGCCGGTTCCGGTATTTTCCCGCACTGCACAGGCACATGCGGCGACCGGAGATCGTCCGGCGACTGATAACCTTCAGGAAGATAGTAGCCTGAATAGCCGATAATGAGCGCCTCCGATTCTATCGTGCAGGCGCCGCCGCGGAAACCTTTGGGATACGTATCGGAAAAATCTCCTTGTGAACTGGTGCGGTACAGCAAACCAAATACAATAAAAGCGGAGATCACCGCAATCAAAAGTGCAAACTGAAACTTGCGGACTGAGAATTTTGATGGGGTTGACATGGCTTTTATGGACTCGGTGTGAAAAGGAGGAAATTATATCAGTCAATACCGGTTGGCATACAGCAACTCTTCGATGCACCTAGTCCGCCTGTTTTGCGGTTATGGACCGACTCCGGTCATACTGCTTTCTTATACGGACATGTGCCTAGTCAGCGGCGATAATCTGATTCTTGCCATTCTTCTTGGCGCGATATAAAGCGCCGTCGGCACGCTTGAAAAGATCTTCCTGCGATTCTCCCGGATGATACTGCGCCACGCCGCCGCTGAAGGTAATTAATAAACGGTTATTGTCATGCAGGAAGAATTTCTTGGTCATATAGCGGCGTATTCTGGATATAGTCAGAATCGCCTCTTTGAGCGCGGTATTGGGCAACAGGATGGCAAATTCCTCACCGCCGTAACGCGACACGACATCTTCCAGCCGCACCGTTTCCTTGACCGCTTCCACCAAATGGCGCAAAGCATTATCGCCCACGTGATGGCCATGCGTATCATTCAATAACTTGAAGTTATCGATATCCAGCAAGGCAAAACATAACGGCGATTGGGTGCGCGCCGCGCACGATGCCTCGCGCTGGTAAGCATTATCAAAACCGCGCCGGTTCAGTATGCCGGTCAAATGATCTTCATGGACCTTCTCGCCCATTTCCTGCAATTGCGTTTCCAGCAGACTGATCTGATTTTGCGCGTTATCGGCTTCCGCCCGGGCGGCAATCAAGTCCTTGCGGTAATTGATCATGTTTTTCTGTACTTTATTGGTCTCTTGCATGATTTCCGCAAGTAACTGATTGATCTCCTCGATATCATCAACCTGATTGATTTTCTCCGAGTAATATTCCAGTTTCTCCTGATATTCCCCAGTGGCATCCGACAGCTCTTCCAGATTGGAAATCAGCGAAGTGACCATTTGCCGCATCGTCACCCTGGCTTTACCCAGACTTTGCTTTATTATTTCCTGCCGTTGAATGATTTCTTTCAGATACTGCTCGGCTTGCGCGATGATCTGCACATCCAGCGGCATAGATACCGTGTCTTTCAGTTTGGCCAGCTGCTTTTTAATCCACTGATCTTCCGACAGCAACTCAGCCGTACTGTCCATCAGCAGATTCAATAACTTCAACAAACCTTGTTGCAAACTAGCTTCGCACTGATTGGATAATTCCAGTTTGGCGCAAAACTGCTGGAAATGAACAATAAACTGATCCATTTCCGGTTTATTCTGAATTTCCCGCACTTGCGATGCCAACGAGCGCGCCTCTTCCGCCAGCGTTTCGCCATTAACTTGCTTGGCGATGATGTTCTCCAGCATCTGCGCCAGTAAATCCAGAAGCTGACCGGAATAACCGCTGATCCCACTGTCTTGCTTGAAGGTGTCAGCATCCGGCTGGGACGGTTGCGCTTTGGCCTGAACGGATATAGTCGTGCTATTGATCGTTATGTTTTCAGTGGTAGCAAACTTCACCAAGGCGGTCTTATACTTTAGCCAGTTCTTTTCGTTGACGGCTTGCTCCAGACTATTGGCGCAATTCAGCAATGTGGGCGTATGGCGAGGAAATTCCTTCGCCAGTTCAGTCAGCAATTTCGCGGTAATGGCTGAAATTTGATTCTCCGGGTTACCGGCAATCTGATCATACAGTTTGTGATAATTATCCGGTGTCGGGGAAATTTTAAGGATCGCAAGTTGTTTTAATGTTTCACGTGCAATCACGGAAGGATTCAAATTGGTATCTTTTGTATCTTGATTCATAGATATTTCGCGCGGTTGCTAGCCCCTACCCCTCATCGTATGATTTTTCATCGCGGTACAAATAGTTCACCCTATCTCTGCCTTATTCACCTCCTAGGCCAGGTGAATTGTAATCCTTAATAACCAATAACGTCATTCTACATCCTGCTTATAATATTCAGTGAACCGGCCTCATTTTGCAAGAACATTCCGAGGATAATTTAAGGTGATGAAAAGCCGCTCCAGATCATCTGAATAACAATACTTATCATTTGAATCATTGTATTGCAGCCCAGTATAATCGACGACGCCTGTATCAGCGTCACGATTAGAGTGAAAAAACAAGCGTTAATCTAACGATGCAGTGAATACAGAAGCCCATCAAACCTTAAATCGTACCTGTATTGCATTGATATACGGCAACGCGGAAACAGCCTGTTTGAGTTCCTGCACCAGATATTTAGCCTCGTCAGTGCTACGCAAAATCTCAATTGGCAAATCCAGTTCCACATCGATCGCGCCGGACAAATAGTGCAATGTTATCACTTCAACCGATGCAGCCGGTAATTGCGGCCAACGCTCTTTGAGTCCGGCGATGACTGCCTCACGTGAAGGCAAATCGTTGCAGGGCGAACCGGTTTCGTCATTTTCCGGATCGATATGCACCGTCACGTCGGTCACCTCTTCCACGTGTTGCAGCAGACGCCGCCGGACACTGTCGCCGATTTGATGACCTTCCGAGACACTCAAACGGGGATCGACCTGGATATGCACATCGACGAAAGCGCTCCCGGCGCTTTTCCGGGTCCGCAGCGTATGAATCGAGCGCACGCCATGCACGGCGTGAATGTGCTGCCGGATCGCGCTGACTTTTTCCGGATCCAGCGCGACATCGATCAATTCCAGCGTGCTCGATCGCACCAAGCCAAAACCGATCTTGGCGATCATGGCAGCCACCGCCACGGCAGCTACCGCGTCCAAATACGGGTAACCGAGCATCACACCGCTAATGCCGATCAATACCACAATCGATGAGAAAGCATCGGAGCGGCTATGCCACGCGCTGGCCATCAACAGATCCGAACGCAAACGCTGCGCTGCGGACATCGTATAGCGATAAATCCACTCTTTCGAAATCACCGATAACAACGCAATCAACAGCGCCAATAGGGTGAAATCCAACGCCACTGCCGGATCGTTGAGCCGTTTAACCGCTTCATAGGCAATACCGATCGCAACGCCGCTCAAAACGATACCGAGACTGACCGTTGCCAGCGTTTCAATCCGTCCGTAACCGTAGGGATGCACTTCATCGGCGCTCTTGTGCGAGTGTTTGGCGGCGTACAACACGATGAATCCGGTCAGCAAATCGGATAACGAATGGATACCATCGGCAATCAATGCCTGTGAATTGGCAAACCACCCGACAACGATTTTTGCAACACCCAGGACAAAATCCACCGCCGATCCGACGAGCGTGACTTTACGCACTTCCCGGTAACGCTGCTGCCGGTTGGCCGGATCGGAAGATGAATGCACGGCTATTTATCCGCCCGGGATGGCAGCCGCCGGTGTTCGGTCCTGGGGTGTTGCGTCGATTGGCAAGCGCGGCGGAAAACCAACAATGTTTTCTGCGCATGACCGAGAACGGTACCGTATGAATAGCCGTTTATCTGCGCCGATTCACTGCTACCCGATGGTAAACCGGTGAGCAGTTCCAGTCCTTGCATGACATGCTCCATCGTGTAAATTGCAAACTGGCCTTTTTCAACCGCCGCAATCACTTTCTGATCCAGCATCAAATGCTGCCGGTTCTGATACGGAATCAACACACCCTGTTCGCCGGTTAAGCCCGTTTTCTCACACAACTTGAAATAACCCTCGATCTTGTCATTGATGCCCCCCACCGGCAGCACCTCACCGTATTGATTCAATGCGCCGGTCACCGCGATACTTTGTTTCAGCGGCAGTTCCGCCAGCGCCGACAACAGCGCGTAAAATTCCGCGCAGGAAGCGGAATCTCCTTCGATGCCGGTATATTCCTGCTCAAAAACAATCGATGCGCTCAGTGCCAACGGCGCCAGATGGGTAAACAAACCTGTCAGGTAATTCTGCAATATCAGCATGCCCTTATCGTGAATCGGCCCGGACATATCCACTTCGCGGGCGATATTCAACACACCATCCTCACCGGCAAAAGTACGCGCGGTAAGACGCACCGCCGTACCAAAACTATGATCGCCCAAATCAATCTGCGTCAGCGCGTTGAGCTGACCGGTGGCTTCGCCTTGCAATGCGATGGCAATTTCACCTTCGACAATAGCCTCCTGTAAGCGCAAATCCGGATAATTATGACGCAGGTTGCGTGCTTGCAGCGCGGCGGAAATATCCGCTACTTCCACGCACCTGCCATGACGGGCATGGCACAGCGCCGCGCTCTCCAGCAGCAGCATCTCGGTGCGGGCAAAAATTGCACTCTGGCGTTTTTGATCCTCCACTTCCCGGTGCGATTCTTCCAATAAGCGCGCGACCGCAGCTGCGGAAAAATGCGGTAATTTTGCCGTATCGCAGGCATGCGCAACGAACACAGCCGATGCATGATAAGTTTCCATGCTCGCGATAAAACTCCCGGCAAAATCCACTTTCACGCGGAAGCGGCGCATGAATTCAGGATCGATTTCCTGCAAGTCGTAATATTCTTCCCTTGATCCGACCAGAATGACTTTAACGTTCACGTCGACCGCTTCGGGTTCAAGGAATATAGGTGAGTTGGAAGTCCATGCCGAACCGGGTTCTTCAATTTGCAACCGCTTGCTGCGCAAAAAGCGCCGCAGTTTTACCCACAATGAACCATCCGTCAGCAAATCATCCACATGCAACATCAAAAAACCGCCATGCGCTTTTAGCAAGCTACCAGCGCGGATGCGCATAAAATCGGTTTTCAGTTTGCCGTTCTCAAACTGATAATCGATACTGCCAAACAAGGCATACGCTGACGGATTATCTTCGATAATGACCGGCGCTCCCGGTAGATCAGCGTTATCCACAACCAGATTGATCCGATAGCGGGAGAAAATCCGATCTAGTTCCGTTTGTCGTTTCTCTTCATCGACATTATCCGTCTCAAACAACGCCAGATTGTCGAGAATATCCGCTTCCACCTGCGTGAAAAAAGTGTTGAGCCGCTCCTCATGTAGCGTTTCTTGCAACACCGCTAAAATTTTCTGCAACGCAAGATTCAGCAAGGGTTGCACGATAAGGCGCTGCAATGCCGCTAACGCCGCGTCTTTTTCCTTCTCGATCCGTTGGAATGCTTCGAAATAAACCGCAATTGCTTCGCGCAACGCCTGTTCCGTTTGTTCTATTTCAACCCGGTGTGCTTTGGGCAGTTTCAGTAAATTTTCCGCTGTCAGAATTTCCCCTTTTTCATCCAGCAAGGTGAACAAAATCTGTTCATCTTCCCGATGAATAGTGACATGCAACGATTCCGCAAACTTGTCGAGTTTCTTGTACGCTTGGCTCGTTTCGGCTCTGAATTTTTTCTCCAGCCGGTCACTCTTGATCTTGAAATCCTGTCCGCTCAAACATTGCGTGATTTCGGACGGCAGCGATTTCGCCAATTGCAGCATGGCCTGACGCAACAAACGCCCCTGCCCGGCAGGCAAATGCAAAGCCAGCGGTTTCTCGGGTGACATGAAATTGTAGAGATAACACAAATCCGGAGGCACCGGCCTATCAGCCGCCGCGGCCGTCATCGCTTGTTGCAATAAAGAAGAACGCCCCGACCCCGCCTCTCCCAACACAAACAAATGGTAATCCGGCTGCATCATGCCGAGACCAAAACGAACAGCCGCTTCCGCCCGCTCCTGACCAATCCAGGATAACGGCTGCTGTAACAACTCCGAGGTATCGGAAAACCCCAGTGAGGCCGGGTCGATGGTAATGCGTAAATGAGAAGAATCTAGTGGTTTGATTGACATGTTTGGATTAGTGACGGTTGCAGCGGTGAGATTACGCCGATCCGCTATTGTACTCATTTAGAAACCATTGCGTAACGCAAGCCAATCATTCCGGCGGGTTGATTGGTAATACCGGTTCAGAATCGAATTAAAATCCAGGAACAAAAAGATGAAGCATTTTTCTGAAGAAACGAGGTTTAATTCAGCATTGCAGCATGCTTGAAAAGCAAAAAACCACCGAGAAATAAAACTTCTCCGTGGTTTTTTGGTATTACAGATTAACCGCTGATTACATCATTCTGCGACGGCGTGCTGAGAAACCAATCAAACCGAGACCTGCCAGCAACATAGCATAGGTTTCAGGTTCCGGAACGGCCATAACGTATTCGTAACCGAAGCTCACGGATTGATGATTCGCGATAGTACCCAAATCATAAGCCAAATTGATGGAATGATCGGCAAAACCGTAGTTGCCGATTCCTTGGGCCGCGGCCAGCATCACAGCAGGATCAACCGGACTGCAGCAGTTAACAGGGTCAATATATGGTGCTATTGCAAATGCTGAAGCACTGGTCGTGTTATGCAGTGTTAATGCCCATCCATCCAAACTTTTTGCAGTTACGGAAGAAAGATTTCCTAATCCGTTAATTGCATTAGTCGTGCCGAATCCAACTCCGCCGGGAATGCCTTGATCCGGGTCAATGCCAACACCCCACTGCACATGATTGGCCGTAGCACCGGTGTTATTGGTCAGTTGCACTTTAACAGCAACGTGACCGCTCGTTGGTATACTTACCGTTTCAACAATGCTCCAGCCACCGCCGCCGCCCGCTATATTGGTAACGACCGCAATACTGCTACCGATGGCAAAAGCCGAAGAACTCAATGGATTACTTCCAGTCACTTCATCAGCGATTGCAACCGAAGCACCATTGGCATTCAACCACCAGTTGGATGCAAAAGTGCCGTGGTTAACATACTCTCTGCCCATAAAGCTCAAACCGAGCGCGCCGGATGGAGAAAAATAACCGGCATCGTCAATCCTGGCCGAGGTAGTGCCAAAACCGCTAATCGTAACGGGCGCAGCTTGTGCCGCAGTAACAAATGTACTGCACAAAGCAATTGCAACTACTTGTGCAAGGTAATTCTTTTTCAATTGGAATTTCATAACTTACTCCGTAAATTTAAGGCTGCTATACAAAACTGACTATTCATATTCTTGCTCAAAGCCAACTTTAATCACATACGCTTCTATGCCACTCTAAAAATTCTACAAACCCAAAATTGATACATAACCGCATTAACAACGTGCTTCATTATAGTTTTGTAACTGCTTAAGTACATAGAGCATTTCTCCCTTTTTATTAGTACACATGTACTAGGGTCTGTTAACACAATCTGATTGCTTCGACGATGAGAGCGAAGTGGATAAAGGAGATGAAGACGACATCGAGCTTATCGAACCTGGAGAAGATGCGGCGAAATCCCTTGAGCCTTCTGAACAATCGTTCGATCTCGTTGCGTTTTTTGTACATGGCACGGTTGTATTCCCAGGGTGACAAGCGATTTGCTTTGGGCGGAACAACCGGGATGTAACCCAAATAGTGCCAGTTGCCGGGTTTGGTCGCCCTCATAAGCACGATCCATCAGCAGGTAGGTGGGCGTATTGACGGGACCGAGGGAAAGCAAAAGCTGCCTGCCCTCTGGCGCATCGTGGGCGTGACCGGGCGAGAGGGCAAAGCCTATGGTTGTTCTGGAATCTGCGGCAACCAGATGAATTTTGGTGGTCCATCCACCTCGAGATTTTCCGATGGATTGGGGGCCGTTTTTTTTAACGCACCCGTACCGTCGGGATGGACTTTGATGCTGGTGCTGTCCAGCGAAACAGTTTCAATACGGATACGGATGATTTGCTGATGCTGAAGTTGCCCAAATACATGGCTCAGTACACCACTCTTTGCCCAGCGATTCATGCGGGTATAGATGGTATGCCAGTTGCCGAATCGCTTGGGCAGTCCTCGCCACTTGCAGCCATGCTCGGCAACGTAAAGAATGGCATTGAGAACTTGCAGATTGGAATGGCTGACGTTGCCACGCTGACGCGGCAGGCAGTGCTCGATCTGTTGATATTGAGTTTCGGTGATTTCCATCACCAAATTATATCAAATAGCGTTAACAGGCCCTAGTAAAATCTAGTCGGGTAACCCTGCTTCGCCCACAAATCGATAGCTGTGACCAGCGATTAAATTTCCATGTCTTACCGCTCGTGCTTCAAAAGTAAATTAGCCGAATTTACCGGTAATATAATCTTCCGTGGCACGCTCATTGGGTTTCGTAAAAATCAAATCGGTATCGCCAAACTCGATCAATTCACCCAGGTACATGTAAGCGGTATAGTCGGAGACGCGCGCCGCTTGTTGCATGTTATGCGTCACTATCGCGATGGTGTAATCTTCCTTCAGTTGGAAGATCAAATCTTCGATCCGCGCCGTGGAAATCGGATCGAGCGCGGAAGTCGGTTCGTCGAACAGCACCACTTCGGGTTTCACCGCGATGGTGCGGGCGATACAAAGGCGTTGCTGCTGCCCGCCGGAAAGGCTGGTGCCGCTCTGATTCAATTTATCTTTGACTTCTTCCCATAACGCGGCTTTTTGTAACGCCCACTCCACCCGTTCGGCCAAATCGTAACGATTCAGCGATTCATACAGCTTCACGCCAAACGCCACATTATCGAAAATCGACATCGGAAACGGCGTCGGTTTTTGAAACACCATGCCCATTTTGGCGCGCAACATATTCAGATCCTGCTGCCTATCGAGAATATTCACACCGTCCACCACAATCTCCCCTTGGGCGATCTGACTCGGATACAGTTGATACATGCGGTTTAAGGTGCGCAGCAGAGTCGATTTCCCGCAACCGGAAGGACCGATAAACGCGGTGATTTTATTTTTCCGGATTTGCATGCTGATCGACTTCAGCGCATGAAACGTATCGTAATAAAAATTCAAATCGTTGATGGAAATCTTGCAAACATCGGATGGTGAAAAGCTGATAGTCATTTGAGTTTTTAATTTTAAAAATCGCGCTTACGCATGAAAATGCGCGCTGCAACATTCAGCCCGAGCACACTCAGCGTGATCAACAACGCGCCGGTCCAGGCCAATTCCTGCCAGTATTCGTAAGGACTCATGGCGAACTGAAAAATAACGACGGGTAAATTGGCCATGGGACGGTTCATGTCCGCGCTCCAGAATTGATTGTTGAGCGCGGTAAACAACAACGGCGCGGTTTCCCCGCTGATTCGCGCAACCGCCAGCAATATCCCGGTCATGATGCCGACCTTGGAAGCGCGCCAGGTAACCAGCGTAATCACTTTCCATTGCGGCGCGCCCAACGCGATTGCTGCTTCGCGCAAGCTGTTTGGAATGAGCCGCAGCATATCCTCGGTGGTGCGCACGACCACCGGAATAACAATCAACGAAAGCGCCAGTGCACCAGCCCATCCGGAAAAATGCCCCACCTTGGCGACATACACCGTGTAAACAAAAAGGCCGATGACGATCGAAGGCGCAGACAGCAAAATATCGTTAACAAACCGGGTAACCGGAGCGAGCCAGCCATGTTGGCCGAATTCGGCCAGGTAAGTACCCGCCATGATACCGATCGGTGTGCCGATCAGCGTAGCGAGCGTGACCATGACCAAACTGCCGGCAATCGCATTCAACAAGCCGCCGGTATCGCCGGGCGACGGCGTCATCTGCGTAAAAGTAACGACGCTGATACCGTCCAATCCTTTGTCGAACAGCGTCAGCAAAATCCAGAACAGCCAGAATAAGCCGAACGCCATCGCCAGCATGGAAAAAGTCAGATTGATCGCATTAACGATGCGGCGGCGGGTATAAATCGGAATCATCATGTCACGCTAGGAAGTCCCGCCTTCGCGTTTTTTCAGTCGCAATAAAAGAATTTTGGAACAAGCCAATACCACGAAGGTGATCAAAAATAGAATCAGACCCAGTTCGATCAACGCGGCGGTGTACAAGTCACCATCGGCTTCCGTAAACTCATTGGCTAATGCCGAAGCAATGCTATTACCCGGCATGAAAAGAGAAGCATGCAACTGGTGCGCATTGCCAATCACAAAAGTAACCGCCATCGTCTCGCCCAAGGCGCGGCCCAGACCGAGCATGATGCCGCCGACCACACCGCTCTTGGTATAGGGCAAAACCACATGCCAAATCACTTCCCACGTGGTCGCGCCAAGCGCGTAGGCGGATTCTTTGAGCATTGAAGGCACCACCTCGAATACATCGCGGATCACGGAAGCAATAAAAGGGATCACCATGATCGCCAGGATAATACCGGCCGTCAGCATGCCAATTCCCATCACAGCGCCTTCAAACAAAAAACCGATCCCAGCTATTTCTCCGAGCGTGCTCTGCATGCCTGGTTGTATATGTTTCGCAAAAAACGGCGCGAATACGAACAAGCCCCACATGCCGTAAATAATGCTGGGAATACCGGCCAATAACTCAATCGCTGTTCCCAAGGGGCGGCGCAACCAGGGAGGGGAAAGCTCGGTCAGAAACAGCGCGATACCAAAGCTCACCGGAACTCCGATTGATAGCGCAATCAGTGACGTAACCAGCGTACCGATGATGGGCACCAGCGCGCCAAATTTCTCCGTGACCGGATTCCACTGCGTACTGAATAGAAAATCAAAACCAAACGCCTGCATCGCAGGCCAGCTGCCGATCAACAAAGAAAGCAACAAGGCCGCCAGCAATACAAAAACCAGCGCGGTAAAAAACCAGGCCGCTTTGCGGAATACCCAATCGAGCAACCGTTGCCGGTTCAATTTTGCTGCCGTATGGGTTGCGGGCATCGTTTTTGCCACGCCTGATTGCAGGCGTGTAAGGCTTATTTTTGTGATAACCGCTAGCAGAAGGTGATTACGCATGGCATTGAGCAACATCCCGTCTCTGATCTTGAGTTTCCCGCGGGCTATTGAGCCGGTTAGTAAATGGCTCGGCCATCTTTGCCTTTAATCCGGGTTCTCCAGGAATCCTCGATCAGTTTTACGATATCGTCCGGTAATGGAATGTAATCGAGCGCCAACGCCATCTCATCGCCGTGCGCATAAGCCCATTCAAAGAATTTCAATACTTCCAATGCGTGCGCGGAGTTTTCCTGGGATTGATGCATCAGGACAAAAGTAGCGCCGGTAATAGGCCAGCTATCTTGTCCGGGCTTATTGGTCAGAATCTCGTAAAACCCCGTGGTCATGCTCCACTGCGTGTTGATCGCCGCGGCTTTGAAGTTCTCTTCGGCAGGAATGACATAAGCGCCGTCGCGATTCTGCAATTGCACATAGTTCATTTTGCTTTGTTTAACGTAGGCCGCTTCGACATAACCGATCGAATTCTTGATTTGCCTCACAAAATTGGCCACACCTTCATTACCTTTGCCACCGGTACCGATGGGCCACGCCACGGAAGCATCGGCGCCGATTTTTTCTTTCCACTCCGGACTGACTTTACTCAAATAATCGGTAAACAAAAATGTAGTACCGGAACCGTCCGCGCGATGCACCACGGCAATATTGCTGTCCGGCAATTTAACATCGCCATTTAAACCGGCAATCGCAGGATCATTCCAGCGTTTGATTTTGCCCAGGAAAATATCTGCCAGCACCGCTCCGGTTAATTTGATCTGACCAGCCTGCATGTCTTCCACGTTAATGACCGGTACCACGCCGCCAATCACGGTGGGGAACTGCGTCAAACCGTTTTTCTCCAGTTCCTCGACTGTCAGCGGCTTATCCGAAGCGCCGAAATCAACGGTCTTGGCTTTGATTTGCTTGATGCCGCCGCCGGAACCAATGGATTGGTAATTTAACCGGATCCCAGTTGCTTTGTTATAGGCATCGGCCCATTTGGCGTAAACCGGATAGGGGAAAGTCGCGCCTGCGCCGGTGATATCGGCGGCACCTGCATGCGTGGTAAAAAGTAATGCCGCAGAAGCAAGCATCAGCCCGAATTGCAATTTCATCTTATATTCCCCCAATCAATCAATAGCGTGTGTCTCGGATGAAAATCTTAACCGGCCAGCATGACAGGATGATGACAGTTCTATTTCGCATAAAAAAACCTCCCGGACAACTTGCCGATGGCAGTGTCCGGGAGGTGTGCTACGAGAAGAAGTGAAAACAGCAGAAAAACATAAACCCAATTCAGAACGCCCCCGATCTCCCGGATCGTTGTGACACTTCAACAGTAAAAGTGCTTGGGTTAAGCGGTTTTGTCTACACTAATAGAGGGGAGTGTAGACAACATTTCCAAAGGGTATCCGTTAAAACGGGAAGGTCCATTCCTTGGTCCAATCTTGGCTCGCATCCTTGAACGCGCCGGCATAATCGACCACATCAAAGAAAGCATCGCTCACTGCGGCTCCGCCCAATATCAGTGGTGAACCGGTTTTGGGTAAATAACCATCCAACAGAGGATCTTCCGCTTTATTTTCGGATTGGGACAAGAACCAATCGGACACAGAGAATGTGGCACCGTCGCCATTAGCAAAATTCTGGGCGCATTGTGCAAAAGAGTTCTGCATCGTCAATTCACCCGTCAAACTGCCTGGAGCACCGGCATTAACATAGGTCGAAGCGCTATCGATGCGCACACAAACCGGTGATCCGGTAATAACCGAATTCCAAATATTTCCCGCCGTTCCGCGGCGTAGCAAGATGCCTTGGGTAGCACCGGTATCATTGCGGCCGATAATGGTGAAGTTGGATAAAATGGGATGCGCGCGCGGCAGACTGTCGTGGTTTTTCTCATTGTTGTCCGCTTCAATACCACGATCACCGATACCAGGCGATTGTTTCACCAGAACAAATTGCGCCCGGCCTTTGAAACCGCTGGTCCAATCGAACGCATCGTCACGATTTTCGGTCAGCACCAAATGCTTCATCTGTACCGTGCCACCGAACATTTCCACGCCATCGTCCAAACCGGCATGCACTTGCACATAATTAATCAATGTGCCCGAACCGACACCCATGAGCGTCAAGCCATTGAGTTCTTCATCCGGACGTACGGCAAACCCGGCAAAAAGAATCTGCGTATACTTGACCACGCCGCTGTTTTCCGTTGGATTGTTACCGCCAAAAAACTCCGACGTAATCGCCTCGAATGGTGCCTCACAAAGTGTTACGCCTACATTACAACCGTTGATCGGCGCATTGCCCGCGATCAGCAAACCACCCCACTCACCGGGCGATTGTTGCAATGGGCCGGACATTACAATCGGATTATCCGGTGTTCCTTCGGCCATGATTTTGGAACCGCGCCGGATAAACAGATAATCCGCGCCCGCTTCACCAAAAATCTTGGTACCGGGATTAATGGTCAGGGTTGCGCTTTGCGTGTTATCGCCACCGACATAAACACCGCCCGATAGAATCCAGTTGATATTTTTTGTCAGCGTCACATTGGTTTTAATCTCACCGCTTAAAATACAGGAACCGGCACTGGGACCCGCCGCCGCGAAACTTGGACAGCCTTGGAATGCATTATTGACCAGCTGATCCACCGTGAAACGCAATGGATTGGATCCAGACACCAATTTTAACTTAGCATAAAAATCATCCGCGCCGACGGTAACCGAAGCAACATGCACCGCACTGGTATCGGAATCAAACACATTACGCTGTCCGGTTGTCGCTGCGATTGGACTGGCTGCGATCAATTGCAGCTCGCCACCGCTCAGTTGTAATTGCGCACTGTAGAATGAAGATGTGCTGCCGCTCAATACTTCCACGACAGGTAAATTGACAATACCGCTTGCCGGATCAAACGTTGCGGTTGCTGCGTGCCCGTTCATTGCGGCTGTGCCCAGTAACGCAACAGATGCCGCGATTAATTTTTTTATAGAACCTGATTTGAACATCATTTACTTACCTCAAAATTTTATTTAGGTAAGCCAATCTACCAAGCCAACATGACAGGGGTATTACGTTCATATGAAAATATATGTCGTCATCATGCAAACCCTCAGCAGTACATCACTTCCTTGAGAAACGTTTGAATCATTATCCGAACGGTTAAAACCTAGTCCAATGATCCGCAACGATTCGTCCGTTTTCGATAATGAAGCGATAGCTATAATCGTCTATCTTGTAGGTCCACACTTCCCGCTTGATGTACATAATTCCGCCAAAAGCTCTGGTCTGCACCAGCCCCAAATCCATCCGGATATGCGGCTCACCCATATTAATGAGCAATTTATCCGCTAACTCGCCTTTGGAAATAATGTTGCCGTTGGGTGCGCGAAAACCGCTGAGCAACACAATCAATGCCATTGCAACCAACACCAGGAAGAATTTTTTCATGATGGAATCCCCGTAAAAAGTAGTTTGTCCGTGCGGAAAACTTCCCGCTGCCGGATACCACTTTAACCCGAGGAAAATTAATGCTGGCTGAATTGGCGCAAGCTTTTATCCGCTGCACATGAAATGCCGGTTCTGAGAATCTTTATCAATATGCCAGGCGCACACTGAGGTTAAAAAAGCGCCCGCGGCGGAATGCCCGGGTGACTTCATCGCCTTGAGTAATCCGGATTTCGGAGTCGAGCAAATTTTGCATGGAAACTTGCATCGACAATCCTCTGTATAAATTCTGACTAAACACGAAATCCAATTGATGCACCGGTTGTTCGTATTTATCCGGCGCGCCCAGTACCCCGGCGGCCATAATACGTTTGCTGGAAACGTTGTATAACAACGTAGCCTGCGTTTTCCACTGCGGATTGTCATAGCCGATCTGGAAATTGACGATCTGCGCGGAATGACCTTGCAGTTGCCGGTCGTTGGTCGTTTGCGCTTTCAGATTATCGGCATTCAATTGCACATTCGATGCCGACCACGTGTAGTTGCCGCCAACATAAAAGTTCTGCAACACCGGATGGACAAAATCCAGTTTCTTCAGTAGCTCCAGCTCAAACCCATAGATGTTCGCTTTATCGGTATTCTGATAAGTGTTGAGACCGGCGGTACCCGGCACCGCAACCAGCTCAATCGGCTTGGTTAAATCTTTCCAGAAGAATCCGGCAAAAATATTTTCCGTCGGCGATAAGTAATATTCCCAGCGCAAATCCCAGTTGGTAATGGATGTTTGCTTCAAATTGGGATTACCGACAGTTTCCTGATTGGTATTGATATCAGTAAAAGGCGCTGCCGACAATTCCCGGAAGTCTGGTCTTGATAAAGTTTGGCTGAAACCAGCGCGAAGCTGCTGCTTATCGGTTAAGAACAACGTGCCCACCACGGATGGCAGCATATCGACGCGCTTGAGCTGGGCGGTTGTAGGTGTATTGTTCAGCGTGAAAGTGTTGACTCTCTGATCATTGTCTTCCCAGCGCAACCCGCCGGTAATGTTGATCCGGTCGTACATCAACCAATCCATTTTCCCATAATAAGAAAACAAATCCTGGGAGGCGGTGTATTTATCGCTGGGGCGCGTCACGTCACGCAACTGGAATCCGTTGGCGCCGATATACTGCGGCCGCAATATGCTTTCCAGCGACGATTGCGATAAAACCGCCGAACTGAAGCCATCCCGGCCGACCGGAAAGTAATTAAAGCGTTGGATAGCTGAATCCCTGGTCTTACGCTGCGTAATAAAACCGCTTCCCAGAGTAATCTTGTGATTGAACGACGGTTGCACCGGCAGTTTTCCGTCCACCCGCCAGCTCTGATCCTTATCGACCAGGTCCGCATACATCACTTGATTGTTATCCGCGCGCTGCGCAAAGAAATAGTTGCCTTGCCTATCGGAATCAAAACGGTAATCGCGCGTTTTAGGCTCTTCCCGGTTGGCGGTTGCATTGGTATACAGCCAATTAATCGACAAATCTTTCAACCGGTCGAATCGATGTTCACCACCCACTTGGGTCATCAACAATTGGTTGGAAAAGAACTTCAGCCGTGTTCTGCGGATATCATTGGTCTCCGCATCGGTGAATCCTTGAGAAATTCTGGCTTCATCGAACGCCTGGCGGAGAAACATCGTTTTGGCAAAAACCTTATGATCCTCTTTGTAGTGCAGTTCCGTGCCCGCATAACCGGTCAGCTGCACCTCGCTCAACGAGCGCTGCATACGAAAATCCTGAACTTTTCTCAAGCTGCCGTCGCCGGTGTCGGCGGCGACAAACTCGCGGTTGATTTCATTTTGTTTCCTGAATTCGCGTTTCCACCCGGCCGCCGCGATATACCCCAGCCGGAAATCACCGAATGTGAAACTATCTCCCATCGATGCTTGCATACCGGTATCCGGTGCGCGTTTTTTCCGGTCGACATCCCACACGCCCGATAAATCCTCGCCAAACTTCTCAATCTGTTTGGGTGTAAATCCGCTGGGATTAAAAACAGATGCCGGTTTGATAGGCACGCCATCCTTAGTCGCATCGGCGAGCGAATCCGGCAGAGCACGCGCGCCATCGTCGTAACTGGTAAAATCCGCCCCGCCCCCTTTATAAGTCAAACCATCCTGGAACGTCGTATTGTCGTTCATGCCGGTTTGCAGATTTAAGTTGAAGAAAAATGCATCGGGAATGCCACGCGTGCGCATTTCTATCGTACCGCCTGCAAATTCCGCGGGACGATCGGGCGAATAGGTTTTCTGCACCATCACACTTTCAAGAATATTGGTCGGAAACAGATCCAGCGGCACAACGCGCCGGGTCGCATCCGGACTGGGGACTGCGGCGCCGTTGACCAGCGTTGAGGAAAAACGCTCGCCCAATCCGCGGATAAAAATGAATTGACCGCCTACCAAGGTTAACCCGGAAGCTCTTCGCAGCGCACTGGCGGCATCGCCGTCGCCAGCCCGGCTGAATTGCTCTGCACCTAAGACCGTGGCCACGGAGGTTGCCGTTCTTTGCTCCTCGATCACCGAAGCCACCGTACCCGCCAAGTGAGGTTCGAGCACCACATATTCGGCCAATTCGACACCCGCCGGTGTCAATTTAAAACTTAAAGGCGTGTTCTGATCCTGCTCAATTCTCACGTCATCCAACGTCTGGCTGCTGTAAGCATTGTGCAGTAACGAAACACTGTAACTCCCGGCGGGAACCGTTGTTGTGATCTGGCCTTGTTCGTCGGTTCTGAATTTTTCTTTCAAACCGCTCAGAAACACTTGCACATCCTTGACGGGTTTTTGTGTTTCCGCCGATATCACTTGAACCGAGATCGTGCCTTCGCCTTGATCGCGCCTTCCCTCACCGGCCGCTGATCCGGCCAGCGTGCCCGCCACCGAGCTTTCGATATTCAGCAGCGGTTTCTTCTTGCCCGGATAAAAAGTGACGAGAATCTGCGCATTCTCCGCCGGGCGCAGCGGCAGATCGAAAGTAAATTCCTGATCTTTTGTATTGATGGTGAATTGATAAAACCCGGGCGGCAATTTCCCCGCCAAGCTGCCGCTCGCATTGGTTTTCAACGGCGCATCGCTACCCGGCCGCCAAGTGTAGGTAGCCGGAGTCGCCTCAAAAATCAGGATCGCACTGGATTTATCGAACGATTCGCTATTGATCGACAACTCGGCATCGGCGATAGGCAATCCATTCTGAAACAGATGAATTGAGAATTCGGCTTTTTCATCGCTTCCCCAGGCGGAGGTATTGATCAAAGCAATTACGAGGAAACAGCAAATCCGGAAAATTTTTATTAGTTTTGTATTCATTTGGCGTATCAAGCCCCCTCTCCACACGCGCATCGGCTGCATGCGAAGATCAATTCTCAGTTAATCGAAAAGGAAAGCGTCTCGGAGTGGCTGTTAAGGCGGTATAAAAAGAAAGACAACGCGGAATGATTCCAGCGTTGCCAGCGATTGCATTACGTACATTGCCATGGCTCGGTTTTGCAAATTTCCATCAAACGGCGCAGCTCGGTGCCTTTTCTGAACAATTCGGCATTCTTCAGGTGATCCAGATGCTTATTGGCTTCGGCAAAGCGGCGGCTGGAAAATAACGCATAAGCCAGCGCGTAGCGAACATCCTG
The DNA here is from genome assembly GCF_033063335.1 of Nitrosomonas sp. Is24. Classification (NCBI taxonomy): domain Bacteria; kingdom Pseudomonadati; phylum Pseudomonadota; class Betaproteobacteria; order Nitrosomonadales; family Nitrosomonadaceae; genus Nitrosomonas; species Nitrosomonas sp. Is24. The sequence goes on along the minus strand of NZ_JAWJZG010000001.1, from coordinate 833,485 downwards.
ATCCTCCAGCAAACCGGTGCGGTACAAACTCGATTCCATATTGGCCGCGCGCTCGAACTGTTTCAATGCCAGCAGAATGGACAACCGCTGCTTGAATTTAACTTTCTGGTCACCAATGCTTTCATTCAACGTCAAGGCCTTATGAAACCGCCCGGCGCGCCGGTAGACTTCCGCCGCTTCCGCTTGCAGTTGCGGATTGAGCAACGCCGCTTGTTCCAGGATGAATGCCGCGGAATTCAGTTTTCCATGATCCAGATAGGTATGTGCCAGCAATTTTGCGACCATTTCATCCTGCGGAAATTGCAACCGCGCGATTTCCAGAATGTTGATCGCTTCCTGGTACTCGCGGCTCAGCCGCAATGCATTGCCAAACGCGACATAATCGGCGGCACCGGCGTTGGATCGCTTCAGATAGTCTCTGCCCAGCTTGACGGCTTCCTGATAAAGCCCCAGTTCGACAAAATAAAAAACTTTGCGCTTGAGAAAACGTAAATCGGCCGGAAAGACCCGCTGCCCGTCGTTCAGCGCATGGATAGCCGCTTCGGTGTCTTGCAGATGCCAATAGGATTCCGCTTTTAAACTGATCAATGCAGCATCCTTATTGACCAGACTCCCGGCCTTGCCGATTGCATCGATGGTTTTTTTGTAATCCTTGAGGCCGAAATAGACTTGCGCCAGATAGATAAAAATCGACGGATCTTGCTGGCCGTTTTTGACGGCTTGCTGCAAACTGTCCTTAGCCGCGCCGAGATCGTTCAATCCCAAATAGGCCAGGCCTTGCAGCGTATAGAAACGCGCCAGATCGGTTTTCTTGTTTCCCAGGTCAACACTTTGCAGCGCCATTAACGCGCGGTCGTGATGGCCGTCTTTTAACATGACGGCGGCCAGTTCGATAAAGTCGGCCGGTGGCGCTTTTTTCTCCGCCGCCTGGACGGAATGCACGTAACAGCCCAGCGCAATAGCCACGTAAACCAGAAAATGCAGCGGCCAGTTCGATCGATCGTTCATGGCAAACATCAAGACAAATCGAAGCGGATTTTTTGCTTGGCCCAGACACGCACCGTTTCGCCTTTATACTTGGCCGGTTCAAAGTGCCACGCGCGGATGCCCTGCAACGCCGCCGAATCAAACATGCCCGACGGACTGGATTCGAGCACTTGCACCTGATTGACCGAGCCATCGGTTTCAACCAGCACCGACAAAACGACATATCCTTTTATGCCGTTCTTTTTCGCTGCCGGCGGGTATTTGAAAGAGCCGCGCGCCAGCGGTTTAGGCGGCACATCGACCAGATCGGCGGTCATGACAGCGTTGCCGGTTTTACCGAGTAAACCGTCGTCCAAACCTCTGCCTTGCCCATCATCCAGACCTAGCGATCCCATATCGATCCCGGAAAGGGCGGAATCAAATCCCTTAAAGGGTGCGGGCGCTGTAGGCTTGGAGAGCTTCTTAGGCTCTGATTTCTTGATTTCTTTTTTCGGCTCCGGTTTTATTTCCCGAACCATGGCGATATCGGTCACTTCCTGGGCGGATTTCTTTTCGGTCTCTCCCGCATAATGATTCATCCAGAATATCAAACCGAAAACCAGCATCAATCCAAACAGCATGGATACCAGCCCTGCCAAGTGTTGTTTCAATTTCATCGTTTCCATTTGCCCTCCTCATCCTGCTTCTTTTTTAGTTGCCACGCCCACGCTCTCGGCACCCGCCAAGCGTGCTTGATCTACCACCTCAACCAGTTTTCCCGCCGGCACACCGTCATCCGTCACCACTAAAACCACTTTGCTGGAGGCCGTGTTCAGCAAATCCCGCAGCTTGCTTTGTATCAGCCACACACGGATCGGTTCGCCATCCAAAAAGGTGTCACCATTGCGATCGATGAACAGGCGAATCGCCTTGCTGGATGCCACTACCGAACTGCTCGCTTTGGGCCGCTCCAGTTCCAGTTTCATATCTTTGACAAAAGTCGCTGTCACCATGAAGAAAATCAGCAATATGAACACCATATCAATCATTGGCGTCATATCGATCACGGCTTCGGCTTCCGCCGGTTCGTTGTTTCTCATTTCATGCTTTCCCATGTGTGGTGGATGTTTGGTGACACAGCAAATCCTTGACCTGAGAAAGATCCTGTTCAATTTGCTGTTGCCGCCGATTCAAAATGCTATTGGCTAATACGCCGGGAACCGCTACGGTCAATCCCATCTGGGTGGTGAACAAGGCTTCCGCAATACCGCCGGCAATGCCGCCCGACTGAGAATGCAACGTCATGGTCGACAGCGATTGGAAGGTTTCAATCATTCCCGTCACGGTTCCCAATAAGCCCAGTAACGGAGCGACAAGGACAACGACTCGCGTAAGCGAAGCAAATTTGCCCAGCTCCCGCTCATAGTCATAAAAAGCCGCATCCAGATGACGCCGCAGGTTTCTGACGCGTTGCTGCTGCAAATCAATCCCTTGCTTGATCGCTTTAGCCACGATATTTCTGGCTGGTTTTTCGTGATGCTGCTGATAAAACTTCACCATATCGCGCACCCCCATCCACTTGGGATCTTTCATGACCCAGAATCGATACCCAACGCCATACCAAAGCAACAAGGTACAAAGCACCAGCGGAAACATCACGGCCCCGCCGATAACAAATAATTCCTTGATCCAAACAATCAGTTCTTGAACATTCATCTCAAGCATTCTGTGCTAGCAAAGTTTTGCCACTGATACCCGGCGCATCCCCTTCCTCAGGATCGAGCGCGCTTCCCATGAACACATTCACAATTCTGAGTGCCGAATGTTCCATATCGCGCTTGATATTTCTCGCCCAGGTCGACAATAAAGAGCCTAATAGCAAGGTCGGAATGGCGACAACGAGACCTAGTTCGGTCGTCACTAATGCGATCGCGATCCCTTCGGATAACAATCTTGGATCGCCGGTACCAAACTGAGTAATGGAATCAAAGGTTTCAATCATCCCCGTTACCGTTCCCAACAGCCCCAGGAGCGGAGCCACCGAGGCAATCACCAGAATGGCAGGGCCCAGCCGGTCCAGCGGTCCTGATTCCTGCAAAATTGCTTCATAAACGATGCCTTCCATGTGATCCCGGTCGTCTTTCAAATGGCGCAGCGTATACAGCAAGACTCTGCCAATGGCCGACGATGCGCTGTCTTCACATTGCTTCTTAGCCACATCCAAATCACCTTTAGCCAGCTGATGGATGATTTGATCCGACAGCTTTTTCGTATCCGCGCTGTTGGAGCGCAGTAAATAAATCCGGATCAGGATAAAAAACCCGCCAATGAGGCCGAGGATTACAATAACCCAACCGATTGGGCCGCCTGAATCGACGTGTTCGAGCAAGGTCTGTTCATGCGCTTCGTCGACGGCGGTGGTGCGCGACTCAAACAAAAACAGCTGTAACGTGTCCGGTTGCTCGTTTTTGCTCAAACCCATAGCACTTTCCGCGCCCGTGCTTTTCCACACCTTGAATGCTCCACCACCGGCGGGCGCCAAGCTGCCGCTGCCATCAGGACTGACCCCGTAAGCCGCGATATTCCCCAGATGAATCAACGTTCCTTCCGCCTCTTTGCCATTACCGAGAAAAAATTTCCCCGGTTTTGCCTGAATGGCGCCAAGCTTCTGAAGTAAGGACAATGCTTGATTGAATACAAAACCGATCTTGGCCTGATCATCGCCTTTTGCTTCCTTCATGGCCAAAGGCATTTCGATGCCGTGATTCTTCAAGGTCGCTTCCGCCTGCAGGTAAGTCGTTTCCAGCGCATCATTGCGTTCGCTGACCACGGCTTCTTTGCGTTCCACTTCGGATAACTGGGCCGTCAACTGATCAATTTTTGCCGAACGCTCCACCGAGTTGCGCTCCAGCGCGCTGATTTTGCCGCTCAGCGCTTGTTCCTCTCGGCTTGCGCTGGCTTGATAGCTTTTCAGCCGTTCGGTCAATTCACGTTTCTGCGCTTCCAGGAAAGCAAACTCGCGCTTATAAGCGGTTTCCAGATTGACCGCTTCCTGTTTCGGTGCGCTTGGCTTCTTGGATGAAGCCGCTTCCGGCTTTTCTTCCGGAGCAGCGGCCGATATGTTTTCGGATACCGCCGATTTATCTTCTTTGGCGCTGGCTGAAGCTGCCGCTACCAGCAGAAGTAGTGCAATCAATAAAATTTTCTTCATTTCTTCAATGGATTCGGTAATTCAAAATAGCCTTGGCGTATCTGTTTCTTCAAGGAATCAAACAAATTCTTGATACGCTCCATGTCCGCCGTGTTATCCACAAGCTCGTATTTCCAGCTGCCATCTTCTGCGCGCCGCGCCATTCCGCTCTGATTGTCGCGGGTTTGGAAAAAGAGAAATACCGTGCCCAGCTTGGCGATATCCACCAGCACTTTCTCTCCATTCAAAGGGATGGTTTGCTGATAAATCCCGTTTTCCTTGCTCAGGCGAATTTCATCTTCGATGAGAGACCAGGCTTGGTTAACCGCCTTATTCGGGTCGATCAGGCGGTTGGCAATATTATTTTCCAGATCCTCAATGGCTTTGATGCGGTCTTCCATCTTGAATGGAAAACCGCTTTGAATATGGTGCTTATAATCACTCAGTAACGCCAGCAGAACAGGTTTCAGGCTTTCGCCGGATTGCTCCGCTTTTTTGGCACTCTCGGAAAGTTTACCGATCGAATGTTGCAGCTTCTCGATACTCAGTTTTTGCCTTCTTTCCTCAACACTCAAATCCGCCAATTGCGAATTGAGCGCGGATATTTTGCTGGTATGTTTTTCCTTCTCCAGGTCCAGTTGCGTTTGCAGTGTCTCGACTTCACCGCGAATCTTAGCCAGCGATTTGGCCAGATTTTCCAAATTGCTCGCCGTTGCCGCCGGTGCGGATAGCAACAGCACCAAACCGCCCAGCCCGATTATTTTTTTACTAAAATGAATACGCATAAATCCCTCTTCTACAATGCCCGTGCATACTACAAGTTGAATATTTCACTTTCATGACAGTTCGATGTCATTTAATACAGCGCTGCCGCCGTCACTGAGAAGGAAACCGGGGAATGCCCGGATGTCATGAAACTTTTACATTGCGCCGCTAAGATGGCGGTCCATGCGATTCAATGAAGAGGAGAAATCAGATGATCAATCAATCGATTGCCAAAGAGAAAAGCGTATTTTTATTGACCGATAGCGATTGGCATACGCGCACGATTCAGTTCATCGTGGGTATTTTGATGCTGGCGCTGTACGTGTGGATTGCTGCGGGCGTGCTGAATTTATTGTTCAATTTGCCGGAGATTCTCAAGAACGGCTGGGCGCAAATCGCCGAGCACATCATCGTCGACATCGTACTGATCCTGGCGATTCTCGAACTGGTCCGTATTTTGCAATCCTACCTGTCGGTCGGACGCGTCAAAGTCACGTTCATTCTGGATGTGGCACTGGTAGTGCTGATCGGCGAACTAATCGGCCTGTGGTACAAGGAATATACCTTCGTTGAAGTCGGCCTGCACATTGCTGTCATCACCGTGTTGATTTTGCTGCGAATTGTGTCTATCCGGTTTTCACCGAATGTGATTGATTGATTTAAATAAAAGCAAAAGCCAGGCATTTCATCTGGCGAGATCCCATCGAAACTCACACGGGTGCTCTGAAATGTTCCAAGGGCTTGCTTGCTGGTTGAAAATGTGGGGGGTTCCTCATCCGAATGACCTTATAATTTCTCATATTGACTATCGATCTGCGGTAGAGTGAAATAATGGTTTTTCCACTTATTCGGCGCACGAAGACATTGAACGAAGATGACGGGCTGCTCAAGTGTACTCTTGGAGTGACTGAAATCGACAAGCTTAATCTCCTTACAATATGGTTCGCGACGTACGATCTCCGCCGCTTTGTAGAGATAATCCTGATATTGCTTCAGTTCTGGTCTCAAAAAATCCGGATTAATTGCACTCTCACTAATCGGCGCAAGATTCTGCTTGTATTTGAACTCCGAAGCACATACATCTGGAATGGGATTCGATCTAAGAGCATAGGAGTCAACAGGGCTTTCAATCTGTTCATAGAGAACACTCCGTCCAGCAAGCGTCTCCATAACAGCCAATCGGGTTGACTCAGGACAGCGCAGACCAAAGTACACTATTTTTACAGCACGAAAATCATGCTCATGCAAGCCAGGAGGTGATGTGACGAGTCGTACTTCTTCCTCGTAATGCCAAGGAGTGGACTTCACACCAAGGATCTGTTGAAGGATAACTACTGGCGTGACAGCACCAATGAGCTGCTCAGATCGTAGAACTGGTGCAGCATCGTTGTACTGAACATCAATACAGTAGTGTAAGTTTGGTTCAAATTCAGCCAACTTTTGCAGGTCGTAGCCTACGCAAAAGCCTCGGTGTGAACCGCCATAGTGTGCCCAAATCAGCTCATTCAACGGGTTGTAGCTGAGAGAAAAAACGCCACTCTTGTCGACGAAACTAAGTACTTCGTTCACCGCTTTAGAAAAAGCATCTAGCGCAGCAGAATTCGCCAATTCATGACTCGATATCAGCTGTTTGAACGCTGATAGCTGACCGTCTAATGCACCACGATCAAAACGACCTTCGAAAGGATCATTCAGAGTCTCTCTTGGGGCCGCAAAAAACGTGGCGTTACGCAACGATTCGAGATCTCGCTCTAGCGTACTAGAGTCACCACTTCTGTACTTAAATGCGAAGCGCAAAGGTGGCATGATCACAATGTATGACGTTGAAAGTAATTGGTAGCAAAAGCTGCACAGCAGCGGAGGAAAAGACAATACCCCGTCGCATTCATCATTGTATTAATGCCTTCAAAATTAGGATTACCATTTTCCGATAACGCTTTTTGTATACCGTTTCGCGTAATTCCCATTTCCTACGCTAATGCTGAAACACCTTTGGCACGAGCAATCATGCGTAATTGAGCGAGCAAAGCGGCAGCGTATCCATCCTTCGCGTATTCCTCGAAAGCCGTGGTGAGATATCCGTCAATCTCGTCTGGATGACTGCGGTAGTAGATTTCTTCGCTTTCATCCAATGTTTTGTAAGTACGCTTATCAGTCATTATTTTCCAGTATTTCTTGGCACTTTCGATATCTCTATGGCGACTGTTTTTATCATTGCCACATAATAAGATCCTATTTTATCAGCATCTTCATCACAAGATAGGCGAGCATCCAGTAATTGCACAACGCAATCCGATGGCCGCACAGCGGGTTAGTCAGACACTGAATAATATTACCTTCATCTTCCTGTCATAAAAATGTAACGCTTTCTTTATATGATTGCAGCATTCTTAACTGTAGATGGAGTGGTTGATGGCTGTCACCATACTCGTTGTCGAAGACGAACATGCAATTCAGGAGCTGATCGCGCTGAACTTGAAGAAAGCGGGACATATCGTTTTGTGCGCGGACGATGCCGAGCAAGCGAGGAAAATGGTCAATAACGTTTTGCCGGATTTGATTTTGCTCGACTGGATGCTGCCGGATACGAGCGGGGTAGAATTTGCGCGTAAATTGAGACGGGAAGAACGCACCAAGGCGATTCCAATCATCATGCTCACCGCGCGCGTGCAGGAAAGCGACAAAATTGCCGGACTGGAAGCCGGTGCGGATGATTACGTCACCAAGCCGTTCTCACCCCGGGAATTGCTCGCTCGCATCAAAGCCGTGCTGCGCCGCCGTTTGCCCGAGATGTCCGACGACATCATCGAGTCCGGCGGATTGAAACTGGATCCTTCGACGCACCGGGTTCATGTGCAGACCGGTGATGAACCATCAAAACCGGTGGAAATTGCGCTCGGTCCGACCGAATTCCGCCTGTTGCATTTCCTGATGGCGTACAAGGAGCGTGTGCACACCCGCGCGCAATTGCTCGACCGAGTCTGGGGCGATCATGTGTTTATCGAGGATCGCACCGTCGATGTGCATATCCGCAGACTGCGCAAGATTCTGGAAGCGGTGGGAAAAGAAAATCTGGTGCAAACCGTGCGCGGCACCGGCTACCGGTTTTCTGTCGAACATCAAGAAGAGCATGCCGAATAAATCGAATCGCACATTTACCCTTTTTTCTCAGCACCGTACAACTTAAGATCTCCAAAAAAAAGAAACCCGCAGAAGCGGGTTTCTTGCCGGCCGATCAGAGCTCAGCTTTAGAAAGCCAGCCAGCCATTCAAGTAAAACGCGTCGTTGTTCACCGCATTGCGGCCCAAGCCGTCGTAATTGTGCACGCTGCCGTTAAACTTGAAATTGTGGACGTATTGCGCTGCTAAGCGCAGGTTAACGAACGTGCTCATCACAGAAGTATTCGTTTTACCGAACGGGGTATAGCTGATTTCGGCGATAAACGCTTGGCTCAGCGGATTACCCGTGCGGCTGCCGCTGATGGGATCGCCAAAACTATAGATAACCGTATCGGCCGTTCCGGTGGTTTGGTTGTAAAACAGATTCAAGCCGTATGTTTGCTGGAACGTATATCCAGTTCTTATCCGCACAGTGTCGAGATTGCTTTTGAGTTTATCCGCGAATCCCAGTGCGGAACTGGCGTTCATATTGCGGTTTTCACGCAAATAGGTCGCGGTGAATTCATAAATGTGCACGGGGTTGGCGAGATACTGGTACGTCAGATCAAAGCCGAAGTCATCGTACCGGTCGGTGCCCGCGCCCGTGATGCGTTGCGGGTTCACATCACCGTGCAACCCATAAGCACCCACCGCGCCGTAATGACCGCTCCAGTCCTTTTGCAACGCTATCCGCCAATAAGGCGCGCCGCCGTTTAATCTAGCCTGTTCCGCATCGAACACGCTGATTCCTTTCTGGGCATTTTTCGGCAAACTGGTATAACCGCCCGCTTCGACGTACAGCATATCGTTCAGCATCATATACGCCGTCGCGCCGATCACTTGCGACCCAAGCGATTCAATTAAATTGGCGGCGGATTGCGTTGGCGCCAATGGCGACGAACTCCACGGAAATCCCCAGGTTGGCGTGGTATTCCACAGATCGGTCACGGTCGGGTTGTTATTGGCCGTCAAACCGAATACCAGTTTCTGACCGGCGACATCGGCGTGATCGGCAAAGCGGATATCGGTGTTATCCAATACGCCGATGTTTTCCACACCATCATAAGTTCCCTCGATAAACGCGCCGACCTTGGACGTCAACCGGCCTGCCAGGAAAATAGCCGCTTCATCGATCGTGCCATTATCATTCTTGCTGAAACGCGGCGCGGCGCCACCGGCTTGTGCTTCCTGCGTATGTGTATAGGAACCGCGGATCATGCCGCTCAGTGGAATGATATTGTTATTTTTACCATCGGTTTGCGTATAGCCGTTGAGCTTGAAATTCCTGCCGACGGAAGTCAGGTTGGGACCGAATGATTGCACGTGACAAGCGCTGCACGCAAAACCGGTCTGCCGCGCGAAACTGGGTAGCGCATTGGCGCTGGAACTCAATAGGAAAAATAGCAAAAAGAAAACAAACAGCGATACTGCGCTCTTAGTTACGGTCATCATTCAGCCCTATTTATATATGAAAAATGAAATAAAAAATTATTTAAAAAAATCGCTTGCTTAACTAAAATATCAACTACTCAATTCACACTATCCCATTTGATCCTGTTATTTTCTGAAACATCTTATTCTCAGGTATATTAACTTTTTGTGAATTATCGTGAAAAAAATTGTGAAGTATTTAAAGATAGACAGGCAGGCAACAACAATTTAGATTAGCAACCACCACCAAGGCCGATTCCTCAATTTACCGATTAGCAAGGACTCACTATGCCGTCGCCCTTTTTCTCAAGCAGCATCACTAATACCAAGCTCACCCATGACAATTCGATTGATTCTCTGGCGGGCGGCACACGCTGGCTGAGCTCAACCATCTCATACAGCTTTCCTGCCAGTAACAGCTCACTGTATTGGTCTTCTCTTGCGAGCGGATACGGTTCCCGGTTTGGTGATGGCGAACCGTGGAGAAGCGACTTCACAACGTTAACCACGTTGGATCAAGCTGCTTTTGTCAACGCGCTGCAACAATGGGCTAACGTTGCTAACCTCAACTTTGTTCAAGTCGCGGAAACTCCCAGCAATGTGGGCGACATCCGCGCGGCCTATACCTCGGACCCCGATGAGTTGACCCTGGCTTGGGCCTATCTGCCCAGCACCGGTCCCTATGCAGGTGATATCTGGATGAATACCAATGGCTTGCTCAATTTTCAGGAATGGAATCCTGGCAATATCTCCTATGAATCTGTTTTACATGAACTCGGCCATGCCTTGGGTCTCACGCATCCTTTCACTGACCCTGACGATCCATCCAAACCGGTGCTGCCAAAGAATCAGGACAGCGTTATCCACACCATCATGAGTTATACCTACGCGGATCTGCAAGGTGTGGAAGGTAACGAATTTTCCTTTCATCCCACTACGCCGATGGTGCTCGATATCGCGGCGATACAATATTTATATGGCGCCAACACTCGTTACCATGCCGGTAATGATACCTACACCTACAACGATGCCAATACCTATCACGAGACCCTTTGGGATGCAGGCGGTGCTTCCGATACCATGCACTACGAAGGTGCAATTTCCAGTGTGATTGATTTGAATCCGGGTGATGGATCGTTCATTGGTCAGCCGGTCTACGTTCAACTCAACGGTGTCAATATCGGCCAGCCGGTTCCGAATGTCTGGATCGCCAATAACGTCACGATTGAAAACGCCATCGCCGGACAAGGGAACGATATCCTGATCGGCAACAGCAGCCGCAACACCTTGGATGGCGGCGCCGGAATCGATACGGTGCAAACCGGCTCAGCGCGCAGTCAATTCACGCTGAACAAGACTTCCGGCGGCTACACCCTCACTGACAACGCCAATCCCGGCAATCAGGATACATTGACAAACATCGAGCGGATGAAATTTGCCGACGCGCATGTGGCGCTCGATCTGGACGGCCACGCCGGAGAAGTCGCCAAGCTGCTCGGCGCGGTGTTCGGCGCTGCCACCATCGCCAATCAGGATTACGCCGGTATCGGTCTGACTAAAGCCGACGAAGGATTGAGTTACGAACAACTGGCAACTTTTGCCATCGATGCAACTAAACTCACCAGTCACGATGACATCGTCACGTTGCTGTGGCAAAACTTGTTCGGCTCCGCACCCACGTTCAGCGAAAAATCTCCTTACATCAACATGCTCGACACAGGCGAAATATCAATCGGCGCACTCGCGGTACTGGCTGCGGACACCGGCATCAATGCGGAAAATATTCATCTGACAGGACTCGCGCAAACCGGACTGGCGTACACCGGTTGATGGCTAATTAGTTCAATCCGCTTGGCCCCACCCTCAAAGGATTGCCGTCGAATCCATTTGCATTAACCATTCGCACATCCAAACAGCTTCTTCCAATAACCCAGCTTTTTCTACGGTTAATCGGCAATTTGTCCGCACTGATGTTCCATGATAATGACCGGCAGCGATGATTGGCTATGCGCCATCATTTATGCCGTGAACACCGTTCAAATTTCTCTTGCAAAAAGGACAGCCGATGCCGCCAATACCAGCAAAAAAATCCGTAACGTACAGCGATCCAATGCATGCACCGGCGATAAAAGCCGATGACAGTATCGAATTGCACTTTAAAAACGAAGTGATGGCCGGAACCGGCGATATTATCCTCAGCAACGGTTCGGATACCCGCAGAATAGCGGTCAATGACACCAACCAGATTACTTTCAGCAGCAGCAAATTATTCGGTAATTCCGTCATCATCAACCCGGCACAAGACTTGATTCCGAATACCCATTACAGCATCCGGATGGACAGCGGCGTTATCCAGGATATGGCCGGGAATGTGAATACCAGTATCGATGATCCTGACACATTGAGTTTTAATACTACGGACTCCACGCCATTACTCCGCTACAGCAATATCGGTAATATCGGCTATAGCCCGTTCGACTCAGACTTATCCGCACCCACTGAGTTGACTGCTGATGAAGATATATGGCTCGATTTTGACGAGCGTATGATCCCGGGCAGCGGCAATATCATTCTCAGCAATGGCTCGGATACACGCACAATCGATATCACCGATGCAAGCCAAGTGACATTTAGCGATTATGACGGCTTTGTTACCATCAACCCGGCAGCTGATTTGATTCCCAACACGCACTATCACATTCAAATCCCCGCTGGAACTGTTACCGATACGTCAGGCAATGCCTATGCAGGCAATGTTGATTCAAATGCGCTCGATTTTACTGTCAGTTCTACCGCCCCGTCACTCTGGTGGAGCTATTTATCAAGCGACTCAACATTGAAAGTGGATAGCGGCATTACCTTTTATTTTAATGAAGCAATAAAAGCCGGTAGTGGTTACATCATAATCAGCAATGGCTCGGATACCCGCGCGATTGACATCACCGATACCAGTCAAGTGGCATTTACCAATTCTTTTTCCAACGCCATCACCATTAAACCATCCGCGGATCTTATTCCAGGCACCTCATACACAGTTCAAATGACTGCGGGCGTGCTGACGGATGACGCCGGTCATGCATTTGATGGGATTGAATCGAATACCATGAATTTCAAGGCGATTGCATCCAATCCATGGTTGAACAGTATTAACTGGGTTAATCTGTATGCGCCGATGGAAGAAATCAGTCTCAAGGTTGATGACAGCATCGTCCTGCAATTCGATGAAAAAGTATTACCCGGTAACGGCGAGATCGTCATCAGTAATGGCATCGATACGCGTGCAATCGATATTCACGACAACAGCCAAGTAGCATTCGATGATTATGGTCAGGTATTCGTCAAACCATTACAAGATTGGGTTCTCGATACTCACTACACTATCCGGATAGCGGCTGGTGTCGTTATGGATAGCAGCGGCAATGCTTTTGCAGGTTCCGATGATCCATCCGGACTCAGTTTCACGCCGGTTGAATCCAATCCCACATTGAGTGGGACCAATTTTATGGCAAGCGACGGTGAGCCATTCGTGCCCGTCAGTTTTCTCTGGAGTGAACAACTGCTTCTTCGCACCGATAGTGGTATTCAATTGCAGTTTGACGAACCAGTGACGGCAGGTAACGGCAAGATTACGATCAGCAGTGACACGGACACCCGCATTATCGATATTCATGATACCAATCAAGTGAAATTCCATGAGTATGGCGATATGGTCATCAGCCCGTTAGAAAATTTGCTGCCGCATACTCATTATCACATCGAGATTGCAAGTGGGGTCATCACGGATACCGCCGGTAATCCTTACGAGGGCATCCATGATACAACCGCCCTGGAATTCACCACAACGGATGCTTATTTCATCACCATGACAGGTGTTGGTTCATCGGGCATCATAGGCTCCTAGATCAAACAGAACGTCCGTCCAGAAAATACTGCGCTGGTGATTTATCGCTTTTACGGGTTCGGACGCTTTATTTTCTGGCGCATCGCACGAAAATCCAGTTAAATCGGGTGCTTTGGTGTTCGCACGCGGCTTTTGACTTCATTACCAATCTTTGTTACTTTCCTGCGCGAACCTGGGAGATTTGCTTTCTCAGCGCTCCGGTAAAACATGAGGAATGACATGCACGAAGAAACCGTAATGCACGGCCTGAAGGCCAAAGGATTAAAAAAAGGATCGGTATCCAAATCGGCGGCCGTTACCATCGGGCTCGCCGCTACCGCACCGGCCTACTCGTTAACCGGCGCGTTGGGATATGGCGCTTCCCAGAGCGGTTATCAGCTACCGATCGTATTTATTTTATCGGTGATTCCCATGTTCTTTGTGGCACTGTCTTATAAGCACCTGACCACTTCCGCGCCCGATTCCGGAACCGTATTTACCTGGGGAACCAAAGCGATCGGCCCGCGTTTCGGCTGGTTTGGCGGCTGGGCGTTGTTATTGGCAAGCGTGCTGGCAGGCGTTGCAGCGACACAGATCATCGTCGATGCACTGGCCATCATTCTGAATATGGCGGAAACACCGTTATGGTTTCACTTTGGCGTAGCGATCTTATTTATCTTGAGCACGACCTATCTGACTGCACTCGGCGCCGAGGAATCATCACGCACCACCATGATCCTGACGATGACGCAATACGGCGGACTTATCGCTCTCGCCGCGGTGTTGTACATACAAGTTCTGCAAGGCAATGCCGTGCACACGGCCGAGCCTCTGTCACTCGAATGGTTTAATCCGTTTGCCATTTCATCGTTTCATGCATTCCTGAATGGATTCCTAGTGGCATTATTTATTTTTTGGGGATTTGACGCATCGCTGGCCATGTCTGAAGAAACCAGCGGCAGCGCCGAGCAGGCGGGACGTAGCGGTATCATTGCCATGATTATCACGGTTGTCACCTATGTCGTTTTCGCTACCGCGGCCCTGGCATACGCGGGCATTGATGCGCATGACAATTCGAGTCTGACTTTCAAGGATAATATCGATTCGATCATCACGGTTCTGGCAACCAGCATGATTGGAGCCAAAGGGGCATTTGTTGCGGCGCTGATCATTGCAATCTCGGCTTTTTCAGCCACCATGTCGACGATCATGCCAGCCGCACGTGCTGCGCTGGCCATGGCGACCTATCGCGCCATTCCGCGCAAATTCTCTTCCGTCAATGAGGCAACGCAAACACCCAAATTTGCCACCTGGACGATCGGTTTGATGACGCTGGTTATCTATATCACGTTGAGTCTCATTAGCGAATCAATCGTCAAGGATTCGATCCATAGTGTCAGTATCGCGGTATGTACTTACTACACCGTGGCTGCGTTGTCCTGTGTGCTGTATTTTCACCGTACCGCATTCAACCATTGGCATACCACCATTTCTCAGGTCATTCTCCCTTCGATTGCCGCCATCATTCTAATTGCAGTGGGCATCATTCAGGCATGGAACATGATGGATCCGAATTATGGGTCGAGTGGATCAATTGCGGGAGTTGGTACCGTATTCTTGATTGGTGTGGTCGCGCTACTTTTTGGCGTTCCGCTCATGGTATTGTGGAATTTACGAGAACCCAAATTTTTTCGCGGAGAAACTTTACCGCTTGAGCGAGCGCACATGGTACCCGATAACGGAGAACAAAATGTGCTCAATACCCGCGCTGCTCACATTAGGACAACTGCAAAGAAATAAACTTACTTGTCATACCATCGATGAAAAAACATGGTTGATATTTTTGCTGGACAGTTTACTCAGAACATTAACTGAGTATTTTTATCCAGTTACAGATCTATCAGTGTGTATTTCCTTTCTAAATCGATTTATCTTTCTCAAGAGGAAAGCCCGCATCGCGTAGTGCTCTCATCCCTCCTTGCATCGACTGGACATTGCCATACCCCATTTGTTGCAATGCATCCGCCACCAAGATCGAACGATAACCGCCTCCGCAATACAACACAATATGTGCCTGCTTATCCGGTACCACAGTTTCAATATCACGTTCGATAATCCCTTTTCCAAGATGACGAGCACCGGCAGCATGATCGATCCAGAATTCATGATCTTCCCGCACATCGATAAAATGAAATTGTTCGCCACGTGCCAACCGTGCTTGAACATCGGCTACAGTACATTCCTTCACTCGCTGCCTGGCTTGTTCCACTAATTGTAAGAATCCTGGATTATGCTGCATGCGCTCCCCTTTTTTATTGATATACCCAATCGTAACCGAATTTACTCGGTGAATGAATGTATCAAAGTTCTTATTCCGGGTCAAAACGCGATAGACGAAATACTAGAATCCGCACTAACGATTGATTCTTTTGCTCCTAGCCACTTTGCAACGAGAAATTTGGACACAACAACTTAATCCGTTGCAACTATAAACTATGAGCGATCGCAAG
Source organism: Nitrosomonas sp. Is24 (assembly GCF_033063335.1). NCBI lineage: Bacteria > Pseudomonadati > Pseudomonadota > Betaproteobacteria > Nitrosomonadales > Nitrosomonadaceae > Nitrosomonas > Nitrosomonas sp. Is24. Next base: position 817,585 of record NZ_JAWJZG010000001.1, on the reverse strand, counting down.
CGCGATTTTTGACGATCACAGCACTACATTGACATGAGTGCAAAATACAAGGCACTGAAACAGAAAAAAGGAAATAAAAAACCGGTACACCGGCTGTCTTTCGACAGTGGTGTACCGGTGTTGATACTTAACTTCTCTTACAGTTTGGTAAAGACTGGAATTACCGCGCCAGCAATACTGTTGATATAACGATTGCCTGCTTGATCCCAGGTCATCAACAATCCGCCAAAACGGCTTTCAGGGTCACCCAACAGTGCCATCAAACGTTGCACTTCCCACAACGCATCTTTGGCTTCCATCTTAACTTCACGGGTTTCTCCAGGTTGAACGCCTCTGTCATCATCCATCGATAAGCCGGTTGCTACCAGTTCTCTTGGATAGTCAGGATCCAGGTGTTTGCGACCCAGTTCGTTCACAAAGCGTACGCCCGCTGTCGTGAATTCACCAATGTTAACCGCTGTGTCACCGTTGTTGGTGATTTCCATCGTTACACGCAGTGCACGGCCAGGTACGTCGTAGTTAGCATGTGTTACTTTGATTGCAACTGGGTTCGGTGCAATCGGTAACGGTGCTACTTTCGATTCGCCAGCTTGGATCGGTACTGTGTATGGGTGTACGCTTTCGGTGTAACGATAGCCGCCCCAAACAATCGCGCAGGTCAGTATTGCAACTGCCAGACCTACTTTTCTGTCCGTTGGGGAGGTTAACAGTTCGTCACCATACGCCAGCAATACGCGGCTACGTGGCAGGAACATCGGTTTCGCTACAAAGTAGCCAATCCAGAAGCAGCCTAAGCCTAACCATACGATGTGCCAGAATATACCGTTGCTGAAGTTGAATGTTTCCAGGTCGATGGTTTTACCAGTCAGTGTGGTTACTGGGTTGGTAAAGTCATCCCAGCTGCCGGAGATGTTCATCCATGAGGCTGGACCTGCAATAGGACCTGCATCTTTGATGTTTACCATCGCGTGCATGTGGTGACGTCCTGGAATACGGGCTTTCAGTCTGACTTCAAATGCATAGTCACGGCCAATTTCCAGAGGACCTGAAATAAACGTTGGTTCGCCGTTCAGTTTGGTGCTTAAACGTACAAACACCGGGCTTGGGCTACCTACGTTAAAGAAGGCGCGGGTTGGTTTACCTACCGCACGTGGCCAGTCTTCAGCTAAGTGAAAGTTACCAGTCATCGTCGCAATGTCGTTGACTTTGGTGACTTTCGGTTGCCATTTCAAGTCGTACCATTGAATACTACGCATACGCAGGAACGGTTCTTGTGAGCGTTCACCGTGTGCCGCTGCTGTCTTAACATCTAACGTCAGCGTCATCGCCAGCGATGCCGCTCCAATCGCTGCTCCATACAGGCCTAATACGCCCAGTTTAAATATGCTTCTTATATTCATTATCTAATCCCCTGTGCAAAGCCTTTTTCACCAAACGCGGTTACGTCGTTCTTCATTGAGATGCGTCCTCTTTCTCCTTTAACATAGTAGAAAGCGGTGCAGTACAGTTTGCCAAAGTACCACCATACGCAGAACATCAGCATGGATACGAACGCTGCGAAGAACGCTGCAATCACTGTGGTGTGTCCACCAAAGGTGCGCAGTGAGCCTTGCTCAATCAGGCGAACATATTCAGGTGTACCGGTACGTACGTACAGGAAACCTGTGTAGTCAGCTACTGATAACAGTACGCCTTCTACAACCACTGGTAAGTGGGTTGGGCCAAATATCGGCCAGTTGCCTGGGTAGAAGAATAATCCAAAGAAGCCGCCGCCTAACAGTGCTGTGATCAGCCAATTACCGGTCAGCAACATGATTGTATCCATCATCAATGCACCTGGAATCATGGTCGATGGCAGTACAAAGTTGATCGGATAGTGTGACCACCAGTAGAAGCCCCAGTAACGGGTCAGCCATTCACCTACTAACAGGCATACGATACAGAGTGTCGCGCCAAATGGCAGGCGATAGTTTACCCACAGGTAATACATCAGTGCTGCACAGTACATGATACCTACAATCGGTGTTACTACAGGCCACCATTGACGGTCTTTCCAATCCAACCAGAAATCCCAGTCTCCTGCTAACAGCATGAAGTGCATGTGATAGGTTCCTACCAGCAATATACACAGAATCGGAAAATATACCGCATCTATGTATCTGGACATCTTGACCGCTTCCGGCACCATCTTGGCCGCTGCTAAAATTTCGTCTGTTCTACTCACTAGACCCTCCCTTCTTCATTTCGTGTGATATTAAATTATGAAAACTTGACGATTCCCTTGCTTCTTTTTGTCGTCTGCTTATTGCTCGTTTTCATTACTGCATAGTAACTTAAGTCTTCTTATCCTTCCGCCCGTATCACAGGCGGGAAGGATGTGCTGCATTCAGAATTAAGGAACGATACGGTTGTTCAGAATGTCTCTGCTTGAGCCGTTCCAGGTTACATCAGTCAGGTTCGAGTAACGGGTGATGATTTGTGCTGCAATACCACCCGAGAATAAACCTGCCCAGCCCAGAATCACAAAGCCCCAGTGCAGTGGCGCGCTGAACAGTTCTTCCATGAACCAGAATGCGTGACCCCATTCGTTCAAACCTACGTTTGGCAGAATCATCAATGGGCCAGCAATTGCCATGACCAATGGGAACGATGTGCCGCGGCTGTACAGTGGCAGACGGGTCATCGCGTACAGGTATGATGCTACGCCACACACGATGTACATTGGGAATGAACCGTAGAACACGACTACGTGACTTGGGGTGAAACTGGTGTCACGAATAATCACTTGGTGCCAGGATGCGTCTTGTTCGGTGAAGAAGCTGCCGCCCCAGTAAACACCAAACAGATACACGCCCAGCCACATCATCCAGTAGAAATAACGTTTGATTTCCAGCTTGGTGTCTAAGTTGTCCAGTTGTTCTTTGGTGTCACGGGTTTTCAGGATCCAACCCCAGGTTACTAACGCAAACAAAGGCATCAGGGTCATGTGTACGCGCCACAGGCCCATCCATACTTTGTCAAATTCCGGTTCCATCGAGTCCATACCGTGTGAGTATGCAAACGTTCTTTGGTACCAGATCCAGAATATCGCTACCAACAGCATTGTTAACATGCCCAGTTTGTAGTACTTCGAGTCGTACCACAGTGACATGTCATAGCTTGCGCTTGATGCACTTGACGTGCCGTAAGTTGTTGCCATGTTTCTACCTCCTAACTGTTAATCAAAACTACTTCTCGTTCTTTTACTCTTCTACTTCTAATACTAATTAATTAGTACTGCTTTTATCTCGGCAGTTAAATTAACCTATTTTCTACCCTTAATTTAACCACACCTCTCAGGCTAGTCGACCTTACCCCTCAAAGTCAAGTCATTTGTCATAAAATCTCCTCCCTCCCCCAAGGGATTTAATCCCCTACCCCTCTCATTTCCCCTTTATCTACAAGGATTAATTATCAGTACCCCACACACTGAAGATTTTAGAAAAATTTCTTGGCTTTCGACCGGGGTCATGCCAAGTTATTGTCAATTTTCACCACTCGCGCCAACCGCACATAAGAGGAAAATAAATTCCCAATTTTATGGGACGTGAATCGATTTGACGCATCAGTTTGGCGTATTGATTGAGCTGATGCTGGTAACGCATTTGTTCGCGATCAAGGAAATCCGCTAATGCCGAGCCTTCATGACTGCTTGTTTTGTAATCTATAATCCAGCGAGTACCGTTGGCATCACAGAATGTTCTATCAATTATCCAGCTCATTACTTTATCGTTGACGATACCGCTGATTCTCAATTCATTCTGTGCGAATGGCTGAGACCCCAAAATCCATTGTCCACGCTCGTCTTGAATTGCATTCGTTAAGGCCAGAATAATCCGTTCAACCGCACAAACCGTGGCCTGATCATCTCCACTTATCCCGCTCGCAATTAAATTCCATGTGAATTGTTCACGCATTCCCTGAATACGCGCCGCATTCCAGTTATACATTTCATCTTCGGCAATTTTCTGCAGCCAACGGTGCACCACATTACCCACATGCCTGGCCATTTCGCTAGCCCAAGAAAATTCTATTTCTTCCTGAATTTGTTTTTTATCGCGGAATTCTTGCCATGTAACCGATTCCGGCGCATCCGGCAATACCCAGTTTGTTTTCAATCGCAAAATACTCTGGCTGACGACGGTTGCACTAATCGTATTGTTTGTTCTATTTTCTGATTGATGATTCAATGACATGGCATCATCCGTTGCCGCAGCGCTATAGATCGGCTGCACAATCGGCCACAACCGCTGCAGCAATGAACCTTGCAGTGGTTTCAATGGCGCCGCATTGCCATGATCATCCGAAGCCCCATTGACATGACCGAGCAGGTGTAAAAATTTTTTGGCGCGCGTAGCAGCTACGTACAATAAGCGATCGGTTTCAAATTGCGCCTTGTCCCGATCCAGTTTCTCCACCCACGTATAGATCGGATCAACGCCTAAGCCCGTTTCCTGAATCGGTGCAAGCAATAAATCCGGTATCGCCGCGCTCTTTTCTCCTGCGATTTGACTGTGCGGTTGTTCGATCCACCTCAACAGCTGTTTGTCATGATTACGGGAGGTTCGACCCAAACCAGGCACAATCACCGTATCAAACTCCAACCCCTTGGCTTTATGAATTGTCATAATCTGCAAAGTCTCATCAGCCTCCAGATCAGGTGATGCATACAATGCAACCAATCCTTTCTCGAAGCTTGCCAGATCCTGGATATCGCCAGCTACCTCCTGACTTTCAAGGTAATCCAGATAAATCATTGCATCATCCAGAGTATTGGCAACACCGGCACTACCGGTTGATGACGCATTAATGTACTCCGATCCTCCTAAGACATGCCAAGCTGCTTCGATTGTCACACGCAATGTCTGGCGCCGCCGGTTGATCATGCAAGGACTCAATATTTCCTTGATTCGGCGCAAGCGCACACTTGCATCGGCCGAAATACCCTGCCAACGGTTCTCATCGCAAATCAATCCCCACAAGGTGATTTCTTTGCTCATGACATTGAGATTTTTCTCAGTCAATGCCGAAATATCCCTGAGCATCAGACCGCACCACGGTGCACGCAACAGTGCGAACCATGCCACATAATCGGCCGGATTCATTAAAGCGCGGGTTAACGCCAGTAAGTCCTGTACTACAGGCTTATGACGCAACAATTCGATATCGATAGCACGAAAGCGCAGACCGGCTGCTTTGATTTGCTCAACTATTTCAGTCAAATGGCTACGATTGCGCACTAATATTGCAATAGTTCCGTCCGGATGATCATGCCGTGTGCGCAGGATAATCTCGACAACTTGCTGGGCCTCTGCTGCATCATTTCTTTCCAGAAAAGGATAAATATTCACCGCATGATCCGTCAGCATGCCACGTGTAGCAACTGAAGGCGTATACACCACCGCGCCCGTCGCAATATCTTCGCATTCCGGCATGATGTGGGCAAAAGTGGCATTGACCCAATCCATGATGCCTTGTTGCGAGCGGAAATTGGCGTTGAGTGTAAGCGGTTGCAAAATCAGCGTACCGATCCCTGCATTTCGCGCTTGCAAAAAGAGCCCTACTTCCGCTTCACGGAAACGGTAAATGGATTGCATCGGGTCGCCGACGGCAAAAAAACTACGCCCATCACCCGCTTCCCACCCGGCAACAAGTTTTTCGATCAAGGCAAACTGACTGATGGAAATATCCTGAAATTCGTCAATCATTAAGTGCTTGATGCGGTAATCCAATGCCAATGCAAGATCGGTTGGCGATTCGGCATCACCCAGCGCCAGCAATGCACGCTGCGCCACTTCGGCAAAATCGACTTTGCCATTGATTTGAAAAATAACTTTAAGTTGCGCCACGGAAAAGGGTAACAATCGCGTAATCGCACCCAGTATTTCCCACTGCTTACCGGAATAATACGGTGGCGGCAGTTGACGTATGTCGTGTAATACTTCGCGCAGAACGTCATATGGTGACAGTGAATTGATCAAATTCTGCAGACGGTTTTTCCATGCCTTGGCTTCATCTTTCTCAGCTTTGGTATTACCCGATGGGAACCCATCTTTCTCGGAAATTCTTTTACGCCAATCACCCTTTTGCGTCAGCAATAATTCAGCAATGCTCCGCCAATGTTCAACATCTGCTATTGATAATACATCCAATTGATCACAAAGTTCGGTTTCAGGCGATTTGCCGGATGCGTTAAGATTCGTGGCGGCATAGCGCAATAATGCCAGCAACTCATTGTGCAGCGCCTCTGGGAATAGCCGGAAAACAAATTGCAATGCATGATTACGGGAATTTTGCAGCGACAATTCCAGTTCTTCACGCGCTTTTCCATGCAAATGGCGCAACCAATGATCGCGCCGCGCCAGCATATCGGCCAGCAATGCTTCAATCCGCGCCATATCGTTGTCCAAATGCTCGAGCAAGCGCTCAACGTCGTGTGCAATCGTATGATTTTGCTCAACGGAAGCCAGCGTAGCGCGCGCCGCTTCCAAATAATAATCCGCAGCATCCTCGCTGGTCTCGGGTTGCGCGCCAAATTCCGACAATATCGGCATTTGCCGTGTCAATGCCGCGCACAGCGAATCAATGGTCTGTATCCGCAACCGCTCGGGATTCTCGGCGATATGCCAACCGGCCTGCCGATTCCGTTGCAACACGGCTACCGACAATTCACGATTCAGTTGTTCATGCGCAGTTCCGGTATCGAGAGGTTCATCACCAATTTCCAGCGCGGCCAGAACCCGCGCACGCATTTCCGCCGCTGCTTTCCGGGTGAACGTAATCGCTACGATCTCTTCCGGCGCATCGGCACAAGCCAGCAATTTGAGATAGCGTTGAATCAGCAGCGCGGTTTTACCCGAACCCGCCGGTGCTTGCACGATAAATGATTGGGCTGGATCCAGTGCGCAGAGGCGTTCATCGACATCGGGGATAGGTACGGAATCAGTCATTTTCACTACCCTGCGTAATCGCATGCTCGCCAAACCGCTCGTGAATCCGGCAAAACAATTGCAGGTCGCAGTATTCGCATGTAACCGGATACTGTTTGGGGTCCACTTTGGCATCGCCACTGCAGAAACCCGCCGCCAGATTCGTCAAATGCTGCCGCCACGCTGCAATCAGATCTTCCCATGTGGCAAATTGCTTACATCCATTCACTTGCGAAAAAGCTTTCACACCAGGCAACAGCTCCGGATCTCGCACAATCGCCGCGAACCCCATTTCACCTCGCTTCACTGCGGCAAATGCAACGCCCACGGCATCCTGCTGCGCTTTTGTCATCACCAGATACAAAGGCAGTTGCGGTTCGTCCGGACGTTCGCCAATCATGCTTTGAGCCGTCTGTTTTCTGGTCTTGTAATCGATGATGATATGTTGACCGCCGGTCAATTCGTCAACCCGGTCGAGACGGGCATTCAAGACCAGATCGCCTACCTGTATGGAAAGTTTTTCCTCGGTTGCGATCACGGTGAAATGATCCCGTTTTTTTTCTTCGTTCAACCATTCGCGCACCAAACGCACCAAGCGCCGTTGTTCGATCTGCGCAAAACGCTTTGAAAGCGCCATCGGTCTTGCTTGCTGCATCTCCGCAACAGCTTCTTTGGCAATGCGCTCCAGCATGCCATCGAGATCATAATCAGCCATGGCCTCCAGCGCTTCCTTGGTTTTCAATTGCCGCCAAAGGTGCGCCAAAACTTGATGCACCAGCACTCCCCGTTCCATTGCGTTTAAACCGGTATGCGGCACCTCCAGATTTACGATACGCAAGCGGTGCCTGGCCCAGGCGCGAAATGGACAAGCGGCATAATCCTTGAGCACCGATGTACCGCCTTTGATGCCCTGTCCGGCCACTTCCGTATCCAGCGGCAGCGCCTGATCGTCCTCGATCCGCTCCAACTCACATGATTGAATAATCCGATCGCGATGCTGTTCCAGCGCGAGAAAAACCGGTTTACTTTCCGTTATCGATTGAATCAGCGGGCTGGGTTTTAATTCGTGCCCGTCACGATCGTCACTGAATTTGGGATAACTCAGAATGACTTCTCCAGCCGCGGACAACCATCCCTGCGTCAATCGCCGGCAATAGGCCAATGATTCCTGCACGGAGCCCAGCGGCAATTGTGCGTTGCGTTGCAATTCCAACGGCAGAAACGGATTCGGACGAGCACGTAATGGCCATTGCTCGTCCGACAACCCCATGACCCATAGATGATCAAATTCCATTCCCGCCGCCTCCAGCACACCTAGAATCTGGATCGGCACATCCGGTGTTTCAGGCTGAAACAAAGTATCGCCCGCGATTCGTTTTAACCGGTCAATCGCTTCAGGGTAGCTCGTTTTAGCAACAACATGATCCAGCATGGCAAAATCTGCGACGAGCGCATGCCATTTCTCGACTGTCTGATACTCGATGGAATCCAGGCTGCGTTCTCCGGGAAACCCCACAATCTCCAGAACTTTCAGGAAAACTTGAGCAAAAATGGAGTGGCTTCCGGATTGGGGTAGCTGGGTTTGACGGAATTCCATCAATGCGGACAAACACCGGAGTAAAACCGGACAGCTCGTTTGTCCGCCTGCTTGTGTCGCAAGCGCGAATAGACGTTCCAACGTGATCATCGGCTCGGCATTGCGGCGAATGCGCGCATCCAGCAATGCACGCTGTTCCATCTCGGCTTTGCCGCCTGCCAGAAAAGGGGATCGCAACCAGTGACTCACACGGTGAAACGCTAGCGACTGATCCAACAAAGCCAGACTCACCAAAGCCCCATCGATTAATGGATAAGCCGTTAGCGCCAAACCCAAAGACACATTGAATGGCGCCACCGGCCGGGTTGCACCTGGCAAAGCAAAACGGATATCCGGATGCATCACCGTAGCGAAAGTACGCATCAGCATGTTGCGATAACTGGATAATGCCGGTACGACGATACCGACTCGGACAGCATGATCCGCTCCGGCTATTTTGGATCGCGCCCACAGAGCCGCCTGATGAATCTCGTCACGGCTGCCGGGATATTCCATACGGCGCATTGCGCCACAAGATTGCGGGGATTGCACCGGTAAAGCGGCAACTGATATCTCACAACCGGCTGCGGCCAGTTTTCTTAAAAAAGCATTTTGTTGCGGCGTAAAAATATCAAAGCCACAACAAATGAGTGACGGCGGTTTTTTTATATCGAAGGATTCATACTGTTCAGTAATCAGATCCGTAATGCGCGCGCGATCCGTCTGCCCATTACGCTTCGTTATTTCCTGATACGCCGAAGCCCAATCGAGAAACGCTCTACCATCCTCATTGGGATAACCATCACCCAGATGATCCGTGATTTGCCAGGCATGCGCCAGTTGCCAGGCTTCCCGAGCCAATTGCGCTGTTTGTGCAATCCTCAGTAACGTTTTTCCAGTTACTGAGGATCGAATGATCGATTCCCATAGCACCTGTTCCTGCGCGGCCGACAGTAACAAGGGCAATCTGAGCGATTGCGCGGCATAGAGCGCATCAAGGTAAATACGCTCAATCAAAGCAGTCAAAGGCAAGACATCAACCGAATACCAAACCGCCATGTTACGGCCGATTTGGTCTTGATCGAATTTCTCTTTAAGCGCTAATGCAAGCCTCCGGTTCGGTGTAACAACCGTAGCACCGGCATCGATGCGCTTAAAAACCTCAGTAAGGGGGACTTTCGGAAATTGCGAGGAATCAGACATGCGGTATCAGATTACCGCCATTTCTGTTTAGCGCTTCAGATGATCCAGCTTATCTTTAACACTAGCCCAATCATCCGCGTCAGGCAATGGGTCTTTTTTCTCGATAATCGGACGCCACTTTTTAGACAAATCCGCATTCAGATCGATGAAATGTACTTGTTCATCAGGCACGTCATCTTCCGCATAAATCGCTTCCACCGGACATTCCGCGACACACAATGTGCAATCGATACACTCATCGGGATCGATAACTAAAAAATTGGGGCCTTCACGAAAACAATCCACCGGGCACACATCCACACAATCTGTATATTTGCATTTAATGCAATTTTCAGTTACTACATAAGCCATAACAACTCTTCCTTGCTTGACACTTTTATAGAATTTCGCATTTTAACAGAATTCTGATAAACAACGCCATCCTCGAAAACGATGTTCATTAACGTCGCCCATATTAATCGCATCGATTCATTCAAGAAATAGATATTTCTTGGCGAAACATCGCTATCGCACAGTTGCCGCAATTTATTACTAGGGCCTGTTAACGCTATTTGATATAATTTGGTGATGGAAATCACCGAAACTCAATATCAACAGATCGAGCACTGCCTGCCGCGTCAGCGTGGCAACGTCAGCCATTCCAATCTGCAAGTTCTCAATGCCATTCTTTACGTTGCCGAGCATGGCTGCAAGTGGCGAGGATTGCCCAAGCGATTCGGCAACTGGCATACCATCTATACCCGCATGAATCGCTGGGCAAAGAGTGGTGTACTGAGCCATGTATTTGGGCAACTTCAGCATCAGCAAATCATCCGTATCCGTATTGAAACTGTTTCGCTGGACAGCACCAGCATCAAAGTCCATCCCGACGGTACGGGTGCGTTAAAAAAAACGGCCCCCAATCCATCGGAAAATCTCGAGGTGGATGGACCACCAAAATTCATCTGGTTGCCGCAGATTCCAGAACAACCATAAGCTTTGCCCTCTCGCCCGGTCACGCCCACGATGCGCCAGAGGGCAGGCAGCTTTTGCTTTCCCTCGGTCCCGTCAATACGCCCACCTACCTGCTGATGGATCGTGCTTATGAGGGCGACCAAACCCGGCAACTGGCACTAGATTTGGGTTACATCCCGGTTGTTCCGCCCAAAGCAAATCGCTTGTCACCCTGGGAATACAACCGTGCCATGTACAAAAAACGCAACGAGATCGAACGATTGCTCAGAAGGCTCAAGGGATTTCGCCGCATCTTCTCCAGGTTCGATAAGCTCGATGTCGTCTTCATCTCCTTTATCCACTTCGCTCTCATCGTCGAAGCAATCAGATTGTGTTAACAGGCCCTAGACTAAATCCGATTAACTCGGTTAAGGTGCTAAAAGGTGCCACACTTCATTAACAAACAAATCCAGTAAACTAAAAATAAAAGTCCGTTCATCAGCATGTGTTTTTCAGCAGAAGCCAGTTTTATTGTCAGCGGGACTCTTTTTGTTGTCGGTATAACCACCATCCGGAAAACCGTTTATTCCAAAGATCTTTCAGTGGCCCTGATTCCGCTCATTTTTGCTACTCAGCAACTGGTGGAAGGATTGCTCTGGCTCTCTCTCTATCCCATAACGGCACTGCACAATCGCAATTCTGGCTAAGCAATATTTTTGGTGTATTCATCGGCATTATCTGGCCGCTGTTCGCGCCTTTCGCCATTTACAAGGCAGAAACCGACAGCATGCGCAAAAAAATCATCGCTTGCACCGGTATAGCGGGCCTTGGACTTGTGATCTATACTGCCGCTGGCCTGGTCAACGAACCGATCGCCGCGGAAATTATCCATCACAGCATCCACCCTAATCCCCCCATTTTTAACAGGAGCATGCAGTAGAGAGTTTTAATTTAAAAGCTTCTGCCAACTTCATTGCTGGCGTGATACCTCCAAGTGCCATACTTGGACGTTCATTATTATAAATCCATAACCACTGTGTCGCAGTGAGTTGGGCCTCTTCAATGGTTGCAAATTCATTCATCTCCAACCATTCATGCCGGACGGTCCTGTTATAGCGTTCCACGTAGGCATTTTGCTGTGGCTTTCCTGGCTGGATGTAATCGAGCTGAATACCTCGAGTTTCTGCCCAACAACAAAGCGTGCCACTGATATTCTCCGGCCCGTTATCACAACGAATCTTCCTGGGTTTGCCGCGCCATTCGATAATCCGGTCCAGAGCGCGCGTAACGCGTTCTGATGGAAGCGATACGTCCACTTCGATTCCCAACCCTTCACGGTTGAAGTCATCCAGCACATTGAAGGTTCGAAAAGACCGGCCATTGGTGAGTTGATCAGCCATGAAGTCCATCGACCATGTGTCATTGGGCCGTTCTGGCACAGCTAGCGGCTCCGGCTTCTCCCGCTTTAATCGCTTGCGTGGCTTAATTCGTAAATTCAATTCCAGCTCACGGTAAATACGATACACACGTTTGTGATTCCATCCAAAACCCTTCACATTACGCAAATAAAGAAAGCATAAGCCAAAGCCCCAACGCTTGTGACAAGTCGTCAGGCGTAGTAACCAATCGGCGATTTCTTCGTTCTCATCGTTGAGCGCCGGATGATAACGATAGCAGGTCTCAGAAATGCCAAATGTTGTACAGGCCAAAACGATACTAACGGATTTATCCTGTACTGCCCATTGTGCCATTACTTTGCGCTGTGAGGGCTTTACCACTTTTTTCCAAGTGCCTCCTTCAATAGCTCATTCTGCATCTGGCTTTCCGCATACATCCGCTTTAACCGTTTGTTTTCCTCAACCATCGCCTTCATTTCAGATAGTAAGGCAGCATCCATCCCACCATACTTGCTGCGCCATTTATAAAAACTTGCAGTACTCATTCCATGTTCCCGGCATAAATCAGCCACAGGAATTCCTCCTTCAGCTTGCTTCAATATCTGCATGATCTGGCTTTCCGTAAATCGCTGCTTCTTCATCAGTAAAATTCCTCTTCGTCTAGGATAGAAAATTCTACTGCTTTGCTCGTTCAATTTTTGGGGGGATTACCCCACTACAAACACCACGTCGGTAACCACCAGTTGGTTATTACTTTATATTTGCTGGCTACTTGCGCACCGTTCATTTTTTCCAGCTATAAACATCTATATTCTGCCGGCATCATCACCATCGGGTTCTTCGTCGCTTATTTCACTTATCTCGAAACTTTTGCCTCGGTTTGGTGTTTTTTCGCGGCGATCGCCAGTGCGCTTATTTATTTTTACTTTGCACATCGCATTAAAAAACCGCTAATTCCCATATCCTAGCATGCACTCCTATACACAGAACCGCGGCTTTTCTATAAAAAACAATTGCTTCACATTCCAGTCTGTCAGTAAAATCCAGATTTAAACCCAATAATTTTTATCATCATGCGCATCTCTCGAATTTATTATAAAGCTGCGTCCATCTGCCTGCTGTTCTTATCACCTACGGCGCAAGCGAATTCCGTGGCTTGTTTCACCAGCAGCATGGGGCAATTTTGTATCGAGCTTTTTGAAACACAGATACCCATTACTACCGCAAACTTTCTCAAGTACATCGATAGCGATGCCTATACAAACGGAATTTTTCATCGCAGCATTCCCGGCTTTGTTATCCAAGGCGGCGGCTTCAAGGTTGTCGATGGCACCAGCGGAGAATCGCTGGTAGCTGTCAATACCTTTTCTCCGATTATTAACGAATTCAAGATTTCCAATACGCGCGGCACAGTCGCCATGGCAAAATTGGGCGGCAACCCCAACAGTGCAACCAGCCAATGGTTCGTCAATCTGGCTGACAATTCCGCCAATCTGGATTATCAGAATGGCGGCTTTACGGTATTCGGGCGCGTTATTTTCGATGGCATGACCGTTTTCGATGCGATTGCAAAGCTGCCCGTAAGGAATCTGGGAGGCAGTCTTACTAACGCACCGCTCAAAGATTTTGACGGCGTTCACGCCGCACTGAGCAATCTGGTAAAGATTGATCGCGTGGAAGTAACGGATGTGACCGGTATATTCAGTGACAGTAATTTAAGTTTTGCCGTGGATATCGGAACCGGTCAGATGTATCACGTCAGCCTGCAGCTGGTCAGCGACAACCCTTCTTACGTGTTTCAACTCGATCCGGCTAGTGTTGTGCCCTTGTCCGTCAGTCCCGGCAATATCGCCACGCTCTCAAACAGTACTAGCCAGTTGCAGATCCCGTCGGTTATGATCGGTGCTTCTTCTGTGGTTAAAAATGTTGTGCTGCAATTGACGGACGCTGAATTATACAAATTCACTTTGTTAAGCTTTGAATAAAAATCAGGTTGCTGCACCGCCACTCGAATCCAGCCTGCTCAATCCGGTAGACCGCACTTCATGAAAAAACCAGTCAGCCGGATCCTGCTCATCAACGATGAGAAATTGATTCTGAAAGAATTCACCAAAGGGCTGAACGCTGCCGCCAAATCGATGGAGAATCCCTTGGGCATCGTATTCTCCGGCGTAACCACGGCTCAAGAAGCGCTCCAATCGATTGAACAAGATGGCGATATTCAGGGGTTGGTGGTCGATGACCGGCTCTATACCTTAAAGCATCAAGGTAAACATGCACGCGATCTCGATCTGCAAATGACCGCGCTCGAGCTGGTGCAGAAAATCACCCATTTTCGCCCCGAACTCAATATTTACATCCTGATCGCGCAAGAACAGGAGGATGAGGTTGTCGATGCACTTTTTTCCGAAACGGTCGATGGGTATTTTTACCGCGAAGAACGCGATTACCGCGGCATGTACCGCATTCTGAATGCCCAGTTGCAGGAAAAAGCACGCACGCCTTTCTATGACCAACTCAAGCATTATGTGCTGATGGCCAAGGATGCCTGGCATACGCCGGGGCACTCCTCCGGTGACTCCTTGCGCGACAGTCCATGGGTCAGCGATTTTTACGAATTCATCGGTGAGCATATCTTCCGCGCGGATCTATCGGTCTCGGTGCCGATGCTGGATTCCTTGATGGAACCCGCCGGAGTGATCGCTGAAGCGCAGAAAATTGCCGCCAAAGCTTTTGGCGCACGCCGGACATTTTTTGCCACAAATGGTACTTCGACCGCCAATAAGGTCATTTTCCAAACGCTGCTGGCTCCCGGCAACAAGTTGTTGCTGGATCGCAATTGCCATAAGTCCGTGCATCATGGCGTAGTGTTGTCCGGTGCTCACCCGGTTTATCTGGATTCTTCCGTCAATAAGAAACTCAATATTTACGGGCCGGTACCCAAGCAAACCTTGTTCAAAGCGATTGAAGAACACGGCGATGCACAGGCGCTGATCTTAACCAACTGCACCTACGATGGCTTACGTTATGACTTACCGCCTATTATTGAAGCGGCGCACGCCAAAGGGATTAAGGTGATCATCGATGAAGCCTGGTATGGCTTTGCCCGGTTCCACCCGGCTTTTCGTCCTACCGCATTGGAAGCCGGCGCGGATTATGCCACCCAAAGCACGCACAAGGTACTATCGGCGTTCTCACAATCCAGCATGATTCATGTCAACGATCCCGATTTCAACGAACATTTGTTCCGCGAAAACTTCAACATGCATACTTCCACGAGTCCGCAGTACAGCATGATTGCGAGTCTCGATGTGGCGCGAAAGCAGGCTATGCTGGAGGGATATAAACTGCTGTCACGCACATTGGAGCTGGCGCAAGAAATACGTGCGCAAATCAATTCCACCGGTGTATTTCAGGTACTGGAACTGTCCGATCTGCTACCGGATGAAATCAAGCACGATGACATTCAACTCGATCCTACCAAAGTAACGGTGGATATTTCGCGCTGCGGTTTCACCGTTGAGGAATTAATCCGGGAATTATTTGAGCGCTTCAATATCCAGGTGGAAAAATCCACTTTCAACACGCTCACTCTGCTGCTTACCATCGGCACCACCCGCAGCAAAGTATCTCGGTTATACGATGCCTTGATGCGCATTTCCCGTGAAAACCGCGCGCCGCAACGGCTTTATCAAACGGCAGAGATTCCACGGTTCACCGAGTTGAAGTATCTCCCGCGTGACGCATTTTATTGTGGAGGTGAACTGATGCCGCTATTGGATGAACAAGATAAGGTCAATTCAAGTCTTAATGGCCGGGTATGCGCGGATCAGATCACGCCTTACCCGCCCGGCATTCCTGTGCTGGTTCCCGGGCAAGTGATTACTCAGGCTATCACACAATATTTGATCAGTATGTTACGTTCGCAAAAGCACATTGAAGTGCATGGCATAGTCTTCGATGGCTATTTGCCGTGCTTAAGGCTATTGACTAATGCTGAAGAAGAAACACTAAAACAATTGGATAAATAACTTATCAGCGCATATAAGAACAAGCTCGATTAATGCTCTTTCCGCCCATAAATATCTTCAAACCGGACAATATCGTCTTCCCCCAGATACGAGCCGGATTGAATTTCAATCATTTCCAGCGGCACGCAACCGGGATTTTCTAAACGATGACTCGTACCCAATGGAATATAAGTCGACTCATTTTCCGAGACCAAATACACGTCTTTGTTTCGCGTAACCCGAGCCGTACCCCGCACCACAACCCAGTGTTCGGCGCGATGATGATGCATTTGCAGGGACAAGGCCGCACCGGGTTTAACCACAATACGTTTCACTTGAAAACGCTCACCGACATCGATTCCGTCATACCAGCCCCATGGACGAAACACTTTACGGTGCAATTTTCCTTCCGGGCGGCCTTGCTGTTTCAGCATATCGACAACCAATTTCACGTCTTGTGTTTTGTCTTTATGCACAACCAATACAGCATCCGGAGTTTCAACAACGATCACATTTTCGATACCGACACAGGTAACCAAACGGCTTTCGGAAATGGCCAGGGTATTTTTGCAATCATTTAATAATACATCCCCCTTCGCTACGTTGCCCGCGTCATCTTTGGGAAGCACTTGCCACAATGAGCTCCACGCACCGATGTCAGACCATCCGGCTGTCAGCGGAATGACTACACCACCTGGCAAGTCACTTTCCTGCCGAGCAATTCTCTCCATGACTGCATAGTCGATCGAATCACTTGGGCATTGCTCAAAAGCTTGCTTATCGACACGGAGAAAATCACCATCTGCCAATCCCTGATCCCAAGCAGCTTGGCAAGCCGTTAAAATATCCGACCGGCATTTGCCAATGGCGGACAGCCATACCGAGGCCCGCATCATGAACAATCCGCTGTTCCAGAGATAATTACCCGCATCTAGATAAGTTTGCGCAGTCGGCAGATCCGGTTTTTCGACAAAACGCGCAATATGGTAAGCAGTTTTGCCCTGCTCGATTAACTCGCCCGATTGGATATAACCATACCCGGTTTCAGGAGCGTCAGGTGTTATCCCAAAAGTGACAATCCTGCCATCCATTGCTTGTGACATACCTGCTAAAACAGCAGCCTGAAATGATTCCACATCCATAATCACATGATCGGACGGCATGACCAATAAAATGGGATCATCCCCTTCCCGTAGGGTTGCGAGCGCAGCTAATGTTAATGCAGGAGCAGTATTGCGCCCGAAGGGTTCAAGCAGAATACTCCCTTTTCTATCCATGACTCGTAATTGCTCAGCAATGACGAAACGATATTCTTCATTGCACACAACCATCGGTACATTTAATTGCACGCCACTTAATCCATCCATACGCCGGACAGTGGCTTGCAGCAAAGAATCCTCGTTTATTAATGGCAATAACTGCTTGGGATATTTCTCACGTGACAGAGGCCAAAGGCGGGTGCCCGAGCCACCGGATAAGATGATAGGTGTTAATGTATTCATTCAAGGATAAAGATACCGAGCGTTTTCTAACTCACACTCATTTAACTTATTAATTTATAAAAGTTTTTCTCTTGCAATATATCATATACTTATTTCTCGTGGATTATGCCATTAAGATTTCGATATAGGGACTTAATAACTGTTGTGATTCTACTGGATCCTTGGGTAATTTATTCGAGCACTGGAACCGAGATAAGAATTATATTAAACAAAAATTTGATTTGCTGATACTTGTTTTGAGCAGCAAATAGGAAGAATCCAGCAATTAACATCCTAAATGGCTTACTTTATACGATTTGTACTTTAATTATCGAATTGAATAGACTATAAATGCAAACAACTCGATTAATTTCCGCCAGAAATATATTCCGGCGGATTTGATCGCTGAAAAAAGATATTAAATAAAACACTTATCTAAAATCAAGTAGCACTTACTGCTGAAATTAACTTAACACATAGTAGATCAGTATCCCACTAATAAGTTACCAATGTTGCAGTGCTTGCCGCGGATAAATTTTCTGCAGCATCAAATGCTCTTACTGTATAACTGTAAAGAGCTCCTTTAGCACTGCCCATAATAACATCTCTAAAACTTGTCGCAGTAGTGGTTACACCGATATTAGTCCCATTTCTATATATTTTATATCCCGCAACAGCTACATTATCTGAGGACTTGCTCCAAGATAGTGCAACTCCGGAAGCAGTTCCATAATTGGATAGTTTTGATGCTAATGAAGCTGGCACTGTAGGAGCAACAGTATCAAAATTAAGGCAAGACACTCCGTCACCGCACGGAAAACCATTCCATATCTCCAATCCTGTTATGTGATTGTCTACTGACGTATGACCGCCGCTATACGGATTGCTCACAAAAATCCGGGTTATAGGAAGATTGTAATCCCCCATATTTGGCCCGTGGTAATCCGCTATCACTTCGCCATCGACGGCTGCCCAGAAGCGTCCATCAGTGCCACTTGACCGATGCCAGTAAACTTCAAACTTAAACCATTTATCTATCGGCACTGGAACAATATGATTATCTTCACGCCAGTAATCGACCCTGGTGGGGAATACGCCGCCCACATTATCACCCTTTGTCATCCAGTAGAGCTTGCCATCAGCTCCTTTCATTACAGTCACGCTCATCCGATAATCACCCTCTCCTGTGTTATTGTACCCCCCTGTCTTGAGTGAGAATTGTGTCCGCCAATTCGCAGATGAAACTGTATTGTCCAGTTGTGTCTCCAGATCAGCTTGATATTTAAACCAGTAAGTAATATACAAGTCTTTAACATCACCAATCGTCCATGGTCTTTGAATCAATAATGGCGCCTGCGAGCCAGCTCGTCCCAGTTCTCCGGTAATTTTCACTTGTTGAAAAAGTTCATTAACCGCCCCACCTTTTGGTCCTGTTACCGATCGAATTTGACTGCTAATGTAATTTCCGATCGTTGAAGACGTAATAGGATCGACAGTAATCAGTTGCACACCTGAGAAATTTGAGCCCAAAGCAGAAACCGGCCACATATATCCGGTTTCTTTATCGGTGCCATTGATCATCTGATATGCTCCGTGAGCTGAGAAGTTATATGGCGCTCCGAGAGAAACACCAGAACCTAAATTAGATTTAAAAAGCAGAGAAGCTGCATAAGCTGCCGGGGTCACAAAGCTCAATGCAGTCAGTAGCAATAGCATATTAATAAATACCATGTTAACGCCACGCCGGGCAAAGCAATTAGCATTAGATTTCTCTATATGTAGCTGCTTTATAATTAAAACCGGAAAACTGCTGGCTTGTAATGCTTGATTGTTAATATTCATATAACGTTCCTCCTTAGAGTTAAAGGATGGAACTGCATGGATACGCTTCAAAGTTATTTCATTCGATAATTATCAACATCAATATAACGTAGTAAATAAACGAGTAACGTATCTGGCAGTCCTGCCATCCTGGGGCATTCGCCCTTTAGATCAGTGACTTTGCGTCCCCTGCTTTCGCAGAGTTTGCCTTTTTCATGTTGCGATACTAATTCAGCATAAACCGTGCCAACTGTAGCCGCCGAAATGACATCCCAAAACTGCTATAGGTAATTAAACTTTGAAAAAATAGATAGAAGCATGATAAGCCCGGAAAAAAATAAGTAATATTCCAGCGAATTCAGAACTAAGTGTCATTGGCATCAATTGAAAGACAAGAGATCGTACAATTGGCATCGCGTTATAGAATTTGCTCAGCACGAATCAACCGCTAAAAATAGCAGTTACTGGAAAAGCCACATAACTATTTGCCCGCAGGTATGGCACCAGAAAAGATAAGATGAGTAGTGTCGATGATTGCATCGCGGGATCTGGCAATTCGCACAGAGTTTGATTTCTGGCAAAAAGACTTGATCATTGAGTCCGCGAGAACGAGAAATGATGATTATGCAAAATAACCAAGTGAGCTTTCTCCGTCAGTGTCAGTATTATCAGGAATGATCTATTATTGTCGAATAAAACCGGCTGATGATGTCCATTTAACGTTGCCACAATAAACTCAAAATATTGCAATACGGCTCACAAAGCTACGCAATTTGGCTAGTGCAATTCAATGGTGAGCAAACCATGGTAGCCAGTTGCGCAAATTTTGCGCTTGCCAAGTCTTTTATGATCGCAAGCACATGCTTGGCATACTTATAGGCTAGAACATACAATCTCAAAAGGTTGATTAAATTGAATGCCTATAATCGATATCAAGCTATAAATCCAGAACCCATTAACATATCATGTCATTAGTTAACAAAAAATGTCACTATAATCGCCTAGGTAATTGGCCCCGAAATAGTGTTATTACAGATCCATCAAATTACGGTGATAATTGAATCAATCTCTTCATTTCAAGGCAGCAACCTGCTGATATACAATCGCCAAGTAATTCGCCGCGCCCGGTGCTAAAAATTTCTCTATTGCATAGTGATAATTGTAAGCAGACATTCTTTTAAGCATGCCTCGATCATCAATCAGCTGCTCGATCGCACCCATGATATCCGCCACTTCTTTCTGTCGCACTAGATAGCCCATCTCTTCATGCTCAAAGAAATCTTGTAACCCCCCGACCGAGCATGTGATAACAGGCATTCCAAATGCCATCGCTTCCAGCACAGAATTAGGCATGCCTTCAGCATAGTAGGATGGAAAACAGAAAATATGATGAGATGCGAGTAATGATCTCTTTTTGTCGCCACGAACATCACCTACAACAAACAGGAATTCTTTCGATTGATCATATCGATCTGCGTATTCCCTGACAGCGTCCATCGCAGCACCCTCTCCAGCCACTGTGAGTGAAACCGGTTTTCCCCTATCCCGCAACAAGGTCACAGCTTCCATAGCATCAATCACCCCCTTTTCCTTCTCTAATCTGGCAAGGAACAAAACTTTGATCAAGGGCTCGGTAGTCAATTTCTCTGATTTCTTGGTGAAGGAAAAATCACGCAGAAGATCACTGGACACCGTTGTCGTGCCAAGATGAACCGGTACTGTCACACCCCATTCCTTGAGCTTATCCCTGAATGCAGAGGCAAGAACGATAAATGCATCCGCTTTAAGGTAGGTTTTTCTGAAAAACCATAAGCCTGCTTTCTCCACTAAGGACTCGAAACCTTTATCCCATCCACGGAAAAATACTACAACAGGGTACCCCATACGCTTGGCTTTGCGAATAAATAAACCATCGCGAATATAGCTCTTCAAGGTAAGCGAGGGATTCACATGAACAATAGATGGATTAGTGTCACCAAGCGCTTGCCGGAATCTGATCTGGTCCATCAAAGGATACAAGCTCCCGCCCATACCTTTAGTGGAACCTATTTCCATGTAATGTATACTGAGACTATCCAGCTCACGTAAGAAGGGAAGGACGGCATTATAATATCCCGCTACCCCGCCTTGATCGGAGAGAGAGGGGCCGGTTATAAGAACTTTCAGCATTTATACTCAACCAACATTCTGCCGCCATTGTCTGAGTAAAAACAGTATCCATATAAAATTGCCATTATCAGACTTACCATCCATGTTTGCTCTCACTATATGCTCAATAGTATCCCGGTTAATCCCGAATTTTCCTTCGAGTTCCAGTAGATCGTTCAAGTGAGTGCGAAACGATTCTCCTTTGAACCATTCCCTTAATGGAACGACAAATCCTTTCTTCGGGGCTTTCAGAAGCGCACTGGGCAATGACTTGGCGACTGTATCCCGCAGAATGGCTTTTCGCGTATAGCCAGTCATTTTTACATCCTTGTGAACCTTTGCCATAAACTCAACAAGGCGATGATCTAGAAACGGCACACGCGCCTCAAGTGAATAAGCCATACTCATACGATCAACCTTGACTAATATATCATCCGGCAATGATACCTTGTACTGAAAATACATTAACTTATAGAATGGATCATTGAATCGGCAATCACGCATTGTATCTTCAAGAAAATCCTCGATACGCCAGATTTGCGTTTGATTGCCGGTTAATTCCTTGATTATTTCCGGATTGATAGACGCTAATTTAGTAATAAGCCGGGTATTAAATGGTGCTGCGGCTGCTGAACACACCTTGGCAGCACGATTCAATTGGTAGCGCAGATTGCCACGAAGTGAGAATGCCAGTGCCGAAGCTAGCTTGGGAATTCCTGTTTGCACTAAACGGGGCAGTCGCTGGTATTGAGCGGAAAATTTTTCCCCCTGGTAAATCGTGTAGCCAGACAATACCTCGTCCCCCCCATCGCCAGTCAGTACCATTTTGACGTGTTGGCTTGCATGATGCGAGACATGGCCGGTTGGTATGGCTGATGAGTCACCGAATGGTTCATCATAGTGGTGTAATACTTTTTTGAGGGATTGCTCGAAAGTATCCGGTTCTACCAGATGTTCGTGATGCTTCGTGTGAAATGCTGTGGCGACTTGTCTCGCCAGCGCACGCTCGTCGAACAGCTTTTCTTTAAAACCAATGGTGAAAGTTTCTACAGTCTGTTTTGTATATTGTGACATCAAGGAAACAATACTGGCGGAATCCAATCCGCCACTTAGAAAAGCGCCAAACGGCACATGACTTCGCATCCTGATCTTCACCGAGTCACTCAACAGATGACTGAACTCTTCATGCACAGCCATTCTGTCAACAAGCATCTCATTTTCGTCTATTTGTGGAAAACTCCAGTATTGCTGCTCTGTCACTTTGCCATCTTTGACCAGGAGATAATGTCCGGGACGCAGCTTGTGAATATGACGGTAAAATGTGTGAGGTGCCGGGATATATCCCAGCATTAAATAGATTTCAAGCAACTCCATCCTAATTTCGGCCGGAACGCCGTAAGCTAAAATGGATTTTATTTCTGAACCGAAAAGAAAAGTCTCATCGTAGTCAGCGAAAAAAAGCGGTTTTTCGCCGATTCTGTCACGTGAAACGAATAATTGTTTTTTCTTCGCATCCCATAGAGCAAATGCCCACATGCCGTTGAAATGATTCTGACATTCCGTTCCCCAGGTTTGATATGCATGCAAAATAACTTCAGTGTCCGATTCTGTGCGGAATCGACAACCAAGTTTCAGCAATTCTTCTCTCAGTTCTACATAATTATAAATTTCGCCGTTAAAGGTCAGCGCCAGCGATTTATCATCACTGAGCATGGGCTGCTGCCCCGTAGACAAATCAATAATCGCGAGACGCCGGTGACCTAATCCTATCGAGCCATCGATATACGTCCCTTCTCCATCCGGACCTCTATGAGCAAGGCAACCGATCATCGGATTTAGCAAACTGGCGTGCACCGGCCGCCCGGCGAAGTGATAGATTCCCGCAATGCCACACATAATTAGTATTTTCGTTTTAATGACTTACTGATTTTGGGAAAATTTTTCCACTTATGGATATTCTTGGTGGGTTGATAATTTTATATCTTTTCTACTTGCTGAATACTTATACCCACCATTCACAAGATGAGAATCGCTTGCGCTTAGCATAAGAAAGAATAAGCTACTCTTACTCAAAATTCAAAGTACCAAAAGCTGGATCGGTTGTCAAACAACAGTCACCAGTACTCAGAAAAGTGTCTATTTTTATACAAATTTGAAACTTCATAAGCAAAGCCCTTAACTTGTCTTAAAGAATGGCTGAGCTACGGATTGAAATCCAAACCTTCTCCTGATGTCTCTGAGTAAATGGGAGCGAAAAACTGTAAATCATGCAAGAAATTCTCATCTTCCGCCTATCCTTCCTCATTGTTTACTTTATTAAAGCAAAATAAGTATAATCGCCGTTAAGTCTATTGATTAAGAACGGTGTTTGTTAATTAATGTCTTGTAAAGACATTGAGCTTGGACCGCCAACTGAAAAGTTTGTAGTATTTATTGACTAAACAACGCATCTTGTTCCCGCTTCTCTTTCAAATTTTTCGTTGGGGCTTGGCATCAAAGTGATGCTCCAAGTATTATTTAATTATTTGTTACCTCATCTAGCACACAGAGGTATAAAAATATTTTCGTATAAAAATGCCTGCTACTGAATTACTGTTTCAAATGCGGAAATTCTTCAAGTATGTAATGCGATGTGCCGTCTTCTATCCGCCATATGGTCTGGTGCGGTGATACTCCAGTAGACAGCTCAAAAGCATCATACGCATGAATTTCGCTCATCAGGCATTGTACAATCGACTGAACTTGCGCCGAATACAATGTGCCACAGATATAGTGGCTGCACACACGATTTCACATGAAGTTGTGCTAACTTATTTTTAAACAAAATCACATGCGTTTAATCGGAATCTGCATTCAGAATCTCAGAGAAGAAATTAAACCAGTCTATTCTCCAGCATCCGATCTGGAAATACGAGGAGATCTATGAAACTTAGCATTTTTGGTACTGGATATGTCGGCTTGGTTACCGGAGCTTGCCTAGCGGATGTCGGTCATAACGTGGTCTGTATTGATGTTGATCAAACCAAAATCGATAACTTGAAGAAAGGAGTTCTTCCCATCTGGGAATCAGGTCTCGATGCCATTGTTGAGCGAAATGTAAATGCAGGTCGTTTGCAATTTACAACCAATGTGGCAACCGCGATTCAACATGCCGAAATACAGTTCATCGCTGTTGGCACCCCTCCGGATGAAGATGGATCTGCCGATCTGCAGTATGTATTGTCTGTGGCCGAAAGCATCGCTAGAAATATGCAGAGTTACAAGATCATTATCAATAAATCAACGGTACCGGTTGGTACCGCCGACAAGGTACAGGCGCGCGTCGAACAAGTGCTCGCCGAGCGTGGTGGAAAGATTGCCTTTGACGTGGTTTCAAACCCTGAATTCCTCAAGGAAGGCGCGGCAATCAGTGATTTTTTGAAGCCTGACCGCATCATTATCGGCACTCAATCAATCGAGGCTCGTAAACGCATGAACGAACTTTATGAGCCCTTCAATCGTAACCATGAGCGCATCATATTTATGGATGTAAAAAGTGCCGAGCTTACTAAATATGCAGCTAATGCGATGCTTGCGACCAAAATTAGCTTTATGAATGAGCTGGCTAATATGGCCGAAATACTGGGTGCGGATATTGAAGAAGTCCGTAAAGGTATCGGTGCCGATCCGCGGATCGGATACCATTTCATCTATCCGGGATGCGGCTATGGAGGCAGTTGTTTCCCCAAAGATGTGCAGGCGTTGGAACGCACTGCGGCACAAATTGGCTACAACGCTGAATTACTAAAAGCAACAGAGTCAGTCAACAATCGCCAAAAGGCAAGGCTTTTTGAAAAACTCGCTAAGCACTTCGGCGGCGCAAATAAGCTCAGCGGCAAGACTATTGCTATCTGGGGCTTAAGCTTTAAGCCCAATACTGACGATATGCGAGAGGCTCCGAGCCGAACCCTCATGGAAGCGCTTTGGCAATCCGGTGCAAAGGTACAGGCATTTGATCCCGTTGCGATGGATGAGTGTCAGCGTATTTATGGACGGCGCGCGGATTTGACCCTGATGGGCACCAAGGAAGCAGCACTGCGCCATGCTGATGCGCTGGTAATCGTTACAGAGTGGCAGCAGTTTCGCGCACCAGATTTCGATCTCATTAAAACGGAGCTAAAAACCCCGGTGATCTTTGACGGACGAAACTTGTATAATCCGGAGCGCATGGTTCGCGAGTGTATTACCTATTATTCGATGGGCAGAAATTAGAGCTATGAAGCTACTGCTGACTGGTGTTGCAGGATTTATCGGCATGCATGTCGCTCAAATCCTTCTAAAGCGGGGCGACGAAGTTGTCGGCATTGATAATCTTAACGATTATTACGATCCACGTCTTAAACATGCCCGGCTGGCACAGCTAACACACTATCCCAATTTCAAATTTATCCAGGGTGATATAGCTGACCGGCAAACCATCGAAGATTTGTTTGCCAAGGAGAAACCCCGCCGTGTCATTAACCTTGCCGCTCAGGCCGGTGTACGTTACTCACTAAAGAATCCACATATCTATATCCAGACTAACCTGGTCGGTTTCGGTAATTTGTTAGAAGGCTGCCGCAACAACGATGTCGAACACTTTGTTTACGCGAGTTCGTCGAGCGTATATGGTGCCAATACCCATCTACCATTCTCAGTCCACGACAACGTAGATCACCCGGTTAGTCTTTATGCTGCCAGTAAAAAAGCAAACGAACTGATGACACATACCTATAGCCATCTTTATGGATTGCCTGCCACTGGTTTGCGGTATTTCACAGTTTATGGTCCATGGGGACGCCCGGATATGTCACCTTGGTTGTTTACCAGTGCCATTCTTGAAGGTCGCGCTATCGATGTATTTAATCATGGCAAAATGCAGCGTGACTTCACCTATATCGATGATATCGCCGAAGGTACAGTGCGTGTTCTCGACCACATCGCCACTTCAAATCCGGATTTTTCCAAGGATATTCCCGATCCCGGGACTAGCTACGCTCCCTATCGGGTTTATAACATTGGTAACCACCAACCGGTTGAATTGATGACTTTTATCAAAACTATTGAGGAAGCACTTGGTCGGGAAGCAGAGAAGAATTTTCTCCCGCTGCAACCGGGCGATGTCGTTGCTACCTACGCTGATGTTGAGGATCTCAGACGTGATATCGGTTTTGAACCTAAAACACCGTTAGTCGAAGGTATCGCAAAGTGGGTGGCTTGGTATCGCGGATTCCACGTATAGCTGCGAGTTCCTGTATGCCTACGACCGCACAAATAGCACAAGATACGGGATTGGGGGAAAAATATCTGATGCTCTACTATCAGTAGAGTTCTACATCGATAACCTGCCTGAAATGCAAAAAATTCAACCAAACTAGGTAAATTCAACTAGGCTATCTGCCACCAGCATAGTTTCGCTACCATATAGTGCAAGTCCATTCGCCACTTAAACCAGTGGATTCCTTTTTAACCACACCTTGCTACTATTCACCGATGATCAGAAGATACTTTTGACATTTTATTATAACAAGACACTCCTTCACCACAAGGAAAACCATTCCATATCTCCAATCCCGTGATGTGATTATTCACGGATACATGACCGCCACTATACGGATTACTCACAAAAATCCGGGTTATAGGAAGATTGTAATCACCCATATTGGGCCCGCGGTAATCTGCTATCACTTCACCATCGACAGCTGCCCAGAAGCGTCCATCAGTGCCACTTGACCGGTGCCAGTAAACCTCAAATTTAAACCATTTATCTATCGGCACTGGAACAATATGATTATCTTCACGCCAGTAATCAACCCTGGTGGTGAATGCGCCCCCCACGTTATCACCCTTTGTCATCCAGTAGAGTTTGCCATCGGCTCCTTTCATTACAGTCACGCTCATTCGGTAATCACCCTCTCCAGTGTTATTGTATCCCCCTGTCTTGAGTGAAAATTGTGTTCGCCAATTCGCGGATGAAACCGTATTATCCAGTTGCGTCTCCAGATTCGCCTGATACTTAAACCAGTAAGTAATATACAAATCATTGACATCACCAATTGTCCATGGCCTTCTGATCAACAACGGTGCTTGTGAGCCTGCTCGCCCCAATCCGCCGGTTATTTTCACTTGCTGATAAAGCTCATTAACCGCTTCACCATTTGGTCCTGCTACCGATCTGATTTCACTACTGATGTAATTTCCGATGGTCGAAGAAGTGATAGGATCAACAGTAATCAATTGAATACCTGAGAAGTTTGCACCCAAGGCAGAGACCGGCCAACGATAGCCAGTCTCTCTATCCATACCAACAATATCTTGATAAGCCCCTTTAGAGGCGAAGTTATACGGCGCTCCAAGTGATACACCTGACCCAAAGTTAGATTTAAATAGTAAATCGGCCGCGTGAACTAGTGGAGCGATAAAACCAGAAACAATAAGCAACAACAGCGTGAAAATTCCTATGCCAGTACCGGACTGCTTATGCGACAACTTTCCACTCACCAATGTCACAAGATTCTTAGTCAATTGTAATGGCTGAGTATTGATACGCATGTATGATTTCTCAAAATGACCGGTTTTTTTATAGCTTCAGGAATGTGAAAGATTGGCTGTTTTTTATTTTAAATGACATGACTCTCCCACCCCGCATGGAAAACCACTCCATATTTCCAGACCTGCTGTCCGTGATTCAACTGGCGCATAGCCACCACTGTAGGAATCATTGACAAAAATGCGAGTTATGGGAAGACCATAATCCCCCATATTAGGTCCACGATAATCGGCAATCACTTTACCATTCACTGCTGCCCAGAATCGCCCATCGATATCGGCGGATCTATGCCAATAAACTTCAAATCTAAACCATTGATCAAGAGGTACCGGGACGGCACGATTATCTATACGCCAGTAATCAACCCTAGTGGGGAAAACACCGCCCAAATTATCACCCTTTGTCATCCAATAGAGCTTGCCATCGGTTCCTTTCATTACAGTCACACTCATTCGATAATCACCCTCTCCAGTGTTATTGTATCCCCCTGTCTTGAGCGAGAATTGTGTCCGCCAATTCGCGGATGAAACCCCACTATCCAGTTTTGAGATCAAGTCTGCTGGATATTTAAACCAGTAGGTAATATACAAGTCGTTTACATCTCCGATTGTCCAAGGTCTTTTAATCAGCAATGGCGCTTGTGAACCCGCTTGCCCCAATGATCCTTTTATTTTTACAGTTTGAACAAGTTCATTCTTTCCGTCTGCTTCGGGAATTGGCCTGATTTCATTGGTTATATAATTCTCGATGGTTGAAGGGGTGATAGGATCGATAGCAATCAATTGAACGCCAGAAAAGTCTGCACCCAGCGCTTTGACTGGCCAGCTAAACCCTGTACTCTTATCAGTCCCCATGATGTCCTGCCATGCACCCTTCGTTGCGAACGTACGTGGCGGCCCGAGATAAACACCGTCACCAAATCTCGACCAAAATAGCAGCGTAGCCGTTCGACTTGGGGTTGTTGTTGTTGTTGTTGTCGTTTCCGCAGAAGTTGTTCCGTTTGCCGTAATGCCATTCGGAGCATAAAGCAACAGTAATACAAAAAACATCAGGACCGTACTTAGCTTTTTAGCGCAATCCACTTTAGTTCGATTTATCTTCAGTGCATCAGCGATAGGTGCCAATAAAATACCAGTAGTTACTTGCAATGCAAGGTAATCAAAACTCATCTTCGGTTTCTCCTTATTTAGATACCTATATACAATTAATACGCGACAGGGCAAAAAAGCATTATTTATCAGTATTGCAGAACTTGTCTATTATTAGACTAGGCAAGAAATCTCATAGCAGTTCGCAATAAAATTTTGCTACTCAAGACACGACAAGTCAAATTGCGTAAAACTTGCCATGGAGCTTAATAGTATTTTGTTAACGGGAATTACGGAATGCATTCTTTTACAACTTCCTCTCGAGATTACTAGCAACAATGATCGGGCATAAGAATTAATTTGGAATGTCTTCCTATGAAGAAATTAGCGGTGAGTTACTCAGGGTAGGCCGCATATGAACCCACAAATGCCATCCAAGCGCCCGTTCGAATGGTAACCAATGCACCGGCAATGGCGGCGCATGCATAAACTGTTTATAAGAACGCACGATCTTGAAATCTGAAAAATCCTTCTCAACCTCTTGCAAATCATAGACTTTTGCGTAAGGATTTAACGGACCGTCCGTATTCCTGTGAATAAAATTATCCATGTCAAGATATCGAAACAATCCCATGGCGCGAGCATTGGCAACATGCTGTCCGTAGATCGAAGTTGGCTCCGGATTCATGAAATATAGCGCTAATAAACCCAATCTACGTACAATGCTGATAGAAACAAGATAATTGAGCGACCATTTTGCATAAAGCATGACGATTAATTCTCCGTCAGGTTTCAGGATACGATGAATTTCTCGCTGAGCCGAGAGAATATCAGGTACATGATGCAATACGCCATGACTGAATACAATATCGAAACTATTATCTTCAAAAGGAGCTTGCAAAATACTCCCTTGTTTGATCGACTGATACGGAAGCTGCCGCAAGGAAAAACGTGTTTGCACTCTGGCGACAGACTCCGCAGTAAGATCGAGTCCAGACCAAAGCGCGCCGCGTTTTACGATCTGTTCCGAATCGGCACCTTGCCCCAATCCGATCTCCAGAACTTGTTTTCCCTCAAAATCAACATTATCCAGACATCGTAGAATATGAGCTTCTTTAGTGTATCTAAATTTATCATAGTCAGTAAAGAATGCTTCATAATCACCGCGGCGTTGTTCCAGACCACCAACTTGCCAATCCCCGCAAGGATTGCGGTTCCAAAAGTCTTGGATATCTGATTCATTCATATTACATCTCCCTATGTCTTGCAATCATTTAATCACTTGATGACTATGGTTATTGCTGCTTCTTTTCTTATTTTGAATCTCGAAAATTAATACCGATTACAGAATCTCTGAGGCAAAAAAGAAACAATCAAAAAAATCATAGTAAAAATACTATTCGGCCAAAACCAATAGTGAATAACCTCCCAAAACCCTAACAGCAAAATCA
Organism: Nitrosomonas sp. Is24; assembly: GCF_033063335.1. Classification (NCBI taxonomy): domain Bacteria; kingdom Pseudomonadati; phylum Pseudomonadota; class Betaproteobacteria; order Nitrosomonadales; family Nitrosomonadaceae; genus Nitrosomonas; species Nitrosomonas sp. Is24. The sequence goes on along the minus strand of NZ_JAWJZG010000001.1, from coordinate 786,941 downwards.
TTATTTACGGAAAAAAACAATTTTCTTGGTATCTTTAATAAATTTGCTTTCCACCCTCTATTTGGCAGCTCTACAGAACTATTCGTGTAAAAATAATCAACAGTTTGGTATCCGGTATCCTTTAGTGTTTCTAAAGCAGTTTCTTTTGTAAAATAATGAATATGTCCGACTGATTTCCTATGCTTAATAATTGGAGAGGAGCGAAAAACTGTTTGAACAGATAGATCAAGTGGGATATGAAAAATTTTGTATTTGGCTTTTGTTTTTAGTTTTCTCAAGAAGCCAAAATAATCTTCTACATGTTCGAATACATCAATTGCCATAACGATATCAAAATAATCCGCATCGTCCTCTAATAGATTTGCAAGTTTGAAAGTCAAATTGTGCTTTGATTTCTTTGCACAGAGTTCAAATGCTTGCGGTGATATTTCATAACCAAAAAACTCTTTTTTATTTTCATAATGCTCTGATAATTTATTTAGAATTTCACCCGCTCCACATCCAATCTCGCAAATTTTACTTGGATTAAGAGAGTTTCTTTCTATAATCTTTTGTACCTGGAGTGCTTTCCACGGCGAATCCTCTTCATGCCATGTGGGATTATTCTCATGATATGTACCATCATTATAAATTTGAGTCATGATTTTCTCTCATTCTTTTATTGCTAAAAATAATCAAGTAAAGGTAACTCAATCTTTGCAACCACACCACCCATTTCAAGCTTGATTTGAAACACCCTCATTTCGCGACCGAATAAATCCATGAGAACACTTCAGGTTTTAATTCATCGAAAATCCTTATCTAACGAATATCGCATCATAAGCTGCCAACAGCTTTGGTGCTTCATATTGCCATTCCAATTCATTCCTTACGCGATTGCGGCCGAATTCTCCCATCTGTTCTCGTAACTGAGGATCATCTAGCAATTGCACAATTTTTAGTGCCAGATCTATCGGATCATTTTTCTTCGCATATAGCGATGCATCCTGCGCAGAAACCCGGCCTTCGGTGAGATCGAATTGAACGATTGGCTTAGCTAGTGCCATGTATTCCATAATCTTATTCATGGTGGACTTATCATTCATTTCGTTGGCGACATCTGGATTCACACAGATATCGGCGGTATTGAGCATTTCTAGCAACTCCTGATCAGGAACTCGGCCAGTAAACGTTATGAATTCACTGATTCCTAAATCGATAGCCATTTGCTTCATTTCATCTAGAGATGTACCACCACCGACCAATCCAAAATGTACATCGGAACGACCCAAATCCTTGATCAGATAGCGCGCTGCTTGTAACAGGAGATCAATTCCTTCTTGCGCTCCCATCACACCAACATAACCAACTAAATATCGTCGTCCCTGCTTAAGTTCTTCCTTGGAAGGTAAGATACGCAACCGGTCCAACTTAGGCCCACTACGCACCACAAAAACTTTAGCCGGATCCATGCCACCTCGTTCAATAGCAATTTTTTTATAGGACTCGTTAGTTGCGATAGAGATATCTGCCGTTTTGAAAGTCCAGCGTTCAAACAGTACCATCAGTTTATAAAAAAAATCACGCCGTCCGAACTTAGCTTCATAAAGCTCCGGATTGATATCATGGTGGTCAAAAAGAAATTTCTTACGCATAAACAACTTAAAGAAACCACCAATCAGAAATAACAAATCAGGCGGATTGCATGCATGAATCACATCAAATCCCTGAGAAAACTGCACTTTCCAGGCAAGCCGGAAGGTATGAAATAAAGCCACAGAGTACTCAATCAAGTACCCTTTTGCACCTTCGGCTTCAAACGGTAAGTGATAGCGATAAATATGAATTCCATCTATGACTTCATATTCCTTTTCATAACCTTTACCCGTAGGGCATATAATAGAAACCACATAACCGTTGTCATGCAGTGTTGTCGCTTCCTGCCATACCCGGCGATCGAAAGGGGAAGGAAGATTCTCGACTAAAATGAGAACTCGACGCGCGTTAGTATCTGACATAACTTTTGCCTGAAGCTGTGAGAATAATGGTTACACCTTTTTCGTCCAGAATTCACCCTCTCGTATTACCAGCAAATTCCGTCATATTGCTCTCCACTTAATTTAGGCGCTATCCGGACCAGATCCACCACCACTTGCCCGGACTTTATTTCATCCGGCACATTACGGAACTCTGGAGCACCATTACCGATGACAATCGTTTGTGCGAAATTGAGCACTTCTTCCATTGAAGAAGCCATTAATTTAGAAATATGCGGAATATGATTCAAAATATAATCCTGATTCGCACCGGTCAGCGCCGCCAGATTCACATTTTTATCATATAACTTAAGCTCATATCCTTTACCGATCAGATATTCAATGACTTCGACGAGGGGTGATTCGCGTAAATCATCGGTACCCGCTTTAAAAGAAAATCCCAGGATACCGATTTTCTTGTTCCCTTTTTCGACGATCATTTTGATACCTTTCTCAATCTGCCGCTGATTTGACGGCAGAATGGCATTGATGAGGGGCAAATCCATATCCAGACTCTTGCCTTTATACATCAACGCGCGCACGTCCTTGGGCAGGCATGAACCGCCAAAGGCAAATCCAGGTTTCATGTAATAGGGAGACAAGTTCAGTTTGGTATCCTGGCAGAAAATTTCCATCACTTTGTGACCATCGATACCTTCCGCTTTGGAGAGATTGCCGATTTCATTGGCAAATGCCACTTTGACCGCATGCCAGGTGTTATCGGCATACTTAACCATCTCCGCCGTTTCCACTTCGGTTCGGATAAGCGGCGCGGTCATTTTCGCATACAATTGCATCAGTAATTCGCCGGCCTTGCTGTCCGTTTCGCCGATCACGGTTTTAGGTGGATTGTAATAATCAAATACGGCCGTACCTTCACGCAGAAATTCCGGATTGTTGCATACCCCGAAATCGACCCCCGCTTTCTTTCCGGAATAGGATTCCAATGCTGGAATAACGACAGTGCGCATTGAGCCCGGCAACATCGTGCTGCGCGCCACAACCACATGAAAAGCGCTTTTTTCTTTAAGCGCCGCGCCAATTTGTTCGCAGACTTTGCGGACATGACTTAAATCCAGATTACCATTCAGTTGTGAAGGCGTTCCCACGCAAACCAATGAAATATCGGAATTTATAACCGCATCACGCACATCTAAGGTTGCTCGCAATACATTATTCTTAGCCGCTGCTGCAATCATTTCCCCGATATCCTTCTCGACAATCGGTGATACGCCTTGATTGATCAAATCAACTTTCGTTTTGTTGGGATCGACCCCGATCACAGAATGCCCATCCGTAGCCAGGCACCCGGCAGAAACAGTCCCCACATACCCCAAACCGAATATACTTATCTTCATGTGACTCCTTTAATCCATTGATCAGAATCTGTTTTTTCAATCTTCTCGCAAAATTCTAGGTATTATATCCCGCTAGAATCCGTAAAATGGTCAATCTTCTCACAGTGCCGGTAATCTTTTCCCGCCACGTCACCGTCGGCGCCGGCACTTTTTCATCAAAGCTGCGTGACACCCAGCCGGACGGCGGCTCATCTTCGCCACGCATCAATTCCGGCTGACCATCACAGTCCGGCATCGTCATTTCCATACTGACATTGGCCACAGTTGCTAGTACTTTGCCCGATTCAATCCGCACTTCGCACATTTCGGCAAAATGCCAATTAAGTTCAATGGTATGTTCCTTGGCGCATTCAAGAACATCTTCCACCCTGATGATTCCCTCATTCTTCAGGAATTCTATTTTTCTGCGGTGAATGACCGGATCGGGCAAACGTGCATAACCATCGTGACTAGCGATCAGGCAATCTCGATTCTGATCGCTTTCCCAGCTCTCACAACGGGCATTCGCCTTACGCAACCACATAAAATTGCCGCCGGATTCGGATTGATCAACGCCATCCACTCTCACAGTGTTGTGAGCCGAAGTACCGCGAAAATAATCACGCCACTTTCTCTGTGTATGAAATGCATAAGTCCCTGGATCAACCAATAACGCATTCCCGACAACCGATAAAGTAAACGATAAAGCATCGGCATGCCCATGCGCGGCAATGGAAAGATATCCGAGCGGCCCCGCATCGGCTACGATACGGACTTCATCGGCGGTATCAAGTTGACTGCCAAGAATAAAGTAACCGCCATCGCGAAATTCCCGCGGCAAAGCTAATCGATTCTCGTTGAGTGCCATCAAATCGAATTGGCGCCTGGCATCTTCGCCCAGCAGCCAGCAACTTTTATCATCGAAGCACTTCGCTTTGACTTTAAAATCAGGCCTATTAAACAATACTGCCCCGGTAGCCAGCTGCGAACGGTAAACATTCCAATTATGTTCCTTGCTCCAATGCACCATCAGAGCGCCATCGGCATCGCCGATCATTGGAACGGCACCCGTAACATCCATAAGAGACGCAATAAACTCCAGCATGCGCTCAAGCCGGGCGGTGAAATTCTGAGAAAAATCGATACCGTTTGCCCGGCCTATAATCCAGCAAATGAACATCATATCGATGACTTCGTGCTGATAATAGATCGCTTGTTCACGATTCACTCCGTCAGCGGCATTCTGCTTAATCGCTTCGACTTCGAGTTCAGCATAAGCCTGCCGCTGCCAGCGGCGGCTTTCCGGCCAGTAAGGCCAGGTCATTGCCGCCACCAATAATCCCATCAGCTCACCGAAAAGATGATTGTTAGCCGATGAGTGCCGGGACAGATAACCCGCTATAAAGTGATTATGCCGATAGATACTATCCAGCCAGCGGCGCTTAAATTGTTGCCCGCTTTCTGAAATAAACAGAGGGCTATGCTCGCCACCCAGCAAATGCCAAGTGAACGACCAATTCACAAGCCGTATGGCAAGCTCCAGCGAACTGGTCCAGTTCACCCCGAACGGATACGGACATTGATCAAACCATGATTCAAGCAGTATTTGCACACCCGCTGCGTAACGCGTATCACCGCTCAGGTGATACGCTTGCGCGAGTGTAGTCAGATGAAGATGACGGTTGGGTTCCCAAAGGTATTTGATATCGCCGACCAATCGCTCATCACGATAATCCAGTGTTTTACCAAAAACAAGCGGCGCTTCGATACCTGTCTTGGGATCACGATTCCACTCAGGGGGAAAACCTAACTGCACATTTTGCAAGGCAAAAACATCGTGATAACCGGCAAGGACTCGATCTGCCGCAGCACAATATAACCCGGAATCCATACTGCGCGGAAGCGGATTCAGCCAAGCATTACCGACACGGGAGCAATCCGGTGATGGTGACCGCCGATCCGGGCGAACAGTGAACAGCTCCGTTTTAGTCTGGATAGCTTGACGAATGCGATAACCGATTTCCGGTAATCCCATTGTGCGCAAACGATTAAATTTCCAAACAAGGTTACTCATGGTTGATGAAATTAACTATCTTACTTTCTCAGCTGATGCTCATGGATGAAAATGAATCTGAAAATTGATTTCAGAAACATCGATAAAATTTATTCTTATAATACGATCTAAAACTTGTCAGCAGCATTATTTCAGATACTGACGGTGCCAGATCTCGAGATTAAGCATACTCCACAACAGTTTTTCGTGATTTTGACGGCCCGCCACATGGTCGGTCAGAACTTTATCGAGCATCGCAGGCTGGTAATATTCCCGGGTCAATGATGTAGAACTCTTCAAGTGTTCATAGAGATACTCTCGCATTGGGCCTTGGAACCACTCGTTGACCGGTACACGAAAACCTACTTTCGGTCGCTGTAAAATGGCTGATGGGAGTAATCGTTTCATCGCTTCACGGAGTATCCACTTCGTGGTATGTCCACGGACCCGGTACTTGTCCGGCAGACTGGACACAAACGCGGCCAATTCATGATCCATAAAAGGCATCCGCGCTTCCAAAGAAGCAGCCATCGTCATCCGGTCCCCGCGTTCGAGCAAGTTATCCGGCAACCAACTCGTCTGATCAAAGTAAAGAATGCGGCGTAAAGGACTATTCTCAGGAGAAGTATCAAATTGCACTTCACCGGCACAATTCACTGGCTGAGACAGCGCAACCAAGTCTTTACGTTCTGCGTCTGACAAAGCACCAAACCAGCGTGGCATCCGTTCTTCAAATCGATCCAATCCGAAATTGACGATGGCCGTCTTAGCTCGCCGGAAACGATACGGCAACGATTGCACTAAAGGTTCGAGCAAGCCGTGACGCATAGCACCCGGAATCGTTTGATACCATCCGGCGTAGCGCTCAAAGACATGCTTCGGATAACCTCCTAGAAACTCGTCCGAGCCTTCACCAGTCAGCACCATTTTGACCGTTTTACGCGCCTCTTTTGCCAGAAGATAGATCGGAATATCCGATGGTTCGGCCACGGGAGCATCACGGAAACGCACCAAGTCTGGCAAGTATTGCATCAAGTGCTCTTGCGAAACCACCAATTCATGATGATCTGTTCTGAATTGTTCTGCGATGGTCTTAGCATAACCCAGCTCGCTGTAGCGAGCCTCGGAAAATCCTACGGAGAAAGTTTTGACTGGCTGCTCGGAATGACGAGACATGAGACCAACAACTGCTGAAGAATCAATACCGCCAGATAGAAACGCCCCGAACGGAACATCCGCAATCATGCGGATATTGACGGCTTGATCAAGTATATCGAGAAAAGCACCCACCGGATCAGCCGGCAAAGGAGAGTCAACAAATACTTCTCGGTCCGGAGGCCGGTAATAGCATTTCTCAGTCAATATTCCTTTTTCCCAAATCGCATAGCAGCCCGGCATCAGCTTGCGAATACCGCGAAACAATGTAGCGGGAGCTGGAACATAGCGATAGGCAAAATAATCCCATACCGCTCCCGTATCAACTTCGGCATGGACTCCGGGAAAAGCCAGAATGGATTTGATCTCGGAAGCAAATAACAAAACGCCATGGGTCTCGCACAGAAACATCGGTTTCTTGCCAAAGCGGTCACGGGCCAGAAACAGGCGTTCTTTGTGACTATCCCAGATGGCAAAGGCAAACATGCCACGGAAATATTCAACACAACGTTCTCCCTATTGCTCATAGGCATGGACAATGGTTTCTGTGTCGGAATTGGTTACGAAATGATGCCCCAGTGCAATTAATTGATCACGCAATGAATGGAAATTGTAAATCTCACCGTTGAATATTACTTGAACCGTGCCATCTTCATTGCTCATGGGTTGATGGCCCGTAGAAAGATCAATAATGGAGAGACGGCGGTGGGCCAAGCCTATCTGATAGCGACTATCACGCGTAGTAGTTTCAAGAAATCCATCGTCATCCGGTCCACGATGCGTTATAGCCGCAGACATACTGCGTAACACGGCGCCCGAGTCACTATTTGTGAATCGCCCGATAAAACCAGCGATGCCACACATTAGAATGCCTTTGCGTATTGAAACAAAAACTTATCCTCGCTTATTAAATCATGACATATCCGGCGGGAATCTCCTGCCAACTTAGCAATAACCTGCTGGCGTTACTTGCCTGCTTCGCCTAATAACAAATTTATGCCTTATTACTTACTGTTGAGCCGCTCAATGATTCTAACCCGTGCTTCTGGATCTCAGAAAGAAACAGATCTGCTTTCTCATCCATTTCCTTTCTCATCAAAAACTGAATAAACAATCTGTATTTTTTCAGAATCGATATAGATATTGACACCACTTACAGCGTTCAATAACAATGACAACCCACTTAGCATTATAGTAATCATTGCTGAATCCGCGAGAGTAAAAACACGATATCACTGAATACCGTCAAGTTGCACCGACTTTGAATGATTTATTGTCTCAAAGGGTTGGAGAAATTAACCGAATATCTTCGTACCGGCTAGTCTGGCGCGCTGCTGCCATTCGGGAATACGTTGCTCCAACAGCTTCTTGATATTTTGTTCATCTGCACGCAATTTTTCCAGTGATTCCCAAAGTGCCATTTTAGAAAGCTTGGAAGTCTCCAATACATATCTCAAGTCGCCAAAAAGATCAGTATTTAAACCGATAGCTTTGATACTGTAAGCAATAGAAATAGTAGGCACATGAGTAGACCAAGCAGCGATGGTTGCATGTGTTCGTGCGCCAATAAAAAACCGGCACTGTGAAATAAGATACTTCGTCTGTACAGCATTCATATTACGTGGCGCTAAACTGATACGAGCAGTAATTATTTCTGGCGGCAAATTAATACGCTTGATCAGTCGCTGCATATAGAGATAATCACTATTCCATTCACTACTGTTAGTACCGTCGACATGAGGTATCAGCACTAGCGACAGATCCGTATTCTTTATCACATCTTGCAGAAAATCTATTACTGCAGATTCCATTTCAAACACATGAGCATCATCGGTACGGAATCTTTTGATGAGCGGACTAATATTAAATCCAAGCAATCCTTCACAAAGTTCGGCAGGTAATATAGCTGAGATATCCCAAGGCTCTGGTATCATGACAAAAGCAGGATCGGCAACCAATTTTACATTACGCAAACCTAATCCATCCAGATAATTCCGGGTTGATGTTTCGCGCACTGAAATACCAGAGTATTTCGCAAGGTGTCTAACCACATGCTTTTCAACATCAGGTTGCGACTCAAATGGCCCAACTGATGCCGCCCACAGAAATAAGGCGTGTCCTTCGTTCATAAAGCTCTCGGCCTGTCCTATAAATTTGATGAGAGAAGGTACTCCATAATCAAGAGACAGAACATCTCCACCCGTCATAATGCCAGCAACAGAGCCTCGCAAACTTTGGCGAATGCTGTTAGGTATTCCCGGGGAAGGAATCCACACATGCCTAATCTGAGGCACAAATTTGTCCACCTTTCCCCAAACTCTGACATAAAACGGCAAATGATACGCTGGAATAAAACTTATACCCATTTCGTTAGCATTTTTCCATTGCTTTAAGTCATTTTCTATGTCAAAGCTTGGTGCAAGAAATTCAGCATCAGGGCACTGCTCACGAATGATTCTGGAGATGCCGCGCAACAATGCTTCGCAACCTCGATTGGTAAGGGTTTCGTGGCCTAGAAAATAGTATTTATTTGTCATTCCAATCCCATAAAAACTTATAAATTGCCATTGAATTGAGTTTAATTTTAAATTTAATCTTTACTCTTCAACGTTTCAAGTTCGTCTGTCAGGAGAAGAACTAGTCGAAGCGATCTTACCCATAACTTGTATCGCGGGAAATCTCACCGATCTTGGAACACTAACACCATCGCTGGGATAACCAATCGCTAATAGCATGATAATTTTTTCTGATTTTGGAATTCCAAAAATCTGATGCACTGCTTTATCAGTTGAAGGCGGCACACACCAGTTTAAGCAACAAGTCGCAATTTCCTGGGCCCTCAAGCTAAGAATCAGACTCATAGCGAACATACCGCCGTCTACAAATGGCTCATTTCTTTCACTAGAATCAAAGAAACACTGACTATCCGCTGTAATAATTGCAACGTGCGGTACTAGATGACCAAAACCACGATTACCATTCTGATGAGATAATAAAGCTTTCATATCATCAGGATCACTAACTAAATAGACTTTCCATGGCTGCCGATTACAAGCTGATGGACTTAGTTGCGCTAATTCAACAGCCTTCTTAATTAAATTTAAGTCTACAGGCTGAGTTTTGAAATCTCGGACACTTCTTCTGGCGTGCATCAAATTCTCAAAACTATCCATAGAATCCTTACCTATCACATCAAGCTGAGGCAATTCATACGGCGTTTTTAGATCAATATCTCTAACACTTATACCTTCAAGAAATTTAGTCACCCTAGGAAGAATTATCTTGTCCGTATCGAGTCCAGTAGTACTCAGAAGATCACGATAGCTAATCAGCGATTCAACAGCTCCAAGATAAATAGGATCATCTATTTCAAAGTTGTTCTCTTGCCACTGTTTAAGTAAATCCATAACTGCCAATACTGGATCAATCCCAAAGAATCTTTTGGGTCCAGGCATAACCAAACCTTTTTCTATTTTATGGTATTGAAACAATAGCTCAGCACTTAATCTACGCCTGTTTCTATGCCGCGAACCCCAAAACATAAATTGATATGCCAGGTTCGCATCATACAAAAAATAACTCATCATTAATAAACGCTTCAGTTCTTGCTTCACGCGCCAATAACTTGCCCAAATTATCGGGTAAGTCTTCATCCATTTCTTTAGCTTATCTTTCATTCGACGACCTAGATTCAAAGCGTATTCAGTGCACTTCGGTTGGCTAATTAATAGAAATTCCATAGCCCATTTGCACAGGAACATCAATTTCTAACTATTTTAGTAAGCTACGCTCCGATTAAGCGCACAAAACAAAGATAATCTCCGCCACCAACAATCCTGCAAGCATAGCGAAAAATTGAAGAATAAAGTGTCAACGGCACCTTAATTATTCGGCGCAGCATCCTAACCACATCTATCTCCCTTCTAGCAAATTTAGGTGGAGTATCTTCTGGAATCAAAATGGACTCAGCAACTCCTTTCGGAACAATACTCGGCACAAGACGCCACTCGACAATCTCGAATCCGCTGCGCTTTAGCAATTGCATATAAGGACTCGGATCAAAAAAATTCACATGTCCATCCTCGTAAAGCGCACCTTGTAATTGCGGCATGCGAGAACCGCGCCACTCTCCGGTTGTTTCCATTGGGGTTTTTAACAACGCAAAATTAGTGCGAGCAGAAACTGCTTTCAAGAATGGCTCCGGATCAGGAATATGTTCAATAACATCAAATAATGAAACCAAATCGAATCGCTTCAGATCACCATCCCATTTTGTAAAATCTTCATTAACGAAATCAATATTCGGAAACAATATTTTTCCAGCCTTACTGAAATCAGGTGATGTTTCAAAAACTTTTGTATCCGGGCAGCACTCTTGCTCGCGAGCTATTTGATAAGCTAACGCGTTTGCTCCGAAACCAAAACATCCGCCTATATCTGCATAGGTCTTGATTTCACCAATAGCATCCAGTATTTGTTTTCCATACAAGTTCCACAACAGCGTACTTTTATATTGTGCCCGAGCTGGGTATCCTGGACGAGCAATAACTTTACTCGGGTAAGAAGAGTAGAATTTCAGCGGATCGAATTCGTGTTGATCTGGAATCATAGTAATATTTTATTAGCAAAATTAATAATGTATAACACATACATGTTCATAAGGATGACTTGATGATGTTATTCCTACCCCGGCTGGTGAGAAACTTTACGTTAAATATTCGGAATATCTTTTGTAATAAAATACCAATTTATGCTTTGCATAAGTCCAGCAGGTTTCCTGACTCTTTAGCAACCTGAGTTTATTATCATCGTTTTGTAAGTTCCTGCGCATTAATTGGCGTCATCGGATCAGGAATTGATTTCATAGCGCCCAGTATTGCAGCAAGGGCAAAAAAATTCCATCCATACACGGAAAGTATTGCATTAGTAATACTTTTCTTTTTAACTGCCAACACTGTAATTCCACCTAACCAAACGAGAAACTCGGCACCAGCCACTGCTGGTAAAACCGTAATCGTTTTTAAATTTATAATTAACACCGCCAGTACTCCTGCCACAATGTGAAGCATAGGTGCAGCAAAAACAAACCATGCCTGACGCATACTTAACCAACACCATGGATGTCCCAAAGCTGATCTGAGATACATACCATAGGCATGCAACCGCCGATTCCGCCACAATCGAAAAAGCATCTGGGAAGTACTTTCAGAGTAACCGGTATGAAATACGGCTACTTCAGGAAGCCGAACAAGACGCCACCCCTTAGCTCGCAAACGATCACCAAGCTCAGCCTCTTCACAAGCCGGAAGCCAGCGATGCGCAAGATAACCAACAGACTCAATCGCTTTACGGCGATAAAGACCGCCGCCGCCAAGTTCCACTACTTCTTTTATCTGTTGCAGCGCTTCAGCTTCAGAAGCACGCCGTTTATCGGCCCAATTATTGATACTCGTATCTATCAACTTCCCTGCTACACCAGCGACATCAGGATTAGATTCTAAGTAATTCAATGCTGTTAACAAAAAACCAGGCTGCAATACCATATCTCCATCAAGTACATATAGATACTCACCTTGAGCATACTGATAACCAAGCTGAACGGCAGACGCACACCCACAATCTTCTCTATGAGAAAACTGAATAACTCGCACAGGATAATGCTTTGCAATTTCTACTGTTCTGTCAGTAGATAACGAATCAACCAGAATTACCTCGCCACCAATTTTTAGTGTTTCTGCGAGAGCGGCTTCAAGACAGTTCGCTATTAAGGCTTCTTCATTAAGTGCTTTGATCAGAATCGAAAGTTTCATATCTTCTCCTCACAAATCGCTTGTCTGGAACAACATAAACTACTAGTTGCATTATTACTTTTACAATAGAACAATTTACCTTTACTATTTTCAGAGTTTCTCAGTCAAATAATTGGCTCGAGCTTTTGTCACAACTCATTACCGAAAGCGATAATCATCTCTATTCAAAAAATAAGTAGAATTTGACAGATGATAAATAAGATAAATGCGCCCGTAGCGCTACCATACAAATATCTTACGGTTAAGCAGCCGATTTAGCCTCATTCGCTCTTCTTCATGGAATGGCTTGATAAAATAAGCCACCAGCAAAAAACAACTACCAGCAAGAGTTGCCATAATCAACAAACCTAACCAGTCACTTTGTACAGATACAGATAACTGCTGCGTCAAGATTAACCCTAACAATGCAGCAGCTAATAACTTGAAATATCCTATACTATCAGGTCTATATGTGGTAGTACGCATTAGAGCAACAATAAGAGTTGTGTTGAATATGATTTGGTTAGCAATTATTGCGACAATAGGACTCCACAATCCATAACCCGCTTCGAGAAGCAAATAAGCCAGTGGCAGCACAAGCATGCTCAACGAGCTCCCCCAGGTGCAAAGATAACTCTTATTACTAACAATTGTAACGGCTACTAGTATTTGGCGCTGGCTGAGGGGAATCAATGCCAGCAATAAACCTGCCAGATAATAGCCTGTTTGATAAAATTTTTCACCGCTTAGCAAGCTTACCAGGTCATCTCCCGCTAGCCAGGTGAATACCAATATAGGCATTAGAACGAAAAGACTTGACTTCCCCGTGAGATTTGCATTTCGTGTTAATTCCATCATATCACCTGCAGCCACATAGGAAGCAACCAGTTTAGGTCGGATCAAACTAAACAATAATGTAGCTGGTAGATAGCGCGAAATATGCTCAAATAGGTTACGAAGAAAACCGAATAATGCTGTTGCTTCCACACCAAGATAACGTTGAATTAAGAAAATAAACACCTGAGAACTATAGGTTAGTGTAATAAAATGACTTACATACATGTGCCGTGCAATACTCCACATCTCGGACCAGCTAGGTGGTTGCCAATCTTCCTGTCCAGGAAGTTCTTGATGCGCACTCAGATATCGAGTTAATCCACGTAACGCTAGCATCGCCCCTATGATTGATGCCGCTATTTCAGCCAACACTACATGATATAGATGAACCTCACTTTGAATAGCCACAACAGCACTGAGTGATGACAGCATAATCATATTACGTGTCACCAAACTAATTTGAGCCTGCCCTTGCTGCAACAAGGGTTCTAATGCGCATTCCCGGACATGCCTTCCCAATCCTTCCGTAAGTAACACCAGCAAATAAAGTCTTGCCACATCCAAGTATTGAATAAACTCCAAAGGCAAAATCGATGGCAAGACCAATAATAGTAAAAGAACACCTATGAAAAGAAATAAGGCAATGCGAACAAGAACTTGCCATACGAAATCCGCTAGAACTTTACCATTGGCATGCAGGCGAAATTCTGGTAAGTAGCGCGCCGCTACCCAAGGTAAACTGAGAGCGGTAATAGCCAATGCAATTTCCATTCCAGCTACCAAAAATACATAGACTCCATATTCTTCTACCGCCAGCTCACGTACCATCATTAGTAGAATAAGCAATGAAAGCAAACCCGATGCAACCTTGCCAGAGAGAAAATGCATCGCGCTACGCTTAAGCACGGCACCAGAGTAGGGAGAAACACTCATGGCTTATTATTTACTGTTACAAGAATATGCTTACGATGCAGCCATGCCAGATAACCCAGCAGTGCCGAAAACACGACTTGAATGCTCGGCAATTCAAGTAAGGAAGAACGATAAAAGAGATGAAATAAAAATAATGCCAGGGCAGCCTGAATAGCAGCGGCATCGGCTCGTACTTCTGGCACAGTAGATTCTCGTTGTAGCCAATAAGCACAACGCCAAGCGAAAGCAAAGATCGCAGTAAATAAACCAAAACCAAACAATCCTAATTCCCAAAGAAGTGTTGACGCCGATGTTAGTCCGATGCCGTATGATGGATAGCGCTTCGCAACATGGCCTCTTGTAGCTGAATGCGCACTGCCGATTCCATTTCCAAATATAAAAGAAATAGGATCATGTTGAGCGACTTGCTGCTCTGCCCAAAAAGTCAATACTGTAGTGCGATTGAGATGGAATGCTCCATAACCACGTTGATAAATATTGTAATCGAGAGTGTCTGTAAACTGTTTCTCAATCGATCTATGCGATTGACTCAGATAGTAATATCCTGCTGCAGTCGTAAGCAATGTTATGGCAATAAAGCCCATCAACCAATAATGTAATCGAATAAACATATCACGACGATACAGTACTAAAAACATTAGTGGTAGCATTATGACTACAGACTTTGTTTCCCCCAGAAACAAGGGAGCCAACACTAGTGATATTAGTATTAAAAGACGCGTTATTGATAACGACTTTTCCATACGACGCGCCAATAGAAAAGCAAGAACGATAACCAGAAAAAGGGCCATTTCTCCACTTGCGCCTCCACCATCCATTTGCGCTCCAAAAGTTCCTGCGACAACATCAACAGCCGCATTTCCCCATGTGCTCTCCAATTGAGGAACAAAAAATATGCGCTCATACGCCGCAAAGGGTAACTGTAACAAAGCAGTAATCACAAAAAAAACCAGCCATCTATGAATATCCCGTTCATCAAAAGTAAGCCAGCACAACGCAAACAAAAGCCCCCATAACTGAAAGTAACGCTTAAAACCACCTATAAATTCACTTGCTGAATTCCACTGAAGAAGCGAGTTAAGAATTGCATAAAACAAAAAACCGAAAGCAATCCAGATAAACCCAGGAGTATCTTGCAACATCTTCGGGGAAGCACCTATCCCAAAGAAGGTTATAAACATTAGAAAAAAACCTAATAAAGAAACACCCCACGCAGCTTTTGAGGCAATAAAATCAAAATGGAGCGGAAGAATACCTACAATCAGCAGGCCGAACAATAAAATACACCATATAATCCAGTTCGGACGCAACACAAGCATGGCGCCTATCACAAGAGCAGCTGCTAAACTGATTATGATGGGATTAGCTGTTACTGCGAACAAACCAAACAACATTGCCATTAGCACACTGGCCAATGCAATAATATAAAAATATATTTTCTGTTTGTTATCTAAATCAGATGAATACAATTTTTTATAGATAAAATCACCTATACTCCGAAAGTCCCTATTAACCTTATACGTTCATTAGCTTTTACTGAGGATAATAAGTCTTGAATAAAAATGGTTTGTTGCTGATAGGCCTTATTTTTATCAGAATCAATAGAAGATACGCGCACCAACATTCCATCTGGAACATTTCCAGTCATACCGTACTTTAATTGTTGCAATTTCTCTTCAATACCGGGTAAGACAGCCTTATTACCGACAGTTACCCAATAAGTAATCGGTTCATTACGATAACCCTTAACAGCCAACAAGCGTTTAATTGGTAGTTTTCCATATTGCGTAAGCAATTCATCAGCAAAAGTTTTCATTATCTCAAAGCCTTGAGCGTAGTAGCATACTTCTGGCTTGTGTATCGCCAGATTGTCACTCTGATCCCCACCGTAAGCCACAGAAAGCATAATGCGTTCACCCAAAGAGTTTACGTACGTCCGTGACAAAGTTTGATTGTATATTTTGTCAAGCATAGCTTGTGTATCGGCATCTACCTGCAACGGAATAATTGATTTATCAATACGCCAGTCTGCAAACTCCGTCGGGATCATTATTTCAAGATCAATTTTTTCTTGTTGGTCCGCAATCTTGTTGGTTGGAGTCAACGCTTTTGTTAACGCGCCTGACGACACCATCAATATGCCCAAAAAAATACTGATAATTATTGATTTTCTCATCTCCCCCCCTTATTTTCAGACAAAGTCTAATATTCTTACTAATTATCCTTTCGTATTGTAATTAGCTAGCTGTTACTCATAGTGGAATATGAAGCCCTAACTGGCTGCGCTCTGACAAAATACTGTAACGCCGCATCGACGCCAAGGATGAGTATTAATGCACTGATAAACAAAACCATGCCGGCAAAACCATGAAGGAATCCTTGTCCTGCTGCATCCCCATAGTGATAGGTAATCAGTGTAAGTACCATAACGCGAATAACGTTAGCGGTAAAAGAAATAGGTACAATTAGAATAGCTAATGTCACATTGCGTAATACCGAGGTATGATGCACAAGGTTCAAATAAAATAACCCCAGTGCTTCCAATGTCAACAATGTTTGAAGTCCAGCGCAAGCATCTGCCACAAGGAGTTGATATTGCCCAATTTGCAAGATAACACCATTCCTAGCTATTGGATAATCTGCCCAGAATAAAATATGTTCTGCCACAAATGAAACTGCCATTTTCATGGGCATAGTGAGTAGACTGACCACTTGACCAGGCAATGGAATCATAAAAAGTAAAAAGAACAATGGAAACCACATGACTTTCAGAGCAATGTAACCCCGCTTTATAAGGATAACAGCTGCTAGTATCCATATGAAAGAACCCATTTCAAATACTAATATTTGTTGTGAACGTCCAATGATATAAAGAACCAGAGCCACAAAGAAAACTATCCATCCAAAGGAAGAAGTTGATCTCCCCTCACTCTTATTGATCATCTCCATCCATTTTCGATACATTAACCAAAGCGAAAGCATTAGTATAATCGGCCCGTGCGCTTGTTCTTCTTTAGACCATATTCCATTGGCAAGATCATAAAAAGTGGGGACATATAAAATCAACAACCCAAGAAAGATAGGCCACCAGTCCACAATAGCTGACTTTAAATCACGATGTTGATGAGTAAATGAGAACATAGTTTTTTATTCTAGAAGTCAATCAATACAGAACCAACTACCTCGGCTCCACAGTACTTAAGCTGCTCATTAATCATGTTGATATCACTTAATCGGGTATTATTTTTGTGCGCAACCACCAGCACTCCATCTGTACGAGCAGCAATAGCAAGTGCATCGGCACCACTTGAAACAGCCAGAGTATCATAAAGAATCACATCGAATTGATTTGCAAGTTGATCATTTAATTCATCAAATAAGCTCCGATTGAGAAGCTCCAAAGGATTCGGCGGAAGTGTTCCTGCCGGCAATACGGAAAGATCAATAAACGAATCTATTTTTGCAATTACTTCGGAAATATTTGCTCGACCAGCAAGTACATCGGATAGTCCTTGCCTGTTTCTCAAATTGAATATCTCATGCTGCTGAGGACAACGTAAGTTAGCATCTATCAGTAATGTACGCTCTCCAAGTTGGGAAAACACGACCGCGAGATTTGCTGCAAATAGGCTCACACCATCACCCAGGTTATAACTTACTACTGCAAGTGCTTTATGACCTGAAGTAAACCAACGCAACATTAATTGACTACGTACCGCACGAAAAACTTCTACTTGAGCACCAAATGGTTGATAAGCAACGATCAATTCTGGCGGATGATTCCCCTGACCAGGCAATAAATATGGATAGTCAAATTGCTGCGCCAAAACTAACTGTATATCAGCTTCAGTAATCAAGCCTAATTTAAGTGCAGCATCGCCAAAACGCAATCCAGTCTCTTTTTGTAAACGCAACACACGCTCAGCTTCAACTGGTGTAATTTTTCCCATATCCAAAAGGATATGTCCAATACTAAACTTCCGAATATGCGATGAATTTGCGCTGATAGAACTGGGATCGCTAATTTTCCTGGTTTCTGAGGAACTTGTAATACTCATTTTATTCTCCATATTTTGAGCTTAGGCCAGTTCATCGTATTAAACGTGGCCAGCCCAATTGCAGGCGTTTTTGTTTTGGTATTCCTTTTTTTATAACACCAAGTACAGGTACATGAAGCACATCAACAAGATCTTCAGGAGAACGCACACGGCGATCAATCATCTCTGCAAGCAAACCCATTCCCAGCCCAAGTAAAGTTCCTAGAATCACAGACAAAACCACGTTTAACAGCAATTTTGGACTATCCGCTTTATCGGGGATTTTTGCCGTATCCAGTATGGAGACGCTTGATAAATTAGCTTGTCCTTCAAGGCTAGTCTGATTTAAACGTTGCATAGCGCTATTGTAGGCTTGTTGAGCACCTTCTACTTCTTTGAAATGAAGATACAGTTCATTTCTAGCTTGATTTAGAGCTAACACTCTAGCTTTCTGTTCTTCCAATGCCGTTCGTATTTCTCTTTCCTGACTGACAGCAGAGTCAGTAGTAATCCTGATATGCTTATTAAGTTCAGCTCTCAATTTTTCCATCTCAGCTTTAGCACCCGCATAACTAGGATGATTATGACCCAATTTTTGTGAGACTTCAGAGAATCTCGATTCGGCTTGCGACAAATTTAACTTGAGATTACTGATCATTGCATTCTTAGCAATATTGCTACTTTCGCCCCCTCGGTGCTTGATATCTTGTTCTGCAACAGTTCCCATCAATTCCGCTTGGGCGGATACCAGTTGACTAGAGAGATCATTTAAACGTTTTGTCTCAATATCAAGCCGAACGTCGGCATCAATGATTCCTGCTTCTTGTTGATATTCAGTTAGCTTTTTCTGAGCTGTCTCAAGTCTTTCGCGTAATAAATTAAGTTGATCGGTAAAATAAGCTGCCGCTTTCTGCGAAGGCTCCACCGTAAGGCGAATACTTATTTCCTGGTAAGCATTCGCGAATGCATTTGCAATAATTGAAGTAAATGTAGGATCTGCACCTTTATAACTAATACCAATCACGCTGCTATCACGAGAGGTTTCTATATCCAAGTTCTTTAGCAGTAAAGCAGCCAACCACTCACGTAAACCTAAATTACTCCCACTTTCTTCAAATTGCCTCTTTACCACATCGTTCTGATCAAGTCTAAGTTGATCCACCACCATCAGTGCAATTCTAGTGCTCTTAATAACATCTAATTGCGTCGCCAAATAACTAGGATTCAACTGCGCTGCTGAAACCATTCCTGTTACAGGATCAGCCCCTTTGTAAGTAAGGACAAGCGTAGCTGTAGATTTATAGCTTTTGGGCAGAAGGAGGCTCACAACTAAAGTTGTTAATATCGTAACAATCAATGTGAATAAAATCAGTTTTCGCCGAGCCAATATGATAAGAAAAAAACGAGAAAAATCCATGTGTAAGCCCCAGTCTCAACCTAATAGTTACAATATTTGTTTTAAATAAATTTAGTAATAAGAAATTCAAGAGTTAAAGTCAGAACAGACTTTCCTTGATATAGATCACATCATCAGGCTGTACCAAGTCACTGGATCTCGGAGTAAACATCTGTAAATTACCTTCTGTGTCACGACGTTGAATTTTTAATCCTCGTTCCGTCCCACGCTGCGTCAATCCCCCCCCTACTGACAGAGCCTGTATCACCGTCATATTACGTTCAAGCCTATATGCCCCAGCACGTTGTACTTCACCGTAGATATAAAATCTAGGAGCTCGTTCAACATAAATAAAATCATTACTCTGTATAATTAGATCCTGCGATAGATCGCCAGTACGAACCATCTCCTGTATATCTATCACTTCCTTAATAAATTTATTTCCATCGGCACGAATCAGAACAACAAGTTCTCCTCCTTCAGGAACAACACCTCCTGCCATCGCAAGAATCTCTGTTAGACTGCGTTTCCCTTCGATAGGGTAGCGCCCCTGATTTCGAACATTGCCAAGTACAGATACCATCTGACTCTGTAACGAAGCAGTAACGATCATAACCTGCGGTTTACGCAGAATATCCCGACTTTCCAGAAGATTTGCTATCTTTCTTTCTGCAGCTGATGGAGTTAGTCCATCTACTACGACTTCTCCCAGAAGGGGAAATGTTATTTTCCCAGTCTCACTCACTTTCGTTTCGGTAGTCATATCCGGATGGCCGTAAACAAACACTCTTAGCGCATCACCAGGTCCTAATGCACTTTCCCCTGTCTCTGCAGCCACCGTATTCCCAACACAACCGATCCATAACAAAGTAATGACTATTGCTAAAATCTTCATTGTCTTCATAACACTTATCATTTGCCCATAATCCTTAATTCATACCGCACTGAACATTATATTAGGAAAGATAAACTATTTAATATAAACATCAACTTATTTGAGTCCCATAATACCACGCTCGATAGAGCTGCCAGAGGCTGGCTCAGTCAGATTTAAATTATTTGTTGCATTATCAGCATTTGGAGCAGCTTGTGGAACAGCCGGCTTATCAGCAGTACTGGATTCTGGTGCTTTAGCATTCAAATATTCGATTTTTGCAGCTGTGCGTAAACGCGCGACTTCCGCATCAGTTGCTTCCTTATATTTTTGGTTCAACAAAAATCGTTCAATTTGAGGCGCCGCAGCTGTCAGTGTAATAGGACTGTCCTTTATTGCATTAACCGAAATCAGCAAACTATTCTCTTGCTCATTAACGATAAAAATAGTGTCCTTACTTTTTTCTTGTAGCATTTTAGCCATCTGAGGAGGCAGATCGGTGCTACTACGTGATGCCAAGCTTCTGAGATACTCAACTTTATTTTTCTCAAGCCAAACCACAACCTGATCTACAGACTTTGCTGCATCGATAGTTTTCTTTAATTCACTACTGATATCCTTTGTTGCAACACGAACTGTTATCAAATCAAATTGCTTACGCTGCGAGAAAAACTCAGGATGTTTCTGGAAATATTCATCAATCTCAGGCTGAGTAGGCTTAGCAATTTTACTCACAATACCTTGCATATAAGCTTGCGCTATTACTTGCGCATTTGCACGATCGCGCGCTTGCATTACATCAGGCGTACGATCCAACTTGTTGCGAACAGCTTCATCAAGAATTAATTGACGAACAATCAGAGATTCCAAAAGCTGCTTACTCGCTGCTTCATACTGTTCAGGGCGGACATTGGCACGCTTGATTTCTTCATTTAGCTGAAGCATGGTAACTTCTTTACCATTGACACTAACCAGTGCCTGCCCAGTTTTTTTTTCTTTTGGCTCATTGCTGTCACAAGCTGCAAGAACTAATGCGAAACCAATCATGAATCCTATTAGTGCCGTCCGAGTATTTGCCAATACCATAATATTTCCCTTAATAATTACAAATATAATGAAACAAACTCAAAAAAATCTAACACACATCTTTACATAATGCCTAAACACAGAATGAGAACAATACGTTCCATTGATCATCTCTGAAGCTGGATACGACAATTAAACTATAAACTTTAATACTTAAAGTAATTCTTTATAAAGCACATTAATATACATTGATAATCAACAATATACAAAATATATTCCGATTCAATACTTGAAGCTCACCTTCGATCATGGAATATTCTGGATAACCGATTAATTTATCTAAAAAATATGACAAAGAACTTTGCTAACTTGTTCCTTCAAAATCATCTCTATCATAAGATTATTAGTCAATGATATACCTTGAATCTTGAATATCTCTCTATTTCTGTTACCAAAGTTAACAAAAACACGCTTAAATCTTGTGACCCTCAATTTGGTAAAGCCCCAAGAAGATTCAGATACAATTTTCGCGCACTTTTATTGTCATCATGTGACAATCGAAAGCATGTGATAGCCTAAGCTTACCAAATACCACCATAATAATACTTTGAATTGGTACCTTTTACCCGGTATCGCCGTCTGCAATGCCAGTCGCATCCTAACTGGTCATGATAACCATGCTACTGGGCAGTTTGTCTAATCAATCCCAATATTGCATACTAACGATTTATCCTGTGATGTAGGATAAATCTGTATACATTTCTATCAGGATTCTTCATTCTTAACAAACACAGATCACAGATTTACGGGTATTGATTGATACCAGAGTTGTTAAATCGCTGCAATTCTCGAAGCGTTTCTAACGTAGAAAGTGGTTTACTAAAATAAAATCCTTGACATTGGCTGCATCCACGCTGTTTGAGAAAATCAATTTGTTCCTTTGATTCAACACCTTCTGCAATTACCTGAATATTCAGGCTGCCAGCCATTGCAATAATCGCCGTAACTATCGCCGCATCATTCTCATCGATCGCGATATCACGCACAAAAGAACGATCAATTTTAAGTGCGTCAATCGTATAGTGCTTCAAATAACTCAAATTAGAATAACCGGTTCCAAAATCATCGATCGATATCTTGAATCCCATTGCACTTAATTGTTGCAGCGTTTCATTCACCTCAACGATATTTTCAGCCAGCATGCTTTCTGTAATCTCCAAAGCTAAGCAACTCGCAGAAACTTTTGCTTGCGTTAGAATATTCGCCACATCTTGCACAAACAGCTTTTTCTGAAATTGTTTGACGGAAAGATTGATAGCAATTCTGGGCACATTCAACTCTTGGTCTTGCCACGCTTTTAGCTGCTCGCACACCGATCCGATAACCCAATCCCCGATCGGCAAAATCAGGCCTGTTTCTTCCGCCAGCTTAATGAACTGAACGGGCGGTATCAATCCCTTTTCAGGATGTTGCCAGCGCAGCAACACTTCCAGACTAACCAAATGATTGGTGTCCATATCAATAATCGGCTGATAGTACAATACCAACTCATTATTTCTGATGGCTCTATGCAAATCGTTACCCAGCTCGTGTTTCTCTTGAATCAAACGATCCATCTCAGCCGAATAAAACTGATAATTACTACGCCCCGTAGCTTTAGCATGATACATCGCCAGATCGCTATGCTTTAACAATGCGTCAACATCCTTACCATCCTTGGGATACAGCGCAATTCCGATACTGCTGTCAATATGGAGTATCCGTTCATTAATATGATACGGCAGCGCCAGCAAGTGCAAGATTTTCTTCGCTATCGATTCAACATCCTCCAAATCGGTGATTTCCGTCAATATCACGATAAACTCATCCCCGCCTTGACGCGACGCCGTATCCTCGCTGCGTATGCTGGATAAAAGCCTCACAGCCACTTCTTTTAGCAGCAAATCGCCAAAACCATGACCCAGCGTGTCATTCACAACTTTGAAGTGATCCAGATCTATAAACAGCACCGCTGAAAAATCATGATGGCGCTGATTATGCGCCAATGCCTGCGACAAGCGATCCTGCAACAACAATCGATTCGGCAATCCTGTCAGCACGTCATGATTTGCCATAAAACTGATGTGCTGTTCCAATTGCCTGCGCTCCAACCATAGCCTGAAATCGTCTGCGATATAATTAATCAGGTTTTGCTCGTCCGGCAGCATGAATGACTTTTCTTCCCGGTAGAAAACCTGCAATTGACCGCAAAAATGTCCACCCACTTTGATTCTTGCGAAAATCCCATGCGTCAGGTCTTCGTTATAGTGATTTGAAGTATGGCGCTGCTCATAAATACTGATCATGCAGGCCGCATGGTCGGGAAACTGCATTGCTGGAATCAGATGATCGAATATCCGTTCACAAAGCTCACCGACAGAAAGATCTTGTTCCATCTCCCGCCGGATCGCATATAAACACGTTCTTTCCTTTAGCCGTTCATGCAAAATTAATTCTTTCTGCTTGCGCGCGGTGATATCCACGCGGACGGATATATAGCGAACTATCCGGCCGCTACCGTCTTTGAACGGAACGATAGTGGAATCGACCCAGTACAAGCTGCCGCTTTTTCTCCGGTTACAAATCTCTTTATGCCAAATTCTGCCATTGGTGATGGTTTCCCACATGTCTATAAAAAAATCACTCGAATGCACACCTGAGTTGAGAATCCGATGATCCTGACCGATAAGTTCGGAGCGGCCATACCCGCTAATCTCACAAAAACGGTCATTGGCTTCAATGATCCGGCCAGAGCGGTCACTCACGGAAACCAGTGCAAGCTGCCCAATGGCTTCTAGGTAAGTTGTCAGCTCCGCATTGGTGGTTTGCAATTCCTTGTAAAGTAATTTTAATTTAGACTTGGACGCGACTAATGCTGCATTGGCTGCTTGCAATTCTTTATTTGTCGACAGCAATTCTTCATTGGTCGATTGCAGCTCTTCGTTGCTCGATCTAAGCTCTTCTTGCGAAGTCTGCATTTCCTCATGAGTCGCTTGCATTTCCTCACGCATGAGCTGCAGTTCGGTCATCATCGCTAATACAATATCATCACCTTTTTCGGATGAGTCCGCTGCTTGCTCGATGTGTGAAAGCCGTAGTACCTCTTCCAGACTGATCATTGGATTTTTCTTGGTCATCGCTTGAAGAGAGAAATCCTGAATCAAGTTGCGCCTTTCTTGCGGCAATCCATTATCAAGACGTTTATACACCGCCAAACTGCGCTCCAGAGGGGCAAACATCTCCGGGAAATAATCGATCGATTCCGCAGTTCCCAATAGCAAAATGCCGCCAGGATTCAGCGCATAATAAAACAGCGGGAATAATCTTTTTTGTAATTCACGGTCCAGATAAATCAGTAAATTCCGGCACGATAAAATATCCAGCTTGGAAAATGGCACATCGGCAATAAGATTTTGTGGCGCGAATATCACCATCTGGCGTATTTCATTACAGACCCGGTAGCCATTTTCGTGCTTGATGAAAAACCGGTTTAAGCGTTCCAATGAAATATATTGACTGATCGCCAGGGGATAAAAACCCTGCCGTGCCTTCGTGATGGCATCCTGATCCAGATCAGTCGCAAATATTTTCACCAAGTACCGGTCTTGCACGCCCCTTTGCTCCAAAGCTTCCCGGAAAAGAATGGCGAATCCATAAGCCTCTTCCCCTGTCGAGCAAGCAGGCACCCAGATTCGCACTGTTTTTCCTTCAGGATGGGCTGCCAAAATGGGTGGAATAATCTCCGCTTTAACATACTGCCACATGACCGGATCGCGAAAAAAATGCGTCACATTGATTAATAGCTCCTTAAACAACAAATCCAGTTCAACAGGATTCTCGTTTAAGAAGCGCGCATAATCTTCAACCTTACTGATTTGATTCTGTTGCATCCGCCGCTCCACACGACGATATAGCGTGCTTCTCTTATACTGAGAGAAATCATTACCCATCCGCTTAGACAAGAGTTGCACAACTTCACTCATGGCACCATCAAGGTGAAATCCTTGCGATTTGGATTTCAAATAACTGGTAACAATGCCCGGCAACACATCGAGTGCTACGCGCGTGTCCACTGTGCTTGCCTCAATCGCGCGATCCGGCATATCCCCCGGTTCACTGGACATAGAATCCTGCGTAAGCCCCAATCCTCCTTTTTTCCTTATGGCGCGTAAACCCTGAGTACCATTTGCACCCGAACCGGAAAAAATAACACCAACCGCCGACTCCCTATACTCTTCCGCCAAGCTGTGGAAGAAAAAATCGATTAAGGAATTCGATAGATGCCCCGGCTCGGCGTCCAATACACACAAAAAACCATTGGAAATAAAGACATTCTTGCTTGACTGCTCAACAATATAGACACAATCGGGCTGCACTTCGATCAGATTTTCCACGCGCACTATCTTCATGCTGGTAACATCTTGCAGTTGCTGAGGAGATAGATTTCCTTGTATCGCATCTGATTGCTGAATAACGACAAAAGCCGCACCACTATCCGCTGGTATCTGGGAAAGAAACTGCCGTAGTGACTTGAGTTCGGTAGCTGAAGCACCAATACCCACCACTGGGAATAATGTCCTTTCAGGATCGACTGGTTGATGAGATGGGATAGATGGGTTTATACGCGATTTTTGTTTTATTGCGGTCAACTTCTTCGGACTTGAATTCGTTTTTCTGATCATCAAAAGAAGCCTCTGATTCTTTGAAGTTAACAGGAAAATTTTGATTGGTGTTTTATAGCATAGTTTTATGAAAATTTTTAGCCTTATGAATACGGAATGGAAATGAATTTGAAGATTTGAAATACACCAACTCCAGTTCGACCTTGCGCCACAACATAATAAATACGCAGAAACCATTTTAGGCCGAGAATCACTACTGCATTTACCATACAAATGGTCACTCAAAGGCTTTTACATACCAAATAAGCTAAAGAATTCACATAATCTTGTTTATTTTTTCAGATGAAATCACAAAATATTTTCACCGGAATCCCCAAAAACCTGGATCAGGAATTATTTGAATTTCTAGCCGGAAACGACACAGTGACGATAGAAAAGATCATCTCGAAAGGACAAAAATCGCCAGAATCCGGCTGGTATGATCAGGAAAAAAACGAGTGGATTATCGTATTGAAGGGCAAGGCGGCACTGTCTTTTGAGGATGAAGCATCAGTACATCTTAATGAGGGAGACTTTATTAATATCCCCGCTCATAAAAAGCACAAAGTCTCATGGTCAGATCCAGACAATGAGACTATCTGGCTCGCTGTACATTATTAAAGAGATTATTTAACTTAGAATCAAGTAGCAGAATCCGGAATAAATTCTGTTACCCGGGTTCACCATCAGAAATCTTGGTAAAAACCTGATATTACTTGATTTCCAGCAATTAATTGCGCACTTGCTTGCTATATTTCTGACGGAATTTCTCAACCCTTCCGGCAGTATCCACAATTTTCTGCTTACCCGTGTAGAACGGATGACACAGTGAACATACCTCAATATTCAATGGTTTGTTCATGGTAGAGCGTGTTTTAAACACATTACCGCAACTGCAAGTTACGGTAATTTCCTGATAGTCTGGATGAATGTCTGCTTTCATTACCTATATCCTTAATTATTCAATCCCCAATGGGAAGATTAAAAAGCCGTGTATTATCCTTTAATGTACGTATTGGCGCAACTGTGAAAATTAAATCCTAAACCCGCCGCATCGAATCAAAAAAGTCGGAATTATTCTTAGTTGCCTTGATTTTAT
Organism: Nitrosomonas sp. Is24; assembly: GCF_033063335.1. NCBI lineage: Bacteria > Pseudomonadati > Pseudomonadota > Betaproteobacteria > Nitrosomonadales > Nitrosomonadaceae > Nitrosomonas > Nitrosomonas sp. Is24. The sequence goes on along the minus strand of NZ_JAWJZG010000001.1, from coordinate 759,690 downwards.
CCAGTAGAAACGCCATCGCATCCATATCGTCCATCGGATGCAGTAACTTGCGTAGTACCCAGATTTTCTGCAGTACATCAGGAGAAATCAGCAATTCTTCCCGGCGGGTTCCTGACCGGTTCACATTAATCGCAGGATATATCCGTTTCTCCGCCATTTTCCGGTCAAGATGAATTTCCATATTACCGGTACCCTTAAATTCTTCATAGATCACATCGTCCATACGCGACCCAGTATCAATCAATGCTGTTGCGATGATCGTCAACGATCCACCCTCTTCAATATTACGCGCCGCGCCGAAGAAACGTTTGGGCCGCTGTAACGCACTGGCGTCCACACCGCCTGTCAGCACTTTACCGGAAGCCGGCACCACCGCATTATAAGCGCGCGCCAGCCTTGTGATCGAATCGAGCAATATCACGACATCTTTCTTGTGTTCGACCAAGCGCTTGGCTTTCTCAATCACCATTTCGGCAACTTGCACGTGCCGCGTAGCTGCTTCATCGAAAGTGGATGAGATGACTTCCCCTCTCACCGAACGGATCATTTCCGTCACTTCTTCCGGGCGTTCATCAATCAGCAACACCATTAAAATCACATCCGGATAATTAGCCGCAATGGCGTGCGCGATGTGTTGCAGCATCACGGTTTTACCCGACTTAGGGCTAGCCACTAACAAACCGCGCTGTCCCTTTCCAATCGGAGCAATCAAGTCAATGATACGGCTGGTGATATTTTCTTCGGCTTTGATATCGCGTTCGAGCACGAGCCGCTCATCCGGAAATAATGGTGTCAAATTTTCAAACAGGATTTTCTGTTTGGAATTTTCCGGCGGTTCGTTATTGACCTTATCAACTTTCACCAGCGCAAAATAACGCTCTCCTTCCTTTGGCGGGCGAATCTCGCCATCAATCGAATCTCCGGTATGCAGATTAAAGCGCCGGATCTGACTGGGTGAAATATAAATATCATCGGGCCCCGCCAGATAGGATGTATCCGGAGAACGTAAAAATCCAAAACCATCCTGCAATACTTCCAGCGTCCCATGACCGTAGATATTTTCACCCTTGCGCGCCTGATTTTTAAGCAATGCGAAAATCAGATCCTGTTTCCGCATTCGGTTGGCTCCATCAATTTCGTTCTCGACGGCCATTTTTACTAGTTCAGTGACGTGTAGGTTCTTTAAATCGGATAAGCGCATGAAAAAGCTCGTGAAAAAATAATACTCAGGTGAAAGATAATGATGCTGGAAGGAAAGTTGTTACGGATGGGATTATTTAATATAAGGTGGTGTGGGCTTTACCAATCACCTAGTCCACAAATCTATTATGTTCAGTAGACTAGCGGGTTTAAATATGGCTGTCAATAAAGGCAGTTAATTGTGATTTTGATAAAGCTCCGACTTTGGTAGCCTCGATATTGCCGTTTTTAAACAGCATCAGAGTCGGGATACCGCGAATACCGTATTTCGGCGGTGTTAGCTGATTTTCGTCGATATTCAATTTAGCTACTTTAAGGCGTTCACCATATTCGCTCGCAATCTCGTCGAGTATCGGCGCTATCATTTTACAAGGGCCGCACCATTCCGCCCAGTAATCCACCAGCACGGGAGTTGTCGACTGCAAAACTTCCGCATCAAAATTAGCATCAGTAACGTAATGAATATGCTGACTCATATGATCCTCATTCAATTATTCAGTATTAAGAAGAGTAAACCTAATTATCTCAAAGATTGGTTTACGGGATTGATTGGAATAACGCTGTAAAAGAGTGGTATAAAACTAAATTGTTATGCTATAGAAAAAACTGTTAAAAGGGAAGTAGCTTTTTAAAATAGCGCCCGGAAGAAACCCGGGATATTGTCTCACACTCGCAGGAACCGGAACCAGACAATCATTCTGTCGCTTGTTGAAATGCCACAATATGGTCGGCTTCGAGTCTGATCCCTATTTTCCCGCCGATCGCATGATCATGGTGGCTGGGGACGAGCGCAAGCACTTTAGCTCCGCCCGCCAGACGCAACGTATACAAAATCTCTGCGCCGCGAAATGCCTTATGAACCACCGTCGCCTGCATCGCGCTGCTATCGTCATGCACAATATCATCCGGACGCAGCAATACATCGACGCTACACCCGGCCTCGCAGTGCTGCGGAATTACTCCGTTTAATACGCCCAATTCAATTTCAACCTGTTGTGCATTGATCACTTTGCCGGGAAGAAATACTCCCTGACCGATAAAGTTAGCCACAAAACGATTAGCCGGACGGTGATACAGATTGAATGCCGTATCCCACTGTTGAATCTCGCCGTGATTCATCACGCCGATTTCATCGGCAATCGCAAACGCCTCCGCCTGGTCATGCGTCACCAGAATCGCAGTGGTTCCTTGCTGCTTGATGATCTCGCGGACTTCCGTGCTTAACCGTTCGCGTAAACTCACATCCAGATTGGAAAACGGCTCATCCAGCAACAACAGATCCGGTCTCGGCGCCAGTGCGCGCGCCAGCGCAACGCGCTGCTGCTGCCCGCCCGATAATTCATGCGGATATTTCTTCGCAACGCTGGTCAGATGCACGACATGCAGCAATTCTTCAACCCGCCGCTCACGTTCCACTCGCGTTAACCGGTGCAGACCGAAACCGATATTGGCAGTCACATTCAGGTGCGGAAACAACGCATAATCCTGAAACACCATGCCGATCCGCCGCTGTTCCGGCGGCACGAAAGAGTCCGCACTGCTTACACAGGCACCATTGAGCACGATTTCTCCGCCCGCAACCCGCTCAAAACCGGCGATACAACGCAAGGCAGTAGTCTTGCCGCAGCCGCTCGGACCGAGTAAACAACCGATCTGCCCCTTTTGCAATTGCAAAGATAAGTTACGGATAACGACCTGCTCGCCATACGCTTGCACAACGTGATTCAGTTGCAGCAACCCTGTACTCATCGGTTTACTTCTCAGTTTGTCGCATAAACAAGAAAATCGGAATCAGCCCGGCCAGCACCAGCGTAACCGCGGGCAACGCAGCCTGCTCCCATTGCCCTTCGGAAGTCATTTCATAAATTCGCACCGCCAGTGTATCCCAGCCAAAAGGCCTCGTCATCAGCGTAATCGGCATCTCTTTCATGACATCGACAAACACCAAAGTCGCCGCCGTGAAAATTCCCGGTTTCAATATCGGAATGTGCACCTTCCGGATCATCGCCCAGCCGTGCAACCCGAAACTCATCGCCGCCTCGTCGATATTAGGCGTAATCCGTTGCATCGCGCCATCGATCGGGTAATGGCTGACCGCCATAAAGCGGATCAAATAGGCAATCAACATAATCATCAGCGTGCCCTGGATCAATTGCCCTGTCTCGATTTGCAACCAATTCATCATCCATTCGCTGAGCCGCCCATCGAGCCAAACCAGCGGCACATACACGCCAATCGCCAGCACCGTACCGGGCAATGCATAGCCGATCGTGGCAATGCGAATCGCATAGCGCGTCGCTGGACTGGGATAACGCCGTGCCGCATAAACCATGGCGATGACAACCAAGCAGATCAATAAAGCCGCCAGACCGGACAACGATAGCGAGTGCCAGAGAAATTCCAGATAGCGGGCCACGTCATAATCTTGCGTAAACGATCGCATCGCCCACTGGCACAATTGCAACACCGGCAGCAGAAATGCCAGAAACAAGACACTCAGGACAAAACCGGTCACCAGCCAGTTATGCCATCCCATCAACCGGATACGCTGCGCACGTTCGGTTCTTTTGCTTTCCGCATAGCGCATACGCAACCGGAACTGCTGTTCCAGCACGATCACAACAAAAATGATTAGAATCAATAAAGAAGCGAGCTGCGAAGCCGCGGGCAGTGAAAACATGCTGAACCACGCTTTGTAAATTGCGGTCGTGAAGGTGTTGTAATTAAACACCGCCACGGTGCCGAAATCCGCCAACGTTTCCATAAGCACTAGCATCACGCCTCCGGCTATCCAGGGCCGTGCCATCGGCAATACCACTTTGAAAAATCCTTGCTTACGGTTGAAGCCCAGCGATTGCGCTACTTCCAGCGAGCGTTTGCCTTGACTCAGAAAAGCATTGCGCGCCAGTAAATAAACATAAGGATAAAAAGCCAGCGTCATGACCACAATCACACCGGCCCTGCCGCGAATATCCGGAAACCAGGACAAATCCGAATCCAGCCAGGCGCGCAATAAAGTTTGCACCGGACCGGTAAAATCAAATAGTCCCAAAGCAACAAATGCCGTGACATAAGCAGGCATCGCCATCGGCAACAGCAACGCCCAGGAAAAGAACCGCCGCCCGGTGAAGTCATAAACCGCGGTGAGCCACGCCAGACTGATGCCCAATAGCGCAGTCCCACTGACGACACCCAAGGCAAGCCAGAACGTGTTGATCAGCAGTTGAGGAAGGGTCGTTTCAAGCAGATGCTGCCAAACATCACTGGCCGGTGCAAAAAAAGCGGACACGATCACGCCCACGGGCGCCAGTACCAATGCAGCGGCTATGAAAGGAACTGAGCGCCAAATGGCCATGACATGTTTGTGAAGAAACGGAACGAAAAAACTGGCGTAAGAAGCTATTATTTCCTAGCGCTTCTACGCCGCATTGATCTTTGTAGAGGCCGTACCTTTTTACTGATATCCCGCCCGGTCCATCAGTTTCACGGCGGTGGTCTGCAATTCGCCGGCTTTAACCAGGTTCATCGGATTTTGCTTGAAACTGCCCCACGCCGCGACAAACGGATCCGCTGCAATCTTCGGATTAACCGGATATTCCATATTCACATCGGCAAACAGATTTTGCGCTTTATCGGATGACAGGAATTCCAGCAATTTAATCGCAGCTTGTGCGTTACGGCCATGGCGCGTGACACCGGCGCCGGAAATATTGACATGCACACCACCATCATTCTGGTTCGGCCAGAAAATCGCCAAGGGCAAATTCGGGTCTTTTTTCATCAACCGGCCATAGTAATAAGTATTGACCACCGTCACATCGCATTTACCGGCAGCGACAAATTCCAAGGCTCGGGTGTCATCGGATAGCGGATCGGTCGCCAGATTGGCCACCCAGCCTTTGACAATTTTTTCGGTCTCGGCTTCGCCATGTCCGGCAATCATCATCGCCACCAGGGATTGGTTATACACTTTCTTCGATGTGCGCAAACACAGCCGTTTGTTCCACTTCGGATCGGCCAGATCTTCATAAGTTGAAAGCTCTGATGGCTTCACTTTCTTAGTGTTATAAATCAGTGTACGTGCCCGGATCGACAAACCGAACCATTCCTTTTGAGGGTCACGCAAATGCGCCGGGATATTGGCTTCCAGCACGTTCGATTGCACCGGCTTCAGCAAGCCTGCCCGTGCCGCCGCCCAAAGATTACCCACATCGGAAGTAATCAGCAGATCCGCTGGCGTGTTTTTTCCCTCCGCTTCCAGCCGGGCAAGCAATGCGCCTTCATTATCCGTGGTGTATTTGACCTTGATCCCGGTTTCCTTGGTAAACGCGTCAAACATCGGTTTGATAAGTTGCTCAATGCGCGCGGAATACACAACCACTTCCTCGGCATGCGCCAGCGGTGCGATCAGAGAAGAGAAAAGAAAAAAAACGGCAAAATAAAAACGGCTTACATTCGATTTCAACATGAAAAAATTCCAGGCAAAAAGATTCATCAAACGAATTAATTATTGAGGGTTACTATAGTATGAATAAGAATAATTATCAATTAAATACCATGAACTCAAGGTTTAAAGAACGCAATTAATTTTCAACCGCAGGCTCGAACCATGAATTCAGTTCTTTGCGCCCGACCAGTGGCAATTTGAGCGCGAGTGGATCGAGATCGACACCGAACGACAATCCTAGCAGGTTCAACTCGACACCTTCCACCGCGCTGACCAGTACGCCCAGCAAGCCAAAGATGGAAACCTGGAAGCCGCTGCCGCTCGGTGCTTGCGAAACCAGCCGGTACCCCAGGTAATCCTTACCGATCGCGGTGGGCGGCAGATCCAATTGCAATTCCGGGACAGCCCGGGAAATCCAGGCGGTAAAGGTATTGGAATTGGGGCCGGGCCAAATCGTGTAATCCTTTGCATACGGGTAACTGCGTGCCGCCTGGTCAATTTTTCCGATCAGCGCGTCCACGCCGTCACCCCGTTTTTCCAGCAGAAGCTCCGGCATATTGCCATACCAGCGCCGGTCCGGCACATTCTCATGAATCACTACCACCGGGAGCTTACGGCGCTGCAACCAGCCGATCACTTCATAAATGGTGTACGACTGTGCCGCCGAGGGTTTCACCGCAATCCAGGTATGAATCCCGAAGTAGCCGCGCCAGCTGAATGCGCGCGCGCCGTAAACCTGCACAATCGCTTCCGGCGTCGATGTAGGATCGGGCGCCAAACCCACCGGTTCACGGCTCGCGTTCCACCAGTATTGCGCCCGTGCGCGATCCGGAACAACCGTCAGCACGATCAGACCCACAGCAAATAAGAGGAAAACTACGGTTAAAGTGCGCTTCACTGAGTGATTCAACTGATTAGGGATTAAAAATGATGCAATCTTGGAGCATTGAGATGGATCGCAGTATATGCGAAATCCGCTTTACCGATGTATTTCCATGGCCAACTCATTACCGCCCGCTGCGTTTTCCCAATATGTCCGGCAAATCCCGCACAAACCGGCCCGCACCCGCCATCTGCCGCCGCAGCATGACCCAGTCTTCGGCGCGCTTTCTGGCACCCAGGCAGCGCATTAGCCGCACCCGCAACGCTTCGTCCTGATGATTCAGAATCGCGGCCCAAAGGGTATCGTCGACATTATAAACTTTACCCGTCAGCAAACAGACAGGAATCACCTGCTCAACCGCTACCGCCAGATCAGCCGCGATAACCCGCACCGCTGCGGCGATATGGGTTGCCTTGCTGCTCGCCGGATGCGTCAGGTCGTACGGCGGCTGCCATTCGTTGACCGGCCGCAGGCGATCGATAAAACTCGCCACCACCAGTAGCGGCGGCGCACGGCGGTCCGTGCGCGCGGCTTGGGTGGCGCGCAATACGTCCAAACAATCGCGCTCAATCTGCCGGTCGGGCCGGTTGGCCGGACTCAGCCACAAAATCAGATCGGCATTTTCTGCCGCAACCAGCATCCGCTGATGATCAAACAATGCACTGTCACACCCCGGACTATCGAAAATCAGCGCTTGCGTCAAACCTTCGCGCGATAAAGCAAACGGTTTAAGGGCTTGCGTGGTGTCCGGCAGCACATCGGCAGCTGTCGTCAATGTGCCAAATAATGCATTGATCAGGCTCGATTTACCCGAGTTGGACCGCCCCAAAACGAGAATGCGCAACGGCTCAACAGCAGGTTTTGCGGTTTCTTCGACCTGCCCCAGATCGGCTTTGGATTCCGGGGTTGGCGCAGTCATGAATTCTTCATCGCCTAACGGCAAACGGCCGCTATACAGATCAATCGCGTAGTACCCCACTTTGCACACATAGGTACGCAAAAACCAGCGGTGCAATTCATCCTTGGCCTGATCGAAACTGCGCTCGCGCAAATGCCGCCACGCTTCGCTCAGCAAAGCATTGACCGGATTGATGAGCAGGCTGCCGGCGCGATAGATACTAAACAGCCGTTCCACCTTAGCCTTCCAGCGCTGTATCCGGAACAAATCGCCAATGGTCAGGCGATTGCTGAACGGTATTTTTTCCGCCACATCCTGGCGCAGATCGCGGCTCGCCCGCTCGATAATCATCAAGGTATGCGGTATGGTCAGTTCCAGCAACGGTTTTTCGACATCCGGGTGATAACAATGCGCGACCGTTTCCATCGTTTTCTGCCCCAGCACCAGCACCCAGGTACCCTCCTCGATCGGCCAATCCTGCGGATTACAGGTCTCGGCCAACGCTTCAACTTGCTGCCAGACCGCATCCGCGCTCGGCGGCCAATCCGGATTAGGTTCGGTGGCCGAATCCGTTAACAATTGCCGCTCCTGCCGCACCAGCCAATACTGCAAGCCGTACCCCAGGCCGCCGCACACCACCATGGCAATCAGCCAATACTGCAAATAACCGCCCTGCCACAGCCAGAAGAAGCCGAATCCCAACAGCGCCAGCAGCGGCAACAGCATCAGGATGAAAACCAGTAACCGCAGCGGATTAACAGCGGGCAGTGGTGCTTTCATCCGGATTTTCCCCGCAGACGGTCTTTGAGTATCGACGCGCTGCGTTCCAATTCTTCCGCATAAATCTGCCGCAAGGTATCCGCATCCACGTTCAGGCCGTCCTTGCGCCGCGTAAAGAAATAGATCGCCGCCTTGCCCAGCGCGTACGTGGTCGCACCGCTGGAACTGGCGCCCCATAACGCCCCCACGGTCTGTCCCCACACCGGTATGAATTTGGTCGCAGCACGGGTCAATAGCCGTGCCAGGTAACCGGAGGCAATTCCCGCGCCCGCCAAACCGATAAATTCCGTGACGGTGCTTTTATCCCAGCGCTGCCCGTACAGCAACGCCAGACTATGCAACAATTTTGCCTGCACCGCCGACACCGCGACCAAATCCACCACCGGCAAAGCACCCAATCCCGCCGCGGTCAGCGCATAACCTGCGATATGCTGATGCGCGGTGCGCGCGTAGAGATCCTGCACTTCCTGGTCACCGCTCAGCTGATGCTGCAAACCCAAGGATGTCAGCGCTTCGATTGCCTGCCACAACGCTTCCAAGCCATAATCCGGCGGCGCAAATCCATCTTCCGGCAATGTCAAATCGACCGCCACCCAGCGCACCGGGGCAAAACCGGGCAGTGGCTTCAAGGCAGCGCGCTGCGCCAGCAGAGCGCGGCGCAAATCGAGCGGAATGGAATCAGGCAAAGGATCGTTGGCATACGGCCACGGCTGAATGTGCGCAAATTGGCCGGGATACAGTTCATGCAAACCGGTCTGCACGATCAGCAACGGCCATTCCGGATGACGCCGGCGGATCGCTTGCAATACATCGAACACCGCAGCCTGATGCACATCCGCCACTTTCATCACCGCCACCAGCAAATGCGCCTGCGCTTCACAGTAATGCATATCGTCGCCGGGATCGTACGCCACTTCACCCAGACCACGCGTATCGAGAAACCGCACCACCGAGGCTTCAGCCGGAAAATCGTAAAACTGCGCACTACGCGTGCACGGTTGAAAACCGTTGCCGATTTCCGCCGCCGGACTGCCCGTCAGTGCGCGGATAATCGATGTCTTGCCGGATTGCGTTTTACCCAGTAGCCACAATACCGGCACCGGCATCTTCGCGCGCGCCTCGCGCAACGATGCCTCCAGCAGGGACTTGTCGACACTGGGCTCCAGCAGCGCGGTACGAAGCTGCTCCCAGTAATTGCGCCAGTCTGTCAAACCGTTCGGTCTCATCATGCCAGCATTTTATCACTACCGCTTAAACAATGATTTCTATCGATTCATTCCAAACACGACTCAACCGGCAACAATGCCATCCATTTAACCGGTGGTGACAATTTCACTCGTAAAGTAAGAAAACTCTGAATCCGTTCGCTTGGTTCTATTAAGCATTATGAATTTCTTGCAGAAATTGCTCTTGAGTACCTAGTTGCCACACATATCCTGCCGTCAGGGCATTTAAGATCGACTAACTTGATGATCCGACTATGTTTAATCCGAGTTCATTATTTCATGTAGGAAAATTACTATATAAACTATTTTTTTCTTCATTTTTACTTACATCAACCGCTAATAAGAGTGTGCTGGCATATAGGAACCGGTCCCAGTCATTCGGCATGATTCCCTTCAGAATATAAAAAATCATTATAGTTAATTGATTTTATTTATTAATACTATAAGACTATTAAAAATGATTAAAGCTTCATGGATAGACCTCTGTACCGCAACTCTCCCGACCAACGCCTTTACATACGTTACAGCTGCTGCAAATGTTCCATTGAATGACGGTCAGGTCTTAAAAACAATCAGCGGTAAAACTGCACGCCATGCGCAACCGGGCAGTTTCAACAACGGCGGTTCAATCCAATGACGACGACCATTACCTCGGCCACGTACAACGCCAACAATAACAAGCTGATTGTCACCGGAACCAATATGGCGGCCACCGCCGGGTCGCTCAATGACATTGATGTATCGAAACTGACTCTGACCGGACAAAGTGGCGCAACCTATACCCTCACTTCAGCGAATGTCGAGCTCGATTCCGCCACACAATTCACCATTACGTTGAATGCGGCCGATCAAATCAACATCGAAGGTTTGCTGAACAAGAACGGCACGTCCTCGGTCGGCGGCACTACCTACAATATCGCCGCGGCGGCTGACTGGAATCCGGCGCAAAGCGGCAACGCCGACACCACGGGTAACGGCGTTACCGTCAGCAATGTGCAAATCCCGACAATTAGCTCCACGACATACGATGCCAGCACCGGCACGTTGACCGTCTCCGGATCGAACTTTGTCAAAGCCAGTGGTGCGGCCAACGACATCGATGCTTCGCTGTTCACTTTTACCGGCGATGGCAGCGCCACGTACACGCTGATCGATACCAGTGATGTCGAAATTACCTCCGCCAGCTCATTCACCATAACACTCAGCAGCACGGATAAAGCCGCGATAAGCCTGATTCTCAACGAAGATGGCGGCTCTTCAAACGATGGTACTTCGTACAACCTGGCCGCAGCGGACGACTGGAATACGGTGATCGGCAATACTAATATTGCCGATACGTCCAACAGCATTACAGTCTCGAATGTTCCTCCACCGGCGATCACCTCGGCTACCTATGATATAAGCAGCCATATCTTAACCGTCACCGGAACCGGCTTAATACGAAAAGGCGGGCCGAACAATGATATCGATGTATCGAAACTCACTCTGACCGGAAAAGGCGGCGCAACCTATACCCTCACCTCCGCGCAAGTCGAGATCGATTCCGCCACGCAATTCAACGTCACGCTCAATGCTACCGATCAAGTCAATGTGGCAGGGTTACTGAACAAGAACGGCACTGCTTCGACGGATGGGGTCACTTACAATATTGCAGCAGCGGATAACTGGAGCCGGGAATTAAGCGGTCACGCCGACACCACGGGTAACGGCATTACCGTCAGCAACGTGCAAATACCTGCGATTACCTCAGCAACGTATAATGCCAGCACCGGCGCACTGACCGTCACCGGCTCGAACCTGGTCAATGCCAACGGCGCGGCCAACGACATCGTCGCATCGAAGTTCACGTTCAGCGGCGAAGGCGGCAGCACTTACACGCTCACGGATTCAGCTAATGTCGAGATCACTTCCGCCACGGCATTCACGATCACGTTGAGCGCCACCGATAAAGCCGCCGTCAACCAGATCGTCAATAAGAATAGCACCAGCTCTACCGGCGGCACGACATACAACCTAGCGGCTGCGGAAGATTGGGCTGCCGGTGCGGATGCTGCCGTTGTCATCGCCGATACCACCGGCAACGGCATCACCGTGTCGAATGTTGCCGCACCGGCGATCACGTCGGCGACGTACGATGCCAGCACAGGCTCCGGCTTCCTGAAAGCCAGCGGCGCTGCCAACGATATCATCGCATCCAAGTTCACGTTCACCGGCGAAGGCGGAAGCACTTACACCCTGACCGATTCCGCCAATGTAGAGATCACTTCCGGCACGGCATTCACGATCACATTGAGCGCCACCGACAAAGCTGCTGTCAATCAGATCGTCAACAAAAACAGCACCAGCTCAACCGGCGGTACCACGTACAACCTAGCCGCAGCAGAAGATTGGGCGGCGGGTGCCGACAGCGCCATCGTCACCGCCGATACCAGCGGCAACAGCATCACCGTGTCGAACGTTGCAGTACCGGCGATCACGTCGGCGACGTACGATGCCAGCACAGGCATTTTGGCCGTCACTGGCTCCGGCTTCCTGAAAGCCAGCGGCGCGGCTAACGATATCATCGCATCCAAGTTCACGTTCAGCGGCGAAGGCGGCAGCACTTACACACTCACCGATTCCGCCAATGTAGAGATCACTTCGGGCACGGCATTCACGATCACGTTGAGCAGCACCGACAAGGCCACCGTCAACCAAACCATCAACAAAAACGGCACTTCCTCGACAGACGGCACCACATATAATCTGGCGGCGGCGGAAGATTGGGCCGCCGGTGCGGATGCCGCCGCCGACACCACCGGCAACGGCATCACTGTCTCAAATGTTGCAGCACCGGCGATCACATCGGCCGCCTATGATTACAGCAGCAATGTGCTGACTATTACCGGCAGCGGTTTTCTACAGAAAAGCGGCGCCAGCAACGACATCGATTTATCCAAGCTGACCATCACCGGCGCGAGCGGCGCAACTTACACGCTCACCAGTGCGGCGAATATAGAGATTACATCCGGGACTTCGTTTTCAGTGACGCTGACGGATGCGGATTTGACCAATGTCGAGGCATTACTCAATAAAAACGGCGCATCCGCAATCGGCAGCACGATCTATAACCTGGCCGCCGCCGAGGATTGGGCGGCCGGTGCGGATAGCGCCGTTGCGGTCGCCGATCTGACGGGTAATGGCATCACGGTCAGCCACTATGCCGTACCGATGATTACTTCCGCAACGTTTGACACCAGCACCAACGTGCTGACAGTCAGCGGATCCAATTTCGTTTCCAACAGCGGCGCCAGCAACGATGTGACGGTTTCATTGCTCACGTTAACGGGCGAAGGCGGCAGTTACACGCTGACTTCGTCCGCTGTCGACGTGACTTCAGCCACTGCCTTCAGCATCACACTCAATGCCGCCGACCAATTGGCGGTTCACGGATTGTTGAATAAGAATGGCACAGTTTCTTCCAGTGCAACGGCCTACAATATCGCCGCAGCTGAAGACTGGATGGCTGGCAGCGCAGCTTCGCTGACAGTCGCCGATCTGACGGGTAATAGCATCATCGTCAGCAATGTGCAGACACCGGCAATTACATCGGCCGCTTACGATTCCGACACCGGTATATTGACTGTGACTGGCAGCAATTTCTTCAAAAAGATCGGCACCGATAACGACATTGACATTTCCACGCTCACTTTGACCGGCGGAACTGCGAACACTACCTACACGATCACCAGTTCCTCGGACGTTGAAATCACATCCAGCACATCGTTCAGTGTGACGCTGTCCGGCACGGACAAAATCGCTGTCGATGCCCTGCTGGATCAAACCGGGACTGCATCTTCCGGCGGTTCGACCTATAATCTCGCAGCTGCCGACCACTGGCTAAGCGCCGCCGATAGCGCGACTGTCATCAGTGACACCACCAATGCGATTACAGCAACGGTTTCGCTCAATCCGCGCATCATTTCGGCCACGTACGATGCCGTGTCCGGAACCTTAGCGGTAACCGCCATCAATCTGCAAGCCAACGGCGGCGGAGCCGACATTGATGCTTCCCGGTTCACGTTCAGCGGTGAAGGCGGCAGCACTTATACGCTAACCGATTCCGCCGATGTCGAAATCACTTCGGGCACGGCATTCACACTCACACTGAGCGCCACCGACAAAGCCGCCGTTAACCAGATTATCAACCAGAACGGCACTGCCTCCACCGGCGGCGCTGTCTATAACTTGGCAGCTGCGGACGATTGGGATACCAACGTCACCAGCGGGAACACCGCCGACACCACTGATAACGGGATCACCGTATCGAACGTCGCCGCACCGTCGATCATCTCGGCCAGTTATGACGCCAGCACCGGCACATTGGCAGTCACCGGCAGCGGTTTCTTGCAGTTGAACGGCACAAACAACGATATCGATGCCTCCCAGTTCACTTTCACCGGTGAAAGCGGCGATAGCTATACGTTAACCGGCTCCGCCGATGTCGATATCACGTCCGGCACGGCATTCACCATCACATTGAGCAGCAACGACAGAGCCGCCGTCAATCAGATCGTCAACAAAAATGGCGCTACTTCGACCAACGGCGCGTCGTATAACCTGACCGCCGGAGAAGATTGGGCCGCAGGCGCAAGTGCTGCGGTCACTGTCGCCGATGCGGCCGGTAACACTGTTATGACTTCCAACGTAGCGGCGCCGGTAATTACATCGGCCACTTACAATACCGGCACTGGCGTGCTGATCGTCACGGGATCGGGATTTTTAAAAGCCGGTGGCACAGCCAACGATATTGATGCCTCGAAATTCACATTTACCGGTGAAGGCGGCGCAACCTATGCTCTGAGCGATACCGCCGATGTGGACATTACTTCCGGTTCCACATTTACCTTAACGTTAAGCAGTACCGACAAGACCGCGGTCAATCTGCTGTTGAACAAGGCCGGTACGGCTTCCAATGATGCGACAAGTTACAATCTGGCCGCCGCCGAAGACTGGGCGGCGGGCGCGGATGCCGCCATCACAATCGCCGACACCGGCGGCAACGGCATTACCGTATCGATCTCTTCTTCTCCGGGTGGAGGTGGAGGTGGCAATGGCGGCACCACGACCACAATCGTCGATGGCACCATCATCACGACAACCACGCAATCGGATGACACCGTCGTCGTCAACGTCCCGGTTATCCAGCCTTCGCGGCAAGACGATCCCGCTTCGCTATTTTTTACGCACGCGGATATTCCGGTCGCAGCGGATACACAGGGTGACCACCTGCTGATGGTCAGCTTGCCTGCGGGTTCCGGATTAACCACCACTGACTGGACACAAACACTGGATCCGGTGCAAGCCGAAGCAGACATAGCCACCGCACTGGCACATATGAACGGCTTGAGCAGTGACACTGTCAACGACCTGACCGCCAAAGCCAGTGCGTTTTTAGCACAACTGCCGGATGGCAATCCTCTCAATATTCATAGCGTGACACTGCGTGTTGCAGGCGATCAGCCGCCAGCGCTTCCAATTATCATTAGCCACCCTGCTGCAAACACCGCTAGCAGCATGCTGGTAATCGACGCTCGTCAGCTGCCCCTGGGCACCATTATTCAACTGGATAATGTGCGTTTCGCATCGATTGTCGGCGCTGCCAGAGTTACCGGCGGTAATGGTAAAAGTTTTGCCGCGGGTGACAATCGGGATCAATTCATCGTGTCCGGCGGCGAAGACGATATTTTGTCCGGTGGCAGCGGTGATGACACCATCGGCAGTCTGGACGGCAACGATCAAACTTCCGGCGACGCCGGTAACGACACGGTGTACGGCGGCACTGGCAACGATGTCTTAAACGGCGGTAGTGGAAGTGACCGGCTCAATGGCGGCTTTGGTTTCGACAGCGCTATTCAGGCCGGGCAGTTATCCGGTTACTGGGTTGCGGTAGCCGGTAATACGGTCACGCTGACGCAGACGAATGGCGAAGCCGATACGCTGACCGATGTCGAATCAGTCCGGTTTGTCAGCGGCCCGAGTCTGGCGATTGCCTACTCTGAAACTGAAGCGGTTGCGCACCATCTGGCCAGAACCTGGCTGGGGCGTGATTTGACGGTTGCGGAAGGCAGCGCGGTGCAAAACTGGTCCGGTGCGACTGCTGCGGATATTTTAGCGGCCTTCCACAGCTTGCCGGAAGCTGTGCCATTTCTCAACAAAACCGGCAGTGAACTGCTGACCGGCTGGGATACCGATCCGGCGATTATCCGGGTCGATGCAGTGCGTGACGTCACCTTCGGCGGTGAAAACAATCAGGGCTATTTGCCGTCCGGGCTGGCCATCAATGCGGATGGTGGCGCAGGCTATGATGTCTTGCGCATGCCGGGCGGCCGTGACGGCGTGCACCTGGAATTTTCCGGTGATCGCCTGGAACTGACGCAACTCAGCGACGGCGCTATGTTCAGCTTGAGAAACACCGAAATGATCGCATTCGACAACCATGAAACCGTCGTGATCGCGCATAACCAAACCGAAGGCATTCTAGCGCGCTTGGTGCACAGTTTCTTTAACCGCGACGCCACAGCGGAAGAATGGCAACTCGGACGCGAAACACTGCAACAGCCTTACGATGCCGATGCGATTCTGGAGTGGTTTCAGCAGCGCGCTGGTTTGCAGGAACTGTCCGATACCGGTTACATTCAGGCCATTTACAACCATACGCTGGGCCGCCCGGCAACGGACGATGAACTCAGTCAGCAACTAGCACGGCTGGAAAATCACGCGATCGATCGCAACTGGCTCACAGTCGAAATCGCGCAAAGCGATGAAGCTGCAACGCATTTGGTCGGCAGTGTGATGCTGCACGAAGGCTGGGTATAAATGTACCGGCTTCTCAATGCGGCGCCTGGAACGGCACGCCGAGAAAGTGCCGCCGAGTAAATTCCGATTCATTCAGCACTTTGTCGTAGCGGGCGAATGCCGCCACTTCGTCGGCAGGCGAACTGTTACTGCCCGAAAATGTGATGAGTCCGGTACGAAAACGGCGCAAATCGACGCAACGTTCCACCGCTTGGGCGACGGTCATATGCCCGCTTTTCATGCCAAAATCCTTCAGACTTTCCATCTTGATGCCTAACTGTACTACCGATGGATGAATACCGGCGCTGGTGATCGACTTCAGGATTTGCACATGGCGTTTCGTCAGAGAATCCTGCACAGGGGCAGATTTTTCTGTTTTTTTCCCGCCCCCTGCCTGAAACCCTTCGTCGTACGCCATAATCCGCGCGATCACATTGGCGCGCCCCGCAGCCAGCCCGATCGGCTGTACGCGGGTGTGGCCGAAAATATAAACACCATCATCAAACTTGCCCGACTTGGCATCCACAAACGCCGCCGTGGCGTACGACACAAACCGTTTCTTGGTAATTAGCAATTGCGCTAGCGTGTGATACAGGATGCGTATATTATCCGCCGCAGCTTGTTCCTTCTTGGCGGCCGGATCGGACGATGTGGGTCTCGCAACCACCCAGTCCTTGATCGTTTTACCCTGTTTGAACCAGGCTTTCATGGTATCGCTTTGTTCACTCGGGCCAATACCGTTCACCTCGATATCGAAACCAACGCCATCGAAATCCCAGGTATCGAGCACATCGCGGATGCGGTTGGCGTGATCGGTCATATCGGAATTGCGTGACGTGATGAACGACACAAAATTGCCCTGTGTTTGTTTGCCGAAGTCGTCACGCACTTCATAACCGGCAGTGACTTGAATGCCGAGCGAATGGCAAGCGGCGATCAAGTTCTTGAGCGCCAGCTCAACAAAATTGCGCTCCTTGCCGGGTTTATTGCCAACCACGTGGCCGAACACAGCCAGCTCCGGAGAGAGATCGACCGAACCATCCAGCCGTCTGCTAATCGTGGCGATCAGCGAAATATCATCCAGGCCTGAGCAAAATTTGCTCATGAACGATTCATATTGCTGCGCCGATGGAATCTGGCCTTCGATTTTATGCGCGACCGCCACACGCTTGGTGAAATTGGCCAATCCCGTCCACAGCGACAACCGGGACCGTGCCGATACAACAGCACGCAATGGCGTACCGGCCTCGACCTTGGGAATTAACGCCGATTGGCCGATCATTCGCCACGCATACGGCACATTCAACACGCGTCGGCGGATATCGGAAATACTCCAAGGATCGGTAGTGCCACTCGACCATTTGCACGATCCGCTGGCGTCGGGCTGCAAAACCTGAGACTCATTGGCGCCGCGAAACACTACGACTTCGTTGTTCTTCCAGCCGAAAGCCGCTTCCTGCGCCGACGGTTCAATGAACGGCGGATCGGCAAACTGCACCTCGAAATCGGCCATGCCTACAACTGCCGCCCGGTTTTCGGATCGTAAGCCACCGGTACCGGCACGACCTGATCGGTCGGCAACACCTCCACCCATTGATCGAACACCTCGAAATCCTCGCCACCTTGCAGCGCACGGAAACCGCCTTGCAGCGGATAAAAACCGTGCTCATACACCTTGTCGACCGGCGTGGCGGAAACGCGGTTATCGTCGTTGATTTCATCGCCGGGATATCGCCCCACTTTCATCGACTTGGCGTGTTTATCCGCGACCACATCGCACAAATGATTGATGGCATCGCGGATCGTCACGTTCGGGCCGCTGTGCGGGATTTTGGCCAGCTCATCCGCAGGTGCGACGTAGTTATCGTCCAGCCCTTCGGTGCCTTCCACATGCAAGCGCTGCAACCAGTTCATCGCCGCGCGCTCCTTGCCGGGACGGATCGGAATCACGGCTTTGACCCACGGCGCATTCAGGAACGCATTGCGCATGTTGTCGCCATCGAGTTGCAACAGCCAGCCCAATGATGACCCCAGCTTGGCGGGATCGGATTCTTCGGTAATGTAGTAGTTATCCACCCGGTTATCGTGCACCCCGCCCCAGGTCACGGTATCCATCGACGCAATTCGCGTGTTTTCCGCTACCGCAGCCGCAACGGTGATCAGGTTCTTGGCCGCTTTGCTCTTGATTTGCGTATGAACCGAACCGCCCGCAGCGGCGGCGCTCACCGGCGCGGGTGTAACGGAAGATGGTTTGCGGATGCCGCCCAAGCCTTGATGACTGTGGTGCAAGCGCGGCCGCCACCATTCCGGTGCAACGAAGTACAGCATCTTGTCGATATCGAAAATTGTATTCAGCAGTTCCGACACCACATGCCGCGTGCGGTCGTCCGGCATCGGCAGCCCCTTGGTCAGCATATCCTGGATCAGGCTGCGGTACACCACGATGCGTTCTTCCTCGCGCAAATCCTCGAACTTGCGCGTTTCGATGCGCGACATCTTGTTGATGCGGTCGCGCGCCGCTTCAACAAACGCTTGTTCGTACTCAAACTTGGTTTTCTCGTTGAATTCCTTGATTTTCAGTTCGTTCTGCGCGGTGACCTCGTCGTTCAGCTTTTTGCCCGGTTGCCAGGTAATCTTGGCAATCACGCGCAACGGCGACACATTGTGGAAGTTCACATGCTTGACCCTGACGGAAAAACGGATCGCGCCGGGCGTGTCCTCCTGCACTTCGTCCAACTGTAAGCGGATATCGCTGCCGCCATAGTCAAAGCTGATGAAACCGGCTTCACCGTATTCGTAACCCGGCTGATCGCATTGCGCCTTGAAACCGCCAAACTTCCATTGAATCTGCTCCGGTTCGCCTTCATTGTCATCCAGATTCACTTCCTTGCCTTCGCGGTACACTTCGTCCATATCGTCTTCCGGCAGCGTATCCTCGGTTTTCGGCACAAACGGAATATCGATGCTCAAGTCGGTCGTCACCGGTTGCGGCATCGGAATCGCTTCCGGCGGCGGTATCTCACCCACCTCGGGGCCTTTGGCCAGATGCACCAACTTGGCGATACCGAGCTGGCGGCCCGGATCGTCCACATACGTCTGCCAGCACAAATACGTACCGATATCCTGCACCTGCACGCCGACCTGACGCATTTTGCGGCGCATCTCGTAATTGAGCAGATCGGGCGTCGTGTTGTTCAGCACGTAACGCTTGCTCGAGGTATCGGTGGTTTCGGTGACGGTGCGGAAAGTGGATTTATAGTTCTTGCGGATCTCGGTGGAAATTTTTTCGGTCTGCTGGCGCATGTGCTTGTGCGAAACTTCTCGCGCCTTCGATTGCGTATTGGCCATATCGATACTGGCGGACGCGCTGGCGCTGCCGCCGATCCAGCTTTGGTTGGCGGTGGCGTTCATGCCGAATTTGGTATCGGACTTGTTGTCTTCCTTCACCGCCTGCGACAACTCGTCTTCCTCGGTCAGCGACTTTTCGGTTCTCAGCACCGTTTCCAACGATGTTTCCAGCGTGCGCTCGACCAACGTCCGGCGCGTGCTGACTTCGACCAGTTCCACGCTGCTGCCCGGACTGAGCCAGACATGCCCGACCGCCGGACCGAGAAACGTATCGAACTCAAAGAAATACTGGCGGAACAAATGCACGATACCGATCGGTGACAATCCGGCGCGGTCGAGATCCTTGAACGGATCCATGTAATCGAGCGGGTCCTTGAAACTGAGCAGCTTTTGCAGATTCGCCAGTTGATTGTCCTGCTTGTAGAACAACTGCTTGAGGGTGTCGTACTGCTTGGTTTGCTTCAAGTGCAGCACATAACCCGCCACCGTGGATTCGCGCTGCAATTGCTCCGCCGCCAGTTCGTTGGCAACTTCCACGCTACGAGGATTCGCCCGCGCGTCCTGCGCAGTCTTGTACCATTCCGTCACTTTGGGAATCACATCCTGGCTCAATGTCGTCTTGATGCGATCGGCATCGATCAATCTGTCCCAGATGCGCTCGTCGTAACGCTCCAGCGGCGGCAACTCGCGCGTGAGATTCTCAATGACAAAACTACCCATTGCACCATGGGGCCCCTTGCGCGGCACATCGCTGCCGCCCGTTTCCAATCGCGAGATCTTCTGCAACACGCCACGTTCGTCCAGCACCATCTCGAAATCGCCGCGAAAACGCTTGAACAGCTGATCGCGTACCTTGCTCAAGTCCGCGCTGAAACCCTTGTCCATACGTTGCTTGATGCGCTTGGATTTCCAGCCGATCATCGGCTGATACACACCGAAGATCTCGCTATCGTAAGGCAGGATATTTTTGTACCGCGAAAAGTCGTTGATTTTCTTCATGACGGATGCTCCTTTCGTTGAATATTGCCGGTAAGGATAGGGAACACATCTAATTGCGACTATAGGCAAAAGCGGCGGGGACGTCAAACGGCGAGGGGCGTATCTCCACCATCCTTGTTAGGCATAGTGGATTAGTATCTATGAGATCTGATCGTTATTTCGGCGAATCCAACTTGTTCTCAGTCCTAAAAGTAATGATGAAATCGATTTGCTCGAAATTAAAGCAGATTTTTATAAGCGGCAGCTGGGGTTTGAAAGTCGATTTGGGGTAATTTTGCAGAGAAGCCTTTTATTGATAATTAAGAGCAATTTAATCGCTCAATTAAATTGAGTGATTAAATCAATTTTATCAATAACATACCTGTCTAACTTGCCACTGTGTTTTTGATTAATACTATTGACTACATTACAAATTTTTTGAGATCGTTGTCTTATTTTAAAATCAATGGCTTGATCTACATAAATTTGTTGATGATGCTCCAGTTCTGCATTAGCAACCCTCGGATCACATTTTGCTGCAATGAGATAGCTTTCAATTAAAGCACCTGAATGCTCTTGAAAGAGGTAATTTTCACCGTTAGGTAAGCCACGTATGCAATTTAATACATCGCTTGCGGTACCAGCACTCGATATAAATTTTTGATAGATTGAGGGCCGAACTGCTTTTAGTATTACGAGGATTACTATTAAAACAGGATAAAAATAATAATCTGATGGAGTGGTCATCATACCAATTCGAATCCTCGTGAAACACTGTTCACGAGCTCTTAAGCTTAAATCAAATAGGTCAGATAATTCAGTAAATAACTCAACTAAATCTTTTTCCTCATGCTGCCCATCTTGTCTATTTAAGAAGAAACTGAGGAAATCAAATTTTCGATACAAATGTCTGGTAAATTGCGCAGCATTTGCTTTTGGCAATGAAAATTCAAGATCGATGAATCTACGTAAATATTCATCAGCATTAATTTCTTGACCATAAACAACAGAAAGGCTTGTATTCAACTGATCTTTGTCTAATGACAGTACAAAAATCACATTCGGCACATTAAATAAGTGTTTAATTCTTTCCAGTAATTCGATTGCATATGTTGGTCTACAGCGATCGATTTCATCAACAAATATAATTATCTTATCCTTAGAACCCTTGGAAGCCTTTAGTTTTTCTACAGCAGTAGTTAAGGACACATGAAATTTCTTGTTCAGATGATTTAATGCCTGATACTCATCAATAGCATCTTTTACGAGATCAGAAGACAATTCTGACAATGCCTTCTCAGAGAAATCATCCATCTCAAGAAGCCCTGCTGTCAGTATCTTGCCTGCAACAGGAAGTGCACGTTTTGCAACGCCAGTTGCTATTTTCTTTGTTTTCTCAAATACCTCATTAAATTCAGTAGTAGATAAGCCAGAAGCTTTAACAAAGTTTTCTATTTCACCAAGAAAAACAATTAACGGATCTGAAGCGAAATCTGATTCCCACGAATTAAAGTAAATACAAATGTATTCATTCAATTTTAAGTGTGCTTGCCACATCTGTATAAATGTGGTCTTTCCAGTGCCCCATGGGGAATCAATAGCCAAAACGAACGGACCATTCAGATTACCAATCAATGAAGTAAGAGTGTGAATGGCAGCCTTGCGATTCAACGCATCATTTTTAAATGGATCTTCATCAGGTATTTCTATGGGCGATAACTTAAAATTCATGATGGATTTTATAAGTAAAGCTGGATTACTTTAGCCAGGTTAATCAATGCCACTTCCACGGTCGCCTTGCGTGATCGTACCGGTTTCGGGGTTGAAAGCGACATAGCCGCCTTCCGGCGCGGGTGTCAATACTGCGGATAATTCCATGATTCTACCCCCTTTCTCTTCCAAAACCCTTAACCGTAAACCGGCTACCTTGCCCCTTTGTGCTTTCAACCGAAATGGTCCAGTTGTAATGCTCGCAGATGCGCTGAACGATCGACAAACCCAGTCTGACTCTATCCGAGTTGTTGGGATTGTATACCGCGTACCCTTTGAATATTTGCGCTTGCATCCCGGGATCGATACCCACACCGGTATCGGTAACGGTGAATTGATCGGGTTCCAGCGTCACCACCACACTGCCTCGCTCGGTGTAACGGAATGCATTGCGCACCAGATTGGCGACTAAAACGCTTAGGATACCGGAAGGCGCCGATACGGCTAACCGGCCATCCTCCTCGACAACAACTTCAACCGGCTTATTGCCCAGCCACACCCGTTGCTGCTCGATCACCTTGCGGACGATAGGCCCCATTTTGTGCGTGCCAATATCCGTCGGTTCGTTATGAATCTGCGCCAATATCAAGAAAGTTTCGATCAGCTCGGACATCTCTCCGGCGGCGCGTTGAATGCGCTGAATCCGCTCATGTTCCGCCGCGGACAAATCCTTTTTAGTCGCCAATACCTCTGCCGCCATGCTGATGCTGGTAACGGGTGTTCGTAACTCATGACTGACGTTGCTGGCAAACTCTTTCTCGCGGCTCAGCAGTTGCTGTAATTGCTGATGATAATGCTGTAGTTTGTGCGCCAGAACGCCTATCTCGTCATTGCCAAATTCGGATAAATCAAGAACCTCGCCGGGTTGATTCTTAAACGCCATGACTTGATAGGCCAGCCGTCTGATGGGGCTGATCACATAATGCGCCATTCCCCAGCCAAAGATAAACGCGATCAGCAAGGTAATGAATGCACACAATCCAACGAGACGGATGAATTCAAGTTCACGCTTATGGATGCTGGTGTCGTCAAATTTGATGGCATAACGCGCATCACCGATATCTTCGACCAGCACGCGATAGTCCCGGCCATTGTATGTGACATCGTGAATGCCGCGAGGAAGGTTACGCAGGTATTCTGGAATAGTATCCGTTTCGTCCGGCAGTGCGGAATAAATGACGATGGTTGAGCGCGAATGCGAGAATCCGGATTTCTGTGCGTCATTGCCTTGCTGCTGGAACCGTTTAAGCTCGGCATGCAGTATTTCATCGAGTATGTTGATTTCAATCGTTTTCAATGCAACGACCAGACTCAAACCGAGTAACAGTGTGATCACGGTACCCAGTAATAGAAACGACAGGATAATGCTGCGGCTCAGCCGTTTAGTCTTCTGCATTCCTGTCCGTAATCTTGAACCCGAAACCGCGTACCGTATGCAAAAGAGGCTGATCAAACGGCCGGTCAACGAGCTGCCGGAGATTAAAAAGATAGGTTCGCAAAACATCGCTGTCTGGCGGATGACCCTGCCAAACGGCACGCTCCAATTCTTCCCTGGTAATGACGCGGTGTGGATTCTGCATCAGATACATGAGTAACCGGAATAATGACGAGCTGAGTTCTATCCGTTTGCCCGCGCGATAGACTTCGTGCGTGCTCGCATCGAGCGTGAGATCGCCGATCTGCAATCGTGCATCCGGCACACGGGCAATGCGTTCGGATAATACTTTGATCCGGGCTGCGAGTTCTTTCAAGGAAAAAGGCTTGACCAAATAATCATCCGCACCTGATTCAAAACCTTCTAATTTGTTCTCCAGTAAGCCTCTGGCGGTCAGCATGAGCACCGGAATTGAGCGGCGTGCGTCATGGCGAATCCGGTAGCAGATATCAATGCCATCGATATCCGGTAACCCGAGATCCAGGATGATCACGCAATAATCTTTCGTAATCGCTAGATTCAATCCGGTCATACCGTCGCTGGCTATGTCGACTGAGTAGTTTAAGTTCTCCAGATAATCGCGAATACTGGCAGCGATATCTTGGTTATCTTCTATGACAAGCACTTTCATGACGCATCCTTACCCAATAAAATCCAGAAGAATTAATCAGGTTTCCGCCAAGCAGCTTCGCACGCCCAGCCAACGAAGGGCGGATTTGCTAGTCCGCCCCCTGTACGCTGATTCCTAAGAAAATAACAACGAAATGTTACTGCAGATTGCTGCTATCTTTCCTTAGATTATCAAAGTACCGCTTAACGACCGTTTTGCCTGACAAGTTGTCGTGTTTGGTAAACACCATAAAATGAATGATACCGTGTAATACCATTGCAATCAGCAAACCTTCAAAAATACCCACTTTATAAACCAGCCCAGCGGTTAAAAAAGAAAGTACCACCGCATAAGGACCATAGTGCGTCACATGCACCAATCCGGCAATCATTTTATACCCGGTAAACATCATGATCGCCGCCAGTGAGAACTTGGGCAAATAGTTAAGATAATGGGTATTGAAGGTAAAGAAGCAAACCACTGATCCTATGATCAACACGGAAAACTTGGTCATTGCTCCGGCGAGCTTATTCGTCGTGCTTTTAGCCAAACCGTCCAGATTGGTCATGCCATGAAAGAAGCTGGACCCCAGATTGGCAATCCAGATAGCCAGCAAACTATTATTGCTATTGGTTTTGCGCTGTAATGGATCGATTTTCTCGATCGCCGCATTACTCATGACCTGTTCGATGACGTCAACAATCGCCAGCATGGCACAAAACAGCACCATATAGGCCAGCATCAAGAAAGATACGTCTGCTTGCGGCAATGGCAAGCGCAAATGAAGATCGACATCTTGCACGGAAATCATCGGCACGTTGACAAACCGGGCCAAGATGACACCGCCGACAATGAGCACGAAATAGGGAATGGCAGGTTGCGTATTCTTAAATTTGGAGAATAGCAATAAAAATACCGCAAGACCCGCACCTGAGATCGCTACCATTTGAATACGCGCACTATTCCAGAATTCCTCGGTAACCAGCGTATCTGAAATTTCATAAGTAAATTCCGAAAACTTCAGCAATATTTTTAATCCCACACCGGCCAGCAATCCTTCCACCAGATAAACCGGAACGGCGACCAGCAGGTACCGCTGCCAATTGAATTTCCAGATAATGGCTTGCATGATCGCTGTCAGAAAAATACAAAACGCCATATTTTCCCAGCCAAAAGTAGCAACGCCCATTGCCAGCACCGGCGCCAAACCCGCGGCGATACCCGGTGAACCGATGTAGTTACCTGGCTTGAACCAGGCATTAATCCAGCCAATGAAGGAAGCAAAAGCGACCGTTGCCAGCCCCACTTTGATTGGGTAATCGGACATGATCGCAATACCGACCGTTAGCGGAATCGCCATTGCACCGGTAATGAAACCTGCGGCAGTATCGCGTAACAGGTATTGCGATTGAAAAGCGGCGGAACCGGCTTTCTTCGCTACAGGAGCTGTAGCTGTTTGTTCGCCAGGCAACAATTTCTCTATTGTTTGCGATTTCATAAACTGTTTCCCCCAATAAAATTAAATAACAATGAACAACAAGAGATTTAATGTTCGAGACTCCATTGTGTAGCTCTCCTCTTACTGATTATCGGTTATAAGATTTATTGTCTTGACAATTTACTTATATCTTAATTGATGTAAAATTTTCGTAAAATCTACGTTAAGACTTTGTTAAGAAAACTCTTAAATAGTTTGATATACCTTGCTGCCTTCGGATATTCACGCTTTCCTAACGACAAATATACTTAAAAGAAAGTCAGACTACGGCCACAACAGACGAATCAATCCATTGTTGCGGTACTTGCACTGGGGTTGTGAACGATGCGCAGCGCTGAAACCGGCACGATATGATGGTGGAATTCGCTACAACAACTGTAAGCGCCTTAAAAGCGCTTACACTCTTGAAATAATTGCCGTGCCTAATCGCTAAAAAACCGCTTCAACACTTGAATCATATATTCATGATCCTGCACACCGGCGCTTTCCCGGATGCTGTGCATGGCCCACATCGGGCAGCCGATATCGACGCTGCGGATGCCGAGTTTCGCCGAGGCGATCGGGCCGATGGTGCTGCCGCACGGCAGGTCGCTGCGATGCGAGTAGCGTTGATGGGGAACACCGGCTTCCTCGCACCAGCGGATGAAATGCGCAATCGACACGCTTTCGGAGCTGTAGCGGCGGTTGGCGTTGGATTTGATCACCGGGCCTTTGTTGACGAAAACGCGATGATCGGCGTCGTACGCCGAAGGAAAGTTGGGGTGATAAGCATGCGCCATGTCCGCGCTGATCAAGAAACTCTGTGCCAGCGCCCGTGCCGTGTCTTCGCGCTCGGATGAAGCCGCGATGCTGACGCGTTGCAACACATCGGACAAAAAGCTACCAGCCGCACCGATATGGCTTTCGCTGCCGATTTCCTCGTGATCGAAAAACGCGCACACCAAAGTACTTTCCGCATGGTTCAGCACGCTATCGTCCAGCATGGCTTGCAGCGCGGCGTGGCAGGAAGCCAGGTTATCGATCTGGCTGTCGGCGTAAAATTCCTCGTTCGCACCCCAGAACGCACCCTTCTGCGTATCGTACACCGCCAGATCCCACGACAACAGTTGCTTGGCGCCGATGCCCGTTGCTTGTTCCAGCAGTTGCAGAAAGTAAGGTTTCGGCAATTGGCCGCCGGTCAATTGCGCGAACAGCAGCGGCAATTCGTTCTGCTTGTGAAACTTCAAACCATCCTCATTGACACCCCGGTTCATGTGTATCGCCAGATTCGGCAAACGCAGCAATGACCGGTCGAAGCGTACTCGTTTGTAAGCGAGATTTCCTTGCTCATCGAGGTAGCTGATCCGCCCGGCCAAACTCAGGTCGCGATCGGCAAAGGTCGCCAGGATCGGCCCGCCGTAAATTTCGACGCCAAGCCGGGCAAGGCCGTCGCTCGCAGTCGCGGCGTTCGGCCGGATGCGGAATCCCGGCGAATCGGTGTGCGCGCCGACGATCTTGAATCCCGATTCAGCCGGTGCTTTATTTCCCACCACAAACAGCACAATCGACGAATCGTCGCGCACCACGTAATAGCGCCCGCCCGCTTGCAATGACCATTTGGCGGTTTCGTCCAGGCGGGTAAATTGTGCTGCCTGAATCGCCGCCTCGACCGTAGCTACCGCGTGCCAGGGACTCGGGCTTTGGTCGATGAAATCCAGTAAATGCTGCACGTGCTGTTGGGCTATCATGATTGGTATTTTTCTCAATGCGTTATACAGGGAAACGGGAAACCGTTTTTGTTGCGGGAAAAATATACGGAAAGGCGCGGATACAGTCAAATGTGCTGCTATCAGAAAATGTTTGGAGCCAATGACCGCAAAAATTTAGAAATGGACGGTGATTGCACCTTTCAGGCCGGTACGTGGCAACACGGCATTGATGATAAAATCCCGGCAAC
Source organism: Nitrosomonas sp. Is24 (assembly GCF_033063335.1). Lineage (NCBI taxonomy): Bacteria > Pseudomonadati > Pseudomonadota > Betaproteobacteria > Nitrosomonadales > Nitrosomonadaceae > Nitrosomonas > Nitrosomonas sp. Is24. The sequence goes on along the minus strand of NZ_JAWJZG010000001.1, from coordinate 731,844 downwards.
TACATTTAATAACACTGTCCAGCAAAGGAACCGCTGCGTGCCTCGCTTTCAAAATAAACTTTTCTTACCGCATTTTCAGTTTTTCTGTTGTTTGTTTCTTCTGTTCAATCCATCGATCACCCTCGCGCTGATCGCGGATGCAAAAGAAATCGAACGGCAACTCGCAAAACCTTCGGCGCTTTCGCTAAACAAAAACGGGCTTGCCGACTTGCAACGATTCTATGCCGCGCGGAATTCCCAGCCGGTATGGGTCACGGCAAACCCGGCATCTTCCTTGCTCGACACGGCGTTAACGTTTATCGCCAGCGCGGAAACCGAAGGGCTGGATAGCGAAGATTATCAACTACAACATTTACAGCAATTGCAGCATCACGCCGGACAATCGTCATCCGCAGCGGTCGAGCTGGAAGTGCTGACAACGCATGCCGTGCTGATGCTGGCGCGGGATTTAGCGCGCGGTCATTTGACAGCCGCCGCGGCTGACAAGGATTGGCACATCCCACAGCGTACCTTCGATGCCGTCGCATTCTTGCAGGAAGCGCTCAAGAAAAACCGCTTGCACCAAGCGTTCGATGAACTATCCCCGAAGCATCCCGGTTATCAGTCGCTCAAGCAAACATTGGCACACTACCGCCAGCTCGCCGGTAATCACACCGAGTGGGTGCATATTCCCAGTTCACCCTCGATACGGCCGGGCGACACACACCCGCACATTCCCTTGATCCGCCAGCGCATGGTGCAAGCGTATGCGGCCGACGGTGTTGCCGAATATCACATCGCCGCCAGCGGAAACCAGCACTACGATCCCGAGCTGGTGACGGCAGTGAAGGCCTTTCAAGCGCAGCATGGTTTGAACAGCGATGGCGTGATCGGCAAAAACACCCTGCGCGCCATGAACCGGCCGCTGACCTGGAAAATCCGCCAGCTGCGCATCAACATGGAGCGCTTGCGCTGGCTGCCGGAAAATTTGGGGGCGCGCTATTTGCTGGTGAATACCGCCGGTTTCAAGCTTTCCGCGTTTGAAAACGACGAGCAAGTGCTGGATATGCGCATCATCGTCGGGCGCGATTACCGCAGCACGCCCAGTTTCAACGGCGCGTTGTCGCACATGGTGATCAATCCCTATTGGAACGTTCCGGTCAGCATTGCGGTCAAGGATCTGCTGCCGAAACAGCAAAGCGACCCGATGTTCTTTACGAATGGCGGTTTCAAGATTTATCCCGGCAATAACCGCAATGGCGAACCCATCGACCCGGACACCATCGACTGGCATAGCCTCAAGCGAGGATTCCCTTATGTCCTGCGCCAGGATCCCGGCAAGCACAACGCGCTGGGCCGGCTTAAGTTCATGTTCGCCAATTCTTTCGATATCTATCTGCACGATACGCCATCCAAATCGCTGTTCCAGAGAGATATTCGCACGTTCAGCTCTGGCTGCATCCGGCTGGAAAAGCCGCTGGAATTGGCGGCTTTCGCTTTGAATAAAGAAAGTTTATGGGAAAAATTCACGGAAAACATGGAAGGCGACAAAACCATCACCACGCATTTACCTAAACCGCTGCCGATTTACTTAGTGTATATTACGGCCTGGACTAATGGGCCAGACAAATTAGTACATTTTTACCCCGATATTTATGACCGGGATTCAAGCACTTTGCGTTATGCTCGCTGGTAGCAATTGATTATTCGCACACATTCGCAAGATTTTCAGGGAGAAAACAGCCGATGATACGAAGTTTATTCAATCAAGCAAACTCATCAAAATCAGAATCAGAACAAACACCAGAATTAAGCCGCCGCCGTTTTTTACGTGCAGGATTAGGCGCATGCGCCGCACTGGCGCTACCCATGACGGCATCGACCGTGCATGCAGCAATCAGAAGACCATTTGAAAAGAAACTCAGTTTCCTTAACTTACATACCGGCGAGCGCACACAAGCCGTTTTTTGGGCCAATGGCCGCTATATTCCCGAAGGCATGCGCGCGATCAACCACGTATTGCGCGATCACCGCACCGGCGACCGGCGTTCCATCGATCCCGACCTGTTCGACTTACTCTATTTATTGCAACACCGCTTAGGCACCCGGCAAGAATTCCACGTCATCTCCGCCTACCGTTCACCTGCCACCAATGCCAAACTGGCCGAACAAAGCGGCGGCGTCGCCAAAAACAGCATGCATACGCACGGCAAAGCCATCGACATCCGCCTGCCAGGCCGCAAACTCTCCGATATCCGTTCTGCTGCGATGTCACTGCAAGCCGGTGGCGTCGGTTATTATCCTTCTTCCAACTTTGTTCACTTGGATACGGGCAATTTCCGTTACTGGTAACGGATTGAATAATCTTTCTAGCGATTGGAGCCGGTGAACCGATTGATCCACTTGTTCAGCGTCACCACCAGCAGATTCATATTGACGGGTTTGGCCAGAAAATCATCCATACCCGCGGCAAAGCAGCGCTGACGGTTATCCTCGAAGGCATTCGCAGTCAAAGCAATGATAGGCAGATGCGCTTTTCCAGTTTCCCGTTCCCATTGCCGGATTTTCTCTGTCGCTTGATACCCGTTCATCACCGGCATTTCGCAATCCATCAGCACAAGCGCCGGTTGCAATCCCTGTATCACTGCATTCACCGCTTCCTGTCCATTTTCAACAACTTTGCAGCGGAATCCTTGTTTCTCCAGTAAAGCAACGATGACCGTGCGGCCGATCGCATTATCTTCAGCCACTAAAATCACCCCGGTTTGCGGAGCAGCTGTTCTTACCGGCACTTCGCCGGTGATACGGGTATCGCTTGCGGCAAGATTGTCTGCATCGCCGCCACTGGCCGGGTTAGCACGGACCCGGAACCATATTCTCGTGCCCTTGCCTTCCTGGCTTTCGACGCCAACGCTGCCTCCCAGCAATTTGGCCAAATGGTGCACGATGGATAATCCAAGACCGGTACCGCCGTATTGACGGGTGGTCGAGGCATCCACTTGGGAGAATGGTTTAAACAATTTATCGTACTTGTCCGCGGGAATGCCAATGCCGCTATCGGTCACCACAAATTCCAGCAAGGTTTCCGCGGATGCACTTCTGAGTTCGCGTGCTTCGATACGCACGAAACCTTGCGGCGTAAACTTGATGGCATTGTTGACCAGATTGGCCAGCATCTGGCTTATTCTGAACGAATCCGAGCAGTAGCGCATGTGCGGCTCTCCGTGCCATGACACATCGAGTGCCAGTCCCTTCATATTCGCGCTCTCGGCAAATAGTGCCGCAGTTTCCAGCATCAGTTGCCCGGGGTCAAAAACATGACTTTCCAATTTGATCTGTCCGGCCTCGATTTTGGACAAATCAAGGATATCGTTGAGTATGACCAGCAAGTTATTGCCGGAAGTGATGATCACCCGGGCATAATCCAATCGCTCGTTATCGTTGATGTCCGGCATTTGAAGCAGGTAGGCCATACCCAGAATGCCATTCAGCGGTGTGCGGATTTCATGCGACATGGTGGCCAGAAACTGACTCTTGGCCAAATTGGCCGATTCCGCCGCGACCATAGCTTGCCGGAGCGCTTCGCTGTTCGCGCGCAATTGCGCCGTCTGCTCATCGACGGTTTCCTGAATCAGCAGAGTCCGGCCTGTAGTGACCAGCATCAGCATTTGCAGCATGCTGGCCACGAGCAACCCGGCGAAGCACAGCGCCCAAGCCTGCCATGGCCGGTGCGCACTCAGCCATTTCGCATCCGGAAAAATGACCAATTCCCAGCTGCGATCGGCCATCATCAATGTTGTCCGCCAATCGAAATAAGGATCTGCTGCAACTCCCGGCGCAGAACTGAACAACAGTTGACTGTCGCGTTGCCCGGCAGAATCCCGTAGTTGAAAAACAATACCGGGTGCTGCAACGTTACCAACAGCGGAGTTGACCATATCGGGAATTTTCAATGCACCCACCACAAAACCGATAAATTCCGGCGAATGTTCCTTGCCATTTTGATCAAAATTCTGGCGGTGGGTAGGGTGCAGTACCAATATGCCGGCCTTATTGTGCTGATCCTGTACCAGATTGATCAGACCGGTCGCTGCTGGCCGTCCGGAATGCCGGGCGCGGTCAATGGCTTCTGCTCGAATAGGATTGGAATAAATATCGTAACCGATCGCTTTTTGATTGCTTCCAAGCGGCGTGATATAGGTCACGACAATATACTCCGGCCGCTTGCTTGCTACGGTTAATTCGCCCTGCGCATCCATTTCGGTTATCCGGAAAGGTTCCCCGGGAACACCTCCGGATTGAGCCCGTTCAAAGTGTTTCCGGTCCCGGTCACGCACAAAATAATTGTAGCTTAATCCTGCAATACCTTGAGATTCCTGTAGTATTTCTTGGGTAAAGTAATCGAATTGCTGGAAGCTCATAGCCGGATTCAGCTCGGCCAAGCGCCGCAATGCCGATAGCGTTTCGTTGTAGGCATTGAAACGTTCCTGTAACTGGAAAGCGATATTTTGTCCTATGCCTTGAATTTCCGCTTGCTGTTGCCTGTTTTCGAGTTTCGATGTGTTAACGAACCCAGTCACGATCAACACCACCAGAATCAGCGTAATGGGTGCAATGACGGTCTTCCGCGTTTTCCAGTAGGATTGCTTGCCGAAAAAAGCCAGCGACAATGGTGCGAAGACAAGCACCCCGAAAGTATCACCGGCCCACCAGTTCCACCACGACCAGGAGATATCGTCCGCATGGATAGCGCCAGAAAAAAACAGCGTCAGATGCGCGGCACTGGCTGAGATCACGCAAGACAACGGGCCACCCAGCAGAAAAAAAGCGAAGATCTCTTGTTCCCGCATCAACGTTTGCCAGCGGTCCTTGATATACCGTCGCACGAGCCAAGCCCCTATCGCGGCTTGCAGCATCGCGCCCACGCCTAAAAACGCAGCGATCGGGATACTATCCTGCGTGAAAACGTTATGATTCCATGCAACCCAGATATTGAGTCCCATCGAACCGATCCAGATGCCCGGTAACACGCGATAACCCGACACCAGCGTCAGCGCCAGCGCCAAACCAGCGGCGGGAAACACCGGACTCGCATAACCCGGCGGAATCGCAAGCAACAACCCCAGGAAGCCTAACAAGGCATAACCGGTAGCCGCAAAAGCATTGTGCCGTATGATCTGCAAAGACACTCCAGTTGATGTTCGGGTCTGATCCAGCATGCAAATAAAATTGGTTATAGAAGAGGATTGATCCGGCCAATAGCGGATTAAGCTGCACTAACGTTGTGATTATATGCGGAATCGTACCCCGGAATGCGTTTTTCTGATTCCGCAAGCAATGACAAATTTCAGAGGGTATTCGTTGCAACAACCGGTAGCCGGTTGAGGATCTATTGTTCAGGCTACCAGGTGAATCCTGACCGGTCGTGATTTCGTGAATACGAAACCAGTTTGAAGCGATCGCTCATGACGCAGTCCATTCCTTGCAGCATGAGCGATACATCCACAATCACATCTGCGATTGCAAATAATTCTGTAGCCCTACCCGGTTGATCAATCCCAATTGCTGTTCCAGCCAATGCGCATGGTCTTCCTCGGTTTCGGCCAACAAGTTCTCGAGAATTTCCCGCGTTTGATAATCGCGTTCCTGTTCGCAAATCGCGATAGCGTCGCGTAACGCGACAATCACCGAACGTTCCAGCGCCAGATCATTCTGCAACATCTCCGGCACGTCCCGGCCAATCCGCAACGCGCTGCGGTTGCCGATCACCGGCACGCCTTCGAGCAGCAGAATCCGTTTAACCAGCTGATCGGCATGTTGCTTTTCATCGTCCATTTCGTGATCAATGCGTTCATACAGCTTGCTGAATCCCCAATCCTCATACATGCGCGAATGGGCGAAATATTGATCTATGGCCGTCAATTCCTCAGCCAGCAATTTATTCAGCAAATCGATAATTTTGGAATTGCCTTTCATGATGTTGCTCCTTAACGCGATTGGATGACACAGGCAGCTCTTGGCAGATTTCTCAGCGCACAAGAGCCGTGAAATATTTTGCAGACACTCGGCATTATACGAGCCGGAATCTACAAAAACAACAACAAATTATTGATTAAAAACGATAATAATTCTTGATACCGTTATCATTAGGTTTAGTTGATTATTAGCGGCAATACTCGGCCGTCTCCACGACCCGCTCGATTTGATACGGTGAGTTTGGACTGAGAATATACTCACTCGCGCCGACACGGCTTGCCGGATTACCCCAATCGTAGGTGTAACCCAACCCAGTCCACGGCACGCCGGGGCGATAGCGGAAATCATTGAAATAGAGATTCTTGTAGAAAGCCGGATAATCGGCGATATTCTTCACCGTTGGAACTTTGTCTTCGGCAAATTTGAGCTGACAACTGGCGTCGTCAATCTCCGGATCGACACAAGGCCGGAACACATCCGCCGGATCGACCCACAACTCGATAAACACCTCGTAATGCCAATCCGGATTGAGCCCCAAATATTGCTTCAACCGCTGATTGAGATCCCCATGCGGATTATTTTTGACGAAATCCCGGCAAAACGCCTGCAACTGGGGCGCCGCCGTCACCCAAGTCACATACTTCTCCTGCGGCGCGGTATGCGTCTGGCTCTTATAGTTCGATTCAAAAGAAGACTTGCTCTTCCAGCTTACCACCAGCACCTTGCCGTCCTTCCATTGCAACGCTTGATTCGCTGAATTGATGGCGAAAAGCCGGTCGTTGATTTCGGTCTGTTCCGCAACTGCGGAGTCATCGACTGCACGGTTGTAGACAGCGATAGTATCGTGTTGAATGCTACTTTGCTGCGTCGCACAACTGGACAGGAGTACGATGGAGATATAGATACAAACCTGTTTCAGCATGCTCAGACTCCTTGATTGTTTTTGTGATGTCGAAATGAATAAATATTCTCATAAAAATCAATCGAACAAAGCTCGCTTAGCATCGGCCAACTCTTCATCACGACGATGGTAGCCACAAGTATCGATCAGTTTTTCCGCTGCTTCCAAATCCGCCCTAGGTGACTATCCTGGATATTTCTAACCGCAAGCCTTGAATCAATGACTGCCAAGTTACATTCCATATTGCAGAACAATGAATTATCTTATAATGTGCATACCCATATGATCAAAAGTTTCAAGCATAAAGGACTGGAAAAATTCTTTACCACCGGTAGCATGGCAGGTATTCAAATCGCGCATGCTGAAAAAATCCGTGATCGATTGGCGTTTCTGCATGCGGCCGTGACTATCGACGATATGAATATCCCGGGTTACCGGCTTCATCAACTGAAAGGCGAACTGGAAGGCCATTGAGCCATTGATGTGAATAAAAACTGGCGCATCGTTTTCCGCTTTGAAGACGGCGATGCTTATGTGGTGAATTACGAGGATTATCACTAATGACAATTCAGCAATTTAACCCGCCGCACCCCGGCGAATTGATTAAAAGAACGTACATCGATCCGTTCGGCGATATTTCCGCCAATCAAATCGCCAAGCGATTGGGTGTGGCCGTGAGTACTTTCAACCGGTTAATCAACGGCATTTCCGATATTTCACCGGGAATGGCGATCCGGCTTTCCAAGGTACTGGGCAGATCGCCTGAAAGCTGGTTATTGCTGCAAAATCATTATGATTTGTGGAAAGCCCGCCAGACAATCAATACCGATGATTTGCAACCAATCAAATTTGAAATCGCTTAAATAGATTCTTTCTTTTTTATTTTTTATTTTTTATTTTTTATCAAAAATTTACCCTAACATACGTACCGCCTGCAACACTTAAACACAACACAATCTTGATATAAAAACGGCTGTTATGAGGAATGATCCTGTAAGGTTTTACTTTACGAGTGGAGTCCTGTCCCGCCATAACAGTCTCTGACTCCACCCAATTCAAAAACGAAAACCTATCGGCGAGTTCTGGCCATACGGAATCCCAGCAAGCCCAAACCAGCGAGCAACATCGCCCATACGCCGGGTTCCGGGACTGGGTTGATGTAGAAATCGTCGATGAAATAGCGGTCACGGCCGCCGGTGGATGGAAAAATGTAATTGAGTCCGACAAAACCATCAATCGGGTCCGTCGATACGATGCCGACAAATCCCGAGGTTGTGCTGCCAACCGGAACGATTGTCGATCCGTTCAATTCGATGGAACCCATACCGCCGCTGATGTAGTTAAAAGCAAAAGCGTGCACCGGATTGGTGAAGTGGCCGCCAACTGCCGCGACAAAATTCGGTGCAGCGACGCCGCCGGTATCGGTGATGCCGTCGCTGTTATGAAACACGCTGGAACTGCAACTTGCCAGTCCGAGGTCGCAGGTTCCGAACGTGACCGCCGGGCTGAAGCTGCCGCCGTTGACGGTCAGCGCCGGAGATCCGGCAAAGTCGATGTAGGTGGTTGTTGCTCCGACCGCCGCCAAATAATCGGCTTGCGAGGTATACAGCGTTACTGTGGCATGCGCCGAGGTACCACCGATTAAACACAACATCAAGGATGCACTGACGAGTGATTTTTTCATTGAAACGCTCCTTATGGAAAGTTTTTTAAAAATAAACACTTTGTTGCGAGAAGTTAATGTAGCGAAAGAAGAATGCAGAGTCAAACCTGGTAGCGAAAAATGCAATTAATAATTCGCGCCGTACTGATCCCGGTAGCGTTGCACCGCTTGCAAGTGCTGCGCCAGTTCCGGATGGTGATGCAAATAAGCGACCAGATCGTCCAGATCGATGATCGGTGTGACTGTCAGACCGTGCGCCTGTTGCACTTCCTGCACCGCAGAAAGCTCGCCGGTGCCGCGCTCCATGCGGTCGAGCGCGATCACGACGCCGCCGGGTGTTGCACCTGCGGCTTTGATCAATTCGACCGATTCGCGCACCGAGGTACCGGCGGAGATGACATCGTCGACGATCAGCACGCGGCCTTGCATCGGCGCACCGACCAGCACACCGCCCTCGCCATGATCCTTGGCTTCCTTGCGGTTGAAACAAAACGGATAGTTCTTGCCCATTTCCGCCAGAGCGATAGCAATGGTGCTGACCAACGGGATACCTTTATAAGCGGGGCCGAACAGGGTATCGAACGGAAGCTCGGCATCGGCGATCGCTTTGGCGTAAAATTGCCCGAGTTTGCGTAAGGCATCGCCATCGTTGAAGAGTCCTGCGTTAAAAAAATACGGTGACATGCGCCCCGCTTTGGTTTTAAATTCGCCAAAACACAGCACGTTGCGCTCGATGGCGAATTGAATGAAGGCTTGCCGGAAATCGGACATACACTTAACCATCCCGAAATAAAAAAGATGCAAATTATAACGCTTAACCTCAATGGCATCCGCGCGGCGGCGAAAAAAGGCTTTTTCCCCTGGCTGGCCCAACAAACGGCGGATGTGGTGTGCGTGCAGGAATTGAAAGCGCAGTTGCCCGATCTCTCCGCCGAGATGCAAGCGCCGGACGATTATCACGGTTATTTTCATTGTGCCGAGCAAAAAGGCTATAGCGGTGTGGGCATTTATACGCGCAAAAAACCGGATCGCATTATCGAAGGCATCGGCGTTGCAGATATCGACGCCGAAGGCCGTTTTTTACAAGCGGATTTCGGCAATCTGAGCATCGTGTCGCTTTATCTGCCGTCCGGCTCCAGCGGTGAGCATCGGCAAACGGCAAAGTTCTATTTCTTGGAGCAATTTCTTCCGGTGTTGCAAAGCCTGATGGCCAGCGGACGGGAAATCATTTTGTGCGGTGACTGGAATATCGCGCACAAGGAAATCGATTTGAAAAACTGGCGTTCGAATCAGAAAAACTCCGGATTCCTGCCGGAAGAACGAGCCTGGCTGACGAATGTGTTCGATGAAATCGGTTTTGTCGATGTATTCCGCCGCTTGAACACCGAACCCGATCAGTACACCTGGTGGTCGAATCGTGGCCAGTCTTGGGCGAAAAACGTCGGGTGGCGTATCGATTATCAGATCGCCACACCCGCCATCGCGCAAACAGCCCGTAGCACCTCGATTTTCAAAGACGAACGCTTCTCCGATCATGCGCCGTTGATCGTCGATTACGACCACCTGTTATGACTTCTCAGGCACCGTCCAGCTGGTTGCAGGCGCTGCGGGTTTACACGCACCCGCGCGTGCTTGGCATGCTGTCGCTGGGATTTTCCGCCGGGCTGCCGCTGCTGCTGATCATGGGCACGTTGTCGTTCTGGTTGCGCGAAGCAGGCATCGACCGCGCAACCATCGGCTATTTGAGCTGGATCGGGCTGGCGTATAGTTTCAAATGGCTGTGGTCGCCGCTGGTCGACCGCATGTCGCTGCCACTGCTGACGCGCTGGCTGGGCCGCCGCCGTGCGTGGCTGTTGCTGTCGCAAATCGTCATTACCTGCGCGCTGATGGGCATGGCCGTGACCGACCCGGCCGCCAATCTGACACATTTGGTTTTCTTCGCGCTCGCGGTGGCGTTTGCTTCGGCGACTCAGGACATCGCGTTGGATGCCTACCGCATCGAAGCCGTCGCAGTGGAATTACAAGGCGCGATGGCAGCGACTTATCAAGCCGGTTACCGTATCGCGATGATTCTGGCTTCCGCCGGTGTGCTGTGGATCGCCGCTGCGATTGATACAACGGCCGATACTTACGACCACGCGCCGTGGCGCTTCGCTTATTTGGTGATGGCGGTCAGCATGGCGGTCGGGATGATTACGACGCTGATCATCCGCGAACCGGATGTGCCGTACAGCCGGTTGCTTTCCGACAATGAGAAAATCGCCCGCCAAGCCATTGCGAAGTGGCAATTGCCTGCACGCATCGGCAATCTGCTGGTGTGGCTGTACGGCGCACTGATCGCGCCATTCCGCGATTTTATCGTGCGGCATGGACGGCAGGCTTTGTTGATTTTGGGATTGATCGCCATCTACCGCATTTCCGATGTCGTCATGGGCGTGATGAGCAATCCGTTTTACGTCGATATGGGGTACAGCAAGGACGAAGTCGCCACGATCTCCAAAGTGTACGGCGTGATCATGACGATCGCCGGAGCCGCGATCGGCGGCGTGCTGACGGCAAAAATCGGCATCATGCGCACACTGTTTCTCGGTGCCGTGTTATCCGCCGCGACCAATTTGCTGTTTGTCTGGCTCGCCGGACGCGGCCACGATGTCAGCGGGCTGGTGTTTACCATCTCGGCCGATAATCTTTCCGCCGGTATCGCCTCCAGTGCTTTTATCGCTTACTTGTCCGGCTTGACCAACTCAGCGTATTCGGCGACTCAATATGCGATATTCAGCTCGGTGATGCTGCTGTTGCCGAAGTTCATCGCCGGTTTCAGCGGTCAATTCGTCGACGCTTACGGTTACGAAAGCTTCTTCATCGCCACTGCGCTATTGGGCCTGCCGGTATTAATCCTGGTTTGGCTGGCTGGACAAGCAACATTTGCCCATTCCAGCGAATAAACCACCATCATTCATCCATGTCACAAGCATCACAAAAAAACGGCCCCGAAGCGGAATACCATGCCCTGATCGAAGCGGGCGAACTGAAACCGGATGCCGGTCAAGCCCACGCAGTAGCCGCACTCGAGCGCCTATACCAGGATTTGCTCGATCTTCCGGCCGGACACGCGCGCGGCGAGCGCTCCAGATCGCGTTTATCGACGGTATTGTTCGGCTGGCTAAACAACAGCAAACCGGCGCCGAAAGGGATTTATCTCTACGGCGGTGTCGGGCGCGGCAAATCGATGCTGATGGATCTGTTTTATGCGGTGGCGCCGGTCACAGCCAAGCGGCGCGTGCATTTCCACGAATTCATGCTGGATATTCACGCACGGCTCAAAGCCTGGCACGAGCTTTCCGCACGCGAAAAGATCCAGCAAGGCGGACGCGCCAACGATGACGATCCCATGCCATTTATTGCGCGGAAAATCATCCAGGAAGCACAACTTTTGTGCTTTGACGAATTGCAAGTCACCGATATCGCCGATGCCATGGTGTTGACGCGGCTGTTCAAGGAATTGTTCGCCCAGGGCGTGGTGGTGGTCGCAACATCCAACCGCCTACCCGATGACCTGTACAAGAATGGTTTGAACCGCCAGCGCTTTCTGCCTTTTATCGAGCAGATCAAGGAGAAGCTGGATATTATTCCGCTCGAAGGACCGGTCGATTATCGCTACAACCGCTTGCAAGGCGCGGAAACCTATTATTTCCCCATCAATGCGGCAACCACTGCGCAGTTATCGGCGGCATTCTTCCGCCTCACCGACCGCCGCGTGGAAGACCGCGCCAAGGTGCCGAGCGGAGAACTGATCGTGCAGGGACGCCGCTTGTTTGTACCGAAAGCGGCGCGCGGCGTGGCCGTTTTCTCGTTTAAACGCTTGTGCGCAAATCCGCTCGGCAGCGCCGATTATCTCGCCATCGCCCGCGCCTATCACACCGTCATCATGGTCGCGATCCCGCAATTCACCAAGGAAAACAGCGATGAAGCCCGGCGCTTCATTCATTTTATCGATGCATTGTACGAACATGGCGTCAAATTCCTCTGTTCCGCCGCCGTGCCGCTGCCTTCGCTGTACAGCGATGGCGATGCCGGTTTTGAGTTTGAGCGCACGGTCTCACGCTTGACGGAAATGCAATCGGAAGATTATCTGACCAGAGGTCACGGCAAAATCATTGATGCAACACGTTAAATAGCCGTACAGGCCAACACGCCCAGATAAAAAGCGATTTCAGTGAGCTGCTGCATCGCGCCCAAACAATCGCCAGTATAGCCGCCGATGCGCTTTTTTATCACGAGGCTAAACCATACCCAGACAGCCACTACCGGCACTAAGCCCAAATACCAGGAGTAATCCAACCAAAACAGCGGCAATAAACCGAATAAAGCGGCAATACACAGATGGGTAGGCGGCATTACGGTCGCAAGCGGTTTGGATTTGCCAGCGTATTTCACATAGCGTTGCGTCGCCATCACCAACACCGCACAAAAACGGCTCACACCATGGCCTGCAATCAGCACAGCCGGTATCAGCAGCGGCGAAAAATGCGTCAGCGCGGTAAATTTTAACAACAGCGCCATGACAATACTCACCGCACCATAGCTGCCAATCCGGGAATCTTGCATGATATGCAACACTTGTTCCTTTTCCCAGCCACCCCCCAGACCATCGATTGCATCCGTCAAGCCATCTTCGTGGAAAGCGCCGGTGAGCAGTAAAGTGGCAACCATGCTGAGCAGCACGGCAATGTCCTGCGGCAACACTGTACTGGCAAGCATGTACACCAGGGCGGCAAAAGCCCCCACCATGATGCCCACCAGAGGAAAATACTTGGCCGCCAGATTCAGCTCTTGTTCTTGAAAATCCGGCAAATCGGGGACTGGAATGCGCGTAAAGAAACCGATCGCGAGTAAAAAGCTGCGCCATTCCTGCTGGAGAAAAGGGCGATTCGGAGAAGGAGTGTGCGACGGGATCGTCATGGGAGTTGAGTGTAGCGGCAACCGGTTTTTTTCGCTAGTGACTGCATCAGGGAACAGAATCCAAGCCACACCACATTATATCAAGTCATTTTTTCTGACAAACCTGCATGTTAATAAAGTAACAGAGGAGGTCCGGTTACTTTAGTTTTGGGCAGCATGGAGGCAGGGCGCGAATTGAGTATGTATTTTTTAATCTTGTGATCTCGTAGAGTGCTCATTACTTTTAGCGGATTCGCAATTCTATAGCTGCCTTCTTTTTGCTCGTAATGATTATTTCAGTGAATCAAAACCACATCGAATAATCGCAGCCATGAGTTTCCGCCGTTGTTGAAGGAAATCCTGATACGACAAAGTCTCCCAATCCTTCGGTAGTGCATGATACTCGTGCATCGACTTCCATGCTTCATCAGTGAAACGGGATCGAATTTTCGGTACATACTCTGCTGGAGCTGTATCGCTTATGTCTATATTGTCCGGCCATTCAATGAGGGCGAAATTAGCCTGCTGATTGATAATTTTCAGATCATCGATACCTTGCCCTGCAAGCCAAGCTTTCGGAAAAAGATGATGACGCTCTAATGGCTTTTTATTTGACTTTAACGATGGATCAAGCAACTCCGGCACTTTTTTATGCGAGAAAAGAACAGGTGCAGACAGTTTGTTTTGAGCAGCGATATAGGCAAACAATTCAGGGTTCCTAGCTGATGAACTTTCCAAATTAGCGGGCAGCGTTATTCCCCAGAAATCATTTGTCAGCTCCGAAGCCATAATATCTTCCAGCATCTTGGTGAAAAGATCACCATTCGTCACTACAAGCACACGGTTCAAGTCACCATCCATTACTGTTTCTGGCGAACTACTATATCGCCCGGTCAGAGCGCTGAAGAAAAACCAGCGACCAATTAGACGTTGCAATACATGTTCGACAACATTAAAACGATTTCTACCTATCAAGTAAAAAGCATAAGCGTAGAGCAGCGCACTTTGCGAAGAGATCATTTCTCCGCCACGAAAACCGGCACCCACAAGACTGCTGAGAAACTGATGCCAGCTCGTTACATTCAATACTTCCGTTTGCGCCGCTTGTAACACTTTGAACTGAGATTCGCGTCTTTCGGCTGAAAACTCGCCGGTATCCATGTTCTTACCACGTAACACCTGATAAACACTCTTTAGCCGCCCACGCCCGAAGCCAAGAGCGACAGATACCCTGAGCAATTGATCTGGGTCTGGCTGTATAAAATAGTTGAACGGCGAAGCTCCGCTACCTTGACTTGGCACTTTGCGAGATTGGCGACAAAAATCTTCAAGTGCCTTGCGTCCTTCATCCCAGAAAACAGATAACAATGTCAGAATAAAGTCTGCCTGTTTTAGCTTCACACCTTCACTATTGATGCGCACAAAAATATCTGCGACTTGCTCTTCATCCACAGATGGAGCTATTTCCAAAGCTGTAAAAGGAAACTTTTGCAAATCAAACAAGCGGTCAAGATTATGTGATATTGCCTCTTCTTCGTCTTCGGTCAGGGGGGCTTTTTCGGATAGCCGATGAATAAAATCATTGACCAGCTTCCTGCTCGATTTTCCTGATGACCAGATTTCAGAAATATTTGCAATCCACTCTGGATCGCGACGAATGGCGGCATCAGCAACATCAAATTTACTATCACGCGGACGGAAAGCTACTTCAATCCGCCGTTCCTGGTAATCTTCATCGAGTACCGTTTTGCCACGAAATACCGCATAAAGCGAGGTAAGACGTTGCTGGCCATCCACAATAAGCAATGACGGTACATGGTGCGCTTTATCACCCGTGCCAATCTGCTTAACACCTTGCACTGCTTGGTTTGCCCAAAACAGCAAATAGCCAACTGGAAAACCTCTATACATCGAGTCAAATAAATCACGGACTTTAGCATTGGACCATACAAAAGGACGCTGGATGTCTGGCAAACCGATGTCGCCTATGTCTATGTAATGCAATAAACCTGCAAGGTCGTAATCAACGCGTTTAAAACATGTTTTGAGTTCGCTCATATATTTTCCGGGTTTTAGACTACCAGCATTAATAATATCTGATGAGTTGCGATGGTTCACTATCAATTTCACCCGATTGTTTTTTTCAACATCACAGCCTCTTTTAAATGCAGTTGAAAGTTAACTGACACACTTCTAAGCCTTGCAAACCCGTCTAATCACGCCAATCATCACTATAAAAATTACTTGCAATTGATATCATGCCAAACAATATCTCTTGTAAAACCAATGAACTATGGTCATACAGCATCTCCGCATACCTTGCCATCTCACTCAGATACTCCAGACAAAAGTTGTTTTAATTGTAAGAACCTTCCACCAGTTTCAATGCACCGGCGGACTGAAAAAACCCCGGAATGAGTGTATCCTGAGCTCATCTTTAATCTGCCCATGAGCATGGCACAATGAACATATTGATCACCGGCGCAACCGGGTTTATCGGCCGCCATTTGGTACAGCGTTTACAGCAGGATCAACACACCATAACGGTACTGAGCCGCAACAGCAGCAAGGCAAGCGAACTGCTGAATGTGCCCGCATTTGAGTGGGATTATGCGACGCAAGATGTACCCGCCGAAGCGCTGCACGATTGCCAGATCATCATCAATCTGATGGGTGAGAATCTGGGTGAAGGCCGTTGGACAAAAGCACGCAAACATGAGATTTATGCCTCGCGCATCCTCAGCACGAGAAAATTGGTCGCGGCTGCGCCGGATAGTTTGCAGGCCTTTGTCTGCGGCTCCGCCATCGGCATTTATCCGGGTGTTGGCGATGATCTCTATGATGAATCGTATACCGTTCCTGAGCAGCTCAGTTTTATGCAGACCATTTGCCACGATTGGGAACAGGAAGCGGCAAGAATCGAAAGCAGGGGCGTACGCCGGGTCAGCATTCGCACCGGCGTGGTACTCAGTCATGGCGGCATGCTGAAAAAATTGCTGCCGGTTTTCAAATTGGGCTTGGGCGGACCGGTTGGCAACGGCCAGCAGTGGTTGCCGTGGGTACATCTCGATGATATTGTTTCGATCTACTGCAATGCTGCACTGGATACCCGCTACCGGGGCCCGGTCAATGCCGTGTCACCGCATCCGGTGCGCTACCGTGAGTTTGCAACGGCGTTTGGAGACGTATTGCACCGGCCCGCATTCTTCCCTACCCCGGCATTTATCCTGAAACTGGCATTAGGCGAAGCTGCCGCGCTGGCTTTGAACAGTTATCACATCGCGCCCAAAAGATTGCTGGGAGAATACGGCTTTCAATTCAAATTCGATCATTTACCGGCGGCATTGGCGGATTTATTTAACCATCACTGAATTTTCCGGTCCGGCAGAACAATACCATGACAACCCCGCTTGCAGTTTTTTGGTTCCGGCGCGATTTGCGTCTGGACGATAACGCCGGACTTTCGCATGCTCTGGCATCGGGACGCCCGGTTTTACCCATTTTCATTTTCGACCCGGCCATTCTGGCCGGATTACCGCAGGACGATGCCCGCGTCACGTTCATTCACGACACTGTGCAAGCTTTGCGTACCGAGCTTGAAGTAAAGCATGCCAGTTCGCTCGCGCTCTATCACGGCAAACCACTGGAAGTTTTCGCGCAAATTCTGCGTTCATATCCGGTTGCCGCGGTTTACACCAACCATGACTACGAGCCGTACGCCCGTGAACGGGACGAGGCTGTGCGCCAATGGCTGGAAGCACAGCGGGTAGCGTTTCGCACCTACAAAGACCATGTGCTGTTTGAAAAAGACGAGATCAGCAAGGATGGCGGCGGCGCGTATACGGTATACACCCCATACATGCGCAAATGGAGAAAGGTGCACAGCCAGACGATGTTGACACCTTACGCGACCACGGCCAAATTGGTCAATTTGATCAAACATGTAGCACTGCCGGACGTGTCATTAGCGGATATCGGTTTTACCCGCTCGGCCATGGCCATCCCTGCTTACCGGTTGGAGCACGACATGTTGCAGCACTACGCGCGCGACCGCGATTTTCCGGCGCTAGCTGCCACATCGTTGCTGGGGCCGCACCTGCGCTTCGGCACGGTCAGCATCCGGCAAATATTCCAGCATGCATTCAGCCGTAGCGATATTTTCTGCAATGAATTGATCTGGCGTGAGTTTTTCAGTCAGATTCTGTGGCATTTTCCGCATACGCCACAACGCAGCTTCAAGCCGCAGTACGATCGTATTCAATGGCGCAACGATGCGGCGGAATTCCAGCGCTGGTGCGAAGGAACCACCGGTTATCCGCTGGTCGATGCCGGTATGCGCGAACTCAATGCAACCGGCACCATGCACAATCGCGTGAGAATGATTACCGCCAGTTTCTTATGCAAACACCTGCTCATCGACTGGCGCTGGGGCGAGGCGTATTTCGCGCAAAAATTGCTGGACTATGAAATGGCGAGCAATGTCGGCAACTGGCAGTGGGTAGCAGGTTGCGGGGTTGATGCCGCGCCCTACTTCAGGATTTTTAATCCGAGCGCGCAAACGGAAAAATTCGACAAACAGTTCGCGTATATTCAAACTTGGGTGAGCGATTGGCATACCTTAAATTATCCTGCACCGATCGTTGATCACACGTTCGCGCGCGAACGCTGCTTGCAAGCGTACCAACGAGCCGTAGGGTAGCTGAACGGCATAACTTTCCGGTTTTTTTCCTGAATTATTGCTTTTGGCTGCAAACCGACTTACTGATTCGTTATGCCCACGGTTGATTTTCCAGGCTGGCAGAGTTGGTAATATATTCCATACTTTTTTTTTTAGTGTTATCCTTACTAGGAATAAGTAATTTTCTTATTCGTGATGAAACCATATCTTGTTTAGAAGATTCTTAGGTTGCACAATCATTTGATCTTCTAAAAAGGTCTTTTTCTGCGAAAGATAGTTTAATGCTGAATTAGATTCCGGATATGACTTGTAGCTGATTAAGTTCCAACGTGACATTAAATTTGTTGATAAACAATTTTTGATTTTAATAACAAAGGAGATTTTCATGAAATACTCACTCTTAGCTATCGTCTTTTTCGCATTTACAGCCACAGCCATACTTGCTGGATGTGGCGAGCCAAAACCCTATAACAAACCGCCAAGCTTATATAAAGATCCTGAGTCAGGCGAAAGACTGGGTGCCGACGCCGGTAAAAAATAATCGGTTGAGCGATTATCAAACGGCTCCTAGCAGTTATGAGGAGCCGTTTTTTATTGCGGATTATGCAGAGAAGCAATTCTCATCACCACAGCTCCAATCTTTTCGTAACAGTCACATCAGTCAGCGCGGTTATCGTTCACAATAATTGCTTTGATGTAGCTTACCCATACTGTTTCAGGCCAACCCGAATCAACATTTAAGATGCTGCGCTACGCGCCCCCGGATCGTCTGAATATTCCCGGCTCATTGCAAGATGGGCTTGATTCCGCACAAATAAAAATTCTCCAGCAGCAATATGGCGATAATCGCATCGTTGAAATACCGCCGTCCGGCTGGCGGGATATTCTACGTAATACCCTGCAAGATCCGATGTTGTGGTTCCTGCTCGGCACCAGCGCATTGTTTTTGATTGTCGGAGAATTAGCCGAAGCCTTGATTCTGCTGGTGGCGCTGATTCCTTTTCTCGGTATGGATGCTTATCTGCACCGGCGCACGCAAGCTTCCGTAGCCGGTCTGAGCAGCTGCCTGGCGGCGCAAACCACCGTGATACGCGACGGTCAGCAGCGGCGGATCGCTGCGGCGGAACTGGTTCCCGGCGATTTGGTGCTGCTTGGCACGGGCGAATCATGCCCTGCCGATGGACTGATCGAATATGCCGACGATGTATTATGCGATGAATCGTTACTGACGGGAGAAGCCTTCCCAGTACGTAAAATCGCCGTCGCCGCTTTGCCACATCAGGAACACGCCGCGCACATCGCCAGTGAATCCTGGCTATTTGCCGGTACGCGCCTGTTAAAGGGAAACGTCCGCTTGCGTATTGTTTTCACCGGCGTGGAAACCCTCTATGGTGAAATCGTGCATTCGGCGATGCTCGGCACGCATGCCCGCACACCGCTGCAAAGTGCCGTCAGCAACCTCGTCGCAATACTGCTGGCTGCAGCCGCTGTCATCTGTTTGGGCTTAGCGTGGGTGCGCTGGGAGCAAGGGCACGGTTTAGTGGATGCGCTGCTGAGTGCGGTAACGCTTGCAGTGGCTGCATTGCCGGAAGAATTTCCGGTTGTTCTGACCTTTTTCCTCGGCGTTGGCGTGTACCGCTTAGCCAAGCGGCAAGCCCTGGTACGACGCGCTGTCGTAGTGGAAAACATTGGCCGCGTATCCTGTATCTGCTCCGATAAAACCGGCACACTGACGGAAGGCCGCTTACTGTTATCGCACCGTTACCCGGCACAAGGTTTCAACGAAGCGCGCTTGCTGGAAATCGCCGCAATGGCCTCGCGCCACGAAACCAGCGATCCGGTGGATCTGGCTATTCTCAATGCGCTGGCAACACCGTTGCATGCCGCAGTGGTTGACAGTTTTCCATTTACCGAAGACCGCAAATGCGAAGCCGCCATCATCCGCTCCAACGATGCGCTGCTCGCCGTAGTCAAGGGTGCTCCGGAAATTGTGCTGGCGCGCTGCAAGCTTGATGAAACGGCACTTACCGGCTGGCAACAACGCGTCGATGAGCTGGCCGGCAGCGGCCACAAAGTAATCGCCTGCGCCTGGCAGACAATCGATGGCGCGAGCTGGCATGGCGGCGAACCGGACCGCGATTTCATTTTCGCCGGTGTACTGGCATTCGAGGATCCGGTACGCGAAGGCGTGTCCGAAGCAGTACGCTTATGCCGCGATGCACAGATCCGCATCATCATGATAACCGGGGATCATCCCGCCACTGCGCGCGCAATCGCCAGAGAAATCGGTTTAGGTGGAGCCACACCGCAGGTGGTAACCGCGGATGAAATCCAAACCCAGTTGGCGCGCGGTGAATCGGATGTTCTGCGCAACATCGATGTGATCGCACGCGCCGTGCCCGCACAAAAATTGCTACTGGTGCAAACGCTGCAAAACAGCGGAGAAATCGTCGCCGTCACGGGCGATGGCATTAACGATGTGCCTGCCCTGCAAGCGGCCGACATCGGTATCGCGATGGGACAACGCGGCACCCGCAGCGCACGCGAAGTCGCCGCGATCGTGTTACTTGACGACAATTTCCACAGTATCGTGCAAGCCATCGCCGAAGGGCGGCAATTATTCACCAACCTGCAGCTGAGCTTCCAATATCTGCTGATGATTCATTTACCGCTCGTGCTCACCGCCGCGCTCATTCCGCTGGCTGGATACCCGATGCTATATTTGCCCATTCATATCGTCTGGCTGGAACTCATCATTCATCCCACTGCAATGCTGGTATTTCAGGAGATAGCCGGCAACAAAAAATTGGTGTACCAGCCGCCCTCAAAGCAATTGCGCTTTTTCAGCAGTTGGCAGTGGTTCGTGATGGGATTGGCGGGATTAACCATAACTGTGATCGTGACGCTGGCTTACATCCGCAGCCTGGGGGCTGGATACGATGTCGATCATGCCCGTGCGATGGCATTGGTGACCTTGATCGCCGCCAGCGTGGGAATCACTGCCGTGCTGAGCCGTATGCATTCACGTGCTGCGTGGTACATCGTCAGCAGCACCATTGGATTGTCACTCTTGCTGGTGCAGATCCCTGCGCTGGCCGGATTTCTGCACCTCGCACCGCTGCATGTTGACGACTGGCTATTGGCCATTGCCAGCGGAATGATCGCTGCGGCGTTGACGTTACTGAGTCGCGCCGATGGATTGAGTATCTTTCAAAAGCAAAAAACACCCTCCCAACAACGCAGCGATTAACTTAACCGGTGATGCAGATCTGCATCATCGGCCTTGAACTGCTTTTACTGCTCGGACGGATCGGTAATAAAACCGATTTTTGTCAAACCAGACTTGGCGGCAATACTCATGAGCCGGGCGACATGTTCGTAATGCGCCAGCTTATCGGCGCGAATATGCAATTCGGTATTGGGTGCCTGCGCTACTTTTGCGGCAAAGCGCGGCGCCAGCTGTTCCTGCAACACCGGCTCACCGTTCCAGAAAAGACTGCCATCCGCGCGAATCGCCAGCTCGACATGTTCAGGCTGGGTAATATTGGGATTGCTTTCCGCTTTCGGCAGATCGATTTTGACGGAATGCGTCAGCAGCGGAGCCGTGATGATGAAAATGATCAATAGCACCAGCATGACATCCACCAGCGGCACCACATTGATTTCCGACATGGGCGCCTGGCGCCCGCTATCCTGCATGCTTCCGAACGCCATTCTTATTGCCCCCTTTCAATCGCGATATCGGCAGTTCCGGGAACTGCAGCCGTAACTGCCGATTGCGATGCGGCTTCCGGCGGTTCATTGTTATCGCCGACGGTGATCAGTATGAACAGATCATGCGCAAAAGCTTCCAAGCGCGCGAGCCAGATACGGTTACGGCGGACAAAAGCGTTATAAGCCAGCACCGCCGGGATGGCCACTGCCAGCCCCAGCGCGGTCATGATCAACGCTTCGCCGACCGGACCGGCCACTTTGTCCAAGGTGCCTTGACCGGAAAGTCCGATCTGAATCAACGCGTGATAAATACCCCAGACGGTTCCAAACAAACCGATATAAGGCGCGGCCGAACCGGCTGTTGCGATTAACGTGAGGCCGTTTTCAACCCGCGTCGCTTCCTGATCGATACCGTTGCGCAAGGTCCGTGTCAGAAACTCGCTGGTTCCACCCGCGGCAGCCAATTTGTGCGAACTGTGGATTTTGGAATCAGCCGCCGCGTCAATGCCCAGTTTGGCAAGCTCCGCAAAGGCGTTATCCGGCGCGGCATTTCTGAATTCGACATGCACCGCCTCCAACGAATCGAAACTCCAGAAGTGTTTTAAAAATGCCTCGGCACGGCGTTTTGCCATCAAATTGGCGATACTTTTGGTGATGATCAGATACCAGCTCGCCACCGAGAGCGACAGCAGCAACACCAGCACGCTCATGCCTACGCCGTCAATCTGATCGAGAAAATGAGAAAAACCAAGCCCTTGTTCCATGAATTAATTTCCTTGCAGTACAAAATTAAAGGGTTGTAAGGCAACAGCCCGCACCGGCTGGCCGTCACGCAGCGACGGATTGCATTGCCAGCTCTTCACAGCGCTCAACGCGGCAGCGTCAAGCCGTTCATAGCCGCTGCTGTTAAGCACTTTGGCATTATCGATATGCCCGTTTTCATCCAATTCCACACGCAGCACCAGTTTCCCTTCTTCCCCCATGCGCCGGGAAATTGCGGGATATTCGGGGGGCGTTAATTTGGGACAGGATACCGACAATTCCGAAGATAGAGCCACCGGTGCTGTTGGCATTTGCTTGGGCGGCGCTTCAGCCACGGGCGGCGCTGCTTTCACTTGCTCGGTCACCGGCTCCTGCACCGGTTTCGGCGCCGGTTCGGCTTGTTTCTTTTCGGAGACTTTCGGGGATTTCGCTACCAGCTGTTCCTGTTTTGGTTTGACCACCGGCTTTTTTACCGGCTGGAGTTTAACCGGCGCCGGTTCAGGCGATGCTTTTGGCGGCGTAACCGGCGCGGGCGGTGTAATCAATTCGGCAAACAATGTCAGTGCCTGTTCCGGCTGTGGAATCAAGCGCTGATGCCACAAAAAATAAAATAACGCAGCATGAACAACGAGTACAAACAACAGCCCAGGTAATGAAATAAGGCGCTGCTGCCGCCCTAAATAGTCAATATTTTTCCGGGATAGTGAATGCATTACAGAATAGACAAATCAGACAAACTTCTTATTTACTTGATCTAAAATACGCCGGATACCGCTGATTTTGATTTTTGACTCACCGGCAACAATCCCTGAGAACTACGCTACACTGCAATTAAACGCGCATTGATTCAGATTAAGCCAGTCAAATAAACATTTTAACGAAAACGATAATAATTATCAATAACCAAAGCTTATATTAAATTCCATTTCAACATACAATGTGATCGATTCCGGGCGATTCATTTGCAGTCATCGCACAGATAGTTTCATCACTTTCATTTACAACAATTAACATGACCTATTCCACACCTAGTTTCTGGCGCCGCATCGTCTGCCTGATTTATGATTTTCTTTTGATATTGGCTGTTTTATTTATCGCCAGTTTCATTTTTCATTTTATTTTCGCCGACACCCAAGCCGCTTATTTCAAACCGCTTTTTCAATGCTATCTGTTTGCCATCATGGGATACTACTTTACCTGGTTCTGGACCCATGGCGGACAAACGCTCGCGATGCAAACCTGGAAGATGCGGCTTGTCACCGCGGATGGCCACGGCCTGACAAAAAAACAAGCCATTGCCCGGTACTTATTTTCCTTAGCGGGCATATTCATTTTTGTCGTTATCGATTGGGTTTTTCCCATTAATTTTATTTCTTACTATCAGCTCGTACTGATCAGCATTCTTATTTTTGGCTCCGGATTCATTTGGGCATTATTCGATCGCGATCGCCAGTATCTGCATGACCGGTTAGCCGGAACGCGTATTATCCGTTTAGAGGAGTAATTGCCGGACCGGATCACCACTGGCAAGCCAATGATAAATTTTCATTTGTTAGCATAAATTTACATGCAAAATTTACAATCTAATTTTTAAAAGAATGTATAATAAATTGATTGTTATCAATTTAGTTATGCGCTTATCTGTTCATAAAGTTTAATTTCCGGAATCCGTAAAAATAAGCAACCCGACTTTTTTACAAATTACTATATAGCCAATGCGTAGCCAAATTATCTCAGCAGCCGCTGCTTTGAAAGTCCTATTCAGAGAATGTGCAATCCAGGCAAACATGTTCATTGTCATAGCCTTAATGCTGTGCATTTTTGTCGTTGACTTAAATACTCCATTAGGAGTTGCTGCTGCGGTACCGTATGTGCTGGTGGTATTTTCCAGCCTCTGGGTGAGCGGAATCCGGTTTACCTATTGCATTACCGCAATGACGCTTATTCTTACCATCGTTGGCTTTTATCTATCTCCCGGCATTGTAATGCCGATGAATGTCGTGGTATTTAATCGCGGACTGACTTTGTTATTGATTATTTGCTCCGCATTGATGGTCATCAAGATCAAAAAAACGAATATCGACATGTCAACCTTGCTGACCCAGGTGTTGATTGATCCAATCACTGGCTATAAAAACAGACAGGCTTTTGAATCCGAGCTGGATACGGAAATCTTGCGTTCAAGACGGTATCACCGGAGCTTCTCCATCGCCATTATCGATCTCGATCTGCTTAAGCTATTTAGCGATGACTATGATTACAAAAACAAGAATGATTCGATAAAACAAATTTCTCACGAGATTAAAACCAATATCAGAATCACCGATCTGTTTTATCGCATTGATATCAATGTATTTGCTATTTTATTTCCGGAAACGGATCTATGCGAAGCGAAAAAAGTATGCGAATCGGTGCGCAAAAAAGTTTCTACCAAAATGGATAAAAACACTGAAAATAAAATCATGGTCAGCATCGGCATTGCCATGCTGGATGAAACCGATAACAAGTTAAAATTGTGTAAACGTGCCGAAGATGCACTCTTTGTCGCGAAACGAAACGGCGGAAACCAGGTTTCCACGCTGCCGCAGATCGTCAATAAAGATAAATCGACGGTTCCTGCGATTTTATCGCGTTCAAGATCGACAGACACCGTTTAAGCTTCTTAGCGTGCGCTTTTTGCCCGTTTGAGATCGCTGAATACGACTTGCCACACATCAATACCCGCTGTTAATACAGTAACTAAATGCATTTACTGCTGCATTAAAGAAATTACTGCATATTCTCTTATATAATTCAGCGTATCCGCCAGACAAAATTTTTCGTTTCTGAGATACCCATGAGTTTAATTAACAAGCCGATGGCCAAGAAATCAAGCGGCCATTCCTTCTCACCCAGAGTAGCCCGGTTATTGCGGGAATCCGGCCTGCTGATACTCATGGGCGCGGCACTTTATCTGGTGTTGATATTTTTCAGTTACGACCGTGGCGATGCCGGTTGGTCGCATAGCGGCGATTTCAACCAAATCCAGAATGCTGGTGGACATGCCGGTGCTTGGCTCGCCGATTTGCTGCTGTATTTATTCGGCGCATCGGCATGGTGGTGGGTGGCATTCTTTCTGTCCGCAATTGCCTGGAGCTACCGCCGCATCGATAGCGCCGGCATTTTTGACCGTCACTCCTTGTTCCTGACCTTGGGCGGTTTTCTCTTACTACTGGCCGCCAGCAGTGGACTGGAATCACTGCGATTTTATTCCATCAATATTGCCCTGCCACTGATGCCGGGCGGCATGCTGGGCAATGCCATCAGCCATTATCTGTCGCAAATTCTCGGTTTTACCGGCGCGACACTGACCTTGTTGATCCTCATCGCTGTCGGCTTCAGTCAGTTTACCGGGTTGTCCTGGGTGCGATTTGTAGAAAAAATCGGTGAAAGTGTCGAAAATCTGCTGCTCCTGCTAATAAACACTTGGGAAACGCGGCAGGATAAACTCGCCGGTATCATTGCCGCACGGACGCGCGATAAAATCGTCGAAAGCGAAAAAAAACGCGTAGAGAGCACGCCATTACTGCATATCGAACCGCCCACGACGGTAATTATCAAATCGCAGCGCATCATCAAAGAAAAACAACCTTCGCTGTTTTCCGACCTGCCCGATTCGCCGCTGCCGCCTTTGCATCTGCTGGACGAGCCGGATAAAGATTTTGAGGTACTGTCCAAAGAAACCCTCGAATTCACCTCCCGTTTGATCGAACGCAAACTCAAGGAATTCGGCGTCGATGTCAAAGTGGTCGCCGCTTTCCCCGGACCGGTGATCACCCGCTATGAAATCGAGCCCGCCGTGGGCGTCAAAGGCAATCAAGTCATCAACTTGATTAAGGATCTGGCGCGCGCTTTGTCCGTCGCCAGTATCCGCGTGGTGGAAACCATTCCGGGAAAAACCAGCATGGGGTTGGAAATCCCGAATCCGAAACGGCAAATCGTGCGCTTGCAGGAAATCCTCAGCTCGCAGGTCTACGCCGACTCCCCTTCTCCGCTCACCATCGCGCTGGGTAAGGATATCAGCGGCCGTCCGATCGTATCCGATCTGGCCAAAATGCCGCACGCCTTGGTCGCCGGAACCACCGGATCGGGCAAATCGGTCGCGATCAACGCAGTCATTCTCAGCTTGATTTATAAAACCACGCCGGAACAAACCCGCCTGATCCTGATCGATCCGAAAATGCTGGAATTGTCGGTATACGAAGGCATCCCGCATCTGCTCACACCGGTTGTCACCGACATGCGCGAAGCCGCCAGCGCGCTGCGCTGGTGCGTGGGCGAAATGGAACGGCGTTACAAGCTGATGTCGGCATTGGGTGTGCGTAATCTCAGCGGCTACAATCAGAAAATACGCGACGCGGCTAAAAGCGAAGAACCCGTCGTTAACCCACTGTTGCCGCCGGGAGAAGAGCCGGAATATCTGGATGAGCTGCCGCTCATTGTCGTGGTGATCGACGAATTGGCCGATTTGATGATGGTCGCCGGTAAGAAAGTCGAACATTTAATCGCCCGGCTGGCGCAAAAAGCGCGCGCATCCGGCATCCATCTGCTGCTGGCGACACAACGCCCGTCGGTCGATGTGATTACCGGTCTGATCAAAGCCAACATTCCGACCCGCATTGCCTTTCAAGTATCGAGCAAAATCGATTCGCGCACCATTCTCGATCAAATGGGTGCGGAAGCCCTGCTCGGCCAAGGCGATATGCTGTATTTACCGCCAGGCAGCGGCTACCCGCAACGCATACACGGCGCTTTTGTCGCCGACCACGAAGTCCACAAAGTGGTTGAGTATCTGAAAGAACATGGCGAACCCAATTACATTGAGGAAATTCTGCAAGCCGGTGATGAAGAAAACGATAGCGGCGATTCGCCCGAACTGAAAAAACCGCAAGGCGAAGCCGATCCGCTTTATGATGAAGCGGTCGCCATCGTCGTCAAAACCCGCCGCGCATCGATTTCCCTGGTACAAAGGAATTTACGCATCGGCTATAATCGCGCCGCCCGTCTTATTGAAGACATGGAACGCGCCGGTCTGGTCTCATCCATGCAAAGCAACGGCAACCGGGAAGTATTGGCTCCGGCACGCAACGAATGAACAATGTCCCTGCCGTCATGCGCTTCATACACCCATTTCATCTTAGGAATACTATGGCTCGCTCAAGCTGTCTCGTTTTTCTCCTGCTCGTTAGCAGTCTGACACCCCACTGGGCTGAAGCAGCTGCCATCAACAGCCTGAAAAGCTTCATCCAGCAAACGCGCACGGTACGCGCTAATTTCTCTCAAACGCTGTACGACAAAAGCGCGCGCACGGTACAAGAATCGCAAGGCACGATGCAATTTGAACGTCCGGAAAAATTCCGCTGGACGTATGACAAACCTTACGAGCAATTGATCGTTGGCGATGGCAGCAAGGTATGGTTTTATGATCGCGATCTGAATCAAGTCACCGAACGGCCCTTCAATATCGCCATCGGCAGCAGCCCGGCTGCGCTGTTGGCAGGCAGCAGCGCTATCGAAGACAATTTTGAGCTGGTTGAGCTGGGCGTGCAAAACGAGATGGAATGGCTCGAAGCCATTCCCAAAAGCAAGGAAAGCGCATTCGAGTTCATCCAGATGGGTTTTTCTCCAGATGGCGTGCTCAAGATCATGGCATTACGCGATAATTTCGGCCAGACCACCATTCTGTCATTCTCCGATTTGGACAAAAATCCAACGCTACCCGCCGATTTATTCCAATTCACACCGCCTGGAAATGCCGACGTCATCCGTGAATGAAGCCGGTCTGTTCGCACCGAATCAACCTCAAGTACCGCTGGCGGAACAATTACGCCCCAAGCATCTGAACGATATCATCGGGCAAAGCCATCTGCTCGGCGCCGGAAAACCGTTACGGCTGGCGTTTGAATCGGGCAAACCGCATTCGATGATTTTGTGGGGTCCGCCGGGAACCGGCAAAACCACGCTGGCGCGCATCATGTCGACCGAATTCAACAGCGAATTTATCGCGCTATCCGCCGTGCTATCCGGCATCAAGGACATCCGCGCCGCCATCGAGCAAGCCGAATTGACGTTGCAGCAAAGCGGACGGCATACCATCCTGTTTGTCGACGAAGTGCATCGTTTCAACAAATCGCAGCAAGATGCTTTTCTGCCGTATGTCGAACAAGGATTGATCACCTTTGTCGGCGCCACCACCGAGAATCCATCGTTTGAAGTCAATAACGCGTTACTGTCGCGGGCGCAGGTTTATGTGCTGACCGCCTTGTCGGAAGCGGAATTATCCCAGCTATTGGAGCGTGCACAAAAACTGGCGCTCGGTAACTTGCAATTTTCCGCTGAAGCACAACAACTGTTGATCGAATTCGCCGACGGCGACGCCCGGCGTCTGTTGAATCTGCTCGAGCAAGTCCATACTGCGGCGGAAACCGGAGCCATCATGCATATCGATAAGGATATGGTCGTTAATACCTTGTCGCGCAATAATCGCAACTTCGATAAAGGCGGCGATGCGTTTTACGATCAGATATCCGCGTTGCACAAATCGGTACGCGGATCCTCGCCGGATGCGGCGCTTTACTGGCTGTGCCGCATGCTCGATGGCGGCGCCGATGCGCTGTATATCGGACGGCGGTTGATCCGCATGGCCACGGAAGACATCGGCCTGGCCGATCCGCGCGCCCTGCGCTTGACGCTGGATGCGTGCGAGACTTACGAGCGGCTGGGCAGTCCGGAAGGCGAGCTGGCGTTGGCGCAAGCGGCGCTGTATCTTGCCTGCGCACCGAAAAGCAACGCCGCCTATTTGGCTTACAATAAAGCACGTTCATTGGTTGCGCACGACAAATCGCGCCGTGTGCCGGTGCATTTGCGCAATGCGCCGACGAAGCTGATGAAGGATATCGGCTACGGCGATGCCTACCGCTACGCGCACGATTGCCCGGAAGCCTATGCCGCGGGAGAGAATTATTTTCCAGAAGATATGCCCGAAGTCAGTTTTTATCAGCCGACCGCTTATGGCCTGGAGCAGAAAATCCGGGAAAAACTGGCTTATTTGCGCAACCTGGATGAGAAAGCCAAGCATAAAATATAGCCATCTGTTTCTATCGATTATTTTTGGAGTCTTTGCATGTTAGAAATTCAACAATTACGCACCGATCTGGACACTGTCACCCGGCAGCTGGCCAAACGAGGTTACGCCTTTCCCGTGGAAGCGTTCAATGCCCTGGAAGCGGAACGGAAAAAAGTCCAGACTGAAACCCAGGAATTGCAAGCGCAGCGTAATTCGGCGTCGAAAAAAATCGGCCATGCCAAAAGCAAAGGGGAAGATGTCTCTGCCATCATGGCCGAAGTCGCCCATCTGGGCGATGCCTTGAAACAAGCGGAAGATCACTTGGAGCATATTCAGCAGCAGCTGCAGAAAATCTTGCTGGAAATACCGAATCTGCCGCATGACAGTGTACCGGAAGGCAAAGACGAAACCGGCAACGTGCAAATCCGCCGCTGGGGCGAGCCGCGTTCATTTGACTTTGCCATCCAGGATCACGTCAGTGTCGGTGAGGGTTTGGGATTGCTGGATTTTGAAACCGCCGCGAAACTCAGCGGCGCGCGCTTCAGCCTGATGAAAGGCGGACTGGCGCGTTTGCACCGCGCTTTGGCGCAATTCATGCTGGATACGCACACGCAGGAACACGGCTACACCGAAACCTATGTGCCCTATCTGGTCAACCGCGATAGCTTGCGCGGCACCGGACAGTTGCCCAAATTCGAGGAAGATTTGTTTTCCGTACATGCCGGTGGCGCAAATGCTCCCGGTGAAGCGCCCGCCGCCAGTTTCCACCTCATTCCCACCGCCGAAGTCCCGATCACCAACATGGTGCGCGATGACATCGTGCCGCTGCAAGCGCTGCCGTTGAAATTCGTGGCGCATACGCCCTGCTTCCGTTCCGAAGCGGGCAGTTACGGGCGCGACACGCGTGGGCTGATCCGTCAGCATCAGTTCGATAAGGTCGAGCTGGTGCATATCGTCCACCCCGATCAATCGTACGAAGCGCTGGAGCAACTGGTCGGCCACGCGGAAAAAATTCTGCAAAAGCTGGCGCTGCCGTACCGGGTCATGGCCTTGTGTACCGGCGATATGGGCTTCTCTGCGGCCAAAACCTACGACATCGAAGTCTGGCTGCCCGCGCAGAATACCTACCGCGAAATCTCTTCGTGCAGCAATTGCGAAGCATTCCAGGCGCGGCGCATGCAAGCACGTTTCCGCAACGAGAACGGCAAACCGGCGCTGCTGCACACGTTGAATGGCTCCGGCCTGGCCGTCGGGCGCACGCTGGTGGCGGTGCTGGAAAACTATCAGAACGCCGACGGCAGCGTGACTATCCCGGAAGTTTTGCGCCCTTACATGAATGGCCTTGACCAACTCGCAAGTAGCAGAGGACAATGAAAACGGACCTCATCTTTTCACCTTCTTATAGGACACGTCATCATGCACAATGAAAATACCCATGAGCCTAATAACACCCCGGGCAGCGACAACGATATCAAAGCACTGGAAGCGGAAGTGCGTGAAGCCATCGCCAGCGGTTCGCATATTCAGGAAACGGTGCACCGCTTAACGCTAAAAGCCATGAATGCGAAAAACATCGATCCGGAATCGTTGCGGCGCATCATCACGGCCGTGATGCAAGGGATACACGATGGCGCGGCGCAGCAATTGCAACAAGCAGCCAATCAAACCCAGGCGGCCAAGTCACAAATTACCGATGCCGTAGCCGGATTGGATTCTGCGCTGGCAAGATTTGCCGAAGCCTCCAAGCTGGCCGTCGAAGAAGCCGCAGGTCAGGCCAAGCGATTCTCCGATACCGAATTGGCGCGCACCCGTTCCGAACTGGAAAGCCTCGAAAGCTTGTTCGTGGAGACGCTGCATCACACCGCCACCGCAGCGCAAGGGCTGATTGCCGATGTGCTGCTCGATCTGAGCCACCATGCCAAAAATACCGGCACTAACGTAGGCTCGCAGCTGAAGGAAACCTTAGCGACTTTTGCGCAGCAGATCGCTTCGGTTGGCAATGTGCAAGTGGAAACCGGCGCCAGTCTGGCACAAAAGACGGCTGATATTGTCAGCAAAGCCGCCAGCGGTGTACTGTCGGGAATCAAGGATCAAACCAAAACCGGCAAACACTAAACAGGCCCGCTGAGAGCCGCGTTAGCTGTGATCTTCACCACCGAGCGCATCAATGACATCCGTGATCAGCTGGCTCAGCTCGCCGGTCATGATGGTAAAATCGCTGACGAATAATTCCTCTGCGCTCTCGGTGGATTCCTTCAGAATATCCTGCGGTGCAATGCGCCGCAGTTGCAAGTTGTCCTGCAGCACAAACGAGATTTTGCTATCCCATGTCATGGCGAGTTTGATCGCCTTTTTCCCGGCGCGGATGTGCCGCGCGGTTTCTTCTGCTTCCAAAATATGATGGGAGTACTTGATAGTTTCCTTCTCATCACTCATCCCTTGCAGCTCGCAATCGCGGTCGACGGTAAAAATCGACGGCAAATCGCCATCGACCGTCAGCCAGCGCGTCATCGCCGATGACGGCGAGATCTTCGTTTCCAGCGGCGCCAGCGTAATTCCGGGCACCGTTTTCACCAGCACTTCGATGAATTCCTCGGCTTTATGGCTGCTGGACGTATCCAGAATCAACCGGTTATTCAGCGCATCGATCCAAGCGTAGGTTTTATGGCGCTGCGCAAAAGCACGCGGCAGCAACTCGACGATGGTCGCTTCCTTGATATCGCGCACCTGTTTCTTACCCGCCTTGTAACCTTGCATCTGCTCGATCTGCACGATACGGTTCTTCGCATGCTGGTTGATCACCCCAGCGGGCAATAGCTTTTTCTCCACCCCGAAAGCAATCAACCAATGCTGGCCATAGGCATGCACAAAATTCGGCTGCTCGTCACGCGGCGTCAGCCAGCCGCGGCTTTGCAATTCCATTTGCATGCAGGGCTGCAACGCGTGCTGGGAAAGCGCCTCTTCCAGGCTATCCGGGGTTATATTTCCACTGGTAATACGATAAGCTTGTATATTTCTGAACCACATAGTTTTTGTCAGTTAATCGATTGATCTGTTGGGTACTCATCACGGCATGAAAAAAATTTATTCCGCCAATAATCTGATGGAAGCGCAGATAGTACTTGATCTGCTCGCACACGCCTACATTCCGGCGCAAATTTTCAACCAATACGCGCAAGGCATGGCCGGAGAAATACCGGTTCACCACGCCTGCCCGGAAGTATGGATCAAGCGCGACGAAGACTATGAACGCGGCAAACATGTGATTGAAACCTACGAAAATACCCCGGTGACGATTGGCAACGTGCAATGCCCATCCTGCGGCGAGGAGAATCCGGCGAATTTTCAGTTGTGCTGGAAATGCGGGGGTGGGTTGGAGGCTGCTGAACATCGCCAACCCTGAGTTGATGCTGGCTTTTGATCTCTCGTCACCCGATTTGCTGTTGAGGCCATTGCCGTCCCTTCGGGGTTAATCGATAACGTTGTGTGGGACTACGCGGTGAATCGGGTTGCGTGCGCTCGATCCAGTCACCTGCCAATGCCGGATTCAAATAATTTTCCCGGAAAGTCGGACGATGCATCAGTCCCAAAGCCTGCATCAGCTCATTACTGCTAAGTTCGCCGCCACCCATTGCCTGGATAAGTTTTACTACTTGATCGGTTACTTGGTCGGTCGTTTGATGGATATCGACCGCCTCACTGATAGCAGCAAGTAACTTGCTCAGCATATATTCGACGAAAGGTGTCGCATCCGCTCGTTCATCCGCTGCCGCCCCATCCGGCCGTTCCCGTCGGCAAAGGGATATTGGTGCGCTCCATTAAATACTGATCAAGCAAATATAAGTCATCAGATAACTGATTAATAATGACTATATTTAATGGCAATTGAGATAACACCATTCCAGTCAAGCAACAGTCAAGCAAATCTGTTGACTCTGTTATGCCCACCACGGCAGATACTTTCTAGCCTTACTGCCGACAGTTTCATCATGACAGCGAATAAGGTCAGCTTCCATCGTATCCTTGATGATTCGTGAGGCCATAGAGCTGTTCTTTTCTTCAATTCCAAACCGTTCCCGAAGGGTGGTATTGGTCATGAAGTCACGTTGCACATAGCGCAGACAGGCATGCAGGTAACAGGCTCGAATACGATCCTCTTTATCCATGGCACGAAATTCACGATGAGCGAAGAGGACAACTCGGTTGTGATCGTTAGTCGTCTCAAACAAGGGAGCCGGGAGCTGGTAATACTCGGACTGGGAAACCACTTTATCGACGCCGCTGCCGCGTTCCTCGCACACGCCTACATTCCGGCGCAAATTTTCAACCAGTACGCGCAAGGCATGGCCGGAGAAATACCGGTTCACCACGCCTGCCCGGAAGTATGGATCAAGCGCGACGAAGACTATGAACGTGGCAAACATGTGATTGAAACCTACGAAAATACCCCGGTCACTACCGGCAACGTGCAATGCCCATCCTGCGGCGAGGAGAATCCGGCCAATTTTCAGTTGTGCTGGAAGTGTGGGGGCGGGTTGGAAACGGCTGGAAACCGTCAGCTGACTTGATCGGTTACTTAGTCGGTACTTGGTCGTTGATTCTCCCGAATCGCCTTGAAATGAATGTCAATCCAACCGCATCCGCGACAGATCCAGCTCGCCCTTGAACGCTTGCTGGCTCAACGCGCCGTAGAGAGATTCGAGATCGGTGAGGCTTTGCTGGTAGCGGGATTTCAGCTGGTCAACGCGCGTGTGTATATCGGCAAAACGATTTTGCAGAGCAATCGGTGGGCGCTTAATCTTGATTTCCTTGATGATGCCCAAGTTAAGGCCGCTCATGATTGCTCCTCGATTCTTGCTAGCGAACTGCCTCAAAACAAAGGGGCTAGAGTGAATCGAGTAAGACAAAAACAACGGGTTGGCTAATTCTCGGTCAAGAGTAATCGCTGCGAGATGCTTGGTATTGATCGCGATAGGAATGTCGTCAGGTATTACCGCCGAACGACCAATAGTACCCATGATCGTCACGATTACGTCACCCGGAAAAATTCGATAGTTTTGGAGCTCTTCATACTTCTGATTGGAAATGAAACGATGTTCGCCCCAGGCAAATCGATTCTGAACAGCGTTATCTATGCCTAGCACTGCCACATCGCCTTCAGGAATAAATTCGCTGTGCAGCAAATTGGAGCCAAAAGGCCCTGTCCGCATCGCACCCTTGTGCTTTGCCGCGAGTTCGCGAATCTCAACCAGCGGCCAAACCTCATAGTTGGGGCTCGTGGATCCAAACATCTCCAGAAACACGCTTTTGAGCAGGTCGTCGAGTTGTTGCAGGTGTTGTTTGCGCTGGGCGATCAGTCCTTCCACTTTGCCGAGCAGATGGGCAATGCGGATTTGGTCGGCAAATTCAATAGTTGGCAACGGGATGCTTTCCAGTGCATTTCTGTTGATGTGTGGAATCGTTGCACCCGTGGCTGTCTGTCGCAGATAATCGAACTTAGACTTCAGGTACATTGCGAGAAAGGGCGCAAACAGATGAATATCAGCTCTGACTCGAAGGCGCGCAATAGTACTGCCGATATAGCCTCTTTTTCCGAAGCCAATTGTTCCCGCGTTGGCGCCATCCCAAGCAATCAAAACGTCCTCTGAAATCGCTTCGATACCGCTAGTATCATCTGTGTAACGAATCAGATCATCGTTCCGGAGATCGTCGATGCCTATTAGACGTTTTGCTTTGCCAGAGGGTGAATCTGTTATCTCATGTTTTTTACCCTTGGCAATTGAAATAACTGAGCCGAGAGTTTGAAGCATCAGTTCAGTCATCCCACCATCCCCTTCAACTCCAGCAACTCACGCACAATCCCGCTTTGCACCTTGGCCAGATCAGCCTCGTTCACATTCCCAACCTCGGCTTGAATCAACCGATCCAGAATCACACTGGGTGGATCATAATGCACTTCCTCGAACACATCCTGCTTGTATCGCGACAACGACAGGTCGTAATCTTCGGCCTCGATGTCGGCGCGCGGCACCATGAAACATTGGGCGGTGCGATCGGTATCGGTTTCGGGATAGCGGGCTTGGTAGCGAGTGACGATATCCTGCAAATCGCCATAGCCTTCCTGCTTGGTGCGTCTGTCGTCCAGGCTGTAGCCGTCCGCACACATATCATAGAACCAGACGTATTCGGTCGCCGGTTGTGCGACCTTGTCCAACGGCCCCCACACCTTGGTAAACAGCAGAATGGCGGTGCTGACCCCGGCATAGGGTTTGAATACGCCGCTCGGCATGGCGATGACCGCTTTCAGTTCGCAGCGCTCGATCAGGATTTTGCGCAGCGTTTTGAACGCACCACCGGAGCCGAACAGCACGCCTTGCGGCACGATGACGCAGGCGGTGCCGCCCTTTTTCAGTAGGCGGTAGATGTTTTCGACAAACAACAGCTCAGTTTTGGTGGTGGAAAGACTCAGGGCTTCGTTGATGTCGCCCTTGTCGATGCTGCCGGTAAACGGCGGGTTGGCCATCACGATGTCGTATTCGGCTTCCTCGGTGTAGCTCTTGCTGAGGGTGTCCTTGTAGTCGATGTGCGGCTCGTCGATGCCGTGCATCATCAGGTTCATCAGCCCGAGGCGCACCATCGTGGCGTCGATGTCGTAACCCCATAGCGAGCTGGCCAGAATGGCTTGGGCTTTTTCGGTGAGGGCGGCGGCGACCGAGGTGCGCACGAAGCCGTCTTCATCCGGCAGGAGATTCGTCGTGCCGGCCTTGATGGCCAGTTGCGTGACGATGTACTGGTAGGCGCCAAGCAGGAATCCGCTGGAACCACAAGCCGGATCGGCAATTTTGTGACCGAGCTGCGGCTGCACCAGTTCGGTCATCAGTTTGATGATATGGCGCGGGGTGCGGAACTGGCCGTTCTTGCCCGCGGTGGCGATCTCGGACAGCAGCATTTCGTAGACATCGCCCTGGATGTCCTGAAAAGCCTGGCCTTTTTCGCGCGAGTCGCGTTCCATCACCTCGAAAATGTCGTCGATGGTCTTCACCGCCTCCACCAGCAGAGCTGGCTTGGGAATGATGAACACGGCGTTTTTCATGTGATGGGTGAAGTTGGACGCCGTGCCGTTGAGATCCTTGAGGAAGGGAAACACTTTGCCCTGTACGTGTTGTAGCATTTCTTCGGCCTGCATGCGTTTAAACTCGCTCCAGCGCAGGGTGCGCTTGTCGATTTCGTACATTTTGCCGTCGACGAGTTTTTTGTCCGTCTCACTTTGGGTGTCGCCATCTCTTGACTTGGCTCGATATTCCGGCGGTATCCATTTGCCCTCGAATTTGGAGATGTATTTTTCGCCGGTCCATTCGGCATCGGATTGACGCTTGAGGTCCAGTTCGTCCAGCCGTTTCATGAACAGCAGATAGGTGATCTGTTCGATGGCGGTGAGCGGATTACTAATGCCGCCAGCCCAGAATTTGTTCCAGAGCTGATCGATCTTGCTTTTGAGTTCGGGGTTATTTTGCAGCATGGGATTACCTGTTTTTTTAAGCAGCCAACTGTGCGGTCAGCTGCAGGATTTCGTCGATTTCGGCCGGGCTGAACACGCCACGGATGCCTTGCGGGTGGATGATCGTGAACGGTGCATTGATCAGGTCTTTCTTCTCCACTTTTTCGCGTTCGATGATGAATTTCTTCAGCAAGCTGAGGAATTCCAGTTGCTGGCTGCCGAGTATCGTGTGGTCGCGGATGAATTGATCGAAAGCGGCGCTGACTTCATCCGGAAAGCTCTTGAGTGCTTCAATACCCAAAATGTGCCGGATGAACTGGATAAAGCGCGCTTTGCGATTCCTATACACCTGGCGCAGCAAGTCTTCGGTAATGTGCGGATGTTCCTCGTGCAGCAACTCGGCCAGCGCTTTGGCTTCCCCTTCATTCACGGTTTCGCCGTTTTTGATTTTCAGCAGTACCGGATTGTGCCCGGTCAGATCGGCAATCAAGGCCTCGACCATTTCACGGTAGCGAGTGATGCTCACGGCTTCGTGCTGCGGACCGAATTCCACCCATTCCTTTTTGTGCAGTTCGTCGATCAGATCGAGGTGGGTTTGCTCCTGAACGGCACTTGGTTCGCGAAATTTCATCAACGGCCCGAGCTTGGCGACCATTTCGTCAAGCGCATCTTCGCCAGCTTTGACCCAGAAGTGGCTGGCTTGCGCAGCGCGGATCAGGGTTTCTTCCTGCTTTACAAAACTGACCGAGAGCGGCAGTTCGCTGATCTGTTCGACGATGCCTTCCTTGAGCGTCTCGGCTTGTTCCTTATCTTCACTCAGCACGGCCAGTGAATACTCCAGCAGGTCGCGCTCGAAACGCATGGCTTTGAAATCGGCCTCGGAAACCGTGCGAAACAGCGGCTTGATTTCGGCACGCAAAAATTCCAGACGGTCGTGGCTGAGGCTGATCCAGAAGTTTTCGTCTTCCAGCCGCACCAGCGCGGCGGCGGCTTCCTTGATCACCACCGAATCTTTGGGTAGCGCAGCAATTTGCTGGCGCAGCTTAGCAACTTCGCGCGCGGCAATATCGGTATGACCGCTGTCATTGGCCTTTTCGATCTTATCGAGCCGCAGCCCCACCAGCCGCACCGGCAGCGGTAATTGGGCTTTCAGTTCCATGCCTTTGGGATTGAGTTTGAAATACTCGAAGTTGTCCCAGCAGTCGAGGATCAGAAACACGTCTTTTTCCAGGCACCAGGGTTTGGGTTTGCTGGTTTCCAGCAAGCGCGTGCCGCGCCCGACCATTTGCCAGAACTTGGTGTACGAATACACCGGCTTGGCGAATACGAGGTTGACGATCTCGCGCACATCGATGCCGGTATCGAGCATATCCACACTGATGGCGATGCGCGGCATATCGTTGTGGGTGAATTGATCAAGCAGTCCGCCTTTGCCGTAGACGCGCGGATCGTCCGACACCAGCACCTTGGCCAGTTCACCATGGTATTGCGGGTAGAGCTTGTCGAAGATTTCTTCCATGCGCCGGGCGTGGGCCTTGGTGGCGCAAAAGAAGATGGTTTTACCTGGAAGTACGCCGCTGGCGTCCTTGATGCTCTCTTCCATGAATTCTCGGACGATCAGGGTGTTTGTGCCTTTATTGATCACCTGTTTTTCGAGCTGTGAGCCGTCGAAGTTGATTTCTTCAACTTCTTTGCCCTGCAGGATCAGCTTTTTCTGGTCTTCCAGCGTAATCGTGCGCTTGCTGATACCCTCCATCTGGAACTTGGTCTGAATCTTCATGACCTGAAAGTTGCAGAGGTATGGCGGCACGTTGTTCACGGCCTCCTCAAAGGTGTAGGCGAAAGTCGGCAAACCATCTTCACAATGGAAAAGCTGGAAGGTGTTGTGGTCGATGATGTCGGTCGGCGTCGCCGTTAGACCCAGCGTGATGGTTTTGAAATAGTCGAGCACTTCGCCAAACGTGTTGTATATGGAACGATGACTTTCATCGACGACGATAAAATCGAAAAAGTGCGGAGACAAATGTTGCGACTCGTCCCGAATGATGTTGAGCATGGTCGGATAGGTAGCGACATACACGCGACGGTCTGTGGCGATCAGCTTTTCACTTAAATTAGGCCAGCGTGGCTCGTTGGGCATGTGCTCCTTGAAAGCCGCCAGTGCCTGATCGCGCAGCGCAATACGGTCGACCAAAAACAACACTTTCTCGGCATGCCCCGCACGCATCAGTGCATCGACCATGGCAATACAGGTGCGGGTTTTGCCAGTTCCGGTAGCCATCACCAGCAGAAAATCGCGCTTTTTTTGTTCGATGCCTTCAAGCACCGAGCGAATCGCACGGATCTGGTAATCACGCCCAGCAATGGAAGTATTGATGAATTCCTGTGTCAGTGGCTTGCGATTGCGGCGGATGTAGGCGAATCGCTCCAGATCGTCGCGCGTGGGAAAACCGGCGACCTTTCGGGGCGGAGCGTTTTCCAAATCCCAGAAATAGAGATCATGGCCATTGGTATAGAAGCAGAACGGCAACTCACCGCCCAGCTGCTTCTGGATGTTGTAGCAGTATTGCTTGGCCTGCTCACGGCCCAGGGCAGCATCCCGAGCGGTCTTCTTCGCCTCGATCACCGCGAGCGGTTTCCGGTCCTTGCCAAGCAAAACATAATCGCTGAACTGATGCCCCTCATACCGCGTGCGCGGCTCGGCAACACCTTCCGGAAGCGGAGTCACAATGTCGAATTCTTCAATGACCTGCGTTGGATCTTTGACATTCCAGCCCGATTGCGCCAGCAACCTATCAATTAACTCCGAACGGGTTTGCGCTTCAGTTTTGGTCATGCAGCCACTTTCCCTGTTTTATACGCAAGATGAATGAATAAGTTCTCAAAATAATTTGAAAATATCTGAATATGACCTGTTGAGTCAATTTTACTTGGCTGGTGCAACCCATTGCGACCCCACCTCCTCTTGGTTTACCATCCTCTCCCTGTCTTTATTCAAACACAACCCCATGCTGCCTTCCATCGAACAACGCCTCGCCACCGAACTCGCGGTTAAATTCTCGCAAATCCAAGCCACCATCCAATTGCTCGACGAAGGGGCGACGGTACCGTTCATTGCGCGTTACCGCAAGGAGGCAACCGGCGGGTTGGACGATGCGCAGTTGCGGTTGCTGGCGGAGCGCTTGCATGGTTTGCGCGAGCTGGAGAAGCGGCGCTCGGCGATCATCGGGGCGATTGAGAAGCTTGGCAAGATGACACCGCCGTTGCTCGATGCGTTGACGCATGCGGCGGATAAAGCGCATCTGGAGGATTTGTACTTGCCGTACCGCAAGAAACGCCGCACCAAGGCGCAGATTGCGCTGGAGGCGGGGTTGCAGCCGCTGGCGGATACGCTGCTGAACGATCCGCGGCTCGATCCGCTTGTGGAGGCCGCCAAGTACTTGAAAGCGCCGTTCACCAGCGAGGAAGGCGACAATCCCGGCGTTGCCGATGCGGCCGCCGCGCTGGAAGGCGCGCAGCATATTTTGATCGAGCGTTTTGCCGAACATGCGCCGCTGTTGCAAACCTTGCGCGATTATTTGCGCACGCATGGCGTACTGACCGCGAAAGTGGCCAAGGACAAAAAGGACGGCGATACCAAATACACCGATTACCACGATTACAGTGAAGCCATCACAAAAATCCCGTCGCATCGCGCGCTGGCGTTGCTGCGCGGAGAACGCGAAGGGGTGTTGAAGATCAAGCTGCTGCTTGATTCCGAATTGGAGGAAAAAACCCGCAACTTGACGCTCAATCCTTGCGAACAGCAGATCGCGCGGCAATTCAATATCCGCGACCAGAACCGTGCGGCGGACGGCTGGTTGATCGACACGGCGCGCGCCGCTTGGCGCACAAAAATTTTCTCGCACCTGGAAACCGAATTGATGAGCAATTTGCAGGAGCATGCGGAAACCGAGGCGATCAGAGTGTTCGCGCAGAATCTCAAAGCGCTGCTGCTCGCCCCGCCCGCCGGTGCGCGCGTGACCATCGGACTCGATCCGGGCTTACGCACCGGTGTGAAGGTGGCGGTGGTCGACGCCACCGGCAAAGTGCTCGATACCGCGACGATTTATCCGCATGCGCCAAAGAACGATTGGGATGGCGCAATTCAAACCCTAAAACAACTGGCCGAGCGCCACCAGGCCACACTGATCGCCATCGGCAACGGCACCGCATCGCGCGAAACCGATCAATTGGCGAAGGAGCTGATCAAGCGTTATCCGCAGCTCAAGCTGACGTCGATCATGGTGTCGGAAGCCGGAGCTTCGGTGTATTCCGCGTCCGAACTCGCGTCCGAGGAATTGCCGGATCTGGATGTGTCGCTGCGCGGCGCGGTGTCGATTGCGCGCCGGTTGCAAGACCCGCTGGCCGAATTGGTCAAGATCGACCCGAAATCGATCGGTGTCGGCCAGTACCAGCATGACGTCAATCAAGGCCAGCTGGCGCAATCGCTCGACGCCGTGGTGGAGGACAGCGTCAACGCCGTCGGTGTCGATGTCAACACCGCCTCCCCGGCTTTGTTGCGCTACGTGGCCGGGCTGAGCGGCAAAATCGCGCACAATATCGTCGCTTACCGCGACGGCAAAGGCCGGTTTGCCAAGCGTGCCGAATTGCTGAAAGTACCGGGGTTAGGCGAGAAAACTTTCGAGCAGGCCGCCGGATTCCTGCGCATCCCGAACGGCGCCAACCCGCTCGACGCCTCGGCCGTGCACCCGGAATCGTACCCATTGGTCGAGCAAATTCTGAATGACATTAAACTCAATGTCACGGCCTTGATCGGTAATTCGTCCGCGTTACAATCGATCCGCCCGGAAAAGTACGTCACCGCCCAATTCGGTCTGCCGACCGTGAAAGACATCCTGCATGAACTGGAAAAACCCGGCCGCGACCCGCGTTCATCGTTCAAAACCGCCACGTTCAAGGAAGGCGTCGAATCGATCAAGGACCTGCACCCCGGCATGGTGCTCGAAGGCGTGGTCACCAACGTCGCGGCGTTCGGCGCGTTCGTCGACATCGGCGTGCATCAAGACGGCCTGGTGCACATCTCGGCACTGGCGGACAAGTTCGTCAAAGACCCGCATACGGTAGTGAAAGTGGGTCAAGTGGTCACCGTCAGAGTGGTGGAAGTGGATGAGAAGCGCAAAAGGATTGCGCTGACGATGCGATCTGACCGGGCTTCCGGCAGTCATGCTTGAAACACCCACTTCTCTTACGCCATAGAATTTTCTTCTTGATAAAACCAGTTCTGGCACAAAAACAAACCCCGCCACTCGGACGGGGTTGTCTTCAAATATTGTTAGACTAACTTAAACGCTTTGCTTTCTGCGCCGCGCCATGAAACCGATCAATCCCAATCCAGCCAGCAGCATTGCATAGGTTTCGGGCTCGGGTACGGCGGTCACTTGATCGAAATTGATATTGTCGATACCCACATTCCAATCGTTATAACCGAAGCGGATCGATATAGGGCCATTATGCGTCAGCCCGGGTGTGAAAGTACTATGTGTTCCGCCCGACCCTAAGATTGTTACGGGTGAATAATCAACCAATATCGTATTACTGGTGCCATCCAGAATCCGCACTTGAGAATTAGGGTGATCGGTAACAGGGTAACCGGCCATATCAAAGCTGTTCAAGCGAATCGCCCAACCGGGTTCAGGCACCAGGGTGATTTCCGCGAAATGATCGCTACTGGTCACGCTAAAAGCTACTTTCGACAAATCGCCGTACCTATCATGCCAAAATCCAGATTATTGTAGGCCACCGTATCGGTGCTGATTTGCCATGTGCGGTATTCGGTCGTCACATTGGGCGTATAGCCGTTACCCATCAAATACGTTCCAACCGCGTCGCTTGCGGCGCTCACGTTATCGCCGTAGCTTCCGGGAATATCACCATAGTTCGGTATATCCGGGTCCAAATCGAAAGTCAGCACTGTAGCGTGAGCCGATGCGGCCAGTATTATTGTTGTGCCGAGGTGCACGCAATCTAACGATCACTCGTCTCATCATTAAAAAATAAAAAAGTTTTTTGCAAGATGCTCAGTATCAAATTTCACGGCAATAATGCGAAATAAATTATATATTCATCAAGTTACAAGCATGTAGGAAAAATTAACGCTGGTTTACCGGATGAACCACCATAAAAATAAGTGCCTTTCTATAATAAGTGTTAGAACAACAAGATAGCCATAGTTGATACTGCTTTTTTACCAGGATATTTGTCATTATTATGGGTACCCCCTACTTTCCGCCAATCCGTTGATCCCACCCGGCGTTCAGCGATCTCTGAATATTTGTGACCGCATCACATCGCATTTTTGAGTGTGTTATAGTGAAAACGGCATCGCATCACGCCACTCCTGTTAACGCTATGTGGAGGATCGAGATGAAGAAAAGTAAGCTTGATTTACGTGAAGCAATTGTTGATACGGCAATCGCCATCGCGGAACGTTCTAACTGGGAAGCGGTACGGTTGTTTGATGTAGCGGCGGAACTCGATATTACGCTGGATGAAATCCGGGTTCATTTCCG
Organism: Nitrosomonas sp. Is24; assembly: GCF_033063335.1. Taxonomy (NCBI): domain Bacteria; kingdom Pseudomonadati; phylum Pseudomonadota; class Betaproteobacteria; order Nitrosomonadales; family Nitrosomonadaceae; genus Nitrosomonas; species Nitrosomonas sp. Is24. The sequence continues at coordinate 688,055 of NZ_JAWJZG010000001.1, read as the reverse complement.
CGAAAAGGAAGATCTGGTCGATGCCTGGTTCGACCGGGCCGACAGCCAGATGCTACGGGCGGCGGAAACGGTTGAATTCATGTCGCTGCCGCCACGCGAACGCTTGCAGTTACTCACGATGGCTTGGCTGGATGCCTTGACCGCACACCGTAAGGTTACGCGGCAGATGATCGGCGCCAAGCTGGAGCCCGGTCACCTGCATATCCAGATTCCCGCCATCATGCGCGTCAGCCGCACCGTGCAATGGCTGCGCGAAGCCGCGCAACGCGATGCCACCTCGGTGCGCCGCGCGCTGGAGGAAACCGCGCTAACGACAATATACCTCGCGACTTTCGCCTACTGGATGCAGGATGACTCGGAAAATTCACAGAACACACGGGACTTTCTGGCGCACAAACTGAAGTATGCGGAATCCTTGGATCATCTGGTCTACAGGACATCGCATGAAGAAACCGTAGCCGACACCGCCACAGAAACACAATCCCCCCATGAAATCCCGGAATCGCTTGAATCCTCACCGTTGACCGAACCGGTAGTACATGAAAGGCATGCGAAATCCGGTTAAACCGTGGATCCCATCACGCATGCATTAAGTGGCGCCCTCCTGGCACGGGCTGCGGCGCCAGCCATGGCGCAACGGCAGCGCGAAGAAAGCGCTTTGCCGCGACCGCTATCGCCGTTCCACTGGAAAATCATCATCCGGCACGATGACAACTATCACCTCGCTAATGTGAGCTTATTACCATTCAGTCATCCGCAACACAATCAAACCACTTGGCTGCTCACCCGGATGGCTGCCGCTTATATCGCCCGGTTGCGGAAAATAACTGGCAGCTCCAGCAGCAATTCGGCGGCGATCCGGCAGAAATAAAGCTCGCCCGCGAAGCCTGGCTGCACCCCGCTTTTGCGCCCTTCCGGGCATTTGCCCAATTCCCGGTGCTGGAACGCATCGATATTTCGGAACAAGGACAGTGCGCTTGGTTCTACGATCTGCGCTTCAAATTCCCGGAATTACCGCCCTCTTTCCGCTACGGCGTATGCCGCCAGAACGGCCACACCGATTGGAAAATGATCCGGCAACGGGGATTTTCTATATCGACTGACAGCACAGCCACAAAGCGCACACGCACGCTGCATGCATGGCAACACAAACGGTACCATTCAGTTTATGATGTAGTAACCATCACATAAGGAGACCATCATGGCCAAAGGACAGCAACGCAAAACCAAGGAAGCGAAAAAACCTAAAAAGGAAGCACCGAAGTAATTAAGAAATCCAGGTCGTGAATTGAGAAAATTTTTGTTTCTTCATTCTTAATTCGCGATCTGATCGCTGCAACAAGTTATCCATCCAATACAATGTTCTTCGCCTTTGATACATCTCTATTAGATATCACTTCAACAGCGGATGATCTTTTGGCAGCTGTTTGGCATACCACAGGGTAAGCTTATGCCGCATGGTTTTCTCGGCGACTTGATCTTCCGGTAAGGGCTGCATAACTTTATCGTGTACCAGCAAGCGATAAATGTAGAGCAATTTCTCACTCGCCGAATCGGTCGCTTCAAATTGCACCACGCCCCGTCCTTCCGCATACTTCACGCCCGCAAGCATGGCTTCCTTGAATAAAGCAGCCTCATTTTTCAGTTTTTTCATGGCGACCCTCGTTAATGCCCGGTTGTCCGGTTCTGTTTTGTCTCCTTACACACTTGAAGCCACAGCCTTCCCCCACGAATCGCGCAACGTCACCGCGCGATTGAACACCGGCTTACCGGGTTTCATATCGAGCCGGTCGGCGACAAAATAGCCGTTACGCTCGAACTGGAAGCTTTGTTCCGGTTGCGCATCGCACAGCGATTGTTCCACATACGCGGTGATGATTTGTTTCGATCCGGGATTCAGTGCGGTTTTGTAGTCCTTGTCGCCGCTATCCGGATGGGGATCGGTAAACAAGCGGTCGTACAAGCGCACTTCCGCTACTTGCGCATGCTTGACCGAGAGCCAATGGATATTGCCTTTGACTTTGCGGCTATCCGCGCCGGGCGTTCCGCTTTTGGTATCGGGATCGTAAGTGCAGTGAATCGCTTCGATGTCACCTTGCGCATTTTTATCGATGCTGACGCATTTGACCAGATAGGCATAACGCAAACGCACTTCCGCGCCCGGCGACAGACGAAAATAGCCTTTGACCGGCGTTTCCATGAAATCGTCACGTTCGATGTACAGCACTTTGGAAAACGGGATCGTGCGTTTGCCCCATTCCGGTTTTTGCGGGTGATTCGGCGCAAAGCAGTCTTCTTGCTGATCTTCCGGGTAGTTATCGATGATCAGTTTGAGCGGCTTCAGAACGGCAACACGGCGCGGCGCATGTTCGTTTAAGTCCTCGCGCAGGCAATCTTCCAGCACGCTCATGTCGATCCAGGAATCCGCCTTGCTGATACCAATACGCTCGGCAAACAGGCGGATCGCACGCGGCGTAAAACCGCGGCGGCGCACACCAGCGAGGGTGCTCAGGCGCGGATCGTCCCAGCCGTCGACCAGTTTTTTCTCCACCAATTCAATCAGTTTGCGCTTGCTCATGACTGTGTAGGTCAGATTGAGCCGGGCAAATTCGATCTGTTGCGGGTGGCACGGCACTTTACCTACCAGTTGATCCAGTACCCAATCGTACAACGGGCGGTGATCTTCAAATTCCAACGTACACAGGGAGTGCGTGATGCGCTCCAGTGCGTCGGAAATACAATGCGTGTAATCGTACATCGGATAAATGCACCATTGATTGCCGGTGCGCTGGTGATGCACGTGACGGATGCGGTAAATCACCGGATCACGCATGTTGATGTTGGGCGACGCCATGTCGATCTTGGCGCGCAGCACGTATTGACCGTCGGCAAACTCACCGGCCTTCATACGGCGGAATAAATCCAGGCTTTCAGCGGCCGGGCGGTCACGATAGGGACTGTTCTTGCCGGGATGAATGAGTGTGCCGCGGTATTCGCGGATCTCATCGGCGGAAAGACTCTCGACGTAGGCTTTGTTCTGAGTGATCAAGTATTCGGCGAATTCGTACAGCTGATCGAAGTAATCGGACGAATAATACAGGTGCTTGCCCCAATCGAACCCCAGCCACGACACGCTGTCGCAAATGGAATCGACATATTCCTGCGCTTCCTTTTCCGGATTGGTATCGTCGAAACGCAAGTGACACACGCCACCGTAATCATGTGCAATACCGAAATTCAGGCAAATGCTCTTGGCGTGGCCGATGTGCAAATAGCCATTGGGCTCGGGCGGGAAACGCGTTTCCACACGTCCGTTCCATTTTCCGGAACGATTATCTTCGTCGATAATATTGCGGATAAAATTGGCCGGTGTTGCCTCAACAGATGAATTGGTTTCTGGTTTTTCTTTCAAAGCGGGTCTCTCGGTATGTGATTGATACGTTAAGGCGGAATGCTTGTCATTCCTTATAGGATGAGATTATAGCGGCGATTGGTTTAAAATCCATCATTCTTCGGTAAGCCGTGCTGGCTTCCGGTTTACTGCAAAAATACGCCAACCCGGCATAAAATAACGCATTCTATATTTGACTTTTGTTGATCCCTGACTTAAAATTCGCGGCTCTTTTTGAATACGCAGGACAGGTTTTTGTGAAAACATTTTCAGCCAAACCACACGAAGTAAATCATGACTGGTTTGTCATTGACGCGACCGGTAAAGTTTTAGGCCGCCTTGCTTCGCAGATTGCTTACCGTTTACGCGGTAAACACAAACCCATTTACACACCGCACGTTGATACCGGCGATTATATCGTTGTGGTCAATGCCGACAAATTGCGTGTCACGGGCAATAAAGCGGAAGATAAAATTTATTATCGCCATAGCGGCTATCCAGGCGGGATCTACGCAACCAATTTCAAGAAAATGCACGCGCGTTTTCCAACCCGTCCGCTTGAGAAGGCTGTCAAAGGCATGTTACCTAAAGGACCACTGGGTTATGCGATGCTAAAGAAATTGAAAATATATGCTGGCGATACGCATCCACATGCCGCTCAACAACCAAAACCACTTGAAATTAGAGCATAATATCTATGGCTACTCAATATAATTATGGTACTGGCCGGCGTAAAAGCGCTGTTGCCCGTGTTTTTATTAAACCGGGAAAAGGCGCGATTATCATCAACGATAAACCGATTGATGTTTACTTCTCTCGCGAAACAGGCCGCATGATCGCAAGACAACCGCTGGAACTTACAAATAATGCCAATACTTTTGATATTATGGTAAACATTCATGGCGGCGGCGAATCCGGTCAGGCTGGTGCAGTACGTCATGGCATTACGCGTGCACTGATTGACTATGATTCAGCTTTAAAATCTGTACTCAGTAAAGCAGGACTGGTTACCCGCGATGCACGTGAAGTAGAAAGGAAAAAAGTAGGCTTGCGGAAAGCCCGGCGACGCAAACAATTCTCTAAACGATAATTTTTTATCGCAGGAATTATCAAAAAGCCGCCTCTTTCCGGGCGGCTTTTTTATTGGATAGCAAATAAGTAAAACCTATAGCGAAGAAATATCACAGGAGTTACGATGATCAATGTCGGCATTGTCGGTGGAACCGGTTACACAGGCGTAGAGTTATTGCGCTTACTGGCGCAACATCCCAAAGTGAAAATCAAAGCGATTACATCGCGCAGCGAAGCGGGCATGAATGTGGCGGAATTATTCACCAATCTGCGCGGACATATCGACCTCAAATTCAGCGATCCTGCTGACGCCAAACTCACCAAGTGCGATGTGGTTTTTTTTGCCACACCGAATGGCATTGCCATGCAGCAAGCGGAATCCCTGTTGAAAGCGGATGTAAAAGTCATCGATCTGGCGGCTGATTTTCGTATCAAGGATGTCGCAGAATGGGAAAAATGGTATGGCATGCAGCATGCTTGTCCTAATCTGGTTGCCGAGGCTGTATACGGCTTACCGGAAATTAATCGCGAGCAAGTCAAGAATGCCCGTCTGATCGCCAATCCGGGTTGTTATCCAACCGCCGTGCAACTGGGCTTCCTGCCGCTGATCGAGGCTGGTGTGATCGATATCAAACATCTGATCGCCGATGTCAAATCCGGCGTTTCCGGCGCCGGACGAAAAGCCGAGGTACATACCCTGCACGCCGAAGCATCGGATAATTTCAAAGCTTACGGTGTTCCGGGGCACCGGCATCTGCCGGAGATTAAACAAGGTCTTTCCAATATAGCCAAGAAACCGGTCGGTTTGACGTTTGTTCCGCATCTGGTCCCGATGATTCGCGGCATTCATGCAACGCTCTACGCCAAGCTGACCAAACAGGTGGATTTGCAAACGCTGTACGAGAAACGTTACCAGAATGAAGCTTTTGTCGATGTGCTGCCCGCCGGTAAACATCCGGAAACCCGCTCCGTGCGCGGTTCCAACCTTTGCCGCATCGCCGTGCACCAACCGCAAAACAGCGATACTGTCGTGATCCTATCGGTAACCGATAATCTAGTCAAAGGTGCGGCAGGGCAAGCGATACAAAATATGAACATCCTATTCGGCTTACCCGAAACCCTCGGCATCAATCAGGTTCCGCTCCTGCCTTGACAATGCTGAATACTCCGGTGTTCGCGCATAAATCGAATTTGCATCGGCGAGGCGCTTAACGGTGTTCAGGCTTTTCCAGAAAAAACCGCAGATCCTCTCCCAGCGTGTTGTCGTGCGGCCGCACCGTTCATGGCAATTTTATTTAGCAGTCACTGCAATAATCTGCTCCTTACTGACCGCGCTCTCTTGGGGCATGTACGAAGCAGGCCGGCACTCTGTGGATGAGCTGGACGATAGGACTGAGGAAAAAACGTCGTATCTATTTGATCCAGGCAGTTGCCGGCAAACCAAGAAACAAAAATTGTGCACGCAAATCGGCGATTTGATTCAACAAGTGCAAATCAGCAATACCGCTAACGAAAATCTCGCCGAAGAAGTAAAGTCACTCGCTGCCGAAAATGATCATCTCAAGGAAAAGCTGGAGTTTTTCCACAATCTTGTCGCCAACAATACAAAAAGCGGTATTTCCATTTATCAATTCAGCCTGAAAGAAACGCAAACACCGGGTCAGTACCGCTACGCGCTAACACTCATTCAGGGCGGAGAGAGACCGAATGATTTCAAGGGAAGCTTAAGGTTCAAAGTAAAATTGCTGCAGAAGGATAAAAGTAAAGTAATACCGCTAGTCAACAAGAATTCCAAGCAAGATTTTCCGGTCAGTTTCAAGTTCATTCATCGGCTGGAAGAGCATTTTCAGGTATCACCGGACACCAGCGTGGAAAACATTCAAGTACAAATTTACAAAAATGGCGACAAAAAACCTATCGCTACTGAAACTGTCCAACCAGCATCGTGAAGGAGAAAGAATATGTTCGGTAGAAAAAAGAAAAACCAGCTCCATCATCATATCGATACCTTGATTGGCGCTAACACAAATATCTCAGGCGATATTCATTTTACCGGCGGCCTGCGGATTGACGGACATATTACCGGCAATGTCATTGCAACCGATGATGAGAACAGCACCTTGGTTCTCAGTACCGAAGGCCGCATCGAAGGAAAAATAAAGGCCGCTAATGTTGTCATCAACGGTACGGTAGTTGGCCCCATCGATGCATCAGGCTATTTGGAGTTACAGGAAAAAGCGAAAGTACATGGCGATGTGCAGTACGGTTCGATAGAGATCCAGCTCGGTGCTTCCGTTGACGGAAAAATGCTGCATCACAACAAACCAGAATCCGGAAATGCGCAGCAACCCGAGAAAATGATAACATTATTGCCACCCTCGGCCGGTCAGGCGCACATAGCGGTAGAAAAGGAAGCATCATAGCCAGCAAGCCGCCGGATGTTTGCTATACTGAAAAAATTATGAGGATAAACAAATATGAGCACTGAAAATCACACCCCGCTTTTATTTACTGAAAATGCGGCTTTTAAAGTCAAACAATTGATTGACGAAGAAGGCAACAATAATCTTAAACTCAGGGTCTTTGTCAGCGGCGGCGGCTGCTCGGGCTTTCAGTATGGTTTTACTTTTGATGAAACCATCAACGAAGATGACACCATCATGGAGAAAAACGGCGTCAAACTGCTGGTCGATCCGATGAGTTTTCAGTACCTGATCGGCGCCGAAATTGATTACCAGGAAAATATAAAAGGCGCTCAGTTCGTTATCAAAAACCCTGGCGCTAGCAGCACATGTGGTTGCGGCTCGTCGTTCTCGGTATGAATTTCACGCGGCAGTGTTAATCGAGCCGCCCTTTAGGCGGGATAGATCGCGCCTAAAATCCTATTTCCTTTAGCGCCGGTCACTTCCGCCAAACTACCCGCTTTCCGTACAATAGTCTGATGCGCCAGCCAGGCGAATGCAAAAGCTTCCACCCAATCGGCCGCGACACCCAGCTGATCGGTCAACGCCACAATTTTTCCCGGCATGCTTGCGGTCAGGCGATCAACCAGCGCCGTATTATGTGCCCCGCCGCCACACAAATAGATTTCTTCAGCCGCCGGGCAATGTTCTTCAATCGACCACGCAATCGTCGTTGCCGTCAATTGCAGCAAAGTGGCCTGTACATCGCGCGGCGCTTCGTCACCGCATAGCTTTTGTTCCAGCCAATGCAGATTAAACAGATCCCTGCCGGTGCTTTTGGGCGGTTTGCGGGCAAAAAAATCCTCGGATAAGAAGCGCTCCAGCAACGCCGGGATGATGCGCCCGCTAGCCGCCCATTGCCCGTCTTTGTCATACGTATTTCCGGTATGACGCGAGCACCAGGCATCAATTAATAAATTGCCGGGGCCGCAATCGAAACCACTGACAGACTGATGATGATCAAGGCGAGTGATGTTCGCGATGCCGCCAATATTGACGATGACGCGATGATGACCGGCATGTTTAAAAACAGCATGATGAAACGCCGGAACCAATGGCGCACCCTGCCCGCCCGCCGCAATATCCCGGCTTCTGAAATCCGCAACAACGGTAATTTGTGTCAGTTCCGCCAGCAAAGCGGCGTTGATGAGCTGGATGGTGTAATTTTTACCGGCATCGGGACAATGCCGGATCGTTTGACCATGACACCCGATGGCAGTAATTTGCCGCGCTGCGATGCCGGTGTTTTCCAATACTCCCGCAGTGGCTTGTGCATACAGGGAGGACAGTTGGTTACTGAGAATAGCCGCACGATTCAGTTCATCGTGACCGGGTTGATGCAGCGCCAATAGCTGCTCGCGCAATACGTCATCGTACGGACAAAAAAATGTTCGCAGCAGCACCGGTGCGGCCGCACTGAAGTCAACCAGAGCGGTATCCACACCGTCCAGACTGGTGCCAGACATGATTCCGATATAGTAAGCGGATTCCAAACGATTTTTCGATGCTTAAAGCAGAGTTGATGACGGCGGTGTTAGGTCAAAACCGCCGTCCGTGATGATCAGCCGGAATTATTCCAATACAGCGAGATGAATATTACGCATGATGTTCAAACGTGCAACCAGCGCATGGGTTTCCTTCTGGAAAGTATTCAAATCCCGTTTTGCAATCGGCGGGGCCGATGGCAGCACCACGTTGGTTGGATCGCGCTGCACACCGTCGATACGTAACTCGTAATGCAAGTGCGGGCCGGTCGCCATGCCGGTCGAGCCGACATAACCGATCACGTCTCCCTGGCTGATACGCTTACCTTTACTCATCCCACTGGCAAATCGTGATAAATGGCCATACGCGGTTTCGTATTTACCGTTATGTTTCAGCACAACCAAATTGCCGTATCCTTTTTGCGAACCAGAAAACGCCACGATCCCGCTGGCTGTCGCTTTAACCGGCGTACCGGTCGGCGCGGCATAATCTATGCCTCTATGGGCGCGCCATTCTTTCAGAATGGGATGAAAACGCGCATTGGTAAAACCGGAACTGACGCGCGAAAAAGTAAGCGGCGAAAGCAGGAATGCTTTACGTAAACTTTCCCCTGCCGGAGTGTAATATCCGTCCGCGCCATTGAATGCTTTAAAGTATATCGCTTGATGCGATTTGCCTTTATTGACAAACTCAGCCGCTAAAACACGGCCGGTTTTGGCGCGCTTGCCATTGTCATTGGCGAATGTTTCATAGACGACGGTAAAACGGTCGCCTTGGCGTAAATCACGGTAAAAATCGATTTCCGATGCAAAAATTTCAGTCAATTGCATCGCGATGTTATTGGGTATGCCTGCATTATCGGTTGCCGCAAACAGTGAGCTGTTAATTTCGCCGGACTTCATATGAACCCGCGTATCCAGCTCGACCGATTGTTCGGTCATTTTGAATGCATCATCTGTTTTTTCCATCAAAAACAGCTCTTCGTTACCGAAGAAATAGCGCAACGTTAACAACTCGCCGTCTGCCGTCGTTTGCGCATAAACGGTTTGTCCCGGTTTCAATTGACGCATCGCGCGGCTTCCACGCGCAGCCTGCAGAAAATCCGTTGAATCCTGATTACTCACGTCCAAGCGGTTCAATATCGCTGCAATCGTATCACCCCGGCGGATATTTTCCTGGCGCCAGAAGGTTTGATTCGCTTGAGTCTCAGCAATAGCCTCTGGAATGGATATATCCAGAATGACTTCTTCGACTTGAATCTCTTCAAATGAGGGGGAATTAGGTGCAATACCGAATGCAGTGACTATACCGAACAATGGTATGCTGGATAAAGCTACCAGCCAGCGAATTGATTTTTTTGTTAGTTTTGATGATTTTTGAGCTAGAATCCCTTGTTTATTGCTAATAGGCGTATATAGCATCTATGAAGTACCTCCAGTCATTTGTATCATTTTTGCAAACAGGCGCGAGTCTAACACGAAAATAGTTAATTTGTACTAGGAAACAACTAATATTGTACTAATAAACTCTCTCTAATTACACAAATTTTAATAAGAATCATTAATTTAGCAATATCGTGAAAAAATCAATATTATCTGATCTTGAAATTATAAAACGCGGCAGTCACGAACTATTAGTGGAAACAGAGCTGGAAAGTAAGCTTATTTCTGGAAATCCGCTCCGGGTTAAAGCAGGATTCGACCCGACAGCCCCAGATTTGCACCTCGGACACACGGTTTTACTGAATAAATTGCGTCAGTTACAGGATATGGGACATCATATTCTGTTCCTGATCGGCGATTTCACCGGCATGATCGGTGACCCCAGTGGAAAGAACAGCACCCGCCCGCCCCTGACACGGGAACAGGTCGCGGAAAATGCCCAATCCTATACCACACAGGTTTTCAAAATACTGAAACAGGAACAGACCGAGGTCGTTTTCAACTCCACCTGGATGGATAAGCTGAACGCCGCCGATCTGATCAAACTCGCCGCAACGCATACCGTCGCACGCATGCTGGAACGGGATGATTTCGATAAACGCTACCGCAACAACCAGCCCATCGCCATTCATGAATTTCTCTACCCTTTGATACAAGGATACGATTCCGTCGCACTGAAAGCGGATCTGGAGTTAGGCGGCACCGATCAAAAATTCAACCTGCTGATGGGGCGGGAATTACAAAGGCATTTCGGCCAGCCACAGCAATGTATTCTCATGATGCCGCTGCTGGAAGGACTCGATGGCGTCAATAAAATGTCCAAGTCGCTGAATAATTATGTCGGTATCACAGAGAGTCCGAAAGAAATCTTCGGTAAGCTGATGTCGGTATCGGATCAATTGATGTGGCGCTATCTGGAGCTGCTTTCTTTTGAATCGCTGCAAACTATCCGGACATGGCGCGAAGAAGTCGAAAATGGCCGCAATCCCCGCGACATCAAGGTCAAGCTCGCACAGGAAATCGTCGCACGCTTTCATAGCCAGCAAGCTGCCGAAGAAGCACTGGCCGATTTTGAAGCACGCTTTCGACACGGCGCGTTGCCCGACGAAATACCGGAAAAAATCATCCCAACCACGGATGGAGAAATTCCCCTGGTGCAATTATTAAAACAAGCCGGATTGACTGCCAGCACCAGCGAAGCGCTGCGCATGATCGAGCAAGGCGCAGTCAAATTGGATGGTGAAAAAGTGGAAGATAAATCCACCAAAATTAAACGGGGAGAATCCGTCGTTATTCAGGTCGGCAAACGAAAATTCGCCAAAGCCATCATTCAGTAACTCACCGGCTGCGAATAATTTGCATGCTCGGGAAGAACCCGCTATACTGCGCGGCCTAAGTTGATCGGAATCTCTGATTCGATCAACTTTCCTGGTCTCATCGTTCCTGGCCTCTCCTAAATTTTTCAAGTTTTTCCGGAAAATGTGCAACAACTTTGGTTAGCGGCGATGCTTTATTAATGCGCTTGCAAGGTTATGCACCATCACCATTTTGGCAATGTTTTCTTGCCCGCGCGTTCTATTTCACTTTTTTAGGAAATCAACGTGTCTTTTGAAGATTTAAATCTACACTCTGCTATTATCAAAGCCATTAGCGAAGCGGGATATACCGCTCCGACCCCGATTCAGAAACAAGCGATTCCAGAATTAATCGCCGGTCACGATGTGATGGCCAGCGCACAAACCGGAACCGGTAAAACCGCCGCCTTCATGCTACCGGCATTGCATCTGCTGGCAACACCATCGGAAGCGCGCAGCCGCGGACCGCGCATTTTGGTATTGACACCAACCCGCGAACTGGCATTGCAAGTTTCCGAAGCAGCCAAGAAATATGGCAAATATCTGCCGCGTATCAATGTGGTCAGCATCCTGGGCGGCATGCCGTATCCCTTGCAAAACAAACTGTTGTCACAACCCGTTGATATTCTGGTCGCCACCCCAGGCCGGTTGATCGATCACATCCAACGTGGCCGTATCGATTTCAAACGCTTGCAAATGCTCGTGCTCGACGAAGCCGACCGCATGCTGGATATGGGTTTCATCGACGATGTCGAAACCATTGCAGCCGCAACACCGGACACACGCCAGACCTTGCTGTTCTCCGCCACACTCGACAATGCCATCGATAAAGTTGCGACAAAACTATTGAAAACGCCAAAACGTATTCAAGTAGCCTCGCAAAAAGCCAAACTCGATAACATCGAACAACGGTTACATTATGCCGATGACATGTCGCACAAGAACCGCCTGTTGGATCATGTGCTGCGCGACGAGAAAGTGAAACAAGCCATCGTTTTCACAGCGACCAAACGCGATGCGGATACCTTGGCCGATAACTTATATGCGCAAGGCTTTTCAGCAGCGGCATTACACGGCGATATGAATCAACGCGAACGTACCCGCACATTGACCCGGTTGCGTAACGGCGGCTTGCAAGTGCTCGTGGCAACCGATGTCGCTGCGCGCGGTATCGACGTGGCTGACATCACGCACGTGATTAATTTCGATCTCCCAAAATTCGCCGAAGATTATGTGCACCGCATTGGCCGTACAGGCCGCGCAGGTGCAGCCGGCATTGCCGTTTCGTTCGCGTCCAATAAGGATAGCGCACACTTATCGAAAATCGAACGCTACACCGGCCAGCGCATCGCGTCGCACATCATTCCCGGCCTGGAACCACGCGTCAAACCGCGTTTCCAGAGTAATGGCCCGAAAAGCGCGCCGAGTGTGGCACAAAAACGTAAACGCTCGCCTTTCTCAGACCAAGACGCTCGCCCCGCCTTCGGCGCCGCCAACGAATCAGGCAGACCCCGCAGCGGACAACGCGGCCGTCCATTCGATCAGGAAAACCGTGGCAATTCTTTCCGCAGTAATAGCGGCAACAAAGCAGGCTTTCAGGCTGCACGCACAAAGTAAGCACTTCTAAAATCCTTTGCTCCGCAATAGCGGGGCAAAGCGATCCATCACATCGCATTTTCCCAACGCCAACACGCATTCGTTAACATAACTTCACTGCCTCTCGTTTCCGCAACACCCGCACAATCCCATAAGCCGCAAACGCAGCAACCAAATGCTTGAGCGTATGCCCGCTGATCCAACCGTTTGTCCAGGCAAAAATTTGCGCATCCAGCATTTCAAATACTTTTGCGGCCGCGTAGAGCGCAATGATCTGATAGATGCCGTTACCATGCGTGTAACGCGATGGAAAACGTAGACTGATCCATACAATCAGCAGGATCGAATAAAACTGCATCACAATATAAAAATTCAGGTTGCCTGCGCCTTGCTGCTCCGTCCAGTACCAATACAACACGCTCAGCACGGCCAGCACAACGAGCAGCGGTAAAGCCCAAAGACCGGCGTCCCGGCTTATGCGCTCAACCAGTGTGGCCGATAACAGGGCGGTTATGGCGATGACGATGGGCAGGCGATCCCATAGCAAGTGATCGATATCCGGTGTCCAGTGGTAGTAAATGGACCCGAAAGCGACGGAGGCGATAGCTGAAAACAGCACCCAATACGGCAAACTTTCCCTGCGATCTTGAAACGTGGTTTGCGCGGGATCTTGATGCACGCTCCACAGAAATATCAAACCGGCGGTGCCACTGAACAGAAAAGCCAGATTGGAGGCCACATCATTGAAATTCGGAATGCCGAGAAAACCACGTTGATCGGCGAAATGATGGTAACCGGCAGGCTGCGCAAACGGCGCCAGCAACAGGGCGGCCACGATGATCAGAGTCGAAATTCCCGTCAGTATCCAAATGTGCCGGTTCATGGGTTTATGTGCACGGAAATTTTCAACGGCGGCTAATGCATGTGCGCGACCGCATCCCTGATGCGCGCCACCGGAATGATGTTCATACCGGCAATCGCTTGTTTGGGCTTGTTGGCCAGCGGAATAATCGCCTGTTTGAAACCCAGTTTCGCGGCTTCTTTCAATCGCTCCTGTCCGCGCTGCACGGGGCGGATTTCACCGGCCAGGCCGACTTCGCCGATGACGATCATTTTTTCCGCCAGCGGTTTGTTTTTCAGCGACGACACTACCGCCAGCAGAATCGCCAGATCGGCACCCGGTTCGGTGATTTTGACACCGCCCACGGCATTGACGAACACATCCTGGTCATAGCACGGAATCCCGGCATGACGATGCAACACCGCCAGCAGCATTGCCAAGCGGTTTTGTTCCAACCCGACGCATAATCGCCGCGGACTGGGCGAACGCGCTTCATCGACCAAGGCCTGAATCTCCACCAGCAGCGGGCGTGTGCCTTCTTGCGTAACCATGATGCACGATCCCGGTACTTGCGTGTCGTGATGCGACAGAAATAACGCGGAAGGATTTTTCACTTCGCGCAAGCCTTTCTCGCTCATCGAGAACACACCCAATTCATTGACCGCGCCAAAACGATTCTTGAACGCACGGATCATGCGGAAACTGGAGTGCATATCGCCTTCGAAATACAGCACGGTATCGACCATATGTTCCAGCACGCGCGGACCGGCCAGCGCGCCCTCCTTGGTGACATGACCAACCAGAATGATGCAGGTGCCGCTCGATTTCGCCAGACGCGTCAATTGCGCCGCGCATTCGCGCACCTGCGCGACCGAACCCGGCGCGGATTGCAGCGCTTCGGAATAAACCGTTTGGATCGAATCGATCACCGCCACCGACGGTTTACGTTCAGCCAGCACCGCTTGGATTTTTTCCAGTTGAATCTCGGCATACAAATTGACTGACCGCACATCGAGCGCCAGACGTTTGGCTCGCAATGCGACTTGCTGCGCCGATTCTTCGCCGCTGACATACAACACGGAATGCTGCGCCGACATGAATGACAGCGCTTGCAGCAGCAACGTCGATTTACCGATGCCCGGATCGCCGCCCAGCAACACCACCCCGCCCTGCACCATGCCACCGCCGAGCACCCGGTCCAATTCCTCGATGCCGGTCGGATAACGCGGTTCTTCGCGCGCTTCGATGGTGCTTAAATTCTGCACCTGCCCGGTTTCGGATACCGGACTGAAGCGCGACACGGATTTTTCCGCGATGGTTTCGATCAGTGTATTCCAGGCTTGGCAATGCGGACACTGGCCTTGCCATTTCAACGTTTGGCCGCCACATTCGGTGCAGGAATAAATGGTTTTTGATTTGGCCATTTAAAAGCCTGCTAATCGTAGACTTCGGCGATAGTAAACTGCGCACCGCGCGCGTCTTTTCCGGATAGCACCGGAGATCCCGAGATCGGCCAGTTTATCGCCAAGATTTCATCGTTCCACACGATGCAACGCTCGAACTCCGGTGCCCAATAGTCGGTAGTGTTATAGAGAAACTCGGCACTATCGGATAACACCACGAAGCCGTGCGCGAAACCAGCGGGAATCCACAATTGTTTTTTGTTTTCCGCGCTCAAGATCTCTCCCACCCATTGCCCGAAAGTCGGCGAAGAACGGCGAATATCGACCGCAACGTCGTACACCTCCCCCGCCACGACGCGCACCAGTTTTCCTTGCGCGTGCTGGATCTGGTAGTGCAAGCCGCGTAACACGTTATGCGCGGAGCGCGAATGATTGCTTTGCACAAAACAGACGGGCTTACCAATGGTGGATTCGAATGCACGCTGATTAAAGCTTTCATAGAAGAACCCCCGATCGTCGCCGAAAACACGCGGTTCCAGCAGAAAAACATCGGGGATACGCAAGGGTGTCGCCTTCATCAAAACTCCCGTTTCAGAACTTGCTGCAGGTATTGACCGTAACCGTTTTTGGCCAGTGGCAGCGCCAGCGCTTCGAGTTGCGCGGCATCGATCCAGCCTTGCCGGAAGGCGATCTCTTCCGGGCAGGCGATTTTCAAGCCTTGGCGGTGCTCGATGGTAGCAACGAACTGACTCGCATCGAGCAACGATTCATGCGTGCCGGTATCCAGCCAGGCATAGCCGCGCCCCATGATTTCGACACTGAGCGCGTCATGTTCCAAATAAATGCGATTCAGATCGGTAATTTCCAGTTCGTTGCGCGCCGATGGTTTCAAGCTTTTGGCGTAATCCACCACATGGGCATCGTAAAAATACAAACCGGTCACGGCATAATGCGATTTCGGCTGTTCGGGCTTTTCTTCCAAGTTCACGACCTTGCCACCGGCATCGAATTCAACCACACCATAGCGCTCCGGATCGTGCACGTGATACGCGAAAACACTTGCGCCTTGCACGCGCTGCATCGCACTCGTCAGCAAATGATGGAAATCGTGCCCGTAAAAAATATTGTCGCCCAAAACCAGTGCCGAATTATCGTTACCGATAAACGATTCGCCGATCAGAAAAGCTTGCGCCAAGCCATCGGGAGATGGCTGCTCGGCATAGGAAATATTCAAGCCCCATTGGTTTCCGTCACGTAATAATTCCTGAAAACTGCCGACATCGCGCGGGGTTGAAATCACCAGAATATCCCGGATCCCAGCCAGCATCAGTGTGCTGAGCGGATAATAAATCATCGGTTTATCGAATACCGGCAGCAATTGTTTCGAGATCGTTTGCGTCACCGGATAAAGCCGCGTTCCGGAACCGCCGGCCAGCACAATGCCTTTTCTCCGTGGAAGCGTGGATAGAGTTTTGGAAGTATTGAATATTGGCATAAATAAAAACCCGGATTTTCAAAACGCATCAATGCATCGTTGTCATCCGGATCCATTCATTAAAAGAATGGCGATTGTACTATATCCGCTTCACGCTCCGGATAATTGCACGATGCCGGGATCATTGCTGCCGCGAATCGCCATTGTCCGCATCAAGCAACCAGCGAATCCGCAGCCGGTTCATGTAAAATGGTGCGTTATGATCGACTTGCAACATTACCATCGCTTAGTCAGAAAACTGGCGCCTTACTGGAAGCTACTCTTGCTGGCATTATCCGCCATGCTGATTGTAGCGGTATTGCTGGCGTTTCTGCCCCTGCTCGTTAAGCACATGCTGGCAGGCGCATTTGTCCTGCAAGACCCATCGCTGATACAAACCACGTCACTGACGATGGTTGCGGTATTTGCCGCGCGCGGATTGGCGGGTTATATCAGCCTTTACGCCACTGGTAAAGCCGGTGGCAAGCTCGGCGCCGATTTGCGCATGGAATTCTTTAACAAGCTGTTGACGCTGCCCATCCATTGCTACGCGCATTTCAATTCTCATCAAACCAGCGCACTGATAGCGCATATCAACACGATTGCGCAAACCACTGCCGGACACCTCGCCCGGTTAACGCAAGATTGTCTGACAATCATCGCATTAATGATTTGCACGTTGCGTCTCAATCAAGAGTTTGCCATCCTGCTCCTGCTGGCGATACCGCTCATCCTGCTGATCCATCAAATGACGCAAAGCCGTTTCAATAAACCCGAGTATCAACACTCACCAGCGGTTGGCGATCTGATTGAACACTTAGCGCAATCCGTCGCGCACTACAGAAAAATCAGACTGGACGGCGGACAACATCATGAAAGCCAACGTCTTGGCAAAATTTCCGCAGCGATCTATCAAGCCGACATGCAACAAACGCAAATCAAGGCCATGGCGATTCCCGCAGGTCAGCTCATCATGATGTTGATTATGCTCGCCGTAGCCTACATTATCGCGTTGCAAGCAATCAATGGCGCACTCGATCTGCCCGAAACCGGCGCGCTGATCACCATCGTATTGCTGTTTATCCTGCCGCTACAACGCATCGCCAATCTACCCAAACAACTGGAGCATGATCAAACGACTTTGGAAGCCATTTTTGCATTCCTCGATCAGCCATCCGAACAGGATAGCGGCACTCTTGGCACTCCGCAGGGTTGCGCCAAGCTGGTATTTGACCAAGTACGTTACGAAGACGACACAGGCGCCAAACCGACTCTCAATCACATGCATTTCACCGTACGGCCGGGCGAGGTCGTGGTGTTTACCAGCTATACCCTGGAAGAAAAAAATGCATTGATCGATTTGATACTGTGCTTGCGTCGACCGGCCAGCGGGAAAATCTTACTCAATGATCAGCCGCTGCCGGATATCCAATTAAACCGTTTGTACGCGAACATCGCTTTGGTTGCCACAGATACCTTTCTACTCGACGATAAAATTGCCGGAAACATTGCCTATGGCGCGATGCGTTGCAGCAATGAAGCAAAAATCACCGCAGCCGTGCAGGCATCACACGCCATCGAATTTGTCCGGCACATGCCCGAAGGCTTGCAGACAGATATCAGTGCCAAAGGCACGGCAATCACCCGGCACCAACTACAGCAGCTCGCCATTGCGCGCGCATTCGTGAAAGACCCTCGCATCCTAATCCTGGATGAATTATTCACTCCCCAGGAACCCGATCCGGGAAATCTGCTGCCCGTGTTGGAAAAATTGATGCAAAACCGCACCACGCTGATTTTCAATCCATCGATCCCGCAATTGCAAAAGATCGACCGAATCTTTGTGCTGGAAAATGGGTGTATTGCCGAAAGCTTAAGAGCAGCAGACAGTCCTCAGCACACTTAACCCCATTCAAATTCGCCCCGCTGCCGTTTCTTCCGTCGATGCAAGGACGCGCTGATATTCAGGTGCGCACTACTTGCCGTTCCATTCCTTACTATTATATTCCGGCACCCAGTTCACCAGTTGATCCCGGACTTCTTGATCGCTTAATACCGAAATTTTGTTCAACCACGCCGTCATATCGGACAGCCATTGCTCATCCACTTGGCGTGCTTGGGCAATACGCAATTTTTGATGCGGTGTCGGCAATGTGCTTTCGCTGGCGGACAACAACTCTTCATGCAGCTTTTCTCCTGGCCGCAATCCGCTGAAAACGATACGGATATCATCTTCTCCCAATCCGGATAAATGGATCAAGTCATTGGCGAGATCGACAATTTTGACCGGATCGCCCATATCCAGCACGAAAATTTCCCCGCCGCCATTGGTTCCGCCCATCAATGCCGCTTGCAATACCAATTGCGCCGCTTCGGGGATGGACATGAAGTAACGCGTCATTTCCGGATGGGTGATGGTAATCGGGCCGCCTTTGGCAATTTGCTCGCGAAATTTCGGAATAACGCTGCCGGTGCTGCCCAGCACATTGCCGAAACGTACCATCACAAAACAAGTCGGGCGCGATTGGTTATTCCGGTCCAGTTGATTTTGCTTAGCCGCAATGGATTGTTGTAAGGCCTGGCATACCATTTCCGCCAGGCGTTTGCTGGCGCCCATGACGCTGACCGGATTGACCGCTTTGTCGGTCGAGATCAGAACAAATTTTTCCACCGCGAAACTGATCGCGACCTGCGCCAGCACGTATGTCCCCAACACATTGTTCAGCAGTGCCTGGTAAGCATTCTCTTCTTCCATCAGTGGCACGTGCTTGTAAGCGGCGGCGTGAAAAACCACAGCGGGATGGAACTGCTCGAACAATTGCATCATGCGCGCGCGATCCTTGATATCGCCAATCACAAACGACATTTTCATCGCGGGAAAGCGCGGCAAAAATTCTTCCTGAATGCTGTAGAGCGCAAATTCGTTCAGTTCCAGGAAAACGATACGATCCGGTCCAAATGCGGCCAGCTGGCGGCACAGCTCGGAACCGATCGAACCGCCCGCTCCCGTCACCAGAATGACTTTTCCGGTCAACAAACCGTGCAGACCGTCATCGTCCAAAACCACCGGCGCTCTACCGAGCAAGTCGTCCAGCTGGATTTCACGGATACTCGTCACCATGGACTTACCGCTGATCAAATCCGCGTACGACGGCACCGTCATCGCTTTCACATCGATTTCCGAGCACATTTCCAGAGCCTTGCGGTGAATCTGACGGGATACCGACGGTGTGGCGATAATCACATGCTCGACATTCAGGGTGTGCACCCAGTGCGGCAACTCGTCGATCCTGCCCAGCACCCGGATCCCTTGCAAGCGTGTGCCCAATTTGCGTGGATCGTCGTCCAGCATACCGACCACATGCCACTCCCGGCTTCCCGTCAAAGCCTTGACCAGATTCACCGCGGTGCTGCCCGCGCCAATGATCAAAACCAGTTTGGCTTCATTACTCTCCAAGCCGTACAACCGGCGCTCTTTCCAGGCACGATAGATCAAACGGCTGCCGCCCATGATCAGCATCAACAGCAATGGCACCAACACGGCCACCGCCCCTGGAATTTTAGCCAGCAGACCAAACAACCACAGGAGCAGCAACTCGGTCATCGAGCCGGACATCACTGCCACAAAAATCCGCTTCAAATCGGGCAGACTGGCATACCGCCACAACCCTCGATACAATCCGAACCACAGAAAGAAGCCACCTTGCACCAGCACCAGCCAGGGTAGCATTTCCAGCAACAACTGAACCGAGTCAGCTGGAATTTCAAAATTAAAACGGAATAAATAAGCCAGCCACCACGCCACAGCGATCGCAATGAAATCATGGGTGAAAGCAATGAATGTGCGAATTCCGTATTTTTTGAGAAGCATGCTATCCCCGGTTGGAATAATATTTCCGGTGGCAATCAGAGAGGAACATGAACAGCAAATAAATGCTTCCCCAGGCCATGGCGACCCTGCTTTGCACCGTAAGATCCTGTCCGCCTGCCCAGACCGCGCTGCCGCCGACAGCCAGCATCAGCGCATAACTTAAAAGCGCAGTATTGCGATGACCCAAGCCGCTTTGCACCATACGCTGATAATAGTGTTCACGATGCGCCTGCCAGATTTTCTCGCCGCGCATCAGGCGCTTGGTTATCGTTGCCGTCGCATCCGCGATGAACGGTGAAAATATCAGCACTGGCACCCATAACGACCATAGTTGATCGAGCCATCCCAATAGCCCCAATACCGCTGCCAGAAACCCAAGCGAGACTGCACCCGTATCGCCCATGAAAATACGCGCGGGATGAAAGTTGTACCATAGGAAAGCCAGAGCCGCCGCCGCTATCGAAAAATTGATCACGGCAAAATCGTTATTCCCGACCAAGTACGCAAACAAACCATAGTATCCAAACCCGATCACCGTCATTCCACCGGCCAACCCATCCGAACCATCCATGAAATTATACAGATTAGACATCCAGATCACTGCGGCCGTAACGCATAGCACAGTCAGCCAACCGTAGACATCCAGTAAAAGAACCGCGGAAAACACCGCAGCAACGATACTGTGAACCAGTAACCGGCACCACACCGGCACATGCCGGATATCGTCAAGCAATGATATTACCATCAGTAAACCGACACCAGCCCAAACGGTTAGCGGAATCACTACGGAAAAACACAACCATGTGATGATTACACCCGATAACAAGCCCAGTCCGCCGGTACGCGGTACGGGCACAGTATGAAGCGAACGCGCATTAGGATGATCCAGCCCCCAACGCGCCTTTCTTTTAATCAACCATAAAATGAAGAAGAATGATAAAACAAACGATAACAGCGGCGCTGTGATAATTGTCACGGGAAAATCCAACACCTACTTTAGTGACCGGATTATCCGGGGTGAATCAATAAAAAAATAATCCACTTTCTCATCGTGCATGACAAGAAAGTGGCATCGGAAGAACCAACTCAGCTAGCCTGAAACAACCTTAGAACATAGGCTTAGCCGCATAGCTCTTGTGAGCGGCTGCAGCTGCGGCACCGCGTTCCACTTTCATACCCAAGTCAGATAGTATGGTTTCCAGCGCATTCAAGCAGAAAATCACATTTTCCACCCGGCAGGAGGTACCCATCAAGCCAAAACGCCATACTTTTCCGGCGAAATCTCCCAGCCCAGCGCCAATTTCAAGATTGTACTCATCCAACAAGCGGCGGCGCACTTCTTTCTCATCGACACCGGCAGGCACAAACACAGAGTTCAGTTGCGGCAAGCGATGTTCCTCTTTCACCACATAATTCATACCCAATGTCGCGAACCCGGATTTTAACGCCTCATAATTATAGCGATGGCGCGCCCAGGAATGCTCCAGTCCTTCTTCCGCCAGCATCAGCAAGGATTCATGCAATCCATACAGCGCATTGGTTGGTGCGGTATGGTGATAAGTCCGTGCGGACGATCCCCAGTAATTCAACAGCAGGCTGATATCCATAAACCAGCTATGCACCTTGCTTTTACGATTTTTAACCAGCTCGGTCACGCGGTCGGAGAAACTCACGGGTGACAAACCCGGCGGACAAGACAAACATTTCTGGCTGCCGGAATAAATCGCATCGATGCCCCATTCGTCCACTCGAATTGGCGTTCCACCCAGCGAAGTGACGGTATCGACGATGGTCAGGCAATTGTATTTGCGCGCGATTTCGCACAATGTTTTAGCATCGGACTGCGCGCCGGTAGAAGTTTCGGCGTGAACAAACGCAACAATTTTGGCATCGGGATTCTTTTTCAGCGCATCTTCCACTTTCTGCGGATCAACCGGCTCACCCCATTTATCGTCGACCACCACGGCAACACCGCCATGACGCTCGACGTTTTCGATCATACGGCCGCCAAACACGCCGTTACGGCACACGATGACTTTATCGCCCGGTTCGATCATATTGACGAAACACATTTCCATACCCACCGAGCCAGGCCCGGAAACCGGGAAGGTCATGCGGTTCTTGGTTTGGAATGCATAGCGCATCAAGCCTTTGATTTCTTCCATCATCTCAGTGAAAACGGGATCCAAGTGACCTAAGGTCGGACGCGCCATGGCGTTCAGCACGCGCGCATGCGTATCCGACGGACCAGGTCCCATCAAAACACGTTGCGGCGGATAAAAAACTTTGACT
Organism: Nitrosomonas sp. Is24; assembly: GCF_033063335.1. Taxonomy (NCBI): domain Bacteria; kingdom Pseudomonadati; phylum Pseudomonadota; class Betaproteobacteria; order Nitrosomonadales; family Nitrosomonadaceae; genus Nitrosomonas; species Nitrosomonas sp. Is24. Next base: position 665,372 of record NZ_JAWJZG010000001.1, on the reverse strand, counting down.
TCTTTTTCGGGGCGAAAATCTTCGGTATTCATGAACAATCCTAAATTAATAATAGAGTCTGATTTATTTTTGAAAAAGGGTGATTCTAACAAGTGAACGCAGAGTTTACTATAAACAACGATGTGCTCAATAAATTATCCTTATGGATAGGCTAAGAGATTTTCATATCATTCTAAGAAAAATGAAATAATATGAATTGATTGCAAGAAGTAGATCTAAGCTAAGCAAGCAACGAAGACCAATTAGCCGGACCTAAGAATCTGCGCGTTGTATTGAATCACAATTAAGAGGGTACCTCCTCGCTGAGCACCTCATTGCCGCATAGAAGTGATATGATCAAAAACCATTTTTTGAACCTGATCAGATGATTCATCCTAGTAATTCTAAAGGTAAATGAATGGATCAGGAAGATATGACAAGGCTTAACAATAATGAGTTTGTTTAAACCACTAACATCCATTAATAAAAAACAAAAGGAGTATTCTTATGAAACGAACTATTAAACATTGGCTTGCGGTTTCCGCGGTAGCATCAGTTGGATTTTGTGCATCAAGTGCATCCTTGGCCGCGGTGGCGGTATCGTGGACCGGACCTTCTCCTCTGGCGACCTATTCTGTAGGCGAAATAGTCAATCCGTTTGGCAATGCCAACGCTAGTGGCATTATCGGTGGCACCGGCCTCGACCTAGCCTTAGTGCTCGATTCTTCGGGTAGTATGGGAACTATAAGCAGCGGAAAATCCCGTAATGCTTGGTTGGAGGAAGCCTCGGCAGCACTGGTAAACGCTCTACCAGTGGATAGCACTTCGGTAAGTGTTATCGATTTCGACAGTGATGCTCTGCTACTGCAAGGACTCACACCGCTATCCAGCGGCTCAGCTGCAGTACTCTCGGCAATCACAGCAATTGATGCTTCGGGTGGAACTAACATCGGTGCCGGTATTAATCGCGCGAGCACCGAACTTACTGGTCCCAACCACACTGACGGCCGCACCCAAATGATGGTGGTGGTATCCGACGGTGTAAGCAGCGGTAATCCGGTCGCCAGTGCAGCCGCCGCGCTGGGCTTAGGTATCGATGCGATCCACACGGTTGGTATCCCTGGCCATGACGCAGTGACTATGCAAAACATCGCTACGGCGGGCAACGGTATCTATACTAATGCTAGTGACCTGACGAGCCTGATTAACCTGTTCAATGGCACAGCCGGCAACCTAGTGGGTATCGATTACGTAGACGTGACGATGAATGACGGCTCGTTCATCAGCCACATCGCTATCGACGGCTTAGGCAACTTCGTATTACCCGATGCTACGCTATTCTTCGGTGCTAATGTGTTTACTGCCGTTGCATACGATACGTTGGGCAATAGTGCCACTGCAGAACTGATCCTCACCGCAGTACCGGAACCCAGCACCTATGCAATGCTCGGATTAGGCTTGTTGTTAGTAGGCTGTGCATACCGCCGCCGCATTGTTTGATCATACGCGCAGCATAAACTGAAGCCGCACTTCTAAACAGTGCGGCTTCTTTATTTTCTCAGTTGCTCATGCTGCTTCAAGCATAACCGCTTTATAACTCTCCAATGCTTCCCTAACATCCCAATTCAATATTTTCATATACAAGACAGTGCCTTAATGACAAATATTCCCAACAACCGAACAATTCACACCTTCCCATTGCTTTTTCCAAAATTCAAACTTAAAATGCCGTCCGTTACTCGCTTTCTAAAACGCTCACTGAACGATTGGCGGCATAGACAACTCAAAAAGCGGTAACGCAATGGGAAACTAGGGTTCCGGCCGGTGCAGTCAACGGCGTCAGGTCCAAGAGTTTCCGGTCTCGCGATAACGAGGCTCCACGGAGGGATAAAAGCCCGGGAGATTAAGCGTAATGTGCTCGAAGTACATTACAATCCCGCTAAACCCTTTGGTATGGAGACTGGTTATGTCAGGTTCAACAAAACAAATCTCTGCTTCGCAAAATGCCCCTGTGACAAGCGATACGCTTAGCCGCAGCATGAGTGTATGGCACAGTTTCACGCTCGGTTTTGCGGTGGTTTCACCGGTGGCCGGACTGTACGCCATCATCGGTGTGCAAACGGTGGTCGCCGGTGGCGGCTGGTTTGCCGCGCTGGCGGTTTGCTTGCTCATGCAGTTATTGGTGGCTACCGTTTACGCCGAATTATCTTCACAGTTCCCGATTGCTGGCGGCGCCTATAAGTGGGCGCGGCAACTCGGCGGCGCCATCGCCGGGCAATATGCCGGTGTGATTTACATTTGCTCCACCATCGCCATGGTCACCACGACCGCGTATACCGGCGGCTTCTGGTTGGCCACTTTTTGCGGCTCGACAAGTGACGGCGGCGGCATGATGGTACTGTGGGGCGCTCTGTTTCTGCTGCTTTGCACGCTCCTCAATCTCGCCCCGGTCAGTATTTTCAATCTGGTGATCAAACTGGGCGTTTACGCGGAAGTTGCCGGGTCATTCGGCGTGGCGCTGTTATTATTTTTTTTCTTCCGCCAGCATCCTGTCATGGAATTGTTCCAGCATATGGGTACCGGCACAGCGCCCGGTGAAACGGCGGCTTTTCTGGCGGCACTGGCCATTGCCGGTTGGGCTTTTATCGGTTTCGATGCCTGCTCCACCACTGCGGAAGAAACGCATCAACCGAAGCGCATGGTTCCTCGCGCCATTTTCATGTCGCTACTCGTTGTCGGCACAGTCGTCTTGTTCAATTCAGCTGCGCTGATTTTGGCTTTTGAGCATGACACCTTGAGAAATTCCAGCCATACCACCGATCCGGTCACGCCGCTGATCGCCAGCAGCATCGGCGCTTGGTTTGAAAAACCGTTTCTGGCTATCGTGATGACGGCTTTCTTGGCCTGCGGCGCATCCATGGTCAAATACACCTCGCGCATTGTTTTTTCCATGGCGCGCGAAGGCAATATGCCCGCGGTATTGAGTCAAGTCACGGCAAGCAAAACGCCGCGCAATGCGATTCTCTTTACCGTTCTGCTGGCGGGTTGCGGATTGATTTTCGGGCTCAATGACGATGCCGTGGCCACCATCATCGCTTTCGGTACTGGCGGTTTATACGCCATGTTCACGTTCACCACGGGCTTTGCCTTGTTCGCCCGGCTCACAGGGCGATGGAATCCCGCGTTGGGCGAATTAAAACTGGGTGCATGGGGACTGATCATCAATGGCCTGGCGTTTATCTGGTCGCTATTTGAACTCATCAATATCGCCTGGCCGCGCCCCTATGCGATTTCTCCTGACGCGCCGTGGTGGCAGTTATGGGCGACACCACTGGTGCTGAGCAGTATTTTAACCATCACAACCCTCTATATACTGTGCAAGAAATGGATGCAATCCCAATAAATCCATTTTTATAAGGAATTCATCATGAATCAGCAAAATAACATCATCTGGCAACAACTAATCCCAGGCGGATGCCACTGGTCCGGCATCGTGCGCCGCGGTACCACGCTGCGTCTGACCGATGTCAGCGGAGGCGCGAATGCTGCTGTGCTATTCTTCAATCAGGAAGAAAAGCTGGAGCGCTATAACATGGCGGACACCCTGAAATCGCAGCATACTTTCCGCCTCACCAAAGGCCATGCGTGCCATTCCGATATGGGACGGATATTTTGTTGCATCACAGCCGATACCGCCGGTTGGAACGATACCGTATGCGGTCTGAGCGATGCCAATCTGATCCAGCAAAAATATGGCACCGCACGTTATCAGGAACACCGCAATGACATGTTCCGCAGCGGCTTGGATGGCGTGCTGATCGAACTCGGGAAATGGGGATTGGGCATGCGCGATGTCGTCGCCAATATCAATTTTTTCAGCAAAGTGACTGCCGATCACTTGGGAGAACTGCAATATCAGGTCAATCACAGCAAAGCAGGCGATTATGTCGACCTCAGCTTTGTCATGAATACCCTGATGATATTGTCCGCCGCGCCGCATCCGCTGGATCCGGGAAAGCCGTATCAACCCGGCGCGGTTAATCTGGAACTGTTTGATACACCATCGGATGCTGCCAGCGAATGCCTGCATATCGCCGAAAATATTCGCGCACTGCAGAACGCACAACACTTTTATTGCGAGGGTGAAAAATGAATACCTCTACTCTATTTGTAAGCCAGCTCGATCCCAGACAAGCGGTGATCAATGAAATCTGCCCGGCCGGTGAACCGTGGGTCAAAGCAATCAAACGCGGACAAACATTCCGTATTGTCGATCTGGAAGGCAATCAAGCGGTCGACACGCTGTTTTACAATGCGCACGATGCGCAAGAGCGCTACAGCGCGACCGATACCATCAACCGGCAGAATAAACTGTATCTGACCACCGGCAGCAAGCTGTATTCCAATTCCGGCAACGTCATGCTCACAATCGTTGCCGATACCTGTGGGCGGCACGACACCCTGGGCGGTGCTTGCGCGGCGGAAAGCAACACGGTGCGCTATGCCTTGGAAAAATTTCCGATGCACAGTTGCCGCGACAATTTTCTGCATGCCTTGGCACACGATCCGCTGTGCCAGCAATTGGGCATGAGCAAGCGCGACCTGCCCAGCAACATCAACTTCTTCATGAACGTGCCGGTCACGGAAACGGGCGAATTGGAGTTTGCCGATGGTGTTTCGGCCCCCGGCAAGTATGTCGAAATGCGCGCGGAAATGGATGTCGTGGTATTGATCTCGAATTGTCCGCAGCTGAACAATCCGTGCAATGCCTATAATCCGACACCGATACGTTTACTGATTTGGGATTAACGTCAGTTTCAGATTCCGGAGGATCGTATGTTCAATAAAGTGCTCATCGCCAACCGTGGCGCCATTGCTTGCCGCATCATCCGCACGCTGCGCCGCATGAACGTCACCAGCATCGCGGTATACACCGAAGCCGATGCATTATCGCGGCATGTCAATGAGGCCGATGAAGCTTATTGCATCGGTGACGGTATCGCGGCTGAAAGTTACCTGCGCACCGATAAGATCCTGGCCATCGCGCAGCAATCCGGCGCGCAGGCCATTCATCCCGGTTACGGGTTTCTCAGCGAAAACGCCGATTTTGCCGGGCAATGTGCAGCGCACGGCATCTGTTTTATCGGCCCTACTCCGCAGCAAATGCGTGCGTTCGGCCTGAAACACACAGCCCGGGCACTGGCGCTGGAAAACCAGGTACCGCTGTTGCCCGGCACCGGTTTGCTGGCGAATCTCGACGATGCTTGCCATCAAGCCAAGCATATCGGCTATCCCGTGATGCTGAAAAGCACCGCCGGTGGCGGCGGCATCGGCATGCGTTTGTGCTGGAACCAAGATGAGCTCAGCGGTGCTTATGAGTCGGTCAAGAATCTCGCGCAAAATAATTTCAAGGATGCCGGTTTGTTCCTGGAAAAATTTGTCGACCAGGCACGCCACATCGAAGTACAAATCTTTGGCGATGGTCACGGCCAAGTCGTCGCATTGGGCGAACGTGACTGCTCCATGCAACGGCGCAATCAGAAAGTCATCGAGGAAACACCCGCGCCCCACCTGACGCCGCAACTCCGTCAAGCCTTGTTGGACACGGCGGTACGCCTCGGCAAAGCGGTCAATTATCAATCCGCTGGCACGGTGGAATATATCTTTGACGCCGCCAGCAACCAGTTTTATTTTCTCGAGGTCAATACGCGCTTGCAGGTGGAACATGGCGTGACCGAGGAAGTAACCGGCATTGACCTGGTGGAATGGATGGTGCGGCAAGCCGCGGGCGATTTGCCGCCGCTTGATTCCTTTACCATCGAACCCCGTGGCGTATCGATTCAAGCGCGGGTTTACGCCGAAAATCCGGCCAAAGACTTTCAACCTTCCAGCGGCACACTCACCGCAGCGGAATTTCCCGCATCGGCACGCGTTGAAACCTGGGTCGAACTCGGCATCGATGTATCCGCGTTTTACGATCCGATGCTGGCAAAAATCATCGTGCACGCGCCAGACCGGAAAAAAGCCATCGCGCGATTGCAGGGTGCATTGGAAAGCAGTTCGTTGCAGGGGATCGAAACCAATCTGGATTACTTGCAGCAAATTCTGCACAGCACCGCTTTTCAGAACGGCCATTACACCACCGGCTTTCTCAATGGCTTTCACTACCATGCGCATACCCTGGATGTTTTAGTCCCCGGCGTGCAAACCACCGTGCAGGATTACCCCGGACGGCTCGGCTACTGGCAAATCGGCGTGCCGCCCTCCGGGCCGATGGATGCGCTCGCTTTCCGCCTGGCCAACCGGCTGGTCAATAATTCCACAGACAAAGCAGCGCTGGAAATCACATTGACCGGCCCAACGTTGCGTTTCAACAGCGATTGCCTCATCGCCGTGACCGGCGCGACGATTGAAGTCTATCTGGACAGCGAGCCGCTGCCCTTATGGCAATCGTACGAAATCAAAGCCGGAGCCATTCTGCAATTCGGCAAGATCAAGAATCAGGGTTGCCGGGCATACCTCGCGATGCAAGGCGGATTTCAAGTCCCGGATTATCTGGGCAGCAAATCGACTTTCACGCTGGGGCAATTCGGCGGCCATGCCGGGCGTGCGCTGCGGGCGGGCGATGTGCTGCACATCGCAGCGGAATATGAACCGGCGCAAACCGTGCTGGCAGCGGAATTGATCCCTTGCTACACGCATCAATGGGAAATCGGTGTGTTGTACGGCCCGCACGCCACGCCCGATTTTTTCACTGATGCGGATATTGAAACGTTCTTCAACACGGATTGGAAAGTGCATCACAATTCCAGCCGCACCGGTGTGCGCTTGCTCGGCCCGAAACCGCAGTGGGCGCGTAGCGACGGCGGCGAGGCCGGTTTGCATCCGTCTAATATTCACGATACGGCGTACGCCATCGGCGCGGTCGATTTTACCGGCGACATGCCGATCATTCTGGGGCCGGACGGCCCGAGTCTGGGCGGTTTCGTTTGTCCCGTAACCGTGGCTCATGCTGAATTATGGAAGGTCGGACAACTCAGACCGGGCGACCAGATCCGTTTCCGCCCGCTGACCATGGAACAAGCACAAACGCTGGAAAAACAGCAGAACGAATCGATCCGGTTGTTGCGTTCGCCGCCCGCATTAGCATCCAGCGGTGCGATTGCAACGTTGCCGAGCCCGATTCTGCATCAGATCGCCGAAGGCCCGCAGCAAATGGCAGTGACGTACCGCCAATCCGGCGATCGTAACTTGCTGGTGGAATATGGCCCGATGGTGCTCGATCTGGATTTGCGTTTTCGCGCGCATGCCTTGATGGAATGGCTGCAACACGCCAATTTGCCCGGCATTATCGATCTGACGCCGGGAATCCGTTCGCTGCAAATTCATTTCGACGCGCAAATTCTGCCGCGCGACAGCCTGCTGCAAACCTTGCTCGCCGCGGAACAATCGCTGCCGGACAGCGCCAGCATGTCGGTGCCGTCGCGCATCGTGCACCTGCCGCTATCCTGGGACGATGCGGCGACACGCTTGGCGATCGAGAAATACATGCAATCGGTGCGCAACGATGCGCCGTGGTGTCCGAGCAATATCGAATTCATCCGCCGTATCAATGGACTGGATAGTATCGAAGCGGTGCATCGGATCGTGTTTGACGCCAGTTACTTGATTCTAGGCTTGGGCGATGTATATTTGGGCGCGCCGGTCGCGATACCGGCCGATCCGCGGCATCGCCTGGTCACCACCAAGTACAATCCGGCGCGCACCTGGACGCCGGAAAATGCCGTGGGTATCGGCGGCGCGTATTTGTGCATTTACGGCATGGAAGGCCCGGGCGGTTATCAATTCGTCGGACGCACGCTGCCAGTGTGGAACCGCTACCGTCAAACCGCCGACTTTAAAGATGGCAAACCTTGGCTGCTGCGTTTCTTCGACCAGATCCGTTTTTATCCGGTCAGCGAAAGCGAGCTGCTGAAACTGCGCAAGGATTTTATCCGCGGGCAATTTCAACTGCGCGTTGAAGAAACCACGTTCAGTTTGCAGCAACATCACCTGTTTCTGCAACAAAACCAAGCGGCAATCCATGACTTCAAAACCCGGCAGCAAGCCGCCTTTGAAGCCGAGCGCGAGCGCTGGAGCATCAACGGGCAAATGGAGTTCGCCAGCGAATCGGATCTCGACGAAGCCGATGCGCAAAGCGAGCTGGATTTACCCGAGGGCAGTCACGCCATCGCCTCGCCAGTCACCGGCACCGTGTGGAAAATACTGGCCCAGGAAGGCCAGCAGGTTAAGGCTGGTGATGTGTTGATCGTCATCGAAGCGATGAAAATGGAAATTGCCGTGGAAGCTCCGCTCAGCGGCACCGTCGAACGCATTCTGTGCCGCCAGGGGGATGGTGTCTCCGCCGGGCAATTGCTCGCGGTACTGAAGAAGACTGCGCCATGATTGACGATAATCCGCAAGAACACAGCAGAAAAACATACTGGCTGGAACGGTGGGAGCGGAATGACACCGGTTTTCATCAGAACGGGACCAATCCGTATTTGCTTGAGTTCTGGCACACGTTGCAACTAAGCCGTGACAGTACCGTCTTCGTGCCGCTGTGCGGCAAAAGTCAGGACATGCTATGGCTGCGTCAACAGGGACATGCAGTGCGGGGTGTCGAGTTAAGCGCCACGGCGGCGCAGGCATTTTTCAGCGAAAACGCTTTGACAGCCCAGAGCCATGCGCATGGCCGCTTCACGCGCTGGGAAGCGGATGATATCGCTATTTTGTGCGGCGATTTTTTCGATCTGAGTACAGAAGACATGTGCAATGTCAGCGCCGTATACGACCGCGCCGCGTTCATCGCGTTACCGCCCGATCTGCGTAAACGTTATGTGGAGCATCTTCTGCGGATTGTTCCGGCAAATACGCAAATCCTGCTCATCACACTCGACTATCCGCAGTATGAAATGAACGGCCCGCCCTTTGCGGTATCCTTGCATGAAGTAACCACGCTGTTCCGGGCGCATGCCGGAATTACCCTGCTGTCGCAGCACAATGTGCTGGCACAAAATCCGCGTTTCCGGGAGCGCGGAGTCAGCCGCTTGGAGGAAAGCACGGTTCTGCTGAAAACATTCGCGCGGTGACATTGCGGCAGACCGTCAGAATTGCTGGTCAACTTACGCTTTTTTGCGGTTTTCCTGGTCGATCAATAATTGTTCAAATTCTTGCTGGGGAACCGGGACCGAATAAAGAAAGCCCTGCACATAATCGCAGCCGAAATGCGTCAGCAGATCCTGCTGCGCTTCGGTTTCAACTCCTTCCGCGATGGTTTTGATATCCAGTTTATGCGCCATGACGATGATAGCCTCCACCAGCGCACGGTCGGTTGCATTGCCCATTAACTGATGCACAAAGGAGTAGTCGATTTTAAGAAAATCGATATCGAATTTTTTCAGATAAGATAACGAGGAAAACCCGGTGCCGAAATCATCGATGGAGACTTCAATACCATTATTGCGAAGTTCCAGCAAATTCTGCTGCACCACGGCGGAATCCTTTAACAACAAGCCTTCGGTAATTTCCACGTTGATGCAGTCGCCGGGCAGTCCCAGCTGGATCAGACTGTCGAGCCAGCGGTAATCGTTCATGTGTTTGAACTGAACCGGCGAAATATTCACACTGATTTGTATGATATAACCCAGCCTTTTCCGCCATTGATCGATTAGATCGATCGATTCCCGGAATACCATTTCGCCGATTTCCAGGATGAGACCACTTTCCTCCGCCAGCGGGATGAAGATAGCCGGACTGATCATGCCTCGTTTCGAATGATTCCAGCGCAGCAGCGCTTCGGCCTTGACGATGCGTTCGCTGGACAACTCCAGGATCGGCTGATAATAAACACGCAGTTCGTTCTTGACGATGGCCTGCCGCAAATCTTGCATCAACAGCATTTTTTCATGTGCCGCTTGTTGCATGGAAGGGGTGAAGTAGCAAAAACGGTTACGCCCTTCCAGTTTCGCTGCGTACATCGCCTGGTCCGCATGCTTCATCAGGCTTTTCCGGTCGGCGCCGTCTTGCGGATAAAAAACGATACCGATACTGGTGGAAATGTAATGATCAGCCCGGTTATGCCGGAGTTTAAAAGGTTTGTTCAGTTTCTGTGTAATCTGCTGCGCGATCGTTTCCGCCGCCTTATTGTCGCCGCACTTCGACAGAATAATCGCAAATTCATCCCCGCCCAAACGGGCAACGATATCGGTTTTACTGGCACAGGATTTAATGCGCGAAGCCACTTCTCTCAGCAGTTCATCCCCTTTGTCATGCCCCAGCGTATCGTTGATATCCTTGAAATGATCCAAGTCCATCAGTAATAACGACAACGGTGATTTGCCGCGCTGCGACTTCTTGATTTCCTGATCCAGCAGTTCCTTAAACAAATTACGGTTGGGCAATCCGGTTAATGGATCGTAATTAGCTTGAAACAGAATGATTTCGTCTTTTTTCTTTTTCTCAGTGATATCGGAAAACTGCGAAACGTAATAATGAACATGCCCGGATGGATGACGGATCACACTGATATTGAGCCATTTGGCATAAATCGAGCCATCCTTGCGCAGATCCCAGATTTCCCCCTGCCAATGGCTCTCATCCAGAAGCTTGCGCTTCATTTCCTGATAAAAGGCTTCATCGTGCCGGTTTGAGCGGAACATGGCCGGATCTTTACCCAGCACATCCGCCATCTCGTAGCCGGTCATGCGGGTAAAGGCGGGATTAACCTGAATAATCCGGTTGTTCTCATCCATGACCATAATGGCCTCATTGCTCGACTGATAAATCGCGGCCGCTAGGCGCATCGAGTCACTCGCCTGCTTTTGCTTGGAAATATCCTGATAAATTCCGAGCACGCCGATGATTTCCTCCTGGGTACTGAGCAGCGGCACTTTGGAAGTCTCTATCCAAAGCTTTTCACCGGCGGCATTGTTCAAGGGTTCTTCGTAATACAGCATGGATGTTCCCGAACTGATCACCCACTTGTCGTCATTACGGTAGTGATCGGCTTGTTCCTTTGTCCAGCTCAGATCGTAATCAACTTTACCGATAATCTCCTGCGGTGATGCCATCCCGGCATCTCGCGCAAAAATAGGATTGCAACCGAGGTAACACGACTGCTTATCCTTCCAGAAAATCCGTACCGGAACCGTATCGACGATCGTTTTCAGCAGATTGCGCGATTCCGCCAATTCGGCTTCCTTCATTTTCAGGTCGGAAATATCGGTAATTGTGCCGACGAACCCCCGCACATCGCCATTCTGATCGCGTTCCGCCTGTGCTTGCCCCAGAATCCAGGCCGTTGTTTGTTCTTTAGTTTGAGAACGATATTCGCACATAAACGGCTGTTGCCACTGCACTGCTTCATTCCATTCCGCGATGACTCTTTCCCGGTCCTCCGGATGAATGGCTGCAATCCATCCATGACCTGCCGCTGCACTGGCATCCAGACCGGTCATATGGCACCAGCGTTCATTCACATATAAACATTTACCCGCCGCATCGGTGCGAAAGATGCCGACTGACGAGGCTTCGGTCAAACTGCGGAAAAGCTGCTCATTATTGCGCAGCGCGATTTCCATCTGTTTTTGCCGGGTAATATCGACAAAGACACCCTGCCAGCGCGTATTGCCATCCGCCTCGCGCTGCGGTATCGAATGACCACGCAACCATTTCTCTCCGAACGAAGTTTGCACGGGAAACTCATAAAACCAGGGGATCAGCTTTTCCATGGAATCCCGGATGGATTTTTCCAAAGCCGGTACCGCATGGCCGGGTATCATTTGAAACAAAATTTCAACATCCGCCATGCATTCAGCCGCAGTGCGCCCAATCAAATCGGCAATGCCTTCACTCATGAAGGGAAGTGAACGGCATCCGGCGGCATCGACACAAAATTCATACACTGCGCCCGGTATGCTGGTGACCAAATTACGGAAACGCTTTTCACTGGCTTGCAGCTCGACAGTCCGCTGAATTACAGTGTGTTCGAGATTTTGCTTCAGCGCCAGGCTTTCCGCTTCGGCCGCCTTGCGTCCGGTAATATTCCGGAAAATGCCGCGCGTCGCAACCGGCTGACCATCTGCAACGTACAAGCTGACATTGCCTTCGACCATGATGGTTTGCCCATCCTTAGTCTGAAAAGGGATCTCAATCAATCCGGTATTTTCTCCCGCCATGATCCGCTGAATGAATTCCTGACACTGCACATGGTGGCTGGGATGAACGATATTGAAGATAGTCAATGTTGCCACTTCGCCGGCTGTATAACCGAGCGCTTCGCGCCAGGCGCGATTGACAAAAAGAAGACGGCCATCCGGTGCAACACTCTGAATTAAATCTTTCGTATCATCGAACAATTCTCTCAACTGTTTTTCACTCAGAACAATCGAAGCGGGAATTGCTGTATCACAATCTAAAGGATCCTTCGGAACAAAACCATCACTATTCATGCAATGAACTTACAATAAGAAAAAATTCGGAGTCGTGCTGTTGCTCAATCTTCGGATATCGAGAGATAAAATTTCTCTCTAAAATACAAATGCCTGCGAATTATAGCGTATATGCAGTTGTTAAAAAATAGGGAATTCATCCTATAGAAATGGGTGGAATTAACGGCTATTATCACTCGCCGCAAAAACCGGTGACCGGCATCAAAGCAGCGCTACCATACTCAGCGGCACGGCATAAATGCTGCAAAAGCTGGCCAGTGCTGAAAATACACCGCGTTGAACGTATTTAACGGTAAATCATCCAATCTACCAATTTCAACATGTAAATACTTTTAAATTAATCTGTTAATGAATCTTTACATCGAGGTTACACCCGTATGTGACAAATGTCACAAGCATAATTTGAATATAAGGGTATATTTCCTCTCTGTTTTCATCTTCAAAGGTACTCAGTAGGTATTAAACTTAAAATCAGTTATCGCAATATCGATAGAAATATCGAAGCCGGAATGTAAAAATTGTCGTGATACTTTTACTGAGGAAGATGTTTTTACATTCGACCGTAGCTTGTGCGATGAATGATTTTATGACGAGGCCCTTTAATCCCTATTGCTTGCAATAGGGATTTTTTTTGCCCCGGCTTAGTCGGTCACCAGTACGGGTGTTATCGCCAGTTGCTGGCTGATGGTGTTGGCTGCCAGTTTCGCAACCGTTTGGTCGGGATAAGGACCGGCGTGAATTTTATACAAGCCGTTATTTTTTGTAATACTGACGGCGTCCTTGAGCGATGGAAGCTTCTGCCGGACTTGCGTGAGAAAATTATGCGCGTTATCGGATGAGCCGAATGCACCCAATTGCAAGTAAACCATATTCATCACCGCATCGCTATCGGCTGCGGACAGCGATGCCGACGGTTTGGCGCTGGCCAATGCGGCCGAACCTTCCAGCACGATGCTTTCGACTTCAACACGGCCGCTGCCACCCGCCAGAATGCCCAACTTATAGGCTGCGGTATACGACAAATCGATCAAGCGGTCGGACAAAAACGGCCCGCGATCATTCAAACGCACGATCACGGATTTGCCATTATCCAGATTGGTCACCCGGGCATAACTGGGTAAGGGCAAGGTAGGATGCGCCGCGGTCATGGCATACATGTCGTAGACTTCACCCGAGGCGGTATTATTGCCATGGTAACGGCGGCCATACCAGGAAGCGATGCCGCGTTTTTTATACGACTTCAATTCCGTCATCGGTTTGAAATTCTTTCCCAAGGCAACATAAGGCTGCATATTGGCCTGCCGCAACGGTTCGGCCTTGGGCACCGCATCCGGAACCAGATGCAAGTCAGCCGGGGGATTATCCTCCGGACCATCGTCCAGATAATATCCTCCGCTTTTTCTGGCGGCTGAACCGGGGCCCTTGCCGGTATCCGGTAGAGACGCAACCCATTTGTTTTTTTGCTTCGATGCGATAGTGCCGGGATATTGCGGTGTAGTGCTGCAAGCGGTCAATAACGCTAACACCATCACCGAGGCCATTCCAGCGCCCGGCGCGGTTCTTGCGGACAAATAGTGATGCGCCTTGTGAAATCTTGAATACAGGTTTGTCATGTCTTTACAAGTTTAGGATGCGTCTGAATACTCATCAAAATACCAAAACCAAGCAACATTGTCACCATCGACGTGCCGCCATAGCTGATCAATGGCAGCGGAACACCGACGATCGGAAGGATACCACTAACCATGCCCATGTTAACGAAGATATAAGTACAGAAAGTCAGTGTAATTGAACCGGCAATCAAGCGCGTAAACTGTGTCGAGGCATTGGCGGTAATCACCAGGCACCGGCCGATCACCAATAAATACAGCAGCAGCAATACCGTATTCCCCATCAATCCGAACTCTTCGGAAAAAACCGCAAAGATAAAATCAGTGCTCTGTTCCGGCAGAAAATCCAATTGCGTCTGCGTGCCGTTCTGCCACCCTTTGCCCACAATCCCGCCGGAACCGATGGCGATGGAAGATTGTATGGTGTGATACCCCGCACCGAGCGGATCCTGTGAAGGATCAAGCAGCGTGATAATGCGCCGCCGCTGATAATCATGCATGACCGTCCAGAATACCGGCAAACTGCCCGCCACCGCCACCATTAATCCGATAATGATGCGCCACGACAACCCCGCCAGAAACAGCACGTAAAAACCGCTCGAGGCAATCAGAATGGCGGTGCCGAGATCAGGCTGCCGCAGAATCAGCAAAACCGGCAATAATAGCAGCACCGTCGCGCCGATATAGTCTTTCAGACGCAACGTGATCTCATGTTTGTCGAAATACCAGGCCATCATCAGCGGTATAGCGATTTTCATCAATTCGGACGGCTGAATGCGCGTCACGCCGATGTTCAACCAGCGTCTCGCGCCATTGTTGATTTCACCGAACAAAGCCACGCCAACCAGTAAAACCAGCCCGAGGATATACATGGGCAAAGCCAGCCGCATAATCTGCTGCAACGGAATATTCGCAACCAGCCACATGATCACTAGCGCAATCAGCATGTTGATCACTTGATTGCTGACCCTGGCCATATTCGCCCCGGTGGCGCTGTAGAGCACGATCAATCCGACAGCCATCAATGTCAGCAGCCCGATCAGCAAAAAACTATCGATATAGCGTGTCAGAAAGTGCCAGATTTTTTTAATGTCGTCCATGCTGGAGAGTTTCAGTATATTGGCGGATTCTTCATCCGTAATCGCCTGCCGGTTTGTATTACCTATAAATGATCATGATGGTGATGATTATGATCATGATCCGCGGCCGGTTCGGCCAATTGCGCAATCGCCGCTTCGGACGGTTTTCCCAATAAGAAATAATCGAACACTTGCCGCGCTATCGGTGCCGCAGTCGAACCGCCGGTTCCGGTATTTTCCACCAGCACCGCCAGGGCAATTTTGGGATTCTCGGCCGGTGCATAGGCGATAAACATCGCATGATCGCGATGCCGCTCGTTGATCGCTTTTTCATTGTAGCGCTCCCCTTGTTTGATGGCGATCACTTGCGAAGTGCCGGTTTTACCGGCGAACGTATACGCTGCATTGGCACCGGCTTTTGCCGCAGTGCCGCCGGGACGGGTCACATCCACCAGCGCGTTCTTGACCACCTCCAGATTCTTCGGCTTGAGATTCAGGCTGTACAGCAGCTTCGCCGGGATATCCTCCACTTCGCCGGTCTGGCTGTTCTGAATCTGTTTCACCAGACGTGGCGCATACGCCTTGCCGTTATTCGCGATAACCATGGTGGCGAACGCCAGCTGGAGCGGCGTGGCCAGATTATAGCCCTGTCCGATGGATACGGAGATGGTATCGCCAGCGTACCACTTCTGTTTATATTGGCTCATCTTCCAGGCAGACGAAGGCAGCAATCCGGCCACTTCGCCTTCGATATCGATCCCGGTTCTTTTGCCCAGACCGAATTGACCGATAAAACTATGGATATTGTCGATGCCAAGATCGTTGGCAAGGCTGTAGTAATAGGTGTCGCATGAAACAACCAGCGATTTATGCAAATCAACCCGGCCATGCCCGCCCGGTTTCCAGTCGCGGTAACGGCGATCGACGCCCGGCAGGGAAAAGAAACCGGGATCGCTCATGCTGTATTCCGGCGTGCGTTTTCCCAGTTCGAGCGCCGCCAGCGCCATGAATGGCTTGAATGTCGAACCGGGCGGATACACACCGCGCAGCGCCCGGTTGTTGAGCGGTCTGTCAATCGACTTGTTGAGCAGATTCCAGTTTTCCTGATCGATACCGCCGATAAAAAGATTGTTGTCGTAGCCCGGCTTGCTGACAAACGCAAGCACTTCACCGTTATTTGGATCCAACGCAACCAGCGCGCCACGGCGGTCGCCGAATGCTTTTTCCGCGGCTTCCTGCAACCCGAGATCCAGCGATAAAATCAGATTACTGCCGGAAAGCGGCGGCGTGCGTGACAATACGCGAATGGAGCGGCCAGCCGCATCGGTCTCGACTTCCTCAAAACCGGTGATGCCGTGTAATTGTTTTTCATAACTCTGTTCGATACCGATTTTGCCGATGTGCTGGGAACCGCGATAATTATGCAGCTCGCCGTCGCGTTCCAGCTGATCGAGATCCTGATCGTTGATGCGGCTGATATAGCCGACAATATGCGACACAATCTCCTTTTCCGGGTATTGCCGCAGCACGCGCGCCTTAATTTCAACCCCCGGGAAACGGTAACGATTCACCGCAAAAGTGGCGATTTCCTCATCGGTCAAGCGGCTTCGAACCGGCAGGCTTTTAAAGCGCTTACTTTCCTTCAGCAATTTTTTGAAACGCTGGCGATCGGTCGGCGTGATCTCGATAATGTCCGCCAATTCATTCAATGTCGCTTCAAGATCCTTGATCTGACTGGGCACGACTTCCAACGTGTAGGCGGAATAATTCTGCGCCAGTATCCTGCCGCTGCGGTCATAAATCAGCCCGCGATTGGGCACCAGCGGCGAAATGGAAATCCGGTTCGCTTCCGCTAGCGTCTGATAGTGTTCCTGCTGGATAACCTGCAAGTAATAGAAACGCGCATACAGAATCAACAACAGGATCAATACAAAACCCGCGCTGATGCTGAGGCGAAGACGGAATTTATGTAATTCGGCCGGATGATTTCTCAGTTCAACATGTTGTTTCATAAAGCATCAGGATCTGGTTTTTGCCGCAGCAGCAGCGTAAACAGATAAGAAACCGGCACCCACAGTAACGCTCCCGCCACCGTAGCCAGGTAATATTGCCAATCCGGTAATAAAGAATCCGTCGATAGTGCAACCAATACAATGATCCACTGCATCATCAACAACACCAAACCAATCTGCGGCGCTTGTTTTACCGGCGTGAACAGCCGCAACCGGCGGCCAAAAACCAAAGTGAGATAGACCACGATACAATAAGCCAAGGCGTGCTGCCCCAGTATGCCAGCGTTACCGACATCCATCATCAACCCCAAGCCGAAAGCAACGCTCATACCCATTTTGTGCGGATAATTAATATTCCAATACGCGATCGTAAGCGCTAAAAAGTCCGGGCGTAACAACAGGAATTCGCCCTCTAGCGGCAAGAAATTCAGAATCAACGCAACAATCAAACTGGCGGCGACAAACCAATTACTGGCAGGCACGAACACATCCTGTCTGATGTACTGGTCCTTGTTGACATGGCCCGCTTTAATTTTTCCCGGGTTCAATTGCAGGCGTCTCTTGAGATTCGTTGGATTCGGGTTGCACCAGCGCCAGAATCAAAACTTGCCGGTTCCGGTCCACACCGGCAACGGGGGTACTGATAATCTGCGCGAAATCACCGGTCGGATCGCGTTCGATTCTTAACACCGCCGCAACAGGAATACCGGGAGGATAAACCCCGCCGATTCCGGAGGTCACCAGCAGATCACCACGCTGAATATCGGTGTTAACGGATAAATAGCGCAATTCCAATTCATCGTTTCTACCGGTGCCGGACACCACCGAACGTAAACTGTTGCGCACCACTTGCACCGGCACCGAATGATCCTTATCGGTCAGCAGCGTAACTTCCGACGACCAGGGATACAGCTGCGTGATTTGCCCGACGATGCCTTGATCGTCAATCACCGCTTGACCCAGCTGGATATGATGCCGACTGCCTTTATTCAAAGTAATCTTATGACTGAACGGGTCGCGCGGCGTGTACAGAATTTCTGCCAGAACCGCTTTGGTTTTAGTGGCCGTTTCAATTTGCTGCACCGCGCCCAGCAGTTTGCGCAGTTGCGCATTCTCGGCTTCCAGGGCATCCAATTTCAGCAGCTGTTCACGATTGTCCAGATAGAGCCGTCTGAGCTTCTCGTTTTCTTCCAGCAAATAGAAACTGGCGATGAATTCGCCGATTTGGTCGTAAATGCTGGCGGGAATATATGCAATTTTCTGCAATGGAAAGATGATCACCCCGATGGTCTGGCGGAATTGCGGGAAATACTTGAGACGCGTATCTTCAGCGATGAGTAAACAGGACAATAAGGTGAATACAAACAGCCGCGTGAACGGGCCGGGGCCATGTCTGAAAAACTGAGGAACTGTTTCCATTACGTCCCGTATTCAACTATCGATTTATTTTTCAACCAATAAGGAAAGAGATAAAAATAATTAACCAACTAATAGATTTAATCGCGGGCAAAAATGCCGATGGACCGATCCATGTTCTCCAGCGCGATACCGGCGCCGCGCACCACGCAGGTCAATGGATCATCGGCGACAATAACGGACAAGCCGGTTTCTTCCATCAATAACCGGTCAATATCGCGCAACAACGCGCCACCACCGGTCATCACCATGCCTTTGTCGGCGATATCCGAACCCAATTCCGGCGGCGTATGCTCCAGTGCCGATTTAACCGCGCTGACGATGCTGTTCAACGGTTCCGCCAGCGCTTCCAGAATTTCGTTACTGGAAATGGTGAAACTGCGCGGTATGCCTTCCGCCAGATTGCGGCCTTTCACTTCAATTTCGCGCACTTCCGAACCGGGAAAAGCCGAACCGATTTCCTTTTTAATGATTTCCGCGGTGACCTCGCCGATCAGCATGCCGTAGTTACGGCGGATATAATTAATGATCGCTTCGTCAAATTTATCCCCGCCCACCCGCACCGAATTGGAATACACGATACCACCCAGTGAAATCACGCCCACTTCGGTGGTACCGCCGCCGATGTCGACCACCATCGAACCGGTGGGCGACTCAACCGGCATATCCGCACCCAGCGCCGCCGCCATCGGCTCCTCGATCAACTCCACCTTACGTGCGCCTGCGCCATAAGCTGCTTCGCGAATCGCACGGCGTTCCACTTGCGTGGAGCCGTACGGGACGCAAATGACAATGCGCGGATTGGCGGAAAGCAGGCGCGGCGGATTCACTCTGCGGATAAA
Organism: Nitrosomonas sp. Is24; assembly: GCF_033063335.1. Lineage (NCBI taxonomy): Bacteria > Pseudomonadati > Pseudomonadota > Betaproteobacteria > Nitrosomonadales > Nitrosomonadaceae > Nitrosomonas > Nitrosomonas sp. Is24. The sequence continues at coordinate 645,943 of NZ_JAWJZG010000001.1, read as the reverse complement.
CATCTTGAGCATCTGCTCGGTAACGGTAAAATCGGCAATCACACCATCCTTCATCGGACGGATCGCGGTAATGTTACCCGGCGTGCGGCCCAGCATTTGCTTGGCGGCGAGACCCACTTGCTGGATCATTTTTTTGCCGTTGGCTCCGCTTTCTTCACGGATTGCGACTACAGAGGGTTCGTCCAACACGATACCTTGGCCGTGGACATAAATCAGCGTATTCGCCGTGCCCAGATCAATCGCCATGTCTGTTGAGAAATAGCTTCCAAGGATATTGTTGTTCAAGAAATTAAACATAGTGGCAGAATCCGTTATTAATAATTATGATGAGAGCGAATAATAAATAAAACCATCAAAAAATAATACGCCGGTTAAAACGGGGCATGATACTCTAATAGTTATTTGAATATAAGGTTACCGATTAAAATGACTTTATCTGTTAGCGACGTAAAACGCATTGCCGATCTTGCGTATATCGAAATTGACGACAATGAGGCCAAAGAAACTTTGACTCAGTTATCCGGTATTTTCAATTTGATTGAATCCATGCAAGCGGTCGATACATCGACAGTGGAACCCATGTCTCATGCGCAAAGCGTCGTGCAGCGTTTACGTGAAGATGAAGTTACTGAAACCGACCAACGCGAATTATATCAATCAATAGCACCGCAAGTCGAAGCCGGTCTGTATCTGGTGCCGCAAGTTATTGAATAGCAGAACAGACTATCGTAGCAAGGCAAGCCAAAGAAAGCACAAGACTTAAAGAACAGCGCAATTATACGCAACATTTTATTTTTCTCTCATCAGTAAATCCATGTTTAACGCCAGCCTTAAACAGCTCTCGATTCAGCTTGCCGGAAAGAAAATTTCCAGCACTGAACTGACCAGCGAATTCCTGCAACGCATCAAGCAGCTTAACCCGGAATACAATGCCTTCATCACCGTCAACGAAGACATCAGTCTGGTGCAAGCGCGCGCAGCCGACCAAATGATCGCCGCCGGACAAGCCGGTCCATTAACCGGTATTCCGATCGCGCAAAAAGACATTTTCTGCGCCAAAGGCTGGCTGACCACGTGCGGTTCAAAAATGTTGTCGAATTTCGTCTCACCGTACGACGCCGGTGTCATCGAACGCTTCAATCAAGCCGGTGCAGTCAACATCGGCAAGACCAACATGGACGAATTCGCCATGGGGTCGAGCAATGAAACATCTTATTATGGTCCGGTGAAAAACCCCTGGGATCATGCTGCGGTACCCGGCGGCAGCTCGGGTGGCGCAGCCTGCGCGGTGGCCGCCAGATTGGCCCCGGCAGCGACCGGCACCGATACCGGCGGCTCAATCCGCCAGCCCGCCGCGCTGTGCGGCATTTCGGGAATCAAACCAACCTACGGACTGGTGTCGCGCTACGGCATGATCGCCTTCGCTTCCAGCCTGGATCAAGGCGGCCCGATGGCCAAATCGGCGGAAGACCTGGCGCTGCTGCTGAATGTCATGACCGGCTTCGATCCGCGTGACTCCACCAGTCTGCAACGCGAAGCCGAAGACTATGCGCGCGATCTGCAAAAACCGTTAGCGGGCTTGCGTATCGGTCTGCCGAAGGAATATTTCGCCGAGGGCATGAGCAGCGACGTTGCCAGCGCAATCGACAAAGCGTTGGATGAATACCGCAAACTGGGTGCGCAAACGGTTGAGATTTCCTTGCCGAACGCGCCGCTGGCAATCCCGGTTTATTATGTGCTGGCGCCCGCCGAAGCATCGAGCAATTTATCCCGCTTTGACGGCGTGCGCTATGGCCATCGCGCCGAGTCGTACAGCGATCTGGCCGACATGTACCGCAAATCGCGCGCGCAAGGATTCGGCCCCGAAGTGAAACGGCGTATTCTGATCGGCACGTATGTGTTATCGCACGGTTACTACGATGCCTATTACATCAAAGCGCAAAAGCTGCGCCGCCTGATCGCGCAGGATTTTGCCGAAGCCTACCAGCAATGCGACATCATCATGGGTCCGACGACACCGACGGTCGCCTTCAATCTGGGTGAAAAAAGCGGCGACCCGATCCAGATGTACTTGTCTGACATCTACACCAGCGCGGCCAATCTGACCGGCATGCCGGCCATGTCGATTCCGATCGGTTTCGGCGACAAAAACCGCCCCATCGGCTTGCACATCATTGGCAATTATTTTAAGGAAGCGCAGATGCTCAACGTTGCGCACCAGTACCAATTGGCTACGGATTGGCATAGCCGGTCGCCCGTTTAAAACTAACCTTCATTTGTGAAATACATATTTAGCTGGAACATTCATTATGCAGTGGGAAATTGTCATCGGTCTTGAAGTACATGCGCAACTTTCAACGCACTCCAAAATCTTCTCGGGCGCTTCCACCGCCTATGGCGCGCCGCCCAACACGCAAGCGTGCGTGATCGACCTGGCGCTGCCCGGTGTGCTACCGGTGTTGAACAAAGGCGCGGTGGAACGGGCGATCAAGTTCGGCTTGTCGGTCGGCGCGAAAATCAATTCGCCGTCTATTTTCGCGCGCAAGAATTATTTTTATCCCGATTTACCGAAAGGCTATCAAATCAGCCAGTACGAATTGCCGGTGGTGCAAGGCGGCACGATTGCGATTCAAGTCGACGGCGCTGAAAAAACCGTCCACTTGACGCGCGCGCACTTGGAAGAAGATGCCGGTAAGTCATTGCACGAGGATTTTCACGGCATGAGCGGCATCGACCTGAACCGCGCCGGCACGCCGTTGCTGGAAATCGTTTCCGAGCCGGATATACGCAGCAGCGCGGAAGCGGTGGCGTACGCCAAAACGCTGCACGCGCTGGTGCGCTGGATCGGCATTTGCGACGGCAACATGCAGGAAGGCTCGTTCCGCTGCGATGCGAATGTCTCGGTGCGCCCGCGCGGCACGGAAAAACTCGGCACGCGCTGCGAAATCAAGAACCTGAACTCGTTCCGCTTTTTGGAAAAAGCCATCGATTACGAAGCCCGGCGGCAAATAGAAATTCTCGAAGACGGCGGTTCGATCCGCCAGGAAACCCGGCTGTACGACGCCAACAAAGACGAAACGCGCACCATGCGCAGCAAGGAAGACGCCAACGACTACCGCTACTTCCCCGACCCGGATTTGTTACCCGTGGAGATCTCCGCAAGCTGGATCGAACAAGTCAAATCCGCCCTGCCGGAACTACCGCAAGCGCGCCGCGACCGTTATGTAGCGGAATTTGCATTGTCCGCCTATGATGCCGCCGTGCTGACCGGCTCGCGCGAAATGGCGGATTACTTTGAAGCCGCCATCCGGGAACTGCCCGCGCAAGCCAAACTGTGCGCCAACTGGATTATGGGTGAGATCAGCGCGCAATTGAACAAGGAAGGCATCGAAATCACCGCCTGCCCGATCAACCCGGCGCAGCTTGCCGCGCTGCTGAAACGCATCGGCGACGGCACAATCTCCGGCAAAGCCGCCAAGACGGTATTCGAAAGTATGTGGAACGGCGAACTGGACAAGAATGCCGACGCCATCATCGACGCAAAAGGACTGAAGCAAATTTCCGACGACAGCGCCATCGAGAAAATTGTCGATCAAGTCCTCGCCGCCAACGCGCAGCAAGTCGCCGATTACCGCGCCGGCAAGGAAAAAGCCTTCAACTCGCTGGTCGGTCAAATCATGAAAGCCACCCAAGGCAAAGCCAATCCCGCGCAAGTAAACGCCATATTGAAGAAAAAGCTGGACGGCTAAACAACCGCCTGATGGATTTGCCCTTGCACCGGATCAACAGAATGAGGCCGTAAAGCGCTTTCTGTCATCGAGGAAATGAAGCCGGTATGAAGAAAGCCACGAAAGAGATCAAACAAGAACCGCTGGAAAAGCAACTGTGGAAAGCCGCCGACAAGTTACGTAAGAACATCGACGCGGCCGAATACAAGCATGTCGTGCTCGGATTGATGTTCCTGAAATACATTTCCGATGCGTTCGAGGAACTGCATGACCGGCTTGAAAAAGGTGAAGGCGATCTCGCCGGAGCCGACCCGGAAGACAAGGATGAATACCAGGCGGAAAATGTCTTCTTCGTTCCCGCCGAAGCGCGCTGGCCGCATCTGGTGGCGCACGCCAAGCAACCCGCTATCGGCACTCATGTCGATACCGCCATGGACGCGATTGAAAAGGAAAATCCATCGCTCAAGGGCGTGCTGCCGAAAGTCTACGCGCGGCAAAACCTCGATCCCACCTCACTGGGTGAATTGATCGACCTGATCGGCAATATTGCGCTCGGCGATGCCAAAGCGCGCAGTCAAGACGTACTCGGCCATGTGTTCGAATATTTCCTCGGGGAATTCGCACTGGCGGAAGGCAAACAAGGCGGCCAGTTCTACACTCCGCGCAGCATCGTCGAATTGCTGGTGAACATGCTCGAACCATACCAAGGCCGGGTATTCGATCCGTGCTGCGGCTCCGGCGGCATGTTCGTGCAATCGGAAAAATTCGTCGAAGAACATCAGGGCCGCATCAGCGACATTTCCATTTACGGCCAGGAAAGCAACCAAACCACCTGGCGGCTGGCGAAAATGAACCTCGCCATCCGCGGCATCGACAGCTCGCAAGTCAAATGGAACAACGAAGGCTCGTTCCTGAACGATGCGCACAAAGACCTAAAAGCCGATTTCATCATCGCCAATCCGCCGTTCAACGTCAGCGACTGGAGCGGCGAACAACTGCGCGGCGACGCGCGCTGGCAATATGGCACGCCGCCGCCCGGCAACGCCAACTTCGCCTGGCTACAGCATTTCGTCTATCACCTATCGCCCACCGGCATTGCCGGGGTGGTGTTGGCAAAAGGCGCCCTCACCTCTAAAACCTCCGGCGAAGGCGACATCCGCAAGCGCCTCATTACCGATGGCAACCTGATCGACTGCATCGTCAACCTGCCCGCCAAATTGTTTCTGAATACGCAGATCCCGGCGGCATTGTGGTTTTTGAATCGGAATCGCATTGCCGCAACCGTAGGGGCAAATAACGTTGGGGCAAATGATGTACGGGCAAATAATCATTTGCCCCAACAACACCGCCACCCCCACGAAATTCTGTTCATCGACGCCCGCAACCTCGGCCATTTGATCAACCGCCGCACGCGCGAATTGTCGCATGACGACATCCAAAAAATTGCCAGCACCTACCACGCCTGGCGCAACGCCGCCGTCATTCCCGCACAGGCGGGAATCCAGCCGTATCAAGACATCAAAGGCTTCTGTGCCTCAGTTCCGGTGGAACGTGTCGCCGAACTCGATTACGTGCTGACACCGGGACGATACGTCGGCCTGCCGGACGAAGAAGACGATTTTATTTTCCCCGAGCGCTTTGCCGCGTTGAAGGCAGAATTTGAAGCGCAGTTGCAGGAAGAAGCAGCGTTGAACCGGGCGATTGTTGAGAGTTTAGCGAGGGTGAAGGTGTGAGTAAGTGGGAGGAATGCTCGATAGGCGAAATTGCAGAATATGTAAATAGAGGGATCTCGCCAAAATATGTAGAAGGCGAAGGCATTCCTGTGATCAATCAGAAGTGTATAAGACATGGGGTTATTTCTATCGACCATATTAAATATCACAATGTTGAGAAAAGTTATCTAAATGATAAGCTCTTGCGCATTGGTGATATTTTAATCAATTCAACGGGGATTGGTACCGCCGGACGTGTGGCAATGTTTAAACTGAATGGTGTTTTTCTTGTAGATAGTCATGTTTCAATACTTCGTATAAATCATCACAAAGCTTACCCTCAATATGTCTTTTATAATCTTAGAAAACGAGAAGATGAGATTGAAAGTTATGCCGAAGGCTCTACTGGTCAAGTCGAGCTTGGACGAGAAAAAATAAAATCAATTGATATTTCATTTCCATCTCTCCCCGAACAAAAAGCTATCGCCTCCGTCCTCAGCAGTCTTGACGACAAAATCGACCTGCTGCACCGCCAGAACAAAACCCTCGAAGCCATGGCTGAAACGCTTTTCAGGCAGTGGTTTGTGGAGGAAGCGAAGGATAATTGGGAAGAAGTAAAGATTGCCGATTTCGTTGAGTTAAACCGTGCAAGTATCGACAAAAACTATCCATACCAAACAATCGAATATCTGGATACCGGATCTCTAATTAGCGGAAAAATTGAGAGCTTTCAATCTTTTTCCTTGAATGACGCACCAAGTAGGGCAAAACGTCTCGTACAGCATAATGATGTTCTGATTTCTACAGTAAGGCCGGATCAAAAGCACTATGGGATTATCAAGAATCCAATTGAAAATTTAGTCGTATCTACTGGTTTCTGTGTTTTAACATGCACAAAAATTGATCCACACTTCATATACTTGCTTCTGACCAATGATGAAATGACGGATTATTTACATACGATAGCCGAAGGCTCTACGTCAACTTATCCATCTTTGAAACCTTCGGATATTGGTTCTATTGCTTTCCAACTTCCACCACATAGCAAGTTGGAAGAATTTTCAGTTATCGCTCAAAATTTATGGGAGAAAATTGAGAAAAACCATATTCAAATCCGCACCCTAGAATCCCTGCGCGACACCCTGCTCCCCAAACTGATGAGCGGCGAGGTGCGGGTCGATTATCCGTAGGGGCAAATAATCATTTGCCCCAACAACACCACATAAAAGAACACCATGACCTACAATCCAACCATCCATCAGCGCAAATCGATTCGATTGCAAGGTTATGATTATTCACAGGCTGGGGCCTATTTCATTACCGTTTGCACCCATAACCGGGCGCCGTTGTTCGGGGAAATTGTTGATGGGGTTATGGTGTTGAATACAGCGGGGCAGATCGTTGAAAAATGCTGGTGTGCGATACCCGAGCATTTTCCGCAGGTCACATTGGATGAATTCGTGGTGATGCCCAATCATGTGCATGGGATTATTACCGTTGGGGTAAATAACGTAGGGGCAAATGATTATTTGCCCCAACCATCCAAAAAAACACCCCGGCCATTACAACATGGCACATCCCGCACGATTGGATCGATGGTGAGGGGATTCAAAATTGGCGTTACCCGGTGGTTTCGCGCCAATACCGATATTCATGCGGTTTGGCAGCGCAATTATTACGAGCACATTATCCGCAACGAGGATGCTTACCTGAAAATTGCGGAATACATTCAAACCAATCCGCAGCGCTGGGAAACGGATACCTACCATGTCTAGGGGCCAATGATTATTGGCCCCTACTTGTCTTCGTGCACAACAAAGCGCATCATTCGATGACGTATCCGGAGGAAAGCCATGAGAACCACCATCGTATTGGATGATGAATTACTGGAAAAAGCGCAGGCCCTGACCCACGTTCAGGAAAAGTCCGCCTTGGTTAAAGAAGCCTTGAAAGCCCTGATCGAGCGCGAAAGCGCCAGAAGGCTGGCCAGCTTGGGTGGCACCGAAGCGCAGTTGGAAATCATCCCTCGCCGGCAAACCAGCGAATAACCGCCGGAATGATTCTGGTCGACACCTCGGTCTGGATTAACCATCTGCGCAATAACGATCCGCATTTAGTCCGCCTGCTGACCGGAAACAGCGTATTAAGTCATCCCTTTGTTCGTGGCGAACTGGCGCTGGGCAATTTGCGCCAGCGTGAAACCATTCTGGCCGCACTGGATAACCTGCCCCAAGCCCCCGTTGCTTTTACCGATGAAGTGAATATGTTCATCGAAAAACATGCTTTATATGGTTTGGGTATCGGGTTGATCGACGCGCATCTGTTAGCTTCAACACAATTATCCGGCAATACTCGGCTTTGGACACAGGATAAGCGGCTTCAGGCAGTTGCATTACGTCTTAATTTGGCGGCACTGGTTCACCATGCCTAAACTCAACGAATCCGCGATAGAAACCTTAGCGATCCAACTGTTCGAGCAACTCGGGTACAGCGCTATCCACGCACCCGATATTTCCCCCGATGGCGATCACCCGGAACGCAGCCGCTATGACGAGGTGCTGCTCACCGGGCGATTAATAAAAGCGCTCAATCGCATCAATCCTGGCATGACGGATACAGTACTGCAGGCTGCGTTGAAGGAAGTTGCGCGTATTCATTCACCTGAATTACTCAGTAACAATGAAACCTTTCATCGCCTGCTGACCGAAGGGGTTAAAGTCAGCACCCAGCACGAAGGCAATGAACGCGGCGAGATCGTCTGGTTGATTGATTTCGACACCCCCGGCCATAACGAATTTGTCGTGGCCAGCCAGTTCACCGTGATCGACAACAACCAGAACAAACGCCCGGATCTGGTGGTGTTTGTGAATGGCATGCCGCTGGTGGTGATCGAGCTGAAAAATGCCGCCGATGAAAACGCCACGCTGCAATCCGCTTTCAAGCAAATCGACACCTACAAGCAAGCCATCCCTGGTTTGTTTACTTACAATGCCTTGCTGGTGATTTCGGATGGATTGGAAGCCAAAGCCGGTTCGCTGTCGGCGGGATTCAGCCGTTTCATGACGTGGAAGATTCCCGATGATGTTGACGGTATGGTAGAGGCAAATAATCATTTGCCCCAACGTCATTTCCCCCAACAACCGGGATTGGAAACGTTGATCAATGGCATGCTGAACAAAAAAACCTTGCTGGATTTGGTGCGGCATTTTGTGGTATTCGAGAAATCCAAGAAGGAAGACCCGCAAACCGGCGTGATCAGCATCCATACGGTCAAGAAGATTGCTGCCTATCACCAATATTACGCCGTCAATGCCGCCGTGGCTTCCACGTTGCGCGCCGCCGATATGAGCGCGGCTTCCAAAGCCATGCAAAGCCCGGCCAGCTATGGGCTGCCGGATGTGACGCAGCAACCCAAGGGCGATAAAAAAGCCGGTGTCGTATGGCACACGCAAGGCAGCGGCAAATCATTGTCGATGGTGTTTTATACCGGCAAGATCGTGCTGGCGCTGAATAATCCCACGATTGTCGTCATTACCGACCGCAACGATCTGGATGATCAACTGTTCGATACTTTTGCCGCGTGCAAACAATTGCTGCGGCAAGAACCCAGGCAGGTGGAAAACCGCCAGCAATTGAAAGAGCTGTTGCGTGTCGCCTCCGGTGGCGTGATTTTTACCACGATCCAGAAATTCCAGCCGGAAGAAGGCAATGTGTATGAAGAACTCTCAGATCGCGACAACATCGTGGTGATCGCCGATGAAGCACATCGCACGCAATACGGATTCTCGGCCAAAACGGTGGACGACAAAAATGCCGACGGTGAAGTGATCGGCAAGAAAGTGGTGTACGGTTTTGCCAAGTATTTACGCGATGCGTTGCCGAATGCGACTTATCTGGGCTTTACCGGTACGCCGATTGAAAAAACCGATATCAACACGCCAGCGGTATTCGGCCATTATGTGGATATTTACGATATTGCGCAGGCGGTGGAAGACGGCGCCACGGTGCGCATCTACTATGAAAGCCGCTTGGCAAAAGTCGCGTTAAGCGAGGAAGGCCGCAAACTGATCAAGGAACTGGATGATGAGTTGGATCAGGACGAATTGACCGATACCCAGAAGGCTAAAGCCAAATGGACGCAAATGGAGGCATTGATCGGCAGTGAACGCCGCATCCGGAACATCGCGCAGGATCTGGTCAGCCATTTTGAAGCACGCCAGGAAGTGTTTGCCGGGAAAGGCATGATGGTGTGCATGTCGCGCCGCATTGCGGCTGATCTTTATCGTGAGATCATCAAGCTGCGGCCAGCCTGGCATTCCAACGACTTGAACAAAGGCGTAATCAAAGTGGTGATGACGACGGCTTCCTCCGATGGCCCGGCCATGGCGCAACACCACACCACCAAGCAGCAACGCAAGCTACTGGCTGAACGCATGAAGGATAACAGCGACGAACTGAAGCTGGTGATCGTGCGCGACATGTGGTTGACCGGATTTGATGCGCCCAGCATGCACACGCTGTATATCGACAAACCCATGAAAGGCCACAACCTGATGCAAGCCATCGCACGGGTGAACCGTGTTTATGGCGACAAGCCCGGCGGATTGGTGGTGGATTATCTCGGCATCGCGTCAGACTTGAAAGAAGCGTTGTCATTCTATTCCGATGCGGGCGGCAAAGGCGATCCCACCTTGATGCAGGAGCAGGCGGTACAGCTCATGCTGGAGAAACTCGAAGTGGTAGCGGCGATGTACCACGGCTTTGCGTATGAAGATTATTTTGAGGCCGATACTTCGAGAAAACTAGCTTTAATCCTGGCGGCTGAGGATCATATTTTCGGCTTGGACGACGGCAAGAAGCGCTACATCAATGAAGTGACCGCACTGTCTCAGGCGTTTGCCATTGCCATCCCGCATGATCAGGCACTGGACGTGAAAGATGAAGTGGCTTTCTTTCAGGCGGTGAAAGCGCGCTTGGCCAAATTCGACAGCAGCGGCGGCGGCAAAACCGATGAGGACATTGAAACCACCATCCGGCAAGTCATTGACCGGGCTTTGGTATCGGAACAAGTGATTGATATCTTCGATGCCGCCGGAATCAAAAAACCCGATATTTCCATCCTGTCCGAAGACTTCCTGGCCGAACTCAGAGATTATCAGCATAAGAATGTCGCGTTGGAAGTGCTGAAAAAACTGCTCAACGATGAGCTGAAAGTACGTGCCAAGGTCAATCTGATGCAAAGCCGTTCGTTGATGGAAATGCTGGAAAATGCCATCAAGAAATATCACAACAAAATTCTGACCGCTGCCGAAGTAATCGAGGAACTGATCAAGATCAGCAAGGAAATCGTTGCGTCTGATAAGGAAGCCGGCAAACTTGATTTATCCACCTTTGAGTATGCCTTCTACACTGCCGTCGCCAGTAACGATAGCGCCCGCGAGCTGATGCAAAACGATCAATTACGCGAACTGGCCATCGTTCTGACCCAGCGCGTGCGTCAAAATGCTTCCATCGACTGGACCATCAAGGAAAGCGTGAAAGCCAAGCTAAAAGTGATCGTGAAACGCACGCTGCGCCAATTCGGTTACCCGCCGGATATGCAATTGCTGGCGACTGAAAGGGTGTTGAAGCAGGCTGCGATGATTGCCAATGAGCTGGCAACAGCCTGAGCATGCAGGAAGACATGCAGACCGGTATAATGGATAGCGGTTATAGTGCTATACTCGAGAGCCTGTTGTAAGGGTGGAAGAAATAACCGGGGCTTTTTCTTTTATTCCGCTTATTACAATCTTCTAACGTTAAATATAATGCTGACATCCGTTGTAACCACGTCCATCAATCATGTTTTACGCAGTGAGCGGTGGGCATGCGAGCGATTGCAAACTTTTGCCGGCAAAACGATCGGTATCCGGGTGCCGCCGTTGGTTAACTTCAGTATGCTCATCGATGCGGCGGGAGAAATGCAACAAGCCAGCAACGCTATAAGCACGGACGCGACGCTTACTTTTTCACCGTTGATTGTGTCCAAGCTGCTGACACGGGAAACAAGCGCATTCGATTCGATCGCCATTACCGGCGACCAAGCGCTGGCGGATGAATTGATCGCGATTGGCAAGCAAATCGATCTTCGTGTCATTTTTGAGCAGGATCTGAGCAAAACGATCGGTGATATTCCCGCCCATCGTGTTGGGCAAGCAAGCGAACATCTCATACGATGGCCGGTTGAAAATGTTGAGCGCTTGTCGCAGGCGCTTGCTGAATATTGGACCGAGGAAAGCGGTTTTCTGACAAAACCCGCGGCTATCGAATACTTTGCACAAGAAGTGCAAAACTTGCAATTCGATGCCGAGCAATTGGAACAACGATTAAACCGGCTTACCCGGCAAAACATCTGAAACAGTGAAAAATCAAATGCGCATACATGCTCTCTTTCGCAGCAAACGGAATACCCATCAGACATGAATAACAATCCATTGGCGTTGTTTTAACGGCCCCGCCAGGCTTCTCTCACCACCGCTTTCTCATCATCCATGCGCCTATTCCGCCTCCTAAAAATTCAATACGTCGCGTTCCAATTCGGATTGGACGAATTTGTCCTGAGCCATAGCCGGCTAAGATTCCTGCGCGTCATTGTCAAGACATTAACCTTCTGGCGGAATCTGGATAAACCACGCGGCGTAAGGTTACGGCTGGCTTTGGCGACGTTAGGCCCGATTTTCGTGAAATTCGGCCAAATGCTGTCGACCCGGCGCGATATATTGCCGCAGGATATCGCCGACGAACTGGCCAAGCTTCAGGATCAGGTGCCGCCTTTTGCTTCCGACTTGGTATTTACCATCTTGGAAAAAGAATACGGCCAGAAGGTTGAAGAAGTTTTTTTCAAGTTCGATTCGACACCCATCGCCAGCGCATCGGTCGCGCAAGTTCATCTGGCGGTGTTGCATGACGGCACCGAAGTCGCTGTTAAAATATTGCGTCCCAATCTCGCAGAAGTCATTGCCCATGACATTGCGTTGATGGACACCGGCGCCTGGCTGGCTGAAGCGCTATGGTCCGACGGCAAACGCTTGAAATTGCGTCAAGTCGTGTCGGAATTCGCCCGGCACCTAGATGACGAACTGGATCTGATGCGCGAAGCGGCCAATTGCAGCCAGTTACGCCGCAATTTCCTGGATTCTCCACTGTTACTGGTGCCCGAAGTGTATTGGGATTACTGCCGCAACAGCGTGATGGTGATGGAACGCGTCAAAGGCATTCCGATCAGCCATGTCGACGAATTAATCGCGCAAGGCACCGATATCCCGCAACTGGCGCGCGTTGGCGTGGAAATATTCTTCACCCAGGTATTCCGCGATGGTTATTTCCATGCCGATATGCACCCGGGAAACATCTTTGTCGGCAAGGATGGCCGCTACATTGCGGTCGACTTCGGCATTATGGGAACGCTCAGCGATGAAGACAAAAATTATCTGGCACAGAATTTCCTGGCTTTTTTCCGCCGTGATTACGCGCGTGTTGCGCAAGCGCACGTCGAGGCCGGATGGGCGCCTAAGGATACCCGGGTAGACGATTTCGAATCCGCTGTTCGGGCTGTCTGTGAACCGATTTTTGACAAACCGTTGAAAGAAATTTCGTTCGGACGGGTACTGCTGCAATTATTCCAGGCCTCGCGGCAATTCAATGTCGAAATCCAGCCGCAATTGGTACTGCTGCAAAAAACCCTGCTCAATATCGAAGGCCTGGGGCGCGACCTGGATCCGAATCTGGATCTGTGGAAAACAGCGAAACCTTTCCTGGAAAATTGGATGTCGGAACAAATCGGCTTGCGCGGATTTGCCAGCCGGGTACAAAAAGAAGCACCCAACTGGGCTGTCATCCTGCCGGAATTTCCCCGCCTGGTCCATCAGATGCTGTCCGAGAACCGCAATCACGAACTGGAAAAAAGAATGACCGATCTGGTCATTGAAGAGAAACGGCAGAACCGTCTGCTGGCGCTCATCGCGATTCTGCTGGCCGGATTGCTGGCTTGGCAGATATTTCAATAATCACAAACGCCATTAATCCAAGCCCAACGATATCGCCTCAATTCGTAACCTGTTCCACGCCCTGTGACGAAAACAAAAAATTTATAGCACACCCGGAAATTCCAGACACCGGAGTCTGACCGCAAAAATAGTATACACGGACGTCCCTCTTCCCTCCTCCTTCCTGCTCTCCCCCTGTTCGCCATAATCATTAAACAAATCACGTACTAAAATCTGGATTTGTAAGTTTATTTTCAAGATACAGGGTTTCCGGGCCATTACTGTGTTACAGTCCCTGCATCGCTATGGCAAATTCTATTGATAAAGCCGAGCTGAAAGCACTCTATCAGCATCGCTGGCAACCCAACCTAAAAATTCCTCTGTTTTACGGCATATGGATAGGGCTCGGTATCATCGCCTGGCAAGCCCCGCATTGGTCCATCGTTTGGCTTTGTTATCTGGCGATGGGTTACATGCAGATGGGCATCGTGACTTTTATGCATGATTGCACACACAGCGTGCTGTTTAAGGCCAAGTGGAAGAATTGGGTATTCGGCGTTTTCACCATGATACCGCTGGTCATTTCATTCACCGCTTTCAAAGAAGATCACCTTCTTCATCATCGTTTTAACCGTTCCGCTAAAGATCCGGATGCATTCACGATGGGCAAGCGAGGGATCGGTGATCACATTCTCTTTTATGCCTATGCCGTCATTGGCGTACTGCTGACAGCCATTCAGTTCGTTATTATTTTTCCCATCCAAAAATTACGGGGCGCGAAAGCCCTCGCGCATTGGAGCGAAATAGCGCTGCATGCGGTGATTACCGTCAGTATTTTTGAATGGGCCAGCAGTCAGGGAATTGCGGCTGAGGTTTTCGCACTATGGTTCTGGCCGCTCATTTTCTTTGGATTTTTCAATAGCGTCCGTTTTGTGGCGGAACACTATGGAACGCCCTGGAATGCCGGTCAGCTTGCCGGTACCCGCACCATTATCAGCAATCCGATGAATTCATGGTTCTGGAACAATATTAATTATCACATCGGGCATCACGTATACCCTGCGGTACCTTGGTACAACCTTCAGAAACTGCATGTGCTCATGCTGCCGGAAATTAACCGCCAGAATGCCATTATCGATAAAAGCTACTGTGCGGTTTTCTTGGATGCCATGATCAATGGACCGGAAAGTTTGCGACGGAATATCGTACGCAATGAAAAACGGAACACTACATCAGCAGATGCTGATTCACCATCCGCTCCCACTGACACATCTCTAAATAATTAATCGATTTAATTATTCCCGATCCCTGTGATCAGGAATAACAGCCCAATGCTGGCAGGTTTGGTACATGCTCCATCAATTTAACCAGCACGATCGGCCATTGAATTTATACATTCAGCACGGCAATAAACTTTGATAAAGTATCAGTTTTCTCACCGGGAAACGTAATGGCACTGCTCGAAATCCGAAATGTGACCAAGCGGTTTGGACAATTCACTGCCGTCGATAACATCAGCATAGCCATTAAAGCCGGTGAATTCTTTACGCTGCTGGGCCCGTCCGGTTGCGGCAAAACGACATTGTTACGCATGATCGCTGGGTTCGACGCGCCCGACGGCGGGAAAATTCTGCTGGACGGTGAAGACATCGTCAGCTTACCGCCGGAGCAACGCCCGTTTCATACCGTTTTCCAGAGCTACGCCTTATTCCCCCATATGACGGTTGCCAGCAATATCGGATTTCCGCTGAAAATGGCGGGTAAAACACCGGCGGAAATTAAAACCCGGGTGGCCGATACTTTGGCGGAAGTCGAGCTGACTCCATTCGCCGATCGTTACCCGCATGAATTATCCGGCGGGCAAAAACAACGCGTGGCATTTGCCCGGGGGCTCATCAATCAACCGCGGCTATTATTGCTGGATGAACCATTGGGCGCTCTGGACGAAAAGTTGCGGGAAAACATGCAACGCGAGCTGATCAATTTGCAAGCCAACGCCGGTGTCACGTTCATTTATGTCACGCACGCTCAGAACGAAGCCTTGGCGTTGTCGCATCGCATTGCCGTGATGAATCAAGGCAGAATCGAACAGATCGACGAACCATCCCGGATTTACAATTTTCCGGTCAACCGTTTCGTGGCCGATTTCATCGGCAAGATCAATCTGCTGAGTGCCCGGGTGATCGAGGTTTCCGCTTCGGATTTAAAATTAACAGTGACAGGACTGGGAGAAGTCATGGTGCCGGTCAGCGGCCAAGTCAAAGCGGGCGATCAAGGTGTTTTCGCCGTGCGTCCAGAACAAGTCCGGATCGTTGCACAATCCCCGGAGACAGCGGTTGAATCGCAATTACTCGGAAAAATAAAGGATTTCCTGTATATCGGCGATGTCACCACGTATATCATCGCACTGGCCAACGGCACATTGATCGAAGCATTGCTTCCCAATTCCGTACCAGGTCATGCCAAGCTTTTTGACATCGGCGATTCCGTAGTTATCAGCTGGCAAGAACAATCCGCGCAATTTTTGCCTGATTGACCCAATTCCGGGTTTATTCCTTGCAAGCAAAAGAAACAGGATTCTGCGCAAGCCGGATTGCATCGGCCGCGATACTATTCGCTCTTATTGTTTGCGATCGCAATCAGGCTCAATGGATTCGGTAAAAAATGATCGAAACCACAAAGCTTCAAATCCTCCTCAGTCCAATGCGATCGATGATTCTCCAGGGGATTTGCCTGGACTTCTTGTTCAATAAATTCCTTCGGCGTGCTGATCACGACAGAACCCTTGCATACCCGCCGGCATTCTTTTAGAAAAATGACACCCTGCTCTTTATCAAAATGCTCCAGAATATCGATGGCAAGCACTAAGTCGTAAATTTTATCCCCTAGCGTCGGCAGCAATTTCAGCGCCTCGCCGATGAACAAATTGGTGTATGAATACTCGTGCACCGGAGTAATATAGCCTGCAAAACCTTCAATCCCGTCGATTCTAATCTTCCATTGATCCCTACTGCGTTGGCGTCCATTTGAACCGTCAATTTCAAAAAGATTTACATTTTCCAAATTTGTGCGCAGCAAAAATCCATACTGTCCCATTCCAATGCCAATATCGAGAATTGATTCCGGATTCTGCTGCTCAGCGAAACCAACGATTGTGCTGAGCTGATTACTATAGCTAAATGGCATTTTCTTTTCCTTTGATGGGATTCACGTCAATTGATTGATAAGTTTTCACGGGGTCTAAGTATAGGGGAAAAATAAATGCGTTTTATACCAAAAAATGTACCGGCCTGGTCGCTGTACATCGAATCGATGCCTATATTAATTAAAAATCCCTTTCATGACCCTGGTGTAAAATAATCGCACGGAAACTTCAAGCTGCATTCCACTGGATCAATAGCCCAATTAAAAACATGCAAACATCCAGCCGCCTCGTGAAATGGCTCATCAGCGCACCGCCGCTCGCTTTCTTGCTGATATTCTTTGCCGCGCCGAGTTTGATCATGATCTTTACTTCATTCCGCCTGCCGGGTGAATTTGGCGGACTGGCGCCGGTTCATATCCTGCCGGGAAATACAGTCGAAGATTCCGGTTTGACGATTGAAACATATCGATTTTTCTTCAGCGATTTTATCTACTTCGAGATATTCCTCAAATCGTTCACGGTGGCCGCCCTCACCACGGTCATTTGCATCGCCATGGCTTATCCGCTGGCGTTGTTGATCGCCCGCAGCGGGAAGAAATTCCGTAACTTGATGATCATGCTGGTGGTGCTGCCGTTCGCCAGTAATTTTCTGATCCGTATTTATGCCTGGATGATCATCCTCGGCCCGGAATCCGCGCTCAGTCACATGATCAACAGCGTACTGGCAGTTTTCGGCATGGCGCCGGTCACCCTGCTGTTTTCTCCGTTCGCGGTGCTGATCGGGATGATTTACGTGCACTTACCGTTCATGATCCTGCCGTTGTACACCAATCTGGAAAAACACGACCCCATTCTGCTGGATGCCGCGCAGGATCTCGGTGCGAACTGTTGGCAGCGCTTCCGGTACGTCACCTGGCCGCAGTCGCTGCCCGGCATATTTTCCGGATCGGCGCTGGTTTTCATTCCTGTTCTCGGCATGTTCGCCATTCCCGACATTCTGGGTGGAACGGGCGATATCATGATCGGCAACCTCATCAAGGATCAATTTCTCGGCACGCGCGATTGGCCGTTCGGTTCGACGCTTTCCATCATGCTGACGCTGGCGGTACTGGGCATCGCCGGATTATTTTCCTGGCTTGCCAAACCGGTCACCCGAATTACATAAAGCCATGCCTAATTTTCGTGCAAAACAATCCTCATCGCACCGCCTGACCGCTTTGTGGATCGTCTCGATTCTGGTGTATGCCTTTTTGTACATTCCGTTGATCATTGTGGTTGTATTTTCATTCAACGATTCGAAGCTCAATGCCGAGTGGGTGGGATTTACATTTCATTGGTACAAAGCGTTATTGCACAATCATGAAATGCTGGAAGCCGCGCGTAATTCATTGATCATCGCGGTCAGCGCCAGTTTTCTTGCCACCGTGCTGGGCACCATGGCCGGTTTGGCGATTCATCGCTACAAACTCAAAGTATTACCGGTTCTAGCCTTTACCCCGGTGGCTATGCCGGAAATCCTGCTGGGCGTTTCATTGCTGCTGTTTTTTCTGCAAGTACTCAACCTGACACTGGGCATGCTCTCCATCATCATCGCCCATACGACTTTTTGCATTGGGTTTGTCGCGATTATCGTGCGTGCACGTTTGCAGGGAATGGATGAGTCCATTTTTGAAGCGGCCCGAGACCTGGGCGCAACACCATGGCAGACTTTCCGCCAAATCACGCTGCCACTGATCAGACCTGCCATCATCGCGGGTGCATTAATGTCGTTCACGCTATCGATCGACGATTTCGTCATCACCTTCTTCACTAAAGGCGTGGGTGATCCGATTCTGCCGATCCAAATCTATACGATGATCAAAGTGGCGGTCACGCCGGAAGTGAACGCCGTCTCCACTTTATTGATGCTGCTGACATTAACGCTGATTATCATCGCCACGCGCTTCGATAACAGCATGCTGGGCAAATCCTAATCGTCATGATCGATTCGTTGCCGCGTTGGGTTCGTTTGAGTGTGACATTATTCTTCGTCGTGGTAGCCGGATGCGCGCCGCAATCAGACGATGCCGTGCACGATCAAGCGGCTGCGCGCGTCCTGCAACTATTCAACTGGAACAATTACATCGCGCCGGAAACGATCGAGCGCTTTGAAGCGCAATGCGATTGCCGCGTCGAACAAGATTATTTTTCCGACAATGAGGAAATGCTCGCCAAACTCGCTGCGGGCGCGACTGGCTATGATTTGATCGTACCAACCGGCAACGCCCTGGATACCCTGATACGCCAAGGCGTTCTGATTCCGCTGGATAAAGCATTGCTGCCGAACCTGAAAAACATTCATCCCGCTTACCTGAAGACACGCTTCGACCCGGACAATCGCTATTCCGTTCCGTATGCTTACACGCTGACATTACTGGGATTCAATGCCCACAAAATGCGCGAACTGGGTTTGCCGGTGGATACCTGGGCCGTTATCTTCGAACCGGAATACCTGCAGAAAATAAAAGGGCGCGTGACCGTGCTGGACAGTCCGCGCGAGTTGATGGCGGCGGCGTTGTTATACCTGGGTTATGCCGCGAACGATCAAGATGAGGCGCATTGGAATCAAGCCAAGGAACTGATCATCCGCGCCAAACCTTACTGGGCTGCATTCAGTAACACCAGCTACATCCGCGAGATTGCCATCGGCGATTTATGGGTGGTGCACGGTTATTCCAACGATTTATTTCAGGCAGCCATGGATGCGCAAAAAACCGGACGGCATTTCATCATCGATTATGCCATTCCCAAGCAAGGCGCAGTGATGTCGCTGGATAGCATGGTGCTGCATAAAAGCGGAAAACATACTGACTTAGCACATCAATTTATTAATTTCATGCTCGATGGCAAGAATTCCGCCGAGCTGACCAACCTGATCGGATCCGGCAATCCGAACACGGCGGCAAAGCCATTCATCCGGCCCGAGCTAGTGCGCAACGAAGTGATTTTTCCCAGCGAGGATACATTATCGCGGCTGGAGATGATCACGGACTTGAACCATCAACAGCGCCGGGTGCTCAGCCGTATGTGGACGGAAATAAAATTGCGTTAAACTTACCTTCTTTCACATTCTTTCCGGGAATACTCATGAGTTATTATCAGCACCATGTTTTTTTCTGCACCAATCAACGCGAGGGCGGCGCCAAATGCTGCAACGATTTCGGTGCGCAGGAACTGCGCGATTATGCCAAGCAGCGCATTAAATCGCTGAAGCTGAGCGGCCAGAAAAAAGTTCGCATCAACAACGCCGGATGCCTGGATCGTTGCGACGAAGGCCCGGTGATCGTCATTTACCCGGAAGAAACGTGGTACACGTATATCGACAAGGACGACATCGACGAAATCATCGACGAACATCTGATCAAAGGTAATGTCGTAGAGCGGCTGAAAATCTGATCCGCTTTACTGGCACACATTGAGGCCGATAACTTGGCACTGGCTACGCAAAAGTTTTTCATCGACGGCCCTGCGGGCAGGCTCGAGACCGTTCTAGGCGAACCTCAATCGATTCCCAAGGGAATTGCCGTCATCGCACATCCGCACCCGCTGCACGGCGGAACCATGGACAACAAAGTGGTACATACCTTATTCACGACTTTGCTGGGACTTGGATTTATTACCGCTAAATTCAACTTCCGGGGCGTGGGCTTGAGCGAAGGTCAGTTCGATCATGGCAGCGGTGAGATCGACGATGTGCTGGCAGTCACGCAGACAATCCGTGATCAATTCAGTCATCAAGTTGCGGATATTCCGCTGCTGCTGGCGGGATTTTCATTCGGTGGAGCGATTCAACTGCACGTTGCCAAGCAATTGGCTCCGGAGTTTTTGATTCTGGTCGCACCCTCGGTGGTTAATCTGCAAGCGCCGCCAGTGCCTGAAACGACGCGATGCGCTTTGATCGTGCAAGGGGACAAGGATGATATTGTATTACCTGAAGCGGTGTTGACATGGGCGGCGCCCGTATCGCAACCCATTGTTTTCATACCCGGCGCCGGGCACTTCTTTCATGGCAAGCTGACGATACTCAAGCAGCTGATACTCAACTACTTTTCCAACCAGCTTTAATAAAACCCGCAGCGGATTTTATTCCACCAGCCGGTGTTGTATCGCGTACCGTACCAGTTGCGCATTATTCTTCATATTCATCTTTTCCAGAATGCGCGAGCGGTACGTGCTGACCGTTTTGACACTGAGCGACAGTTTATTGGCGATGGCAGTTAACGATTCACCGGCAACAATCAGTTTAAACACATGAAATTCGCGATCCGAAAAGGTCGTGTGGGTTAATTTATCCGATTCCATCACCGGATTGAATAACAGCTTCTCGGCCAATTCCGGATTGACGTACTTTCCACCTTTCGCCAAACGGCGAATCACGTTAATCAACTGATCCGTAGGACTGTCTTTGGTCAAATATCCGGAAGCACCGGAGCGGATCGCGCGGATCGCATATTCCTCTTCCGGATACATACTGAGCACCAACACACATGACGAAGCATTGGTCGTTAATATTCTCTTCAGAATATCCAGACCGTTGATATCGGGCAGGTTAATATCCAGCAACGCAATGTCCCAGTCGAATTCCCGTGTTTTCTTTAGAATATCCTTACCGTCTATGGCTTCCGCAACGACATTGATATCGTCCGTCTCGTTAAATATCCTTTTCAGGCCATCACGAAATAAAGCGTGATCATCCGCAATCAGAACGTTAATCATGAACTAATTCCCCGACATTGGTTACCGCAATGGTCAGCGGTATTTTGAGTGTTACGACACTGCCCTGAAGGGGAGTACCGGCTATTTCCAGCGTACCGCCAAACTGTTGTGTTCTCTCTTTCATGCCTATAATTCCAAATGACTCGGGATTCAGCAGTTGTGATTCCGTAATGCCAACGCCATTATCTTTAATGGTAATCACAATATCCGTATCATCTTCAATGAGTTCGATATCCACTCTCGTGGCGCGCGAATGCCGGGTGATATTGATAAATATTTCCTGAATTATTCTAAAAATACTGGTTTCAAAGTTCTTGTTATTACAAGATATGGCCGATATGACGGATTCCAAGTAGCATTTTATATTAGTACGCTGTTCAAATTCACGCACCAGCCATTCGATGGCACCATACAACCCGAGATTATCCAGTACATTAGGCCGCAAATTGATTGACACCCGGCGCGCAGTCTCAATTGCCTCGCCCGTCAAGGCATACAGCGATTTTATCCGCTCATGCATGGGATCCGCCGTAATTTTTTTTGACAGCCAATCCAGATCCATTTTCAGAACGGTCAATGTGCCGCCCAGAACATCGTGTATTTCCCGGCCGATCCGGGTTCTTTCCTCTTCCCGGACATCCTGCAAATGCGTCGTTAAATGGCGCAGATTCTCGATCATCCGTTTACGTTCCGTAATGTCTTCAATCATGCATAAATAACAGATTTCCTGGCCATCCATGGATTCAAACGGCACCAGGGACATCTCGATCCAGATGATGGACATATCCGTCCGCAACACTCTTTTGACTATTTTGCTATCGTGCGATTGATGATGAATGAAAAGCTCGATTTCTCTCCGGTAGGACAGCACATCGTCCGGGTGAATAATGTCCGATTGATTGAGGTGGAGAAGCTCGTCTACGCTGCGGCCCGCAATGCAGGCATACATTGGATTGACATCATAGTATTTTCCTGTCTGCAAGTTGATAAGGGCAATTCCCAGCGGCGCTTTCTCAAACACTGTCTGGAACCGCTTTTGCGCCTTTCTGCTCCCCTCTTCCAAGCGCTTCCGTTCGATTGAATACCGGATGACACGCGCCAGAACCCCTTCGGTCAGACTGCCTTTCACCAGATAATCCTGCGCACCCGCCTTGATCGCTTTGATCGCCAGTTTTTCATCATCTCTAAATGACAGAACTGCAATAGGAATACTCGCGGCACTTTCACGCAGCCGGTTGATTGTCGTAACCCCATCGCTATCTGGCAATGTCAGATCGGACAGAATTAAATCAAACGGCTGCTTGCGGATTAATTCGAGCGCGGAACTTAATCGTTCGGCATGAACCACGGTAATCTGATCGCCCATCGCGAGCTGTAAATCATTTTGTACGAGTATGGCATCCGTTTCATTATCTTCAATCAACAAAATATGAATTTTAGATGAAGTCATGATTAATCAAGGCTCTGATAAAATAGAAGAAGTAAACCAAAAATCCTTGATCGATTTTGCAGTTCTTATACAATCGTCAAAATCCACCGATTTTCTGATATAACTATTGGCATGATGGTTGTACGCCGCTTTGATATCTTCTTTTGTCACGGAAGAGGTATAAACGATGACGGGAATTCTCTTGAAATCGGGGTCTGATTTCAGCTCGGTTAAAACTTCCAACCCGCTTTTTCTCGGCATATTTAAATCCAGCAGGATGATATCCGGACGCGGTGCAGATAGAAATTCCCCTTGCCGCCTTAAAAACTCCAGTGCGTAAACGCCATCCTCAGCGACATACACTTCACAATTTCCTTCACAGAATGCAAAAGCCTCTTTGATCAATAACACATCGGTCGGATTATCATCGATCATCAGGATCATTCTGGGATCAACATTTCTTTTTTGTTGCATCTTAATAACTAACTTTCGGAATTGTGAAATAGAACGAAGAACCGATGCCGGGCGCTGATTTGACCCAGATTTTCCCGCCGTGATGTTCCACCACTTTCTTGCAAATGGCCAAACCAATCCCGGTACCGGCATATTCGCGACGGCTGTGCAAACGCTGGAATACCCGGAAAATACGTTCCAGATACTGCTCTTCAATGCCTATGCCGTTATCGATGACCGAGAAAATCCATTCGCTTTGATTTTCTTCTACTCCGACATGGATTTGGGGCAATTGATCTCTGCGAAACTTGAGCGCATTGTTGATCAAATTGGTAAACAACTGAATAAACTGGAAGCGAATACCTTTGATCACGGGAAGTTTATCGTGGGTCACTACCGCGTTGCATTCGCCCACAATGACGGATAAGTCAGTCAACACATTCTCCAACAGCAGCTCACAATCAATTTCTGCGAGCGTTTGGCATGCATTGACTTGTGCATATGTCAGCAAGTCATCAATGAGGATTTGCATCCGGTTGGTACCGGCCACCGCATGTGTAATCAATTCCCTGGCGCGTTCATCCAGTTGCTGATCGCAATATTTTTTAAGTAGTTGAACGAAGCTGTTAATGGCACGGAGCGGCTCTTGCAGATCATGCGTAACAACATACGCAAATTGTTCCAGCTCATCATTAGAGCGGGCTAATTCCGCTACTTGCTCTTCCATTTTTTGTTCCAGTTGCTTGTAATTCGTTACTTCAGTCCGTATCCCCACGTATTGATAGGGCAATCCGTCACCGTCAAGAAAAGGCACTATCGTCGTGTCGACCCAGTAGTACGTGCCGTCTTTGGCGCGATTCTTGATTTCTCCTCGCCAGACCTGACCCTGGGTGATAGTAACCCATAAGTCTTTCATGAATTCTTTAGAATGGTAGCCGGAATTAACAATGCTATGATCTTGCCCGATTAATTCACTGGCCGAGTACTTGGAAACCAGGCAAAAATTTTCATTAACATAGCGTATTTTTCCGGTTTTATCGGTTATCGCAACGATGGAGTGAGCGTTAAATGCGCTTTCGATCATCCGGACATCATGCACTAATGCATTTTGGGCGTCAGCAAGCTTTTTTTGTTCCAGCCATAATCCGAGGTCACTGGCGATATTTTTTAAAAATAACGTGTCTTCATTTTCCGGCCAGCTGGTAACACGCATATCCTCGGAAAGTACGCCCACTTGACCGGCAACATCGCCATTTACCAGCAGCGGGACAGAAAATTTATGAATCAACAAAGACCCGGGTTCGCCTGCTGCATAAAAATTGCCATCAATTTCTATGAAAGGAAAAATCAGATCATACGACTGCCACGCAAGCCGCATGTGTTCAATCAGCTGCTGGCACAGTTCATCAACAGAATGTATCCGCAACATGGCGCGTGAAATTTCATATAAACACGCCAGTTTAGTCAGTCTCTCCTGCGTCTTGATTTCGGCGATTTCTGAATGATCGTTGCCATCATGAGATATGCATGAAAGCAGTTGCATTCCATGCGCTGGCATTTTTGCAATTGATTTCGCCCCGGAATGAATCCCTTGATTATCCGGTGCATCCCAGAGCACATCTGGAGAAAATTTTTTTATCCAACCGGATTCTTTCCGTGCATTCATTCACCATCAATCCATGCATATATTCAGATATCTGATCATCGCTACCATCTCAATCATTAGCTGCCATTCCGGTTGGATACTTACTAATATTGATAACCGTCAATAGTATCTGCCTGGAGCGTTAAAAACTATAGGAATATTCTGATTGTATTTTCTGATCATTGCGTTAATTCCCCTCATCACACCTAATAAGAATAATCTAAATATGAGAATCTTGCCATCGCGAGGATTGCTCAAATCAAAATTCCGTTCATCAAAATCTTTTTTATAAGCAATTTTTCTCAATTACATATTAACCTGAAAAATTACCAAGCTATTGTTCTGAAATAAGGCAATTTACTAACTTATTTAAAAGCAATGGAAGAAATTCAACTAATAAAACATATGTTATATGCTCTTCTAATCCCACTTTACAATAATTTTTCCAATATATAAGATAATTCCTACATAACAAGAAGAACATTTTTCGTATAAAAAAAGAATCGGCCGACAGAATATATTTTTTTATATACCGTAAATCCAGTCTCATACGAACAAACCTCAAGGATAAATCATGAGACTGAATCTTCCGGTGACAAACACCGAGTATCCCATCGATGATGATACGTTAATCGTATCGACAACGGATACTAAAGGCAGGATAACCTATATCAATTCCACATTTGTTGAGGTCAGTGGTTTTTCAGAAGAAGAACTGATCGGCAAAGCACACAATATCGTGCGCCATCCGGACGTGCCTTCTGAAGCATTTGAAGATTTATGGGCCACATTAAAACAAGGTTTACCTTGGACCGGCTTGGTTAAAAACCGCCGTAAAAATGGCGACTTTTACTGGATCAACGCCAATGCAACACCGTTAATAGAAAATGGCCAGATCACCGGTTATTTATCAGTTCGCACCAAAGCATCACAGACGGCAATCGAGCAAGCAGCACCAGCTTATCAGCAAATTCTCGAAGGTAAAGCAAAAAATCTGAAAATCGAGAAAGGGCAAATTGTACGAACCGATTTCATCGGAAAACTGCAAGCATTCCTGAAAATGACCACCAGAAAACGCATTGCACTTGCAATGACAATACCCGCTCTATTTTTATTGACGGTCGGCGGTATAGGCTGGTGGGAGTTGTCGCAAACTCAGGCATCCGCATCACTCAGTGGCATGATTGCCGCAATAACAGCAACCGGGATCGCATTAATAGCCTATCTGGCCTACGGCATGGTCAAAAATACCCTGGTACCGCTACAACAAGCGATTGATATCGCCAATAAACTGGCCGGTGGCGATTTGACGCACAAATTCTCGGTGAGCCGCGGCGATGAATTTGGCGAACTACTGAAAGCGTTGAGTCAGATGGGGGTTAACCTGCGCGCAACGGTGCTGGATGTGCAGAAAAATGCTGCGTCGGTACGTCTAGCTACTGGAGAGATCGCTTCGGGTAACCTGGATCTCTCACAGCGCACCGAAGAACAAGCTTCTTCACTGGAAGAAACAGCATCCAGCATGGAGGAACTCACCGCGACCGTGCGTCAAAATACGGATAATTCAATCAATGCCAATCAGATCGCGATGACCGCCAGCAACATCACCACCAAAGGCGGCGAAATGATGCAGGAAGTGGTCTCGACAATGTCATCCATCAGCGAAAGCTCAAGCAAAATTGCAGACATTATCAGTGTCATCGATGGCATAGCGTTTCAAACCAACATCCTGGCACTCAATGCCGCCGTTGAGGCTGCGCGAGCCGGTGAACAAGGCCGCGGATTCGCCGTGGTAGCAACCGAAGTGCGTAATCTGGCGCAGCGAAGCGCTACGGCGGCGAAAGAAATCAAAACTTTGATAGATGACTCAGTAAAAAAAGTCGATCAAGGCGCTGCATTAGTCAATGAAACCGGACAAACCATGAATGAAATTGTCATGGCCATCAAAAATTTAACCGAAATTATGTCGGACATCACTTCCGCTTCCAAAGAGCAAAACACCGGTATCGAGCAAGTCACGCAAGCGGTATCGCAAATGGATGAAGTCACGCAGCAAAATGCAGCGCTGGTCGAACAGGCCGCCGCTGCAGCCGCTTCACTGGAGCAGCAGGCCTACGAATTGGTCGGCGCTATTTCTATTTTCCACCTGTCACAGAGCAGCAGCAAAAAACCGGCAACCGTGGTTCAACTGGCTGACAAGAACAGCACGGAGCATGATGGACTGACTGGCGATGCTACAGTGCGTAGCGCCAGATCCAAATCACCAAGAAGAGCTAAAATCGCTGTCGGCGATCACAATAACCAATGGAGTGAATTCTAGTAGAAGCCGTGCCCCTTCTCTAGTTTATCCCCGGCCTCACCACAATGGCCAGCCTGAACAGCTGGCCATTGTTGTTTTAGAATCCGTGCAAGTTAGGGTATATTCACTGAAATTAAACAGCGATAAACAACCCGAATGCCGCAGCGTAAAATAATACCCATGCCTGGAAACACAATTCCTTTGTATACAGCGCACTACACAGCACCATCCTGGCTGCCCGGTGGCAACCTGCAAACACTCTACCCTTACTTCAATAAACCGGCACAACGGTTTACCTACCGGCGCGAGCGCTGGGAACTGGATGACGGGGACTTTATCGATGTCGACTGGAGCGATGGTTCGGACGAATCTCCTCTGGTCGTATTTTTTCATGGTCTGGAAGGCGGTTCATCAAGCCACTATATTCTCAGTATGATCAACAGCCTGAAACGCCATCATTGGCGTAGCGCCGTCATTCACTTCCGCGGTTGTTCCGGTGAGCCTAACCGCTTATCGCGCGCCTACCATGCCGGTGATTCCAGTGAAATCGACTGGATGCTGCGGCGGATCACGACTCAGGCGCAAACAACTGACACAGTGCAACCGGTGTATGTGATGGGCGTTTCGCTGGGCGGAAATGCGCTGTTAAAATGGCTAGGAGAGCAAGGAGAGCGCGCCAAAGAGCTAGTAGCTGGGGTTGCAACAGTATCCGTGCCGCTCGATCTGGCGGCGGCTGGCGCGGCTCTGGACAAGGGCTTTAATCAAGTCTACACGCGCCATTTCCTAGATACACTCAAAGACAAAGCCTCTGATAAATTAAAACAATTTCCAGGTTTGTTCGATGCCCATGCGCTGAAAAAATGCGCGTCGATTTATGATTTCGACAATATCGTCACAGCACCCTTACACGGTTTCCGCGATACCGATGATTACTGGCGGCAATCCAGCAGCAAGCAATGGCTGCCACATGTACAGGTACCCACACTGGTGATCAATGCGCGTAACGACCCATTTATGCCGGCATCGGTACTGCCCGCGCAGACTGAAGTATCGCCCATGGTTACACTGGAATTTCCGGAAGAAGGCGGACACGCCGGATTCATGCAAGGCCCGTTCCCGGGAAAACTAAGCTGGCTACCGCAAAAGATTCTCAGTTTCTTCCATCACCAGTGCCAGCACGTCGACTCAGAAAAAGCGCGCGACAAAAGCGTTCTGCACATTTCCGGCTAACGGTATCTTGACGCGGTGGCCGCTGCCGGGCGCAATCTGCACTGGCCGTCCCGCACCATCCAGCATGTGCGACAACTCGACAACCTGGTTGCCTTCGGGATGAATAATTTCAAGCCGGTCGCCGACTTGGAAGCGGTTTTTCACCAATATTTCCGCCATCCCGTTGGTTTCATCAAAACCGGTGATATCGCCGACGTACTGGCTGCGGTTGGATTCCGAATGTCCGCGCAGGTAGTTTTGCGTTTCCTGCGTGCTATGACGTTGATAAAAACCGCTGGTATAGCCACGATTCGCCAAGCCTTCCAGCTCGCCTAACAGGGCCAGATCAAACGGTTTATCGGCCACGGCATCATCGATTGCCTTGCGGTAAACCTGCGCCGTGCGCGCCACATAGTATAGCGATTTGGTGCGTCCTTCGATTTTCAGTGAATCGACACCGATCTTGACCAGCCGCTCGACGTGCTCGACCGCGCGCAAATCCTTGGAATTCATGATGTACGTGCCGTGCTCGTCTTCCATGATCGGCATCAGCTGGCCAGGACGCTCTTTTTCTTCGATCAAATACACCTGATCGGCGGCCGGATGCCGTGGAATCGAACCGCACCCGCCCGACAGGGCCGATTGTTCGGATTGCTGCATCGCCTGACCGAAATCAAAATCGATCTTGCCGATTTCCTGAATGTCTCCGCTCGGATTCTCTTCGGCAGATTTCACTTTATAATCCCAGCGGCACGAATTGGTGCAGGTACCCTGATTCGGATCGCGGTGGTTGAAATAGCCCGACAGTAAGCAGCGCCCGGAATACGCAATGCACAACGCGCCATGCACGAAAACTTCCAGTTCCATGTCGGGGCAATAATCGCGGATCTGCGCCACTTCATCGAGCGACAATTCGCGCGACAGAATCACCCGCGTCAGACCGATTTTCTGCCAGAATTTAACACCCATGTAATTCACGGTATTAGCCTGCACCGATAAATGAATCGGCACATCCGGCCATTTTTCGCGCACCATCATGATCAATCCCGGGTCGGCCATGATCAGCGCGTCCGGCTTCATATCAATGACCGGCGCCATATCGTCCAGATACGTTTTCACTTTGGCGTTATGCGGCATGATATTGCTGGCCACGAGGAATTTTTTCCCCAGCGCATGCGCTTCCGCTATCCCGGTTTGCAGTTGTTCCAACGCGAATTCATTGTTACGCGCACGCATCGAATAACGCGGCTGCCCGGCGTACACCGCATCGGCGCCAAACGCATAAGCAATGCGCATTTTGTCCAAAGAACCGGCTGGAAGTAAAAGTTCAGGTGATTTCAACATAAGGTAGAATAACGCTCGATTGTATAAATGACAGAGTTTCCGCGAACTCGAATTGTACCACCATGCCCGCTCACCCTGCTTTCATTCACTTACGGCTGCACAGCGAATACTCCATTCTGGATAGCACCATCCGGATTCCAGATGTCGTTGCCAAAGCGGTAGCGGATCAAATGCCGGCACTGGCGCTAACCGATCTCGCCAATGTGTTCGGGCTGGTGAAATTTTACCAAAGTGCCCATAAAAACGGCATCAAACCGATACTCGGCTGCGACGTCTGGATCACCAACGAATCCGACCGCAACAAGCCGATCCGGTTGTTATTGCTGTGCCAGTCGCGCGACGGTTACTTGCTATTATCGCGCTTGCTATCACGCGCTTACCGGGAGAATCAATATCACGGCCGGGCCGAAATCCGAGAGTCGTGGCTACATCCCGATGCATGGGGCACACAAGGACTCATCGCGCTGTCAGGCGCCCGCTTTGGCGACATCGGCCTGGCCATTTTGCAGAATAATCCGCAACAAGCGGAAATTCAGACTCGCAAATGGGCCGGTTTGTTTCCCGAGCGTTTTTATCTTGAAATTCAACGCGACGGCCACCCGAATGAAGCCATGCTGGTGCAGCAATCGCTGGCGCTAGCGCGCCAATTGAACTTACCCGTCGTGGCCACGCAGGCAGTACAGTTTCTCAATGCCGAAGAATTCCGCGCACACGAAGCCCGGGTGTGTATCGCCGAAGGTTACACCCTGGATGACAAGCGCCGCCCGAAAAATTTCACCGGACAGCAATATTTCAAAACCCAGGCCGAGATCACGCAACTGTTCGCCGATATCCCCAGCGCACTGGCGAATACTATCGAGATTGCCAAGCGCTGTAATCTGGTGCTGGAACTCGGCATCAACCGCCTGCCGCTGTTCCCTACGCCCAACAACGAAAGTCTCGATGAGTATTTACGCGACCAAGCTGAAATCGGTCTGGAAAAACGCATGGCTGAACTGTTTCCGGATGCCCAAGTACGTGCCGACAAGCTGCCGGAATATCAGGCGCGCCTCGAGTTCGAGGTAAAAACCATCATTCAGATGGGATTTCCCGGTTATTTCTTGATCGTGGCCGACTTTATCAACTGGGCCAAACACAACGACGTGCCGGTCGGTCCCGGGCGCGGCTCCGGCGCCGGTTCGCTGGTGGCGTATTCATTGGGCATCACCGATCTTGACCCGCTGCGCTACGATTTGCTGTTTGAACGTTTCCTCAATCCCGAGCGCATTTCGATGCCGGACTTCGATATCGACTTTTGCCAGGATCGGCGCGAATTGGTGATCGAATACGTCAAGCAGCGCTATGGCACCGGCAAAGTCTCGCAAATCGCCACCTTTGGCACGATGGCGGCGAAGGCGGTGATCCGCGATATCGGCCGGGTGATGGATTTGCCGTACAACTTTGTCGATCAACTCGCCAAATTGATACCGTTCGAGATCGGCATGACGCTCAAAAAAGCGCGCCAGCTCGAACCGCAACTCAATCAGCGCGCTGCCGAAGAAGAAGATGTGCGCAATCTGCTGGAGCTGGCGGAAAGCCTCGAAGGGATCACCCGCAACATCGGCATGCATGCAGGCGGTGTATTGATCGCGTCGAGCGAGATCACCGATTTCTGTCCGATTTACTGCACCGAGTCAGCTGACTCGGTGGTCAGCCAGCTGGACAAGGACGATGTCGAAAAAATCGGCTTGGTGAAATTCGACTTTCTCGGACTGCGCACGCTGACCATTCTGGATCGTGCCGTCGGCTACATCCGTCAGTCGCATCAGAACAGCGGATCGACCCCGGCTCAACCCTTTTCACTGGAAACGCTGCCGCTCGATGACGAAGCGACGTATGCATTAATGCGCAAGGGTAACGCGGTCGGCATTTTCCAGTTTGAATCGCGCGGCATGATCGACCTGTTGCAAAAAGCCAGACCGGATCGCTTTGAGGATATCATCGCGCTGGTCGCGTTGTACCGCCCCGGCCCGATGGATCTGATTCCGGAATTTATCGACCGCAAGCATGGCCGGAAAACGATCGAGTATCTCGATCCCCGTCTGGAGCCGATCCTCGGGCCGACATACGGCATCATGATTTATCAGGAACAGGTCATGCAGATCGCGCAGGTGATCGGCGGCTACAGCCTGGGCAGCGCGGATTTGCTGCGCCGCGCCATGGGTAAGAAAAAAGTCGAGGAAATGGCGCAGCAGCGCGACATTTTCGTTTCCGGCGCAGTCAACAACAACTTGAGCGAAGAAAAAGCCACCGAACTGTTCGGCTTGATGGAGAAATTCGCCGGTTACGGTTTCAACAAGTCGCACGCCGCCGCTTACGCGCTGATCGCTTTCCAAACCGCTTACCTGAAAGCGCATTACCCGGCCGAATTCATGGCGGCGTGTTTATCCGCCGACATGGATGACACCGATAAAGTGCAAATTTTCGTCGAGGACAGCATCGCCAACGGTTTGACGATTCTCCCGCCCGACATCAACTTATCTGACTACCGTTTTGTTCCCGTGGACGGCAAAACCATCCGCTTTGGTCTCGGCGCGGTCAAAGGCACTGGAGAATCTGCGGTCAACTCGATCGTCGCGGTACGCGGACAAACCGGCCCGTTCAGCGATTTATTCGATTTCTGTAACCGCGTCGACCGGCGCATCGCCAACCGCCGCGTGATGGAATCGCTGATCCGCGTTGGCGCGTTTGATACCATCGACACCAACCGCGCCAGCCTGATCGCTTCCGTCGGTGTGGCGATCGAATCCGCCGAACAGATGAGCCGCGCTGCCAGTCAGACCAATTTATTCGGTGAAACCGGCGACCACTCGCATCTGCAAACGCAACTGATTCCAACCGAAGCTTGGTCCGAGCGGGAAAAGCTGCACCAGGAAAAAATCGCCCTGGGCTACTACTTCAGCGGTCATCCGTTCGATACCTACGCAGCGGAATTGAAACGCTTCATCCGCACCCGGCTCGACCGGCTGAATCCAAGCCGCGAACCGCAACTGATCGCCGGTATCATCCACTCGGTGCGCGTGCAAATGACGCGCCGCGGCCGGATGTGCGTCATCAATCTGGACGATGGCAAAGCACGCGTCGAACTGGTTGTTTTCAGCGAATTGTTCGACGCCAATCGCGCTTGGTTAAAAGAAGATCAACTACTGATCGCCGAAGCCAAAATCAGCAACCGCAACTACAACGGCGAAGAAGGCGACGAACTCCGCATCACCGCCGAACAACTCTACGACCTCGCCGGCATCCGCTCACGCTTCGCCAGACAACTCAGAATTCGCTGCGATGCTAACACCATCGGACAAATCTCCAGCCTCAAAGCCTTACTGACACCTTTCATCTCTCAGGTGCAAAAAAACTATGCGAATTACTGCCCGGTTACAGTCGTCTATAGCAATGATTTGGCGAGCGGGGAACTGGAATTGGGGAATGATTGGCGGGTGTATTTGCACAGCGATTTACTGGAATCGCTGAAGGCGCATTTCAGGGATAGTAATGTTGAGATCATATATTGAACACATCAATCGCAGATTTCCTGGTGATGGACTTTGCAAGAAATATCGCGAAGAACTGGCTCGGGTCTGTGATGTATTTATTAAATCAGGCTTCGCAGATTCTAAGTTTTTGAGCGAACTTACTTCTGGTAGTAATACAAAATTCTGGTCATGTATATCTGAAGCACTCATTTTTGAGCAAATTAAACATAAGGAACTTATAGTTTGCCCGCCCCCAGGAATCGGCCCAGATTTCTTACTACATTCAGAAAACCGCAATATATGGATTGAAGTAATATGCCCAGAACCAACAAAAGTCCCAAAAAGTTGGCTTAATATCCAACCAAATCTTGCAAGCAAACTTCCTCACAATGAAATTCTTCAACACTGGACAAGTGCTATTAAAGAAAAGAAAGAGAAATTACTTGGAGCCGCTGATAGAAAAAAAGAAGGATGGTTAAGTAAAGGAATAGTTTCAAACTCGGATGTCTATGTAATTGCCGTAAACGGATGTCAAATGAGACATGGCCCTTTTCTTAGTCTTCATGGCATTAGCGGGTTTCCATATGCAATTGAAGCTGTTTTTGCAATTGGTCCTCGCCAATTAACAATCGACAAGGAAAAACTTTTGATCATTAGTAGCGGGCACCAGGAACGTTTCACAATCGAAAACCTAAACGGCGCATCAGTACCCACCGACTCTTTTCTCGATCAATCTAATACGATGATCAGTGCAATCTGGGCGGTTGACTTTAATGCAAGCAAAATCAGTGGCAATCAAGAATCATCTGCACTAATTCACAATCCTTATGCCAAAAACCCGTTACCCAGAAGTTTCTTACCTTGTGACGAAGAATATGTTGCAACTCTTTATGATGACAGTGAGCAAAGCCAAGTCGAGCTGATAAAGTTCACAAAAAATTCGCCGCCTCTCACTGCTTGACCGAATTGTTAATTTGACAATTTAGTTGCTTTCTCACTTCTCCAACAACGGACTCATCGGATACTCCAGCGCTTCTTTCATCGCCACCAGCGACAGCACCGCTTCGCGGCCGTCGATGATGCGGTGATCATACGATAGCGCTAAATAATTCATCGGGCGGATGACGATTTGGCCGTTTTCGACGACTGCACGTTCCTTAGTGGCGTGGATGCCGAGAATGGCGCTTTGTGGCGGATTGATGATCGGGGTCGACAGCATCGAGCCGAAAACGCCGCCGTTGGTGATCGAGAAGGTCCCGCCGCTGAGTTCTTCAATGGTGAGTTTACCGTCTTGCGCGCGTTTGGCAAAGTCGGCGATTTGCAGTTCGATTTCCGCCAGCGACAATCTGTCCGCGTCACGGATAACCGGCACGACAAGCCCGCGCGGGCTGCCGACTGCGATGCCGATGTCGTAGTAATCGTGGTAGACAATTTCATTGCCTTCCACCGAGGCATTGACGATCGGGTATTTCTTTAATGCGGCAATCACCGCTTTGACGAAGAACGACATGAAGCCGAGTTTGACGCCGTGCTCCTTTTCAAACTCGGTTTTATAGCGCGTGCGCAGATCGATGATCGCCTGCATATTGACTTCGTTGAACGTGGTCAGAATCGCTGCGGTCGATTGTGACTCTACCAAACGTTCCGCAATGCGCTGGCGCAAGCGCGACATAGCCACCCGGCGTTCGGTGCGCGTTCCTGTTGCTGGTTTACCCGTTGCGGTGGATTCAATTCCAACTTTTGCAGCCACACCGGATTTACTAGCCATATATGCTTGCACATCCTCTTTGGTAATGCGCCCGCCGAGGCCGGTGCCCTTGATCGCCGACGTTTCCGTCGCTTTCAGATTATTTTCTTCCGCCAGTTTGCGTGCTGCCGGCATCAGCATCGGAATTGCGGTATCGACTGCTTCAACGCTTGATTTTTCTGCGTTCAGCGCAGCAGGGGCTTGCGCCTGCTGACTTGCAGCGGGAGCCGGTTTGACTTCATTCTCCGGTTGAACGGCCGCTTCGGTTTCAATCATCGCGATCACTTCGCCGCTGACGACGGTTGCGCCATCCCCTTTCAGCACTTTAGCCAATACACCGGCACTGGGTGCGGGCAGTTCCATCACGACTTTATCGGTTTCGATGTCGATCAGATTTTCCGACCGGTTGACGTAGTCTCCCGCTTTCTTGTGCCAGGAGATTAACGTAGCTTCCGCTACGGATTCGGATAATGCGGGAACTTTGACTTCAACTAGCATGGCGCCCTCGTGCTAAATTTTTTCTCGGAATGCTGCGACGATTAACTCATTCTGTGTAAATTTGTGTCTTGCCGTATAACCGACTGCCGGGGAAGCCGAAGATGCGCGCAGCGCATAGCCCAGCACCTGATCCGGTTTCATATGGCGCAATAAATAGTGTTGAATGCGATGCCATGCGCCTTGATTACCCGGTTCTTCCTGACACCACACCACTTCCTTGGCGTTGCCGAAGCGATCAATCTCAGCTTGAAATTCCTCGTGCGGGAACGGGTAAAGCTGTTCCAAGCGGATAATGGCCATATTTGAGATTTGCTGCTCTTTGCGGTACGCCATCAGCTCGTAATAAATCTTCCCGCTGCACGCGATAATGCGTTTTACTTGATTGGAATCCAGATTTTCAGTTTCGGAAATAACCGGATAAAAATGTCCATGCGCCAGTTCGTCCAGACTGGACACCGATTCCTTATGGCGCAGCATGCTTTTCGGACTCATGATGATCAGCGGTTTGCGGATCGGGCGGATCATCTGCCGCCGCAGCACATGAAACATTTGCGCCGGGGTCGAAGGCACGCACACTTGAATATTGTAGTCCGCGCATAATTGCAAATACCGCTCCAGCCGCGCGGAAGAATGTTCCGGCCCTTGCCCTTCGTAACCGTGCGGCAGCATCATTACCAAGCCGCACAAGCGGCCCCATTTGGCTTCGCCCGAAGCAATGAACTGATCGATCACCACCTGCGCGCCATTGGCAAAATCGCCAAACTGCGCTTCCCAGATCACCAATTCGGTCGGTTGCGTGGTGGCGTAACCGTATTCAAAACCCAGCACTGCTTCTTCCGACAGCATCGAGTCGATGACGACAAAATCCGGTTGTTCGGGGTACAAATGGCGCAACGGCACATAAATCCGTTCGTTCTGATCGGCGGCTACCTGGTCATGCAATACCGCGTGGCGGTGAAAAAATGTGCCGCGGCCCGAATCCTGTCCCGACAGTCTGACCGGATACCCTTCCTTCAACAAGGATGCGTAAGCCAGATTCTCCGCCATGCCCCAATCCAGCGGCAAATCGCCATTTCCCATCGAGCGCCGGTCGGCAATGATTTTTTCCACCCGTGAATGCAGTTTGAAGCCTTCGGGAATATCCGTCAGCCGCAATGCAAGCTGTTTCAGCGTTTGCAGTGCAACACCGGTTTTAACCTTCTTGTTCCATTTGCAGGGTTGGACAAAAGGCTCCCAATTGATGGCATATGGCGACTTATAGTCATAGCACACCGTCTTGTTTGGGTTAACGCCTTCATCCATCGCTTCGCGGTATGCTTGCACCAGCTGATCCGCGTCTTCCGGTTTGATCACGCCTTCTCCAATCAGCTTATCGGCATAGCGTTTGCGTGTGCCGGGATGCTGATTGATGATTTGATACATGCGCGGTTGCGTCACCATCGGTTCATCTTGTTCATTGTGACCAAGGCGGCGGAAGCACACCATATCGATCACGACATCCTTATGAAAACGCATGCGGAAATCCAGCGCCAGTTCGGCTACCATCACCACCGCTTCGGGATCGTCACCATTGACGTGAAAAATTGGCGCTTCGATCATTTTGGCGACATCGGTGCAGTACAAGGTCGAACGGCTGTCGCGCGGATCGGATGTAGTAAAACCGATCTGGTTATTGATGATGATATGCACCGTGCCGCCGGTGCCATAACCACGGGTTTGCGACAAATTCAGCGTTTCCATCACCACGCCTTGCCCGGCAAAAGCCGCGTCGCCATGGATCAGCACCGGCAGCACTCGATCACCCAATTTGTCGTTCAGCAGATGCTGGCGTGCGCGCACCGAACCCTCGACCACCGGATTGACAATCTCAAGGTGTGACGGATTGAACGCCAGCGCCAAGCGCACGATGCCATCCGCGGTCTTGATCGCGGATGAAAATCCTTGATGATATTTCACGTCGCCGGATGGTAACGCTTCCGGCTGCTTTCCTTCAAACTCGCGAAACAGATCGGCGGGCATTTTTCCCAGCGTATTGACCAACACATTGAGCCGGGCGCGATGCGCCATGCCCATGATGATCTGCTGCACACCGGTTTTACCCGCTCTATGAATCAGATTATCCAGCAGCGGGATCAGGCTTTCATTGCCTTCGCCGGAGAAGCGTTTTTGCCCGACATAGCGAGTGTGCAGATACTTCTCCAATCCTTCCGCAGCATTGAGCCGTTCAAGAATATGGCGCTTATAATCCGCAGAATAATCCGGATTCGATCGCTGACCTTCCAGCCGCGCCTGAATCCAGCGTTTCTGCTCCACCGAAGAGATATACATGTATTCGGCGCCGACCGAACCGCAATAGGTTTCCCGCAGAATCTGCAATATCTCGCGCAACTGGGCATGTTCCGGGCCGACCAATGAACCGGTGTTGAATACCTTATCCATATCCGCTTCGGTAAAACCGTAATGCGCCGGATTCAGTTCGGGCACATCCGCTTGCTGTTTCAGTCCGAGCGGATCCAGCTTAGCCTGATTCAAACCCAGATAGCGGTGCATGTTGATCAGTTGCAGCACGGCAACTTGCTTGCGATCGTCCGTATCCGCGGCCACCGCTTCGGGCAATACGGTTTGTGTTTCTCTGCCGGAAGATTTCGCGGTGGGAGCGGCAGCCGTCGAACCACTCACTGGCGGTTGCGTTTGCCGGGTTGCGGCAGCTTCCGGTTGTTTCGCGA
This sequence comes from Nitrosomonas sp. Is24, assembly GCF_033063335.1. Classification (NCBI taxonomy): domain Bacteria; kingdom Pseudomonadati; phylum Pseudomonadota; class Betaproteobacteria; order Nitrosomonadales; family Nitrosomonadaceae; genus Nitrosomonas; species Nitrosomonas sp. Is24. The sequence goes on along the minus strand of NZ_JAWJZG010000001.1, from coordinate 607,717 downwards.
GCTGGTCAAAGTATTCACGCCAGGCGAGCGCGACCGAATTGGGATTATGCAGATACTCGTCATAAACCGCCTCGACAAACGCGGCATTCGCGCCGGACAAGAGCGTATCATCCAACAACGGCTTGTTCATAAGGTCAGCAGCCTCGAATAAATGAACGGCTATTTTTTAATGTACGAACTGGGCACATCGCGCATCGTCGTGCCGGTATAGAGCTGACGCGGACGCCCGATTTTATAATCCGGATCGGACACCATTTCGCTCCATTGCGCCACCCAGCCGACGGTACGCGCCATCGCGAAAATCGCGGTAAACATGCTGGTCGGGATGCCCAATGCCCGCTGCACAATACCGGAATAAAAATCGACGTTCGGATAGAGCTTACGCGAAATGAAATAATCGTCTTCCAAGGCGATTTTTTCCAGTTGCAGTGCCAGTTTGAACAAGCGGTCGTTTTGCAACCCCAGCTCATTCAACACTTCGTGGCAGGTTTCGCGCATCAGTTTCGCGCGCGGGTCCATGTTCTTGTAAACCCGGTGGCCGAAACCCATGAGTCGGTAATTATCGTCTTTGTTTTTAGCGCGCCGGATGAATTCATCAATGCGCGACACATCGCCGATTTCCTCCAGCATATGCAGGCAGGCTTCGTTCGCGCCGCCATGCGCAGGGCCCCACAAGCAGGAAATACCCGCGGAAATACAGGCAAACGGATTAGCCCCGCTGGAACCCGCCAGACGCACGGTCGAGGTGGACGCATTTTGCTCATGATCGGCGTGCAAAATCAGAATCCGATCCAAGGCACGCACAATGACGGGATTGGCTTCGTATTTTTCCGTCGGCACGGAAAACATCATGTGCAGGAAATTTTCCGCATAACTCAAGTTGTTTTGCGGATAAACATACGGCTGCCCAATATTGTATTTGTACGCCATTGCGGTAATCGTCGGCAATTTGGCGATTAAGCGGAATGCCGATTGTTCGCGGTGCGACGGATCGGAAATATTCAATGCGTCATGGTAAAACGCCGACAACGCACCGACCACGCCGACCATCACCGCCATCGGATGGGCGTCACGGCGGAATCCGCTATAAAACCGCACCAGCTGTTCGTGCAACATCGAATGGCTTTTGATCGCACCATCAAAGGTTTTTTTCTGCTCAGGCGCCGGTAATTCGCCATGCAGCAACAAATAGCAAACATCGATGAAATCGCAATGCAGCGCCAGCTGTTCGATCGGATAGCCGCGATACAGCAATATGCCCTTGTCGCCGTCGATGAAAGTAATCGTCGAGCTATTGCTCGCGGTTGACAAAAAACCGGGATCATAAGTAAACAAGCCACTCTGTGCGTGCAGCTTACGGATATCGATCACATCCGGGCCCATAGTTCCGGATAAAACCGGCAGCTCGATTGGCGCGCTGCCGTTATTCAGATTCAGAGTCGCTGTGCCTTTTTGTGCCATATGACTTCTCCACTTGTGTTGCGTATGATTTGATGAGTATGCACTGTTATCAGGTTCCAGAGCTGCCAGAATACCACTGGAAACCTAACTCTTTTGTAGTAATTCCAAAACTGCCTGCAAGTCACTATCGCGGTTGATTTGCTTTGCTGCAATCAAATCCCACAGATCATTATCCGGTAAGGACAGTAATCGTTCAAATTGTTCCAGTTCTTGCTGATCCAATTGCGCGTAATGCTGATCCATAAAACGCTGCAAAATAATATCCAATTCGAGCAAGCCGCGCCGGCAACGCCAGCGGGCGCGTTCGAATTCCTTCATACCGTTCTTTTGACCATCATGTCCTTGATTTTGCCGATTGCCTCGGTAGGATTCAAGCCTTTAGGACAGGCATCGGCGCAATTCATGATGGAATGGCAGCGAAACAAGCGGTAAGGATCTTCCAGATTATCCAGCCGTTCAGCGGTCGCTTGATCGCGGCTATCGGCCAGAAACCGGTACGCCTGTAGTAACCCCGCCGGGCCGACGAATTTATCCGGATTCCACCAGAACGACGGACAGGAAGTGGTGCAGCACGCGCATAAGATGCACTCATAAACACCGTCCAACGCCGCTCTTTCCTCCGGCGACTGCAACCGCTCCGTTTCGGGCGGCGGATCGTTGTTGATCAAATAAGGTTTGATCGAATGGTACTGTTGAAAGAATTGCGTCATATCCACGATCAGATCGCGAATCACCGGCAATCCGGGCAACGGCCGTATTTCCACCGGCTCTTTCAGGCTGCGGACCGGCGTAATGCACGCCAACCCATTGCGCCCGTTGATATTCATCGCATCCGAACCGCACACCCCTTCGCGGCAGGAACGGCGCAGACTCAAACTGTCATCGATCGATTTAATGCGCAGCAACGCATCCAGCAACATCTTATCGGTCGGCGCCAGCTGAATGTCGTAATCCTGCATGTAAGGTTTTTCATCTTTATCGGGATCGTAGCGGTAAATCGAAAACTTCATGGGCTGGCTCCGGATGGTTTGAATACGGCTTAAATCGATAGAAACAACTCAGAACACTGCAAAGTATACAGATTTGAAGTCAAGTTGGTACAGCTTGATTGGGATTTATTGATAACAGGATCTGTGTAGAGCATTACCACAAGCCGCTCTGACCTACCCGAAGGAACGAAACTAACCGATCGGAACCTTTTACTTTTTATTCTATTGGCTCCACACCCATCACTTACAGTATTATTCTTGCCAATGTCATCACTCCACCAGTAGTACGTACCGGTGCCTACGCTCGCGGCAAATCCCTAATCAACTTCAGTTGGGGGTAACCGAATATTTCTTTCTTGCCGGTTTGATTCGATAGCCATTGGGCTTGTGCATTGCTAGTTTTTTCATTAGCAATACTCGATTTATCCCATGTTTTTTCAGATGGCGCACAAGCTTACTTAAGCTACTTTGTTAGCGAGAAAGAATCATTTTCAAAGAAACGGCATTTTCTCCATATACAATGTCATCGATTCGCCAGCCGACGTTAGTTTTTTCAAGTTGAAACAGTAAATTTATCTTTATACCATTGGGGGGATAAATAAACCGCACGATAATATTATTGTCCTCTAATGAATTTATTGTTATTTCCATTGCTGCAGCATCTTGTGATGAAAAAATTGGATCAAATTCCAAATTGCATAACTCTCCTTTTCGAGTTTTCTTGCAGTTAGCTTCCCTTAAAAAAAGTTGTACTAGGGCCTGTTAACGCTATTTGATATAATTTGGTGATGGAAATCACCGAAACTCAATATCAACAGATCGAGCACTGCCTGCCGCGTCAGCGTGGCAACGTCAGCCATTCCAATCTGCAAGTTCTCAATGCCATTCTTTACGTTGCCGAGCATGGCTGCAAGTGGCGAGGACTGCCCAAGCGATTCGGCAACTGGCATACCATCTATACCCGCATGAATCGCTGGGCAAAGAGTGGTGTACTGAGCCATGTATTTGGGCAACTTCAGCATCAGCAAATCATCCGTATCCGTATTGAAACTGTTTCGCTGGACAGCACCAGCATCAAAGTCCATCCCGACGGCACGGGTGCGTTAAAAAAAACGGCCCCCAATCCATCGGAAAATCTCGAGGTGGATGGACCACCAAAATTCATCTGGTTGCCGCAGATTCCAGAACAACCATAAGCTTCGCCTTCTCACCCGGTCACGCCCACGACGCGCCCGAGGGCAGGCAACTTTTGCTTTCCTTCGGTCCCGTCAGTATGCTCACCTACTTGTTGATGGATCGTGCTTATGAAGGCGACAAAACCCGCCAACTGGCACTAGATTGGGCTACATCCCCCAGTTGTTCCACCCAAGGCAAATCGTTTGTCGCCCTGAGAATACAACCGTGCTCTGTACAGAAAGCGCAACGAGATCGAACGATTGTTCAGAAGGCTCAAAGGATTTCGCCGCATCTTATCCAGATTCGACAAGCTCGATGTCATCTTCATTTCCTTCATCCACTTTGCCTTCATCGTCGAAGCAATCAGATTGTGTTAACAGGCCCTAGATCAAAACTACGCGTATACGCTTGACTATTACCCCATACCCAGCTTTTCGGTTCACCGAATGGTTGATACGCAATGTTACCGATCAGCAGTTCGCCGTTGACGCGAATCTCCACTGGGCGGCCATCGGCACCATACAGGGTACTGATTTGCACGCCCGAAGGATAAGTCGTCTGACTGACACGGCCAGCGCTGTCGTATTGGTAGCTCAACGTTTGAATGTAGTTGATAGCATTACCGTTGCCACTCACTAACTTGATGGTTTGTGTTTTGGTAAGCAGACGGCCGTACGGATCATAGCCAAAGGCAGTCGAACCGGATTCATCCGTCATGCCGGTCAGCCGCCCGATGCCATTGGGTCCAGTATCGTAACTCCAAGCGATGCTAGCTGTAGCGGCCACACCGGTTGGCACGGAATGCGCACGTTGAATGGGCCGGTTTAACGCATCCCAGCTGTAGGTGTGCTTAACGCCGCGCGCGTCCAGTACGGTTTTTAAGTTTCCCGCCGAATCATACGTGTACGCGGTCGTGCCGCGATCGGCTGAGACTTCCTGAATCACATCGCCGAAGCCATTGTAGGTGTAGGTCGTGGCGATATCGAGCGGATCGGATATGCGGGTGATTTGATCGCGCGCATCCAGCGTTTGCTGGATATGGCCATTGGCCGGATCGATGGTTCCTTTGAGACGATTGCGCGTATCGAACTGATAGGTGGCGGTATGCAGCAACGGATCGATGATCTGTTTCAGGTTGCCTTGCGCATCGTACTGATATTGCGTGGTCTGACTTTGTGCGCCGATGTCTTTCCATAACCGGCTTAAAGCATCGAATTCGCGTTGCTGGATTCGAGCCAGATTATTGCTGGAATCGAACAGCTCTTCCTTGATGCGGTTGCCCATATTATCGAGCGTGTACTGCATGCGATTACCCAAATTATCGGCAATCCCTGTCAGGCGATGCGCAGCATCGTAGTTATAGTTCAAGAAACTGCCATCGGGCAAGGTGACTTTCTTGAGCTGCCCGACACCATCGTACTGATAGCGGGTAATCTCCGTGCCAACTGTGCGGCTGAGTAGACGCTGGCGAACATCGTAAGTGAGGTTCGTAATCAAGCCATTGGGCTCGATGATTTCCTCCGGCTGGCCGTGCGCGTTATAGCGCGTGATTTGCGTAGTATGGCCAAGCGCGTTGGTGATGCTGGCGATTTGCCCGCGGCAACCGGAATGCCCTCCGGCACAGGCAGCATCGGAGACATAATAATCCGTCGTGGTGATATCAACCACATCGGTACGCGGCCCGTCCTCTATTTTTTGCAAAATCACCCCCGGAATACCGGAATGATAAACATAGCTCGTACTCCAAGTACGCGTATCGCTGGTAGCAGTATCTTTGATTTGATATTGCGAGACATTGCCGTACGTGTCATAAACATAACCGGTTTCCCGTCCGGCTTCAGTGATTTTGACCGGTAAGCGGAAATTCGCATGCCAATCGGTGAGAATTTTGCGCTCGTTGCTGCCGGGTGCCGGTGTATAGCTCGCTAAATCACCGGGACAGTTGCTACCAACGCTCACTCCTTCAACTCGGGTGATTTCAAGATTACGGCTCAGATCATACGCATAGCAAGTCTTGTTACCATTGAAATCGGCACGGCTGGTAACATTGCCGTTCACATCATAGGTTGTTGTACTGGAAGCAGCACTACAACCCGAACCAGCAGGCTGCGATTGACCGGTGCTTCTGGCTATCCCCAAAATTGTTTGGAAATGGTGCGTATATTGACTACCCAGCGGATCGGTCACACGCGTATAACCACCATCGGTGCTATAGCTGAGCACATACCGCTCTAAGCTCCCCGCATGCTCGGTAACGACTGCACGGCCTTGTGCATCGTAAGTATAAGTGGCGAAACGCACGCCGTTCTCGTCGGTAATGCCGGTTAGCGCATTCGGCAAACTGGCTCCACTGGTGTAGGCAGATTCGTTGTAATGGTAGGTACGGGCTCTCCCGTCAGGAAAGGCGACTGAAGTCAGATTGCCGTTGCTTTGATAAGTGAATCGATAAAGATTCCCAGCTAAATCAGTAAGTGTGGCAAAGTTACCATAATCATCATGAGTGAACTGCAACACATTTCCGAGTGAGTCAGTTACTTTTAACAAATTCCCCTTTGCGCTATAAACCAGTGTATGAGTTATTCCGCTTTTATCTTCAACAGATAATAATTTGCCCGAGGCATCATATTTTTCTATCCTGTCATTCAAGCTATCCCGATATACTCAGCCTAAGCGGTTATTAACATCATCGAACAATTCGATCAATGAGTCATTGGTATCAATGTCGCCATGCCATTCCCCAGTCGTCTGATTCTTATTAAATACTACAGCTCCCTTACCGCGATAAATACGTGCACTCACCGGATTGGGTAATCCATCCAGAACTATGAATTTATAGTAAGTATGACGCCAGGCTGTACTCGATCTTCTTGTATCGTTGTGTTGATAAAATAGTTGGAAATCTATTGGAAAACTACTGCCACCAATTCGATAAATCGGTATCGTCAGCTCCTTGCGTCCTAATGCCAGATAAACCGGATTCGGTGTCCTATCACCGCATTCTTCAGGTTTGGTTAGATCTTTTTCACCATCCGGATACGAGGGAACGGGGCATGCGATGTAGCCATAACGGTCGACGTTATAAATATCCTTGATGCTGTATCCGGCTAAATTCCCGGGACAAATACCTTCCATCGCTGATGTATGCCAACCACAGTAATCAGGTTCGTATGACCGGCAAAATTTATACCCTTTGATCCAGCCGTTATAGCTCGGGTAATAGGGATATTCTGTAATCGGATGGCATAGCCATGCGCCACCATACTCTAAACATGTTGCCCTTCGGAGTGGATCAAGCGCTTGCTGATAAGACTGAGAGTAAGGATACGCACCACTATTTAATCCGAATTGATATTCCGTCATACCGCGGGTATCGATATTATTTCTTGTCCATACAAACTTTATTGGCGGCTGAATTTGTACGCCATCGGGAATATTCATTTCTCCCGCAGCTTCAGAACTCGTTGCGAAAACGGACAAAAGAAACAGGCTTAGAAACTTTTTACAGAAACCACAGATAGCTTCTCTATTCATCTCTTTTCCCTCATTAAAACAACAACCTGGTCATTTTTTGTTGCCATACTACCGGCGATTGAAATGGGAAAAAGCTTAGAACAAAGCAAGCTTTGTCCTTTATTTACGATTTAATAGTATGGAAGCGATGCTTGGATATGAAGAATAAAATGCTGATTATTTACGTTTGTTGCAGTGCGGCTTTGTGTGCTCATTTGGTAACACTCGCTTATTACACCACCTTCGTACCGCTGGGCAGCTATGTCAACCCCAGCCTGATCAAACCCTAAAGCAGCAAGCGGAAAATGACCGCACGCCATTGACCGGGTAAGTTTCACCGGCAACGATTTGAAAGGACGACACATCCAATCGGGCATCCTGAACCGGCAAGGTATCGACCGCCAGCAATTCGCTCGCGATATCCGCAGGTTTCAAATCACAGCGGACGCCGCGGATCAATCCGATTAGTTTCAACGCATCCACACCGTAAGACTCCAGACTTAATGACTCAAAATAGACTTTTATTCCCTTTGAATCGATCTGGCAGAAATGATCGTTCAGGCGGCACATCATTCGCACCTCGCTTTCATACTGCCAGCTTGAGAATTTGATCGAGATTAATTGGGTTAAATCGGATTCGGTAAAACCGCCGCGCTGCCATGCAGCGTCGACATACAGCTTGACGTGCTCCGGTTGATAACTGACGCGGATCGCCATATCATCCGGAATTTCAAATACCAACGCAACACCGCGATGACCATCGGCATAATGACTCCATAGCACGGGATCTCGATAGTGTTCTGTAAGACAAATGACGCCGTAGCCCTCATTCATTTGATTTCTGAAGGCTTCCAGCTTGGGCTGTGTATCGCTACCGGAAAAATCGGCAGCACACAATTGAAACGGATCGCTCAGTTCATTGATGCGTGCAATTTTCAACCGGCGGTCACGCAGGGCTCTTAGGGCGAATTCGGAGGAAGTAAAGTGATAAATAATCATGAGCAAATTACCTGCAACCAGCAAGCATTGATAAACAAAGTGCATTGCACCTCACTTTGCTGATATTCAAGCTTGCATAATCGTTATCCCTTCGCACCCACATGTTTTAACAGTGATTCTTCTATTTGCAGCAACCGTAATACGGGATTTTTCAGTTCCTCAGTTTTCGTCCTTGCAAATTTACGAAGCTCATTGAAACAATCAAGAAATCTCTCGTTAATGACAAATTCGATATCAAAACCATACTTAGCTTTAATATTTGCTCGAATTTTCGCAATATCCTTTTCTTGGCTGTATTTTGAGTTCTCTCTCGAGCCCTTAATTATTGGGCTCCATAACATGATATGTCGCTCATAATGGGGAAAATACTTATTGGCATACTCAATATCGCGCGAAAACTTCTCAGTTAGTTTCTGCGCATTATTTGGCCGCCTATCTTTTACATACCTGAGTCCTGTCGCGAGGTGAATAGCAACCTCACAAATATATACCTTACGTTCTTTCAGATTAATTCCCACAACATCAATTTCACCTTGAACATCGGGAGTGTAAAGATTCTTCTGAATAAAATCGCAACCTTTAATGTGCTCCAAATATGAAGCTACTAATTCTTCACCAATATTCAAAACTCGATCCTTGATTCCTTGTACAATCAACAGCATCAGCTCTCATGTTGATACTTTTATTCTTTCTTTCGAATAAATAAAAACTTATCAACAAAACTGTTCCATTCACGGCTTAGAACTATTGGAATTTCACTCTATAAAACCACTCTGCACTGCTCATCAATATAACCTTTCACCGCCTGCGCATCCGCATCCTTAACCACAAACCGTTGCGGCAAGCTCTCCAGATTCTCGAACCCGGCCGGCCGTTCCGGTTCTTGGCCAATGGCTTCCTGGATACTTTCGGCGAATTTCGCCGGCAATGCGGTTTCGAGGCAAATCAGCGGCACGCCGGTTTCGCGGTGTGCTTGGCCGACTTTGAGGCCGTCGGCGGTGTGCGTGTCGACCAGCACCTGATAGCGTTGATAAATGTCGCGTATCGTGGCAATTCGAGCGGCATGGTTGCTGCTGCCGGAGACGAAGCCGTAGTCCTGGATTTTGGCGAATAGCGGCGTTTGCGACAAATCGAAAGGTTTGCCTTGATCAACTGCTGACCACAATTCCCTGACCTGTTGCGCGTTGCGTCCGGTCAGGTCGAAGATAAAGCGCTCAAAGTTGGAGGCTTTGGAAATATCCATCGACGGGCTGCTGGTATGCTGGGTTTCGATGGTGGCACGCGGGCGGTACACACCGGTGCGGAAAAATTCGTCGAGCACGTCGTTTTCGTTGGTCGCCAGAATCAGGCGTTTAATCGGCAGTCCCATCATGCGGGCAACATGCCCGGCGCAGATGTTGCCGAAATTGCCGGACGGCACGGCGAACGATACTTGCTCGTCGTTGCTTTTGGTCGCGGCGAAATAGCCTTTGAAGTAGTACACCACTTGCGCGACGATGCGCGCCCAGTTGATCGAGTTGACCGTGCCGATGCGGTGCGCTTCCTTGTAAGCATGATCGTTGCTGACCGCTTTGACGATGTCCTGGCAATCGTCGAACACGCCGCGGATGGCGATGTTGAAAATATTCTTGTCTTGCAGCGAGAACATTTGCGCGGTTTGGAAGCGGCTCATTTTGCCGAGCGGCGACAACATGAACACGCGAATGCTGCGCTTGCCACGCATCGCATATTCGGCGCTGGAACCGGTATCACCCGAAGTCGCGCCGAGAATGTTCAATTCATCGCCGGTTTTGGCCAATTGATATTGAAACAAATTGCCGAGCAATTGCATCGCGATGTCTTTGAACGCCAGGGTTGGCCCGTTGGACAATCCCAAAATATGCAGACCCGGTTCCAGTGTTTTCAGCGGTGTGATATCCGGGGTACCGAACACTTCGGCGGTGTAAGTTTGATGGATGATGCTGCGCAAATCGTCCGCCGGAATGTCGTCGACGAAGCGCGACAGGATCTCGAACGCGAGCGCCGGATAACTTAAATTCCGCCAGGCCGCCAGTTCCGCTGCCGTGATTCTGGGGTAAGTTTCCGGAATGGCCAGTCCGCCGTCCGGCGACAGACCGCTCAACAGGATTTCAGAGAAAGTTTTGGGCGGCATACCGCCGCGGGTAGAAATATAACGCATGGCTGGTTTCTTCAGGTTATGCAACAGCGAGAGACCGGGGGCACGGCAGACGCCCGCAGAGCAGTCCGCTTTCTCCGGACCGGCCATCGCTTTAGTTGTTAAGTTCTTCAATACGCAGGCGGAATACTTTGCCGCTGACCACCGGCAGCGCTTCAATGCGGGCAATCGCCGCGTTGATGTTTTTCTCCACCGTCAAATGCGTCAGCATGATGACACTGACTTGTTCGGATTCGTCGCTCGCTTCTTTTTGCAGCAAGGCGCTGATGGAAATATGATTGTCTGCGACAATGCGGGTGATTTCCGCCATCACACCGGGTTTATCGATGACTTGTATGCGCAAGTAATACGAGGTTTCCACTTCTTCCATCGGAATCACCGGCGTATCGGACAGCAAATCGGGCTGGAATGATAACGGCGGCACGCGATGCATCGGATCGGCGGTATGCAGACGCGTCACATCGACCAGATCGGCGATGACCGAGCTGGCGGTTGGTTCCGCACCGGCACCGGCGCCGTAGTAAAGCGTAGCACCGACGGCATCACCCTTGACCACGATGGCGTTCATCACACCTTCGACATTGGCAATCAAGCGCCGTACCGGAATGAGTGTGGGATGCACGCGCAATTCGATACCTTTTTCCACCCGTTTGGTAATCCCGAGCAACTTGATGCGGTAACCGAGTTGTTCGGCATAACGAATATCTTCACCGGTCAACTTGGTAATGCCTTCGGTATACACTTTGCTGAATTGTACCGGAATGCCAAAAGCAATCGCCGACATCAGGGTAATTTTATGCGCGGCATCAATGCCTTCGATATCGTACGTCGGATCGGCTTCGGCATACCCCAGCTTTTGCGCTTCCGCTAACACTTGCTCAAAGGACAATCCCTTCTCACGCATTTCCGACAAAATAAAATTCGAAGTGCCGTTGATAATCCCAGCAATCCAGGTAATGCGGTTGGCCGTCAAGCCTTCGCGCAATGCTTTAATGATCGGGATACCACCAGCTACCGCGGCTTCAAATGCGATGATCACACCCTTAGCACGCGCGGCTGCAAATATTTCCGTACCATGGTTGGCCAGCAGTGCTTTATTCGCTGTTACGACATGTTTGCCGTGCGCCAGTGCTTCCAGGATCAAGTCCTTAGCGATGGTTTGTCCACCGATCAGTTCGACGACAATATCGATGTCGGGATTGGTCGTGATCTCATGCGCATCACCAGTGACAATCACATTGCTATCCGCCAGTGCGCGCGCTTTTTCCAGATCCTTATCAGCGATCATGGTGACGATAATTTCACGGCCCGCGCGGCGGGCAATTTCTTCGCGGTTACGTTTCAGAACAGTGTAGGTGCCGCCACCGACAGTGCCAATTCCTAATAAACCAATATGGATGGGTTTCATAGCATTTATCAATATAAAAAACAGTGTGTGATTGTAGTACTTACCGGATGACAGGAACCGGAAAGCGAGAAAAAATTACTTGAGAGCTTCTTGATTATGTTCCATACCGTTTGCGGTAGCGTTGTAGAAAATGGGCAATGCGTCCCATCGCTTCCGTCAAATCGTCGACATTGGGTAAAAATACCACGCGAAAATGATCCGGACGCTTCCAGTTAAAACCGGTACCCTGAACCAATAAAACTTTCTCTTCCAATAACAAATCCAGCGCAAATTTCTGATCATCCTCGATCGGATAAATCTCCGGATCCAAACGCGGAAACAAGTACAACGCGGCTTGGGGTTTAAAGCAGCTCACGCCTGGGATCTCCGTCAGCAAATTCCAAGCAACATCGCGCTGCCGCATCAACCGGCCAGTCGGTAATGTCAGATCGTAAATACTTTGATAACCACCCAACGCGGTCTGAATACCGAATTGCGACGGTACATTGGCGCATAACCGCATCGAAGCCAACATATTGAGCCCGGCGATATAATCTCGCGCATGACTTTTCTCCCCGGAAACCACCGCCCAACCAGAACGAAAACCGGCGGCGCGGTAATTCTTTGACAAACCATTGAACGTCACGAATAAGACATCGTCTGCTAATGAAGCAATTGACGTATGTTCGGCGTGTTCATATAGAATTTTGTCATAAATTTCATCGGCATAAACGATTAACTGATGCTGACGGGCAATTTCAATGATCTCCAGCAGCAATTCCTTGGGATATAGCGCACCGGTTGGATTGTTCGGGTTGATGATAACAATGGCTCGAGTTCTGGAGCTGATTTTCGCGCGGATATCGTCCAGATCCGGCAACCAGCCCGATGCTTCATCACACAGATAATGCTTGGCAATACCTCCCGACAAAACTACCGCGGCAGTCCATAATGGATAATCCGGCATGGGAATCAGCACTTCATCGCCATTATCCAGCAATGCCTGCATCGTCAACACAACCAGCTCGGACACACCGTTACCAATAAAGATATCGTCCAATTGTACATTAGGAATTTGCTTTTCCTGGGTGTAATGCATGATCGCCTTGCGCGCGGCGAACAATCCTTTGGAATCGCAATAGCCGGAAGCATCTGATAAATTCCGGATGACATCTTGCAGAATTTCTTCGGGTACATCGAAACCGAACGTAGCAGGATTGCCAATATTCAGCTTGATAATGTGATGCCCTTCTTCTTCCATTTGCCGCGCCCGTTCAAGCACAGGGCCGCGAATGTCATAACAGACATTGGTTAATTTACTGGATTTTAAAATTGGACGCATGATAAGCAACGGAATCTATTGAGATGGAATAAGAAACCAAACCCCAAACCTTGCAATACTGAAATTTTCCGATTAAATTGACCCCAGCATTATATATGTTATCCCCGCACTTCCGTACTGGAAATACGCTATGCCTCTCGTGCGAATTTAGTTTCCTGTCATTTATTACCTGGAAGAAACAGCGCATGAATCCCGGAATCTGTACTATTTCTCTTTGTTGGCTACGGGAGTCATAAACAAAGCTGGAATTGGTCTACTGGCATGATGCCGGTGCATTGTTTTCTTATGTAATCCATTGGAATCTGCCGTCAAGGCATTCGCATCGGAATATTTAGAAACATAGGGCTGCGTAAATAGCGGATCTTCGGCCTTCTTGGCACGTCGGGTATGTTGGGCGGTTATTTCTTTACCAAAGTGAACAACTTTTTCATCACTTTTCACCCATGAATTGGGTTTCTTATTTTGCTTGGATGATCCACCATGCTTGGATCTCTGCTCACCGGTCATTACTTTTTTATTGGCATCGCGAATCTGCGGTTCTTTTGATTCAAATCCTTCGATTTGTTCTGTATTAATTTTGATTCCCAATAATTTCTCGATATCAGCCAGTGCATTATTTTCTTCCTTGCTGGTTAACGAAATGGCAAATCCTTTTGTTCCGGCACGCCCTGTTCTACCAATGCGATGCACGTAATCTTCGGGATTATTGGGTAACTCAAAATTAATCACATGAGATAATTCGTCGATATCAAGACCCCGTGCAGCAACGTCGGTCGCAACCAGTACACGAATCAAACCTTGTTTAAAATTATCCAATGCTTTGGTACGCTGCAGCTGATTTCGATCGCCATGTATCGCTTCGCTTGATATATCGTGCTTGTTGAGCCGCTGCGCTAAACGATCCGCGCCTTGTTTGGTTCGTGTAAATACCAACACTTGTTGCAAATCTTTTTGTTTAATCAGTTGGATAAGTAATTCTTGCTTTCGAGTGGCATCAACCGGATAAACGACATGAGTTATTAATTCACTCACTGAATTTTGTTTGGCCACTTCGATCAGTACCGGGTTTCGTAATATCTTACCTGCAAGTTTTTTGATATCTTCCGAGAAGGTCGCTGAAAACATCAAGTTTTGACGCTGTTCAGGAAGTAACTGAATAATTTGTTTGATATCGGGCATGAATCCCATATCCAGCATTCGATCAGCCTCATCCAAAACCAATATCTCAACTTTTGTCAGCATTAAAGTTTTTTGCTGAATATGATCCAGCAATCGTCCCGGTGTTGCTACTAAAATCTCTATGCCAGAACGAACAATATCGATTTGAGAATCGATATTTACCCCGCCATAAATAACCGTCGATCTGAGTGTCAAGTGCTTTCCGTATGTTTTGACACTATCATGCACTTGCACAGCAAGTTCTCGCGTTGGAACTAAAATTAATGCACGGATGGGGTGCCTAGCGGGTGACATGCTGGTGTTTGCATGAATCTCCAGCCTTTGCAACATGGGAAGGGTAAAGCTCGCCGTTTTGCCGGTACCCGTTTGAGCCCCTCCCATCACATCTTTTTTTTCTAAAATAACTGGTATTGCTTGTTCTTGTATCGGTGTCGGATTGATATATCCCTGATCAGAGATAGCGCGCAATAATTCGGCAGATAAACCGAGTTGCTCGAATGACATATTTACTGCTCCTGAAAATTTCCTGATTTATTTGCTATATTCATAATTCATCATTGAAGTTTTCGAGAAAAAAAGATTCATTATTTTAATGATAGTTATACGATTCCAACAAACAAAAGAACCCGCACAAATTATTTTGTGCGGGTTCTCTTCTAGTTACATCATTAGCCTTATTCAGAATTTCAAAACACTCTGAAAAGTAAATAAAAACTGAGCGTAAAAAGTTAAATTACTCTTCATCCTCATCTTCATCATCACTCTGGGCTTCCGCGCTGCCAGCTGATCCGCCAGCAGATCCTTCACCCTCGTCTTCTTCCTCGTCTTCGTCTTCTCCACTACCGCCTTCATCTTCTTCCTTCACCAAAACCAGCTTGCCAGCTTTCAAGCTCGCATTCAGGTCGGTCTTCGGTACTTCTTCATGTACCAGGTTCTGATGGCAGTCTATACACGTCGCACCTTCCGTCTTCATCTTCTTGTGCGCTTCTTGGGCGTCAGCTCCCGGTGGATTCGGGTTCTTATGGCAGTCACGGCAGGTGATGCTGTCCCATTTCTTCAGGTTCATCCGCGCATCGTGCGCCATGATCAAGCGGCGTTCGTTAAATTTCTCCAGCGTCGAGTAGTCATTCATCAGTTCCAGATACAGTTCTCTCGCGCCATCCACTGCGTGGCTATACACCGCTAAATGAAAGTTCTTGAAGCCTTGCGGTATATGACAATCTTTACAGCTGGGATTGACACCCAACGCACCATAGTGCGTCGATTGTCTTAATTCCGTTTGCGTATAGGTCATCGAGTGGCAGCTGGTGCAGAATTCTTCGGTCGAGAGTGCCGCTTCCCCGCCAAATACGACCGCTACCAGTACGATGCCCAGCAGACCACCTGTCAGCAGCGTGCCTATCGCTCCTTTTTGTATGCCTGTCATTACTCTTTTCCTTTATCTTTTTTGTCCCCTGTCTTTTCCTTTGCGCTGGCTTGGAATTCGTCATGGTACTTGAATTTTGGCTCGCCTACGAAAGTGCCGTCCAGTTTGTAATGCTCGTGCATTGCTTTGACGTCTTTGACCATCTTGTCAAAGTCAAAGGTGTATTTAGGGTCTACTGCAGGGGTGAATGGGGTGTAAGGGGCTTTCGCGCCTTTCCAGGGTGAGCCTTCGTAGTTCAAATGGCAAGCTGCGCAGGCTTCTTCAAAGTGGAAGTCTTGGCCTTTGTCAGCAACCACTTTACGTTGTGTGGTGGTGCCTTTGCTTTCAAATGCTTGTCCTGCCTTGCGGTGGTCGCCACGGTAGTTCTTACCAGGTCCGTGGCACGATTCACAACCTACTGCCGCTAGGGGCTTCTTCGCTGCTTCTATGGTATAGCCGCCTTTCTTGCCGAAGCCGTCTACGTGACAGCCTACGCAGTCTTTGTCTTGGGTGTAGTCTTTTTCCGGATCCAGTTTGGCTTTAACTTTGGCTTCTTTGCGTGCGCCAGGTTTCAGCGATTCCATCGCTTTGGCGTGCGCGGTGTCTTTCCATGCTTTAGCTTGCGATTTGTGGCAGGAGCTGCATTTCGCGCGTCCTTCAAAAGTGTCCGCTATCGCTGCGCCTGAGAAAAATGCGGCTGCTGCCAGAACAGCCAGTAGATAGGTTATTGGGTGTTTCATCCTTCCTCCTTTATGCTTTTTTAATTCAAGTTTTTGATGGCTCGTATTGTACGCTATCGCCGCTTTGTGTAAATGGCTATTTCGCTGGCGTTTCCGTTTACGGTAGCCGGTATACCCAGTAGCCGCCTTGTTGATAGATCAGTTGCGCTACGTCCAGTTCGGTCGGGGCTTTTTTGTCTACAAACGGTAACATCCTCGCCAGTAGGGTTTGGCTGCTCTTTTCGTCACTCAGGAAGAATACTCTGATTTCTTCGTCCGCGACCGATTGCAGGGTGTAGGTGTCAAAGTCGTTTTCCTTCAGTTGCACTTTCATCTGGTTGATCATGCCGTGCATGTTGCCGGTCATCGGGAAGTTCTGAAACGCTACGCCGATTCTGTCGGGGTGCATGAGTCCTGCTTTATACAGGTCGGTGACATGTACAATGACATAGGTTTCCCGGTCTGAGCCTATCAGTTCCCGCAGTTGCTTGACGCCTTCTTCCGCAGGGGCCGTCAGGGCTTCGCTGAAACGTTTGAATTGCTCCCGTTCTTTTTGACTGGCTTTGCTTCCCCAGAATTGTTTTTCATAGGCTTGGATGGCTTCGCTTTGTTCCAACCAGGGGACCGGTATCATCAGCGGTTCGTTCAGGTGGCTGGTAAAGAGTGTGTCGTGGCCGGTGAGCAGTTTGATTTGCCGCGATGTGTCCCACCATGAGAGTATCAGGGCGTCTTTCGGGGCGTGTTTGGCTATCGCCGCTGCCAGGGTGCTAAGTTCCGATGGTTTGCGGTCAAAGTTGTAGAGTATTTCGTTGGTGCTGTTCTTCCAGTAAATTAGTACCGGTGCTTCATCCTTTTGTCTTGCGACGATGAATTCGGCGATGGGTTTGGCTACGCCGTCCGCTTGTACTTTGTATTGGCTTAGCTTGAGTTCGGGCCAGCCCGATAGGTCCATTTTGCTGAACTTCTGGCTGTCGCCTTCCGCGACCAGTTGATATTGATAGGGGGCCGGTACCGGTTTAAACCATAAATACGCAAACCAGCCCAATAAAAGCAAACCTCCCGTCACTAGGATGATTCCTAATGACGGGAGTAGCTTGTCTGACGATCGCACTGCCTTGGCAGTGCGATCTTCTGCGTTAGCGCTTATCAAGCTTCGCTTTGTTTACGTTTGCGCCAGCCTGCCAGTGCCAGTGTTCCGGCTAGCAGCATGCCACCGCCTAAACCGCCCAGAGAGATTTTCTCTGCTGTGCCGTCTAAGTCGAGTAGGCTGGTTTTCTTGGTTTCAAGATTTTTAACACGTTCTTGCAGTGCAACCATTTCACGGATGCGGGTGTTTTCGTCTTGAATCTCAACATAAGCGCGGTTGATCGGACCCCAGCCTTCGGTGTAGGTCCAGCCGCCTGGGTTAACGTGCGCTAGGCCTACGTGCATCTTGGCCAGGTCGTTTTCATGCATTTCCAGCACTTTCAGTTCGATGGCTGCAGGGCTGTTGCCTTTCGACCAGAACAGTTGGGCAAAGTAGGCGTAGCCTTCTTTTTCCGGTGCAGGTGGTGCAGGACGGTTGGTTTTTTGACCGGTCAGCAGGCCTTCTTTGTACAGTTGATGTACGACTGCATTGGCTTCTTGGTATTTAGCCAGTCCTTCCAATGTGCCTTTGTCCATCAGATCGAGGTAGGAGCGGGCAAAACGTTCCGAGTGGCATTGGGTACAAGTGACTACCCATGAGTCCAGACGTTTTTCCGACCATTCACTCTTGATGTTTTCCGCAATTCCAGGAACAAACGGGTAGTTCGCCCAGCGGATTTTTCTGACCATGTTGTGGCTATATTCGCCTTCGTATTCCATGTGGCAGCCGGCGCAGGTTGGTGCGCTTTGTCCGCCTACTGCATAGGCGTCTTTTAACGGTGCTTCCCAGTTCCATTGGTTGCCCAGCATGCCGACAATTTTGCCGTGCTTGGACATGGAGTACGCTTCCCAGTTGTTGTGGTCTACACCGCTGTGACAGGTTGCGCAGGCTTCCGGTCTGCGGGATTCCGCTGCTGAGAATTCGTGACGGGTGTGGCATGAGTCACATTTGTTTTGGTTGGTGTGGCACATTGAGCAGCCTTCGGCCACTTCACGTTGTGGCATCGCTGCCCATACGGTGGTTTCCACGTTAGCTTTGTAGTCCAGTGCGTGCGATGGGCGTCCATCCGGCCATTGGTCGTGCGGCCAGATCATCGTGTCGCGTTCCGATTCACGTTCCGCAAATTCTGCCAAGTGACAGGTGCCGCATACGTCGGCCGTCGGCATTCTGATGTCTTTGGTGTGGTCGGCTTTTTTCTTCGCACCAATGTCTACGTGACAGTCGATACAGCCAACTTCTTTCAGGTTCTCGCCTTCAGCCAGTCTGCCCATCGAGCGAAGGTTCTTTTCGACTTCTTCCAGTTTGGCTTTCTTGTAAAAAGTAGGTTCGCCCGGTTTCAGGTTGCGCACTTTGTCCAGGTTCGCATGGCTGCTTCTCTTCCATGCTTGTACCCATACCGGTGATTCGTCGGTGTGGCATTCCACGCATTCTTTACGGCTTGCTACTTCTTTGTTCGTGGTCGGTGATTTGTAAAATGTCGCCGGATCCAGGTAAATTCCGTACGGGATCGGTTCCCAGTATTGCGCCAGTGTGCCGCGTCCCGCTCCTTGCGCAGGATCTTTGTAGCGCTTAACCAGCGCTTCGTGCAGTTCCTTCGGCGTTACTTTCGTACGGTCCAGTTTCAACGCTTCATACAGTTCGTTCGGTACGCTCGGTATGTCAGCCTGGGCCGCTCCTATCAGCATCCCTCCTAACAGTACCGCTACTATCCTCGGCCATAGCTTGCCTTTCATCTCTCTCTCCTTTGGTTTTCCATAAGTTTCTTCCTTGCCTCTTCTTTACTTTGCTCTTCTTCTTGTTCTCTTCCACCATGAATACCCTTCATATACTCAGTATCCAGAGCTTTTACTTCCTTTATCTATCCATTCCCTCTGCCCATACAATTCCTCATCCCACAGGCAGTAAGCATCTTCTAGACTACTTAGTCACCTCACCACTGTCAAGGGGACTGTAGATGATCGATTATTAAATTTCTATTTTCTAGACTGTGCTATCGATTGAAATGCTTGATTCCAAACCTAACTCGGATATTCTTCCTTGATTCTTGCGTTTGCTATGGAAAGACAGTCCCGTCCCCGCTGGAACTAGCCTTCCTACGATCACATTTTCCTTCAAGCCACGTAAATCATCTTTTTTGCCCATGATGGCAGCTTCAGTCAACACGCGCGTTGTCTCTTGGAAAGATGCCGCTGAAATGAATGAGTCGGTAGACAATGATGCTTTTGTAATACCAAGCAACTGGAATTCATACGTAGCAGGCATTTTTTTCTCAGCAATCAGCCGCTCATTCTCTATCAACAGATCGGCACGCTCGACTTGCTCACCGGTAATAAACGTCGAATCACCCGCATTAGTAATTTGCACTCGTCTTAACATCTGACGCACAATAACTTCAATATGCTTGTCATTTATCCTAACGCCTTGCAACCGGTATACGTCCTGAACTTCATCGGTGATATAACGTGCCAGTGCTTCAACACCCTGTAAACGCAATATGTCACGAGGATCAGCCGGACCGTCAACGATAATTTCCCCTTTGTTAACAACTTGCCCATCATGCGCCATAACATGCTTATCTTTGGGAATTAGATATTCATGAACGGTGCCTTCTAGATCGGTAATGACAAGCCGCTGCTTACCTTTAGTATCTTTTCCGAACGACACGATGCCTGTTACCTCAGCTAACATGCCGGCATCTTTTGGTGATCGTGCTTCAAACAGCTCAGCCACACGCGGCAAGCCACCGGTAATATCACGCGTTTTCGATGTTTCCTGGGGTATTCTTGCCAACACTTCGCCAACACTCACCTGCTGTCCGTCACGTACTGTAATAATACAACCGATCTGGAAAGTAATGCTCACCGACTGATTGCTGCCAACCATCTTAATTTCATTACCATCATCATCCAGGAATTTAACCAATGGACGCAAACCTTTCGACTGCGAAACACCACGTCGTTTCGGATCAATGACCACCAATGTCGACAATCCGGTCACTTCATCGATCTGTTTGGCAACCGTTACACCCTCTTCGACATTCTCAAATCGTACTTTACCGGTATATTCTGTGATAATTGGCCGTGTATGCGGATCCCACGTGGTCAATATTTGACCGGCTTTTACCGCCTCGCCGTTTCGTACCATCAATGTCGCACCATACGATGCTTTATGTCTTTCACGCTCACGGCCATTTTCATCTTGAATGATGATTTCACCACTGCGCGAGATGGCGATTAATTCATTTTGCGCATTCGTCACGTAACGCATTGTAGAAGAGTAATGCACTACACCACTTGATTTACTCTCAACTTGACTGACGACGGCCGTTCTGGATGCTGCACCACCGATATGGAAAGTACGCATTGTCAATTGCGTGCCTGGTTCGCCAATCGATTGCGCGGCGATGACACCGACGGCTTCGCCCACGTTGACCGGTGTGCCACGCCCCAAATCCCGGCCATAACATTTAGCGCATAATCCGTACCGGGTCTCACAAGTTAATGGCGTGCGTACTTTAACTTCATCAATACCCAAGGATTCGATTAAATCAACAGCATCTTCATCCAATAATGCGCCCGAAGCAAATACGACTTCCTGATTTTCCGGATTAATTAAATCGTTTGCCACAACTCTACCAAGAATCCGCTCGCGGAGTGCTTCAATAATCTCACCGCCTTCCACCAGTGCCTTCATCACCACACCGTTACCGGTGCCGCAATCTTCTTCTGTAACTACAAGATCTTGCGTAACGTCAACCAAGCGCCGTGTCAAATAACCCGAGTTTGCAGTTTTTAATGCGGTATCCGCCAAACCTTTACGAGCACCATGCGTCGAAATGAAGTACTGCAAAACGTTCAATCCTTCACGGAAATTAGCGGTAATCGGGGTTTCAATGATCGATCCATCCGGTTTCGCCATCAGTCCACGCATACCCGAGAGCTGCCGTATTTGTGCTGCCGAACCGCGTGCACCGGAATCCGCCATCATATAGATCGAATTGAATGATTCTTGCACCAATGGCTTACCATCTTCACCCAATTTGTCTTTACCCGTAGCTGGATCTTGCACTACTTCCACGCCGAGTTGATTCATCATCGCCTTAGCAACCTGATCGCCGGTGCGCCCCCAGATATCGACTACTTTGTTATAGCGTTCACCTTGCGTCACCAGACCTGAAGTATATTGACCTTCAATTTCTTTCACTTCTTTTTCCGCTGCCGCAATGATATCGCCCTTCTGCGTCGGTATCAGCATATCATCCGCGCAAATTGATATCCCCGCGCGTGTCGCATATGTGAAGCCCGAATACATCAGTTTATCTGCAAAGATAACCGTCTCGCGTAATCCGCAACGTCTAAAGCTCGCATTGATGAGCTTTGAAATCTCTTTCTTTTTGAGAGTTTTGTTCAATAGTGAGAAAGGTAAGCTCGGCGGGAAAATCTCAAATAATAAAGTTCTTCCCACAGTTGTCTCATAGCGAGTAATCTTTTCACAGCGCTCGCCATCGGCGTTAGTTTCATACTCCTTGATTCTCACTGTGATTTTGGCATTTAACTCGACATTACGGGTTTCATAAGCGCGCGAAACCTCGCCCACATTCTGAAATATCATGCCCTCACCCCGCGCCCCTACCTTTTCCCGCGTTGTATAGTAAAGCCCGAGCACTATATCCTGCGACGGCACGATAATCGGTTCGCCATTGGCGGGAGACAGCACATTATTGGTTGACATCATCAAAGTGCGGCATTCCATTTGCGCTTCTAACGAAAGCGGTACATGGACAGCCATTTGATCCCCGTCAAAGTCAGCGTTAAAAGCTGCGCATACCAACGGATGCAATTGAATTGCCTTGCCCTCAACCAGTACCGGTTCAAACGCCTGAATACCCAATCGATGCAGCGTTGGTGCCCGATTCAGCATGACCGGGTGCTCGCGAATGACATCTTCCAATATATCCCAGACTACTGGACTTTCATTTTCAACCTCACGCTTAGCAGCTTTTATTGTGCTTGCGATTCCCATTATCTCCAATTTATTGAAAATAAATGGTTTAAACAGCTCGAGTGCCATCTTTTTCGGTAATCCGCATTGATGGAGCTTAAGCTGTGGTCCGACCACAATCACTGAACGTCCGGAATAATCCACACGTTTGCCCAACAGATTCTGACGGAAGCGCCCGCCTTTACCCTTGATCATATCGGCCAAGGACTTGAGCGCACGTTTATTCGCACCCGTCATCGCTTTACCGCGGCGGCCATTATCCAGTAACGAATCAACCGCTTCTTGCAGCATTCGCTTTTCGTTACGAACGATAATCTCCGGAGCTTTCAGTTCCAGCAAACGCTTTAAGCGGTTATTACGATTGATGACACGCCGGTACAGATCATTCAAATCGGAGGTTGCAAAACGTCCGCCATCTAACGGCACCAACGGACGAAGATCCGGCGGCAATACCGGCAGCACCGTCAATATCATCCATTGCGGTTTAATACCGGACTTATTGAATGCTTCGAGTAGTTTGAGACGCTTAGAGATTTTCTTGATTTTTGTTTCGGATCCCGTGCTTTCCATTTCACGCCGCAGAATTTCTATCTCTGCGGTGATGTCCAGGTTACCCAATAAATCGCGAATACCTTCCGCACCCATACTGGCACTAAAATCATCGCCATACTCTTCTGTTTTGATTAAATAATCATCTTCAGTCAACAGCTGGCAACGCGTTAGTGGCGTCATCCCGGGATCGGTAACCACGTAAGCTTCAAAATAAAGCACCCGCTCAATATCACGTAAGGTCATGTCCAGTACCATGCCCAGACGAGACGGTAGCGATTTGAGAAACCAGATATGCGAAACTGGAGAAGCAAGTTCGATATGCCCCATCCTTTCACGACGCACTTTGGATAAAGTAACTTCAACACCACACTTTTCACAAATAACGCCACGGTGCTTCAGACGTTTGTACTTGCCGCACAAGCACTCGTAATCCTTTACTGGCCCAAAAATTTTAGCGCAGAACAAACCGTCTCTTTCTGGTTTGAAAGTACGGTAATTAATCGTTTCCGGTTTTTTTACTTCACCATACGACCATGAGCGTATTTTCTCAGGAGATGCAAGGCCAATCTTGATGGCATCGAACTCTTCTTTATGAGTAACTTGTTTAAATAAATCTAGCAGTGCTTTCATTTGTCACTCCTGTCAATCAGGGGGCAATAAAAAATTGTATAAATCTAAAGTATGAATGGCAGAATAGAATCGCGTTCTATCATTCAAGCCCATGAATATCAATTTTGTTCTAAATCGATATCCATTCCCAATGAACGTATTTCTTTTACCAGTACATTAAATGATTCCGGCATGCCAGCATCAATCTTATGATCACCCTTCACAATACTTTCATATACTTTAGTACGCCCGGTCACGTCATCGGATTTCACAGTCAACATTTCCTGTAAGGTGTAGGCTGCGCCATACGCCTCCAGCGCCCAGACCTCCATCTCACCAAAACGTTGTCCGCCAAATTGCGCTTTACCGCCCAATGGTTGCTGTGTCACCAAACTATAAGGACCAGTTGAACGTGCATGCATCTTATCATCCACCAAGTGATGCAGTTTCAGAACATGCATATAGCCAACCGTGACTGGCCGGTCGAAAGCTTCTCCCGTCCGTCCATCGTATAAGGTAATTTGTCCTGATTGCGGTAAACCAGCAAGTTCTAGCATATCTTTAATTTCATGCTCGGTTGCTCCGTCAAATACTGGCGTTGCAAATGGAACCCCTTCGATTAAATTTTCGGCTAACGATAAGATTTCACTTTCCGATAACGAAGCAATATCTTCTTTTTTACCGCTTCCGTTGTAAATCTTATTCAGAAACTCCCTGATCTCATTCGCATTCTGTTGAGCTTGCAACATCTCGTCGATTTTTCTGCCAAGTCCTTTTGCTGCCCAACCCAAATGAACTTCAAGAATCTGCCCCACGTTCATCCGGGAAGGCACACCTAACGGATTCAATACGACGTCGACTGGCGTTCCATCCGCCATATAAGGCATGTCTTCCAACGGTACTATTTTCGAAATCACGCCTTTATTACCATGCCGCCCTGCCATCTTATCGCCTGGTTGCAATCGCCGTTTAATCGCGATATAAATCTTAACCATTTTTTGCACACCGGGGGCCAGTTCATCTCCCTGTGTGAGTTTTTTCTTTTTCTCATCGAATGCCGCATCGAACGCTTTGCGCTTTTGCGCCATACTTTCGCGCACTTGCTCCAGCTGTATGCTCGCATCTTCATCGGCCAGACGGATATCAAACCAATAATGCGGATCAAAGCTATGCAAATATTCAGCCGTGATCTCTTTCCCTTTGACCAGCTTATGAGGACCGCCAGTTGCGATCTTACCAATCAACAAGCGTTCAATACGTTGAAATGCATCTTCTTCCACGATACGCAACTGATCGGCCAGATCTTTTTTATAACGGTCCAACTCATCATCAATAATTTTTTGCGCGCGTTTGTCACGTTCAATTCCTTCTCGCGTAAACACTTGCACGTCGATGACGGTTCCGGATATACCCGATGGCACCCGCAACGAAGTATCTTTTACGTCTGATGCTTTTTCACCGAATATTGCACGCAATAATTTTTCTTCCGGTGTCAGCTGCGTTTCACCTTTAGGTGTAACTTTCCCAACCAATACATCACCGGCTTCTACTTCTGCGCCAATATAAACAATGCCCGATTCATCGAGACGGCCCAGTTGGTGCTCCGATAAATTGGGAATATCAGCCGTTATCTCTTCCGTACCCAGCTTGGTGTCCCGGCTCACAACGGAAAGTTCTTCAATGTGTATCGAGGTAAAACGATCTTCCGCAACGATCCGTTCGGATATCAGAATGGAGTCTTCAAAGTTATAACCATTCCATGGCATAAAAGCGACCAGCATATTCTGTCCGAGCGCGAGCTCTCCCATATCGGTCGAAGCGCCGTCGGCAATCACGTCGTCTTTACTGATATTGTCCCCAACTTTAACCAGAGGCCTCTGATTAATGTTGGTATTTTGGTTTGAACGGGTGTATTTGATCAGATTATAAATATCCACACCCACTTCACCCATACGCGTTTCCGCGTCATGCACCCGTACGACTATCCGGCTGGCATCAACATAATCTACAATACCGCCGCGCTTGGCTCTCACAGTAGTTCCTGAATGCACAGCCACGACGCGTTCAATACCTGTACCGACAAATGGTTTTTCAGCTCGTAAGCATGGAACGGCTTGACGCTGCATGTTCGATCCCATCAACGCACGGTTCGCATCATCATGCTCTAAAAATGGTATGAGCGAAGCAGCCACGGAAACAATCTGCGCCGGCGCCACATCCACGTATTCAATACGTTCCGGTGACGATAATGCAAACTCATTTTTGTAGCGACAGGAAACGATATCGCTGATCAGCTGATGATTTTCATCAAGCTCAGCATTTGCCTGCGCAATCATATAATTACCTTCTTCAATTGCGGACAGGTAATCTATCTCTTCCGTCACCCGGCAATCTTTCACTTTGCTATAGGGTGTTTCGATAAAACCATACTCATTGGTGCGCGCGTACAATGCCAGCGAATTGATCAGGCCGATATTCGGACCTTCCGGTGTTTCAATCGGGCATACCCGGCCATAATGCGTCGGATGCACGTCACGCACTTCGAAACCCGCTCTTTCCCGCGTTAATCCACCTGGCCCCAAAGCCGAGATACGACGTTTATGGGTAATTTCAGATAGCGGATTGGTTTGATCCATGAACTGCGATAATTGGCTGGAGCCAAAGAACTCACGAGCCGCAGCTGAAACCGGTTTCGCATTAATCAAATCGTGCGGCATCAAGTTCTCTGATTCTGCCTGACTCAAACGCTCTTTCACCGCACGTTCAACACGCACCAATCCCGACCGGAATTGATTTTCCGCCAGTTCACCGACCGCACGTACACGGCGATTACCAAGATGATCGATATCATCGATCTCGCCGCGGCCATTGCGCAGCTCGACCAGAATTTTAATAACCGCGATAATATCTTCATTCGATAGTGTCTGCGCACCGGTCAACTCGGTTCTGCCCACTCTGCGATTAAATTTCATTCGACCGACAACGGATAAATCATAGCGTTCGGGCGAATAGAATAAACCGGCGAACAATGCCTTAACAGCTTCCTCGGTCGGCGGCTCACCCGGACGCATCATGCGGTAGATCGCAACCTGCGCATTCATTTCATCGGTCGTTTCATCGATCTTCAGCGTTTGTGAGATATAAGCGCCATAATTAAGATCGTTTACATACAGTGTGTGAATTTTTTTGATGT
Source organism: Nitrosomonas sp. Is24 (assembly GCF_033063335.1). Classification (NCBI taxonomy): domain Bacteria; kingdom Pseudomonadati; phylum Pseudomonadota; class Betaproteobacteria; order Nitrosomonadales; family Nitrosomonadaceae; genus Nitrosomonas; species Nitrosomonas sp. Is24. The sequence goes on along the minus strand of NZ_JAWJZG010000001.1, from coordinate 580,893 downwards.
TGGCTTTACGAATTTTAGCCAATGTATCTTCGGTAATCTCGTCGTTGGCAAGCGCGACTAACTCGCCTGTTTCCTTATCAACAATATTTTGCGCCAGTATGCGTCCCAGTAAGAAATCTTCCGGCACGTCCAATTGATCGATCTTGGCTTCCTGCATTTCGCGTATGTGTTTAGCGGTAATGCGCTTATCCTTTTGAACAATGACCTTTTTGCCTTTAGCCGTAATATCGAAACTCGCTACCTCGCCACGCATGCGTTCCGGCACGAGTTCAAATTGAATACCTTTATCTGAGAAATGAAAGCAATCAAAAATGAAAAACTCTTGCAGTATCTGTTCGGAAGTGCAACCGATTGCCTTTAACAAAGTTGTCACAGGCATCTTGCGGCGGCGATCAATCCTGAAAAACAGACAATCTTTCGGATCAAACTCAAAATCCAGCCACGATCCGCGATAAGGAATAATCCGTGCAGAAAATAATAATTTTCCTGAAGAATGGGTTTTACCGCGATCATGCTCGAAAAACACGCCAGGTGAACGATGCAGCTGTGACACAATCACCCGCTCAGTGCCATTGATGACAAAAGAACCGGTATCGGTCATCAGGGGTATTTCACCCATATAGACTTCTTGTTCCTTCACTTCCTTGACAGTCGGTTTGGATATTTCCTTATCCATAATCGTCAGTCTTACTCTGGCACGTAGTGGCGATGCATAGGTTAGCCCGCGTTGCTGACACTCCTTAACATCGAATACCGGCGCTCCGAGTTCATAGCTGATAAAATCAAGACGCGCATTTTTAGTATGACTCTCGATTGGGAATATTGAATTAAAGGCAGCTTGTAATCCCTGGTTTTGACGCTTATTAGGCGCGACATTTTCCTGTAAAAAAGCTGCGTATGATTCGAGCTGAGTAGCAAGAAGAAACGGTATAGGCAATACGCTCGCACGTTTGGCAAAACTTTTGCGGATACGTTTTTTCTCTGTGAACGAATAGCTCATGAATTTTCTCCGAGAGAAGAAGACAGAGGATTGAAGGACTGAGGCCAGATAACTATCAATTGTTCAGATGCCCAAAATGACACATCAAATGGTCAAAATATCAAAGGCTGGCGGCTACAATAGCCTACCAGCCTGGAAAATTTATAATTTTTATTACTTAACTTCGCATGTAGCGCCAGCTTCTACCAGCTGTTTCTGAATTGCAGCAGCATCTTCTTTGGATACACCTTCTTTAACTGGTTTTGGTGCACCATCAACCAAGTCTTTTGCTTCTTTCAAACCGAGTCCGGTTACTGCTCTTACCACTTTGATCACATTGACTTTGCTTTCGCCAGCAGATGAGAGAATAACGGTGAACTCAGTTTGCTCCGCAGCAGCAGGAGCAGCACCTCCACCACCCGGTGCGGCAACAGCAACAGCAGCGGTTGCAACTGCAGATACGCCGAATTTTTCTTCCATTTCTTTAATCAATTGCGATAATTCTAGTACGGTCATGCTCGCAATTGCTTCTAATATTTCATCTTTTGTTACAGCCATTATTTTCTCCTGGTTATTTTCTGTTTACGTATTAAGGAAGCTTGAAGAACGCTATTTGCTATCTCGTACCATGGCTAAGCCACGTACAAAACGAGCAGGTACTTCATTCAATGTTTGTACAAACTTGGCAATAGGTGCCTGCATTGTTCCCAACAATTTTGCCAGCAATTCATCACGACTTGGCAATACTGCGAGTGCAGTAATCTCATCACGCGATATCACTTGTGAGCCGATTGCACCAACTTTGATTACGAATTTTTCATTGTCTCTAGAAAACTCATGCAGCACTTTCGCGGCTGCTACCGGATCGGTACTGATGCCATAAGCAAGCGGACCAACCATATGCTTGGCTAACTCTGCATAAGGCGTATCTACGACAGCACGGCGAACCAATGAATTTTTTATGACATGAAAATAAACTCCTGACTCGCGAGTTTTCGCTCTCAGTTGCGTCATTTGACCAACTTCCATCCCTCGATACTCTGCAATAATAATCGCTTGAGCGTTAGCTACTTGAGCGCTCACTTCAGCTACTATTGCTTTTTTCTCATCAAGATTAAGACTCAAGGTTCACTCTCCATCAGTTAAAAATAGCATTCGACTCATGAATAAATTTCCCATCATCGAACACTACACACTGGTGACCTTAAACCAGGAAAAAAAACTCCTGTCTGGGTTCACCATCTACGCTGGGTTCTCAAGATATCGCAGAAAAGAAACTAAAAATTTCAATAATCTTTCTTCTGCATAGTCGAGTGTTTAAGTGTTATCCAGTCAGTATTTCACTCACTTTCAGCACACCCCAACGGTCTTTGATAATCCTCAAATACAAATTGTATTCGATGGCCCAAAGTTCTTTTGTTACGTTATGCTTGTTTGATCTACCCGTATACCAATGCCCATAGTACTTGAAACGGACACTTTTCTCAGATAAATGCCTTTTGACGAAGCCGGTTTGGATTTATTCAGCGCTTCAATCAATGCTTTCAAATTTTGTTTTAATGCATCCACACCAAACGACGCACGGCCAATTGTGCAATGAATGATGCCTGTTTTGTCTGCTCTAAATTGTACTTGCCCAGCTTTCGCATTCTTAACCGCACCAGCAATATCCGCAGTCACAGTACCTACCTTTGGATTTGGCATTAAACTGCGTGGCCCCAGAATTTGACCCAATTGACCCACGACGCGCATCGCATCCGGACTTGCAATAGCAACATCAAAGTTGATATTTCCAGCTTTAATTTCAGCAGCCAAGTCATCAAAACCAACAATGTCTGCTCCTGCTTCTTGCGCTTCTTTTGCTTTATCGCCTTGCGCAAATACAGCAACGCGCACTGTTTTTCCTGTACCTGCGGGCAAAACTACCGAGCCGCGCACAGCTTGATCGGATTTCTTCGCATCAATACCCAAGTTCACTGCAATATCAATAGATTCATCAAATTTTGCTGTTGCAGCTTCTTTAACGAGCCCCAACGCTTCGTCAATTTGATATGTCTTATTTCGATCTACTTTACCTGCAATAGCATTGTAGCGCTTCGATGAACGTGCCATCTTATATACCCTCCACTTCTATGCCCATACTTCTTGCACTTCCAGCAATCGTACGTACAGCAGCATCCAAATCTGCCGCTGTCAAATCCGGCATTTTTGTTTTGGCAATCTCTTCGGCTTGACTACGGCTTAATTTCCCTACTTTGTCTAAATGCGGCCTAGGACTTCCTTTTCCAACACCTGCAGCCTTTTTGATTAAGACCGATGCAGGAGTTGTTTTCATTACAAACGTAAAACTTTTATCAGCATACGCAGTAATAATTACGGGAACAGGCAAACCCGGCTCCAATTTCTGGGTAGCCGCGTTAAACGCTTTACAGAACTCCATAATATTTAACTGCCGCTGACCGAGCGCCGGTCCAATAGGTGGGCTTGGATTAGCTTTTCCGGCAGGCACCTGCAACTTAATATAGCCAATAATCTTCTTTGCCACTACATTCTCCTGATGGGTACGTTCGAACGACTATGCGTTCTCCCCGCTTATAAACAATAAAAACAACTAAAAAACTTTAATTAACTATCCTACTAGGATTTCTCTACTTGATTGAAGTCCAACTCAACTGGTGTTGGACGTCCGAATATGGAAACCGAGACTCTGAGTTTACTTTTGTCATAATTGACATCTTCCACATTGCCATGGAAATCTGTAAACGGTCCTTCCTTAACGCGAACTGCTTCACCAATTTCAAATAGAATTTTTGGTTTTGGCTTCTCAACACCCTCTTGAATTTGATGGAGTATATTATCGACTTCCTTCTGACTTATCGGTGTAGGCTTCATAGCGGAACCACCGACAAAACCCGTCACTTTCTCGGTATTCTTAACCAGATGCCATGAATCATCAGACATCTCCATTTCTACGAGCACATAGCCCGGAAAAAATTTACGCTCACTGATATTTTTTTGGCCGCTTTTCATTTCTATCACCTCTTCAACCGGCACTAGAATTTGACCAAATTTATCTTGCATGCCAGCTCGCTCAATACGATCCTTTAATGCGCGCTGTACACTTTTCTCATAACCCGAATAAGCGTGAACCACATACCATTTCATACCCATTCTTTCCTCTGAGAGACGTGATCAAGCATCCGGATTCATCATAACTTTTACAAGTGACATCAACCCAGCATCAATCAACCATAAAAACAGTGCCATGGCAATGACAAAAGCAAACACCACACCCGATGTTTGCAGTGTTTCCTTGCGGCTAGGCCAAACTACTTTCTTCGCTTCTTCAGAAGATTCTCTGCAAAACACATAAAATTCCTGACCTTGAGTTGTAAATCTTGCAGTGACCGCAGCTAGCAAAAATCCTGCCAGGATAGACAATATGCGCACAACCATGGCGCTCTCACTTAAATAAATGAAACCTGCCACACCAGCAATAACAAATACAAATACAAGCCCAAGCTTCAATTTATTCACGTCTATTGAATCCTTTTATTCCTTTGCGATTGTGTAAAAACATTTGATTGCACTATAAAGCTGAATTAGCTCATTTTATTGCCACAATCAAAACCGCTATTTACTAGCTAAAAGTCTCTTAATTATTATCAAAGCAATCCAGTTAATGGCAGGCCAGGAGGGCATCGAACCCCCAACCTTCGGTTTTGGAGACCGACGCTCTGCCAATTGAGCTACTGGCCTTTTAACTGAAATAATCTGAAGCTAAAACCACAAAAAACAATTACTATTCTGCTTTTATTATCACAACAATCTACTCAATAATTTTTGCGACGACGCCTGCACCAACCGTACGTCCACCTTCCCGTATCGCAAATCGCAGCCCATCTTCCATCGCAATCGGCGCTATCAGATTGACCGTTACCGATACGTTATCCCCGGGCATCACCATTTCCGTACCCGCCGGTAATTCAATCGCCCCCGTAACATCCGTCGTTCTGAAATAAAACTGTGGGCGATAACCAGGAAAAAATGGGGTATGTCTTCCACCTTCTTCCTTGCTCAATACATATATTTCCGCTGTGAATTTGGTATGTGGCGATATGCTACCCGGTTTTGCCAGCACTTGTCCGCGTTCTACTTCTTCACGTTTCGTGCCACGTAGCAGTATTCCCACATTATCACCGGCTTGACCTTGATCCAATAGTTTACGGAACATTTCAACGCCCGTGCATACTGTCTTCAGTGTGGGTTTAAGACCTACGATCTCTATCTCTTCACCTACTTTGATGATGCCTCTTTCAACCCGTCCCGTTACAACCGTTCCACGGCCCGAAATCGAGAAAACATCTTCTACCGGCATGATAAATGCGCCGTCGATTGCGCGTTCCGGTTGTGGTATGTAACTATCCAGCGCTTCCGCCAATTTTAATATAGAAGGCTCTCCGATATCGCTTTGATCGCCTTCCAGCGCTTTCAGCGCCGAGCCGACAATAATCGGAGTGTCATCACCCGGAAAGTCATATTTGGATAATAGTTCGCGTATTTCCATTTCCACCAGCTCTATGAGCTCGGCGTCATCCACCATATCTGCTTTATTCATATACACAATGATGTAAGGAACGCCTACTTGGCGCGCCAGCAGGATATGTTCTCGTGTTTGCGGCATTGGGCCATCGGCAGCCGACACCACCAATATGGCTCCATCCATTTGTGCCGCACCCGTGATCATGTTTTTCACATAATCCGCGTGCCCAGGACAGTCCACATGCGCATAATGACGATTCGACGTTTCGTATTCCACGTGTGCCGTATTAATGGTAATCCCACGCGCACGCTCTTCCGGTGCTGAGTCAATCTGATCGTAGCTCTTCGCTTCTCCGCCAAATTTCTTCGTCAATATCGTCGTAATCGCCGCCGTCAGCGTCGTCTTACCATGATCCACGTGCCCTATCGTACCAACATTTACGTGTGGCTTCGACCGCTCAAATTTACTCTTTGCCATGTCTTGTTTCCCCTTTGCGTGCTTTAACCATACAATTTTACATACAACCTATGGAGCCCATGGCCAGGATTGAACTGGCGACCTCTCCCTTACCAAGGGAGTGCTCTACCACTGAGCTACATGGGCAAGCATAAACAACTCTACTTTACCGTTTTACCTGCTAATTCCCATTTGGAGCGGGTGAAGGGAATCGAACCCTCATCGTAAGCTTGGAAGGCTTCTGCTCTACCATTGAGCTACACCCGCACTAGTTCGCTACTTGCAAGAAGCACAACTTAAACCCATATTAGCAGGAGCTATCGCCCTGCTCTTCTACTGCATTTCCAAAATTGGTGGAGGGGGAAGGATTCGAACCTTCGAAGGCAGAGCCGTCAGATTTACAGTCTGATCCCTTTGACCGCTCGGGAACCCCTCCGAACGAAACTGGCGATTATGAATATATTGGACTGATAAGTCAATCTAGTTTTAACGGGAAGTTGTAGATAGATAGGGATTAATACTATCCACAGTTTTTGAAAAGAACACATTACAGAGGTTAGTGCATGTTTCGATGCCACAAAACTTCATAATTTGAAAACAAATAGTGAATTTCATTCTTAACTCATTAGGCCAAGCGAATTCTTGGATCGACCAATGTGTACGATATATCAGTCAGAACCAAACCTACGATATATAAAAGAGAACCTAGAAAAACCATTGCTCTTACAATCGCAAAATCCTGCGAATTAATCGCATCAATGGTGTAGCTGCCCAATCCAGGGATACCAAAAAACGATTCAACCAGCAGATTGCCGAGAAATAATAAAGGCACCACAACAACCGCACCGGTTAAAATTGGAATCAACGCATTCCCAAGCACATGCCGGAATAGCACAATGCGTTCGGATAGTCCCTTGGCTCTGGCTGTACGCACATATTCTTTGTTCATCTCTTCCAGAAATATAGTGCGATACCAGCGTATATTGGATCCCGCGCTACTGATCACGCCAATGATAACCGGTAAAAATAAAAATTTCGCAGCATCCAGTCCGGTTTCGTAACCGGATATTGGCACCCAATGCCAAAGTTTACTGATCAAGAATTGTCCGACGATGATATAAAATAAGCTGGAAATTGACATCAATGCCACGCATAAAACCACACCCAGGAAATCGATGTAAGTGGCACGAAAAAAAACCATCAGCAACGCAAAAGTAATATACACAAGCAAACCCAACACAAAAACCGGCAAAGCAATTGCCAGACTTGGCAGCATGCGCGACTTGATTTCCTGAGCAATATCCCGGCCATCATCCGCTTTGCCGAAATCAAAAATAAACATGGATGCCGATTTCTCAAAAAAAACCGTATTGGTCAATTTATTCAGATTTTCCGCTTCTTGATTGAATAACAGCGGCTTATCATAACCTCGCTCCGCCTTCCATTTTTCAATCGCTTCAGGTGTTACATACTTAATGCCAAGCTGCATCCGCGCCATGTCATCGGGTGTATTCACGACAAAGAACAACACGAATGTAATGAGATTAACTCCGATCAAGATCGGAATCGCATAAAAAATGCGCCTGATGATATAACTCAACATTTAACTTATCCTGTAACGTCAGAAGAAGCTGCACGCACTGCGGTACTGCTCTCGTGACGGCGAAAAGCATTCACAGCGGGAACAAAGCTGACTGCCAGCACAGCCAAAATCAACACGACAGGCCATATAACCGGTTCATTCCATTCAGCGCGCTTGCTCGTTCTCAAAGCAGTATCGATTTTGAAATATTTCAGATTATTATTTGATATCCGGTTGGATTTTACATTCTGATACCAAGCGTGGTACAAGCCATAATCCTTCGGATGATACCCCCATAACCACGGCGCATCGAAGCGTAGAATCTCAACCATGCGGTCAATAATCAGTTGCCGCTGCGGCCCATCCTCCATATTTTTCATGTGTTCAAATAGGCGGTCATATTCCGCATTGTGATAATTTGCCGCATTTTCGCCGCTATTTCCTACTTTACGCTGCGGTCCATACAATAAGAATAGAAAATTTTCCGCATCCGGATAGTCGGCATTCCAGCCCCATTCAAAAATCTGTGCATTCCCTTTGCGGATCTTGTCTTGAAAGCGATTGTAATCAGTACTTCTCACGACCAGCTGGATATTTAATTTCTGAAATTGCTTACGCATCCAATCCAATCTGGATCTATCTTCAGCGCTACGCGCAGTGACATCAAAATATAAAATGAGCGGCGCGCCGGTTCGTTGATCTATTCCATCCGGATAACCCGCCTCAGCCAGCAATGCTTTTGCAGCTTGAATTGACTTACGCTGCGGCTCACCGTTTACCCAATCGTACACCACCGGATTGATGCCTTCCTCACCCTCTCGGTAACCTGCAATGCCTGGCGAAATAGGGCTTTGGGCCGGCATTCCACGGCCATTGGCAAAAATCGAAATAAACTCTTCGTAATCCACGGCGATCGAAATCGCTTGGCGCAGCTTTCTGGCCGATTCGCGCTCTCGTGCATTTCTGCCACCGACGACCGGATCGAGCATATTAAATCCCATGTAGTATGTCGATGCCGCCACCGCCGTCTCCAACCGTATCCCCTGTTCAGCCATCGCCTCGGTCACCGTCGCCTCACCCTGCCCTACCAGCTGCACAGCTTGATCAAAACTATCCGAGCCAATACCACTGGCATCGTAATAACCTTGCAGGAATTTATTCCATCTCGGAATACTTTCCTTTTCCCGGGTGAAAATAATTTTATCAATGAACGGTAATTTCTTTCCGGCATCCATGAGAAGTCCATTTTCCTCATCTCCCGGCATACCTTGTTCAGGATAGTATTCATCATGAAAATTGGGATTCTTTTCCAATACCATTCGTGAATTTGGATTGTTCTCGGTCAGCATATAGGGGCCAGTGCCAACTGGATACCAATCCAATGTAATGTTTTTTTGTTTTAATCCTGGCTGCGAATAAAAACGATCAGCCTCCCACGGAATCGGAGCAAAAAAAGGCATCGCCAGCCAATACACAAATTGCGGATACTTGCCTTTTATTGTGATACGGTAAGTATATCTATCTACAACTTGCACGCCTTCCAATTGATAATCTCTTAAATCCAGGAATGTTTTTTCTTCCGGCCGATCCTTATCGGCTTGCTTTAATACATCGGCATATTCCCTGAGTCCGGCAATATAATCAGCCATCAGTCCGTAAATCGGCGAATGCAATTTTGGATGTGCTAAACGCTTGATCTGATATACATAATCTTCCGCCACCAATTCCCTGGTACCGGTTTGCGAAAAATCCGCAAGTTTCCGCACGGACGCCATTTCCTGCCGGTTTAGATCATGATACAACCAGTGACTTTGCGCATCGCGGGCAAATGCCGGGTGTGGTTGAAAATGTATTCCCGCTTTGATTGTAATTTCATACACGCTATAGGCAATATCATCCGGTAGCGCATCACCCGGCAGTTGATTACCATGAACATCCCAGTACTGCACCACGGGCATTTCTTCCGCTGTTGCTGGAATCAACACGAATGGCCGTTTTAAATAATGATATTGCAGTGGAGGCTCATAGATTTGCGCAGTGAATTGAATTTCGTTTGAACTATAGGATTGCACCGGATCCAGATGTTTAGGCCGTTCTGTGAATACTGTATAGAGAATGTTTTTTCCCGCATCCTCCGCTGCATAGGGATTATTCCATTGATGCCCGCTGCATGCGGTAAGCCAAGCCAAAAGTATCAGCAATCCAGGTAAGAGAATCCGTTTATCCATTGCAATTTTGATTCGATGGAATCCATGTTTTAAGTAAAAATGACGCAACCATCTTATATATCTTCCTTCACACAATTCCATCTTATGCCACCCATCGGCTATAATTTGACAATTGACTCAATTCTACAAGGAATTTATATGGGGTTTCTGGCAAATAAACGCATTCTCATCACCGGGCTGCTCAGCAACCGCTCCATTGCTTACGGTATTGCAAAAGCTATGAAACGAGAAGGCGCGTCACTGGCTTTCACTTATCAGGGCGAAGAAGTTCGTGGCCGGGTGGAAAAGCTGGCGGCAGAATTTGATAGTAATCTGTTATTTCCTTGCGATGTCGCCAATGACAATGAAATCGCTGCATGTTTCGAGAACTTACAGAAGCACTGGGATTCACTCGATTGTATTGTGCATTCCATTGCTTTCGCGCCGCGCGAAGCATTAACCGGCGATTACCTGGAAAGCGTCAATCGGGAGGCTTTCCGTATCGCGCATGACATCAGCGCCTATAGTTTTTCTGCACTTGCCAAAGCCGCACTACCGCTAATGCAAAACCGCAACGGCGCTTTTCTGACATTGAGTTACTTGGGTGCTGTCCGGGTCATGCCGAACTATAACGTCATGGGCCTGGCTAAAGCCAGTCTTGAAGCAAATGTCCGTTTTATGGCTTCCAGCCTGGGCCCGAAAGGTATCCGCGTCAACGCTATCTCCGCCGGTCCAATCAAGACACTAGCCGCAGCAGGTATTGGAAATTTTGGAAAGTTGTTAGGTTATACCGAGAAGGTCTCACCATTACGCCGCAATGTAACCACGGATGAGGTCGGCAACGTTGCAGCTTTCTTATGCAGCGATCTTGCTAGTGGCATTACCGGGGAAATAACTTATGTCGATGCAGGATTCAACACCGTTGCGTTTAATCTCAACGATTAGCTATTAAACACAAGGGGCAACAAATTCAGGAAACTAGAAGCTGTCTTGTTTAACTTTTACATCGTAGCGCTGCCTGAGTGCAGCTAAGTATGACGAGACTTCTTCTTGTGTGATCATTTGCTGGAGTTGTTTGGTAAAACTATCCAGTTTAGTCTTATCTGCAGATTCGGATTCAACGATCTTATTGATTCGTACCAGATTAAATCCGCCTTTTGGATTGACTGCTCCCGTATACACTGGCAGAGCACTAGTCTTCGCTCTAAAAACAACTCTTAATGTTTCATGATCCAGTCCTTGCGGCTGCATATAAGAGATCTGCTTGGCTTCGTCCCAGATGACATCACTTACCTCTTCTCCAGCTTGTAAGCGCACGAGCTTTGCTTGTCCTTCTTCCACCGCTTTCGCTTCAGCCATTTGCTTTCTAAGCCTTCCCACGATCTGCTCTCTAACAACCTCAAGCGATTGCGTCGTGGCTGGCTTATGCTCAAGAATGCGGGCTGACACAAATGTGTCGGGTTTCACTTCAATTGCTTCAGTATTACGGTGGTTTGAAATCACATCCGCTGAGAAAATTGCTGACAACAGTTTCTCATTTGCAAGAATGGATGGCTCTGCCTTATCTCTTGTTATCCAATCACTCTCTTGTGTGGATAGTTCAAACTTTTCTGCCGCAGCTTGCAGATTATCGCCTTGTTCATAAACGATATTACTGAAGTCTTCAGCAATTTCCCCAAAAATACTGCTCACCATCTCTAATTTAAGCTTATTTGCAATCTGCTCCCGCACTTCTTCCAGATCAGGACGTTTCTCTTCCTTGATAGCGGTCAACTTGATTACATGGAAGCCAAAATTCGTTTCCACGATATCGCTCACTTCGTCCAGTTGCATTGAAAAAATTTTATCTTCAAAGGCTTTAACCATGACACCACGACCAAAAAAACCGAGGTCTCCACCACGCATTGCCGAACCTGGATCATCTGAATCTTGCTTGGCAATTTCTGCGAACTGCTCCGGATTTTGCTTAATTTTCTCCAGAATGCTTTCAGCTTTTTCTTTTGCTGCGCGTTTCTCGTCATCTGTGGCATCAGCCGCAATACTGATCAAAACATGACTGGCTTTGCGTTCTTCGGCTTTACCAAATTCATTCTGATGCTCGGAAAAATAAGTATTAATCGCTTCGTCACTCACTGTTTCATTTTTTGCTACTGCATCCAGCGATAACACCAAATATTCAACTCGCGCACGTTCCGGCAAATCAAAGTCAGCTCTATGCTTGTCATAATAACTGGTAATGTCGGATTCTTCCGGTGTCACTTGCGATAGGAATTGTTCAGGAGCGATCTGCGATTGACTGATCTCGCGCTTAACTTCAGTGAGGTAGTGCACTTTCTCAGCAACTACTTGGGGAGCAAACGCATTGTCGCTGTAACCTTCCAATAATTGCTGAAGCAGAAGCTCCTGACGCACACGCGACTCAAATACTGCTGGAGTTAGTCCTTGATTGCGCAGTAATTCTTCGTATTGCTGCTTGGAAAAATTACCATCTTTTTGAAATGCGGGGGCTTCACGGAGAGTTTTTATTAGCTGTGAATCCAGTACGGTAAAACCATTGCTAACAGCTTCCCGGTGTAATAGTCTCTGCTGAATGAGTTTTTCCAGCACCGAGTTTCTTACCTCAAAAGTATCCAGCATCGCACTATCGAAATTTGCACCCAGCATCGCGCGCATTCTTTCATGATGATCACGTAATGCTTGCTCATATTCACGTCGTGGAATTTCTTCACCATCCACTACCGCAACATAACCTTCGCCACCCATCGTACGATACGATTCAACACCCCAAAATAAGAAGGGTAATATTAACAAGCCCATAAAGACTTGCACGACACGTTTTTTACGGTTGACGAAATCAAACACAATTAGAACCTGAGAATGCTAGAAAGTGAAATGACGATCAAATAACTTTTTACTTATCGTAAGCTGATAAACCTAATTTGGCGGAGTGGACGGGACTCGAACCCGCGACCCCCGGCGTGACAGGCCGGTATTCTAACCAACTGAACTACCACTCCTAGAACTAGCAAATTTGACTGGTGGGTGCTGACGGGATCGAACCGCCGACATTCGCCTTGTAAGGGCGACGCTCTACCAGCTGAGCTAAGCACCCGGTCAAGAAAGTGCGCTAGTTTACTGCATCTTTAAGCGCTTTACCAGCACTGAATTTAGGAACCTTCGCTGCTTTGATTTTAATTGCAGCACCCGTACGGGGATTACGGCCTGTACGTGCAGCCCTTGTGCCTACTTTAAAAGTCCCAAATCCGACCAAAGTAACACTTTCATTTTTTTTGAGTGCCCCTTTTATTGCTGCTAATGCGCCATCCAATGCGCTGCCCGCGGAAGCTTTAGAAATTTTAGCCGATTTTGCGATAGCTTCGATGAGTTCGGATTTGTTCATATAATTCCCCTTCTTGGTTAATGGTAATTAAATCACAAGCAAGTACTGCAGACGCTCTTATATCAAGCTGTTAACGGCTGGTCAAGCGAATTAGCGCGCTCTTGCCACACCATTTATCAAGCAAATCAACCGTTTCAGAGGAAGGTTACCAACTGCATCAGTTATAAAATTTCATAAAAACAAATAACTAGTCACCAGAAACAGAATCAACTTGAAGCTATCTGGATAAATTCTACACTAATAAATTTCCGACTTCTGTTCGCGATTTAACAACACTTCGACTGCTTTCTTGGCGGATACTACGCCATGCAAAATATCGCAAACCGCTTGAGTGATGGGCATCTCAATCTTCAATTGCTTGCCTAATTGCAAAACCGATTTCGCCGTGTGCACACCTTCGGCGACATGCCCTAATGCATTTAAAATATCCGCCAGCGATTTTCCTTCAGCCAGCATCAATCCGACTTGTCTGTTTCTGGATAAATCTCCCGTACTAGTCAGAATCAAGTCACCAACTCCAGCCAGTCCCATGAAGGTTTTCATATCCCCTCCCAAGCCAAGCCCCAATCGCATAGTTTCTGACAATCCTCGTGTAATCAGTGCTGCCCTAGCATTATGTCCAAAACCGATGCCATCAGAAATACCTGCTGCGATGGTGATCACATTTTTTACCGCCCCCCCGGTTTCCACTCCGACAACATCCTCACTGGTATAAATGCGCAGCCTTGCACTGTGCAACTCAGCGGCCATTTTACTGGCGAAATCAATATCATCAGATGCCAGTGTTAAAGCTGTTGGGAGACCTTGAGCCACTTCTTCCGCGAAACTTGGTCCGGATAGCACACCGCAAGGCGGTAATCGACCGGAAAATTCTTCAGTAGCAATTTGATGCGGCAGATAAGTAGTTTCCGATTCAAACCCTTTGCATCCCCAAATGACCGGTACCTTGATCTTACTGGCAACGATGGCCCGCAATGTGTCACGCAAACCGGCAACAGGCACAACTATTAGCGCCAGATTGGCACCCTCCAACGCCTCATCCAGCGTTGCAGTAATCTTCAGGGATTCAGGCAATGAGTGACCCGGTAGGAAAGCTTGATTAATTCGTTGACGATCCATCTCAGTTGCATGATCCGGATCCTTTGTCCATAGATGAATCTGATGGCGCGTTGATAGGTTAATCGCTAAGGCGGATCCCCATGCACCCGCGCCCAGTACCGCAATTTTCATGACCCCCAAACCTGATTGACTTTGACATAACCCGTTTGACCGCCAGAGTGCCGCACTTTGACCCAGCCTTTGCTATCGGAGTCCAACCATTCCAAGACAAGATTCTCCTCAGCCTGAAACACGAGTTCCGAGTTTGCATCGGCTGATTTGTGGATACTGGCCAACGGCACCGTCACCACCACAAAGCGCTGCTGACTCAGCGCTTTCTTTTCAACCCAAGCAAGACTTCCACTACTGTCGCGAACTTTTGCCCAGCCATCGACATCCACCACGACTTCAACGGGAAGATGACGATCCGCCACGAACAGTTTATCGGCTCTCAGCGATGGCGCGTCATACATGACAACCGCACTGTCGGCGATTGAGAAAAACTCCATTTCAGCGACTGCATAACCGGGAGACTGCAAAAAAATACCGGTCAGAAAAATTCCTACTTTATTTTTTAACCAGCATGAATCAATCAGTGAGCTTTTTTTCATGCGATTTTCATCTCCATGCACGCGGTTACTTTTAATTCGGTTTTGTTTCCGCGTTTTTCTGCTGATAAATGGCCTCAAAATTAACCGGATTGAGAATTACCGGTGGAAATCCGGCGCGCGTCACAACGTCCGACACCACTTCCCGCAAATAAGGAAAGAGAATATTGGGACAACCAATTCCCAACACCGGATCTATCTCTCCAGCCGGTATATTCCGAATACGGAAAATTCCCGCTTGCTGGGCTTCCACCAAAAACATGTTCTTGTCTTTTATCTTAGCCGTCACCGTTGCAGTTAATAATACTTCATATAATCCTTCACCGATCCCTTGACTCTTGGTTCCCAGCTGCAAGTTAATTTCCGGCGTATCTCTTTCCAGAAAGATATTCGGTGCATTGGGAATCTCCAGGGATAAATCCTTCACATAGATTTTTTCTATGGCAAAAACCGGTTGCTGTTGCTCGCTCATATTGATCTTGTCCAATATAGTGAATTAATAAAATAAACCTAAAATACAAATTGCTATCGCGTCAATCAACGCGGCTGAAATCAACTCGCCAGCAGAGCCGACAGCTCACCCGCTCGATCCAATTGCGCCAAGTCATCATACCCACCCACATGCTTTTCACCAATATAGATTTGCGGGACTGTGCGACGCCCTGTTTTTTCCATCATTTCGATGCGTTGCTCTGGCTCCAGATCAACGCGGATTTTCTCAATTTCCTGAACTCCTTTTGCACGCAACAAGCTTTCCGCCATCTTGCAATAGGGGCAAAAACCAGTGGTATACATGATAACCCGTGGCATTTACGTTCACTTCCTTTATCGTTTAACCATGGGTAAGCCGGCGCGCTTCCAGGAATCGATCCCACCCATCAGATTAACTACTTGGGAAAAACCATTTTTCTTCAAAACCAGACTGGCATTATTGGATCGAATACCACCCCGGTAAACCACCACGACGGGCTTTTCCTTGAATTTTTGTAATTCCGTCCAACGTTCTTCAATTTTCTCCGCCGGAATATGCTTGGCATTCGGCAAATGCCCTGCGGCAAATTCGCTATCGTCGCGCACATCCAATACCAACGCATCCTGGTAATTGATGAACTGTACCGCAGTGCGAGTATCGATTTCTTTGATGCCGCCCTGCGTTACCATCGACCATACCAATAATGAACCGCTGATAACCGCGGTGATAACGAACAATAAATTCTCTAACCTGAGAAGAAAATGATCTTGTAATAATGACAATTCCATATAAGCTTTATTTTATTAGATTTTTTAAACTCTGAATTTTATCAGAAACTGAAAAGTTAAGGGATTCTCTGCTGCCAGACATTTGACTTCGCACATCATAGCATCATGCTCACCGACTTATCGCATTCAAATCCACGAATACTTCACCTATTCCATCTTTAATTAACTTAACAAGAAATACAAAAATCTGTCATCATTTTTCATGAAAAAAAAGTATTTTTATTTTTTTCATGCCAAAGAATCAGTCTAATGCTGTGTTTACAATCAAAAGTATAATAAAATAGCTGCGTTTTTTAATCTGCTTGACGATACTCATTTCCTTTTTATCAAAAGGCCAATATGAAGAAAATTGTTCTCCTGCGGCATGGAGAAAGTACCTGGAATCAAGAAAATCGATTTACTGGCTGGACAGATGTTGATTTAACGCCTCAAGGCATACAGGAAGCTCAAAGTGCCGGCAGGTTATTACGCGAACACGGGTTTGCATTTGATATTGCTTATACATCCGTCCTCAAACGGGCTATCCGCACTTTATGGATCGTGCTGGATGAAATGGATCAAATGTGGATTCCTATCCAACACACCTGGCGCCTGAATGAGCGGCACTATGGCGCACTACAAGGACTGAACAAAGCGGAAACTGCGGCGCAATATGGTGACGAACAAGTCCTCATTTGGCGGCGCAGCTATGATGTCAGACCGCCCGCATTAACCGTTGATGATATCCGCTATGCAGGTAACGATCCGCGTTATAAAAACCTGGCGCAGAACGATATCCCTGTAACAGAATGCCTTAAAGATACGGTTGCTCGATTCCTGCCCTATTGGAACGCAACCATCGCACCGCAAGTTCAGGCGGGCAAGAGCGTCATCATCGCCGCACACGGCAACTCCTTGCGTGCACTTGTCAAATATCTGGATAACATTTCCGACGAAGCTATTCTAAACTGCAATATACCGACCGGCGTTCCATTAGTTTACGAATTAGATGATAATCTGAAACCGATTAAAAATTATTATCTTGGTAACTTAGCTGAAATCCAGGAAGCAATGCAAACCGTCGCTAACCAAGGTAAATCGAGTGCTTAAAACATAATCCATTCTTTAGTGTAACCGGGCGCGCGATTCGAATAAATCTTATCAATCTGGAAATCATACGTTTAATTCAATTCACATAAAACATTACCGGTCAATCCTGGCGATTTGGGCGCTTATCTTATTTTGCCCGTCATCCGCATTCTCAAGCAATCAGGAAAATCTAAAACTGTTGCGTGAACGCATCCAATCATTACAAAAAGATTTAGCCAACAAAGAAGCGCTAAAACAGAGCGCAGCGGATGCATTACAAGGAACTGAGCGGGCAATCAGTGCCATCACGCAAAAAATGACCAAACTGATTGAGCACGACCGGCAAGCCATAGAAGAATACAAGCAGCTGCAAGCACAGCACAAAAAACTCAGCGATGAAATCGGCATCGTACGAAATCAACTGGAAAAATTGCTTTATCAACAATATATCGGGGGACAACAAGATTATTTGCGGTTGGTGTTGAATCAGCAAAATCCGCATCAGATCGCGCGCGATATTTATTATTACCGGCAACTCTCACTCGCCCGTTCGGATAGCATCAAGAATCTCCAGTACAATCAACATGAAATCGAGACTCTGACACAAACCAGCCGTCAAAAGAAAGACGAAATTGCCGCTATCCAAGCGGAATATTTCGATCAACGAAAAAAACTTCAACAAGAAAAAACCAAGCAGCAAACATTGCTTACGCAAGTATCCAGTCAAATTTCTCAGCAGCAACAGGAAATCAGTAAACTCGAACAGGATGAAAAACGCTTAACGAATCTAGTGAACGAAATTAATCAATTGCTTGCGCAAGAAAAATCCAACACGACAATAATTAACAACAAACTTCCGGATGCTTCGACTACGAGCGCGGCATTCTCAACGTTAAAGGGTAAATTAAATTTGCCGGTGCGCGGGAAACTTGTAAACACTTTTGGTGGTCAACGTTCAGGTAAACATGTGACATGGAAAGGTTTATTCATACAATCACCTGATGGCAGTGAAGTCAAAGCAATCTCCGCAGGCCGGGTCGTATTTGCGGATTGGTTAAGAGGTTTTGGTAATTTGATAATTTTGGATCACGGAAACAACTACATGAGCTTATATGGCAATAATGCAACACTTCACAAACAAGTTGGCGAGCCGGCTCGCGGCGGCGAAACGATTGCAACCGTTGGAAATAGCGGCGGTAATGCCGATTCAGGTTTATATTTCGAGCTTCGTCACGGAGGAAAGCCGTTTGACCCGTTGACGTGGATAAAAATAGAATGAACGCAACAGCCATTTACATAAATTTGATCAGTGCGGAGATAGCTTAAATGAGTAACGTAATCAAAAAAACAGGTTTAATTCTGATTGGCGCAATTGCTGGAATGATGCTCAGTTTGAATTTCTCTGCTATTGCCAAAAAAGAAAGTATCGAGGCGATTCATCCGCTGCCGATCGAAGAATTGCGAACCTTTGCCCAAGTGTTCGGCCGGATCAAAAGCGATTATGTTGAGTCCGTGGAAGACAAGAAACTGATTACCGAGGCGATCAATGGCATGCTGATCGGACTGGATCCGCACTCGTCATACCTCGATAAAGACGAATACAAAGAGCTGCAAATCGGCACACAAGGTGAATTCGGCGGTTTAGGTATTCAGGTGACGATGGAAGATGGTGTCGTAAAAGTCATATCGCCGATCGAAGACACGCCGGCGTTCCGCGCGGGTATCAAAACCGGCGATCTTATCGTCAAATTGGATGATACCGTCGTCAAGGGTATGACACTGAATGATGCGATCAAGCTGATGCGCGGCAAGCCCAACACTTCGATCAAGATCACGATTGTGCGGGAAGGAGAAACAGAACCGCTGGTCTTTAATCTGGTGCGCGATATCATCAAAATCCAAAGCGTTAAATCGAAAATGATCGAACCGGGTTATGCGTATATCCGTATCACGCAGTTCCAAGAACAAACCGGTGAAAATCTGGCGCAAGCTATCAAAACGCTTTTTGCCGAAAACAGCGGCGCAATGAAAGGATTAATCCTGGACTTACGCAATGATCCGGGTGGATTGCTCAATGGCGCTGTCGCCGTATCGGCTGCCTTTCTGCCAGAAAATGCTCTGGTCGTTTATACCGAAGGCCGTAGTCCGGATGCAAAAATGAAATTGCACGCCAACCCGGAATACTATCTGCGCGGGCCGGATGAAGATTATTTGAAAGGATTGCCATCCGCGGTTAAAACGGTACCGATGATCACCCTGGTTAATGGCGGTTCCGCTTCCGCATCGGAAATTGTTGCGGGAGCGTTGCAAGACCATAAACGCTCCATCGTGATGGGATCGCAAACGTTTGGTAAAGGATCGGTGCAAACAATTCTGCCGTTAGGTAACAATACCGCGATCAAACTGACTACCGCGCGCTATTACACACCGAATGGCCAATCTATTCAGGCGCAAGGAATCACACCCGATGTACTGGATGAAACCGACAGCGGCGATGAGCAACGTTTGCGGGAAGCGGACCTAAACCGGCATTTGTCCAATGGCAAAAAAACGGAGAAAAAAGCTGCTTCCGAAGCTGAAAAAGCCGCTTTGAAACCCGCTAGCGACAAAAAAGAGAAGAAAGAAAAGAAAAACAAAGACAAAAATAAAGCCCCTATGGAATTCGGCTCCGAGGAAGATCTCCTGTTGAAACAAGCTATGAATTACTTCAAGGGCATTACCCCATCACCCGAGAAAAAAAGCGACGAAACCAAGAGCTGATCTCAGGAATCGTGGATGACCAGCAGTTACTTCGCTACAGCCGTCATATCCTGCTCCCGCAAATCGACATTGCGGGGCAGGAAAAACTCAATCAATCGCATGTATTAATTATCGGTGCAGGCGGCCTGGGTTCTCCCGCCGCCTTGTATCTCGCCGCCAGCGGAATTGGCCATCTGACCATTTGTGATGGCGATCAAGTTGATTTAACCAATTTGCAGCGTCAGATCATCCATGATAGCGGCGCCATCGGTTTAGCCAAAACACAGTCGGCAAAACAAACGCTGCACAGAATCAATCCCGCAACCCATATCACTACAATTCAAGCGCATGTCGATGCAGAAGAATTGTCGCAGCTGGTCCCGCAAGCCGATGCGGTCATTGACGCCAGTGATAACTTCAGTACCCGCCATCATGTGAACCGGGCCTGTGTCACTCATAAGAAACCGCTAATTTCCGGTGCCGCGGTGCAATTCTCCGGTCAAATCAGTGTGTTCGATTTACGCCATGACAGCAGTCCTTGCTATCATTGTTTATATCCGCTTGATGGAGACCAGGAGGATATGCCGTGCGCAATTATGGGTGTATTCTCGCCTGTGGTTGGTATCATCGGCAGCATGCAAGCCGCGGAAACGCTAAAAATTCTATTGAATATCGGCCAGAGTCTGAACGGCCGTCTGCTGCTACTGGATGGTCTCGCAATGAACTGGCGCTCGGTCAGATTAAATAAGGACCCGCTCTGCCCGGTATGCCGGCGCAATGACCGGTAAAAAATAATGCATCAGAAACTGATGGTTATTGCACTTTAAAGTAGTTCCTTCGGCAACAAAATCAATCGTTGCGTTTCCCAATTGGCCAGCGGATCACGCCTGAATCCGCTGTTAACAAACTGATACCAGCGGCCAATCACGAAGCACATGAATAAATTGGCTTGCGCCGCAATATCCACGTCCGCTTTCAGCCGTTGCTCGCTAACGGCGAACCGTAATGCCTGTTTTAAAGTCGCTTCCAGCCGGTCGTGCAGCTGATGAATGCGCAATTGCAAATGATCGTTCTCATTGACCAGCGCATCGCCAATCAGAATCCGCGTCATGCCCGGATTTTTTTGCGAAAAACCTAGCAGTAGCAGTAACAAGTTTTCAATCTGCTTGGCATTCGGCTGTTCTTCTTGCAGAATTTTATTGATCAGCACAAATAATGTTTTCTCAATGAATTCAATTAAAGCCGCAAACATGTGCGATTTATTGGAAAAACAGCGATAGATCGCTGATTCCGAGATTCCCGACTGCCTTGCCAATGCAGCCGTGGTGATCTTAACTCGCTGCGGATACTCCAGCATCCCAGCCAGCGCTTGCAGGATCCGGTCTTCTCTTTCGCTTGATTTGATTGAATGATTTGAATGCTTCAATTATTTGGCCGCAACATAACAAAAACGATTGCAGGAATATAACCAAATTAATAAATCAACGCGAGTATTAATCTATCCTACCGTCAATTTTCCCTGCTTCGCTCCTTCCAGTAAGTATCTATAATTATTTGAGTTCAATATGCGCGGCAGCGCAGTGCAAGCTAGACCTGTTCACCTTAAACACGCTAGAATTGCTAATTTTTTGGGTTCGAGCGCATGCATACATGGCGAAAAGTGCCATCCGGTGCCAAAACACCGGTTGCACTGACCATAGGCAATTTCGACGGGGTCCATTTAGGCCACCAGGCCATGCTTTCCCGGTTGAAAGACACCGCCAGCCGGCTAGGGCTTCCGGCCTGTGTCATGACTTTTGAACCGCATCCGCGTGAATTTTTCGCGCCGGATCAAGCACCTGTCCGGCTCTCCAGTTTACGGGAAAAATTAACCTGCTTGATTCAGACAGAAGTCGACTGTATCCACATTTGCCGTTTCAATTACGATTTTGCCAGAATCGGCGCGGAACAATTTATCGCGGACATCCTGAATAAAGAACTTGCAGTGCGCTGGCTGCTGGTCGGCGATGATTTCCGTTTTGGCGCGCGGCGCACCGGTGACTTCGCCATGTTGCAAGCATTGTCAGCAGAAAATAACTTTTCTGTCGAAGCCATGCCCAGTGTTACCATCGACGGGCAGCGCGTTTCTAGTACCGCAACCCGGCAGGCGCTTGCCAACGGCGATCTCGACACCGCCAGGAAATTGCTCGGCAGACCTTACAGCATCAGCGGACGGGTCGTAGATGGGGATAAATTAGGCAAGCAACTTGGATTTCCCACCGCGAACATTCAATTGCAGCATAACCGCCCGCCGCTTTCGGGTATTTTTGTCGTATCCGTGTACGGTGCCATACCATCCTCACCCGCTACTCCGCTGCGAGGTGTTGCCAGTCTGGGTGTGCGGCCGACGACCCATGATAATGGCAGGCCTGTGCTGGAGGTTCATTTGTTCGATTTTCATCAGAAAATTTACGGACAGCAATTACAGGTTAACTTCTTGCACAAATTACGCGACGAAGAAAAATATGTGGATATCAACACACTCATCCGGCAAATCGAGAAAGATGTCGCGCAAGCCAAAAGCTTTTTTATGACTACCCCGATTCATTCCAATAGCATGCGCAACGCCCTTTAACCCATCCATTGAACTTTCATGACTGATTATAAGAAAACGCTCAATTTACTCGACACACCGTTTCCGATGCGTGGCAATCTGGCCAGCCGAGAACCGGGTATGCTGAAAGCCTGGCAAGACAAAAACCTGTATCAAAAAATCCGCGCCGTCAGCAAAGGACGTCCCAAATTCATTCTGCATGACGGCCCGCCTTATGCCAACGGTGACATTCACATCGGTCATGCCGTCAACAAAATCCTCAAGGACATCATCATCAAGAGCAAGACACTATCCGGTTTTGATGCGCCGTACGTTCCCGGCTGGGATTGCCATGGCTTGCCGATTGAGCATCAGATCGAAAAGAAACACGGCAAACATTTGCCTGCCGACAAAGTACGAGAACTCTGCCGCGCCTTTGCGCAAGAGCAAGTGGAGCGTCAAAAAGCCGATTTCATTCGCCTGGGTGTCCTAGGTGACTGGGATAATCCATATCTCACGATGAATTTCAAAACCGAAGCCGGTATTATCCGCGCACTGGGAAAAATTTATCAAAGCGGCTATCTGTATCAGGGACAAAAACCGGTCAATTGGTGTATCGATTGCGGCTCTGCCTTGGCTGAAGCGGAAGTGGAATACGAAGACAAAACTTCACCGGCGATTGATGTGGGATTTGCCGTTCAGTCCGCGCGCTCATCGCTGAGCAGCATCTTCGGCGTCGTCATTCCTGAAAATGCGCAAGCTTACGCCATCATCTGGACCACCACACCGTGGACATTACCGGCTAACCAAGCGGTCAGCGTGCATCCCGATTTCGACTACGCGCTGGTGCAAACTGCACGCGGTCTGGTGATTCTTACCAATGAATTACAGCAAGCTTGTCTAGCACGCTATGATTTAACCGGTGAAACGCTCGGCACCTGCAAAGGCCAGGCATTAGAACATCTGGCCCTGCAACATCCATTTGAGCCGCGCACGGTAAAAATCATTTGTGGCAAGCATGTCACCCTGGAAGCCGGTACCGGACTGGTGCACACCGCGCCCGCGCACGGTTTGGATGACTATTTTGCCGGTCAGAATTACGGCCTGCCGAGTGACAGCCCGGTGGATGGCAACGGCAAGTTTATTGCCAGTACACCTTTGGTGGGCGGGCTTTCGGTATGGAAAGCCAACGATATTGTCATCGATACGCTCAAAACCAGCGGGCATCTGTTTTGCCTGAAAAAAATCGACCACAGCTACCCGCACTGCTGGCGGCACAAAACCCCCATCATTTTCCGCGCCACCCCGCAATGGTTCATCGGCATGAATCTGCACAGTTCAACCGCGAGTGCTGGAGATAAAACGTTACGCGATCTGGCCATGCAAGCCGTCGATTCCACCGCATTCTATCCGGCATGGGGCAGAGCGCGCCTGGAAGCGATGATCAAAAACCGCCCGGACTGGTGTGTATCCCGCCAGCGTAATTGGGGCGTTCCGATGACCCTCTTTGTGCATAAAGATACCCATGCGCTGCATCCGCGTTCACTCGAATTACTCGAACAAGTCGCGCAAAAAGTCGAGCAACAAGGTATCGAAGCCTGGTTTGCCCTCGACGCCGCCGAATTGCTCGGCGGCGAAGCACAAACGTATAAGAAACTGACCGATACGCTGGATGTCTGGTTCGATTCCGGCACCACGTATGACACCGTTGTCAAAGCGGATGCGCAACTCAAATTCCCGGTGGATCTGTATCTGGAAGGTTCCGATCAGCATCGCGGCTGGTTTCAGTCTTCATTGCTGACCGGTTGCGCCATTGATGGCCGTGCACCCTACGATGCATTGCTCACGCATGGATTTGTGGTCGATGGCAGCGGTCACAAAATGAGTAAATCCAAGGGTAATGTCATCGCCCCGCAAAAAGTGATGGATACTTCCGGCGCCGATATTTTACGGTTGTGGGTCGCTTCCACCGATTATTCCGGCGAACTCTCCATTTCCGAGGAAATTCTGAAACGTGTGGTGGAAAGCTACCGGCGGATCCGCAATACGCTACGCTTCTTACTGGCAAATCTGATGGACTTTAATCCGCACACAGACGCCGTTGCCGTGGCAGATTGTCTGGAAATCGACCGCTATATGCTGGCATTGACCCAAGCCTTTCAGGAAGATTTAACGCGCAGCTATCAACGCTATGAATTCCATCAGGTTGTGCATAAACTGCACAATTTCTGCTCTGAAGACCTGGGAGGATTTTATCTGGACATCCTCAAGGATCGCCTGTACACGGCAGCAGCCAAAGGTCTTCCGCGCCGTTCGGCACAAACTGCGCTACACCATATCGCGCATAGTTTGGTGCGGCTGTTTGCACCGATTTTGAGTTTTACCTCGGAGGAGGTCTGGGAGCATTTGACGGGCGATACTCAGGATAGTGTGTTGTTTCATACGTGGCACGACCTCCCAGCACAACCGGATACCGAATCATTGCAGCAACGGTGGGCAAAAATCCGTTTGCTGCGTTCGCACGTGCTGAAAAAACTGGAAGATTCCCGCACACAAGGAGAAATCGGTTCCTCATTAGCAGCTGCGGTAGAAATACGCGCCAATCAGGAAGATTTCGCCTTACTAAGTGCACTGGGCGACGACTTGCGTTTCGTATTGATCGTCTCCGAAGTCCGCCTGATTCCAGTCAATGACCCGCAGCAGGAAGGCATGACCGTGACATCCAGTGCGCATACGAAATGCGAGCGATGCTGGCACTATCGCCAGGATACCGGCCAGCATGCGGAACACCCCACGTTATGCGCTCGCTGCGTTGCCAATTTGCATGGCAGCGGCGAAGAACGGCACTTTGCATGAAGCTTCACGGTTAATCACTGAACAGAAAACTGTCTTATTATGAAACTCTACATCAGCTTGAGCATCGCTTTGATTGTTCTGATATTGGATCTTGCCAGTAAATACTGGGTCGAATCCACGCTGGAATTCGGTGAACGCATCCCGCTCACCGGTTTTTTCAACTTGGTGCTAACCTACAATCCCGGCGCCGCCTTCAGTTTCCTCAGCGAGCAACCCGGCTGGCAACGCTGGTTCCTGAGCGGAATCGCAGGCAGTGCAGCCTTAGTGATAATCTTTTTGCTCAATAAATACCGGCAGGAAAAATTGTTTTGTGTATCGCTGAGTTTGATTCTGGGTGGCGCACTGGGAAATTTGTACGATCGCATTACGCTGGGTCATGTCGTCGATTTCCTGGATTTTTATATTGGAAATTACCACTGGCCGGCGTTTAACATCGCCGATTCCGCTATTTTTATCGGCGCCGCGTTGATGATTTATGACAGCTTCCGTAAAAAAGAAAATCCGGAAGATTCAGCAAAAAAAGTGAAATAACCCAATCTCATTTGTTGGATTTTTTTTCCTTGGTAATCGGGTTTTGCAGGGTATAACCGTTTTCCTTCATTTTATACCCCCCGTAAGCCCCCGCCCCGGCGGCCACTAACGTCCAGCAACCGGATAACAGCGGTATGACCGGCAAGAAAGCAATCAGAGTTAATAGTTGTTTTTTCTTCATTATTGATTCCGGTAAAAAATAAAACTTCAATTATTCCAGCAGACTGGCGCACTGGCTATAGATTACAGATTATCCAACGCGCTTACAACCACTCCGCACGCGCCGTAAAAACACTTCTCAACATTCGCGGTTGCTAGGGAAACACTGAATAATTCGGCAGACGAGATGAAGCACAAGGCGCACGGAACACAGCAACCAAGACATATCAATAAGATAGGCGAGGATGCGAGTACCGCGCAACGAAGTGATTCGCTCGTATAGCCAATTAATCAGCATTTCCCTAGAGCTTTCCGGATACTTTCTAGCTTGCATCAAGTTGCACCAGCTGGCGCATTGCCATAGGAACCAACAGCATTATCCTATCCACGCCGCAACGAAAGCGATATCCCTAGCTGCCATCGATATACCGCACCACTTCTTGTGGTCATGCGATGGTCGTTTCTTTGTGTCTGATAGTTTGCAAAGAGTTTACATTCTCTCAACAATTCAGCAAGTCCTCGCAGGTATAGTTCATTCCAACGCAGCAATGTGTTTTTTTCAAAGAATCATCCAATTGATTAAGAGTATGAATCAGATTTTATTACAGCGAGTGGAGGAATCAATGTCATTGCAAGAACTGAAAGCAAATAGCGTAACCGGAGTGCCGGCGATGGCAGTCGATCTGGTCACGAATGAGTTTCTGACGTTTCGTTTGGGAAGCGAGGAATATGGGATTGAGATTCTGAAAGTACAAGAAATCCGAGGTTACGATTCCATCACGCATATTGCCAATTCGCCAGACTATATCAAGGGTGTGATTAATCTGCGCGGCATCATCGTTCCAATCATCGACATGCGAATAAAGTTTGATCTGGGTCAGGCAACATATGATCAATTCACGGTGGTCATCATACTCACTGTAGCAGGCCGAGTGATGGGAATTGTGGTTGATGGGGTATCAGACGTGATTACGCTAACGGATGAGCAAATGCGTCAAGCACCGGGTTTAGGTTCGGTAATCGACACGGAATATATCATGGGCTTAGGTACGGTGGATGAGCGGATGCTGATATTGATCGACATCGAAAAGCTAATGAGCCGAAGCGACATGGGCTTTATTACACATAACATTAATTAATCTACAAATTTCATAAAATATTCTTGAAGGAGAAACATAATGTTTAAAAACATGACCATTAAATCTCGATTGATCGTTGTCATTGGATTTCTTTCTGCTCTGCTAGTTAGCATTGGTGGTATGGGAATTTACGGTATGAACCAAATGAATAGCGCATTCAAAGGTGTTTATGACGATCGTGTTTTGCCTTTGGGCGACCTAGGAGTGGTGTTGGATCGCATTCAACGTATCCGTTTTAATACTGTAATTTCAAGTTATTCTGAGAACCCGGCCATTGTGTCTGAAAGAAAATCACTAAGTGATCAGAGAGCTGAAGAAATAGCCACACTATGGCCGAAATATATGGCAACGAAGTTAACTACTGAAGAAGCCGCATTAGCCAAGGATTTCGAGCAACAATGGAGAAGTCTGTCACAATCCGTCGATCATTCGATGAGCCTGGCGCTGAACAAAGAATTTAAGGCGTCACAACAAAATCTGCATGATGATATGTTTGCCAAATTTGATGCGGCGCATACCACCATGTTCAAATTGCTCGATATGCAGCGGGTACTGGGATCCAATGAATACAAAGCAGCACATCAAGCATACCAGGGATTACTGACGATTAGTAATAGCATGATTGTACTTGGCCTAATTCTGGCTGTAATCGCAGGACTCTTACTGATACGTGCCATCATCAGACCGCTGAATGAGGCCGTTGCTATTGCAAATGCCGTGGCTTCGGGTGACTTGACTACTCGAATCGAAGTGAATTCAACCAATGAAACAGGACGTTTACTGCAAGCACTGAAAACAATGAACGACAATTTGCTGGATTTGGTAGGTAAAGTGCGCAATAGCACGGAATCCATAGCAACCGCGTCCAGCGAGATTGCATCGGGTAACTCGGATTTAAGCCACCGCACCGAAGAACAGGCTTCGAGTCTGGAGGAAACAGCGTCTTCGATGGAAGAATTGACATCAACCGTGAAACAGAATGCGGATAATGCGCGTCAAGCGAATCAACTGGCCGTAGGTGCATCTGAAGTGGCCATGAAAGGTGGTGCTGTAGTTGGACAAGTGGTGCAAACGATGAGCTCGATCAATGACAGTTCGAAAAAAGTGGTTGAGATTATCAGCGTCATCGATGGTATTGCATTCCAAACCAATATACTGGCATTGAATGCCGCAGTGGAAGCAGCCCGCGCTGGAGAACAAGGAAGAGGCTTCGCAGTGGTGGCGACAGAAGTCCGGACACTGGCGC
Organism: Nitrosomonas sp. Is24; assembly: GCF_033063335.1. Classification (NCBI taxonomy): domain Bacteria; kingdom Pseudomonadati; phylum Pseudomonadota; class Betaproteobacteria; order Nitrosomonadales; family Nitrosomonadaceae; genus Nitrosomonas; species Nitrosomonas sp. Is24. The sequence goes on along the minus strand of NZ_JAWJZG010000001.1, from coordinate 552,450 downwards.
AACGATCAGCAGCGGCAGCCAAAGAGATCAAAGAATTGATCAATGATTCCGTGACAAAAGTGGATGAAGGCACCAAACTGGTGGATGAAGCGGGATCAACCATGGACGAGATCGTTACCGCTGTAAAACGTGTAACCGATATCATGAGTGAAATCTCGGCCGCATCGCAGGAGCAAAGCTCCGGGATAGAGCAAATCAACCAGGCAGTAACGCAAATGGATGAGGTGACGCAACAAAATGCGGCCTTGGTAGAAGAAGCTTCCGCCGCTGCTGAATCAATGAAGGACCAATCCAAAGTATTAATTCAAGCAGTGAGTGTGTTCAAATTCGCGAACCATGGTGAACAAACGGCAGTCGTACCGGCAACAAAAAACCCTGGTGTAGTGACACGGCTGCCTAATCGTGGATCAGCAACCAGGAAAGCTGCGGTTAATACCAAGGCTGAAACAGCACCCGAGAAATTAGCGATGCCAACTCGCAAGGTTGCATCAGGCGGTAAAGAAGATTGGGAAGAATTTTAACAACAAGGATTGATTGAAATAAGGCGATACCTGGGGTAACTCAGGTATCGCCTTAATGATGCGTAAGCCCGCTTACTCTTGATCAGAGCGCTTGCGGAGTCAAAAACTCAGGAAGGTTGTGGAGGAACTTTGATCCATTGGCCTGAGCATTGCTTCACATAGGGATAGTATCCTTCGGGCTTGCGGCAGTAATACCAATAGTTTCTTTGCTGCACAGGCGCGGGTCCGGAAACTTCATTACGTTGAACATAGGTAGGTGCTCTGGCCGGAGCGAATGCCATGGGTGACGAAAACACCGGCGAGCCAGCCAGATATCCGCCCAAGGGATAATACGGTTCAAAATAACGGTAAGGGCCAAAACCGGCATAGCTATTATAGAATCCAACGCCAATACCCCGTCCGCCGTAAAAACCAAAGCTGCTGAATGGCCCGCCGAAGCCATAATAACCAAAGGGAACAAACGGACTGTAATAACCAAATGGTCCAAACCCGAATCCTAATCCCACTCCCAGACCTAAGCCGAATCCCAAACCAAAGTTATCGTGATGATGATGCCCTCCCCCGTGATGATGGTCATAATCATTCCCTGTAGTATTTTGATTTACATTCGTATTATTCTGAATATTCACATTTTGCGTGGAGGAACCGTCTTGAACGGCAGTACTGCCATTCTGGGCGGATTGGTCACCCGCATTAGAAGCAGTTTCGGCAGATCCAGCAGAATCCGTTGTTCCTGCAGATTGAGTTGGATCGGTAGCTTCCGCATTCGGACTCGAATCATTGTGTTGGCCCTGAGCGTCCGCTTGAGCACCTTGGCTTGGATCGGAAGCAGCATCAACAGATTGATCCGTTAGCTCTTTTTTCAAGGGTTCATCCGCAGGACCATCACTACCGGATGCCGTATCAGTGCTGTTATCCGGCGTATTTTCCGTAGTAAAGTCATCTGGTTGACTCACTGCATCGGTTTGCTCTAAATCATTTCCCTGGAACGCATCATCGGCCGACCCAAAATCTTCCGGCTGGTTAAACTCATCGTTCTGGTCGAAAGCATCGTTTTGGTCAAAACCACCCTGATCGGAGTAATCCGAATATCCACCCGAATCGAAATCACCGCCATAATCACCACCGTAGTCACTACCAAAATCGCCACCATAGTCACCGCCGAAATCACCGCCATCGAACCCGCCGCCATCTCCCTCAGCGCTTGCTGGATTCACTGAAAATATTCCGCAGAGGGCGATAGCCAAGCACGCTAATTTATATTTATTCATATCAACCTCAATCAGAATTCACTACAACTTTTATCCGTTAATCAAATCTCTAAACAACACCTCAGGCTTCCTCAGTCATCAACCCACCTCACCTGCTATTTGACACCATCATAACGAGGTAAATCTGAATGCATACTGAATAAAAATCTGAACAAAATGTGATGAATATCAGCCTCGATTTAAGGTGTTGATTACGCTTTCTCGTTAACGAATTCGTTAAGCAGCTGTTTGATGCGCATAGTGTGACTCCCCTGCCAGTAGATCCGATCGCATTCCGGGCAGATCAGAAATTTATCGTAATACCGCTTTGTCAACGGCTCCAAACGATGTTCAATAGGTTTCTTGCCGGTTTCTGTCAATATTCCATTGCACTGGGTACAACGCGTTAACGGTCTGATCAGGGAATACAACGCAAATCTTTTCAGAACTTCCCGGGTTTGAATTTTCGGTCTATCCGCACGCACAAAATACCCGTGCGTAATGATCCTGCGTTTTAATAACGAACGATCCCTGGTAAGCACGACGCGCCGTTGCTCACTGGCTATTCTTACCACCGCGCCATCGTCGTAATCATTACGATAAAGGCAGTCGAATCCAAGCAACCTCAAATAGCGCGCCAATCTTCCAAGATTGCTATCGACCACGAACAGGGGTGGGTGCAATAACTCCGCCCTCAGTCGCTGTGCCGGTATACCGTTAAAATCCTCACTCTGCGGAAAAACCTCGATATGATCGCCATCCCGCACAGTATAGTTAAAATCTACTGCAATACCATTCACCGAAATTCGTTCAACTTCCGGGTGCGGCACATTGAACGATTCGATCATGTCCTTAATCGAAGCTTTCCGCTCAAAGTTGTGAATAATCTCCGTATCGCCCTGCCCGGGTGCAAGAAAATCATTCAACGATTGATAAAAGCGTATTCCGATCTGCGCCACTGATTACATTTCCAGCATGAGTTATTGTTTAGATTCGGATTGCCTGCAGGTGTTTGATGTCAAGGTGAATTTAATTTGATCAAGATCAATATTTCGCGTAACTGTAAACGGTATTCTGCGAATCAGCGTCATACAAAATCAATTAACAAATAACATTCAGAAGGTTCTATATGAGAATTACACAATTTTTAGCAGTATCGGCGGTTTTAGTTCTAGTTGCCTGCGGTGGAAAGCCAACAGCGCCGGAATCACCTGATCCGGATGCTTACGGTAAAACCATTCAGCCTTTCCATCAAATACCATCGGGCGATCAGGAAGGTGGCGGAAAAGCCAGATCGACTGAAGAAAAATCGAATTACTAAAGTTTGCTAGAGGGTGGACAGTGCTCTATGGTTGAAAATCACAAGCAACTGAGGCTGTAGAGCACTGTCTTTTTATCACACAAGAAGAAATTACTTACACACAGTACAGAGAAAACACCGGCCGGGCGCCTTAGCCAAGTTATCCGCCTGCTCCGCACACTTTAACGGCCGCCACAAAACCAGCAACCTACCCTGTTCTACGCTGTTGCCCAGGAAAGGTCGTATGCTTCGGGGAACGGTCCGGATTTGTAGTCTATATCACCTTTCGGTTCCACATCTTTCTTCAGCAATACTTGCCGGACCATTTCAGGAATCATCACCATACCCACGTAACGCCCCAGGCATTCATGGTTGCCGAATCCAAAGTGGAAATAGTTATACCAGTTACGTTGCGGGATAAATTCGTCCGGCGACTCAAATGCCCGTTCATCGAACGTCGCGGATAACGTCACCGGCAGAACATAAGTACCGGCACGCAAAACTGTTTCGTGGTCTGTTCCTTTCGCCGCCGCATAATCGCTCACCGTAGTGCGGAATAAATACGATGTGATCGGAACAAAACGCAATGCTTCCCATACGATACCGTCGAACTCGGTTGTATCTTCCTTCTGTGCAGCCGCTTTTGCCGCCGCCAGCCATTGCGAATGCTGGAACAAATATTGCAGCACTTGCGCTACAGCTTGCGCAGTGGTCTCGATCGCACCGATCAACAAGCCGCCGGCATTCACACCCAGCCGTTTGATATCAAAATCCAGTTCTTTAGCAAAACTGGTGCGTAGCATCCGGGTGACGATATCATCATCCAATCGGACGATTGTTGAAAACGTCAATTTCTCCAGTTTCACCGCCAGTAACCGCTTCGCAATCAGCATCGTGATGTAGTCTCCCAGTTTTTTGGAAGTTTCATTATGACGATCGATAATGCGTTTTGACAGTTCCGGAGGCAGTAAATCGAATGGCTGATTATGGAACGTATCGTATTGATTCCAGTAAGACCATTCGATCAAGTCTTCCCTGTTAGCGCCCGTCAGTCCAAAATACTTTTGCACCAATGTCGCGGGAACCATCCGGCAAAATTTATTCACAACTTCGATCTGCCCACTGGCGTTACTGAGAATGCCACCGGCGATATCCGCAACCATATTGCGCACTCTGGGCAAATCATCACGATTCAACATAAATTGCATCAGCGATTTCTCACGGGTATGCAGTGCATCGTCATCGTGCGCCATTAGGTAATTGTCCATTTTGGGAACGTACGGCTTGACGGTAAATACTTTGTACATCAGCAGTATTTCCCTGACATCGTCAAACCGGGTCACCAAGGTGCAATCCGGCGTCACCAGGATTGGACGCTTAGTGCGCAATTCCTTAAAAAAAGGTAAAGGTTCCGTATCCATCCAGCGGCGCACCAATGGAAATTTTTCCGCATCGGGAGTCGCATCATACCGTTCAAGATAGCTTGTACTCATTTCAATACTCCTTGTTCAATAAGCATCCCCGCAGCAAGACCACGGGGAATCGCAGGTTAAGAATGATTCCAGATTACAGAGTTTTAAGATATTCCAGCACGTCGAGTTTTTCATCCTTGTTCAGCGGTCTTAAAGTTACACCATTCGGTTGCGCTGTTTTACCGGATGCATATTCGTGTCCGGCGTTACTATTGCCAGGAAAACTGGTATCAAAAGTGAAGCTTTTATACCCGCTACTTTTTAATCCCACTTTGACCGGATCAAATTCGCGTGAACCCACTTCAAATTGATCAGGACGGTATTCCCCATCTTCCGGATCACCTTCACGCTTTTTGGGTAATAACAAATCATACAATGATGGAACAGAACCATTGTGCAAATACGGCGCGGTTGCCCAGATTCCATTCAAAGGCCGTCCCTTGTAGGCATTGAGTGAGGCCAATGGATTGACTGTAGTATCCGGGTCATAGTTACCATTTTTGATTGAGGATTTAATCTCATTTTCCGCATAGGCTGTTACAAGATTGGCTGCCCAATCCGTCCAACGTTGGAAAAACCACTTATCAGGATCAGGAGTAGCCACTACATTTTTTGTTGCTTGAGTCAGCAAGGCTGCAACGGGCGCTTCCTTATCCAGCAAAATATTACCCACTTCCAATCCTACATACTGGTTGCGCAAAATGCCGGAATACCCCTGATATTTGAAGCTATTCTCTGCCATCGTGGAATCCGTTCCTATCGCGCTGACTTTCGTCATATGAGCAACGACGCGCCGGTTTGGATCGTCACGATCAATTCTGGCATGGCAGGCCGCACAATATTCATCGAATAATAGTTTGCCTTTTGCAGCTTGCTCCTCATTGATTTTTCCTAGAATTTCTTGCGGCCATACCGGAGAATTCAATTTCTTCAAGTGCGATTCAATTCTGTGCAAGTTTTGCACATCAACGGAAGAATCAAATTTGACGCGCGTATTGCCAGAACCTTGGAAGAGAATCGATGTCAATGACGTCCCTTTCTCTTCTTTCCAGTCAAGCGTGCCAAATACGCCAATCACTTCACCGGTATTCCGGCCAATCGGCCCCAGCCCGGCATTGTCAGCGATCCCATTCCATTGCACAAAATCGTGTTGCGCAATATCCCACAAGAAAGGATAGCTAACGGGCGCATCAGGCCGATTGAAAATCTCATTATTCAACAGCGCTATTTGCTCAAATGTCAGATACTTACTCAGACGTTCCATCAAATGATCACGCTGCTCTCCCGTAATCACATTATCAATTTTTGCCAGGATTTCATCGATTTGCTCCTTCGTCATCACTTTATCATCCATTATCTTCCGGTCGCTCAGTATCTCTCTCAGCTCTCTTGCGTTAATGGTGTGTTCAAGCACACGGTTGTATATGCGTCCGAAGGCATCCAGCCGTGCATAGCCATAAGAAGTTTGACTGGCATTGATATAGGTATAACTGTATATGCGCTGTTCATATTTACTTAAATCAGCGAGCACATCAGCTTCCGACTTGTAATTCCCCCTGGCCAATACATTTTTGACAAACCGCTGTTTGGCTTCCGCATCTTCGCGCGTATGTTTCAAGGCTTTTGCCAGATCGATCATGATGTTTTCCATATCCGCGCTAGCCGGACCACCATCAATGCGGATACCCACACCGTTATAGTTTATCTGCCCGGTGTGGCAAGCCGCGCAAGTTAAACCGACATATTCCTTGCCTTTGTACTTATCTTTAACCCAACCGACCGGCAATGCATCCGGGTTTGCCGATGAAGCCTTCTGAGGTAAATACCGGTAAAAATTCATATTCTCATCGGAACGGAAAAGCTGGGACTGTCCCGGCTTCTCCAACGCCAGAAAGAAATCATAGGGCATCAAGTTTGATCCCTGTGTAGTGTAGTAAAACCACAAACTGTCGACAGAATTCCAACCCTGATCAAGGTATTGCACCTTTGTATAGCTATCGCCAAGATGATCTTTCTCAACAGTAACCGCGTGGCGATCATCAGGTTCGTTTCCCGGGATAAGGGTGCAGGCGGATAGTATGCCGATGGAAAGCATCGAAGCTACATAAGAAAATAAAGATCGTTTTTCTGACGAAATGAAATATTGTTTCACGATAAATCCCCTTTCATTTGAATTTGTTTAATCAGCATTGTTAAGGACAATGTGCATTACTAATACCCGTAAACTCCTGCTCCTTACATTACCTGACTTTGGATTATTTCTTCTCGAGGCCCGTGCTTGACGCTAACGCTCAATCTTGGCGGATTGTATTTTTCTTATTGGCAGTTCCCGATTATATTCACAATCCTTTGCTGATCATAGCAATACTCGCACATCTCAGAAACATATTTGATACAAACAGCAACTTTACGGTATAACCTTAAGGAATCGCATTAGCTTTCTCACTGCACCGGCTTGAAACCGTTTGTCAGCAACCCAAGAGCCCGGACGGGAAAGCAAATTGGCAACAACGGGTTTCCCGCTATGGGCCATACATTGGCATTGAGCGGCACCTTAAATACAACCACCATCAAAATACAGGGCGTTATCATGAAAAATCCATTCGCCGTTTTACTTTCGATCGTTTTTGTTTTCGCACTGACTGCCTGCGCCACAGCGCCCACCGCACCCGCCGGTGATGACCGCATTCACGTGACCATTCTGCACTTTAACGATATTTACGAAATCACCCCGGTCAGCGGCGGCAAGGAAGGCGGCATTGCACGGGTCGCCACCTTGCGCAAGCAATTGCTGGCGCGCAACCCCAATACCATCACCACACTCGGCGGCGATCTGTTCAGCCCATCCGCAATCGGCACCGCCCAGTATGAAGGCGACCGGCTGGCCGGACGGCAGATGGTCGATGTGCTGAATCACTTTGCACTCGACTATGCCACCTTCGGCAACCATGAATTCGATGTCAAAGAAAGTCAATTCAACCAGCGCATGAAAGAAGCGAAATTCACCTGGGTATCGAGCAATGTTTTTGCCGCTGATGGTCAGCCTTATGCCGGCGTCAAACAGAATCTGGTGATTCCCATTGCGGATAAAAAAAGCGGAAAAACCTTCAGAATCGGTATGTTTGGCTTAACACTGGCCGCAAACAACCCCGGCTACGTGCGCTACTCCGACCCCATCGCAGCCACCGCCGAGCAAATCAAACAACTCAATGGGCAAACCGATTTCATGATCGCCCTGACGCATCAAGCCATTGATGACGACATCGAACTGCTGCAAAAATTTCCGCAAATCGGCCTACTGCTGGGCGGGCATGAACATGTCAACTATCAAAACTGGCGCGGCAATTTCACTCCCTTGCTGAAAGGCGACGCCAATGTACGCTCGGTGTACGTAGTCGATCTTTATTTCGATCCGCAAACCGGCAAAACCGAAGTCAAACCCACGTTTGTGCCGATCAACGGCACTCTGGCCGAAGATCCCGCCGTCAAAACCGTGGTCGACAAATGGATGAACATCGCTTTCGATGCCTTCCGGCAGCAAGGATTTGAACCCGAAGCGGTGGTCACGACCACCACGGAAGCATTGGACGGGCTCGAATCGAATGTGCGCACCCGCAAAACCAACCTGACCGAACTGATCGCCCAAAGCCTGCTGCGCCCCTACCCGGAAGCCGAACTCTCGCTCTACAACAGCGGTTCGATCCGCATCGACGATGTGCTGCCCGCAGGTCAAATCACCGTCTATGATGTTATACGGGTACTGCCGTTCGGCGGCAAAGTGCAACTGGCCGCGATCAAAGGCAGTTTGCTGTTAAAGGCGCTGAATCAAGGGATAGCAAATGCCGGTGCAGGCGGCTTTCTGCAATCCGCGAACACGCAACAGGTCAACGGCGCCTGGAAAATTAACGGCAAACCACTGGATACCAAAAAAATTTACAAACTCGCGATCAACGACTTTCTCGCTTCCGGCAAAGATCGCGGTTTGGATTATCTGAAACCGGGCAGCCCAGATTTTGTCATTGTTAATCCAGGAGATAATTATGATATCCGCCAAGTGGTGATTGATCAGCTGAAGAATAATTGAGAAGTCCGGCAATATCGATAATTGAAATATTTTTCGGGATCGGTTGTGAGCTCTACATTTCAAACACAATAACGGCTTTCCTAAACAACTCCAATTGAAAATGCAGCATAAACTTGTCCGGATTGATTGAATAATCGATCCGTCCGGCTACGTTTTATTCCGAAGCGAATCGTTTCGCGCAGCATGCCAACTTTGAGTTGTTTTGACTAAACATCAGGAACAACAATATGAATTACTACATGAACACGATCAGCACAGTACTCGGAATAGTTTTATCGGCAATCATCACGCTTGACCAAGCTCATGCCAACAGCTTACCGGAACTCTATAAACGCAGCGGCTTGCAAATTGGCGGCTGGATCAATGGCGGCGCAACCTACAATGCTAATAATCCGTCGGATGGTTTCAACGGCGCGGTTACCTTCGCCGATCGCGCCAACCGGTTTCAATTGAATCAGCTAAATCTCTTTATCGAACGCAGCGTCGAAACGGATGCTTCCAATTGGAGTCTTGGCGGGCGCTTCGATTTCCTGTTCGGAACCGATGCCATTTACACTCAGGCCTTCGGTATTTCCGCGTTCGACGAAAATACCGGCGAACCATCGGAGCGAGGCAACTGGGATTTGAATCTCTGCTGCAAGTCGACGCGCACCTATGGCATCGCGCTGCCGCAAGCTTATTTGGAAACGCACGTACCGGTCGGCAACGGCCTGAACATCAAGGCGGGACATTTTTATACGCCGCTGGGTTATGAAAGCGTTCCCGCGCCTGACAATTTTTTTTACACCCGCGCATATATCCTGAACAGCGGCGAGCCGTTCACGCACACCGGTTTTCTAGGCACTTATAACATTGATAAAAACTGGACCATCCAGGGCGCGGCGACCACCGGCAGCGCCACTGGCGGATGGGACGGCGGCTTTGACAAACAGCTCGACAACTGGGGCGGATTGGCCAATCTAACATGGAATAGCGACGATAAAAGAACCAGTATGGCGTTGGGCGGCACCTATGGCCAAACGGCGGTGAATCAACCATGGATGATGTACAGCGTGGTGCTGCAACATTGGCTCACTCCCAGGATGCACGGCGTATTACAGCATACGCATGGCTGGGCGGCCGATATCAGCCTGCCCGGAGGAATCAGCAACGCTGCTTGGTATAGCATTAATACCCACCTGACTTACGATCTGCAAAAAAACCTGTCGATCGGCATTCGCGCCGAACGGTTTCACGACCGCAATGGCTGGCGGGTGTTTTCCCCTTATCGTATTCTGTCGGCAATGAACAATAAGGGCGTCAGCTATGCCGGGAATATTCCTTTCGCCAGCGCGCCTGCGGATTATTACGCCGTTACCCTGGGTATGAACTGGAAACCGGCGATGCACTGGAATAAAGGCTGGAAGCCGGTGCGCAATCTCAATATCCGCAAGAATATCCGCTACGACCGGGTAGATGGCATCAATACGGCTTTCCACCCGTTCGACGGCAAAAAGGATCAGTTTTTATTCTCGCTGGATGCGATGATTCCTTTTTAAAAATAGACGTCAACCCAAGGAAACCCGGAAAACAAAAACGAGCAATTACTAGAAGACGATCAGCACAGCAGTTTCTCAAGTTTCCTTTCAAACGCCCTAACCGGAATCGATCAGGTAGAATACCGCCATTATGTTTTTCAAAGCGGCCCCAAAAATGATGTTACGTAAAATCTTCATTGCCAATCGCGGCGAGATTGCGGTGCGCATCATTCGGGCGTGTGCCGAGATGGGCATCCGCTCGGTGGCGATTTATTCGGAAGCGGATCGTTTCGCGCTGCATGTCAAGAAAGCGGATGAGTCGTATTGCATCGGCAGCGAGCCGATGTCGTGTTATCTGAACATTCATGCGTTGGTCGATCTGGCGCTAGCGACCGGTTGCGATGCGATACATCCGGGTTATGGTTTTCTATCCGAAAATGCGCAATTCGCGCGCGCCTGTAAAGAGCGTGGACTGATTTTCATCGGTCCCGAGCCAGACGTGATTCATCGCATGGGCGATAAAACCGAGGCGCGCAAGGCGATGATCGCGGCCGGTATTCCGGTGACACCGGGATCGGACGGTAATTTGCACTCGGTCGACGAAGCACTCAAAGTTGCTGGACAAATCGGTTATCCGGTCATGCTGAAAGCGACATCCGGCGGTGGCGGGCGCGGTATCCGGCGCTGTGATAATGCCGAGGAATTAAAACGCAATTATGTGCGGGTGATTTCCGAAGCGACCAAAGCATTTGGCAGCGCCGATGTGTTTCTGGAAAAATGCATCGTCAATCCGAAACATATCGAAGTGCAAGTACTGGCCGATCATCACGGCAATGTCATCCATCTTTACGAGCGCGATTGTTCGATTCAGCGCCGCAATCAAAAGCTCATTGAAATCGCGCCGTCGCCGCAATTGGACGAAGCACAGCGCCAATATATCGGCGGTCTGGCCGTGATTGCCGCGAAATCGGTCGGTTACACCAACGCGGGCACGGTGGAGTTTCTGCTGGACGACAGCGGGCGGTTTTATTTCATGGAAATGAATACCCGTGTGCAGGTCGAGCACACCATCACCGAAACGATCACCGGCGTCGACATCGTCGAAGAACAAATCCGGGTGGCGGCGGGCTTTCCGTTGCGCTTCAAGCAAGAAGAAATTGTCCGGCGCGGCTATGCGATCCAGTTCCGCATCAACGCCGAAGATCCGAAAAATAACTTCCTGCCCAGTTTTGGCCGTATTTCCCGCTATTATGCGCCGGGCGGCCCGGGCGTGCGCACCGATACGGCGATTTATACCGGTTACGAAATCCCGCCCTTTTACGATTCCATGGTCGCAAAGGTCATCGTCAGCGCGCTGACTTGGGAAGATGTGATCAAGCGCGGCGAGCGCACGTTACGCGACATGGGATTGTTCGGCATCAAAACCACGATTCCGTATTATTTGAAGATTCTGAAACATCCGCAATTCCGCACGGGTCAATTCAATACCGGTTTCGTCGAACAAAACCCGAACCTCGTTCAATATTCAGATAAACCCCGCCCGGAAGTGCTGGCCAGCGTGATTGCCGCGGTCGTCGCTTCGCACACGGGTCTGTAGGGATTCACTGGTCAATCAAGGATACGCTATGCAAAAAGTTCACATTACCGACGTCATTCTCCGCGATGCGCACCAATCCCTGATCGCCACGCGGATGCGCACCGAAGACATGCTGCCGGCTTGTTCAATGCTCGACAGCATCGGCTACTGGTCGCTGGAATGCTGGGGCGGCGCGACATTCGATGCCTGTTTGCGGTTTCTGAAAGAAGACCCGTGGGAACGCTTGAGCAAACTGAAAGCCGCGCTGCCGAACACACCGTTGCAAATGCTGCTGCGCGGACAGAATCTGCTCGGTTACCGGCATTATTCCGACGATGTGGTGCGCGCGTTCGTCAAACGCGCTGCGGCCAACGGTATGGATGTGTTCCGCATTTTCGACGCGCTCAACGACGTGCGTAATCTCAAAACCGCCATCGAAGCCGCCAAGGAATCCGGCAAACACGCGCAAGGCACGATCTGCTACACCACCAGTCCGGTGCACGACGTCAAAAGTTTCGTCACACTGGCCAAAGACTTGGCTGCTTTGGGTTGCGATTCGATCGCGATCAAGGATATGGCCGGCCTGTTAACCCCGTATGCGACCAGCGAATTGGTCAAGGCGCTGCAAAATACCACCGATCTGCCGATTCATCTGCATTCGCACGCCACTTCCGGCTTGGCGGAAATGTGCCAGCTGAAAGCGATCGAGGCCGGTTGCCGCCATATCGACACCGCCTTATCGTCGTGGTCGGGCGGCACCAGTCATCCGCCAACCGAAAGCCTGGTCATGGCCTTGCAAGGCACGGATCACGACACCGGCCTGAATCTGCAAAAACTGCAAGAAGTGAACGATTATTTCGCGCAAATCCGCAAAAAATACCACCGTTTCGAGAGCGAATTCACCGGCGTCGACACCCGGGTGCATGTGTTTCAGGTGCCCGGCGGCATGATCTCGAATCTGGCCAATCAATTGCAGGAACGCAACGCGCTGGATCGCATCAGCGAGGTTTACGCGGAAATTCCGCGCGTGCGCAAAGATTTGGGTTATCCGCCGCTGGTCACGCCAACGTCGCAAATCGTCGGTACCCAAGCGGTGCTCAACGTGCTGACCGGCAAGCGCTACGACACCATCACCAACGAAGTGAAGCGTTATCTGCAAGGCGGCTACGGCAAAGCACCGGCGCCGATCGATGCCAAACTGCAAAAACGCGCCATCGGCAAGGAAGACATCATCGACTGCCGCCCCGCCGATCTGCTGAAACCGGAATTCGACCACCTGCGCCAGGAAATCGGCCATCTGGCATCGAACGACGAAGACGTGCTGAGTTACGCCATGTTTCCGGAAGTCGGCAAACAGTTTCTGGAACTACGCTCAACCGGCAACCTGGTACCCGAGCCGTTAGAGATGGCAACAACAGCCGTCAACGGTGTGCAAAAAGCGCCGACCGAATTCAACGTCGCGCTGCACGGCGAGTCGTACCACGTCAAAGTCACCGGCACCAGCCCGAAAAATCAGTCGCTGCGGCATTTCTATTTCATGGTCGACGGCATGCCGGAAGAAATCGTCGTCGAAACCCTCGATGAAATCGTGCTCGACGGCGGCACCCAAGGCGCCGTCAAAAGCGCCATCGCCAGCAAACGCCGCAGTCCCTCAAACGAAGGCGATGTCGTCGTCAGCATGCCGTGCAACATCCTCGACGTGCTCGTCAAAATCGACCAGAAAGTCACCGCCGGACAACCGGTACTGATCACCGAAGCGATGAAAATGGAAACCGAAATCACCGCCCCGATCAGCGGCACCGTCAAAGCTGTGCACGTGATCAAAGGCGAATCGGTCAATCCGAATGAGGTGTTGATTGAGATTGGGATAACGTGATTTCAATTTACTACCGTGATCCCGCAAAGCATGTATTCAAAAAATGACACAGGTCATGACAACAAACCCCAGCTTTCTTCATGATCTACCAGCTGCGAATGATGCATTTGGACGTGAACATTTTGCAGAACGATTAGCACACTCTCTTGTTCTGCCAAACAGCAGTCCTGGATTGGTTGTTGGTATAGAAGGAGAATGGGGCTCGGGTAAAAGCACGTTAATTGGATTCATTGCAAAGAATCTCAGAGAAAACGAAAGAACGATCGTTATCGATTTCAATCCTTGGATGGTTAGCGCTACCAGCGCCTTGGTTGAAGCTCTGATTGGGCAGATTGCAGCTTCGATTAACAAGAACACCAATGAAGGTCAAAATGGAATCGACATTAGTCAGAAATTGCTCAACTACGCCAGCTTACTAATATCACTGAAATATATTCCAGGATTTTCTTGGATTGGTCTCACAGCTGAAGATGCCATCAAAGCTGCACAAGGAGCACTTGACGGCATAAGAAAACTATTACCCAATCTGGATTTAGCTCAGAAAAAGAACGAAGTTATTGAAGCATTACAAAAATCAGAACATTCAATTATTGTTATTGTCGACGACCTTGATCGTCTTCCTGCTGAAGAAGTACGGATCATGATTCAGGCAATCAAAGCTGTGGCCGATTTTCCTCAAATCACCTACCTGCTGGCCTATGATCCAAACATTATTGCCCGGGCTCTTGCTGAAAATGAAAAATCCGGTCTTTTCTATTTAGAAAAAATTGTACAAGTTGCTTATCCGCTCCCACCGCTATCAAGGCGGCAACTCAAGCGATTTGCTGACGGAAAAATACAAGAGCTTTTAAAGCAATTAAATATCACGCTGCGAACATACGAGAAAGATCGTTATGAAGAAGCAATCGTCTTGATGATTCAGCTATCACGTCATCCCCGCGATGTCATCAGAATCACAAACAGGCTTTATCTGAGCCTACCCGCTACGCAAGGTGAAGTCAATGCTGCTGACGTTATCGCGTTTGAAGCACTTACTCAACGTTTTCCTGCAATTCGGAAAGCTGTTCTTGAACATTCGGCTGATTTCACTGGGCATTTCTTTCGAGGTGATCTAATCAGTGAGCAAGATGCATTTTATTGGGGCGTATCCCTTGGATCAAGAGAAGATGAAGCAGAACAGACTTGGTTAAAACATCTACCAAAAGATGGTGAACATGATCTTCAAATCGCAAACAAAACCTGTTTGTTTCTTTTTGAAAAAAATTCTAAAGACGGTTACGATTTCGAATTTGAAGATCAATTAAGAATAGCTGACCCGGATCGGTTAGCTCGCTTACTTTCATTAACTTCAATTGAAGAAGTTCCTGAAGCTACAGATATCCATAAATTTCTGATGGAACCGGAAGAGCTAGAAAAAGAATTGAATCGTGAAGACGACGAGGGAAAACTGTTTCTGTTGAATTGGTTGAGCAATTACGCACGGTCGTGTGAGAAACCGGATATCAGAGGATGTATTAATAAACTAACGAAAATTTCACAAAAACTAACTAGCGACTCCCTGCTAACCAAAGAACTTGCACGTGGCATCACCGATTTAATGATATGCCTACTGCGATTAAAGCAGCCGAATTATGAACAATGCTTTCAAGACATTGTAAATAATTCACCATTGTCTATTTCTGTAATAGTGCTATTTATCGCTGAGAAAAACCAAGAAAATCATACGACTAAAAATTGGTCCGATCAAGTAAGAAAATCCATTCGGGAAAACAATTTGTTTCAAGAAATCTATCTTCATTTAATCTTACATCGCTTCACACAATTAAATGACAATGATAATTCTGAATCTTATGCAGCGATTGATCAAATGTGCAAAACGGAAGAAGGATTGGCTGCTTTTCTAAAAATCTTTACCCAAGAAAGTTTAGATCATGCCACTAACGAATTAATGCAGGGTATTATCCAATCTATTAAGGGAAAGGATGCATCGTCACTTGAAACCTCTTCCTACAAGGGGGGGTGTCCTAGATTTTGTGTAAACGGTGGTTAATAATGCCGAGGCATTCTTTCGTTAAATTGAATAGTAAACCTGTTTAGTGCCGGTTTCCAATCTCTTAGTGGCATAGACCATTTTTTGGCGATATTGCTGAGAGCCAAATAAAACAATTTGATCACGGCTTCATCGTTGGGAAACGATCCACGGTTTTTGCTGACTTTGCGTAGGCTCATATTGACTGACTCAATCGCATTGGTGGTGTAAATAATGCGCCGTATCTCAGGCGGGTAGTCGAAGAATGGAATGATGCGTTGCCAGTTATTGCGCCAAGATCGGGCGATCGGTGGATAAGCATTGTTCCATTTATCTTCAAAGCCGGCTAACGCGTGCTCAGCCTCATCAATCGTGGCGGCGCTATAGACCAAACGTAGATCAGCAGCTACTTCCTTGCGTTTATTCCAGCTGACGTAGTTGAGACTGTTACGAACCATGTGCACGATACAGAGTTGTACAATGGCATGTGGATAGACGGTTTCAATCGCTTCGGGAAAGCCCTTTAAGCCATCGACACAGGCGATAAAGATATCTTGCACGCCACGATTTTTGAGTTCAGTGACAACGCTGAGCCAGAACTTGGCACCCTCGGTCTGAGCAATCCATAAGCCCAGTATTTCTTTATGGCCCTCCATGTTAATGCCGATCGCCAGGTAAATCGCTTTGGTACGAACGCTACCAGCGTCACGAACTTTGGTATGGATACAATCGAGATAGATCACAGGATACACCGCATCGAGAGGCCGGGATTGCCACTGCTTCACTTCATCCATTACGCCATCAGTGACCGTAGAAATGAGCGTAGGCGATACTTCGGCGCCATACATTTCAGTGAGGTGCTGTTGGATTTCACGCACTGTCATGCCACGGGCATACAGCGAGAGGATCTTGTCATCAAAGCCCGCCCAGCGGGTCTGATGCTTGGAAATGATCAGAGGCTCGAAGCTGCCCTCACGGTCACGGGGGATCTCGATGGGTAACTCACCGAATTCACCTTTCAGGGTCTTACGGCTTTTACCATTTCTGGTATTGCCAGTGGCATTGACTACCGTTTCGTGCTTATCGTGACCAAGATGATCGGCCATTTCTGCTTGCAAGGCACGTTCAACCAACGCTTTGGTGAGTTGCTTGAGAAGACCATGCTCACCGATTAAATCTTCTGGCTTTTTGTAATCGGCCAGCAGGCTATCAATTAAGCCGGCCGGCAGGGGTTTGGGTGTGGTCATTTTTACTCCAAAAATATATAAGCAGTTTCCTGCAATATGACCATTTACACAAAATTATTTACACCCTCATCAGCTTTGTCTGCTTAAATCCTTTCTTTTGCCATTCACATCACCTCATCCAACCGGCACCGCTCGAAAATTTCTTTTTGCGTCTGACTGTTCAACAATTCTGAGATGCTATCGGCGGCGGCCGATTTGCTGAACAGGTAACCTTGCACGATTTCACAGTTCAGGTTTCTGAGAATATTCAATTGCGCGGGAGTTTCGACGCCTTCGGCCACGAGCCGTAGCCCAGTTTCCGTCCGATTTCTATCATCAAGCTGACCAAGGTACAGGTTTTCGGGTTAGCCTGTATGTCGTCAATAAATACCGGTCGATTCTCAGGTAGTCGGCTTCAAGGTGTTTCAGCGAGACAAACGACGAATAACCGATGCCAAAATTGTCGATCGAGAGCAATACGCCAGCGGCTTAAAGCCGGATTTACGAGGCATTTTCCCAGCAGGACCAGATCTTGAGTGAACCTGAATAACGGAGGCTACGCTTCATGTCCGGCAGACGAAATGCCTGCTGCTTAACGAGATAAAAAAGTAATCTTCTTGATAAACGCCTCGGCGCCGCCTTGGGTATTGTTGGTATTGGCCTGAAAAGCAATCCCTGTGATCGGCGGTGTTTTAGGGTGCTTGAAAGTGGTACGGAATTTTTCATCAACCTCAAAATCGGTAGTAATGACTGTGCCCGGCGGATTGCCGGAAGCCACGCAAAAATATCGTCCGCCCTTTTTCCATAGCTTGCCCAGATACATGCGGCCCAGTTCTTCAGCTTTGCCGATAAAGGCGCTCAAAAAATAGGGTGCCGCGTAGATGCCCAACGGCAAACCGCTTGAATGCTTTTCGGTTCCAAATGACAACATCACGGCGATGGGCACACTGTTAACTCCCGCATTCCAGTTCGCACCCTGGGGATACTTGTTCACGCCCCAAACGATTTCCACCCGCTTAACATTGTGAATAAAGTGCTGTTGCTTCAGCTGCAAACCAAACAACCCGGCCATCTCGCCGTCCGCGCTGATCACCAGGGCATCATTTTCAAATCTGGGGTTCAGTTTTTTTGCATCCAGCTGAAGCTCGAATCCTCGTTCCTCCAGCCAGGAAACGGCACTGCCATTCACATTGCCGGAAAAATCGATGACATGAACAATTTTTTCATTCGCTGCGGCAAACGATGCCCAACACCACAACAATAGAACGCCAATTAAGCAATGTCGATTAGGGAAGCGTTGATTCATTGGTCGAATAAGAAGATGAGGATACCAAAAACATCAGGCCTTACTTTACAGTTTACAAGAATTGACAGCAGCAGCTCCACCCGCACAGCATCATCAGCTACACAGTCTCACCCAACCGGCCTTGAATAAGAATCGCTTTATGCGTTTGACTGTTCAGAAATTCTGAAATACTGGCGGCAGCGGCCGGTTTACTGAACAGATAGCCTTGCACCATTTCACAGCCAAGGTTCTTGAGAATATTCAGTTGCTCTGGCGTTTCCACGCCTTCGGCAATGATACCGTAGCCGAGTTTTTGTCCCATTTCTATCATGGAGCTGACCAGAGTCAGTGTTTTCTTGTCGGTCAGCATGTCGTCAACAAAATATTTGTCGATTTTCAGGTAATCCGCTTTCAGGTGTTTAAGCGAGGCAAAAGAGGAATAACCGGTGCCGAAATCGTCGATGGACAGTAACACGCCCAGGTCTTTCAAGTCTTGAAAAATGGTCAGATTGCGCGGATCCGTTTGCACGATGCCTTCCGTGACTTCGAGTTCCAATTCGGCTGGCGCGATGCCAACTTCATCGATGATACGTTTAACCAGCAACACAAATCCTTTGTCCAGAAAAAGACTGGGGGAAATATTGACGGCCATGCGTAGCGTGCGGAAACCTTCTTGCTTCCAGGCCACCAGTTGGCTGCACGCGGTGCGTAGCACCCATTCGGTGAGCGGTTTGATCATGCCGATTCTTTCGGCGATGACGATAAAATCATTGGGCGGGACTTGCCCTAATTGCGGGTGATGCCATCGCGATAACGCTTCAACACCAAAAATTTCCCCGCTCTTGATATTGATTTGCGGTTGATACACCAAGGACAGTTGCTGTTTTTCGATGGCTTCCCGCAGGTTTTGCTCGATTTGAAAACGATACTCGGCCTTGTGAGTCAGCTCGGCTTTATAAAATGCATACTGATTTTTTCCATTCTCCTTGGCGGTATACAGCGAGATATCGCCCGCCTTCAATAAAGCGGAAAGATTTTCGCCGTCATCGGGGTAATAGGCGATGCCAATACTGCAAGCCGGAGCGATTTTTCTGGAATAAATCCC
Organism: Nitrosomonas sp. Is24; assembly: GCF_033063335.1. Lineage (NCBI taxonomy): Bacteria > Pseudomonadati > Pseudomonadota > Betaproteobacteria > Nitrosomonadales > Nitrosomonadaceae > Nitrosomonas > Nitrosomonas sp. Is24. Next base: position 533,209 of record NZ_JAWJZG010000001.1, on the reverse strand, counting down.
GATCGGTTGAGATATGGCTTCAAGACAGCGTTTCGCCACATTGGCGGCATAATCCGCTTCGACTTCTTCAATGAGGACACAGAACTCATCGCCGCCCAGCCGGGCAATGAAGTCAATGTCGCGGCAGGTATTGATCAATCGCGCTGCAATGGTTTTGAGCAACAAATCACCGGCGTCATGTCCCAGACTATCGTTAATGTATTTGAAGTTATCCAGATCAATGTACAGCAACCCGAAGCGGCGGCCGTGCCGGCTGGATGATTTGGTGATTTCTTCCATGTGTTGCATGAACGAGGCGCGGCTGGCGAGTCCGGTCAGCTCGTCGGTATACGCCAGCGCGCGGATGCGCTTTTGCGCCTGATCCCGTTCCATGACGATCCCCGTCAGCCGGGCAGCGGATATCAGATCTTTTAACTCTTTCTCGTCCGGCAGTGCGGGGTGATTGTAGTACATGCCGAATGCGCCCAAAACTTTTCCGCTGGAGCTTTTGATCGGCTCGGACCAGCAACACCGCATGCCGTGCGGTAACGCATAGTGTTTGATTTCCGCCCACTTCGGATCGGTTTCGATGTTTTCCACCAGCACCCGCTGCCCGGTAAAAGTGGATGTCCCGCAGGAACCGACACTGGGCCCGTTTTCCAGGCCGTGCACGGCTTCACAATAAGCTTGCGGCAAACTGGGCGCGCCACCGTGCAGCAGTTTATTACCGTTCAATTCGAGCATCGAGCAGCGCATGCCGGGGTGGCGGGCTTCGTACATGAGCGCAATAGCATTGTAAATATCCGGCGCGGGACACCCTATCGCAATCATCTCCAGTATTTCGGCGTATTGATTGTCAAAGGTTTCGGCTTTTTTGCGTTCGGTGATATCGACATGCGTGCCAATGAGACGTAACGGCTTACTGTCCGACGCGCGCGTGACCAGAAATGCGCGCGATAGCACAAAAACTTCGTGGCCATCTTTATGGCGCATGCGCATTTCGACTTCAAACGAATCCTTGCGGCCATCGAAGTAATCCTGCACTCTCTCCAGCACGACGATTTTGTCATCGGGATGAACCAGGTTCTCCCAGGTGCTGATTTGATTCGCCAGCTCATTCTCCGCATAACCCAGCATGCTTTTCCAGCGCGGCGAGTAATACACTTCATCCGTTTCCAGATTCCAATCCCACAGTCCATCGTTTGCACCGCGCATCGCCAACGAAAACCGCTCCTCACTGACATAAAGCTCATGGGTACGTTTTTCGGTCATCAACTCGACGGCAGCCAATTCGGAATGCAACTGTTGCAGTTCTTCCAATAGCTGAGACTTGGTTTGCTTGGCATTACCCATGGTTACCTCAATGATAAATCAATATGCGAAGATAACCATCTAAATTAGGATTTTGCAAGTGATGATGGATAGACATGATCCCGGCAAGCATCGCATGGCAGCACTCTGCCATTGAGTCCTGTCTGCTCGCCATCATGACCTATGGATTGTTCCGGTTTATTTTGTTTTTCTTAGCTTTTTTCTGGCATCCTTAGCTGCGGCTTTTGTTCCGTCCCGCTGAGCACTACCGATTAATTTTTCCTTACCCAATTTCTGGATGAATTTTTCTTTATCGACCGGCGAGACGATAATGACTTTATCCTCTCCGTAAGTAATTTCCAGGCGATCGAACGACAAAGCCGGGCTTGTCGCCGCGATCTGGGTTTCCTGTAGGGATATGATCGACTGAATGGGAATATTCCATGTAAACGGACCGCTGATGATTTTGAGATCATCACCGCTGACGATGTACCGGGTCGAAACATAGATCCAAACCGGGAAGCCAGCGCCCGCAATCAGTATGATCGCCGCAAACACATAATTGGTTATTCCGCCGATCATCAGCGGAACGGATGCGCCCAGCAGGCAGGCGGAGACGGATAGCAACAAACAAATCAGTACCCAGTTATCGATTTTAGACTTGAAGACATGCATGATTATTCATTCTTATAATATTGATTCGGTGATAGCACACAAAACTTACTTCGTTTTGATCGCAATGAATTGCCGCACTGCGAATCCCGGTTAAAAAAATCAGCAAATTTTGCCCTATTATCGTTTTAAAAACAAAACTTGCACCAGCATTACTTTAAAAGATTCCTGTGACGATTATTGCATTGATGATCAATGCAAACAAACGCAAGGAAACCGGGGCTTACTTTCTCCCTTACTGCATCGAGTGCACAATCCGTCCACTCGATTATCGGGAACGCATGGACAACTTTGTCGCATGCAAAACCATGCACATACAAAAACAAACCTTTTTCACGTATAATTCGGTCTTCAATAGCTGGGGTATTTCAATGAATAACTCCGGTCCATTTTCCAGATCTTGTCAGTTTCCAAGGAGTTTTTTGTGTCACAACGACCGCACGCCATCCTCGCACTTGCCGATGGAACAATTTTTCGTGGCGTGTCTATTGGCATTGAAGGCATCAATACCGGGGAAGTGGCGTTCAATACAGCAATGACCGGTTATCAGGAAATCTTGACCGATCCGTCGTATTGCCAGCAAATCATTACCCTGACTTATCCGCATATTGGCAACACCGGCACCAATCCTGAAGATTTTGAATCCGGTAACATCAATAAAGTGTACGCCGCCGGTTTAGTGATCCGTGATTTGCCGCTCATGGCCAGCAGTTTTCGTAAAACCCGCACATTACCGGAGTTTCTCCAAGAGCAGAATGTCGTTGCCATCGCCGAAATCGACACGCGTAAATTGACGCGAATTTTGCGCGAAAAAGGCGCGCAAGCCGGCTGCATCATGGCGGGCAATATCGACGAGGAAAAAGCATTGCAAGCTGCCCGGGCATTCCCCGGACTGGCCGGGATGGATCTCGCCAAAGTGGTGAGTTGCCGCCAGCCGTATACATGGACAGAAGGTGAATGGTCGCTCGAATCCGGTTTCCGGACTCAGGACAATCCCAGATTTCACGTTGCCGCTTTCGATTTCGGTATCAAACGCACGATTTTGCGCAAACTGGCGCAGCGCGGCTGTAAAGTGACGGTATTCCCGGCGCAAACCCCGGCTGAGGAAATTCTGAAAACACACCCTGACGGTATCTTTCTGTCCAATGGTCCCGGTGACCCGGAACCGTGCGATTACGCCATCTCCGCCACGCAAACCTTGCTGGAAAAGAATATCCCGCTGTTCGGCATCTGCCTGGGCCATCAATTGCTTGGGTTAGCTACCGGCGCGCGCACGATTAAAATGAAATTCGGCCATCACGGCGCCAACCATCCGGTGCAGGATGTAGCCAATGGCAAGGTAATTATTACCAGCCAGAATCACGGTTTCGCCGTCGATATCGATACGTTGCCCGCAACCGCGCGGATCACCCATGTTTCGCTCTTTGACGGCAGTCTGCAGGGATTTGAGTTAACCGATAAACCGGCCTTCTGTTTTCAGGGTCACCCGGAAGCCAGCCCAGGGCCGCATGAAGCGGATTATTTGTTTGATAAATTCATCGCCATGATGCAGCGCTATAAAAGCCAGCATTCCCAATAATTACGCCATGTTCATCCGCTAGAGAGTATGCCTAAACGTACCGACATTCAGTCCATTCTCATCATCGGTGCCGGCCCGATCATTATCGGCCAAGCCTGTGAGTTTGATTATTCCGGCGTGCAAGCCTGCAAAGCCTTACGTGAAGAAGGCTATCGCATCGTTTTGGTGAACTCGAATCCCGCCACCATCATGACCGATCCGGAAATGGCCGACGCGACGTATATCGAGCCGATCACCTGGACCATGATTGAGAAAATCATTGCGATCGAACGGCCGCAAGCGCTACTGCCCACGATGGGCGGGCAAACGGCGCTGAATTGCGCGCTCGACCTGGTCAAGCATGGCGTGCTGGAAAAATACGGTGTCGAGCTCATCGGTGCTTCGCGCGAAGCCATCGATATGGCGGAAGACCGGGAAAAATTCAAACAGGCGATGACTCGTATCGGCTTAGGCTCGGCACGCTCCGCCGTGGCGCACAGTCTGGAAGAAGCCATGCAGGTTCAAGCCATGCTGGGTTATCCGGCCATTATCCGCCCTTCGTTCACGATGGGTGGCAGCGGTGGCGGCATTGCTTATAATCGCGAAGAATTTCTCGACATTTGCGAACGTGGATTGAAAATCTCTCCCACCAAGGAATTGCTGATCGAAGAATCCGTGATCGGCTGGAAAGAGTTCGAAATGGAAGTGGTGCGGGATAAAAACGATAACTGCATCATTGTCTGTTCGATCGAAAACCTCGACCCAATGGGCGTGCATACCGGTGATTCGATCACCGTTGCACCGGCGCAAACGCTCACCGACAAAGAATATCAATTGATGCGTAATGCATCGATCGCCGTGTTGCGGGAAATCGGTGTGGAAACCGGCGGCTCCAATGTGCAGTTCGCGATCAATCCGGATAATGGCCGCATGCTAGTGATCGAGATGAATCCGCGCGTGTCGCGCTCTTCCGCACTGGCGTCGAAAGCAACCGGCTTTCCCATCGCAAAAATCGCCGCCAAACTGGCCGTCGGTTACACGCTGAACGAGCTGGGTAACGATATTACCGGCGGCATCACCCCGGCCTCTTTTGAGCCCACCATTGATTATGTCGTCACCAAAGTGCCGCGGTTTGCTTTTGAAAAGTTTCCGCAAACCAATGACCGTCTGACCACGCAAATGAAATCGGTCGGTGAAGTGATGGCAATTGGCCGCACGTTCCAGGAATCGCTGCAAAAAGCACTGCGCGGACTGGAAACGGGGGTTGACGGTCTGGACGAAAAAACCGACAACCTGGAAACCATCCACACCGAACTGGCCAATCCCGGCCCCGAGCGGATCTGGTTTATCGCCGATGCGTTCCGCTGCCATTTGTCACTCGATGAAGTGCATCAGTTGACACACATCGATCTCTGGTTTTTGGCGCAAATCGAAGATTTGGTCAAACAGGAACAAGCATTAACCGGTACGGCGCTGGAAGCTCTGGATTATCTGTCGCTGCGCAAATTGAAACGCAGTGGTTTTTCCGACCGGCGCCTGGCCAAGCTGCTCAATACCGGGCAAACCGCAGTCCGTTCGCGCCGCCATCAATTCAATCTGCACCCAGTCTATAAACGTGTCGACACCTGTGCGGCCGAGTTCGCGACCAGTACGGCGTATATGTACTCCACTTATGAAGATGAGTGTGAGTCCCGTCCAACCGGTAATAAGAAGGTCATGGTGCTGGGCGGCGGTCCTAATCGCATCGGGCAAGGCATCGAGTTCGATTATTGCTGTGTGCATGCGGCTCTGGCGCTGCGCGAAGACGGTTTTGAAACCATCATGGTCAATTGCAATCCGGAAACGGTTTCAACCGACTACGACACGTCGGATCGCTTATATTTTGAACCGCTGACACTGGAAGACGTGCTCGAAATCGTTGCAGTGGAAAAACCCGATGGCGTGATCGTACAGTATGGCGGGCAAACACCGCTTAAACTTGCACGCGATCTGGAAGCCAACGGTGTGCCGATTATCGGCACCAGCCCGGATATGATCGATTGCGCGGAAGATCGCGAGCGCTTTCAGCAAATGCTGCAACAACTGGGATTGCGGCAACCGCCCAATCGCACCGCACGCAATCCGGAAGCCGCTCTGATCGCCGCCGAGGAAATCGGCTATCCGCTGGTAGTACGGCCCAGCTACGTATTGGGCGGCCGCGCGATGGAGATCGTGCATGAAAAAGCCGATCTGGAACGTTACATGCGTGAAGCGGTTAAAGTTTCCAACGATTCCCCGGTATTATTGGATCATTTCCTGACCAATGCTACGGAAGTGGATGTCGATGCCATTTACGACGGAGAAACCGTGCTGATTGGCGGCATCATGGAACATATTGAACAGGCTGGCGTGCATTCGGGAGATTCCGCATGTTCGTTGCCGACGTTTAATCTGCAACCGGAAATGCTCGACGAGTTGCGCTACCAGACTGCCGAAATGGCGCGGGCGCTCCATGTGGTTGGATTGATGAACGTGCAGTTTGCGATTCAAGACAACACCGTCTATGTCCTTGAAGTCAATCCTCGGGCATCGCGCACGGTACCCTTCATTTCCAAGGCTACCGGTCTGCAACTGGCCAAAATTGCGGCGCGTTGCATGACCGGCAAGAGCTTGATTGATCAAGATGTTACCGAAGAAGTGATTCCTGAATATTATTCGGTCAAGGAAGCGGTTTTCCCCTTTATCAAGCTGCCTGGCGTTGATACGATACTGGGGCCAGAAATGAAGTCGACCGGCGAAGTCATGGGCATGGGCACCACTTTTGCCGAAGCGTTTGTGAAATCCCAATTGGCCACCGATGTCCGTCTTCCCACTTCGGGTAAAATTTTCATCAGTGTGCGCCAATCGGACAAACCTCACGCGGTTGAAATCGCGCGCAACCTTGCAGAACTTGGCTTCACCCTTTATGCTACGCGCGGTACTGCCGCGGCTATAACCGAAGCGGGGATCGACGTCATCATTATCAATAAGGTAGCGGAAGGCCGCCCGCATATTGTCGATATGATCAAAAATGGTGAAATCAACTTGATCATCAACACCGTAAAAAACCAACGCAGCGCGATAAAGGACTCGTATTCGATCCGCCATGCCGCGCTGCAGGCAAAGGTGACCTACTATACGACACTAGCAGGCGCACGCGCGGCGTGTGTAGGCATTACCAGCAAGCGTGAACTGCAAGCGTACAATTTGCAGAAATTACATGTACAACTTAAGGCATAAGTAAAAGAATAACTTCCGGTTTTCTCTGATTATCACGGAATAGAATGAGAATGAAAATGAAAGGCAAACAACTACAATGAGCACGATCCCTTTAACAGTAGCCGGAGCGGAAGCGCTACGCAAAGAACTGCACGAAATGAAAACCGTACATCGCCCCGCAGTCATCGCGGCGATTGCAGAAGCGCGCTCGCACGGCGATCTGTCCGAAAATGCCGAATATGATGCTGCCAAGGAAAAACAGGGGTTCATTGAAGGCCGCATTGCCGAACTGGAAAGCAAACTCTCCAGCGCTCAGATCATTAATCCTGCACTGATTAACGCCGACGGTGCTTGTGTTTTCGGCGCCACGGTTGAACTGGAAGATTTGCAAAGCGGCGAGACGGTTACCTACCAAATCGTCGGCGACGATGAAGCCAACATCAAGAATGGAAAAATTTCCATCAGCTCCCCCATTTCACGCGCCTTAATCGGCAAATATGCGGGCGATATCGCCGAAGTTCAGGCACCCGGCGGAATACGCGAATACGAAATATTGGATGTCAAATACATTTGATGCCGTTAAAGCTCAATTCTGATAACTGCGTTTGGTACGAAATGGCTCGCGCTTCTTTTTTTGCGGGGAACGTTCGGTTTTTTTACCCGCCTCTTCCGGCTTGGGGCGATAGATAACAAAAGTTTTCCCGATATGCTGCACCGGTGCGGCACTCAGCTTCTCACAGATTTCTTCAAAAAGCGTATTTCTTGCGATCCGATCGTCCACCTGAACCTTAACCTTAATCAGTTCATGACTGGTAAGCCCGCGCTCCAATTCTTCGATAACCGTGGCGGATAATCCCGACTTCCCAATCATGACGACCGGATTTAGCGCGTGTGCTTGCGCTTTCAATTCACGCCGCTGGGCAATTGTTAGTGTTAACATAAATTCTCTTTAAACGTATTATTTTACTTGATGAAACGGGCTAAAACCAGCAAAGCTTGGATGAAAGAACATGTTAATGATTTTTTCGTCAAGCAATCCAAGAAAGAAGGTTATCGTTCTCGCGCCGCTTACAAGCTGCTTGAGATCGCCGAGCGGGATCATCTATTTAAATCCGGTATGATTGTTGTCGATTTAGGTGCTGCACCCGGCAGCTGGTCTCAAGTCGCCAGCCAGAAAATAGGCCAGCATGGAAAAGTAATTGCATTGGATATCCTGGAAATGGCGCCTTTGCCCGGTGTGGCATTTATTCAGGATGATTTTAGAGAAGAGCGCGCACTGTTTGAATTAAGAAAACATCTGGAAGAGCGGCAGCCGGATCTTGTCATTTCAGACATGGCACCCAATATGAGTGGTATTGAAGTCAGCGATCAAGCCAGAAGTATGTACTTGGCTGAACTAGCGCTGGCGTTCTCGATGGAACAACTGAACTATGGCGGAAATTTCCTAGTCAAAGTTTTTCAAGGCAGGGATTTTGATCAGTTTCATCGCGACATGCGCGCCGGATTCAAAAGCGTTGCGGTGCGAAAACCGGAAGCCTCGCGTAATCGCAGCAACGAATTATATTTATTAGGACTCGGAAAAAAGTAACAACGGCAATCACTGAGAAATGAATGGATCCCCCCAGTGATTAAGGCGAATGTAAAGAGTAGGATGATAGTTTGATAGCAAATTTCTATAACATGAACTGTTCTGTTCTATTTGACAAAATAGAGTTAGAATGTCCAATCAATGATTTTTAAGGTGCAAACCAAGGAGCTATCTTGAATAACTTAATTAAAAACATGGCCATTTGGCTGGTAATTGCACTTGTGTTGATGACCGTATTTAACCAATTCAGCGTACGTCAACCGACGCAAGTACCGATGGAATATTCTCAATTCATTTCTGAATTGAATCAAGGCAGAATTGCCAAAGTTGTCATTGAAGGCCGGACCCTGAAAGGTACGAAATCCGATGGCAGACGCTTTACAACCTATGCGCCATCCGATCCATGGATGGTCAGTGATTTACTCAAAGCCGGCGTCATTGTTGAAGCTAAACCGGAAGAAGAACCATCCATGCTGATGAGTATTTTCATCTCGTGGTTCCCAATGCTATTACTAATTGCGGTATGGATTTTCTTCATGCGGCAAATGCAGGGTGGTGGACGCAATGGCGGCGCATTCTCGTTTGGTAAAAGCAAAGCGCGAATGTTGGATAAATCAGCCAACACAGTGACTTTCAACGACGTTGCAGGTTGCGAGGAAGCAAAGGAAGAAGTAGCAGAGCTGGTTGAATTCCTGCGTGATCCGTCCAAATTCCAGAAACTTGGCGGACGAATCCCCCGTGGGGTTTTGATGGTAGGCAGTCCAGGTACCGGTAAAACATTGCTGGCGCGAGCCATCGCAGGAGAAGCGGGAGTACCTTTCTTCAGCATTTCCGGTTCGGATTTCGTTGAAATGTTTGTCGGTGTGGGCGCATCCCGTGTGCGTGACATGTTCGAGCAAGCTAAAAAACATGCACCCTGCATTATCTTTATTGACGAGATTGATGCGGTTGGCCGTCAACGCGGTGCTGGATTGGGTGGCGGAAACGATGAACGCGAACAAACGCTCAACCAACTGCTGGTGGAAATGGATGGTTTTGAAGGCGCCATGGGCGTGATCGTAATCGCAGCAACGAACCGTCCTGATGTATTGGATCCAGCATTGTTACGTCCTGGCCGTTTTGACCGTCAAGTTACGGTACCGTTACCGGATATCCGCGGACGCGAGCAAATTCTGCACGTGCATATGCGCAAAGTACCGCTTTCACCCGATGTCAAAGCGGATATTCTGGCGCGTGGCACTCCAGGTATGTCAGGTGCCGATCTGGCCAATCTGGTCAATGAAGCAGCGTTGTTTGCCGCGCGCAGCAACAAGCGTCTGGTCGATATGGAAGATTTTGAACGTGCCAAAGACAAAATTTTCATGGGTGCGGAACGCCGCTCGGTGGTCATGCCGGAACATGAACGCCGCAATACTGCTTACCACGAATCAGGTCATGCGGTAGTAGCTCAATTGCTGCCAAAAACCGATCCGGTGCATAAAGTAACGATTATTCCGCGTGGCCGCGCCTTGGGTGTAACGATGCAACTGCCGACGGAAGACCGTTTCAGCATGGAACGTGAAGAAATTCTGCAAAGAATTTCCGTGATGTTTGGCGGCCGTATTGCCGAGGAAGTTTTCATGCATCAAATGACCACGGGCGCATCCAACGATTTTGAACGCGCTACCGAATTGGCGCGGCAAATGGTTACCCAGTGGGGGATGTCTGACGTACTTGGACCGATGGTTTATGGTGAAAATGAAGGCGAGGTTTTTCTTGGCCGTTCAGTCACCACGCATAAAAATATGAGTGAAAAAACGATGCAAGCCGTTGATGCAGAAGTTCGCCGCATTGTGGATGAACAGTATGCGATTGCTCGTAAACTCATTGAAGAAAACAAAGATAAGATTGAAGCAATGACACAAGCATTGCTGGAATGGGAAACGATCGATAGCGATCAAATCAACGATATTATGGACGGCCGTCCGCCACGTCCACCCAAACCGCCTCAATCAATGTCTTCCACAGTGGCAAACGAAGGACCATCTACTGCGGTAAAAACGGATGAACCCAAAGAACCCGCTGCACCGCAAGAGATTGCAAAAGAAGCTGATTAATCATCAGTAATCGGGATGAACGGGATACGACCATAAAATCGTATCCCGTTTTCACTTCTATAACTCCTTTCATTCCACTGTGTCTTCATTCGCGCAAAACCCAATCCTGTCCAGCAATCGCCCGTTGATCATGGGCATCATTAACGTAACACCCGATTCTTTCTCGGATGGCGGGCTGTACTTATCGGCACAGCAAGCGATTACCCACGCCAAGCATTTGATCGATGAAGGCGCCGATATCCTCGATATTGGCGGAGAGTCAACGCGCCCGGGAAGTCAGCAAGTCAGCATTGACGAAGAGATAAGTCGTGTTATCCCTGTACTGGAAGCGCTTGCCGATACCGGAATTCCTATATCGATCGATACTTCAAAGCCCGAAGTGATGAAACACGCCATAGCTGCGGGTGCTTTCATGATCAATGACGTGAATGCGTTACGCAGCCCCGGTGCATTGGAAGCCGTCGCACAAAGCAATCATGTGCAGCTTTGCTTAATGCATATGCAAGGCACGCCGCAGACGATGCAAGCAAACCCGCAATACCAGAATATCGTTCATGAAGTGAAAGATTTCTTGCACCAACGCATCCAGGCAGCAGCCGCCGCCGGTATAGCGGAAGACCGGTTGGTGATCGATCCGGGTTTTGGTTTTGGCAAAACGCTGCAACATAACTTCACCCTGTTAAATCAGCTGGATCAATTGACTACACTTGGTGTTCCATTGTTAGCAGGCTTATCGCGCAAATCCATGCTCGGCGCCATCACGGGAAACAGCGCAAATCACCGTATTCATGAAAGTATCGCGGCAGCCTTGCTTGCAGTAGTCAAAGGTGCCAAAATTGTGCGTGTGCATGATGTCAGAGCCACCAAGGAAGCGCTCGCTGTCTACGCGGCAATGAAAAATTGTGACATACAGTAAACCCATTCAACCGCATCTCATCGCAATTAAACACCGCTCAAATTGACTAAAAAATATTTTGGAACAGATGGTATTCGCGGACGTGTCGGCAAAGCACCCATCACGCCGGATTTTATTCTGCATCTAGGCTATTCCGCCGGTAAAGTTCTCGCTGCTGCCGATTGGCATTTGATGCAAGGCAAACGCCCGACCGTTCTGATCGGTAAGGATACCCGGGTATCGGGTTATATGCTGGAATCCGCGTTGGAAGCAGGATTATGCGCCGCCGGTGTGGATGTCATTCTATCCGGACCGATGCCGACCCCGGCCATCGCGTACCTGATCCGCGCCTTGCGGCTGCAAGCCGGGATCGTGATTTCGGCTTCGCATAATCTGTTCGAGGACAACGGCGTCAAATTCTTTTCTGCCGAAGGTAGAAAGCTGCCTGACGAAATAGAGCACAAAATCGAAAGCGGCATCCATGCGCCGATCGAAACCAAGCCTTCCGCTCAATTAGGGAAAGTACAGCGTATTGACGATGCCGCCGGACGCTATATCGAATTTTGTAAAAGCACTTTCCCCTATCACCTTGACCTGCGCGGACTGCGTATCGTCGTCGATTGCGCGCACGGGGCCGCTTATCATATCGCCGGTCACGTCATGCATGAATTGGGTGCGGATGTCATACCCATCGGTGTGCAACCCAATGGATTGAATATCAACTTTGAGTGCGGCGCGACGCATTGCGCGACGTTGCAAAAAGCTGTCAAACAGCACCACGCCGACTTAGGTATCGCGTTGGATGGCGACGGCGACCGGCTCATGATGGCCGACAAAAATGGCCGGATTTATGATGGCGATCAACTGATTTATATTATCGCCAAACACCGCCAGCAGAATAAAATGCTGACTGGCGGGGTTGCCGGTACCCTGATGACCAATCTGGCGATCGAAGCGCAATTCAAAAAAATGAATATTCCATTTCTTCGCGCCAACGTCGGTGACCGCTACGTGTTGGAGGCATTGCAAGAGAAAGGATGGCAGCTCGGCGGTGAAAATTCCGGACATATCATCTGCATGGATAAGCATACTACAGGCGACGGCATTATTTCCGCTCTGCAAGTGCTGTATGCATTACGAGATACAAATAAAACCCTGGCCGAGTTCATGCGCGGCGTCTCGCTTTACCCGCAACGCTTGATCAACGTGAAAACTCCCAAACCGTTCAATTTCAGCGCCAACAAAGCAGTCCAAGCCGTGCGCGAAGAAGCCGAGACCGATTTGAGCGATAAAGGCCGTGTGCTGATTCGCGCATCGGGCACAGAACCATTGATTCGCGTCATGGTTGAAGGGGAATCGAAACATAAAATTAATCACTGGGCTGAGCGTATCGCTGAAACCATCCAGACTGCCAGCAATTCTTAATGCGGCATCATTTTTACCGGCAGCTTTTTTGCATAAATGCGCAAAAAATCAGCACACGCACACCGGCCTTAAGACAAAAAAATGATTGTCATAATCCTGTAACAATTCTGAAATAAGATACCGCACCGGTTGCACAATCTTTCATGACCATTTTATTGACTCACCTGGAGAACATATTCATGTTGACCTCGTTTAACTTCAGAACATTCTTAGCGGCTACACTGTTGAGCGCGTCCGCTATCACAACAGCAATCGCCAGCCCGATCGTAAAGATCGATGGTTCCAGCACGGTTTTCCCCATTACCGAAGCGGTCGCCGAAGACTTCCAGATTGCCAAGCGCGGCGCGGTTCGTGTCACCGTCGGTATCTCCGGAACAGGCGGCGGGTTCAAAAAATTCTGCCGCAATGAAATCGATATCGTCAATGCCTCGCGTCCCATCACTCAACTGGAAATGGAAGCCTGTAAGGAAGCAGGCGTGCAATATATCGAAATGCCCATCGCATTTGATGCTTTGACCGTCGTTGTAAATCCAAAAAATACCTGGAGCAAAACCATCACCGTCGACGAGCTGAAGAGAATCTGGGAACCGGGTGCGCAAGGTAAAATCACCAGCTGGAATCAAATCAATCCCGAATGGCCGGACAAAAAAATCAAACTCTACGGCCCCGGCGCGGATTCCGGTACCTTCGAGTACTTCACTGAAGCCGTTGTCGGAAAAGCCAAATCAAGCCGCGGCGATTTCACCGCATCGGAAGATGACAACGTGCTGGTGCAAGGCGTCGCCAGCGACATTTACGCGTTAGGATTCTTCGGTTTCGCTTATTACATCGAAAACAGCAAAAAAATCAGTGCTGTCGCGATTGATAACGGCAACGGCGGCGTGCTGCCCTCCGCTGCCACGGTAGAAAACAATAGTTATAAACCGTTATCGCGCCCGATATTCATCTATGTCAACGCCAAATCCACCGAAAAACCCGAAGTTCATGAATTTGTTAATTTCTATATGCAGAATGCCGCGGCGCTGGTGACGGAAGTCAAATATTTCCCGCTCTCAAAAGAAGTCTACAACCTCAACATCGAGCATCTGAACAAGAAGAAGGTAGGCACTGTGTTCAAAGGAACCGGAACAAACATCAAGCTGGAAGATATACTTAAACTGGAATCCAGTTTATAGCCTTCACCCGGTAAAAACTTCTACACGGATATCGCTGTAGAAAATAGCCTCAACTCTAGGAAGCGCTGATTAACGCATAAGCCGGTATTTGGCTTAGAATTAATCAGCGCTTCCTTTATTATTGGGATTAAAAACTCTTCGAAACATCATGGATTTTCTGCCGGTCTTCCTCAACATCAAAAACAAAGCTTGCCTGGTCGTCGGTGGCGGCGAGGTCGCCACGCGCAAGGTTATGCTTTTGCTTCAGACCGGAGCGCGTGTTTCGGTGGTATCGCCAGAGCTAAGTAACGCATTAAATGAGTTCCACGCACAAGGCAAAATCAAACACCGTGCTGAATATTTTCAGCCCGGTCATCTGGAAGATATCGTTTTAGTCATTGCCGCAACCGATGATCGCGACACCAACCGGCAAGTTTCCGCAGCGGCACAGCAGCGGCAAATTCCGGTCAATGTCGTGGATGATCCGGAATTATGCACGTTCATCATGCCCTCCATCGTCGACCGTTCACCGCTGTTGATCGCCATCTCCAGCGGCGGGCAATCGCCGGTTCTCGCACGGTTACTGCGTGCGCAACTGGAAACCATGATACCGGCGGCTTATGCCCGGCTGGCGGCAATGGCAGGCAATTTCCGCAATCAGGTCAAGCAGAATTTCACGCACCCGGAGAAACGGCGCATCTTCTGGGAAAAAGCGCTGCAAGGCCAATTTGCGGCAATGGTATTGGCCGGAAAGGATCAAGCGGCGCAGAATTATTTGTTGCAATCGTTGCAACAAGAGAAAGATGAGCCGCCGCAAGGCGAAGTGTATCTGGTCGGCGCCGGTCCGGGAAATCCCGATTTACTCACATTTCGCGCCATGCGCCTGATGCAACAAGCCGATGTCGTGGTTTATGACCGCCTGGTCTCACCGGCGATTCTGGACATGGTGCGCCGTGACGCCACGCGCATTTATGCCGGAAAAGAACGCAACCGTCATACCCTGGCGCAGGAATCGATCAACCAGTTGCTGGTGCGATTGGCGCAAGAAGGTAAGCGGGTATTGCGGCTGAAAGGTGGTGATCCTTTTATTTTCGGCCGTGGCGGCGAAGAAATCGAAACCTTGGCTGCGCACCATATCCCCTTTCAGGTAGTACCCGGCATTACCGCCGCCTCTGGCGTTGCGGCTTATGCCGGTATCCCGCTCACGCACCGCGATTACGCGCAATCGTGCATTTTTGTCACTGGCCACCTGAAAAATAACAGCATCGATCTCGACTGGCCGTATCTCGCACGCCCTCATCAAACTATCGTGATCTATATGGGACTGCTGGGATTGTCCGTACTATGCCAGCAGTTGATCGCACACGGCCTGCCAGACAGCACACCTGCCGCCATCATCCAGCAAGGCACCACGCAAAAACAAAGGATTGTCACCGGAACCCTGCACACACTGCCCGGTCTGGCGGAAGCCGCCCATTTGACTCCGCCCACACTGATCATCGTCGGAGAAGTCGTCAAACTGCATGAGAATCTGGCTTGGTTTGAACCGGTTTTGGGTGCAGAAAATGCGCCAGCGAACATCGTAGCATTGGACCTGGAAAGCAAGCAGCCGCTCGAATAAAGAAACCGCTGGCACACCACGGTTTTATCCCGGCTCGGCAAACCGCATCGATAAATCGATCGCTTGGATATTTTTGGTCAAGCCACCAATCGATATTCGATCCACCCCTGTTTCCGCCACCTGCCGCACATTATCCAAGGCAATGTTGCCGGATGCCTCCAATATCACAGCCTCACCCGCTTGCTTGCGAGTCAACGTCACCGCATCCGCTAGCTGATTCAGCGTAAAATTGTCCAGCAACACCATGCGGGCGCCCGCTGCCAATGTTTCCTGCAATTCCTGCAACGACTCCACTTCGATCTGGATAAACACACCCGGCGGCGCGATTTCGCGCGCCCTGCTTAAAGCCGGTTGAATCCCTCCGGCGGCGATAATGTGGTTCTCCTTGATCAGAATCCCGTCGTATAGCCCGATGCGATGATTCGCCCCACCGCCGCACGTCACCGCGTATTTCTGCGCCAGCCGCAAACCCGGCAAGGTTTTACGCGTATCGACGATCACCGCCCGGGTACCGGCGACGGCATCGGCATACCGTTTGGTTTGCGTCGCCACGGCGGACAACAGTTGCAGGAAGTTCAACGCCGAACGCTCTGCTGTCAGCAGCGCGCGGGCATTTCCCTTGATCTCGCATAATGTCTGCCCGGCCGGAACAAAATCGCCATCCTTGGCGAACCATTCGATCTCGGTGTCCGCCGCCAGCGATACAAAACACGCCTCAAACCACTGTACACCGCACAAAACCGCAGCTTCCCGGCTGATCACCGTCGCCGTCAGAATCTTGCTGCTGGGAATCAGCGACGCCGTCAAATCACCCGTGCCGATATCCTCTTGCAGCGCGCGTTGCACGTTGGCGTAAATTTCATTGTGTAAATCTCTCAATTCTTTTGTACCCTTATTTTCAACGAAGAGTGCATTATAGGGTACCCGACTGGCATCGCCGTATTTCCGGCGGTTTTTCATACTATCCCGTACAGTTCACTTACATCCATCGAACAGATAGTATATAGGGTGCCCAGCATAACCAGGAGATTGTATGTCCAGCGCGATTGATTTGATCATTTATAGTATTGCCACGATGCTGGGTGTTGTGACCGTCGGTATGATCGCCGTCTGGTTCATCCAGGATATGACGCAGAAAAAGCACTCGATCCTGCGCAATTATCCGGTCATTGGTCGCCTACGCTATTTTTTCGAGATCCAGGGCAAATACTTCCGGCAATATTTCTTTGCCAACGATCGCGACGAGATGCCATTCAATCGCGCCACGCGCGGCTGGATTTACAAGAATTCCAAAAATAAAGGCAGTGTGGTGGGTTTCGGTTCGACCAATGATTTACGCCAGCCGGGTTCGATCATTTTTGTCAACGCCGCTTTCCCAATTCAGGAAGAAGATCAGTTGCCCACACCGTCGTTGCATATCGGCGAGGGCTACTGTGAGCAGCCGTTCGAGGCGAAATCGATCATCAATATCAGCGGTATGAGTTACGGCGCCATTTCCAAGCCTGCGGTACGCGCGTTGTCGCTCGGCGCCGCGCAAGCCGGTTGCTGGCTGAATACCGGCGAAGGCGGTTTGGCGCCGTATCACCTGGAAGGCGGCTGCGATGTGATCATGCAAATCGGCACCGCAAAATACGGCATCCGCGACGAGCATGGCAATTTTTCTCCGCTGCGCGCGAAAGAATTGAGCAAAGTGGTCAAGGCGTTTGAAATCAAGTTGTCGCAAGGTGCGAAGCCCGGCAAAGGCGGATTGCTGCCGGCCGGTAAAGTACATAGCGAGATCGCCGCGATTCGCGGCATTCCGGTCAATCAGGATTCGATCAGCCCGAACCGCCACAAGGACATCAACAACATCGACGAGCTGCTCGATAAAATCCATTACATCCGCGAACTGACAGGTCGCCCGGTCGGGATCAAAACGGCGATTGGCGGCTGGAATTTCATTAATGAATTATGCGACAGCATCAACCGCCGCGGACTCGACTATGCGCCGGACTTTTTGACCATCGACGGTGGCGAAGGCGGCAGCGGTGCGGCACCGCAAACACTGATGGATCACGTCAGCTTGCCAATTGCGGAAGCCCTGCCGCGCGTTGTCGATGCTTTATTGCAATCCGATCTGAAAAAACGCATTTATGTGGTGGCTGCCGGAAAACTGGTGACATCCGCAGAGGGTGCCTGGGCGCTCTGTGCCGGTGCCGATTTTGTCAACACCGCGCGCGGCTTTATGTTTTCACTCGGTTGTATTCAGGCAATGCGCTGTCATTTAAATACCTGCCCCACCGGCATTACAACGCACGACGAACGGCTGCAAAACGGTCTAGTGGTGGAAGAAAAATATCTGCGGGTTGCGAACTACGCCCGGAACGTCAACAAAGAAATCAACATGATTGCGCATTCGTGCGGCTTACGTCACGCACGGCAATTTAAGCGCGAGCACGTGCGCATTGTCGAAACCGCCGGCAAAAGCGTAGCGCTGAATATTCTGTACCCTTACCCGGAACCGCTGAAGAAAAAAACATAGATTGACAGATTCACAATGGCACCTAAGCTTCCCGTCCGATGTAAAAATCCTCCCCTGTAAGCTTCGCCTATCATACTGAGAATTAGGGGAAAAAAAGCCCTCTAAATTAAGCTTAAGTCTATTATCTGACTACCGATAATACATGCCTTACGCCTTATACCATTCCTACAGACCAGCAGGTAGCCATACGACACATAATGTTTCACTTTTTTATCAATCAGGATGACAAAAAGATCCGTGTTATCAGCGGACTGACACTGAGTGTACTCATCTTGTCAGCGGGATTCTCTGTGTATAGTGTCATGCAGCCGCAAACGGAGGCGATGACGACTTCCGGGCTCAGAATGGCGCTGGAAAACACGGTGAAATTGATCGAAAATCAGATCTCGCATTCCATATCCAATACTAAAATCGTAGCCACCAGCACCTTGCTGACTCAAAGCCTGGAAAAAACGCATACGGATGAATCCAGGCAAGAAGGAATCGCCGAGCTGCAACGAGTCGCGGAAAAAATACTGACTACTCATTTCTCCGGTATCAGCATCTATGACTCCAAAGACAATCTCATACTCGATGCAGGAGTCCATTCCAGTCATTCGAATTCGCGCATCGAGCTGAACACCGGCGCCGCTATCAGCACGGCATTATTGTGGCAGGAACAGTTCGTTATCCGCAATTCCTTGCGTATCCTCAATGAGAACAATCAATTCATTGGCAGCATCATCACCGAAGAGCTTGCTCCCGATCTGACCAGGATATTCAAAGAAGCCGTCTTGATCGGAGAAACCGGTGATTTTCTGTTGTGCGCACCGGTCAAGGAAAGTCATCTCGAGATGGATTGCTTCATACGCGCGATCGGTGGAAACCAATTTCAGCGTATGCAGCGCATCATGTCCAATAGCCCATTACCGCTGCATTTTGCACTGGAAGGACAACAGGGTGTTAAATTCACCAAGGATTACCGGCAAATCGATGTGGTTGCAGCCTATTCACCGGTTGCTTATGGATTGGGCGCGGTACTCAAGATCGATGAGAAAGAACTGTATAGCAATCTCTCCAGCCAGATCAAAACCATTTCATTGTATTTAGGCTTACTGGTCGCCGCCGGCATGGTTGTTGTGTATTGGCTGATCAAACCGCTCATTCATAAAACAATCAACTCCCAAAATGATTCGGTTGAGGCACACCATAAACTCATTCAAGCCAAAAACAACGCTGAAAAAATCTCATCCGAATTAACCGCTTATTTAAACGCGATTGGTAAGCTCGCTTTAATCTCGATTACCGATCTTAAGGGCAAGATTATCCAAGTCAATGAAAAATTTTGTGAAATCAGCGGTTATTCGCCCGAGGAACTGATTGGGCAGGATCACCGCATATTAAACTCAAGCACGCATCCGCCGTCATTTTTTACCGGCATGTGGGCTGCGATCGCCAAAGGTCAAACCTGGCACCAGGAAATTTGCAACCGCAGTAAATCGGGTAAGCTTTATTGGGTCGATTCCACCATCGTACCGCTTGTCGGGATAAGTGGAGAAATTGATCGTTACCTCTCTGTGAAAGTGGATATTACCGCACGTAAGCAAAAAGACATCGACCTCAGCGAGCGCCTGAAGGAAAGCAATTGTTTACATGCGGTACGCAACTATCTGGAACAAGATCAAGACACAGAAAAAACTTGCCAGAACATACTCAAATCGCTGACGCAGGCATTGCAATTTTCTGAAGCAGCCGTCGCTTTTATCGCCTTGGGCGGCAAACAGTTCGCCACCGCTGGCTATCAAGCCGATCTTCCCAATGCAATCAGCGCGGCGATTATCGCCAATGGGGAGGTGTGCGGGCGGTTAAGAATATCCTATACGCAAGACTTCCCGTTCTCTCTGCCCTACGAGCAAAATCTCATCGATACTGTGGCGCATGACCTGAGCCGCTGGTACGAGCGTAAAGAAGCGGAAAAACGCATCATCGAAATGGCCACGCACGATGCCTTGACCGGCCTGCCCAACCGGCATTTGCTGCAAGACCGTATCGAACAAGCGCTGGTGCACGATACACGCAGCCAAAAGCAGATGGCGGTGTTATTTATCGATCTGGATCATTTCAAAACCATCAATGACTCACTCGGTCACGATATCGGTGACCTGCTGCTGCAAGCCGTCGCGGAAAGATTGCTGACTTGCGTGCGCAGCGAAGATACCGTGGCCCGGCAAGGCGGCGATGAATTTATTGTGGTACTGAATGCGATCGCGGAATCGCTGGATGCGGCCAAAGTGGCGCAGAAAATTCTCGATGCATTGATGCGCCCCTACTATATTCACAAAAATGAATTACATATCTGCGGCAGCATCGGCATCGCCGTTTTCCCGGATGATGGCGCAAATGCGGAAACTTTACTGAAGAACAGCGATGTAGCGATGTATCACGCTAAGGAAAACGGCCGGAACAACTATCAGTTCTTCACCGATGATCTCAATAAATCAGCGCATGAACGGCACACGCTCAGTCTTGACTTACGCTATGCGCTGGAGCGCAATGAGTTAGTTTTACATTACCAGCCGATCATGGATATGCCGGATCATCGGCTGCATAGCGTGGAAGCCCTGCTGCGCTGGCGGCATCCGCAACACAAGCTGATCGCACCGGATAAATTCATTAACCTGGCGGAAGAAACCGGTTTAATTATTCCGATCGGTGAATGGGTATTGAAAACAGTGTGCGAGCAAATCAAAACGTGGCAAGCGCAAGGCTACCGTGTGCCCAAAGTAGCGATTAACCTGTCGGCCCGGCAATTCCGTGATAAGGAGTTAATCAATAATATTGCGCGTATCTTGGATGAAACCGGTGTAGCAGCCCAGTACATCACGCTGGAAATCACCGAGAGCATGCTGATCGATAATATTGAGAAAGTCGTGGAAACACTCAATTGTCTCAACGCCATGGGCATCCGTATCTCAATTGATGATTTCGGCACCGGCTATTCAAGTCTCAGTTATCTGAAGCGTTTTCCGATTCATACGCTCAAAATCGACCGCAGCTTTGTGCGCGACATCGTCACCGACAGAAGCGACCACACCATTGTCGCAACGATTATCGCGATGGCGCACAGCCTGGAAATGGATGTCATCGCGGAAGGCATAGAAACAGAGGAACAACTCAATCTTTTGCGCACTCAGCACTGCAATCACTATCAAGGCTATTATTTCAGCAAGCCGGTCTCCGCCGCTGAAATCGAGCACATGCTCATTAAACCTGCACCACACTATAGAAAGATTCACGCCATCCGTTCGGCCGGTTAATCCACTCTTGAAATTTCACACATTTCCCCCACGTAGGCTACAACAACCTACGATGGGAGAATTTAATGCGTTTTGACAAACTAACCACTAAGTTTCAACAAGCCTTCGCGGATGCGCAGAGTATCGCCGTCGGTCAGGATAATCCGGTCATCGAACCACAGCATCTTCTGTTGGCGTTACTGCAACAAGACGATGGCAGTACCGTTTCTTTACTGCAACGCTCCGGCGTCAATACCACGCCGCTGTTGGAGAGTGTCAAACAGAGCGTGCAGCGCCTGCCGAAAGTGGAAAATGCGGGCGGGGAAGTGAGTATCTCACGCCCCCTGAACAATCTGCTCAACCTGGCGGATAAGGAGGCGCAGAAACGCAATGATCAATTCATCGCTTCAGAAATGTTCCTGCTGGCCTGTTTGCAGGACAAAGGCGAGATTAGCGCATTACTCAAACAGCATGGTGCCAATGCCGCAGCACTGGAACGCGCCATCAACGCCATCCGTGGCGGCGAACAGGTCAGCAGCGCGGAAGCGGAAAGCAGCCGCGAAGCCTTGAAAAAATACACGCTGGATCTCACCGAGCGCGCGCGTCAAGGCAAACTGGATCCGGTGATCGGGCGCGACGATGAAATCCGCCGGGCAATACAAGTGCTGCAACGGCGCACCAAAAACAACCCGGTGCTGATCGGTGAGCCGGGTGTGGGCAAAACCGCCATCGTTGAAGGCTTGGCGCAGCGCATAGTCAACGGGGAAGTGCCGGAAAGCCTGAAAGACAAACGCGTTCTCTCTCTGGATATGGCCGCCCTGCTGGCCGGCGCCAAATATCGCGGTGAATTTGAAGAACGTCTCAAGTCGGTACTGAAAGAACTCGCGCAAGACGAAGGAAAAACCATTGTTTTCATCGACGAGCTGCATACCATGGTGGGTGCTGGTAAGGCGGAAGGCGCGATGGACGCCGGTAACATGCTAAAACCCGCATTAGCGCGCGGAGAATTGCACTGTGTCGGCGCGACAACCCTGGACGAATACCGCAAATACATTGAAAAAGACGCTGCACTGGAACGGCGCTTCCAAAAAGTCTTGGTGGAAGAACCGAGTGTGGAAGCCACCATCGCGATATTGCGTGGTCTACAGGAGAAATATGAGTTACATCACAGTGTTGATATTACTGACCCCGCTATCGTTGCTGCTGCGGAGTTATCCAACCGTTACATTACCGATCGTTTTCTGCCGGACAAAGCAATCGACCTGATCGACGAAGCCGCGGCACGCATCCGCATGGAAATTGACTCCAAACCGGAGGCGCTGGATAAACTGGACCGCCGTTTAATCCAACTCAAGATTGAACGTGAGGCGATCAAAAAAGAAAAAGACGAAGCATCGCAAAAGCGGCTGCAATTGCTGGAAGAAGAAATAAGACAGAAAGAGCGTGAGTATGCCGATCTCGCCGAAATCTGGAAAACCGAGAAATTCCAGGTGCAAGGATTCCAGCAAATTAAAGAAGAAATGGAAAAAATCAAGCTGGAAATAGAAGCGGCTACCCGCAAGGGTGATTTACAAAAAGCTTCGGAATTGCAATATGGTCGCCTTCCGCAATTGGAAGCACAGCTAAAA
The DNA here is from genome assembly GCF_033063335.1 of Nitrosomonas sp. Is24. NCBI lineage: Bacteria > Pseudomonadati > Pseudomonadota > Betaproteobacteria > Nitrosomonadales > Nitrosomonadaceae > Nitrosomonas > Nitrosomonas sp. Is24. The sequence goes on along the minus strand of NZ_JAWJZG010000001.1, from coordinate 510,249 downwards.
AAACACAGCGAGGATATCGAGCAAGGCGCTGTGGTCGCACCCAAAATGCTGCGCACGCAAGTTGGCGCGGAGGAAATCGCCGAAGTGGTATCGCGCGCGACCGGCATTCCGGTATCGAAAATGATGCAAGGTGAGCGCGAAAAACTGCTGCTGATGGAACAAAAGCTGCATGACCGCGTGGTCGGGCAAGATGAAGCTGTGCGCCTGGTATCGGATGCGATCCGCCGTTCCCGTGCCGGGCTGGCCGATCCGAACCGGCCGTATGGATCGTTCCTGTTCCTGGGCCCGACCGGTGTGGGCAAGACCGAGTTGTGCAAAGCCTTGGCCGGTTTTCTGTTCGATTCGGAAGATCATTTAATCCGTATCGATATGTCCGAATTTATGGAAAAACACTCGGTTGCACGTTTGATCGGCGCACCGCCGGGCTATGTCGGCTACGAGGAAGGCGGTTACTTGACCGAGCTTGTACGCAGAAAACCGTACGCGGTCATACTGCTGGATGAAGTGGAAAAAGCGCATCCCGATGTATTCAATGTGTTATTGCAAGTTCTGGATGACGGGCGCATGACCGATGGCCAAGGACGCACGGTTGATTTTAAAAATACCGTGATCGTCATGACATCCAACCTGGGATCGCAAATGATTCAGGAAATGTCGGGTAACGATTATCAAGTTATCAAACAGGCTGTGATGGGTGAGGTAAAAACCTACTTTAGACCGGAATTCATTAATCGTATCGACGAAGTAGTCGTGTTCCATGCGCTGGATCAGCGGCATATCCGATCCATCGCTAAGATTCAGTTGCAGTATCTTGAAGCCAGATTGGCCAAACTGGAAATGAAACTTGAGGTCAGCGATGCCGCATTGTCAGCTATCTCGGAAGTTGGCTTTGATCCGGTATTCGGCGCACGTCCGTTAAAACGCGCGATCCAGACACAAATTGAAAATCCATTGGCCAAAGAGATACTGGAAGGAAAATTTGTTGCAAAAGATACGATTAAGGTTGATCTCAGCGATGACACGATCCGTTTCACGCGTGTGAGCGGATAGCGGCATGCTATCAATGAATTCCAAAATGCGATTGGAAACGAGCAGTCAGAAAAAATAAACCGGGAGACGTGGTGAATATACTTACACGCTATGAGATTCGGGTAAAATGTATTCTTTTTACCGGATAGATTGTCATGTTTAAAGGTAGCTTGGTTGCTATCGTCACCCCGATGGATGAAGAAGGCGGATTGGATCTGGATCGCTTTCGCGCGCTGCTCGATTTCCACATAGACCAGGGTACCGACGGTGTCGTCATCGTTGGTACGACAGGCGAATCCCCGACAGTAGACTTTGAGGAACATCATCTGTTGATGCGTACCGCGGTCGATCATGTGGCCGGACGCATACCGGTGATTGCCGGCACCGGCGCCAATTCAACACGAGAAGCGATCGATTTATCGATTTACGCCAAGAATGCTGGCGTTGATGCCTGCCTCTCGGTTGCACCTTATTACAATAAGCCGACTCAGGAAGGGCTGTATCAACACTTCAAAGCAATCGCCGAGGCGGTTGATATCCCGCACATTTTATATAACGTTCCGGGCCGGACAGTGGCCGATATCCGCAACGATACGGCGTTACGTTTAGCGCAGATTCCCAACATCGTCGGCATTAAAGATGCCACCGGCGATATTGGGCGCGGTTCCGATCTATTACAACGCGCACCGTCCGATTTCTTCATTTATAGCGGGGATGATGTCAGTGGACTGGTGTTTTTGCTGCTGGGCGGGCATGGTGTCATTTCAGTCACGGCCAATGTAGCGCCCCGGATGATGCACGACATGTGCGCCGCGGCATTTGCAGGCGACCTCAATACCGCGCGCGCGCTCAATAATAAGCTTTTGCGCTTGCACATCGATCTGTTCGTTGAAGCCAACCCTATCCCGGTAAAATGGGCTGTCGAACAAATGGGACTGATCGGTCCCGGAATCCGCCTGCCACTCACACCTTTATCCAGCCAGTACCACCAACTTATTCGCGAAGCAATGCAGTCAGCCAATATCCACGATTTGAAGAGGTAAGATGTCAAAAATGAAATGGCGGAAAGTCACTATACCGTCTCTGGTATTGACGCTTTCATTGGCAAGTACAGGTTGTAAAATGATCGACCTGTTCCCGGAAACTAAAACCATCGATTACAAGTCAGCAGGAAAACTGCCGCCTTTAGAAATTCCACCCGATCTGATTCAACCGGCTATTGATGAACGTTATGCAATTCCCGAAGTGAATTCATCCGGCAGCACGACTTTCTCCAGCTACAACAACGAACGAGGGGGTGGACAGCAAAAAACCGCCAATTCCTCCTTAATACCGCTATCCATTCAGAATGTGCATATTGAACGTGCCGGAACGCAGCGCTGGCTGGTGATTCCTCAACCTCCCGAAGCTGTTTGGCCGGTGGTTAAGGAATTCTGGCAAGAACTGGGTTTCCTGATCAAAATGGAAGTCCCCGAAGCCGGTATTATGGAAACCGATTGGGCTGAGAATCGGGCCAAGATTCCGCAAGATATTATTCGTACTTTTCTCTCCACCTTTTTGGATAGCATTTATTCAACCGCTGAACGCGACAAATTCCGTACCCGGCTGGAACGCAACGACATGACCACCGAGGTGTATATCAGCCATCGCGGCATGACTGAGGTGCTGGAAGGCGGTAGTCTCAACCGCACGGTCTGGCAACCGCGCCCGGCCGATCCTGATTTGGAAGCCGAAATGCTATCCCGTTTGATGATGCGCTTTGGTGTCGAGGAACAAAAGGCAAAACTGGAGTTAACCACCGGCAGAAGCTCGACCACGGAACGCGCATTCATCAATTCAGAGGGTACTTCGCTGGTCGTTAACGAAGCATTTGACCGGTCATGGCGGCGAGTCGGCTTGGCACTGGATCGAATTGGCTTCACCGTTGAGGATCGCAATCGAGAGCAAGGCATCTATTTTGTACGTTACGTCAGCCCTGATAAAGACAGTAAGAAAAAAGGCGATGACGAAGGTATTCTTTCCAATATCATGTTTTGGCGCAGCGGGGATAAAGATAGCGCGAAAGCCGAAAAATACCGTATACAGGTACACAACACCGGCACAAACACCAGTAATGTCACTTTGCTGAATGATGATGGAACAACTGTAGGCTCCGCTACTGCAAGCCGCATTCTAAAGCTATTGCACGAGCAGCTTAAATAGCAGTAGCAATTCAGCCTGGATGAGATTTTTGAGGCGTTAGTTTTGTAGTTGCTCTTCTCTTATTAAAGAGCACAAAAAATAGAAACAAATTTACAAACAAAAAACCGCCCTAAGGCGGTTTTTTTAATCCTTCCAAGCAGAAGAATTATTTTTTACTATCTGCTTCGCCACCACTCATGATTTTTTCGTAGTTTGCTTTTTCAGTTTCAGGCAGTGCTTGGCTAGGTTTTCCACCACATGCTGATAAAGTTACCGATAGTAAAAATGCAGCCAGAAGAGCATATTTCATATGATTTTCCTTATAAAAAGTTCTTAAAATAAACAATGCAGTATATAACAAATTTAACTCATCTTTCAAGCTTTTTACTTAGCCGAAAGTAATCCATTCATATCTGCCATTCAGGTTTTAATCATCCAGACAATAAAAGCATCTGAATGATCCCTGTTTTCTGAAAATCCATTTCCTGTTACTTGAGTATAGCAGTGAGAAATGGAAACCAGAGATTTTGATTGATGCACAAAAAAACAAACTGCCAACAATATCCAGCAAATTTATCTTTTTATAATCAATCAGCAAGTCACAAATTTCCTTGCGAGAATGTGTGACTCAAGAAGTGCGTTTCTAAACAGCTTTTGACGATTACTGCGATAATATTTTCGCAATAACTCTGCTATTTGCTAATCCTTTTTATTTTGATTCTTGAGGTTCGGAATCTCTAGGTCCATAAGCGGATGGAGGTGGTTTATCCATTGGATAACCATCAAGACTTTTCTTTCCTTCACAAGCACTTAATGTCAATATAGCAAAAGCGATTACTACCAGTGAAAATCTAAACATTCAATCTCCCGTTTTTTCATTTACATTTACGTCCAATAGGATAATCGAACTCATCCGATTATACAAATTTGATTCAAGAAATTCTGCTCCAGAATCGCCGCATTGTTCAATTAATACAATGCAGTAACAAGTGATTGCAGAGAAGATTAACCAACGATTTGATTGAACAAAAACTTTACTTTGACAGTACTTAGTTTTTATCTCGAATATAACCATTGACATACCACTGATAAAGAATTTCCTCAGTTTCTTTATCCAATTCGCAAGCGGGCGGCAATTCATAATTATCAGCCAGCTCAATCAATGTCTTGTATGCATCAGCACCGACTTCAACAGTCTCACCATTAATAAAGAATTTATCACGGCCACTCAGCATTCTGCTTTTTAAATCCAACTGCACGCCATTTTCTTTAATCCGCTTGAGAAAAACACGCGATGACGATGGTTTAGCGGGTTGCGCAAAAAAAACATGTGATTTAGGTTCCGAGAGATAAATACCCAGAAAATCCTCGATGTTATCGCGCCCCCAGTTAATCTTCTTCAAGATTACATTAACCTGGGATTGCATTGCAGCACTGATTTTTGAAGGGTGCGATTGCCATTGCAAATCGGGATCGGAGTACCACCCATCCGTTAAAATAGTATCCTGCAAATGAACGAGAAATTGCGTTATCAATTCTTGCTGGCTGGGAGCACGAAAACCTACGGAATATGTCATACAGTCATCCACGGCAATACCGTTATGCGCGTATTTTGGCGGCAAGTAAAGCATATCGCCGGGGTTTAGCACCCATTCCTGCTCAGGTTGAAAATTCTTCAAAATCCTGAGCGGCGCATCGGCGATAAATTCATCATCCAATTGCGCGGATATCTGCCACCGTCTGGAACCCATCCCTTGCAATAAGAACACGTCATAGGAATCGAAATGCGGCCCGATCCCGCCGCCCTTAGGAGCATAACTCACCATCAAATCATCCAGCCGGGTGTGCGGTATGAAGCGGAATTTTGATAATAAATCGCGCGCCGGAGCAAGAAAATGATTCACATCTTGCACGAGCAATGTCCATTGTTTTTTTGGCAGCTTTGCCAAATCATGGTCGCTAAACGGACCATACGTGAGATGCCATTTGCCGCTTCTCTGTATCACAAGACGGGATTGCGCGTCTTCATCACACGCCAATGCCATCAATTCTTCGCGTGTCAATAAGCCATTAAAACCCGGTAAAGCATTCCTCACCAGCAGAGGCTGCTTCTGCCAATAATCACGCAAAAAATTCTTCGGGGTCACATCGCCCAAGGAAATAGTTTTTATTTTACTGATGTTCAATCTCCTTACCATTTCTCAGTTTCTCAATGCCGGCAATGATTCAGTTTGCAGTACGAATTTCAGCGCCAATCCGTTATTGCACCAGCGCTCCCCTCTGGGCGGCGGGCCATCTTTAAAAACATGTCCTTGATGCCCTCCGCAACGCGCGCAATGGTACTCGGTGCGGAGAAAAATCAACTGATAATCCGGTTTGGTGCCGACATGCCCGGCTATCGGTTGCGTAAAACTTGGCCAGCCGCTTGCGCTTTCATATTTATTCCGGCTCTCAAACAGCGGTAAGTAACAAGCGGCACAAACGAATGTCCCGTCACGCGCTTCGCTATTCAATTCACTACTGCCGGGCTCTTCGGTCTCTTCTTCAAACAAAATCCGGTAAGCTTCCGGCGCGACTAATCCGCGCCATGCTTCGTGCGGCTTATTGAGCGTCACAATCGCCGGATTGATGCCTGTTGCTGCGAGCCGCAACGGCCACATCAGCGAAACGGCAGGTAACGCGGCCAATACGCTCATCCGTTGCAGAAAATTGCGCCGGTTCATTAAAAAACCCTTATATCATCCAAGCGGCCCGTCGGCCTCATCACATCGAAAAAGAATGTCCATTCAGCAGACAAGTTTGCATTAAAACGTTCAATACTCAGGTCTAGCTAACCAAGATTTTGCTGCATCCAGCGGTGCAGATTTAACCGCAAATCCTGTATCATTTCGTTTTTAGGATTATATCTTAGCCCACATGAAAATCACTTTTCTGGAATTTGAGCAAAATATCGCAGAATTTGAATCAAAAATTGAAGAACTACGCTTTGCGCAAGATGATTCGGCCTTGGATATCTCTGCTGAAATTGCACGCTTACAAGCAAAAAGCCAATCCCTGACAAAAAATGTATACGCAAAACTGACACCTTGGCAAATCTCGCAAGTGGCCCGCCATCCGCAACGCCCCTATACATTGGATTACATAGAGCATCTATTTACCGACTTTGAAGAACTGCATGGCGACCGGAATTTCTCGGATGACCATGCGATTGTCGGCGGTTTAGCGCGATTTAACGGCCAAACCGTTATGGTGATCGGCCATCAGAAAGGGCGTGACACTCGGGAGAAAATCTACCGCAACTTTGGTATGCCGAAACCGGAAGGCTATCGCAAAGCATTGCGCTTAATGCGCTTGGCGGAAAAATTCTCAATTCCGCTGATTACTTTTATCGATACACCCGGCGCATATCCCGGTATTGATGCGGAAGAGCGCGGACAATCCGAAGCCATCGGCAGAAATCTTTATGTCCTGGCGGAATTAAAAATTCCTATTATCTGCGTCGTTATCGGTGAAGGCGGTTCTGGCGGTGCTTTAGCTGTTGCCGTTGGTGATGTGATACACATGCTGCAGTATGCCACCTATTCCGTCATATCGCCGGAAGGCTGCGCTTCCATTTTGTGGAAAAGCGCCGACAAAGCACCGGAAGCCGCAGAAATCATGGGTATTACGGCTGATCGCTTGAAGGCAATGAATTTGATCGACAGTATCATCACGGAACCGATCGGGGGCGCCCACCGGGATTACCCGGCTATCATGCAATCGGTAAAAACCGTGTTGCAGGAATCACTGCGCAAATTTCAGGATCATTCCAGTGAAACGCTACTGGCAAAACGTCTGGACCGGCTTATGGCATATGGCTCATTCAAGGAAGTCAAAATCGAATAGCCTGCTAAGTGACGCTGAAGCAGTATTACTTGCGCATATAAAACCTGGCGATCATCTCACCATTGCTCTGAGCGGCGGTATCGACTCAGTCGTGTTGCTGGATGTACTCGCTCAATTATCTCAACAGATACCCTTTACACTTTCCGCTGTACATGTGAATCATGGTATCAGCCGCAATGCAGTCGATTGGAGCAAATTTTGCAACCATCTCTGCGCAGCTTATGGCATTTCTATTCATATCGCTTCTCTGCAATTAAAAAAAGAAGCCGGAGTTAGCCTTGAAGCTATTGCCCGGGAAGAACGTTATCGCATCTTCAGCCGCATGCATGCGGATTACGTGGTTGTTGCGCAACACCTGGACGATCAGGCCGAAACACTGCTACTGCAATTATTTCGCGGTGCTGGAATCCGGGGGTTGAGCGCGATGCCGCTGATCAGAAAGCAAGATTCCGATACCGCGCCGCAAATTCTCCGCCCGCTATTGGAAATTTCCCGTAGTAGAATCGAAGCCTACGCTCATAAAAATCAATTAACCTGGATCAACGACGAAAGCAATGACGACACCGGTTTCAATCGGAATTTCCTGCGGCACGAGATTCTGCCCTTACTGAAGAAACGCTATCCCAGTTATCCGAAAACATTGCTGCGCACCAGCCGTCACTTGTCTGAAGCATCGTTATTACTGGACGAACTGGCTGCAATGGACAGTGAAAATTGCGTTGTCTCCGGCTTGCTGCAAGTCGAGCGCATACGCAAGCTCAGTTTTGCACGTGCAAAAAATCTCCTACGCTATAGGTTGTCGCAACAGGGTGCGCTACTTCCCAGCACGGCAAAATTGGAAGATATTGTGAATCAGCTTTTGTCCGCGAATAAGGACAACCGGCTCCACATCATCTTTGGTCATAGCGAAATTCGTTGTTTCAAAGGTGCCGTTCATATCCTGCCTAAGCAATCTTCACTGCAAAATCCGGAACAATTCACATGGCAAGGAGAACCGTGTTTAGCGTTGCGACATCTGAGCGGCAGCATCCGCTTTACGCACGTAGAGAATCAGGGTATCAACCAACAAAAATTATCAAATGCACCGGTAACCGTTCGTTCCCGGCAAGGCGGCGAACGCTTCATGCCGGCTTGCAATCGCCCGCGCAGAAGCTTGAAAAACTTACTGCAAGAAGCATCCATTCCACCCTGGCAACGCAATACCCTACCATTACTGTTCTGCGGCGAACAGCTGGTATGGGTTCCGGGAATCGGCATCGATTGTGAATTTCAAGTAAAATCGGGAGAAACGGGAGTTTTACCGCTGTGGGATTCAGCATGAACAAGACCGGAATTCAGATTATCGATTGACTCAACTGGAAAATTGCATGATTTTAGTCACAGGGGGCGCAGGATTTATTGGCAGTAATTTTGTTCTCGATTGGTTAGCACAATCGGATGAGCGGGTCATCAATCTTGATAAATTGACTTATGCCGGAAATTTACAAAATCTAGCGCCATTGTCTCAAGATTCGCGGCATATATTTGTAAAAGGCGATATCAGCGATACCCGATTGATTTCACAATTGCTGACTCAGTATCAGCCGCGCGCAATCATCAACCTGGCTGCTGAAAGCCATGTTGATCGTTCCATTCTCGGACCGGAAGATTTTATTCAAACCAATATTCTGGGTACGTTTCGCTTATTGGAAGCAACACATGCCTACTGGCGCGAGCTGGAATCTGCTGCAAAACAAAGTTTCCGCTTTCTTCATGTTTCAACCGATGAGGTTTACGGTTCATTGAGAAAAAATGATCCCGCATTTACCGAAGCACATCGTTATGAACCCAATAGCCCCTATTCAGCCAGCAAGGCATCCAGCGATCACTTAGTTCGCGCCTATTACCATACCTATGGGTTACCCATACTGACTACCAATTGTTCTAACAATTATGGCCCGTTTCAATTTCCGGAAAAATTGATTCCTTTAATGATCGTGAATGCGTTAGCAGGAAAATCCTTGCCGGTATATGGAGATGGCCAGCAAGTGCGCGACTGGCTTTATGTCACCGATCACTGCAGCGCAATCCGGCGTGTATTGGAACGCGGCGCTCCGGGAGAAACTTATAATATAGGCGGCTGGAACGAGAAGCCTAATATAGAAATCGTTCAGACCATCTGCGGTCTGTTAGAAGAATCTTATCCCAGCACAAATTTTCATAACCTCATCACGTACGTTCAGGATCGGCCAGGACACGACAGACGCTATGCCATCGATGCGACGAAAATCGAACGCGAGCTCGGCTGGAGACCGGTGGAAACATTCGCTACCGGCATACGAAAAACGATCCAGTGGTACTTGAGCAACCGGCAATGGGTAACTGATGTGCAAACCGGCGCTTACCAGGAATGGATCAAAACGCACTATGCCGGATTGCAATCATGAAAATTCTATTATTCGGCAAAAACGGTCAGGTCGGATGGGAATTACAGCGCAGTCTCGCGCCACTGGGTGAATTAATCGCACTAAGTTCCAGCAGTGAAGAATTTTGCGGTGATTTGACCGATTTCTCCGGGATACAACAAACCTTGCGGCAAGTCTCGCCCGATATCATCGTCAATGCAGCAGCTTATACTGCGGTCGATAAAGCTGAAAGTGAGCCTGGACGGGCTTATGCACTCAATGCTGAAGCACCTGCTGTGCTGGCACAAGAAGCAAAAAGACTCAGTGCATGGCTGATCCATTATTCAACCGATTACGTCTTCAATGGCCATAGCAGTCAACCCTATCTTGAAACTGATGATTGCGATCCACTCAATGTCTATGGCAAATCTAAATTGGAAGGTGAGAAAAACATCCTCAATTCCGGCTGCTCACATTTGATTTTTCGTACCAGCTGGGTTTATGCCGCTTATGGAAATAATTTCATCAAAACAATACTTCGCTTGGCGCAGCAGCGCGACAAATTAACCATAGTGGATGATCAAATCGGTTCGCCAACCGGAGCAGAGCTAATTGCCGATATTACTGCTCATGCATTGCTTATGATTAAGGAAAAACCCGCGATATCCGGTTTGTATCACTTGACTGCCGGTGGAAGCACTTCATGGTATGGGTTTGCTAAATTTATCCTGGAAAATGCAGAACGCATGAATTACCAGCTCAAAATCCAATCCAGCACATTGAAACCAATCGCTAGCAGTGATTTTCCTCTGCCAGCAAAACGTCCGTTCAATTCTCGTCTCGATACTGGAAAACTGACAAAAACTTTTGATCTCACTTTGCCATCATGGCAAACCGGAGCAGCGCGAACGCTAACAGAGCTACTCAATAAATAATCTGTAAATGCGGTCAAGTAAAAATGTGTCTCTTACCGCATTGTCAGTGCATGGCCAGAAAGCATATTAAAAACTATTTGACCAAATCGTTTGCTAAATAAGCCTGATAGACCTTCGTTCGGCGTAAAATCAACCAGGTCTTCTGCCTTAATAATCTCGCGTGCAACATATTCAGCATTGCCCATTTCATCGGCAAGCCCTAAATCAATACTTTTCTGACCTGTCCAGACAATTCCGCTGAATATCTCCGGAACATCTTTTAAACGTTCACCTCGGCCTTGTTTTACTACGTGAATGAATTGTTCGTGTATTTCACGCAATAAATGTGTCGCATGTTCCTTTTGTACAGGATCTAAAGGTGCAAAAGGATCCAGGAAATTTTTATTCTCGCCAGCAGTAAGTAATCGCCTTTCAATGCCTAATTTTTCTAAGGTACCGGTAAAGCCGAAGCCATCTATCAGCACACCAATTGAGCCAATCAGACTGGCTTTATCAACAAAAATTTTATCAGCAGCTACAGCTACGTAATATCCACCCGAAGCACAAATGTCTCCAACTACAGCATAAAGCGGTATATCCGGATATTTAGTTCGCAATCGGCGTATTTCATCATTGATATATCCAGCTTGAACTGGGCTTCCACCAGGGCTATTTATACGTAATACTACACCCTTGGTGTTTTTATCTTGAAACGCTAAACGCAAGCTAGCATTAACTTTATCGGCATTACTCATGCTATCGGGAGTAATCATGCCGCGTAAATCAATAAGTGCAGTATGCTTCTCGGCAATTCGAACTCTGCCATCTTCTATCCAGCCTAGGGCAAAAAATAACAAAATGAAAAGATATAAAAAAGTGATTAGCTTAAAAAATATCCCCCAATTGCGCGTGCGTCGCTGCTCACGAAGAGATGCCAGAGCAAGGTTTTCAATTAGATCTCTTTCCCAATCCTCTTTCTTAACTTCAGATTCACTCATAGCCATCCACTTAAATCAGAAATGAATATTATTGAAAATATTGCAGACAATTGCAATCTAGATTCTAAGGAAGCTCTTGTCGATTATTATCAGCAACAAGACTATTGAAGAAATTTTGCAGTTTTACAAATCCGGGAAGTAGAAAACAGAAAACCTCTCATCAAATTAAATCTTGATGAGAGGTTTCTAAATAAGAGTGCCTGGCGGTAACCTACTTTCACATGCGAATGCACACTATCATCGGCGCAGCTTCGTTTCACGGTTCTGTTCGGGATGGGAAGAGGTGGGTCCAAAGTGCTATGGCCGCCAAGCGTAACTTGAAACTGAATAATATTAAACAAATATTATTCAAAAAGGAAAAAGTAAAATGGATTAGAGTATATTAATAACAAAAATTATCAAAGTTATAGGATCAAGCCTCACGGTCAATTAGTATCGGTTAGCTTAACATATTACTATGCTTCCACACCCGACCTATCAACGTCGTAGTCTTCGACGAACCTTTAGGAGGGTTAAACCCTCGGGAAGTCTTATCTTGAGGAGAGTTTCCCGCTTAGATGCTTTCAGCGGTTATCTCGTCCGCACATAGCTACCCGGCGATACGACTGGCGTCATAACCGGTACACCAGAGGTGCGTCCACTCCGGTCCTCTCGTACTAGGAGCAGGTCCTCTCAAACTTCCAACGCCCACGGCAGATAGGGACCAAACTGTCTCACGACGTTTTAAACCCAGCTCACGTACCACTTTAAATGGCGAACAGCCATACCCTTGGGACCGGCTACAGCCCCAGGATGTGATGAGCCGACATCGAGGTGCCAAACTCCCCCGTCGATATGAACTCTTGGGAGGAATCAGCCTGTTATCCCCGGCGTACCTTTTATCCGTTGAGCGATGGCCCTTCCATACAGAACCACCGGATCACTATGACCTGCTTTCGCACCTGCTCGACTTGTCAGTCTCGCAGTTAAGCACGCTTTTGCCATTGCACTATCAGCACGATTTCCGACCGTACCTAGCGTACCTTCGTACTCCTCCGTTACAATTTGGGAGGAGACCGCCCCAGTCAAACTGCCTACCATACACGGTCCCCAATCCAGATAATGGATTTAGGTTAGAACCTCAACAACACCAGGGTGGTATTTCAACGATGGCTCCATGAATTCTAGCGAATTCACTTCAAAGCCTCCCACCTATCCTACACAAATGTTATCAAAGTCCAATGTAAAGCTACAGTAAAGGTGCACGGGGTCTTTCCGTCTAGCCGCGGGGAGATTGCATCTTCACAAACATTTCAACTTCGCTGAGTCCCAGGAGGAGACAGTGTGGCCATCGTTACGCCATTCGTGCAGGTCGGAACTTACCCGACAAGGAATTTCGCTACCTTAGGACCGTTATAGTTACGGCCGCCGTTTACCGGGGCTTCAATCAAGAGCTTGCACCCCATCATTTAACCTTCCGGCACCGGGCAGGCGTCACACTCTATACGTCCACTTACGTGTTTGCAGAGTGCTATGTTTTTATTAAACAGTCGCAGCCACCAATTCATTGCAACCCTGTTCTGCTTCACGCGCGAGGCGCTACACATACAGAGGGCACACCTTTTCCCGAAGTTACGGTGCTATTTTGCCGAGTTCCTTCTCCTGAGTTCTCTCAAGCGCCTTAGAATTCTCATCCTACCCACCTGTGTTGGTTTACGGTACGGTCTCTATTCAACTAGAGCTTAGTGGCTTTTCCTGGAAGTATGGTATCGCTCACTTGGCACTCCTAAGAGTGTTGCGTTATCACGTCTCAACTAAGCTATCCGGATTTACCTAAACAGCACGTCTACACGCTTGAACCGGGACATCCAACACCCGGCTGAGTTAACCTTCTTCGTCCCCACATCGCATTGAACAAAGGTACTGGAATTTTAACCAGTTTCCCATCAGCTACGCATTTCTGCCTCACCTTAGGGGCCGACTCACCCTGCGCCGATTAACGTTGCACAGGAAACCTTGGGTTTTCGGCGAGGGAGTCTTTCACTCCCTTTATCGCTACTCATGTCAGCATTCGCACTTCCGATACCTCCAGCAGTCTTTACAAACTACCTTCGCAGGCTTACGGAACGCTCTCCTACCATTTACATAAAATGTAAATCCCTAGCTTCGGTGCACAATTTGAGCCCCGTTACATCTTCCGCGCAGGACGACTCGATCAGTGAGCTATTACGCTTTCTTTAAAGGGTGGCTGCTTCTAAGCCAACCTCCTGACTGTCTATGCCTTCCCACTTCGTTTCCCACTTAATTGTGTCTTGGGGACCTTAGCTGAGGGTCTGGGTTGTTTCCCTTTTGACACCGGACGTTAGCACCCGATGTCTGTCTCCCATGCTCGCACTCTTTGGTATTCGGAGTTTGCAATGGTTTGGTAAGTCTCAATGACCCCCTAGCCATAACAGTGCTCTACCCCCAAAGGTGATACATGAGGCACTACCTAAATAGTTTTCGGAGAGAACCAGCTATTTCCAGATTTGTTTAGCCTTTCACCCCTACCCACAGCTCATCCCCTAATTTTTCAACATTAGTGGGTTCGGACCTCCACGAGGTGTTACCCTCGCTTCATCCTGGCCATGAGTAGATCATCTGGTTTCGGGTCTACACCCAGCAACTATACGCCCTATTAAGACTCGCTTTCGCTGCGCCTCCCCTATCCGGTTAAGCTTGCTACTGAATGTAAGTCGCTGACCCATTATACAAAAGGTACGCAGTCACCCTTACGGGCTCCCACTGTTTGTATGCATGCGGTTTCAGGATCTATTTCACTCCCCTTCCGGGGTTCTTTTCGCCTTTCCCTCACGGTACTGGTTCACTATCGGTCGATTACGAGTATTTAGCCTTAGAGGATGGTCCCCCTATCTTCAAACAGGATTTCACGTGTCCCGCTCTACTTATCTCAATCTTAGTTCTATATTTGAATTTTCGCCTACGGGACTATCACCCACTACGGTTTAACTTTCCAGAAAATTTGACTAATTCAAATACTAAATATTGAAGGCTGATCCCAGTTCGCTCGCCACTACTTTGGGAATCTCGGTTGATTTCTTTTCCTCTGGTTACTTAGATGTTTCAGTTCTCCAGGTTCGCTACACTTAACTTATATATTCAGCTAAGGTTGACTCCTGCTCAATTAATTTTAATAAAAATCAAAACTAATTAAGCAAGAGTCAGGTTTCCCCATTCGGATATCTCCGGATCATAGCTTGTTTGCCAGCTCCCCGAAGCTTTTCGCAGGCTTCCACGTCCTTCATCGCCTGTAATCGCCAAGGCATCCACCACATGCACTTATTCACTTGATCCTATAACTTTAATAACTTAATGAAATTATAGTCTCTATACTTGTTGCATTATTTTTAAGATACAATCTAACCCATAATTTATTTCACAAATAATCAAAAAATTTACGATTATTTGATACAAATAAATATTTTACTTTTTCCAAATTTTTAAAGAACAAAATTAATTTCAACAGGCAAGAAATATATCACACAAGCTTATGATGATAAAAAATAGTTTTTACTAATACCAGCGCTTAAGAACTATAAATTGGTGGAGGTGAACGGGATCGAACCGATGACCCCCTGCTTGCAAAGCAGGTGCTCTCCCAGCTGAGCTACACCCCCTATATGTTGGTGGGTCTGGGTGGACTTGAACCACCGACCCCACGCTTATCAAGCGTGTGCTCTAACCAACTGAGCTACAGACCCTTGATGAGCCCAAATTCCACTCAAACATTAGCACAAGCTTTTGATTTTTTTAGTCTTGCCTATAAACAATCGATAGGTTGTGAGTACTTAAACGAGATACTCTTGAAAGGAGGTGATCCAGCCGCAGGTTCCCCTACGGCTACCTTGTTACGACTTCACCCCAGTCATGAACCTCACCGTGGCAAGCGCCCTCCTTGCGGTTAGACTACCTGCTTCTGGTGAAACCCACTCCCATGGTGTGACGGGCGGTGTGTACAAGACCCGGGAACGTATTCACCGCGACATGCTGATCCGCGATTACTAGCGATTCCAACTTCACGGAGTCGAGTTGCAGACTCCGATCCGGACTACGACGCGCTTTCTGAGATTAGCTCCCCCTCGCGGGTTGGCAACCCTCTGTACGCGCCATTGTATTACGTGTGAAGCCCTACCCATAAGGGCCATGAGGACTTGACGTCATCCCCACCTTCCTCCGGTTTATCACCGGCAGTCTCATTAAAGTGCCCAACCAAATGATGGCAATTAATGACAAGGGTTGCGCTCGTTGCGGGACTTAACCCAACATCTCACGACACGAGCTGACGACAGCCATGCAGCACCTGTGTTCAGATTCCCTTTCGGGCACAAATTCATCTCTGAAAATTTTCTGACATGTCAAGGGTAGGTAAGGTTTTTCGCGTTGCATCGAATTAATCCACATAATCCACCGCTTGTGCGGGTCCCCGTCAATTCCTTTGAGTTTTAATCTTGCGACCGTACTCCCCAGGCGGTCAACTTCACGCGTTAGCTACGTTACCAAGTCTATTAAGACCCGACAACTAGTTGACATAGTTTAGGGCGTGGACTACCAGGGTATCTAATCCTGTTTGCTCCCCACGCTTTCGTGCATGAGCGTCAGTGCTAGCCCAGGAGGTTGCCTTCGCCATCGATGTTCTTCCATATCTCTACGCATTTCACTGCTACACATGGAATTCCACCTCCCTCTGCTGCACTCTAGCTCTGCAGTTTCAAACGCAGTTCCCAGGTTAAGCCCGGGGATTTCACATCTGACTTACAGAACCGCCTGCGCACCCTTTACGCCCAGTAATTCCGATTAACGCTTGCACCCTACGTATTACCGCGGCTGCTGGCACGTAGTTAGCCGGTGCTTCTTCTGTTGATACCGTCATGAGTCATGATTATTAGTCACAACTTTTTCTTTTCAACTGAAAGAGCTTTACAACCCGAAGGCCTTCTTCACTCACGCGGCATTGCTGGATCAGGCTTGCGCCCATTGTCCAAAATTCCCCACTGCTGCCTCCCGTAGGAGTCTGGGCCGTGTCTCAGTCCCAGTGTGGCTGGTCGTCCTCTCAGACCAACTACTGATCGTCGCCTTGGTAAGCCATTACCTTACCAACTAGCTAATCAGACATCAGCCGCTCCAAAAGCATAAGGTCTTTCGATCCCCTACTTTTCTCCTCAGAGATTATGCGGTATTAGCACATCTTTCGATGCGTTATCCCCCACTTTAGGACACGTTCCGATGTATTACTCACCCGTCCGCCACTCGCCACCAAGTGCAAGCACTTGTGCTGCCGTTCGACTTGCATGTGTAAAGCATGCCGCCAGCGTTCAATCTGAGCCAGGATCAAACTCTTAAGTTTAATTCTGGTAAAACTCTCGCTTGACGTATTATGATGTTGATTAATAAAACCAATATCTATTATTTCTTGCGAGTATTTAAATTTTTTGATTCTTTCGAATCTAATCTCAATTTAAGTACTCACACCTATCGATTGTAATTTTTTAAAGAGCGTTGCTACTTGTTTTTAATGTTGCGCAGTAGCGAGAAGCGGAATTATACAGAGTCTAAAAGACCGGTCAAGCAATTTCTGCAGATAATTTTAATTAAATAACCTCAAGAAGCTTGCCTACTGAGAAAATTCCTTTAATTACAGTCACTCATGCTGCTCATCTTTTTTTATTTAAATTATCATTTCACACCCTGTTTCAAGCTCGCTTCAATAAAGCTGTTCAAATCTCCATCTAAAACACTTTGCGTGTTCCCGATTTCAACATTTGTCCGCAAATCTTTTATGCGAGACTGATCTAATACATAAGATCGGATTTGATGACCCCAACCAATATCTGTCTTCGTTTCTTCTATGGCTTGCTTTTCTTCGTTACGTTTACGCAGCTCCGCTTCATACAAACGCGATTTCAGCATAACCATCGCATCTGCTTTGTTTCTATGTTGCGAACGTCCGCTTTGACATTGCACAACTATCCCCGTCGGATTGTGAGTAATGCGAATAGCGGAATCGGTTTTATTGATATGTTGACCTCCCGCACCCGATGCGCGGAATGTATCTATGCGCAAATCGGCCGGATTAATTTCAATTTCTATCGTATCGTCGACTTCAGGATAAACAAAAACACTTGCAAATGAGGTATGACGCCGGTTACCGGAATCAAACGGTGATTTTCTAACCAAACGGTGCACACCTGTTTCAGTGCGCAAATATCCATACACATATTCACCTGTCACTTTCAAGGTAGCACTCTTGATGCCGGCAATATCCCCCGGT
The DNA here is from genome assembly GCF_033063335.1 of Nitrosomonas sp. Is24. Lineage (NCBI taxonomy): Bacteria > Pseudomonadati > Pseudomonadota > Betaproteobacteria > Nitrosomonadales > Nitrosomonadaceae > Nitrosomonas > Nitrosomonas sp. Is24. The sequence goes on along the minus strand of NZ_JAWJZG010000001.1, from coordinate 492,551 downwards.
GACTCTTCCAAAACTTCAACTGCCCATCCTTGCCTTTCACAATAGCGCAGATACATACGCTCAAGCATGGCAGCCCAATCTTGCGCTTCCGTTCCACCCGAACCCGATTGAATATCGACAAAACAATTCTTTGGATCCATCGGATCGGAAAACATACGGCGAAACTCCAGATTTGCAATGACCTGCTCTACCTTATTGACATCAACGTCAATACTCTCAAGCGCCGCTTCATCGCTTTCTTCCTTCGCAATTTGAAATAACTCTTCCGCATCCTGCAACTGCTGCTCCATTGATACCAATGTCACCACAATATCTTCCAACAGCTTTTTTTCTTGTCCAATTTCTTGAGTGCGCTTACTATCATTCCAGATTGCCGGATCCTCAAGCAAACGCGTTAACTCATTTAATCGAGTCTGTTTAGCATCGAAGTCAAAGAAACCTCCGTAATTCACCGGCACGATTGCCCAGATCCTGGAGATGATTAGAAATTGCATTAATTTGTTCTGCTTCCATATATTTCACCTTTAGTTTGAATTTACTGATTATACCGTTTACTGGATTCTAGTTCCGGGCGCCGTCCGCCAATCCAGTCATTGCATATATATTCCCGATAACACGCAAGAACGATTGGTAACAATTTCAAACAAGCGATTAATAAAAAATTATAATGACCGGCTTATATATATGGTTAGCTGACCGCACACTTTTATCCGCTAACCTATTTTTTAAAACCGATCTCGTCACCGCTTAAATAATGTCCAAATTCTTTGCCTTAATTCCTGCCGCTGGCTCAGGCTCACGCATGGGGAACGAACTCCCCAAGCAATACTTGCCGTTATGCGGCAAACCGATGATCTATCATGCAATCAAAACATTATGTAACAATCGGTCGATTGCGGGGGTATTTATCGTACTGGCACCCGGCGACACCCATTGGTCTCAATCCGATTGGTCCGAATTTTCTCAAAAATTAACAGTATTACAGTGCGGTGGCGCAACCCGGGCGGACAGCGTGCTCAATGGCCTTACCGCCGCACAGCAAAAGAACCTGATTAATCCACAAGACTGGGTGTTGGTGCACGATGCTGCCAGACCTTGCTTAACATTAGATCAACTGGATAAATTGATCAGTGAATTAGCCAGTGACGCAGTAGGTGGATTATTGGCTGTACCTGTAGCCGATACTTTGAAGCGCAGTGACGCAGACAACCACGTGAGACAAACTGAATCACGCGATAATCTATGGCAAGCGCAAACACCGCAAATGTTTCGCTGCGAGCTACTCACCCGGGCACTGCAAAATGCGACAAATATTAGTGTGACGGATGATGCCAGTGCCGTTGAGGCATTAGGGCTTCACCCCAAACTGGTGTCTAGCGATACGTACAATTTTAAAGTAACCTACCCCCAAGACTTGGCTTTGGCCGAATTGATCATACAAAAAAGGAATCATCCGTGAGCACGATAAGAATAGGACAAGGTTTTGACGTTCATCAACTGGTTGAAGGACGTCAGTTGATCATAGGCGGCGTTACGATCCCGCATGAAAAAGGCCTGCTTGGCCACTCGGACGCGGATGTGTTATTGCATGCCATCTGTGATGCACTGTTAGGTGCGGCGGCGTTGGGAGACATCGGACAACACTTTTCCGATTCCGATCCGCGCTACAAAAATATTGATAGCCGCGTGCTGCTGCGCAATGTATACAGTTTGCTGGAAAATAATCATTACAAAATCGTCAATCTCGATGCAACCATTATTGCGCAAGCCCCAAAAATGGCACCGCATATCCCGGCAATGATCGCCAATATTGCACAAGATCTACAAACATCAGCACGCAACATCAATATTAAAGCCAAAACAGCCGAACATCTGGGCGCGATCGGCCGCAAAGAAGGCATCGCAGCCGAAGTCGTATGCCTGATCGACCGCGCGGAAAGTAAGATTGACTAAACAAGATGCTGATCCGGAAATAAAATCCATTCGTGTGTTCTTTGCTATTTCTCCCAGTAAAATTGTACAAAGACAGCTGACGCACCAGGCAGAATTACTGGCGCCCATTTGCGACGGGCGACAAATCGTGATACCGCATTTTCACCTCACGCTGGTATTTCTGGGTAATGTCAGCGTTCATCGCATCGAAACGCTCCGTCACATTATGAGAAATATAGCAGCACAGAAATTTGCGCTTTGTTTGGATAAGATCAGCTATTGGAAACACAATCAAATTATTTACCTCCACGCGAAGCAATTCCCGGCTGAACTGTTCGATCTGGTTGCTGCATTACAATCAACTCTGTCAGAAGCCGGATTCCCATTTGACCGCCGGGTGTACAAACCGCACCTTACGCTCTTCCGGAAAGCCGCGCATCCAGTCAATACGGAGCTGATCAATCCGATTCATTGGCCTGTCAGTGAATGGATTCTGTTGCAATCGAAACCAACACAAACAGGCGTTGACTATGTTCCACTCGGTCACTGGCGGTTAAAATAAGCAGCCAGCAGCAAGAACTCCATAGATCAAACTTATTTCTCAATCGCATTGACAGTAAAACTCCCACATACCTCGGCCCGCAATTAACTTGAAAATTCTCGCTCTCGAAACTTCTACTGAATTTTGTTCCGTCGCACTCAGTCTGGACGGCACAGTATCCGGTCAGGAAATCCTTGCCGGACGCACGCATTCTGAAATGATTCTCCCGATGGTACAAAAATTCCTGGCCGAAGCAGAATTAGCATTGCAACAATTGGATGGCATCGCTTTCGGCGCAGGTCCCGGATCTTTTACCGGTCTACGCATTGCCTGCGGCGTTGCGCAAGGTTTGGCTTACGCCACCGGCCTCCCGGTTGCGGCAATCAGCACACTGGAAGCCGTCGCACAACAAACTGACGCAGAGAAAGTGATCGTAGCCCTTGATGCCCGTATGGGCGAGCTTTATTATGCCGCCTATCAGAAATCGGCACATATCGGCTGGATAATTATCAACCCGCCCGCACTCTGCCTGCCGCAACAAGCGCCAGCAGTTTCCGGTAATGGGTGGCATGGATGCGGCAGCGGCTTTGATGTTTATCCGGATTTATCACAGTTGTATCGCGAACATATTGAACAGATCCATCATGGACTACACCCGCGAGCACTAGAAGTGGCGCAACTTGCGCTTCCTAAATTCCGCGATGGCGCATGTATTGATCCGGCTCATGCAATGCCCGTATATATCCGCAACAAAGTCGCGCTAAAGGAAAACGAGCGATGAACATGGCAGCGCAACAACCTATTGAAATCAGACCGATGCAACTTTCCGATCTGGATCGTATTATCCTGATCGAGCGGGAAATCTTTCTGTTTCCATGGTCACTGGGAAACTTTGCCGATTCCATCAAAACCGGATATGTGTGCCGGGTTCTGCAACAAACCGATGCGCTGATGGGTTACGGAATCATGATGATGAGTCCTGAAGAAGGCCATATCCTCACCCTCGGCATTGCCGCCAACTGGCAAAAACAGGGCTTGGGGAAAAAAATGCTGCAATTCCTCATTCAGCATGCCAAAGAACAAAACGCAAAATCGATTTTCCTGGATGTGCGCGAATCCAATCAAGGTGCCGCACAGCTATACAAACAAATGGGTTTTCAGCATATCGCCACACGCAAAGGCTACTACCCCGCCATGTGCGGACGCGAAGATGCGCTTGTTATGCGGCTGATGTTATGAATACCCGGCGCAGGCAAATACTGAAGGAGTTGAATTTGCTGCCGGTGTGGCGGTTAAAATCAGACACTACGCAGCACAGCGAAGCAGCTGAACCACATGTTGCTGAAAGCGGAAATTTACCGCTGCCGTCCGAGTCTGAGAAAAGTACGGCACAGTCGCCCATAACTCAGATGGATTGGGATCAGTTGAAGGCGGCGGTAGCACATTGTGTTGCATGCCCTTTAAGCCAAACACGCACCCAGACCGTATTTGGCGTTGGCGCTGAAAATGCCGATTGGCTATTCGTTGGAGAAGGTCCCGGCGCGCGCGAAGATGAAATCGGAGAACCGTTTGTCGGTCAAGCCGGCAAGCTGCTGGATCAAATGCTTGCCGCGATACACTTAAAGCGCGGCGAGCACGTTTATATCGCCAATATCGTCAAGTGCCGCCCGCCCAATAACAGAAATCCGAGCTCGAATGAAGCGCTGCAATGCGAACCTTACTTAACCCGGCAGATCACATTAATCAGACCCAAGCTCATCGTCGCGTTAGGCAAGGTTGCCGCGCAGAATCTTTTAAAGTGCGACGACAGCATTTCCAGTTTGCGTGGCAAAGTACACGATTATTCAGGCATACCGTTGATTGTTACCTACCATCCGGCTTATCTGCTACGTTCTCTGCCTGAAAAAGCAAAAGCTTGGAAAGATTTGTGTTTCGCACAAACAACGATGCAATCACTGCGATAGCATCTGCCCTTCATGATCAGTGTATTTTCTTTGCCCCGATCAAATGAAGCGAGTCTTCTTTACTTTGATTTAATAAATGCCATTTCCGTATCAATGCCATCATGACCGAAACAAATAATCCGAAAGCGGCAATCACAATATAGATGTGCACTTCAAACCATATCAGCAATGCATAGAGTAACAACATCGCCAGAATACTCAGGTTTTCATTGAAATTTTGCACCGCAATGGAATGCCCCGCACCCATCAAAATATGTCCGCGATGTTGCAGTAAAGCATTCATCGGTACCACGAAGAATCCTGCCAGGCCGCCAATCAGCATCAGCAATGCGATTGCGATCCATAAATCTTTTACCAGAATCATCGCCATCACCACAATGCCCATCGCAATGCCCAATGGAATCACTTTGACGGACTGCCGCAGCGAAATCCACCGGGCTGCCATCACAGCGCCCACGGCAATTCCCACTGCAACCACACCCTGCAATTGCGCAGCTTGATTGAGCGGATAATTCATCGCCACTTCGGCCCATTTCAACACAATAAACTGTAATGTCGCACCCGCGCCCCAAAACAGCGTGGTCACCGCAAGCGAGATCTGCCCCAGCTTGTCGGTCCATAATAATTTCACACAGTGTCTAAACTCGTGAATCAGAAAGAAAGGATTCTTTTTGGGAATGCGATGATCAACGCCGGTATTCGGGATATACAGATTAAACAACGCGGCGATGGCGTAAATGACGGCGATGATCAGGATACCGCTTTCCAATGCGTTATCGATCCCCGTGTCGATCACAGGAAAATCAAACTGCAGCAGCGTGCCTGCTACAGCCGGTGTAATCAGCACACCGCCCAATACCGTACCCAGCACTATCGATGCTACCGTTAATCCTTCGATCCAGCCATTGGCGATCACCAATTTCTCCGCGGGCAATAATTCGGTCAAAATGCCGTACTTGGCAGGCGAATAAGCGGCCGCACCGAGTCCCACTACCGCGTACGCAGCCAATGCGAAATATTGATGCATGGCGATGAAGAGTAATCCACAGCCGGTAATTTTGATGGTGTTGCTAATGAACATGACGCGCCCTTTCGGCATAGAATCCGCAAATGCGCCAACGAAAGGAGCCAGAATCACGTAGAACAACACGAAAACAAACTTCAGCATGGGTGTTAAATAGGCAGGTGCATGTAAATCAATCAACAGTGCAATCGCCACAACCAGCAACGCGTTATCTGCCAAAGAAGAGAAAAACTGCGCTGCCATAATCGTATAAAAACCGCGTTCCAAGCTATTTCCTTGTATATTTATTTTTTCTGAGTGAATTCAGGTGTTGAGTCATTCTTTCATGCAACACATCACCTGTGTAACAAAATCACCAACTGCAGATCTATTCAAGCGCTTCCAGTCGGGCGCACAAGATTAGATTAGCATATCATGCCGCTTTGCATGTTAAGGTATGTCGACATAATAGTTAAATCGGCATCACAAAATTAGATTATTATAAAAAAACTTGCGAATAATACTCGCTCTTGCTTATTCTGAACATTAAATTCATGCCACGCCCTACCCAAGCTTTTATCGACCTTGCCGCTTTAACTCATAATCTGTCCATAGTCCGCAAACATGCCCCACAGTCGCGCATCATGGCAATCCTTAAAGCCAATGCTTACGGTCATGGATTACTCCATAGCGCCAGTGCCCTGAAAGATGCCGATGGATTCGCGTTACTGGAGTTGGATGCGGCAATATGCCTGCGTGATGCCGGTTACCAGCATCCGATCCTGCTCCTGGAAGGTTTTTTTTCAACCGAAGAATTAGCGATCTTTGAGCAATACCGTTTGAGCGCGGTCGTTCATCATGCTGAGCAAATTGCCATGTTGTCAGCTTCCAAGCATTACAACATTGATTTATTTATAAAGATTAATACTGGGATGAATCGTTTGGGGCTAGCGCCACAGCAATTTTCACAAGCCATCGGCACACTGATCGAGAAGCAATACTACAAAAACATTACATTGATGACACATTTTGCTTCCGCTGATGAACCTGGCGAAGCAGAGAATGTCATTGGGCAGTTACAGTACTTTGAAACCATCACGAAAGAGTACCGCCATTATCCCAGCTCACTCGCAAATTCAGCAGCAATCATTCGTTATCCTGTCACGCATACCGATTGGGTGCGCCCTGGCATTATGCTTTACGGGGCCTCGCCTTTTACGGATAAAACCGCAGCAGAGTTGCACTTGCAGCCCGTCATGACGCTTTCGAGCAGAATTATTGCCACACAGGATTTGGGAGTTGGTGACAGAGTCGGTTATCACGGCCTTTTTCAAACGGCCGAGCCAATGCGCATCGGTATTGTCGCATGCGGCTACGCGGATGGATATCCACGCCACGCACCAACAAACACCCCAGTATTGATCAATAATCAACGCAGCCGGTTGTTGGGCCGGGTGTCAATGGACATGCTTGCGGTAGACTTAACCGGTATTGAAAATGCCGGACTGAATAGCCCCGTTACATTATGGGGCAAAGGATTGGATGTTGATGAAGTTGCTCAGAGTGCCGGTACAACCAGCTATGAGTTGCTTTGCGCACTATCCCCCCGGGTAGAAAAGACTGCTTCGCTGTAAAAACACAGCATCGCAATCCGATCTACCCAGGGCACATCACAATTGCAAGTGTTACTCTACTTTTGCTTTGCTGCGCAATTCTTGCACCACTGTTCCAAATTCGCGCTGCAATACACGTTGCTGAATATTTTGTTTAACTTCTTCAAAAGGTGGTACTTCCATTGGACGGATATCCATTAACTGAATCACGTGCCAGCCAAAAGATGTTTGCACGGGTTGTTCCGTCAATCCCCCTTTGGATAATTTCACCAGTGCTTCGGAAAATGGTCTGACATAAGCTGCCGGTGGGCTCCAATTAAGCTCACCGCCATTTTCTTTACTGCCGTCATCAACCGATTTCTCTTCAGCTATTTTTGCAAAATTACCGCCTTTTTTGAGTTTTGCAATAATATCCTTGGCTTCATTTTCATTGGCGACAAGAATATGGCGTGCCTTGTATTCTTTATCCCCCATTTGCACTTTCAGAACTTCGTATTCTTTGCGCAAAGTCTCTTCACTCACCACATTATTTCTGATGTAATCCGCTTGGAAAGCTCTGACCAGCACTGCCTGACGAGCTATTTCGAGTTGTGCAATTACGTCGGGATCTTTATCCAGCTTCTTTTTCACTGCTTCTTGCGCGAGGATCTCTTCAGCAATCAGATTTTCACGCAAAGCCTTTCTCATTTCCGGACCATCAGGCTGTCCCTGCGCCGCACTGGCCTTCACCATTAATTCCAGACGTGACTGCGGAATTGCTACGCCATTCACCTTAGCCACGGTACCTGTCGATTGGGCTTGAGCTGATAGCGTCATCATTCCTAAAACACTAATCATCATTGCCTGTGAGAATTTCGTCAAACGCATTGAATTTCCTTTTTTGTGATTGAGATAAAATTTATATTCGCCAGAATATATCGCCGCGAGAAAGTATACGCCTTAACTGAATCGACGTGAATCTCTACAGCCCATTATTTCTATTGAATAACTTGATACTGTTGAAGAAATGGTTTTGCAGTTGCCTTACGCCGGTAACACTTTTTTAAAAGGCTTTACGGTCACTTTCTGATAGACGCCCGCACTCACGTAGGGATCGGCGTTAGCCCACGCCTGCGCTGCCTCCAAGGACTCAAACTCAGCTACAATCAAACTGCCGGAAAACCCTGCGGGACCAGGATCTTGACTGTCGATAGCCGGATAAGGACCGGCCAAAACCAAGCGTCCTTCATCTTGTAATACTTGAATTCTTTTCAGATGCTCCGGACGGACTGTCATCCGTTTTCCCAAGCTATCCGGCACATCTTCTCCATTAATGGCATATAACATTATCGTTCCTTGTTCGCTTTATTTTCTCTTTCACCCTTGAAATCATCCGGCTCACCGGCAGGAGCATCCGCAGTCAATGTGGCCGGTGCATCTTTCAAATATTTTCCCAACATCAACACTTGTCCGATAACAAAAACAAGCATCAATCCCGTCGCACCAAAAAGCTTAAATGTAACCCAGGTATCTACCGGAAAATTAAACGCGACATAAAGGTTGACACACCCCATCGTGAGAAAAAACCCCACCCAGCTTAAATTGAGTCTGCTCCAGACAAAAGGCGGTAAAACCATCTGTTTCTCAAGCATGGCCTGTATCAGGTTTTTTCTAAAAATTACATTGGATCCTAATAAAACGGTTGCGATCAACCAATACAACACGGTTGGTTTCCATTTGATAAACATCTCATCCTGGGATATTAATGTCGCACCACCAAAAATGACAATAACAGCCAAATTGATCCACATCATCTTATCGACATGGCGATTGCGAAACCAAAGCCAAACTATTTGTGCAATCGCTGCCACTATCGCAACCGCAGTGGCGATGAAGATATCGTACAGCTTGAACGCCAGGAAAAATAAAATTACCGGGAATAGATCAAAGAGAAATTTCATCGCTGCACGTATCGTGAATTTTTTAAATGGCTCGTCCGAGAGTAGATCATCAAAAGCAAGAAATGTTTCTTACTCCAATACCGGAGGTAAATGAGGAGTGAGGCTATTTTTCTCCTGCGTCGCCGCACCCAACAAAGCATAACCAAGCAATCGACCGGTATCATCTTTATAGAGCGCCTTTACGCCATTCTGATCGGCTTCCACATGCCATTCACCTTTTATAGTGAAATCGGGCGGCGAAACAACCGCAGGACATGCGGGTGTTTTAACGATAACCGGCATCGCCGGATAACGAACCTCTGTCGGATTGCCTGCAAGCGTTGCCGCCAGAGCCCGGGCTGCATGCGTGATCGGCATCACAAAAGGCAACACTTTTCCTGCAACTTCGGCGCAATCGCCCAAGGCATAGATATCGTCAAACTGTGTTTGTAACAAGCGGTTAACGACAATTCCGCGATTAACAGGAATACCGGCTGATGCGGCCAGTTTCGTACGCGCGCGTAACCCGACCGCGGACAGAACGATATCAGATTCAATTGCGCTTCCATCGGCGAATGTCAGGCGTAGTCTTTCTTGCGCTTGATCAATGGACTGTGTGGTTGCGTTCAAATGAAATACCACACCCGCCGCTTCCAGCCTTTGCCGTATAAAGGCCCCGCCTGCTGACGGCAGAAGACGCCCCAGCGGCTGCGCGCTGATATCTATCACATCGACATGGTAACCGGCGGTTGCCAGATCGTTGGCAAATTCACAACCGATCAAACCCGCGCCAATAATGCTGATGCGTTTTTTCCCTGTCAGTGCAATACGAAATTTTTTATAATCATCAAGATCATTAATAGTCAATATATTCGCCACACCATCGCCCGAAAGCGGCAAATGCACTTGATCAGCGCCCAACGCCAAAACCAATTGACTGTAGGGAATTTTCTCACCATCGGCCAATGTCACTGCGCGCGCGGCTTGATCAATCGCACTGACACGGCAGTGGGGTCGAATGGAAATCTTCAATTGTGATGCCATTTGAGTGGCGTCACCGTTGACAATCGATTCGGGAGTTTTCCCGGATGACAATGCATTTGACAGCATGGGCTTGGAATAAAAACCACCATGATCGGCAGATAGCATGATGACATCAAATTCCGTATTTAGTTTACGTAATTCTCGCGCCACCGCATAACCGGCTAATCCGCTTCCTATAATAACTACGGAATTCTTCATTAACTCAAATCTCCACCATCACTAAATCCACCTCATTCACGCTAACCCTATGACTGCCATCGTAGCGGCATAGCGGCAATCGGCTTTTTTTCCTGGATTGACAAAAAACAAGGCACACTGATTAGCGGAGTACGCTTCCTAATCAATGTGCCTTGTTGTATCTACTCTATTTGTATGCGCACGGATGCGGCACGCATCCGGGATCAAAAAAGATTCCCGCGCTATCTATTTTTCTTCAGCCTTGTTGTTCACCAGACTTGTACGTCTTTGCAAATAAGCATCGCGCACGAATTCATACTTGTCCAATGCAGCTTCCTCGAGTGTCTTATCTTGTTCCAGGAATTGCGCCCGCGCATTAACCGTTCTCGCTGCAGCTACAGGGAGACGTAGCGCCGTTGTATTAAGATAAGGAACACCGGTCATAAAAACACCCGTCACCCCTTGCGTCACAGGATCCATAAAGAAGCTGTCGACAGCGATACCGAATGTATCACGAACAGAACTTGGCCCCAGCAAAGGCAATACAATGTAAGGCCCACTGCCGACTCCATAGCGTCCCAGTGTCTGACCAAAATCTTCATTTCGTTTGCTGAGATTAATATCGCTCACAGCACTGATATCACTCGCGATATCGATCATGCCGAATATCCCGAAAGTGGTATTGACCAATAAACGTGCACTACTGGCAAGCGCGCTCTCGTAATTTAATTGCAGCACGGAGTTAGTGATTACCACCACTTCGTTCAAATTGGAGAAAAAGTTTCCAACAACCAGTTCAACCGGATCAGGTGTAACCCGCTTATAGCCTCTGGCCACAGGGTCAAAAACATTGTCGTACACCATTTCATTGAAATTAAAAACAGCGCGATTCATGGATTCCAGAGGATCGTTCACACTATTTTGGTTGTTCACGTTCGCGCTCGCCGCTGTCTTCGTTGAGGCACAACCCGTTAAAAACAAACCAGAAACCAGCACAGCAATAGCTACGGTACGGATAATATTAATCATGTTCTTATTTCTTCTAATAAAAATTTCGGTCGATCTTGCCACATTTATACGATAGGTTCAATACAACCTCGCACAAAGTGCTATTTTTGTTCAGGCGGTCATCCATCGATACTATGCGGAATAATTAGGAAGTTTCCAATTCATCAGGTGCCCGGCGTTCAATATACGACAAATTATGCCCGCACTTTATAAATTATGGATTCAACAATAGCATGGACAAAACGATGCAATTCTCCGGTTACGCCGTTTCCATCCCGCTATGGCGCAATAACGCATCCAATTCCGGCTCACGGCCTCGAAACGCAATAAATGACTCGAGTGCGGAGCGGCTTCCTCCCACAGCCAGAATTTCTTCCAGAAAATGCGAACCCGTCGCTGCATTCACGACACCATCCGAAGCGGTTTCTTCAAACATGCTGTAGGCATCCGCCGAAAGCACTTCCGCCCATTTATAACTGTAGTAGCCCGCGGCATAGCCTCCGGCAAAAATATGCGCGAAACTGTTGGGGAAACGGTTGAAGTCCGGTGGAATAATTACCGCGACCTGATTGCGGATATCATCCAGTAACTGTAATACCGTCCGATCGCCGTCCGGTTTAAAATCGAAGTGCACATGCATATCGAACAGCGCAAACTCAATCTGCCGTAGCATCTGCAAGCCACTTTGAAAATTCTTGGCTTTTATCATCTTATCGAACAGCGCTTTGGGTAATGATTCTCCTGTTTCAATGTGCTGAGTCATTCCGGTCAACACATCCCATTCCCAGCAAAAATTTTCCATGAACTGGCTTGGCAGCTCCACCGCGTCCCACTCAACGCCGTTAATTCCGGATACCCCCAAGTCTTCCACTTTGGTCATCAAATGATGCAAACCATGACCAAACTCATGAAACAACACAATCACTTCATTATGCGTAAATAAAGCTGGACGGGGTTGATCATCCATCGTAACCGGTGCCGAGAAATTACACGTCAGGTAGGCAACCGGTAATTGTATGGTGGATTTCCCCGTGTGCTGATGATCGATCCGGCGGCGTGTAATCGCGTCATCCATCCAGGCGCCACCACGTTTGGTAGGCCGGGCGTAGAGATCCAAATAAAATTGACCGATCAGCTCACCGTTGGCGTCATGAATATCAAAAAACTTCACATCGGGATGCCAGCGCTGAATATTGCGTGCAGGCGCCGCAAGCGTGATGCGGATGCCGTACAGCTTTTCCACCACTTTAAACATACCGGTCAATACTTTATCCTCTGGAAAGTATTGTTTAACCTCCTGGTCCGAAAAAGCGTAGCGCTCTTGCCGCAATTTCTCACTGACATACGCCAAATCCCATGCTTCAAGTCCCGGCAGATTCAATTTCTCTGCGGCAAACTGCTGCAATGCTTGTAGATCGCCCACAGCGTATGGTTTCGCCTTAGCAGCCAGCTTCGTCAGGAAATCCAAAACTTGCTGCGGAGAAGTTGCCATTTTTGTGGCCAGCGAAACCTCGGCATAATTATCATAGCCGAGCATTTGCGCCGCTTCGCGGCGTAGCTCCAGTATTTTGTTGATCAACGGCATATTATCTTTGCTCGAATCACCCTGACTATCGAACTCGCTGGCGCGCGTTGCATAGGCGCGGTACATTTGCTCGCGCAAATCGCGGTTATCGGCGTATTGCAGCACGGGAAGATACGATGGCATGTGCAGGGTGAATTTCCAGCCTGTTTTGCCATCCGCTACGGCTAACTGTTGCGCCGATTGCAGCACATCGTCCGGAATACCCGCCACCTTCTCCGCATCTTCAATCAATAATGAATAAGCATTAGTGGCGTCGAGTAAATTATCGCTGAACGTGGACGTCAACTTGGATAGTTCTTCCTGGATTTGCAAGAAACGTTGTTTCTTTTCAGCCGGTAACTCGGCACCACCCAAACGGAAATCGCGCAATTCATTGTCGATGATTCGCTTCCGCGCCGGAGTCAGTTGATCGAATTCCGCACTTGCACGTAACTGTTTAAATTTCTCAAACAACCGCACATCTTGCGATAACTCGGCATAAAACTGCGTGATCAAAGGCAGATTAGCATTATAGGTCTCACGCAGCTCCGGCGTATTCATCACCGCGTTCAGATGCGACACTTGTCCCCAAGCACGGGATAACCGCTCATTGGCATCGGTCATCGGCTGCACAAAAGTCTGCCAGGTAGATGCTTTGTCATCCGCCCGCACCTTGTCAATCACCGCGCGATTTTCCTGTAATAACGCTTCAATCGCTGGCGTGATATCTTCGTTCTTTATTTCTGCAAAACAGGGCAGTCCGGAAAAATCAAGTAATGGGTTTGACATGGCGCTCCAAATGATCGGTTAAAAACAAAAATGATAGGGAAATTTTGCTGAAGACTCAGCACTCGTAAACAATATGACCATTTACCAGGGTATATTTAACACCGCCCGGTATTTCCATCCCCATAAAAGGCGTGTTCTTCCCTTGGCTTTGAATGGCTGACGAGGTCACCTTCCAGTAATGGTCAGGATCAAAAATACAGATATCCGCAGCACTGCCGAGCGATAAATGCCCCGCGTCTATCCCCAGTATCCGGGCCGGATCCGAGGTAATCTTGGATAACACGTTGAGCAATGGCAAGCGCATTTCCGATCCCCATTTCAAAGTGAGCGGCAGCAACAACTCCACCCCCGTCGCGCCAACCTCGGATTGACCGAACGGCAATAACTTGGCGTCTTCATCCACCGGCGCATGATCCGAACAAATCGCGCTGATCGTGCCATCCAGCAAACCATGACGCAATGCATCGCGATCACTCGAGCTGCGCAATGGCGGCATCAGATGACAATTGGAATCAAAAAAACCGATATCCATATCCGACAAGTGCAGATGATTAATCGACACGTCGCAGGTGATCGGCAAACCTTGCTGCCTGGCTGTACGAATCATCGCCAGGCCCTCAGCGCTGGAAATCCGGCATAAGTGCACTCTGACGCCGGTTTCCTTGGTTAATAAAATAATATTGCCGATGGCAATCGTTTCAGCGCATACGGGAACTGTCAGCAAACCCAGCCGGGTTGCCACTTCGCCATCATGCGCCACGCCATCGCCGGTCAGCGTGATTTCCTGCGGACGCAACCACACGCTGAAACCGAATGTCGATGCATACAACATGGCCTGCATGAGCACTCGCAAATTCGGTAATAACCCGTCCGATTGCCCAAAAACCACGCATCCGGCGTCGTTCAGTTCGGCCATCTCGGTTAAGCGTTCACCTTTCAATCCTTGTGTCAATGCGCCAATCGGATAGACATGCGCCTGATTGAGGCTTTTGGCGCGATGTTTCAGCATTTCCACCAGCCCCGGCTCGTCCAAAGGCGGATCGGTGTCCGGCGGACAGGCGATGCTCGTAACACCACCGGCAACCGCCGCGGCCATTTCCGATTCCAGCGTAGCCATATATTCCAGCCCCGGTTCACGCAGACGCACGGACAAATCGACCAGCCCCGGACACACGATCAGCGATTGCGCATCGATCACCCGGCTGGCTTGAAATTCATCCGGCGCCGCACCGATGGCAACGATTTTACCTTTGGCAATAAAAATATCTTGCACGGCATCGATACCGTTTTTTGGATCGATCAAGCGCCCATTTTTAATATGAATTTTCATGCAACCGCCTCTAAACCTGATTGCCTGCCAGAATTGACATCACCGCCATGCGCACCGCTATGCCGAATGTCACTTGCGGGAGAATCACCGACTGTTTGCCATCCGCGACTTCCGAATCAATTTCGACACCGCGATTCATCGGCCCCGGATGCATCACGATGGCATCGCGCCGGGCGAGCGACAGTTTTTCCGGGGTCAGCCCATAATATTTAAAATATTCCTCCGGGCTGGGCAGATTCGCACCTTTCATGCGCTCATTCTGCAAGCGCAACATCATCAGCACGTCAATGTCCTTGAGTCCCTTGGCCATATCGTGATAAACGTGCACCCCCAAGCGTTCCACCATTTTGGGCAGCAGCGTTTTAGGCGCGATCACACGTACTTCCGGCACACCAAGCGTGGTCAACGCATGAATTTGGGAGCGCGCCACTCGGGAATGCAAAATGTCACCAATAATCGCCACGCGCAAGTTGCGGAAATCACTTTTGTAGCGCCGGATCGTAAACATATCCAATAAAGCCTGGGTCGGATGCGCGTGACTGCCATCGCCAGCATTGATCACATGAATATCCGGTTGCACATGTTTTGCAATCAAATGCGCCGCGCCGCTCTGCGCATGCCGCACGACAAACATATCCGCATTCATCGCGGAAAGATTGTTGACCGTATCCAGCAGTGTTTCGCCCTTGGATTGCGCGGAAACGGCGATATTGAGATTGAACACATCCGCCGATAAGCGTTTGGCGGCGATTTCAAAGGTTGTGCGCGTGCGCGTGCTCGGTTCGAAAAAAAGATTGAATATCGACTTCCCGCGCAACAGGGGAATTTTTTTGACATCACGTTCCGTGACACCGACAAATGACTCTGCGGTATCCAGGATATGCAATAAAACAGAAGCGGGTAATCCCTCGGTTGTCAGCAAATGCTGCAACACGCCATCTTCATCCAGCTGCGGGTTCCTATTGATCATTCCGGAAGACTCTTATCGTACAAATGAAAGCTTAACTTTCCGTTCTCTCCACACTTTAACTCAAGCATTTTATCCGCCGGTAACTCCAGCATAATGCCGGTATATTGCGCGGCTATCGGCAATTCCCTGCCGCCCCGGTCGACCAAAGCGGCAAAACTAATCGAAGCGGGTCGACCGTAATCGAACAACTCGTTGATCGCAGCACGGATGGTACGCCCCGTCTGCAACACATCGTCCACCAGCAGAATATGCGCACCTTCCACAGCAAACGGTATTTCCGATGGTTTAACCTGCGCATGCAAACCGATCTTATCGAAATCGTCGCGATAAAAAGCAACGTCCAGCATTCCTAGCGGTTGCTTGATCCCCAGTGCTTTGTGCAGGCGCTCGGCCAGCCACACCCCGCCGGTGTGAATACCGATCAGCACAAAATCCTTACCCGCATCGGCTTGGATTTTTTTAGCAAGACTGTCGAATGCTTTCTCAGCGTCTGGTAATTGCATACTGCTCATCAAAAAATGATTGAAGGATTTGTTGTGCCGCGATCTGATCCAATACCGCTTTTTGTTTTCTTCCCGTGATACCAGCTTCGCGTAACGTTGCACTGGCTGTTTCGCTGGTATAACGCTCGTCTTTCATGATCACTTGGATATTAAAACGGCCTGACAACCGTCGCGCGAAACGCTGACTTAATTGCGTCAATTCATGCGCCGTGCCGTCGCTATGCAGCGGCAAACCCACAACCAGTAAAACCGGCTGCCAGGTTTGGATCAATTGCCCAATCAGCGCGAAACGCCGTTCCGTCACTTCACTGTCCACCGTTGCCAGCGGGTGTGCCACCCCCACGGCCGTATTACCAATCGCCACACCGACACGTTTTTTTCCAAAATCAAAGGCCAACACAGCTCCGGCTGGAAGCTGGTCTGGTGCATGATTTTCCGGTGGTTCATCGAGAAGACTTTCCGTCATACAGAACTAATATTTAGGCATGCCCAACTTCATTGGATAGATTGGCGTCCTGAATCCCCAGTAGCTGCATCGCAGCCGGTAGCCTTTCTTCTGTTGGCATATCGAATATCACATTGGTTGATGCAGGCACGGTCAACCAGGCATTCTGCGCCAATTCATGTTCGATTTGACCCGCGGCCCAGCCTGCATAACCCATCGCGATCAAGACTTGATCCGGCCCTTCGGCATTGGCGATGGCTTTTAAAATATCCAACGAAGTGGTCAATCCCACTTCCCCATTCACAGCCAGCGTGGATTGCCACTTACCGACCGGTTGATGCAGCACAAATCCGCAGTCGAGTTGCACCGGCCCGCCAAATAACACCGGCGCCGCATCCGCCAGAGAATCTGCCGGTGGAATACCCAATTGTTTGAACAGGTTGATCAGTGTCAGATCGGTGGGGCGGTTGATGACGATACCGAGCGCGCCTTGCTCGTTATGTTCACAAATATACGTCAATGTTTTGGAAAAGACGGAATCTGCCATTGCCGGCATTGCAATTAGAAAATGATGTGTCAGATTAATACTTTTCATTGCGAATGTGTTTTGACCGGTGACCTGACTATTCTGGTTTCTCTCTTATCCGATATCTTTCCAGTGTAATGCCGCGCTCAAACCCAGTATGCGGTATGAGTCATTAATTTCGATCCAAGTTTCATGGTTAACTTCACCGGCAACGGCAGTTCCGCGCCACCGTATGACAATGCCATGGTCGCATGACTGGCTTCGTCAATTTTCATTTGCGACACGATGGCGCGGCTTTTCTCGTCATGATTGGGCAAACGCTCCAAATGACCGGCCAGGTGGGCGCCGACTTGGTGTTCCGTTTCGGCCAGAAAACCCAGATTCCATTTATCCCCCAGCATGCCCGCCACTACACCGATGGCAAAAGATCCGCCGTACCAGAGCGGGTTCAGGAAACTTTTATGCCCGCCCAGTTCAGCGATACGGCGTTCCGTCCAAGCCAGATGCTCAGTTTCTTCACGCGCGGCCTGCATCAGCGTTTGCTGCACCGTTTCATTGCGTGCTGTCAGTCCCTGCCCCTGATACAACGCTTGCGCGCATACTTCACCGACATGATTCACCCGCATCAACGCACACGATAATCGTTTTTCCGCATCCGTCATCTCAGCTTCCGGCAGTTCATTGCCAGGCACGGGCCGCAAAGTCTGAGCCGGTGTCGAGAGTGTCCGCAGGGCGCTGTCAAAACCAATGATAAGCTTATCGATAGTAATCATCGTCTTTTACTTCATCCTTGAATAAGAATTGACGCGCCATTATAGGCCGATATGCCCGCATTTAGGTACACTAAAATTCACCCGGTTATAATTTCAACCCCATTTGTCTAGCCAGCAGCGTAACCGGATGCAGCACCTCGACATGAATTCCGTTTTCGTACAATCCATTGGCTATATGCATCGCGCAACCGATATTCGAAGTCACCAAGTACTGAGCCTTGCTTTCCTGCACCGTAGTTATCTTATTTTGTAGCAATGTATCCGCAATTTCGGGTTGATCGATGAAGTAAGTACCCGCAGCACCACAGCATTGGTCATTACCAGCTAAAGACACCGCTTCCGCGCCAGGTATCCGGGCAATCAGTTGATAAGGATATGCCTGCTCACGCAATACATATCGCAAACTGCAAGGCTCGTGCACCAGGATTTTTTGCGCCAATGGGACAATATCAATACTTTCCCACCCTTTTGCCGCCACCAGAAAATGGTTGATATCCATAACTTTGCCCTGCTCACTGGCAACACCGGATTCCAGTAATTGCACACCGCAACCCGAGGCGGTACTGATCACCGTATCAAATTCAGCAAAGACCGTTTTATTCCGTTGCACCAGCGCATTGGCTTGCTCCAGCGCGCCGCTATGCTGATAGATAGCGCCACAGCACGTTTGATTGCGCGGAATATGGACCGTGTAGCCCAAGCGATTCAATACATAAATACTCGAATTTAAGGTAGCCACATCGGTCACACGCGCCACACATCCCAAAAATAATGCAACTTCACCACGTTTCTCGCCCTGCGCGGGATAAACCTGCTGCCAAATACTATTATCGTTCGCAGCATTTCCCCCATCCGCAGCCGCTGTATAGGGAAACTTAACTACAGGAAGCTGAGCGATGAATTTAAATATTCGATTTTTTTCGATCAAACCTGATTTCCGCAACCCGCGCAGCCATTCTCTTTTTTGCAGGAAATGTAGCAATCGGCGTAACCGGTCCAAACGCGCAGGCTGGGTCAGCAATAGCCGTTCCAGCGCAATGCGCCAGTTTGACCTCCGGGCTACTGCCACGGACTTTGATTGATCCTCAATAAGAGCACGCGTTTCATCAATAAGACGCCCATAAGAAACGCTATTTGGACAAACCGCTTCGCAAGCCCGGCAAGTCAAACAACGGTCCATATGCTGAATAAATCGCGCATTCAAAGCAATCCGCCCATTGGCAACACCATTCATTAAAACGATACGCCCGCGCGGAGAATCCGCTTCCGATTTCAACACACGATAAGTTGGACAATGCGGCAAACATAAACCACATGAAACGCACTGGTTTGATTCAGCGATAATCAAATTCTTGGAAAACTTTGAGAGCAATTTATAATCCCGCTTCAGAAATACTGTAATTGGACATGATATCCGCACTTACTTTAATAGCATCATGGTAATACATGGCTATTTTATCACTTGTCAGAATTGCAACAATTACTGTAAAATTAAATGTTAATTAAATTCAAGCTTCACACTTTTAGACTGACAGGTTTATAGGAAAAACATGGTTATAATTAGATTGGCAAGGGGTGGTGCAAAAAAACGTCCGTTTTTTAATATGGTAGTGGCTAATTCCCGCTATGCACGTGACGGCCGGTTTATCGAACGTATTGGCTTTTATAATCCACGAGCCGCTGGTGGCGAAGAAGCATTGCGCGTTCAATTAGATCGCGTTGCTTATTGGCAATCTCAAGGTGCGCAGTTATCGTCAACAGCAACCCGGTTAATCAAACAATTTTCCACCAGCAAAGCAGTGCCAGCAAATAGCTAAAATAAGCGAACAAAATACACCGATGGTGATAATGGGCCATATTATCGGCCCATTTGGCGTTTATGGCTGGGTAAAAGTTAATCCGTACACAGAATACATCGATGGATTAATGGATTATCCAATGTGGTGGTTAAGTAAAGATAGTAAAAACTGGCAAAAGGTGCATGTTGTTTCTGGTCGCATAAACGGTAGCATCCTAAATGCAAAATTCGCCGAATATACCGATCGCACGCAAGCCTTCGCCTTAAACGGAATGCAGATAGCGGTCCCGCGCGACCAGCTTCCTGACTTATCCGAAAATGGAATGGACGGTTATTATTGGTCGGATTTGATCGGCACTACGGTGCAAAATCTAGCGGGTGAAGAATTAGGCAAGGTTGTTGGTTTACTTGAGACGGGCGCAAATGATGTTTTGTGCATACAAAATGGAAACGAGGATAAAAAAGAAATTCTCATTCCTTTTGTTGATCAGTTCATCAGCAAAGTTGATTTGAAGCTTTCTCGAATTACGGTAGATTGGAGCAAAGACGATTAAGGTAATAATGAGCGATGCCTTTTGAATGCGATGTTATTACGCTATTTCCAGAAATGTTTAATGCCATCACGCACTATGGCATAACAGGAAAAGCGAGCAAGAATAATATCTTTCAACTCAATACATGGAATCCGCGCGACTTTACCAGCAATAATTATCGTACTGTCGATGATAGTCCGTACGGGGGTGGTCCCGGAATGGTCATGATGGCTCAACCGTTGGAAGATGCCATCATACAAGCCAAAGCGAGACAGCATGCTGCTGGGATTGAAAAACCCACGGTTGCTTATCTAACACCCCAGGGAAAACGGCTTGACCACCAAATGGTGACGCAGCTGAGCAAAATGCCAGGACTGATTATGCTGTGCGGGCGATATGAAGGCGTGGATGAGCGCCTAATCAATCGTCAAGTTGAAATTGAGATTTCAATTGGCGATTATGTGGTTTCCGGCGGCGAGCTGGCTGCAATGGTGCTAATTGACTGTATAGTGCGGCAAATCCCGGGAGCCTTGGGTGATCCCGAATCTGCGAATCAAGATTCATTTGTGGAGGGATTACTGGACTATCCGCATTACACGCGCCCTGAGGTGTATCAAGGGGATCGTGTGCCGGAAATATTGATGTCAGGCAATCATGCCTATATCCGCCGTTGGCGTTTACAGCAAGCACTCGGCAGAACATGGTTAAAGCGTCCTGATTTATTTGAGTTGAAATTTGCGTATGGCTTGACGCGGGAAGAAGAAAAACTGTTGGAAGAATTTAAACAATCCTGTAAATCCAGGTAGAAAGAGGGGAAATATCATGAACATTATTGAACAATTAGAAGCAGAAGAAATTAAACGCCTGAATAAAGAAATACCTGATTTCTCTCCGGGAGATACCGTCATTGTCAGCGTTAATGTGGTTGAAGGCGACCGTAAACGCGTTCAGGCTTACGAAGGCGTCGTAATAGCCAAACGTAATCGTGGTTTGAATTCAGCGTTCACAGTACGAAAGATTTCAAGCGGAGAAGGCGTGGAACGTACTTTCCAGACCTATTCGCCATTGATAGCGAGCATAGAAATTAAGCGCCGTGGTGACGTTTGCCGTGCAAAACTCTATTACCTCAGAGATCGCGCAGGCAAGTCGGCCCGGATTCGCGAGAAACTGCCAGCTCGTGCTTCTTCAGGTGACAACAAAAACGCAGCAGCCGCAGAGTAAGACGCAGTACAACAAACATCACATAAGGATCAGTGCGATGTCAGCACTGATCCTTACCTAATCTCAGAAGCACCGTGCTGCAGATTGACACATGCAAGGGCAAGCAGCCCCCTACTTGTTGACCTTATTAAGCAGTTCCAAAACATTCTCCGGCGGACGGCACAATTTGGCTTGGTTACCCCGCACCACGATGGGCCGCTGAATCAGATCTGGATTTCTAACCATAGCCACCAGGATTTCATCGTCCGATGCTGCACTTAGGTCACGCGCTGCGGGTTCATCTTGACGTAGAATATCACGCACAGGCAGGTTAAGTTTTTGGATCAACTCGCACAGTTTATCCACTGTTAAAGGCACCTCGTAATAATTGATTGACTCGAACTCTTCACCACTCTCTTTGAGCAAAGATAGGGTCGCCCTGCATTTACTGCAAGTTGTTTTTTGATAAATAACGATCTTGTCACTCATATTTTTCCCGCCTGCTGGATCGAGATTCTCTAACTACACGATAAGAAACCGTTATTTCACACCACATTCAGCCGAGATTGCCTTATGCGCGGACGTCGAACCGCTCAATCCGAATGTATCCACGGTTTCCGTGCCACGAGCCGATGCACCTTTAACCACCAGAGAGCTTCCACGTTTGATCGCATCCGTTATTTTATTATCGGTTGCTTGATCGGGAGCCCATGCTGAATCATCCTGAGTAAACAGCTTGAAATTCTGATTGTTAACGGTAACCGTCGCATCACTTCCCGGTTTATAAGGATACCCGGCGATATAGCTGAAAACATTTTTACTCTTTTCCGCAGGGCGATGCGTAATCAACGCAAATACATCGCCACGCTTTGAATAATTCCCTTCCGATTTTTTCGGCTGGCTCACCATGTAACACACTTTGCTATTGTTCTCCATGAACATATAGGCAGTCCAGTCACCATGCTGACCGAGCAGTTTGGGCTCTGCAGCTTGCGCTGCATTACAGAGTGAAAAAATAACACCAGCCAATATCAATTTTCTACATTTCCGCTTCATTTTGAAAACCTTGAGAAGTATTGTCGATACGATTTTTCAGCGAATGATCAGTATCAAGAGTGAAACATCATCAATTCCAATGACCAATCATCCGCCAAGATGATTAACAGCCTTCCATCTTGTAAATATAAAAACCGTTTTTAGTGATTTCATCAACCACATTTGCCGGAGCACTCTGGCTATGGCAAAAACTGCATTCCCGGCTGGTCACAACCGCATCGCTCTCACCGATTGTTGTCAGCCACTGCTTGGCATAGTCAACCGCTTTTTGATCATCTTTCACCGCTGTGAATACATCAAAGTGCATGGTATGTCCATCTTTTGCCTTAACATACGTATCGTAAACATGAATTTGCATAAAAATTTATTTCCTTGAAAAAGATAATTTATAGCACTGTGCACATCCTAAAAAACGTGCCGCATTGCAAACGAAAAGTATATTAACTATACCAATTTATTGATTAAACCGCCATGCCAATTGCATGATCAGGAAATCAGCTCCGCACCAGGATTTGCATCGTTCAGAGGCACACACGGCTATTATTTCTTTCTGGCAACGATCACACCGTCACGAATTGGATTGATAAACGCATCAAAATCAGGATCATTAAAAATCAACCGGTTATGTTCCATAATCGCTTCAGTCGAACCGCGCACCGTCTCTTGCGGGCCTTTTAACGCAACACGGCCATGCCACAGCACATTATCGGCAATATACAACCCGCCGGAGCGTATACGCTGCTTCGCCATCCGCCAGATTTCCGGATAATCGCCCTTGTCTACATCGTTATAACAAATATCGAATATCCCATCCGTTTGGGCAAAAACATCCTGCGCCAGCCCCACGCAAAATTCTATTCGTTGCCACACATCCGCAGCGGAAAGATATCTCTCGGCACGCGCGCGATTATTGGCATCCGCATCGCTGCATATCACACACCCGCCGGCACCAACCGCTCTGGCAAACCAGTAAGCCGAATACCCATACCCGCTGCCAAATTCAAATACCCGTCTGGCGTTAATCATTTTCGCCTGGGTTTCAAGAAAAATACCGGCCAAGCGATCAACAATCGGAAAATTTCTCAGCCGTGCAAATTCCTCCATTTCAGCAAGCACCGGGTGATCGCTGTGCGTAACCAAAGTGCGCATATACGCTTCAATCTCCGGATTTACCGGAATGAGTCCGTCTGATTCAGGAATAACCGCTGACTGACTATCGTTCACTGATTTCACCTCCATGATCGTACATCAAGGTGGAGTTGTTTTCTTTGAAGCCATTAATACGCACTCTTCACCGGAGTTTTTATCAAACAGAAAAACCAGGCTAGCAGCCACCTGGAACCTGAACCCCCGCATGACATCGCGGATCGTAATGGACTGTTGTCCGATTGCTGCTTCAACCAATGGCGGACTGCTCTGACCAATGCCATACGCACCGACCGGTGTTGTCCAGCAACGCGGATCGCTGAAACCGGCTTTCTGCGCCAATTGGCTTAACGTTTGGCTGGTAAATAAATGCAAATGCCGGGGCGGCTCAAGACCGCGCCAGGCGGCGCCAAACTGACTGTGCCCATAACTCGCGGCGTTCGGCGTCAACACCACCAGCAGACCATTGTGCTTCAGCAAACGATGGCAAGTCATCAGCATCGCCGCGGGATCGTGCACATGCTCAATGACGTGACTCAGCAGCACCACATCATATTCACCCGATTTGATGGTTTCAAGCGGCCCTAAATGCACCGGGATTCCTTTCACGTGACGCACATGTTCCGCAGCCACCGGGTCGATTTCCTGCCCCATCACCTCCCAGCCCAATGCGCGCATGCGCGCCAGCCGTTTTCCATTACCGCAGCCCACTTCCAGCAATCGTCCCGGCGGTGTTTTGTCCAGATAAATACGCTTATAACGCCGCCGTTCACGCCGCAATCCCAGCAAATAAATACTAATGGTATGCAAAATGGCGCGAACGATGCGTACCCCGCGTGATTGCCGCGCATGATTCGCATGGCCGTGCGTATAATAATTGCGGTAAGCCTTGCCAATCTCGTCCACCGCCGGCCTGGGATCCAGCCAAATCAGACCGCACTGGGCATCCGTACATTTTCTCAGTGTCCATTCGCCTGGCGCGCCAAACAACCGGTCGGTCAGACCGCGATACAGGACTTCGCCTTGCTTGCCGCACGAATAGCAAGTTGAATTTGTTTCGGTGCCAATCCGCTCCGCTGACATCGTCATTTAAGTCCCTTTCGGTTTTTGTTGTTGCCAGACCATGGCGAGCGCGGTAATCGCCAGCAATAGCAACGGCATCCGGCTAAAAATGAGAAAAGCATCGGTCAACCCCGCCAGCACAATATAACTTACCAAACCCGCGCCCAGTATGCCCAGACCGTTTTTCTCAAACGCCCGGTACCATCCCCAGTATAGAAACAGCAAGATCAACATGCCAGGAACGCCGACATGCATGCCAATCTCAATCCAATCGTTATGATAGTGCGCAGTTTTCTGAAACGCCGGCAAGTCCTTATAAAGACCATTTTTATACGTCACAATCGCCGTGTCGAAATAGCGCTCCGGCATGCCTGTTCCATAACCCGTCAGCGGTCGTTCCGCAATCGCATGCAAGCCGACATCCCACATGGCCAGACGATAACCCAAACTAGAACTGTAATTGCCCTGCTGCAGCAATTCGATATCGCTTTTCACCAGCAGCAGCCGTTCTTGAAAAGCAGGACTGCTGTAGGCAAAAATCCCGGCAGCCGTCAATAGCGTAATAAAAATGACAGCGAATTTCCGGATGTCTATTTTGTAGCGTAAATAAGCCTGGAACACGATAGCGATCAGTGTTGCCAGCAGCAACACTCTGCCATATTGATGAAATTGCACAAAGATTAACGCCAGTGCCACGATCCATAGCACTATCCCCAGCATGACCGAGCGGCTCACGCACGCAAGTCCGGCGGATACAATCGCGCCAGCGCCGAGCATCGCCGAAAAACTCAGATAGGACATTTTCAGTAGCGGAATACCCTGCTCTCCTATCGCCAGCCATTGATAAATACCCAGACCGAGGACAATCACATAACCGGCGGCCAATCCGCCGATCATCCACGGTATGCGTTCCTTATTCAGCAGCGAATACAGCGGGACCAGAATCAGCAAAGTAAGGTATTTCACCCATTTCATCCGCCCGCTATCCAGCCATTCGCCCCATGACAATCCGATCAGCAGCAGCGCACACAACAGTAGAATCGCCTGCACTAAGGGCACTTTAAGAGCTTGATTCAATCGAGATAGACCACCGTCCATCAGCCAAGCAATAACCAGCAATGGAATGGAAAGAAGATTCACTTCGCCACGCCAAAACCCCGCGCACACAAGAACCAACGCAAACCGGATAAATAATTCCTGCCGTGTGATAGATGTTTGCATAAGACCTGCCAATCGAAGTTTTTTTTTAAACCGCTACAACAGCTTAGAAAATCCTGGGAGCACAGTCATTCCGTATCTCGTTTGTCAGCATCCTGTTGCTGCGCAGATTCGCGCTGATCTCCCTGCCACTCGCGCATTTCCAGCCGACGCAGGCGAACAAAAAGTGTCAATAAAATTCGCAACCCTGCGGATACACCCGGCAAAATCCATACAGCGTTGATGCGCTTATCTTCGCGCAACCAGCCGCGCAGCATCAGTTTCGTAATGGTTTTGAAACCGGCCGTACCATTCCGCATCTGCAAGCACGACAACTGCGGCAATGGCGCTGGTGTCAGCCAATGCAGCCGCCCGCCTTGCCGCATCACTTGTTCCATCGGATCCGCGATCTTGGATGGTAAGTCGGTCAAAGTAGAGTTGCCGGAAACGGTCAGCACATTCTGCCGGGCCAGCGGATAACGCGACAGATAGAGTGACCGGTTGTGTTGCACTAATTCCCGGTAAGCTTTCCCGCGCCCAAACGATGCGCCGGTTTCGTGACGAACGGTTGCATCCGGATGCACGCCCATGCGCCAACCTTGTTGATCCAACCGCCGCCCCAGATCGGTATCTTCATAATAACCCCGGCCAAATTGCGCATCAAAACCGCCCATCATCTGAAAAACAGCGCGACGGATCAAAAATGCATAGCCTCTGAAACGATAGGTAGCGATATATCCGCCCGGCTGCCGCACATAACGGCTGGCTTGTGTTTCCGCACTATCGCCTTCCATCGGACTAATGACCGCCAGTTGAGGATCAGCGGCAAAGGCGCCGCACAACCACGGCAGAAAATTATTCAATACTTCGATATCGGAATTCAGCACCAGCACCCAGTCGGCATCGGAACGCGCTACCGAATCGTTGACAGACTTTCCATACCCCTGATTTTCAGGCGCATGGTAAACATGCAGCTGCGGATAAGATAAATTGTCCAGCATGGCGCGGGTTTCGGCACCCGATGCATCGTCTTGGATATGGATCGTTCTGATCGATGAACCCAAGTAGTCGATGACGGAATCAATGCAGCGCTTGGTCAATTCCGCTGCATTATAAACAGGGATTACGACATCAATGATTGGCGCAGCAGTTTCACTCGTCATGTTCTGCCTAAGAAATTTTACTGCATCACACCCGGCCGAAAATCAAATAGCTTTCGCCCCAATTTTTTGACGGTCTTTGTTTCACTTCGAGACCGGCCTGTTTCATGATGGCAATGGCTTTTTCCTGTTCGGTATCCGTACCAAGCTCTATGATCACGGATTTCAGCGCCGGGTTTGCCAAAACCGCCGATGCACCCTGCAAAATGGGAATTTCAATGCCATCGACATCGATTTTGATGTAATTCGGCACCGGAAATCCCCATTGGCTGCACAGATCGTCCAACGTCACACCGAACATCCCTTGGATATGCGTTGCCGGGATTTTCATGTTCTCCAGATCTTCTTGCCCGAACTGCGAACGGTTTCCACCCGGAATGAATTTGGGAATATACAATTTGGAAAATTCACTGCGCCCCGACACCGCCACGCAGTAAGATAAAATATTTTTCCCCAGATTGTTCAGATAGATATTTTTATTGAGCGCGTAGTAGTTATTGCTTTGCGGTTCAAAAGCAAACACTTGTACTTTATCGCCGTATTTTTTGGCCGGATATAGCGAATATTGCCCGATATTGGCGCCGATATCGAAATAGCACGAACCCGGTTCAAAGCTATCAAGCCAATCCAAGGTATCCGGTTCTTTTTTTGAATACGTCTTGGCACGATTGAGCGTACGCAAGTGATCGACAGAAATTAAAATTCGCTGCCCCCTCACCAGCACATCGGTATAGCCGCCTTTAAATTTGTAAGCGGCCACCACCAACTCATTCAAGATGTCTTTTACCCGCACTCACACCCCCTCATGGTTTACCGGTACATCTGATCGCTGCACGGCAGCTTGAAACCGCACTTCAATCCGCCAGCTGTTCAAGCAGCGATACGTAACGGGGCAGCACATCGGCATCCGGGTAATCCAGCATTTCCTGCAAGAAGCGCTGCCGGTGTTCTTCGATATAAAAAGCATCGCAGCCCTGGGTCAGGAAATGATTGATTTTTTCATACACATCGTCACGGCATTTCAGCTCGGTTTCCGGCATGTAATAAGCCACCGCCGAACGCGCCGCGATCAAATAATCAGCCGCCAGAACCGGCTTTTTCGCCCTGACCGCTTCAAACACCACGGAAGTTGCCAGATCGATGATGACATCCGCCCAGTTCATCAAATGCACCGAATGCGCATCGTCGCTGGCAACACGCACATTGGGCAATTTCTTGATCGAACTGTCGGTGGTCAGGGATTGTTTCCAGCCGCTGCGGGTATGCGGCTTGATGATCAACTCGACACCGGGAAACCCGGCGATCATATGCACCACTTCACCCACTTCTTCCCAGAATGTCGTGAAATTGGCTTTTCTCAGGAACATGACAATTTTAAGGCGGCTGTCCGAACGAATCAGCGGCGAAGGCGGCATCAATCCGGCCAGTATTTTCAGCCATTCCTCACAATAACGTGGCGAACCCAATACAGCGAGCTGGTTATCCGTCATAAACGGGCGGAAACGCACGGAACATAATTCATTAGGCACCACCACCTTATCAAATATGGTAGCCGCCGAGAATGTAATATCGGGCTCCACGCGTCTTTCTCCGCGCCGGATCAATTGGCTGTAATGCGGGCTATCGCCATGCGGCAGTGAAATCGTGCCCAGGCCGCGCTCTTTTGCCATGGCAATCACCACTTCAACCCATTCCAGACAAATCACCGAATTGCGTTCGATCCAGTCAAACGCCACAACACCCTTGCCGGTAGCGCCAAAACACCGGTTAAGCAGAAAATCGGCTGTATGCCGCCACAACGGCTCACGCTGTTTTTCATCGTAACGATCGGCCAGCTTCTCAGCCAGACCGCCGATCACTTTGATGCGCCGCACATTGCGCGTCAGCATCAGCATCTGTAAACGCCATTTTATATACTCGGCCAACGGAAACAGCTCTTTCATATGCGCAACGCGCACACCTTCGAGCTGACTTAAGTATTGAACGCGGAAATCGCGGCGGAATTGGGTGGAACCGATTAATACCACATCACATTGATGACCGGACTTTATCCATTTGTAAATGACCGGAGTAACATGATCGATATCGTTATAGTGACGAAGAAAAAAAAGCGCTTTCATTGCTGTGACACGAAAACAAAAATATTCAGGATACGCAGCATCTCTACTATTTCCCCAGTTTAAACAAAAGATTCTGAAAAGCGCGCTCATTCTACTCTTGCGACTATCCAATTACCAGCACGCCAACCGGGATAAAACCACAGTACCCAAAAAATCAATTAAATTTAACAATAAGTGTTGCCCAGAAAAGAGGAAAAACCGGATAATCAGCACATCGCCTCAGACGGTAACTTTTTGTACTCAACCATTAACCAATACACACAACATTTTCATGAAAACAATCGCTGTCATACCGGCCCGCATGGGCTCATCGCGTTTCCCCGGCAAACCCCTGGCAAAAATCCTCGGACGCCCGATGATCGAGCACATCTATAAACGTGTAGCCATGAGCAAATCGCTCGACGCCACGTACATCGCCACTTGTGATGAAGAAATCCGTCAAGCCGCCGAAGGTTTCGGCGCCAAAGTGATCATGACATCCGATACGCACGAACGCGCCAGCGATCGCGTCGCGGAAGCGGTTGTGTACCTGGATGCCGATCTGATCGTCATGGTGCAAGGCGATGAACCGATGACACATCCCGATATGATCGATACCGCCGTGGCGCCTTTCAAAGATAATCCAGAGCTGGGCTGTGTCAACCTGGTACGCAAAATCGACCACGAAGCCGATTACCTCGACGCCAATACCATCAAGGTCGTCATGAATCAACACAACGACGCGCTGTATATGTCGCGCCGCCCGATTCCGACAATCGCCAAAAGCGGTTTTGCCGATACCGCAGCGTACAAGCAGGTCTGTATCATCCCATTCCGCCGCAGCACCTTGTATCAATACACACATTTGACACCGACACCACTGGAAAAATTGGAATCGATCGACATGCTGCGGCTGCTCGAGCATGGCATGCAGGTGAAAATGGTGCCTACCGGATTCGATACTCAAGCGGTGGATACCCCCGCCGATCTGGCGCGGGTTGAAAAACTGATGGAATCCGACCCGTTACTTTCCCGCTACTAGGAATCATTATGTCATTGAAATCAAGATTGAACCGGTCTGAATTGACCATCGGTTCATGGGTCACATTGGGGCATCCTTCGATTGCCGAAATCATGGCATCCGCCGGATTTGACTGGCTGGTGCTGGATATGGAACACAGCGTGCTGGAACTCAGCGAAGTGCAAGCCATTATCCAGGTGCTGGACGGCAAGCAATGTCCGGCCATCGTGCGCCTCACGTCGAATCATCCCGATCAGATCAAACGCGTCATGGACGCTGGCGCCACCGGCATCATGGTGCCGATGATCAAATCCGCCGCCGATGCCGAAGCGGCTGTCGCAGGCGTGTACTACCCGCCGCGCGGACAACGCGGCGTCGGCCTGGCGCGCGCACAAGGCTACGGCGCAAGCTTCCAGGCGTACCGCCAGTGGCTGGAAGAGAATGCGGTGATCGTCGTGATGATCGAACATGTCGACGCCGTCAAAGCGATTGACGAGATTCTGGCTGTTCCCGGTATTGATGCGTATATCATCGGCCCGTACGACTTGTCCGGCTCGATGGGACGCCCCGGCGATCTCAATCACCCGGATGTGCAAGCGGCCATCGCGCAAGTGCTGGAAGCAGGCCGCCGCGCGCAAAAACCTGGCGGCATTCACGTCATCGAGCCGGATCCGCAAGCATTGCAGCAACGCATTCAAGCCGGTTTTAATTTCCTCGGTTATGGATTGGATATCCGCATTCTCGATTCCATCTGCCGCACGCATTTACAAAGCATCCGCGCAACATTGAAAACATCATGAGTTCATTTGTCATTTCCACTTCGTCGTTCGACACCGTCAACAATCCGGCCATTCAGCACTTGTTGCAACAAGGCTTTCAGGTCATCACCAATCCGCACAAGCGCAAGCTCACCGAAGACGAAATCATTGCGTTGCTGAGCGATGGCGCAACCGGTCTGATCGCCGGAATTGAGCCTTTGACCGAACGGGTGTTTCAAGCCGCACCCAATCTGAAAGTCATCTCGCGCTGCGGTGCCGGAATGGATAGCGTCGATCTGGCGGCAGCGAAGAATCGCGGCATTCACGTTCTGAATACACCGGAAGCGCCCGCGCAAGCCGTGGCGGAGCTGACGCTGGGTTACATCCTGAGTTTATTGCGGCAAATCAACCCGATCGACCGGGCGGTACGCAACGGCGAATGGCCGCGCACGCAAGGCCGCTTGTTTGCGGCACAAACCGTCGGCGTCATCGGCCTGGGACACATCGGCCGCCGCGTCGCGCGTTTGTGCCAGGCGTTTGAAGCCACGGTGGTCGCGCATGATCCGTATGCCAGCCAAATTCCGGACGGCGTCAGCATGCTGCCGCTGGAACAATTGCTGGCCAGCGCCGACATCATCACGCTGCATACCCCGTATAGCGCGGACATGCATCATCTGCTCGATGCCAAGGCATTCGCCGCGATGAAACCGGAAGCCATCGTCATCAACGCGGCACGCGGCGGATTGGTCGATGAAAGCGCGTTGCTGGCCGCATTGCAGTCCGGCAAAATCAGCGCTGCGGCATTGGATGTTTTTGAACAGGAACCGTATCACGGCCCGCTGCTCGAATGCGGCAACGTCATTCTGACTTCGCATGTCGGCTCTCTGGCGCGGGAATCGCGCCAGCGCATGGAAATCGAAGCGGCGGAAAATCTGCTGCAGGGTTTAATCAAATCAGGTCTCGTCAATAACGGATAACACTATGGTGAATGAACAGGTTGTGGTATTCGGCGCCAGCGGATTTCTCGGCAGCCACGTCGCGGATGCATTATCGGCCGCAGGTTACCGGGTACGGCTATTCGACCGCAGTCCGTCGCCGTATCTGAAAAGCAATCAGGAAATGATCATCGGCGACATCATGAATCTCGATCAAGTGATCGAAGCCGCCAAGGGCACTTCCATCGTGTACAACTTCGCCGCCATCGCCGATATCGACGAAGCCAACGACAAACCGATCCCGACCGCCACCATCAACGTGCTGGGCAACATGCACGCGTTGGAAGCCGCGCGTGTCGCCGGGGCGCGCCGGTTTGTGTTCGCCAGCAGCATTTATGTCTATTCCGAATCCGGCTCTTTCTACCGCGCCAGCAAACAGGCTGCGGAACGTTTCACCGAGACCTACCACGAACGCTACGGCCTGGATTACAGCATTCTGCGCTATGGTTCGCTGTACGGGCGGCGCTCCGACAAACGCAACGGCATCTACCGCATGCTGCACGAAGCGGTTGCGCATCATTCCATCACGTATAAGGGCAGCGGCGACGCCATGCGTGAATATATCCATGTGGAAGATGCGGCACGCATGAGCGTGCAAATATTAGCACCCGAATTTGCCAACCGGCACATGATTCTGACCGGCCAGGAAAGATTACGCATCAAGGATGTCATGACGATGATCTCGGAAATCCTGCCGTGGCCGGTGGAATTGCATTTCGACGAAGCCAATGCGGTGCATCACTATGAAATCACCCCGTACGCGTTTCAGCCGCGCATCGGACGCAAGCTGGTACTCAATGAACACGTCGATCTGGGACAAGGCATCCTCGATTGCCTGCGGGAAATTCACCAGGACTTGCGGCATGGCGATGAAAACGACGATGCCACGCCGTCCACGTCGGACAATCGCGCGTAGCCATGAGAAACTTTGACTGGCAAGCGATCATTTTTGATTTCGACGGCGTCGTGGTCGAATCCGGCAAAATAAAAACGCAGGCATTCGCGGAACTGTACCGCGCGTACGGCGACGACATCGTCGCGGCGGTGGTGCAATTTCACACGCAAAACGGCGGCATGTCGCGCTACCGCAAATTCCGCCACTTCCAGCAACATTTTCTCAACCAGCCGCCGCTGACGGAGGAAGAAGAAAAACAACTAGATGTCCGCTTTTCCGAACTGGTGGTGGAAGCCGTGATCGCTGCCGAAGCTGTACCCGGCGCGATCGAACTGATCCGCCAGCAATCCCAAAAAATTCCATTGTTCGTCGCTTCCGGCACACCGGAAGTCGAACTCAAAGTGATCGTCGAGCGGCGCGGCCTGGCGCCTTATTTCACCGCTGTGCGCGGCGCACCGGCGCTGAAAAAAACCATCATCGCGGAGATCTTGTCGGCGCATAACTTGAAGCCAGAAGCAGTGCTGATGATCGGCGACGCCATGGCTGATCTGGAAGGCGCTCAAGCCAACAACACCGCGTTCCTGGGCCGCGTCTTTCCCGGCGACCCGAATCCTTTCCCGGCGCATATCGAAGTCGTCCCGGATTTACGCAGCTTAGTGCAATAAACGTTGGCAGTTCCGTGATGCAAAGACGCGTTTATCCGGACATCGAATCGTTAAGCCAAGGCTTCGCCGAATTTGCCGCTGCCGCACTACGCGACACTCTAAACCGAAAACCTCAAGCCACCCTCGTCGTCCCCGGCGGCAATACCCCGCGCCATTATCTGCCCGCACTAGCGAAGTGTCAGTTACCGTGGGACCGGATCACCGTCACACTGTCGGATGAACGCTGGGTCGATGTCAACGATGCACAATCCAACGAACAGCTAGTCAAGCAGCACCTGATGAATCACTTGCCCGTGAACACTCCCTTCGTGGGACTCAAAACCCATCACGGCAACGCCTTTGACGCCATCGAAACAATCCACCAGCGCCTGGATAAGCTGCCGCTGCCATTGAGCTTGACGGTGCTGGGACTGGGCGAAGATGGGCACATTGCCTCGCTGTTTCCCGGTATGAATCCCGATTTAACTGATATTCATCACTGCATTGCGGTCGCACCACCGGTTGCGCCATCGCTGCGCGTCAGTCTTTCGTTGGAACTGCTGGCAAGCAGTGAACAGATTGCGTTGGTGGTGACGGGGAAGAGTAAACGACAATTATTGAATAGATTAAGTAAACACCCTGATTCAAAGATACCAATGGTATGGCTTATGCAACGATTAAATGCAGCAATTACTGTTTTTGAAACAAACTGAAGATAAATTGAAATAATTTCTAGTAAAGAAACAGATCAGTCTATTGAGGCCATAAAAATAGGCACGAATTAAAGTACTTATATTGCAAAGTGAAAAAATGTCAAAAAATAATCAAATTCTTTTAGAAGAAATTATTAAGCAAGAACTAGAAAACTATGAAGAAGACAGTTCTGTAAATGATTTCTTCGAGTTTTATGCTTCATTGCAAGTTCTAAAAGATTTTGAGCTGAGCTTCGAGGAAATTGAATCAGGTCGTTGCGGTGAAAGCCATGACGGGGGAGCTGATTCCATTTATCTCTTTGTCAATGGCGAATTAGTAAAAGAAGATGAAGATATTAAAGATAAGTATAAAAAGAATGTCGATATTGAGTTCATTTTAATTCAAGCCAAATACGAAAATTCATTTAACGAAGAAACACTATTGAAACTATCAAGGCTTTGCAGGAGTCTTTTTGATTTGGACTTTGATCGAACTGAATTTGAAGGAAGATACAATGACAAAGTCCTTTCTGCATTTGAGCTATTCAAAGCCACGTATTTGGGTTTAATTACCAAAAAACCGAAACTAAAAATTACGATCTACTATGTTTCAAAAGGAATTGATGTTCACCCCAATGTACAGAGTCAAGCTAGCGACCTAAAAAAAGATATCATTGAAAAACTCCCGGGCTCTATTGTTGAAGCTTCATTCGTTGGTTCAGATCAATTAATGAAACTCGCTCAAGAGAGAGTAAATGATGTTTTTAGACTAAGAATTTCTGAGAACCCACTTTCGACCACCCCTCAAGTATTTATTGCACTAGCTAATTTAGCTGAATACTACAAATTTATCACTGATGAGGAGGGTAAATTAATAAAGCATATTTTTGAATCAAATGTCCGTGATTATCAAGGGAAGGCTAATGTTAACAATGAAATACAAGATACTTTAGAAAATCCCGGCACAGAGGAATTTTGGTGGTTAAACAACGGCGTAACAATTTTGGCAAGCGAAGCATCTGCTCCAGGAGGAAAAGAACTTGTAATTCATAATCCTGAAATTGTTAACGGATTACAGACCTCTAATGAGATATTTCGCTATTTCTCAAGAAATAATCATAAGATAGATGATGAAAAAAGAGATGTACTAATTCGGGTTATCGTTCCGGAGAATGAAGAAACCAGAGATAAGATTATACGTGCTACAAATAGCCAAACACCTATTCCAAAAGCACCGTTGAGAGCAACCGATCAGGTGCATAGGCAAATTGAGGAATTCCTAAAACTCAAAGGACTTTTCTATGATAGGCGCAAGAATTATTACAAAAATGAGGGAAAAAAGCCTAAAGACATTATTAGCATCCCTTTCATGTCTCAATGTTTAATGTCTTCCCTTATGCAAAAACCAGATTATGCTAGGGCTAGGCCTTCTACTCTTTTAGAAGATGATGATTCATACAACAAATTATTTCACAAGAACAATGATCTAGATACTTATTATATATTAGCTTCATGGGGTAGAAATATAGAAATAGTACTTAAGGCTAATAAAAAATTTACAGCAACAGAAATAAACGATATTAAATTTTATGTTCTTTATGCTGTTACAGCACAACTTACTCAAAGCATTTACCCAAATAATAATTCTGTAGCAAAGTTGGACGTTAAGCAAATTACCGATGAATGTATAGACAAATCTATTCATCTGGCATTTGATTTGTATAAAGAAAAGGGAGGAAATGACAAAGTTGCCAAGGGACCAAATCTAGTTGAATCGTTAAAAGAAAAACTACGGACAATAATAAAATCTTAGTACAGCAACAAACCTAAGCACGGTAGGATGCGCCAATGAAGGAGGCGCATCAAAAACCCATCAACCACCTAATTACTATTCTCTTCCACCGGAAGTTTTTGCACCCACGTCAAACAGCTGGTGTGCGACTCCCCCGCCATGGTGATGCATTCGTTATAACCCGCGACATTATTCTGAAACGCATGCTGGCAGTTGCGCACATCGACTTCGAGTTCATAGAAGCAGATGCGTAAGCCTTCCTGCTGAGTGATATTGTTTTCAAATCTCGGTTGCGCTGTTGGATTGCCGGATGATGGATAAATTTCCGGATTGATGATGCCGGGTTGAATCGCTAAGGTGCGCGGCACCAAAAACCGGCTTTGATAGCCTTCCGGCAGGGTGAACGCGTGCAGGCTGGCACTGGCGCTGAGTAAACAAAATACTGCGATGAGCGGGCTGGTTTTTTTAAATGCGAATTTCATGATGTGTATCTCTTGAATGATTAAAGCGGTCCATGCGCGGTGTACCCATGTTGTCGAGTGCGCCGTCATTAAGAGATACGTAGCAATGGCTTTAATGGATGCAAATATCGAAAAAATTTTATTTGAGCATCAGTTTGCGCCACTTCGATGGCTGCTTTGTAAACCAAGACATTGATCATGAATTGGATTATGATCATAAAACACCCTGCTCCAACCGGTATCGCATAGCGGATCCGGTCAGGTTGCGCGGGGCTATCGCGGTGTGCATTACTATCGGCTTATCCATCGCATCCATACCGGGAGGTTGTTATGACAGATGAATTTCAGATCAGTGGTCAGAATGCGGCAGCACTGTTCACGCTCAAGCTTCATCGCGGCGATGGTATGGCGCTCATTGCCATGAATTGGAAGAACGGCCGGCCGCCACAGGATTTCGTTGGTTTTGCCATCGAGTACAAAGAACCCGGTGGCGATCGATTTTTCGCGTTGAAAAACCGTCTCGGTTTTCGCGGCGCCGATGGCAAGCTCAATCCCACCCAATTATCGACGCGACTCTCGCCGATCCAAAAATTCCGCTGGGTGCATTTTCCGCGTAACGCCGAACTCGAAGGCGAATTCATCTACAGAGTCACGCCGGTGTTTATGAATGCCGCCGATGAACTGAGTTATGGCGACGCCCAGGAAGTGGCCATCGAACTGCGGCGCGAAACTTATCCGGGATTGCTCAACGTCACGTTCACGCGCGGCTTTGTGTCATCGCAGGCATTTGTCGACCGGTACGAATCGGCGGGTGACATTTCGACATTATTACCGGCGAAGGCAACAGATGGATTGACTTTCACCCCGGTCCACCCCAAAACCAAAGAAGCACTCGCATGGATGGGATTCGAGGCGCGCAGCGCCATTCTCGAAGTGCTCGATCAGGCCATTGCCGACCCGCAGGCTCAGGTTCGCGTGGTCGCTTACGATCTGAACGAACCCGGTGTTCTGACGCGCTTGGAGAAACTCGGCAAGCGCTTAAAGATCATCATCGACGACAGCCAGGAACACGGCGAAGAGGATGCCAGTGAAAATCTGGCGGCACAGCGGCTCACGGTCTCGGCGGGTACCGGCAACGTGAAACGGCAGCACATGCTATCGCTCCAGCACAATAAGACCATCGTGGCTGATGGCCCCAACATTCAAAAGGTCGTATGCGGCTCGACCAATTTCAGTTGGCGAGGTTTTTTCGTGCAATCGAATAACGCCATGATTCTGCAAGGGGCTAGTGCGATCAAACCATTCTTGGCGGCGTTTGAGGGCTATTGGTCGCAGAAACCGAAAGATTTCGCTGGCACAACATCGGCGCAGTGGAACGATCTGGGTCTGACGAAGATCGACGCGCGCGTGGCGTTTTCACCCCACAACAGATCAAACGCGCTATTGCAAACGGTGGCCAACGACATCGGCGGCAAGACAACATCGTCGCTGTTTTATTCGCTGGCGTTCCTGTACCAGACGCCCGGGCCGATTCTCGATGCGATCACCAATGTGACCAGTAACGCCGATATCTTTGTGTATGGCATTTCCGACCGCAAAGTCGGCGGTCTCGATTTGCAAAAACCGAACGGCAATGTCGCCCCCGTTTTTCCTTCCGCACTGACGAAAAACGTCCCTGAACCGTTCTCCGCCGAACCAGCAGGTGGTAGCGGCATTCGCATGCACCACAAGTTCGTTGTCATTGATTTCGATAAACCCAGCGCCCGGGTTTATCTCGGCTCTTACAATTTTTCCTCCCCGGCGGACCTCAAGAATGGGGAAAACCTCCTGCTGATTCGGGACCGCCGCATTGCCGTCTCCTACATGATTGAAGCGCTGCGCATTTTCGACCACCACCATTTCCGTGTCGCGCAACAGGAAGCCAAGAAAGCCCGGAAACAATTTGTGCTCGCCAAGCCGCCACGGACCCCCGGTGAGAAGCCCTGGTGGGACGAGGACTACACCGACGCCCGGAAGATTCGCGATCGGGAATTGTTCGCGTAGATATGCAGATGGGAAAGTATGCTTTTCATCGATTTCGGCTGGGCCATAAAGCAGCGCAGCAACGCGCCGGTCAACGCGACAACGTTAATCCTGCGGCACAGCCCTTGGCTTGCGGTTGTTGTCGATCGCGACGTATGTCAGCACCGCTTCGGTCACTTTGATGCAGATTTCCTCACCGCCTTCACGCACACCGCGTTGCGCATAAACGGTCACGTCGACGGTAATCGAAGTACGCCCGATCTTGACGATGTCGGCATAAAAACTGACCAGATCGCCGACAAACACCGGGTGCTTGAATACAAAGGAATTAACCGCGACAGTCGCAACCCGTCCACGCGCGCGGCGGATAGCCGGGATGCTGCCCGCCATATCGACCTGCGACATGATCCAGCCGCCGAAAATATCCCCGGCATAATTGGTATTCGCTGGCATCGGCACTGTGCGCAATACCGGTTGCCCTTCCGGCAAGTGAACTTGAAGTGATGGTTCGCCCGGCATATTAGTCATAGCAGATGAGCGCTCAACGGATAGTGATCAAAGAAAGCTTCTGTCATCCAAGAATACAATGATCTTTCCGTTTGAACCAGAATTTCTTTTCCACCGCCGGTTCCGCATCGCCGGATTGGCCATTCCGTCTAAAACACGGGAAAATAGCGCGATTGAATTATTTGGTCTGTTTGAATTATGGAATCCTTGTTTGATGCCGCAGCCCGCTGCCTTGCAGCCGGTGAAATCGAAACAAAACTGTATTTGACCCGGCAAACCGCGCAGGCATGGCGGGATGATCTGTTAACGCTGCAATCCCGCAGCAAGCCTGAACCGGTTGAAGAACCTGGTCGCCCGATGAAGCCAGTGCTAGTCGCGCCGGTTGATGTGCCGAAACGCCGTTTGAACACAAAAGAAGGGTTAGCGGCTTTGATTCATGCGATCACGCACATCGAGTTCAACGCCATCAATCTGGCGTGGGATGCGGTGTATCGTTTTCGTGATCTACCGCAAGCGTTTTATCACGACTGGATTACCGTAGCGGTTGAGGAAGCCTACCATTTCCAATTGCTGCGTGGACGCCTGAACGAACTCGGTTGCGATTACGGCGATTTTCCGGCGCATAACAGTTTGTGGGACATGGCGGCGCGCACGGCTTTCGATCCGTTGGTGCGCATGGCGCTGGTGCCACGGGTATTGGAAGCTAGGGGATTAGATGTAACGCCGGGTATAATCGCGCGGTTGCGTCAGGCCGGTGACGAAAAAACCGTTGCCGTGCTGGAGATCATTTTGCGCGACGAAATCGGGCATGTCGCCATCGGATCGCACTGGTTCAAGTACTTATGCCAGCGGCGCGGACTGGATTCCGAACAGACATTTCATACATTGGCCGGGCAATACTTTAGCGGACAAGTGTTGGGCCCGTTCCACTACGAAGCAAGACAGCAAGCGGGCTTTTCCGTGGCGGAACTCAAAGCGTTGGAACAGATGGGGAGCGCCAAAGCGCAGGGTGGAAATACGGCGCGGTGAATTACAACCGTTGAGAAGTGTTCAACGGTCAGAAATCATGTCCGCCGTTCAAAGCGGTAAAACGCGAGCATACCGCGCAGATTCGGCAGAAAATTAACCGGGCGGTAATGATTGCTCATCACTTTGCGTTCCAGAATGCGTGCGTCGCATTGCTGGCACAGTTCTTCAAAATCACCCAAGGTGCAAAGATGAATATTGGGTGTGTTGTACCAGCGGTACGGTAGCGTTTCCGACACCGGCATACGGCCGGAAATGACTTGCATGCGGTTTTTCCAGTTACCAAAATTGGGAAAGGACACGATGCCTTCCTTGCCGACGCGCAGCATTTCCTGGATGATCGCTTCGGTATGCCGCGTCGCCTGCAAGGTCTGCGACAGGATGACATAATCGAACGAATCCGATGCAAAGCTCGATAACCCGGTTTCCAAATCATTCTGGATCACGTTAATACCGTTACGGAAACACTTCAGCAGATTGGTTTCGTCGATTTCCACGCCGTAACCGAACACATTGCGCGTATCGCGCAAATAACGCAGCAACGAACCGTCGCCGCAACCCAAATCGAGTATTTTCGCGCCGGGTTTAATCCATTCGGCGATGGCGGCAAAATCCGGACGTAATGCAAGGGTGGAAGGTGCTGGTGGGGTATCAGTCATGATTTTACTCAGATCGCAATATTGTCCATATACGCCCGTACCAGCTGGTGATAACAGGACGGTTCCATCAGAAACGAGTCGTGGCCATGGCTGGAGCTGATTTCCGCATAACTGACGTTCAGTTCGTTATCCAACAGCGCTTTGACAATTTCCTGGGAACGCTGCGGCGAGAAACGCCAATCCGAGGTAAACGAAACCACCAGAAAATTCGCCTTGGCCGCGCGGAATGCCGCGCTCAGATCGCCACCGTACGCCGCGGCGGGATCGAAATAATCGAGCGCCTTGGTCATCAGCAAATAGCTGTTGGCATCGAACAAATCGGCGAATTTGTCGCCTTGATAGCGCAAATACGATTCGATTTCGAATTCCACGTCGAAACCGAAAGAAAGCTCATCCTTGCGCAAACTGCGGCCGAACTTCGCCGCCATCGAATCATCCGAAAGATAAGTGATATGCCCCAGCATGCGCGCCAGCCGCAAACCGCGGCGCGGCAAGGTGTCGTAGGCATAGAAATTACCACCGTAAAATTCCTGGTCGGTCATGATCGCCTGGCGGGCCACATCGTTAAATGCGATATTCTGCGCGGTCAACTTGGGCGCGGCTGCGATCACCAGCGCATGACGCACTCTTTCCGGATAATCGAGCGTCCACTGCATCGCCTGCATACCGCCCAAGCTGCCGCCAACGATGGCGGCAAATTGTTCGATACCTAAATGCTCGGCCAATTGTGCTTGCGCCTCAACCCAGTCTTCCACCGTCACCACCGGAAAACTCGCGCCATATTGCTTACCGGTACGCGGATCGATACTGGCCGGGCCGGTAGAACCATGACAGCCACCCAAATTATTCACACCAATGACAAAAAAACGATCGGTGTCGATCGGCTTGCCGGGACCCACCATATTGTCCCACCAGCCGACGCTCTTTTCATTTCCGGCATACACACCGGCCACATGATGATTACCGGAAAGCGCATGGCAAATCAAGATCGCATTGGAATGCGCGGCATTCAATTGGCCGTAGGTCTCGTACACCAAGTGATAGCTTTCCAGCGACAATCCGCTTTTCAACTGCAACGGCTTGTCGATTTGCACGTACTGCGGTGTTACCACACCGACTGATTTTGATTCTTGCATGTATAGTAGCTTAGGATAATCCCGAAGAAACGGCTGAATATCAGGCAGTCATTATATCGCCAAAAAAAGAGGCACACACCATGATTCAACCCAACAGCGCGTTTTAATCATTCAACTTGGCCATCAATGCAGCGATTTTTTCCGGTTGATCAGCTTTGATGATTTTTTGCGCTAACGGAATGATATCAGGCAAATTGCTCTTTAAGATCTGGTTCTTTACTGTCAGCAATTGCGCCGGATACATGGAAAACTGCTGCAACCCTAGGCCCAGCAGCAGCCGTGTGAACTGCTTGTCACCCGCCATCTCCCCGCAAATCGATACCGGCACTTTGGCACGATTGGCACTTTGAATGACATGCGAAACCAGCCATAAAATCGCCGGATGAAATGGATCGTACAGATGTGCCACGGTATCGTCGATGCGGTCGACCGCCAGGGTGTATTGAATCAGATCGTTGGTGCCGATCGATAGAAAATCCAGTTTGCGCATGAAAATATCCAGGCTCAACGCCGCTGCCGGAATCTCGATCATGCCGCCGACTTTGATGTGTTCGTCGAAATCAATTTTGTCATCGCGCAATGCCTGTTTTGCATATTCGATATGCGTCAGCGTTTGATCGATTTCCGCGACATTGGACAGCATCGGCACCAGGATACGCACATCGCCGTACTTGGAAGCGCGCAAAATCGCGCGCAACTGCGTATGAAACATTTTCGGTTCCGCCAGACTCAGGCGGATCGCGCGCAAGCCCAGTGCCGGGTTGGCCGCCACCTGTTCGCTGCCTTTAAGGTTCTTGTCCGCGCCCAGATCAAAGGTGCGGATAGTCACCGGTTGTTTGTGCATTTTGACCGCAACCGTGCGGTACGCTTCAAATTGCTCATCCTCGCCGGGCAAATCATCGCGGTTCAGAAACAGAAATTCGCTGCGGAACAGACCGATGCCGGTCGCACCGCTTTCTTTAACCTGCGCGATATCTTCCGGCAGCTCGATGTTGGCGTACAAATCGATCAGCGTGCCATCCAGCGTCATCGCCGCAATACTCTTGATACGTTGCAGTTTCTTTCTTTCCAGCTCGAGCTGGCTTTGCCGCAAGCGGTATTCATCCAGCACGTATTTATCCGGATTGACGATGACGATGCCCTGCGTGCCGTCGACAATCAGGCAATCATTCTCCAGAATCAGCTGATGCGCGTGATGCAATGCCACAATCGAAGGGATATTGAGGCTGCGCGCCACAATCGCGGTATGCGATGTCTGGCTGCCCAGATCGGTCAGGAAAGCGGTGAATTGGTGCTGCTTGTATTGCATCACGTCGGCGGGACTCAGATCATGCGCCACCAGAATGCTGTCGCCAGTTAAGCGCGACGCCACCGGCAAATAACCGGGATGCCCCAGCATCGCCTTGAGCACACGCTCGACTACCTGGATGACATCGGCTTTGCGCTCACGCAAATAGGCATCTTCGATTTCCTCGAACTGCTCCAATAACACTTGCATCTGCTGCGTCAGCGCCCATTCCGCGTTGCACAGCGTGTGCGTAATCATGTTGCGGGTGGCGTCCGACAAGGTCGGATCGTCCAGAATCATCAAATGCAGATCGAGAAACGCACTGAACTCAGCGCGTGCATGCCCGTCGGCAACCGCTTTCTGCAGCGCCTCAAATTCTTTACGCACCACTGCAAAAGCGCTATCCAGCCGGGCAATCTCCTTGTCCACCTGATGCTTGGGAATCAGGTAATGCATCACCTCCAATGCAGCCGGAGCAGCCAGATGCGCGTGCCCGATGGCAATGCCTTCCGATACGCCCGAACCCTGCAATATAAAGCTCATTCGCCCTCGCCAAAATAATCTTCAACCAACGCAACCAGCGCCGCCATCGCATCTATTTCGTCATCGCCGCTGGTTTCCAGCTGGATAAGCGAGCCTTTATTGGCCGCCAGCGTCATCACCCCCATGATGCTTTTCGCATTTACACGGCGGTTATTGCGCGTCGCCCAGACTTCGCACTTGAATTGACTGGCCAGTTTGGTCAGTTTGGCGGAAGCACGCGCGTGCAATCCGAGTTTATTGATAATTTCGACTTCTTTAATTTGCATGACAAGGTTCCGCATCAATTTGTATCACACCGCGTTGACCGCCGCTCAAGCCTTTTTCGATCACGGCCGCAAGCGGCTCATGGCGGTAGGTCAGCACCCGCACCAGCATCGGCAGATTGGCGCCGCTCAAACATTCCACCCTGCCCGGCCGCACCAGGCGGCTGGCAATATTGCACGGCGTCGCGCCAAACATATCGTTCAATATCAAAACACCATCGCCGCTGTCCAACTGCTGAATCAACTCACGCGCCTGGATTAGCACCGCATCGGGATCATCCTGAATAAAAACGCCCAAGTACAGTAGTTGCGGCGGTTTC
The DNA here is from genome assembly GCF_033063335.1 of Nitrosomonas sp. Is24. NCBI lineage: Bacteria > Pseudomonadati > Pseudomonadota > Betaproteobacteria > Nitrosomonadales > Nitrosomonadaceae > Nitrosomonas > Nitrosomonas sp. Is24. The sequence continues at coordinate 448,177 of NZ_JAWJZG010000001.1, read as the reverse complement.
ATACCGACGACGTGGCTCGCGCAACGAATCAAATGCTCGCCTAAATCTTCATGTGTAAGAACTAAAATCCCGATCATTCTGTTTGTTATATTGTTATCCGGTTTAATACGCGCTAATTCCGGATTTTAGCATTGACAGTGCCTTAATATGCCGTGTTACCAGAATGATCATGAAAATATTTACGGCTGATGATATCCAACCATTTGAGGGCTTAATACGCTATATTTATTTACGTTATATCTTTTCCTGTGAATTAATACACTGTAAATTACCTCAAAGCCCCTGATGCAGTAATTGATATGAGCGGATGATTGCATGGTTTAAGCTGAAGCACGTCACTATTTGAACGGATTGGTGAGAAGATGAAAAAAAATGACCGGATCCTGGCTTTGCGTAAAGCGGCTGAAGCAATGGCACGCGGTGATTTCGCACCGGATATTCCCATCGGGGACGACGACATCGGCAACCTGGGCAAGTCTCTCAAAGAGTTATCCGCTTACCTGCAAAAACAATCGGAAAGAAGCCAGTCGCTGTACAAAATCATGGTTGAATGCAACTTCAATTTGCAGTTGATCGATGTGCTGAACCATATTTATGAATCTTTCCAGACGCATTTGCCTTACGACCGGATCAGTCTGGCTTTGTTGGAGAGCGACAGAAACAAACTGAAACTGCATTGGTCGCGTGCAAGCTATGACAAGCCGGAATTGATCTCCGGTTTATCTATTCCCATGACGGATCGCAGCTTACATACGCTCATCGATCTCAATGAAATGCTGATCATCGATGATTTGAACACCCATTTGCAAAGGTATGCGGAATCCAGGCTGGCACAAGCCATTTTTAAGGAAGGTATCCGCTCCTGCCTGATTTGTCCGTTGATTGCAGACGGAAAGCCCATTGGCTTTCTTTTCTTTTCCTGCCGCAAAAAAAACGCCTATAAAAACCTGCATAAGGACTTATCGCTGCAAATCGCCAGTCAACTGGCCGTGATCATCGAGAAAACCCAGCTTTACAAAGGCATTAAGCTCAACAAACAACTCATCGCGCAGAAGAAATCATTGGAACAGCGTGTCACGCACGATGCATTAACCGGCTTGCTCAACCGTCCCGCCATCTTCGACATCCTGCACAAGCAGATTCTGCGCGCCAAGCGCGGCGGGTTTGGCATCGCGGTAATCATGATCGATATCGATCACTTCAAAAACATCAACGACACCTGCGGCCATCCCGCCGGGGACGCGGTGTTATGCGAAATCGCCAATCGTTTGACGCAATCGGCCCGTTCGCACGAATACATCGGGCGCTATGGCGGCGAGGAGTTTCTGGCGATCATTTCACCGTTTAGCCAGGAAGGCGCGGTAAAAGCCGCGGAACGATTCCGCAAAGCCATCGCCAGCGAGGAAATCAACACCAACCAGACATTGATTCCGGTAACCATCAGCCTGGGCGTTGCTATCGCTACCGGTGAAGAATCACTGGATGAACATTTGCTGCTGCAACGGGCCGATGACGCGCTTTACCAAGCCAAGCACAAAGGCCGTAACCGGGTTGAAGTGGCCAGAACGGATCGTTGAAAGAAACTCCCTGAATCCGGCTGTAGATCACATTCTTGTTTGCACCCCAACTAGCACCTTCACCAGCCGGACCATCATCACCACAACAAACAACGTTTGCACGGCTCCCGGCAGATTAACGCTCGCTACTTGTTAGATTCAACCGGCCACTGCGCATCCCGGTAAGACAAAGCGAGATCAACCGGTTGCGGTTGGTGACACCGGTTTTTGCAAAAATGGCTTTCAGATGCGACTTGACCGTTTCCGGACTCACGGCCAAACGCAATGCAATCTGCTTGTTGCTTAACCCTTGAACCAGCAAATTGATGACTTTCTGTTCGCATTCGGTAAAAACAACATCGCCTGACTGCAAACTGGTAGATTGATTCCGCTGGCCACTGAAAAAACTCAGTATCCGGCTCACGAGTTGACGGGGAAACCAATACTCCCCTTTATGCACCGCATGTACCGCCTTCAAAAAAAATTCCTGGCTGACTCCGGTCAACAGGAGTCCCGATACGCGAAATTCAACAATAGCCTGGACCAAATCGGGCAGAACGTTATCGTACAACAAGATTATCTTCACATCCGACGGGCTTCTTCTGATGGCGCGCAACTGCTCAATGACAATGGCTTCGGGTAAAGCGGTATCGATCAGGATTACATTGGAACCGGAATCCTCCAATTCCTCGTAGTGTTCTTTAAATTGATCGGGCTTGTACGAAAGAACGCTGATAACGGGCACGTTCTCCGCGTAGTTCTGCAACTGGCCCGTTAAATCCTCTCGCCCGGAAACAATCCATAGACAAAAAGGAGCACTCCATTGCGCAGACGGCCCGTCTGCGTCAAATCGCCTGGCTACTGACTCAATGGACAAACCGGAAGCCGGATCACGCTGCATGAGCACATCACGCCGTTCATGCCGACGCCGGTTATAGCGCGCCTGTCCGCGCAGAACCGTCAAATTGCGTCTGTCCTCCTGCTGGCGGCGCTCGTCCCGGCGCCGTTCGGAATTGGCAGTAGCGGAAGCCGCCTGATCTCCTTGCTCTTTTTTTGCACGCTGAAGGAGAATGGATGGTTTCAATCTTAAGTACATCGTTGATCTGCGCTCAAATCATTGATCATGGCCATATGCAGCATCTTTTTTATTTCATAACACGCATTGCATGCGATTAAACCATTGGCTTGAATCATTTTCCTTATCGCCTTACCGGTTGGAAGATCTCAAACTTTTTTGACCGATGATCAATGTAACTGAATTAATTTTTAATAAATAGATGTCATTTATCATTCAATCGATAGTCATTTTTGGTTGCCCAGGAAATAAACCGTCCCGCTGATGTAAGATATCTTGAAATCATCGTGCCAGAAAACTAGCGTTTTGCCAAATCGGGTATAAAAGCCGCAACCGGGTTGCAGCCGCACACTCTGGCACGAATCCCCTGCTGGCAGCGTATAATATGCGACCAAAGACAAATCCATCCATTTAATCGATTACTTACTTTCGCAAACCAGAACATGACCCAGGAAAATCCATCAACCATTCCCCAGGATGAGAACCAAATTATCGCCGAACGACGCGCCAAATTATCCGAATGGCGACAGGCGGGCAATGCTTTCCCGAACACTTTCCGGCGCGAACATCTAGCGGCGGATCTGCACCGGCAATACGATGATTTAACTAAGGAGCAACTGGAAGAATCGCCGGTTGCGGTCAAAGTGGCGGGGCGGATGATGTTGAAGCGCGTCATGGGCAAGGCCAGTTTCGCCACCATCCAGGATATGAGCGGCCGGATTCAACTGTACATTTCGGACGATCTCACCGGCGCAGACGTGCATTCGGCGTTCAAGCACCATGACTTGGGTGACATTTTTGGCGCACAGGGCACGTTGTTCAAAACCAAAACCAATGAACTGTCGATCCGTGTCACGGATTTGCAGTTGCTGACCAAATCGCTGCGTCCGCTGCCGGAAAAATTTCACGGCTTGGCCGATCAGGAACAAAAATACCGTCAGCGCTATCTGGATTTGATCACCAATGAAGATGCGCGCAAGGTGTTCACGGCGCGCTCGAAAATTATTCAGGCCATGCGCGAATTTTTCGTGGCGCGCGGCTATCTCGAAGTCGAAACCCCGATGATGCACCCGATTCCCGGCGGCGCTTCGGCACGGCCGTTTTCCACGCATCACAACGCGCTCGATATGGCGCTGTATTTGCGCATCGCACCGGAACTGTATTTGAAACGGCTGGTGGTCGGCGGCATGGAAAAAGTGTTTGAAATCAACCGCAATTTCCGTAACGAAGGCATTTCCACACGGCATAACCCGGAATTCACCATGGTGGAATTCTACGAGGCATATCAGGACTTTACTTATCTGATGAACTTCACCGAGAAAATGCTGGCGGAAATCGCGCACAAAGTGCTGGGCACGACCGAAGTCACGTATCAAGGTAAAACCATGGATTTGGCGAAACCGTTTGCCCGCCTGACCATCACCGCAGCCATCCGAAAATTCCACCCGGAATACACCGATGCGCAACTGAACGATCGCGATTTTCTGATCAGCAAATTGCAAGTACTCGGCATTCATCACAACCCGAACGACGGCATCGGCGGCTTGCAGCTTTCACTGTTCGACGAAACCACCGAACATTTGCTGTTCGAACCGACTTTCATCGTCGACTATCCGGCGGAAGTATCCCCTTTGGCGCGACGCAACGACAACAACACCGAGATCACCGACCGCTTTGAGTTGTACATCGCCGGACGCGAGATCGCCAACGGATTCTCGGAATTGAACGATCCGGAAGATCAAGCAGCGCGCTTTCTGGAGCAAGCCAAAGCCAAAGATGCTGGCGATAACGAAGCCATGCACTACGACGCGGACTACATCCGCGCGCTGGAATATGGCCTGCCGCCGACAGCAGGCGAGGGCATCGGCATCGACCGGCTGGTGATGCTGCTGACCGACAGCCCTAGTATTCGGGATGTGATTTTGTTTCCGCAGTTAAGGCGAGAAGATTAGGGGAACGTTGAGAAATTTACCGATGTTTATGCATCACATCATCTATTGTAGATAAGTGATGTCAAACTTGACCACTTAATGCGGAGCTCGCATGCAGAAAATTAAATTTGAAAATCGAGCAGTTGCTTTCATAGATATCCTTGGGTTTAAGTCAGTGGTCGGTGCCGCAGTGCAAGATGGCAAGGGACTATGCGAACTAGAAGAGCTAATTAGCATGTTGGAAAGTGTTGTTCCCAACCTTGATGGCACGGTAGATCAAAGCATTCATCGAGATCTGATACCGAAGCATATTTACATATCGGATTGTATTATCCTTAGTGCTCCGCTTGCGTCGGATAAAATGCCAAGTTACCGCGGCTTATCTATCTTGGTCATGCGGGTTATTCAGATCAGCCATATTCTTTTGTCCAAGGGATATCTAATTCGTGGTGGTATATCGGTCGGGCAAGTTTGGCATACTGATTCAAATATCGTTGGCACTGCATATCAGGAAGCATATCAAATAGAAACCAGAACTGATGTTCCACGAGTCGAATTATCCCGAGGTGCTAAAGAACTCTGGAATCGTACTGAAGGCTCTGCTAATACGATGTGTTTGGATTACGAGGAACACTTTATGGTCAATGTACTACATGATTACTATATACAAGATACCTCGCATGGCGCTATAGAGCGAGCATTTGACAAGTACTCTAACGTGATTGAGAAGAATCTGGCAGCAAATTATCCAGAGTCTGTAGAGTACAAATGGCGGTGGTTCAAGCAGTATCTGGAAAGCGAGACAGCCAGAAATAAGTTGTAGGAAGTAGCTTGGATAAGCCAGCGTCATCCAGGATAAATTTCTCAAGCATCAAACCTGGAATCCAATCTGTCATATCAATGATAAACTGTCTGTTAATAAAGGTTTCGGAGAGTTTATCATGCCCGATAAAATGAAATGGATTCTGGAAAATATCAAGACGTTGTCACCCCACGAAAAAGCGACGCTCGCGCATTGCCTGATTTCAAGTTTGGATAACGCCAACGAAGCACATGTCGATGAGGTGTGGATTCAAATCGCAGAACAGCGGTTTGCGCAACTTGAATCGGGTGCGGTAAAACCGGTTAGCTGGGAAGAAATTAAGCTGAAATTGAACCGTGAGTTGTGACAAACGTTTACTTTCATCCTGAAGTTGCGCGCGATATACGTGAATCGGTCGTCTGGTATGAATCGCAGGCAAAAGGGTTAGGCGGTGATTTCATCAATGAGCTTGAAAGCGCTTATGCTGCCATCGCCGAGCTTCCCGGTGTATGGCCTCAGTTCGGAAATGGATTCCGGCGTTATATCCTTACTCGCTTCCCATTTGCTGTAATTTACAGGCAATCAAACGAAAAAATCTATGTGGTTGCCGTGATGCATCAAAGCAGAAAACCCGGTTACTGGCTCAATCGAATTGCAGAATAAATCAAGCACGGTAGGTTGTGGGTTGCCGAAGAAAGCCCAACATCAAACTGCACAAGAGTGTTATGCAGCAGAATAATCCCAGCCGGGAAAAACCAGCACTGCTGGGTGGCACTTGAGGGCTTTTGCCAATATTTTGGTGCGTTCAATTCCCAAGTTGATTTTGTCATGCTCGATGGCGGAGAGGGTTGATTGCGGAATGCCGGTAAGGTCAGCCAATTCATTTTGATTTAATCCTTGGAGTTCGCGGATAATTTTTACCGACTCGCCGACTGTCACGTCGCATGTTTTTTTGGCCAATTGATATTCGTCCATTATTTTCTCCGGTAATCGTGCGGTGAAATTTGTTCAACGAGAACATAAACTTCATTGTTGTTGATTTGATAAATAACCCGATACTGTTGGTTTAACCTTGAAGAATGGTAGCCACTCCATTCTTTGGTATTTTTCGTTCCTTCCCCAATTTCAGTCAATCCCAGAGGACACATTTATACCATTCCGAGACGGTTCAATCCCCCAATAAGAATCAAATCTACGTCCATCGAGTCTGTGCATTTCCTTACGGCTCGGTGAGCCGATGTATCGTCAGCGCGGCTCGCTGCTCTATCAGTGCGATAATCTGCTCAACCAAGGGGTTTTCAGCGAATCCAGGTTCTTTTTGCGATTGAAGCTGGCGGGCAGTTTTCGGTAGGATCTGCGCCAGTTCCAGAATGCGCTTACGGGTTTGGGCCCGGCCCAATCCGGCGCTTTCGGCGAACTGGTCCCAATGATGGGCCTGCACCTCACTGAATTTGTATTTGCTGCCGATTTTCATCGCCATCTTGGGCGTGAGATTCTCGTATATCGCCGTCGACAGAGTGTCGTACAGCGGCGCCAGTACCGGAAACTCGCCGGTGTAGAGCAAGGAGAAATTCTTGGCATGTGCGTCATGATTGCCGATCAAGGCGTTGAACACCACGTAATCGAGCAGACGCAGCACCTGCGGTGCGCTAGGCCGGGTAGCATGGCGCAACAGGCTGAAGCACGCGGCAAGATCGGGGCCTCCTTCGTTTTGGTATTTCATCTCGGGCACCACGCCCAGTGCTTGACAGAAATCCTCCTGATGCAGGCGTGCTACTCGGCTTTGCGTATCGGTTTGCCGGTCATAACGCGCCACCAGCAGAAAGCGGCGGCTGGCGTCGGCGCGGATCTGCGCTTGAGCGGCTTGCAGCTTCATGGCGCGAGCCAGGGCCAGGCAGAAGCCTTCATTGGTGACGCTGTCTTCCACGCCCTGGATGAGCGGCTTCAGGATATGGGTGCTGGGTTGCCCTCCTTGTGTCAAACCAATGCGCTGTCCGTCAAAAACAACCGGCAGCTTGTCCTGCACACCGGCCAATGATAGCCGCAAGTCATCCTTGCCTGCCATCATCGGGCGGCGGGGCAATTCATCAAGGATGGCGATCAGTTCATCATCGTTCAGCCACTGAACGCGGTCATCCCCGGGCGGTGCAGGAGGTGTTCCAAGCGGCAGAAACGTAATGGCTCCGGCACACTCTCCACCGATATGATCGAGCAAGGCAAAGTCGTTCTGACCCGATACCTGGAACTGCTGTGCGATCAAGCGGCGCAGATGACCTTCGGGGAGCAGACCGGCAAAGAATGGGCGCGTGTGGATGTCATCGAATGCATCCAATTGCAAGGGGAGAGAGCAAGACAACGCGACAGCTCCCGGACGATTGAGCCAGTTTTCGCGGTAGCGGAAACTGAGCCGCCCCTCCTGCAGCGACAAGGTGCCGACGTGATCGGTGAACAGCCAGACCTCCAGTTCATGTGCCATCGCTGTCTATCTTCATCACCGCGGATTGTTGTTCCGGCAGGCCCGCAAGAACGATCTCACCGCCTAAGGCGTCGATAACCCGCAGAACCTGCTCAAGTCTCAACGTGGGCTTTCCCGCTTCGAGATCAACCATAAAACGCAGCCCGACACCGGCTGCCAAAGCCAGTTGAGATTGCGTCAGGCCAAGCTGCTTGCGTGCTGCACGCAGAGCGAGTCCGAGCGATTGAGTGCTGTGGATGCGGATCATGAATTTCGCGTTGCCTATTTTTCCCGTTCGGGAAATTATGAAACAAAGCGCACATCTGAGCAAGTTAATTTTCCTGAACGGGAAAAATTATGCTTCAACTTATCTTACTCGAGAAAGTATTCCCTATCGGGAATGTTTGCGCATCCATTGCGCAGAATGCGGTGGTTAGTTGTTTAGTCCCACCGCGCACCTTTGACCCGTTTGCAGAACGAAACACTTAGGGAAGCGCTGATTAATTCAACGAACGTGATGAAGGGCGAGGCGCACGGAACGCAACAACCGAGACATATCAAATCTGATAGGCGAGGGAGTGAGTACCGCGCAACGAAGCAATTCGCTCGTGCAGTCAATTAATCAGCGCTTCCTTAGCTGCTCACCTGAAATTTTCGCATCGGCTGCGATCAGGTAAGCAAGCACGGTAGATACTCTCTCTTCTTGCAAATGATTCTTGAGAAATCATTTGTTTCCATACGAAAAAACAACATATGGCCGTCAAAAGGCTCTTAACAACCGGACAAAGGGGTTTTCCTGTACCGCCCGTGCATTCATGCTAATAAAAGCCCCGTAAAAGTAAGTTCATTATTTTCCTGCCTGAGGGAACCCTTTCCCTTTAGCCGTGCCAATACTTATAGAATAAGCCTTTCGAACCATGGCGGCAGTTCATCTCTCAGCATTCAAATTTATTAATCTAATTATCAGTTGATTCGATTCCGTAATATCCGTTTTTATATGATTGCACTATTGGTCTTATCGAGTTTCCACGCAGTTGCGCAAGAAGCTTCCGATTTGCCCGGTAAGCCGGCTATCGTCTCCTTATCGGCGCCGCAAACGGTACAAGAATTACTCAATAAATATATTCAATTACCTACAGAGTCATTCGCCAGCGAGTTTGATGAAAACATATTCGTGCATCGCTTACAAAAAGAAATCAAAGAAATCATGGCGACTGAAGGCTACTTCAATGCCATGATCTCCGTAACAAAACCGGAGCCAGAACAATCAATCGAGATCAAAATCGATCCTGGCGAATTGACCCGCGTAGGTTCGGTTAACCTTGAATTTGCTGGCGATATCGCTAATGGCGATGAAGAACACCGCAAGCGCATCGAGCAGCTTCGCGTTGTGTGGCCGTTAAAGACCGAGTTGCCCTTCCGCTCCGCCGATTGGGAACAGGCAAAATCCGCTTTAATTGATAGCATCACCCAACAAGCATTCGCCGCTGCCGTCATCACGGGCAGCCAGGCCAGCGTCGATCCCGGCGCAGCGCGCGCTGACCTTACCGTCACTATCGATTCCGGGCCGGTTTTCTATCTTGGAGAAACTCAAGTTTCCGGCCTGGAACGTTACGATGCATCACTGATCACGCGGCTTGCGCCTTTCAAACCCGGCGATATTTATCAACGCGATTTACTGCATCAATATCAACTCGCATTGCAGAAAAAACCCCAATTCAGCACGGTTTCAGTCAGTATCGCGCCCGATATCGCCCAACACCGGTCGGTGCCGGTTAAAGTCATGCTGACGGAAGCGCAGGCACAACGCTTTGCTTTCGGTGTGGGTTACAGTTCCAACAATGGCGCACGCGGCGAAGTCAATTACCATCATCATAATTTACTGGACCGCGCCTGGAATCTCACCAGTTTGCTGCGTCTTGAGCAAAAGCGGCAAACGTTTCTCGCGGGAATCGACACCCTGCCCGATCAAAACCAGATCAATTATTCGCTCGGTGCCAGCCTGCAGATGACCGATATTCAAGGCCTGCAAACCGTCGATCAGAAAATCGGTATTTCGCGCAATTACCAGACGCCATCGCTATTCATGCAATTGGGTTTGAATTGGCAGCGCGAACATAAAAAACCCGACGGCGCGATCAATCAGATCAACGAAGCGCTGGTGCTGGATTGGCGCTGGCGGCGGCAGATCGTCGACGATCCGGTCAATATCCGGCGCGGCCACACCACCGAAGTGCGCATCGGCGGCGGCAGTCAGCAATTGCTGTCGGATCAGGATTTTATCCGCACGTATGCGCGGCATCAGAGCTGGTGGCCGGTGGGATCGCGCGACGTTTTTTTCCTGCGCGCGGAAGCCGGTTATACCCTGGCATCGTCACGTTTCGGCATTCCGCAGGAATACTTGTTTCGCGCCGGTGGTATTCAGTCGCTGCGCGGTTACGATTTCAAAGGTATCGGTGTCCACGAAGGCAATGCCATCGTCGGCGGACGGGTGATGGCGACCGGTACCGCCGAGTATACCCATTGGGTGACACAACAATGGGGCGCGGCGGCGTTTGCCGACATTGGCAGCGCGGCCGACCGCTGGCAAGACATGCAGATGTTTCTCGCCTACGGCGCCGGTGTCCGCTGGCGCAGCCCGGCGGGACCGCTCGCACTCGATCTGGCGCGCGGCCATGAAACCGGTTCGCTACGGGTGCATTTCTCAATGGCCGTCGCTTTCTGACCGGCTGAGGATCGCTTATGTCCGAGCAAAACACCATAAACCCGCCCTCCCCGAAAACCGCCCGGCGTTATCACACGTTGGCTGGCAGTCTGCTGCTTTGGCTGGTGTTAACGGTAATTGCCGGTTATTGGTTGTTGTATAGCTCATCCGGATTACAATCGACGGCCACCGCTGTTAACCGTTGGAGCGGCGGCACGGTTCAATTGAACGGTGTACACGGCACGCTGCAAGACCTGCACATTGAAAATATTCATTTCGACAACGGTGAGCTGGCGCTGACGCTGCAAAATCTTCACATGCACTGGAATCCCGGGCAATTGTTGCAGCGGCGGGTCAGTATCAACCGGCTGGCGTTGGAGTCGATTTGGATCAATCAGCATACGACTGAGACCACGCCCGCAGCTCCGCAACCGCCGGACAGTTTGCTGCTACCGTTCGGATTATCGATTGCGGAATTGACTGCCGCTTCAATTCATCTTAATGCGGCAAGCCAGGAAAATGCTGCGCCGGTCATATCCAATTTAGTACTGGCATTGGACAGCGACGGCAAGCATCACCGGTTCACGCAGCTGAATTTCACAACGCCTTGGGCGACTGTCGAATCGCAGGCGGAACTCGCGGGCAACGCGCCGTATGCCTTGTCCGCCCGTATCGGCATCACCGCTGACGGCTCATGGGGCGGTATCGATACAACCGTTACCGGCAATTTGGAACAGCTCACGATTCAATCGGCCAGCCGTCCGCCTGCCGCCCATATGACACTGCAAGCACAAGTGCAGCCGTTTGCCGCGAACCCGCTAACGCAGTTACACGCTATCCTGGAACAGTGGAATCCGGCCGATTTTCTGGCCAATGCGCCGCAAGCGCAGCTGTCTCTGTCGGCACAGTTGATGCAAAACGAGGCCGGGCAATTGGCCGGTAACATCAACATCGAAAATCATGCGACCGCGCCGTTCGATCAAGACGGTATTCCGCTGTCCGCCATTCGTTCTCGCGTGCAAATTTCTCCGCAATCGCTAACGTTACCGGATCTGCATGCGCAATCCGGAAAGGATGGCGTTGTACGCGGAGCGTTGGTTTGGGATTGGCGCAAGCACGCCCTCACCGCGGATTTGGCGGTTGAACGGCTTGATCCCCAACAGCTCGACAGCCGCCTGCAAACCGCCGCAGTTTCCGGCAAGATCGAGCTCAGCGGCGGTACGGAAAAGCAATCTGCCCGCATCGATCTGCGCGACCGGTCGTTGCGTTTGACTGCCAACATTGCCCGCACACCGGAACAACTCGTGCTCGAGCAGTTCATTGTGCAACGCAACCGGTCGCGATTGGCCGGTCAAGGCAAATTGCAGTTGACGGGGGATCAGTCGTTTGAATTGTCGGGCGAGTTGATTGATTTCAACAGCGCGGATTTTATTCAAGCGGTCGACTCCAGCCTGAACGCCACCTTGCAGTTATCCGGCCAACGATTACCGGCGGTTACCGGTACTTTGAAATACGCTATGCAAAAAAGCCGCCTGGCGAAATCACCGGTCAGCGGCTCGGGAGAGATCGCATTCACCGGCGCGGGGCGCTTCAGCGGCAAGGCTGAATTGCTGGCGGGCTCAAACCGGCTGCTGGCGCAGGGCCGCCTGGACGGTGAACGGCACGACGTTCAATTGACGGTCAATGCCCCCGCATTGGCACAGCTGGGTTTGGGCGTGTCGGGCGATTTGCAGACGCAGCTTAGTTTCCGCGGCACTCTAAAAACACCGGATCTCGACTGGAAATTGACCAGCAAACATCTCGAATTACCCGGTAAACAACAATTCTCGGGCCTATCCGCCAGCGCGCGGTGGCAGCAAGATGACACCATTGCGCTGAACGTGGCAGCCGATACCTATCGCGCGCATGAGCAAGCAACGATCAGGCAGTTGCTCGCCACCCTCGACGGTAAAACCGGGCACCACCGCCTCATGGTCAATGCCGCTATCAACCGGGATGTCGCAGTACGATTGGCGGCAAACGGCGGTTTGAGCAAGGCAAAACCGGGGCAGCCGCCGCGCTGGCAAGGCCAACTGACCGGATTGTCTGCTACCGGTGACATGCCGTTTCGCCTGCTGGCACCGGCCACACTCGCGGCCAGCACAACATCGTTTTTGTTACATGATGCCGGGTTTTCGCTTTCCGGCGGATCGGTCCGCATCGAGCAATTGCACTGGACTCCGGACAGTTTGAAAACCAGCGGTGATTTCACCGGCATTGGGCTGCTGCCCGGCGCACCGGTGCGCGCAAAAGAAGCTCCGTTACAATTGGGCGGCCGCTGGTATCTCGATAACGCCACGCAGCTGAGCGGCGAATTGCACATCCAGCGCGAACGCGGCGACTGGTATTTGCCCGGAGACATACCGCAGCCATTGGGATTGCAACAATTACAGCTGCAAGCAACCGCACGGCAAGGAAAACTATCCGGACAATTCACGCTGAATAGCGAAACACTGGGCAGCGTTCGGGCGGAAGTGGCGATGCCGCTGCAACCCACGAAAGCACAATGGTCCATGGTCAAAGAATCACCGTTGCAGGGTGATATCCAAGCCAGCATCGCCAGCTTGAAGTGGCTCAATGCGTTCGGTGACAATCTGCACGCCGATGGCGAATTACACATTCAAGCTGGAATCCGGGGTACGCTGCAGCAACCCGATATCAGCGGCACGGTGTCCGGCGCAAATTTACGCCTGGCCTTACTGGAACAGGGCATTCGCCTGCAGCAAGGCACCCTGACCGCGCATTTTCAGCAAGCGGATTTGCACATCGACCGGCTGCACTTTGCCAGTCCTCATGGGCCGCCACCGGACAACCGCTTGTTCGGCAATTTGGCGCTGCAAGATACGGCGGGCTCGCTGACTGTCAGCGGCAAGGCCGGATTAACCGGCGGCCCAAGCCACCTCGATTTCTCCATCGAGAAACTGCCGCTGGCGCATAAAACCGATTACTGGATTGTCTCTTCTGGCAGCGGCACCGCCCGTTTGCAGCAAAACCGCCTCAGCATTGCCGGCGATTTACGAGCCGACGCCGGTTTGATCATGCAACCGCCGGAAGATCGCCCGTCTTTGCCGGACGATGTCGTTCTGGTCAATACCTCAGCACCGCAACGTGCGCAGAAACTGGCGCTGGATCTTGCGATGAACTTTAATCTGGGGGAGAAATTCCATATCCGCGCCGCCGGTCTGGAAGGCCGCCTGGCTGGCCAGCTGCAAGTCCGCAACGACAACAATCAGCAACTCAAGCTCACCGGTGTGATCGCTGCGCAGGACACTGCATTCAAAGCATACGGGCAGAATTTGACGGTCAAACGCGGCATCGTCAGTTTCCAGGGGCCGCTCGATGATCCCAATCTGAGCGTACTAGCGGTGCGGGAGGGGCTGGCAGTCGAGGCCGGTGTTGAAATCGACGGATCGGTACGCCACCCGCGGGTAAGATTGGTATCGACACCGGAGGTACCCGATCTCGAAAAACTGTCCTGGATCGTACTGGGTAGAAAACCCGACGCCAGCGGCCTCGATACCTCGGTACTGCTGTCAGCCGCCGGATCGATACTCGGCGGTCAATCCGGCAGCGGTATTACCGATCGAATCACCCAAGCGCTCGGTGTGGACGAGATCACTTTCAAACAAGCAAGTTTCGGCAGTTCATTGACCGGGCAGATCGGCGTGATTGGCAAGCGCATTTCATCGCGCGCTTATTTGACTTACGAGCGGGGCCTAACAGCAACCACGGTTGGTATCGCTAAGCTGAATTACAGTCTGACACCGAGAATTACCATCGTCACGCAAGCCGGTGAGGATAGTGCGGTCGATCTGTTTTATTCCATGCAATTTGATTGAATCGTAACGAAAGCTCAGCAGAGCAATGGGCGATTCACACGGATTAACACTAACGCAAACTGATAATCGGCCAGTTGTTTCTCTCGGCGTGGCTTTTCAGTGTCGGATCGGGATCGACCGCGACCGGGTGCGTGACTTTGCTGAGCAACGGCAGGTCGTTCAGCGAATCGCTGTAAAACCAGCTGCGCAGGAACGACAGCCACGTCAGATTGTGCGCATCCAGCCATTTCTCCAGCCGTTCGACTTTTCCTTCGCGGAATGACGGTGTGCCGGAAACCCGGCCGGTAAATTCACCGTTCTTTTCTTCCGGCTCGGTTGCAATCAAGTACTCGATACCGAGCGCCTGGGCAATTGGCGCGGTGACGAAACTGTTGGTGGCGGTGATAATGATGCACAAATCGTTATCCAGCATATGCTGCTCGATCAATTTCCGCGTGCCGGGCGCGATTATCGGGGTAATCCTTTGGGTCATGAATTCCTTACGCCAGGCTTCCAGTTGCGCGCGCGGATGACGCGCCAGCGGCTTAAGCTGAAAATCGAGAAATTCGTGAATATCCAGCGTCCCGGCTTTGTATTGCTCGTAAAATTCGATATTTTTCGCTTCGTGCAACTCACGATCCAGCGCGTTCTTTTCTATCAAAAACTGCGCCCACTGAAAATCACTGTCGCCTGCAATCAGCGTGTTATCCAAATCAAATAATGCTAAATTCATGAAGCCACCTGTAATAATTCTCGTAACAAAGGAATGGTAATAGGACGCTGATGCACCAGCGAATAGCGGTCCAAAGCATCCAGCGTCATCATCAGCGACGGTAAATCGCGCCGCCCGTGCCGCAACAAATAAAGACAAATTTCCTGCGAAATCTCAAAGCCGCGATCCGCAGCATGCGTTTTCATGGCTTGGATTTTCTCCGCTTCGGTCAGTTCATGCACCTGAAAAACCAACCCCCAGCCCAAACGCGTCACCAGATCCTGGCGCAAATTCAGATACATCGGCGCAACTGTGCCGCTCAGCAGCAATAAGGCATGGCCTTCGTCGCGCAACTGGTTATACAGATTGAACAATCCGATCTGAGCCGCTGCATTCAGGTCATCGATATCGTCGATAGCAATGCAATTCACGTCATCCTCAACCGGAAATTCACTCTGCTTTTTGGCGCTGCAATATACCGCTTTTAGGCTTCTTTGTGTATACGCAGCAACAACCGCTTGCAGCACATGACTTTTGCCGCACCCCGGCTTACCCCACACATAAACAAAACGTTCCTGTTCCCGGCCGGACAAAATGCCGGTCAGCATGTGCAGCAATTCGGCATTTTTTCCCGGTTGAAAATTTTCCAGCGCGGGGGACGGCGGCGGCAAAATATCGAGCAGCAATTGTTGCATCATCATGACTCAGGGATGCCGCCAGACTCTAAACCGGCAGGGTTATGAATTATAGAAATTACTGATCAGATAATGCTGATGCAGGTGCCGCAGCCATACCAGCAATACGGCGCTCACCGGCAGCGCCAGCAGGATGCCGAAAAAACCGAATAATTGACCGAACGCCATCAAGGCAAAAATCACCATGACCGGATGTAAGCCGATGCGGTCACCCACCAGCCAAGGGGTAAACAGCATGCCCTCCAGCAATTGACCAATACCAAACACGATCCATACCGGTATCAATCCGCTCCAATCTTGAAACTGCATCACAGCGGCCAGTGTTGCGAGCGTCAGGCCGACGATCATGCCGAGATACGGGACGAAAACCAGAATGCCCGCAACCAAGCCGATCGGTAATGCAAATTCCAATCCCGCCAGCCAGAGGCCGGTAATGTAACAAATGCTCATCAGTACGATGACGGACAATTGCCCGCGCAGAAATTCCGCGAGAATCTGGTCGGTCTCCCGGGCCAATAGGGAAATCTGCTTGTGCCAGTAGCGCGGGATCATTTCATCGATCAGCTTGATCAACATGTCCCAATCGCGCAGCAGATAAAACAACACCACCGGCACCAGCAGCATATTGACCAGAAACTCGACAATCGCCATGCCGCCGCTGGTCAACGAAGGCAGCACTTTCGCCGCCACTCCACCCGCGCTCTGCCAGTGTTCCGATATCGCTTGCTTCAGCACATTCATGTCCGGTTGCAGGCTGATGTTAAACCGGGCTTCCAGCCACGGAATCACCTTGGTCCGCAGCACTTCGAGATAAACCGGCATTTTGTCCAGCATCCGCCGGGCTTCTTCTTCAAACAGCGGCACCATGATCAAAATCAGCGCCGCGAACATGCCGAGTAATAAGAACATCACCAATATCGTGCCTGCGGTACGCGAGATATTTCTGCCCGCCATGCGTGTCACCATCGGATTACAGATATAAGCAATGACTGCGGCCAGCAAAAAGGGTGTCAGAATCGGACTGAGCAGGTACAGCACCCCGCCCGACACACAAGCCAGCGCCAGCCACCAGAAATAATGCAGTTCGTTGGAGTGTTCGGTATTCATGCGGATTCTAGCTTTGACCGGCCTTCGCTTTTAACGCATGGCTGGCCAGGTTCTTGCCAAGCTCCCAAATGGAACCCGGCACTTGATGCGTATCGGCGATCGTCTTGGAAAATGCACTGATAATGCGGTCGCAATCTTTTTGTGTCAGGATCAGCGGCGGTAACAGTTTGACCACATTCATGCCATGCCCCGCCACCTGCGTCAGGATTCGGTGTTCTTTGAACAACGGGATCGTGATCATCTGGCAGAACAACCCTTTGTTGGCCGCTTCCAGCATCATCCAGGCGGCTTTTAACGAGAAACTGTCGGGCGATTTGAATTCCACCGCGATCATCGATCCTTTGCCGCGCGCTCCCTTCAGGAATTCAAACTGACCGGTTAAGGCATTCAACCGTGCGATCAAATCCGCACCGACCTTGGCGCTGTTCTCGACCAGTTTTTCGCTTTTGATCACTTCTAGACTGGCCAGCCCCGCCGCCATCGCCATATTGTTCTTGGAGAACGTGGAGCCATGCACCACCGCGCGGTCCATGCGGTTAAACACGCTGTCCATAATCGGTTGCGTCATTGCCACCGCGCCAACCGGAACAAACCCGCCGGACAGTGCCTTGGCCATGCAAATCATGTCGGGCTTCACGCCCCAATGCTCAACTGCCCAGAATTTACCAGTACGCCCCAGTCCGGTCTGAATTTCATCCGCGACAAACAAGGTGCCATATTTCTTGCACATGCGTTCGACTTCGGGCAGGTAATTATCGTCCGGGATATTCACGCCTTTGCCTTGGATCGGCTC
This sequence comes from Nitrosomonas sp. Is24, assembly GCF_033063335.1. NCBI lineage: Bacteria > Pseudomonadati > Pseudomonadota > Betaproteobacteria > Nitrosomonadales > Nitrosomonadaceae > Nitrosomonas > Nitrosomonas sp. Is24. Next base: position 430,490 of record NZ_JAWJZG010000001.1, on the reverse strand, counting down.
GACCACGAACGCCGCCACGTTGCGGCTGCTGAGCGCCTGTTCCAATGTGGCCAGATCGTTGAATGGCACCGAGCCGCAATCTTGCAGCAACGGCCCGAAGCCATCCTTGAAAATCTGTTCACCGTTCAGTGATAACGCGCCCATCGTCAGGCCATGATAAGCATGATCGCAGCAAATAATGCGATTGCGTTTGGTAAAGTAACGTGCGAACTTGATCGCCGCTTCGACCGCCTCGGTGCCGGAATTGCAAAAGAACGCGCGTTCCAGATTATCCGGTGTCGTGGTCAAGATCTCCTTGGCCAGCAGGCCGCTCAGAATCGACACATCCATCTGCACCAAATCGGGCATTTCGAGCGACAACACTTCTTTTAATGCATTGACGATGACCGGATGGTTGCGGCCGAACGCATACACCCCGAAACCGCTCAACAAATCGAGATATTCGTTCCCTTGCTCGTCATACAAATACTGCCCGATCGCGCGCTCATAATTACGGTCATAGCCGATTGTCTTCAGTACCCTGACCATTTGCGCATTCAGGTAACGATCGTGCAAATCAAATTTGTCGGTGCGATGTTGCGATAACAAATCAGCGATACTGAAAGACATGAACTACCCCGGTGTTGGAAAACCAGCCAGCAACGCTGGAAAAATGATTAATTGACTCCACCCAGAAAAACTACTGCAAAACCGTATTACGACAACAAAAATTAGCGCAGATCATACCATTCTTGCACATATTTTTGCTGTTAAAAACATGGAGTGATTTGAATGTAGGGAAAATCCCAAGACATAGCCGATGGATTTGGATGTAAGCGATGTAATCCTTCGGGAAACAACCTATTTGAAGGAAATTTCATTCTTCCGAAAAGCCGCAATAGGCCCAAATGACAAGGATATATCAGTATCCTACTTGAAGTGCTAATGAATAGTTTCTTAAGCCAAGCATTCCCAAATTTAAGAATGATTGGGTGGCATGTCTGTAGATTTCTTACATTGAGAACACGGTACGATTTGATACCGGATTTGAACTTTACCGCAGCTGAGCGGCACAGCATAAAAAAATAGAGCATTTCTTGATGCAAATGCTCTATTTCAAATTAACGATTACTGCTTACGAAAACGATTCCAATGTAATCAGCACAAACAGAATAAATATAACTGCAAAATAAGCATTTCCTAATCGTTCCAAGATTCTCTCCTCATTGATAGTTAGTTAAAAACATATGATGAGATTATCAGAAATCACAAAAGTTCACAAATTATTCACAAAAAAATTACAAAAAATTCACGAAACCGATCTTGAATTCTGAAACTGCCTGTTTTCCATTCCTTGAAATTGAGAATAAATCATTGATTAAGATTCTCTTACTCTGAGATTCTTAAAACGATTACTTAAACAAATCGCTATCGACAAATTCCGCTTTGACCAGCGACCAGAAATCATCGGCGAGGCCATCTTCGATGTACGCATACGGCAGCCAGCCGTAGCCGCCATCACCCCAGTCCGTCCCCCAGGAATTACGAATCAACAATGCGCCCTTCGTGGAGCCGATTTTTTTCTGGTCGTCATACCCGACTGCAAGTACCGCGTGCCCGCCATCCAAGGTATCGCCGCCGGTGGGATAAGGAATTTCCCCTTTGCCATCGCCGGATCGCGGCATGGAACTGTAAACCGAGAAACCGAACATGGCGGGAAGTTGCCCGGCGAGACTGGTTTTTACGTTTTTCAACACGGTGGCTGTGGGTGTATTGGGTGGATCAAGCCGGTAATAGTTGATCGCTTGATAGCTCTGCGCGTATGAAAAGCAGAAATTAGAAGGATCATCGTTGAACTTGGCGACGTCGTAAGGCCAATATTTCTCCGGCGGAACACCGAACAGCACCAGCGCTTTCATGGTGTCTCTCAGATATGCGCCATCGTCGCCGGTGAACCCCAGCAGTTGCCGGGTGACTTTGTATAAAAACAGCCGCGATGCGTCGACGTGTTTTCCAAAAGCGCGGCGTTCAAAGTATTCCACCATGCCGACACCCGCATGGGCTGTACAGGAACCGAGCTGCCCCTGGTCTTCGATCGGCGAACAGTATTTGCGCAGATCGACCGAAGCCGGTAAAGTCTTCGCGGCTTTTTTCAATGCTGATGATTTTGCCAGAACTTTTGCAACCGCCGATGTCGATTGCGTGTGATCCCGCATATCGGGCAGGTCTCTATGCCAGCCCAGCCCACGACCGTGAATTGTTTTCATATTCCACCTCCAATTAAAGTACGCTGATCAATCTACCCTTGCCATACTGTTTACTGACAGAACTTCTTTTACTTCAACTGCTTCTTGAGTATAAGTCAAACCGGTGCAATAGCAAAATATAGAGCCAATCCAAACAATCCCCAGGAACACCATCGCCGGACGGAGATTTTTATCTGCGCGCACCATGCGCATCGCTCATTTGCGGTAAAATCCAGTTTTGCCGGTAGCATTCATTTTAACCGCATGGGAATCCAAGTTGACTTCATCCAAATCTGATCATCCGAACACAACGCCATTATCCTATCGGGATGCCGGGGTCGACATCGACGCGGGCGACCGGCTGGTTGAAAATATCAAGCCGTTGGCCAAGCGCACCCTGCGGCCCGAGGTACTCACCGGCATTGGCGGTTTTGGCGCATTATTTGAGATTTCCAAGAAATACCAAAACCCGGTGCTGGTTTCCGGTACCGATGGCGTGGGCACCAAGCTGAAGCTGGCATTCCAGCTTAACCGCCACGACACCATCGGTATTGATCTGGTGGCGATGAGTGTCAACGATATTCTGGTGCAAGGCGCAGAGCCGCTGTTTTTCCTGGATTATTTCGCCTGCGGAAAATTGCAGGTGGAAACGGCGACGGCAGTGATCAGCGGTATCGCCCGCGGTTGCGAACTGGCCGGTTGCGCGTTAATCGGCGGCGAGACGGCGGAAATGCCGGGCATGTACCCGCACGATGAATACGATTTGGCCGGATTCGCCGTGGGTGCGGTGGAAAAAGAGCGGATTATCAGCGGTGCGGCGATACAAGCGGGCGATATCGTGTTGGGTGTTGCCTCCAGCGGCGCGCATTCCAACGGTTATTCGCTGATCCGCAAGATCATCGAACATAGTCACGCCGACTTGTCCGGAGATTTTCACGGCCAGCCCCTCGCCGATGTCATCATGGCGCCAACACGCATTTACGTCAAACCGTTGCTGGCGCTAATCAATCAACTGCCGGTCAAGGGGCTGGCGCATATCACCGGCGGCGGCTTGGTGGAAAATGTGCCGCGTATTTTACCCGATCAGCTTATGGCGGTTTTACAGCGCGATGCCTGGGAAATGCCGCCATTGTTCCGTTGGTTGCAACAACAAGGCAATGTCGCCGATCACGAAATGGCGCGCGTATTCAATTGCGGTATCGGCATGGTGATCGTTGTCGCACCCGAGCATGCCGAGACCGCGCTGAGCAGTTTACATGCGGCGGGAGAAACCGCATGGCGGATTGGGGGAATCAAGCCGCGTACGGCTAATCAGCCAGCCACCGTACTCGTGTAAACCCTTATTCCGGCAACAGCATCCTATGAAATCACTGGTTATTCTGATTTCCGGCCGCGGCAGTAATATGCAGGCGTTGCTGGAAGCGAAATTGCAGGTGGATCGCATTACAGTAATCAGTAACAATCCCCATGCGAGCGGGCTGGAAATTGCGCGGCAACTGGGTGTTGAAACTTTGATTCTGGATCACCGCGATTTTCCGGACCGTCAGACATTCGACGCGGCATTGGCGGAAAAAATTGACACTTGCCAGCCAAAACTGATTGCACTGGCGGGCTTCATGCGTATACTTAGCGATCGCTTTGTACAACGTTACCAAGGCCGGTTAATGAACATTCACCCTTCCTTACTCCCTGCTTTTCCAGGATTGGGCACACATGCGCGGGCGCTGCAAGAAGGCATCAGGATTCATGGCTGCACGGTGCATTTTGTCACATTGCAGCTGGATCACGGTCCGATTGTGATTCAAGCGGCTGTCCCGGTATTACCGGGAGATAGCGAAGAAACCCTGGCTGCCCGGGTTTTACAGCAAGAGCACCGCATTTATCCGCAGGCTGTCCGCTGGTTTATGGAAGACCGGATCCGCCTGAATGGAAATCGAGCTGAAGTGACTGACGCCAACGTTAGTGAGGTTGCACTTTTCTCACCAGGATTGCCGGAATGAAATGTGCAGCATTGCTTTTTCTGCTGGGGCTGCTCAGTTTCCCGGTCATGGCGACGGATATGCCGTCACGCATCGAAATTAAATATGCGGTGACGACGGATATCGGCGAAGGGGAAATCGATGAAGTGATGGAAATCAAGCACGTCGACGGCAAGGCGCATTATTCGATCAACAGCGAAGCGCAAGCCACCGGTATGTACAAACTCATCGAACCGAATAGCATCATGCGCCATAGCGAAGGCATCATCACCAAACATGGTTTACGGCCCATGCGCGCTTATGAAAAACGCGGTAAAAAACAACCCAGCGTCGCAGAATTTGACTGGCATAACCATATCATCACACTGAATCACCAAGGTCATCATGCCAGGGAAAAGTTGCCGGATGGTACGCTGGATCGTCTCAGCTTATCGTACAACTTTGTGTTTACCGAGCTGCCGAAACACCATGTTGACCGGTACGTTACCAATGGCCATAACCTGCGGTTAACACGCTATACCATCGCGAAAGAAACCCTCAACACACCGATCGGGAAAATGGAAACAATAGTATTAACCCGGCAGGAAGAAAAGCACTCCAAGCTTAAAAGGAAAATATGGCTCGCGCTGAACAATCACATGCTACCCGTACGTATTGTCTCGGTTGAGGATAATGGCCGGGAAATCGACAAAATAGTGACCGAAGTTAATATCAGCTATAAACCGGATCATTAATTCATTTGCTTCGCTGATAGCTCACACACTGGAAATCAATGCATTTAACACCTCCCCAATTGGACGCGGCCATCGTCGCCATGCGTACCGTACTGCCGCTGGAATATCCTGCCGATGCCATCATGCGCCGCTTTTTCCGGGAAAACCCCATGCTTGGCGGACAAGACCGGGCATTCATCGCGGAAACCGTTTTTGGCATTTTACGCCACCGTTTTTTTCTTGAAAGCCTGGCAAACGGCATAACACCACGCGCTTTGGTGCTCGCTTATCTGGCTAAATTTCAAGGCATGAACTTGCGTGAATTGTCACCGTTGATCAGCGAAACGGAAAGCAAATGGCTGGCGGAAATCAAAGGCAGCAAACCGGATACGCTACCGTTGCCAATCCAGGCGGAATTTCCTGCGTGGGTGGTGGAAAAATTGCAACACGGCATGCCGGATAGCGATATTCTTGATTTGGGGCTTTCCTTGCAACAACCGGCACCGCTGGATCTGCGGGTGAATACTATTCTCGCCAAACGCGCTGAAGTGCTTGAAACATTGGCGCAGGAAGGCATCGAAGCGCAGGCAACGCCTTATTCCCCCTGCGGCATTCGTCTCACCGGGAAGCCTGCGATCAATCGCCACGCGCTTTTCTTATCGGGAAAAATAGAAGTACAGGACGAAGGCAGCCAGTTACTCGGCTACTTACTGGCGCCAAAGCGCGGCGAGATGGTTGTCGATTTCTGCGCGGGTGCTGGCGGGAAGTCGCTGCTATTGGGCGCTTTGATGAATTCAAAAGGACGTCTTTATGCGTTTGACGTTTCGGAAAAAAGATTGAGTAATCTGAAACCCCGCTTCAAGCGCTCCGGTTTGTCGAACTTGCATACGCAGCGCATTGCGGATGAGAATGACAGCAAGATCAAAAGATTGTCGGGAAAAATAGATCGCGTATTGGTCGACGCGCCATGCAGCGGTCTCGGCACCTTACGGCGCAACCCGGATCTAAAGTGGCGCCAATCTGCGCAGAGCATTGAAGAATTGAAGGCAAAACAAGCGGCTATTCTGTCCGCCGCTGCCGGTTTGCTTAAACCCGGCGGGCGGTTAGTCTATGCGACATGCAGTTTCCTGCCGGAAGAAAACCAAGCCGTTATCGGTGATTTTCTTGCCAAACATCCGCAATTTACTTTATTGAATTGTGCAGAATTGCTATCGCAACAGAAAATACCGCTCAACACCGGGGAATTCTTACAATTATCCCCTCGGTTGCATCAAACCGATGGCTTTTTTGCAGCCGCTTTAGTTCGTGCAGAAATAGCAGAAACGGATAGTAAACCTGAGCCCGTCAGTGAAACTGAGACGGTCTGATTGTTAGTTAGTTCTGCTGCTGAGCTAAAGTTATTTTTTCCTTCAGCAGTTCTATCAATGCAGCAAAACCATCCCGTTGCAAAACGGCACGATATTCTCCGCGTTTTATGGCAAGATCGCTTACGCCGTCAAACAGGATATTGGCAATCCGCCAGTGTCCTTCCATCTGATGTAACACATAGTCAAAATTTACCGTACCACCGTCGGATTTTGTCAGTTGGCTGCGCACCAGGGTTTGATCACGCGGTAAGGTGCGTTGTTCGATGATCTTAAACTGCTCTCCCTCATATTGGGTAAACCGGCTGGCGTAAGTGGCAATACTCAATTGGCGGAAAGTGCTACCAATCAAGTCTTGCTGCGTTTTGTCCAACTGCGACCAGTAAGTTGCACCGAGTATGGTCTTGATGATCAGATCGATGTCATGCGACTGATCAATGACCGGTTCGAGAAATTTATAACGCCCTTCATACCCCAGTTTCTCACCTTCACGCATGACTTGGAGCAGCGAAGATTGCAATTGACCTATAACTTGTTCCGGGTTGTCCGAACCAGCGCCGGATGCGCTCAATACCGGAGCGATAGATAATAGCAATGCCAGCATCAGGCATCCTGCCAGCAACAACTTAATAGTTTGTTTTACTTTCATAATGACGATCTTTCCAGCGAGCACGCTCCCCGCGCCAGTAGCGCAATGCCGATGTCCAGGTCATGGCAAGATACAATGTGCCGATTGCGGGCAATGCCAGCCCCCAGAGCGGAGAACGATGATAATAAGTTAAAGTTGGCGCATAGGTAAAAAGCATAGCCATCCATGCCAATGCGCTCACCGTATAGGCTTCTACAGATGACAGCAAAAATGCAAACGGCGCAGCCCAAAACATTGAAGTCATTAACACGGTGCAGACGATGAGCAAATTCAGCGAGTATTTTAATTGCGTGAAAGCAGTACGAGCGACCATTTCCCAAATCGGCTGCAATGCATGATAACCCCGATGACTCCGTGCCGCATGACTGAGTCCGATATAAGTATGCAAACCAGCCCGTTTGATATGAGCAGCTAAAGTGCAATCATCGATCAGCGCATTGTGCAGATTGGCAAACGCCCCAGTAGAACGCAATGCTTGTGTTTCCACCAGAATACATCCACCCGCTGCCGCTGCAATGCGGGATTGCGGTTTATTCGCCAAACCGAAAGGATACAGCAGTTTAAAGAAAAATATAAAGGCTGGCATCAGTAAGCGTTCGATGAAGTTCATCATCGGCGGCTCAGCCATCAACGATACCAAAGCCAGATTCTCAGCGCGCGCTTTGCGCAGTAACTCACCGGCAATTCCTTGAGCCAGTTCGATATCCGCATCCAATAGCAGGGTGTAAGGGGTTTTAACTTCCCGCAACCCTTGCTCCAGCGCCCATAATTTACCGCTCCACCCCGCAGGCGGCGCGGTACCGGACAATACCCGCGCACCACTGCGCCTTGCTTGTTCAGCGGTATCGTCGCTGGATTGATCATCGATCACAATGATGCGCACATTGATACCCTGTGCTCTGACACCATTGAGTGTATGCCCGATATAAGGGCCTTCGTTGCGCGCCGGAATCAGTACGGTGATATCACCCAGATCTTCACCGGATCGGAATAATGCTGGCGTTTCTATCTTCTCGCGCGTGCTCCAGGGGCGCCACGGGAGCAGTGCCAATGCCACCCAGCATATAGCACCGAAAACAGATGTGTATAGTACTAAGTCCACCATTATTCTAGATAGATTCTAAAAATAAAAACCAAACTCAGTACTTGCATCTGTTATTTGTCTATCAGTGTGACCGCTATGTCTGAAAGCTTCTTGGATGCTTTGCTTTCTTCAGTTGCCCACTTTGGTGTAGGTTCAGCGACCATAGGACCGCTCGTCTTGGGTCCTCTCATCGCTGCCACCATCGCTTTCCATGGCCGTTGCAGAGTATCTTCCACCGCAGTCGCTTCATATCCGCAGTGAGCCATGCATTGTGCGCATTTTGGATTATTTGCCGTACCGTATTTTTCCCACGGCGTATCATCGAGAAGCTCTTTAAAAGTTTTTGCATAACCTTCATCTGACAGCAAATAGCACGGTTTTTGCCAACCGAATACATTACGTGTCGGATTTCCCCACGGCGTGCACTCATAATCCTGATTTCCGGCCAGATAATCCAGATACAGCGCGGAATGATTCAATCGCCATTTGCGCTTTAATTTTTTACCCAATTCAAAAATGCCGCGGAATAATACTTTGGTGTCCTGGCTTTTTATGAACACATCCTGCTGCGGGGCTTTCTCATAGCTAAAGCCCGGTGCGATTGTGGCGGCTTCAACACCCAGCTCCATGGCATAATCGAGAAACTCAGCGACATCCTCTGGTGTTTCGCCTTGGAACAACGTGCAGTTAACTGTCACTCTAAAGCCTCTCTCCAATGCCAGCTTGATCGCCTCAACCGCACGATCAAAAACGCCATCCTGGCAAACTGAGGCATCATGCCGTTCCTTCATACCATCCAAATGGATGGAGAAAGTCAGATAAGGTGACGGTGTATAGTCATCGATCCGTTTCTTTAACAACAGCGCATTCGTACATAGATAAACATATTTCTTTCGTTTAATAATGCCCGCAACAATCTGTGGCATTTCTTTATGAAGCAACGGTTCACCGCCCGGGATTGACACCATGGGCGCGCCACATTCATCGACTGCCTCCATGCACTCTTCATACGAAAGACGTTGATCGAGAACATCTTCCGGATGCGCAATCTTTCCGCACCCGGCGCATGCCAGATTACAGCGGAATAGAGGCTCCAGCATCAGCACCAGAGGATATTTTTTAACCCCTTTTAACTTCTGTTTAATTAGATAAGTGCCAACCGCAATCTGTTGACGTAAAGGAACTCCCATGAGCAAAACCTCCAAAAGTACTTCAAAAGCAAATTAATGACTAATGCTACTAAACAAAATTTAACAAAACCAATCGTGTATATAACGCAAATTTTATCTGAAAAATGCTGACATACATGCAAACAGTTTGCGCCATACAGCGAAACTCAACTTATGCTAAGGAATTTAAAACTAAAGTAGATATCACAACCAATGACTATGGATATTGCTCAGCATCTTTAGATCTATAATTACCTGAATAATCTCTGAAACCGGATTTGAAATTTAACTATAGAACATGGTTGTTCGTATAGCAAATATTTTTAAATCAACCGGAAAACTAAGAACTAGCGTCAATAATATTACAACGCTAAATAAATTTCCTGATTATTGAAAATTACTCAGCTGATAAAAATACACCAAGGATCATAGATCCCTGGTGTATAAAATCTCATGCTGTAATTTGCCGCTTAGAAATCAACACCCAATGCGCGTAACGTTCTTTTGGTGATTTTACCGGTTGGAATGTTATTTTGTTTCTGGAAGCTTTCGATAGCTGCCACTGTTTTAGCGCCACTGACACCATCTGCCGGACCAGGATTAAACCCTGCACTTGCCAGTGCTTGCTGTATTTTCCGCATAATTGCCGGGGTCACTTTCACCACATCATCACCATCATCCACTGATGGTGCGGCTGCGGCACTTGGCTGAGCTTCCTGAGTCGAGGCTGCTGATTCTATGCTCTGTATACTTTGCACTTCTTCAATTTTAGCTGCGGGCTCAGCTGCAGCTGGAGCAGGTGCTGCGGCCGGTGCTGCTGGAGCAGGTGCTGGCGCTGCTGCCGGAGCAGCCGGTGCTGCCGCCGCATCTTTGTTATCTTTAGGAATTGGTTTCTTTTCAAAAATTGGCTTACAGCCAAACAATAATCCCAATGATAACAAAAGAATAGTATAAGCCACTAACTTACTGATCTTACTAGATTTCATTGCTACCCTCCATAGTGAAAATGTATATGTGAAACGTCATTAAATTTACATTAAAACATACTTCAATGACAAACTTGTTTAACTTCAGCGCCTTATTTAATTAGTCCTTAAAGTTACCACAACATGTTTTTTATTTATTGTTACGCGGACTAACTTATCATGTTGCGATGTGAACTATCACACTTTTCGGCTCATAACGCAATCCGAATAAACTAATTGCTGATGAGCTTAATTTTTTATGATGGACTGGAGACGGTATCACTCCAATATTTAGCACTACTGATGCTTGCCGGAAGCTTGCTAAAAAGCCATTCATTGCTAGATCATCAAGGCAGGGAGAACAGAAGTTGACAATGTAAAAATACACTGGCAGATCGTTATCAGCACAACTGGATATTATTTTGCGCCAACCGAATCATTTCTCCAATTTATATTCTATCGTAGAGAGCGGAGTTAATATGACTGGCTTATCCTGCGCTTCCTTGTTAAACGATGGCAGCACTGTTTCAAAAAATGGCGTTATCGAGTTCGTGGAACCACTGGTGTGCACAAATCCCCGGTTACGCACGACTTTCTTCAATCTAAATGAGGACGCTGCAGAATTAAATTTAAAGATCAGCGTATTTGTAAAAGGAAAAATAAAACTGGTTGTGAATGACGAAAATGGATTTCTTCTAGCGCTTAAGTCGGTATAGAGTGAACTGATGACAATTATCAGTTCTTCTCCATCAAAATAACCAGTCGCGTCGATCGCGTCTAATGGCTGAGGCAAGACATCGCCAGGAATTCCGGAATACCCGATAGCCGTCGCTTTATCAATGCATACCGTGCGGTCGTTACTGACGAAGCGAGGAATGCCGCCAGTCAGCTTTAAACGGTATATTCCGTCCCCAGAATCCTCAATGACTTCAAACCTGCTTTGCACTGGCGTGCCGTTATCCGGTGTCGGATCTTCGGTATTGACGGCATTCAGACATTCAAATCCTTGGTACACGATGCTGATTGCGTATGCATTGCTATGGATAAAGCAAGAAAAAAATGCGAATACCAATCCTTGCAACATTTTCATGGCGGCACCTCCAGAAAAAGACCGTACAGGTCTCGTTACGTATCGGCAAACTCAGTATTCAGCAAGAATTCTTGTTTCTTTGCTAAGTTAATCAGTTGTTACAACATAGCATCGCGGAACTTAGAAATGTCAGTTTATTTCTTTAAATAATTTTGTAAACGTATCGCCCACATACTGAATCTGATCGCGAGTATGCGCCGCGTTCACACTGCATCGCACCAGCGATTTACCCTCCGGTGCGGCAGGCGGCAAAATCAAATTCACATAAATATTATGCTCAAGCAGTCTTTGCCACAGCAACAGGGCTTGTTGCGGCGTGTCCACAACCGCTGCGATCACCGGACCAGGATCCGGGCCAAGCTCATAACCGGCTTCCTTGAGCGCTGAATAAAGCTGCGTGCAGTTATTCCACAATTGTTTCCGCAGATGACTTCCGTTACGCAATAATTCTAATGCCGCGCGGGTTGAAGCAATCGTTGCAGGAGATGGAGATGCGGTAAAGATATAGGGGTGGCTGATATAGCGCAATTGCTCGAGCTGCGGATGGTTGCTCACACAAAATCCGCCGATACTGCACAAACTTTTACTGAAGGTTCCGGTAATAAAATCAACTTCTTGCAATAATCCTGTTTTTTCCACCAGACCTTGGCCTGTTTCACCCAAAACACCCAGTGAGTGCGCTTCATCAAGCAGCAATAGGCAGCCATACTGATTCTTTAATCTGACAATTTCCGCCAAAGGTGCCTGATCGCCCAGCATGCTATAAATTCCTTCAGCAATAATCAGCGTAGTTTCAATGCGATTACCCAGCCGACGCAAGCGTTTCTCCATGTCAGCCGCATCATTGTGCTTGAAGCGAATGATATCCGCCCCGCTGAGAATACAGCCATCATAAATACTCGCATGGGAGTCGCCATCGATTAATACCGTATCTCCCGGCCCGACCAAGCCGGAAATCGTACCCAGGTTTGCTTGATAGCCTGTTGTAAAAACGATGCTGGATCTGCATTGATAAAAATCGGCAAATTCCCTTTCTAAAGCACGATGGCCGAAATAGCTGCCATTCGCCATTCGCGACCCCGTGGTGCCGGTACCTTCCTTATCAATAGCTTCGTGCGCGGCTTGGATACACTCCGGAGCAAAAGTCAAACCGAGATAGTTATTTGTACCTAACAGGAGTACACGACGATCTCCGATTCTGGCTTCTGTTGCAGAATACACTTCTTCGATCGGAATGCCAAAAGCTCCCACACCATTAGGCAGAAGCGCTATTCTCGCAGCGGCCGCTGCATCAATTTTCTCGAGTAGATTCATTATGAAGCTGATTTAATTTTATAGACCAGGTCGACCAATTCACGGACAGTTTGCACATCTGTTAGCGCGTTGATCGGAATTGAAACATCAAAAGTATCTTCAATTTCCATGATCAGATTAAGAAGTTTAATTGAGTCAATGGATAATTGGCTTATCAGATTTGTCTCGGGAGTAATTTGCACATTGGAATTGGTTAAACTACTTAGGCGATCACAGAGCACTTGCATGATCTCATCGTAATTACTTTCAGTCATAGATTAAATTCAGCGTGGTTAAATTTTGAAGTTAGATTACTTCAGATAATACATCTTGTAAACGAATACTCGGCCGCCACGCGGGAAGTGCATGGATTAACGGCGCATTATCACATACCCAATCAGGATGTTGTAGCTCATTCACTTTTCCTGGGGTCAGCATGGGGGAATACCGAAGCAATCGAGCAAGCCAAAGGTTCGCTGAAGCGATGCTTCGAATAAGCATATTGGGTATCGTAATACAATGCACCGGACGCTTCCATACTCGTTGCGCTATTACAGCCAAACCCTCATAGCTGTAGCCTCCCGGTGTACCATCATCCAGCTCAAAAATTCCATTGTGGTTATTCTCAGAGGCTAACCAGGCTTCCACAGCGGAAACCAAATCATATACATGAATTAACCCGACTCTGTTGCTGAGTTTTCCTACAACCGGAAATATCCCACGATGCATTGCTTGAAACAGGGGCTTTAACTCTTTATCGCCGGGACCATAAACAGCCGTTGGCCGGAATATTGTCCACCGCAATGACTCTGAATTCGTAACGAGTGCTTGCTCCGACAAGTGCTTACTTTGCGCATACCAGGATAGTTCTGGTTGGCGTGCTGCTAGAGATGAGATTAGTAAGAACCGAGGGGATTGTTTATTATGAGCAATAACACGTAAGAGATTCTGGGTGCCCGTGATATTGATATGTGAAAATTCACGAAAAGAACCGCCCCTTACAGTTGCAGCGCAGTGAATAACAAACGCTGCATCATCGACTAAATGATGCAGCGCTGTCAAATTATCTAAGTCGCCTTGAATCCATTGAATGGACTCATGACTTGAAGATTGATTTTTCCGGGTGAGCGCACGAATACTCCATCCGCTCTGAATCAGTTTTTTTACTAATACACCACCAATAAAGCCAGTAGCACCGGTTACGGCTACTATTTTGGTACGCGCGTTATCTATCACCCGATTCTACAAAAGACAATTGACCCGTTAAGTTTGTCCTCTGTATGTAGCCTTGTCTTGCTGCGAAACGTGACAGTTTTCCAGAAGAAGTGCGTGGCAAGGTATGCGGCGGAACCAATTCCACAACACAATTAACTCCAAATGCCATATAAACAAGCTGTTGCAGTCTAGTTGTCAATGACTGACGTTCTGCTACAGAGGTGAGTCTGCATTCAATAACAAGCACAATAGTTGTTGTGCCATCTTCATCATTCACCCCAAATGCAGAGGCTTCACGTGACCTAACTTCCGGTTGCTGTTCCGCTAGCTCTTCTATATCTTGCGCGCGAATATTCCGGCCATTCACGATGATGACATCGGTACGACGTCCAGTAATGTACAAATCACCTTCAAACAGAAACCCAATATCACCAGTATCCAGCCAGTTACCAGACTTCAGTGCTTTATTAGTTTCTTCCGGATTATTGTAATAGCCGGTCATCACACTATCACCATGCACTAGAACACTACCAACCATCATTTCTGATAATTGCTGGCCATCTTCATCGACTATCTTCACGATATGCCCAGGCAGCGGCTGCCCACAATTCACAAACTCATTTTGCTTACGCCCATCAGCTTGCAATCTCACAGCCATTCTTTTATCAATCAGTGTTTTACTATCAACTTGTATGCTTTTGCACCCTTCACCAATCTTTGAAAAAGTAACCGCGAGGGTTGATTCTGCAAGACCATAGCAAGGTAAAAAAGCATTCCCATCAAAACCTGCTGATGCAAACTTTTCCGCAAAGTTTCTCAAAGTTTCAGGACGAATCATTTCTGCTCCAATACCAGCGGCTCGCCAAGAACTCAGATCCAATTCTTTGAGATCCGATTCCCTTACCCGGAGAGTACAAAGCTTAAGTCCGAATGGTTGACTAAAAGCTACGGTACAACGGTTACGGCTGATTAAGCGTAACCATTGCAATGGCCTAATAGCAAAATCCCGTGTCGCCAAATAGTCGACAGAAATTTGTGTAACCATAGGCGCCAGAACCAAACCAACCAATCCCATATCATGATAAAAAGGCAACCACGATGCAGATCGATCATCAGGTTTTATTTCCAAACCATTGCGCACTATACCTTGCAAGTTACACATCAAGGCCCGCTCGGTGATAATTACACCTCTAGGTGTACGCGTACTACCTGAAGTAAATTGCAAGTAAGCAGTTTCATCAGGATGATTGGATTGTAACTCGACATCCAATGTCGGCAACTCACTTAATTTTCCCGGAGTACCCGCCCACTGTATATGAGTCACTCCTGCAACGGCTTCTTCCAGAAAACCAAAATAATCAATATTCGCCAATGCGATACTCGCCTGACTACTTTCAAGCATACCTCTCAGCTGCTGAACGTAAATTGCATGGCTGCCAAGATTCACTGGAATCGGCATCGCAAAAGGAACTAAACCGGCATAACGGCATGCGAAAAACAACTCGACAAACTCAGGCGAAGTATCAGCAACGATTGCCACTCGACTGCCACGCGGCAAATGAAAACCCGACAAACGCCGAGCCAATGTATGGGCGTTATGCCGAAGTGCGCTGTAAGGCAAAACCGAACGTAAGTTGCCTCTCGCATCATAAAAGTTATACCCCGTTACCCCTTCCGCTGCATACTCTAATGCACTCGTTAAAGTATTAAAACCAGCCAATTGCTGTGTTAGCGTATTGAGCGTCGGCGTCGGCATTAACTGTAATTCGCTTGAAGGTTGAAAATCAAACGCTTGCGTTAACGGAGCGTTCAACTTGGTTATTGTCGAACTCAAGATCTTCCCCTCGAAGTAATAGTACTTGTCATCTCGCTTTGACTAGCAAGAAATTCTGGTTGAGCGTGCCAACTCTGATTATTAATCTTAAATAATGCACATTTTGTTGGCTGGAAAATTTTCATTCAAACGCTTACCGCTGACATTGCTTAATGAATATAAGTGTGTCATATTTGACCAATCCGCAGCTTATATAAGGTGCTTTTCCCTGTCAAGGCAATATTAAGCTGGTGTTGCACCAAAACAACAACCGGTTTAATCACCAATTTTCAGCACATCAAATAGTTTCCGGATTATAACGGATAACACCTTTTGCAGATGTTTTTACAGAAGAGAATGACCGTGGTACAGAACTTCAGTGAAGCTTGGATTGAGTAAAATACCTCAATTTACTGACACGCTAAAACAAACTTCTTTTAGCGCTTTGATCGATAGGAAGATGAACCATTTACTGCTATTTTGGGTAACAAATCATCTGATTGCTGCTTCTTCAGAGCAGAAGCAATCCGGTTACGGGAATGTTCCGCAGCAGCAATCTCAGCTCGAATCCGCGCAGTTGCAGCCGCAGTTGCTTCCTTATCCGCCTGGGAACGCACAAATAGCGCTTCTTTCGCCATGACTTCAACGGCTTCTCTTGCCGTCGCCGCTTCCAGGGCTTTTGATTCCAGTGCAACACGTTCTTGCATAGCAACTAACGCAGCGGATTCTTTTCTGGCTTTTTCCAAAGCGATTCTTGTTGCATTCTTTTCGGCTTCGAGCTGCGCTCTGGCTTTATTCGTTGCAATGATCTTCGCTTGCGCTCTGGTAATTGCCAATCCTGTAATTTTTTGCTCAATCTCAAGGCGCTCAGCCACTGCCCGTTTTGCATCGGTTATCGTCTTCGTGCGTATCTCCGCATCTTCCTGCAAACGTTGCTCCAAATCCGCTTTACTGCTCGCTTCCTCAGTCGCAAGCATATCCATCTGCGCCTTTGCCTCCGCAGCGGCTTTCAATCGCAATTCGGCTGACAGCCTGCTTTTTGCTGCATTCCTTGCGGCTTTCTCCGCTTCAGCACGAGCCTCAGCTTCTTTCATTGCCTCTTCATCCACCTTGATTCGTTTTTGATATTCTTTCGCTGCGGCGGCCTCCGCTTTCTTTCTCTCGTTGGCCATTGCTTTAGCTTCTTTCTCAGCACGCAAAGCCGTTTCCGCTGCTGCGAGCGCATCGGCTTCAATTTGCATCCGCTGATTGGCTTGTTCCAGTAACTCGGATTCGGCAGCCAAGCGGGCTTTCACAGCATCGGCGGCGGCCTGCTCTTTTGCCAGGATCGATTCGGCCATTTCAGCAGCCACTTTATCCGCATCGGCCCTATCACGCGCCGCTATAGCGGCTTGCGCATCCAATCCGGCTCTTTTTCCGGCTTGCTCGGCTGCAATCGCCTCGGCTTCGGCTTTTTCTAGCGCCGCTTGTACCGCGGCAGTCTCCGCTTTCAGTCTGTCTTCTTCTCTCTCTTTTGCTTTTCTTTCTTCATGTAAACGGCAGTCGGCTTCCGCCAGCGCTTGCGTTTCCAGTTGCAAACGGGCCTGCATATCTTCAATAGCCTGCTTCTCAATCTCCTCACGCGCTTTAGCCAATGCCGTCAGTTTTTGCGCTTCCTGAATCCTCGCTTGTGCCAGTACCGCTGCACCGGTTTCTGCTTCAATCGCGGCCTGCGCAGCAAGCTGCGCTTCCTCCGCCACTTTGCTTCGATTCAGCGCAGCTTCCGCAGCTTCGCTTTCCTTTAATGCCGCGGCATGCGCTTGATCCAAAGCAGCCGCTTCTTGCTCAACACACCTTTGCATTTTCTCCACAATCGAAGCTTCCGCTCTGATTTTGGCTTCCAGTAAAGCACTCAACGCTTTTTCGGCTTTGATTTTTTCTTCCGCCAGCAGCTTACCTTTCAGCTCCAATTCACGACGTGCATTGGCTTCTCTGATAGCCAGGGTTTCCAGCTTGGCCCTGGCCCGGGCTTGATCGGTAGCAATCGCTTCAGCTTGAATTCTGGTTTCAGCTGCAATTCTGGCATTAGCTTCCGCTCTCGCCCGCGCTTCAGCGGCCACTTTTGCAATATTTTCCGCCTCAATCCGTTTATGAGCTTCTTTGATGGCCTGATCCTCCGCGCTCAACCGGTTACGGTAGGCGGAATCAAGCAGCTGCTTGATCTCATCGGCCGATGCAAATTGTTGATTGGAATCAGCCACGTGATCGGGCTGCGACTCATCATCAGATGCGACAATCTCGTCACCCGATTGAGACTCCGGTGATGTCGATAGCTTGCGCAACGAATTGAATAAACGCGACTTAAATGTCATAAATGATTAACCAAACCAGCAATTATTGGAACACGCTCATATATTAATCAACAGCTTTTCTTGAACTATAGATACTCACTTTAGCAGCTTTGAATAAATAGCTTGCATTGAAAAAGAAGGGGAAAATTGTCTGTTTATATGGCGATATGCAAAAAATCAGCTTACTTAAAGATCTACAGATCATTGCTGCTGTGAAAATTGTATAAACAGCTATGGCATATTGATTTTATTGACATTTAGAATCCCCATCATCAGATTCAAACCGTCCTGTACCAACTGCTCCAGAATCGGCGCATAAAAAGGCATACTCAGCGCCATCACAAGCAAACCGATGGACAGTGTCAGGGGAAAACCCACCGCAAAAATATTCAACTGTGGCGCCACGCGTGTCAAAACACCCAAAGCCAAGTTAGTGATCAACAATGCAGTGAGAACGGGAAGCGATAATTGCAGGCCGGATTTAAAAATCTCACTGCCCCAGTTAGCAAGCGTCGTAAATGTCGCGTTCGTCATTCCCTCCAACCCAATGGGCAGGGTGCTGAAGCTCTGCGAAATCAACGCGATCATTATCAGGTGTCCATCGATGGCAAGAAACGCCAAACTGGCAATCACACCCAGAAAGCGGCCGACGATATCGATCTGGCCGGAATTCTGCGGATCAAAGAAAACTGCAAAACCAAGCCCCATCTGCAAACCGATCAATTCGCCCGCCATTTCCACCGCAACAAAAACAATCCGCATGACCAAACCCATGGCAATGCCGATCAATATTTGCTGCAATAAAATGGCAAAACCGACGCCTGAAGCGGGATCAATCTGCGGCAATGACTTTTCCACCAGCGGCATAACCAGCACAGTAATCATCACTGCCAGCCCCAATTTGACCCGCACCGGAACACTGGGATTGCCCAAAAGCGGGGCGGTTGCGACCAATGCCAGGATTCTGCTGAGCGGCCAAAGGAATGCCGCCAGCAACGTGTTTAATTCCGCAGTGGTAATACTGATCATGGCAATCGATCACTCATGAATGAGATCGGCACGACCGCTTCCTGGCAAACACAGTACCGGAGATTTTTTCAAGATCAACCGACCGCCAGCCAGGGAATGCTGGTAAAAAGACGCTGCATATAATCCGTCATGAGGGTAATCATCCAAGGTCCGGCCAATACGATGACCAAAAACATAACCAGCAATTTAGGGATGAATGACAAAGTCATTTCATTGATCTGCGTCGCCGCTTGGAAGATACTCACCAGCAAACCGGTTGCCAGCGCTGCAAGCAACAGTGGCGCAGAAATCATAAAGGTAATTTCCAGTGCTTGCCGCCCGATTGTCATTGCACTTTCTGGAGTCATGATGAATTTCCTTTCAGGTATAGAAGCTTTGTGTCAGCGAACCGATAATTAAATGCCAGCCGTCGACCAGCACAAAAAGCATTAATTTGAACGGCAGTGAAATAATCATCGGCGACAACATCATCATACCCATCGCCATCAACACGCTTGACACCACCAGATCGATGATCAGGAAGGGAATGAAGATAACGAAACCGATCTGAAATGCGGTTTTCAACTCGCTGGTGATGTATGCGGGCACCAGTATTTTCAACGGCACCTTGTCGCGGCTTTCAATTTCTTCACTGCCGGAGATCTGCACAAACAGCGCCAAATCCGTTTCCCTGGTTTGATGCAGCATGAATTCCTTCAGCGGCACGCTGGCTTTATCGGCCGCCTCCATGATATTGATTTTGTCTTGCGAAAACGGCAAATACGCTTCGTTGTATACCCGGTCTATAACCGGCGACATGATAAAAAAGGTCAGAAACAACGCCAAACCAAGCAGCACCTGGTTAGGAGGGGAAGATTGCGTGCCCAGGGCCAACCTGAGCAGCGATAATACGATGATGATACGGGTGAAACTCGACATCATTAATATCACCGCGGGTAAAAACGTCAGCGAAGTCAGCAGGATCAGCGTTTGCAGGCTGAGCGAATAAGTAGCGCTTCCGTCCGCGTTCGGTGAGCTGGTGAATGCCGGAAAACCAGATTTCTGCGCGAAAGCAGGCACAGCGATCAAACCGGCCAAAAACAACACGGCCCGTAATGCGTTACGCATGTTCAAGTTACGCCAGCCGCGCTCAAAAACTGCTCTGAATCCATGCCATTGAAATAAGGAACGAATGACGGATACACACCGGTTATGCATTTTCTTTTTCCATACTCTGATTAAGCTGCGTGGCGAATGTTTCCACCGGAGGATGATCCGGCTTCGTGCCGGGCGCATCGGATGCCGGCTTAGTCATCGTGTGGAGCTTATTGACACGGCCTGGCGCCACACCGAGCACCAGCCAGGTTTGATCGATTTCGACCACAACAACCCGCTCTCTCTGACCCACTCCGGCAGCTGCGACAACCTTGACAACGCCCGATGCCGCTGTGGGTATCAATGAGAAGCGCTTGAGCAGCCACGTGCCTCCCACGATTACGGCCAATACCAGCAATAACGCACCGATCATTTGCACCGTGCTTTCAGTGGATATCACCGGAGCAGGCGGCACATAACTGGGTTTGCCGGTTTCCGCAAGGGCGGAAAATGACAGTGTCAGTAGCAAGAACATTCCATAGCGAATTAGCATGGCTGCACTCTAGCGGTTAAGTTTGCGAATACGTTCACTGGGCGTGATGATGTCGGTCAGGCGGATACCGAACTTATCATTCACCACCACGACCTCACCTTGTGCGATCAGGCACCCGTTGACCAATACATCCATCGGTTCACCGGCCATGCCGTCCAACTCCACCACCGAACCCTGAGCCAGTTGCAGCAAATTTTTGATGGCAATCTTGGTACGGCCCAACTCAACCGTCATCTGCACGGGAATATCGAGAATCAAGTCGATATCATGACGAGTATTATTCGCTACACCGTCTTTTGAGAATTCCTGAAAAACCGATGCGGATGCCGGCTGCGCACCCATGATGGGGGTACCATGTTTCTCCGCGGCAACGGGTGAACCTTGATCGGATGCTGCTTGTTCCGCCATCGCAGCAGCCCAATCGTCTACTTCCGTTTCTTGTCCTGCAGAATCATTGTGCGAAGACGCCGCCTGTTCCGCCATCGCAGCAGCCCAGTCGTCGGTTTCGGTTTGATCGTTTGCTGTAGTCTCAGACATTTCACTGCTCTCCAATAAATTATTCGGACTCGGACGGCGCAATCATATTGTTGACTCTCAGCGCATAACGCCCATTCATGGTGCCATAGCGGCAATCCATAACCGGCACCCCGTCGATGTGCGCGGTAATGGACTTAGGAATCTCCAACGGGATGATATCCCCGGTTTGCATGCTGAGAATCTGCTCAAAAGTCACTTTCGTCTGCCCGAGATTAGCAACCAATTCCACTTCCGCCCCTTGTACTTGTTGTGACAATAATTTGATCCAACGTTTGTCAACTTCCAGGTGATCGCCTTGCAGCGCGCTATACAAAGTATCGCGGATGGGTTCAATCATCGAATAAGGAATGCAGACATGGAATTCACCACCTTGGTTACCCATATCGATATCAAAAGTAACGGTCACGACGACTTCGTTCGGTGTGGCAATCGTGGCAAACTGAGGGTTCACTTCCGATCGGATGTATTCAAATTTCACCGGATACACTGATTTCCACGATTTTTCATAATCTTCAAATACCACTTCGAGCAAACGATGAATAATGCGTTGCTCTGTCTGGGTAAAGTCTCTTCCTTCCACGCGCGTGTGATATCTGCCGTCGCCGCCAAACAAGTTATCCACAATCAGGAAAATCAGGTTGGGATCAAAAACAAACAACGCCGTACCGCGTAATGGTTTCATATGTACCATGTTGAGATTGGTCGGCACCACCAAGTTACGCACGAATTCGCTAAACTTGATCACCTTGACCGGACCCACTGCAATGTCCACTGTGCGACGCATGAAATTGAACAAGCCGATGCGGAAGAAGCGCGCAAAACGTTCATTGATAATCTCGTAGGTCGGCATCCGGCCACGAACAATGCGTTCCTGCGTTGCGAGGTTATAAGGCCGGACCCCGCCACGATCCTCTTCCTCCTGCACTTCATCGCTCTCGCCCGTGGCGCCTTTGAGAAGTGCATCGACCTCGTCTTGTGAAAGAAAATCTTCAGCCATGGAATGATTACTGAATTACGAATGATGTGAATAACACTTCCCGTACATCTTCTTGCAGATCTTCCGAACCCAGCGATTGCTTGATTTCTTCAACGATCTGCTGGCTTAACAATTGTTTCCCTTGAATACCTGCAATATCGGTCGCTTTTTTGCTGGACAGCAACATCAGAATCCGGTTGCGGATATCCGGCATTTGTTTGGTAATCTCTTGCACGACTTCGGTTTCACGAACCTTGACTGTTAATCCGACCTGGAGATATTGACTGTTATCTTCCGGTTGCAAATTAACCGTGAAAATATCTAGCTCCATGAATTTAGTCGGCTTAGTTTTTGGTTTTTCCGGTTCGGCTTCTTCACCGCCTGACATCTTCATGAAGTACCATGCGCCACCGGCGCCTGCACCGATCGCAATGATTGCTATCAAGATGATAATAATCAGTCCCTTCTTGCTCTTTTTACCTTCTGCAGCTGGTGCTTCCATCGTTTTTGCCATTTTTCGCAACTCCTCATTGAATGAAATCCATTATGGGCGAGATGACCATAAACCGATGTCACAAATAACACTGAAATAATGTCGCTATTTTCAGCTAGGGAAGCTGGCGGGGAATTCAACGCATATGCGCTGATTTTTGGCTTGAAAACAAAGAAATATTGATGAGTTTAAAGCAAACGATCAGTTCGTGTTTGAATCGCACAGACACGGGAATCCAGATGAATTGATCGAAACCAGACCGGTCACACTGATACAAGACTGATCAGCGTGACCGGTGATACATATGGAATTAATACTTTGTAACAAAAAACTGACTGGATTGATCTTCACGCATAAGTATTGACGAGACCTTGATGTCTGATTGGCACGGCAGCCGTTTGAATTTGGCCGGTAACTTCCTGTCTCACACCACTCATACTGCCCGTGTCTTTTGCAGCATACTGCGCTTGTTGCTGTTTACTTTCCTGTTGAAATGAATCAGCGCCAACCATTACATTACCCAATTGAATCCCACTCTCCGCCATCATCTCCCGCAGTCTCGGCAAAGCTTCCTGAATAGCATCACGCACCGCTGAGTGAGGCGATATGAATTGCGCCGTCGCTTGATCTTGCGTAATACTCAACATCACTTCAACCGGTCCGAGATGAGCCGGGTTCAGGCGAATTTCAGCAACCTGGTGCTGTTGCGTTGTCAACCAGACAACTTTTTGCGCAAATTCACCGCCCCATCTGTGCTGACCTACGGGTGCATCGACTTTGACATCCATTGAAACCGCAGTCTGGGAAGTTGCAGCTGTGATGCTATTTAAGCCGAATGATTGTGTTGTAATCGGTTCTTCCTGGGTCTTAAATATCGGTGTTGCACTGTCGAGTTGAATATCTTCCTTCATTTCTGAAGGGGGCAAGAATTTGCCGTAAGCGGCAGAATCTGCCGTTCCCAAATATTGCCAATAATTATTGGGTAACGAAGCCGAGTTGCCCGCGACTGAATTTGCCTGGCTTTGTCCTTGCTGCAGCAATTGATTGACAGCCGGAGTCACGGCATGGGCAATTTGTTCACCTTCTTGAGGCAATGCTGTATTGACCGGTAATGAGGTTACGCCCTGCGGCAACGTGGATGCCGCCATCATTGCATCCGGATTGACTACGGTTCCCATAGCCTGTAATGACGGCGTCGTTTTGTATGCCGTAGTCGCATCAGTCAACAAGCTTTGAATAAAACTGTTAGTGCCATCCGCGGGAACATCCGCAGCGGAATCCGTATCCTTATCTTTTTCAGGAATAGTATTATCCGAACGCTCTTGAGCAGCAGCATTCGTTGCATCATTCTGCTTATGCTTATCTTGTTTGTCTGTTGCTTCCGATACTTGACGATCGAGGACTTTACCGAAGTCTTCCGTCACCGCATCGTTAGTGTTAGTCCCTGATGAACCACCACTTATCAGCGCTGCTGTACTTTCGCCCGACGATTTGATTTGAGGTGCAACCGATATGTTTAACATAGGCTTATGGTCTCGTTCGATTAATTAATGCTACGAATGAATAAGCAATATCTATACCAATCCAGCTATTGCCATGGTTGTAATCAACTTTCCTTGACAGAAGAGGCATTACGATGAAATGAATTCAGAGCGAATTCATCCAGCATCTTTTGTTCTTGTTTTATTTGCTTTTGATTCTCAGCACTTTGTTGACGCTGAGATAAGGTATCGAAGGATTTTAATTTACGCTGGCAGGATAAAAACTCATCGTTACCCACGCTTCTTTTATTCTGCGCATGTAAAACCGCTTGACGTTGTTCCGTGATGGCAGCATCCAGCTTATCCATGAATGCAATAAAATTAAGCCATTCAATATGATCAATCCCCGTTTTTGTGAAATTCTGAAAATGCGATTGATAACTATGGCGGTATTGCAAAAGTAAATTCAATTTCTTTTCCGCTTCCTGCTGTTGAAAATTTAACTTCCCCAAGTGCCTGGCGGAAGCATCCGTTTGTTGTTGAGCCAATTCCAGCAGCAGTTTCAGCGACGACGTTGTTGGCATGATCATTTATCCTTGGTTAGCGGATTCCTTCGCTCTCGAACAATTTGGATAGTTTTTCAAGACTATCGGCAAAGTTGTCGTGCTGAAGCATATTTTGCAGTAAAAACTTTTCCATTGACGGGTAAAGCCGGATAGCCCGGTCCAATTCCGGATCCGTGCCCGCGACATAAGCGCCAACGCTGATCAGGTCATGGCTGCGCTGATAACGCGAATAAAGACTCTTGAATTGCCGCGCCATATCCGTCTGTTTTTGCGGCACCACGCTGGTCATAACCCGGCTGATCGAAGCTTCGATATCGATGGCCGGGTAATGTCCCGCTTCAGCCAGCCGCCGCGTAAGCACGATATGGCCATCCAGAATGGCGCGAGCGCTATCGGCGATCGGATCGTTCTGATCGTCTCCTTCTGCCAACACGGTATAAAAGGCCGTGATCGAACCGCTATTCTGATTGCCGTTACCGGCCCGCTCAACCAATTGCGGTAATTTGGCAAATACCGATGGCGGATAACCTTTAGTCGCCGGAGGTTCACCAATCGCCAGAGAAATTTCCCGCTGCGCCATGGCATAACGAGTCAATGAATCCATAATGAGCAACACATGCTTACCGCTATCGCGAAAATACTCGGCAATAGCCGTTGCATAGGCCGCACCTTGCAGGCGAAGCAACGGCGAAGTATCGGCAGGCGCGGCAACCACCACGGAACGTGCAAGCCCTTCTTCTCCGAGAATATTCTCGATAAATTCCTTAACCTCGCGTCCCCGCTCACCAATGAGACCAACCACAATGACATCGGCTGTGGTGTAACGCGCCATCATGCCCAGCAATACGCTCTTACCCACGCCACTACCGGCAAACAATCCCATCCGCTGCCCGCGCCCGACCGTCAGCAGTGTGTTAATCGCTCGCACGCCGACATCCAACGGCTCAGTCACAGGCACGCGCTCCAACGGATTATAGGGACGGCTGTAGAGCGGCACGCTGTGTTCCGCATGGGTAGGGCCGAGACGATCCAGCGGTTCACCGACACCGTTCAGCACACGTCCCAACAGCTCAGGGCCGACGGACACATGTTTGGCGCGATCCGCCGCGCGCCGGCGCGGATGCTGGAGACTACCGAGGCGAGGCAATTCACCCATCAGTTCGGCAGGCACCACTTTCGCGCCGGGTGACAAACCATACACATCACTGGATGGCATGAGAAACAAACGTTCTCCGGAAAATCCCACAACCTCAGCTGAAACGCTATGGCCATTCGAGAGGAAAATAGTGCAACTGCTACCGACGGCCAGTTTCAACCCGACCGCTTCCATGACCAGTCCGGAAACGCGCGTAATGGTTCCGCTTAATAGGAATGGGCTGGAGGGATGAACCAGTTGTGTGCAGTTCTTTAAAAAACCACCCCATTGCTCATGGCGCGACATATTAATTCTTCCTATCGAGCCAGGCGTCTTGCTGCCCGATTGCTGACAATACTCGTTGCCAGCGTACTTCCAGACTTCCGTTGACTTCACTGCCGCTGGCTTCAATGCGGCAACCGCCCCGGGATAATTGTTCGTCTTCACGGATGCTCCAATGATCCTGCTCCAGTTGGCCGCTCAAATGCGCAAGCACCAATTTGGCGTCCTCCGGGTGTAAGAAAAGGCGTGGATTCTGCATGGTGCTGGGCAAGTTACGGATGGCTTCCTGCACGATCGGTATGATCAGCTCGGGCTGTAATTTCAATGCCTCCGTTACTATTTTTTTTGCCAGCGCAAGGGCCAGTTCCAGAAGGTCATTCGCCACATGCTGATCCATGTCATGAAGATCCTGATCCAGCTTGTGCAGTAGCGCTTGAATATGCGCCACTTCCGTTTTAACTTCAGCTTCCGCTATGCTTCTGCCTTCCGCATACCCGGCCGCATGGCCTTCTTGCAAACCCGCCGCATAACCCTCATCTTTGGCATTCTGAAAAACCGCCGCAACTTCTTCGGCAAGCAGCGCAACTTGTGGCTCATCATCCGGCTGCAAGCCCGGTTCAGCGTCAATCTCCCGGGTTTCTTGCGGCATATCCGCCGCTTCAAAGGAATCCATTTCCCAGCGTTGATAAGCACTGAGCTTTTCCTTGGGAACAAAGTTACTTGCAATCATCGATATACCTGCGATTCAGTAATAAACATGGGCTGTTGCGCATTGGTCCAATGGATCGGACGAAAAAACGATCCGCTAAATGAAACCATCGTCACCTTTTCCGCCCAATACAATCTGCCCATCGTCAGCCAATTGACGCACAATTTTGAGGATTTCTTTTTGTTCGGCTTCGACTTCGGACACGCGGACCGGACCTTTGCTCTCAAGATCTTCGCGCAGGGCTTCAGCGGCACGCTGCGACATATTCTTGAAAACTTTCTTACGCAATTCTTCCTGCGCGCCTTTCAGGGCAACTATCAAGGATTCCGACTGAACTTCGCGCAGCAGCAATTGAATGCCATGGTCATCAATTTCGATCAGATTATCGAATACAAACATTTCATCCATAATTTTTTGCGCCAACTCTTCGTCATATTGTTTGACATTCTCAATGACACTGGCTTCCTGCGCGGTCGGCACAAAGTTGAGAATTTCCGCGGCGGCCCGGACTCCGCCCATCGCCGCTTTACGGATGTTATTGCTGCCCGATAACAATTTTGTTAGCACGTCATTGAGTTCGCGCAGCGCATCGGGCTGAATACTGTCGAGTGTCGCAATGCGTAACAACGTATCGTTGCGCAGCCGTTCGCTGAACAAACTCAAAATCTCACTTGCCTGATCCCGTTCCAGATGAACCAGGATGGTGGCGATAATCTGCGGATGTTCATTCTTGATCAGCTCCGCCACCGACGGTGCATCCATCCACTTTAATCCTTCAATCCCGCTGGTATCGCCACCTTGCAAAATGCGATCGATAAGATTGGCCGCTTTTTCATCGCCCAGCGCGCTGGTCAGAACTTTCCGGATATAATCGGCCGAGCCTTGACCCAGCGTGGTTCTGCCCTCGGCCTCATTGCAAAATTCCGTTACGATACCTTCGATCTCCGAACGTGTTATGTTTTGCAGTGTGGACATGGTTTCACCCAGCTTTTGCACTTCTTTGGGTCCCAGCAGCTTAATCACGGATGCCGCCTCTTGTTCGCCCAAGGTCATCAGCAAAATTGCACTCTTCTTGATTCCATCATCATCCATTTTTACCCATCCAATCTTTCACCACATTGGCAACAATAGCAGGTTCATCCAAAGCCAATTGCTTGGCGCGCTTGAGATTTTCATCGAAGATCGATTTCTGAATCGCTTGAATGGCCGCTTCATCGACTTGCCCCGGCAATTGACCTGCTACTGCGCTGCCATCGGTTAATTGCCCTTGCTCCGCTGGCGGCGGGAGTGGAGCTGGGGGCGTCAAGCTTTTCAGAAACGGCTTGAGTATCTTCAGCAAGAAAAATAAAACCACAGCCGCGATCAATAATTGCTTGCCGATATCCTTGGCCAGCATGATCACATCGGGATCTTTCCAGAGTGGAACATCCAGCACCATTTCGCCCGTGTGCGTAAATAAATTGTTGGTTACCGTGAGTGAATCCCCGCGTTTCTCGTTATAACCCATGGCTTCGCGCACGAGATTGTTGATTTCCTTGATCTCATCGGCTGTTAACGGTTCGTTCGTGACCTCACCGTTTTCATCCACTTTCTTGCGGTAATTCACCACGACAGCCGCGGATAAGCGTTTGATATTGCCGGTCGATTGCTGTACATGCTGCACGGTTTTATCGACTTCGTAATTCGTCGTTGATTCTTTCTTCTTGTCAGTCGGCACTGCCGGTTTATCGCCGCCTTCCTTGTTCTCCCCGCCCGCTTCAATGGGCGCAGATGCAGGTTCAGGCGGACGATTGGATAATGCCCCTGGAATACCACCATCCAATTTCGAACCCGTCGAAGTCGCTTCAAGCGTTTGCTGACTGCGAATCGCAGCTGCTTCGGATTCGGTATTATTCGGCCGGTAAATTTCTTCGGCGCGTTCAACGCGGGAGAAATCCACATCGGCAGTCACTTGGGCACGCACATTGGCGGCACCGGTAATCGGCGTCAAAATAGCTTCGATGCGGCGGATATAATTTTCCTCAAGCTCCTGGATATACTCCAATTGCTTCGCGTCAAACCTGGAATCTTGCTTATCGTTCTGTGTGCTGAGCAGATTGCCGTGCTGATCCACGACCGTGACATTTTTTACCGGCAAATTGGGCACACTGCTGGACATCAAATGCACAATCGCGCTGACTTGCTCAACACTCAGCACCCTGCCCGGATGTAAATTGAGTAATACCGAAACACTCGGTTGCTGCTTTTCCCGTGAAAACACGGAAGGCTTGGCGATTGCCAAATGCACGCGGGCGCTTTGCACCGCGGCGATGGACTGAACCGAACGCGCCAATTCACCCTCTAGCGCGCGCTGGTAGTTAACTTGCTCAAGGAATTGACTGGCGCCGAATTTTTGATTTTCCATTAACTCAAATCCTGCCAGACCGCCTTTCGGTAATCCCTGTCCCGCCAAGCGCAACCGCACTTCATGCACTTGCTTCTCGGGCACCATGATGGCGCCGCCGCTTTCGGAAAACTTGTACGGCACGTTCATTTGTTGCAAAGCGCCGATAATGGAAGCGCCATCCTGATCCGGCACATTGTTGTAGAGCACGCGATACTCCGGTGTCTGACTCCACATCAAGGCACCCGCCAGCAAAGCGACAACAGCCGCCGCCGAGAGAATCAATCCAAGCTTCTTTTGATTGGATAACTGGCTAAACTGCCCCAGACTCATTGCTGAGGCGGGTGTTGTTGTATTGGATTCACTCGGTACTGTTGCCACGTGTTTTTCTCCTGCTTAAATTCTGGGCCGCTCATCAATATTGGATTTGTCATCGACGACAAACCGAAGATTTCTTTTCTAAAACTAATCTAATTATTGTTATTTAGTTTGCATTACCAGGCATGCCGTTGACAGCATCATTGTTCAACTGATCAAGCGCCATGCCGTAAAAAAACATCAATCAACTATCCTCATACAAAATGGATTTTTATTGATGCGATGATTATCTATAAACTTATAAAATCTGAATGCTTAAATAGAATAGGTTTGCTTGCCCTATTCGCAACATGATCGGAACAGGTCGCGGTGGTAAGCTACTGACCATTCCCAACAACCGTCATCTCAACGCGTGCAAACCGAAAACGTCAGTGAAATTAAACCGATACCGGCCGATCAAGAGCAGCTCAAGCTGGCGTTCGCGGCTTTTAATGCAGCATCGGAGCAGCTATCCGGCGTCTATCAGGATTTACAGCACCAGGTAGCGCAGCTCACCCGTGAACTGGCGCTTGCCAACGGTGAATTGCACAAACAATTAATCGCTAAGGAAAATCTATCGCAGCAGTTAAGCCTATTATTGAACGCATTACCGGGCGGCGTCATCGCGCTTGACGCTCAGGAATGCATCGAACAAGTCAATCCGGCTGCTATCGCCATTCTTGGCGAATCCCTGGTTGGCGGGGATTGGCGGCAAGTAACGCAAGAACGTTTGTCGCCAACGGCGATCGTCAATGAGTGGCTGGTAAA
The DNA here is from genome assembly GCF_033063335.1 of Nitrosomonas sp. Is24. Classification (NCBI taxonomy): domain Bacteria; kingdom Pseudomonadati; phylum Pseudomonadota; class Betaproteobacteria; order Nitrosomonadales; family Nitrosomonadaceae; genus Nitrosomonas; species Nitrosomonas sp. Is24. The sequence continues at coordinate 400,258 of NZ_JAWJZG010000001.1, read as the reverse complement.
ACTGCAGCAAACCGCGCAGCCACGGCGTATTCGCATCGAGAGCAGCGCCACCGACGCAGCTGGCAGGCGGATTTTGCTGGTGAACGATATCACTGAAGCCTATGCCATACAGGAACAGATCCGGCGTAATCAACGCTTGACTTCCATGGGCGAGATGGCGGCCAATCTGGCACATCAGTTACGCACCCCGCTTTCGACCGCATTGCTTTATGCCAATCACCTGGGAAGCGATGCTTTGACGCCCGTCGAGCGGCGCAAATTCGCAACAAAAACCATTGAACGCCTGCACCATCTCGAGCATTTAACAAAAGATATGCTGCGTTTTGTGAAAGGCGAAGCAAGGCGGCGCGAACGTGTCGTCATCAGCGATTTGCTAGCGGAGTTGCATCAAGTCATAGAGCCACAAATAACACAGCAGGATTTGCAATTTATTGTGCAGGATCAGAGCATGGCACAAGCTTTGATAACAGATCGGCAGGCTTTATGCGGCGCCATGATCAATCTGCTGGAAAACGCCATGCAAGCATCGGCTACAGGCGGGAAAATTATTCTGACCAGCCGCCTGGAAGGAAAAAATATCATCCTGAGTGTTCATGACAATGGTCCAGGCATCGAAGCGGCATTACAAGAACGATTATTCGAACCCTTCTTCACCACGCGCGCGGAAGGCACGGGGCTGGGCTTAGCCATCGTCCGCGGTGTCATTGAATCCATGGGCGGTGAGGTGAAAATTCATTCAGCGCCGGGCGAGGGAAGCGAATTTATGATCCGGCTGCCAAGAAATAGAGGAGATAAATTATGAAAGCACTGCCCATTCTGGTGGTAGAAGACGATCAGGATTTGCTGGAAGCGATCTGCACCACGATGAAACTGGCCGGTTATCCGGCATTGCCCGCTTCGAACGGCAATACTGCCATGGCTATTCTGCAAGAATCCGAGGTAGGCATGGTCGTCAGCGATGTGCAAATGCGCCCCGTTGACGGCTTTACATTATTAAAAAAAATCAAGGCATTTAACCCGGAACTACCGGTATTGCTGATGACGGCCTATGGCGATGTGGAAAAAGCCGTTGCCGCGATGCAGACAGGCGCATGCGATTACTTGCTGAAACCGTTCGATCCGGACAATTTACTGGCGCATATCAAGCGCTACGCCTTATCCGAACCGGAACAGGATGACAACGTCGTTGCCAAGGATCCGCGTACACGGGCATTACTATCCCTGGCCAAGCGGGTGGCGCAATCACCGGCAACTGTTATGCTAACGGGTGAAAGCGGCTGCGGCAAGGAAGTCATCGCGCGTTTTATCCATCAGCATTCCCTACGCGCGGCCAAGCCCTTTGTCGCGATCAATTGCGCGGCGATTCCGGAAAATCTGCTGGAAGCGACTTTATTCGGTTATGAAAAAGGCGCTTTCACCGGCGCGGCACAGGCTCAGCCCGGAAAGTTTGAGCAAGCGCAAGGCGGCACATTGCTGCTGGATGAAATTTCCGAAATGCCGCTGGAACTGCAAGCCAAATTGCTGCGCGTTTTGCAGGAAAGAGAAGTGGAGCGCGTCGGCGGGCATAAAGCAATCAAATTGGATATCCGTGTTCTGGCGACTTCCAACCGCGATATGATGGCAACCGTTAAAAGCGGGCGGTTCCGTGAAGACTTGTACTACCGCCTCAACGTGTTTCCGATCGAAATACCTCCCTTGCGGGAACGGCCGCTGGATATCGAACCTCTGGCGCAACGCGTGCTTATCGAAGCAGCAACAGGTTCGGTGCAGCCGCCCTGCACCATGACGCAAGCTGCAATCAGCACACTAACGCACTATCCCTGGCCGGGCAATGTCAGGGAATTGGAAAATGTCATGCAACGCGCCATGATTCTGGCAACGGATCACATCATTGATACCGAGCATCTGCATTTGCCGCAAGCGGATCCAGTCCAAGCCGCGGAAGCTATTGATCAGGAATCATCTACTGATTCTGAAGATATGAAAACGCTCGAACGCAAACATATTCTGGAAACTTTGGCCGCCGTTAATGGTTCCCGCAAACTGGCCGTAAAGAAGCTGGGGATTTCCGAGCGGACACTACGGTATAAATTGCAGCAATACCGGATGTCCGGCTAATTAAAACCCCAGCTTCTACCGATAGAGCTGACTAAGATCATTTGAATTTTATGATTTTTTACGCGATACTTAAAAAAATTTATGTTGGAGTAAATCATGGACAAAGCCGGAATTGATAACATTTTGCAGCAGCTGCAAGCGACATCGGCGCTGGCTTCCGGTGTAAAAAAACTATCGGGTGCGGATGAAGTTGCTGGTGTTGATTTCAGCGAGAAACTAAAAACGGCTGTCGATCAGGTCAATCATGCGCAAAAAAGTGCAGACAAACTGAGCGAACAATTTGTCAGCGACCAGTCGAATGTCGATTTGCATGAAGTGATGATCTCGTTACAGAAAGCCAACGTATCCTTCCAATCCATGGTTCAGGTCCGCAACAAGCTGGTAACCGCTTATCAGGAAATCATGAACATGCAGGTTTAAGACGGATTGACCCTGGTCTGATCTTCTTCAGTCGCATTTATTCATTCCTCCATCGCCATTTCCAGCTCCAACCAGTTTTCTTCGAGTTCAGCCACTTTTTCCCCGAGTGCCGCATGAAGAGTGCTGAGCCGGTCAATTTCCTCGCGCGGACAGTTCATATACGTCGCAGGGTCCGCTAAACGGCGACTCGCTTCGGCCAATTCCCTCTGCGCAATCTCCAGAGCCGCTTCGAGTTTTGCTTGTTTGGACAACAATGCTTTCTTGTTCGGTTTCGCTGCTGCTTTAGGCTGGTTTTTCTGCAAAGCGGGCTTTGATTCCGCAGTTTCACTGGAGCGGCGCGCTTCTATCCAGGTTTTGTAATCCTCCAGATCGCCATCGAGCAGCTGTGCTTTGCCATCCGCCACCAGCCACAATTCATCCGCCACCGCACGTACCAGGCTGCGATCGTGCGAAACCAGCACCACGGCGCCGCTATAGGCTTCCAGCGCCAACGTGAGCGCATCGCGCATATCCAGGTCCAAATGATTGGTCGGCTCATCCAATAACAGCAAATGCGGTTTTTGCCAGGCCAATAAAGCCAGCGCCAGACGGCTCTTTTCGCCTCCGGAAAAACTGGCGACCGGGCGGTCTTCACCCTCTCCGCCAAGCCCAAACCGTCCCAGAAATTTCCGCAAATCCAGTTCGGTTTGCGCCGGCGCCAGTTTCTGCATATGCTGCAAAGGCGTCGCCTTACCGTCGAGATTCTCCAGCTGGTGCTGCGCAAAGTAACCGATACGGATATTTTGCGCCCATTCCAATGAACCGGTTACCGGTTGAATTTCTCCGGTCAGCAGTTTGATCAATGTCGACTTTCCCGCACCATTCGGTCCCAGCAATGCAATCCGCGCACCCGCCTGCAAGATCAGATGGACATGCTGAAACAGTAGATGACCGCCGTAACCAAAGCTCATGTCTTGTACGCGCAACAACACATCGGGGCTCCGTTCCGGCGCTTCAATTTGCAGCTCGTAGTGACCATCTTCCACAGCCAGCGGCGCCAGACGCGTCAAGCGTTCCAGCGCTTTGATGCGGCTTTGCGCTTGTTTGGCCTTGGTGGCCTTGGCGCGGAAGCGCCGCACAAAATCCTCCATGTGCGCAATTTGTCTTTGTTGTTGCTGCAAAGCCTGATTATGTTGCAATAGACGCTCGGCGCGCGCGCGCTCGAAATCATCATAATTACCGCTATAACTGTCGATTTTCCGGTCATTGATATGCGCGATGCGATTGACGCACGCATTCAGAAACTCACGATCATGCGATACGACGACCAAGCTGCCCGGATAGCGCGCCAGATACTGTTCCAGCCAGAGAATTGCTTCCAGGTCCAGATGATTGGTCGGTTCATCGAGCAACAACAAATCGGCACGGTGCATCAAGGCGCGCGCCAGATTCAGGCGCATCCGCCAGCCGCCCGAGAAATGATCAACCGGCTGCTCCAGCGCGGCATTGGCAAAACCCAGTCCGCTCAATAGCTGCGCCGCTCGGGCGCGTGCGGTATAACCGTCAATGGCTTCATAGCGCTGCTGCGCTTCAAACCAGGCGGCATCGTGCTCAGCTTGAGCCAAAATTTTGTCCAGCCGGTGCAATTCCACATCGCCATCCAATACAAATTCAATGGCAGACTGCGCCGAGTTGACAATCTCCTGTTCAACGAAGGCAACGGTTTTGCCCGATTGCAAACTGACTTCGCCGTTATCCGGCTTGATCACTGCCCGGATCAAACGAAACAAAGTGGATTTCCCGCACCCGTTTTTACCGACCAACCCCACACGCTGATTGGCAAAAATCTGCAAATGGCAATTTTCCAGCAGCGGAACCCCGCCTTGCAAATAAGTCAAAGACTGAATATTCAGCATAACATTGTAAAAATTTCAGAACACCCGATTGAACAGCTTAAGAGAGGAAAGCAAACTTGCGAATGCCAGTTGTATCAATTATCCGCTTATCCAAAGCACACAGCGGTCAATGTTAACACGCCATACAAAACATAGCGGCTGATATATGGAAAAAGAAAATGCTTATAACCGGATGATACATAATACATAATTAAAGTGTTAAGTTATTAGGCAGAGTGAGAATTCTCTTTAGTGTCCATTAAGTTAATGAGCGAAAATAAATCTTATACACAATGTTATCCACAAAAAATGTGGATAAATCAAAATTGCTCAGGGTAAAGAAGGTGATACCTTTAGGAGCGGAGTATATTCCTGGCGGAACATGAAACCGGCTGGCTTCCTATTTCCGGGATTCAACGCATTTTGGCAGGTTGGTTTGTCAATGCAAATAGATCGTAACCGGCATGCCATTGATTAACCGGTTTTTCACGTTTCCAACAAATTCCAATTGCGCCAGAATTGCAAAACGAACTGTTTCCAACGGGTTAATTTCAGCTGTCGTAGATTTCTGCATCACACCGGGAACGGAAATTATTTTTGCCTTGGCTTTTTCCCCGTTGGGGAATTTGACCGTGACCATTTGTCCCACGACGGCATAGTCTTGGTATTTTGGCGGAATGAATGCATCGATATGCACTTTTTCGAGAAATATGATCTCAAGCAAGGCCTGACCGCGGCCCAGAAACTCTCCGGGTTGCGTAAACATCTCTGTCACCATGCCGTTGCCCGATGGCGCAAAAAGGCTTAACTGCAGGACTTGATCCTGAGTCTTATCAAATTCGAGTTGCAGCTGATTGATCCGGTTTGACAGCATGCGTATTTCCGGCGACTGACCTTGTTCCTGGCTATACATCCGGTCACGTTCCTGGCGTTGCGCTTTCTCCAGCGCCACCAGATTTTCCAGCGCCGAGTTTAATTGACTTCGCGCCAGCGCAATTTCAGCTTGTGTTGCAGCACCTTGTTTGTACAGGGTTTCATACTGACTTAAGCGTTGGGATGCGAAATGCTTCTGTTCATGCGCGAATCTCAACAACTGAGCCGAGCTCGTTCTGGAATCATCGGCTTGCAACAACATCTTATGCTTTTCCTGTTTCAACCCGTCCAACTCCACCTGCAACCGGTCACGGCTATCCAGCAATGCAGTATTCACCAGCGCAGCTAACGGCGCCCCTTCGGAAACTGTCTGCAACGGCTCGACAAAAAGCTGCTCAACATAGCCATCCACAGCGGTACGCACGGTAAAGCTAGGTACCCGGATGCGGCCATTGGCCTCAATGCTGATCGTGTCCCAAATAATCGTCCCGAGCAAATACACCACCGGGAGGCTGGAAATGGCGATGATCAAATACCAGCGCCACGGCCTGCCGGCTCGTTTGGCGGCGCTATATTGAACCCGTAATCCCCGGTCGGTATCCGGAGCTTTATTTTCTGGTTGATTAAAGCGTATTTTCATGAAGATAGCTTACCAAGTCTTGCCATGATTGAATAACTAGCCCGGTAAAATTAGGGGCCCGGAGTTGATCCTGCAATTGTTTCATTGCATGGATAAAAATGGACTGCGGCTTATGCACATAACTATTTTCCGGACCCAATTCTGGTTCCAGACTTTGCGCCAGACTAAATAACAGATCCGGATATTGGTTCATGGCCGACTTGAGCGCAGTCACGATATTCGTCAGATTCATCGCGTAATACATGACAGTAATCTCTTTGATTCCTTTCGCTTTGAGTTCACAGGGCACGCAAATATCAAATGATGCGGCTTTCGTCAGATAGCGCGGATGAATACTGGCGCCTACCGGCCACGGAGAAACAGCCAACACTTGGCGCACCGTTTCGATCAACTCCTCCAGACGCGCCTTGCCAGACATATTCGATTCCAGTTGATCCGGCTCGATATCTAAATGCAGGCCATCGAAATTGATGTTGCTCAATTTCTTGACGATCATAAGCAGCTTCTCGCGCTGCTCCGGCAGAATCCAATCGGGATCGCCTAACAGCAATTCAACTTTTTTCCCTCTCCGCTGCGCTTCGGTGAGAAATCTCTTAAGCGGCGCGGGATTTGCGGCAAATTTTGCAATCTGCTGCTGATTCAAAGAAATCAGGAAACGATCGATTTCGATCGTTTGATTCTTCTCCCATAAACCGGGTTGCGTGCTCAATTTGTCAAAGTTCCAGACATACACGGCAACGCGCCCGGACGAAGCTTCCGCATTACCTGCAGCAGAGAAACTGGTGCGCTTTGGCGCAGCCTTATTTTTTTCTCCGCTGATAAGAAACGATGCCGCTTGCTGCAGCGGATCGGTCAAGTGGCTTAGGTTGATTTCCGGGTGAATATCCCGGCCTTTTCCCTCCAACAGCGTAATGAATTGCCGTAACCGGATATGCAGCTTCCATTGTTCCGATTCCGTTTCGATGTTCTCGATCGCCACCCGGTAATATGTATTCACCGCCTGAAAATATTTCTCGATCACATCGCCATCCAGCATCTTGAGGCGCAAATGTCTTTCACGGATCAACTCACGCGCCGCTTCAAGTCGCGTATGCTGAAATTTGATTTGCTGCGCAAGCTGTTGATAACTGCTGAGCAAAGCACGGAATTCGTGTTGCAGTTCCTGATCGCGATGCGTGTAGTCGGCTCGCAGACTGATCAATAGACTGTTCAAGCGCGATGCTTCATTCTTACGCACACTCATAATCTCAATCGGCATGCGGAAATTAAAACCGACTGAGCCGCCATAGCCCATTTGCATGGATTCAGGCGAGGGATGCGGAATGGCCGGACCGCCAAATGCGGTGGCATTGACATCCGAATCAATGCCACGCCAATTCTCGGTCTCTTTGGTCTTTTGAATATTTTCTATGCGCGCTTGCAGTATTTTCAGATCCAATTGCTCGATATCGATCGGCGCATTGCTGTCGATCGCATACAAAACTGGTTTTACGGGCTCGAACGGCCGTATTTCCGAATTCGTCAAATAACCCAGTCTGATCAGTGCTTGATCGCGATTATTGCCGAATTCGATTTGCGATCGTTCCGCGCGATCGAAAGCGGAAAGAAACTCGAGATAATCCGACATGAATAACAAACCCGCTTCGCGCCGTTTATGCAGGATGGAAATCACACCGTCGTCGCGCAAACGCAAGTAGGCTTCGGTCAAAGCCAGCATTTTTTTTGCGCTCCAATACGCCGCGTAGTTTTCTTCCATAAAGAGCCGCGCCAGCCGTTTGCTCCAATCCAGGCGGACATCTTCTATTTTAACTTGCATCGCGGCATCATCGATCGCCCGTTGCTGCCTCTCCGCACTGCCTAGCAAGGGATAACGTACCCCGATCCGCCCCATCGGATCGAAGAAATGCCCGAAAGGTTCTCTGGCAAAAGGGCTTTTTTGATAACCAGCCGATATTCCGCCAAATATTTCCCAGCCTTTCTGCGCTTCCTGCACATTTAAATTTGAGCGTTGCGCCTCCAAATCGGCCTTCGCTTTCAACACCGTCGCGGCTTGCTCCAGATGCGTATAAAACTCGGTCAACGTTTTAACCTCAGCGGCTGCATTGGCTGTCAGCATCAAAAGCAACATCAGTATCGGGAAAACGCGCACTTTTATTGTTTTCCCTTTTTAAGCACCCACAAAGGCGCCATCGCAGAATCCAAGTGCCCTTTGTTCAGTATCTGGTTTAAGATTGCACAAGCGCTCCAGACGCGTGAAACAAACTGGAACAGCGGATAAATTGGCAGGATCAAAGCAGCTTGGCAGTCCTCCCATTTTCTGTCTGAGACGAGCGCAAGATAAAAAATGTATTGCAGGGTAATCAGGCTTAAATAGAATAAATAGACCAGCACCATGCTTAGAAAAAAAGTGAGCATCGGCAGCTTTACCGCCATATAGACCGTATAAATCACGATAGAAAAAGGCATGACGATCTGAAACAGAATGCCGTACCAGAGTAGAAATATAAAATTACTCCACCCCATGGTCGCCGCAGAAATGCCGTACTTGTGTTTATTCGAGTAGATATACCAAAGATCGCCATCCCAGCGCAGGCGCTGCTTCAGAAAATCCTTGAAACTTTCCGGCGCATCGGTATGCGAAACCGCACCGGGTTCAAACTCAATCCTCAGATGCGGATAACGTTGATGGTATTGCTTGATACGCAGGGTCAAATCAAGATCCTCGGCGGTTCCGGTATTCCATCCGCCAATTTTCTGGATGAAGGACTTTCTAAAAATACCAAACGCGCCTGGGACGTTATTAATAACGTTCAGTTTCGCAAACCCTAGTTTCCCTATCTGCATGGTCAACATATATTCCAGACTCTGCAGCCGGGTAATGATCGCTTTTCTGGCATTACGCACACGCATCGGCCCCGTCACCGCGACAATATCAGGATTGCGAAAGTGCGATACAGCGGAGTTCACCATTTGATTATCAAACGATGTATCGCCGTCCAAAGCGAGAAAAATCTCACCTTGCGCCCGGCTAAGTCCGGCGTTCAATGATGAAACCCTGCCACCGCGTTGAATTTTCGGAATGATGACCAATGAACGCTTGGGATAACTGGCAACCACGGGCACGAGTTCTTTCAATGCCTGATAAGTAGCCAAATTTTTTTGCACGCCATCGACCATCGCAATGATTTCAATATGTCCCGGATAGATCTGCTCCAATAAAGAGATCACTGTACTCTGCACTGCTTTTCCTTCGGCGTAGCAGGTAATCGCACAAGTTACGCGCGGGTAGTAAGGAAATGACACCGGCGCTTCCACCGACTTCTTAAACAGATAGCGGAAAACGCTCATCCAATTGACAAAATACAGCGGTAATTCAAAAAACAGTACGAATGGAATCAGCATGAAGACGTACTCGATATCCTGGAAGCGCGACGTTGCGATAAGAAAAAAGCTCCACGCTTGATTCAGACTTTCCATGAACTATAGCAACTCGCCCGCAAGACGCGCCAGCAGGAGCGGAGCGCTTTCCTTCTCGGGTATATTCCGCGAAGAAATACCGATAAAACGGAAATCCAGCTTATGCTCACTTTCTTCCATCAGTACGTTCATACTGCTTTCGATACGTTTTTGAAAACCGCCCAGCCCTTGCTCATCCGTATTCGGCAAAAGCAACCACAGCATATTCTCCGAAGTCCGCGTGGAAAGGTCCGGAGTCCGGAGCAAGCTTCTCAATCGTTGCGCAAAGGCTTCGAGCATTTGCAGCAGGCGCGCGTGGTTAAAAAGTTCGACCAGATCCGGCAAATTGGCGAAGTAGATTCCGAACAAACTGAAATGCACATTGGGATAACGCCGGGATGTAACCATCTGCCAATCAAGATCGTGCAGGAATAACTCACGGGAAATAAAATCCAGCTGATCAAACCCCGAGGACAAGTCGAATACTTCACCCCGGAACGCAACCGTTCTTCCTTTATCGCTTAAGCGCCAGCTGTGCACTTCATTCAAGATGAGCTCACCCGGTTTCATCTCTTTCTCACACATCGCGCAGCGGACTTGCACATCGCCTTCTATAAACGAGTGGCTGCAAGACTGACAGCGATAATTCTCGATAGGCCGGTCGTAGTCGCTGCCAATATGCCGCAAATGCGTATGACATTTGGGACAAACCAGCGTACCGCTATGCATGAATTTATCTTGCACATCGACACAACCGCAGGTAAAACAATGCAAGGAAGCTTGCAGTTTGATATCGATCGACTGGCAGTTCGGGCATATATCGATAAAACTCAAGTGCGCCGAGCGGCAATAAGCACATTCGCGCTGCCGGTCGAGCATCGTCAAAGGTTCAATTATTTTGTTATTGGCGAGATTGCGCAGCCACTCGAAAGAATCGGATCTGTCCTGACTCAACGCTTCCAACAATGGATAGCGATAAAAACGGGGATTTTGCCACTCATGGTGCGGCTGAAGGATGAAATCAGGGCGTAACCACAAGTATTTTATTAACCGTCCTTGGTGGGAGATATAGGTCTCATTGCCCTTCAGCGACTTCAGCAAGTTCTCAACTTGATTTACCGCTTCCAGCAAAACCGAAGGTTGCGGCAATTGACCATCGAGCAACAAGTTATCAGATGCCGCCACCGGATTCGCTGCAAAACACAGCGACGCAAAAACTTCGTCATCTCTGCGTATCTTGCCAAGAATCGACGCAATATAGTGTTTATCATTTCCCACGATGATAAACGCGGAAGGAATGATTTTATTTTTCTCCCAGTCCGAAAAATCACTGAAATGGCAAATTTCAAAAAGATCCTGATACGGATCCAATAAATCAGTCTTCTCTTGGGAGAAAAATATAAGCATCGCTAACTTAAAATAATCTTAAATCAATTATGTCATTTATAACGCACGGATATTGCGAACCAATTACAATATAATCATTATCTTAAAAACACCACCTAGGGTATTTTCTTACCATTATACTCATATTTTCTTACACAGATAGCTCGAATAAAGCAAAAAATCGGTTTTATATCGACGTTTTGAAAGAAAAATTCCATTCAAAACAACTCAAAAAATTCTCTATCGATTCAATACACCTTAATTTTTATTCGATCATTTAAACAATCCACAAACTGAGTCAATTATGGATTTCATTTGACCCAATGAGCACGCAGCATAAAAAGCAGTAATAACTTGATGATAATTAGCTCATAATCAATGTGTAAAACAAGTACACAAACCAATAGAAATCTTTAGAAATCGATGAGTTAAATTTTCAAATACATGAATTACTCACAAAGTTATCCACAGCATTTGTAACCCCAAAATTTAAAAAATATTCTTCTTTCTAAAGCTGTTTCCATATATATCGATAAATCAATCGCGCAGGGCTTATTAAACGATGAGCTGTGATTTTTCGCATAGTTGATCGGCTGAGATTCTATTAACATTCATGAGGATGGATAGAAACTATGATGTTGTTCAATTGCATTCATTCATCGAGCAATTTAACTTTGATTTGTTCTGTGCTGGTTAGAGATGACGAACCATATATCCTAAGTACTTTAACAACTTAATGCTGCATAACAGGAGTCTTATGAAAATAACTTTCACATTATCAGTTACCGCAATATCGCTTGCATTATTTGGCGGTGCTAATGCCAGTTCAATAACAATTGAAACCGGTTTCTCAACCGCGGGTCCTCAAATTGACGCAGCAGCATATCAATCCGTAGTTGATTCAGCCGTTGCAATCCCAACAATTGGTTACGGAATTGCAACCCCTGCAATTTACGACAACATTTCCAATCATGGATTGTTTGCTGGTGGCTCGACAACTGACATAGCCTTTAAATCAACTGTTGATTTTTATGTATCCCCAGCCAATGCGGGGGCATGGCAAATTCGTGCCGGTGTTGATTTTGGTCACGGCGGAGCCATTTTTGTCGATGGTTTAGCATATGATTTCAAAACAAACGATATGTGGTGGAATGGCAGCTACAGCGATTCATCGCAGTATTTGAGTATCAATACATTGAACCTCGCTGCCGGCTATCACACACTCAACCTCTACGGCCTTGAAGGTTGCTGTGACGGCGGCCAGCAAGCCCAATTCAGGATTGGAGGGACTGGTGATTTCACAACATTCAGCACAAACGACTCCCTGAGTCCTGTTCCAGAACCGGGAACCTACGCCATGCTTCTGGCCGGTTTGGGTTTGATGGGATTTATAGCACACCGCAGAAAAGAATCAGCCGTTTAAGCAAATCCCGATAAGATCCGGAATGGGAGCGCAAGCTCCCGTTTTTTTCTTAGTGACGCCACCTCAAAAGCAGCTTAACACCGCATCGATCCGATTTCAGCACTGCTAACATGAGATACCTCGTACCCCTATCATCACAATATTAACCGCTGACTCAATCAATACATTCGTTAACTATCTAGGGCCTGTTAACGCTATTTGATATAATTTGGTGATGGAAATCACCGAAACTCAATATCAACAGATCGAGCACTGCCTGCCGCGTCAGCGTGGCAACGTCAGCCATTCCAATCTGCAAGTTCTCAATGCCATTCTTTACGTTGCCGAGCATGGCTGCAAGTGGCGAGGACTGCCCAAGCGATTCGGCAACTGGCATACCATCTATACCCGCATGAATCGCTGGGCAAAGAGTGGTGTCTTGAGCCATGTATTTGGGCAACTTCAGCATCAGCAAATCATCCGTATCCGTATTGAAACTGTTTCGCTGGACAGCACCAGCATCAAAGTCCATCCCGACGGTACGGGTGCGTTAAAAAAAACGGCCCCCAATCCATCGGAAAATCTCGAGGTGGATGGACCACCAAAATTCATCTGGTTGCCGCAGATTCCAGAACAACCATAGGCTTTGCCCTCTCGCCCGGTCACGCCCACGATGCGCCAGAGGGCAGGCAGCTTTTGCTTTCCCTCGGTCCCGTCAATACGCCCACCTACCTGCTGATGGATCGTGCTTATGAGGGCGACCAAACCCGGCAACTGGCACTAGATTTGGGTTACATCCCGGTTGTTCCGCCCAAAGCAAATCGCTTGTCACCCTGGGAATACAACCGTGCCATGTACAAAAAACGCAACGAGATCGAACGATTGTTCAGAAGGCTCAAGGGATTTCGCCGCATCTTCTCCAGGTTCGATAAGCTCGATGTCGTCTTCATCTCCTTTATCCATTTCGCTCTCATCGTCGAAGCAATCAGATTGTGTTAACAGGTCCTAGTTAACATTCGGCAAAGTTTCCCTGATAAAAATTTTCCATACACAAAAACCATGATGAGAATTTCATCACGCACATCAATCATGGCACATTAAGCATTTTCTTTTTACACAATCTCTACAATTTACTTTTTATTTTTTCCTTGACATTCCAAATAATCCACAGTTTAAGAAAGTTATAAATATCCCGTGACAATCTTGATATCAGACTGAAAAATATCCCGCAAGTAAATGATAATTTAAACATAATCGATATGTTAAATTATTAAGCAATCCAAGAAAAACCCTTAGAAATTTATAAGTTAGTCATCCATTCAACTCGATTGTCCACAAAGTTATCCACAGAAATTGTGGACAACAGAAAAAACCTTTTATGAAATAAAACTATAGAATGAATAATCATTACCAGGAATGGGTTCATCGTTTTTTTTCGACGGACAATCACTTTCAACAAAGCCAATCTGATCTTGAAGATTAGCGTCATAAAGACGATTCTTACCGGCAAAAGTCACAAAAATAAGAAGAATTAGAATTAACTAAGAAATCGATGTAAACGGAAACGCTGAACTCAGCCTACTGATTTCCAGATCTAATGAAATACACCCCAATAGATTTTGTCCGGATGAACAGCTTCAATTCGACCATTCACAGCGGTTTATCATCCCCGTGGACGATGATCGTATGCGGCCTTTGAGTCTTGCTTGATTGCTGCGATAGAAATATACGCAGAGTATTCTGGAAATTACTATTGGTGCGAGAGGGGAAACCGCATATCATGCTACAAGCCAATATTCATAAGCCCTGTGAATTTATTCATTCACAAAGTACCGTCATAAATACCGTCAAATTTTCTCACTAGAGATAAATATTTATTTTTTTCTAAAGTTATTTCTGAAAATACCGATTAACAAAGTGCGCATTAGTGTCATTAGTGCGTATCAGTAGAAGCTTCAAAAACCCTTTATCAAAAACAGTCAGCCAAGGTTAGCGAATTGCCTTGGCTGACTACTCCAAACAAGTTTCAGCCAGTTTGTTCAGGGTAATACGTTCTTGCCGGTCATACCATAATTGGTATTTGTTCTTGATGTATTCCCATCGTTTGCCGTATTCGCACCAATAAGATTTTAACGGTGGTAACCATTCATGCGGCGCTTGATCTGATTTGGATTTATTGATTGAATCACTCACTACCAAAAGATTTTCAAAGTCATTTGCAAATGTTCTGCGTTGCGCCTTTGTCCATTTGTCCGCACCATGTCTATGAGCATGTGCCAGCGGTACTATGTGATCAATATCCACGTCTGAAGCTTTGGTGAACGTCTTGCCGGTATAAACTCCATACCATTCCCCAGAAATAACAGTGCAATGCCTCGAGTCTTTGAATTGAACAGGCTTTCTACTGGTGGCTATTAATAATTCTTGTCTGGTATTTTGGCAATCACCATCGGCATCTATCCAGTGCGGCCAATCTTTTCTATTGTAGGAAGTAGCTGGTAAAGGATGATCGGCGTAATTAGCGGCTGAATCCTGTTGTAGCGGTATATCTCGCTTTTCTATTGCGCAACCTGAGAGCGTTGCCAGAAATGAAATAAGCAAAGCTAAGAAAACTTTTTTCTTCAAATGATTATCCGATATTTTTTGGTTATGGTTATAGCTATGAACTAAACTAAAAGCTGCGTTACTGATTTCACAAGATCGTAGAGAATTGAGGGACGTACCCGATGCCATCTAAATAATAGTCACTAATTCAGCCAAAGTGTTAACCGACCGGTTAACTTTCTGAAGTTTAGTTGTTTAGCTGTTTAGTCAACGTTTTCTTACTGTTGAGCTAATATATGCAATGAAAAAAGTTTACGACTATAATTTTTTGTTAAACTAGAATTTTTATGGGGTTTGAATCACCCCCGGCCATATTATCGCTAGAAGTACCTTGAAACCTTATAAAGCAGCAGCTTACTTATTCAGTCTGTTTTCAGCTGAATAAACCATTAACTGCATCACACAGCGAAAACAAGAAAATCTTTCGCTTCATATAACTACTTGAGCAAAAATTTAGTTTAAACGTAGTACGGTGAATCAGAAACTAAAACTTCCAGGGTATTCGTGGCATTACATTTAAGATTTTTATCTCTCAATAAACCACCCCATGGCAAGACTACAGGGAGTCACAAGTTTAATGATCTACATTTTACTTTAATCGTATAGTTGCTCAATATTTGAGCTACGAATAACTCTAAAGTCTCATTAGGTTTTTGACGTAATCAATAGAGCTGTAGAAATGGGGACTTTGTTTTAACAATTGTTTAGTTTTTATTTTGAGGAGTTTTGTTTCATGAAAAAAAATTTATTATCAATATCATGTGTAGCAGCTTTGCTTATACCGGGAATGCAATCAGCAATGGCTGAAAGTGTAGCTGTAGAAGGTAATACCATTTTCATTCTTGATAACAACGTAGCCGGATCGCAAATAGTTGTAAAAACCATCCCTGATGGTGCTCCAAATGCTTGTCTTGCTAATCCAACCTTAGGTCTTGTAGATACAATAGCCACTGATATCGTGATTAAGAATGGCATCGCAGTTATCACAACTGATAATAATACCACTCATGCCACTGACGTTAAGTTAGTCGATGTAACCAGCTGTTTGACCCCTGTCGCGATTGATCTGAGCAAATGTTACGCTAGTGTTAATGACGGCAAGTTGACCATACCGTGTCTCAAATATGGCGACGATATCATTTCTGTTGTGCTGGGACAACGTGGTAGCTCAATGAACTTTGAATTTGAATCCTACAAACCCAATAAACATCCAGAAGATAGCGATGACTAAGCCAGAGCATTAAAAGAACCCGATACAAACTGGTCATAATTTCATCAATCATTTCCTACAGCACAGGTAATCATTTGATTGGCATGATACTTGCCATTCTTTTGATTACCTGCTTTTCTGTTCGTCAACTAGCATTCAAATAGAGTAAAAACTTTACCATTGAAAATCTTTTTTATTAAAAAACAGCTCTCAATTTCCTCTTGACATTCCAAGTAATCCACAGATTGAAAAAGTTACAAATATCCCATTAGCATCTTGACATTGAACTGAAAAATATCCCGTAAGTAAATGATAATTTAAACATAATTAATATGTTAAATAATTAAGCAATCTAAGAAAACTCCTTAGAAATTTACGAGTTAGTGACTCAAGCAAGATGATTGTCCACAAAGTTATCCACAGTTTTTGTGGATAATAGAAAAAACTATAGATTAAATAAGGTGATATCGATATGAATTAACTGATAGCTAATTTTCAAGAAATAATTGAACCCATCTTTTTCTAAATGCAGTAATTGTTTTTTCTTCTGTTATCAGTGAGATTATTTCTTTTCTATGTGTGATTTTTCGCAAAAAACCGCACATTGTCATGAAACAAAAAAAGAATCTACTTTCTGCTTGCCATTAATGTACTGAATCACGGTTAAGCATGTCTAAACTGAAACGCTATACACAGGATAGTGTTTGATGTTTTTGGAGGCTGAAACGCTATATAGTGTTTATTTCTATTCCTTTGCCTTTGGAAGTCATGATTTGCACGAATGATCTTCCGGTATATCTGGCGGGTTTTTGTTCAATTCCCAATAATTGCGCATAGGGTAGCGGATTGCTGCGAATGGCATCACGCACACACGGCCAGATCATGGATTTCATCGCCGGATCAACTGCCAATCTAGCCAAAACTTGTCTTTCAAGTGATTCCTTGGCCTTGTTGGTAAGTCGTTTAGTTTCATTTCTGCTTAGGCCGTAATGCCGGGCAACTTCTGCATGAAACAGATTAATCAAACGCACTAGATTACCTTTGCCGCCCATGATCTTATTACCCTGCATTTTGTTATCCACTAATGGCAAAATTAAGGCGTGAGCATGGGGCGCGCTTTCATCCAAATGCACATCAAACGATAACAACATACCCGGAATATGCTGCTTCACCCATTCAAAGCAATGCGCAAAAAATGGCCGGGTGTCTTGCTGGTGTCGATCAATGGGCAGGCTGAAAAGGGCTTCCACTGCCATCACTTGATTAACACGCGGCTGATCTATGCCTGATTGCACCATCAATACTTTTGCGTGACGATCAATCGCTTCAGCACTATCCTGTTCAGTCAGTGAGTAATTCAATGGCGTTCTGGATGGATCAATATTCGCACCCGCACCACGTTCTGCTTGTAGCGTGCGCTTATTGTGTTTTAAAGCATTCAGAACGCCATTCTTACCTTTCACCGTACCCATGCGGAATAGATGGCTACCGGCCATCGTTTAGCAATCCGCCAGCCGTAACAGATACCGGTAAACCGCCTGTAATTCGATCAAACTCAGTGAAGCGATATCAGCCCCTATGCCAAGATGAGAAAAGCGTATTAGCAGCATTTCAAGGTGTTCCAGCCAAGTATCACGATTCATGGCTATCACCACTGCGTAACAAGTAACAACCAACGCGGTGTTTATCGCCATTCTCCGCTTCAATGACTTGCCAAATTGTGTCAATGCAAAAGCCATTTTTGCGAAGCTGCAATATTCGTGCGGGCGGGTGGTAAATCCCCAATCCACGGCTTGCTTCAAAAGTGTTGATACTGAATAAACGCAATGCTCGCAATAACCGGGCGCATTGTTGTTTCGCGTCATCGCCGGTAAACTGCCGGTTGATTTCTTTAAAAGCCGCTTCTTTATGGGGCGGTATTTTTTTGTCCATGTTATGCCCCTTGATTTCCGGTGATTGCCAAAGCTGCGCGCAATTCACCGACATTCCAGCAAGTGGTACGCGGCGATAATTTACGCGGTTTAGGAATGCGCCCGGCATTGACACCGCGCCACACACTGGCAGGGGAACAAGCATATAAGGCTTGAACGACTGGCTGCCTTACATTGGCGGTGTTAGGGAGTTGATCGAAATTTTTGAGTGCTTCAGGGATTGAAGCATTAATAGTTTTCATACGATTCCTTTCTGTGTTTGTTAATCACAGGAAGGATCATAGAAAAAGCCTTTTAGACTGTACGGAAATATCCTAATCGCAAACGGCAATTTCCGTTAGAACTAATTCTTATCGCGTTTTGATGGCAGTAATGCTGTACCCTCTTTAAGCCAACTACGAACCGTTTTAGCATCAAAATTTATACCATGAGTAGTCATCGCATTAACTATATCTTGAGGAGCATTTGATCTTTCTGAGCTTGGATCATAGCCGTAGGCATCAATAGCTAATGTTGTCAGCGCACGAAGTAGATTTTCAGTTTTTCGGGTTGATTCTTTGCCATTATTTCCACTTTCACTTGAGTAAGCGATTTCATTTTCTAGCTCCCTCAATGCATCTAGTTGTACAACTAATATTCCATCACTGGGCAAATGATGCGCATTAACATAATTTTTTATTGCATGATCTCTTAACATTTGATCTTTTTCACCATCTACAATCATCTCTAAGTCAGACAAAAATTGTTGCAATACGTATAATTTATTATCTTGCTCAACATAAATCTCAAAACCTCCATTAATTTCAAAGGTATTCCCAGTTGTTAAACGATAATAATCTGCCTCAACTAACAATCGTTCTGTTCCAATCATTGGAAAATTACAAATGCCTTCCAACACAGTGATTTGATCTAAGCTAACTGTCATAATTGTGTCTCCACAGCCATAGTTATGTCGCAGGTAATCAAGCTCTTCTGGAAGAGGAATTTCTTCTGCAAATTTTGCCTGTGTGGTTGTAGGCAAAAAAAGAGATAGCATTAATTTGTTATCAAGCGCCAATCTGAATACATCAGCTTCTCTAATATCTTCTCCTAATAAAATTGTCAGGTGACTTGCTGTTTCTTTTACAGTTAACCATTTTCTCAGTTTAAATAACTTACTCAAATTGTGCCCCTTATGCACTTACCCTTAAACTAGAAACCACGCCAGCCGGGTAAGGGTTCCCGGTGTTCGCCCCGTCGGGCTAGGCGTAGTTAAACTTAATCAAGTTTTTGAAAATTAACTACCTTGGCACCCGCCGATAATTCATCCAAATAATCCGCCCACCACTTCATCATTTCTTTGCGTTTGGGCAGGTGTTCGGCATAGTTATAGGCTGCCACTACTTTGTTGCGTTCTGCATGAGCAAGCTGCCGTTCAATCGCTTCATGCGGCCAGCCGTGTTCATGTAACAATGTACTGGCCATGCTGCGGAAACCGTGCCCGGTCATTTCATCCTTTTCATAACCCATGCGCCGCAATGCGCCGTTAACGGTATTCTCTGACATTGGCCGGGCACTGCTGCGTATGCTCGGGAAGATATATTGACCATCGCCGGTTAACGGGTGGATTGATTGCAGAATTTCGAGTGCTTGCGGTGACAGCGGGATAATATGCACTTCCCCCATTTTCATTTTATGGCCGGGTATGCGCCATTCTTGTTTATCAAAGTCGATTTCTTGCCATTCTGCATGACGAAGTTCACCGGGTCGCACAAAAACCAATGGCGCAAGCTGCAATGCACATTTGGTGATGTATGAGCCGCTAAATCCCCGGATTGAACGCAGTAATGCGCCGATGGCTTTGGGGTCGGTAATGCTGGCATGATGTTTGACTTTAACGGGTGTCAATGCGCCCCGTAAATCGCCGCTGGGATCGCGTTCAGCGCGCCCGGTGGCTACCGCATAACGAAATACCCGCCCGGCATATTCACGGCAACGCTGCGCTTTCTCATGCGCGCCACGGCTTTCTATCTTACGTAATACTGCCAGTAAATCAGGTGCGCCAATATCTTTAATTGCACGATTCCCCAGCCACGGAAAAATATCTTTTTCCAGATACCGCTTGATATTGTTGGCCGTCGATTCCGCCCATGTTTTGCTGGTTTTCGCGTGCCATTCCAGCGCTACAGCTTTGAAAGTATTTTCTGCTGCGGTGCGCACAATCTGTTTATTGATGGCTTTTGTTATTGCCGGATCAATATCTTTGGCAAGTTGATCTTTCGCTTCATCCCGTTTCTTTCTGGCATCAACGAGCGACACAGTAGGATATACGCCTATCGCCAATGTTTTACGTTTCCCGGCATAGCGGTAATCCATGCGCCAGTATTTACCTATCGATTTGACTAATAAATACAATCCACCGCTATCACCCATTTTGAAGGGCTTATCTTTAGCCTTTGCTTGACGTATTGAAATATCGGTAAGCATTTGACGGTATCTCACTTGACGGTATCAAAAGTACCGTCAAAAATACCGTTAAATTGTCGGTATGTCAAAAGATGTCATGCTATCTCTTGATACGATCAATTTCTTAAATTCTTAGTGATTACAAGGGATTTGATACGATCTGAAACTACCTGAATGCTGCTATTGGTGCCGAGAGGGGGAATCGAACCCCCATGATGTCACCATCGCGGGATTTTGAGTCCCGTGCGTCTACCAATTCCGCCATCTCGGCCAAACAATTTGCTTGTTTTGAATAAACAGCAGGCGCAATTATTACTGAAAAGCCGGAGTACAGCAAGCCGCATGGGCGGAAAACATGCTGCGCCGGTATAATAGGCGGCATGAAGACGCAAGATTTTGACTTTTATCTGCCCGCCGAATTGATCGCACAGTTTCCCGCCGAGCAGCGCACCGGCAGCCGTTTGCTCTATTTGGATAGCAATAATAATCAGTGGCAGGACGCGTTATTTTCGAATTTACCCAGTTTCCTGCGCGCCGGAGATGTCATGGTGTTTAATGATACCCAAGTGATTAAAGCGCGCTTGTACGGAAAAAAAAATAGTGGTGGCAAGGTAGAAGTCATGGTGGAGCGAATACTCGATGATCGCCATGTTCTGGCAGCCATCCGCGCCAGCCATGCACCCAAACCGGATTCAACCTTATTGCTGGCGGATGCGATACCGGCAACCGTGATCGCGCGTGAGCAGGAATTTTATACCTTGCGCTTTGAGCATGAAAAAACGACAGCGGAATTGCTGGAATGCTACGGCCAATTGCCGTTGCCTCCCTATATCGCCCGCCCGGCGACCGCCGCGGACGAAGCACGTTATCAGACAGTTTACGCAAGAAATGCAGGAGCTGTTGCAGCACCGACCGCAGGACTGCATTTCGACGCCGGTATGATAGATCGATTACGGGCGATGGGCATCACCATTGCCTACGTCACTTTGCATGTCGGTGCCGGAACATTTCAGCCGGTGCGGGTTGAAAATATTGCCGATCACACCATGCACAACGAAACCTATCATATCCCGCAGGCCACCGTGGATGCGATCCGGCAAGCCCGGCTATCGGGAAGGCGCATTCTTGCCGTCGGCACGACATCGCTACGAGCGCTGGAATCCTGTGCATCGTCTCAGAATGGCCAATTGATCGCAGGGTATGGCGATACGCGGATTTTTATTACGCCGGGCTATCGCTTTCAAGTAGTCGAGCGATTATTGACCAACTTTCATTTGCCCTGCTCAACACTGCTGATGCTGGTCTCGGCTTTCGCCGGCATAGAAAACATCCGGCTTGCTTATCGGCATGCCGTAACTGAGCGCTACCGTTTTTTTAGCTATGGAGATGCCATGCTGATTGAGAGAAAATCATGAAATTTCAGTTACATTCCACCGACAAGGCAGCCCGCCGCGGCACCTTGACCTTGGCGCACGGCACGGTCGAAACACCGGTTTTCATGCCGGTAGGTACTTATGGCGCGGTCAAAAGCATGCCACCCGCCGCACTGCAAGCGACAAACGCGCAAATCATTCTGGGCAACACGTTTCATTTATGGCTGCGCCCCGGATTGGAAGTAATCGAAGCGCATGGCGGATTGCATGATTTCATGGGCTGGCGCGGCCCGATACTCACCGATTCCGGCGGGTTCCAAGTATATAGCCTGGGCGATTTGCGTAAAATCACCGAGCAAGGCGTGCATTTCAAATCGCCGGTCAACGGTGACAACTGTTTTCTGTCACCGGAGGAATCGATGCGGATTCAACGCACGCTCAATTCCGATATTGTGATGATCTTTGATGAGTGCACTCCGTATCCAGCCGATGAATCGACCACTCAACTCTCGATGGAACTCAGTCTGCGCTGGGCGGAACGCTCCAAACAGGCGCATCATGGCAATCCGAATGCATTGTTCGGCATCGTGCAAGGTGGCATGTACGAACATCTGCGCGATCAATCGTTTGCTGGTTTATATCGCATCGGTTTTGACGGTTATGCGATCGGCGGATTATCCGTCGGCGAGCCCAAAGCTGACATGCAGCGCATCCTCAAACATACCGCACCGCTCCTACCCGCTGATCAACCGCGTTATTTGATGGGTGTCGGCACACCGGCGGATATAGTGCATGCCGTGGCGCACGGTATTGATATGTTCGATTGCGTACTGCCAACGCGAAATGCCCGCAATGGCTGGCTGTATACGCGTCACGGCATTATTAAATTGCGTAACAGCCGCTACCGGCTGGATACATCGCCTCCGGACGAGCACTGCGGTTGCTACACCTGCCAGCATTTCAGCCGCGCTTATCTCCATCATTTGCAACGCATCAACGAAATGCTGGGGGCGCATCTGAATACCGTGCACAACTTGTATTATTACCAGCAACTGATGCAAGAAATCCGCAGTGCAATCGAAAACCAACAATTTGAAGAATATGCACAAGAATTTCTGGCATAAGCGGTCATCATGCTAATATGTACCTTTTTTCAGAAAGGGAGAATTTTATGCTGATTAATGATGCATTTGCACAAGCTGCTGCGTCAACGCAAGACAACTCGGACTTGTTAAGCCTGTTACCGATGTTTGGGATACTGGTGCTGTTTTATTTTCTGCTGATCCGCCCGCAAGCTAAACGCGCCAAAGAGCAAAAACAGATGGTGGAAGGATTGCAGAGAGGCGATGAAGTCATTACCAACGGCGGTATTCTCGGTCAGGTGCTGAATGTCAGCGAAGCTTATGTGATTATCGAAATAGCACCGGCTATCGAAGTCACCGCGCTTAAATCTTCGGTGCAAACCCTATTGCCCAAAGGAACACTGAAGAGTATCGAGCCGAAAGGAAAAGCTCAAAAATCCAAAACAACCAAAACAACAACCGCTTCGGAAAACAGTGCCGCCGAAACCACGGAGAGCAACGCTACTGATGCTGCAAATGTTGAAAAGAAATAACCACGCGTGCCGTGGCGGAACGAATCGTTATTGAATTGCTTGCCGTCACATGTCTTTCTTACCTTTTATCATTAATTAATACTTAACTGACACCCATGAACCGCTACGCACTTTGGCAATACTTGATTATTGCGGTTTCACTGCTACTCGGCTTGCTGTACACATTGCCGAATTTTTACGGCGAATCGCCCGCAGTACAGATCTCCCCTTTACGGACGTCCGCAAGCACTGATACCGCCTTGTTACAACGCGTTGAAGACGCATTAAAACAAGCCAACCTTGGAACGGATGGAGTGCTCCTTGAAGAAGGAAGCATTAAAGTACGTTTCGCCGATACCGAGACCCAAATCAAAGCAAAAGATTTGCTGGAATCGGCTTTGGGTAATGACTATATCACTGCGCTGAACTTACTGCCCAATTCTCCCCGGTGGCTGACCGATCTCGGCGCATTGCCGATGTATTTGGGACTGGATCTGCGCGGCGGCGTGCATTTCATGCTGGCCGTCGATATGGAAGGCGCGCTTGAAAAATCACTGGATCGTTACAGCGCTGATATTCGCGGCAAATTACGCGAACAAAAAATTTCCTATGCCGGTCTGGAAAAACAAGCCAAGAAACTGACTTTGAAATTTCGCGATGCTGAATCACGCACCAAAGCGGAAGCTGAGTTAAAGTCGAATTACCCCGACCTTGGTTTCAAGGAAGAGAATGCCGATAACCGCTATCATCTCGTCGCTACGATTAAACCCGAGGCGCTCGCACGCATGCAAGAGTCGGCGGTGTTGCAGAACATCACAACCCTGCGTAATCGCGTTAACGAGCTGGGCGTTGCTGAACCCATCATCCAGAAAGCCGGAACAGATCGTGTCATTGTGCAATTGCCGGGGGTGCAAGATACCGCCAAAGCAAAAGATATTCTGGGACGGACAGCCACCTTGGAAGTTCGCATGGTAGATGATGAGCACGATCTCGATGCCGCATTGCGGGGTAAAGTACCAGCGGGTACCGAGCTGTATGAAGAACGGGGGGGAAGTCCATTACTCGTTAAAAAACAAGTATTGTTGACGGGTGAACATATCACCGATGCGCAACCTGGCTTTGATAAAGACAATCAGCCCGCAGTACACCTCAATTTAGACAATGGCGGATCGCGCATTTTCAAACAATTGACACGGGATAATGTTGGCAAAAGAATGGCCATTCTGCTGATTGAGAAAAATAAGGCGGAAGTCATAACCGCGCCGGTCATTCGGGAAGAAATCGGCGGCGGGCGCGTGCAGATCAGCGGGCGCATGACCAGCAGGGAAGCGCGCGATGTTGCGTTATTACTGCGCGCTGGCGCTTTGGCAGCACCGATGGATATCATTGAAGAGCGCACAGTAGGACCGAGCTTGGGCGCGGAGAATATTGCCCGCGGCTACAACTCGACCTTATATGGCTTCTTGGGCGTCGCTATTTTCGTTGCCATCTACTACACGGCGTTCGGCATGATTTCGGTCATTGCACTGGCCATGAATCTATTGCTGCTGGTCGGTTTATTATCCATCATGCAGGCTACATTGACACTGCCGGGGATGGCCGCACTGGCCCTGACGGTCGGTATGGCGATTGATGCCAACGTGCTGATCAATGAACGGATTAGGGATGAATTGCGCGCCGGCAGTTCTCCGCAAATGGCTATTCATGCAGGATTCGAGCGAGCCTTCGGTACAATTGTGGACTCCAATGTTACCACCCTCATTGCCGGTATTGCGTTGTTTGCTTTCGGTTCAGGTCCGGTGAAAGGATTTGCGGTAGTACTTTGCTTAGGCATTATGACTTCCGTATTTACCGCCACTTTTGTGACAAGAGGCATAGTCAATCTGATCTATGGAAGCCGTCGCAGACTTGATCATGTTCCGATTGGGAAAATCTGGATACCGGAGCAAAATCAGGCCACTCATAGAACTGCATTAGTTCGTGACAAAGCAGGCGAAGAATCGATCGATACTCAGAAAAGAATTACAGAACAGCCTGAGGCTAAAGCTGAAGTTATCCAAGAAGCTGATCTTGATGTTCAAGCTGAATCGAGCGAAAGAAAGCCGGGTAAGGCTAAAAACAAGCGAAAATCATCTGATACCAAGCAACCCAAAAGCTGATTTATCGGATTTATAAGGAAGTAAGCCATGGAATTTTTTAGATTTAATCGTAACATTCCCTTTATGCGATGGAGACGGGTCGGGGCTGTCATTTCAATTGTGACATTTGCTCTATCTATTTTCTTTATTGCCACAAAAGGACTCAATCTCGGTGTAGATTTCACAGGCGGAACAGTACTGGAAGTCAGTTACAATCAAGCTGCTGATCTCGAAAAAGTCAGAAGCGTACTCACCGATCTCGGTATGTCTGACGCCAGTGTGCAAAATTTCGGCACCTCTCGTGAGGTTCTGATTCGCTTACCAATTAAACCTGATGTTTCCAGTGCGCAATTGTCGGAAACCGTTATGGATGCATTGAAACAGTCGGATTCTTCGGTCGAAATGAAGCGGATGGAATTCGTTGGTCCGCAAGTTGGAGCAGAATTGCTGGAAAACGGTGCGCTCGCCTTGCTATTTGTTTCGCTGGGTATCGTTGCTTACTTGGCAGTGCGGTTCGAGTGGAAATTTGGCGTATCGGGTATTATTGCCAACTTGCATGACGTTGTTATCATCGTTGGCTGCTTTGCTTTTTTCCAATGGGAATTTTCGCTCACGGTACTCGCCGCCATTTTGGCCATATTGGGTTACTCCGTTAATGAGTCGGTCGTTATTTTCGATCGAATTCGCGAGAATTTCCGTAAATATCGCAAAGCATCCATTACCGAAGTCATCGATAGCGCCATTACACAAACGATGTCACGCACAGTCATTACCCATGGAAGCACACAGATGGTCGTCATCGCGATGCTTTTATTCGGCGGTGAAGTGCTTCACTACTTTGCGCTGGCATTAACCATCGGTATTTGGTTCGGAATTTATTCGTCGATTATGGTCGGCAGCTCAATCATCATGCTTCTAGGCGTCAAACGCGAAGATCTGGTTAAGATTGAGAAGAAACCTTTAGAAAATGATGGCGCGGTTGTATAAGGTTTTACAATCGCATGGATGAGTCAACTAGTATTACCCGTTGATCAGAAAGCGTGCATTTCTAATTTCCAAATAAAAAAAAAGCACAATAGGAAATTTCCTGTTGTGCTTTTTTTGTTTTTTGACTTGCTGTGTCTTATCAAGCAGCTTGCGGTTTACGCTTGCGCAAGAAGAAGAAAGCGGCAACAGCGAGGACCAGCACAACCGGTGCAATAATCGCTGCTTTCGGGGTCGGACGGCCTTCACCTACCGAGAACGGAAAGCGTGATACATAGTCCTGCGCTCCACCCGTCACCGTCACCAGCCCTACAAACTTGCCTTTCTCCGGAAAGGTGTGATCTACCGTAATCGATGCCGATGGGTATACCTTCGGTGGTAAGTGGAATACTGTGATCTCGTCCAGATTCGCTTCCGATCCCGTGTCACGAATAATCCGCACTTCTGTCTTCAGCGGCCGTAACTCTTCCTGGATATAGTCCAGTGCGATCACGGTCTTGCCTGTTTCCGGTATGTCTTCACAGAATTCTTCTTCCTGCGATAAGGGTTGATAGCCGGTAAAGTGCATCCGGTACGGTCCTACCGTCAATACGCACATGTCTTCAGCCAGTGCCAAACCACCGTGCGCTTGTGCTTGTGAGGTAAATATCATACCTGTTGCAAGTATAACCGCGAATAATGCTTGTTTCATTTCTATGAGTCTTGCTGACATCGTTTGGATTTCCTGTGTCTATAAATGGTTAGTCTCTAATATGCTCTGTTTGCTATCAGATTGTTCAGTTCTTGTTGGCCCGGCGCGTTGCCAGCCAGTCTCTGAAACGTCTTGACCGGATGAGTTTATACCCAAGTATTGTGGTCAGCAATAGGCCGACTGCCGGTCCTATGGTGGCTCTGAATACTTCGGCATAGTTGATCATTTCCACCCGTAAATGATATTCATAGTTTAGTGGCGGTACGCCTTCGGCAGTAATCAATACCAGATATTTCCCTTGTTCGAGGGGGCTTTGCGTGCTGATCACGCCGTCCTGATACATCGCCGCGTGCAGGTTGGTGACCGTGTCCCCTTCGCCAGCTTTGCTGCCTTTCATAACCTTTACGCCTATCGGCATCTCACGCAGTGCAGGGTCTACTAAATCTATCACGAGTATGGCATTGCCCGCTTTGGGTATTTCCGTGCAGTAATGTCCTTCTTCGTTTACTTGTGGCTGATAAGTACTGAGGTGAATCATGTTCTCGCCGATCCGGCGCATGCAGTTGTCTTCTTCCATCGCTACTTTACCATGTGCACCAGCTGTGCCGGCATACAGTGCCATAACAAGTGTAAAGACTGCTGTCCCCGTTTGTGCTATTTGCCTGACCACGACAAATCCTCCTCTTGGATGAGCGCCTCTAATTTTGCCAATTCTTTTGTCCGCATTCTTTTAATACCCTAAATTTTTACTCTTTTCTCTACCGATAAAAAAAACCGGTACACCGGCTGTCTTTCGACAGTGGTGTACCGGTGTTGATACTTAACTTCTCTTACAGTTTGGTAAAGACTGGAATTACCGCGCCAGCAATACTGTTGATATAACGATTGCCTGCTTCATCCCAGGTCATCAACAATCCGCCAAAACGGCTTTCAGGGTCACCCAACAGAGCCATCAAACGTTGCACTTCCCACAACGCATCTTTGGCTTCCATCTTAACTTCACGGGTTTCTCCAGGTTGAACGCCTCTGTCATCATCCATCGATAAGCCGGTTGCTACCAGTTCTCTTGGATAGTCAGGATCCAGGTGTTTGCGGCCCAGTTCGTTCACAAAGCGTACGCCCGCTGTCGTGAATTCACCAATGTTAACCGCTGTGTCACCGTTGTTGGTGATTTCCATCGTTACACGCAGTGCACGGCCAGGTACGTCGTAGTTAGCATGTGTTACTTTGATTGCAACTGGGTTCGGTGCAATCGGTAACGGTGCTACTTTCGATTCGCCAGCTTGGATCGGTACTGTGTATGGGTGTACGCTTTCGGTGTAACGATAGCCGCCCCAAACAATCGCGCAGGTCAGTATTGCAACTGCCAGACCTACTTTTCTGTCCGTTGGGGAGGTTAACAGTTCGTCACCATACGCCAGCAATACGCGGCTACGTGGCAGGAACATCGGTTTCGCTACAAAGTAGCCAATCCAGAAGCAGCCTAAGCCTAACCATACGATGTGCCAGAATATACCGTTGCTGAAGTTGAATGTTTCCAGGTCGATGGTTTTACCAGTCAGTGTGGTTACTGGGTTGGTAAAGTCATCCCAGCTGCCGGAGATGTTCATCCATGAGGCTGGACCTGCAATAGGACCTGCATCTTTGATGTTTACCATCGCGTGCATGTGGTGACGTCCTGGAATACGGGCTTTCAGTCTGACTTCAAATGCATAGTCACGGCCAATTTCCAGAGGACCTGAAATAAACGTTGGTTCGCCGTTCAGTTTGGTGCTTAAACGTACAAACACCGGGCTTGGGCTACCTACGTTAAAGAAGGCGCGGGTTGGTTTACCTACCGCACGTGGCCAGTCTTCAGCTAAGTGAAAGTTACCAGTCATCGTCGCAATGTCGTTGACTTTGGTGACTTTCGGTTGCCATTTCAAGTCGTACCATTGAATACTACGCATACGCAGGAACGGTTCTTGTGAGCGTTCACCGTGTGCCGCTGCTGTCTTAACATCTAACGTCAGCGTCATCGCCAGCGATGCCGCTCCAATCGCTGCTCCATACAGGCCTAATACGCCCAGTTTAAATATGCTTCTTATATTCATTATCTAATCCCCTGTGCAAAGCCTTTTTCACCAAACGCGGTTACGTCGTTCTTCATTGAGATGCGTCCTCTTTCTCCTTTAACATAGTAGAAAGCGGTGCAGTACAGTTTGCCAAAGTACCACCATACGCAGAACATCAGCATGGATACGAACGCTGCGAAGAACGCTGCAATCACTGTGGTGTGTCCACCAAAGGTGCGCAGTGAGCCTTGCTCAATCAGGCGAACATATTCAGGTGTACCGGTACGTACGTACAGGAAACCTGTGTAGTCAGCTACTGATAACAGTACGCCTTCTACAACCACTGGTAAGTGGGTTGGGCCAAATATCGGCCAGTTGCCTGGGTAGAAGAATAATCCAAAGAAGCCGCCGCCTAACAGTGCTGTGATCAGCCAATTACCGGTCAGCAACATGATTGTATCCATCATCAATGCACCTGGAATCATGGTCGATGGCAGTACAAAGTTGATCGGATAGTGTGACCACCAGTAGAAGCCCCAGTAACGGGTCAGCCATTCACCTACTAACAGGCATACGATACAGAGTGTCGCGCCAAATGGCAGGCGATAGTTTACCCACAGGTAATACATCAGTGCTGCACAGTACATGATACCTACAATCGGTGTTACTACAGGCCACCATTGACGGTCTTTCCAATCCAACCAGAAATCCCAGTCTCCTGCTAACAGCATGAAGTGCATGTGATAGGTTCCTACCAGCAATATACACAGAATCGGAAAATATACCGCATCTATGTATCTGGACATCTTGACCGCTTCCGGCACCATCTTGGCCGCTGCTAAAATTTCGTCTGTTCTACTCACTAGACCCTCCCTTCTTCATTTCGTGTGATATTAAATTATGAAAACTTGACGATTCCCTTGCTTCTTTTTGTCGTCTGCTTATTGCTCGTTTTCATTACTGCATAGTAACTTAAGTCTTCTTATCCTTCCGCCCGTATCACAGGCGGGAAGGATGTGCTGCATTCAGAATTAAGGAACGATACGGTTGTTCAGAATGTCTCTGCTTGAGCCGTTCCAGGTTACATCAGTCAGGTTCGAGTAACGGGTGATGATTTGTGCTGCAATACCACCCGAGAATAAACCTGCCCAGCCCAGAATCACAAAGCCCCAGTGCAGTGGCGCGCTGAACAGTTCTTCCATGAACCAGAATGCGTGACCCCATTCGTTCAAACCTACGTTTGGCAGAATCATCAATGGGCCAGCAATTGCCATGACCAATGGGAACGATGTGCCGCGGCTGTACAGTGGCAGACGGGTCATCGCGTACAGGTATGATGCTACGCCACACACGATGTACATTGGGAATGAACCGTAGAACACGACTACGTGACTTGGGGTGAAACTGGTGTCACGAATAATCACTTGGTGCCAGGATGCGTCTTGTTCGGTGAAGAAGCTGCCGCCCCAGTAAACACCAAACAGATACACGCCCAGCCACATCATCCAGTAGAAATAACGTTTGATTTCCAGCTTGGTGTCTAAGTTGTCCAGTTGTTCTTTGGTGTCACGGGTTTTCAGGATCCAACCCCAGGTTACTAACGCAAACAAAGGCATCAGGGTCATGTGTACGCGCCACAGGCCCATCCATACTTTGTCAAATTCCGGTTCCATCGAGTCCATACCGTGTGAGTATGCAAACGTTCTTTGGTACCAGATCCAGAATATCGCTACCAACAGCATTGTTAACATGCCCAGTTTGTAGTACTTCGAGTCGTACCACAGTGACATGTCATAGCTTGCGCTTGATGCACTTGACGTGCCGTAAGTTGTTGCCATGTTTCTACCTCCTAACTGTTAATCAAAACTACTTCTCGTTCTTTTACTCTTCTACTTCTAATACTAATTAATTAGTACTGCTTTTATCTCGGCAGTTAAATTAACCTATTTTCTACCCTTAATTTAACCACACCTCTCAGGCTAGTCGACCTTACCCCTCAAAGTCAAGTCATTTGTCATAAAATCCCCTACTCTAATTTAGGGATTTTTACTCAAAACTTACCCGATTCTACTTCGTATACAAATACTAAGAAAACACTCCTCAAGCATATTAAAAATAAATCCCACTCTCCTTACTAAACTCAATGGAAGATTAGAATGGCATTCTCATTCGCCAAATTAGGTTACTTAATTTTGCTGCAAAGTATAGCTGCGTATTATGCTCAATAAACCCTCTGCGGTAAATGGTTTAGTCAGATAATCGTTCGATCCTGCCATTCTGCCCCGCGCTTTATCAAATAATCCATCCTTGCTGGATAACATAATCACTGGCGTAGACTGATAAATTGGATTATTTTTTATTAACTTACACGCTTGATAACCATCCAGGCGCGGCATTGTGATATCCACAAAAATAATATCAGGCTGATTCTCAACAATCTTAGACATCGCATCGAAACCATCTTCTGCCAATATGACTTCACAACCAAATGGTCTTAGAAAAATTTCGGCACTTTTCCGAATCGTGTTACTGTCATCGATCACCATGACTTTAATACCCTTCAATACACCGGCATTATCCACCCATACTCCTTACGAAAATTTGGCATAAACTAAGCTTGTACCATTCTGGATTTTATTTCCTCCAGAATGCAGGCGTAAATATAGCGAGCACGGTAAAAAATTCCAATCTACCCAGCAACATGGCAAAGCTACATATCCATGTCTGAAAATCCGTTAGCGATGCATAAGTGGTTGCCGGTCCAATTTCCCCAAGCCCCGGCCCTAGATTATTGATGCAAGCCACCGCGGCCGAAAAAGCTGTAATGACATCCAATCCGCTCAATGTGAGCATCAGCATCATCAGCACGATACTCGCCGTATAAACAAACAGAAATACCAAGACTGCAAGAATGACCCGGCTTGCCAGCACACTTCTCCCAAGTTTCGCGGGCATTACCGCATTGGGATGCATAATCGTAATAATTTCACGATAAACCTGCTGATACAGAATACGGGCCCGTATCATCTTAATGCCACCGCCAGTGGAGCCTGAAGAAGTGCAAAATCCGGATAAAAATAACATCCAGAGAGGAACGAATATCGGCCACAGGTTATAATCGGTATTACTGTAGCCGGTCGTCGTGGCAACGGATACGATATTGAAAGCGGCATAACGCAAGGCTATCAGCGGCTCGGAGTAAACGCCGGTTAACCAAAGATACAATGCCAATCCGGCGCAACTGAGAAAAAGGATCATGACATACCAGCTCACTTCGGAATCATAGCGATAAGGCGTTAAGCTTTTTGCCCGCCAAGCCAGAAAATGGGTCGCAAAATTTATTCCGGCAATCAGCATAAAGACAATTGCAACCGATTCAATGAGCGGAGAATCCCAGTAAGCATAACTTGCGTCATGCGATGAAAAACCGCCTAATCCCAAAGTTGTGAAAGCGTGCATGACCGCATCAAACCAATCCATGCCTGCCCACTTGTAAGCAAAAACACACGCCAAGGTCAGACTCGCGTAGATCGACCACAACCCTTTAGCTGTTTCAGCGATACGCGGCGTCAGTTTGTTTTCTTTCATGGGCCCCGGTATTTCAGCATTCAGCAATTGCCGTCCGCCGACGCCCAGCAATGGTAAGATCGCTACCGCGAGCACAATCAGACCCATACCGCCAAGCCACACAATTTCGCCACGCCATAGGTTGATGGACGGCGGCAACGCATCCAACCCCGACAATACCGTACCACCGGTAGCGGTTAAGCCCGAAACAGCTTCAAAATAAGCCATGCTGAGATTGAGTTCGGGCAAATACAGCAGTAATGGCAGCATGGCAAAAGCCGGTAACCCGGACCACACCATGACCACCAGCAAAAAGCCATCGCGCGTCTGCAATTCACGTTGATAGCGGCGTGTCGCGAGCCACATGACTAAACCGCTACCGAGGGTAATCAGAATAGACTCGCCAAAAACAAAACGCGCACCGTCATCGATCCATAGCGCCAAACCGAATGGAATCAGCATGGTCAGCCCGAATACCAGCACCATCTTACCCAGCACATTAACAACCGTAAGCAACCGATTCATGGAATGATGTGCTACAGAAAACCAACGTTAACCTGAAACAGTTTTTCCACTTCGCGAATCATTTTCCGGTTGACCACAAATAGAATCACATGATCTTCCGATTCGATGACCGTATCGTGATGCGCAATGATGACGCGTATTGAGTGACTGGACTCAGCTAAATTCTTTTCCAGCTCTGCGGAACTCAAACTCTCGCCGAATAACCCTTCGGTTCTCGGCAAACCACGCACTATTGCGCCAATGGTCGCGCCTTTTGGCAGCTTGATTTCATCAATCTTGCGTCCGACCACATTGGACGATCTGGCATCGCCATGCGCGACCAGCTCCAGTGCCTCCGCCGCACCGCGCCTCAAGCTGTGCACAGCAGCAACATCGCCGTGCCGGACATAAGCCAGCAATGAGCCGATCGTCACTTGCGCTGGCGAGATCGCGATATCAATACGACTGCCTTGCACCAGATCCACGTAAGCGCGGCGATTGATCAGCGCAATCACTTTATGCGCCCCCATCCGTTTCGCCAGCAGCGCCGCCATAATGTTGTTCTCTTCGTCATTCGTCAGCGCGCAAAACAAATCCATCTCGGCAATGCTCTCACTCTCCAGCAAGGTTTCATCCGTTGCATCGCCGTGCAGCACCAGCGCATTGCTCAATTCACCCGCCAAACGCTCACAAGCTTGGTAATTGCGTTCTATGATCCTGACCTGATAATCTTTTTCCAGCGTCATGGCCAGACGCCTGCCGATTTTTCCGCCACCAGCGATCATCACATGTTTGACCGGCCTGTCCATTTTGCGCAATTCCCGCATGATGGTGCGAATGTCTTCGGTTGCGGCAATGAAAAATACCTCATCTTCCGCTTCGATGATGGTGTCGCCTTCCGGAATGATCGGCCGGTCTTGACGGAAAATAGCCGCCACGCGCGTATCCACATTGGGCACATGCTTGCGCAATTGCTGTAATTCCTGTCCGACCAGCGAACCGCCTTTTAACGCGCGCACCGCCACCAAGCTTACTTTTCCCGATGCGAAATCGAGCACCTGCAAGGCTTCGGGAAACTCAACGAGTTTCTCAATATATTCAGTCAGAATCTGTTCGGGTGAAATGGCAAAATCGACGCAGAAGTTTTCCGTTGAAAAAATTTCCGGATGCGTCAAATACTCCGTGGAGCGGATCCGGGCAATTTTAGTCGGTGTGTTAAACAGTGTGGCGGCAAGCTTACACGCCACTAGATTGGTCTCATCGTGCTCTGTTACGGCCAGCACCATATCTGCATCATGCGCCCCGGCATTCACCAACACCGATGGATGCGACGCGTTGCCAACAACCGTACGCAAATCCAAGCGATCCTGCAATAACGCCAAACGCTTGGAATCGATATCGACCATGGTAATGTCGTTGGCTTCACTGACCAAGCTCTCAGCGACCGACGAACCGACTTGACCCGCGCCCAGAATGATAATTTTCACTTGAACAACCTACTCTTTCCGGTTCTCGCGCACCCAGTCACGCCATTGCGCAAATAGCCCGGGATCCAGTGCCGCTATCACGGATCGCGTCCACGGCGATCCCGCCCAGTAGTCATCCTGTTCGAAGCCGCACATATGTCCGCCCGCTTCTGCGAGAATCAATGAACCCGCGCCGTAATCCCACGGCTTCTGTCCGCCGTGCAGATATAAATCAAAATAACCGGCGGCGGTATAGCACCATTCCAGCGCGCACGCACCGAAGTTGCGCTGCGAGGCAAACGGTGGATAAGCAGCCACTCTGGCCGCGAATTTCCGATCCAGCCGTTTTAAATCGACATTGGCCATGGCACCCGATAATGCCGGCGTATACGTCTTCAGCGGCAACGCAATACCATTCAAAAAAGCACCGCCGCCTTTGGTGGCATAAAACATCTCATCCGTTACCGGATTGTAGATCACGCCCAGCACACTCTTGCCTTGCTCCATGAACGCCACTGAAATGGCGAAGTACGGTAACCCATTGAGAAAGTTAGACGTGCCATCGATCGGGTCGATGCTCCACAACCCGGATTGCCCCTTGATCCACTGCGCTTCCTGCTCCTGTTTTGTCATTTCCTCGCCCATCGCGGCGGCTGGATGAATTTTTTGCAGCTTTTCCAACAGCGCATTCTGTGCCGCGACATCCGCTTCGGTAAAAAAACTGCCGTCCGCTTTAATCTGACGGTCGACTTGCAGGTAGCGCGGCATGATGACTTGCTGCGCGACTTCTTTTACCGCCGTGATCACTTCTTCTAGCACGTTTACTCCGACCGCCACTTGATCGAACAACCGATGCTGGGGATTTGTTCCACCGGGCCGCGGCCGGTTTTGGCGACTTGCAACATACCCTCGAACAAATCCCGGCGCACATCGGCGGGCGCGGCTTCTTTGCGCGATGCGTCCAAGCGGCCGCGATACTGCAATTCCAGTTTGCTGTTGAAACCGAAGAAATCCGGTGTGCACACCGCGCCATAGCGTTTGGCTATTTCCTGTGTTTCATCCCACACATACGGGAAAGGATAATTTAATTGTTTCGCCACCAGCGCCATGTTTTCAAATGAATCTTCCGGGTAATCGGCCGGGTCATTGGACATGATCGCAATGGCATTGATGCCGTGCGATTTCAATTCATTCACATCGCGAATGATGCGATCCTGCACTGCTTTCACATACGGGCAATGATTGCAGATAAACATCACCAGCAGGCCGTTTTCCCCTTTTGCGGAAGCCAGGTTATAGCGTTTGCCGTCGACGCCCAGCAAATCAAAATCAACCGCTTTCCAGCCAAAATCACAAACCGGTGTTTCCAAACTTGCCATATTCTTTTCTCCTACTATCGATAATAATCTTGAAAACCGCTTCTCCAGCCTGCCGCGCTCACCCATTGAAACAGCGGTCAGACAATGAATGCCGGATAAATAACGTGCTATATTATCATGAGTCCATTTATCGAATTGCTACTTACCCCGGTCAGCCCCCATCATGCATGCGCGCTTCTACCATCCCGAAGAAATCATTGCCGGAACGGTTATCGAATTATCGGCCGGGAACAAACACCATGCCGCGCGGGTATTGCGGCTGAAAGAGAGCGATGCAGTCACGTTGTTCAATGGACAGGGCGGTGAATTCTCCGCACACATCACCAGCATCACCAAATCCAGCACGGCCGTCCGGATCGACGCCTATCACGCGATGGAGCGCGAATCTCCGCTGTCGATTGAGCTGGCCCAAGCCGTCTGCGTCAATGAAAAGATGGATTGGATCATACAAAAAGCGGTGGAACTGGGTGTGACGCGCATTCAACCCGTGACCACGGCACGCAGTATCGTGCACTTGTCCGGCGAGCGCGCCGGCAAACGCCAGCAACACTGGCAAAAAATCGTCATTTCCGCGTGCGAGCAATGCGGCAGAAATTACGTACCGCAAGTATTGCCGTTGATCTCGCTGCCGGAATGGCTGAGCCGGAAGAAAACTGACCGATCGCCTCGTGATGGTTGCTTTATGTTATCCACGACAGCCACGCAAAGTTTGAAAGAGATTGCCAAACCACCTGCCGATGCCAATCTGGCGCTCGTGATCGGACCGGAAGGCGGGTTTACGCCGGAAGAAGAAGCAGCTGTTTTACACACCGGCTTCGTCCCGCTGCGTTTGGGAAAACGCATCTTGCGCACCGAAAGCGCGGCTTTGACGGCTATTGCCGCATTACAAACCTTGTGGGGTGATTTTTAACCGATCGCATGAACAAAAATCCGCTATCTTCACAGACCATGAACACACCTGCTGAATTTGTCGCCTGGTTCCGCTCGGTTGCTCCCTATATCAACGCGTTCAGGGGAAAAACCTTCGTCATCGGTTTTAGCGGCGAAATGGTCACGAACGCCGCCTTTGTCGATTTTATTCACGACGTCAATCTGCTCGCCAGCCTCGGTGTCCGGCTGGTACTGGTGCATGGCGCGCGTCCGCAAATTCAACTGCGCCTGGATGAGTCGCAACTGGAAACACAAACCGTGATGGGCATGCGCGTCACCGACCCCGCCGCGTTACAGTGCGTCAAGGAATCGGTCGGGCGCGTGCACCACGAGATCGCCGCATTGTTGTCGATGGGCTTGCCCAATTCGCCGATGGCCAATGCCGCCATCCGCGTGACCAGCGGGAACTTTGTCACCGCCTGCCCTTATGGCGTCATTCAGGGCATCGACCTGATGCATACCGGGAAAGTACGAAAAATCAATGCTCCGGCGATTCATTCGCGTCTGGAGCAAGGCGATGTAGTGCTGATTTCGCCGCTGGGATACTCGCCCACCGGCGAGATTTTTAACTTGACGATGGAAAATGTGGCGACCGAAACCGCCATCGCACTTCACGCCGAGAAACTGATTCTTCTGTTGGATAGCGCGGATACCTCAGTATTGCCGCGTGAACTCACCTTGCCGGAAAGCAAATTGCTGCTGGAAAACAAAACACCGGCAACCGCAGCGCCGATACCGGATGCGATCCGATCATCGCTGCAATACGCGACCAAAGCCTGTGAATTGGGCGTGACGCGTGCGCATCTGGTCAGCCGGCATATCGACGGCGCCATCGTCCAGGAACTGTTTACGCACGATGGCATCGGCTGCATGATTTCGCAAGAAACACTGCAAGCGCTGCGCAAAGCGCGCATCGACGATGTCGGTGGCATCTTGCAACTGATCGAACCGCTCGAAGCCGAAGGCATTCTGGTCAGACGCGGGCGTGAATTGCTGGAAATCGAAATCGACCGGTTTACCGTATTCGAGCACGACGGCATCATCCTTGGCTGCGCCGCGCTGTATCCCTTCCCCGAAGAACACGCGTGCGAACTCGCCTGTCTGGCGATTCACCCGGATTACCGCGATCAGGGACACGGCGAACGCTTGCTCAAGCACATCGAAAACAAAACCATCGCGCAAGGCATCCACAAACTGTTCGTACTCACCACGCATGCCACGCATTGGTTCATCGAACACGGCTTCAGCCAGGCTACCCCAGCCGAATTACCGAAAACTAAACAGAATTTATATAACTACCAGCGCCGCTCGAAAGTGTTAATCAAACACTTATAATTTTTCCATAGAAAATACACTTCGGCTGTTTACTCAGTGAAACGAACGTTTCATAATGCCGGTCTTTCCTCAACGGGAAATTCAGATCATGTCCTCCGGCAAGCTCAGCACCAGCCGCGATATGTGGTTCAGAGAATTTCCAATACTCTTTTACTGACTTGGAGCAAGGATACGACATGGCAAGAATGGTGAAATGCATCAAACTAGGCCGCGAAGCCGAAGGCCTGGATTTTCAAACTTACCCCGGCGAACTGGGCAAAAGAATTTTTGAGAATGTTTCCAAGGAAGCCTGGAGCCAGTGGATCAAACACCAAACCACGCTGGTCAACGAAAACCGTTTGAATCTATCAGACGCCAAAGCACGGAAATATCTGGCGGAACAAATGGAAGCGCATTTTTTTGGGGAAGGGGCGGAACAGGCAGCGGGGTATGTACCTCCCAAAAACTAATTTTGATTTTGGAAACACAATCAAAATTGCAGTATTTCGCTCATCAGTTTTCTAGTTGAAGTCGAAATCTGAGGACGCTGACTTCTCTATAATGAGATGACGGCCTATTTTTTCAAGGGAAGATCGTCAATATCAACAGGAGCCCATGTTCTTTCTAATGAAATTCTACATGCACGAGCAAGTTGATACGATAAGTCTTCAAGAGATTTTGGATGAGCCTGTTCAGCTTCGACTAAGTACAACTGTTTACCAAAATCTACCATTGCATCTTTCACACCTTTACTTTCTAAGATTGAAGGCTCACCCCAATACAGTCGCCAGAATTCCTCACATTCTTTCTTGACTAACGCAATACTGCTTGCTGTAGCAATACCTGCTGCTGCCACACATGTTCGCTTATAGATTTCCAGCTGCTCTTCCCAGAAACGCTTTCGGAATTCACTACGCTTCGTATGACCATACTGCAGAATCGCGACTATCGCAGTTACAATCCCTACAATCATCGTAACCGTGTTGATCTCAGTTTGAGTTATATCTGCTAAGCACATCACAATCTAATTTTTCACTAACTCGAATAAATGTTGGAGCACTATCGAAACTCTCAGATTGAGAACTTCCTATGACTGATACTGCAAAGGCACCATCAATCATAGGTTTATTAGATACCAATGTAATTTGACTTACTTAATAACCGCGTTCAATTCGCCTTTAGCATAGCGGTTCGCCATGCTTTCCAGAGAAATCGGTTTGATTTTTCCGGCTTGTCCGGCGCAGCCGAAGGCTTCGAAGCGTGCTTTACAAATATCTTTAGCAGCGGCAGTCGCTTCTTTCAGGAATTTGCGCGGATCGAAATTGCTTTTGTCTTTTTCCAGGCTGCGGCGGATCGCGCCGGTCATCGCTAAGCGGATATCCGTGTCGATGTTGACTTTACGCACGCCATACTTGATCCCTTGTTGAATTTCTTCGACCGGAACACCGTAGGTTTCTTTGATGTCGCCGCCGAATTGGCGGATGATTTCCAGCCATTCTTGCGGTACCGAGCTGGAGCCGTGCATGACCAAATGCGTGTTGGGGATACGTGCATGGATTTCCTTGATGCGTTGGATCGCCAGGATATCGCCGGTGGGTTTGCGAGTGAATTTGTACGCGCCATGCGAGGTTCCGATAGCGATTGCCAGTGCATCCACACCGGTTTTACGGACAAAATCGGCGGCTTCTTCCGGATCGGTCAACAGTTGATCGTGCGATAACACGCCTTCCGCGCCGTGACCGTCTTCGGCTTCACCCATACCGGATTCCAGAGATCCCAGGCAACCCAGTTCGCCTTCTACCGATACGCCAACAGAGTGTGCGATGTTAACGACATCGGCCGTAACATTAACGTTGTATTCGTACGAAGACGGTGTTTTGGCATCTGCTTGCAATGAACCGTCCATCATGACGCTTGAGAAACCGCTACGAATCGCATTGACACAAACAGAAGGAGAAGCACCGTGATCCTGGTGCATCACAATCGGGATATGCGGATAGGATTCAACAGCTGCTTCAATCAAATGACGTAAAAATGCTTCACCGGCATATTTTCTCGCACCGGCGGAACCTTGCATGATGACCGGGCTGTTGCATTCATCCGCTGCTTGCATGATCGCCTGGATCTGTTCCAGGTTGTTGACGTTGAAAGCGGGCAGGCCGTAACCGTTTTCCGCCGCGTGATCGAGTAGTTGTCTTAATGATACGAGTGCCATCTAGATCTCCTTATTGATTATCTTAATAAAATTGTATACCAGTATAAGCATATTCTTAATGAATACCTTTTGATTCTTTCCACTGCCGTTCGCGCTGCGCCAATGCCGGATTCGCATCCGCAGACAGCTTATTTCGCATCAATACCTTGTCTTGTTTTCCATTCGCCGACTCTGATGATCTTCATCGTATTGGTGCCACCGGTTTTACCCACCGGTTCGCCGATCGTCATCACCATGATATCACCGCTGCGTACCACACCGCGATTGAGTAATTCCTGTTCGGCCAGATTCAGAATTTCTTCCGGATCGTTCAATCCTGCGCCGAATTCCACCGGATATACACCTCTGAACAACGTCACCCTTCTGCGCGTTTCCTCGTTGGGGCTCAACGCAAAAATAGGTACTTTGGAGCTTCTGCGCGACATCAACAACGCGGTCACACCGCTTTGTGTCAGTGCGGCGATGGCGCGAATCTGTAAGCCGCTGGCAGTGTACATGGTGGCTCGGGCAATGGCTTCTTCGATAGTCGCCGGATTGATATTCTGCATCCGCCGGTCGGTGTTGACCAAGT
The DNA here is from genome assembly GCF_033063335.1 of Nitrosomonas sp. Is24. Classification (NCBI taxonomy): domain Bacteria; kingdom Pseudomonadati; phylum Pseudomonadota; class Betaproteobacteria; order Nitrosomonadales; family Nitrosomonadaceae; genus Nitrosomonas; species Nitrosomonas sp. Is24. Next base: position 359,119 of record NZ_JAWJZG010000001.1, on the reverse strand, counting down.
ATTCCTTTTCCGCTTCCAAGCAAACTCTGGCCATCGCTTCGACCGCTTCCACCGGATATTCTCCGGCGGCGGATTCCGCCGACAGCATGACTGCATCGGTGCCATCCAGCACTGCGTTGGCCACATCCGATACTTCCGCCCGTGTTGGAATCGGATTGGTAATCATCGATTCCATCATTTGCGTGGCGGTTACCACGGTTTTATTGTTGGCGCGCGCGGAGCGGATCATTCTTTTTTGCAGCGCCGGAACGGCGGCATCGCCGACTTCAACCGCCAGATCACCGCGCGCCACCATAATGGCATCCGAGGCTTCGAGAATATCGTCCAAAGCAAGAATAGCCTCGGAGCGTTCGATCTTGGCCATGATCATGCCTCTGCCGCCTGCCTCTTGAAACAATGCGCGCGCTTGGCGGATATCGTCGCCTGAGCGGACAAACGATACGGCTAAGTAATCCGCGCCCAGTTCGGCTGCTGTTTTGATGTCTTCCAGATCCTTGCTGGTCAGCGCTGGCGCACCAAGTCCGCCACCTTTACGGTTAATACCTTTATTATTGGACAGTATTCCGCCCTGCTCGACCACGCAGAATACCTGATGACCTTTCACATGCGATACACCGAGTACAATCCGGCCATCGTCCAGCATCAGCGTAGCGCCGGTTTCCAGATCGTTCGGCAATTCCTTATAATCCAGACCGACTCTTTCCTGATTGCCTAATTCACAATTAGCATCCAGAATGAATTGATCGCCGACTTCGAGCCTGATCTTACCGTGCTCGAATCTACCGACGCGTATTTTCGGCCCTTGCAGATCGGCCAGTACGCCGACCGTAAGACCAGCAGCCCGCGCCAGCGACCGTGTCATCTCGGCGAATTCGATATGCTGTTCGCGCGTACCGTGCGAAAAATTGATCCGAACAACATCAACACCGGCCCGGATTAAACGATCCAAGATTTTTGGATTGTTACAGGCGGGACCCAGGGTCGCTACAATTTTTGTTCTTCGAATCATGATTTTTCTGGTTGATTATTTGGCACGCATCTCCAATATTTCTACTGCCGGGAGTTTTTTACCTTCCAGAAACTCCAGGAATGCCCCGCCTGCGGTTGAAATATAGGAAACTTTGTCGTAGATATCATACTTTTGAATAGCTGCAATGGTATCACCGCCGCCTGCTAACGTGAAAGCTTTCGTTTCCGCAATCGCACGCGCGATTTTTTCGGTTCCGGCGCCAAATTGATCAAACTCAAACACACCGACCGGGCCGTTCCACACCACCGTACCGGCTTTCATAATGATATCCACCAATTCTTGCGCGCTTTTAGGGCCGATATCAAAAATCATGTCATCGTCAGCTACAGCACCGGCATCTTTCAATACCGCAGGCTCATTGGCATCAAATTTTTTACCGGTCACCACGTCGACCGCAATCGGGATCGAGGCATTGCGTTTCGCCATTTTATCCATCAAGGCCTTGGCTGTTGGAACCAGATCATCTTCGCACAGTGATTTGCCGACATTTTTGCCGGTTGCTTTCAAGAAGGTATTGGCAATACCACCGCCGACCACCAGTTGATCTACTTTCTCGGACAGCGATTCGAGCACGGTCAGCTTGGTGGAAACCTTCGAGCCGCCGACAATCGCCACCATCGGACGCGCTGGACTCAACAGCGCTTTGGTCAGCGCATCCAATTCTTCTGTCAGCAGAATACCGGCGCAAGCCACGGGGGCATATTTAGCGATGCCGTGGGTAGAGGCTTCCGCGCGGTGCGCGGTGCCGAATGCGTCCATGACAAAGACATCGCATAGTTTTGCGTATTTTTGTGCGGTCTCCTCGACGTTTTTCTTTTCGCCTTTATTGATGCGGCAGTTCTCCAGTACGACTAATTCTCCAGCCGCAACATCAAATCCGCCATCAACCCAGTCCTTGATTAAACGCACCGGTTTTCCCAAACGGCTGGCAATATTATCAGCCACCGGTTTCAGAGAATTCTCTTCAGTCCACACGCCTTCTTCAGGGCGGCCCAAGTGAGAAGTCACCATCACTTTCGCGCCTTGTTTGATGCAGTGATTAATGGTCGCCATCGAGGCGGTAATGCGTGCATCCGAGGTCACTTTTCCATCTTTTACAGGGACATTCAGATCAGCGCGAATAAATACACGTTTACCTTTAAGGTCAAGGTCAACTAGTTTAATAACGGACACAGTAAGCTCCAGAAATGTCTTTAACAAAATATAAAGGATAGCAGCGCTACCCTTTATGTCTTAATAAATTAACTATTTAAATCAGATAGCAATCAAGACATCCTATTTTGATTGCCTATCTGAGCATACAAAACTACTTGGCGACAGTACGCACCATCTCCAGTACTTTGGTGGAATAACCCCATTCATTGTCGTACCACGCAACCACTTTGACAAAGCTCTTATCCAACGCCATACCTGCTTCGGCGTCGAAAATAGAGGTGCAGCTTTCACCACGGAAGTCGGTGGATACCACTTTTTGATCGGTATATCCGAGCACGCCTTTCATGGAACCTTCGGAAGCTTCTTTCATCGCTTTGCAAATTTCGTCGTAGGTCGCTTCTTTTTCCAGCTCGCAGGTCAAATCAACTACCGATACGTCCGATGTCGGAACACGGAAAGCCATGCCGGTCAGTTTTTTGTTCAGTTGCGGAATCACAACGCCCACTGCTTTGGCAGCACCAGTTGAAGAAGGAATAATATTTTCGAGAATACCGCGGCCACCACGCCAATCTTTATTGGATGGACCATCCACGGTTTTTTGCGTTGCGGTTGCGGCATGCACGGTAGTCATCAGACCACGCTTGATCCCCCATTTGTCGTTCAATACTTTGGCGATCGGAGCCAGACAGTTGGTGGTGCAAGAAGCATTGGAAATGATGCTTTCGCCTTTGTAGGATTTGTCATTCACGCCATACACAAACATCGGTGTATCGTCTTTGGAAGGTGCAGACATGATGACTTTCTTGGCGCCAGCCGCTAAATGTTTTTCACAGGTTTCTTTCGTCAGAAAGAGACCTGTTGACTCGATGACGACTTCGGCGCCCACTTCATTCCATTTCAGCTCGGCCGGATCTTTAACCGCAGTTAAGCGGATTTTTTTGCCATTTACCACCAGGGTATTGCCCTCGATGGAAACATCACCATGGAAGCGGCCATGCACTGAGTCATGCTTTAACATATAAGCCAGATAATCCGGCTCTAGCAAATCGTTGATGGCAACGATTTCGATATCCGAAAAATTCTGCACAGCTGAGCGGAAAACCATACGCCCGATACGACCAAACCCATTAATACCAACCTTAATTGTCATACTAAAACTCCTTGAATAAGAAACTTGTTGCTTCCGGATGAATGCAATTTATCATCCGGCTGCTTTAATCATAAATTGGATCAGAGAATGCCTTTGACTGTTTTAACAACGTTCTCGACGGTAAAGCCAAAATGCTTGAATAACACATCCGCAGGCGCTGATTCACCAAAAGTGTCCATGCCGACTACCGCGCCGTCCAGTCCAACATACTTACGCCAGAAATCAGTTACGCCAGCTTCCACCGCTACGCGCTTAACACCCTTCAGCAAGACACTGTCCTTATAGGATGGTTCCTGGCGATCGAATACATTCGTGCACGGCATGGAAACTACACGCACATGAACGCCTTCTTCGGCCAGCGCTTTTTGCGCACTCATGGCCAACCCCACTTCGGAGCCTGTCGCAATCAAAATCGCTTGTGGCTTGCCATTACCGGCCTCGGATAATATATAACCGCCTTTATCGATCAGCTGAATGGTAGCGGCATCGCGTTTCTGGAATGGCAGATTCTGACGGCTGAATATTAATGTCGACGGACCGTTTTTGCGTTCGATGGCGCGCGCCCATGACACGGTCGACTCTACCGTATCGCAAGGACGCCATACATCCATGTTAGGGATTAAACGCAAGGTTGCGGTTTGTTCTACCGGCTGGTGCGTCGGACCATCTTCACCCAGACCGATGGAATCATGCGTAAAGACGAAAATATTGCGAATCTTCATCAGTGCGGCCATGCGCAATGCATTACGCGCATATTCTGAGAACATCAGGAAAGTAGCACCGTAAGGAATCAAGCCGCCATGCAACGACAAGCCATTCATCATGGCGCTCATGCCAAATTCGCGCACACCGTAGTACACGTAGTTACCGCCGTTTTGTTTGCTGATCCCTTTTGAGCCTGACCACAAGGTCAGATTGGAGCCAGCCAAGTCGGCAGAACCGCCGAGTAATTCGGGCAGAACTGGTGCCAAACCTTCGATTGCATTTTGCGAAGCTTTACGGCTAGCAATGGTTTCCGCTTTTGCGTTAACTTGATTGATAACGCCGTCGACATGACTGCGCCAGTTCGCAGGCAACTCACCAGCGGTGCGGCGATTGAATTCGGCTGCTTCAGCCGGATACTTTTCCGCGTATTCAGCAAATTTCTGGTTCCATTCGGTTTCCAGCGCCTGTCCTTTCGCTCTTGCGTCCCAGGCGCTATAAACTTCCTGAGGGATTTCAAAAGGCGGATGATGCCAGCCAATGTGCGGACGAGCAGCCGCGATTTCAGCATCACCCAATGCGGCACCGTGTACCGAGTGGGTATTGGCCATATTGGGTGATCCCAGCCCGATAACCGTTTTGCAGCAAATCATGGTTGGTTTATCATTGACCTTTTTCGCAGCTTCAATCGCGGCCTCTATGGCCACCGGGTCGTGCCCGTTGACGTTAGGCACTACGTGCCAGCCATAGGACTCAAACCGTTTCGGCGTGTCATCGGTAAACCAGCCTTCCACATGACCATCGATGGAAATACCGTTATCATCGTAGAAACAAATCAGTTTTCCTAAACCTAAAGTACCCGCCAAAGAACAAGCTTCATGCGAAATACCTTCCATCAGACAGCCATCCCCCAGGAAAACGTAGGTATGGTGATCGACAATGTTGTAACCGGGGCGGTTAAATTCTGCGGCGAGTATTTTTTCCGCCAGCGCCATGCCCACAGCGTTGGTAATGCCCTGGCCTAATGGGCCGGTTGTGGTTTCCACACCCGGTGTGTAACCATATTCCGGATGACCGGGTGTCTTGGAATGAAATTGCCGGAATTTCTTAATCTCTTCCATCGGCAGATCGTAACCCGTCAGATGCAATAAAGCATAAATCAGCATCGATCCATGCCCGTTGGAAAGAATAAACCGGTCACGATCAACCCACCCCGGATTACCAGGATTATGACGCAGATGATGAATCCACAGCACTTCAGCGATTTCCGCCATTCCCATCGGCATACCGGGGTGACCGGAATTGGCTTTTTGCACTGCATCCATCGCCAATGCACGTATTGCGCTGGTTAAATCCTTAAACACCGGCGCGTCAAAATCCTTGAATGTCCCCATTAACACTAACTCCCTAATATTTTAAACGAATAAAAAAGATCGAACTGTGCGCTAATTGAATAGGAACACATCGTATCGGTAAATAAATTAATGCGATATTATCCCCTAAGATAGAGGATAGGACAACTAGAGACCTTCATTTTTTGCGCCTAAAACCAATCCGGTAGCAGCGGAATTTCTTTAAAAAATCAGTTCCCCCGCAATTTAATTCCCAATAATTTTATTTTGCGGTACAGGTGTGTGCGCTCCAATCCAGCGCGTTCCGCGACTCGCGTCATGTTGCCATTTTCTTGGTCGATTAATCTTTCGAAGTAAGTTTTTTCAAACAAATCGCGCGCTTCGCGCAGGGAAAGATCGAGTGGAATCTCCGGCGAAACTGATGACGAGGCCGATTCCGGGAAAACCATCGCCTGCTGCACAGCTTCGACCGAAATCTCATCGGACGTGCAAGTCAGTGCCAGCGAATGCACGACACCGGTTAACTGCGTCAAGTTGCCGGGCCAATCGTAATTGCGCAGGCAATTTAACGCTGCGGTACTGAACTGTAACGTGGACGAAGCTTCTCCCGATTCAACGAAACGCGACAAGATTTGACCGGCCAGCTCGGGAATGTCCTCCCGGTGCGCCCGCAATGCCGGAATGCCGATACTGAGACTGCTCAATATTTCGTACAGCTTGGGATGGTAAGTGCCCTGCGCGGTCAACTCCGCCAACGGTTGCGATGTGGCGCAAACCAGCCGGACGTTATACTTCTCCAGCTTACTCAGCAATAACAGCAAGCCTTTTTGCGCCAGTTTACTGATTTCGCCGACATCCTTGAGAAACAACAGCCCGTCACGCGCAAGCTCCAGCAAATCCAACGGTGATTCAGCCAATCCCGTCAACGTCTCGGGTTCCACCCATGGCGTGCCCGGACGATGCATAAAACGCGCGCAAATTTCCGCACCCGCGCCCGGTTCACCCATCAGCAACACGGGTGTTTTCAAGTTCACCACTTGTTCCAGCCTTTTTCTCAGATCAAGAATCAAAGCGCCTTTACCCAGACTGGCCAGTGACAGCGCTGATTGCTGCTTGTTTTGCGCCCCGCGCAAAGCCTTGCTGACCGTGCTCAACAACTTCTGCAACGGTATCGGCTTTTCCAGATAACCGAATGCGCCAATGCGGGTTGCCTCCACCGCCGTATCAATCGTGCCATGCCCGGACATCATGATCACCGGCATCGTCAGCAAGCCATTGCTGGCCCACTCTTTCAAGAGCGTAATACCATCCGTATCGGGCATCCAGATATCCAGCAGCACCAGATCGGGGCGCGTCTGCGCGCGCCAGATCCTCGCTTGCTCGGCATTCTCGGCCAACGCCACGCGATATCCTTCATCCCGCAAAATTTCAGACAGCAGCTCGCGGATGCCAATTTCGTCATCAACAACCAGTATTGTATTGTTCGTTATCATTGAGTGTTTCTCCACTACTGAAATCTAATCAGCTTAACCACAACTGTCAAATTTCACGGTCATCTATGAATTCCAAGTTTTTTGATTGACGGATATCTTGCCAGGAAAGATTTCATTCCTCTTTGCTGTTATCACCGGTTGTCCCTAATGCACTGCCAGCCGGTTATCGTTGGCGGATGCGCTTTTCTCCACCGCTGGCAGGATAATTGAAATTTGCGCGCCCTGCGGTTTAATATTTTCGATATGGATAATCCCTTCATGCTCTTCAACAATTTTCTTCACAATCGGCAATCCCAATCCGGTTCCCTTGGCCTTGGTGGTGACATAAGGCTCAAAAACCCGGGCTCTGATCTCATCCGAAAAACCGCAACCGTTATCACGCACACTGAGTTGCACCCCGCCATGCACTTTTTCGGTTTTCACCTCGATCACGGGTTGCGGCGTATCAATCAGCGCGTCTTGCGCATTTTGCAGCAAATTATGCAGCACCTGGCGCAATTGCGCCGAATCGCCCTTGATCAGCGGCAAATCATCCGCCAATAGCTGCTGGATTAGCACATGCTTACTATTCTCAGCCGCCATATTCGCGGTTTCGTAAAGCGACAATACCTCGCGCACCAGCCGGTTAAAATCCAGTTGGTGCAATTGCATCTCCGGTACGCGCGCATACTGATTAAATTCATTCACCATCCGCTTCAGGGCTTCCACCTGATTGACAATGGTTTCAGTTGAACGCCGCAGTATCTTGGCGTCTTCTTCATTGAGCTTATTGATTAATTTGTGCTGCACGCGCTCGGCGGATAGTTGAATCGGTGTCAGCGGATTTTTAATTTCATGCGCCAGCCGGCGTGCAACTTCGCCCCAGGCAACCGCGCGCTGCACTTGCAATAGATTGGTGATGTCATCAAAAACCACCACGCCACCACCGCCCGATATCTTGGGCAAGCGCGTTCCTCTGAGCAATAAAACCTGATTACGGCCATCTTCCGAACGCGTCAATTGGCGCTGCCAAACGCCGGTTTCCGCGGAATTAAATCCCGCCCTGATCTCGGCAATCAAGGTATCCAGTTGCGGTTCATTGCTCACGCAGCCTTCGATAATCGAACCGTCCAAGCTGATCAGCGGTATTTGCAGGATCTGCTCGGCACTGCGATTGGCCTTGGATAATACCAATTGATCGTCGAATACCAGCACGCCCGATGACAAATTCGCCAGGATACTTTCCAAGTGCGCACGCGCGCTCTCGACCGCCTGCTGATTATGCAGCGCCGCTGCGCGCGCTTCCTCCAATTGTTGCGTCATCAAATTGAAGGACTCCGTCAACACACCCAATTCGTCACGACTTTGCACCAGGTGCCTGCGGCTGTAGTCACCCTGCGCAATCGCTCGCGTGCCTTCCGCCAGCATGCCGAGCGGAGCGCTCAGTTTCTCACTGAGCAAAGAAGCCGTCGCCAATGCTGAAAATAACGATAACAACAAAGCCAGCGTCAAGGTAACGCTATACAGCCGGGTCAATCCGTGGCGCGACAAAGAAAGCTCCTGGTAATCCTGATAACCAGCCTGGACCCGTTCGGCGTCTTTTGCCAATTGCAGCGGAACCGGCTGCAGCAATTGCAGCATCCGGATATCCTCTTTCAAACTCAGCACATTAACCGGAGCGACTACGCGCAGATACAAGCCCTTATCGGTAATCGACTCAATCGCGCCATACGCTTTCTGCATCCGGATATAGCGCATCACGACGGCATTCGGCATCCCAGGAAATAACGCCAGATTACTCTCGCTGGAAAAAGCGATGACTTTGCCATCCTGGTTAAACAAGGTCGCTTCTTCCACTTGCGATTGCAGCAGTAATTCATTCAGCACTAATAAAGGCGGATTTGCAGGATCGGACAATATTAACGCCGTCGCCTGCGCTTTACGCTGCAATTCTTCCAGCAGATTATCCAGCATGGTATGTCCCAGGTTCAAGCCGCCTTCCAGGGCGCGATCCACTTTAACGTCAAACCAGGATTCGATACTCTTCTCAAGAAACTGAACGGACACGGCATACACCAAAGCACCGGGAAGTGTCGCCATCATGGAAAAAACCAGCATCAACCGTAACGCCAGCCGGGATCCGAAAACACCCGATTTGAGGCGGCGTCTGAACCGCCACAGCAGAAATCCCAGGATCGCCATGAGAAAGATCACAAAGGCGATATTGATGCCAAGCAATAAGCGGTACTTCCGTTCAAAAAACTCGGTATTGGCGCCCGCGGTAGCCAGCAGAAAGAGCATCACAGCCCCCACACCGGCACCCACGATGAGCACGTATTTCATCAATGACCTTTAATCTGTACCGGTTCCCCGGGTGTTGGCAGCTTCATATGCCATTCCATCTTATCCGAACTCAAATTCCATTGGCTAGAACCCAATGCTTCAACTTGGAACGGTTTTGGCATCCGTGTCAGATCGAGCCAGATTCGCAGCGACGCCACATAATCGGCGTCTGGCTTTAATTCAGTTTTAACCGTCAACGGAAGATCGTGTATCCGCCCCAATGCCTGCAATGCTTCCTTTAATGAAGAATAACTTTGTGAAAACACCGGATGGTTGAGGTGATATTGCCGTGTTAGCGCATAATAGCGCAGACCGACCACGAACTTACTGCGCGCCACCTCTTCATTGAGCTTATACCAGCGCGTATCCAGCAAGCCGAATTTGGTGACGAAATACAGCACGATACCTTTCTCAAGCGTCTGTTCCAACGTCTCGTTCAGCGTAATCTCGGAATCCATGCTGATGGTATAGCCTTGCTCGGTCGCCGCCAGACTGACGGATTTTATCTGGATACCTTCCGCCTTCACAACGGACATTACCGATAACAAAATCAGTAGCAAAAATAAAAGATTAAGGAAGGGTAGCTTTATTCGGCGCACTTGCGGATCAGGCTTTTTGCAGTAAGTTATAGAAGAAGCCATCATGTCGAATATCAGGTAACAGTTGTCCATCCGCCATTGCCGCTGCGGAAAGCGGTAGTAAGCTTGCATCGGGGTGATGGTTAAGGAATTTTTCAATCTGCATGGTATTTTCTTCGGCAAAAACTGAGCAAGTCACATACAGCAACTTACCACCCTTGCTCAAAATTTTCCACAAGGCATGCAAAATTGCTTGTTGAATTTCTGCAAATTTGATCAGATCGCTTTCACGCCGCAACCATTTGATATCCGGATGCCGGCAAACCACTCCGGATGCCGAACAAGGCACATCCGCCAGAATACGGTCATAGCAACGGCCATCCCACCAGGCAGCGGGATCCGACGCATCGCCGCACACCACCTTTTCTGCCGTCATATCCAAGCGCTGCAAATTCTGCTGCACCTGGGCCAATCTTGCCGCTTCATTATCCAGTATCGTCAATGCTACATCGGCCAATTCCAGCACATGCGTGCTTTTCCCTCCCGGGGCCGCGCACGCATCCAATACCCGCATGCCATCATGCACATCCAGGAATGGCGCGGCAAGCTGCGCTCCGGCATCTTGCACAGTCACCAGCCCGGCGCTAAAACCAGGCAGATGCTCCACCGCGACCGGCTGACTCAGTTGCAACGCGCCGGACCAGAGTAATTCCGTTTGCATCGCTTTTTCCGTCAATAAATCACGATAAGCGGCCACGCTAATTTTGCGTTGATTCACCCGTAACGTCATTGGAGGACGTTTGTTGCCGGCTTGCAGTATTGTGTGAAATTTTTCCGGATATTGCTGCCGCAACTTGTCAATCCACCACTGCGGATACGAGTAAAGTCCGTCCTCATGGGCGGCCGCTTGCTGCAACAAGCGCTCACGTTGCCGGATAAAATTGCGCAAAACGGCATTCACCAACCCTTGCATTCCTTGACCATGCGCCAAGGCGCGCGATGCAGATACGGCTTGATCCACCACTGTGTGCGGAGATGCTTTACTGTACTGCAATTGATACAAGCTCACGAGCAGCAACTGCTGCAAACTTTTATCGCGTAACGGTTTTTTCAGTAACAACGCGAGAATCGCCTGTAATTGGCCGTAAAAACGCAGGACGCCATAACTTAAATCCTGAATGGCGCCCTTTTGTTGTTTCGATAACATGGGATCGGCGCGCCAGACATCCTGCAGCACGCCGGTCAGGCTTGATCCCGTCAACACTTTACCGATTGCGGAAGCTGCCGCCAGCTGCGCCTTAATCATGCGATGCAGCAGCAGGATGATGCGCAGTCATAAAACACTCGCCAGGTTCTATCGGGTTGCCAGCCAGAAAATCCGCCGCGCTCATTTTCTTGCCGCCAGGTTTCTGCACCATGGCTATCCGTAACAAACCCGAACCGCAGGCAACCGTGATACCGGAACGATCCACCGCAACAATTTCTCCCGGCTTTCCTGCATTTCCGTCTAGCGCTTCAGCTTGCCAGATCTTCAGCGCCATATCCCGGAAATGCGCATAGGCGCCGGGATTGGGATTAAATGTCCGCACCATCCGGTCTAGCTGCTGCGCGCTGTGCCGCCAATCAATTTCCGCTTCGGCTTTGGTTATCTTGGCGGCGTAGCAGGCTTGCGTCTCGTCTTGCAGCACGGGAGCCAGTTTTTCCTGAGGCAGCAGCGTCAGCGCCTCAACGATGCTTCGCGCGCCGCACACACTTAATTTATCGTGCAGCGATTGCGTAGTATCGTCCGGCGTAATCTCCACATTGTGCATTAACAAAATATCACCCGTATCCAATCCGGCATCCATCTGCATGATGGTGATACCGGTCTCGCGATCACCCGCCAGAATGGCGCGTTGAATCGGCGCGGCACCCCGCCAGCGCGGCAATAGCGAAGCATGAATATTCAAGCATCCCAGACGGGGAATATCGAGTACCGCCTGCGGCAAAATCAATCCATACGCCGCCACAACCATCACATCCGCGTGCAGTGCCTGCAATTGCTGTTGTATGCCATCAGTTTTCAGGGTCAAGGGTTGCAATAATGCCAGATGATGTTGTTCGGCCAGCAATTTAACGGCGCTGGCGGCAGCTTTCATTCCTCTGCCCGCAGGGCGGTCCGGCTGGGTCAACACCATGACAATCTCATACCCTGCGTGAATCAGCGCATCCAGCGCCGTCGCGGCAAAGACAGGGGTTCCAGCAAATATGATTTTCATGCTAGCGCATCGATTACTTGTTAATTGGGGTGACGGGATTCAATCGTACCAATGAATCGGATTAGTGACTCAGAAGATCCGGATGCAGCGCACAGCTTTATTTTATGCCAACATGCACCCGCTACATGGTGCTGCGCTGTTTTTTCTTTAATTTAGCCAACGTGCGCGTTTGCTTGAGCTTTGACCAGTATTCCACAAACACTTTTCCCGCCAAGTGATCCATCTCGTGTTGAATACATACTGCCAATAATCCATCGGCATCCAGAACAAAGGATTCGCCTTGCGCATTCAGCGCTTTCACAGTCACAGATTCGGCGCGCCGCACTTTCCCATAGATGCCGGGTACTGACAAGCAACCTTCCTCATAGTCCGATAGGCCGTTACTGGCGATAATTTCCGGATTGATCAATACGAGCAATTCATCGCGAGTTTCCGATGTATCGATCACAATAATGCGCTCGTGCACATCCACTTGAGTAGCGGCCAACCCGATACCGGGCGCAGCGTACATCGTTTCAGTCATATCTTTTATCAGCGAACGGATTTCATCCGTGACTTGTGCTACGGGAATCGCTACAGTATGTAGCCTTTCATCCGGATATTGTAGTATTTTTAGAATAGCCATGAAAAAAATGTGTAGTTTAACAAACCCAATTTCGCATTTAGACCGTATCATTAACCAATCATTCTGTATGCGTTATCACTGCCTGTGAGATCATCCATGCGAAAGCTTATTATAACTATGATTTTATTTCTGGGCCTGCTTTCCGTCACGTCAATAAAGGCTCAAGAGATCGAATTGCGTAGTGACACGCCCGATCATCATGTGGTCGTGCCGGGCGATACGCTATGGGGAATTGCTTCCCGGTTTTTGAAAGATCCTTGGCGCTGGCCGGAAATCTGGGGACTCAATCGCGCGCAGGTAAAGAATCCGCACAAGATTTACCCCGGCGATGTTGTCATACTGGAGAAAACACTGCATGGAGTCCGCTTACGCCTTTCGGAGGACGATGAATACGGTGTAAGAACCGTTAAATTATCACCGAAAATCCGTACGGAACAATCCGGCACTGCGGCAATTCCTAGCATCCCGGCAGCGGCAATCGAACCTTTCCTGAGCCAGCCGCTCGTCATCGAAAAAGACGGCCTCGACAATGCACCGTATATATTAGGCTCAAGCGAGGGCCGGGTAGCTTTGAGCACAGGCAATATCGCTTATGTCAGCGAACTGCCTAAAGATAAAGGTTCGGCATGGCAAGTTTTCCGTCCTGGCAAAGCACTGAAGGACCCCGATCAAAAAGGCGCTGTTCTCGGTTTTGAAGCAACCTACCTGGGCAATGCCAAAGTGAATGCTTTCTCGGATGTCAGCACGGTCATCATCACGCACGCTTCGGAAGAAATCCTGAAAGGCGATCGTTTAGTTCCGGCGCCCGATACTATCTTCAATAACTACGCTCCGCATGCACCGGATTTTTCGCTCAATGGCAGAATTATTTCGGTGTATGGCGGCGTCTCCGAGATCGGCCGAGGCGATATTGTCACACTCAACAAAGGTGGGTTGGATGGCCTGGAAATGGGGCATGTTCTGGCTATCTACCGGAGAAGTCAAGCCAAGTCGCTCAAAGGGCAAATGGTGCAATTACCTGATGAAAGAACCGGATTGGTATTCGTTTTCCGCGTCTTTGAGAAAATAGCCTACGCACTGGTGGTACAAAGCACACAATCCATCAAAGTATTGGACGCTGTCAAAACACCCTGAAATTAATTCGTATCGTCATGAAACATGCACCGGATCTTGAAGCATGGCTAAGTCTTAATCTGATCGACGGCCTGGGTGGCGAGTCCATCCGCAGACTTCTGATCGCTTTTGGCAGTCCTGCAGCCATCCTGTCCGCGCATATGAGCGCATTGGAGCGCATCGTAAAAAAAACCGTCGCGCAGCGCATCTCGCAAGGTGCCGAGCAACACAAAATCGCCGCCGTGTTCCGCTGGCTGGAGGACCCTGTCAACGCGGTCATCACTTTGGCCGATTCCGATTACCCGGCGCAGTTACTCAATATTGACGCCCCGCCCCCGCTACTGTATTTCAAAGGCCGTCGGGAGCTGCTGCAACACCAGGCGCTGGCCGTGGTCGGCAGCCGCAACGCCACACCGCAGGGCTTATCGAATGCGGAAGCTTTTTCTGAAGCCGCCAGCAACGCCGGATTATGCATCATCAGCGGCATGGCGCTAGGCATCGATACCGCCGCGCACCAGGGCGGTTTGCGCGGCTTAGCCTCCAGCATTGCCGTTGTCGGCACTGGCTTGGATATCGTTTATCCGGCAAAGAATCATCCACTCGCGCACAAGCTGGCCAAAGAAGGTGCATTAATCTCCGAATTTCCGCTGGGTACCCCTGCCATCGGCAGGAATTTTCCGCGCAGAAATCGTATCATCAGCGGTATGAGTCACGGCTGTCTGGTAGTGGAAGCAGCATTACAAAGCGGGTCATTGATTACAGCCCGGCAAGCATTGGAGCAAGGGCGTGAAGTCATGGCAATCCCGGGTTCGATACATTCACCCCTGTCAAAAGGCTGCCATGCATTGATTAAACAAGGCGCCAAATTGGTTGAAAATACCCAGGATATTCTGGATGAATTGAATCATTTACCCTTAACCCGGCATGAGAATAGCGTTACAGTGAAAGAATTTTCTGCCGCAAAGCCAGCTGAAAACACGGTATTACTCAAACACCTAGGTTATGATGTCGTTGATATTGATACGCTCTGTTCGCGCAGTGGCTTGACGGCTGAGGTTGTATCAGCCATGCTATTAACGCTCGAGCTTGACGGTCAGATCAGCAGTTTGCCGGGAGGATGTTACCAGCGGATTCAATCGATGTGATGGCATTAACCGGAAGCACTGATCTGTAAACATACTCGCTTTTTTAGACACAATTATGTTCGACATACTCGTTTATTTATTTGAAAATTTCTTTGACTCGGGCAGCTATCCGGATTCTGCGACATTGACGCGCAAACTGACTATGGCCGGATTCGCCGACGAGGATATTCATGAGACCCTGAACTGGCTCTCGGAACTCGAACGCCATGATATTGGCAGTTATCCTGCCAGCTTCGCCGAAAACGACTCTTTCCGCTGCTATACCGACTATGAAATGGAAAGAATCGACACCGAAGGGCGGGGATTTATTTTCTTCCTGGAGCAAGCTCGCATCATTAACCCGTTACAACGGGAATTGTTAATCGACCGTGTATTAGCCATGGATGAAAATTCCTCCAGTTTGGAAAAAATCAAACTGATTGTTTTAACCGAACTTTGGATTCAAAATCAGCTGACTGATGATGCTGTTCTTGAGAAATTGCTGATTGTCAGCGATTCGCATTACCGGCACTAAGAAAAAATCCATTTCATATTAAGCCGCATCTAACGCAATGGCTGCCGGAGTGAATACCTCCAATACACTCATTAAATTCTGACCATGTTTGCAACCCTGATACATCAAATAACCCAAAGGCTGGGAAACACAGTACCGGCGAATGATTTCTTTCGGGAAATCAATGAGTAAATCTCTGATCATTGCAGAAAAACCTTCTGTTGCAGCGGATATCGCGCGAGCATTGGGCGGCTTTACCAAACACACCGATTACTTTGAGAGCGATCAATACGTGGTCTCTTCCGCGGTGGGTCATTTGCTTGAGCTTGTCATTCCGGAAGAATATGAAGTCAAGCGCGGCAAATGGAGTTTTGCCAATTTGCCGGTCATTCCGCCGCATTTTGATTTGAATCCGATCGAGAAAACTTCCGCGCGGCTGAAACTTCTCAGCAAGCTCATCAAACGCAAGGATATCGAAACGCTCATCAATGCCTGTGACGCGGGACGCGAAGGCGAATTGATCTTTTACTATATTCTGCGCCATGTCGGCACAAGTAAGCCGGTAAAGCGCCTCTGGCTTCAATCGATGACCCCCGATGCCATACGCGATGGATTCACCCGGTTACTGGATAACTCAGCTGTGCAATCATTGGCTGAAGCGGCGGTCAGCCGGTCGGAATCGGATTGGCTGGTCGGTATTAACGGTACGCGCGCCATGACTGCGTTTAACTCGCAGGAAGGCGGGTTCCACAAAACCACTGTGGGACGGGTACAAACACCCACACTGGCGATTCTGGTCGAGCGCGAAGAAAAAATTAAAAAATTCCGTCCGCAGAATTATTGGGAGATTCACGGCACGTTCGAAGCCAGTAGTGGCATTTACACCGGCCGATGGTTTGATGACAAATTCAACAAGGATAAAGCTACCCAGGAAGCAAAGCCTGAACGGTTATGGGAACAAAAACAAGCTGAGGCCATTCGCGACAAATGCCAAGGAAAACCGGGGCACGTTAGCGAAGAAAGCAAACCCAGCAAAGAAATCTGTCCGTTACTCTACGACCTGACCAGCTTGCAACGCGATGCCAACAGCCGTTTCGGTTTTTCCGCCAAAACGACTCTGGGGCTAGCGCAAGCCTTGTATGAGAAACACAAAGTGCTGACTTATCCACGTACGGATTCACGCGCCCTGCCGGAAGATTATATCGCCACCGTCAAAGACACTTTGCTCAGTCTGGAAAATACGGATTATGGCAAATTTGCCCGGCAAGTTCTGGCATCCGGCTGGGTTGTTCCGAACAAACGCATCTTCAATAACGCCAAGATCTCGGATCACTTTGCCATCATTCCGACCTCGTTAAATCCGACCAAGTTAAACGAAATCGAAGCCAAGCTGTACGATTTGGTCACCAAGCGTTTCTT
Source organism: Nitrosomonas sp. Is24 (assembly GCF_033063335.1). Classification (NCBI taxonomy): domain Bacteria; kingdom Pseudomonadati; phylum Pseudomonadota; class Betaproteobacteria; order Nitrosomonadales; family Nitrosomonadaceae; genus Nitrosomonas; species Nitrosomonas sp. Is24. Next base: position 342,284 of record NZ_JAWJZG010000001.1, on the reverse strand, counting down.
GGCCATTTTCTTTCCTGCCGCTGAATTTCTGGTCACTACCCGCATTACCCGGGTTGAAAATGAACCCTTCAAAACGGAAGGCAAGGTCATGGTCAATCCGGGCTGGCAAGCGGTTTACGGCAAGTCTGTCAAACCGGATGATCAAGAAGAAGATACAACACTCGTGGCCATTACGCCCGGTGAATCCATTACTACCCAAGCGATCGAAATGATCGCCAATCAGACCCGGCCACCGGCACGCTTCAATGAAGCGACACTGCTTTCCGCGATGGAAGGTGCAGGCAAACTGGTAGAAGATGAAGAACTGCGTGCGGCGATGAACGCCAAGGGTTTAGGAACTCCGGCAACACGGGCAGCGATTATCGAGGGATTGGTATTTGAAAATTATATCCAGCGCATGGGCCGGGAACTGCACCCGACAGCGAAAGCTTTTTCCTTGATCACGCTATTGCGCGGCCTCAAGATCCCTGAATTGATTTCACCTGAGTTAACCGGCAACTGGGAATCCCAGCTGCGCCAAATTGAGCAGGGCAATCTTAAACGCACCGCATTCATGGAAAAAATTGCCGAAATGACACGGCATATCGTGGAACAAGCCAAAACGCATCGCGGCGAAACCATTGCGGGAGACTTCGCAACCCTCCAATCCCCATGCCCCAAATGTGGCGGAACCGTGCATGAAACCTATAAAAAGTTTCAATGCCAGAAATGCGACTTCGCGCTATGGAAAATTCTGGCGGGCCGTCAGTTTGAAGTAGAAGAGATGGAAACGCTCATTACCCAGCGGGAAGTCGGGCCACTACAGGGCTTCCGGAGCAAAATGGGTCAGCTGTTCAATGCCATGATCAAACTCACCGACACATTTGAGATGAAATTTGATTTTGGCAACAATAATGACAATCATGAAGAAGTCGATTTCAGCGGCCAAACACCCTTGGGCAAGTGTCCAAAATGCAGTCATGCAGTGTATGAACACGGCTTACAGTATGTTTGCGAAAAATCTACCGGCGCTAACCGTACCTGCGACTTTAAAACCGGCAAAATCATCCTTGAACGCCCGATAGAGCAGGAACAAATCACCAAACTGCTGGAAACCGGAAGAACTGATCTGCTGACCAAATTCATCTCCAAGAAAGGTAAGCCTTTCTCAGCCTATTTGGTCAGAAATACGGATGGAAAAATAGGTTTCGAGTTTGAGCAGAAAGCGCCCAAGAAAGCAACTGGAACAAAATCTAAAACGAAGCAAGCGGAAACCCCAGCGGCCGACAGTACAACCTCATGATGTATAGGGCGTGCAGCGTTGGTTTAATATCCGCCCGCCAGCCCATCGGAAAGTAAGTGACAAAAAATTTCCGGGCATCAGCATGCGCTAATGACCCGGACAATTAATACTTCCAATACGGTTTTTATGCGCTATAAAAGTTAAGGACGTATTTGAGTACACCGCTGGAACCCATGATAATCATGATGAGTCCGCCTACAATCGCCGTACCCTCAAGAATAATCGATCCGAATGCTCGTGCCGTATTCTCAAACTCTTCCTCACCCATTTCATTTCTGCGTCTCTCTCTACGATTCTTTACCCACAACTGCAACCAGATAGCCACGGGGATCATTAGCAAAGAAAACATTAAAACAATTTCTGCATCTTCCATTCATCAACCTCTTTTATATAAAGTGTCTTTTTTGTAAAAAAGATAGATTACCTCAAACGCGATAGTTTAATAAAGATTTTTCCAAATGCAATAAATCTATCCAAACAATTTCCATTGAGCAGACACTCCCCAAGAATCAATAAAATTACGTTCCGGCTATCTTTATGGGATATCATCTAACACTTTTTACTACCGTATACGACCATGGAATGGCTTGACCTCCCATTTGCCAAGAATGCTCAAGGCACCGTGCAATTACCCGGATCAAAGAGTATCTCGAATCGCATTCTTTTGCTTGCTGCATTGGCGGAAGGCGCCACGGAAATTCATGACTTATTGGCTTCCGACGACACCGCCCGCATGCTGGATGCACTTACCCGCTTGGGTGTGCCCATCACGCACACAGGCAATAATGATTACACAATCGCTGGAGGAGAAGGCGTATTCCCGGTCAAAGATGCCGACCTATTTCTCGGCAATGCCGGTACTGCTTTCCGCCCTCTGGTGGCGGTATTATCTTTGGTGCATGGGCATTATCGTTTATCCGGCGTGCCGCGTATGCATGAACGGCCGATTGCGGACTTGGTCGATGCTTTGCGGCAATTGGGCGCAGACATCCATTACCTGGGCAATCCCGGCTTTCCTCCCGTAGAGATCAGACCGGCTGCGCCGCTTGACCAGACTGACACTCAAACCGTGACAGTCAAAGGCGATGTTTCCAGTCAGTTTCTTACCGGATTGCTCATGGCACTGCCATTAAGCGGAAAAAAATCCATCATCAATGTATCCGGCACGCTTATTTCCCAACCCTATATTGAATTAACACTGGCGCAAATGCAGCATTTCGGCGTTCAGGTCGAGCATTCCGGCTGGCAGCAATTCATCATACCGGCGCAACAAAAATACCGTAGCCCCGGCCACATTTTTGTCGAAGGCGATGCATCGTCCGCTTCATATTTCCTGGCAGCCGGTGCGATCGGGCATGGTCCGGTTCGCGTCCAAGGCGTGGGCCGCGACAGTACGCAAGGGGATATCCGGTTTGCTGCAGCACTCGAACGGATGGGTGCAGACATATCGATGGGAGAAAATTGGCTTGAAGTCAGCAACAAGGGAAAATCTCTTCGCGCTATCGATCTGGATTGCAACCATATTCCCGATGCGGCTATGACACTGGCTGTCACAGCGTTATTCGCTGAAGGTACCAGCACGTTACGCAATATTGCCAGCTGGCGTTTGAAAGAAACGGATCGTCTCGCCGCCATGTCAACAGAATTGCGTAAACTAGGCGCGATTGTGGAAGAAGGCGCGGATTATCTGCGCATCACACCGCCCGTACATGGCTTAACTCCCCATGCGGCAATCGATACCTATGACGATCACCGCATGGCCATGTGCTTTGCTTTGGCGTCCTTGGGAGCACCGGTGCGGATTAACGATCCCGGCTGCGTTGCCAAAACATTTCCTGATTATTTTGAGAAATTTTCACAAATAATTCACCCTGAAATGAAATAATCTGCAACCCGCTCATTTAATTCATAACAAAACTGTTGCATGAATACGAATAAGATTCCCGTCATCGCCATCGATGGCCCATCTGCATCCGGTAAAGGCACTGTCGCGCAGCTGGTTGCTCGCAAGCTTGATTTCCATTACCTCGACAGCGGGGCGCTTTACCGTCTGGTCGCATTGAAAACGATACAGTTGAATACGGATACCCAAGATCCCAATGCAGTCGCGGAAATTGCCAGCCATCTGAATGTCTTTTTTAAGGATGAGCACATCTACCTGGACGATATAATTGTCACGAATGCTATTCGTACCGAGCAATGCGGCATCGTGGCTTCCCAGCTGGCGGCTTATCCGCAGGTTCGCGCCGCGCTTACCGAACGGCAGCGCGCATTTCGCCAGCTGCCCGGGCTGGTGGCGGATGGACGTGATATGGGTTCCGTTATCTTTCCCGATGCCGTTCTCAAAATTTATTTAACCGCCAGTGCGGAAGTACGTGCGCAAAGACGGCATAAGCAGTTGATAGAGAAAGGAATGAGTGCTAATATCGCCGACTTATTGCAGGATATCCAAAAACGGGATGAACGCGATAGCAATCGCAGTATCGCGCCTTTGCAACAAGGGATTGATGCCAAATTGCTGGATACGACTTCATTGACCATATCCCAGGCGCAAGATGCAGTGCTCTCCTGGTATAATGACGTCCTTGCAAAAACCCGCGTTTGAACACGAAATAAAGCCGCTTTTCCTAACATTCCCGTGCAGAAAAGAAATGGAGTGATTGTTTCAAACATTTTTATTAACCAACCCAATCCGCAGGATACCCGTCCCGCCGGAATGATAAATCAGGTATTTTTATAATGACTAAAGCTTCTACTGCAACCCAGCAATCTCCCGATAGTTTCGCCGCGCTTTTTGAAGAAAGCCTCTCGCGCCAGGAAATGCGCATCGGCGAAGTAATCACCGCCGAAGTAGTCCGTGTTGACTATAACATCGTCGTTGTTAACGCCGGTCTCAAATCCGAAAGTTTTATCCCGGTCGAAGAATTTAAAAACGACCGCGGCGAAATCGAAGTTAAACCGGGCGATTTTATCAGTGTTGCCATCGAGTCTCTAGAAGACGGTTATGGAGAAACACGGCTTTCCCGTGACAAAGCCAAACGCCTGACTGCTTGGCATGATCTGGAAGAAGCCATGGAAAGCGGTAAGATAGTGACCGGCATGGTCAATGGTAAAGTGAAAGGTGGTCTGACGGCCATGATCAACGGTATCCGTGCCTTTCTGCCCGGCTCTCTGGTGGATATCCGTCCCGTCAAAGACACTACGCCTTATGAAAATAAGGAAATGGAATTCAAAGTCATCAAACTAGACCGCAAACGCAATAACGTGGTGGTATCACGCCGCGCGGTATTGGAAGCGACACAAGGCGCCGATCGCGAAACCTTGTTATCCAATCTGCAGGAAGGTTCGGTTGTTCATGGTATCGTTAAAAATATTACCGACTACGGCGCATTCGTCGATCTGGGCGGCATAGATGGTCTGCTGCATATTACCGACCTGGCATGGCGCCGCGTCAAACATCCTTCCGAAGTCGTCAATATCGGTGATGAAGTTACTGCCAAGGTTCTCAAATTCGATCAGGAAAAAAATCGTGTTTCACTGGGTATGAAACAACTGAGCGAAGATCCGTGGGTTGGTTTGTCACGGCGTTATCCGGCACGTACCCGTCTATTCGGCAAAGTCACCAACTTAACCGATTACGGCGCATTCATTGAAATCGAACAAGGCATAGAAGGATTGGTGCATGTCTCGGAAATGGATTGGACCAACAAAAATGTTTATCCTTCCAAGATTGTGCAGTTAGGCGATGAAGTTGAAGTCATGATTCTTGAGATCGATGAAGAACGCCGCCGCATATCACTCGGTATGAAGCAATGCCAGACCAATCCATGGGAAGAATTCGCAGCAACCCATGAAAAAGGCGACAAAGTTAACGGTCAAATCAAATCCATCACCGACTTTGGCGTATTTATCGGCTTGCCAGGCAACATTGACGGACTTGTGCATCTATCCGATCTGTCCTGGAACCAGCCCGGTGAAGAAGCGGTTCTGAATTACAAAAAAGGCGATGAAGTTGAAGCCATGATTCTCTCTATCGATGTCGAACGCGAACGTATTTCACTCGGCATCAAACAAATGGAAGGCGATCCTTTCACCAGTTTTGTCGCTGAACATGATAAAAACAGTATCATCGAAGGCACTGTAAAAGCCATCGACGCGAAAGGTGCTGTCATAGCCCTGACAAACGATGTGGAAGGTTATTTGCGCGCTTCCGAAGTGTCGCGTGACCGCGTTGAAGATATTCGCACACACTTGAAAGAAGGCGATAAGGTCGAGACGATGATTATCAATGTCGACCGCAAAAATCGCACCATCAATCTTTCAATCAAAGCGAAAGATAAATCGGATGAATCCACTGCTATGCAAAAAATCAAAACCCCGGCTAATGCTGGAACTACCAGCCTGGGTGCTTTGCTGAAAGCTAAAATGGATAGCAAGAATACAGAGCAATAAGGAAAATTCATGACAAAATCTGAATTAATTACTCGACTTGCGGCACGATTTCCGCAATTGGTTACCAAGGATGCCGAGCTCTCAGTCAAAATGATTATTGATGCCATGGCAAAAAGCCTGGCAAAAGGTCAGCGCATTGAGATTCGCGGCTTTGGCAGCTTTGACCTGAATTACAGGCCGCCTCGGATTGGGCGGAATCCGAAATCGGGTGAGAAAGTTAAGGTACCAGAGAAATATGTTCCGCATTTCAAGGCAGGAAAAGAAATGCGAGAACGTGTTGATTACAACGAAAAGAAATAAAAGATAGCATGGAGAGCGCTGCTGAATTTTTAAAGCGCTCTCCAAGAAAAAAGCGCTAGAATTTCTTCTGGCAAGTTGTTATTCAGCTTTTTTGTCAGTTTAATATTAAGACATCTATCAACTCGTAGGCAAACTCATCATGATCAATCTAATTACCTGGCTTTTTCGTATTGCAGTCTTTGTTATTCTCGCCGTATTTGCTTCAAAAAACTCCCAGCCTATTGTGCTGCAATATTATCTGGATCAATCTCAATCCATTGAGCTTCCCTTGAGCGTAGCACTGTTGATTTTCTTTGCAGTGGGTGTACTCATCACTGCTGTGTTTGTTCGATGCCGCTGCCATAATCAATAATAACCCCTATGCATGATCCTCGCATTATTGTGGCACTGGATTTTCCCAGTGCCGAAGATGCGCTCCTCCTCGTAAGAAAATTAAATCCTGATTTATGCCGCCTGAAGGTAGGTAAGGAGCTTTTTACTGCGGCTGGACCACAACTCATTGAGAAGCTCACGCATCAAGGATTTGAAGTTTTCCTGGACCTCAAGTTTCACGATATCCCCAATACTGTCGCCAGTGCTTGCAAAGCAGCAGCTAATCTGGGCGTATGGATGATCAATGTTCATGCATTGGGTGGCCGGAAAATGCTAACGGCAGCGCGGGATGCTATCCCGCAAGGATCCGCCACCAAGCTTATCGCGGTCACTTTACTGACCAGTATGGATCAAAGTGATATTACCGATATCGGATTACAAGGATCTCCGGAACAAATTGTACTGCGCCTTGCACAGTTAACAAATGATTGTGGCTTGGACGGTGTTGTCTGCTCAGCACTGGAGGCCGCTCAGTTGCGGCAACATTTCGGTACCGAATTCTGCTTAGTTACACCCGGTATTCGTCCAGCCGACGGTCACGTGAACGATCAAAAAAGAATTACCACACCACAGCAAGCCATCCTTAATGGCGCTAGCTATTTGGTTATCGGCAGGCCGATCACACAAGCGAGCGATCCGCTTTTGATGTGCCAGCAATTAAACTCGAAAATTCTCACAGCCATAGCCGGATTGCATCTGGAAATCGGCAAGCATTAACCTGCATAAACTGTCGTCATAAGACTGGCTCTAAACACGCTCGCATCAAACCGATCGAACTCGCGATCACACATCACAATCTTTCACTTTCCTCGCTTCTGTCGCTTGTGTTTAATTCAATTCGCCACTGAAGATTGATGATTCATATAGCGATATTTCTTGCGGACATAACTCAGTAACTGCTTTGGTTCTTGCATGCCATCATAAGACATTTGATGTTTGCGAATCTATACCCTGAATACGCTCATAAAAAACCCCTGCACCGAAAGTGCAGGGGTTTTTAAACTTTAACCTAAAGCATCTGCTTGAAAGCAGATGCTTTTTAGTGAAAGATTATACTAAAGTAACAACGTAAGAACCGTCTTGAGTCGAAGTAGCCAAGTTGACCAGACCGGTTATTTCAACTACTTGGTCACCACCGTCCTGGAAGGTTGCATTATTGCTGTTATCCAGTGTGATATAAGTGTTACCGTTGAACTGGAACCAGTGGAATGCTGAATCGGTTGAACCATCGCCAGCAGTCGCTGCATCCAGATAGTTGGCGAAGCTGGAAGCACCACCCAAGGTAATCTTGGCGCCCAGAACACCAGCACTCAAACCACCACCGTCATTGGCCGTAGCACTGAAGTCGATAGTATCGCCAGCACCCAATCCGGTGACGGATGTGTAGAAACCAGCCGCTGTTTGCACGCCGGTGAACACGATAGCGTCAGTACCCGTTCCCACGTCCACTGTACTTGTACCGGCCGAAGCACCGATGGTAATGGTATCGTTACCTGCGCCAGCACTGATGGTGTTAGCACCTGTACCGACGGTGATCACGTCATTGCCGTCGCCCGTTGTGATAGTGTTGGTACCATTACCCAACGTGATGGTATCCGTGCCCGTTCCGCCGGTTACGGTGTTGTCACCGTCGTTATTGCCAGCGGTCAGTGTGTTGGTGCCATCACCCAATGTGAAGCTGTTGGTTGTTGCATCGTGGTTGGTAGCATGATTCATCGTAATGGTATCTGTACCGGATCCGCCGACGTAGGTAATGTCATCAAGCGCTGCGCTCAGCACAATAACGTTGGCATCACTGGTTGCACCGCCCTTGATGGAAGCAGCAGCTGCTAATGCACCTGCCGTCCATGTCACGTCACCATCGGTCACACCGGAAGCGTCGAATGTAGTCAGCGCCGTACCGGTAAAGGTCAGCGTCAGACCAGCATCACCAGACACGTTGACGGTCGTAGCAGCAGCAGCTGTCAATGACGCTGTGTGTTCGATACCGGTAGAAGTGTCGGCGGTGTCGTCCGTTGCAAAGTTGATGGTTTCAACATTTGAAATCGTCAAGGTGTTGATGTTGCGAGCAGCAGCAGAAGTAATGCCGACGTTGAAAGTATCCGCTGTACCAGTCGCTGCATTAGCTACAGTAATGGTGGAAGCCGCTGTTTGGGCTGCTTCATAGGTTACCGTGCCACCCGATGCTATGTTAGAGACAGCCAGCGTTTGACCCAAGTCCACTGCTACATTGACCTTGTTGACGTCGTCCAGATTGGCAACGTTAACCGTTACACCTGCACCAGCAGCGCCAGCCAGATTCACCGCTTCGAAACCGGAAATTTTGGTTTCAAAAGTGGTGCCGCTTGAAGCTGTTGTTGCATCATCAGCATCCGCAAAGGACAGAACGTCACCGGTGCCGTCGCCAGCATCGATAGTACCACCTGTACCCAAAGCGGTAGTACCAGCAGCCAGAGTCACCACGTCATCGCCTGCGCCAGTGGTAATTGCTTTGGTAGTTGCACCAAGAGTAATGGTATCAGCGCCAGAACCGCCCGCAAAATTAGTCGTGGTCAACAGAGTACTGCTGATAGTCATACCACCGGTTGCTGCAGCCGCATCAATGGATTCCAGCGCAGCAGCACCAGCAATAGAAGTCAGAGTCAGTTTCTTATCGCCCGACAATGTGAGGTTTTTCAGCGCGCCATAGGTAATATTGGCTAACGTGGATGCCGTACCGCTGCTGGTGACATTTAAGGTTTCGATAATATCAGCATCGTCCAAAGTACCGCCGGTCACGCCGTTTACAGCTAAAGCCAGCGTAGTAGCTGCATCGGTTGCACCGGTATCACTGTTGTCGAGAATAACGTTACCCGAAGTTGTATTAAGACTCAGGCTGGTCAGCTTGTTGAGATGGGAAAGACCAACAGTAGTCGCACCAGTCACACTGACGGAGGTGATCGTGTCATCGCTATCCGCATCGGCAACGCCAGTCACGCTGACGCTATTGTAGGTGACGGTAGCACCGGTACCTTTGTTTGCGGCAGACGTTACGCTAGTCAACGCGCCATCGTTGGTCACGTCAACTGCCGAAGTGGTTGCTGTAGCGCCAGCTTTGACATTTTGCGTTGCTGTAACAGCAGTGCCACCTACAACTTGAATACCGCCACCAGCAGCACCATTAATCAATTGAGTAGTGATACCGACAACACCGGTAACCGCTGTATTGGTACCAACAGTCACATCGCCAGTCGTTACCTTGGCAGTATCGATTGTCACATCCTTGGCGCCATCCACATTAATCGTACCAGCGGCTTGGTTTGTATCGGTAACTGTTACATTTGCACCGGTGGCAACTGTGATATCGCTACCACCAGTCGACGATGCATTTAGCGACGTAACACCTGTCCACGCAGAAGCATCCAAAGCGATGTCAGCACCGCTGGTAAAATTGAGCGCTTCGATATTTTTAAGGGAAACGGAGGAAGGAACCGCAATGGCCGCTGTTTGAATGTAATTCAGCGTATCGGTGCCAGCACCGCCATCCAAGTTATCCAGAGCGGTCAGGGTAGTCGAACCCGTGGTACCGTTGAAAGTGTCATTACCAGAACCGCCAGTGAAGGCTGAACCACTATCCACACCCGTAGTCAGCGTAAAAGTCTCGCCTCCTGTAGGAGTTAATCCGACCAATATCGCTTCCACATCAGCCGGTGTATAGGCCGCTGTTCCGGTAACATTGCTTAAAACCTTTTGCAATGTGCTCAGATCGCTGGAAGAGGTTCTTGAAGAATAAGCTTCGGCAACCAGAGCTTTATTGCTCAACAGTGTCTTAGGAATCAAAAATGCAGGATCTGTCGTACTTGACAAAAAGGTTACTGCATTGTAAACAATTTGACCAAAGCCAACATTTGCTTCAATCTGCTGATGAAAATACTCATGCGCCAGAGATCCCGCACTTGATGGATCGCTATCATCAGCCACCACACCAAAGTTATTCATCAAGACTGAAACTTGTGATTCAACAGTGACTTTACCGGCCAAAATTCCATTTGTAAATAATGTGTTGGCAGCCAAAGCATCAGCCAATTGGCTAACGCTGGCACCGCCTTCAACTAGTTTTGCCAATTCAGTTAAATTACTGCCTCCAGGCGCTGCATTGAACAAACCTGCAACTACCTTCAAAATTTCAGTTTGCTGTGGAATCGTTATTGCCATGGGAGCTCCTCGATATAAAAATTAAAATAGTTACGAAAGTAAATTACTTGCAAGTTTTTCACTTTTCACTTTGTCTCTAAGCAGCTTCTATGCAGCTAATAATATATCTACCAGAAGATACCACAAAAGCCAAGTTAAAGCGCATTCTGCCGAAAACAAAACTGCTTTGCAAGTATGCGGCTGAAGTTTACATTGAATATGTTGCTTATTTGCAACAATACTGAGTATTTAATACCTTAACAGAATACCTTGACGTTTTAAATTTAAAATAGGCGGAAAAATGTGCTTCTTTTCACAACAACTGACATATTACTTGTAAAAATAGCTGCAACGTAATATGGCGCATGCAGCTATTAAAACGCTCAATGCGGAGCGGAGCATCCGATTCTGACAAATAAGCGCTTAAATTATTAGCGAATTTGGATGTAATCCGCTTCAGAATGACTTGAAGAGATTAACCAGGTTAAATCATCCCATTTCTATCCGATATTTTTGTTAATTTTTCTGCGATAATACGCCCGTCAATTTCACTGTTGTCTATCCAAATTCTTGCATTTGCTCAATACTACTTTTTTTAATAGCTTTCATACCTTACGGCAGCACTATCCACTCATCCTGCAAATGACCAAACGGGAGGTAATTAGCCGGTATCGCGGTTCATTTCTCGGTTTGCTATGGACATTCATCAATCCCATTTTAATGCTGTCTATCTATACATTTGTTTTTAGCGTGGTGTTTAAGGTACGGCTGGATTCGCACAACGGCCCCGCTATTCATGATGATAAATTTGCATTTGCCTTGCTGCTATTTACCGGATTGATTCTATTCAATTTATTTTCCGAATGTCTCGCTCGCGCCCCCGGATTGATATTGGCCAATATTAATTACGTCAAGAAAATCATTTTCCCGCTTGAGATTCTGCCTTTGATTTCTTTATGTTCTGCACTATTTCATGCCGGGATTAGTTTTTTAGTATTATTTTCTTTTTTATTGATCACCAGTCATCCTATTGAATGGACAATCATTTTTCTCCCGGTGATTTTGCTGCCGCTCGTTTTGCTTACCTTGGGATTATCCTGGATACTGGCTTCAATCGGAGTTTTTGTTCGTGATATCGGCCAATTTATTGGCCTGGTCTTAACTATGCTGCTATTTCTTAGCCCTATTTTTTATCCTGCTTCCGCGTTGCCGGAGTCTATTCGTGATTATCTGTTCCTTAACCCGCTGACTCTAGTCATCGAGCAAGCGCGAGCAGTCATTCTTTACGGGCAATTACCGGACTGGAGCAGCTTGATTCTGTACTATCTATTCGCTTTACTGATTGCCTGGACTGGTCTGCTGTGGTTTAACAAAACGCGCAAAGGGTTTGCCGATGTTCTTTAGTACCGCGAATTCTGAATCCGCTATTGCAGCGCTAAACCTCTCCAAATGCTATCAGCTGTACGAACATCCGGCGGATCGCCTCAAACAATTCTTGTGGCCACACCGCTGGTTAGGTGCGCGGCAATACTATCGTGAACTGTGGGCGTTACACGATATCAATTTGACGATCATGCCCGGGGAAGTAGTCGGCATCGTAGGCCAAAATGGTTCCGGAAAATCGACCCTGCTGCAATTGGTTTGTGGCACCTTAACACCAACACACGGCGATGTTCGAGTCAATGGCCGGATAGCCGCCCTGCTGGAACTCGGCGCCGGATTCAATCCCGAGTTCACCGGACGCGAGAATGTTCTCATGAGTGCAGCGATCATGGGGCTCAGTCAATCTGAAATTGCTGATCGCATTGAACACATTATTGATTTCTCCGGTGTTCGTGACTTCATTGATCAACCGGTCAAAACTTATTCCAGCGGCATGTATGTGCGTCTAGCATTTTCCGTTGCGATTAATGTAGATCCGGATATTCTGGTGATCGACGAGGCTTTGTCCGTCGGCGATGGCGCTTTTGCCCGTAAATCATTTGATCGCATCATGCGAATGCGCGATGCCGGGAAAACGATATTGTTTTGTTCACATTCGCTCTTTCAAGTTGAATCTTTATGCGCGCGCGCCATTTGGATCAATAAAGGCGAGATCGTATTGGATGGTGAATCAGCGCAAGTGGTATCCGCTTACCAGACATTTCTGGATAAAAACGCTCGGGATGCAACGCTGGAAACTCCCGCCGCCGCTCGCACTGAACCGGTATCCAATACACAACATGGATCCGGTAGCGCGCGCCTGGAAAGAATCAAACTACACGTCAATGATATGCCTGTTCAACAGGCTATAATCACAAGCGGCGAGTCTCGCATGATGCTGGAAGTGGCGTTTACTTCCGATCCCGCACTGCCCTGTCCCACGATCGCCATGACCATACAAGCAAAGGATGGACGCACGATCACCAGTGCGGCAACATGGGAGGACCAATTTGCTCTGCAGCGGGCGCCATCCGGTGCAGGCCAGGTTCGCCTCGGATTGGATCAGTTGCCGCTGCTTAAAGGCGAATATCTGATTAATGTATATTTGCTGTGTGAACGCGGGTTGCATCTTTATGATGCAGCCGAAGCTGTAGCAAACTTGCAAGTCAAACAAGAAGGGCGCTTACAAGGATATTTTTCAATTCCTCATCAATGGGAAAATAACGCGATTCCCCATAATGACTAAGTCCATTAATCATCATCTGATACCAGACACCCAGCACTACCGGCAGGCCGACACTTTTGCCGCTGCGGGCATGTCTACACCATCTTCTCCTTTTAGAGATTTGACATTTCCGGCGAATGTCTATGCCCACGCACTGTCATTGCAGGAAGATAAAGCCGTCTATCTGCATTATGGATTATTTGAGAATGACAAAACCAGCTTAACCGCCGCACAGCAATTTTCCACCAATCTGCTGATGGCACGGCTGCCGCTTCCTCCTTGCCGCATTCTGCAGGTAGACGTCGGCCTTGGCACCACCTTTTCTTTACTTCGCCAGCACGGTTATGATGTGCATGGCATCACTGCCGATATACAACAATTAAAATATATCCAGAAATCATTGGGGCCGGAAGCTTCCATCAGCCACCATTCTCTGGAAACATTTGCAGCCGAGCCTGGCAGCTTTGATGCCGTATTATTCCAGGAATCGGCGCAACACACTGAACCGCTGTTGATGTTCAAGAAAGCGATGAATCTGCTCACCCTGTCGGGTGACTTAATTATTATCGATGAATTCGCGCTTAAGTATGATCGCGTTGGAATCAGCAGTCTCCATTTATTACAGGACATGATAGAGCTGGCCGGGCGATTTGGATTCGAGCTGCTTGAACACTTGGATCTATCCACGATGGCTGCGCCCACATTGGATCACCTGCTGCGAATGACCACGATCCACCGGAGAAATCTGTTGCAAGACCTTGCTTTGAACACCGAGCAACTGCAACAGCTGGACGAATCAAACCGGAACCATCGCAATCAATATGCGAGCGGACATCATGGCTACGCTCTGCTGCATTTCAGAAAAAAATCGCTCCCTAAATGGCGCTTGCAGCTTCTGGGCAAAAACCATATCCCGGCAATGCTCGGATTGTTCAAAGATACCTTTCATCATGACATGACGCCAGCTACCTGGCAGTGGAAATACGGCTCCAATTTAAGTCATCAAGTGGGCGCGTGGCGGGGCGATAAACTAATCGCCCATTATGGCGGCGTAGGCCGGAAAATTCTGCTCTTCGGCCAGCCGCAAATGGCTGTGCAGATTTGCGATGTCATGGTTGATACGAGTGAACGCGGCATACTCACTCGCAAGGGGCCATTTTTCCTGACGACGGCGACTTTTCTGGAACGCTTCATCGGCTATGGCAAACCCTATCTGGTCGGTTTTGGCTTCCCGAATGAACGTCACATGAAAATTGCGGAGCGGCATGGATTATATGCAGCAGTCGGGCGCATGACCGAATTCTCTTGGAGCACACGATCACGTTTCCCATTGTGGGGAACACGTTTGCACTTGCTTAGCCACGATCAAACCAGCCTTACAAAAGCCACGGTCAATCAATGCTGGCAACGTATGGCCAAAGATCTGCACGGCGCGATTGTCGGCGTGCGCGATTGGGAATATGTGCTGCACCGATACCTTAATCATCCGCAGCAACGCTATCAGGTGATATTGGTAAAAAGCCGCTTCAGCCCGCGCGCACGCGGCATCTTGGTACTGCGCTTCGATCCTGAAGGTTGTGAAATCCTTGATTTGATTGCGCCCTTGGCTGAAATTCCGCTGTTGATCACGCATGCCAGAAGGCTGGCTGGTCTACAGGGGGCCGCAAAAGTGTTTTGTCGGATTACTGAGAATTTCGCCCGCCACTTTGCCGTTACAGGCGGTACTCAACATGCCGTGAACATCCATATACCCGCAAACACCTGGAGCGATGGCCCTTCCCCGGAAACACTGAAAGATCGTTGGTGGCTGATGAGCGGCGATAAAGATTTCCGCTGAACCGGAAAACCCGGCAAAGCGAAAAAAAACAGCAGTACCTTGTACTGGATTACTGAAATAACCGCGTGCTTCAATTGGCTGCCATCGCAGCCAACCGCCGTTTCAAACCGCAGCAAAAAATTCAGTCAATTACTCTCAACAGCCTTTTGAATCCGGGTGACAGTCAAATCTTCCAATCGATACTGGTAACTCTCGACTAAATTTTCTGTCGTTACATTGGAAATACCCGTCAGCAACTCCAGCTCGCCCAGCTTTTGAAAGAAACCTTTCTTCTGATACTTATTCAACAATTCCTGATTAATTTCAACCAGATTGGTATTATTCGCAGTACATACACTGATCCATTGCTCACGCTCCTGCACCGCAGCTGCCAATAGCTGATTATCGTTTTGAATTTGACGGGCCTGGTCAATAATTTTCTGTTGTTTCTTTAACTGTGTTTGCGCTCGTTTCTGCGCTTTTTCCAAATCCGACTCCAGCTTACCTTTAATACCCTGAAGATTTTCCGTGTTGGTGCGATAACGATCAATCTCTTGTTGCAACGGCTGCAATCGTTTGACTTCCGCTTCCAGATTTTTAACCTGTTGCAATAGTTCGGATTTCTCCGCTTCCAACGCCGCTTTCTCCTGACCCAATTGCCGCAGCATGCCTTGCGCTTTTCTTAACGCCTGATCTCCGGCATTACTCTGCTTAGTCGCTTGTGCATGAATGGCTGGCGCGTTCAATGCCAACACACATAGCAGCCAAGATGTTAAAACAGCCGTTCCTTTTATTCTCATTGATCCAAACCTCTCATCTAAAAACGCACATTCAGATCCAGCAACAGCGAATCTACGTTGAGTGTCGGTCCATGAATAGCGGAAGCGCTCATCCAGCGGAGGTTAACCCAAGTGTTATTGGCAATGCCATAATTACCCCCGATCCACCAGCCTTGCGCATTGGTTCCGCCCAGATGAAATACCGAATCCGTAAAGGCATCCAGCACTGCATCACGTTCGATATACCGGTAAGCAATAAATGCATTCCAGTTCTTAAACTTCAGCGCATCACGATCGCCCACATCCATACGGAATTGGTACGCAGTGGTCTTGTCTCGATTATCGAGCAAACGGCCAGCGAATTCACGCTGTATCCGGTTCGCGTTATAGCCAAAGTTCTTTGTAAAATCAAAAGTAAACATGACATTGATTGGCGCAAATCCGGCGTAGTCATACAACGCAGTAAAGTTAAAGATATTGAAATCGGATGCCAAACCATACAAGCAACCTTGACCTACAAAGCTTTGCGTGCTGTTGCATCGGCTATTGATCGGTGTGCCGTCAAGCTCGTTACCCTCATTCACGTTAATCGGCACCATGGTATTGCCCCATTGCACAAATTGCGGCGCTGTCCAATCGTTGGCAAAGCTATTAGGGGCATTGGCACGAGCGCGTGTATTATGAAAATGATAGAAACTAACCGCCGCTTTGAAGCGGGATTGGTCGTGAACTAACCAATCCACACCGGCCTGGCCACCGAACAGCCATTTATCCCTTTCCGACAGATTGACTTCCTGAATCGGAAAAACGCCGACCGTGGCAAACATTGTATTCGGTGTTTGCGGCCCCATATTAATACCGAAACGGCCGCCGAGATCGACCAATGCGGGCGGTTTATAGTTTTTAACATTGGGGGCATCTTCGTTAAAGCGTTGCCGGAATGTTGCTGCAAATCCCTCAAAACTTAAATCGGAATCGTAGACGACGTCGGTAGAGAAGAATGGATTGCGGAAACGGCCGCCGTAAACACTGAACCGGTCCTTACCCTTTGCATCGCGGTAATCGTATTGCAAGAAACCTCGATCGATTGCCAATTCATAACTCTGTCCGGTAACCCCTAGGCTTTGATCGTTGGACACCGGGTTGCGCATATTGCTGGTCGCCAAGCGGACGCCCGCTTTGAGGCTATCGGTAATATCCATCTCAATACCGGCACGAAAACGCTGGCTGAAACGCAAACGATCAAACTCCGTATTTTGAAATTCTTCGTTTCTTTGAAAAGCCGGAATATGACCTCCATCCCGATTAATAGATAAATAATCGAGAAATGGGGCATTATCATTTCCAAAAAAATCATTTGAACCCCGTAAGCGCATATCAAAGGTTAACCTTGTTCTGTTAAGCCATTCCGGCAAAGCAGCGGGAACACCCCATGCCTCTTTCTTCGCATTGGCCTTCACTTCTTGAACAACTTCATCTTTAAGATCCGCGCGGACCTGCTGGCGTATCTCATCCTTGACGAATTCCGGCACATAGCCGACGAAAACCGGCCCTTTTCCTTTTACCTTTTCTTTCTCGCCAGCCGGTTTATCCGGCACCGTGCTTTTCACAACTTTCGGCTCCGCCACCTGTTTTTCTTCGGCGCGTTCTTTCGCTATTTGATCTTTAGCTTCTTGCGCTGCTTTCTTTTTCGCCGCATTCACCAGCACCTTGGCTTTCTCTTTGTCCAACAACCCTTGCTCAACAAACAATTCGATCAAATTGGTAGTGGTATTCTTGAGTTCCAGAAGCTCCTCGCGTTCGTTAGCGATTTTTTCCTTGAGCTTGAGCAATTCGCTCTTTTCATCGGCCATGACCGGCACCGGTATCATGCTGGCCAGTAAAACGGCGATGATCATTCTCGAAATCATTACATTTCTCCTGAAAATAATAGGTCTCAGGCTAGCGGTAAATACAGTCATCATTTGCTTCGTCACGTTAAATCCTTGATATCAATTTTATTTTTAGCGGTTGCGGCATATTTTGCGGCGGCGCTTTACCGATCGCGATGCGCAGCTTGGGCAGTGCCGCCTGGATGCTCTGGTCGACATCTTTCTTACCACTGGAGCCGATCAGTTCCGCGCGGCCAATACGCCCATCGGGATTGATCCAGATATTCAGCAACACGCTATATCTTTCTTTTCGGGCGCCACTGTCAGCCAGCAGCGTTTGTAATTCTTCTTCTAAACTTTGCTTGACCTGGTTGCCATACCACAAAATGGCATTTCCACCGCCCCCGCCCAGCAAACCGCGCCCGCCTTTTTTACCGAGCAAACCGAAACTATCGCTTCCGGCAGCGCCTTCCGCATCGAGTCCTAACTCATCACCGGCGGGTGCGTCCGCATCCGTATCGTCCGGCGACGGTTCCGGCTCACTTTCAGGTTCGGGCTCCTCAATGGGCTGCGGCTCCGGTTCCGGAATCTTTTCCTCGGGTGGAGGAGGTGGCGGAGGCGGAGGCGGCTGGATAACCGTAATCTGCTGGACTGGCTTTTTAGTTTGTACCGGTTTATCGAACTGGCTTTGAATGTAATAAATGACCGCCACAATACTGAGCGCCAGTGACACTCCGATAATGATGGGCAGACGGCGTAGCCAGTGCTCGTTTTTTTTCACTTCGGACGAACCCTACTTCACCAGTTTCTGTGTAACCAAGCCCAGCTGGCTAATCTCAAGCCGCGACACCACATCGAGCACTTCAATGACCTTCTCGTATTGAATCGTAGCATCCGCCTTGAGTATCACCGGCAAATCCGGATTGGCTGCTTTGTATTGCCCCAGCCGGGTTTCCAGGTCGGCAATCGATACCGGATAAGTATCCAAATAAATGGTGCCGTCCTGAGTAATCGAAATGGCCTTGGTTTTGGGTTTGCTTAATGACGGTGTGCTGCTGGCCTTCGGCAAGTTGACCGCAATCCCTTCCACTGACGCGGTCGTCATGATGATGAAAACAATCACCAATACATAAGCCACGTCCAGCATCGGAGTAATGTTTATATCGTCATAAATTTTGTCGTCCTCTCCAACTTTCATGACTCGCTCCTTTTTTGTCTTTCGGCGATACGTTCGGAAACCACGGCCAGAAACTCATCGGTGAATACATGCATATCAGCCGTGATATCTTTGATTTGCACCAGCAAATAGTTGTAGGCAAACAAGGTCGGAATGGCGACGGCAAGACCGGCAACGGTAGCGGCCAATGCCGCGGAAATACCGGGGGCGATTGAATTGATATTAACGTCGCCGGTTGCGGCGATCACTGCAAAGGTAATCATCACGCCCATGACCGTACCCAGCAGCCCGAGGAATGGGCCGCCGGAAATCGAGATTGTCAGCAACACCATATTTTTGTTGAGCTTCTGATGCTCCCGGACAACCGCGGCATCCAACCGGGCACGAATCACGTTCAATGCTTCGGAACTCAGTGTTGTCTGATTGCCATTGATCCGCTTACGTAATTCTTGTACGCCGACATGATAAACACGATAGATCGGAGAACCCTGGAAGTGGTCGTGCTTGCCAAACATCGCCAGAAAATCGGAATCTTCAGCCGGTTGATCCTCGTCTTTTTCGTCGTGATCCAATGAGTCCAAGTTGGATACATTAATATTGCGGTATTGATGTAAAAACGCAGCATTCTCCTTTCTCGCCTGCTTCAGAGTGACACCCTTGCTAATCATGACCATCAGACCGATAACCAGCATCACGCCGCACAAAGCAATCACGACCCAACCGTCGACCGTCAGGTTCTCCAGAATAATCCGGCCATAATTGACACTGGCGCCGCCTTCCGCCGATTCGTCGGAACCGAAATTGATCACGGTAAAATCGGGGCTTTGGCTACGGAATTGCAATTTAATCCAATCCGGACTGCGCGCAATCTTGGCGATTTGCACTTCATCCAGCCAACCGGTCAGATGCGCTCCTGCTTCGGATGAGCCGATTAAAAGCGCCGGTGAAAATGGTTTCAATGCAATCGGCGCGTTAGCCACCTGTACGCCATCGAGATAAAGCAGCAAATTGTTTTTCTCAACCACCAGCGCCAGATGCTGCCACTGTCCCGGAGTCAAGCTGATTGCACCGGTTTGGTTCGCACTACCGCTGCCGTTTTGATAACTGGCTTG
The DNA here is from genome assembly GCF_033063335.1 of Nitrosomonas sp. Is24. Lineage (NCBI taxonomy): Bacteria > Pseudomonadati > Pseudomonadota > Betaproteobacteria > Nitrosomonadales > Nitrosomonadaceae > Nitrosomonas > Nitrosomonas sp. Is24. The sequence goes on along the minus strand of NZ_JAWJZG010000001.1, from coordinate 322,303 downwards.
TACAAATGCGCCCTGTAACTTGATTTCAAGCTGCGCAGTGGCATCCTTGGCCTGCAGAATCGTGGCATTCTGCTCCTGCTCGGTTCTAATCCAGGTGCTGAATGTCCAGCCATTTTCCGGATCGATCTCCAGCGCCGGTTGCGCCCCTGTTTTAATTCCGCCTTGCCCCTCAAAGCGCGCAGCAGCGGCGATATATCCATTCGGATCGATAATGGCTTTGGAATCGTTTGCGTGCAGTAAATAGGCCGTCGCATCTTGAGGCAGCGCTTCGCCCTCCTTGAAATGGTAGGTCAGCACTTGATTGACATCGTAAATGCCTTGGGGATCGGAACCGTTTGCCGCATTGGCATTGCCGTAATACATCGTGAAATTGTCACTACCACTACTGATACCGCCACGAACCACGGGTAATTTGACCCAGACCAATCCAAGCTCTACCAGTGAATCGATCTTCTCCACATCATGCTTCAGCGCGGTTTTATCCTGCTGCATAAAGCGCAGATCTTTACCGTTTTCCGCCAGATCGAGAAAAAAACCAAAATTACCGCTGTGCAAACGCACCAGTACCGGAAAATCCTGCACGGTACCTTGTATATCAGCCCCGGTGATGCTGGCATCAACCGTCAATTGTTTGCGTGAAGGCCATGCATCGTTCCACCAGGCGCGGCCCTCCACAGATACTAATGTCAGTATCAACAGCAATATAAAACGATGCATAAACAAAAATTTCTTCATTAACCAACGATTCCCATATCAAAAATAAATACCGTGCGTTTAATCACCGCAACCTTTCTTTCCTTCCTTGATGTCTTTCACACTGCAATCGCCATAACTCACCACATCAGTGCTCAACATGCTGACTCCCTTCTGTTTATTCTTGTCATCCTGATCGCGCCCTGAACCTCCACGCGACGCGGATTGCGATGCCGATTGCGCCGCGCTGGCAGCAGCGCCATCCGCACCGGCCACGCCGGTCGGCGCGACAACACTGGTGGGCACACCCACCGTGCCGCCCGAAGCTTGAATATTGGAAGCGCCAATCACCGCCGTTGCCGCAATCACAATTTGACTGCCGCTGATACCCGCTTCACCGGCATCCACCACCCCCACCGGCGCGGCCAATACCACATTTCCCTTCCCGACCGCTTGTATGCCGCTGCCGGACACGATCGGCGGGAAAATGGTGACGATATTGCCGCGCTCATCCACCACGCTGACTGGCGGCGGTGCGGAGATCGCTGACTTAGCGCCTTTACCGGCATCGATGCTGCCTTCGGACGACCACACGAGAATGTTGCCACCGAGTAAAGTAAAGACGCGCGATTGATTGACATTGAAATTGTCATTGACTACAGCACTGAGATTACCCTTCTGCTGTACGACCAGACCCAGTTGTTCCGGGGTTTTACGAATCCCCGCCAATTGTCCGGCCAGGCCGACATCGACATTACCCCCGGGAACCGCCAGATTGATGTCGCCACCGTCCAACGTTTTAATCTGACTGAATACCAAACCGAGATTTCCGCTATAGGATTCATCCGGAAAAAGCGTTTTGATCGCTTCGAAGCCGCGCTCGTAAAGATCCTTGCGTTTTGATTCGGGCGCAGCCGCCGCAGCCGATGCGGATTCTTTGATTTCATTGTAAAAAACATTCAACAACGTACCCAGATGCTGGCGCTGTTCAGCTTCCGGCAAATCGGCAAGCCCTTGCAGGATTTTTCGATATTTGTCGGTATTCTCATAACGCTTGATAAAACCGGCCAAATCCATTTTCCCGGCCAAACCGGTCAGAATCGTAATCGCCGCTCCACCTTCGTCGCTCAACGTGCGGTTGAATAAATTGCCGATGGTTTGAATGCCGTTAGAGCTGCCGAGATTGATGCTTTCCCCAGCCAGCACTTGCAATTGACCCTGCCCGCCAAGCTCCAGCTTTCTGATATTGGAAAGAATATTTCCATCGTTATTGATGATCGTGTCGTACAGGATATTTCGTCCCGCTTGTACGCGAGTAATATCGTCAGCCGCCAGATTCTGGCCTTTCAGGGTCAGATTCTTGATGTCCCGGCCTGCAACAAATTCGGCAGCCTTAGGCAAATAAAAGGTCGCTTCCTTATCAGTGGCGAATGCGATGTCACCCAAATGCGCAATGACCGCAGGTTTGCTGGCGTTGCCCAAATGTACCGGGACCGGCGCATTGATAAGGAGCGGATCAGGCGTGGTCAGATTCAGACGTTCGCGCGCGCGGATAATACCGCTGACCAAATTGCCTTCGACTTGCTGCGCGGGTGAAGCGATACCTGGCAACAATGAAATATCCGTATTGGACATGCCGATATTGAAGAACTGCGCGGCACTTCTATCTGCGGATATATTTCTCTGCGCCAGCAGCTCAAATTGACCTTGGGATGACGGAAACAAGGTCATCGAATTATTGACACGGATGTCGCCGGAGTACGCAACCGTTTTCAAAGTGCCCGGGTACACGCTGAAACCGAACCCCGATTCGGGGCTGTTATTCAGGACCACGCTGCCGCCGGTTGTTGCAAGTGAAATGGCACTGCGATCACTGTAAGTAAAAAAGCGCGAATCGGTACCGCCGGAACCAACCGGTAAAGAATCCTGACCGCGTATCGTGGGATTGCCCACGGATGCCAGAACCAGGTCATTGCGCGCACTGACATTGACCTGCGCATCACCTAGATGCAGCGCGTTTCCTGCTTCCGCCGATGCGGAGTAACTGCCGCCTGCGGTTATATTGGCCTGTCCCTCGCCGACATAATATTCGCCACCGGCGATGTTATTACCAGCCGTAACCGACAATGCGCCACCGCCATTAATCTGGGTACCGTTAGCACTCCAGGTGGTGGCAAAGCCGGAAATGGCACTAATCGTCCCGAGCGGTTTACCCGTGGTGGGCAGCATTGCGGATAAATTGCGGATATCCCCGCCGGCTTCAATCGTAACCTCACCGCCGCCCAACGCACCGACATTCTGATTAAACGTTCTAACACCGCGGCTACTGAAAGTATCGCCACTGATATTGATACCCCAAGCTGTGGGCCGGTGATTCACGTCCCAAACGCCGCTGCGCACCAGCCAGTCACTGATTTTTTGGCCGGTTGCAATGCCTTGTATGTCTCCCCCGGCATGGATCGAGATGTCGCCGCCTTGCGTCGGATAATCCGCCACAACAAACTGCGTGCCCAGCAAAACCTCATTGGCAAAACCATACCGCAACACACTGTTTAACCACGCCGGATCGAGACGGTTCAAATAATTGGTGTCAGATTCGCCGGAAAAACGCGCAGGCGCGCCGGGAATACTGCCCGCCAATAACTGACCGCGCGTGTACTGTGCGGGTGTGCCCATGGTATAAATCGCGGCCGCGGCTTTTGCATCGCCGGGATTACTCAGGTAGCGCACATCATCTCCGGCTTCCACATCAATACTGCCGGTACCCGTCCGGACCACCACCTGGGCCGGGCTTGATCGATTATCGGTTGCTGCCAGATTGATATCGCCGCCTGCATATAAACCATAACTCCAGGATAAACCCGGCTGTATCATGTCAGGGAAACGGTTTTCCGGTTTCTGGCCAACGATGGGGGTTCTCGCAAAGGCGTCGGTTAATGAGGCATTGATATTGAGATTGTTATTGGCTCTCAGAGTGAGAAAGCCCGGCAATGTTTTTTGTCCGTCCGAGGCCGAGTAGCGCCAGTTGGAATCCCAGCTCAGCGTTTTTTCATTCCATGCGCCTTCCATGAAATCCCAGCGATCTTGCAGCGTCAAATCACCTTTGCTTTGTATTTCTATGCCCGGCAAAAATTGCAGTGCCGTTCCGGAAAGATTCGCCAGCAACGGCCTGTTCGCCATGAATGCAGCGGTGTCGGCTTTCCACGCTTGGATGGCATCGCTCGTAATGACCGATTGACCGGAATAAACCCGTGCCGCTTCGAGCACCGCATGATTCGGATCAGCGCCGGTAATGCGCGTATTGATCGCTGTAACGGCAACGGCATGATTCGAATCCCTGCCGGTGCGTAAATGGACATCCCCGCCAGCACCGCCACTGCCGCCGGAAACATCGATCACTCCGCCGGAAGCCGACAAATCCAGCAAGCCGCTACCGGCGTCCTGCCGGTGCACGGTATCCAAGATCACGCTGCCGCCTTTTGCACCATTCGCAGTAGATTTAGCCGTAATTGCACCGGTGGAACCCAGCGCGACACCATTAGCGCCGTAGATATTGACTGAACCGGCAGCATTACCCCCTACATCGATCCGGCCTACGATAGTCACTTTTCCTTGATCGGCAGTCAGATTGAATTGATCGGCTTTGATCGTATCGGCCGCAGCGATTGCGATATCGCCATGACGCTGGCGCAGGCTTAATTCCTGATTAAATCCCGCCTTCGCTAATTTGGCGTTCAACGCGGACAAACCATCCGCGCCAAAATTATCCGCGTCCAAGCGGATGCTTCCGCCTTGGGTGTTTGCAGAAGCCGATGCGTCTATGTCACCGTGCCAATTGAACTGACCTTTGGGAACTTGAACGTGCAGCATGCCAGCCTTGCTGGCATGCTCAATCTGACTGGCTTCGCTGCCCGCCGCACCGGCAAGCCGGATGTTCGCGTCGCTTTCAAAATTAATATTCCCAGCATCGGCCGACAATACAACGCGCCCCGCTGGCGCATATCGAGTCAGTTCTGCGAATGGCACGGCACGGCCTGAAACATCGATCTGTGCACCGCTATTCAGATTAATATCACCGGCTAACGCATGTAACTCAAGAATACCTCCCGGCAGATCAAAGAAACCATTACCGGCAATTGCATTGGCTGTTACCGACCATGCCGATCCCAGCCCTGCGGATCTTCCCGGCACAGTGCTGCCCAGCCGGTTAAAGTTGATTTGGTGACCACTGGCATCAATACGCGTAGTGGAACCGGAATTACCGGCAAAATAAGCGGCATTCAAATTCAGGTCTCCGGCTACGCTTAACGAACCTGGCTTGGCCAAAGTGCTATTGCCGGTTTGCGCATCCTGCATTAACCCCAATCCGGTAATCGCATTGGACACATTGAAGGTGGTGTTACCGAAACCGGAAATGGCATAGTCGCCTTCCGCCAGCAGGATATTTTTCGCATTCAGCGTTAACGCGCCTGTACCCGTGCCGGTCCGGGCGGAATTGAAGCCCGGATTTCTGAAAGTAACGCTATCCGCATTGATCTGCGCACCGAGACCCGCATTATTGAAGCCATTGATTCGCGCTGCGTTGATTTCAAGCTGCTTCGATTGCAAAACGACATCGCCGTACAAATCGAAATCGGATGTACTGATTAACTTCAGCTCAGTGAGATTCAAGGGAATATTCTTCAGCACCAGCCCTTCCGTGCCAAGCGGCGCGGCGCCCGCGCTGATGCGGCTGGATTTCAATGCCAGCGAACCGCCATTCATATCGATAAGACCGTCAAATACCGTATTTCTGGTGGAATCGAGCGCCATGGAAGCGTCCGCTTTCAGCCGCGCGCCTTCTTCAATGGTCAAAACACCGGTACTGCCAGTAACACTGCGGTCACGGTTCAGTCCCACTTGATTGAAGGAAGAAACCCGCAACAGTGCGCCATCGCTATTGGTTGCGCCGCTGTTTTCGATAAACAAATCCGCCGCCGTGCCACTGCCATCTTTTTTGCTTTCGATCAGCGCACCGGAAGAAACTCTCACTTCATCACGTGCCGCCAAAATGATTTCCTGGCCCTGCAAATGACTATTTCCATCGATATTCAGGTTTTGTGCGGTTACCGTTACCCGTTGACCCCTCGTATCTTTTCCACGCACCCCGCCGAGCAGCAAGCTGGGAGCATTTAAGTGGTTCAGATCGTCAGCCAGTAATTTGACTGTACCGGGAACCGGCGCCAGCAAATCTTCCTGGCGGCCTACAATGGCTAAGCGGTCGGCACTGATATCCACTTGCCCGCCCCTGCCGTTTTTGGCGGGAGCCGCCGCCAGATCCGCTGCCAGCGTCAGATGCTCACGCGTGGTGATTGCCAGACTGCCCGCATCCTCGGGCAACTGTGGACGGGCGATGCCCTTTTGTTCTGCCGCTTTGGCAAAAAACTGATTGGCGGAATAATTGGTATATTCGGAGAAGAGTCTCGCCTGTGTTCCCGGCGCCACCGAGAAACCTTGCGTGCGGGGATTTTGAATATCGGCGGCCGCCGTGCCGTAGTGCCCGGAAACAATCGTTGCGCCGGTAAAATCAGTAAAGCGCTGACTCGGTGTAATATCCGGAATATCCGGTCTTGGTGTGATCAGATACGCGCCGGGTAACAAGGCGTAGTGTGCAGGCAGTAAGGTATACCAGCCCTCTTTCAAGGCGGAACCGGCGCTCAGATAAACGCTATCGCCGGCATGCAAATTCGCTGATGAAAATTCCAGCGGATCAATCGGCGTCAGGGCCGGATTGAAACCCGGCATTACCGCGAATTTAGGAACATAACCGGCAGCGCGCGGATCCAGAATATCGCGTGACCCGCCCGGACCCGGAATGAATTCGTAGGCATACAAATCGCCACCGCCCGACAGATCAAGCTTGGCGCCTTCTTGCAATTCAACGTTGGTACCCGTCAGCGCCAGCCGTTTTTCCGGCGGCGACGAAATCAGCCGGTTAATTGCGCCATCGGCTGTCATCGGGTACAACCAATTAATACCCGCCGCACCGCGGCCAAACGGTACGGTTAAGCTGTTGCCCGATACCGAAGTATAACTACCGTGCGCCAATACCAAATGATTACCGGCATTCAGATTAATGCTGCCGAATGGAACCTCGATGGTGCCATGTTGCTTAATGTTCGGCGCGTTAATCGTCAGACTGCCACCTGCGGAGAGCACCGGTGTTTGTGCACCGGAGCCTTGCAGAATAGTCAGCGTTTCCTGCCCAGTACCGCCGAGCGCAAACGTATAATCGGTCAATGTCGCGGTATACAACTGCGAGGCGGTTATCGCCAAATCACCCGCAAATTTGAATGTGCCGAGAAAGTTTTTCGTGTCCGGTCTTATCTGAATGCCCACGGCGCGCACATCGCCTTCGCTGAATAATTCAGCCTGGCCAAAACCGTTAAAACTCAGGCCACCAACCAAATCAATTCCTTTCGCCGCAACCGAAAACCGCCCTGCGCCGCCCGCTGCATTTGGCGCCAGCCGGGTATCGAATAAGCCTTGCGATAATTGCGTATCGATACGGCTTTGCGTGGATCCCAGCGCGGCATAGGTTGTGTTCAAACTGACCTGGTTGCTGGAAGTCTCGATACTGGGTGTATCCAGAATGATTTCCTTATGCGCTGCCAGCTGCATATCGCCATTGAAACGAATGCTTCCGCGGTACTGGCCATCGCCGCCAAGCACATCGGTTTTAAGCTGTAATGCGTTGAATCCGGAGTGGCTTAATTGATCATTATTGAAAAAAGCCAAGCCATTGTAACGTTCCGTATTGATATTACCGCCCAGCGATAAATCGCCCGGTATCACAGGATCTGATGCGGCTGAAATAACGATGCTGCGCGGTCTATTGGTAAGCGCGGCCACATCGTCCGGGAAAAAGCCGCCGCCCACGGGGAATTCCGGTTTATCGCGCAGCCCTTTGTTGATTTCGGCGGACAGTGTGCCGCCGCCGGAAGCCGTGCCGCCATCCGCTTTGAAGGTACCGTCGATTAGCATCCCTTCGCCCGCTTTCAAAGTGACTTGACCGCCAAACGAAGGAATATCGCGTGAGACCGGCACAAATGCATTGCCGCTTTGATCCGGCTCACGAAAATCAACGCGTTCGCGCGTACCGCTCACATCGATTAAAGAACCGGCATAGCTGACGATGTAACCTCTATTGGCGATGAGATCGATATGCCCGCCCGGCAAAACATCGCCCATGTGCAAGCCATAAGGATTCAACTGTTCTTTGAAAACACCCCGTGCATTCAGGCTGCTGTTTGCACCCAGCCAGATGCCTTGCGCGTTATAAAAACCGGTGTCGCCACGCGCTGGCGGATCGATGGTTGTGCTGATTGTCCCGGCGGGTGCATCGATACTGCCTTCGATCAGGATAGAAGTTGCCGAATTCATCTCAACCCGGCCGCCAATATCGGTTTTAATCGATGCGCCTGCGCCGATTGTCAATTGCTCCTGGCGATTCTGCGCGATCGATGGTGCAACGGAGAGATGCAGATTGGCGGGCTGGCGGATAGCTTCCGGTAATGTCACGATCGAACTGAATGCTTGCAAATCAGCGCCGGTGAGCTGGCTGGCGGCATTAGCCGATAAATAAAAATTCTGCTGAATAGGATGGACGCTGACATTATCGGCCACTTTCAGACCGTAGAGATTGGCGCTCAAACTAAAATCGGAGAAACCGCCCTTCTGGAAAAACTCCGGCGCCAGCACCAAAGGCTGAACAGTCGAAGTGGAACGTGCAGGCACATCCGCAGCGCTGCCAATAATCACTTCATTGGAAGCCAGATGCAGCTGACCGCCTTGATTGAGCGCGAAAGCCGATAACTCGCCATCGAGTATCAAGCTGGACGATTTACCGCCCGGCTCGACAGTAGCCGCTTCAAGATGAATCGATCCGCCGCGCCCACCCCAGGTGCCGCCGATGATTTGCAACCAAGCGCCGCCATTGGCGTTGATCAGACTGCCATCATTTAACCGCAAATCTCCCTGTTCGCTGATCAACGTGACCGAACCGCCGTCAACCGATACCGGATCCAATGGCAGGCCCGAACGAATGTTCTGCAGATCATTAACCCAGCGCCCGCTGACATCGATTTGTGAATACGCGCCCAAGGTTATCGGGTTCGGCAGCAACTGATCGCTATTGACGACCACCGGCTTGAAAGTGATATCGCCAGACGGTGCTGTCAGCGATCCTTGAATGTCGCTACCGCTCGCCGCTACCGTCAACTTGCCGCCTATGGGCAATTCAAGTTGCACATCCGGGCCGATGGTAACCGAACCGTTGGTCGTGACACTGACGTTCCGTACGCCGGATTTTTTGAGATTTTCCGCATCGATATTCAGTGCGATGGGTTCTTTTTTATTAGCCTCTCGCGGTATTGGCGCATTCGGTTTCAGTGCCGGTACCGGCGGATCCATGTTCTGGCTGAACACTACATTTTGTTTACCGAACAGGTTGTTCCGGCTTAAATCGATCGAGAAATTGCTGCCATCGGCGCGCTGAGCTTGTTGTCTCTGCAAGGAACCATCAACAGTCGTGCCGTCCAGAACACCATTCAGCATCGCCTCATAGGCATTAATCGTCAGATTGCCGCCCGCTTTACCTTCGATATAACCGCGTTCAAAGTGCTTGAGCGCCATGCCGGAAATCGCCCAGCTTTCGGTGATGCCCCATTTCGGATGAACTTTTGTGAAATGATTCAGTATGGCGTCATAAGGACGGTTGGGATCGGCGTGCGCAATATCGGAAACAAAGCCGCCGGAAACCACTAAAGTGGTTTCGATATAGCCATCGCGATAGGCAACCGTACCACCGGAGAAATCTATCTTGCTGCCCGCTTGCGTAATCACATCGCCGCTGGAAGTCAAATTGATGGAACCGCCCGCTGTGCTGCGCTCATCAATATTCCGCTCAATGCGATCAACCGCGCCCTTGATATCCGCGATCGGGATGGTAGCGCTGGTCAGTAAACCGGTATTCGGGTCATAGACCAGCGTCGCATCGCGCAAATCAACCGATACTTTCTCGGCAAATAAAACGCCATTACGTTGAAAAGGCGCATCGCGCAATTCGTTCTTGCGCAACTCGACTTGCACAACATTACGTTCCATCGGCAACACGACGTTCTTGACTCCGGATGCATCGATTGTGCTGCCGGTTTCAAGATAGATGCGGGCGCTTCCTTTAATGGACGCATCGGCCAGATTATCCAGTGCCTTGACATCGATAATCCCCGATTTTGCTTCGAGCACGGAGCGTTCTTTCAAATGAACTTCGTGTGCGCTGATTTCAATTTTTGAGGATTCCTGCGGCTGCGCATCGATGGCCTTCGCCGTTTTGTCGGCATCCAGATCGACGCTGGTGCGGCTGCCTTCGGCCAGCGTCACGGTAGCGCTTTTACCTAAACCATCATCCTTTTCGGTTCTGCGTGTTGTAACGCTGCCTGTTAATTTTCCGCCCGTGCCGCTCGGATCTTGAATACCTTCACGCGCCAGCAGCCGGACCGATCCGTCCAATTGCACCGAAGTAGTCGCCGACGCAATGCCTTCCTGATTCACGGCAAAGCCGATTAGACTCGCATTGCCGCGTTCCGCCAGAATCTTGCCGATATTATTGACTTCACCGCCGGTTCCGACTTCGACCAAAAGCCCGCGAATATCGGATTTGGTACCAGCCTCTTGCAAATACACTTTATCTTGCGCCCCAGCAAGAATGGTCTGGCCGCCTGGTGTTTGAATCGTGCCTGCATTGGTAACCACAGGCGCCGCCAGTATCACACGGCCATTGTCGCCGCTGGTTTTAATCTGCGCGCCGGCTTCGACAAAAATCTGAATCTTTATTTTTTCGCCATTCGGATCCAGGATGAACTGACCCTGCTCGTTCTTCAGATAAATCTCACTATTGCCTTGCAAGGCTGCGGCATTATTGATATCGAAAACCTTGGTAATACCGCGCTGGAACGTCTCTTCGCTGATACCCAAGGTCGTGGCTACCAAAGCATTCACATTGACTTGCGAGTCCTTACCGAAAAGAAAGCCGTTTTGATTGACCAGATAGACTTGGCCATTGGCCGTCAAGGAGCCGAGAATACGGCTAGGATCAGCCTGGTGAATATTGTTTAATGAAATGGCCGTTGCGGAAGGCTGATCGAATTTGACACTATTATGTTCACCGATATTGAAGCTCTGCCACTCCAGCGTCGCCCGATCCGAGATCTGTTTAATAATCATACTGTCACCGGAAATACTGGCGGCAGCTTGCCCATGCGATGCGAGCGCGGCAGGATCAACCGGCACCGGCAATTCGGCGCGGACATCATAACTGTTGCTCATCAGGGTGATGCTACCGGCCAAAAGTGTGCGTATCGCCAGAAACAATGGTTTCAGCTGGAAACTATCATTCGCGTATGTTGATTGTTTGTTCTTATTCATACTCAACCTCTATTTGATAGGCGCGAAGCAAAATCTAAAATTCGTAATTCAGCCGGAAGTCAAAGCGCTGATCGCCCACATCGACCTTTCCTTGCCGGTACAGCGGGTAAGCCCAGTCAAACTCACCGCTTAAGAATTTGTGCAATTGCATTCTGAAACCTGCACCAGCACCTGCCAGTTTGTAGAAATCGGGATTACGGGGGAGCGGCTCTTTAATCCATAAAGCCGCGTAATCGAAAAATATGTGCGGACGGAAACTGCGGATGATTTCCCAGCTAGTCGGTTGAAGCATCGGGCTCTGCAACTCAACCGAAAAATTAACGCCGTGATCGCCCAATTGCTGCGTCATGTGGTAACCGCGCACGCTTTGATGACCGCCGACAGAAAATTGCTCATTACTGATGAGCGGTGTATTCGTGATTTGACCTCTTGTCCGCACGGCCACTCTGAAGTCGCCCGGCAGTTCTTGCAAATGCCTGGCCCCTAAAGTCAGATAAGCATAATTGGCTTGCGCCTTAAAGCGCCGGTCTTCAAACTCCTGCGTTTCATTTCCCAAGCCGCGTACCGCAAAATTGGCGGCAGCATTAATAGATGTCACAGCCTTGTTGTAACGCCAATTTCCGTCGTAGCCCAGCTGAAATGCCGTGTAAGAAATGGGCGTGGAATTCTCGTCCTGTCCCTGAACGGTAATGGCTTGGTTAAAATTTTTGTAGTCAAAACCGAGAACCAGATTATGGTTGTAGGTTTCCCGGGTAGCCAAAGGTTTGGTCAAACGCGCGCCATAGATGGTACCGGCGCCGACAACCGTCAATCCGCCGATGGGTGTTCCCAATTTGGTATTCGAGTCAATGCCGATACCATACATCGCCAGACGGGTATCGGAAAAACCGGTCGGCATGACATAAGTGCCTGACCACACCTGAATCTCGCTGGGATTTTCCGGTGTTACTTGATATTGAAAAGACGCGCTATGGAAACGCTGCCATAAGTTGTCGTAACGTAATGTGCCTACAAGGCGCGGACGCGTTGTCCCTTCCGGATTATTGCCGTGGATTTCCAAACTGCCGTGCAATGGAAACGTATCGGCAACCCGCAGTTCGACTTCGGTTTTACCGGGTGTGGAACCAGCGCGGAATATCGGCGTGACTTGGCGATCACCCGATTGTTTGCCCAATGCGGCCACCTGTTCTTGAACGTCCGGCATATGCGGCACTTGTCCCGCAGCCAATGCGGGTACTTGTTCACGGATTTTCCCCAGAGAAAAATAGCGCGACCCGGTAATCTTCAGACGTTCGATGGTACCTTCCATGACTTGCAAACGAACCTGCCCTTCCACCACATCCTGTTCGGGGATTTCCACCAGCACGGTAGGATAACCTTGCTCTTTATAAACCGCTTCCAGGGCTTGGCGGGCGCTTTCAACATCGTCGATGGATTTGTCGTAACCCAGAAATGGATATACCGTTTTTTCAATTAATTGTTGTTCCAGGATGGTATTTCCATCTACTTGCAGCACCAGCAAATCGAATTTTGGCTGCGATTGCCCGGCATGCACCTGTTCCGATGATTTTTGATCTCCCCACGCAGGCATGGATAGACAAGACGCAAGCAGTGAAATGAACAGAGGCAGTATCATTTGGAACATGTAATCAGTAATTAATTAAAAGTAATGAAAAAACTTAACAAAATAACTAAGCATTATTTAGGCAAAGAAAGTGCCTGTGCTCAATGCACAATCCTCATCCGCCCTTCTTTATTGATTGATTAGTAAAAGAAAATAACCAGATTCTTCAAATGAACTCGCCATGCCCCAAAAGAGGCACAGCGAGTCAACTTATCAAATGTTCTGGAATTTATTTCAACTCGAACTCCGTCACACTGGGATCCGCAACCGGTGCAACCTCCAGACTTGGATAGGGGAACGCTTTAGGCGCGCCTCCCACACTCAAATGTGTATAAGGAACAACAGGGTTGTTTTCGTTGAAAGGAACTGCTCCTCTGAAACCGCGAGGATCTTTCGTGGTAGCAAAAATTCCGGAGCGGCCGAAGGTCAGATTGGAATTCGCATTCGCTGCAGCAGCCACAGTCGGGCTACCCAAATCTTGTGCGAAAGCGATCAGTGCACGCGCTTTAATCGCCCAATCAGGATCCCATGGTTTCTCGATTTTCCCCAGGACCACGCCTTCCGCCCAATAGGGATAGGTGCCGGCAGCTACGTTAGCGATGGTCGGTGCATAGCCATCGATTTTGATATAACGCCAGCCTTGACCGCCGGTACCTTCAACCGTTGCTCCCGCGTTGCGGTCACCGGACTGGAATGCTATTCCCCAGCGTTTGGCAAAACCGGCGCCATCCGAGACATTATTCCATCCAGTGCTGTTTGTGCCATTTTGCCAATCTTTCAGCAAATCGTCGGTCGGTCTTGCACCACCCGGAGCCTTGACAATAGGTAACGTCGATTCTTCTTCAAATTCCCCGTCGGGAGTGACCGTTGCGGGTGGATTTGATCCCTTGGCAAACGGATAATTGAGCAACTTGGCATGACCCACAGCTCCGATGGCCGCACCCCTGTTACGGCGGCTGATGGCGACCGGGGTTAATTGACCGCCCGTTACCGATTCTTTGGTTGGCGCATCGACACCCGCATCGGAAAGAATCTCTGAATCGGTCAAGCTTCTGACTTGATTACCATTGAGCTTATCCACAATCTTCACGTGATCCCACGCCGATATTTTTCCTGCAAATAACGAAGCCAGGAAAGTACGGTTCAGCGATGGCAGGCTTTTATCGTCATAACGGCCGATGACTGTGTCGCTCGGCAATTCTCCGGATCGGATTTGCGCAGCCTGTAACACACGGTATAGATCTTCGGTGACACTGATGCCGTACACCAGACCGCCGGTCGATAGTGCTGCAAAGGTATCCGGGAAACGATCGATATTGGTCGGCCAACCGGACTCAAACTGACCGGAAATCAGCTCTTTAACTTGTTCGGGATAGTTCTCGGTGCCCGGTTTCAACAGAATGTCGGGATCGACGCCAAGAAAACCAGCATCCGAAGGTACCTTAGCTAGGTAGGTGCTGGCATTGGCGCCGGTGATGGTTGCAACCCAACGTTTGGCTCCGTCCGCTGTCCAGGCAGTTTGCGGCAAGCCCTGGATATTCAAATGTTCGAGAGGAATACCCCGGCCATCATTGGCGACCAGTGGGATAACCCCGTAACCGGCCGCACCGTAAGACCGTTTCTCAAACAGAATTTTCCGTCCCGCCAGACCTTCACCTAACGTTGATTTGCCAATGAAGTAATAAGCGCGCCAACGGCCACCGATAGAACCGGTTGAAGTTTTATCACTAAACCAGTCATCGGTTCCCGGCTCAACCAGGGAACTCACGACCGCCAAATCAATCGCTCTATCTTGCGCCGCGCCGCCGGATGTATAAATCACGATGTCAGGCGGACCGTCATTCCATGGCGTCAACGCATGCGCCATATTCGAGCCAGCTAGCAGAGACAGTGCTGCCGCAAGACTTTTTAGTTTGTTTATTTTCATGGTGTAATCCTTACTGTAACAATAAGATGAGAATAAGGGCTTGATGCTCAGTGGCTATACAACCAGCCCCGCAGAGCATTAATGGTGCATTGCAAATACCATATTCATAGTGATACTTGACTCTCGTGACCAATCCAATCCGATCACTTGCGCGCATTATAAGATTGAGTTTCTATATAAGAGAAATAATATATAAATATATTCTTATATTCTTTTAGAATATAAGAAAGGCTTCCTTACCAAAATTAAATGCAAGAAATTACCTCTAAGAAGCACTACCGACGCCAGTCACCGCATTGGTTGCACGTTGCCTGACAGCATTGCGAGAATAAAAACAGAAGACCGGAAATGGCGCGCTGTATCGATGTCAAAGCGCAATCCGCACGGCCGTCATGGAGAATTGCAAGTTAAAACAATAAATGCGAACATTGCCACCATAGACTTTCAAGACATGAATATCCGCACCACTTGAGAGCCGGATCGATAATCTAAAGTAAGAACTTTTAGCGAGAAATATTGGAAAACACACTCATTCCCTACCAAGCTGTTAGAACAATCCCTGGTAATTGCGCACTTGTATTTGCTCCCCATCCCGACGATGAAGTATTCGGTTGTGGCGGAGCCATTATGCGCCACGTTGAACAAGGCATTCCTGTTCACGTTATCGTAGTATCCGATGGCGCTTATGGCGCAAGCGAAGAAACAAAAGCTGAATACATTCAGCAGCGTCAACAGGAAAGCGCGGCCGCAGCTGAGATACTTGGCTATGGCACACCGGTTTTCTGGCAACACCAGGATCGGCAAGTCTGCTATGGCGAGAAACTGATTCAGGAAATTTTGACCGCCATCCGCGAAACCGGCGCTGATCTGGTGTATGTTCCATCGGTTTTTGAAATGCATCCGGACCATCGCGCGTTGAGTATGGCAGCTGTTGAGGCTGTCAGACGCATCGGTGCTATGGTCAACATTGCATTGTACGAAGTGGGCATTCCATTGCCCCCCAATCAGTTACTCGATATCAGCGATTTGGTTGCACGTAAGGCAGCCGCGATGGCCTGTTTTATTTCACAAAATACAAAGCAGCGCTACGATCAGCATATTGCATCACTGAATCACTACCGCACCTATACACTGCCGGCCGATGTCATCGCGGCAGAAGCCTATATACTCCTTTCCTCGGAAGAGTTAGCGAACGATCCGCTCAAACTCTATCAATCCGAGCACACCCGCCAAAAACTACTGGGACTTCCGCTGGATAGCAGCGATCTGCCACTGGTCAGCGTCATTATCCGCAGCATGGATCGGCCCACGTTATCCGATGCATTGGACTCCGTGGCTTTGCAGACTTATCAGAATATCGAAGTGGTGGTGGTGGACGCAAAGGGGGAAGACCATCGAAAACTAGGTGAATGGTGCGGGCGCTTTCCACTCAGAACCATTGAGAATGGCGAACCATTGGATCGAAGCCGGGCAGCCAACATCGGGCTGCATTCGGTGAAAGGAAACTATCTGATTTTCCTTGATGACGATGATTTATTTTATCCGGAACACATTACAAACCTAGTTACTGCGCTACAAAATCATCCCGGCGTTCGATGCGTATACTCTGGCGTACGCGTTGAGCACTATGTGGATTGGCAACTTCAGGAAGTCACTGCATTTAACGAACCTTACGATCAACGCCGGCTTTGGGGCAGAAATTTTATCCCGATTCATGCCATGCTGTTTGAGCAGTCTTTAGTCACGCAAGATCATTGCGGTTTTGATGAAAACCTGCAAGTTTTTGAAGATTGGGATTTCTGGATTCAAGTCGCACAGCACAGCGAAATATTGCACATCGACAACATTACCGCTATTTACCACAATTATGGATACTCCGGCTTAGGGCTCCAGCAAGATGAAACTTTTCTAAAGGAATCGAGAAGCAAAGTTTACGATAAATGGAAAATGCTGCTAACCGGTAAGCAATTGGAGGATTTAATTGAATACCGTGAAGATTTGATATCCAGTTTTCGCAGCCAATTAGCGCATAGTGAACATTTGGGATTCAATCTTCGCAACCAGTTAGCTGATAGCGAGCATTTGATATCCGGCCTTCGCAATCAGTTAACGGAAAGTGAACACTTGATATCCAGTCTTCGCAGCCAATTAGCTAGTAATGAACACTTGCTTGCTTCGCTACACAGTCAACTGAATCAAAACACAATTGCAAGTACTCAGCGTGAGCAATCCCTGCAAACAATAATCAGTGATCTGCAAAAAACAATTCATGACATATTTCACTCAACCTCATGGAAAATCACGGCCCCTTTCCGGTTCCTTGTTCGGATAATCCGTGGACAGCATCACGCCGCTTGGGATGGGGTGCGGCGCAGAATTTTCCCGTTACTCAAAGCTATCTACTGGCAATTTCCGGTGCGATGGCGCAAAAATGCATTGAATATCGCCTATCGCGTCGCCGGTCCGCTATTTTCCGGGATGGGGCATTATGAGACATGGCGTGCAAGCAAGGCCGGTCATTCGACTCCAGGGACTGTGGATTCCTATGGCTCTCTGGCAGGCATGGTCGATCTTTCCACGATTGCACCGCTAGCAACACCGCCAGCCGGACGCATTGCGATCCACGCACATATTTTTTACGCGGATCTGGCAGCAGAATTTGCAAGCTATCTGGGTAACATGCCTTTTCCGTATGACTTGTTTGTTTCAACGCCCGATGAGGCAGCACGCCAAATATGCCAGCATGCTTTTTCTCGTTTGCCGCATCTAGGGCAACTAATCGTCACTATCGTGCCCAACCGCGGACGCGATATTGCCCCCATGTTTTGTACTTTTGACACAGCATTACAAGGATATGATTATATAGCGCATATTCATAGCAAAAAATCGCTATATACCAATGGCGCAGCCGACGGCTGGCGCGAATATTTGTTGACCCATTTATTGGGCAGTTCGTTACAAATCCAGAAAATCTTTTCATTATTAACCAGTTACAAAAATACCGGCTTTATTTATCCGCATAATTCAACTGTTCTGCCTTATTGGGCCAATACTTGGCTCTCCAATAAAACTAACGGATATATTCTGTGTAAAAAACTGGGCATCGCCGATTTTCCAATAGGCTATTTTGACTTTCCGGCCGGATCGATGTTCTGGGCGCATTCGAAAGCATTACAACCTTTATTCGACGCTCATCTTAGAATCGAAGATTTTCCCGAAGAAACCGGACAAACCGATGCAACACTGGCACATTGCATTGAACGATTATTCGTCTTGGTTACCCGGAAATCCGGCCAAAATGCGGTTATTCTCTGGGATAAGCCATCCAATCACTGGTCTCGCTGGCGCATTGATCAGTACCTGTCGCACAAACCGGAAGACATCCACGCTCAACTCAGAAACCCCGCCATACACCTGGTAGTATTCGATATATTCGATACATTGATCACGCGCCCGCTGCTGGATCCTGAAAGTATCAAGCACATCGTCGCCCGGCGTACCGGTGGCCAAGCAGGTCAGCTTTATCTTGAATTCCGCGCCGCGGCAGAAAACGAGGCGCGCCGGATCGCAGGATACGATGTCGGTTTGGATGCCATTTTCAAACAATTCGCGGCCTTGTCTGGTCTTTCAGCAGATGCCGTTGAAGAAATCTGCGAACTTGAGAAAACCATCGAGCTGGCAATCGTGTCGCCCCGCCCCGAAACAATCGCCTTATTCAAACTCGCCATCAATCTCGGCAAACGCGTCGTTCTTGCCAGCGACATGTATCTACCCCGGTCCGTCATTGAAACCATGCTGACGCGCTGTGGAATCGAGGGATGGCATAAGTTTCACCTATCTTCCGACAATCGATTGAGAAAAGATACCGGTCATTTTTACCGCCAACTCCTGGCCGATGAAAATGTATTGCCCCATGAAATCCTGGTCATCGGTGATAACGAACATTCTGATGTGCAAATACCGGTCGATATGGGATTCAGAACCATGCATATTATGCGCCCCGTCGAACTTGCGCGGGCAACTCCGCGTTTTGAACCGGTTATCGAACGAGCTCTCTATCGGGATGCCCGAAATGATCTGAATAAGCAGCTTACACTCGGAGTCATCACACAAGGCAACTTCCACCCCGTGTTCTATCCCCGCTTCGATCCGGCCAACTTTGTTCCCGCTTCACCTTGGGCGATTGGATTCACCATCGCGGGTCCCCTGGTACTCTCTTTCGTGCAATGGTTAGTTAAAAAAGCGGCAACCGATGGCATGAAACGGTTATATTTTCTCGCACGAGAAGGTCAAATACTCAAAATAGTTTACGATTTGTGGGTATCCGGCAAAGCGGATGCTGTTACATCTGAATATCTGTTGCTCTCACGCCGCGCAATCACGGTGCCGATGATTTCGAATCTGGACGATATTTTCAAAATCGCGTGTACTCACTATGCGCCCAACCCAATGCCGGATTTTATTTTTGAGCGGTATGGATTAAGACTATCAGACGAGGAGTATCAGGAATTGGCGCACCGCAAAATATGGCCAATGAAAAAAATGGTTGCGGTTGAAGAAGAAAATATCGATCATCTGAAACCGCTGTTGCAAGCACTCGAAGCGCGAATCCTGAATCAAGCTGAACAAGAACGCCCCGGATTAATGGCCTATTTGCATCATCTTGGATTACACAAAGACTCGGCTGCCGCCATTGTCGATATTGGTTATGCGGCGACAACACAAAAACGCCTCAATCAGCTTCTGGGACAAAAAATACATGGCTATTATTTGATGACACTTGACTCGGCAGAACAGGTTGCTTTGAAACATCAAGTCATTGCACAGGGTTACTATTGTCATTATGCTAAACCGACTGCTACTGAACCAATCATATATAGAAAAAGTTTTACAATTGAAAAATTTCTAAGCGCCGATGACGCGCAAGTAGTGTGCTACAGAAAAACCAATTCAACCGATATAACACCCGAATTCCGCGAGCAATCACATGAAGAACGCCAAACTGCGGCAACACGCGCGGAAATCCGCCGAGGTATTCTGGATTTTGTTAACCAATCCATCCATCTCAGAGATAACTTATTAACTGATTTTGAAGTCCCCGGAGAAGTTGCAGAAGATCTTTTCTTGCAGTTTATTAAAAACCCCTCCGGATCAGAAACTGATTTGCTGCGCACATTAGTATTGGATGATTATTATTATGGCCACGGTCTGGTGCGTTAACAAACGATCATCGCGTGCTATAAAATGCCGTCCAATTGTCGTTCCACCAAATATCAATAAGAAACCTTTGTATTTCAATTGGTTTTCGAAATACATCAATACCAACAAAAGCAAGCCTACAAATGACCAATCTATTTAAATACGTTCCAGCCGCAATAAACATTCTAAGAACACAAGGATTACGTGCCTTACTCACTCGAATCTACAAAAAGTGCTTTTCTACGCCTCAGATAGCCCTTCCACAGAAAAATGATTATGCAATAGCAACCCGCTATCACCCGCTTAGTTTTCCAGAGACCGCTCATCCCGATATTTCCATTATCATCCCGGTTCACAACAAACATTTGTACACTTTCACCTGCCTTAAATCGATTTATGAAAACAGCGCAGAAAGCACCTATGAAGTGATTGTCGTGGATGACGCATCAACCGATGAAACCGCCAAGATGCTCAATGACATCAAAGGAATTACAGTCATCCACAATATAGAGAACAAGGGGTTCATCTATTCTTGCAATGCCGGGGTTAATGCCGCAAAAGGGCGTTTTATCGTACTGTTGAACAACGATACTATTGTCACTCGCGGCTGGTTGAACGGGTTAACAAACACATTCTCGGATTTTCCCGATGCCGGCTTGGTGGGAGTCAAACTGGTTTATCCCGATGGCAAGTTGCAAGAAGCCGGAGGTATCGTGTGGCAGGATGCTTCAGCCTGGAATTATGGGCGCAGCGATGATCCGGAAAAGCCGGAATATTCCTATTGCAGAGCAGTTGATTATTGTTCAGGCGCTTGCTTAATGATTAAACGGCAAGATCTTATCGATCTCGGACTATTGGATGACTACTATACCCCGGCTTATTATGAAGACACCGATCTCGCTTTCCGGGTCAGGAAGGCTGGAAAGAAAGTGTACTATCAGCCCGCCGTTACGGTCATTCATTTTGAAGGCGTGTCTTCCGGAACAGATGTCACGCAAGGCACCAAACGTTATCAGACGGTTAACCATGAAAAGTTTTACCGGCGCTGGCGTGAAACGCTGCAATCTCACCGGACCAACGGAGATATGCCCCATCTTGAGAAAGAACGCGACGTCAGCAAGCGTGTGCTGGTCCTGGATGATCTGGTTCTAATGCCCGACAATGATTCCGGCTCATTACGCATGTTTAATTTGTTGCATATTTTCAAAAAACTAGGATACAAAGTCAGTTTTATCGCAAAAACGCTTGCATACCATCCGGTTTATACGCGAAAAATGCAATCTATCGGTATCGAATGCTTTTATTTGCCTTATCTGGACTCGATTCATTCGCATTTGATGGCACATGGGCATCTATATGATGTTGTATTACTCAGCCGGGTAAATGTTGCCGAGCAATTCATAGACACCGCAAAAGAATACTGCACCAATGCAATGATACTGTTCGATACCGTGGATCTACATTTCTTGCGTGAACAGCGGCAAGCATTGATCAATCAGGACAAACAGCAATTGGCTGCAGCCGAGAGGCTAAAACTGCAGGAATTGAGCACTGCACGTAAAGCGGATAAAACATTATTAGTCAGCCCGGTAGAAATTGAATTATTTAAACAAGAAGCTCCCGATGTGCCGGTAGTGCTGTTATCGAATATTCATCAAAACCAGGAAACCGTTTACGGATATCAAGAAAGAAAGGATATTCTGTTTATCGGCGGCTTTGAACACCGGCCTAATGTTGATGCAATGGAATTTTTTATTCACGAAATTTTCCCGATACTCCATTCATTAAAAACGGATTTAAAACTTTTGATTATCGGCTCCAATATTCCTCCCAAAATTGCTGCTCACGCTTCCTCGCATATCATTATTAAAGGCTTTGTATCAGACATAAAACCAATTTTTGATCGTATCAGACTATCTATCGCCCCCATTCGTTATGGCGCTGGCGTTAAAGGCAAAATCAACACCAGCATGACTTACGGTGTGCCGGTAATTGCCACCACAATCGCAGCCGAAGGAATGAATCTCGTGCACGGCAAAGACATCCTGGTTGCAGACACTCCGGAAGACTTCGCCAGGCAAATTGTCCGTGTCTACGATGATGAGCAATTATGGACAAGTTTGTCCAATTCTGGGAAAGTTAATATCGAGGAGCATTTCTCATTTGCTGTTGCCGAACGCCAACTGCGCACTATTCTGCAAGATGGCCGGAATTCCAAGAATACGGCCAATCAA
This sequence comes from Nitrosomonas sp. Is24, assembly GCF_033063335.1. Classification (NCBI taxonomy): domain Bacteria; kingdom Pseudomonadati; phylum Pseudomonadota; class Betaproteobacteria; order Nitrosomonadales; family Nitrosomonadaceae; genus Nitrosomonas; species Nitrosomonas sp. Is24. The sequence continues at coordinate 300,162 of NZ_JAWJZG010000001.1, read as the reverse complement.
GCAATTAATGCTTGAGTAAATCATACTTAATCATGCAACCTGATCATGCTCTGCAAAACGAATGACTCGCGCGCAGAACCCTTTTATTTCTGTCATCGTCGTCAATTACAATTCCGGAGAGATGCTGTCCAAAGCTTTGTCTGCGTTAGCGGAGCAAACCTACTCAAATTTCGAGGTTATCGTAATAGATAACCACAGCGTGGATAATTCCTGGCAAGCGGCCGAGAAAACAAACTTCCCATGCCGCCTTGTCCGCCTAAATGAAAATACCGGTTTCGCAGCTGCAAATAACCTCGCTGTGGCGGATTATATTCACAGTGATTGGATTTTTTTTCTGAACCCCGATGCTTATCCTGAGCCGGAATGCCTAGAAGTAATTGTAAAAAATATTAATCGGATTACGGACGTCGATTGTTTTGCCTGTGCACTAATTGACGCAAATAAACCATCACATTTGGATGGACTGGGCGATGCTTACCACATATCCGGATTACATTGGCGCAACGGCCATGGATACCCTTGCGATATCACACCCAAGCAGCCGGTAGAGATTTTTTCAGCATGTGCAGCCGCGGCAATATACCGCACCGAAACATATCGCCGGTTAGGCGGCTTCGATGAAGCTTATTTTGCTTACTCTGAAGATGTCGATCTTGGTTTTCGTCTGCGGCTTACCGGTGGTAAAAGCTTGTTACTACCCGATGCTAAAGTTCATCACGTCGGTTCAGGTATCACAGGAAGCTCGAGCGACTTCTCTGTTTATCATGGGCATCGTAACTTAACTTGGACATTTATCAAGAATATGCCCAGTCCGCTCATTTTTATCCTCTTGCCGGTTCATCTAGCCATGATTCTTTACGTGGGATTTTTTTATGCTGCTTCTGGCCGTCTTAGGCTTTATTGGCAAGCTAAAATCGATGCCTTTAAGCATATCGGATCATTATTGAAGCAAAGAAAAAAAATTCAGAGTAAGCGGGTCTGTTCTAGCTTAAGCTTGCTGCAATTGATGGCTTGGCTGCCGCGTAGAGCTCCTATTAAAGCACCGGCTAAACTAGAAAATACAACCCATTGACACTGTGAGATAATTACCGATAATACTGAGCAGCAGTTATTTCACCTCATAGCGGCTTTATTTGAAGATAGACAATGCACGCTCCACAACAAATCTGCCACGACATAAAAGAACGGTGCACACAACCCATAACGGTAATAATCGTCAACTATAATGCCGGACGAATATTAACCCAGTGTGTTCAGGCAGTTTTGCAACAAGTTCAGCAAGTCTTAGTCATTGACAATGCTTCATCTGATTCCAGTCTGTCAGAACTTGAATCCAGTTTTTCCGCAGACAATCACCTCCAGATAGTCCGCCTCAATAGTAATGCCGGTTTTGCCGCCGGTTGCAACACTGGCCTTAGCGCAGCAACGCAACCCTATATGCTTTTCTTGAATCCGGATTGCATTCTGCAGGAAAATTCACTGCAGCGTATGCTGCACGTAATGGAATCGGATCCCCGGATCGGTATGATTGGCGGCTATCTCGTTAACCCGGATGGCTCCGAGCAAGGCGGCGGACGGCGCGCCATACCTACGCCATGGCGGGCTTTCGTGCGCGCCTTCGGTTTGCATCGTCTGGAAAAATACTGGCCGCGGTTGTTTTTTGATTTTCATCTGGATAAACAGCCTTTACCCCAAGCCCCCATCGAAGTTGAAGCGATATCCGGCGCATTGATGCTGGTGAGGCGTCAAGCCATCGACGATGCCGGCCCCTGGGACGAGCACTATTTCCTGCATTGCGAGGACTTGGATTGGTGCATGCGGTTCAAACAAAAAAACTGGAAAATTGTTTTTGTACCGGATGCGCCGGTTGTTCATTTCCAGGGAACCTGCAGCCGCGCCCGGCCGTACTTCGTTTCTTGGCATAAACATAAGGGCATGCTGCGTTTCTACCGGAAATTTTTCCGTCAGCGCTATCCCGGTATATTAATGGGATTGATTACATTAGGTGTATGGCTGCGCTTCAGCGCCACAGTGCTAGTCTATACAGCACAAAATTGTTACCGGACGTTAAAATTCAAGCATGAATGAGCAACACGTCGGATTACTGGGAGCAACGAGCCTGACAGGAGAATGTTTAATCAGGAAACTGATTGAGTATGGCTGGCATGTCACCGCATTCTCTCGCCATTCCATCACAAACAAAACACTGCACCCACAGATCACGTGGCAGCAATTTGCTACAATGGATAGCGCAAAGGTTTGCAATGAAGGCGATAAAATCCGCGCTTGGTTATGTGTGGCGCCCATTTGGGTGTTACCCGGGCATTTCGATCTGTTATCGGCTTATGGCGCTCGACGAATCATCGTATTATCCTCCACCAGCCGTTTCACCAAAAATACTTCATCCGATCCCGGCGAAAGGAAAATTGCACAACAATTGATTAAAAGCGAAGAGTTACTGCAAACATGGGCTGCCGCACATGAGGTAGAATGCGTCATTTTGCGTCCGACGCTGATTTATGGATACGGGCGTGACAAAAATATTGCTGAAATTGCACAATTTATCCGCCGGTTTGGGTTCTTTCCCTTGTTCGGCTCAGCGAGCGGTTTGCGGCAGCCTATCCATGTGGAAGATGTGGCCGCTGCATGCTATGCCGCGCTGAGCAGGGAAAATTTAAGCCACCGGACTTACAACCTCAGCGGCGAGGAAACTTTGACCTATCGCGCAATGGTTGAGCGCGTATTCGCGGCGATGCACCGTACTCCACGCATGTTGACAGTGCCACTATGGCTTTTCCGGATCGCAACATGGGGACTGCGATGGCTGCCGAAGTACCGCAATTGGACCACGGCAATGGCGGAAAGAATGAATCAGGACTTGAAATTTGACTGTTCCGAAGCCACACGGGAGTTAGATTTTCTCCCTCGATCATTCAAACTGACGGTACAAGACTTACCCGATCAACACTAACAATCACAATCGACAACTATAATCATTTCAATGGATCACGTATTCACTGATGAATTATTCAACACCATGGCGTTAATATCCCAATGAAGTTTAAATTTAAAGCGCCTCAGAATGAAATTGCGCAGGTACTGACCGGCTTTAAGAAGACCTTTAGAAACATTGGTGTTTTTAGTGCAGTCATCAACATGCTGATGCTCATGCCGGCCATTTACATGCTGCAACTGTATGACAGCGTGCTAACCAGCCGCAATGAAATGACTTTATTGATGCTGACATTGATCATGTTAGGCGCCTACATTTTCATGGGTGCGCTGGAATTCGTCCGCAGCTTTGTATTGATCCGTGTCGGCGCGCAACTCGACATGAAGTTGAACAAGCGCGTTTACACCGCCGCCTTTGAGGAAAGTCTCAAAAAAAGCGATAGCAACGCCGGGCAAGCTTTAAAAGATCTGACCAATCTACGGCAATTCCTGACCGGCAATGCCTTGTTCGCTTTCTTTGACGCGCCGTGGTTTCCGATTTATTTGTTCGTGATATTCATGTTTCATCCCATTCTGGGGGTTTTCGCTTTATGCGGCACAGTCATACTGATTGCATTAGCGTACATCAATGAGAAAATCTCGCATAAACCGCTAGCCGAAGCCAATTCGATGTCGATTGCGTCCAGCAATATCGCCTCCAACAATTTGCGCAATGCCGAAGTCATCGAAGCGATGGGTATGCTGCCTAATCTCCAAGCACGCTGGTATAAGCTGCATCGCCGTTTTCTCAATTTGCAAGCCGAGGCCAGCGAGAAATCCGGCATCGTCACCGCGCTGTCAAAATCTTGTACCGTCGCATTGCAGTCGCTGATGCTGGGATTAGGTGCTTTATTGGTGCTGGATAACAGCATCACGCCGGGCATGATGATCGCCGGTTCAATCCTGTTGGGCAGAGCCATCGCACCGGTACAGTTACTCATCAGTGTGTGGAAGCAGATTGGCGGCACCCGCAGCGCTTATGAGCGTCTGACGCAATTGCTTGAACAGAATCCGGAACGAACGGCTGGCATGGCACTGCCTAAACCGCTCGGCGTGATTGCGGTGGAAAATGTCACGGCAGCGCCGCCCGGCAGTAAAGTTCCCGTCATCAAGGGATTGAATTTTTCCCTCGCTGCCGGTGAAGTGCTCGGTATTATTGGCCCGAGCGGATCGGGGAAATCAACTCTGGCGCGCTTATTGGTCGGCGTGTGGCCGGCAGCGGCGGGGAAAGTCAGATTGGATGGCGCTGATGTTTATCTGTGGAACAAGGATGAATTGGGCCCGCATATCGGTTATCTGCCGCAGGATATCGAGCTCTTCGCTGGCACGGTTTCGGAAAATATCGCCCGTTTTGGCGAAATCAACGCGGAAAAAGTTATTCTGGCAGCCAGACGTGCCGGGGTTCACGACATGATCTTGAATATGCCGGAAGGTTACGACACGCATCTGGGTGAAGGTGGCGCCGGTCTTTCCGGCGGACAAAAACAACGCATCGGTTTGGCGCGCGCCATGTATGACGATCCATCCCTGATTGTTCTCGATGAACCCAATTCAAACCTGGACGATGTGGGTGAACAAGCACTTCTGGCCGCCATCACCGATCTGCGCATACGCGGCAAAACCATCGTGTTGATCACACACCGCACCAGTATTCTCAGTGTAACCACTAAATTGCTGCTATTGCAGGACGGCGCAGCAAAAATATTCGGGCCGACCAATCAAGTGGTGGAGGCGCTCGCAAAACAACAACAAGCGCATCAGGCACAGCTGGCGCAAAAGAAAGCCGGGCAGCAAGCTGCGCAAAATCCAGCACCCCCAGCACCTCCAACCACTCCTGCGGTCGACTCTCAAACCGGCTAATTTTTACCGCGCCTTTCAACCTTACCTTGAGCACATACAGATTACCGGACAGGAAGAATAATGAAGCTTGCAGCTGAAGAAAAAAAGACCGTTATTGAAAATGTTCCCGCCGATTTATCCCATCAGGTTGACACCGATGAGACGCTCCATACCAAATTGGGCTGGTGGATCGTTTTGGCAGGCTTTGGCGGATTTATCCTATGGGCATCTTTCGCACCATTGGATAAAGGCGTGCCGGTTCCTGGCACAGTCACGGTCGCCAGTCATCTGCAAGCGGTCCAGCATCAAATCGGTGGCATTATCGACAGCATTCTGGTGAAGGAAGGAGAGCATGTCGCGGTTGGCCAAGTTTTAGTCCGGATGAATGATGTTCAGCTCAAAGCGCAAGCTGAAATCACCCGCAGTCAACTGTATACCGCGCGCGCAGTGGAAGCGCGTCTATTGGCGGAGCGCGATGGCAGCAAGGAAATCACTTTTCCGCAAGACTTGCTGACATTCCAGCATGATCCGCGCATTGCCAATAACATCATCACTCAGAACCAATTATTCACATCGCGCCAGTTAGCCTTGCATCATGAAATCGCGGCACTGGAAGAAAATATTGCAGGCTCAAGAATGCAATTGCGTGGACTGGAAGCTTCGCGGAGCAGTAAAAATGCGCAATTGAAGTTTCTGGAAGAGCAGCTTGTCAATCTGCGCGACTTGGCACAGGATGGTTTCGTCCCGCGCAATCGCGTGTTGGAACTCGAACGCACCTATACCCAATTGACCGGGGAGATTTCTGCGGAAACCGGCAATATCGGCCGCATCCAGCGCCAAATAGCCGAACTGGAACAACGGCGCATCCACCGCCAGCAGGAATACCAGAAAGAAGTGCGGCAACAGTTATCCGATATCAAACGGGAAATTGATTCTTTAAGCAGCCGCCTGAGCGGACAGGATTTTGAACTGGCCAACGTGGAAGTCAAAGCACCTGTGGACGGTTTTGTGGTCGGTATGAACGTTTTTACCGAAGGCGGTGTGATCAGCCCGGGATTTAAGCTCATGGATATCGTTCCGAGCGATGATATGCTGATCATTACCGGGCAAGTGCCGGTTCATCTGATTGACCGGGTGCACGTCGACCTTCCTGTCGATCTTATTTTTTCCGCGCTGAATCAAAAGCAAACCCCTAACATACCGGGCACCGTCACTCAGGTATCGGCGGATCGTCTTATGGATGAACGCAGCGGGCTTCCGTTTTATAATATCAAGGCCAAGGTTACACCGGAAGGCATGAAAAAGTTGACCGATCAACAAATACGCGCCGGCATGCCGGTGGAAATATTCATTAAAACCGGTGAACGCTCGTTGATGAGCTACCTCTTCAAACCGATCCTGGATCGTGTTCATTCGGCCTTGAGTGAAGAATAACGGTAATGATAGATATCCGTAAAATTTTAGTCTTAGCCGGGTTTTTCTTGAGCCCGATCAGCTATGGCCATGCAATGAGCCTCTTAGAGGCTTATGAAGCTGCATTGCTGCATGACCCGACTTATCGTTCCGCTTATCATGAAAATGAAGCCGGGCAACAAGCCGAGGCCATCGGCCTGGCTAGCTTACTGCCCAATCTCTCGCTCACGCATAATCAAAGCAGAAGCACGGGAACTATCACAGCCCCGCAACAAGTCGCGCCAAACAGGGTCATCGAAGTTTCAGACAATACGCATTTTGATAGCCAGATCAGCGCATTGACTTTGCGTCAGCCATTGATCAATTTGGAAGCGGTAGCCAGTTACCGCATCGGAAAAGCGCAAGCCGATTCCAGCCGGGCAAAATTCACCGGCCGCAGCCAACAGCTGGTTGTAAGGCTGGTAGAGGCTTACGTGGAAACCTTACTGGCACAGGATCACGTCAAGCTCTCCGAAGCGCAACTGACTTCCCTTGAAGAACTCAAACGTGTCAATGAACGTATGTTAATCAAGGGCGAGGGAACAACGACCGATGTCTTGGAAACACAATCGAAACACGCCATTGCACAAGCACGTGTTATTGAAGCCAATGATGAGCTGGAAGGAGCCCGGCTCAAACTTGAAGCCATCATAGGACAAAAAACAAACCAGCTAGACCGACTGTCCGATGCGTTTAATACGCGTGCCATTCAGTTGCAAGATTATGACAGTTGGTATTCCTTGGCGCTGGAACGCAATGCCGAGCTGGTAACACAACGCCATGCAGTAACATCCGGTAAGGAAGAAATCAGAAAGAGTTTTGCCGGACATACACCGCGCGTCGATTTAGTCGCCAGTCTCTCTAAAAATAATAGAGGGTCATTTATCACACGGAGTCAGGATGCCGAACTTGCCACCATTGGGGTTGAAGTTAATTTCCCTCTGTATGCCGGTGGCCGTGTAAATGCCCTCACGGCTCAGGCTAAAGCGAATCACGCACGCGCGGAAGCGGATCTCGATGCGGTAACCGATAAGGTCCTCGTCGAATTGAAAAAACAATACAATCTGCTAAAAAGCGGCGTCAAAAAAATTGAATCGCTGGAGCTGGCAGTCAAGTCTGCTGAGTTGCTCGTCGATGCGACAGAAAAAAGTATCCGTGGCGGTATCCGCATCAATTTAAATCTTTTGGATGCGCAACAACAACTATATACCGCACAACGCGATCTTTCACGGGCGCGATTTGATTATCTGCTGGCCTATCTGCGCTTGCAGTTAGCAGCAGGCACACTGGTACTGGATGATTTAAGAAATATAGCCAGCTATTTCAAAACTGGCTTGCGTTAAAAAGGTTTTTGCTGTGATCGTGCATTTGCCAATGAGGTCACCGCATTCTTTTCCGCTTGAACAGCTCTCGGCTCAAAGCGCAGCCGCCAATCCCAACAGATAGCATTCGTATCCGATCAATGTGCCATATCCAGCGAGGATTGCGTACTTGAGATGCCTGACACGCAGGGACTCAATCAGCCGGACGTTATGATGAATTACCAGCAGAATGAGTGCCATCGCGGTAAGCGCCAGTTTTACAGCAACAAACTTTTCTGTACTTTCCTCGATCAGCACCGCCATAAACCAGTTGATCTCCTCTCCGCCATTGGCAAGGATGTTGAGCGTCAGGTAAGCGTCCAACGCGCTCAGCAATAAAATAGCAATAACGCAAAACAGCACATTTCCCGTGTAACGATCGACGTACACCGGTTTCCCTTTCTCCGACACTCTGCGTTCCCCGATCCGCCTGCCCATTTTGATCCCTACATGGTACGCGCAGAAGAATGGCATATCCTGACGTCGATCCTGTTTTCTATTATTTGAAACCGCAACTGCATCAGTCATAAAAAAGCTCCCACGGATACTGTACTCACTCGCATGATAGCAAAAACAGCGGATAAGAATATCAGCGTAGCATCTCTTTATTTCTAGTACAGATGTACCAGAAAAAGAGGAGTTGATACCTATGTACTCAGAGGACCTGCTGTCTTAAATTGCAGAAGTAAAAACTGAACAATTTAATAAAACAAAACGATACAATTTTTTATACACGATGGAGATTGTGAAATGAACAAGAAAATATTGGCTAATATCACCGCACTGGTGATTCTGGGTGCGGCAAGCAGCGCATATGCCGCTCTCACGCCGGACAGTTACAACATGCTGAACGGCAATACCGGCAGTTATAACTACTGGGATGAAACCTACAGCGGAGCCGGTTGTGTAACCTGTGACAACGCAGCTTTGACGGGCGGCCGTGGCGATCTGACCGATGGAATCATTGCAACTGACAACTGGTTTGTCACTGAAGCACCTGCCGGCAATGGCTCTTATGTCGGCTGGACTCTGGATCCGACCATTACCTTTCACTGGAATGCGCCTGTCAATATCAGCTCCGTCACTTTTCATTTTGATGATTCAAATGGCTCCGGTGGCGTCAGCGCGCCAGCAAGCGTGGATGTGAACGGGATCAATTTCCCCATTTCGGATCCTGCCGGTTCTGCGCCATTCGCTTTTGTAGCAAATGGCTTATCGTTCACGGGTAACGATCTCGCTGTGACAATCCATAGAAGTAATGCATGGGTTTTCCTGAGCGAAGTCGAGTTTAATGTCACATCGGTTCCGGAACCCGAAACTTATGCGATGTTACTAGCCGGTTTAGGTTTAGTTGGTTTTGCCATTCGCCGTAGAAAAGCAGTGGCTGTTTAATTCCGCTTCATTCTGGATTGAAAACGGGAGCCGAGGCTCCCGTTTTACTGTGTGCGGATAAAAACCCGGCAACCAGCCGGAATAAAGCCAGTTATCTAACCGGCTCAACAGTTTTGGCATGTTGCAAGCGGTAACCATAACCGTAGATTGTCAAAATATCCCATTCACTTCGCGTGGCGAGATTGAGCTTATTCCGGATCCGGCTGATGTGCGTGTCCACGGTACGGGTATCGATTTCTGCCGACAATCCCCATATTTTTTCCAACAAGTGAATTCTCGACAGCAGTTTATTCATATTCTGAAACAGATAGCAGGCCAGCACGAATTCTTTCTGGGTAAGTCCGGCATTTTTGCCATCGACACAGATTGCTTGATTTTCTGAATCAATCTTATAGGGACCGAATTGCAACATTGCGGGCGGCTTTTCGCGGCTACGACGCGCCAACGTCTCAATTCTGGCGAGCAACTCAAAATGCCGGGAAGATTTCACGAAATAATCATCCGCGCCCATATGCAAAACATTAACGACATCCGATTCACTGTTACGCGAAGTCACACAAATAATCGGAATATGCCAATCCATATTTCCTCGGATCCATTTCAGCGCTTCCCCGGCAGTACCATCCGGCAATATCCAATCGATCACGAGCAGATCAAATCTTTCATCCCGCAGCGCATCGAGAAAGGATGCTATGGTTCCAAAAAATTCACATTGGTAGCGATCGGGCGAAAGCAGTAGCTCATAGATGGCTACCTGAGTGGGCTCGTCTTCAAGTATTCCTAAACGCATAGACTGATGAATTTATACAAGATTGATTATATTGGATATCCGGTTTCTTTCAGTCCGGGTAGCGCACACCCTTCCATGCGCAGCAACCGGCTGGATTGGTAATCGGGAATTCAAGGCATTTCTTGAATCGAGTATGAAGGGCAAAATGCACTCAATTACAAAAGTTGCCGAGTTGTCTGGGTACGCTGCGGATATCACGCCCGGTACCATCTGCGCCGCGTTCAATTTCCTCTCATCAGTCATGGCATTCTCCTTCTAGGCATGAACAAACAGGCAGTAATGCGATGAAATAGAATAAGCTACAAATGCGATAAAAATTTTCCCAGTAGCATGTTTACGAGCGCAAGATTCGAGCAAAAAACGAAATGGTTGCAATCCACAACATATCAACTGGAATATTTTCAATCTGAGTTACTGCTTATTTTTAAACTATCGAATCAATCCGCTAGAGCCACCGTTAGTTTTTAATTCTTGAATCATCACTCCAGCATTATTAATAAATGCTTGAACTTTGTCAGGAAACGTGTATCTTAGAAGAGTCTTTTGGATTCAAGTTGTGAAATGTGATGCTTATAGTTGAGCTTTTTCCTTGATATTCGATGGCCACTACGGATCACTGTAGAAGAAGTAAATTCATTAATTATTAAGGAAATAAACATGGCAACAGGTGTAGTTAAATGGTTCAATGACGCTAAAGGTTTTGGCTTTATTACCCCAGATAACGGTGGAGAAGATTTGTTTGCACACTTCTCTGCAATCAACAGTAACGGTTTCAAATCATTGCGTGAAGCACAACGTGTTACTTTCGATGTAACGACAGGCCCTAAAGGCAAGCAAGCATCGAACATTGTGCCGCAGTAAACGAGCTTAAAGCTTAAATAAAAAGCCCCGGTAATCCGGGGTTTTTTATGGGCGAGATCCCGAAATCCAATAAACATTTCTTTCCTTAAAATCGTTATCCCTGCTTCGCTACGCGGCTAGTATCGGCTTAAAACCAAGCCATCACCTTTATCAGCAGCTTACCGTATTGCTCACCCAGTTCGGCCATGCTCGATAAATCCTGTCCACGAAATTTTTATCCATGTGAAGTTTTAGTGCCAAATGCTTGAATTAGTCATAGCGAAAATTGGGTACATTGCGGGAAAAATGATGTCGCAATTTATGGCAAATATCACAGCAGATGAGGTAGCATAGCGGCTTTCAATCAAGCTGATTACTAACTATGCCTGTCAATATTCCTCCTCTAACCCCTGAACAATTGCTGCCTGTTGCGGGTGTCGAGCTCGGCACCACCGAGGCCGGGATCAAAAAGGCCAACCGCAAGGATTTGCTGGTGATGGTGCTGGACGAAGGCACGCAAGCGGCCGGGGTGTTTACGCAGAACCGTTTTTGCGCCGCGCCGGTGACCGTGGCCAAGCAGCATTTGGCGCACGCTGCCATCCGCGTCTTGGTGGTCAACACCGGCAACGCCAATGCCGGAACCGGCGAGGTAGGCATTCAGCATGCCCTGGCAACCTGTGCCGAAGCTGGCCGGTTGTTGGGTTGCGCCACACAGCAGGTGCTGCCGTTTTCGACCGGCGTGATCATGGAGCCGTTGCCGGTCGATAAGATTGTTCAAGGATTGCCCGCCGCAGTGGCGAATTGCAAAGCGGATAACTGGTTTAACGCCGCGCACGCGATCATGACCACGGACATCGTGCCGAAGGCGGCCTCAAAGCAAGTGCAGATCGGCGGCAAGACGGTCACGGTGACCGGCATCGCCAAAGGCTCCGGCATGATCCACCCAAATATGGCGACGATGCTGGGGTATGTCGCGACCGATGCGGTCATCAGCCAGCCTTTGTTGCAAGAGTTGGTGAAATACGCAGCGGATCATTCGTTCAACCGCATCACGGTGGACGGTGACACCTCGACCAACGACGCGTTCATCGTCGTGGCGACCGGAAAAGCCGGGAATGCGGAAATCACCCGGCAAGACAGCAGCGAATTTAACCAATTGCAGCAAGCCGTGACCGCGATTGCCGCCGAGCTGGCGAAAATGATCGTGCGCGACGGCGAAGGCGCGACCAAATTCATTACCGTGCAAATCGAAGCGGGCAAGGATGCCGGTGAATGCGCCAAAGTGGCTTACGCGATTGCACATTCGCCGCTGGTCAAAACCGCTTTTTTCGCGTCCGACCCGAATCTGGGCCGGATTCTCGCGGCGATCGGCTATGCCGGAATCGATGATTTGAACGTCGACGGCATTCAACTATATCTCGACGATGTGCTGGTCGCGGAAAAAGGCGGGCGGGCGACCAATTATCAAGAGGCTGATGGGCAACGCGTAATGAATCAGTCTGAAATCACCATCCGTGTGGTGCTCAATCGCGGTAGTGCATCGACTACCGTGTGGACCTGTGATTTCTCTTATGACTATGTGAAGATCAATGCCAGTTACCGCAGTTAATCGAAAGGCGAATGCAGCGTGAGCGATTGGGATAAATTCTATAAACGGGCGGATAAGCTGCTCGATCATCTGGAAAAGTTACTACCGGCCGCGCAGCCGGAACCGGATTGGCAAACAGCCATCGCGTTCCGCTGGCGCAGGCAGGGAAATAGTGGATTTATCCAGCCAGTGACGCAACCTCACCGCATCACGCTCGACGCGCTGTGCGGCATCGACGATCAGAAACAGCGCATCGATCAGAACACACAGCAATTCGTGCAGGGCTTTTCCGCCAACAATGTGCTGCTGACCGGCGCGCGTGGCACCGGGAAATCCTCATTGATCAAAGCGCTGCTGAACAAATACGCGCAGGATGGCTTGCGTCTGATCGAGGTGGAAAAACATCATCTGGTCGATTTGCACGACATCGTGGAAAAAATTTATCAGCGCCCGGAGCGCTTCATTCTGTTTTGCGACGATTTGTCGTTTGAAACCGACGAGCCAGGCTACAAAGCGCTCAAAGTGGTGCTGGACGGTTCGATTGCCACGGTTTCCGACAATGTGCTGATTTATGCCACATCGAACCGGCGTCACATGGTGCCGGAATTCATGCGCGACAATCTCGACAACAAGCATATCGGCGACGAAGTACATCCGAGCGAAGCCATCGAGGAAAAAATTTCCTTGTCGGAGCGGTTTGGTATGTGGGTGTCGTTTTATCCGTTCGATCAGGATCAGTATCTGGACATCGTGCGCTACTGGCTGGCTTATTTCGGTATCCAGGAAATGACCGCGCTGGCACGCACCGAGGCCTTGCAATGGGCCATCGAACGCGGTTCGCGCAGCGGCCGGGTGGCGTGGCAGTTCGCGCGCGATCTGGCGGGCCGGCAACAATCGGCTAGCGATCGTTCGTAATCAATGAGTCACTCAACCGCGCCGATTGCCGGATCGGCACCCATCGTCGAAGTCGTCGCAGCAGTGATTCTGCAGCCGGATGGCCGGTTCTTACTGACACGCAGGCCCGAGGGAAAAGTGTATTCCGGTTACTGGGAATTCCCCGGCGGCAAGGTTGAACCCGGCGAATCGCTATTGCGCGCGCTGGAGCGCGAATTATGGGAAGAACTCGGCATTCACGTGCGCCAGGCTCACCCCTGGATCACACGCGTTTTCAGCTATTCACATGCCACCGTACGACTGCATTTCTTTCGCGTGGTGGAATGGGAAGGTCAGCCCTCACCCCGGGAAAAACAGGGATTATCCTGGCAATGGCCACATCCGGTTGAAGTATCTCCGATGCTGCCTGCCAACGGCCCGATTTTGCAGTCGCTGCGGTTACCGCCGGTTTATGCCATCACCCATGCGGCTGAAACCGGCATCGAGGCCGCATTACAACACATCGAGCACGCATTGCACAACGGCTTGCGCTTGCTGCAAATCCGCGAAAAACAAATGGCGCCGGATGTGCTGCATAACTTTGCCGGGAAAGTTCTTGAACTTGCCCGGCCCCATCAAGCAAAAGTGTTGATCAATGGTAACGCACCACTGGCGCAGGAACTTGGCGCGGATGGCGTGCATCTCACATCGCCGCAGCTGATGGCCATGTCGTCCCGCCCCGATCCGGGCTACGGATTATGCGCCGCATCCTGCCACAACGCCGAAGAGCTTTTTGCCGCGGAACAACTGGGATTGGATTTTGTAGTGTTGGGGCCGGTGCAAGCCACACTCAGTCATCCGGGATTATCGCCATTGGGTTGGAGAAGGTTTGCGACGCTGATTCGCGGCTATTCGCTGCCGGTGTATGCACTGGGCGGATTGCACCGGGAAGATTTGCCCATCGCCCAGGAAATGGGCGCGCATGGCATTGCGATGATGCGCGGAATCGAATGAACGCAGGTGAAAAGAACCGCCCCGGTTCAGTGCGTAATCAGATCGGCATCGGCGTATACCGCCACCTGATTGCGGCCGCCTGATTTGGCGGCGTATAACGCCTGGTCGGCTCGATCGAGTAAGGTGTTGCAGATGAAATCCGCGTCGTGTTGCTGCGCAGTCAACAAACTTCGCAGGCTGGCGATACCGATCGAAATCGATACAGTGAATTGTTTGTCATGAAAATTCAGCGCAGTGGAACAAATCGATTGACGCAACCGTTCGGCAATTTCATGCGCTGCTTGCAACGTCGTCGACGGTAGCGCAACGACGAATTCTTCCCCGCCATATCGCGCCACAATATCACACGACCGGACTTGCTCCTTGATTAAGCCGACCATATAGCGGAGCACCAGATCGCCGGTTTGATGGCCGTAGGTGTCATTGATTTTCTTGAAATGATCCACATCGAGAAACATGCAAATCAAATCATCATCCCAGCGCATGCAGCGGGCAATTTCATCCTTGAAACGCAGATCGAAATAACGGCGGTTATACGCTTGCGTCAGCACATCCTGGTAGCTGATTTCCTTGAGCCGTTGCTGATTGAGGCAGTTTTCGATCGCAACGGCAGCCATCGCGGATATTTTTTGCAAGAAAAGCGTCCCGATACCCGCCTGATAGCGATGCGGATCATGACTAAGCAACAATAATGCGCCGATTATCTGATCGCCGCGCAGCAACGGCAGAAATGCAGCACTTTTTACCTGATCGCGGCTTTTCAGATTAGCGATCATCCAGCGGTAATTCTTCAATGCTTCCACGCCCAGCACCGGATGACTGGATAGCGAATGGATGATTTCCGCATCTTTTAAGGTATCGAGAATCAAGAGCTTGTTCTCGTAGCTCAGCTGCGCTTCTTCGTCGCGTTCAAAGAACAGACGTTCGGTGTCTTTATGGTAGTCAACCAGACACAAAACAACATCGAGTAACTGAAAACGCTCAACGGTTTGCGATAACAGCAGATCCCGCAGCTGTTTGGGTGTGCTGGCGCCAATAATTTCAAAGCCAAAGGTCTCATATAACTCCTGCTTTTTCTCATTGGCTCTGGCTTGCTTGAGCAGATGATCGAGCTTACGCTGTAACTCCCGGTTCTTCTCGTAGATCGATTCATCCATTATATCGGCTCAGTGGTTATAGTATTCTCCGGATCTTTTTCTACTTCAGGGATGCGGTAAGATTCCTGGGCCCATTGCGACAGATCGTTCGTTTTGCACCGTTCGGAACAAAACGGACGGAAACGGCTGGCCGGTTCCCAGATTATTTCTTTACCGCATTGCGGGCAATTGACTGTGCGCTGTTGCATAAAAGCAGATCATTGTTAGATTGTTTTAAGATAAGAGTTTTGTATTAGCGAAAAATAAGTAGAATAGTAATAAAATTATTACGCATGAATCTGATAGGGAATTATTCGTTTTAGTTTTAAACTGATCATAAAAAATAAAATCCTTTTTTTCTTATCTGTGATGAAATTTAACACTATTCCAGCAGCCCGCGAGATTTAGTATTCTACAAAAATTTAGCGCCCGTTAGTTTTAACTTTCTAAATTATTTTTAATCACTTACTTTAAGGTTACAAATCCTGGCCACGCGACAAGAACTTTCAGATTTTCTGATTGCAACCGAAAAGCGCGCCTATAAACAAGCCTTGTTCGCGGTTCATGACGAGCATATGGCATTGGATATTGTTCAGGATTCCATGATGAAACTGACGGCGAGCTATGCTTCAAAACCAGCCGAAGAGCTACCGTTATTGTTTCAGCGCATCCTGCAAAATACCATTCGCGATTATTACCGGCGGCAGAAGATCCGTTCACTATGGACGACACTGTTTTCAGCATTCACCCCCAGTGATCAAGATAAGAATCAAGAAGACTTCGATATACTCGAAACTTTACAGGTAAAGCAGGAATCCAATGATCCCCATGCTCAGCTTGAAAGATTACAACTCATTAATTTAATAGAGGAAGCAATAAAAATTCTGCCATCACGTCAACGCGAAGCCTTCATACTGCGTTACTGGGAAGAAATGAGTTTGGCGGAAACAGCCGCTATTATGAAATGCTCGGAAGGTAGTGTAAAAACACATTGCTCACGGGCAGTTCATACATTAGCTACAATTCTCAGAGAAAAAGGAGTGAAATTATGAACGAGCAGGAACTGGGAAAAGAAATTGCCAGATTATTGGACACCAGTGCTAATGAAACTATTAAGCAGAGTACCCTGTATCGGCTGCAAGCAGCGCGCCGTGCCGCTCTGGAAAATTGCCAGCCCACATTGGAAATGATGAATTCAGGTAATGGCACGTCCGTTTTCGGTGGACACAACGAACATTTCAATGCTGGAAAGTTGTTGTTATTAGTAGCCGTGTTGGTCACTTTTGCTTTGGTGTCGGCAACTTATTGGCAATTTCTGGAAAGAAACAGGCTAACCGCAGACACTACGATACTGGTTGATGGCTTATCGGCAGACGGTCTTAGTGATAATGAACCGAAACTGATTGATGAGTTATCGATCGATAACTATATTGACAATGTACTCCAATTGGTTGAGGACATATCCGCAGAGGTTCTGATCGCTAATGAGCCTATCCCTGAGGAAATTGATGGCTCTCCGGCAAATGTTCAAATTGAGAGTGAACCGGAATTGATCGAGGATTTACCCACGGAAGCCCGCGCTGATAGTGAACTAGATGAAAAATTAGATCCCTAATGGACCTATTTCTTTCTTTAATGCCTCGCCTGAATCCACTGATTCTTTAAGGAAAGAACTAAAGCTGCAATAATCGAAAAGGCTAGGAAAAAATTCCAGCAGCTTGCAACTGGCGAACATAAACCAGAAGAAATCACATAGTCCAGCCAGAAGCTGAAGCTATAAAAAACGCATGCTGGAAAATTCTATAATCAATCCATTAAAGGGTTGATTGCGTGTCTTACTTCACTTTCTAAAGAAAATCTCATTTTATCTTTTTTGCAGTTTAATTCATGCAACAACTCCCTCATCCATCATTAAGCAACTTGCCTTCAGCTTGGCTCAATGCGCTTTCTTCACAATTGATCAGCGAAGAAAGCATTCTCGCCTGGCTTGAAATCGATCTCGACCACCAGCTGCATTTTGCTATAGGCATCATCATCGCAACGAATAAACGTGTATTGGCAAAAATGGCTGGCGATGAAACTTGGCAAACATGGACTTATCAGCAAGGATTGCAGCTGACACAGCGCGATCATGCCGGTGTTGGCTGTCTGGAATTGTTCAATCCGCATACGCGGCTTGCCTTTTGGCGTTACCGCTTAGGTAATGTCATGGCGGCGAACAGGCTGATCGAGTGCTTTACGCAGCAACTCGATTATCATGTCGACGGCAAGCTGCCTGAATCCTCGCAGGCATCGGCTCAATGTCCCCATTGCGGCGCTTTTCTATCTGCTGAACAGGATGAATGCCCTGTTTGTGAGAAACAAAATCATATACCGCCTTCCACCTGGGTCTTACTACGCTTATGGCGCTTCGCAAAGCCCTACAAAGGACGACTACTGATCGGTTTTCTGCTGACCTTATGCAGCACTGCCGCAACCTTGGTGCCGCCCTACTTAACCATGCCACTCATGGATAATGTATTGATTCCATATCAGAATGGCCAGCCTATCGATACCGACTTAGTACAATTCTATCTCTCCGGCTTACTGGGAGCGGCGATCCTTGCCTGGATGCTGGGCTGGGCGCGAACCTACATGCTGGCACTGGTTTCAGAGCGTATCGGCGCTGATTTGCGCACCACCACCTACGAGCATTTACTGAATCTTTCGCAGGAATATTTCGGCGGCAAGCGGACCGGCGATTTGATGGCGCGTATCGGTGCTGAGACTGACCGCATTAATCTTTTTATTTCATTGCATTTACTCGACTTCGCCACGGATGTCATCATGATTTGCATGACGGCTATCATTTTAGTGTCGATCAATCCCTGGTTAGCTTTGGTAACGCTGATACCGCTGCCAATTATCGCATGGCTGATTCATTTGGTTCGCGACCGCTTGCGGATTGGTTTTGAAAAGGTGGATCGCATCTGGGCCGAAGTGAACAATGTGCTCGCAGACACAATTCCAGGTATCCGGGTAGTTAAAGCCTTCGCGCAAGAGAAAAGAGAAGCGGCGCGTTTTCACGCCGCAAACCAGCGCAATCTGCAAATCAATGATCGCGTCAATAGAATCTGGTCACTGTTTACGCCGACAGTCACCCTACTAACCGAAGTCGGGTTACTCGTCGTATGGGTATTCGGCATATGGCAGATATCGCAGGATGAAATTACCGTCGGGGTGCTGACGGCATTTCTTGCCTATATTGGCCGTTTCTACATCCGGCTCGACTCGATGAGCCGGATTGTATCGATCACCCAGAAAGCTGCGGCCGGCACTAAACGCATTTTTGACATTCTGGATCATGTCTCCAGCGTTCCGGAATCGGCCAATCCGGTACATTTACCAATGATTCAAGGGCAAATAGAGCTGCGTCACGTTGGTTTCCGGTATGGAACGCGCAGTATAACGCGCGGCATCAATCTAGTTATTAAACCCGGCGAAATGATTGGCCTGGTTGGGCACAGCGGTTCGGGAAAAAGCACGTTGGTCAACCTGATCTGCCGTTTTTACGATGTCACCGAAGGCGCCATTCTGGTCGACGGACACGATATCCGTACCTTACCGCTTGCTGAGTATCGCAAACATATTGGCCTGGTGCTGCAAGAGCCCTTTCTGTTTTTCGGCACTATCGCTGAGAATATCGCTTATGGCAAACCAGACGCGAGCCGCGCAGAAATTGTCGCGGCGGCGCGAGCGGCGCACGCACATGAGTTTATTTTACGCCTGCCGCATGGTTATGATTCGCTGGTTGGCGAGCGCGGGCAAGCATTATCGGGCGGTGAACGTCAGCGCATTTCAATCGCGCGCGCGCTATTGATTAATCCGCGTATTCTCATTCTGGACGAAGCCACTTCTTCGGTCGACACCACCACGGAAAAAGATATTCAGAAAGCATTGGATAATCTGGTACGCGGCCGAACCACGATCGCGATCGCACATCGTCTATCGACTCTGCGCGAAGCCAACCGGTTGATTGTCCTGGATCGTGGCAAAATCGTGGAAGTTGGTAATCACGCTGAATTAATGGCGCGTCAGGGCTACTATCACCGGCTGTATTTGGCGCAAGCACGTAATGTCGATGAAGAAGAACGGGCACTGATTTCCGCTGCGGAACACAGCATTGCAGGAGAACACAAATGAGTGCTACCGTTACTTATCAATTAACCCGGAATTCCTACGGCCGTTTGGTTTTGACCGATCAATCCGGTGTCACGCACGAAGGTGTGATTCCCGTGCGGTCATTTCCGATTACCGATCCGGGGCAAGGCATCGCGCTGATCGATTCGCATGGCCATGAGTTGGCATGGATAGAGCAGTTCGATGATTTACCGGAAGCGTATCGCATGTTGATTGAATCAGAACTGGCAAGCCGTGAATTTATGCCGGAGATAAAACGCATCACGAAAGTCTCCGGTTTCATCACGCCAAGCACCTGGCATGTCGAAACAGATCGTGGTGCAGCGGTACTGATTCTGAAGGGGGAAGAGGATATCCGCCGTTTAACCGCATCGTCGTTAATGATCACCGATAACCATGGCATCCATTTTCTGCTTCGTGACCGCACGGCACTGGACCGTCATAGCCGCAAATTGCTGGATCATTTTCTGTAGCGATGGGCTTTAAGACTCGAGCAAATTAATAGGCGCTGGCGGTATTACTTACCAATGCAAAAATGCGAAAAAATTTCCCCGAGCAAATCATCGGCGGTAAATTGTCCTGTAATCGACGACAAAACGTTTTGCGCCAATCTCAACTCTTCCGCCAGCAGCTCCAATTGATATTCACCTTCCGTGAATCTCTGCGCATTTTCCAGATGCTTCTTGGTTTGGTTCAGGGCTTCCAGGTGGCGCTGTCTGGCCATAAACACACCCTCCCCGGCCTGATTAAATTGCCAGCCTGCGATTTCCAATATTTTGCTGCGCAGTAGTTCAATACCCGCGCCCGTTTTGGCCGAAAGATAAATGACGCTGTGTCCTTCCTGATCTTCAGTTCTTGGATTCTCACTGACTAAATCAATTTTGTTGAATACCGTGATTTGCGGTTTACCGGCCGGAATAGCATGTTGTGCCGGATTGTTTTCAGCGGGCTGGGGTTGACTGCTGTCAATAAGCCGGAGCACCATGTTGGCGTCCCTGATCGCAGCATGCGTACGCTCAATGCCTTTTTGTTCAACCACGTCCTGGGTTTCTCTCAGTCCGGCCGTATCGATGATATGAATCGGCATACCGGCAAGGGAAATAGTGCGTTGAATTGTATCGCGTGTGGTTCCGGGAATTTCTGTGACGATAGCGGCCTCTTCTTGCACCAATTGATTCAATAAGCTGGACTTACCGACATTGGGCGCTCCCGTCAAAACGATGCGAATACCCTCCTGCAACAAATTACCTTGCCATGCAACCAGAAATATCTGCTCAAGCAGCGTATAGATTTGCGCTAATTTCTCGTCGATGCGTAACGTTTGCAAATTATCGATTTCATCTTCGGGAAAATCCAGTGTAGCTTCTATGAGCATGCGCAGCTTAATCAATAAACTGACGAGTTCTTCAATCCGGGATGAAAAATGTCCTTGCAATGAGTTGATTGCGCAGCGCGCTGCTTCATGGGTACTGGCTTCGATAATCGCTGCGACGCTTTCCGCTTGAATCAAATCAATCTTATTATTGAGATAAGCGCGTAACGTAAATTCACCGGGTTGCGCCAAACGGGCACCGGCCGCAAGACAGCGATCGAGCAATAAATCCATGACGGCTGGACCGCCATGCCCCTGTAACTCTAGGACATCTTCGCCCGTGTAGGAATGAGGTGCAGGAAAGTAGAGCGCGATACCTTGATCGATGACTTGTCCACCGGCATCCAGAAACTGGCTGAGACACGCATAACGCGGTTTCGGGAGTCCACCAAGGATTGCTTCCGCCAATTTTGTCAGATGCTTGCCGGAAATCCGAATGACTCCGATTCCACCGCGACCGGGCGGGGTTGCAATTGCTGCAATGATATCAGAGCCTGCTATAGATCATCTCCATGACTACTTTGCTGTAACTGATCATGATGGGTCATTGATGATGAAATAACCCGTCATGATTTTTTATTTTTTCTTCGCTTTTTTGCCAGCAGGGGCACTCTTCGCTTTTACCGGCGCTTTGCCTTTAGCGGAAGCAGCCGCTTGGCTGGATTGTTGCTGTTGTTTCTCATTTTCTTGACTGCTGGCAGCGGCAACAGTTTCTACTTTAACTGCCTCCTCTCCTTCGTCAGTCAGCACAGCTGGTTGAGAATTCTCTTTAGCTGGCTCAGGTTTGTTCTTACTTTTCTTCCGGTTTCTATCCTTGTTGGCTTCTTCTTCGGCTTTATTCTCAAACATGCGTGTTATTTGCCATTGCTGTGCAATGGACAGAATATTATTGCAGAGTGAGTAAAGCACAAGCCCCGCCGGAAAGAAGAAAAAGAACACGCTGAAAGCAACCGGCATAATCTGCATGACTTTTGCCTGAATTGGGTCAGTGGGTGTCGGGCTAAGTTTCGATTGAACCCACATCGACACACCCATAATCAATGGCAATACATAATAGGGATCGGGTACCGACATGTCGGTTATCCATAGCGCAAGCGGCGCATAACGGAGCTCAACGGCAGCCAGCAACGTCCAAAACAGTGCAATAAATACTGGAATTTGCACCAGAATCGGCAAACACCCTCCCATCGGGTTAATCTTCTCTTCCTTGTAGAATTCCATCATCGCTTGGTGCATACGCTGACGGTCACTGGCATATTGCTCACGTATCCGCTGCAATTTGGGTGTCACCAGCCGCATTTTTGCCATCGACCGGTAGCCCGCAGCCGACAGTGGAAAAAACAGCAGCTTGACTGTTAATGTCAGCAAAATGATCGCCGCGCCCCAGTTATCAGTCCATGAATGATAAAAGGAAAGCAACCAGAAAAGCGGTACAGCCAAGACTGTTAACCAGCCATAATCCACTGTCAATTCGAGGCCGGGCGCCAGCTCGGCAAGCTTATTCTGCTCCTGTGGACCTGCATAGAGCGGCATCGTAATATTTTTCACTTGTCCTGGCTCAACAACGCCAACCGGTGCAATAACGCCCGCAGTATATTGATTGGGTGCCAAACGCTTGGCAAAATATTCACGCGGGGTGTTTTGCGGAGGCAACCAAGCCGTCAAGAAGTAATGCTCGAGCATGGCGATCCAGCCATTATCCGCATTGGTGGGATATTCCGCTTTATTTTTATCGAGATCGGAGAATTTTATTTTCAGGAATTTTTCTGCGTCTGTATACATTGCGGCACCAGTGTACGAATGTACCATGGTGCTGGCACCGGTAGGATCGTTCCCATCCCTTAGCATTTGAAAGTACGAGAACGGCATGATCGTAGCTTCGCTATGATTTACGATCTCAAACTCAACATCAATAACATAACTGCCGCGATGGAAAGTATAAATCTTGGCGACCTGTATACCATCCACTTCCGGTGCAAGAAGTCGTACCACAATCTTGTTCTGCCCGGATTCAAGTTCATAATTATTTGAATCTACAGTGTACTTTGTTTTGTGATTGGGTAATCCATCGCCAATCAATCCGGCTTGAGCAACCTGAAACCGTGCGGCTTTATCCAACAACAAATCGTAGGGTTTGTTCACGTCCTCTCGGGATGGGTGCGCAATCAAACCGAGCTGACGGATATCACCGCCTGCAGTATCGATTTCCGCAACAACCAGATCTGTTTTGACATGAATTTTCTCACCGATTGTAAATAGATTCGGTGTCACGGATGAATTAACACCATCAATTTCCGGAATGGCCCCGGATCCTCCGGCTGCGGAAGCAGTCAATTCGTCGCTGGGTACCGGCAATGATGGGTCATGGCGCTGATTCGCGGAACCCGAAACCGCTCCGGACATGACTTGTGAAGCGGGCGGATATAATTCTTTTTGCCATGCATCCCACAAAAACAATAGTGACGTGGAGAAAATGATGATAAGTACGAGTTTTTTTGTTTCCATTATTTATCTAATCAAGTTAATTTTTCGACAAAACCGTTCAGTTATTGTTTTTTTCATTTATCGCAGCGCTATTTTGTCGAAAATTTTGTACATATACAGCAATAAATTATATGCTTAACTACAGTCGAACTGACTTGGCATCAAGGAACGGGCTCATAACCACCTTTACTCCAAGGATTGCATCGCAGGATGCGCCAAACACTCAACCGCGTTCCATGGAATAAACCATATTTTTCATATGCCTCAAGAGCATATTGTGAGCAAGTCGGACTAAAACGGCACGATGGCGCAAACAGGGGGCTGATACAATATTGGTAGAATTTTATTAAAGCAATAATTAACCGTGACATTGCTGTAGTTGATGCATTAGTAATTGTGTCTCAGCCGCCAGTTTCTTTAGTTCATCGCTCCGAACAGGCCGTCGCAACCGCATAACCCAATCCATTTTTATCGTTTGATCGTAAAACCGGTTCTTACGAAATGTCTCCCGCAAAATGCGCTTAATCTTATTGCGCTTTACTGCGGATCGTTCAATTCTCTTTGCAACAATTAGACCCAGCCGCGCATATTCAAACTCATTCGGTTTCATATAAATTTGAATTAAATCACCGTTGGTCTGACATCGTAAATTGATTACTGCTGCGAATTCCGTTGCCTTATGTAACCTGTAGCTTTTCGGCAAAGAGTAGGTTTCAACAAATCTAAAAATAAAAATTATCCGATCAGATTTAAACGCTTAATCGAGCACGGCCTTTTGCCCGGCGAGCGCGAATTACAGCCGCACCACCGCGCGTTCTCATGCGCACTAGAAATCCATGTGTACGTTTTCTTCTTGTCACTGAAGGTTGATAAGTACGTTTCATTTTTCTCTCTAATTTATTTGGTCAATAGAACCGCGTATTAGAACTTGTTATGGGGTTTTATGTCAATATTTTTCTAAATTCATTTGCAAATAAAGACCTTAATTATCCCTCACAGCAACTCCTCCGTAAGCAGAATTATACAAAAAATCCTGACGCACCTTCAGATGCGCTTTACCGATTGTTTTGTTTTGCTAAAATCGGATCGATTGATATAAATTGGCAAAGTCATTAACCGCGCACGCCGCTTGAGATCACCCATTCACATGAACACACCTTGTCCGCTAGATAACATCCGTGTCGTGCTAAGCCACACGAGTCACCCCGGTAATATCGGCGCGGTTGCGCGTGCCATGAAAACAATGGGGCTGCATTCATTGTATCTGATCAATCCGAAATGCTTTCCCGACGCGGAAGCTGACGCCCGGGCAGCCAATGCCATCGATATTCTGCAACAAGCTAATGTATGCGTAGAACTTGACAAGGCATTGGAAAATACCGTTCTAACCGCAGCAGTTACCGCGCGGCCACGCGAGCTATCGCACGCCATTTTCGATGCACGGCAGGGTGCAATGGAATTAGTGCAGCAAGCACGGCTGCAACCGGTAGCGTTGCTATTTGGCCGTGAGAATTCCGGCCTGACCGCTGCGGAAGTGAACAAGTGCCAGATCATTATTCATATCCCTGCAAATCCACAATATCCGTCGCTGAATCTGGCGAGTGCCGTGCAAGTGATGGCTTATGAATTGCGCATGGCAATTACCGAAAATCCAACACGTCCGGCCGTAAGTGGAGTACCGGCAAACTTCAACGAACTGGAATTATTGTATGCACACCTTGAACAGCTGATGACCGCCAGCAGTTTTCTCGATCCGCAGAAACCCAAACTACTGATGCAGCGCATCCGCCGCTTGTTTGCCCGGGCGCGCTTGGAAAAAGAAGAAGTTCAGATTCTACGTGGCATTTTGACAGCTCTGGGCAAGCGCTGGTAGCGGTGCTTAGCGGATTATCCGCTAATTTTCCTTGATCAATGTACCGATCCCTTGATCGGTCAAAATCTCCAGCAGCAATGCATGTTCTACTCGCCCATCAATGATATGGCAGGATTTAACCCCTTTCTTGACAGCATCGAGTGCCGAGCCAATCTTGGGCAGCATACCACCGGAAATGGTGCCATCGGCAAATAATTCATCCACTCTTTGCGCAGTCAGTCCAGTTAGCAGGCTGCCCTCTTTGTCCAAAACACCCGGAATATTGGATAACAGAATCAGTTTTTCTGCCTTAAGGATTTCCGCCAATTTACCAGCCACCAGATCTGCATTGATATTGTAGGACTCGCCGTCTGCACCCACACCGATCGGTGCGATAACTGGAATGAAATCCTGAGTATCGAGGAGCGCGATCAGCGCAGGATCAATCGACTCGATCTCGCCGACTTGACCGATATTAATCCATTTTCCAGCGGTTTCCCGATCTGCCATGAGCATTTTCTTGGCGCGAATAAAAGCACCATCCTTACCTGTTAGACCGACTGCTTTACCGCCATGACGATTGATCAGATTCACGATATCTTTATTCACCGATCCGCCCAATACCATTTCAACCACATTCATGGTCTCAGCATCGGTTACGCGCATGCCTTGGATAAATTCACCTTGTTTGCCGACACGCTTAAGCATTTCATCGATCTGCGGACCGCCGCCATGCACAACCACCGGATTCATACCGACCAGTTTCAGCAGCACAACATCACGCGCGAAACCATGTTTCAGATTTTCTTCAATCATCGCATTACCGCCATATTTAATGACGATGGTCTTGCCATGAAAACGTTGAATGTACGGCAGCGCTTCAGCCAGAATCTTGGCCTTGTCTTTTGCAACGATAGGGGAAGTCAGCATAATTTTCTCAATCTCTTTTCAAACAAATCCAAAAACAAGCCACGAATGGCACACAAATTTCTCATTCGCGTGCAACTTGTAAAAATTTTTCATCACCGATTAATTTAAACAAACTCAACTCCCGCCATTGCCGCCCTTCTGCATCTTTATATTGCGCAGTAACGCACTTAGGTAACTTTTTCTTTGCCAGTTTTGCCGGCACGAACTCGGACAAATCCCTGATCCCCAACATGCTATTGACAATAAAACCGCCATACAGCTTATTCCCCGGCATGACCAGCAGAATGCGTGACTTTAAATTGAATGGCACCGGATCGCCGCCCAGATAAACACCAAGATCCGTAATACCGTAAAGATTTCCGCGTACATTGGCTAACCCAAGAAACCACGGTTGTGTCAGCGGGACATGTGCTAACTTGGGTATCGCGATCACTTCACTGACTTCCGTCATCGGTATCAGATAACGATCTTCGCCCACGGCAACACCCAGCACTGCTGATGAGGTTTCACTGTTATCTATGCCTGGCATTTGTGCGGTCAGCAATTGTAGAGATTCTTTTGTGTCCATCATCTGCGTAAAATTACAACTTTTGTAGCTTCATCGCGAGGCAATTGATTATTCGTTGTCCGGTTATTTTACTGTATTATCGGTCATTAAATTTTGAATTCTACGGAGTGGAAAAATGAAATATTACGATCGCTGCTGGTTATCTCTTTTGATACTCCTGCCCTTCTTGACGGGGTGTGTTCCTATGTTTGCCATCGGCACCGCAGCAGGAACGGGAGCGTACATCTCTGAAGATCGCAGAACCAGTGGTATGTTCATCGAGGATGAAGGTATTGAACTGAAAAGTTCGCGGCGCATTCACCAGCAATTTGGCGATAAAGTGCACATCAATATCACCAGCTATAACCGCATGGTTCTCTTGACCGGCGAAGCCCCCTCAGAGGACATCAAGACGGATATCGGAAAACTTGTGATGGGCGTTGATAACGTACGCAGGATTTTCAACGAAATTGCGGTTGCCGGACATACTTCATTAGCCTCCCGCAGCAATGACACGCTGCTGACCTCCAAAGTGAAAGCACGCTTTCTTACTGAACGAAAATTTCAAATCAATCACGTCAAGATTGTGACTGAAAACGAAGTTGTTTATTTGCTCGGTGTCGTGACACGTCAGGAAGCGGACAATGCCGCGCAAATTGCCAGTTCAACTTCAGGCGTTAAGAAGGTCGTCAAAGTATTTGAATATTTGAATTAAGCAATCAAGTAATTAGTAAACATGCTGCCGGAAAATCTGCTTGTTGAATTACATGCCACATTTCCGCCGGATCGGTTCTATACCGATCCGGTAGACTGTTATGCTTATGCGTATGACAATAGCCGCAAGATTTTTCCTCCTGATGCCGTGTTGTTTCCGCTCACCACCGCAGAAGTAAAAAACATCGTTGCCCTCTGCAATCACTATCGAGTACCGCTTATTCCACGTGGACGTGGCACGGGGACAGCGGGCGGCAGTTTGCCGGAATTAGGCGGTATAGCGTTGTCGATGGAGCGCATGTTGAACATTATTTCAGTTGATCCCGCTAATCGGGTAATTGTTGTAGAACCCGGCGTATTGAATCAAGCCGTGCAAGATGCGGCGAAGCCGTATGGTTTTTTCTGGCCGCCAGATCCTTCCAGTGCGATGTTCTCAACAGTCGGTGGAAATATTGCAACTGGCGCGGGTGGACCACACGCTGTCAAATACGGTACAACCCGGGAACATGTTTTAGGTTTGAAAGCCGTTACTGCCGCAGGTGATTTTATTACCACCGGTTGCTATACCACCAAAGGTGTTGTCGGCTATGATCTCACGCGCCTGCTGATTGGTTCTGAAGGCACACTGGCTGTGATTACGGAAGCGACGCTTAGACTGACTGCATCACCTGCCGCCGTTGCCGGTATCACAGCGCATTTTCGTGATTTAACGAGCTGCACGGCAGCCATCGTTAAAATTATGGCACAGCCACAACTGCCTAGTGCACTTGAATTCTTGGATTCCGGTTCACTGAATCTGATACGAGGCCGCTACCCTGCCATGCTCCCGGTGGATACCAATGCCATGCTGATGATCGAAGTTGATGGTTTTCACAATGATATTACCGATGCAATCGCGGTCATTCTATCCGCATGCAAATCTGACGGCTTAATTCATGCAAACCAGGTAGAAAATACAGCCGTACTCTGGCAAGCGCGCAAGGCGCTCTCACCACTGCTGCGTGAAATTGCACCGAAGAAAATCAATGAAGATGTTGTCGTGCCTGTTAACACATTGCCGCAATTTCTGCATGGATTGACGCAATTATGTGCGCACTATCATCTACAGAATGTGAATTTTGGCCATGCCGGTAACGGTAACATCCATGTTAACCTGCTGATTAATCCTGATGATGCGGATGAAGTAACACGAGCGGAACGCTGCTTGGATGAAATATTCGACTTAGTGATCAAGCTTCGCGGTACGCTTTCAGGAGAACATGGCGTGGGTAGTGAGAAAAGAGCTTTTGTAAGCAAAGAAATTGATTGTGTGACTTTGGATTTAATGCGGAATATCAAAAAACTGTTTGACCCCAATAATATTCTTAATCCGGGCAAATTATTTCCCGCAGTCGAATAAGCTTGAAATTTCAATTGCCAAACTGCGCTTGCGATATTTGATCATTACAGCAGCTTATCAAATATCACAGGCGCAGCTTAGTTGCTCATCTAAAAAAAGAAATAGTGATCCATAAGCAACGCAACAAACAGCAGCGCTAAATAAAGTATCGAGTAGCGGAATGCTTCACGAGCCAGTTGATCGCTGTAATTACGATAAATCTCTATGGCGTAGTACATAAAAATGCCATTTAATATCGTTGAACTCACCAAATAGATCATTCCGCTCATTTGAGTTACGTATGGCAGAAAGGTGACTACACACAGAATAACGGTATACAACAATACCTGCAATTTTGTGAACTGGTCGCCATGTGTCACTGGCAACATTGGCATGCCAATTGAGGCATATTCATTCTTTCTATATAACGCAAGGGCCCAAAAATGGGGCGGAGTCCATGCAAAAATAATCAGAAAGAGTAATAACGCATCACTTGCGATCTCTCCAGTCACCGCTGTCCATCCAAGTACCGGAGGCATAGCGCCTGATGCGCCGCCAATTACGATATTTTGTGGTGTCAGTGGTTTCAGAATTACAGTATAAATAATGGCATAACCTACAAAAGTGCCTAATGTCAGCCACATGGTCAATTCATTTACCCATTCATATAATATGAAGAGTCCTGTGCCGCCAACAATCATCAGGAAAAACAGTGTTTCTGGCACACTTACTTTACCTTGCGGTAACGGACGACCCTTTGTCCGGGCCATAACAGCATCCATTTTTTGTTCAACTAAGCAATTCAATGCGGCCGCGGCCCCTGCAACCAGTGCAATACCGATGGTGCCCAATAGCAAAATATCTAAAGGTACAGCACCTGGAACAGCCATAAACATCCCTATAACAGCGGTAAATACGATGAGAGATACAACACGCGGTTTTGTCAGTCGATAAAACTGGTTGATTCGTGTTGCTGTTTCATTCAACGCCATACTGATAGCCATCTTATTAACCTCCTTGCAAATCGAATATTTTTTATTTATTAGTTACATAGTTTTCTACGAGGAGAAAACTGCCAGTCTTAATGTTCTATCTGTGATACGTGCAGCAGTCTTTTTAAATCCTGCCCCATTTTGGTTCCATTAACTTTTTCTGGAAATCGCATCATTAAATTACCCATCGGATCGATGAGATAAATATGTTTTGTTTGCGTTTCAGCATTTTCTATAAAACTTAAAATTTCACTATTTTCAGCATTCACAAAAAACATGCCTTCATATTCTTTAATAAGTTCAGCATCGGGTGCACTATCGTCATTTATGAGCCATAACCGCTCGATCCGATGTTTTTGTTTTCCTTGCACAAGTCTTACTTGACGCATGAAATATAATTTTTCTTTGCACGCTTCATCGCAATGACCAGAATCTACCGTGACTAATACCCATTTACCATGCAAATCCTTCATGCGTAGAATCGTGTTATCTGTAAGATTTGTACCTTTTCCCGTAACCTTCACAATAGGCAGCAAATCACCATAATGTGTACTAATAGGTCTATATTCGAAGAAATAGAGTGCATATGAAATTATTACCGGAGAACACATTAGTGCTAGCAATAATAAAAACTTACGTCTATTTGTTTTTTGAATTTTTTCGTTTGACATTCAACACTATGAAAATAATTACTGCTGTCGCAGCTAATGAAAACCATTGAATCGCATAACCGATATTTTTAGAAGCACCCGAATCAGGCTTACTCCAATCTCGTATCAATCCGTCTTTTTCTTCACTTTTCTGTAGAAGCATCAGCGGCTGCAATGTTAAACCAGTAATTTCTTGATACCGCTGTATGTCGAAATTATCCCACACCTGTCCTTCATTAGCTCTATCCGAAATCTCGAGCGTTCTGATTTCAGGCGACGTTGCAATTCCTGTAATTTTTACTTCACCACGTACTTCCGCGACGGCAGGTAATACTGACCGATCCGATCCTGTTGCAACCCAACCTCTATTTACTATCACATAAAGCGCGCTGTTCAAAATTTTAAGCGGCGTGATAATGTGGTAGCCTGCTCGACCATGGTATGTTTTGTTATCCAGATAAATTGTATGCTCCGGTAAGTATTCACCACTTACCTCCACATCACGATATTGAAAATCTTTTAACTTTACCAAAGTACCAGGCAATAAAACTGCGGGCTGTTTTGCGTATTGTTCCAATTGCTCAAATTGCGCACTTTTTTCTTCTGCACGCGATAATTGCCATTTACCCAACTCAATAAAAATTATTACAGAAACAATCGTGATTGCAATTGCCCACAGTTTTGGTTCAAAGCGATACCCCAATAGATTCATTTTATTTGAATATTGCTATATGAATTGTGAATTGCTTCTGAATGAACTACCGGAATCCGATATTTTTATTGAAAGCTGCAATCTAAATTGTTGATTAGTTAATCGTTTAAACAAAGATTCCAGCCGTTTACACACTTTATTGCTGCGCTTTCACTTTAACTTGAAATTCACAACTTTTTCGGTGCAAAGGCTGGAATCTTAACTTGCTATGACTGAATAATTTACATCAGATACACAAACACAAACAATCCAAGCCATACCACGTCAACAAAGTGCCAGTACCATGCCACACCTTCAAAGCCAAAATGATGTTCTGGCGTAAAATGACCTGCTACGCTTCGGAAATAAATCACAATCAGCATAATCGTACCGATTGTCACATGGAAGCCATGGAATCCGGTCAACATGAAAAAAGTAGAACCGTATGCACCTGATGTCAATTTCAGATTCAAATCATTATATGCATGAATATATTCGTATGCTTGACATCCAATAAATAATGCACCTAAGAATATAGTCGCCAGCAACCATAATTTCAGTCCGTCACGTCTGTTTTCTTTCAGTCTCCAGTGCGCAAATGTAACTGTAACGCCTGACGTTAAAAGCAACATTGTATTAAATGCTGGCAATCCCCATGCACCCATCGATGTAAATTTCTCATGCACGCCTGGACCAGCTGTCGGCCATGTACCGTCATAGGTTGACCAGAAAGAATTACCTAACACTGTGCTTTCTTCTTGCAACCATGGTATCGAAAGGTTGCGCATGTACCACAACGCGCCGAAGAATGCGCAGAAAAACATAACTTCAGTAAAGATGAACCAACTCATTCCCCAACGAAAAGAGCGATCCACTTGCTCCCCATATTTACCACTCTCACTTTCTCTGGCTACTGTTCCAAACCAACCAAACAACATATAAATTAAAATTGCAAAACCTATCGCTAATAGACCGTAACCTAGCTCTATTTTATTCATGGTCAGAGCTGCGCCTGATCCCATAAACAAAATCGCCGTTGATCCAATAATTGGATATGACGATGGAGCTGGGACGTAATAATGTCCTGATTCTTGACTCATTCTTCTCTCCTCCTACTTTTATGTTTTTCTCAAATTCTAACTAACAACTAATCTGACTAAAAGCATCACGCTTATTACAAAAAGTGCACCACCTATAATTCCGCCGATGATTAATTGAACTGGCTTCAACGTTGCCGCATCTTTTTCAAGATCACTTTTTTTTCGTATTCCCATAAAGGCGAACATTACTGCTTTTGCAACTTGCCAAATTGTTCCACTGGTTTGTTTATCAGTAACATTGTTCAACTTCTATCCCCTATTTTTTGGTCGTACTACCACCATCTGGTAATTCAAAAAAAGTGTATGAAATCGTCACAGTATCCACATCGGCTGGCAATCCCGGTTCAACTACAAATTGAACCGGCATTTGCCTTGTTTCATTCGCTTTCAGCACTTGCTTTGTAAAGCAAAAACACTCAAATTTCTTTAAATGTTTTTCCAAAAACCGTGGACTATAACTAGGTATTGCTTGTCCCGCTATCTCACGATTTGAGCTGTTTGTAATTTCATACATCACAGTAATCGGCTCTCCTGGATGAATGCGAGCGCTCGATTGAAGAGGCTTGAATTGCCAAGGTAATCCTCTTATATTGGCATCAAACTCAATTGTGACCCAACGCGTTTCATCCACCCAGTTATCTTTAGTTAGAACATCTGGCTGCAACAGATTATTAATTCCGGTTACTTCACAAAACTTCTCATAAAATGGGACTAATGCATAACCAAATACGAACATCACTAATGAGAAAATCATTAGCTTCTTAAACATCAGCACGTTCGCTCTAGAATTGCTATTTATCAATCCCATTGTTTTATGATTACCGTTATATAAAGCGCTAATACAGTCATTAATAGAAACATTGCTGTTCTAATTTTTTTGCGCTTCAGATCCGTTTCCTGTGACATAAGATTTCCTAACTACTCCATTTACTTAACGATAGGTGGTGTTTCAAAACTATGGTATGGAGCCGGTGAAGGCAAGTGTGTCCATTCCAAAGTCGTTGCACCATCCCACGGCATTTGTGGCGCTTTTTCTCCACTACGAATGCAATTAATCACAATGTACAAGAAAAGCAATTGTGTCAATCCAAATCCAAACGCACCGATACTTGAAATCATATTGAAATCGGCAAATTGGATATTGTAATCCGGAATTCTACGTGGCATTCCAGCTAAACCTAAGAAATGCTGAACAAAGAATGTCAGATTGAAGAAGAACATTGACAACCAGAAATGTGCTTTACCCAATGTTTCGCTGTACATATGACCGGTCCATTTTGGCAGCCAATAATATACACCTGCGAACAATGAGAATAATGCACCTGAAACTAACACATAATGGAAATGTGCAATGACATAGTAGGTATCTTGCACTTGAATATCAATCGGTACGATTGCGCAAATAACGCCACTGAATCCACCGATTACAAACAAGAAAATAAAACCTATTGCAAATAACATTGGTGTCTCGAAAGACATTGATCCGCGCCACATTGTTGCTGTCCAGTTAAATACTTTCACCCCTGTTGGTACTGCAATCAACATCGTTGCATACATAAAGAACAACTGACCAACGGTTGGCATACCGGCTGTAAACATATGATGCGCCCAAACTACACACGACAAAATAGCGATCGACGCAGTAGCATAAACCATTGATGAATAACCAAATAACGGTTTACGTGAGAACGTTGGAATAATTTCAGAAACAATCCCGAACGCTGGCAAAATCATAATGTAAACTTCTGGATGACCAAAAAACCAGAAAATATGCTGGAACATTACTGGGTCACCACCGCCAGCTGCATTGAAGAAGCTTGTGCCGAAATGACGATCGGTCAACAACATGGTTACCACACCTGCTAACACTGGCATTACCAATACCAGCAAATAAGCGGTAATTAACCATGTCCACACAAACATCGGCATCTTCATCAGCGTCATACCAGGCGCGCGCATATTCAAAATGGTCGTTATGATATTGATCGAACCCATGATTGAGGATGCTCCCAAGATATGCACTGAGAAAATCATCAGATCAACACCCAAACCACCTTGTACTGATAGTGGCGGATAAAAAGTCCAACCGCCCGCTGCTGCGCCACCTGGCACAAAGAACGAACTAACAAGCAAAGTTCCCGCTACAGGCAATAACCAAAAACTCCAGTTATTCATGCGCGCAAATGCCATATCTGGCGCGCCGATCATTAACGGCACTTGCCAGTTCGCAAAGCCCACGAAAGCCGGCATAATGGCGCCAAACACCATAATTAAGCCATGAAGAGTCGTAAATTGATTAAATAATTCAGGTTCTAAGATTTGAATCCCTGGCTGGTATAGCTCTGCTCGAATACCCATAGCCAAAAAACCGCCCACAAGAAACATGGTAAAACTGAACCATAGGTACATCGTACCAATATCTTTATGATTGGTCGTTCTAACCCAACGCATTATCCCACTGGGATGATGATCATCATGTCCGTGACCGTGTGCGTCACCATGTACTGCTGCCATAATTATCTCCTTTTACTTATTTTCTACATGCATTGATGTTTTAACTGCAGATGCATTCAACTGAGCGGCCGCCCATTTCGAATATTCACCTGCTTCCATGACTTCTACCACAATCGGCATAAATCCATGATCTTTACCACACAATTCGGCACACTGACCACGATAAATCCCTGGTTTATCCGCCGTGAACCATGTATCACGAATAAAACCCGGCACAGCATCCTGCTTGATACCCAATGCTGGTACCCACCATGCATGAATCACATCGTTTGCTGTCAGTATAACGCGCACTTTTTTTCCAACTGGCACCACTACACGATTATCCACTTCCAGCAGATAGTTCTCGCCTTTAGGCGCTTTATTCTCAACTTGAGCGGGCGGTGTCGAAAGCTTGCTATAGAAACTAATACCCTCGCCCTCACCTTGGAGATAATCATAACCCCACATCCATTGATAGCCAGTTGCTTTAATGGTCATATCAGGACTTGATGTATCTTTCATTGCAATCACTGTTTTTGTTGCAGGATAAGCCATCGCAATCAAAATGATACAAGGTATGATGGTCCAAATAAACTCAACGGCTGTACTGTGATGAAAATTCGCCGCTTTATAACCCAAAGACTTTCTATGTTTGAGTATCGAATAAAACATAACCCCAAAAACGGCTATGAATATAGCCAAACAAATCCACATAAGCAAAATGTGCTGATCGTAGATATCTCTTGCTATGACACTCTGCGGTTCTGGAAAATTATATTTAGATCCCACCGCCATGCTTGAGTACAAAGCAAGAGCGGATATTCCAGACAGCGTTACTACTGATTTACTTCTCATATTTCCCCCCCACATGATTACTAATTTTACAGATCTAGGTACAACCAAGAACGCCACCTACCTGCACGCTTTTTTGTTCAGCCAGCTAACGGAAGTCATACGCCAGAATCTTACTTTGTTAAAACCACACCATGATTGACGCTAATTAAATTTCCTTGGCCGAATTTCCTAATTATCCGCAACTTAGATTTTCTTAGTTATAGATATCTTCTACATGCTAATTAATCGAATGGAAATTCTAGCATGCCACCGCTGCTCAAACAAGGAAAAATCATGATTTTTATAGCAATATTCCCATGCTTATAAAATGGTATTGCCCTAAGAACACTACTAAGAAACGCCGCATAAAGCAGAAAATTTCATCTTAATTATTGATACAAGTGCTACGTTAAAATGCATCACCACCACATTCCAATCTGAAATTTTCTTTGACTGAAATTCTACCTACCCACGACAAAATTAGAGTTACACCAACATTACCAAAAATGTGACAAATAAGGCTATAGCTATTATAGGAATGACAAAACTCATCCAATCGGACGATGTTCCCTGCGGGTTGTTTTTTATCATTTCCCGGGCTGCCGGAAATAAAAAGATAATGAACGCGATTAATGCCAAAGCAGAAATAATTTCCATCCAATCCATAATTGATCCCGAATTAACCTGGACACTCGTTCCAAAACAAAGCCCCGGCTAAACCGGGGCTTCAAATGCCTAAAACAAACGAACTTAGGAATTAATCATCGTTGCTCATAATTCCCAATATTTGCAGCAAACTGATAAAAATATTAAAAATTGTCATGTACAGTCCAATCGTAGCCAATACATAATTGGTTTCTCCACCATGAATAATGCGGCTGGTGTCGTACAGAATAAAACCGCTCATTATCATGATGACAACTGCGGAAATCATTAATGACATGGCCGGTATCTGCAGAAAAATATTAGCCAGCGCTGCCAACAATACCAGCAGGAAACCCACCATCAAAAATCCGCCCAAAAAGCTGAAGTCTTTTTTTGTAGCCAATGCGTACGCGGACAAGCCTATAAATATAACACCCGTGCCAGCTAACGACAACGTAATGATATTCCCGCCATTAGGCAGAGATGCATACATGCTCAGCACTGGCCCCAACCCAAATCCCAGCATACCGGTAATCAAAAAAACGATTCCAATGCCCGCCGGTGAATTGGCAAAACGCGGTAACACAAACATGGCGATTACCATACCGCCGATAACAGATATTAAATAGGTCATCGGTGGCGTATTCATCATCATTGAAAGCGCAGCAGTAAATCCGCTGAACAACAATGTCATGGATAAAAGCAAATAGGTATTACGCAGCACCTTATTTGTTGCAATTGCAGACGTAGATCTTTGCGCAACTGTCGAGTAATTTTGATTCATTTAAATAGCCTCCCTTGTGAAATTCATACAAAACTATCCTCTAACGACCGCTATGACTACTATATCCAAAATATAGTTCAAACTATCATAGCATGGATTATGTCAATCTTTTAATTACATTATTCTTACTTGGCTTTTGCCAAAGTAAAGTTATAAACAAGAAAAAATCCGCCACGTTCAATCAGAGTAATATTCAAATTGACAAGGCCTACATCAAATTTAGCTATGCCGGAGTAATTGATTCGCTTTTCACCCATCAGCGAGAATGCGCTCACCGTGCGCGAAAAATTAAGTTCCTGAATGGATTGAAATCGGCCAAAACCGCGATAAAGTTTTAACAATTCATCCAGTTGCTCATCATTGATTGTTTGCTTGGCTTCCGGCGCCAAGTGAAGCAGCAATTTTTGTTTTTCCCAACTGGAAATTTCAGTGAGAATCTGAGCAACAGCCGGTTCCGCAGCCTTAGTGTAGTAGCTCTTTTCACGATCCGTATAAAAATACAACATGACAACCGATGTCAGCAAAATAGCGACGATGATGCGTAATGTATGGATTTGCATAAATTTTGAGATACCAAAACAAATAACTATGAATTATTTTCTTCCCGCAGACCATTACTGAGCTCGTCTCTGGGCAAGGTAATACCAAAATGCTGATACGTAGCCGCTGTTGCCATCCGGCCTCTCGGTGTCCGTTTCAGGAACCCCTGCTGGATTAAATAGGGCTCCAATACATCTTCGATCGTATCCCTTTCTTCACTGATCGCTGCAGCGAGATTATCGACACCAACTGGCCCGCCGCCAAATTTCTCCAGCACCGCCAACAATAATTTTCGATCCATGATATCCAGACCTATGGCGTCTACATCCAACATGCTTAAGGCCGCATCCGCCACTACACGTGTTACATGTCCATCGGCTTTGACTTCAGCGTAATCACGCACCCGGCGTAACAATCGATTCACTATCCGTGGCGTGCCACGCGCGCGGCGTGCAATTTCAAACGCACCATCCGGGGATATCTTCACATTCAGCAATCCTGCGGAACGGCTCACTATTTTGCTCAGCTCTTCCGGTGTATAAAACTCCAGCCGGGAAACGATGCCAAAGCGATCGCGTAACGGATTAGTTAGCATACCGGCGCGTGTCGTTGCGCCTACCAAAGTGAATGGTGGCAAATCCAACTTAACCGATCGTGCCGCCGGTCCCTCACCAATCATGATATCCAACTGATAATCTTCCAGCGCTGGATACAAAATTTCTTCAACCATCGGCGATAAGCGGTGAATCTCGTCGATAAACAATACATCATTGGGTTCCAGGTTGGTCAGCAAAGCGGCCAAATCACCTGGCCGTTCCAGAACCGGGCCGGAAGTTTGCCGCAGATTCACACCCATTTCCCTGGCGATAATATGCGCGAGGGTAGTTTTACCTAAACCCGGAGGACCGAACAACAGCACATGATCGAGCGCCTCGCGCCGCTTCCTTGCGGCTTCAATGAAAATCTGCAACTGCCCGCGTATTTTTTCCTGGCCGACATATTCCTCCAGTTGTTTCGGGCGTAACGCGCGCTCCAGAATTTCTTCCTGCGATGATGAAGTGATTGCGGTAACCAGTCGATCCGTTTCGATCATTCACTACTCCTCATTCAGTCGGCTACCTTTCCTTCGATAATAACTGCAATGCTTGGCGTATGCCTTCCGATACCGTTGCGGTTGAAGAGATCTGTTTAATCGCCCAACCTGCCTCGCGATCATTATAACCCAGCGATAACAGTGCATTGAGTATGTCACTATCATGCATAGGTACAGAATGGGTTTGGTCCAGACTGATCGCGGCGGAGTCGAGTTTATCGCGCAACTCCAGCAACAAACGTTCAGCCGTTTTTTTGCCGATACCGGGTACTTTGATTAGCCGTGCACTATCCTGAGCCACGACCGCACGGTGCAAATCCGGCACACTTAGCCCCGATAAAATTGCTAATGCGGTTCTTGCGCCTACACCTGAAATTTTTATCAGCTGACGGAAAGTTTGCCGCTCCGGTTCTGTTGCAAAGCCGAATAACAGATGTAAATCTTCCCGTATCACCAAATGTATATGCAAGGTTATTTGCGCGCCAAGCGCCGGAAGCTCATAAAAAGTGCTCATCGGCACGTCGATCTCGTACCCGACCCCTTGCACATCCAGTAAAACCTGCGGCGGATGTTTTTCCAGCAATACACCAGTTAATCGCCCGATCACACCAAACGCCCCCGTTTCATGCGGTAACCCGTGGTTGCAATTTTCCCAAAACCGAGCCCGCCATGCGCATGACAGATCGCGCAAGCCAAGGCGTCCGCGGCATCGGCACTGGGATTACCGGTCAATCTGAGCAAACGCACCACCATCTCCTGCACCTGGTTTTTTTTTGCATGCCCATTCCCGACCACGGCTTGTTTTATTTGCAACGCGGTATACTCTGACACCGTTAAATTATTCATGACTGCGGCACAAATAGCTGCACCACGTGCCTGACCAAGCAATAAGGTAGTTTTAGGATTGATATTGACGAAAACTTGTTCGATGGCGACATGCTCAGGTTGATACTGCGCAATGACTTCACTCAAGTTATTCAGAATTAACTTCAAACGGGAAGGCAATTCGCCCGCCAAGGTCTTGACGCTGCCGCTACTGACGTAGGTTAGATTACTCCCGCTTTTATCAATCACGCCAAAACCAGTAATACGTAAACCCGGATCTATGCCAAGAATGCGGATTTTATCACCTGCTGATCGGCGGAATTTCTATTCATCAAGTACGGCCGTAGTGTAAACATTTTGCACATCATCAAGATTTTCCAAGGCGTCCAGTAGTTTCTGCATTTTTACTGCATCATCGCCCGTTAAAACAGCTTCATTACCGGGTTTCATCGTGACCTCTGCCAGTTCAGCTTTAAATCCGGCTTTTTCCAGCGCTACCTTCACATTGATAAATTCGTAAGGCGCTGTGATCACTTCGATACTGCCATCGTCATTGCTGATCACATCTTCTGCACCGGCTTCCACTGCGGCTTCAATCAGTTTATCTTCATCGGTTTCCGGAGCGAAAATCAACTGCCCGCAATGTTTGAATAAGAAACTGACGGATCCATCCGTGCCTAAATTTCCGCCATATTTGGTAAATGCATGCCGCACATCGGCTACCGTGCGGACACGGTTATCGGTCATACAATCCACCATGACGGCGGCACCCGCGATCCCATAGCCCTCGTAACGGATTTCTTCATAATCGACACCATCCAGCGCGCCGCTGCCACGTTTAATTGCACGTTCGACATTATCCTTAGGCATATTCTGATCGTATGCCTTGTCCACCGCCAAACGTAAGCGCGGATTGCTGTCCGGATCGCCGCCCCCCATGCGCGCAGCCACGGTTATCTCCTTGATAAGCCGCGTAAACACTTTACCACGCTTAGCATCCTGCGCAGCTTTTTTATGCTTGATATTAGCCCACTTACTATGACCCGCCATTTATCTATACCTTTTGTTTAAGTATTTTTATATTACCACCCTGCATCCCATGGATAAAGTATCAAACTTTATAAACAATGACAGAAGAAAGAGCAGTTCAGTGGTGTGTATACAGTTTTATTGAATCCGATCCGGTGCACGCAAGAACAATTTTTATTCAACCGTCACTGCTTTTGCCAGAT
Organism: Nitrosomonas sp. Is24; assembly: GCF_033063335.1. NCBI lineage: Bacteria > Pseudomonadati > Pseudomonadota > Betaproteobacteria > Nitrosomonadales > Nitrosomonadaceae > Nitrosomonas > Nitrosomonas sp. Is24. The sequence goes on along the minus strand of NZ_JAWJZG010000001.1, from coordinate 259,551 downwards.
TTCGCGGTTTATCGACATCGGTGCCTTTCACCAAGGCAACATGATACGCCAACAACTGTAGCGGTATGGTATGCAAAATAGGACTCAGCAAACCGGCATGTTCCGATAAACGAATGACATGTTCATTTTCACTCTGCGTAATCTGCGAATCGGCATCTGCGAATACATACAATTCACCACCTCTGGCATGCACTTCCTGCAAATTCGACTTGAGTTTCCCTAACAACTGATCGTTGGGCGCTATCGCAAAAACCGGCATTTCATCATCCACCAATGCCAATGGCCCATGTTTAAGCTCTCCAGCCGCGTAGGCTTCGGCATGGATATACGAAATTTCCTTAAGTTTAAGCGCACCTTCCATCGCGATAGGATAATGAACGCCGCGCCCAAGAAATAATGCATGGCGTTTTTGCGCAAATCTTTCCGCCCAAATACGTACTTGCGGTTCGACTTGCAGCGCATGTTGCAAAGCCATCGGTAAATGACGCAGCGTCATGATCATCTCTTGTTCGTCTTGCGCGGATAATTTATGACGCATTTTTGCCAACGTTACAGTCAGCAGCAGCAGTGAAGCTAGTTGTGTAGTAAATGCTTTGGTTGAGGCGACACCGATCTCGGGCCCGGCACGTGTGAGAAAGCGCAAGTCGGTTTGGCGTATCAACGCGCTTTCCGGCACATTGCAAATCGCCAGACTATACCGATGACCCAGTTTCTTTGCGTAGTTGAGCGCTGCCAATGTATCCGCAGTTTCACCCGATTGCGAAATACCAACCACCAACGTATGGGGATCCGCAATCGGATCGCGATAGCGGTATTCGCTGGCGATCTCAACGTTGCACGGCAGGCCGGCAACGGTTTCCAGCCAATAGCGCGCAACCAGTCCGGCATGATAGCTGGTCCCGCAAGCCAGAATGAGAATACTTCTGGTTTGAGAGAATACTTTCTCGGCCTCGCTGCCAAACAAATTGGGCGAAATGGATTGCGCATTGAATACCATTTCCAAGGTATTCGCCACCGCACTCGGTTGCTCGAAAATCTCTTTCTGCATGTAATGGGTATAAGGCCCGAGCTCGATCGCTTCGCTGGAAAGATTGCTCTCGTGTACTGTCCGTTTGACTTCCTTGACCGAGTTGCCATGCAGACAATTCACAATTCGATACCCATCGCGAGTCAGTTCGGCTACGTCACCTTCTTCCAGGTAAATCATATTCCGGGTCGCTTTTAACAACGCAGAAGCATCGGAAGCAGCATAATTACCGCTTTCACCCAATCCCAGCAGTAATGGAGCGCCATTACGTGCTACCACAATTCTTTCCGGCCGGGCTTCTTCCATCACAGCGATCGCGTATGCGCCTTGCAGTTCGTCAATAGAAGTGCAGACTGCTGTTAACAAATCGTCGGTATGCTTGAGATTGAACGCGATGAGATGCGCAATGACTTCGGTATCAGTGTCGGAAACAAATTCATATCCTTCCGCCTGCAAACGCTTTCGCATGACTTCATGATTCTCAATGATGCCGTTATGCACAACGGCTATCCGCGCCGATGAATCCGGCATTCCGGAAAAATGAGGGTGTGCATTGCGCTCGGAAGGTGCGCCATGCGTTGCCCAGCGGGTATGGGCAATGCCGGCAAAGCCATGGGTATTTTTTTCGTGTGCGAGCTTCTGCAACTCGGTTACACGGCCCGTTGTTCGCAGTCTTTGCAGACCGTTGCAGGTAACAACGAGTCCGGCTGAATCATATCCGCGGTACTCCAGATGTAATAATCCATCCAGTAATATCGGAACAACATTGTTATTAGCCACTGCACCAACTATTCCACACATAGCGCATTCTCCTCACAACTCAAGCTAAAAGAACGATACTGCATAGACTTACTATGCTTTTGATTTTTGTGGGCGCTTCCATCCAGTAATGCTGACTTGCTTCGATCTGGACAAGGTAAGCTGATTCTCCGGAGTTTCTTTAGTGATAGTAGATCCAGCACCGATAGTCGACCCTTTTGAAATCTTAACGGGCGCAATCAACTGTGTATCGGATCCGATGAACACATCATCTTCAATGACTGTTCGATATTTGTTTGCGCCATCATAATTACAAGTAATTGTTCCAGCGCCAATATTGACATTTTCCCCTACGGTGGAATCACCAATATAACTTAAGTGATTTGCTTTACTTCCTGCTGCAATTTGACTATTTTTGACTTCGACAAAATTTCCGATATGCACTTTCTTAGCCAGCCGCGTTCCTGGACGGATGCGTGCGTAAGGGCCGATCTTACCATCTTCTCCAATTTCGGCATCTTCAATCAGACTGAAGGGATGAATAATACTCCCCGCCCCAACCGTTACATTTCTTAATATGCTATGCGCGCCTACCCGGACGGAATCACCCAGTCTAACGACCCCTTCAAAAATACAGTCAATATCAATCTCAACATCAGAACCGCAGCTCAGTACACCCCGTATGTCTATCCGATTGGGATCGAGTAAGCTGACCCCTTCTTCCAACAGCTTCTCAGCGTAGTTGTTTTGATGAGCACGCTCAAGTTCGGCCAGCTGATGCTTGTTATTTACGCCCATGACTTCCCAAAAATTGCCCGCTTGTGACGATGCGACATATATACCATCTTTTACCGCCATCGCTATGATGTCAGTTAAGTAATATTCACGCTGCGTGTTTTTGTTTTCAAGCTTTGGCAGCCATTGATGCAAATGCTGATTAGGTATAAGCATTATTCCGGTATTAACCTCACGGATACTCTGCTGTTCTGCAGTGGCATCCTTTTGCTCAACGATTGCAACAACTTCGCCGGTTTCCCGATTACGCAAAATCCTGCCGTAGCCAAAAGGATCATCGATTATTGCAGTTAATAGCGCACAGCTTTTTTCCCCTGCCGCTGCGATTAACTGTTGCAAAGTTTGAATCTGAACCAATGGCACATCACCGTACAAAACCAGCGTGAATCCATTGGTATTCAATTGCGGTAAGACTTGCATGAGCGCATGTCCGGTGCCTAATTGTTGCGCCTGCAACACCCATGTCAAATCATCGTCGGTGATCGACTGTTTTACTTGGTCGCTGCCATGACCTATAACAACACAGATTTTGTCAGGCGAGAGCATGCGTGCTGTGTTAATGACATGCATTAGCAGTGGACGCCCCGCCAAAGTATGTAACACCTTAGGAAGTGTTGATTGCATACGCTTTCCAGCACCGGCTGCCAGTATCACTACATTAAGCTTGGACACGATAATCTACTTATGAAATGAAGTTTTCAATGGATTCTAACTAAATGCGCCATAAATGAACAACAAATGCAGTCAAATCTCCTCGTCGATTTGATGTAATCCAGCGCATTATCTTTTACTGCTTACAATCTAGTTATTGTAACCAGATCAATGTTTGATAAATAGATACAAAAAAGGCGACTTATGTCGCCTTTTTCATCATTAGAACTTATGACTTACAATCAATGACCGCGTTTTCTTAGTTTATCAATTGCCGCTAATTGTGCCATCGCTTCTATCAGCTCGGCCTGCGCTTTAGCGTAATCCAGTTCGGATTCTCGATTTTTCATTGCTTCTTCAGCAGCCCGCTTCGCTTCGAGCGCTTTAGCTTCGTCAAGATCGTGACTACGTACTGCAGTATCCGCCAATATCGTCACCACATCAGGTTGGACTTCCAGCATTCCACCCGATACATAGATTAATTCTTCTTCTTTAAGTTGCGCTTTGATCCGCACCATCCCAGATTTTATTCTTGTCAGCATCGGTGTATGGCGCGGATAAATACCTACTTCACCCATTTGCGCCGGCGCCACCAAGAATTCAACGGGACCGGAATAAATAGATTCTTCAGCACTAACGATATCAAGATGAAATATGGTACCCATCACTATTTCCTCTTGGTTTATTGAAGTGTTTTCGCTTTCTCAACAGCTTCTTCGATACTACCGACCATATAGAATGCTTGTTCAGGTAAATCATCATATTCACCTTCGACAATTCCCTTAAAGCCTTTAATCGTATCTTTAAGAGAAACATATTTTCCTGGTGAACCGGTAAATACCTCAGCTACGTTAAACGGTTGAGATAAGAACCGCTGAATCTTACGCGCGCGGCTAACTGCCAGCTTATCTTCCGGTGATAACTCGTCCATTCCCAGAATCGCGATAATGTCTCGCAATTCTTTATAACGTTGCAATGTCTGCTGCACAGCACGAGCAGTATTGTAGTGGTCCTCACCAACAACTTGCGGATCTAACTGACGAGATGTGGAGTCAAGAGGATCGACAGCCGGATAAATTCCCAACGATGCGATATCACGCGACAACACAACGGTCGCATCCAAGTGTCCAAATGTTGTTGCTGGAGATGGATCGGTCAAATCATCCGCTGGTACATAAACAGCTTGAATAGATGTAATTGAACCTGTTTTAGTCGATGTGATACGTTCTTGCAATCGCCCCATTTCCTCTGCTAGTGTCGGTTGATACCCCACTGCAGATGGCATACGTCCTAGCAAAGCTGAAACCTCTGTTCCAGCCAGTGTATAGCGGTAGATATTATCAACGAAGAACAACACATCTTTGCCTTCGTCACGAAATGATTCTGCCATTGTCAGTCCGGTTAGCGCAACGCGGAGACGGTTTCCAGGTGGCTCATTCATTTGCCCATAAACCAATGCCACTTTATCCAGAACCTTCGATTCTTTCATCTCATGATAAAAGTCGTTTCCTTCACGCGTGCGTTCCCCAACGCCTGCAAATACTGAATATCCGCTGTGCTCAATCGCAATATTGCGAATCAATTCCATCATGTTGACGGTTTTACCAACACCTGCACCGCCAAACAATCCTACTTTCCCGCCCTTAGCGAATGGACAGATTAAATCAATCACTTTAATGCCGGTTTCCAGCAATTCGGTTGATGCCGATAATTCATCAAACGCAGGTGCTTCACGATGGATTGACATTTGTTGATCAGCACCGATATCACCCATTTCATCAATGGGGCGGCCCAAAACATCCATAATTCTTCCCAGCGTTTTGGTTCCAACAGGCACGGTAATCTGCTTACCGGTATTTTGCACTACCATTCCACGGCGTAATCCGTCAGAAGATCCCAATGCAATGGTACGCACCACGCCATCACCAAGCTGCTGTTGCACTTCTAGCGTAAGCTCGGAGCCTTCCATAATTAATGCATCATATACCTTTGGCAGAGATTCGCGCGAAAACTCCACATCAATCACCGCACCAATACACTGAACAATTTTTCCTTGACTCATCGTTGTTCCCTAGACTCTATATTCAAAAATGTTTTAAACAGCTGCAGCGCCACCGACGATCTCGGATAGCTCTTTCGTAATTGCTGCTTGTCGAGACTTGTTATAAATTAATGTCAGTTCATCAATAACATTGCCCGCATTGTCCGATGCAGCTTTCATCGCCACCATCCTGGCAGATTGCTCCGAAGCCATATTTTCTGCTACTGCTTGATATATCAATGCTTCTACATAGCGCACCATGATATCATCAATGACAGGCTTTGCTTCTGGCTCGTAAATATAATCCCATGCCGCTTTAGATTTATCGCCATCTTGTTCGCTACTTTGCATACGATCATCAGTCAGCGGAAGCAATTGTTCCATCACAGGCTCTTGCTTCATGGTATTAATAAAACGATTATAAAAAATGTACACTCGATCAAACTGATCTTGAGTATAACCATCAAGTACCACTTTTACGGCGCCGATGAGCCTTGATATATCTGGAGTATCACCTAGATTTACTACTTGCGAAGTGATACTTGCACCAACTCTGCTCATAAAACCTAAGCCTTTGTTACCGATACAGCAGACTTCGATTTGCTCTCCTTCTGCTTTCCAGGTCTTCATCTGATTCAGAGCTTTGCGTAAGACGTTGGTATTTAACCCGCCGCACAGGCCTTTATCCGAAGTCACGACGATGACGCCAATTCGTTTAACGGTATCACGCGCAATCAAAAAAGGATGCCGATATTCGGTATTTGCCCGGCTCATATGAGCAGCCACATTCCGTATCTTCTCACCATAGGGACGGGCTTTTTTCATACGATCTTGAGCTTTACGCATTTTCGACGCTGCGACCATTTCCATGGCCCGCGTAATCTTCTGTGTATTTTTTACACTCTTTATCTTATTGCGGATTTCTCTGCTGCCGGCCATTTGCTTAATAGGTTCCGTTTTGCTTGAATTCTTGAATCGCAGCGGTCAATTCTTTTTCTGTTTCCGCATTGAGCTCTTTACTTTTCTCAATTTTGTCAAGAATTGCAGCATGTTGACCGCGTATATAGTTTTTTAACGCAGATTCAAACGCAAGTGCTCTATTCACTTCAACATCGTCAAAGTAGCCATTGTTGATTGCGAATAGTGTAAGCGCCATCTCTGATACGCTGAGCGTCGCATACTGAGGCTGCTTCATCAACTCTGTTGCCATCTTTCCACGCTCAAGCTGTTTGCGAGTCGCTTCATCTAAGTCCGATGCAAATTGTGCGAAAGCTGCCAATTCACGATATTGCGCCAATGCCAGCCGTATACCGCCCCCCAATTTCTTAATGACCTTCGTTTGAGCTGCACCGCCCACACGAGAAACCGATACCCCCGCATTAATTGCAGGACGTATACCAGCGTTGAACAAGTCTGTTTCAAGAAATATCTGCCCGTCAGTAATTGAAATTACGTTCGTTGGCACAAATGCTGTCACGTCACCAGCTTGTGTTTCAATAATCGGTAGCGCTGTCAAAGAACCTGTTTTACCTTTTACCGCGCCATTTGTTGCTTTCTCGACATAGGCAGCACTTACTCTCGCCGCTCTTTCCAGCAAACGCGAATGGAGATAAAACACATCACCCGGATAGGCTTCGCGGCCTGGTGGCCGACGCAGCAGCAAGGATATTTGACGATAAGCCCAAGCTTGTTTAGTTAAATCATCGTATACAATCAGTGCATCCTGGCCTTTATCACGGAAATATTCACCCATGGTACACCCAGAATAAGGTGCGATAAATTGCATTGCCGCTGACTCTGATGCTGTTGCAGCCACAACAATGGTATATTCCATGGCACCATGTTCTTCCAGTTTGCGCACCACGTTGGCAATCGAAGAGGCTTTCTGCCCGATTGCCACGTAAATACACAGCATGTTCTGGCCTTTTTGATTGAGAATCGCATCTATCGCTACAGCAGTCTTACCTGTTTGGCGATCACCGATAATTAACTCACGCTGTCCACGCCCAACCGGAACCATCGAATCGACAGACTTCAGTCCGGTTTGTACGGGTTGATCTACGGATTGCCGCCAGATTACACCCGGTGCAATTTTTTCGATCGGCTCAGATTTCGCCGCTGTAATTGGACCCTTACCATCAATCGGTTGCCCCAGCGCATTCACTACACGGCCCAGCAAGCCTTCACCTACGGGTACCTCTAAAATACGCCCAGTACACTTGACTGTATCGCCTTCGCATATGTGTTCATACGAACCCATAATAACGGCGCCCACGGAATCACGCTCCAGATTCAGCGCCAAACCGAAAGTATTGCCAGGAAATTCCAACATCTCACCCTGCATCACGTCGGATAAGCCGTGTATACGAACAATACCGTCTGTTACAGAAACAATCGTTCCTTGTGTACGAACCTCTGCCGTATCAACAAGTCCTTCTATCCTTTTTTTAATCAGCTCACTGATTTCGGATGGGTTTAACTGCATTTCATTTAACTCCTAGCTTTTAAGGGCAATGGCCATAGCTTCAAGCTTACCGCGTACCGAGGCATCTAGAATCTCATCACCAATCTCAACTTTTATACCACCAATTAACTCTGGATCAACACTTACCTGAGCCTCTATTTTGCGCTTAAATTTTTGTTCCAGATCATCAACTAATTTTTTTAGTTGCTTACCTTCCAATGCGAAAGCACTGGCTATTTTTGCCTCAAGAACACCCTCATGCTGCGCTTTCAACTGCTCAAATAACTGACTAATCTGCGGCAATATTGATATCCGTTTATTCTCTGCCAGCAACATCACTAGATTACGAGCTTCGGAATTAAATTTACTCTTTCCGATCTCTAGAAATATTTCGCCAAGTTGTTTTGCTGAAATTATTGGATTACCGATCAGTGATCTCATATCATTATCTTCAGCAATCATTCCAGCTAGCTGCAATATTTTTGACCACTGCGACAAACTATCGTTAGCAACAGCATGCTTATACACTGCTTCCGCATAGGGTCGCGCAACTGTAATCGCTTCAGCCATTATTTCAAATCTTCCTCAATTGCAATCAGTATATCCGCATGTGCTTTAGCATCAACTTCCCGGCGTAATATTTTCTCTGCACCAGCAATTGCTAACTGAGCAGCATGCTGACGCAAAGCTTCTTTTGCGCTGAATACCTCATGCGAAATATCTGCTTTAGCACCCGTTATAATACGATCGCCTTCTTCTTTTGCGGTTCGCTTAGCTTCCTCGACGATTTCGGTAGCTCGTTTTTCAGCCTGCAGAATGATTTCCGAAGCACGTTGTTTCGCTTCTTTCAACACATCAGATGAGCGCTGACTGGCTAACTCCAATTCATGACGGCCACGCTCTCCGGCAGCCAAACCATCGGCTATCGTTTTCTGACGTTCTTCTATCGCGCGCAGCAGTGGTGGCCACACAAACTTGACCGTGAACCAAATAAATACCGAGAAGGCTATCGCCTGAGAAATTAAAGTAAAGTTAATATTCATGACAAGCCTGTAATTTCCGATCTAAACAACAACAGCATTGTTATTGAATCACTGCCAACAATGGGTTTCCAAATGCAAACAGCATAGCCAGACCAACAGCAATAATAAAAGACGCGTCAGTTAAACCCAGCAGAAGAAACACTTTACCTTGCAGAGTCGGTATCATTTCCGGTTGACGTGCTGCACCTTCAAGAAAACGGCTACACATCACACCCACACCAATACACGCGCCCGCCGCACCAAGTCCGATCATCAAACCAATACCTATTCCGGTGTACGCCTGAATCATTGCCAAAAACTGCAAATTCTCCATTTTAATTTCCTTTTGTTAAGATTAATAATATGTTACTAGATGAGCTCTATAAAATTTAATTTAGTGAGATTCGTGCGCCATTGATATATAAACCACTGTCAGCATCATAAAAATAAATGCCTGCAAAGTAACGATCAATATATGAAATATCGCCCAACCAGCGCCTAAAATAGAACCAAAAATTGTGCCCGATACTCCTGTAGCTGCCCACATGCCGAGCAGCAGAAAAATTATCTCGCCCGCATAAATATTTCCAAAAAGCCGTAACGAATGAGACAAAGGCTTGGACACATACTCGATAAAATTAAATAATAAATTCAGTATCCAAAGCAGGGGATTTTTTCCAAATGGCGTACAGAACAACTCATGCATCCACCCACCAAATCCCTTAACCTTGAGATTAAAGAAAATCATCAAAAACCATATTGAAAGCGCCAGCGCAAAAGTCGTATTGACATCCGTTGTAGGCACAATCTTCCAGTTATGCAATCCAAATACATTTTCCGTGATCCAAGCCATGATATCGATTGGCAGTATATCCATGGCATTCATCATCAAAACCCATATGAAAATGGTCAATGCCAAAGGCGCAACCAGCACATGCCGGTTACCATGAAATGTATTTTTTACTTCGTTATCAATAAACTCGACCGCAAGCTCAACAAATGCCTGGCTTTTAGAAGGCACACCTGGCGTAGCTTTACGCACAATCAACCAGATAAAACCAAAACTGATAACACCGAGGATTACGGATGTGATCAAGGTATCAATGTGCAATACCCAAAAAGAACCTTCACTGACTTGTGTTGTTAAATAGGTTAAATGATGATCAATATATGATGTTGGAGTAAGTTCTGTTCCCGATGCCATGCGCGCCTACTTTACTTTTATAAATTTATCTTACTTCGTATCGTCCGATACCAACAATGCCATGCTATAAGCCAAAACTGCCAGGATAAATGTTCCGATAAACGCGAAAGCGTTTACATCTTCATAAAATTTAAACACTACCCATAACAAAATGACGGTTAATATTATTTTTACCGATTCTGCTCTTAGTGCGGTTCTGATCGTTTCTCCTGCGGTATAACCTTTATGATGAGAAACGATGATTGCATACGCTGCCGAGGAAATCACACTTACGCTTCCTCCCAATGCTGCTGAAATCGCACTTTGCACGCCAAGAAAAATCCCTATAGCAACTGCCACCACCAGCGTTATCAGCAACTGCACGCGCAAAACAATCTTGAGCGGCCTATTCTTAATCCAAGACATGTTCACCACCTGCCCTTGGAAAGACAGCTTTACCCGTACTTAAAAAAGCCGTGACTATAGCTTAATTACCCACCCCAGTCAATGCGAAATTCCGGTTAACCAACATTCGGGAATCTTTCAAAGTCTTTCAAAAATAGCAGCAATCCCTTGCCCGCCGCCGATGCACATTGTAACCAGCGCATATCGCCCGCCGCTACGTTGCAACTCGTAAATCGCCTTGATTGCCAAAACACTTCCCGTCGCTCCGATGGGATGACCCAACGCTACGGCACCGCCATTCGGATTGGTTTTCTCCGGATCAAACTGCAATTCTTTTGCCACTGCGCAAGCTTGCACAGCAAACGCTTCATTGGATTCAATGACATCCATATCTGATATTCTAAGACCGGCGCGCCGCAACGCATTCTGAACTGCTGGAACCGGGCCAATGCCCATAAATTTAGGATCAACGCCGGCATGACCGTACGAAACCAGCCGCGCCATCGGATGAAGGTTACGCTTTTGCGCCACTTCCCCCTCCATCAACACCAATGCCGCTGCACAATCGTTAATGCCGGAAGCGTTACCCGCTGTCACTGTGCCATCTTTCTGAAAAACCGGACGTAATTTAGCCAAGCTTTCGATACTCACATTTTCACGCGGATGCTCATCGGTATCGAAAATAACGGTTTTTTTATGCTCAATCACTTCCACAGGCACTATCTGCTCTTTGAAATGACCATTCTTAATCGCCCGTAGCGCACGCCGATGACTTTCCACGGCAAATGCATCCTGCTCTTCCCGGCTAATCTGCCACTGCGCAGCGATATTTTCCGCGGTAACTCCCATATGCACAGTATCAAAGGGATCGGTTAACGCGCCCACCATCATATCCACAGTGCCGCCGTCGTTCATGCGCTGACCCCAGCGCAAAGCAGGCAACAAATAACCGCCACGGCTCATGGATTCGGCTCCGCCCGCAATGGCCACATCGGTATCGTTGAGTAATATATTCTGACTGGCTGAAATAATGGCTTGCAAGCCGCTTCCGCACAGCCGGTTTACCGTCAGTGCGGCAGTATGTTGCGGCAAACCGCCATTGATACCAGCCACGCGCGCAAGATACATATCACGCGCTTCACCGTGTATGACATTGCCAAAAACCAGGTGTCCGGCTTCATTAGGATCAATCCCAGCACGCAAGACTGCCTCACGAACCACTTTAGCCGCCAGATCAACGGGCGCAACTTGCTTTAACGCACCGCCGTAATCGCCTATCGCCGTGCGCACACCGCTTAGAATAACAACTTCACGCATGGATTTTCCTCTGTGGATAGTGATGGGAAACTAGCGCTCAGCAAACCCAGTCAATTGCATTGCAACTCAACATTTCCCCAATAACTCTTCTAACGCAGTTATCACCCGCCGGGATTCGTTTTGCATTTCTGCCAGCAACTCAGCAGCACTGCTGAGCTCATTTTTATCGCCATACTCTTCCAATTGCCGGCAAATATCAGCAAGCAATTCAGCACCCACATTTGACGCGCTGGACTTCAAAGTATGCGCCGCTTTGACCAATGCATCGCTATCCGCAGCTTGAATAGCATGCTCAATCCGCATCTGAAATACGGGCGCGGACGACAAATAAATGGTGATCAGTTTTTTTATAAACCCGGTTCCACCTTCGGGATCCATTTGCCGCCAGGTATTGAGTTTATCTAAATTGAGAACTGAGTCGCTCATCGATTCTTTGAATTATCTAAATGAGGATGCTTATTGAATTACGCGGCACTTCTCCGAGATGATGTACCAGCACGGCGGGCGAGAAGATTAAGCTTAATTAGCACGATCCATGATCAATTAAGCCAGAAGCCTTCATGCACAATCAGGCAATCGCTGAGCAGACTATCTGTTAAAACAGAATCGCCCGCTCAGTTAGTCCGGTTGCTTATTTCTTCACGAAATCAACCAGCTTCTGATACGTAAACATATAGTCTTGCGCTTGCAACGGTGTGTGGCATTGCACACAGTTCAAATCGTTGCTTTTGGCGGTGCCATCGGGATTGTAAACAGCAAATCCCCAATCTCCGGTGCGATTTTCCTTTGGAAAGGATGCATCCCAATTATTCCTGTTTTCCATCACCGCAACCGCAGCCAGCGAATCGATCTCAAAGAGTCCGTCGCTACCGGCTACAGGCTTACCATCCGCGCCTTTTTTAGGAGTATAGATTTCCATCACCAAAACGCCACCGGGAGCGCTTTTATTTCCTTGCTTATAGCCGGAAATCGCGGCTTCGTTGGCATACAACTTAGCTACCTGGGTTTGATTCGCACGATTCATGGTGCCGTATTGCGTGAAAGTTTTGCTATAGCCTTCAGGAAACTTAACGTGCTCAGGATCTCCGCCAGCATAGGCATACACTGAGGTTATCGCGAATACTGCGGCCATTGCTTTCAACGTATATTTCATGTTTTCTCTCCTTTTTAGAATATTCCTGGATAAAACAAGGTTTGGATCGCTATCATACCGCATTGCACGGAGAAAATTGCTGGCATGAAAAATGTCTTTTATCGCGCAAGATCCAGAACCAATTGGATAGACAAATAAATAACCAGCCACGTAACCGCCAGATGGATCGTAAAGCTGACAGGCTTTTCTTTAACTGCATCAAAGAAGGTTCTATTTCCCCCCTCCTGCTTCAGACGCGCATATTCCGCCCGCATTCTGACTGTCCGCTCGTTTTGATAAGCATCCAGCAGTGCGCGTGCCTGCTCAAACTGGCCGTCATCCTTGAGCCATATCGCCGGCATCGATACCCCCCAATTTCCCGCCGAAGTTTCATAAAAGTCAATTGCATGGCTGGCTAACAATTCGCGCACATCGCGCGCTTCATCATCGGGAACGCCATTAAGCCTGAATATAATTTTTGCCATGAATAGCCTTCGATTATGTTATTTTCTGTTGTGAAAAGCTGATCAGCCGCAATTGATGCTATCGTTGCATTGAATTCATTGTCAAGCTTCAAGAAATAGAAATACTCATTACAAGTCGATCTGAATAAATGAAAAAAACCATATTAATCACAGGATGTTCCAGCGGAATTGGTTACTGCGTTGCCAAGGGATTGCAGGAACGCGGTTACCGTGTATTTGCCACAGCCAGAAGACACGCTAGCGTAGAAAAGCTGCTGGCCGAAGGACTGGAAAGCTTCCGTCTGGATTTGAACGACTCCAATTCGATTCATTTTGCTTTTGAAGAAACCATGCGCCGCACCGGCGGGGAATTGTATGCGCTATTCAACAATGGCGCTTACGGGTTACCGGGCGCCGTCGAAGACTTGAGCCGCGACGCCTTGCGCGCGCAATTCGAAACCAATGTGTTCGGCTGGCAAGAATTAACCAATCTTGCGATACCGGTGATGCGCCGCCAAGGATATGGACGGATCATCCAGAACAGCTCGGTGCTTGGCTTCGTTGCCCTGCCTTTCCGTGGTGCTTACAATGCCTCCAAATATGCCATCGAAGGCTTGAGCGATACGCTACGGCTGGAACTCAAAGGCAGCAATGTGTTTGTCAGTCTGATCGAACCGGGACCGATCGCCAGCCAGTTCCGGATGAACGCCGTCCAAGCGCTGCAAAAATACATCAACATCGAAAACAGCTTTCACCGGGAGAAGTACCAAGGCGTGCTAAGCCGTCTGAACAAACCGGGACCGGCTGTTCCCTTCACACTGCCGCCGGAGGCTGTGCTCAAACGAGTGATTCACGCGTTGGAAGCGGAAAAACCGCAAGCGCGGTACTATGTGACCGTTCCAACGTATCTGTTCGGCATCCTCAAACGCATTCTCAGCACGCGTACGCTGGATTTCTTATTGGCCAAATCCGGGAATAACAACTAACGGGCGGGATCAGGCCTGGGGAATCAAGGTTTAGCCGTGGCAGCTACGCACAATTCCATGATTTTCCAGGCAATATCGGCGAAGAATGGATCACCGCGCAAGGATGCGGTAACTTTCGTGTTATCCGCTTGCTGCAACAACAAAGCGAAAGCATAAACCGGCTTGTCATTGTCATTGCGTTGCGCGGCGGACTGAATTTCCAGCGCCGGATTGCCATAGATCAAAATCGCATCGGGATTTGAAGGCGCGTAAGTCGCGATGGCACTGCGCAGATACCGGGTATCGTAGGCATGAATCTCGGACGCATGCATATCCGGATATTTCCGGTTTTTAAATTGCAGCGGCCGCAAGAACGACCGCCCGTCGGATTGTAATTTTGCCACCACGCACGCCGCGAGCGCGGCATGCTCTCCGGCAAATTGCTCTTCGCTGCGTTGCGTCTTATCGGTCGCGCCATTTAGATTCGCGCATGCCGCCAGGATAAATACGGTTAAAACGGAAATCCATCGCTGCATGGCAATACTCCCGGGAATCAGCGCGCTATCAATTGAACGCAGCTGAATGGTTACAAAATCTTACCCGCCAAAATAGACATACGGTTTCATCGGCTCGGCGGCTTCCTTAAAACGCTTACGCTCTTCCAAGTTCTGTTTTTTATCCCACCATACGCTCCGCGCGGCCAAGCGTTTTTCTTCCACTTGCGGATTCTTTTCCAGAAATTCACGCATAAATTTGGTGTGTTCCGATTCGTAGTTATAATCCATGACTTACCTCGTGCACTAAAATTACAAAAAACGAACTGTAGCACAGACCTGATTTTCGATACAGCCCCCGCATCTACCTGCCAATCCACACGCAAACAAACCGCCGCAGTGCAACGATGTTAAAATAACAGCGTTACCGCCAACCTCCCATTAAACCAACCTTCACTTTTCCTGATGCTCGTTCTCGGTATTGAAACTTCCTGCGATGAAACTGGCATCGCGCTCTACGACACCGGACGCGGTCTGTTGAGTCATACGCTGTATTCGCAAATCGCCATGCACAGCGAATATGGCGGTGTGGTGCCGGAATTGGCGTCGCGCGATCATATCCGGCGCGTGCTGCCGTTGATCCAGCAAGCGTTACAGGATGCCCAATGCCAGCTGCACGACATCGATGCGATTGCCTACACCCAAGGCCCCGGCTTGGCCGGAGCGCTGCTGGTCGGCGCCAGCATTGGCGCAGCGATGAGTTTTGCGTTGAATATCCCGGCGCTCGGTATCCATCATTTGGAAGGTCACCTGCTGTCGCCGTTGTTATCCACGCCGGCACCGGCCTTTCCGTTCATCGCACTGTTGGTATCAGGCGGACACACCCAGTTGATGCAAGTCGACGCTGTCGGCCATTACAAATTACTGGGCGAAACCGTCGACGACGCCGCCGGTGAAGCGTTCGATAAAACCGCCAAGTTATTGGGATTAGGCTATCCCGGCGGCGCGGCGTTATCTCAACTCGCCCGGCAAGGACGGCCCGGAAAATTCAAACTGCCGCGCCCCATGCTCAACAGCGGCGATCTGAATTTCAGTTTCAGCGGACTGAAAACCGCGGTGCTGACCTTGCTCAACAAACAGGAAATCACCGATCAAATCCGCGCCGATATCGCATTAGCGTTTCAGGAAGCCGTAGTGGACGTGCTGACGGAAAAATCGCTGGCCGCACTGGCACAAACCGGGTTGAAGCAGCTGGTGGTAGCCGGAGGTGTCGGCGCGAACGAACAACTGCGCCGCAATCTCAGCGGCAGGGCCGCAGCCAAAGGTGCCACGGTGTTTTATCCGGAACTGGAATTTTGTACCGACAACGGCGCCATGATCGCGTTTGCCGGTGCTCTGCGGCTGCAAGCGATGCCAGAATCCGCCCGGCAACCGGCCCGCAGCTTTACCGTCAATGCGCGCTGGAATTTGGAGATGCTGGAAGCGCCGGAAACGTGATTGAGACTACTCAGGGGATTTTTTCTCGCCGATACGACCTTCCTTGCCCGCCAGCAAGTTTACAATATTCGACCGGTGGCGCCAGATCAGCAGCAATGACATCGCCGAAACCGCCAGCGTCCCGGCTTCAAAGCCCAACAGGGCGACACTATACAGCGGCGCCAGAACCGCTGCGATCAAGGCCGACAACGACGAAATGCGCCAGGTGAACGCAACCGCCAGCCAGGTCGCCATCGCCAGCAATCCCAGCCACACACTCAAACCGAGCAGTACACCGACCGCAGTCGCCACGCCTTTACCACCTTGGAAACGCAAAAATACCGGGAACACATGCCCGAGAAACACCGCCAGCGCCGCCACAGCCACCGCTTCGTCACCCAATCCCCACAGCGGCGCATAAGTTTGCGCCAGAAACACCGCCAGCCAGCCTTTGCCGGCATCGCCGAGTAAGGTCAATACCGCTGCAGCTTTCTTGCCGCTGCGCAACACGTTGGTCGCACCGGGATTTTTTGAACCATAGGTGCGCGGATCGGGCAATTTAAAAATCCAGCTCGCCACCAGTGCAAAGGAAACCGAACCCAGCAAATAAGCCAGCACAGCAAACAGCAATAATGTCATATCAACCCAACCATCCGGACAAAATAGATTAGAATCCCGTATCGCTCACGCAAAGGCCAACATTTTACCGCTGAATCACCGATGGATATTATTTTTCTGCACGACTTCAAAGCCAAAACGCTGATCGGCGTTTACCCGTGGGAGCGCATCGTTCCGCAAACCATCCAAATCGATCTGGAAATCGCACTACCGACCAGCCGCGCCTGCCAAACCGACAAGATCGAAGATGCCCTTGATTACGCACTGATCGTCGACCGCATCAACGACATTCTCACGAACAAACACTTCTCGCTATTGGAAGCTTTGGCCGAGCATATCGCGCAAACCATTTTGAGCGAATTTCGCTCGCCGTGGATCAAAGTCAGCGTGGCGAAACTGGGAATTATTCGTGGGGTAAAGAAACTCGGTGTGCGTATCGAGCGCAGCTCAAGAGCTGTCTAAAAATCCGCATTCAAGTAAGAAACCATTTCGGCATGATGATCCAATCCACGCGTCAATCATCCTTGATGCTAAAATTAAAGCCGCTGTCGCTCAAGATATCTTAATCTTAATCAAGAAAAATTCCAGCACGAAGCGTAAGCTGGGCAATCCAAGACACTGTATTTGAAATAAATGATATGTAAAATTTTCCTTGTTTTCTCACGAACAATCGACGCGAATGTTAGTCTCAGGAATGAAGTTGGCTTGCTGTCCGCTCCATTCGGCTGGAGCGGACAGCTGAGGAGTTCAACGATTTCTCAAGCGAAAATTTACAATAACTGACTTCATAGTTGATAATATCATTTCACTCACCCTGGATTAGGAGGTATTCCATGCGTACAATCCCAGTCATCGTTATTTTTTATGCGGTTTTACTGACGTTCTTTACGAGTAGTACCTTTGCAGGGCAAGACATCAGTGAGATTCAGCGGCAATTTAATGCCGAAACCGCCAACAAACGCTTTAGTGTCCCGACCGATGCGGCTTTGACATCGGCGCTTAAGGAAGCAACGCAAAGAGGCACACCGACCCGGACACAAAGGGTTACGCAAAGTTGCGTGGGTTTCGGCTGCGGCGCACTCGGGGGATATGGTAATTTTGGTTACGGCAGTTATTTCGGCGGGTACGCGCGCCCTTATTATGGCGGCTTGTATGGCGTAAATAGTTATTTGCCGTATTACTATGGCTGGTAACATCTGACCGTTATATTCAAAAATAACCGGCAATCGGATTTGATCAATCAAGCTATTTAATTTTTTAACCATCGAAAGGGAGATGAAATGGGTTACTCCATGAACAAGAATACCGGGATATTGACAGGCATCATGCTATGTTCTTTGATCTTAAGCGGATGCGCCGCAGTGCATACATCCATCGCGAAAAAAGATCTGGATGTGCAAACCAAAATGAGTGACTCCATTTTTCTGGACCCCATTGAACCGGATAAAAAAATTATCTACTTGAATGTCCGTAACACCTCCGATAAGACCAACTTCGATATCACCGCTACAGTCGCCCGGGCGCTGGAAGGACGCGGTTACCGCATCACCACCAATCCCAAGGAAGCGCATTATTGGCTGCAAGCGAATGTACTGAGCGTTGACAAAGCCAGTCCGACCGCGGCGGAATCTGCTCTGAGAGCAGGCTATGGCGGAATGGGCAGCGCCGCCTTGGGCGCCGCCGTAGGAACAGCCACTGGCGCAGCCATCGATGGCTGGAGCGGTGCCGGTATTGGCGGATTGGCCGGTGCTGCGGCGTTTGGTCTGGCCGGCACACTTGCCGATGCAGCGGTCAAGGATGTCACATTCATGGCGATTACTGATGTCGAGATCGCTGAGCGCGCCGAAGAAGGCGTCATCGTCCGTGAAGACCGGCAACAAGATGCTAAGCAAGGTGTTGGCGGCGCCAGAAGGCAATCGTCCACCAAAGTCAGCGAAATGAACAAATACCGCACCCGCGTCGTCAGTACAGCCAACAAGGTGAATCTGCAATACGAAGAAGCGGCGGCGGAATTGACCAATGGATTGGCACGCTCTATTTCTGGATTGTTCTAACACTCCATAAAGGGGGCCGGTTCAACCCCGTATGTTCTCCAGTTTTGCTATGCAATGAAACTGGAGAACATCACCCGGTAGCCTTTTCGCACTCAATACAAACGCATTGAAGTTGAATCTTCTACCAAAACTAGGAGCGTATAATGTCCTCAAAAACAATCCCTGCAATACTGACTTTGGTTCTAGTGTTCACGGCTTCTGTCGCACACGCGCAAAAGAACAATGCAGCCGCCGAAGGACGCGAGGTGATCAACCGCATGACGAAAGAACTGGAATTGAGCGACACGCAACGCAGCAAAGTTGAAACCATTCTCAACGCGGAAAAAAAGAAAGTTGAAGCTGTGTTTAACGAAGAGCGGAAAAAATTGCAGTCCATCCAGGAGGAAACACGATCCGGCTTGAAAGCGGTTCTGACACCGGAGCAAATGGAAAAACTGGAAAACAAAATCCGTCAGGAAAGCAGCAAAAATGCGAATCAGAAGAAATAAACACTGAACGCCTACGTGCTATTGCAATAAGAACTCTTCTATACAATGACAAGAAAAGGGTAACGGAACAATTCCGCTAGGGGGTGTAAATAATTTTGTGTAAATGGTCATATTGCAGGAAACTGCTTATATATTTTTGGAGTAAAAATGACCACACCCAAACCCCTGCCAACCGGCTTAATTGATAGCCTGCTGGCCGATTACAAAAAGCCAGAAGATTTAATCGGTGAGCATGGTCTTCTCAAGCAACTCACCAAAGCGTTGGTTGAACGTGCCTTGCAAGCAGAAATGGCCGAGCATCTCGGTCACGATAAGCACGAAACGGTAGTCAATGCCACTGGCAATACCAGAAATGGTAAAAGCCGTAAGACCCTGAAAGGTGAATTCGGTGAGTTACCCATCGAGATCCCCCGTGACCGTGAGGGCAGCTTCGAGACTCTGATCATTTCCAAGCATCAGACCCGCTGGGCGGGCTTTGATGACAAGATCCTCTCGCTGTATGCCCGTGGCATGACAGTGCGTGAAATCCAACAGCACCTCACTGAAATGTATGGCGCCGAAGTATCGCCTACGCTCATTTCTACGGTCACTGATGGCGTAATGGATGAAGTGAAGCAGTGGCAATCCCGGCCTCTCGATGCGGTGTATCCTGTGATCTATCTCGATTGTATCCATACCAAAGTTCGTGACGCTGGTAGCGTTCGTACCAAAGCGATTTACCTGGCGATCGGCATTAACATGGAGGGCCATAAAGAAATACTGGGCTTATGGATTGCTCAGACCGAGGGTGCCAAGTTCTGGCTCAGCGTTGTCACTGAACTCAAGAATCGTGGCGTGCAAGATATCTTTATCGCCTGTGTCGATGGCTTAAAGGGCTTTCCCGAAGCGATTGAAACCGTCTATCCACATGCCATTGTACAACTCTGTATCGTGCACATGGTTCGTAATAGTCTCAACTACGTCAGCTGGAATAAACGCAAGGAAGTAGCTGCTGATTTACGTTTGGTCTACAGCGCCGCCACGATTGATGAGGCTGAGCACGCGTTAGCCGGCTTTGAAGATAAATGGAACAATGCTTATCCACCAATCGCCCGATCTTGGCGCAATAACTGGCAACGCATCATTCCATTCTTCGACTACCCGCCTGAGATACGGCGCATCATTTATACCACCAATGCGATTGAGTCAGTCAATATGAGCCTACGCAAAGTCAGCAAAAACCGTGGATCGTTTCCCAACGATGAAGCCGTGATCAAATTGTTTTATTTGGCTCTCAGCAATATCGCCAAAAAATGGTCTATGCCACTAAGAGATTGGAAACCGGCACTAAACAGGTTTACTATTCAATTTAACGAAAGAATGCCTCGGCATTATTAACCACCGTTTACACAAAATCTAGGACACCCCCTACCCGCATCTAACGAGCATGGCGCGTTTATTTGCTGCTTCTGGAAACTATGAACCTGTCAGACTTTCCAGGAATTGAAGCGTGTTGTCGATGGTATCAATGCGTTGTGGGCTGGACCCGAATGCATCACCCAACACGAATACCTCCCCGTTCTTGATGCCGATATAAGTTTTAGTGGCTGGATAGTAGCGATAGACAAATCCTTCCAATAATTGATTATCAACATTTGATGGAGAAAATTGCTCGGGAAATAACTGCTCCGCCAGACTGAAGATTCTTTGTTCCTTACTATCATCCGTAATCAATAAAATGGCGACATTTGAACTGCTATTTAAAGAAGCACGGAATACAATTTCACCAGTATCGCTAAACCACGATGACTGCCCTCCTGCGGTTGATAAAGTCACAGCTTTGGTAGGAAAAAGATCAATGTCTCTGAGAATATATTCTACGTTGTTTATGGAACACTTCATGCCGTCCTGGGCAATCAATCTGGGCCGTTCGGTACCGGTTCCGCGCCACATGGCAAAAACATTGCGTCTTTCTAGCGCATTAGCAGAGTAACCAGTAAAAACATATTGCTCGGCGTTGTTGATGGCACGATTTGAAAAAATATTGTAATACCAGCTCGGATCGAAACCGGGTGGTTGATCATTCTTAGCTGCAATCGTAGTCAGTTGTGTAGCTCCCGTTCCTTTCGGATCGTCATATGGTTGTATTTCCCTCGGCTTTCCGGCTAACAATACATCCAAACCGTTTGCAATAACGGGAAGCATCGAATAGCCAAAATTAGCAAAATTAGAGTCAAGAAAAATTGCAGGAAAAATTAAATTATCTGATTTTTCTTTTAACCCCTCTCCACCTAAAAGTAATAATCTTGGTTCATTCAAACCATTTTTAATCCATATACTATTATTTGTAGATCTGGAAGAGATAATTTGAATCAATTTCGCAGTAAAAATGATTTCATCCTGATCGTTAATTTTTGGCGGGGATTCGGTCAAACTTACCCCGAATACTGCGTCCGGCATTCCAGGCACCGGATCGCCATCCGCTACAAGCAGTTCTGTCTTTCCATTGCTCCATTTAAATACACCGCCTGAAAAGCATTTCTTTTTGTCTCCACTATAAAGCGTTGCATTAAAAACTACATTCCCCGTTTGATTGATACCTACTGAACCAGGAACATAAACAGCAAGAGAGAAATAGTTGCAATCTCCTATCGTTGTGGAAATGCGTTCAATTTTCTCGAAATCCCAAAACCATAACGCAGCTCCAGCAGTAGTCATACCGCCTAACACAACCCCCGCGTCCGAAATGGCAAGCGGGGTAACTTCACCAACAACTGTTCCCGGCGGAAAACCAGGCGCTTGATCGGTCGCTTTTAAAATTCCTTGCGTAACACCATTGCGGTAAACCAATGCAGTATTGCGAGTAATTGCTCCTTTCAATGTTGCTGAAAAGGCAACCGCTCCTGAGCGACTTATTAAAAATGAACTCGATACATCGCTAAAAAACACATTCCCGGGAAAACCGGCAATCGTGTCATTTTCCTTGATGATCGCCTCCAGATCCCCAGGCAGTCCTGCCCAAGCCGCCTTTGTATAAGCTCTTCCATCAAAAGCTAACCCTGCAAAAGCGACATGACCTGACGGTCCGATGACCGGTTCCTGCAAATTCTTATAACTAAAATGCGATGGAAAACCTGCTGCAGTCTGGTCAACTTTGGCAACCAGCTTGATGTCGGCACCAACGGGTGCAGCAAGAAAGAAACTCGCCAATCCGATTATTTTTATAAGATTTCTTAACTTCATATATCTCCTTATAGTTATAGTTATTGAAAACAAAAAATCATTTAAAGAAAACTTAAGCAAGGTAACTCACTGGATCGCATTTTCCCGCCGCCGCGAACCCCGCTTTACGAATCCGGCAGGAATCACAGACGCCGCAAGCGTGTCCCATTTCATCCGCTTGATAGCACGAAACCGTCAAGCTGAAATCCACACTCAAAGTAAGCCCTGCCTGGATAATTTCTTTTTTGGACAAATGCATCAGTGGCGTATGAATGGTGAGTTTCTTGCCTTCAATTCCTGCTTTGGTCGCCAGATTCGCCATTTTCTCGAAGGCTTGAATGTATTCCGGGCGGCAGTCCGGGTAGCCGGAATAATCGACGGCGTTCACACCCACAAAAATATTCTGGCATTGCAGCGTTTCCGCCCAAGCTAGCGCCAGTGACAGCATGATGGTATTTCTGGCTGGTACATACGTAACCGGAATGTCCGTTTCTGCTCCACTTGTTGGCACTTCGATGGTCTGATCGGTCAGCGCTGATCCGCCAAAAGCGGTGAGATCCAGCTTAATAATTTGATGTGCAACCGCCCCCAATGATTGTGCGACTTTGCGCGCCGCATCCAATTCCGACCGGTGCCGCTGGCCGTAATCGATACTCAGCGCATAGCATTGATAACCCTGGTCGCGTGCAATCGACAAGGCCGTTGCGGAATCGAGACCGCCGGAGAGTAATACCACCGCTTTCTTCATGATTTAATCCAGCTAGGAAAACACTAAAAACTTCACCGCCCCGGCCCCTCGCCCCACAGCAGCTTATGCAATTGAACCTGCATCCTGACCGGCAATTCATCGCGCAATATCCAAGACGCCAATTGGGCGGGATCGAGGCTTTCATAAACGGGGGAAAAAAGGATCGGGCATATCGGCTGTAATTGGCTGCTGCGAATAATCTCACAAGCCCATTGGTAATCGGCCTCGTCGCACAGTACAAACTTGATTTCGTCCTGCGGTGTCAGGTATTCGAGATTACGCCAGTTATTTTTGGAGACTTCACCCGAACCGGGTGTTTTGATATCCATGATCTTGGATACTCGCGTATCGACATGAGATAAATCGAGCGCGCCGCTGGTCTCCAGCGATACGGAATAATGCGCATCGCATAACGCTGTCAGCAAAACCAGGCATGCCTTCTGCGCCAATGGCTCGCCGCCGGTGACGGTCACATAGCGCGTTTTATACCGGGCTACCTGACGCAGTATCTCCGCGATCGATAGGTTCTCACCGCCGCTAAAAGCATACGCAGTGTCGCAGTAGCCACAGCGTAACGGGCATCCCGTCAGGCGTACGAACACGGTCGGCAAGCCAATTCTGCTGGTTTCGCCTTGTAAGGAAAAGAAAATCTCACTGATACGCAAGACTGTTGTCTCTAACGCTTGCATGATGTTGGATCGCTTGGAGAAAAAGACCGATTATATTGCTTTGCAGGTAATGCGGGAAACTACGATTGAACAGCTAGGGGTAAAACTGGGCGTTTATTTGATGTTAGCCAGACGTTGTTTGGCTTTTTTGGCGGCATCGCTCTGCGGGTATTTTGCCAGCAAATTTTCCAGGGTTTGCTTGCTTGCCTTGCTATCGCCCATTTCCAGTTGACTGGAAGCGATGTTCAAAAATGCATCCGGCACTTTGTTGCTGGCGGGGTAATTGCTGATCAATTTTCTTTGCGCATCGATCGCTAATTGATAATCGCGCAGAGCATAGCGCGCATTGCCGATCCAATAAGCAGCACCCGGCGCTAAATTGGATTGCGGGTAATTTTCCAGGAAGCTCTCAAATTGCGCGATTGCATTAGCGTATTCACCGTTCTTGAACAAATCAAACGCTGCTTTATAAGCACCACTTTCTGTAGTTCCCGGTGGAGTCAGCTCATTCGCGGCTACCGCAGCGGAATCCTGAGTCGCGGAAGCATCCGCGGCTTCGGATGACGGCGATTCCGGTATTACCGTATCGGCATCTAGCGGAGGCGCGGCGGCGGCTTGTTCGCTTGGTGAAGGTGAAGGCGCAGCCGCGCTGCCGGGTGCGCCTTTGTTGGGCTCAAAGTGAGAAGAAGGGGATCGCTTTTGAGGAGATTGCTGTTCGATCTGGCGCAGGCGATTATCCAGATCAATATAGAAATCCCGCTGCCGTTTTTGTAACAGCGCATTATCGTTACCCAGCATTTCTATTTGTCCGTTGAGCTTTCCCAATTCCTGTTCCAGCGTTTCAACTTTTGAATAAAGCTCGAGTAAAGCCTGGCTGTTCAGCGCCTCTTCCATCTTGGCAATACGCGCTTCCATTTCTTTCACTTGTTTACGTAATGCGTTAATCTGCTCGCGTGCCTCATCATCGCCAAACAATGCGGCATAACTGACATTACAGCTCAGCAATACCAGCAGAAGGAAAGCGCGTATCAGCATGTTTATTCACCCCGGTACAGGATGTCGGTACGGCGGTTCTGACTCCACACCGATTCACCATTTCCCAGCGCGCGCGGTTTTTCTTCGCCCAGACTGACCGATTCAATTTGCGCATCACGGGCACCGGCTAAAGTCATCATGTTTTTAACGCTATCGGCGCGGCGTTGACCTAAAGCCAGATTGTATTCACGGCTGCCGCGGTCATCGGTATTTCCTTGCAGGATTACGCTGGCGCTGGCGTTGTCGCGCAAGAACCGAGCGTGTGACAGCACCAGTTCGCGGTATTCGCCTTTGACGCTATAGCTATCGTAGTCATAATAAACGCTGCGTTGCGACAGGATACTGTTCGGATCATTCAATTGACTGAAATAACCCGGTCTGCCTGAGCCGGATCCGCCTAAATC
The DNA here is from genome assembly GCF_033063335.1 of Nitrosomonas sp. Is24. Lineage (NCBI taxonomy): Bacteria > Pseudomonadati > Pseudomonadota > Betaproteobacteria > Nitrosomonadales > Nitrosomonadaceae > Nitrosomonas > Nitrosomonas sp. Is24. The sequence continues at coordinate 234,140 of NZ_JAWJZG010000001.1, read as the reverse complement.
GCTGCCGCCCAAACCGGCGCCAGCGCCCGAGCCTGCGGTAAGATCATCCACTTCGGGTTGCGTTGTTTGGCTGGCGCACGCTGATAACAAAACGATCAATGAAATACCTAATAGTTTTCTCATTTATAACTCCTTTAAAATAAAAATATTACTTCCAAGTTGGTAAGGGACCCCAGGCCGGTTCCCGGATATCGCCGGTCTGTACTGTCAGATGCTGCCTCGTCTGCCCATCCCTGGAAACAGCGGATAATATACCATGCCCGTTAATCTCGGTTGCATACAAGATCATCTTGCCATTAGGGGCAAAACTGGGCGATTCGTCGAACTTGGAGTTTGTCAGTATCTGCACTTGGCGCGAACCGATATCCTGAACCGCGACATTGAATTGGCCATTGTTACGGTGGATGAAAGTGAAGCTTTTACCGTCCTGGCTATAATCCGGGCTGACATTGTAGCTACCCTCGAAAGTGAGCCGTTCGGCATTGCCGGATTCCGAATTCCCTACCGCCATGCGATAAACTTGCGGACTGCCGCCACGGTCGGAGGTGAACAAAATATACCGTCCATCCGGCGAAAAATTGGGTTCCGTATCGATCCCGGAACTCCGGCTCAACCTTTGCAAGCCGCTGCCATCGGCATTCACCAGAAAAATCTGCGATCCGCCTTGGCCGGTCAATACCACAGCCAATCGTTTACCATCGGGCGACCATGACGGTGCGCTGTTGCTGCCTTTGAAGCTGGCCACCGCTCTGCGCTCCCGGGTTGCCAATGTCTGCACGTAGACAATCGGTTTTTTATTTTCAAAAGAAACGTAGGCCAGTTGCTTACCGTCAGGCGACCATGCTGGTGAAATGATCGGTTCGGTATATTCAATGATCGATTGCGCGTTATAGCCATCGGCATCGGCCACCTGCAAGGCATACTTGTTGCCGCGTTTCAATACATAAGCGATTCGCGTGCTGAAAACACCCACATCGCCGGTCAACGCTTCATAAATGACATCCGCAATCCGATGCGCCGCGGCGCGCAATTGTGACGTGGTAACCGTGATCGCCAAGCCGGTCAGTTGCGATTTCTTGGCCACATCCATCAAACGGAATTGTATTTCCACCTGATCGCCGGATACTGCAGCCACACGGCCGATCACCAATGCATTGGCGCCACGGTTGGCCCAGTCGGGATACACGACTTCCACCGGCGCATGCGGCGATAACCCTGCGGGGTCGATCAGCCTGAACAATCCGGTGCGTTGCAAATCAGCGCCAATAACCGCCGTGATGCTTTGCTGCAGTTTATTTTCATCGGCGAAAGGAACGATCGCAATCGGAATACGGGATGCGCCACCGCCAAAAATTTCGATGTTCAGTTGCGCATGCGAGTGTGCGCTGATCAAGCATAAAAGCAGAATCCATGCGGCACGAATAGATTGGAACCAATTAATTGACATAGGCATTAAATTTTCAAAAAACAAAAAATTACCGGCTGATTATAACAATCATTCACGATAATGCACGGTAATATTCAGGTTGCGAAACTCATTAAACAGTGCAGGATCAGGTGGTAACGGCAACGGTTTTGACAAAAAGATCGCCCGCTCAACCGCGCTATCAAAAGACGCGTGTCCGCTACTCTTGATTAATTTGACATCAAGAATATCCCCGCCCGGCAGCAAGGTCACATTGAATTCAACAATCGGATTACCCGGCAAGTCCGGCGGCATCACGGTTCTACTCCTTATTTTGGCCTTTATCAGGGAAGTATACTTGTCGATTTCCCCCTTCACCTGACTCTTTGCCGCAGCCTGTTGCGCTGCACGTTGCGCTTCCGCTTCGCGCTGCGCTTTGGCTTCCTGCTCACGCTGCCGTTGCGCCGCCAGTTCTTTTTCCTTCTGTTTCTGTAATTCCTTCTGTTTCTCCAGCGCTTTCTGTTTCTCGGCTTCCTTTTGTTTCGCTATTTCTTGTTGTTTTTCCAGCTCTTTCTGCTTTTCGAGTTCCTTTTGCTTCTCTAACTCTTTCTTTTTCTCAAATTCTTTCTTCTTCTCCAGCTCTTTTTGTTTTTCCAGTTCTTTTAATCTTTCCTGCTCTTTAATTTTTTCCTGTTCTTTTTTCTTTTGCGCTTCCACATCCGGTTTTTCCTTGACCGGCTCCGGTTTCTCCTTCATCGCAATATCCGGCTTTTTGACCGGTGGCGTAACCGCCGCTTTTTGCGGCTCAGGTTTAGCAGGTTCCGGTTTCGGCGGTTCGGGCTTAGGTGGCTCCGGCTTCGGCGGCTCGGGTTTAACCGGTTCCGGTTTGGGGGGCTCTGGCTCGGGTTTCACAGGCTCGGGGACCGGTTTAGGCTGCTTCGGCGGCGCTTGCGTTTTTACCGGTTCCTGCACCGGTTTAGGCAATTCGGTCCAGATATCGACCATCATCCCTTCCGGCGGATGATCTTTCCAGCTCACACCAAAAACCAGTAATGCAATAAACAGCAGATGCACCAGCACCGCCAGCACACCTGCCAATAATGATTTTGGTTCTGAATGGGGGGAATTGCGCGGGTCGCTCGAACTCATGAGCAATCGCTATTTCTGTTGAGCCAGCAAACCGACTTTCTGTACCTGGTTCTGCTGCAGAATATCCATCACTTTGATGACTTCTTCATAGCGTACATTTTTGTCTGCGGCGATGACTACCGGTTGCTCGGCATTTTGCGCTTGTTTTTGCTTGATCGCTTCGATCAGCTGATTGCGATCCACTTTCTGCTCCGTGGCTGACTTGGCCCGATCGCGCAATGTCAGGCTGCCATCCGCCTTAATGATTACTTCCAGCGGCGCCACCGGTGCCGCCAGCGATTTGCCAATTTGCGGCAATTCAATCTGGCCGTGGTTAATCATCGGCGCCGTGATCATAAAAATGATCAGCAACACCAGCATCACATCAATGTAGGGCACCACATTGATCTCATTCACCAATTTATGCTTGGCACGACGCGCCATAACAACCTCTCAATCTCGTTTATTCAGCTGCTCGCCGTTGCAACACATTGGACAACTCTTCCATGAAACTCTCAAAACGCGTCGCCAGTTGATCCGTTCTGCTGGCATAGCGATTGTAGGCCACCACCGCCGGAATCGCCGCGAACAACCCCATCGCCGTGGCGATCAGCGCTTCGGCAATCCCCGGCGCGACATGGGCGATGGTCGCCTGGGTAACACTCGATAAACTGCGGAAGGAATTCATAATGCCCCATACGGTACCAAACAGTCCGATGTAAGGGCTGACCGATCCGACGGTCGCCAGAAACGACAAATGCGACTCCAGATAATCCATTTCCCGTTGATAGGTAGCGCGCATGGCTCTGCGTGTACTTTCCATTACCGCGTCCAGATCGGAACCGGCCGGATGTTTGGTAAACTCGCCGAAACCGGCGGCAAAAATGCGTTCTAGACTGCCCGATTCATAACGCGAACTGATGATGCGTTGATGCAATGCGTTCAAGTCGACACCACGCCAGAAAATATCCTCGAAATCATCGGTTTTCTTGATCTCATAGCGGATGACGAACAATTTACGAAAAATAAACCACCACGATGAAAGCGAAATCAAGACCAGAATCAGCATCACCAGTTGCACCAGCACGCTGGCACTGGTGATCAGATGAAGAAACGACATATCTTGTGTTACTGATGTACTCATGCGACTTTCCCAATTTTCTCACGTAATGGCGCAGGAATACGCACTGGCTTAAGCGTATCCGCACCGACACAAACCACCTGAATCGTGGCACTCACTAGTTTGACATGATTGCATATTATTTCCTGAAATAATGCAATCCGGCTTCTACCGACCTCTGTCACCGCAACCGTTACACTCAACAAATCGTCCAGGATAGCTGGTTTCAAATATTCAACCTCAAGCGAACGTACCATGAACAGTATGTTGTGCACTTCAACCATGGAGTGCACATTGAATCCCAGCGCCCTGAGCCACTCATAGCGCGCCCGTTCCATGAAATTCAGGTAGTTTGAGTGATAGACGACCCCGCCTGCATCGGTATCCTGGTAGTAGACTCGAACGGGCAGCGAAAAATTATCGTTTAACATGACTTCAATACCAGCATGGCAATGATACCGCAACCAGCGCCATCGCTATGCAGCGAAAACACCGGTTGACAAATAGCGATCGCCCCGGTCGCATACAATGAATACGATCACTGCGTTTTCAACCGTAGCGGATACGCGCAAGGCCGCGACCAATGCGCCGCCGGATGAAATACCGGCAAAAATGCCTTCTTCACGCGCCAACCGGCGCGTCATCTCTTCCGCTTCAGGTTGAGACACGTAAATCATGTCATCCACTTGTTTGGTATCGAAAATTTTCGGTAAATATGCCGGTGACCATTTGCGGATACCGGGAATCTGCGCCCCCTCTTCGGGCTGCACACCGATCACTTTAACCGGCGTCGCTTGCTCTTTAAAAAACCGCGAGCAGCCCATGATCGTTCCGGTGGTTCCCATACTACTGACAAAATGGGTGATTTTCCCTTGGGTATCGCGCCAAATCTCCGGCGCCGTGCTTTCATAGTGCGCTAGCGGATTATCCGGATTGGCAAATTGATCGAGAATGATTCCTTGTCCTTCATCGCGCATCTTCTCGGCCAAATCGCGCGCTTGCTCCATGCCGCCGCTTTTCGGCGTCAGAATGATTTCCGCACCGTAGGCGCTCATCGATTGGCGCCGCTCGATACTGAGGTTTTCCGGCATGACCAGCACCATGCGATAGCCCATCATGGCGGCAGCCATCGCCAGCGCGATACCGGTATTGCCGCTGGTGGCCTCAATCAGGGTATCGCCCGGTTTAATCTCACCGCGCTTCTGTGCATGCGAAATCATCGATAATGCCGGCCGGTCTTTTACCGATCCAGCCGGATTATTGCCTTCAAGTTTGGCGAGAATAACATTACGGGTTGTGCCAGGCAGGTGCTTGAGTCTTACTAAAGGCGTATTGCCAACAAAATTCTCAATCGTTTTATACATGAACTTAGACTTTATAACGAATGCTCCAGATTATCGCACAAGCAACCGGCATTGAAACAATGTTATTACGCAAATAAAAACCCCCTCCGAATTTCTTCGGAGAGGGTTTTTTAATCTACCGCCGGAACATTACTCCTGCTTAGCTGGCGCTTCCGCGCTTTTTTCGCCTTCGACGGTAACCGCATCACGCAATTGCTTGAGTGTTCCCGCACCAATTCCGCTCACTTTTGCCAAATCATCAACGGAAGCAAAAGCACCGCTTTTTTCGCGATACTCAATGATCGCTTTTGCTTTAGCGGGGCCAATCCCTTGCAGGGACTCAAGCTCAGCTTGCGAAGCGGTATTGATGTTGACAGCCGCGAACGTGGTGCCAGTAACCAGGAAAAACAAAGTCATTATTAAAAATAATTGCTTCATGCACTCTCCTTATCAAAACAAAAACAAATACTAATGCGCAAGTAAAAAAACGCTTCAGTTTTTGCGGATTAAAAAAACCTGCATACATAAGCTGCTATGTAGGCAGGTTTAAGTGATATCGGATTGGGCTAAAATTAATTTAGCGAGTATGTGAACTTTCAAGCACTTGCGAGAAAAATAACAATTCCTTCATCAAGCCGGTCAAGCATTACGGAAGCGCGAGTGCTTAACGATCAGAATCGTAACGAGTGGCAAAACAAAACCGATAATGGTGACCGTAATCAGTAAATGCCCCAGCTCGCTGTAATCGGCGGGAACCGTGATCTGGCCGGTTGCCATATCTTTCACTTCGCGCTTCACTTCATAAATCTGGTTGAGATACTTGGTGCCCAGTTGCGAAGCCGACAACGCCAGGTTAGTAAACGAGGCCATCACAGCAAAAAAGGTGGCTTTGAGTTTTTCCGGCGCGGAATTGGCAATCCACGCGAGCATCGGAATCATGGCAATTTGCCCCAGCGGAGACTCCAACGCGGTATCGACCAGTGCAATAAAACGCGCATCGACAATGCCGCCCGTGACCGCCGCCGTCCATTCGTGCAGACCAAAGTACATACCGACGATCGGCAGCGACAGGAAGCTGCTCACGATGGTGAGAAAACCGATGATATACGCGATCGAGCGCTCCGCCATGAAACGGCGGAAAATAAACATGCCGAACAGTGTCAGCACGGCGCCGATCAAGGATAAGACCGCCAGAAATTGCTGATCGAACCCCAATTCATCGATCATCCACCAAGTAGAACCTGCGCCGGGACTGGGAATCGCGCGAAAAATGAAAATCATCACGGCGGTTCCAACCAGCACATTGCGCGCATCGGGTTCGAGTTCTCCAGTCAATCGCCACATCAGAAACACGATAATCGCCATGGAAATGGCAAACACGATCTCCTCCCCGCCGGATACCCCACTGACACCAACGCCCAGCGACATGACGGTAAAAACCAATCCGCCGCCGAGAATCCACCAGTTAATCGCGGGCGGTTCCGAATGCATGCCGAGCAATTTATCCACTTCCTGCCGGTTATACCCTTGCGCCTGAAAGTACTTGCGTTCACGCCGCTGCAACCAAGCCGCAAAAACAACCCCGAAAATGGAAACTGCCGGAATGATTAAAGCCAGCTCGTAAACCAACAGATACAACGCATCCTTTTCCACTTCCGGCAAGGATCCGGCATCGCGCAGTAAAACAACGTTGGCAACGGATACCAGCACACCGCCGCCAATGATGGCGACACGCCCCAAAGTCTGCATGGTAACGTGCATCAGTTTGCGTTTTTCCGCATCCAATTTATTGCCGTTCTCATCAACGCGCGGCACCGCTTCAACGGTCATCGCATCGGCAACCACATCCTGCAACACATAGCCGACCGGCGCCAGCAAAGCGGATAACACATACCAAGTTTCAACCGGCGCCATCGCGGCCATGGCTTCGGTGTGTCCGAGCAGGCCGATCATGATAATCAGGCTCAGCATGATCAAGCTGGCGCCCAGATACACTAGCAACCCTTTCCAGCGCCACACTAAGTCGACCAGATGACCCAGCGGCATCTTGAGCGCCCACGGCAACATCATCCAGAATCCGAGCGCCGCCAGGAATTCGGCGGAAAGGCCGAGCTTTTCCTTGACGTAAAATGTGCCCACAATCCCCGTTAAGCCGGAAATACCGGCGGCAACGTACACCATCAACGGCGGCAAGTATGACAAGCGCATTTCCCGCCCGAGCGCCAGAATATTGGCGCTAAACCACTGCGCGATGATGGATAAGAATCCGTTAGCAGGTAATAGATTTTTCATAAATTTTAATTGGCATCATCACATTAGAATGCTGGCATGCGGTTACTTCTGTTTAGGGCGCACGCCTACTTTGATCGGAATCGATTTTTCCTGCTTGTTGCGGATGACCGTAACCGTCACGGTTTCACCCGGCGCCAGCGCGGCCACCACATTCAGCATCTCGGAAGAATTCTTGAGCGCTTTGCCCGCTATCGCAACCAAAATATCGCCCGCCTTGATGCCAGCCTTGTCCGCCGGACCATCTTTCAGCACGCTGGCGATCAATGCACCACCCGGTTCTTCAAGACCGAACGATTCCGCCAGCTCCTGCGTCATGTCTTGCATACTGACGCCCAGCCAGCCGCGAGTCACACCGCCGGTTTGCACAATTTGTTCCATGATCTGTCTGGCAATATGCACCGGAATCGCGAAGCCGATACCCAACGAGCCGCCGCTGCGGGAATAGATCGCTGTATTGATACCGATCAAATTGCCCGATGTATCGGTCAGCGCGCCGCCGGAATTACCGGGATTGATCGCGGCATCGGTTTGAATGAAATCTTCAAAGGTATTGATACCAACCCGGCTTCTGCTCAGCGCGCTGACAATGCCCATGGTAACACTTTGTCCGACACCGAAAGGATTGCCGACCGCCAGCACCACATCGCCAATCTTAACTTGTTGCGATTGCCCGAATGTGATCACCGGCAAATCCTTCAGATCGGTTTTCAGTACCGCCAGGTCGGTTTCCGGATCGGAACCGATCAATTTGGCCTTGGCTTTTCTGCCGTCGAGCAGAGCGATTTCAACTTCATCCGCGGCTTCGACCACATGATGGTTGGTTAGGATATAACCGTTAGCGCTGACGATCACGCCGGAACCCAGGCTCGATGTGCGCTTCGGCCTGGATTCGAATTGCTCGCCAAAAAACCGCCGCAATGCGGGATCGTCCAGCAAAGGATGCGATGGTTCCTTGGTTTCTTTGCTAGTAAAAATATTCACCACCGACGGCATAGCAACTTCCGCCGCTCTGGAATAACTGTCCGGCCTATCCGCTTCAACCGCTGGTGCGGCTTCCCGGATGGTCACGATTTCTCCGCGCGGTTTCAACGGCAGCAACTCCGGCCGTAGCGTGGAAATCACAAAAAAAATAGCCAGCAAAACTGCCGCCGTTTGTGCAAAAATCAACCAGAGTCTGTACATCAAAGTTCGTTACTCCAAAATTAAAATAGCCGCAGAAATGAATTGATTGCGGTGTAGTATATGCACCAAGGAGAAAAATCAATGCATCGAGATGAACTGGAAAATCATCTGAACCAACTACTGGACATATCCCGTTTTCATGATTATTGCCCAAATGGCCTGCAAGTGGAAGGGCGTGACAGCATTCATGTCATGATCAGCGGCGTTACCGCCTCGCTCGATCTGCTGCAAGCCGCTGCCGCCGCGAAAGCGGATGCCATTCTCGTGCATCACGGCTATTTCTGGCGCGGCGAGGATATGCGCATCACCGGCATGAAAAGCCGCCGCATTGCGCTGCTGATGCAGCAGCACATCAATTTATTCGCTTATCATCTGCCGTTGGATGTGCATCCGCATTTAGGGAACAATGCCATCCTGGGGAAAAAACTGGGATTGATCGAAACAGGCCGGTTTGGCGAACAGGACATCGCCGCCCAGGGAGAATTAGCGCAAGTCACAACTTTAAGCGCATTGGCCGAGAAAATATCCCGCACGCTGTTACGCAAGCCGATGATCATCGGCGATCCTGACAAGCCTATCCGGCAGATTGCATGGTGTACCGGCGCCGCGCAAGGTTATTTCGATGCCGCCATTCAGTTGGGTGTGGATGCCTATATTACCGGCGAGATCTCGGAGCAGAACGTGCATGCCGCGCGTGAATCCGGTGTTGCATTTATCGCCGCAGGGCATCATGCGACGGAGCGGTACGGTGTGCAAGCAGTAGGCGATCACATCGCGCAGAAATTCGGCATCCAGCATCAGTTTATCGATATTGAAAATCCGGTGTAACCCAGCCACAGCTTGGCGGTATCTATATCACAGCAGCCGCGGCAAACCTGAAGGAAGGGTTGTCATCTATTGATCCTTGTTGTCATCATCCTGCTTCTTTCTGCCTGAAAACATGGTCCACCAGATGACAAACAAAAACAAACCCAGTGCCACTGCCGCCTCGACTACAAGCCACCACCAATTCATAATGTAAGTTACGCTCAAGTTAAAATCAGACCGTTACTCTAACCAAAATCCGATGAAAAACCAATTAAGTTTTATTATTGCCGCTTCATACCTGCTGCTCACCGCTTGCGCTACCGGAACCATCAGCCCCACGCTGCCGCCCAGCGAACCGGCGGAAACCGTTGCACCGCCGCCAGCGGAAAAACCCCTGACAAAATCGGTTCACAAACGCGTTCAGTGGTCTGCGTTGACCGGCTGGAAACACGACGATCTGCAACCGGCGTGGCAAGCATTCCAAAAAAGCTGCACGGCTTTAAGCAAGCAACCAGCTTGGAAGGAAACTTGCCGGATGGCTGTAGCACTGAAAAAAACCGATAACACCGCGTTGAGAAACTTTTTTGAAACTTATTTCACGCCGTATCAAGTCATCAATACCGATAACACCGAAGAAGGATTGATCACCGGCTACTATGAGCCCCTGCTGAAAGGCAGCCGGAAGCCCTCCAGTCGTTACCGCTACCCGGTGTATGCCGCGCCGAATGATTTACTGACGATCGAGCTGGGCACAGCGTATCCGGAATTGAAAGACCTGCGTTTGCGCGGCCGTCTGAATGGACGCAAAATCGTCCCTTATCACAGCCGGGCGGACATCATGAATAATCCGAAATTGCTGAATGGCTACGAGCTTTTGTGGGTGGAAGACGAAGTTGAATTGTTCTTTCTGCACATACAAGGCTCCGGACGGATCGTGCTCGATAACGGGGAAACGATGAAAATCGGCTTCGCCGATCAAAATGGCCACCCGTATAACTCGATCGGCAAACTTCTGGTCGAGCGCGGCGAATTGCCGCTGGAAAAAGCCTCCATGCAAGGTATCAAACAATGGGGGCAGCAAAACCCTAAAAAACTGCCCGAACTGTTGCAGCAAAACGCCCGCTACGTATTTTTCCGCGAGCTGCCATCCGACTTATCCGGACCGATCGGCGCTTTGGGCGTGCCGTTGACCGCTGGGCGCAGCATCGCGATCGATCCGCAGTCGATCCCGCAAGGCGCACCGGTATTTCTGTCAACCACTTGGCCCAACAGCAACAAGCCGCTAAACCGGCTGATGGTGGCGCAGGATGTCGGCAGCGCTATCAAGGGCGGCATTCGTGCGGATTTCTTCTGGGGATTTGGTCATGAAGCCGGCAATCAGGCAGGAAAAATGAAACAGCGCGGAAAAATGTGGCTGTTGATGCCGCGCGACGCTAAACCGCCCGCACTTTCACGGCAATAAAAAAGCTTGCCGGATTTCCCCGGCAAGCTTTTTTAAACCGTTTGTTTGGAATTTATTTGCTTTTGCTCGCGCTTTCCAGCTTTTCCTCGATGGTCGCAGCGGGAATCATCCCGCCGACAATCGAGCCATCGGCAAAAATCAACGTCGGTGTACCCGTTACTTTATTCTCATGGCCTGATTTCACCAATGCATCCAGCGGTGTGTCGCACTCTGAACTGGATGGCGCAACGCCTTTCAGCATAAAGTCATCCCAGGCTTTGATTTGATCCTTCGAACACCAGATCTTTTTCGACAATTCCATCGACCCTTTCAATACCGGATACAGCAATGTATAGATCGTGACATTGTTGATGCTCAGCAACTCTTTTTCCAATTGTTTGCAATACGGGCAGTTGGGATCGGTAAAAACAGCCATTTTGCGTTTGCCATCGCCTTTGACGATTTTGATGGCATGCTGCAATGGCAGTGATTCCAATGGCACACGCCGCGCCGCTTTGATTTCCTGGATGCGCTCGTTCGTCATGCTCACCCGGGTTTTGGGATTGATCACATGACCGAAGAAGAAATAGTCCGCTTTATCATCGGTATAAAACACTTCATCGCCGACAACCACTTCATACAAACCCAAGTAAGGTGTTTTTTTCAAGCTATCGATAGTGCTCCCGGCAAAATGCGGTTGAATGGCCTTCCTTAATGCTTCTTCATCGGCCCAGGCGGATCCGGAGAAAAAACTGATTACCAGAATTGAGATGAAAAGCTTTAAGCGCGTGGCCATAATGACTCCGGTGTTAGAAAATAAAATTTAATTCAATGCGTGCTGCATCAAGCGATTCTTGATCAGCGGCAAGCGGTTGGTGATCTCCAGCCCGAGATTGCGCAGGCGCGCCAAGGTCGGATTGGAATTATTGAATAGTTTCTGCAAGCCGTCGGTGACCAGTTCCAGCGCCAGAATATCTTCCTTGCGCGCCAGCTCGTAACGCCGCAGCAACATGAAATCGCCGCAATCCGTCCGCATCCCGCGCGCATTGAGAATCGCCGCAAGCTCACGGGTATCGCGCAATCCCAGATTGACGCCCTGCCCGGCCAGCGGATGAATACCGTGCGCTGCATCGCCGATCAGCACCAGCCGCGGTTTGATCAGTTTATCCACATGCACAAAATTCAACGGGAAACCCACGGGCGGGGCAATCAACTGCAATTTACCCAACGTATGCGAAGAAGCTTCTTCCACACGATGGCATAAGTCATCTTCGGGCAAATTACGCAGAAATTCCGCGTGATCCTCGGTCGTCGACCACACCATCGACACCCGCTTATCGGGCAGCGGCAACAACGCCAGCACACCGTCGCGCCGGAACCATTGATGGGCAATCTGGCGATGCGACCGTTCCGTGCTGAAATTGGCGACCACGCCAATTTGGTTATACGCATGGCGCGACACGTCAATCTCCGCTTGCTTGCGCACCCACGAATTCACACCGTCCGCACCTACCACCAAAGCGGCTTCAAGCTGGCTGCCATCGTCCAGTTGCACCTCGACATGCGATTCCTGCCAGGTAATCGCAGTGCATTTCGCCGGACAAAAAATGTGCAGATTTTCATTCAAGGATTTGAGCACTTCCCAAACTGCCGTTTGCAGTTGGCGGTTCTCAGCGATAAATGCCAGCTCCGGTATACCGATTTCGTATGCGCTGAAGTTAACATGCGCGGCATTGTCATCGCCAAACACCGCCATCTCATAAACCGGCGCCAGGCGCTCGGCCTCCATCAACTGCCACACACCTAATTCCTGCAGAAAAGCCGCGCTGCCCGGACTGATCGCATACACCCGGCTATCCCAGCTGTCATCCTGCGGCAACGGCGGTGTTTCGTGCGGCTCTATCAGCGCGATCTTCAAGCCGCTATCCTTCAGCGCAGCCACCAGGCTTGCTCCTACCAGTCCGCCACCGATTACGATCATATCGAATTTCATGGAATTGATTATACAGCCGCTTTGTTATGGACGGGTAACACAAACTTCAACTTCATGATAAGCGTGCATTTCCTGTACTGCGCAGACTCATCGTCCACTCGCTTTAAACCACCGGCCAACATCACCCAATCCCCTGAAAGAACGCATAAACCCTTGTCAAGTCACATTCTTGATCTTGACAAGCCCACCCCTCAAAGGCACAATGCTGCCCTTGCGTTTTAGCATATGGCGAATTAGCTCAGTGGTTAGAGCAGCGGAATCATAATCCGTTGGTCCGGGGTTCAAATCCCTGATTCGCCACCACCTCAAAGCTCCACACCGCTTCAAAAAATCAGCAGCGCTTCAATGGGTTTAAGCGGCGGCAACATCAGTCATCGGGCAATAATAAGTCTCAAATGGATGATGATTTTTCCAGCGATAGGCTTCAAAGTCACGCGTATCAGTGGAAAAGATACGTCCATGCCCTAGCGCCTCAGTTCAGCTATGTAACGTTTATAATTTACCGAACCATCTTCCGGTCCATGACCGATTCCCGCCAGTTTAACCAGCAGCCCTCTGTTTTTCCTTCACGCTTAATTCCGCTTGCTCATACATCAAGTCAATGGCCTGTTAGTAGATCGAAGAGCCGAAGCCAGGACGCGACTCTTCAAGCTCAACGTATCAACGCCGCCCTTGCGTTCTAGCACATGGCAAATTAGCTCAGTGGTAAGCAGCGAAGTCATAATCGGTTGATTCGGTGTTCAAACCCCTGATTCCCATCTGACACACCAAGTTGAGCGAAGAAATTACCCCCTTCGATTCGAACCGCCTGATCTTCCAGGCCGCGGTCGATTAGCCCTTTAATTCTGCTTCTATTTTTGAGACCAGGCACTACCGAGGTCGACAATCTTTTGGAAATATAATCATGAAATACAATCGTGCCGCCGCACTTAAATTGATGGCAATTAAGGATTAAAGAATCAGAAGAGAAAATCTGGCAGCGGGATCCAATGCACGCTTGCGCGCCCCTGAACTATACGTCCGAAACGAACCGCTATGAAAGCGATACTAACGCAATCAATCACTTTGATCAATTCAAGGAACTGATAAACACTTAGAACCTGCTATCTGAATAGGTCAGTGGAAGAAAGCGGACTTAACAATAAGCAATTTAACTATGCTGCAAGCGTAATGTTTCAATCCTCGCCCGGCTTTGGGGCCGGGCGCTATCTGGCGGGAATTACGCAATTTTCCGGCGATCATGGCTTAGCTATGGCCAATGCAAACGGCTCCTCCGCCGCTTTGCTGTGTTGCGCTTGTCGCAGCAGAATATTACGACTGACTGCGCCATCCAACCAAGCCTTGAATCGCCCATTGCCATCGAGCAACACCAAACCGATGCCATCGTCGGCGCAGCGGTGCATTAGCGCCGGAGAAATCATGATGCTGCCAAAGCAAACGAGCGTGCCCAAATGATGCAACGGCACTTGAAGTTTTTTTGCCGTTCTACATCGATGCGTACGGTATCGTTTTCCAAATGTGCGTAGGGATTGGGCATCATAATGTAAAGCGTGTTGAGGATTTGGTACATTTTGTATTACAATTCGTGTAGCACTTTATAACATGCCGAGGAATACAGCATGACCACACTCAATATCCGGCTGACCGGGCAGATTGAACAGCGGCTTTCGGAAGAAGCGGAACGCGAAAATAAAACCCGTTCCGAAATCGCTCGCGATGCATTGAACTGGTATTTATTGGAGATCGAGAAAAAACGTTTCATGGATCAACTCCTGGAAGAAGCCCGCACAGCGTACTCAAACGAAAGTATCCGGCAAGAAGCACAAGCCATTGCCGAGGAATTTTTACCGATTGAAAATGAAATGCTGGAGAATGTTGAGGGCCGTATATCCGGCGATCTATCGCAGACGGAATCTCCCGGGAAATGGTGGAAGTAATCCGCCGTGGCGAGATCTGGACCGCCAACCTGAATCCGCCGCGCGGGCAGGAAATCGGCAAAATCCGTCCGGTTTTGGTTTTTCAGGACAATGCGCTGACTGCGATCGGCGCACCGATGGTCATCATCTTGCCACTGACAACACAGGTTTATCCCGCTTTCAAACAATGGCACATTACCGTTACCGCTCGCCACCGCCTGCTGAAGGACTGTCAGATCGTTGTCGATCAACCGCGAACCTTGGATCGTTCCCGATTCGGAGAAGGGCCTTTGGCGACACTCAGCGAAGAGGAAATGATTTCCGTTGAACGCGCTTTTCTGGGAGTGTGCGGCATGTTTCATTACGCTATTCATCCACGCTAAACAATCCATCCAGCAATTCATGCTGATGCGTTTTATCCGCCGACACTTACGGCTGATAAATTTCCTTCAGCGAGCATAAAAATTATTAAACGCTAGATATTCTTATATTTCTAAGCTGCCTGTGCGGCAGCGAACTATTCAAAGATCAGCAATACACATTCTTGGATTTTCTAAGCTGCCTGTGCGGCAGCGAACATTCCAGGCTGCATGCAGTTCAGGCGACAACTTTTCTAAGCTGCCTGTGCGGCAGCGAACAGTCAATGCCGCCTCGCTTTCCCTCATTTTCTTTTCTAAGCTGCCTGTGCGGCAGCGAACGACGGCATAGCGCGTCAGTACAAGGACAATGATTTCTAAGCTGCCTGTGCGGCAGCGAACACTGACACCCCCTTAGTGTGGTCTAATTAGTATTTCTAAGCTGCCTGTGCGGCAGCGAACGTGTCCAAAGGTAAATTTGGGCGATTGGTACATTTCTAAGCTGCCTGTGCGGCAGCGAACCAAAAGTAGAAGTAATTCACCAATGTTCAAATTTTCTAAGCTGCCTGTGCGGCAGCGAACTGTCATACGATTTGGACTTCCTCGCTTCGGATTTTCTAAGCTGCCTGTGCGGCAGCGAACTTTCTTTTGTTGCCGCTGCCCCGGACCTCGGTTTTCTAAGCTGCCTGTGCGGCAGCGAACGTTCAGTTTCGGGAAACGGGGATAGCGGAAATTTTCTAAGCTGCCTGTGCGGCAGCGAACGCAAGGGAGGATCATTTGCCAAGGTTGAACCATTTCTAAGCTGCCTGTGCGGCAGCGAACCATGAAATGCAGGTGCTGAAGGGGCAACTAATTTTCTAAGCTGCCTGTGCGGCAGCGAACAGTCATTACTTGCCCACAATTGACCTTCCTCGTTTCTAAGCTGCCTGTGCGGCAGCGAACTTTCTCCCGTCATTGCGTGATTATCCGTTCGTTTTCTAAGCTGCCTGTGCGGCAGCGAACTCAGCCCTAGCTGCTTGAATGTCTTCGTGATATTTCTAAGCTGCCTGTGCGGCAGCGAACGAACGCACGTAGTACGGATGGCCGCCGAAGGCTTTCTAAGCTGCCTGTGCGGCAGCGAACGCCGTGCAGCCTCGTCTGCTGCTTCGGATGATTTTCTAAGCTGCCTGTGCGGCAGCGAACTCCATTATCATTTCCATACGCTCGAAACAAATTTTCTAAGCTGCCTGTGCGGCAGCGAACGTACAAATTAAGAAAGGCGGTTGAATGGTTATTTTCTAAGCTGCCTGTGCGGCAGCGAACATCATGATGCGCTGATAAACAGTTATTTGTCTTTTCTAAGCTGCCTGTGCGGCAGCGAACCGAGGGATATTTTGACAGCATTGGAAACATCTTTTCTAAGCTGCCTGTGCGGCAGCGAACCATCAGTCAAATTCGTATTGCCGCCTGTGCCATTTCTAAGCTGCCTGTGCGGCAGCGAACTTGCTCTGCCGTTGTGGTAGTTGATACACCTTTTTCTAAGCTGCCTGTGCGGCAGCGAACCTATCAAGCTGCATATGCGCGTTGTTACACATTTTCTAAGCTGCCTGTGCGGCAGCGAACATACGCCAGACTTTTTAGTTATGAAGGCAAGTTTTCTAAGCTGCCTGTGCGGCAGCGAACATCCGGGAAATTCACACGCCGATACCCTTCAATTTCTAAGCTGCCTGTGCGGCAGCGAACGCAATGTGCCGTTTCCAGTGGTTACAATGAACTTTCTAAGCTGCCTGTGCGGCAGCGAACTTATCCAACATCAACGTACCCGATATCGTGGCTTTCTAAGCTGCCTGTGCGGCAGCGAACACAAGCCGCGCCCGGCTCACTGGAAACGGCAATTTCTAAGCTGCCTGTGCGGCAGCGAACGATATATCTTCGGCGGAAGGTTGCCTGCCAATTTTCTAAGCTGCCTGTGCGGCAGCGAACTTCTTCTGCGGCCGCTTCAGCTATTTCGCGCTTTTCTAAGCTGCCTGTGCGGCAGCGAACAAAGACTTGATCATTGTTTCTTTCCTTGAATCTTTCTAAGCTGCCTGTGCGGCAGCGAACTTAGTGTATGGCGCGCAATCAAGCGCTATGTTTTTCTAAGCTGCCTGTGCGGCAGCGAACGCGCAGTATAAGATTAAGCCGAATCCGAAAGTTTTCTAAGCTGCCTGTGCGGCAGCGAACACCCAAGGGTTAACGCCAAGCTCTCGCGCGGTTTTCTAAGCTGCCTGTGCGGCAGCGAACATTGGCTGCGCTTCCATGTACGGCACGCCAGATTTCTAAGCTGCCTGTGCGGCAGCGAACGATAACCTCAAGAACTCCTTTGCTGGAGGTATTTTCTAAGCTGCCTGTGCGGCAGCGAACGATTGCTGTGTTTTATGTGGGGGCATGTTCCATTTCTAAGCTGCCTGTGCGGCAGCGAACCACATCAGCAGCACCGAGTCCTAGCGGTTCTATTTCTAAGCTGCCTGTGCGGCAGCGAACATTTTTACGCTCTCGGTACTAATAGAATACTGTTTCTAAGCTGCCTGTGCGGCAGCGAACTCTTGTCCCGTTGCTTGTTAATTGGAAACCTATTTCTAAGCTGCCTGTGCGGCAGCGAACGTTTAACCATTCAAGCAGTTAGACTGCGTACTTTTCTAAGCTGCCTGTGCGGCAGCGAACCCCCTTCAGGAGAATAGCCCGTAGTTCCTACCTTTCTAAGCTGCCTGTGCGGCAGCGAACATTTCTTTTTCGGATGTAAGAGATTTATTTACTTTCTAAGCTGCCTGTGCGGCAGCGAACAACAAGCCTTCTGCCGGTGGCTTGTTTCCCGATTTCTAAGCTGCCTGTGCGGCAGCGAACTGTAACAGGATCCGATAGCAGGGGGCATGACGGTTTCTAAGCTGCCTGTGCGGCAGCGAACTCTGGTGTAGTCCAATCCTTGGCCAAGGTCGATTTCTAAGCTGCCTGTGCGGCAGCGAACTTTGGAACCCACGGATTCACGCCCAATTCTTTTTTCTAAGCTGCCTGTGCGGCAGCGAACTAGTAGGGTTTCATATTCGCAATGGTACGGAATTTCTAAGCTGCCTGTGCGGCAGCGAACACAAAGGGAAAAAGATTGACCGTTCACCAGATTTTCTAAGCTGCCTGTGCGGCAGCGAACGTGATAGGGTTGTTGTCAGCACTTCTTGCATTTTTCTAAGCTGCCTGTGCGGCAGCGAACAATATCTGAGTACATCATGGCCGACATAGACATTTCTAAGCTGCCTGTGCGGCAGCGAACATTTTCTTCTCGCAAAGGTTCGCCAGTTCTATTTTCTAAGCTGCCTGTGCGGCAGCGAACAATATTCGCCGACGATTACCCGGAATTTTTGATTTCTAAGCTGCCTGTGCGGCAGCGAACAAATTAACGATAAACGGAAACAAGCCTTTTGCCTTTCTAAGCTGCCTGTGCGGCAGCGAACGAACCCGCGCCGCCGCTGCCGGTGTTGCGCTCTTTCTAAGCTGCCTGTGCGGCAGCGAACGTTATCGATTACGAACATCAAACTATGCTCGCTTTCTAAGCTGCCTGTGCGGCAGCGAACCCTAACGTGATGGTTGTCGGGCCAGCGCTGGATTTCTAAGCTGCCTGTGCGGCAGCGAACATCATCCAGGCCTTTCTCTTTCATGGTCTTAATTTCTAAGCTGCCTGTGCGGCAGCGAACTCTGGCGGATCGAACGGGGATAAAAGTATTCATTTCTAAGCTGCCTGTGCGGCAGCGAACACGGCTGCGCTCACCGCCGGAAAAATTTTACCTTTCTAAGCTGCCTGTGCGGCAGCGAACATGAGGGACGGCGAGCTGTTAAGCCTGCCAATTTTCTAAGCTGCCTGTGCGGCAGCGAACCAGGATGGAATGCTGATTGATCAAGCTGCTGATTTCTAAGCTGCCTGTGCGGCAGCGAACCATGCAGCGCTTGATCCTATCAATTCTCGCTTTTTCTAAGCTGCCTGTGCGGCAGCGAACTGGCGGCAGGCGAAAGGCTTGCAGCATTGGAATTTCTAAGCTGCCTGTGCGGCAGCGAACAATGGGTAACGTCGTTTCCTGATTTAGCTTCCTTTCTAAGCTGCCTGTGCGGCAGCGAACTCACGGCAGAAACCGCAGGCAAGGATTTATTATTTCTAAGCTGCCTGTGCGGCAGCGAACGGTGAGCGCACGTCCGCTTCGATGCTTTTAACTTTCTAAGCTGCCTGTGCGGCAGCGAACGGTTATGTGTTGAAAATCAGAATCCTCTTCCATTTCTAAGCTGCCTGTGCGGCAGCGAACTTTGCCCCAGCTGCTTTTAATTGATCTTTGATTTTTCTAAGCTGCCTGTGCGGCAGCGAACAAAGAATTGGGTGGCTGGTCTGATATGAAGATTTTCTAAGCTGCCTGTGCGGCAGCGAACATGGCATCAAGCGTGTTCTTGGCTTCTCTTCTTTTCTAAGCTGCCTGTGCGGCAGCGAACTAAAAGTGAATGATACCCGCTTGCTCGCACAATTTCTAAGCTGCCTGTGCGGCAGCGAACGGGGCATTGGTTACCGAGCTCAAGCTTTTGCCTTTCTAAGCTGCCTGTGCGGCAGCGAACCAGCCGAAGACGGTTCTATCACCCAATTCAGATTTCTAAGCTGCCTGTGCGGCAGCGAACTCAGTGACACACTCTTTACCGCGTCACTTGCTTTTCTAAGCTGCCTGTGCGGCAGCGAACCAGAGAGAAGTGAAGTGCTCCCATATGCTCGATTTCTAAGCTGCCTGTGCGGCAGCGAACGTTTTGCTCAGGCTAATCTCGAATTCTTCCGTTTTCTAAGCTGCCTGTGCGGCAGCGAACTGAGGCTATGCAGCAAGGTAAGAAGGTAACAATTTCTAAGCTGCCTGTGCGGCAGCGAACTTTACGCGCTCTGTGTTGTCCAGTAACTGTGTTTTCTAAGCTGCCTGTGCGGCAGCGAACTTTGAGTGATTGTTCCGCCTCCTTGACCTCAATTTCTAAGCTGCCTGTGCGGCAGCGAACCATTAGATCGAGGGCAACATGACAGCAGACGTTTTCTAAGCTGCCTGTGCGGCAGCGAACCTTCGAAGAAATAAAGCTGCTGGGATCGTACTTTTCTAAGCTGCCTGTGCGGCAGCGAACGCTCTCGTTTTCCTACAGCGGGTTTTTTCTCCTTTCTAAGCTGCCTGTGCGGCAGCGAACCAAATGCGGCGGCGATGAAATCGAGATACCCATTTCTAAGCTGCCTGTGCGGCAGCGAACTTTTCAATCTGTAATAACTAATGAGTCAAGCTTTTCTAAGCTGCCTGTGCGGCAGCGAACCATCTCCCGCACCTGATCCGCCATCGCTTGCTTTTCTAAGCTGCCTGTGCGGCAGCGAACTAGCCGTGGAGCGAGAAGGAGGTATTTACCTTTTTCTAAGCTGCCTGTGCGGCAGCGAACTGGTGGCGGCTGGTCTTACTCGAACGGTGTTTTTTCTAAGCTGCCTGTGCGGCAGCGAACGACGCCCGGTCAGGAATTACACCTGGATTCCATTTCTAAGCTGCCTGTGCGGCAGCGAACATTATCGTTTGCGCGGGTTTTGTCTGGTGGATTTTCTAAGCTGCCTGTGCGGCAGCGAACGGAAAAAAATTATTCAAGATTTGATTGATAGCTTTCTAAGCTGCCTGTGCGGCAGCGAACACGATATAGCCGCTACTGAAGGCATGCCGAACTTTCTAAGCTGCCTGTGCGGCAGCGAACTAAACAATAAAGATTCGATGGGTTCGATCCGCTTTCTAAGCTGCCTGTGCGGCAGCGAACTTAACCTTTTTTCAGTGTGAAATTTTGTGCATTTTCTAAGCTGCCTGTGCGGCAGCGAACATATACGCATACAAACTGATCAGATCGCCACCTTTCTAAGCTGCCTGTGCGGCAGCGAACTAAGCCGCGCAATCCTACGCGCGATGATAAGCTTTCTAAGCTGCCTGTGCGGCAGCGAACGTATACAGCCTAACGATTTTCCGGGCGGTTACTTTCTAAGCTGCCTGTGCGGCAGTGAACATGCAGCAAAGACAACGCATTTGATTATGCAATTTCTAAGCTGCCTGTGCGGCAGCGAACATTATAGGTATGGACTTTAACGTGCAGAAAATTTTCTAAGCTGCCTGTGCGGCAGCGAACGAATTGCTTGCCCCCGGATGAGAACAATTCCGTTTCTAAGCTGCCTGTGCGGCAGCGAACGATATAAAAGAAACAAGCGACCGTGTTCACGCTTTCTAAGCTGCCTGTGCGGCAGCGAACACAGAACAACGATGTGATTCAAGCTTTTTCCTGTTTCTAAGCTGCCTGTGCGGCAGCGAACCAAACCCGGTGCGAATAGCTCAAACTCCTGGTTTTCTAAGCTGCCTGTGCGGCAGCGAACACCATTTCAGCGGAACTCAGGTGATTGTGTCTTTTCTAAGCTGCCTGTGCGGCAGCGAACGATGGATCAAGTCTCGTTCTATCTGTGGTATCTTTCTAAGCTGCCTGTGCGGCAGCGAACTTGGCCAAATGGTTTGATCCGCCGAACGTGATTTTCTAAGCTGCCTGTGCGGCAGCGAACATCCGGGAAATTCACACGCCGATACCCTTCAATTTCTAAGCTGCCTGTGCGGCAGCGAACGCAATGTGCCGTTTCCAGTGGTTACAATGAACTTTCTAAGCTGCCTGTGCGGCAGCGAACTTATCCAACATCAACGTACCCGATATCGTGGCTTTCTAAGCTGCCTGTGCGGCAGCGAACGTAATACGTCCGCGTCTACGAATGGTACACAATTTCTAAGCTGCCTGTGCGGCAGCGAACCGATATCAAATTGCTCAGGCCAGACTACGCCCTTTCTAAGCTGCCTGTGCGGCAGCGAACAACTCGTAGCAAAGTTCAAATAAGTCTTCGGCTTTCTAAGCTGCCTGTGCGGCAGCGAACGTGACAATATCTCCAAAACCTGCGTTCGTAATTTTCTAAGCTGCCTGTGCGGCAGCGAACACGGTCGGTTACGTGTTTGGAGGGTAGCATAATTTCTAAGCTGCCTGTGCGGCAGCGAACACGGGATGCGGTTATCCTTTACCACGGAATATTTTCTAAGCTGCCTGTGCGGCAGCGAACGCCACGTGAATCGCCATCCGTGGCTCCTGCGATTTCTAAGCTGCCTGTGCGGCAGCGAACAACAAAGTTAAATTCTTCCGTGATATCCAGGTTTTCTAAGCTGCCTGTGCGGCAGCGAACTGACGATAAAAATGTTTAAAGCCAGTCGTGGTGCAGTGTACAAGATATTTATGAATCAATAACCATCCTGTAAATACCTGCATCACAACTGGCTGATTTATTTGGATTGTTAAAGATCTTCCAAAAAATAGGTCAAAATTCGGGTACGGAAGCAGCAGAGCTGAGACCATAGGTGGTAAAAATTCCGCTAACGCTATTTTCTATTTCCCTTTTTTTGATCCACAAGCAGAACGTATTGCCGCTACTCAAACTTTTTAGCCGGATAAACGGTGTGGTGATGGTTTTATGCGGCATTTCACTGTAGCTCATCAACATTCTTTCACACTCGGTGGCATTATCGTGCTTTGCACACAACTCAACCTTACCATTGAACGCAGTTTCGTAATCCAGGTTGTGCCGCTTCGCATAACGCCGGGCCAAGCGTTCCCGCCCGATTTTGGGTTGTTCGCGCTGATAAACGGCATAACCTTTGACTGCACTTGGCACCGGGCAGATACCAGTGCAATGCACGTAGTCGTTCAGGCGGCTTAATCGACTGGTGACATCAAACCGTGTCAGCGCAGCTTCGTCCGCAGCAAACAGCCTAAGCTTACTGCCAAGGACACCGAATTTTTCACCCATCTTGTATTCGGGAAACGATAGACTGATCGGCACGCGTTTTCGCGCATCCTGGATTTCAACCAATCCAAGGTGGATTTGCTGGAAGGTTTTGGACCAGAGGAAGTAAATGTTAATTTCATCTTGGGGAAGTAGCGTTAGCTCTTGATAAAATTTCATCATTTACTCATTGCCCCCAAAGACACCCCCACGAATGAGTACCGCTATAACATAGTGCTGCTGTTCGACGGGAATCTTGCCGTCTTTTAGCCATTGATGAAACAAAGTATAAAAATCATTTTTGGTAATACGGTGGGCTTCTCCCCGTGAAGTGACAGAACCATAGGGTTCGACTGCGATAGCTTTAGCGTTGCCATCTTCTGTATACCAAGTATCAATGGTACGCAAGGCATTACCAATTTTTTCTGAGTGCATGGCCGCGCAATCATTCAATTTGAACAATATTTTTGTTTTTTCGCCTTTGGGAATATTCAACACCATTTCTTGAGATGGAAATACATGTTGACCAAGCCCAAGTTTGCTGAAGGCGGTAATCTCCAAATATTCAAAACCATCGCCTTGTAACCCCCCCTGAATTACGGAAACCAGTTGGGCAAATGGATGATCGTCATCATCCGGTGGTGTAAACTGATCGAGTTTGTAATCGTAAGCGTTAAATTGCCATGACTGTTCTCGGTGTTTTACCGTGATACTGACAGCTTCAGCACCGACACGGTTACGCCATAAAAACCGTCCATTGACGATGTTGTTGGCATAGCGGGTAGCCAATTCTTTAAATTGACGCTCGGTACGATAAGCCTCCACGATTTGAATTACCTTTTCTTCAAACACTGGCAAATTACAAGCTGTAGGCTCTTCAAGGCGACCTAAAATTTTTAAGGTAAATTTGACGCGTAACGTATCGGCATCATGCGGCAGCGTCGCATCGTCTCCCCAGGAGAGATTGGGTTTTGATTTGTCCTCGTCTTTGGCGCCAAATTGACTGTGGGTGGCGCGATTTCTTTTATCATGAAATGTAATCGGTTGCCATTTCTCGGACTTATCGATGTCAGTCCATAAGCCTGAGGTCATTAGTGCGTCAGACACTTCCAATTTGCGGCTAAATGCCAGTACCGATGGCAGTTCCAGTGCAGTTGTTTGGGTTTGTTTTGCAGCCATTGTTTTTCTCCTCAGTTAAGTGAACTCAAAAAATCATCATTAAAATCATCGTCAACAACACCTTCTTCTAATTCATTCGCCATGGCTTCGGTTTGTGCCTGTTCGCCTTGCTGGCATAAATACCAGTCTTGCTCGTAACGATAATGCCAAAGCATGTCGGAGACTTGTTGGATACGGTGCAAACTGCGCCATTCGCCTATGCTGTGTACCGCTTCAACAAAACAAACCGGTGTGGTGGAATCTCGTGTGTTTGACACCTCACCTGCCGAATATACTGGGCTGATAGCTTTGTAGCCGTTGGTGATTGGCACCAGCCAGCCTTTGGCGGGTTTGTCCAGCCGTACCCATTCAGCTTCGGTTTTATCGGTTGCCTCAGGCTCGTCTTCTTTAAGTTTGGGTTGTGCTTGGTATTTGAGGGCAGAAAAGTCCAGCCAAGCATCTATTAACTCTGCATCGGCTTGCTGTTGTTTTAAGGTGTGGTAATGGCTAGCCAACAAATCGGAGCGATCCATCAGCACAAACCCAGGCAGCAGCAAGCGTTTAAGTTTTTTTGACAATTTCTGCTGATCCAGATTGAGAACATGGATAGCTGCGATATGCTGAATTGATCCACCTGCCAAGCGGTGTTGATGCGCAAAATTCATGATGGTTTGCACTAAGTCGTTAATTTCAGCTGTTCGGCTTAGATTCAAATCAGGACAAGCCATGACCAAGGAAACCGTCATGTTCATTTTGCCTTCTTCTATAATGGGCGGAGTAATTGTTGCTTTCTCTCTTCCCTTGTTATCCTTGCCTTTCTCTCGCGGTGGGTTTTTTGTTTGAGCAAACACGAAGTCGCGGTGTTCTTTGGGCTGATAGGCGTGTATTTGGTGCTGATGGCAAATGACTGCACAACCTTGCAAGGTTAAGTTTTGGTTGACCGATAGCTTTCTGGACAAGGCATGACCAAAACCTAAAAAATGGGTAATAGCCGGGAAGCCATAAGTAAATCCTGCAATGCAATTGGCATCTTGGACGCTGATACGCTCAAAAATGATGTAGGCATTACTCATACTTCTTCCCCCATCGTTCTGGTTTCTGAATCTGCTTCGGCAAGTGCGTTAAATTCACGCAGCAAGGGCGTAAACAATTTTTGCCACTGTTTCTCGTGTGCTGTCCCCAGCGTCAGTTGTTTGTGTTTGATTTGTCGGTTTATCCATTTTGAAAAGTCGATAACTACATCGCTTGACCAATCCAGCGTGGCTTTCGCGGTTTGAAATTCTTCGTCCGGCCTTAAAGGGTCTAGCCAATATTGTTGATGGATTGGCAATTGAGATTCTTGCGACCAGCCGATGTGCTGTTTCAGCCCTTGAATCTGAGCGGCGTAATCGAACAGCACATCAGTAATGTCGGTGATATGGTTACGGATAAGTTGTTTGCGTTGTAGATTCACGCTGAGTTTGTTGGCCTTAATGGCTAACAATAAATTCTTGAGTTCTGTTAGTGGCTCTCTGGCTTGGGCGGCAAGCTGTTTGTTAAATAATGTTTTTAAATGGATAGGCGGCTTGGTTTGGGTTTGCCATTGCGGCGGGATGGCGGGTAATAAAATCAATTGCCCAGAACGCTTGCCATTCAAATTAGAAACATTTTGATGGTTGGTTTGGGTGGCTTTTAATACGGCTGTTCTATGGAACGAGCTAACTGTTTCTGAACTGAATGTTTTTTCCGCTCTAGTCTTATTTACAGGTGTATCTTTTCGGCGCGCCTCCCAAATACGGTTATAAATGACTTGTGCCAGACTTGATGAAACCAGAGGAGTTAGTAAGTGATAGTCGGTTGCTAAAGTCAAAGGGAAATAGACTTGCTTAGCCAAAATATGACTGGATTTGGTTTTTTCGTTAAAAGCTAAGCTGAATTGTTCTTTCCATAGTTGAAGCTGGGTGTTGTCTTGGGCATAAGGCCTTAAAGCCGATGGGTCATCACAGAGTATTTTTCCCAGAATTTCACCTGCACAATCTAACTGCAAAAATTCGGCAATAGGGGCATATTCAGCCGTTGAATAAGCAAAATCTATTGGCAATTTTTCGACTGCGTTGGTAGAAACTAAAAGCGTCTGGGGTTGTTGTACGCCAAATGCCAACGCGTTGAAATTTGATGCTTTTGCGCTGGAATGGGTCAATTTGGCGATATGGGTAACATCCAACACTACACCGCTGGCTTTGTTTGCCGCATCCACAAGCCATTGGTTGGGGGTAAACTTTTCATCTAAGGCCATGATGCTTCTAGTGGTGTCGCTTTTTACGTCACTCAAAAGAACCGGATTTTGATAATTTAGGCCAAGCAGTTGCGTATACTTTTGCTGTTGATGTTCCAGTGCGCTTTGCTCCTTAGGCTTTATTGAGTCAAGCAATGCCTTTGCTTGATCTTTTAGCTCTTGGCTTTCGGACGATTTGGCGATTTTTTCACCACACATCTTCAAGGCTTCTTTAAGTGTTTTTTCTAACACAGGCTCTTTTTTTCGTTGAAAAAACGCTTCGATCAATCCAATTACCTGCTGGTTTTCCATTAATTCGCTCCTCGTCTAAATTTCTCTAAAAACCCCAAGTGTTGGGGAGTAATACCATTCATTTATTTGATTTTCATAGTCAGGCAGACGTATTTCGCCAAAACAGTAGCTGATATATTTCAAAGGCTTTTCTAGTTTCTCTGCTAAATTCCCATATTGCTCTCGAACATCAAAGTCAAACCAAAGTTGATTGCCTAGGGCTGGCGTTAAATCAATATTCGTAATGTCCGACACGGTTACATATTCAATGGGATTAACCCTATCGTTTTTGATTTGCCAAACAGGTTCGCTCTCTTTTTCTGCAAGATAAAGGCAGTACGCTTGGTCAGGTGAAGATGCCCTAAAAGGTTGTTTGCACTGAATTTCTGCGCACCATGAAACTTGATTTTCCCACCATAGATTGGCAGGGCCTTTACCATCAGAGTTTTCGAACATTTTTTGACGATAGGCTATTTGTTCCAACGTCACTAGATTTGAAAAAGGCGGTATTTCTTTCCATTTTTTTGGTCGTTGGATACTTGGAATGGCGTTCGGTGCTGAGAATTGGATTTCTTCGAGAATGTCATGCAAATCGTGGCTGCTTAGTTTTCTATTTTTGGCCTCAAATCCAGGTTTTTCATAGGCGATCTCTTTGCCTTTTAAGGCATTATAATTTTTAGCCAGAATATAAAAATTCTCGGTTTCAGGTGTTTGCTTGCGATGCCGCTGTATACGCCCGGCGATTTGAATGATTGAGCGCATGGAACTAGGTTCAGCAATAGCCCAATCATAATCATGGTCGCGCCCGACTTCCGCCACCGATGTTGCTAACACCACGAAAAGCTGGTTTTGTTCTGGATAATGGTTTATGGCATGTTGGATTTCGGGGCAACTCCAAATGGTTTCTTGATCTTTGCGGTTAAGGGCTTCATCTAATTTATTTTCAATGAATGCCCGCTGTGCCAAAGGATATTGGCTGTGATAAACGCAATAATGGATGC
The DNA here is from genome assembly GCF_033063335.1 of Nitrosomonas sp. Is24. Classification (NCBI taxonomy): domain Bacteria; kingdom Pseudomonadati; phylum Pseudomonadota; class Betaproteobacteria; order Nitrosomonadales; family Nitrosomonadaceae; genus Nitrosomonas; species Nitrosomonas sp. Is24. The sequence goes on along the minus strand of NZ_JAWJZG010000001.1, from coordinate 206,610 downwards.
GGAAGTTGTCAGGTACAGTATTGGCATACAGCCGTTTGGCAATCGCCACTAAGGGATTGATATTGGCGATGCGTACCAAGCCGATTGAGATTTTTTTACCGGATGCGTGTTGTTGGTGATGGCCTTGATGTAAGGCCACCATACCCCGCCGGATTGCTTCACTCATGGTGTTGAGTGGTAATAAATCCGTTGTTGCTGCAATCTCCAGCAATTTCGCTTTACGAAAAATCAAATTATCTTGATTCAACTTGGCAATGCGTTTCTGGATGAACTCATCATGCGCTTTGATAAAACTTTGCAGGTTTTGCTGTTCTGAAGTTTGTGTGCTGAATTCATCAAACCAAGCGCAAACAACAGGTTTCTGTGTATCCAAATGATTGGTGGCGGTGTTAAATGCCTTCCGCCCTTCTTGATAGGATTCAAATAAAGCATAAGCCAACGCTGGCGGCATAGTTGCCGTCGATACCAGCACGTTTGCCCCTAACATGCCCGCCCAATTCACCAAACGCGCAAGTGCAGGCAAGTCATTCAAATCGAACTCATCTGGTTCGTCTAACACCAAATCGGATGTAAGCAAGCGCAGCATCGGCACAATTTGTCTGCCACCGCGCACGCCTTCGGTTGCTGGGGTTAAGTGATCGATTGTGCTGACCAATATGGGAGTATGTAACAGCTTTTTGGCTTTTTGATTGCTTTTGAACCACTTCTCTAATTGGCCTTCGTAGAGTTCGGTGCCATAAATTACGTCAAAACCGTCGTCATCCAACCCCAATTCCAAGCTCTCGCTGCCTCGTGCAGCAAACGGATTATCCTCGATTTGGTTGGCTTGATTGATTTGGTTCAGGCGCAAAATGGCCTGAGAACCAATGAGTGTGGCAATTTCAGTTTTATCGAGTTGCAAGCGCTCTTGCAGCGCCTCGCCCGTTTGCAAGGTCAATGTCCGTAAACCCAAGGCGACACTAAAGCGGCAACCTTCCGACTCATCGGCTAAACCATACATAATTCTGGCATTCGCCAAGGTTTTCCCTTTTCCGGTCGAGGCCATATTGATGCCGAAAAAACCTTGCTCTTTAACTTGGTTTCGAATTTGTTGGGCCGCTTGGTAGACTTTGGTTTGCCAAGGCTCTTTATCTTCTTTCGGGCCTTTGGCTAAAGTTTTGTTGTCGGTGAGTGATAGCAACTCCTCCCGCAAGCGTCTTAACTTTAAAGATAATTCAAAGGCGTGCTGGCTTACTCCAACGTTATGTTCATCCAGCTTTTGCTTGAGTTGGTTTTGTTTGTCGGTATTGGCGTATGCCTGATAGTTGGCATCCTGCCAGTGGATTTGTACATCTTTCGCTGAATAGTGATGGTCAGCAAGCATCAAAACCAGACGCGACAAATGCATCACGAACGGCTGACTAAACCAATCAATTCCCATCAAACCCTGGCAAGACAAAGCACGTTTTGATAGTTCGTTGGCTTTTTTTTGCCATGTTTTGCTAACCAACGGAGTGTGATTGGAAAATGTCCAATTGGCTTTTAAAGTTTGCTTTGTCCATTGATGATTGCGGCTATTGACCGAATTCCACGCATCATCAAAAGCTTGGCTTAGCCATGTATCGGGCTGATCAAGTCTTGGTTCAATTTCACCTTGTTTGGGATAAACAGGCAGGCGATGATGTGAAACAATTAGCCAAGCCACTAATTTTGCAAATTCTGGCAGTGCATCGAATGGGTTATTGAATTCATTCAGTTCAGGATTATCAGCTACTATTTTTTGCAGAATGTCTGCTTCTAACTGTTCATCAACATTTGCTAATTGCTCCAACCATTTTTGATCGCTTTGTCCGTCAACAAAAGCCTGAAAAACCCTTAAAGATACCCATTCATGCCGATATGGCTCGAATTTCTTCCCTTCAATTTCTGGGTTGAGTTTATCTTGAAATAAATCATTTGCTTTGCCCAAATCATGGAATAAGCCAGAAATGGCGGCTGCAATTGTAATAGTTTCGGTTGTGTGCCATCCTTTTTCCCATTCACGATGATTTAAATCAAGCTTAGTGCTATTGACCGCCGCAATTCCTTCTGCATTAAAGCGCTTACGATTCCCCACAATCCAAACCAACTCGCTGCGGCTTCGCGATCTGATCCAATGGCACGCTACAGCAGTATTTTTGGTTGCAGTTTTACGCAGCAGTGTTTTGACGGCAATCAATCCTTCTTCCGTAATCACCGTTTGCCAGGTGTTGTCGCCGATACGGTTGGCGAAAGCATCCAATACCCGCCGGGTACGATTGAGCGCTTTTTTCTCGCATTGACTGATGAAGGTAACCATCATGGTTGCGGTTCCCGGAGTGCCTGTTGCTTGACTTGCTCGAACATGAAATCCATGGCTTTGTGTTCGGTAAATTTTTGCAGGATTTGCTGGCGGAATTCCTGTTCGCTCATTTTTTCCTTGGCACAAACGAAGGCCCAAGGCAGGACGATGGCATCTTTGATAAGGTCGGCGATGTCGAACACCAATGCACCGCGACGGGTTTTGCCGTGCATTACGGCAAAACCATGCGGGATACCCAGTACCCAAAGTGTGGTGGCAGCTAAGCCGTAGGCCAAGTAATTGCCGTGATTCAAAAACGCATTGGCACTGTCGGTGCTGTCGTAATTACGCACGAAATCTTTTTGCTGGGTCCGGCTGACGGCGATTTTGTAGAGGTTTTTGGTGAGTTGCGCTTCGATCAACAATAATTCGGTGACATTGTTCGCTTGCTCAACTTTGTTTGAAAAACCTGAAAATGCTTGTGTAACATCTTGGTCGTCGATAAAGAAGCTCTCATTTTTTAAATCCCTATCTTTGCTCCATACGCTTTGCAGGTAATTGATGCGCATAAGTTGAAAGTGTTTGGCGACCTGCAAGCGCTTCGCCTCATCGAACCAGAATGACAACCACCCTTGTACATATTCGGTGGGTCTATATTCGCTTTGCGGTGTGAGCCATTCAATTTCACTGGCGGCCAAGAGTGGCGTGCCACCGCCGCCGCTGAAACCGATCAAAACACCGGCCGACGCCAGCATGCGTACTGCCGCTTGCGTGATCGAAGTGCCGGTACCTAATAAAATGACCGTAGTATTGGCAATCGGGATATTCCAATACAGTTGCTCATCTTTGGCTTCTGTTAAATAAAGAACGCGGCCATCTTTCTGCATGACTCGGCATTTCTCGAGATAGTAAATATTGGCTCGCTTGGAATGCAGAATTGCTTTTAAGTCAGTCAATTGTTCCATCTTGTTGCAGTCCTTTTATCTTGATTTCAGGAAGTCCATGATAAATGTATGATTCATAACTGCCACCTCACCTCCACTTCAATCCGCTCCCACGGATTATTACTTTTTTTCAACCCTACGATCAAAGCCGACATTGTTTCGCCACGGTCCAACAGTTGCGAGACGGCGGCATTGTCTTTTGCGGGGATGTCGCCGAGTTTTTCGCCTTGCCAGTCGATGCGGACAGCGCGTTGGTCGAAGCGGTTACTGGGTTCGCGAATCAGCGTGACCGTTTGGCGGGTGGCGAGTTGCGGCCAGAGGGTTTCGCCGTGGTGATACTGAAATCCCGCCACTGGTGAGATTTGCAGGGTTTTCCATTGATTTAACTCCGGTTTGGATTGCAGCAGCGCAGGGAAGGCAAATCCGCCGAGTAGAGCGGTGAATGATTGCAGGAATACGCGCCGGGACATGGTGTTTCTCCATTGAAAATGACACTTTTGCATTATCCCAAGCAGCAGGCTCAAAATCTGAGCCTGTTGAAATCATCCCCAGCTTTCAGCAAAGCTTCAGGTTCAACCCATTAGTAGCTCGGCTGATTTGATGCCATAAAAAATCTTCGGTTTGCTGCGTTTCTTGCGCCCGCAAGCAGCACTGTTTGTATTTTTTCCGCTGCTGCAAGGGCAGGGATCGTTTCGCCCTGGTTTTATTCTTTCTTCCTTTCGGGCAAATAATTCTCCTGCGCCATTTGCAAGCTTTGCAGGATAGTCTGGCGTAACGCTTCCGGGGCGATGACTTCGACCGCCGCTCCGTGCTTGAGGATATCCATCACCAGTTCGGTTTCATTGGCGTACGGGATACGCAACTCGTAACTGCCATCGAGCAGAAACTGGCCTTGCTGATGCGGATGCCATTGTTCATCCGCGACCCAGCGGGCGCGTTCGGCGGTGAAACGTAGCACTGCGGTATGTTTTGCCTGACCGGCGAAAATACCGTAACTGGAAGCGAAATGGCCATTGAGTTCATTGTCGGTGATGTTACGGGCTGCGTGATCGAGCATCTGGGACGCGGCGATGCGTTCCACGGCAAAACTGCGCAGTGCCTCGCGCTTGTGGCACCAGGCGTCGAGATACCAGTTGTCGCGGTAATGCGTAAGCCGTTGCGGGGAAACGATGCGTTCGGTTTGCCGGTCGCGGCCACGGCCGTGATAGACGATGTCGAGTTGCTTGCGTTGCAACACCGCGCTGGCAGCAGACTGAAAATGCTGCAAGGCCGGTTGCCTGCTCAACATGGTCAAAATGCGGATGCGCTTGATCGCATCCGGATCGTTCAGTTGCTGGGTTGCCAGTATCTTTTTCAAGTGTTCCTGCATCGGCTTGAGTTGCATGGCGAGCAAGCCCGGCTGAATTTGTTCCAGCAGCTGCTGCATGGTGAGCAGCGCGTGCAATTCCTGCGCATCAAACCAAACACCGGGTAATTCAAACACGGTTTTTTCCTGCGTATCGTAGTAATAACCGTTGCGTTCCCGGTCATAGAGGATCGGCGCGTTGAAATACAGCCGCAGCGATTCGATGGTGCGGTTGACCGTGGCCCGGGAACATTCCAGCAGTTGTTCGAGCGTTTGATGCGACACCGGCAGGGTGCGGGACGCCAATATGCGGTGCAATTGATAGATTCGCTGGAGATTGCCCATAAATTGATTTCAATGAATGCGAAAGCTACAAATTCGTTGATACGGAATTTCTCTTTAGCGTATCATAAGGCCCTCGGAAACATCAGGTGCCGGTCAAGATTCAAACCCCTGTTTCGTACCGTTTATCCGTTTGTTTTTATCCCGTTGCCATTCAGTAAAACTATGAAAGAAACGCAGGCGATATCCTTGCTATTGATTTTCGTATTGAGCATGCTATCGCACTCCGCTTTTAGCCAGCAAACCCGGAAATTTCCTCCCAATAGTCAATTGGGCAACCTGACGGCGGTGGCTTTTCCGCACTTCACCATCAACGGGCAGCAAATGACGATGGGCGCGGGCGGGCAGATCCGGGGGATCGATAATATGATTATTCTGCCGTCTACGGCGAACTATATCGGTTTGATCCGCTTTCAATTGGATACAATGGGCAATCTGCACCGGGTCTGGATTCTAACGCCCGGTGAAGTCAAGGAAGCGGAAAGCGAAGGGCAACAGATACCGAAACCGAAAAAACGTTTTTTCTTTTTTTAACACAGCGCTAAATCATTCATGAGTAACAAGCTTTATATCAAAACCTTCGGTTGCCAGATGAACGAGTACGACTCGGAGAAAATGGCCGATGTCCTGCACGCCGCCTACGGCATGGAATCCACCGACGATCCGGCGCAGGCCGATATCATTTTGTTCAATACCTGCTCGGTGCGCGAGAAAGCGCAGGAAAAGGTGTTTCATGATCTGGGGCGGGTGCGGCATCTGAAGGAAAATAATCCCAATTTGCTGATCGGCGTCGGCGGTTGTGTCGCCAGCCAGGAAGGCAAGGCAATTGTCAGCCGCGCGCCGTACGTCGACGTGGTATTCGGACCGCAAACACTGCACCGCTTGCCGCAATTGATCGAAACGCGCAAAGCCACCGGCCGCTCGCAAGTGGATATTTCTTTCCCCGAAATCGAAAAATTCGACCACTTGCCACCTGCCCGCACCGAAGGGGTCACGGCATTCGTTTCGATCATGGAGGGATGTAGCAAGTATTGCAGTTTCTGCGTGGTACCGTATACGCGCGGCGAAGAAGTGTCGCGTCCGTTGAACGACGTGCTGACCGAAATCGCCGTTCTCGCGGATCAGGGCATCAAGGAAATCACCTTACTGGGACAGAACGTCAACGCCTACCTGGGTACCATGGACGACGGCGAGATTGCCGATTTCGCCCTATTACTGGAATATCTACACGAAATTCCGGGGATTGAACGCATCCGTTACACCACATCGCACCCGAAAGAATTCACCACGCGTTTGATTCAGGCTTACAGCCAGCTGCCTAAATTGGTCAACCACCTGCACTTGCCGGTGCAATCCGGTTCCGACCGGGTGCTGGCGGCAATGAAGCGCGGCTACAGCGTGCTGGAATACAAATCGATCATCCGCAAGCTGCGCGCGATCCGCCCGGATATTTCGCTGTCCTCCGACTTCATCATCGGTTTTCCGGGAGAGACCGAAGCGGATTTCAACGCGACGATGCAACTGATCGAAGACATGAATTTCGACGAATCGTACAGCTTCGTCTACAGCCCCCGCCCCGGCACACCCGCAGCCGATCTGCCCGACGATACACCGCCGGAAGTGAAGCTGGAGCGGCTGCAACGCTTACAAGCGCAAATTAACCAGCAAGCCCGCAAAATCAGCCTGGGAATGGTCGGATCGATACAGCGTGTGTTGCTGGAAGGTATCTCCAAAAAAAATGCCGATGAGTTTTTCGGGCGCACCGATAACAACCGCGTTGTTAATCTGGCCAGCGATCCCACACTGGTGGGCAGTTTTGTCAACGTACGCATCACCGAAGCACGGTCGCATACGCTGCGCGGCGAAATTGTGCATGGATAAGAACGCATCCACGGCAAAGTTTTACACTTGCAAAGTATCGCGTCCGCTGAGAGAATCGCATTATCGTAACTGCAACAGCCAACTTTGAAACCGACACCCCTGGAAATTTCTTTCACACCCGCCGACAACCAGCGTCTCGCCAATTTGTGCGGCGCGCTGGATGAGAATCTCAAGCAAGTTGAAACCGCATTGGATGTCACGATCTCCCGGCGCGGCGAACATTTCAGCGTATCGGGAAAATCCGGGCAGACCCAACTGGCGGCGCAAGCGCTACGCAATTTTTACGATCAGTCGCAACACCATATCAGTCTGGAGCAAATCCAGCTCGGCTTGATTGAAGTGCTGAATCCGCACGATACACCCGATCAAATCAGCGACCCCAGCCACGACGACGGCACCGGCGCCAAGCAACCCGCCGCGCTCACCTTGTTAACCCGCCGCAGCAATTTGCATGGCCGCACACCGCGCCAGTCAAAATATCTGCAACAAATTCAGGAACACGACATTACGTTTGCCATCGGTCCGGCCGGTACCGGCAAAACCTATCTGGCGGTCGCCAGCGCGGTCGATGCATTGGAACGCGGCCTGGTGTCGCGTTTGATTCTGGTGCGCCCGGCCGTGGAAGCGGGAGAGCGTCTGGGCTTTCTACCCGGCGATATGACCCAGAAAGTCGACCCTTATTTACGCCCTCTCTATGATGCGTTGTATGATTTAATGGGTTTCGATAAAACCGCCAAACAATTTGAACGCAATACGATTGAAATCGCACCACTGGCTTTCATGCGCGGACGCACCTTGAACCAGTCGTTCATCATTCTGGACGAAGCGCAAAACACGACGCCGGAGCAGATGAAAATGTTTCTGACGCGCATGGGCTTGGGCTCCAAAGCGGTCATTACCGGTGATGTGACGCAAGTCGATCTGCCGAAACATCAGAAAAGCGGATTAGTGGAAGCGCAACAGGTGCTCAAGGACATACGTGGCATCGCGTTTACCCGTTTTCAATCCGAGGACGTAGTGCGGCATCCTCTGGTACAGCGCATTGTCAATGCCTATGAGAAACACGACAAACACAAGCAGGAACCCTGATTCGCCTTGCAGACAAAGAAACCGTTCAAACTGATGGTGCAATATGCAACGGACAGTTCCATTGTACCCACCCGGCCGCAATTCCGCCGCTGGGTCAAAGCCGCGCTGATGCAAGAAGCCGAGATCGTATTACGGCTGGTGGACGAAGCCGAAGGGCGCGAGTTAAACCGGCAATTCCGCGGCAAGGATTATGCGACCAACGTGCTGACCTTTGTTTATGACGATATGCAACCGCTGACCGGCGATATCGTGCTGTGCGCGCCGGTTGTCAGCCAAGAAGCACAGCAACAGCATAAAGACCTGCTGGCGCATTACGCGCACTTGACCGTGCACGGCGTGCTGCATTTACAAGGTTACGATCATATTGAAGACGCAGATGCAGCGGAAATGGAACAACTGGAAACCCGCATACTGGCGGCGCTGGGCTACGCGGATCCTTACGGTGAACCAGCTGGCGCCGTTGCAACGCAATAATCATGCATTCCCTTTTTTTATTTTTACCCATGCAAATTCTTAAACACTATGGATGACCCTTCACCTAAAAGCGGCTGGTTAGAGCGATTAGGCGCCATGCTGATCCGCAAACCGGAAGACCGCGAACAACTGATTACCCTGTTACACTCCGCCTTTGAGCGCAACCTGCTGGACTCCGACGCTCTCAGCATGATCGAAGGCGTCATGCAAGTTTCCGAAATGCAGGCACGCGATATCATGGTGCCGCGTTCGCAAATGGATGTCGTCGACATCAGCAAGAAACCCGAGCAATTCATTCCGTTTGTCATCGAAGCCGCACATTCGCGCTTTCCCGTCATTGAAGGTTCCGAGGATGAAATCATCGGCATTCTGCTGGCGAAAGACCTGCTGCGTTATTACGCCGATCCGGAAGAATTCAATATCCGCGACATGCTGCGCCCGGCGGTTTTCATCCCCGAATCCAAACGGCTGAATGTATTGCTCAAGGATTTCCGCAGCAACCGCAATCATATGGCGATTGTCGTCAATGAATACGGCGGTGTGGCCGGATTGGTGACGATCGAGGACGTGCTCGAACAGATCGTCGGGGAAATCGAGGACGAATACGACTTCGACGAAGAAGAGGACAATATCGTCATGGAAGCGGACGGACGCTACCGCGTCAAGGCGATCACCGAGATCGATAATTTCAATGAAGTGCTCGGCGCAAACTTCAGCAACGAAGACTTCGACACGATTGGCGGTTTGGTGCTCAGCAAGTTCGGCCGTTTACCCGTGCGTAACGAATCGGCCATCATCGGCCCATTTAAATTCACCGTGCAGCGCGCCGATAGCCGCCGCTTGCACGTACTGAAGGTGGAAAAGCTTGCCGCAACAGTAGAAACCCCGGCAGAATGAGGATACTTATCCTATTTCCGCATCAGCATGCCCAAAATCACCATCCGTCCGTATGATCCGCACAGTTTCCAGACACTCAGCGGTAGCGGATTGCCTCCGGTACTGGCGCGTATTTACGCCGCGCGTGGCATTGAGGATTCCAGCCAGCTCGAAACTGAACTGACGCGCCTGATCCCGTTCGGTCAGCTGAAAAACATTACCGCAACGGCCGCTTTGCTGGCCGATGCCATCGCGGCAAAAAAACGCCTGCTGATCATTGCCGATTACGATTCCGACGGTGCAACCGCGTGCGCCACCGGTATGCGCATCTTGCGCAAGTTCGGCGCTAACGTGGATTATCTGGTGCCGAACCGGTTTGAATTCGGTTACGGCTTGACACCGGAAATCGTGCGCCTGGCGCATGCCTCCAAACAACCGGATGTCCTGATCACGGTCGATAACGGCATCGCCAGCGTGGATGGCGTGGCTGAAGCCAATCAATTGGGCATGCAGGTGGTGATTACCGATCATCATCTGCCCGGCGATCAATTGCCCGCGGCACTTGCCATTGTCAATCCCAATCAGCCCGGCTGCCCTTTTCCGAGCAAAAGCATCGCCGGAGTGGGCGTCATTTTCTACCTGATGCTCGCGCTGCGCGCCGAGTTGCGTCAGCGCGGCGCTTTTGCAGCAGGCCAGGAACCCAATCTCGCTAGCTTTCTGGATCTGGTGGCGCTGGGAACCGTCGCCGATGTGGTCAAGCTGGACAGCAATAACCGCATTCTGGTGCAGCAAGGTTTGCAACGTATCCGCAAAGGCAAGGCTTGCGCCGGTATCAATGCGCTCATGCAGGTCTCGCGGCGCGATGCCCGGCAAATATCCACTTATGACCTGGGCTTCATGCTGGGGCCGCGGTTGAATGCTGCGGGGCGGCTGGACGATATGTCGCTGGGTATCGAGTGCCTGATCACCGATGACGAGGCGTATGCGGCCGACATCGCCAAGCAACTGGACGAACTGAACCGGCAACGGCGCGAAATCGAATCGGCCATGCAGGAAAGCGCGCTCGTCAAGCTGGAAGATACGCTCAATGCACGCCAGCCGGACATCCAGAGCGCTTACAGCATTTGTTTGTTCGATGCCGATTGGCACCAAGGCGTCATTGGCATCCTCGCGTCGCGTATCAAGGACAAATATCACCGCCCGGTGATCATTTTCGCACCCGGCAACGACGGTGAAATCAAAGGTTCGGGCCGATCAATCAACGGTTTTCACCTGCGCGACGCGCTCGATCTGGTATCCAAACAACACCCCGAGCTGATCCGCAAATTCGGCGGCCATGCAGCCGCTGCCGGGTTGACCATTCACAGCGATGCTTTTGAAGCATTCCGCGCGGCGTTCGAGCAGGTTGCGCAAACGCTGCTGACACCTGCCGATTTGACGCGCGTGATTGAAACCGACGGCGATCTGGAGCTTTCCGAAATCAAACTGGAACTGGCGGAAACTCTCGAACGCCAGGTGTGGGGGCAAGGTTTCCCGCAGCCGTCGTTTAATGCGCGCTTTTATGTCGAAAGCCAACGCATCGTCGGGGAAAAACATTTGAAATTGAAGCTAAAAAAACTGCACGCCGCGGGTGCCGATGGCGCAGCGCAAGCCGCGCGGAAATCGGCTGAAACCTACGACGGCATTCTATTTTTCCACAGCGATCCGCTGCCGGATGTGATCGATGCGGTTTATCGATTGCAGATCAATGAATATAATGGCAAATCATCCTTACAATTCCTGCTGGAACATTGGTTCCATGCAGACAACCCGGTGACCGGCGATGCACACTGAATTCACGTTGAATGGCGAATTGGCGGCTTTACCGCATTTCCTGACCAGCTTGGCCATCGGTTTATTGATCGGACTGGAGCGCGAACGCAATCCCGGCTCGCGCGCCGGATTGAGAACATTCGCCTTGGTCGCGATGTTCGGCACGCTGTCTGCGATGCTGTCGGAAAAAGCCACGCCGTGGCTGTTGCTCGGCGGTTTATTCATTGTCGGCCTGATGATGGTGGCTGCGTATTCCCGCGTCAAGGACGACAACGCCGACCCGGGCACCACCACGATAGCCGCTATTCTTGTCTGCTACGGATTGGGTGCTTCGGTGTGGTACGGCAACGATACCTTGGCCGTCATGCTGGCCATCATCACCACGGTATTGCTGTACTTCAAAGCGGAATTGCACGGCATAACGGAGAAACTGACCCGGCGTGATTTAATTTCGATACTGCAATTTGCCGTGCTGACGTTTATCATTCTGCCGATTCTGCCGGACAAGTATTTCGGTCCGTATGAAGCGATCAATCCGCACCAGATCTGGTTGATGGTAGTCCTCATCTCCGGCGTCAGTCTGGCGGGTTACGTCGCACTGCAACTGATCGGCCAGCAACATAGCGTGATACTGGGTTTATTCGGCGGGCTGGTATCCAGTACCGCCACGACACTGGTTTATGCGCGCCGCAGCGCGGAAAACCAGAACTTCACACAACTCGCCGCAATTGTCATTCTGATTGCCAATTTAACGGTGCTGCTCCGTTTATCGATCATCAGCGCGGTTGCCTCGCCTGCCATTCTGCCGCAGTTGCTCCCCGTGCTCGGCAGCGGCTTCCTGCTCGGAGCAGGCATCACGGCATACTGGTGGTTCAAGCTCAGTCACCAACATGAAATGCCCGTACCGGAAATCAAAAACCCCACCGAATTGCGCGCCGCAACAACTTTCGGATTGATCTACGGCAGCGTGCTGTTTTTTTCCACCTGGCTTTCCGATATTGCCGGCAGCAGCGGCCTGTACGCCGTCGCGCTCGTTTCCGGCCTGACCGATGTCGACGCCATTACGTTATCGAGCCTGCATCTGTTCGAGCTGGGTAAGCTGGAAGCAAATCAAGCGATCACCGCAATCACACTCGCGATACTTTCCAACATCGGCTTCAAACTCGGCCTGATTTTCTTCATCGGCAGCCGCTTTCTCGCCAGACAATGCGTATCCGGCATGCTGGCCTGCGCCGCCGGTCTCGGGCTGGCGTTGTTGTTCATTTAGAAACAGTGATCACCAAATGCAGCGCAAGCCAGCTTACCACCCGCCAGGCCATGCTCCACAGCCTGTTGAGCGGCTATCGTCAAGCGCTCGCAGCGATCTGCCCAAAATAACAAAATTGCGTATCACAGATGATCAGCATCACCCAACCATTCTTCATCCAGAGGCGCAAGGATGTCACCAACAATAACCGTGCCGCGCAGCGCATCCAAACGACTCAGCGCTGCTTCACGTTCGCTTTTTGCGTGATCGGGAATGATATGGGCGATGGTTTTGCCGTGCAAAGTGATTGCAATTGCTTCGCCTGCTTGCACTTGTTTAAGGTATTCGGGTAAATGCTGGCGTAATTCAGTCACATTCACTGAAGTCATGGGAGAACCTATAATGTACATAAAGTATGTACATTATAGGTATTTCATTATATCAAGCAATATATTAGAAAGTTAGGAATGCCTATTACTTAAACTTTACTGCTGTCAGACTCTGGGTCTTATGGGAGATCTATATCGCTTATCTAAAGAGAAATTGTTATTCAACCTGACAACTTCCCATTCAACAATTCCAGCACACCACCCGTTTCGGTCTGGCGAATGCGCGTTATCCCGCCGTTGCTGATCTTGATTCGATACAGCCCAGCCGGGGCGGCATGCACAGTTTTAGCAACAACTGCGCGCATCACGCCGGCATGTGCGACGATCAGAAAATGGCTGCTGTGGTAGCGTTCGATCGCTTCTTCATAGGCGGAGCTGACGCGCTGGATAAAATCATCGAGCGGTTCGGCGCCGGGCGGGCGGCAGTTGACCGGATCGCGCAGGAAAGCCTGATAGTCAGTAACACGGCCAATCTTGATTTCATCGTGGCTGAGCCCTTCCCATTCGCCGAATCCGACTTCCTTGAAGCGCGATTCGACCGTAACGTCGATGCCGTGACGTTCTCCGAGTGCAAATGCAAACGCCTGGCAGCGTTGCAGCGGGGAAGTGATGATGTGGTTCCAGTCATTATAGTTTCCGACGGCATGCCACATTTGCGACCAGCCCTTCTCGCTGAGCGGATCGTCCACACCGTGGCCGCGATAGCGGCGTCCGCCCGCAGGCTGACCGTGGCGGATCAAATCGATCACTGTTTCTGTCATAAAACTTTGCCAGGATATTAGAGAGATGCGCTAGTGTAGCTGATTTGCTCAGTGGAGAAGCAAGTTAGATCAAAAAAGAAAACCGGATGCCGCACCGCAGTGCGCAGATAGCCCTTGTTCGGGAGGAAGTTAGTAATTACCAACTCTGAATTCAGAGCCGCCGGTTTTCTTGATCACGTCCAGTGCGATATCGACATACTCGGAAAATTCCAACGCATCCTCATCGGCGATCGGTGTCGCCAGCACAAAATTCGCATGCTTGCGCGCCTCTTCTTTTCTGCCGACGTCGTACAGCAATTCGGCGTAAAAAGCGCGTGTGATGACATCGCGCGGAAACAGTTCATGCGCCCGTTTCATGTGCATCAGGGCTTTTTGGTTACTGCCAAAACTGATGGGAAATCCGGGTAGTTTGTGATAAATGCGACCCAGCGCGCGATGCGCTCCGGCGTTCTCGTATTGCTCGTCCAGCGCAACCACTTTCAACAGCATTTTCTCCATCGGTCCGATCATTCTCAGCGCACTTACAATGCCGCTGCTCTCGGCCATTTTTCCCATCGCGGCAGCTTTCCAGAAAAGTCCGCGCACGTCATTCGCGTTCAGCGCCAGTGACTGGTCTGCAATCGCAATACAATTCTCAAACAATTGAATGCGGCGGTTTGAATCCAGCTCGAGTTGCGCGCGCATGAACTCCAGACGGGAAAGCTCGGCAATGGCGGCCGATTCGCGCGAATTGCGCGTCAGGTCGCGAAACCAGTCGATCGTGCTCAACAATAAGGGTGTATCGATGGCATACTTCCACACGGCCAGTTCAATTTTTTGTTGATTCTCGGTGGTTAATGCCGTGGCGGAAACATTTTGCGCAAAAGCCGGTGCCGTCAAACACGCCACCGCAATCATCCTGTACGTAAACAGCATTATTTTTTGTTCCAATCGCCACATATTCAGTTTCATGAAAGCACTCATATTCTTTCCACCGGCTAAGCTATTTAATATTCTACGATAAATACCAGCCATTTATGACCGGCGTATTAAGAATAGCGCTATCCAACGCAATTTCAAATGACAAATAACACAACAATTTGCACTTTTATAGTTAATCCACCACCGCAACTTGTTCCTAAAAGAAAGGCATCTTGAAACTGGCATATAATATGATGCTTTCGATTTCACGCCGGTTTCTGCGCGCACGCTGCATTTTCCGGCATGGCAACTGGCACATTCACTATGCAACAAAAGCACACTCTACCCGCACCCGGCACCGTTTTACGTTACGCTCATTTTGATGGCTCCAGCGACGCGCTGTTTCTGGCGCAATTGGCACAGCAAGCGAAACCGGTCACCATCATCACAGCGAACGCGCTAGATGCGCAGCGGCTATTGGAAGAAATTCCCTATTTTGCGCCGGAACTGAGAACGCATTTGCTACCGGATTGGGAAACGCTGCCGTACGATACGTTCTCGCCGCACCACGACCTCGTCTCGGAACGGCTGGCCACGCTCTATCAGGTCATGAACGGCGCTTGCGATGTGCTGATCGCGCCGTTGACGACAGCGCTCTACCGCATGCTGCCGCGCGAATACCTGGCTGCGCATACGTTTTTTCTGAAACAAGGCGAAACATTGGATGTTGCGGGATTGCGCAGTCAGTTGACGCTGGCAGGCTACTCGCATGTCACGCAGGTTTTCTCGCCGGGCGAATACAGCGTGCGCGGCGGCTTGATCGATCTGTACCCGATGGGCAGCCCGCTGCCGTACCGCATCGATTTGCTAGACAACGACATCGACACCATCCGCACCTTCGATGTCGATACGCAACGCAGTATTTATCCGGTCAAGGAAATCCGCTTGTTACCCGCACGCGAATTCCCGCTCGACGAAGCCGGACGCACCTGCTTTCGCGGCAACTTCCGCGAGAAATTCGAAGGCGATCCATCGAAAAAACAAATCTACAAGGACATCAGCAAAGGCCTGACGCCTGCCGGCATCGAATATTATTTGCCGCTGTTTTTTACGCAAACCGCCACGCTGTTTGATTATTTACCCGAAAACACCTTGCTCTGCCTGCACCAGGATGTGCGTCCGGTGATCGACGAATTCTGGCACGACACCCAATCGCGTTATCAATTGCTGCGCGGCGATAGCGACCGGCCGTTGCTGCCTCCGGCTGAATTATTCCTGACCAGCGATAGCTTCTTCGGCCAGCTCAAGCCGTATGGACGCATTGAGATTTTGTCCAACGGACAGGATGTCAAACTGGCCGCGCCCAAAACTACCGCACCGTTGCCATCGGTGCAAGTCAACCGGCATGTGGAAAACCCGCTGGAAAAACTGGCAGTGTTCATCGCACAGTTCAAGATGACCGGCGGCCGGGTGCTGTTGCTGGCGGAAAGCATGGGGCGGCGCGAATTGATTGCCGAGTATTTGCATCAATACGATTTGCATCCGGATCTTTGCCAGGACTACGCGCAGTTTCTGAATAGCGCGCAATCCTTCATGCTGAGTGTCGCGCCGCTGCATACCGGTTTCATCGATGCGCCCGAAAAACTGGCTTTCATTACCGAAAGTGAGCTGTACGCCACCCATGTACATGGACGGCGCGAGCGTGAATCGCGCAAGACCACATCGACCGACAACATTCTACGCGATTTGTCGGAAATCAAACCGGGCGATCCAGTGGTGCATGAACAGCATGGCATCGGGCGCTATCTCGGTTTGGTCAGCATGGATGTGGGCGAAGGCGAACCGGGCGAAATGAGCGAATTTCTGGCGCTGGAATACGAAGGCGGCGACAAACTGTACGTGCCGGTTTCGCAGCTGTATCTGATCGGCCGCTACAGCGGCGCCGCGCCGGAATCCGCGCCGCTGCACAAGCTCGGCAGCAGCCAATGGGACAAAGCCAAACGCAAAGCGATGCAGCAGGTGCGCGATACCGCGGCGGAATTGCTGAATCTGTACGCGCAACGCGCCGCGCGCGAAGGCCACCAATTTACGCTGCGGCAGCATGATTACGATGCCTTTGCCGAAGGCTTCGGGTTTGAGGAAACGGCCGATCAGGCGGCAGCGATCAATGCGGTGATCGGTGATTTAACTTCCGGTAAGCCGATGGATCGGCTGATTTGCGGCGATGTCGGCTTCGGCAAAACCGAAGTGGCGTTGCGCGCCGCGTTTATCGCAGTGGCCGACGGCAAGCAAGTCGCGGTGTTGGTGCCGACCACGCTGCTCGCGGAACAGCATTTCCAGAATTTCTCCGACCGTTTCGGCCTGATCGCCGATCAATGGCCGGTCAGAATCGCCGAATTGTCACGCTTCCGTTCCGCCAAGGAGCAAACGCAAGCGCTCGCCGGTCTCGGGAAAGGCGAAATCGACATCATCATCGGCACGCACAAACTGATTCAGAAAGACGTGCATTTCAAAAATCTGGGCTTGGTCATCATCGACGAAGAACATCGTTTTGGCGTGCGGCAAAAGGAACAGCTCAAAAAACTGCGTGCCGAAGTGGATGTGCTGACGCTGACCGCCACGCCGATCCCGCGCACACTGGCGATGTCGCTGGAAGGGCTGCGCGATTTCTCCATCATCGCCACCGCGCCGCAGCGCCGTTTGGCCATCCGCACCTTTGTCAGCAGCTTTTCGATGGGCATCATCCGCGAAGCGTGCCTGCGCGAACTGAAACGCGGCGGGCAGATTTATTTCCTGCACAACGAAGTCAGCAGCATTCAATTGATGTACGAAAAACTGTCCGGTTTGCTGCCCGAAGCGCGCATCAACGTCGCCCACGGGCAAATGCCGGAACGCGAACTGGAGCACGTCATGCGCGACTTTTACCAGCAGCGCTTCAACATTCTGCTGTGCACCACCATCATCGAAACCGGTATCGATATCCCGAGCGCCAACACCATCATCATCAACAACGCGCACAAATTCGGCCTGGCGCAACTGCACCAATTGCGCGGACGGGTCGGGCGTTCGCATCATCAGGCTTACGCGTATTTGCTGACGCCGCCGGAAGAAGCGCTCGGCGGACAAGCCAAGAAACGTCTGGAAGCGATTCAAGCGATGGAAGAACTCGGCTCCGGCTTTTATCTGGCGATGCACGACCTGGAAATCCGCGGTGCTGGGGCGGTGCTCTCCGAATCGCAAAGCGGGGAAATGCAGGAAATCGGTTTCAGCCTGTACAGCTCGATGCTGGATACCGCGATCCAATCGCTCAAGCAAGGCAAGGAACCCGACATGCAGCACCCATTGGGCGTCGCCACCGAAATCAACCTGCACGTGCCCGCGCTGCTGCCGGAAGATTACTGCCACGACATCCACGAACGCCTAGTGCTGTACAAACGCATGGCCAACTGCACCGACAACGAACAGCTCGACGACATGCAACGCGAACTGATCGACCGCTTCGGCCTGCTGCCCAACCCGGCGCGCGCCCTGCTCGACTGCCACCGCCTGCGCATTATCGCCAAACCGCTCGGCATCACCCGCATCGACGCCAGCACCGACAGCATCCAGGTGCAATTCATCCCGAACCCGCCCATCGACCCGCTCAAAATCATCCAACTGATCCAAAGTAGCCGCGAATACTCACTCTCCGGCCAGGATCGATTGAAAATTCTGGTGAAGATTGAGGATGTGAATAAGCGGGTAATGCGGATTAAGGAGTTGATGCAGAAGTTAGGGTGAAGGTTTTCCTACGGGTTTATGAATTTTATTCATAACACATTATATTGCGTGATTTCAGATGCCTAATTCTAGATAGATACACAGGGAAGTTTGAACGGATGAACAAGAAGCAAGTAATATTTGGTGCTATAGCAGTTTTGGCAATCAGCGCATTCTGCTTATGGTCCATTTACTCAACTTTACAATGGTTCCAAGCACTAAATGCGAGTGTAGCAGCAGCACTCATTACGGCTTCGTTAGGTCTAATCGGCTTGTGGTATGCACAATGGCAATCCAAAACAAGAGACATCGCGGAAAGTCACCGTGCCAGCAAGATAGAGATTTACAATTTATTCTTTGATCTTGTTGATAAATTTCAAAAAAACAATATTACCGATCTTAGCGAAGAAAATATTTCTGAGTCTCTTAAATTCGACTTTCAAAAACTCAATCGTGGTTTGTTATTGTGGGCTTCACCCGGCGTAATAACTGCATATCTAAAATTTAGAACAGTCTCTACTAGCGGTGAAAACATACTCCAGGCAGTGGATAACATGTACCGTGAAATTAGGAAAGATCTGGGTCATAGCAACTTTCAGCTTAAAGCTGGTGATTTGATAAGAATCGGGTTAAAAGACCCAAATGAACTTAAATAGCACGTTAGGATGTGCCGATTGCAAGAAGGCGCATCAATCGGATAAATACCTAAGCACAATCGTTGCAAATACCTGAAAAACTTCCGGCATCAAATTTCATATCAACTTATCTACTCGCGATGAGCACAAAAATTGATTCAATTACCGCGCTTGACGCCGCGCCACGAGCCACGCCTTCCTCCTATCCGGAACCGTTCCGTTCGATGATGAACGGGCGCGTAAAGCGGTCATTAGGGGATTTGTTCGGTCTCACTAACTTCGGCGTGAATATTACCGTGCTTGCGCCGGGAGCAATGTCGGCGCTACGGCATGCGCACAGCAAACAAGATGAGTTCGTCTACGTCGTGTCCGGCACGCTCGTACTTTATTCCGGCGCTGGCCGCACGGAACTGCATGCGGGCATGTGCGCTGGTTTCAAAGCGGGTTCTGGCGACGCACACCGCCTTGTCAACGAAACCTCGTCCGATGCGGTGTACTTGGAAGCCGGTGATCGGACGCCCGGCGATGAAGTAACCTACCCGGATGACGATCTCGTCGCCCGGTTTGCCGATGGTTCATGGCATTTCTTCCACAAGGACGGCAGACCGTACCCATAGTGCAGTAACCATCGCTCAATTCAAATAGGATCATTCAGGGTTTGTTGTGCATCCATGTTCAAGAAAGTTTAAACAGACAGCTCATTCTCCACCAATTTAACCCAATACGCCGCACCCAGCGGCAAAATCTCGTCGTTAAAATCGTAATGCGGATTATGCAGTAAGCAGCCACCTTGCGAGCTGCCGTTGCCGATCCAGATGTAGCAGCCGGGTTTTTGTTGCAGCATGAAGGCGAAGTCTTCAGCACCCATGCTGGGAGTTGGTGCAGTGTCGACACATTGCTCACCGGCAACGGCGATGGCAGCGCGGATGGCGCTGGCGGTTTCTTCCGGGCTGTTGATGGTCACCGGATAACCGGGGTTTTCGGGGTTGAACAGGATGTCTGCGTGAATTCCAAAGCCCTGCGCGACGCTTTGTGCCAGTTGACGGATGCCTTGTTCCAGTTGCTCGCGCACAGCATTCTTGAAGCTGCGGAAAGTTCCGCGAATGACGGCAACATCCGGTAGCGCATTCCAGGTGTTGCCGCCGTGTATTTGCGTGACGCTGACCACAGCGGAATCGGCGGGATCAATCCGTCGGCTGACGATGGTTTGCAGTTGCGTGACCAAGTGCGCCGCTGCGACCAGCACATCGTTACCGAGATGCGGCATGGCGGCGTGGGTGGCTTGACCTCTCAAGATGATTTCAAAGCAATCGAACGACGCCATCATCGGTCCGGTTTTGACGGCGAAATGACCAGCGGGCACATCCGGGAAGTTATGCATGCCGAACACCCGCTGCGCCGGGAATTGTTCAAACAAGCCTTCACTGATCATTTGATGCGCTCCGGCACGGCATTCTTCCGCCGGCTGGAAAATGAAATACACGGTGCCGCCGAAGCGACCATGCTTGGCCAGGTAACTCGCTGCGCCGAGCAGCATGGCGCAATGCCCATCGTGACCGCAGGCGTGCATTTTTCCGCTGTTACAGGAAGCATGATCGAAGCGGTTTTGTTCCTGAATGTGCAGCGCATCCATATCGGCGCGCAGTGCAATACTTTTACTGCTGTTGCCACGGCGCAGTACGCCGACAACACCGGTTTTCGCCAAACCTTGATGTACTTCGATCCCGGCGCTTCGCAGTAGATCGGCAATCAACCGGGCGGTTGCGGTTTCTTCAAACGCCGTTTCCGGATGCTGATGGATGTGTCTGCGCCAACGTTGCATGTCGGCCTGTAATGCTTGAATTTCCGGGGCAATTTTCATGGTCGATCAATGCGCTATTCGTATCAAAAATGCTCAGCATACATCATAAAGCCAAGGGCTCAAAAACCGTCGGCTATTCCAGCGGCATGAGCGCCGCGCTGGCGCTATGGTCATAAAGCGCACACGATGCGCCACAACCAAAGCGCCTGCAAACAGCTCGAATCGATCAACGCCAGCTCAGCACCACATAGCGCGACACCTCATCATCCCGCACCAGTAACAGCACTTTATTATTGGCGCTGTTTTTTATCGCTTGATCGAACTCGGCAGCGGTATTGACGGCTTTACGATTGACTTCGAGGATTACGCTGCCGCGACCGATACCCGCCATCGTAGCGACCGATCCCGGCGCCACTTCGGTCACGATCACACCTTTTCCGGCCTTGATACCCAGTTGTTTCGCCAGATCGGCGGTAATCGTTTGTACCACGATGCCCAATTTCTCGCTGGCTTGCGATGATTCTTGCGCGAACTGCTTGTGATCGCTGAGTTTGTCGACTTTGACCGAAATGTTGCGTTGCTTGCCGTCGCGAATGATATCGAATTCCACTTTACTGCCCGGTTGCGCCAATGCGACTTGGTTGCGGAAGTCACCGGTATCGCTCATCGGCCGCCCCTGATAGTTCACGATCACATCGCCGGCTTTGAGTCCTGCCTTGTCGGCGGGCGAATTCTTTGTCACTTGCGCAATCAAAATGCCCTTGTCGTTCTTCAAATCGAAGGATTTGGCCAGATCGACCGTCAGCGGCTGGATCATAATGCCGAGATAGCCGCGTTCCACTTCACCTTTCTCGATCAATTGATTGGCGATACGCGCGGCCAGATTGATCGGAATGGCGAAACCGATGCCCATGTAACCGCCGCTGCGGCTGAAAATCGCGGTATTCATACCGATCACTTCGCCGTCCAGATTGACCAGCGGTCCGCCGGAATTGCCGGGATTGATCGCGGCATCGGTTTGAATGAAGTCTTCGTAATCGTTAATTCCGAGCGACGTTCTGCCTTTCGCGCTAACCACACCGACCGTCAAGGTATGGCTCAGCCCGAACGGATTGCCGATGGCAACTACCCATTCACCCACCTCCAGCTGCGAATAATCGCCGATTTGCACAACGGGCAGACCGCTGGCTTCGATTTCGATCACGGCGATGTCCGATTTGGGGTCGGTGCCTTTGATTTTTGCTTCAAACTCACGGCCATCGAGAAACTTGACGCTGATTTTATCGTTCCCTTCGATCACATGATTATTGGTCAAAATATAGGTTTTGTTATTATTGGCGGCAAAAACGAAGCCGGAGCCTTGCCCGACAACCGAACGTTGCTTGCCTTGTTGTGGTTTCTTTCCCGGTGCATTAAAGCGGGGAGAATCCGGCAGGCGATCGCCAAAGAAGCGCCGGAAAAAATCATCACCAAACGGAAAGTTATCGCCACCGCCATTGCCAAACGGGATGCCGAAAGGCGACATCTGCACCGCTTCAGTTTCCCGTTCGACCTGAATCAGTACCACCGATGGCGAAACTTTGCGCGCCACTGCGGCAAATGCCTTGCTAGTCTGACGCAAACTTTCCACGCCATTGCCCTGCTGCGCCAACAGATCGCCCGGCATCAACAGCGCCAGCGTCAACAGCACAATTAAATTACGATATCCAAGCATGATTCGCTCCTCTGATCGACAAAAAAATGTTTGATAGATTAGGTCAGCAATAGTTTGGGGCTGCTGACGCAAATTACAAGTAACCTATACTCAATGAGCGAATCTGATAGTATTTTTTATTTCAGGATGAAAACGCATGATTATTGTCATTTCACCGGCAAAAACACTGGATTTTGAAACACCGCCATCGACGCAAGCGCATACACAACCGGATTTTCTCGACGATTCTGCGATGCTGATCGATGAACTGAGAAAACTGGAGCCCAGCCAAATCGGTGCGATGATGTCAATCAGCTCTAAATTGGCCACGCTCAATTCCAATCGCTACTTCGCCTGGAATCGTCCGTTTACGCTGCGGAATGCCAAGCAAGCGATTCTCGCATTCAAAGGCGATGTCTATACCGGCTTGGATGCCGACACGATGACCGGAAACGAACTGGCGTTCGCGCAAGATCATTTGCGTATTTTGTCGGGATTGTATGGCGTGTTGCGCCCGCTGGATCTGATGCAACCTTACCGGCTGGAAATGGGTACTCAATTCAAAAATCCGCGTGGCAATAATTTGTACGAATTCTGGGATGATAAAATCACCCAAGCGCTCAACCAGGATTTGGCCAAACAAAAAGATGACATCCTCATCAATCTCGCTTCCCATGAATACTTCCAGTCCGTCCAACCCAGCAAACTCAATGCACGAATCATCACCCCGGTTTTCAAGGATCAGAAAAACGGTGTTTACAAAATTATCAGCTTCTTCGCCAAGAAGGCCCGCGGCATGATGAGCCGCTACATTATCCAGAACAAACTCACAAACCCCGAAGCCATTAAAGACTTCGATGTGGCGGGTTATCGTTTCAGTCAAGAAGATAGTGGCAAGGATGAATGGGTCTTTATCCGCGCGGAATCGAAATCCGCATGACCCGCAGCAGGTATGTATGGGGGCAAAATCAATGAACACCGGGCAATCCATCGAATTGGCAAGAAACTATGTCACTTTATCCAACAATCACGATCTGATGCAGATCGAGCGCCTATTTACTGCCGACGCCACTTATTGTTCCGCTTACTTCGGTGAATACAAAGGCAGTTCGGCCATCCATGCCATGATGATCAGCTTCTTTGATCGCTTTCCTGATGCACATTGGGAAGTTACTGAATATCGCTGCATTGAAAACAATGGCGTGGAATTCGCGTTTACAATGACCGGTATGGATGCTTCTTCCGGTGAACGGGTAAAACGGCAAGGATTGGAACGCATATACTTCACGCCGGAGGGATTGATCAGGCACATTGCCGTCTGCAAACCCAGCGATTCTTCCAAGCTTGATTGATAACACGGATCGTTAGAAGCATTGTCTAAATTCGCAGATAACGCTATCCTGATAGGCTATATCAATTTTTGTCTGGATAGGGCCATAAATGACACAAGATGAACAAAAACGAGCGGTTGCAGCAGCTGCAATTCAGCATATTCCGGTGGGTTGTATTGTTGGGGTGGGCACAGGCTCCACTGCTAATTACTTTATTGATGAATTAGCCAAAATTAAAAATAAAATCGAAGGCGCTGTTGCCAGCTCAGACGTAACGGCACAACGTCTTAAAGGTCATGGTATCGAAGTACTGGATCTGAATAATGTCATCGATCTTCCCGTGTATGTCGATGGCGCGGATGAGATCACCGAACATTTGCATATGATCAAAGGCGGCGGCGGTGCGTTAACACGGGAGAAAATTGTCGCGGCGGTTGCCCGGAAATTTATCTGCATTACCGATCAAAGCAAACTAGTGAATGTTCTTGGCAACTTCCCGCTGCCTGTTGAAGTCATACCGATGGCGCGCAGCTATGTAGCGCGTGAGATTGTGCAACTGGGCGGACATCCGGCCTTACGTCAGGGCTTCGTCACGGATAATGGTAATGTCATCCTGGATGTGCATGGTTTGCAAATTATGAATCCGGTTGAATTGGAAGCAACGCTCAATCAGATTACCGGTGTTGTAACCAACGGCCTTTTTGCCCGGCATCCGGCAGATACGTTATTATTGGGAACAGACAAAGGTGTACGCACTATTACTGTCTGATTAATTTAAAGCATGGATAATTAAGACCATAAAGCATCACATACTTCGATATCCTCAAAAGGCAGACCATGGCAACTAAAGAACATATTTCCAAGCAGTTCGACGCTGACCTTGAAGAAGTGCGCACGCGCGTTTTGCAAATGGGGGGCTTTGTTGAAGAACAAATCGAGAATGCGATCGATGCGCTGACGAGTGGCAATGAAGAGCTGATTGATCTGGTGATTACCCGTGATCACCGTGTCAACGCGATGGAAGTTTCAATTGATGAGATCTGCAATCAGATTATTGCGCGCAGACAGCCGACTGCAAGCGATTTGCGCATGATCATGATGGTGATCAAGACAATTACGGATTTGGAGCGCATCGGCGACGAGGCTGCAAAAATCGCCCGGATGGCAAAATTGATTTATTCAACGGATCGTATGCACATTCCGCGTTTTAATGAAGTTAAGCATGTTGCCAGTATTGCCATGGATATGCTGCACAAGGCGCTTGATTCTTTCGCCCGCTTGGATTTGAATGCCGCTGCGCAAATTGTGCGGCAGGATGAATTCGTCGATGAAGAATTCCGCTCCATCTTGCGTCAACTGATTACTTTTATGATGGAAGATCCCAGGAAAATTTCAACTTGCCTGGAAATCGTATTTATCGCCAAGGCCATCGAGCGCATTGGCGATCATGCAAAAAATATGTCTGAATACGTTGTTTATATGGTCAAAGGTAAAGATGTCCGTCACGTGACAGCCGACCAGATCGAACAGGAAATCAGGGAATAGGTCCCCTTGATCAAGTGATTTATCTAGAGTCTACAAACAAAACACTCAAATCACGAGCAAGTAGTAATCTTTGCTATACGCGATCTTCCGCTACTGCTTAATATGACATCACGCCCATTACCACCTTCTGCAGGTGGTGTTGGACACAAGGTAATTGTTCCGGATTGAAATCCGCCGCTAGTGAGTTTGGGAATTCCTTGTCCATCATAGGAAATATAATTACTGACGTTGGAATTCCCGGAAAAACTATAGCCGGTTGGTAAAGCTGGCATCGTAGTAATGATTTGCTCGCCGCTACTGATACTCGCATTATTATCCACATCAACAAATACAACCCACCCTTGATTCCAATTACCCGAACTCGTACACGATAACCCATCCGAGCTCTTGCAGATTGCAACACGCAAATTACGCTTTATCGCTTCCGATCTGGCTAATGCCATGTGCGAGAATAGCGTATTGGCATAACTATTCAAACGAGTGCTAGCAGTAAATTGATTAAAAGATGGCACGCCTACAGTTAATAAAATAGACAATACCGACATTGCAACTAGCAATTCAATCAAAGTTACACCACGGTAACCTTGAAGTCTTTCTCGAGTATGCATTCTTTTTACCCTAGTCATTGCTAGACATTACTGTTGTAAATACCAATATGCTCGAGTCTTAAAACTAGAGGGGGTTGCAATAGCTTTTGGTGATGCTCCTTCCAGTGGAGAATCAGGACTCGAACCGATCACAAATGGCACTGTAATATTCTGTCCAGTGGTCGGATGTACCACAGTCACCAATCCAGCCACTGGAGACGGCGGCAATCCCCCCCCCGTTATTGGTACATATCGTGTTGCTCCAACAGCTGGTCTTCCATCCAAGAAGCCGAGATTGTATACACGAGCCATCCCTAAATTGGAACCACAGCTACTTATGTCTGTTGGAGTTGGTGTATGTGTACTGAAGGTAACAACACCAAGTACTGCAATCGCTGATGTAACAACTTGCTCTTTATCATGACTACCTGCGCCAAAAGGCATATACCACCCTTTTTGGGCATCCAATTGCGTCTCTGTCGGTAGTACCGTACTATCTGGATCTATCGCAAGTAATGAGGTCATACATGCAAACGCTTGTGACAGACAATTAGCCGTTTCAGATGACCACCAAGCAGCATCGGTTGGCTTATCTTTAATCATGAAAAATGCATTATCGACACCAATCGTGGTCGTATGACTCAGGAGTGGATGCTCACGATCACCCGAACCGATTAAAATAATATTGTAACTAGGTGTTACAACTACTTCCGGGGCAAACATGAATTTGCGATTGGCTACTCCTCCGGGACAATTGGTAGTACTGCATCCCAGTGATGCAATTTTCGTAATTGTCCAGTTGGCAGGTAATGCAGAACCTATGGTTATGCGATAAACATTCCCGCCTGTATCGGCTGCATACGCATATTCAGCCAGTCCGGTAACGGTATTGGGTACAACAGTTACGTCACCCACCACACTGCGGTCTGTTGAGAATGTCTTAAGTAATGCGCCACTATTTGCATCCAGTACAAAAATCTTATTCCCTTTGGGTGCTGTACAAGTGTTTAGATCACTTCCACTTGCCCCATCCTCACAGGTATCATAACCGCCACCTAAAATAAGCATAGGTAGAGAAGTTGATCCAGAAACATAACCGGATGATTTCAAATTAACGGCTGCCGACCAAGTTTGACCAATGCCACTAAAATCGGCCGAAGTACAACCTGTATCATCAGTCAAATTAGGGCAACCTTGGCGCCATTTCAAGCCAGGGTTGGTTGGAGTGCTAACATCAAAAGCATAAATCATACGCCCGCCACGCCGTTGAGTCGCATAAACCCAAACTGTACTACTATCTTTATAGGCTGTAACTCGCCCATCAAAGAAGTATGGTTTGGCTGTTGCATCACCTACACTGGGCAGCGTTAAGGCAGGACTGTTGTCATAAATACGCTTTAACCTTCCATAGTGCTCTGGTGCAACGAATGTCCACAATTCACTACCTGGTGTTAGAGTGCCAATATTACTTGATTGACTTCCATTAATTGCATGCAACATGCCGTCACTGGCCCCATAAAATACTACGACCCCAGTACTTCCACCATAATCAACAGCAACTGGTCTGGAATGTACAATATCACCATGTGCAGACGGTCTAGTTTCAGTAGTATTGCCGTTAATATTTTCGTCTTTAACATCCTGACCACGCACCCAATTAATAATACTTGTACGTTCAGTGCTATTAGTTGCGCCTAAAAGTGCTTGTGTTATTGAAGTATTAGCATCATCAAAACTGTTAAATCCAGTACAACTCGCTGGATTACAGGTTTTAACGACGCGTGATGAAGGATTGATTGACCGCACTCTATATGCAGCTGCACCTTTCTCTACAACTTCACCATCTGGAGTATTGGATAGCTCCGAATTGGCGATCGCCAAGCAAGATCCTTGTGGTGCAAAAGACCAATACGTATCAATACTTGCTGTAGTCGGTGTCCAGAAGCTACGGGCGCATTGCGTAATAAAACCGGTAGTATTATTAATTGCCAATACACCATCAGCATCTGCCAATTTTAATTCGATCTTATTATTCGTCAAACTTGGCTTAAACTGATATTGTTTGAGATTACCCACCCAGCGAGGGCTTGCCGTTGCATCTGGGCGAAACATACCGACGAAAATCTGGTTTAAATAGGTACCTTGTGTGTTAACACTGACAGGCAAGCTAGCTGAAGCAAAGACACTATCTTTTGCTTGTATTTCTGAAAATATATGATTTAACGCATCTGAAATTTGCACGCCACTATCGACTGAAGAATTTACCGCAAAATATTTTCCTTTACCCTGACCTGCCATGCTTTTTAACAATGCAGTAAATCCGGGACCTTGTCCTGTTGTTCCTGGATCCACGTCAATTGTGTATGTGATAATTTGCGGATTACTTGAATTCGCCATAAAGCGCGCCCATTCATCGCCAGAATTGGATTGCGAGCCACTCGGAGAAATTGTAATTTGTGATGTACTACCCCCTGCCGTAGATAATTTTGAATTAGAGGTAGAAGTGTCAGAACTATTATCCTGTACAGGGCCGTTACTGATATAAATAATAAAATTCTTCTGGCAACCTGAGCTTACCGGGCTTTCATAACCTGTATCACTCGATGACGATAATGCATTTCCACTTAATGCATAAATTGCATTGGATGCCGAAGTTCCAGAGACATTACCGGCATAGTCCCGTTTGGCCTTATTATGTCCCGCATATGCATTTGTACCGGCAAAATAATAGTAAGCCTCTGCCAAAGTTAGGCCTAGTTTACCGTTATTAGATTTATCATTTAATATGTGTAAGCTATTTACGAGACTCTGGTATATTGGCTTATTCGTTGAGTTCATCAGTCTAACTGCAGCACGTAGATATCCGCCATCTGGATTACTGTTTCCTGATCCCGTTTCACTAAACATCATTAAACCGACCCGAAACTTGTTAACGGCTAAGCCACTGAGGACAGTGGATAATGCATGGATTTCATTTGTGAATGCTGTATTCCAGTTAGCAGTATTGTCCAATACTATCAAAACATTAGGAACATCTGCCGAGCCGGATGGCGTAACGCCTGTAAATAAATCAATATCTTCAGCAATGGATACTGTGCTGATAATCGCTAGAAATGTGACAACTAGCAAATTTCTTCTAAGTATTGTTAACATAGCCCCACTCCCTTTCCGAAATTCTTATGTTGAGCACGAAGACAGCAGATATTCGCTCTGCGTCATTTCTTTAGCGATTCCCTGTTTAGCAACTACCGATGCCCCTGTCGCTCCATTCTGAGCAGCTGCTTCAATTTCCCACAATGTCAAATAATTGGATGAATTCGTTATCGTGGAGTTAACTCCACTCAGCGCAGCTACATTTGCTGGAGCCAAAGTAGCTTTTAAACAGAGGGGAGCCTTAAGGGTTACGACATAATCAGTTGTATCATCCTGATCAATATCGATATCAACGGTAGTTGGATAGTTCGCCGGGTCGATTGCCACAAAATTGATATTGATAGTTTGTTCAATAGCCATATTGGCTGCTGCAATGGCTTCATTCCTGAGTTGCATGTTACCAACTGCTTTTAGATTCCCGCCACTAAGCGAAAATGCAGATATCATCAGTAATGTAATGGCAACCAGCATAATGAGTCCAACTACCAAAGTAGCGCCGGTTTGTCGTGAAAACATAAATTCACTCCTCAAGGTTTCTCTCTACGACCTGATGGATTCACCAAGCGAACATAGCTTGTATAAACATGACGAATGTAGCCATCATTAAAAGGACCTAACGTTGTTGATCCAAGCCGATAGGTCTTATCTTCCACATAACCTGAAGAACTCTCCAGATTGCGTGCCAGCACATGCACTTGTACAGCCACTACGTTTGCCCAGTCCAATGCCGTGCAAGCAGAACAATCATCAAAAACATCTGCTCCACCATTTCCATCGGTATCGCGTCCGTATTCAAACTTAATACTTTGTATACCTTCGATAATTGGTTGGGCTGCCTGCAGCTTGACGACACCACCACTGAGATCAAAATCAGCGCGCATTAGTGTCGGTATTCCATCACTCGATGTCACCGAATAATTTCGCACATAAAAAATTGATATCATTAATTTTCTTCTATCAGCTGAGGTTATGCAGTCTCTTTTATAAACCACATCAGTAGAGGTACTCAATAATGGTGTAGTGGCTGCACTCGAAACATAATTAATATGGCTCGTATTCCCACACGATTGGGTTTGCAAATATAATTTACCCACTGAATAGTTTTCACATCCTGCTCCACCTGCAACACAAGTTGCAGCAGATCGGATCACTACTACATCAGAATCAGATTGCCGGTTTGTAATGATTGAGGAGCATTCAGAAGGTAGGGTTCCTCCAGCCACGTAACCTTGCACAGAAATTAAGTACATGTTGTTAATGTAAGCTGCATCCCAATCCGGAAAGGTCAAACACGGATTGGGAATTGCTGTTGGAGGTGTAATAGACGGTAATGGCGGCACATAGGTATCCCAATAACCTGCATGCCATAATTCTTGTTGTAATAACTGCAGAGTAAATCGACCATTCTCAACCTGTCGGTTCATTTTTGCTAATTCAGCATTACCTCTAGCTAGGTCTAAATATAGCGCCAGCACACCCGTCATGATCAATAATCCCAATGTAATTGAGATCATTAATTCAATCAGAGAAAAACCACTTTGCTTGTCGACTATCCCAAACTCAGGCTTATTTAATATTTCGCAATTTAAAGTGTTTACTCTCATGGCGATGCTAAATTAGCTATACGTACAATTGTGCTCACAGTACGTCGGCACAAATCATTTACACATTTTGTACCCGTCGCACTATCATAAAGTCCCATCCCACAGTTAGAAGAAGGTGCGGAAATCGGAGTCATCCCCTGCCACACTACGGTGATCATGAATTGATCGCCCGTTCCAAGGTCCTCTATACACCCACGCGCTCCGAGCATCGCGCCCACATTTGTCGATATCGATGATTGTTCAGCAGCGCCTTTTAACGCATTGCTCCATTGACAAGCATCATAACTCTGTCCATTACCCGAGCAAGATGTAGGTTGACTATCTCCCACTCCGAGTGGATTGGCTGTTGTCGTAACGTACGCTGCTGCATTTGCACGGTTAGTTGATATTCTGTTTGTCATATCTTCTAACAATATCAATGCCTGTGTCCGTTGGTATGATTCGAGCTCGGAAGACTGCAAACGAATTTGCAAACCAGCCAATCCCAACAACCCTACTGCTAGAATCACCACAGTAACAAGGGCTTCAATAAGTGAAACACCACGCATTGAAAAAACTAAAGTTGAATTGCACAAGATTTGCATTTCTTGTTTACCATTTATCTGCGGGAGTTTTGACACCCTCATTTGTAATCACCAGATTTCCATCACTTGCTTGTGAGCCACTCGGTGTAAATGTGAGAGTATATGAAGGCACGGTCCCAGTTCCGATTACAATTGCATAGCTGTACTTACTATTTACACTCGATGGCAGCGCATAACCACTTGCCTCCAAAGCTGTTTTGCTTGCGTAACTCCGGTTAGTCAACAAATACTGTTGTTGTCGATTTGCAATATCCAGCATTTCTGCCTGAGCTGCAGCACGATTCGCTCTTATCAGATATTGCGTGTATGCTGGGTAAGCAACTGTCGCCAAAATACCGACAATAGCAACTGTGATCATTAATTCAATCAATGTGAAGCCATACTGATTTGTTAAAACTTGTTTCTTTTTCATCCAAAAAATTCCCAAGTAATTTTCTTCTCTACCCGACCTTATCTCATGCACCTGAACGCCTTCAGGTTTAACGGTAATGACGTCGATTAACTTTAGCTTAACCTAGTACAATTCGATATCCTCAATGATTTATTGGAAAATTCAGAACTCACCGTAGATCCACCGACAATAGAACAGGAAAAATTAATCGTCATAACTGATCCCAGTTTCTATCAACATAAAACAAGCAGAATCCATAATGAAACAGGACATCATCGTCATCGGCGCGGGAATCATAGGGCTTGCAACAGCAGAGCACCTTTTAGTTCAAGGTTTCAAAGTTACGATTCTTGAGCGCAACAAAGCCGGGCAAGAATCATCCTGGGCAGGTGGCGGCATTTTGTCGCCGCTTTTTCCTTGGAGCTATTCCGATGCGGTTACAAGTCTTACCAGCTATAGTGCGTTGCAATTTCCGGAATGGGTTTCCGTATTGCGTGAAACTTCTGGAATTGACCCGGAGTACGAAATATCCGGTATGTTGACTTTGCCGCCCTATGATGAAGAAATTGCGCGACGGTGGTGTTCCATGCGAGGGATCAGACTAGAGCAGCGCACGGCTTGCGATATTCATTCAATCCATACCGTCACTACTGATCGGATGAAGAAAGCTCAGAATTGTGCTTTATTCCTGCCGGATGTTGCTCAAGTCCGTAACCCAAGACTTTTACGTGCATTGCGAAGCCGAGTTGAACTTTTGGGCGGAAAGATCGTTGAAAACTGTGCGGTCAATCATCTAAAAATAACAGGCCAGCACATACAGTCCGCTTCTACATTGTGTGGAGAATTTTCGGCCGGTAACTACATTGTGTGCGCAGGTGCTTGGAGTAAAGAAATTTTGGCAACTCATGCACTCAAATTGGATATCAAACCGATAAAAGGGCAAATGCTACTATTTAAATTTGATACGCCCCCTATACCAGCCATTATAGTGCAGAATGACTTGTATCTTATCCCACGCCGCGATGGTCATTTGCTCATTGGCAGTACCTTGGAAGATTCTGGATTTGACAAGCAAACGACAATAGCCGCGCGCGATTCTCTGCTTGAACAGGCTCAAATCATTCTGCCGGTCCTTGAGAAAATGCCCATCAAGCAGCACTGGTCAGGATTGCGTCCGGCTTCATTAGAGAATATTCCCATCATTGGACGGCATCCGGTCATTCGCAATCTTTTGATTAATAGCGGCCACTTCCGCTATGGTGTCACGATGGCGCCTGCCAGTGCGGAAATTCTGGTAAATGAAATGACTGGAGCAGCACAACCGTTCGATACCGCTCCTTACCAGGCGGGATGGGGTGCTAACTAAAAATATCAAGCTTTGGGCAATGGAAACACCACCGATTCCACCACGCCACTCAATTCTTCTATTGTCACATCTTCACCGATTTGTTCGGCTCCAATTTGCTTAAGCCGGGAAATCACTTGTTGCACCAGAATTTCCGGGGCAGAAGCTCCGGCCGTAATACCGATAATTTTCTTCCCGACAAACCACGCTTCTTGTAATTGCTCTGCGCGATCAACCATATACGATTCTACATTGGCATTCCGTGCGACTTCACATAGCCGGTTAGAATTTGAACTATTGGGAGAACCGACCACGATGACCAGATCGCATTGATTAACCATTTTCTTAACGGCATCCTGACGGTTCTGCGTGGCATAGCAAATATCATCCTTTTTAGGGCCGGTAATCATTGGGAAACGTTTCTTTAAAGCATCCACAATACGTGCAGCATCGTCGACCGACAGTGTCGTCTGCGTCACATACGCCAAATTCGTTTCGTCCTTAACTTTTAAGGTATCAACATCCGCTTCGGTTTCTACCAGATACATCCCTTTATCGTCACCTTCAATCTGCCCCATCGTGCCTTCAACTTCCGGGTGCCCTTGGTGGCCGATCATGATAATTTCCTTGCCTTCCTTGCGCATTTTGGCTACTTCCACATGCACTTTGGTAACCAGCGGGCAAGTTGCGTCAAATACCTTCAGTTTCCGATCCGCCGCCTCACGCCGTACCGCGTGCGATACACCGTGCGCACTGAAAATCAGAATGCTGTCTTGCGGCACTTCATCCAGATTCTCAACAAATACGGCGCCTTTCTTCTCAAGGTTTTCGACCACAAAACGATTGTGAACGACTTCATGGCGCACATAAATCGGCGCTCCGTGCATCGTTAATGCGCGTTCCACAATTTCTATCGCACGGTCAACACCGGCACAAAAACCCCTCGGGTTCGAAAGTAGTACTTTGATCATCTATTTATCCTCCAACAATGGATAGCTTGCCTATACTCATTCTCTGATACAAACATCAGGCATTAAAATTTTGGCGCTATTATTTTTACGCTGCTTGATAGCGTCCCGCCAGTGCGGCACGATTTTCCCCGGAAATCCTGACTACCCGGTCAACACAAGGAAGATTGCTAACTTCCTCAGCCGACAACACTTTGGCATTACCAATCCGGTAGATTTCTGCCAGCGTTTATCCGGTACCCGCTTCAGTATGAATACGTGTCGATATTCCCAGGAAGTTGGCCAAGTGTGCCATCAACTGTTTGTATCCCGCACTATCAGTGCTACGGTATTGGGAGCAAGGATTAGAATCATAAAATAATTTCAATAAGATAACGCCAGCTCCCGGTCTACCATAAAACCGGCCCACGATTCTAACCGAAAAAACCGCCGCTTACCACGATTCCGGCAAATGTTCATACCGTCATGTTTTTCACAATGCCGTTTGCTGCACAGCATGAATACATCCGCTGATTTTTCTATTTTAATCTTGTCGAATTATACCTGAGACAATTTGTCGCATAGCCATACAGAATAATTTAAGCTAATGTTACAAGTTTCCCAGGCAATTAAAGCTGCGTCATCCTAAATGTTCACTGATCTCAGTCAATCGCCCCTCAGTAAAAATTTGCAACGTTTGTTTCTGTTACGGAACATCGCCATTGCCGCACAGTGCCTGACCTTTGCTTTAGTGTACTGGACCATCGATATCGTCATTCCCTGGACGCAAATGATCACCGTGGTCACGTTGCTCGCCGTGTTAAATCTACTGACATGGATCCGCTTGCATCGCAATTGGCCGGTATCCCACCTGGAATTCTTTTTACAACTCCAGATCGATGTTCTGGCACTCAGCACATTGCTGTATTTCAGCGGCGGTTCAACCAATCCATTTATTTCATTATTTCTGTTACCGATGACGATAGCCGCGGCCACGCTGCCGTGGCGTTACACCTGGACCATGGCGATCATCACAATCACCTGCTACACCTTGTTGCTGTTCAATTACGTGCCATTACCGCACGACCATAACAAGCATCTGATTGAATTTGCATTGCATGTATCAGGGATGTGGCTGGCTTTTGTGCTAAGTACCGTCATCATTGCCTGGTTCGTCGTGAAAATGAGCTCATCCATCCGCGAACGGGATCAGGATCTCGCCAAGGCGCGAGAGCATGCATTGCGCAATGAGCAAATCATCGCGCTGGGCACTTTAGCTGCCGGTGCTGCGCATGAACTCGGCACACCCCTCTCGACCATGGCCGTCGTCGCGGGAGAATTACAGCAGGAATACACGCAGGATGCTGAATTCCAGAATAACATCCATATTCTTCGCGATCAGATCGCGCACTGCAAGCAAACTTTAACGCAGCTATTGGCGAAAGCAGGCCAGGCCAGAGCCGAACATGGCAGCGAATTACCCGTTGACGTCTTTCTTAATCAGATTCTCGATAAATGGAAGCTGATACGCCCTTCGGTTAAGTTCACTTATCAAAGCACAGGTGATCTGCCAGCTCCCAAGATCATGGACAATCAATTATTAAGCCAATCGCTGTTAAATCTGCTGAATAACGCAGCGGATGCATCGTCCGAATGCATTGAAATTAAAAGTCATTGGGACAGTAATCTGGAGCTTAAACTGGAAATTAACGATGACGGCAAAGGTTTATCTGCGGAAGTAATGCAGCGCGCCGGCGAAGCTTTCTTTTCCACCAAGGCGCCGGGGCAAGGCTTTGGCATTGGCTTGTTCCTCGCCAATGCCAATATTGAGCGCTTTGGCGGCAGTGTCCGCTTGTTTAATCTCGAAGGTGGCGGAGCCTGCACACAGGTTGTTTTACCGCTAATAGGATGAATAGCATGATTGAATCTTTATTGACGGATAATAGCGAATACCCGAGTTTACTGATCGTCGACGACGATGAAGTTTTTTGCGATGTACTGTCCAAAGCGCTCACAAAGCGAGGCTTTAGCATCACCTGCGCGCACACGATCGATGATGCGCTGAATCTGGCTGAAACATCCACACCGGAATATGCGATTGTCGATCTGAAATTATCCAGTGAATCGGGCTTAGTATTGGTTGAGAAATTGAGAAACCTGGATCCGGGCACCCGAATCGTCATGTTGACAGGGTATGCCAGCATCGCCACTGCGGTAGAAGCGATCAAACTGGGCGCCACACATTATCTCGCCAAGCCGGTCGACGCGGATGAAATCATGGCGGCTTTTGAACGCACGGTCGGGGAAGCGAATATTCCGATCAGCGCGCATCCTTTATCCGTAGGCCGGCTGGAATGGGAATACATTCAACGCATCCTCACCGAAAACGACAACAATATCTCGGTCACCGCCAGAATATTAAACATGCATCGCCGTACATTGCAGCGTAAGCTCGCCAAACGGCCGCTGCGTGAATGACAAGTCTTATAGAAACCCCGCAATTATCCGGATATCCTGGCCGATCATGCGTACATCCTGAATCGTAAGCTTTTTCTTTTGTTCAAGATTGGTCAGTTCGGGTAATGCAATCATACCTTGCGCATCGTCACCGATTAAGTGCGGAGCAAAATAAATAATTAATTCATCCACTAATCCGGCCTCAACCAAAGCGCCATTGAGCCCGCTACCGGCTTCCACCAGCACTTCATTGATTCCGGACTCAGCCAGCACCGTCATCATTAGTGGTAGATCAACCGCGCCTTTGTCGTCCGGTAACGCAATAACCCTGGCATTCATCTGACTCAGCGCAGCTTCTTTTTCCGGATTCTCTGCATAGGCGGTGAAAATGAATGTTTCTTCCCGGTCTTGCAGCAAGCGAGCCTCCAAAGGTATCGCCAAATGGCTATCGACCACGACTTTCCTGGGTTGACGATCTGTTTTGATATACCGGACGGACAACTGCGGATCATCGGATTTTACAGTGCCGATACCCGTCATGATAGCACACGAACGAGCCCGCCACCGGTGGCCATCGCGCCGTGCCGCTTCACCGGTAATCCACTGGCTGACACCATTATTTAATGCAGTCTTACCATCCAGGCTCGCGGCTGTTTTTAAACGCACCCAAGGCTTCTTTCGCGTCATGCGGGAAACAAAGCCGGCATTCAATGCATGCGCCTCGGCTTGCAACAATCCCGTCTGCACGATAACTCCGGCCTGTTGCAATAACGCCTGCCCACGCCCGGACACCAACGGATTGGGGTCTTCCATTGCCATAACGACCCGTGCGATGCCTGCTGCAATCAACGCATTGGCACAAGGCGGCGTCCGGCCGTGATGGCTGCAAGGCTCCAACGTTACATAGGCGGTCGCGCCACGGGCCGCTGCTCCCGCATCAACCAAGGCATTAATTTCCGCATGCGGCTGCCCGGCTTTTTCATGCCAGCCGCTGCCCGCAATCTGCCCGTTGCGCGCAATCACACAACCGACACGCGGATTGGGTGTGGAGCTATACAACCCTCGCTCGGCTAAGCGCAAGGCATGCGACATGAAGGCATAATCTGCGGCAGAAAAGATCGGCACTTTTATTGCTGTGGAGTAATGGGCTGTGCTGGCAATAGAAGGTCCAGAGCCATTCTATTGATTCAGGATACTTTCTTGGATGACAACGGCTGATGCGGTTTTTGCACTTCTTTGATTGCATCGCGAAAGTCATCCACATCCTGGAAACTTTTATAAACCGATGCAAAGCGGATATAGGCAACTTTATCGAGCTTATACAGCTCTTCCATCACGCTTTCACCGATGCTGCGCGAGGAAACTTCGCGTTCCCCCATGGCTAAAAACTTTTGCACAATGCGATCGATCGCAGCGTCGACATAACTGGTAGGAACCGGGCGTTTATGCAACGCCCGCTTAAACCCCGTCAGTAATTTATTGCGGTCAAATTCCGTCCGGCTGCCATCGTGCTTAACCACTTGCGGCAAACGAAGCTCGACGGTTTCGTATGTGGTGAAACGCTTATCGCAGGCAGGGCAGCGGCGGCGGCGGCGAATCTTTTGACCATCCTCGCTGACCCTGGAATCGATGACATTGGTGTCATCGGCATTACAAAAAGGACATTTCATACGCAGTTAAACCCGCATTAACAACCTGAACAGACGATTATTCACTTCCATCCAGGTTAATGAGGCTTATCCATAAACCGGAAATTTTGCGCACAATTTTTTTGCTTCAGTAGCCACACGTGACAAAACCGCCGCATCTTCCGGCGCCGCCAACACATCGGCGATCAGATTAGCCAATTGTTCCGCTTCCAGTTCTTTAAAACCTCTCGTGGTTATGGCCGGTGAACCGACACGAATACCGCTGGTCACGAAAGGTTTCTGTGGATCGTTAGGGATAGCGTTTTTATTAACCGTGATATGCGCATGCTCCAACGATGCTTCCGCTTGCTTCCCGGTCAGATTCATCGCCCGCAGATCAACCAAGAACATATGACAATCGGTTTGTCCGGATACGATACGCAAACCGCGATTGGTCAGCACTTTCGCCATGACTCGCGCATTCTCGATCACCTGCTCTTGATAATCCTTGAATTCCTTGCTGGCCGCTTCCTTAAATGCCACTGCTTTGGCAGCAATCACATGCATCAAGGGACCACCTTGAGTTTGCGGAAAAATAGCGGAATTCAGTGCTTTCTCATGCTCCGGCTTGGCCATGATAATGCCGCCACGCGGACCGCGCAGGGTTTTATGCGTGGTACTCGTCACGAAATCCGCGATACCAACGGGATTAGGATAAAAACCGGCAGCAACCAGTCCAGCATAATGCGCCATATCGACGAACAAGTAGGCGCCTACGGTATCAGCAATTTTGCGGAAACGCCCCCAATCAATGACTCGCGCGTATGAAGAAGCACCCGCAACGATCATTTTTGGTTTATGCTCATGAGCCAGCCGTTCAACTTCGTCATAATCCAGCAGCTCAGTATCCGGGTGCAAGCCATATGAAATCGAATTAAAAATCTTTCCACTCATGCTCACGCTGGAGCCGTGTGTCAAATGCCCTCCGTGCGCGAGCGACATGCCCAGCAGAGTATCGCCAGGCTTCAGCACGGATAAATAAACCGCCGCATTGGCTTGAGATCCTGAGTGCGGTTGCACATTGACATACTCAGCGCCGAAAAGCGCTTTTAAGCGATCAATCGCTAATTGCTCCACCTGATCCGCATACATACAACCGCCATAATAGCGTTTTGCAGGGTAACCTTCGGCATATTTATTGGTTAAAACAGAACCCTGCGCCTGCATGACTGCGGGGCTTGCATAATTTTCCGAAGCAATTAATTCGATATAGTCTTCTTGACGTTGCATCTCCCCTTTAATCGCCTGCCATAATTCCGGGTCGACATTTTCTATTGTGTGTTTCTGCGAAAACATGGTGATACCAATCCTTTGAAATTTTTTGGAACCGAGAAAATTTGTATATTACCACTACCTGCTGAAACGCTGATAGCTGATCTCATGGCAGCAGCACAAAAAAGACAGGAAATTCTTTGCAAAAGGTTTGAATTTATCTTGATGACCGCTAGTCCGCATCTATAATTTTAGACCATTCTTCGGCTTGGCCGGGAAATTGTTTCTGACTCTCAATAACTTCTCTTGCAAGTGGATTTTCTCAGTAATTTCTATCAAAATCTTTGCTTCGATATGGAACATTAGCGCGCCTTCCAGCCAAGACACGCCAATCGTTATTGATAAATCTGCGCAAACGCCGTCTGAATCAGCGGCAATAAAAATAGGACATAAATAAAAGCGCGTAACAGTATTTCACTCCGGAAAATATCTATATCGCACTTTTATTTAGTTGCGGCGGGACTCAAATAATTGCGGC
Organism: Nitrosomonas sp. Is24; assembly: GCF_033063335.1. Taxonomy (NCBI): domain Bacteria; kingdom Pseudomonadati; phylum Pseudomonadota; class Betaproteobacteria; order Nitrosomonadales; family Nitrosomonadaceae; genus Nitrosomonas; species Nitrosomonas sp. Is24. The sequence goes on along the minus strand of NZ_JAWJZG010000001.1, from coordinate 166,982 downwards.
CTCTTCCTCAAATAGCAGTACCACCTTATCGTTACCGTCGATGTCAACAGTCACTTTACCACCGCTGACTAAACGCCCGAACAATAATTCGTCGGCTAACGCGCTGCGAATGGTGTCTTGTATCAACCGCTCCATCGGACGAGCCCCCATGAGCGGATCGAAGCCGTGTTTTGCAAGATGATTCCGCAATTTATCCGTAAATGTCGCCTCCACTTTCTTCTCATGCAGCTGAGTTTCAAGCTGAATCAAGAATTTATCGGTTACCTGCAAAATAATTTCCTGATTTAGCGGCGCAAACGAAATAATGGCATCGAGCCGATTGCGGAATTCAGGGGTGAAAAGCTTCTTAATATCGACCAATTCATCACCCGCAAACTTCGATTGTGTAAATCCGATGGAGGATTTGGTCAAAGACTCGGCGCCTGCATTGGTGGTCATAATGATAATGACGTTGCGAAAATCAGCTTTACGGCCATTATTGTCCGTCAACGTCCCATAATCCATGACTTGCAGCAGAATATTGAAAACATCCGTATGCGCTTTCTCGATCTCATCAAATAATAGAACCGAATAGGGGTGTTTAATCATCGCTTCAGTCAGCAAACCGCCCTGATCATATCCGACATACCCGGGCGGTGCGCCGATCAAGCGCGACACTGCATGACGTTCCATGTATTCAGACATATCAAAGCGATGCAAATGAATGCCTAATGCATAAGCCAGTTGCCTTGCAACTTCGGTTTTTCCCACCCCAGTTGGACCCGAAAAAAGGAAAGAACCCACCGGTTTCCGTGGATTGCCGAGTCCGCTTCTTGCCATTTTGATCGCGGACGTTAATGCATTGATTGCATTATCTTGTCCAAAAACAACTGCTTTCATATCACGACCCAGTGTTCTTAGCTTATTGCGATCATTGGTCGAAATATTCTGCGGCGGGATTCGTGCAATTTTCGCGACCACACTTTCAATTTCACTTTTGCCGATAACTTTACGTTTTTTCGATTTCGGCAATAATCGTTGCGCAGCGCCCGCTTCATCGAGCACATCGATGGCTTTGTCCGGCAAATGCCTATCGTTGATATAGCGTTCCGATAGCTCGGCGGCAGAAACTAATGCGCCAGCAGTATATTTAACCTTGTGGTGCTGCTCATAGCGTGATTTCAGCCCGCGCAAAATAGCCACTGTCTCATCAACACTGGGCTCATTTACTTCTATTTGCTGGAAACGTCTTGATAATGCATGATCTTTCTCGAAGATCCCGCGATACTCACTGAAAGTGGTAGCACCAATGCATCGCAATTGCCCCGAACTTAAAACCGGTTTCAGCAGATTCGATGCATCCAGGACTCCACCGGATGCAGCGCCTGCGCCGATGAGCGTATGAATTTCATCGATGAATAAAATCGCAGCAGGATTATCAGTAAGTTGTTTTAGCAGCGTTTTTAAGCGCTGCTCAAAATCACCGCGATATTTGGTACCGGCCAACAATGCGCCCATATCCAGCGAATAAATCTGATGCTTGAGCAGAAGATCAGGTACATCTTCTTCAACAATACGTTTTGCCAAACCCTCAGCAATTGCTGTTTTTCCGACGCCCGCTTCACCAACCAGCAAAGGGTTATTCTTACGGCGCCGGCATAGCGTTTGAATAACGCGTTCGATTTCCTTTTCACGCCCGATTAATGGATCGATTTTATTGATAAGCGCCAGATGATTGAGATTCACCGTGTAACTTTCGAGCAATCCACCGGCATTCGATTCATGCTCTGCCTCTCCTTCACTCCCGGTTTTAGCATCATTCTCTTGCGGTACTTTCCGGATATTATGCGAGATGTAATTAACCACATCCAAACGCGTCACACCTCGTTGATGCAAGAAATAAACCGCGTGAGAATCCTTTTCACCGAATATTGACACCAGCACATTGGCACCGGTCACTTCTTTTTTCCCCGATGACTGAACATGCAATATAGCGCGTTGTATCACCCGCTGAAAACCCAGGGTCGGTTGCGTATCAACTTCTTCACTGCCTTTAATGACCGGGGTATGCCGTGAAATATGATCCAGCAATACCAACCGCAATTCTTCAATGTCAACTAAGCAAGCATTTAATACTTCAGCGGCGCTTGCATTATCCAGCATTGCCAACAACAAATGCTCCACTGTAATGAATTCATAGCGTTTTTGCCTGGACTCTACAAACGCCATGTGCAAACTGACTTCCAAATCTGGCGCGATCATTTCAGTTTTCCTCCATTACACATCTCAGTGGATGCTGATTCTTCCTGGCAAATTCAATCACTTGCTTAACCTTCGTACTTGCAATATCACTAGGGTAAATGCCACACACTCCAACTCCCTCCGTATGCACCTTTAACATTATTCGCGTCGCTTGCTCTTGATTCATAGAAAAAAATAGTTTCAACACCTCAATCACAAACTCCATCGGTGTAAAATCATCATTCAATAATAGTATCTTATACAGCGGGGGCTGCTCATGCTTTACCTTATCCTCTGCAAGTTTAACGGCTTCCGTGTTACTTTCCGTCATCACGCTTTTCCCTATCTGACTCCAATTATAAATATAATTAGCATAAAAATACTTCCTTCCAGTGATGACATATTTGACGATTACGACAAAATTTTCAAGTCTCTTAAGATAATTACCAAATCCGCAAACATAAATATCCCGTAACCTCTTGACTTTAACCCTGGATTTGCGTAAAACAGCAAATGGCGTTTGACTTCAAGTTTTCAGCGGTACTGGTTTTATCCGTCAATGGTCTTGAAATTCAAATAGTATTAGGGTTTCCGGCCCAGTTTTTTATATAGGAAGTAGAAATGGCAACAGGTACAGTAAAATGGTTCAACGATTCCAAAGGTTTTGGTTTTATTACTCCAGATGATGGCAGTGAAGATTTATTCGCGCACTTCTCAGCAATCAACATGTCCGGATTTAAAACCCTTAAAGAAGGTCAAAAAGTGAGTTTTGATGTCACTCAAGGACCTAAAGGAAAACAAGCCTCTAATATCCAATCCGCTTAACTTTTATAAAATACTGGTTTAGTACTTATTGACAATAATAAGGTTTTAGCCTGATAGTAAAATGCCTCTTCCTGTAATAGGAAGAGGCATTTTTTTACCTTCTTTTTCAAACCCTAACTTTATTAAGCCAGATATTTAATCATCGCATTTCCAAAAGCCGAGCACGAAACCTGCTGAGCGCCCGGCATTAATCGCGCAAAATCATAAGTAACAATCTTATGCTGAATAGTTGCTTCCATCGCTTTGATAATCATATCGGCCGCTTCCATCCAACCCATATGACGCAGCATCATCTCCGCAGATAATATGATCGAACCGGGATTTACCTGATCTTTCCCGGCATATTTAGGCGCAGTGCCATGCGTCGCCTCAAAGATCGCAACGGAATCACTCAAATTAGCTCCCGGTGCGATGCCAATCCCCCCAACCTGCGCAGCCAATGCGTCAGAAATATAATCACCGTTCAGATTTAAAGTAGCTACCACATCATATTCTTCCGGGCGTAATAAGATTTGCTGCAAAAAAGCATCCGCGATCACATCTTTAACGATAATTCCACCCTTTTCCGGCAGCAATTTCATCCATGGACCGCCATCCAGCAACTCTGCACCGAATTCATTGGCTGCCACTGCATAACTCCATTTCTTAAATGCGCCTTCAGTAAACTTCATGATATTGCCTTTATGCACCAGCGTTAACGATTTACGCTGATTGTCTATGGCATACTGAATGGCTTTGCGTACAAAACGCTCAGTACCTTCTCTTGAAACAGGCTTAATACCGATACCGGAGGTTTGAGGAAAACGTATACTCGTTACCCCCATATCTTTAACCAAGAAATCAATTACTTTCTTAGCAGACTCAGATTCCGCCTCCCATTCAATGCCGGCATAAATATCCTCGGAATTTTCCCGGAAAATGACCATATCCGTTTTTTCCGGACTTTTCACAGGACTGGGTACGCCGCTAAAATAGCGCACAGGCCGCAAACAGATATATAAATCGAGCTGCTGACGCAACGCGACATTAATCGAACGAATACCCCCGCCTACCGGAGTTGTAAGCGGACCTTTGATGGAAACCACAAACTCTTTTGCGGCCTGTAAGGTTTCATCCGGTAACCACACATTCGATCCATACACTTTCGTTGCTTTCTCACCTGCATAGATTTCCATCCATGAAATCTTGCGCTTCCCGCCGTAGGCCTTTTCAACTGCCGAATCAACAACCTTTTTCATTACTGGAGTAATATCAATACCAATCCCATCACCTTCAATAAAAGGAATGATTGGATTATCAGGTACTGTCAACAAACCATCGGTACTGATCCGAATTTTTTCTCCATCACTGGGTATCTTTACATGCTGATACATAGTATCTCCAAGTATTCAAATACAATTTATAATGAGCCAATTATCAGGGATTTTTATGCAAAACTATATGGCCGTCCTATCCCGACCGCATCGCAAGAAAAATTCTCAATCTCGCACTGGAATGGACTTAAACTCGATGAGCATTATACGTTATAAACAGGATGCCTTTCCATGACAGACAACATCAGCAATGGCCATTATTAATGCTGATCATTCGAATCAGTTTTCAAGCTCAATTCAGCAAAATCAATAAATTATCAAAATCACCTCATGTGATTTATTCTCTATAATGAATTTAAATCTTCTCATACCTGATCTATTTTGGTCCGATGCATTGCAGCAAAACATTTATGATGAATTACCGATGCGTCACTTGGTAACACTGTTATCAAAAAGCATCTCCTCGACAAATCCAATCCATGCAACGGAAGCTTGGCTGTGCCAACAGTTTAATATCGCACGACAACAAAATAACTGGCCTATTGCACCGATCATGTTGCACACCGATGCGCCTGACCTGGCAAAAGCTAGTAAAGATTTTTGGATGCGTGCCGATCCTGTTCACCTTCGCATTGAACAAAATCATATCATGCTCGCTGATAGCCAAGCTTTCCGGATCACCGAAGAAGAAGCCAATGAATTGATACAGGATATCAATCATAATTTCAGTCATGATGGTTTCACTTTGTTGTCATTACGACCGGACCGGTGGTACATCCGCTTACCTGCGATAGCAGACATGCAAACGCACATGCTTAGTCAGGTCACTTGTAAAAACATCAATAATTTCTTGCCATCCGGTACTGACAGCGTGCTATGGCATAAAGTTTTCAATGAAATTCAAATGTTATTGCATGAACATCCGGTTAATCAAGCACGTGAATCGCGTGGTGAGCTCACCATTAATAGCATCTGGTTATGGGGTGGCGGAAGCATGCCGCAATTTGTCCGGTCGCCTTATACGCATGTGTGGAGTAACGATGATTTACCTCGCGCATTAGCACTCGCCGATGGTACAAGCCATTCAAGGCTACCGGCCGATGCAAACGAATGGCTCATGACGCAACCAAACGGGGATCATCTTATAGTATTGGATTCATTGCGAGAGAAAGCTCAATACAGAAATGCTTATGGCTGGCGTGAGACACTTAAAGATATGGAGCACAACTGGTTCTCTCCTTTACATACAGCGCTCAAGGAAGGAAAAATCAATCAATTGACCATTACGGCGTTAAATGAGACTTCATCGCGAGACTTTTCGTTGACAAGTTCCGACTTATGGAAATTTTGGCGCATAACCAAACCACTCTCCATCCACAGTAAAATACACTAGCCGGATTATGAACAAGCATTCTTGCGATATCTATACAGCTAATCCCTTTATCAAGAATTTCAGCTAACAGGAATAAGGAATTACCGTGCAAAAAACTTCTTTATTTAATATTGTTAAGCCTTATTTGGCCACCAGCATTACGTTCACGCTGGCAGTTACGCTAGCAGCTGGCCCATACTTGGTCGCCGAAATTGCACCGCACTTGCAAACTGCATTATGGTTTTCATTAATCTTCATGATCTTGATTACAATCATTCAGATAGCACGCGCAGAGAAAAATACCCGGAATCTTTCCGATCAACTTATTGTAAGCAAGGAAAGATTAGGTAATGAGATCAAGCACCGGTTATGGGCAGAAAAAACCGCTTCCGAGAATAAAGTAAAATCGCAATTTATCGATGAAAACATTCCAGTCATGCTGGCTTATTTTAATAACGATCTGCGCTGCCGCTACCATAACCGGATTTTCCGCCGCTGGTTCGGACTAAAACCGGATCAGATTGATGGCCGGCATTTAAAGGAATTTTCGAATGAAGAATTCTTCTCCGATATTCAAAATCGTATTGAAGAAATCTTAGCCGGGAAAACCATACATAACGAACGCGTTCTCAAATCCACCAAAGGTTTTCCTTATATTTTCACCGAACAGTACCTTCCGCATCTTGACAATAAAGGCAAAACAATCGGCTTCTATACATTGCACACACCTCGGGCGCAAGAAAAAACCCGTGTTTCACCAAAAAATATCAAAGAAGAAAACACAGCAAAAGCAGAACCGAAGAAACCCGATCCAGCACCTATTAAGATCGAAGCAAGCCTTCAGCCAAACACACAGACTTCTAAACAACAGGGTGTAACTGCAGCGCGCATCGCTCAAGCCATTGAAGGCGGCGAATTTAATTTATATTGCCAAAAAATAATTCCCATCAAACCCTCAGTTTCTTCGTCCTCCCATTACGAAATTCTGATCCGTATGCACGAGGAAGAAAATAATCTTATGCCCCCGGGCTCGTTCCTACCGCTTGTCGATCAATTCAAGATGATGCCCAAGCTGGATCGGTGGATCATTAATCACATTATCCATTGGCTGTCGGATCACCCTAATGCCAATTCAGTATTTTATTTGAATGTCGCCAAAGACTCTCTGAATGACCAGGCCTTCCCCGGTTTCATTCAAGATTTATTAAAGAGAACAGGCGTTCCTGCTTCCAGCCTTTGTTTTGAAGTTGAAATTTCCGATGCGGAAATCCTTACCAATGACACGCGCACGTTTACCAATAAAATTCGTGAATTAGGGTGCCTGGTGTCATTATGCAGCTTCAATGAAACTCCAGAATCATTCAGTCTGCTCGATAAGATCAAAGTCGATTATCTGAAAATTGATGGAAGCATTGTTTGCAACATACTGCGCGATGAGGAAGACTTAGCCAGAATAATCAGCATTAACGAATTTGCCACTAAAGCTGGTACTCAAACCATCGCTGAGCTCGTTGAAACCGATGACATCACGGCAAAGCTGCGGGAAATTGGTGTGGACTATGCGCAAGGATTTGGTATTGCTAAGCCCCATCCATTCAATGATCTTGAATCGGTTGCTTAGCGCCATAAGTATTGAAAAAATGTATCGATAAAAACAAAAGGCGCAATTAACTATAATTGCGCCTTTTGTTTTAGACTTTAAAATCCATTACATCATAGAGCTTTGACCATGCTCTCCACAACTTTCTTGGCATCGCCAAAAATCATCATGGTCTTATCCATGTAGAACAGATCATTATCAAGCCCAGCATAACCGACGGCCATACTGCGCTTAACCACCATAACGGTGCGCGCTTTATGCACATCCAATATCGGCATGCCATAAATCGGGCTACCAGCAACATAAGCCGCAGGATTCACCACGTCATTCGCGCCCAATACCAAAACCACATCGGTATTCGAGAAATCACTGTTGATTTCTTCCATTTCCTGTACTTGTTCGTAAGGAATCTCAGCTTCCGCCAGCAACACGTTCATATGACCCGGCATACGTCCGGCTACCGGATGTATGGCAAAGCGCACATTGACGCCTTTTTCATGCAACTTTTCAGCCAATTCTTTCACCGCATGCTGCGCTCTGGCAACGGCTAAACCGTAACCCGGCACGATAATCACACTATCGGCGTTCCCCATCAGGAAGGCTGCGTCATCGGCGCTACCGCTGCGGTAGGTTTTTTGCTCACCGCTATCCGCCGCCGCAGTACCGCCATCGCTGCCAAATCCGCCCAGAATAACGGACAAGAATGGACGATTCATCGCTTTACACATGATGTACGAGAGAATCGCACCCGAACTGCCCACTAACGATCCGGCAATGATCAGCATTGGATTACCCAACGAGAAGCCGATACCTGCCGCAGCCCAGCCTGAGTAGGAGTTCAACATGGAAATCACCACCGGCATATCCGCGCCACCGATTGGGATGATAATCAGGAATCCCAGCACAAACGCGATTGCGGTCATGGCAATAAATGCGGTCCAATTAGTCGTTTCACTGAAGAAGAACCATAAACCGCAGCCAACCATCGCGAGCGCCAACAGCAAATTAACCGCATGCTGACCGCTAAATACGATCGGCGTGCCGCTCATGCGCCCTGACAGTTTTAAGAATGCAATGACGGAGCCCGACCATGTCATGGCGCCGATAAACGTGCCCAAAAACAGTTCCAGCTTACTACCCGCAGGCAATACCGCGGGTAATCCGAACGAAACCGGATTATTGACTGCTGCAATCGCGATAAAAACTGCCGCCAAACCAACCAGTGAATGCATGAATGCAACCAGCTCGGGCATTGCGGTCATTTGCACGCGTTGCGCCACGATTGCACCGATCAGACCGCCCACGGCAATACAACCCAAAATCAAAATCCAGTTTTGCGTCAACGTCAGTGTTGTGGCAACAGCAATGGCCATGCCAATCATGCCAAAAAGATTGCCGCGGCGCGCAGACTCGGGCGAGCTCAGCCCCTTTAACGCCAGTATGAAGAATACCGAAGCTACTAAATATGCAAGTGCAACTAGATTTGCTGACATTTAGGCGTTTCCTTTTTTATCTTTTTTCTTGAACATTTCCAACATGCGCTGACTTACCAGAAACCCGCCAAATACATTAATCGCAGCCAACGTAACCGCTGCGGCACCCAGCCAGACACCCCAGTCGGTTTCCGCAGGACCGGCCGCCAGCATGGCACCAACCAAGATGATACCGGAAACGGCGTTGGTTACCGACATGAGCGGGGTATGCAGTGCGGGTGTGACGTTCCACACCACATGGTAGCCGACAAAAATGGCCAGCACAAAGACCGTTAAATTAACAATCACCGGATCGACTTCACCAATCATGATTACTCCTTTAAATTATGATGTAGCGGCGATCTCTCCGCCGCCGCACAGTAATGTTCCCGCAATGATCTCATCCGTACGATCTATTTTTAATTCACCGCTTGCCGGATCAAGCATCAGATTCAGAAAATTCATCAGGTTGCGCGCATACAGAGTACTGGCATCCGCTGCCACCAAACCGGGCAGATTCGCAACACCAATCAGATGCACGCCATGTTTAACTACAGTTTGATTTAATTCCGATAGCGGACAGTTACCGCCAGCTTCCACCGCCATATCGACAATCACCGAACCCGGCTTCATCGCCCGAACAGTTTCTTCCTTGATCAGAACAGGCGCTGGTCGTCCTGGAATGAGCGCGGTGGTGATAATGATATCTGCCGCGATCGCACGTTCATGCACTAATTCACCCTGGCGCCGCTTGTAATCATCCGACATCTCAGTCGCATAACCGCCTGCTGTTTCAGCCTTGGCTTTTTCTTCATCGCTGAGCGGCACTTCCACAAACTTGGCGCCTAAACTTTCCACTTGTTCTTTCACCGCCGGACGCACATCAAAAGCTTCAACCACGGCTCCCAGTCTTTTCGCCGTTGCAATCGCTTGCAAACCAGCAACACCCGCACCCAGAATTAATACCCGCGCTGCTTTGACAGTACCCGCCGCGGTCATCAACATGGGAAAGAATTTTTGATACACATTGGCCGCCATGATCACCGCTTTATAGCCTGCGATGTTTGCTTGCGATGACAAAACATCCATATTCTGCGCGCGCGAAATGCGCGGCAATTTTTCCATCGCAAAGGCGGTCAACCCGTGCTGCGTCAGCGCATCGACACCTTCCTTATGATGCGGCGACAATAATCCCAGCAATACCGAATCTTTGCGCATCATGGCCAGCTCGGCGGATTCCGGGCCACGCACTTTGAGTACAATTTGCGCTTGCGCATACAACTCAGCCACGTCAGCGACAATCGTCGCACCAGCCTCCTGATAAGCCGAATCCGGTATACTCGCTCCCGCCCCAGCGCCTGATTGCACTGAAACCTTATGAACACCCTTGGCAGTATATTTTTTCACGGTCTCCGGTGTAGCTGCTACACGGGTTTCTCCGCCGCGAATCTCTGCTGGTATGCCTATATGCATTGATAATCTCCCTTTTCTTGCCAACCTGCTTGCAAATAAAAACTAAAATTGTGCTTAATTTTTTAATGAATTGCGGATTATAAATCAATTTGCACGCAATGCCATTAATTGGATCAGGAAAAACTTGATATGACTGGATTCTTTGATAACTGACCCAGTTTATTGTAGTGATAATGACAACACATGAAGCGTACAGAGCAGCGGATGAAAGCGACTGCTCCGCCACTCATCTCAATGCATTTTTCTTAAGCTGCCTGGAAAACTGCGGTTTCTGCCACGAAGTTCACTCATCCATTTTGCTGAATTCGTTTTCCAATTGCTGCGTAATCCGCTCCAGCAAAGGCGGAATCTTCGTTAGCAACGATTCCGCGTCGGACCAGTTATTATTGACGCCCGCAGTCTCAAGCGCTTCGCATAAATCGGCAAAACCCGCGGCACCGATTGTTCTGGCCGAAGATTTCAATTTATGCCCTAAGCGGCCTAGCGCAAGTAAATCTTTCTCGGCTTGCGCGGCTTTCATTTCCACTAACGTGTCATTGGCCACTTCGATAAATTTGAGGCCGAATTTACGCACCAACGCTGAGTTGTTATGAAACATCTGACTCATCACGGAAATATCAACCGGTAACGGCGCTTCCGGATCCGATCCTGCTTCGACTTGTTTTATCACTTTCGTCATGCTCCGGATTTTAAACAACGGTCGATCCAGCGGCTGGTCAATTTCTCTTGCACCGTATTCTGACGCAAGCGCGTTGCTAGTCCGGGGAAATCGACCTGATCCAATGGCTGATCCTGATTAAAGCAGGAGAATACATAGGTAATTTTTCCGGTCTCGGGATCTTCATGAGGTTGCAGGCACTGCGCGCAGATTTCCTTCATCATGCACTGCATCGGTGAGTTGATCGAACCAATCGCAAAATGATCCGCTTTCAAGTAAGGCTTCAACTGATGATGACGTGCAACCCCGACCGCCGCCATCATGCGATCCGAACCGATTGCAATAATATGGTCGGCATCGGATAAGGCCACCGGCTGCACACCCAGCTCGCCACTGGCGTAAGCCACCATGGCCTGGACAATATTCCCGACATAACTTTTATCTTGCGGACGCGTCGCCGTAAAACCCGGCGCTTCATCGCAGCACCATACCACGATGTCAGCCGCGGCTTCAATTTCCGCCACTTTGTAGCGATCGACCAGCTTTTTGTAGCCAGCGAAATACAGCACTTTCGATCCCGCTACGCGTGCCGCTGCGCCAATGGAGAACAGCACCGCATTGCCTAAACCGCCTCCCACCAGCACCACGGTTTCATTGGATGGAATTTCTGTCGGTGTTCCCGTTGGCCCCATCAGCACAACCGGCTCACCCGGTTTCAACATTGCGCACAGATCGGAAGATCCTCCCATTTCCAGAACAATGAGCGAAACCAATCCGCGTTCAATGTCCACCGAAGCTCCCGTCAATGCAAGACCTTCCATCGCCAGCCGGGTATTTTCGGCCTGTGCCGCCAGCGTGGCAAAATTCTGGAAGCGGTAAAACTGACCCGGTTGAAAATGTTCCGCCGCCATCGGTGCATGCACAACCACTTCGATAATATTCGGAGCGAGCCTTTCCACTTTGTAAACCATTGCCCGCAGCCGGTTGTTCAAGTTTGCGAAAAATTGCCCGGCGGGTTGATCCAACGACGGTTTGATCCGCTCCAATACCCGGCTTACCACCGGATAACCTTGTTTGGCGCTGGACATCGCTTTCACGACGTTACCCGAATAAGAAGGGTGCAAATCGCCAAAGAAACTGATGAAACGCCCATCTTGCCCATCCTTGTAACGGCTCAGCAATACCGACGGATAGTCCGGCTTGGGATTGGCGTACGTCGGCTTGATCGGATGACCATCTTCATCGCATGCATTGAAGTAGCGGCCATCGAGTTGATAAATTTCTCCATCTTCACGCGCCAATACCGTATTGGGCTGCGTTCCCGCAGCAACGAGCAAAGCGCGCGCCGGTAATTCAACCTTGCCGGCATCCTGCCACTGTCCGGTTTCATCGCGTTTCTGTACGGCAAATTGCACCGACTGAGTATGTCCCCAGGCATCAATGTTAACCCGCGTTGGCGTCATTCCCTCGGCAAACCAGATTCCTTCTTCCAGCGCTTTTTCCACTTCTTCATGGTTCAGCGTATAGGAAGGACTGTCGATCAAACGCTTGCGGTAGGCGATGGTTGCGCCACCCCAGGATTGCAGCAGAGGGATGATACGCGGCGTGCGTTTTTCCTGTTCAGCTACCGCCCGTTCGGCGCGAATGGCGCGGGCATGCACTAGAAATTCATCGGCAATTTGCTGTTCTTCCTCATCCCATACTGCACGGATTGCCGCCTCCCCTTGCACCGCCGTTAGAATTTCATAGCGCTGCAGGAATTTCTCCACCTGTACTGGATAATACGCCAGTGCTTCGGTTGCGGTATCGATCGCGGTCAAACCGCCGCCAATCACCACCACCGGCAAGCGTAGCTGCATATTGGCAATGGAATCGCTCTGCGCGGCTCCTGTCAGTTGCAGCCCCATCAGAAAATCCGATGCCGCCCGTACACCGCGCGCCAATCCATTCGGCAAGTCCAGCACGGTCGGACGTCCGGCACCGGCAGCCAGGGCTACATGGTCGAATCCCATGGCAAAAGCATCATCGGTCGTCAATGTGCCGCCAAAACGCACGCCGCCAAACAATGCGAATTCTTCCCGGCGTTCCAGTAACAAGCGGATCAGTTTCAGAAAGTTTTTATTCCAGCGCACGGTAATGCCATATTCCGCCACCCCTCCGAAACCGCCCGGCATCCGTTGATCCAGATTTTCTTCCAGCGTACTGGCAAGGCGGATCGCTTGAAATGGCACACGTTCACCCTTCTGGTTAACACCCGAGATGTCTCCCGGCAAAGGTTCGATCTTAAGTCCGTCAATGCCGACGACGGTGTGCCCTTCATTCATCAAATGATGTGCCAGCGTGTAACCGGCCGGTCCCATACCCACCACCAGAACCTTGCGTCCAGATGCCGGTTTCGGTACCGGACGGTGCAGATTCAAAGGATTCCAGCGCGTCAGCAGACTATAAATCTCAAATCCCCACGGCAGCGCCAATACGTCCTTCAACGTGCGGGTCTCGGCTTGTGGAATATCAACCGGCTCTTGCTTCTGATAGATGCAGGATTTCATGCAATCGTTGCAGATACGGTGACCGGTACCGGCACACATCGGATTATCCAGTGTAATCATGGCCAAACTGCCCACGGCGACACCCTGCGATTTGAGTTTATGAAACTCCGAAATGCGTTCTTCCAGCGGACAACCTGCCAGCAGTGCACCCAGTTCGCTACGTTTGAACGCGGGTGGCTCATCCGAAGATTTGGATTTTTGTATCAATCCCTTGGAGCACGAGTCCTTGCCCTGCTCATGGCACCAGATGCAGTAATTGGTTTCATCAAGCGCACCCATCAGATCGGTGCCGTTATCAGTCAGTGCAAAACCGTTGCGCTCACGCAAATGCCCAAGCTGGTGCATCGTATAACCGGCAGAATCATCCGTTTGCAGCGAGAGCAGATGCTGAAAATCGAGCTTTGCAGGGGATTTGAACAAAATACCCTGATGCGTATGCTGCTGGCCTGCCGGTGTGCGTAACGCCCAAGCTGCATATTGCAGTGCTTTGTTCAAACGGGCTTCATTTTCCGCTTCCGCGTCCATCCACTGCGTGACTTTGGTCGCGAAAATCAGTTCTGAGAAAGCCTCGCCGAATTCAGCTGCCAGTTCTTTTTCCAGCGCCAAGCCATCAATGCCTGCCAGCTCTTCATCGCTCACTTTACTTTTGGCGCGACGCTGAACAAATTGCCGCTTACAAAAATACAGCGGCGCCAATTCGTGATGCCGCGCCGCCAATTGCTGCACTTCGGTCTCAATGTTGAACAACCGGGCAATGAAATCTTCTAACCAAGGCGCAATCTCGATCAATAAAGCGGATTCATCTTTAGGCAGTAAATCATCCGGATGCGCGCGTGCAGTCTCTAATTTTTTATACAGCGCTTCATCGCCGGTGCGAAGAAAATCCAGAAATACTTGATCCAGCCTGACCAAGCCGCTTCGCCGGTAGAAATCGGCTATGGTAAAGCCAAAGCTAAAATTAGACGTATCAGCGATTGTTCCCGTTTGAGTGTGCAACGTTGCATCCATTTTTGTCATATTCTTAATCAATTAGTCACTTGTTACTTAATTTTATACGAATGTACTTACAGCCGGTGTTTGGTTATTGTCCAAAACCCCGATCGTTTAGAATCGCTCATCCCGTGTTTTTTCATGTTTCGATAACCATTCGGTAAACTCACCGCTGGGCATCGGTTTCGCAATAAAAAATCCTTGAATTTCATCACATCCGAGTTCTACCGCCAGCTGGTAATCTGCTCGGGTCTCAATGCCTTCCACCACGACATTCAAGCCAAGCGCCTTACCTAATTTTATACTCGACTCCAGAATGGCACGAGTTGCCGGATCTTTTGCCGCGCCATGCGCGAAAATACGATCGACTTTGAGCTCGGTAAAGGGCATATGTTTGAGCGTTTCCATCGATGAGTAGCCTATGCCGAAATCGTCGATAGCCAATCCAAACCCCTTCAGCCTAAGCCGCGTCAGAATGTCCAAGGATTGCGCGAAATCCTTTCCCAGCTTGCCCTCGGTAATTTCCAGCGTTATCCGGTCAATCGGCACATAACAATCGCGCACGGCCATTGCATAAATTTCCGGCAAATTAAACCGGTCCAGATTTTCCATGGAAACATTGACTGAAATCTTTAAATCAAACCCTTGTTGCAGCCACAAATCCAATTGCAGAGCGGATTTTCTCAATACATCACGAGTAAAGTCATTGATCAATCCACTTTGCTCAATCACCGGTATGAAGTTATCCGGAGAAACATATCCGTATTGCGCATGGCACCACCGTGCCAAGCACTCGACACTGGTAACACGGCGGCTGGAGACGTCGATTTTGGGTTGATAAAATAAATCAATCTGATCCGCCGCCAAGGCCTGCTGAATCTCTTCCATCGTGAAAATCTGCCGTATCCGGGCCGGATTAGCACGTCTCGGGACAGGTATCGATAGCTGATCCAAAATGGCTGCCAGCGAACCGACCGTCACCGGTTTTGCCAATGTGCCAATGACATTCAACCCGCGTACAGAAGCCAAGCGTTCTGTTGCTTTGAGCAAATCGGGATTAACACCGGAAAATAACACGATCTTACCGTTGTAATATTGATCCGCAATATTGCGCAGAAACTCAATACCATCCATACCCGGCATTTCAATATCACAAATCAGCAAGTCAATCGCAGAGACTTGCGCGGACATAACAAACAAGCCAGCCTTGCCATCCTCAGCAACCAGCACTTCGCTGACGCCCAGATCCCTGAGCAAATGACTGACAAATTCAAGCATAAATCTGTCATCATCGAGCACCAGCACACGTATCGGCTTTTCGTTATTCATCCAGAAATGTAATTAATACGCAATCAGAAGCAGCCGATTTAGCAAGAAAAAACCATTCATTTTTATCTTTTAGCGCTCATGAGATCTGTGCATCGGGTTTTGGCATCAGCCACTTCAACAGCGTATTGACCAACCGTTCTGGATCAATTGGTTTTGTCAAAAAATCATTCATACCCGCGCTTTGGCATAAATCTTTGTGATGCTGATCTGCGTTGGCTGTTACTGCAATGATCAAAGTATCCGGGCACTGCGGGTTGGCACGGATTAATTGCGTGGCTTCCAAGCCATCCATCACGGGCATTTGAATATCCATCAATACGCAGTCGAAGGGAGATTTACTCAACATCTCCAATGCTTCTTTTCCATGATTGGCTATCGCTACAGTCGCACCGTTATATTCCAGCAAGCCTTTAGCAACTTGCTGGTTCAATTCGTTATCTTCCACCACCAGGATAGTAAATCCCTTCAGTTTTTTATTCTGTTCTTTTATCAAATTCATACTGTTAGCTTGATTTAATATTTTCCTTGCACTTCCAGCCCGATGAATTCCAGCCGATATTCTACCTGTATCTGCGAATTTATCGCATACTTGATTTGATATCACTCAGAAATACACACTACGGCCGCAATGAATTTCCCCCTAATTCACAAGGGAAAGGCACGGCAATATTAAACACAAGTTCAGTTCAGTTCAGTTCAGTTCAGTTTTATTTTTGTTCAGATCACAGCCATCAAGCAATCATTCCAACAGTTAAGCAGATTCCAGCCCAACTCAAATGATTTACAACAATGACGTACAAACAAATTGCAGGTGTTATTTTATGGGTACAACCTTGCTGCTGTGCAATCCACACTCTTTATTCTCCGGTGCTTCCCACCACCAGCGCCCGGAACGGATATCCTCTCCCGGTGTAATGGCACGAGTGCACGGAGCGCAGCCGATGCTGGGATAAAACTTATCGTGCAGCTTGTTATAAGGCACTTCATAGTGCTTGAGATATTCCCAGACTTCCGCATTGGACCAATCCAGTAATGGATTGACTTTCTGCATGCGGTTGTCCATGTCGTAAGCGGATACTTTCAAATTCGACCGGGTCGATGCTTGTTCGCTTCGCATTCCGGTGATCCAGGCGCGCTTACCCTGCAAGGCGCGGCGCAGTGGTTCGACTTTACGGATATGGCAGCATGCCTTGCGCAACTCGATACTGTCATAAAACCCATTGACGCCATGCTCGGCGACATAGGCCTCAACCTGTTTTACATTGGGAAAATAGATACGCAACGGTGTTTTGTACCGCTCCCGCACGACTTGCATCAAATCATAGGTCTCTTGCGGCAAACGGCCGGTATCCAGACTGAACATATCGATATCGAGCTGATAGCGGTCAATGATATCGGTCAAAACCATATCTTCCGCGCCCAGACTGTTGGCAAAGGTAACTGGCGCAAAGTCACAGGTTGTTTCGGTCAGAACCGCAACAACCTGCTCGATTTTTTGTTGCAAATCACTCATTGACCGGATGCCGCTTCGTTTGCTTTGCGCTGTACGCGCCGGAACAACGGCAGTTTTTGATCAAACGAAGTTTGATACACTTCAGAAAAATCGCCCAAACCTTTTATCACATCTTCAATTTTCCGGTCCGGGCGCGGCGCAAACGCGTCAAAACCCACGCGCTGTAAATAAAACAACTGATCGCGCAATACATCGCCAATCGCACGCAACTCTCCGCTATACCCTAAGCGCGCGCGCAGATTAAAGGCGATCGAGTAACCACGGCCATCCGAGAATTTCGGAAAATCAACCGCAATTACGGAAAATTTTTCTATATCGCCTTTCAATTCTTCAGGCCGCTCATCGCTGGCCAGCCATACGCCGATTTCCTTGCGTTGTTGCAATGTTTCACGTTGCGCTTGCCATACTTTCAGCGGCACAATGACTTTACCGGGTGCAACACTAACGTTTTCAGGAGTTTCTTGTTCCTGCAACCGCAACACCATCCAATCATCCGCGACAATAGCTTTATTTTTGATAATCATGTCCATTAAAACCTGGGGGAATAATAAGGCACCTCGTAGTGCGCGGGCAGCACGACGTGTTTGCTGGCAGTTTCATCTTCCTGTGCGACGAAATCGGTCGCATACACATGCTCTTTGAAAGGCGCATGGCCGATGCGGCGTACCGTGCCGATAAAACTTTCGTCTTCGAAGCGTTCACGCAAATAGACATGAATCAACCGCTCAATGACTTCCGGCACTTGATGGAAGGTAAAGGAAGGACCGATAATTTTGCTGATCGAGCTGTCGTTACCTTCCGCGCCACCGATTGATACTTGATACCACTCATCGTGATCTTTCTTCTCCACACCGGTGATACCGATATTGCCGATGTGGTGCTGTCCGCAGGCATTGACACAACCTGAAATATTCAGCGTAATTTCACCGATATCGTACAAATAATCCAGATTCTCAAAACGCTCGGCAATCAATTTCGCCAGCGGAATCGAGCGTGCGTTGGCCAGCGTGCAGAATTCCGCGCCCGGGCAACTGATAATATCCGTCAGCATACCGATATTAGGCGTCGTCAACTCCTGAGCGGAAGCCTCTTGCCACAGACTGATCAAATCCTTTTGCCGGACATCCGCCAATACCAGATTTTGTTTATGCGTGATGCGCAATTCACCGAAACTGTAGCGATCCGCCAGATCCGCAACAAAATCCATTTGCTCAGCGGTGGCATCGCCGGGTGCATTGCCCGGTTTTTTCAATGACAATACCACAATCGCGTAACCGGGAACCCGGTGCGGCTTGACGTTGCGCGATAGCCAATTCGAGAACGAGCGGCTGTCCGCTTTGAATTCATTCAGCTTCGAATCATGATCGGGTAATGTTTCATACGCCGGATCGGTAAAGAATGATGCGACCCGGTCGACTTCCTCGCCGGTTAACGTGCCGGGACCGTCTTTCAGATCCGCCCAGTCTGCTTCAACCTGACGTTTGAATTCATCGATCCCCAGCGCCTTGACCAGAATCTTGATACGCGCTTTATACTTATTGTCGCGGCGGCCATACTGGTTATATATCCGCAGAATGGATTCGACATACGTCAAAATATGCTGCCGTGGCACAAATTCACAGATTTCACTGCCAATAATCGGTGTACGTCCCAATCCGCCACCCACCACAACCCGGAAGCCAACTTCACCTTGCGCATTTTTGATAGCCGCCAATCCGATATCGTGCGCATAAATGGCTGCACGGTCTTCTTTACCACCGCTGATGGCGATCTTGAATTTGCGCGGCAAATAGGCAAATTCCGGATGAAACGTGCTCCATTGGCGCAAAATCTCGGCATACGGACGGGGATCCACCACTTCGTCCTGTGCAACACCGGCAAATTCATCCGAGGTAATGTTGCGAACACAATTGCCAGAGGTTTGAATGCCGTGCATTTGCACCGACGCCAAATCGGCGAGGATATCGGGTGTATCCTGCAATTTGAGCCAATTGAACTGAATGTTCTGACGTGTGGTGAAATGACCATAACCACGGTCATACTTGCGCGCAATATGCGCAAACATACGCATCTGCTGCGAAGAAATCAGACCGTAGGGCACCGCAATCCGTAACATGTACCCATGTATTTGCATGTACAAACCGTTTTGCAACCGCAACGGCAAAAACTCTTGCTCGGTCAATTCACCGGAAAGACGGCGGCGCACCTGATCGCGGTACTGCCTGACACGTTCATCCACTATTTGCTGATCATATTCATCATAGCGATACATCGTTAATTTCCCCGCCTATTCATTCAAAGATACCCAATGGATTTGCCTTTAGGATTCTTGCGTATATCGTTTCGATACCGGCAGCAATAAGGCCGCATCCAATGGAAATTTGGCGCCATACTTCATGATATGGTCCACATCATCGTCTTCATCATGCCGCAATGCCATGCCGATATAGGCATGCTCACCGCTTTCGCCCACCACGATACCGATCCGTCCGCCACACCCATTAAACCATGTTACTTGTTTCGGTTTATTCTCAATATTTGTACTCATTAATTAATCCTAGTTTCATTAATGGGAAATTGCCGAGACCTGCCAATAATCAGCAATCCGCCCCCCCCAGCCGCTCACCTTATCATCCTGATGCACGGCATCAGCTTTTTCACTTTTATTAAAATTCAACACACTGCAATCGTATTGACAACCGTTACCGCTGCTTAGCCGTCTTTGTTCACATTTTTTTACGGAGCTTAGCGTAATTTGTTATTTTATCAAAAAACCAAGCGGAATCGCCTGTAACTTGTCACGGCAATCAATTCTAGTGTGTATGATAAATGAAACTAATCAGAGAACCTGACAGAATGAATCTTGCAACCGCATTTTTCCACTTTTAGCCGCATGGCATGATACCAATACCTATTTATAAATCAAAATAATATTATATTAGATACATATCACCATTTTTTATTAGCAGGCGTAACCTATGAAACTTCAGCAACTGCGCTATTTATGCGAAACCGCCAATCAGGACATGAACTTATCTAGGGCGGCAAAAAATCTGCACACTTCTCAACCGGCTATCAGCAAGCAAATCCAATTGCTCGAAGAAGAACTCGGCGTCGATATTTTTCTGCGCAATGGCAAACGCATTGTAAAAATAACACCGCCAGGACAATTGATCATACAAACAGCCGTCAAAATGCTGCGTGACGCTGACAACCTGAAGAAAATAGCACAAGAATTTACCAACGAAGCCGGCGGCACGTTAACCATCGCGACCACTCACACTCAGGCGCGTTATTCTTTGCCACCTGTAATCAAGCGTTTTACCGCGCGCTACCCGAAGGTCAAACTCATTTTGCGGCAAGGCAGCCCGGTACAGATTGCCGCTTTGGTCACTTCGGGTGAAGCGGATATTGGAATCGCCACCGAAGCGCTTGAACAATATAAAGAGCTTATCATGCTGCCCTGCTATCAGTGGAACCGCTGCATCATCGTGCCGCCCAAACATCCGTTGCTGAAATTAAAAAAACTCACGCTGGAAGCGATCAATCGCTATCCCATCATCACTTATGATTCGACTTTTACCGGCCGTTCAAAAATCAACCAGGCATTCGCAAGCTGCGGATTAGAACCCAATGTGGTACTCACCGCAATTGACTCTGACGTGATTAAAACCTATGTGGAGCTGGGACTGGGTGTTGGCATTCTTGCCAACATGGCTTTCGATGCCAAGCGCGATAAAACCCTCAGATCCATCGATGCCAGTCATCTATTTGAACCCAGCACCACACGCATCGGTATCAGCCGCAATAGCTATATGCGTGGTTATATTCTTGATTTCATCGAAATGTTTGCGCCTCATCTTGATCACGCCAGTATTCAAAGCAAGCTGGAAAGAGGCAAATCCGCCGATCCCGAGAATGCAAGTTGATTCTCACCGGAATTGAAAGTACGATGATCGCAAAGCTATCCGGCCCAAGCAACCAGCGCTCAATCATCTAATAGAGGTGAAACATGAAAAAGATTCTGAGTTTGTTTTTGGCATTACTCGTTCTGGTCATAACCGCTCTTGGTTCCGGTGCTTACAATATGGCAGCCACCGAGAAGCATTGGGCCATCACTGAAAAAATCATCGAATGGGTGCGTGAAAGCTCCATTGAAGCGCGCGCCAAGGATCTCGAAGTACCGCCTTTGGATGATGAGAAGCTGCTGTTGGCAGGTGCGGTTCACTACGATGCCATGTGCCCGGTCTGCCATCTTGCACCCGGCTTGAAGCCAACCGAACTTTCCATCGGTTTGTACCCCCAGCCGCCGGTATTTCATCAGCGCGAACCGGTCATCGATCAAGCCGGAAAACAGGATCGCGCCAAAGAATATTTCTGGGTAATCAAAAACGGTTTGAAAATGACCGCTATGCCGGCTTGGGGGCTCAGTCACGACGATGATTCGATTTGGGCAATGACCGCCTTCATCCTCAAAATGAGCCATATGACACCCGAGCAATACGATGAGCTCGTCCATTCAGCCAAGGATTCCGCGCATGACCATAGCCATGCGCATGAACATTAGCCGGAAAAATCCCATTTCTTCAACGATCTCCGGTTCACTGATCGCAAACTACACCCACGCGGATTACCGGATCGGCACTGCAACTGAATGCATTACGCTAAAAATCGATCAATACTCAGAACCGCTCGCGCAATTCTTGGCGACGTCAAATCAATCTTGCGCGGCGATCATCAGCGCCTATAACCCGTGCAGCCAATTAGTCAGCAATGAGGAAAACGTAGCGGCGCATGAATCGCTGAGACATTTTCTGGTCTGTCACGCTTATCCAAGCATTGAAAGTGTGCACACGGATCCGGCTGGCGTATGGCCGGCAGAAAAAAGTTTTTTTATCCCCGGGATCGATATACACAGCGCAAAATCATTAGGGCAGCAATTTAACCAAAATGCGATTGTGTGGATAGAGCGTGACGCAATTCCCCGTCTGCACTTGCTGCGTTAGTCACGTAAGACACTTCATCCATTACCTGCAGTAACAAAATAACTTGAAATTTTTCAGGATATCCAAGGTCGAAAAATTCTGTATAGCTGGCAATACAAGCACGATGCTATACTCAATCTTTTAATAACAGTTTGGGAGACAAAACGATGAAGCAGACACTCACCTTTCTGACTTTGGCTTTTCTTAGTTTTGGATTACTCGCTTTCGATGCGGAAGCAAAACGTATGGGCGGCGGTAAAAATATAGGCACGCAACGCCAATCGGTCAATCCGGCACCCAATACGCAAAAAGCAGCGCCTGCTGCAACACCAGCCGCGGCTCCTTCCGCTGGCAGCAAATGGGGCGGCGCATTAGCGGGCCTGGCAGCGGGCGGCTTATTGGCTGCGCTCTTCATGGGCGGTGCGTTTGAAAATATCAACATGATGGATTTTGTGATTATGGCGTTACTGATCGGCGTTGTTTTCTTCGTCATCCGTATGCTGCGAAAACCCAAAACGGAGCACGCCGCTTCGATGCAGTATTCCGGCATGGGTGCTGCTGCGGGTACGCAAGACCGTTTCAATACGCCCCCCTTCACTGCACCTGCAGAAACTGCTTCCGGTGAAGACAGCGGAGGCACATATCAGCAATCGAATATTCCTGCGGATTTCAAAGTAGAACCTTTTATCCGCAACGCCAAAGCCTCGTTTATCCGCTTACAGGCCGCGCATGATCGTGGCGATATCAATGAAATCCGTGATTTCACAACCGCGGAAATGCTGGCAGAAATAAGCGCACAGATGAAAGAACAAGGCGATACGCAACAAAAATCGGAAGTCATGTTTATCGATGCCAACTTGCTGGAAGTGGAAACTACCGAGGATATGGCGATTGCCAGCGTGCGCTTCACCGGTCAGCTGCGCGAACTTCCAAACGGCGAACCGGAAGCATTTGATGAAATCTGGCACGTGCAAAAAGATTTGAAAGATCCTAACGCCACTTGGTTATTGTCCGGAATTCAACAAGTTTCGTAACTCTTACGGTAGTAGCTTCACCCCGGCCAGACAAGCCTCTGACACTATAATCTGGCCGGGTTTCAACCAAAGCAGAATCTCTTTTCTAATTCTTCATCAATTCTCAGCATTCCCGCTTGAGTCAGAAGCATGTATACGAGATTATCAAAACTTCTCATGGTGTTGGCTTTCGCACTGTATGCTTCGCTGGTGGTGTTCAATAACCTCACCGATTACAACTCGAATTTCACGCTGGTAGCACACGTGCTGACGATGGACACCACGTTTCCCGGTAATCAAGGGTTATGGCGCGCCATTCATTCTCCGGTCATTCATCACACCGTTTACGGCCTCATCATAGGCACCGAAATCGTTATTGCCGTGCTGTGCTGGCTTGGCGGATTGCGTTTATACCGGAGCATCCAAAATCCCGCCGCTTTCAATCAAGCAAAAGGTTTGGCAATTCTCGGACTGACACTGGGCTTGTTACTGTGGTTTACCGGATTCATGGCGGTTGGCGGCGAATGGTTTCTGATGTGGCAATCGGAAACAGCCAATGGACAGCAGGCTGCATTCCGTTTAGTGATGATCATTGCCGCCATTCTCATTTACCTGACCCAAGCGGATGAAGCACAGCAGATTTGAATGGCCGCCGGTTTTTCGGGCGATATAAAAAACAGCTCGCGGATACTACGGTTTACTTATTCGATAACAAACATCAATCCCGGCCTGAGCAATCTGCGCATCCTGATGCGACCGCACGCCACTGACACCGACTGCGCCGGTAAATTGATTGTCGACCGTAACCGGCAGGCCGCCTTCGATCGGTAATGTTCCAGGCAAATTCAAATAGCGCAAATGCCCCGCGGCAATATTTTCTTCCCATATTTTAGTCGGACGGCGGAATGCAATCGCCGCACGCGCTTTTTCAATCGCGACTTGAATACTGCCGTACTGCGCCCCGTCAAGACGTTGCAGATGCAATAAATGCCCGCCATCGTCGACAATTGCGATGACAACCGGCCAGCCGTTCCGTTTGGCTTCCGCTTCCGCTCCGGCGGCTATTTTCTTTGCGTCATCCAGCGTCAGTATGAGTTTATGAGCCGTCATAATTTACCCTTGTTTACAATAAAATCGCACAGATCAAATTCCAGCGCCATTTTCGTACACTTCCTGGCGCATCTGCGCTTGGGAAATATTGCTGCCCGGCGGCACACTGCGCGTCAACCAGACGTTGCCGCCGATCGTCGATCCTCGCCCGATGGTAATGCGCCCCAATATCGTAGCACCGGCATAAATCACCACATCGTCCTCGACAATCGGATGGCGCAGATTCCCTTTCACCAAGGCGCCGTTCTCGTCCACCGGGAAACGCTTGGCGCCCAGTGTCACCGCCTGATACAGCCGGACATTCTGGCCGATGATGGCGGTCTCGCCAATCACCACGCCGGTACCGTGATCGATGAAGAAACTGCCGCCGATCTGCGCTCCGGGATGGATTTCGATACCGGTTACCGAATGCGCGATTTCCGAAATCATGCGCGCGATCAACGGCACGCCCAAGCCATGCAAAACATGCGCCAGCCGGTAATGCAAAATCGCCATGATGCCGGGATAACAAACCAGCACTTCATCGAGATTGCGCGCTGCCGGATCGCCCTCATACGCCGCCTTGATATCGCTCTCCAGCAGGGTGCGGATTTGCGGTAAACGTTTGGCAAAGGATTGCGTAATGGCAATCGATTGCGCGCGATCTTCATCGCTGAGCATTTCCAATCCCGAGTTGTAGTGCAATTCATTTTGAATCTGCACCATCAGCTCGCGCAACGTCATATTCAAGGTATGCCCGACATAATGATCGATGCCTTCATCCGCCAGCTCCGATGAACCCAGCCGGTTCGGAAACATGGCCGCGCTCAAGCCTTCCGCAACACTGGCCAGAATCCTGCGCGACGGCAACCTGGGCGGCCGGTCATGCCGGTTGCGGCTTTCCAATGACGCCAGCCGCAGCGTGCGCAGCTCCGCTACGATACTATCCACATCCAGCTGCGCGCTGCGCAGCAAAAGATCCCGTGTCTGCTTGCTATTGTTCACTCTGTTGCCAAGCCTTGCGCATCAAACATACCTTCAAAAAGAATACTGCTCAGATAACGTTCGGCGGAATCCGGCAATATCACCACGATGGTTTTGCCTGCATTCTCAGGGCGCTTGGCGTGGCGCACCGCAGCCGCTACTGCAGCACCGCAGGAAATACCCGCCAAAATACCCTCTTCGCGCGCCAGACGCCGCGCATACAGGATAGCTTCCTCATTGCTGACTTGCTCAATTTCGTCCACCAGCGAAAGATCGAGATTATCCGGTACAAAACCGGCGCCGATCCCTTGAATTTTATGCGGCCCGGGTGCCAGCGACACGCCTGCGCGCTTTTGCGACAGTACCGGACTGGCGATAGGCTCAACTGCCACCGAGGTAATGGCTTTGCCTTTGGTTTGCTTGAGATAACGTGAAACACCGGTAATCGTGCCGCCCGTTCCCACGCCTGCGACAAAAATATCGACAGCGCCGTCGGTATCGTCCCAGATTTCCGGACCGGTGGTCTTCTCGTGGATGGCCGGATTGGCCGGATTTCTAAATTGCTGCAACAACACATAGCGCCCGGGATTAGAAGCGACGATTTCTTCCGCCTTAGCCAAAGCGCCGTTCATGCCGCGCGCGCCTTCAGTCAATTCCAGTTTGGCGCCCAGCGCAACCAGTAATTTGCGCCGCTCCACACTCATCGTTTCCGGCATCGTCAAGGTCAGCGGAATTCCCCGTGCCGCAGCGACAAATGCCAATGCAATCCCGGTATTGCCGCTGGTCGGTTCGACAATCTCTTTGCCCGGACCCAGCAAACCTCTGCGTTCAGCGTCGTCGATCATCGCCGCGCCAATGCGGCATTTCACCGAGTATGCCGGATTGCGCCCTTCGATTTTCCCCAGCACCAGCGCTGCCGCGCCGTCAGTCACCCGATTGAGCCGCACCAGCGGGGTACGCCCAATCGATAATGAATTATTTTCAAACCAATTTGCCATGAGTTTTCCTTTTTGTATGTGATGCAATTGCCCGCGCATCATAACGAAATTGCGATACCGGAACATAACCGTTTTACTATAGCGCATTCATTCCGAAGCTGAAAGTGAAAACCGGTTGATTTGAACCCGTGAGAAACAACTCAAAACGCAATTTGCATGCGCGAGAACAGCACCTTTTCTTCCGTCCGGTTCGCTCCACCACCGGCACCGCCCGTGAAATGGGTCTGATTGTAATCCAATTGGAATTTAATATTGCGATTGAGATACCAATTAATGCCGACGCCGAAATCCTGCGCTTTTCTAACCGCGTGATCCGGGTCAAACAGGCCATGCGCAAACGCTTTGTCATCGAGGTTTAATACCGCATATCGCCCGACCAGTT
The DNA here is from genome assembly GCF_033063335.1 of Nitrosomonas sp. Is24. Taxonomy (NCBI): domain Bacteria; kingdom Pseudomonadati; phylum Pseudomonadota; class Betaproteobacteria; order Nitrosomonadales; family Nitrosomonadaceae; genus Nitrosomonas; species Nitrosomonas sp. Is24. Next base: position 140,217 of record NZ_JAWJZG010000001.1, on the reverse strand, counting down.
GCACCGCGCCCAACGAACTGATGTTTTCCAGTGTAAGCGGATTGTACGGCCGGATCCGGCGGAAGGAAGCATCGCCGTTAAACAGCACCCAAGACAATTGCGCTTGAAAAGCATCATGGGTGACTTTATCGGTCACTGCACCGAGTCTCACATTCTGCTGAGAGACAGTATACTCGCCAAGCACGCCCAATGGACCGTAGGAATAATAAAGCTGCGGACCAATCCGCTCCCGGCTGCCATCGGCAAAAGCACCCCGCACATAGGAAGCGATCGATTGCTGGCCGGGAGAAATAAACACCGGCAAATGAGACTCACCACGTTGCGCATTGCCTTGCTGCGTGCCATAACTGTACGCAATTCCGAACCCTAGACCTTTTACAAGCTCAACATCACTATGCTTGAGCGGATGGGAAAACAGCCGCGCTACGAAATCTACCCCACTGTGGTTTGAATAAATCACGCTATCGCGCAACCCGGTGCTATTGTCGACCATGCCGCTGAAAAGTCCGACTTGATATTCCGTGGTACCCCACAAAATATCGCCGAAAATTTGCCCGCCAATCTCGCGATTGGGTGACAAATTGGTGGGAAAAGCACGCTCATTGAAAGCCAGTGCAGTAGCTGACTGCAAGCGCTCTAAGCCAAATGGGGCTTTGAATTTACCGGCTCGAATGTTGAATGGCTTAGAAAAATTACCTTCCCAGTACACATCCAGAATTCCCAACGCCGATGAAAAGCTCGGCATGATAAAAACGCTATGCGTTTTATTAAATTTAACTTCGAGTGAAGGTTGAATCCGCCGCAAGAAAAAATTGTCTTTGCCGGAATCCGCCACATCGTCAAAATAAGTACGGGTATCCGCCTGCATAAACCCAGCCAGCCGCACTTCACTTTTTCCTTTATTCCATCTGAATCCGGTTCCTGCATTGCCATAGAAAAAACCTGACTTTCTTTTTTTCCTTTTCTTATCTTGGGAAGATTTTTTGCTGACAATCTGCTGCGATCGCACGGAAGTATCTTCCTGCGCAACAGTGACCGTGCTGGCAAGAAAACTGCACAGAACCGCGCCCAGCATGAGATTTAGCCAGGTAACTTTCATCGGAATAAACGACGGAGCGAGTGAATTCACTATCCCAAAATCGTTCTGATGTTTGTTCAATGAGATTGCTTTGCCGGATGAAAGTGATTGCACATGCTCAGCTCTCTGGAAATAAAAAATCAAACGTTCTCTCTCCCATACCGCCACGCTCCATGCTGATCGCAAACGAATGCGGCGAATCCGGCAGCAGATGAAAAGCATAAGTAGTCGGCAAGCCTAGCAACCGGGCCTGGTAGCTCATTTCCTCCACCCAGTGCCGGCCGCGTTCGATCCGGGTTTTACCTTGCAGTCTGTCAATGGTTGTTGATTTGTTCAGTTCTGCGTCGCGCCGGTTATCTTTTTCTCCCACTAGCACGCATACCGGGATGTTCAAGAAACGGGTGGAATTGAATTGTACTTGCGGTATGCTCAGAACTGGCTGTATCCCGATCGGAAATTTAAGCGAGGCATCCGGCAGGGTATACCAGCCCGGTGCTCCCAAAACGATTCTGGCGACTCGTTCCGGATAGGCAAACATGTAACGGTGCACAAACTGCGCTCCGCCTGAATAACCGAACAGATAAAGCTTATCTGAGCTGGCACCCGTTAGCTGCGCAACTTCGGCCACAATTGCATTGAGCACGATATCCGCGCGGTTGCCTTTACGCCCCAGCCGCTGATAATCGGGAAAACGATCCGCGGGAAAATACGGTGCGATCATCACAACGCCATATTTCTCAGCATAAGCCGCGAATTCTTTAGCATGCTGGCGCACATTGCGCGAAATGCCATGTACCGTAATAAAAATTTTTGCACCGTTTCCGCCCTGCCGCGGAACGTACAGAAAATACTTCTGGCGAGAATCCGTTTGCAGAGTACGTTGCAACACCACGCCACGCTCCATCGGTTTTGAACGCGGCACAATACTCGTAGCCATAGTGCAAGATAGCGGTAATAGCATCAATATCGCTCCCCAAACAATCTGTTTCAAATCGCAACCGGCTTGCTAATACCGAAAAACCGCGCAACCGGCCCATCACCGGACAACAGCGCAGCGGGTGGACCCGCTTCCAGCAAGCGGCCCGCTTCGAGATACCAGATTTCATCAGCCGCCATGATATGGTCTACATGATGCGTCACCATGAGAACAGTCCCTTGATAGCTAGCCAGTATGCGGTCGATGACTTTACTGGCTTGGCTGTCGAGATTGGCATCCGCTTCATCCAGCAGCAGCAGCGGAGGATTTCCCAGCAAAGCGCGGGCCAATGCGATACGCTGACGCTGGCCTACCGATAAATTCAATCCGCCTTCCGCAACCCGGGTTTTGTCTCCTTCCGGAAACGGCACTAGCATTTCATCAATCCCGCACAGTGCACGAACTCTGGCCACTTCCTCGTCCGGCGCATTGCGCCAGCGATAACGTAAATTTCTTTCGATTGTGCCGCGTAACAAAGGTAGATCTGGGCCAGCCATACCAACCGCTTGGCGAACTGAATTCAAGCTATGTTCCGCCAGGTTTTGCCCATCGAGAAACACCTTGCCTTCATGCGGATCGATCAGCCGCGCAGCCAATAGCAACAACGTTGATTTGCCCGCGCCATTGGGCCCAACCACTGCAACCACTTTACCCGGCGCTATGGTACCGCTCAGCTTATTCAATCCACCCGTCACGCTGACTGAGTCAAACTTCAAACCGCCTGATCGTACGGTCAAATCGGGCGCATTGGTTGTTTGCGCCACCAGGGATGGGCTATCCAAAAATTCCTTGATTCTTTCCCGTGCTATACCTGCGCCATGCCAATATTCCTGAATACGCCCCAAGTCACGTAAAGGCGGCAGAAGAATACCGACGATGGTAATGGCCGCGATAACCGCACCGACACTCGCGGTACCGGTTGTTACCGCAAAAATACCGGCCAGCAATGTGGTTGCCGATGTCATGGCAGCGGAAAATTCAGTAATACCCAGAATCTGACCCGCTATGCGCGCCCGGGCAACCATCGAATCCTGCAAATATTTTCCTTGACGGATAATGTGCTCACGCTCGCGATCAACCTGGCCGAATACCTGCACAACCGCGATGCTGGTTACTTTTTCATTCACATTGGCTGCCAAATTGGATAAGCGCCGCCGCGATTCTTTTGCCGCAGCGCGCATACGCTTACCGAAAAGATAAGTCAACCATGCGCCCATGGCGAGCGATACGGTTACCGTGACGGTGAGCTGCCAATTGATCATTCCCAACAGCAGCAATGCGGATACGGTTGAGACACCCGCTACGGTGACACGCGCCAATCCCATGCTGATCCAGCGCCGCAACGACGTCATATCGCCAACAAAGCGAAGCGATACACCGCCCCGGCTGCGCTTTTGTAATGTCCGGGGAGTCAAAAAACTCAAGCAGTCGTACAACAAGATCCGCACTTCGGCAGCATAGTGCTGCCCCATTTTTTCAGCATCAATGCGTTCCGCCATGCGCAGCCAGCCAATACACGCCGCTGCCATAATCAATCCTGCGACCAGCCATACCGCACGCGTATCCAACACCGGCTGTTGCACGGTCAGAAAGCCGTCGAATATTTCCTTCACCAGCCACGCCGTGCCAATCGCCAATGCCGCTTGCAATAACCCATTGGAAACCAGGCGGATGAACAGAATACGGCGGTAGCCGTGAAGTATCGGAGGAATTTTCATTGTGCGGACTTAATAATGTTGAGAGTAATGTGCGCTTCGCACGCTGGCTAGCCTGCCAATATTTTCCGCAGCGATGAACCTTGCAGCGGAATATGCAGCGCACTGGCGATAGCTGGAGAACTGAGCGCAGCCTTATCAAACACAGGTAATCCGGTGGCCTTTTCTGTTTCAATGATCGCCAGAGGAGAAGCTGTCAACCGGCCGCTGACCGCGCTTACCGGCAGCTTCTTACGCTTTAAGTGCTCAATACCTGCCACCGCGCCCATGGCATCGCCTGCGGCGAAAATTACGCTATCCACGGCTCGTGCAAAGACTTTGGAGTCCAGCAAAGCAGCTGTCTCGCGCTGCAACAAGCCATCGGCCACTTCCAGCACAATCGCATCCACTCTGGCTGCGCTCAGATGCATAACAAGCGTTTCCACGATATGGTCGACTTGCTCCGGCGTAAGCATATACGTCGAAGGAAAACCGGCGTGCGTGAAATCCAACGTTAATTTAGATCCGGCATCGGTCATGAGCCAAGTATCCCTGCCGGAACCGGTGCCGGTCACTTTTGCTGCGCCTACGGTATAGCCTGCATTGACCAGGCCGCGAATCAAAGTGGCCGCAGTGGTTGTTTTGCCGGCATTCATCGCAGTTCCGGTTACCGCTATTGTGTAGGGGCGTGGAAACAAACTGACCAGTTTAGGCAGTGCGGTATCCCGCAAATTGATGCGCTGATTATGGCTATCCAGCAATAAACCGATGGGTTCGATGCTGGTGGGTGCTTTGACACTGGCGTGACGGTAATTAACACGCGAAGCTATGCCGCCGGATGCCACCAGATCGCATGCCTGCAAATCATCCGGCACTTTCGCCTCAAACTGATCGGGCGCATAACGATCGCCATAGCAGACAATGATTTCATCGCCTGCAAATAGAGCGGAACGCCGTCCGTGCGCCAATTCCAGCCCGCTATGGTGGCCAATCTTGGTAACCTTCGCCAGCACCATATCGCCGGCATCGGGAATTACTTCGTCCCCTTGCAACAACGCCGCTACTGTTTCCAATTTTAAGTTGCGCGGCGTATAAGCAATCTTCGCTTGCAGCAAACGCTCTTGGCTGATAAGTAAAGTGTTCATGGTAAATTCCTTTATCTGTGAATTCCAAAAAATGCCGGGTTAGCCAATTTTTTAGAAAATAATCCCCCTGCTTCCCAAAAAGGCGCGATACGGCCTGTTTTGGGAAGTTCCGCGAGAAGCTGAAATTGATAAACGGGAGGAGTTAAAAACCTCTTGATGCGCGGATGTTAGCTCAGCACGCTAACATCATCCCAGCTGATGTGATCCGGTTGAACGCCAACCAGCGTGATTGATACATCGGAACCGAAGTTCACGATGAAATTGGTGCCTTCCTGATGAATATCAGTAACAAAGCTGGCCAAGTGTTCCTTCGACGTTAAGCCAAGGCCGGTATCAAAAACCAGCGTATCATGCTCCAGCGAGCTGAAATCATCGATGCGCAAATGCGATACATCGCGGATTACAAAATCATCGGAACCACGTCCACCAGAGCAGTCTTCACCGGCGCGCACTGCAATCGCATCATCGCTATCGGTAGGTGAGAATCTCAGTATCCCGGAAAACTTTGGAACCGTGCCGTTAGCACCCGGTGAAACTGTCCATTGCTCCGAAACACGCAAGTAAGTGCCGTCGCCATCGACGTCGGCATAGCGGGTTATTTCCGTGCCGAAAGCTTTGACCTCGGTACGAACGACCTCGGTTCCTTCCACTACGTAGGTTTCACTGCCGTCATCGTCGATCGATTTTGATTCCCACACGCCATCATCCAGCTCAAATGCAGCTGTTACCTTACTATCCACAATCGTGAATTTAAAAGCTTTGTGCTCGTGTCCCGATGAATCATCATCACGTCCGTCATGTCCTGAACTCATTTTTTTCTCCTCATTGATAAAAGTAACAAACACTGTACAACATTTAAATTAACAACCTATTTCTGAAACTATCTTCTTATCCAACATTCCGTTACTTAATTGGATCTTGTTGTGCCGCAGTCAATTGATTGCGCCATGCTGCAGGCAAATTCTGAACCCAGCCGTTATAAACCAGCGGAATCGGCAGAATACCTTGTCCTCCCATGCCAGGATTAGCCGTAATCGTGTCATCCTTCACGGTAGAGTTTGCGGCGAACAGTCCGACTTTACCTGCTATCTTGGCATCGGATGGATCGCCATCGCTGTTGGGATCAGGATCAATAACGAGCATTCTGTTCGAGAATTTACTGGTGACATAGGCATAGTAGCCACCGCCTTTCTTGGCGCCATATTGCACGCCATGACAGCCCGGGTCGCACGGCAGCATGGCCACCACTTCATCGGTTGTCGCCAGATTGGGGCGTGTATCGACGATAGTGATCGTGCCGGTGAGCGTATTCGCCGTAACCATATTTTTCCCATCCGGCGATACCGGCGTTTGCACCGGTAACGCGCCGACAGGACCGGAAATAACGCCGGATAGCGGGTCGTAATGCTCAATCAGGTTAATGTGCTTGATAACGTTATGTAACTTCATGTCAACCACGGTGATAGTGCTATCCAGCAAATTAGCGACGTAATACTTACTGGCATCCGGCATCATGCCGGTAGCCAGCGGATGGCTGAAATGACCACTCACGGGCAGAATGGCTTCGATGGAATTTGTTTTGAAGTTGTACTGCGTGGTATCACCGCTCAGCACATTCGGCGTCACCATGGTTTTGCCGTCATGGCTCATCCAGTGCGCGTGCGCATTGCCTCGTCCAATATCCACCCGGCGCAACACTTGAGCAGCCAGTGGACTCAATTCCATCACCGAATCCGTGCGGGTATCGCCATTGTTGGTAATATGCAATCTATCAGTATCGGTCAGCGTCATCACATGCGCTGGCGCTTCGCCAACGGATACGTTGCGGATCAGCGCGCCGGTTTTGCGGTCATAAACCGTCAGTTTTTTGTCAAACCATTGCGTTACATAGATAACGTTCTGATCTCTATCAGTCCACATATTATGCGGATTGTTCATTTTGATCGAAGGCAGCGCCACCTTGCGCGTTACTTGCCAATTAGTGCCATCAATTGCAGAAACGGTTCCCGGTTTGGATTTTCCCGCAGTCATTTCAAATTGCGTTGCCGCCCAGATTTCTCCAACCGCCGGAATCGCGGGATTTTGCAACGCGGATAGATTGATGTCATTGCCGTAGCGCGCATTCAATACGGCGGGCAAATTGACGACACCGATGTCCACGCGCACATCCACGTTGGGATAAGTAATATGCCACTTAGCATTACTGGCGTAGTTCTGCCAGTTAGCCGGATTGGTCGCAATGAAGAATGTTCGTAACAACCGCGTAGCGAGATCGCTGCTGCTTGGAACCGTAATACCGTTGATCAGGCTGAGTGAAGAACCCAGGTCCAATCCGGTAGTTGCCGGATCGTCCACAATCACCGCACCGAACATGTACGGGTGAATGCTGCAAGTAAAGACATACAATCCCGGTGTCGTCAGTATCAGACTGTCGCCACCCTTTTTGGGATCGGTATTAAATGGCATGCCCGCCGCGCCAGTTGGGTAAATCAAACTGGTTCTGGTATGCACGGTATTGGAGTTTCCCGAAAAATTGACTCTTGCGCCCGGCGAGGCGATGGCAATCGAGCGGCTGCCCGCGACTGACGATCCGGTATCAAACCAGCGGCCCGGGATATCGGTCAGTGCAAAATTGACTTGGTTATCAGCAGCAACGCTATTTGCCGATAAAGCCAGGATCGCCGCACCGCAGGCAATAACCTTTTTACTCTTTCTTTTTATTGATATTTCAAACATAGTGAATCTCTCATTCAACATTAACTAAAACGGCAGCTCTCGATTCATCATTGATGAAAGCTATTTACGTGTAACATTTTCCCGCACAAGAAATACTATACGTGGGAAAATTTTCCATGTCAACAATTTGTGTGATATTTTCCCACAACATGCTAAAATGTTTTGCAATCATTCGTTAATGGCATTCACTTCCTCGCGGACAATCGTTATGCATGGCGTTCATTCAACCAATTCCAATCTTTCACCGGCACTGATCACAGCAGTGCGCCGGGTATTACGGCCATTCATCAAACTGATGCTGGCCAAAGGAATTACCTATCCCTTTCTGACGGAAATGCTGAAAGATTTATATGTTGAAGTAGCCGCAAACGACTTCAAAATCGGTGATAAACCCTCGACGGATAGTCATCTCAGTTTGCTGACCGGTATTCACCGCAAAGACATCAAGCGATTACGCCATGGCAGTTATTCCGGCGCCGAAACCACGCCGCAAGCGATTTCACTCGGCGCCCGGCTGGTCAGTCTCTGGAGCAGCGACCCTCGTTATCTGGACGAAAACAATCAACCCAAACGATTGCCAAGATTTGCCCGGGAAGGTGGCGATATTTCTTTTGAGGGATTGGTTGCCAGTGTGAGCTGCGATATCCGCTCACGGGTTGTGCTGGATGAGTGGCTAAGACTTGGCGTTGCTCACTTCGACGAAGAAAACCGTGTTTGTCTTAATACAGCAGCGTTCATTCCCGCACATGGCTTTGATGAAAAAGTTTTTTATTTTGGCCATAACTTGCATGATCACGCGGCGGCCGCAACCAGCAACTTGCTCGGTCACAACCAGCCTTTCCTGGAGCGCAGTGTTTACTACGATGGATTGAGCGCCGACTCAGTCAAACTACTCGCTGAGAAATCCGCGCAACTGGGCATGGAATCCTTGCTTGCAATCAACAAGACCGCTTTGGAGCTGGAAAAAACCGATGCGCAAAAATGCGAGCCGGATTACCGCATGACATTTGGCATTTATTATTACAGCGAACCGGTCGAACCGAAAAAAACCCCCGGGCACACAAGCGATTCGCATTCCTAGCACAAGAACTTGAATCTATCCGAATGAAAAAAATTTCATTAGCGGCGATATGCCAAGCCAGTTTGCATCAATTCGGCATGATCGCTTTGACATTCTTATGCGCTGTCAGCGCATTCGCAAAAAATAACTGCGATGACAACGCTTCTCTCATTAATCCCGTCATGCTTACCCACTCCGGAATCGGCGGTACCGGTGCGGCTCAATCCGGCGTCGGCGGGACTGGACTGCACGATGGCGGAATGGGCGGCACCGGCAACCCGCAAGGCGGAATCGGTGGAACCGGAAGCATCGCAAACGATGGCGGTATCGGCGGCACAGGAATTGTAGGTGTCATCACCGGATTCGCCAGCATTTGTGTCAACGGCATTGAAATTCATTACAGCTCCGGCACAACCATCTCCATGGATGGCCAGCCAGCCAGCGCAGGCGAACTGGCCGTGGGCCAGATCGTTGCCGCCCGGGCACTGGGCACAGGCGATAAACTCACAGCGCGCAACATTGCAGTAATCCATGCCGCGGTCGGGCCGGTCAGCCACTTCGATACCACCAAGGGAGAAATGCAAGTATTGGGTCAAACCGTTCGGATCGGACAAGGCGGAGAACACAGCAGCCTCTCCAATCTCAAAACCGGCGATTGGGTACAAGTCAGCGGTCACCGTCTTTCCAGCGGCACCATTGCCGCTTCACGCGTCGAGACCATTGCACCGCGTGCCGAAGCCAGATTAAACGGCCATATCACGCAAATCGACGAACAGGGCATTGAAGTCAATGGCACCCGCATTCATCACGATGCCAAATTAATGCCGCAAGGTCTCGCGAAAGGCATGGAAATATCCATTGCCGGCCGTTGGGATGGTCTTCAAATGAAGGCGCATCAGGTTCAAGCGGAACCAACCCGGCAGAGTATCGGCAATGTCGATCATGTCGTGATCGAAGGTTATATCCATGCGCTGGAGGGCAAGGAATTAAACCTGAGTAACCGGATTGTCACATTGGATCCGGGCAGCCCGGTATCCGGCAACGTAAGGAGCGATCTCAGACTGGATCAACGCATTCAGATCAGCGGCCGGCCCGGTGCGGATCAGCGGATCAATCCCGAACGGATTGAACTCAAGCAAGAAGTGCCGGTGCAACTGCAAATTCTGGAAAGAATCGGCAACGATGGAATCGACACCAGCGATCGCGGCAAAAAAAATAACTCCGGCACTGAGCCCGAAGCCAAATCGATTCACGGTGACAAGAGCGATCAGAACCAGGGCGGCGGGTCCGGCTCAGGTCATAAAGGGGAATTAAAAAAGGACACTGACAGTAATTCGGGCAAGAATCACACATCCGGGGGTGGCTCTCATGGCAAAGACACTACAATCGCACCCGACAGTGATCAGAAAATAGATCGTCCTAGCTCTTCCGGAAAGGATCATGATGAAAAGCCGCAAGATAGCCGCGAGCAAAATCTTTCCGGTCACGGATCCGCGGATAAACCCGAGAAGCCCTCAGAGGGGGCGGATCGCCTGGAGAAATCAAGCGATCACAAAGACAATCTCCGCGACATCGATACCCCGGATAGAGATCATAACCGCGACAGGGATCATACTCTGGATAAAGATCATGCCCTTGATAGAAGTCATACCTTGGATAGAGATCATGTCTTGGATCGAGATCAAATTCGCGATCATAGCGATCATCGAGACAGGGACTTCAGTCATCGCGACCGGGATTTGGATCGCTAAGCAAGCACGCGCGATTAATGGTTTCTCAAACCTAAATCAGTAAAATACTTATTTACTTCTCAAATTGTTAGTTTTATCCTATGTAGGATAATTACACTCCACTATGTAGGAAATAATTCCATACATGTCGAGCACAAAACTAACCCCAACAATAGCAAGTCTCCATGCGCCGATTCTTATCATCACCGCCGTTCCAGTTCATTCTACTTCTATCGATTGCCGGTAATTCCCCCGCAGTATTTGCGGATGGATTCAGCTTCAGCACTGCAACCGACTTCACAACGGGCAAATACGGCGGACCATCCGCGACCGATATTTGGTATGTCCCTTTCACGGCACGCTACGACAAGGGCCGGGCATCCTTCCGGATAACCCTTCCATACCTCAATATGACCGGACCGGGCAATGTGCTGGGTCCCGGGATCGGCGGTATCGATGGCCGAGGAACCATCATTAATGGAGGCGGTGTCAGTGGAGGCTCCAGTGGCGGCGGTATCGTTATTTGCGATGAACTAAACATCAATTGTCCGGTGATTATCTCCGAAAATGAAAACAACTCGGGCTCGGGTGGAAATTCCGGATCCGGTGGTGGCGATGATGGCGGCAGTGGCGGCGGAGGCAGCGATGACGGTGGTGGCGACGACAGCGGCAGTGGTGGCGGAGGCAGCGATGACGGCGGTGGTGACGACAGCGGCAGTGGTGGCGGAGGCACCGATGACGGCGGCGGCGACGATAGCGGCAGTGGTGGCGGAGGCGGTGGCAGCGGAGGTATTGACGACGGCGGTAGTGTTGACGATGGCAGTGGTGGCGGTGGCATTGACGACGGCAGTGGTGTTGACGATAGCAGCGGCAAATTGAGACAGCGTAAAGTCGGCACACTCGGCCTGGCGGGCGGCATTCCTTTGGGCGGTTCTGCGCTTTCAAGCACAAGCCGCTCCGGGTTGGGCGATATGGTTACCGCCTTCAGCTACAACTTAATCGATCATGCGCCGACCGGTATCGCTTTTGATATCACCACCCGGTTAAAAATCCCCACGGCCAGCACCAGCCAGAATCTGGGTACCGGCCGGGTCGATTACGCAATTCAAGGAGATCTATATAAAACCATCTCGAATTTCACACTCAGCGCCACTTTTGGTTACCGGATACTCGGCAATCCGTCCCATGTAACGTTTCACAATGTATTTTATGGCGGGGCCGGAATCGGTTACCGGCTATCCGGAACCGTCACTGTGGGAACGAGTTACAACATGGGACAATCGCCCGTGCGGCTGCAAGACAGCAGAGACCTCACGCTCTATCTTTCCCAAAGAGTCAGCAACAATATCAGACTCAACATTTATGGCTTGAAAGGTTTCTCGGAACGCAGTCCCGATTGGGGTGGCGGTATTAATTTACGCTATGTTTTTTAAGCCACCCAGTCAAATGTGCAGCAGCCCATCCGCTTTGCGCTTTGCCAGCAAGCAAATCAAATCGCAGGCGATATGCGCCGCGGCGAGCGCCGTGATCTGACTGTGGTCGTAGGGTGGCGACACTTCCACGATATCCATGCCGATCAGATTGATGCCGGTAAAACCGCGAATGATCGCCAGCGCCTGCGCGGTAGTCAATCCGCCACACACCGGCGTGCCGGTGCCGGGCGCATACGCCGGATCAAGACAATCGATATCGAAGGTAAAATAAGCCGGGCGATCGCCGGTGATACGTTCAACTTCGGCAATCACCGCATCGGTGCCATGCCGGTGCACCCAAGTGGCATCCAACACATGTATGCCCATGAAGTCATCATTCCAGGTGCGGATACCGATTTGTACCGAGTGTTTGGGATCGATCAATCCGTCCTGTACGGCTTTATAAAACATCGAACCGTGATTCAGCGAACTCGGCGTATCGTCTGACCAGGTATCGCTATGCGCATCGAAATGAATCAACGCGAGCGGCGCGCCAAACTTTTCCGCATGCGCTTTCAGCAGCGGATAACTGATATAGTGATCGCCGCCAAACGTCAGCATGCGCGCGCCCGATGCCAGAATATGCCGGGCATGAGCGGCAATCGTTTCATGGATCGTCATCGGATTATGCACATCGAGATAGCAATCGCCAAAATCGATCACGGCGAGATTCTCGAACGGATCGAACCCCCACGGATAGGGTTTCATCGACGCGACTTCCGCCGACGCCAAGCGAATGCCCTGCGGCCCGAAACGCGTGCCGGAGCGGTAAGTCACCGCCAGATCAAACGGAATACCGCTGATCACCAGATCGGCCCCGGTAATATCCTTGCTGTAATTGCGCCGCATGAAGGAAAGCACGCCCGAAAATGTCGGCTCGCGCAACATACCATAGTGACCCTCGTGTGCGATCCCGCCATGGATTTTGATGTGGCTGTTATCGGTCATAGTTCAATCCTTCTTCCTCTGTCGTTGAATGCGCTGGCGCAATCTTGTCATTTCAGCACCGGCTTGCGATGATAATATGATTGATCAATGCAAATTCAAGATTTTGTGATGCGAACAAAAGCTCATGCCACCGATCATAGCTAATGGCAGCCGGATACCGCTATAATCCAGCGCGTTTTGGAAACATTTCTGTATGAAAGATACGATGCAACAGTCAACCTATCGCAAGCATTTGAGCGTCATATTGCTGACCGCCGGTTTGATCAGCGGCTGCGCTTCGATGTTTTCCGGCACTTCGCAGCGTTCACCCGATGCGGGCAGTCAACGCTACCCCAATCTCACCGCACCGTACAACAAACCTTACACGATAAAGGGCGTCACCTACTACCCGATGCGCTCGGCCGCTGGCTACCGCGAAGTCGGCCATGCCTCCTGGTATGGTTCGGAATCGGGCAATCGCACCGCGATGGGAACACGCTTCGTCCCGCAAGGCTTGACCGCCGCACATAAAACATTGCCGTTGCCGTCACGCGTCCGGGTGACCAATTTGCAAAATGGCCGTCATGTCGACGTTCTGGTCAATGACCGCGGACCGTTCAAGAAAGGCAGAATCATCGATTTATCGCATGGCGCGGCTAAAAAGATCGGCTTGCACGGTGTGGCCAGAGTCAAGGTCGAGCATCTCGACGAAAAAATCAGCCAGAAATAGAGCGTTCAACGCATTACCGCTACGCCGCGCAAATACCATAGCGCGGCAACAGCTCATGAATCACATAAAAGCGGTGTAATTGCAACGCATCGTGGAACAATTTCCAATGGCTGGTCAGAAAGTCAGGTTTGAGTTCAAACCTCTCGCTTTTATCGTCGGTAACTCTGATCGTGCCCAGCGCCTTGTGTTTCCACGAGCCGGGCCCTTTTGCGATATACGTGAGATTAACCGGCGGAAAATTGAAATAACCGGTTGCGATACGCTCCAGCCATGCTTGATGCCGGGCATTTTCCTCTTCGTGCTTGATATTGCGAAACAATGCTTCGATTCGGGCTTTATCCGTAGCCTGCAACCCAGGTACATTGGCATTGGCATCGCCTAGCCGGTAACGCTGCATCGCGATAAACATTCTCTCCGCAGCTTGTAAAAAAATCGCCGCGTTATCTCTAACGACTTTGTTCTTATGGTGATCTTTGTAGCTCCACTTTAAATAGGGGCGATCCGGATAGGAGAGCGCGGCACCGTGACCCAGCGGCAAGGTATCGCCCACCAGCTTACTGGCAACATCATCAAACGCATCGCCGAAGAAATCCTTCAACCGGGATGCCAGATAATTACCGGGATTGTCCTCATCGTTCAGCTTACTTATATCGTTGTTCTTGTGATTAACTCCGGCGAAACCCTGATGCGACCAAGTATCGGCATAGACATGCAGGGTAATGCCGAGCCGCTGCAACGCGTGCGGACTGTTCTTGCTATGGATGCACGCGGCTACCATGTCCCTGGCAATGGGGCTATCCGGTTTGCAGACGATTTTGTCCATGAAGGTATCCTGCGGATTCTGTCCGGCATTCGCCTCATTATTACCCGGCAAAAAATGGAACGGTAGCCATGCCTGGTGGTTGGCCAGCTCGTCAAAATTTTTGTAATCGAATGTTTTATGCGCCGAGCTGATATGTTCATACATGGAACCATCGGTGAAGTGAATCACACCGGTATTGGTCGCATCATCGACGTACTGCGAAGCATAGGCAATGATATCCGCTTCAGGGTGATCAAAACCGGCCAATCGCGCCAGCACGTAAGTTGTCGCATGATGAAAGTCTTTTTGCATGATCTCCTCTCAATTGGATTGACTGGTTTTTGTAAAATAACCGATGCAGGCTTTTTGCTCAGCAGGGGTCATGAAGCCTTTGTGCTCGTAACGAACCGGCAAGCCTAATTGCTTCAGCTTATCGCTCCACAACGGGTTGTAGGGCATCAATGCGCACGATTTAACGCCCTGCTGATCGAGAAACGCGGCGATTGCGCGGAGGTTGTCTTCTGTCGCCGTTATTCCCGGAATCAGCGGGATTCTGGGAATAACGGGTATCCGCGCATCCTTGAGTAAGCAAGAAAAATTATCCAGCATGCGCTTGCTCGAGTGCCCGCAATATTCTTGGCTGGCCGCCTCGTCCATCAGTTTGATATCGTAATAGATCAAATCCAGCCACGGCAGCATTTCATTCTTGAAGTGTTGATAATCGAAAAAACCGCTGGTTTCTATCGCCGTGTGAATGCCTTCGCGCTTCAAGGCTTGCAGCAGTTTACTGGCGAATCCCATTTGCAACGTCGCTTCGCCACCCGACAGCGTGACACCGCCGCCGCTGGCAGTAAAAATCGGTTTGTCTTGCAGCAAACGGTACATCAGCTCATCCACCGTGTACCACGTGCCAATATGTGTGCCATGAATATCGGTCTCGGGTTTAACCGCTCTGCCTTCGGGATTCTGGCACCAGACGCAGGATAGCGGACAGCCCTTCAGAAACACCGTCGTGCGGATGCCGGGGCCGTCTTCGCTGCAATCGCGTTTGATGTCGAAAACCAGCCCCTTTTCGCCGTTCATAAAAAATCCTTCATGGCCGCTTGCACGTTCATGCCAATCGCACCGAACTTGAACATATGCCCGAAATTGCCGGTGATTTGCACTAGATTTTCAATCAATAATTGTGCGACATCCACATTCGGGCGCTCAGCCAATCCCAGGATCGCCCGGGTATCCTTGAACCGGATCACCAGATCGACCTCATTCGGATCGCGCTCGATCCGGTCCGCTTCCGTTTCGCTGAGCGCTTCGGTCGTTACGATGGCAACCGGATTCAGTTGCCGGCCAAGCAGTGTCTGAATATAGAGCGCTTCCGGATTGGGGCAGAATTTGATCAGTACATTCATGTCATCTTGCGGTTTACGGGTACGGATCAGGATTTTCCCCTGATAGTAGCGGATACCGCCCGCAACATTGGGATCTTTGATGACAAAATTATTTTCAAAAAAATGCTGTGCTTTTTTCGCTTGGGACTCAGTTAAACCCGGATTGATCAAGAAGCCAAAACCGAGCTTGACCATTACGGCCATGCCCGCAGCCAGCATCGTGCCTTCCATGCGGTTCAACAATCCGCTCGGCGCGCCATCCGCTTCACCCAGTTGGATGCCGGATTTCAGAATATAGTGAATACCGCCGGGCAACGCGGGAATAGTGGCATGCATCGTTATGCTCCTATGGTTTCATGCTGCTCAACGCCGCTTTTCATATCGAAATTGGCGCGATCGATGATTTCCTGCCGCATCAACGGACTCAAGGTGACATAGTAAGCGGAGTAACCGGCCACGCGAATCATTAAATCTTTGTACGGCGCCAGCGCTTTTTGCTCGGCTTCTCCGGCACCGGCGCGGCTTGCCGCCGTTGCGGCGGCGTTGGCGGCGATAAAATCCTCAATCGAGGTCACGCACAGCTGCACCAGCACGCCGTTCTGATCCATGAATGTTTTCATATGCGCGGCAAAAAGCTCGGAGTCTTCGTTGAAATACGCTTTGCCGCGCGGCGTCAGACTGAGATTGTAGGTATAGCCGTTTTGTACCGTATCCGGATCGACACTGGCAACCGATAGCATGTGATCGAGCAGCATCACCGCATCGCCATTGGCTTTAACTATGCCGGGACACGGCGTGATGCCGCTGGCAAACGACGCGTTATTCATCCGGCCATTCGGCGTGGCCCGGCTCAGCATGCCAAACCCGGCATGATTGGTCATACTCCAGTAACCGGTCAGATAGCGCCCGCCACGGTGCGTGCGGTACTTGAAAAATACCTCCTGGATCATTTGGGTCAGCAGGCGCGTGTATTTCACCGCCAAGGCATTGTTATAAATCCCGCCGGGCGTTTGATCGACACCGGCGCCATATTTCGGCGCTAAGCGGATCAAGCGCATACACTCCTGCAGCCGTTGCGGCGTGACCGCTACCGGATGCGTGCCGGAACCGCCTGCCAATTGCCGGATCCGATCCAGCCAGTTTTTGACAAAATTTTGCGCTTCCGCCGCATTACCGGCCGATGGGCTACGGCCAAAATTGGCATCCAACACCGCGATCAATTCCTGCGCGGACATTTTGCCGCCAAACACCAGCGCATCGATGACACAAAACGAGTCAATGACATCGGCCAATCCGATAATAGCCACTCCGGAAGAGTTATATTTGGCGCCGCCGGAGGATACATCGCGAAATTTGGCGCCGCTTTCTCCCGGTTTGTTCGTGGGGCCATCGAATAATCCCGATAGCAGCGGCGAAGGCCGGACTTTTTCCAGCGTGCGCCCGAGATAATTATTGAATTGCACGCAATGCCGCGCCATTTCGTCGAGCTGGAAACGGAAGCTATCGATGAAATCCTGCATCAATGTCATTGCCGTCAACGGCGGAGAGGTATAGTCCGGTTTACCGTAAAACAAATTGGGATCGTTCTTGCCGATGCCGTCGCTGCGGTGCTTGCCGCCGAACATCGCCAGCTCCAGCACCGCCGGGAGCACCAGCAAGGTGGAACCGGTATGACCGTAATGCTTATGGTCGGCATTCTGTTCGATACAACCAATCGATGCGTAGTCGTACGCATCCGCCAACGCTTCGTCCGCCGTGACATGATCGTGCTTGGCATAATAATTCGCCATACTGCGAATCACCGGCACATCGCCGTGCAGCGCAGGCGTGGCGCGTGTAACCAGATTCACCTGGCAAATGCGTTTCAGATACGGGGAAATCTCATCCGCCGCCAAGGGCGTGCCATCCGGCGCACGATGATGAATATCGCTATGATAACGGGCATGCACGTTCGGATCGCGGATGGACAACATCTCCGTCGCTTTCAGGATGATGTAGGTCATGTCGTTGACCGCATCGACCGTCTGACCATTCTCCCAGCGCGTGCCGCCCACGGTCAGGGCCTGGTTTGAGCCGCTGCCAGCAAACAATACTTCCGCGCTTTCCGGCGACAGCGGCACATGATCGGAGCAGCGCAAAAAGAAGTGGCACATCAATTCAACCGCCCGCTTTGTATACGCCGTTTTCGCCGCTTCATCCGGCTGCGATTGCCAATCGCGCAAGTAAAATTCGTTCAGCGTCTGATCCAATCGTCCCAGCGAGAGGCCAAAATTGGTATTTTCCTGCAACAGCAAGTGGTAACAAATCCAGACGACGGCAATCGCTTCCGCCAGTGTGCTGGCAGGCTGCGCCGGAACCTTGCGGCAAATGGCGGCCAGCTCGTTATTCCCAGCTTTCTCAGCAGCCTCGGCCAAATGACCGGCATAGATCTTGGCGCCTTCGTACACTGCGATAACGCTGTGCGCAAATTCAATTTTTTCCGGCGTATCCGCAATACCGCTCGCGATATCTTTCTGCAATTGCGCGATCAGTCCGTTAAACCCGAATTGCAGCACCCGGGCGAAATCCGGTGCGGTATGGGAAACGGCCGTGGCTTTATCGGATAAGTAAAAAGCTACCCGTTCAAACAGTTCCTGGCATTTGGGTGTTTCACCGGCGCTTTTTTTCAGCGGCGGGTCAATGGACGGCTTGCCTTCGCACATTCCGCCATCGACTTCATCGCGCTGATCGTTGGCATAATCGGCGGTATCGTAATCGCTATAACGCGCCGCCTCCTGCACCGTGCGCCGCTCCAGCCAGAAGGGAAAAATTTCCTCATTCAGCCGCTTGGCCACTTCCGGTTTGATCTTGAACGGATTTTGCGGCCGTTTCGCCAGCGTTTCCAGTTCGGGCCAAATGCAATAGCCGCTCATATCCATATACACAACCGGCCCGACAAAGCTGGTGGTCGTTTGCCCCGGCAGCAAATCGGTGCTGCGCACCAGCGGTGTTTTGTGGCTGAACACATGCTTCAACGCCTGCGCGCGGCGCGTCACCGGCGGCAGCGCCGCATGATCGGGCTGGCGCAGAAAATCAGTTAACAAACGCGGCAATTCATCGCAAACCTCCGGTATCCATTCCGGATCGAACAGCTGATTGCGCCACGCTTGCACCACCGGAAAATCGCTGAGCTTGATATCGCTCAACGCAAGATCACGCAATGTCTTGATCTTATCGGGGGTGGTATTGGGAATAGGAAAAATAGCGATATTGCCGAGTGCGGAAGTATCGGTCGTTCCGTGTTCCAGATCGATCCGGATGCCGCCTCGATTGTGCTTGTCATTACTCATGATTCCATCCTCCGCGTTGATTAACTCAATGTATCCAATCCTATCGCCAGCCTGTGATACTGCCATGCGTCATCGAGCAGCAAAAAATAGCCAAACAGCTGATATCGATACTCGGCAGGATCGACGGACGAATGGAATGGCTTATCCAATGCCGTGGAATAAATCAATTGCCCCAGATAAAGGCCATCGGCGATCTCAACAATTTCATCGAGACAAAAACCGATCGGAACCGGCCCGCCGATCATTGGAAAGCGGTAGTGAAACTGAAATACCTTTTTCTTTTTTCCGCCGCCATTATTCATCGGTAAAATTGATTCCCGATCGTCCACACCGAGAAAAATGTAGCCTTGCCGCGCAAACGGCGACGGCCCAGCCGCCGATGCGGCTTGCAGCGCTGCATCCGGAATCCGGTAATTCATATCGATAATCCGCATCAGCGGATCCGCCGCAATGACACGTTTGCCCTGAATATTGTGGCCATCCACCCAATGCGCAGCCGCCTCATTTTCCCAAAATGCCTTGTCTTCACCGGACATACCGCGATCCCAAGCGCCGCTTTTCAAATGCTGGGCATACACACCTTCCGCACCCCAAAAGTGCGCTTTATTTTTTTCCACCAGCGTGTAATGCGGGGCGCTGGCAAGATGTGTTTTCAACGCATGCACACGCTCGGGATAGCGCTCGGCCAGATCATCGCTTTCGTCGAGCAACATGCTTAGTTTCCGCCCGGATATTTTTTCGTAGGACTTTCCCGCCCACGGAAAAATATACTTGCCGATACTGTGCCAAATCAGGTTGAGCACGTTGGGTGTACTGTGTCCCAGCGCCAGATCGCTTGCAAGACGGCCGGGGAAAAGATATTCATCGTCCGGCTTGGCGTTGGGATCAGGACAGAAGGTTTCAGCAAAGCCGCAATGCAGGTTGAGCGTTGCGCCGTGGTAATAATCGAAACCGGCCGTGCGTGTTGTTTCACCGTACCAATCCGCCGTTTCATCGCTGTCGATGCGGATGTTGTAGCCACGCGCGCCTTGTCCCTGAAATAAGCCATTTTCCACCGTTGGCGCGACGCCCCGGCGGAACAGGCGATTGAGTTTCTCGAAATGTTTCAGATTGTCTTGCGGATTGCTCTGCGCGGAAATTTCCGCGCTGATGCGTTGCAGCATTTGCAAAATCGACTCGCCCTCGCGCAGCAATTGGGTCACATCGCCATCTTCCGCGCCCTTGGTCGATTCTTCCAGAATAAAAGTGGTGAATTTACGCTTCAGCGCTTCATTCTGTTTCCAACCATCAACCCAATCGGTGATTTCCGGCCAGTGCTGCACTCCCGCCGCTGCGGCTTTCTCACCCTCGGACACGCACGCAATGGATGCCGTTTGCGCATACCCCAGCTCGTTGAAACCGGTTTCACCCGGGCGCGGGCGCAATTGCGGAAATGCATCGTCCGCATAAAATGCCTTGGCATAAGCCGGATCGATCATCAGGAAAAACCCGTTGTTCTGATAGCCGTACGGATCTTTTTCATCCATCCAGCCCATGGGGAAAATTCGTTTGATATTGTCGATCATCGAGCAGTACGGGTAGTTATCGCCGATCGATACGACATGGCCATTCGGCAAAACCAAGACTCCCAAGCTGTAATGCTGCGTGGCGAACACCAATTGACCCAAATAAATACCGTCGTCGATGCGAACGATTTCATCGATCAAGCGCGTCATGGGGTACACCGGACCGAGGTCAGGCCAGCGGTAATTGAGCTGGTACACAGCTTTACCATTCATTTCCGGAACCACGGAAGTGCCCATATTGCAAAGAAAATAGCCGCCGGTTTTACTGTACGGAATGGCTTTCTCCTTAGCCAGATTTTCCGTCAGCAGCTGGCAGTCAAATCCGCGCACATCGGGACGCATCGGCCGGTCTTTCAACTTCCATAATTGCGTCAGCGCTGGCAATCCGATCGCTTGCAGCGCATTGGGATCGGGCGGTTCACGGAAAAAATTGCGTCCGATGCGCACAGTGGCCGGATCATAACCGCTCATTGTTTTTGCATCGTTGCGGGTTTTTGCCGCCACCGTTTCGCGCGATACCGGCTCAAAGGTTTTTCCCATCCACAAACCGGTGTCGGCATACGTTGCATTCCAGGCGGTGGCCATCCATTCGATGGTGGCCATCATGGATCTTTCCTTGCCGATCAACTGGGCCGATTCCTTGAAATAATCGCTGTCGCGAATGGAAACGGGAATACCGATCATCGGTCCGCTGATAACTTCCGCACTGCCGCACTTAAATAAAGTATCGAGCTTTTTATGGATTTCCGGCCAGCGCTGACGCTGATGGTTATCCGCCAGGATGCGCTGGTACTCAGCCAGCAGCACGAAGAAACTGCCGTGATACTCGTTTTTCAGAATATCGCTTAATGCCTGAGCCAGTGATTGCTGTTCATCACTGGAACCCGTTGTGAAATTGCTACTGTTCAGAAAAGCTGTCATGGATCTTCCCCTTACTATTTGCTAGTTAAGTGAGACTGAACGGCATGCATCTACATTGACAACAAACTCATCAAACTACAATTTCATCTTACCAATCTTTGCAAAAACTTTTGTGATTATGCAAATGAACATTGATCATTATCAACAAATCCTAAGTGTTTTGTCGATAGCAATGATCTTTTTCATTGCTTTCCAAGGCTTTTCTGTTTTTTTTCCAGTCAAATAAGAAGTCTTTTTACCTTATTCTATTTTGATATATCATCACCCCTATCAGGGGATAGAAGAGTTGTTTAAAATCTGAAAATGGACAAAGACTTTTTAGAAAACCGGGAAAGGATGAGCATGCGGAATATACCGATCGACCGCGCTACGGCCATGTTGTCAGTTATTAGAGAGTTTCAACATCTGCCGCCCAAGGACATTGAAATGGTCGCAGCCGCTTGCCAATGGCACCGCTATGACGAAGGAAATGAAATCGTGCGCTATCACGATCACACCAATAGCGCATTTTTCATTGTCCAGGGTGAAATCCGCGTGATGTATCACAGCCTGTCCGGGCAGGAAGTGATCCTGTGCGATTTGCCCACCGGCGAAATGTTTGGCGAGCTGACGGCCATCGACGGCCACCCCCGCTCCGCCACGGCCATCGCCAGAACCAGCACATTGCTGGCATCGATGCCGGCGCTGGATTTCAAAGATCTGGTGTATTCCAACCGGCTGATCGCGGAAACCATATTGAAACGTTTGACCGGACAGGTCCGCCGCCTGACCGAACGTGTGTACGATTACAGCACATTGGCGGTACGTAACCGCATTCAATCGGAATTGCTGCGCCTGGCAAGAAATCACATGACTTCAACGAATGTTGCAGTCATCTCACCGTCGCCGACGCAAACCGAAATCGCCAATTTGGTCAGCACTCACCGTGAAGCGGTCTCGCGTGAACTGAACAATCTCGTCAGAAGCAACCTCATCCTGCGCCAAGGACATGATTTACATGTGCTCGATATCGCCAAGCTGACTCAAATGGTCAATGAGGCTCGCGGCAGTTTCTAACTGCCTGCACTGTTGTAACTTTCCCGGCGTACGATGCCCGATTATTTGTTAAGTTTTGCTTAAATGTGGCAAACTTCGCAGTTGAACTTATTACGGGTAATTTAATTCGTGTCTCCCTACGAGCTTTTCATTGGATTGCGCTATACGCGCGCCAAAAAACGCAACCACTTCATCTCGTTTATTTCACTGATTTCCCTGATGGGCATTACATTGGGAATGACGGCGCTGATCACCGTCATGTCGGTCATGAACGGCTTTCAGAAAGAAGTGCGCACACGCATTCTGGGTGTCGCGTCGCATGTGCAGATCGGCAGTCCGTATGGCAATTTGAGCCACTGGCAGCAAATCGCGCAAGAAGCAGCAAAACATCCTGCCGTCGAAGCCGCCGCGCCGTATGTCAGCGCACAGGGCATGCTGTCGCATAACCAAGTGGTTCAAGGCGTGATCGTGCGCGGCATTTTGCCTTCGATGGAAGATAAGGTGGCTGATTTCTCCGATTCGATGATCAGCGGCGCACTGGACAATCTGGCGCCGGGAGAATTTGGCATCGTCATCGGCATGGAACTGGCACGCATGATGGGGACATTCGTCGGCGACAAAATTGTTTTGATTTCCCCGCAAGGCCAAGTCACCCCCGCAGGCATTTTACCCAGGCTGAAGCAATTCACCGTCGTCGGTATCTTCGATGTGGGGCATTTTGAATACGATTCAGGTCTGGTCTTGATTCATATGTTCGATGCGCAAAAGCTGTATCGCATGGAAAACGACAATGTATCCGGCGTGCGTTTAAAACTGACCGACCTATTTCTAGCGCCCAAAGTCGTGCAAGAACTGCCCGCGCTGCTGAGCGTCGACAGTCATATCAGCGACTGGACCAAACAACACGCCAATTACTTCCGCGCCATCCAGATCGAAAAACGCATGCTGTCGCTGATTCTGGCGTTAATCATCGCGGTTGCGGCGTTCAATATCGTCTCGACCTTGGTGATGGCCGTGACCGATAAAGAATCCGATATCGCGATTCTGCGCACACTCGGCGCCAGCCCGCGCAGCATCATGAAAATTTTCATCGTGCAGGGAACGTTCATCGGCGTTTTCGGCACGATACTCGGCGTGACCGGCGGCATGCTGCTGGCCTACAATGTCGGTGAAGTAGTGTCATTCATTGAGAGCCTATTCAACGTGCAATTCCTGTCGCGCGAAATTTATTACATCAGCAAGATCCCAACCGATCCGCAAATGGCGGATATCACCACCGTTGCTACAACGTCGTTTATCTTGAGTTTGCTGGCCACGATTTACCCCAGCTACCGCGCGTCCAAAGTAAACCCGGCGGAGGCATTGCGCTATGAATGATGTGGTCATCTCCTGCCGCAACCTGGTTAAGCAGTTTTCGCAAGGTGATCTGGCGGTACCGGTACTGAAAGGTGTCAACCTGGATCTGCACAAGGGCGAGATGCTGGCCATCGTCGGCGCGTCAGGCTCGGGTAAAAGCACGCTGTTGCATGTGCTCGGTGGATTGGATGCGCCGAGTAGCGGCGATATCCGGATTCTCGGGCAAGACATCGCCCACATTGGCGAAGAACAACGCTGCCGCCTGCGTAACGGTTCGCTCGGTTTCATTTATCAGTTTCATCATTTGCTGCCGGAATTCAGCGCGCTGGAAAATGTCGCCATGCCGCTGCTGATCCGCCGCCTGCCGAACAAAGAAGCGTATGACCGCGCCGCCGATATGCTGAAACTGGTCGGCTTGAGCCATCGTCTGACACACACTCCCGGTGAGTTGTCCGGTGGTGAACGGCAGCGTGCCGCCGTAGCACGCGCATTGGTGACGCAACCGGCTTGTATTCTGGCAGATGAACCGACCGGCAATTTGGATCGGCAGACGGCTGAACACGTATTTGATCTGATGCTGGAGCTGAATCATAAAATCAATGCCAGTCTGGTCATCGTCACGCACGACACGCGCCTGGCCAATCGCGCTCAGCGCATCCAGCAATTGATCGACGGCGTTTTATGCGACCTGCCCGATGCATCATAATCACGTAAAAAAACCCATGATTTTCGATTTATTTTTATAACCGGCTTATGCGTACATTATTTACGTACATTATGGTTTTCCCCCAGCGTAGTGCCTTTGTGCTCGTTGCGCTGTTGATCGCCGGTATTGCCGAAGGACTGAGCCTGACTGCATTATTGCCTTTAATATCGATCGCCGTCGGCGATAGTGGATCGAACGATTCCGGCATCGGTAAGTTCATGGAAAAAGCGCTGCAAGATATCGGCATCAATCCGACGCTGGATACCATTCTGATCATCATCGTCGGTGGCATGTTTTTCAAGGGATTGGTGCTGCTGCTGGCCAATCGCCAAGTCGGTTATACCGTTGCGCATGTCGCTACCGCATTGCGCCTGGATCTGATCGAAGCCTTACTGGCCAGCCGCTGGCAATATTATCTGCGCCAGCCGGTTGGTTCGCTCGCCAATTCCATCGCTTCGGAAGCTTACCGCGCCGCGAACGGTTTCGAACACAGCGTCAATGTGCTGTCACTCATGGTGCAGGTGCTGGTGTACGCCGTCGTCGCACTGTTCATTTCATGGGAAGCGACGCTTGCCTCGCTGATTATCGGTTCCTTCCTGTTGTTTGTGCTCAACAGCTTGGTCAGCGCCACGCGCCGCGCCGGTACGAAGCAGACCCATTTGTTGCGCGATTTGCTCGCCTACCTGTCGGATGTGCTGAGTTCGGTAAAATCACTTAAAGCGATGGCGCGCGATAACGTGGCCGACGCCATTTTGCGCGAACAAACGCAGCAACTGGAAAAAGCCACTCGCCGCGAGGTAATGAACCGGGAAGCGTTAAACGCGCTGCAAGAGCCTATTCTGGCCGCTTTGACTGCCAGCGGCTTGTATCTTGCCCTGGTGGTATGGGAGTTGTCGCTGCCGGAAGTCATGCTGATGGTATTTTTGCTGACGCGTATTCTGGGCTTGTTGAACAAAACACAGCGCCGGCACCAGCAACTGGCGGCGCAAGAAAGCGCCTACTGGGCATTGCGCAAAGCCGCCGAGGGCGCGCGCGCAGCCGCCGAGAGAGCGACCGGAACACTGCAACCCACGCTGCAAAAAGGTGTGACGCTGCACCACGTACGCTTCAACTATGATCGCAAAGTAATATTCCGGGATTTGAACATCGAAATACCGGTCAATACCTTCACCGCCGTCATGGGACCTTCCGGCACCGGCAAAAGTACACTGCTGGATTTACTGTGCGGCTTGACTGAACCGCAATCCGGCGAAGTCCAAATCGATGGAATCCCGCTGCATGACATCAATCTTCGCCAATGGCGTCACATGATCGGTTACGTCTCGCAAGACACCATTTTGTTGCACGACACCATACTGAATAACATTCTGGTCGGCGAACCCACGCTCACCGCCGACGATGCCGAGCGTGCACTGCGCCAGGCCGGTGCCTGGGATTTTGTCAGTGTGCTGCCGGATGGCATGTTGACCGTAGTCGGTGAACGCGGCGGATTGCTCTCCGGTGGTCAACGCCAGCGGATTGCAATTGCCCGGGCGCTGGCGCATAGCCCATCATTCCTGATTCTGGACGAACCCACCAGCGCGCTCGATCCGGAAAGCGAACGCACCATCTGCGAAACACTGCAAAATTTAGCCAAGGATTTAACGATCATCGCGGTCTCACACCAACCGGCCGTCATCAACGCCGCCGACCGCGTGTTCATGCTCTCCAACGGCGAAGCGGAAGCGTTGTCGCAAGAAGTGCAGGTGTAATCAGACTCCGCGCGGTCTTAACAGGAACGCTAGGGAAGCTCTGAAATGGTCGATAGCTTATGTTGCAACTCCTGTAGCTCGGGTAAGCGCCGCTTATAGCCGGTTTCTTCGATCAGCCTGGCTGCTTCTGCCACATGCTGTTGCAATGAAATCCCTTCCGGCTCACCTTTTTCCAAGGGAACTCGAGGAGGACTCTCTCGCTCCGCAATCAGCAACCGCGCCATTTCCAGATGATAATCGGTCAAATGCAGCCGCATACCGCTCGGTTCGGCGATATCGTACACTTCCTGCAAATCCTGACGGGCTCGGGCGAAATCGTGATTGGGGTTGCGGGCATCGCGATACAGGGCGGCGCGGGCGAGCAGGCCAAGAGGTATGAATTCTTGCATTCCAGTCGAGCGCAAACCATCAACAGCATCATCGAGCCAGCGAGTGGCTCGCAAGAAATCCCCCTGTTGCCCATATGCACGTCCGAGGATCAGTTGATCCAGAGCAATGTCCTGCAAGCTCATTCCACCTTTACCATCAGCAGATTTAGAAAGTTTGAGAGCATATTGCGCACGCCCTATCACGTCCTTCGTCTCGCTCTGTGCTAGCAGGAAATCACAATAATGGAAGCCTTGTAGTGAATACAGACGCGGATACTGGGGCTGTCTCTCCTGCTGAATCTGTTCCCCCTCCTTAAATAACTCAAAGGCCGATGCAATTTCCCAAGCCTGAAGCAAAGCATTGGCGCGAATGATACGAGCTCCCATGCGTTGAAATAAATCCCCAGATCGGTCAGCATAATCTACACTGTGGCGGCTGGTATTGAGTGCTGCCAACACATTTCCAAGAGCAAGCTGCGCATTACTGAGATTGATAGCGTTGATGGTAGCGGATATCCATTCTTTTTGCTGAACTCGGGTATTTATACTTGCCTGCATCGGTTCCAGCGCCTCACTTAAACGACCTAGGCCGCATAAATCGAAACCGACCCAACCTAATAAGGCAGCTTGCTCATCATCCACCATATCCACAGCGGGAGTGTGCCACGGCGTAGTGAAAAAATGCACCACAGTAGCTAAGTCATCGCCGAATGCCCCAAGTTTCTTGACAATGTAAGCATCAGATTCACGTCGTACACATGGCCAGTAAACTTCATTCAGCGCCTGCTGATGCAACCCCGCCGCGCAGCCATGCGCCACAGCGCTGAACAACGGTTGCATTTCTTCCAGCGTGTCAGGTGACTCCTTACCAAACAGTTTTTGCGGCAGCACTTTGTAATATTCGTACAACCGGCTATGCGCCTGCCGCCAGGCATCGGGTTGCCCCTCCCGTAATTGTTTTCCAAAGTATTCTCGAATCAGCGGATGGCAGTCGAGCAGATCGGCGCGATTTTCGTGCATGGATAGCAAGCGGTGCTTTTCCCGCAGGTCACGAATGGCAACTTTCCAGGCTTTTTCGTCGATGTTTGCCGTCAAACCTGGAATCTGTGCTTGCCACAGTACTTGCAGCACTTCGGTTTCAATCGGGTGGTCGAATAATCCCAGCAACAGTAACAATTTGAGCTCGGGCGTGCCATCCAGCCAATTACTATAAGCCTGCATTACTTTAAAGGCGTGGCGCTCCAAATCATCGTAATCGCCGATCAGTTCAGTCAATGTGTCACGCTTGCGCACATCGTCATCCAGATAGGTATGAAGCGCGCTCCCGAGCAAGTGAAGCGCTAGTGCATGACAGCCATACTCCCTCACCGCTTTTTCCAGTTCTTTGCCGTTGCCTTGCACACCCAGTGATTGCAGCAACTTCACGCCATCGGCAACAGCAAGGTTTTGCAGATCGTGGACTTTAACGTGAGTACGATTGTTCAGTTCATGCACAGCAACACGCGTAGTAATAATGCACAGGCCGTTGTTGCGTCCGGCGAGGCTCAGCAGCAATCGCCGCATTGCCCGGTCCTTGAGTTCATTGCGCATGCCTTTACCCGCATGCTGCAACGGCTCCAATCCATCCAGCACCAGCACGAAACGCTGCTGCTGCCGCAGCAAGCTCGCCAGATAGTCACCCTTGTCTTCTTCGGTTGTAAATGAAGATAAAGAGCGAGTCGAACCAAGCATCTCAAATGCATGACTGAAAAACGGCGAGGCGGAAACTTGCTTGTCTTCGCTCGACCCTTGCGAATAAAACGACCAGGCGATCAGTGCGTCGATGTTATCCGTATGATCCAACCAATGCCGCAGCAGCTTGGTCTTACCTGTACCGCCGGGTGCAATGAACTGAATGATGCGCGTACCGTCACCTTTCCATGCTTCGTCGAGCAGTCTCAGTTCGGTTTCGCGCCCGAAGAATTCACCTTCGACGGTGGGCAAGCGATTGGAATAAATTTTGGTAGGCTGTTTTGGTATAGCAACTTGATTCAACCTTAACCGTTCGAGAATCATTTCTGCGGCACGTTGTGGTGCAAGATCATTTAGATCGACATAACCGTCAATGGAATAAAAACCAGTAATTTCCGCACTGTCAAAACGCATCGGCATAATATCCTTACTTTGCCGCTGCTTAATCAGATCCCTGATTGCCCGCCATTCCAGCCCGCACCATTTTTTACGTTCATAATCTGCACATAGGAATGGCACAACGAGCTCGGCATGCTTGTGATAAAACGACTGTAATAGCGTATCCATGTCCGGCTGTGCCAGTTCTGCTGTGTACCACTGATCATAGAAAACTTTATCTTTCCCCAGCGACTCCGCTAATACATCCGCTACCTGTGAAACAAAATTCCGATGCTCTCCGGGAAAAGACAATGCAACTAGGAAACGTTTGGTAGTCATGAACAAATTTTGGAGGAATGATTTACACAAGCATAATACCGTGTATCAACCGTATTGTCGGTCAATCAAATCATGAGCTCACCCACGTACAATTCCAAAACAAAAACGGCGAACGAAGCATATGCTTCCAATTCGCCGTTCGCTGGAAGTGACATCGACTTCCAGTTTCTTCCAAAACGCTAGAAACCATCCCCGGAGCCGGGTTTGAATTTCCAGCCGTATGCTTATTTTGCTTTTTTCAGTTCATCGCATTTAGCGATAAAGGCTTCGCGTGCAGCTTCGTCGTTCTTGAATGCTGTCAGCGATGATTCCATTCCTCTTCCTGAACAATTTTCCGAACTTGCTTCGGGAACTCCGCCGCAACCGATCAGGGCGATACTCAGGCCAATAATACAAACGATGCTAAATTTAAAATTCATTTACAGTCTTCCTCTAAAAATCTAAAAATACACTATGGCTTGATGGTTATATCCGATTTCTCAATCGTTTGGCGTTGGCCCTGCCACACGAACCTAACAGTGCAATTCTACCTGAATTCTCATGGTCTTAGTATTTCTCCGTGTCCATTTCAGGCAAAACGGAACAAAAGAAGGTATTATTTTCATCCTCGCTAGACCGCTTTTATACAACCCGTCCGAAGGCATAAGCACAAGTTCAAGGCAGTTTCCCGGAGATTATTCGCATGTCGTGGAGCTTAACGAATTGGCACCGTAACCGGATCCTTCAGCACGAGGGCATTGCCGATGCCGTCTGGCAAAAACTGATCCATCTGCGCTGTTTGAAAGGACTCAACCCCGAGGAACTGCTGCGCTTGCGCGAGTGCGCCACGTTATTTCTGCACGACAAGAAATTTTACGGCGCGCATGAATTGGAAATCACCGACGAAATGCGTGCCACGATTGCGTTGCAGGCGTGCATCCTGATTCTCAATCTGGACTTGGATTACTACCGCAACTGGAGCCAGATTATCGTGTATCCCGGCGAATTCATGCTGGATTACGACTACGAGGATGAATTCGGCATCGTGCACCATGTGCAGCACGCGGCATCGGGTGAGGCTTGGTCTGACGGGCCGGTGATTCTTTCCTGGCAAGATGCAGCGGAACCGGCCTCGCACGTGGGGGAAAACGTGGTGATCCATGAATTTGCGCACAAGATCGATATGTTGTACGAGGGCCCCAACGGTTGCCCGGAATTGCACGCCAATATGAGCGCGTATACCTGGCATGAAGTATTCAGCACGGCCTACAAGAAATTCTGCCGCCAGGTTGACCGGCAGCAGGAAACCGTCATCGATCCGTATGCGGCGGAAAGTCCGGCGGAGTTTTTCGCGGTGCTGAGCGAAGTTTTTTTTGAACTGCCGCTCGTGACGCAGGAACATTTTCCTTCCGTTTACGAGCAGCTCGCGCTGTTTTACCGCCAAGACCCGGCAAAACGCTGGCGTTGATGCAGCGCGTTTATTTCATGGGTATCGATGCGTATTGATCCACGGCGGCAAGGTCAATTTCCGCGTAGGCATGGACGACGACATCGGCTTTTCGCAATTTTTCCGGATCATAAGTGGTGGTGATCGCAATACAGCGCATCCCGGCGCTTTTTGCGGCGTCAATCCCATGCGGCGCATCTTCGATGACGACGCAATTTTCCGGCGCAGAACCAAGCTGCTGCGCGGCGTACAAAAAAATATCCGGATTCGGTTTGGAGCGGTAGCCGACTTTGTCGAGCGTATAGATTCTGTTTTCAAACAACGCCGAAAGATTGAGGTGCCGATCGACGAGTTTCAACAGTTCCTGATCCATCGCCGTTGCGACGCAGGTTTTGTAGCGGCTGCGCACGGACTCGTAGAATGGCAGGAAGCCTTCGATAAAAGCCGTTTCATGAATAAAAAGTTCGCGCACGATATCCGCGCGCTCGTGCGCCAAAGCTTCGGTATCACCCTCAAAATGGTACGCTTGCTTCATGACTTCCACACCTTCGGCCAGCGTGCGGCCGGTGAGCAACGGTTTGATCCGTTCCCGGTCATAGACAAAGCCCCGGCGCTGCAGAAAAATTGCCTGCCCCTTGTCCCAAATCGCTTCGGTATCAATGACTATGCCTTCCGCATCGAAAATGATGGTATCAATCATGGCATCGTTCTCACATTACAATCGTTCATGCAGCGCAGCTCATCGTTGGTTTTCTATTTACCCTTTTTTAATAAACCGCCGACGTTGCTGAATAGCTCGCTGAAGGTTTTCTCGCCGATGGCGCCGTATGCCAGCAGCGCCGCCAGCATCATCACGACAAAGAAGCTGAATTCGAGCAAGCCGAATTTATCGTTGAGCATCAAATAAAAGCCCAACCCTGACAGCAGCGTTACAAGCCCGATAATGACAGGACCGGTTTTCAAGCCGCCGGATCCGGCACGGGATTCGGGCGTCCGCGCGGGGAGATCGGGATATTCAGCACCGGCGTGTTTCTGCATCACCGCCAAAGCCGACAATGCTTTTGCCGTGGCCCAGGAAAATAACCGCGGTCCGTAAAAAGCGCCGGTGCTTTCATCGATCTTGTCTTTGAGGCTATGCATGGCTTCTTGCGCCAATGCGCTCTTTTTGTCGTCGATGCTTTCCGATCCCAGCAACAGCTTCATCAATAAGGTATCGGCCATCACCATGAACCCATAACCGCCGGTTTGACCATCCGTAACCTGGTTTTGGTCTATCTCCACCCATTCTTCCCGCAAGCGGATGGCTTTATCGGGATTGCGCAGCAGCCATTCGACCGCTTGTTTCTCCTGCTCCGGATACCGGCTCAAGTTATTGTTACGGGCAATTTGCAATACCAGCGCGGCATGAATGGTGTGAATGCCTTGCAATGGCCCTGGCGCGCCGAATGAGCCGCGCACTTCATCCCCGCCGTCGTGGTAGTAAGCCTCCACCAGATGTTGCAGGCTCTCCTGAATCTGCGTCTGATAAGCACCAGGGTAAGCATCGTAAGCATCGAGCAAAGCGTTCAGCGCAAAACACGTGGGCATCAGCGCATCGGGTTTACCCCGGGCATAACTCCAGCCTTTGGTGTTTTCATTTCTGCGGCCAAGCAGCCAAACCAATGCCATGCGTACCGGGTGCTCGTCGATTCCCTTGCCTGCCTTGATCAGCGCCTGAATCGCATAGGCCGTGCGCACCAAATCCGGAATATCGATGGTTTTACCGTCATCCGTGGTTAATTCCCGTGGCCATGAACCGGCATCTTGGCCATCCAATGTCTGATGCTTCAGCAAGAAATCGGCCGCGCCGCGGATCGAGCCGGTACCGGCATGACAGACACCGCTGTCGATCAGCGCGATCATCGCCTCGGCGGTATTCAGCACATTAACATGACCGCCGCGCCGTTCGCCCCATCCTCTGGATTCTTTATCTTGCTGCTGTTCCAGCCACCGGCCCGCATGATTGATAATTTCAGTGATCCGAGTCATGGAATTCCCCTTTCAATTTCTTAACCCCCGGTATATCCGGGCGCACGCATGAAGTTATTGCCGGAATGATGCCAACCCATCAATTTGCAGTATGGCAGGATGTGCGGATGCTGGGAAGTAGATCACGCGGGCGATAATTTTTACAGAAAATGCTATGAAATGACAAAATAACGGTTTGCGCACGCTCACTGAATCTTCTGGACTCACGGTGGAATATGAAAAAAACCGGTTGGACACTTATCATCGCCATGCTGGCGCTGGCTGCATACCTCAGCTTATGGCCAGTACCGGTAGAACCGGTGAGCTGGCAAGCGCCTGTTGCGCCGGGTTATACCGGAGTACATACGGTAAACAACAAGCTTGCTGGTATCCAATTAATCGATCTGGGCAATGAAACCGGGCCGGAGCACGCTGCGCTGTCGCGTGACGGCAAACTCTACGCCGCGATGGCCAGCGGCAACATTCTGCGCATGAATTCCGATGGCACCGCGCAGGAAATATTCGTCAATACCGGCGGACGCGTGCTCGGCTTCGATTTCGATGCTACCGGTAACCTGATCGCAGCCGATGCGATCAAAGGTTTGCTATCCATCGGGCCGGATCGTGCCATCACAGCTCTGGCTGATCAAGTAAGCGGTGATCCAATCCGCTATGCCAACGCCGTGACGGTCGCGGCCGACGGCAAAATCTACTTCACCGATGCTTCATCACGCTTTGCGCCCAAAGACTGGGGCGGCACCTTCACCGCCAGCATTCTCGACATCATGGAGCAATCGTCCACCGGACGCGTTCTGGAATATGATCCTGCCAGCAAAACAGCGCGCATCGTAGCCAGGGGACTAAGTTTCGCCAACGGAATCGCGCTCTCGCAGGATGAACAAACGCTGTTCGTCAACGAAACGGGCCGGTATCGCGTGTGGAAAATCACCGTAACCGCCAACGATCTCGATGTTACGCAAGGTTCGCCGCAAGCTGCCGTGCTGCTCGACAATCTGCCCGGCTACCCGGACAACCTGATGCGCGGCCTTGACGGCAGGCTCTGGCTCGGCTTCGCCAAACCGCGCAACCCGGTCATCGACGCCATGAGCGATAAGCCGTTGCTGCGCAAAATCACGCTGCGTTTGCCGCGCGCATTGTGGCCGGTCCCCAAAGCTTATGGCCACGTAATCGCATTTAACGAAGAGGGCACCGTAACCGCCGATCTGCAAGATCCCGCAGGAACCTATCCAGAAACCACCGCTGTGACCGAAACGCCCGAGCGGCTGTACATCCAAAGCCTGCATGCCAAAGGACTCGGTTGGCTGGCGCGCGAAGAATAGAAGAAACTTAAAATCAGCGCGCTAAAACATAGCGACGGTACTCGCAGTTACCGATGTGGATGTCGCGCAACTGCGCATCCGCAATGCCGCCCTCAAAATAGGCGGCAAATACCCGCAGCGTTTCTTCGTGCGCAACCACCAGCAATGTCTCATCCGGCTGCACTTTTAGCCAATCGATAAAGCGCAGCACGCGCTGCTTATGATCCAGCAACGACTCGCCGCCGTTCACGCGCGCCCGCAGCGGATCGTGACTAATCGCGGCAAAATAATCCGGCACCGGTTGGCTCTCGAACCCCGAACGGATATCCGCAAGATCCGCGTGCACTTCAATTAGCACGGCATGATAGCGATTGACGATTTCCGCCGTCTGGCGCGTACGCGGCAAGGGTGAAACGAGGATGCGCTCAAACGCCGCATCGCGCAGCTCATGCCCCACCGACTGCGCTTGCGCGATACCGGTTTCCGTCAAATACACATTCCGGTTGGGATCATCGTTACACAAACCCAAGTCATTGTAATTTGTGCGCCCGTGGCGCATGCAGTAAAAATTCATACAGCGTCTACAAAAAATTTATATCATTAATGACACTCACATAAAACATTTTATCTCTATCCTAATAGAGAGTAGTATGGAATATGCAGTTAAATGATTTTTCACAACAAAGGAGTAAGATGATGGGCTCAATCAATCAA
This sequence comes from Nitrosomonas sp. Is24, assembly GCF_033063335.1. NCBI lineage: Bacteria > Pseudomonadati > Pseudomonadota > Betaproteobacteria > Nitrosomonadales > Nitrosomonadaceae > Nitrosomonas > Nitrosomonas sp. Is24. Next base: position 105,534 of record NZ_JAWJZG010000001.1, on the reverse strand, counting down.
GTTAAGCAATATTTCCATTCTTCTTTAGTTGCACTATCTCTCGGCGCTATCGCGCTATCCCCAGTGTCAGCAGCGGCAGAAACTTTTGGTAGCACCACGGACACATTGCTTCGGGGTAGTGTCGGCGGCAGTTTTCCAGGGGAATTTTATGGCGGCTCTCTGTCAGGCGGCTTTCCAGTTGTTTTGACAGAAGCAGAAGCGCGCAGCTCGGTATTGGGAGCACCCGACGATCGGTTTTTATCGCTGCCGGGCGAGCCTGGTGTTTCGGGTACAGCTTTCACCGGCGCTTATATTGAAGTAGGCTTCGGCGCTAATTTTAGCGCCAACAACATACTTAAAATCTGGGAAACTGGAGATAACGCCGAAAGTGCACAGCTATTTCTCTGGACTGACAATGGCGGCAATATACAACCGACTGTTACCACCAATGCATCCGGCGTAATCACGCTGGATCTATCCGGTTATGCGGGTATCCTGGCCGGACTGGGAGCTACGGCATTTACCAAAGTTGGCATCGGCGGCCTTGACGTATTGGGCGCCAGCCAAGGATTCGACCTCGATGCGATTTCCATTTCACCGATACCGGAACCTTCCACCTACGCGCTCTTGCTGGCTGGTATGGCAGTACTCGGCTGGAATGTGCGCCGCAACAAAATCAGTTGATTCTGTAGCGTTAAATATACTGACCTCGCAGCTTAGCGCGGGGTCAGCGAATCGAATCAATTTTCTTGAACGGGATAACCCCGCTTAGCTGAGTACAGATTGTAAGACACGCCCCCGTTACGGCCTTTTAGCCATTTGAATTCGCAACCTTGTTGGCGGTAGCGTCATGTAAGCTTCCAGAAGCATATTTGTGAAAATACTGGCGATTAAGGTTTGATACGACATACCTTTTTCCATGGCTCTTTTTTGAATTGCTACGAGATCTCTGCCGGATATTCGGATATTAATCCGCCTGTCTTTTTAAATGTTTGTGCTGCTACCTCTTCAACAAATTTTTTGCGATAACTTAAACGCAAAGTATGACAAATAGATTATCACTAATCCCCAAACACCATAAAATAGCCATGTAGTGTGGTGGGCAATTTTCGTTGCACTCACTCTACCTGACTCCGGTGGAAATTCTCGATGCAAAAGAAGATCGCCATATGCATCTTCTTCTAATTTTCTAAGTTCAGACCGCCAATGATTAAGCCAATACTCACCCGCTTTCAGCGATCGTTGCCAAAGCCATGTAAGAATCAATCCAGCCAATGATGCTCCAGATACGATTATTATTCGGTACAATGTTTGTTTATCAATGAGTGTAGGCAAAATAGGAAGAGCAAAACCGATTAAAAGCGCATTTGCTGCCAAGAAGAATTGTGCACGCGTCCAATAAATCTGCCCTTCATACGCCATATAAGCATTAACAGATGCATATCTTTGTACTGCTATCTCTGATTGCATGAGTTTCTGCTTGTTACTTCCATTAAATATATTAATCATGCCTGCTCCGTAAAATTTTTGTAGAAAAATACAACCATAAACCAGTAAATGTCTTGATATTACCCCGCCTTCCCATCCACCCTAGCACGCCAATAAATCGGCGCAAACTTAACCGCCCATAACCCAAAGCACGTTAGCCAAACCAGTGCGGCCAGCACATAGAACATCGGCGCAATCGCCGGGATGAGGTCGGCCAGAATCCGGATTACGGCGGTTGCTTGGAAGCCCAAAAACAGTAACCAAGTGAAGCGGTCGAGTTCCAGTGGCCGTCCGGAGTGGCCAAGGGTGACGCGCGAGGCCATCGCGAGGATCATGCCGGAGAAGAAACCGATGCCGATGGCGTGCAGCGGAGCAAGGCCCAAAATCAGGTTGCCGGAGGCGAAATACACCAGGCTTTGCACAGCGTACAGCAGCATCGCCACACCGAACCAAGCGAACGAGATGTGCAATACCGCCAGCAAACTCACTTTAAAGCTGCGCTGCAATCCCCAGCGGTACGACAAATACAGCGCGCACCCAGCCAGCGGGAAGTCGGCGAGCCACAGATAAGCTGTTAACTCAAAGCATTGCAGCAAACCGTGCGCGGCAATGCAGCCGAGCATCAGCCACAGCATCCAGAACGGCCGCACCATTTCGTAATTGTCGAGCACGCGGCTGGAGAAAAATGGGATCATGCGATGCGAAACGGTCAGTACAATTGGCAGCAGAAAAAACCAGATTCCGGCAACGCGCGCGCAATCGAGCGCCAGTGCGGCGCCGGTCACCAGCCAGACCAAATACGCCGCCACGCCGAGCCAGCCCATCAGCAGCGCGACGCTGGTAACTCTGGCATGGCGCTTATCTTGCGCCGGTGTCGTGAGCAGGATGCGAAACAGCACGTAAACGGCGATGCTCCATCCGGCCAGCATCAATTCCACGCCGGTGATACTGATGACTTTGTGCGTCGCCAGACCCGCATAAAACAGCACCACGCCCGCCGCCATCAATGCGCACGTGGCGACATATTCTTGCGGTTTTACTTTTTCACCGTTCATCCAGTTGGGATACGTGGTGAACAGGAAGCCGAAAATAAAAAACGGGAAAAAACCATAAATCATCAGGAATGCGTGCGCCCAGGTCGGGACGATGCTCCAAGCGGTCATCGATCCGGCGATGCCGTAACGTCCGGTCAGGTCGAATATCCACCATAATACCGTCAGCACGCCTTGCAGCGCGCCTGCCAAAAAGAGGCTGCGATGCGGTGCAGCGGCAAGATGATCGCGAACAGTTTGTAGCATAGTCATTGGGAGTCCTTGCAAAATGGTTTTTCTATCATGGATCTAACTATCTCTTTCATTATCCAATACAATTATTTCTCTTCAATCGGGTTATTTGCTATCATGCGTGTCCTGCATTGCGCAACGAATTTACATGCTCAATATTGATTTGCATTGTCACTCCACCATTTCCGATGGTGTGTTATCACCCGCTCAACTGGTTGAGCGCGCCGCCTTGCGTGGCGTCGAAACGCTGGCGTTGACCGATCACGACGATATCGCCGGACTCGCGGAAGCGCGTCAGACCGCCGAAACGAAAAGTATCACATTTATAAACGGCGTGGAAATATCCGTCAGCTGGCGCGGCCGCACTTTGCATATCGTCGGGCTGGATATTGATCCGGGTTATGCACCACTGGTTGAAGGTTTGACCGCTGTTCGCGCCGGACGCACCCAACGCGCCGAGAATATTGCCGCGGAGCTGGCAAAAATCGGCATCCACGGCAGCCTGGAAGGCGCATATGCTTATGTCGGCGTGCGCCGGTTGATCGGACGTACGCACTTTGCGCGTTTTCTGGTTGAGCAAGGCTACGCCAAGGATGTTAAGTCGGTATTTAAAAAATATCTGGTTAAAGGTAAACCGGGGTATGCGCCGCACGAATGGGCCACGCTCAGCGATGCGGTCAGCTGGATTTGCGGCAGCGGCGGCCATGCCGTGATTGCACATCCGGGCCGCTACGATCTGGGCAAAAATGTGCTCAGCGATTTGCTCGACGAATTTTGCGCACTCGGTGGATCAGGCCTCGAAGTCGTTACGTCCAGCCATACCTTGGAGCAAGCACAGCGGTTTGCCCAGCACGCCAAGGACAGAAATCTGCTGGCATCGTGCGGTTCGGACTTTCACGGGCCGGGGGAAAGCCATTTCGATCTCGGGCAGTTACCTGAATTCCCATCCGGTTGCACTCCGGTCTGGCAGCATTGGAAAAATACGGCCGCAGCCGAGCTTGCGTATTGATGTTTTGATGTGAAATTCAAATAATCCCGATACCGTTTCACTGTGGCCCAATTTTTCTCCATTCACACCGATACCCCGCATTTGCGCTTGATCAAGCAAGCGGTTGCCATCGTGCGCAGCGGCGGAATCATCGTGTATCCGACTGATTCTTGCTACGCCTTGGGTTGCCACCTCGGCGATAAAGAAGCGATGACGCGCATTCGCGCCATCCGGGAAGTGGATGAGCGGCATCATTTCACATTGGTATGCCGCAACCTAGCGGAAATCGCCACCTACGCCAAAGTCGACAACAGCCAATACCGCCTGCTCAAAGCCACAACGCCTGGCAGCTACACGTTTATTTTGCAAGCAACGCGCGAAGTACCTCGCCGCATGCAACACCCGAAACGCAACACCATCGGCCTGCGTATTCCCGATCATCCGGTGGTGCTGGCGCTGCTGGAAGAACTCGGCGAGCCGTTGCTCAGTTCCACCTTGATATTGCCGGGAGACGAGTTGCCGCTGAACGATGCGGAAGAAATCCGCGAACGCCTGGAGCATCAGGTTGAACTGGTGATGGACGCCGGTTCCTGCGGTATCGACATGACCACGGTGATCGATCTGACGACCGCGGTGCCGGAATTGATCCGGCCCGGTAAAGGCAGCCTCGAGCCGTTTGGAATCGAGCATGGATGAGATTATTCAAGGCATTGCCATTTATGCCTTGCCGGTCATTCTGGCCATCACCATGCATGAAGCGGCACACGGCTATATCGCCAAAAAATTCGGCGATCTCACGGCTTTTAACGCCGGTCGCATCAGCCTTAACCCAGCGCGGCACATCGATCCTGTCGGCACGATCATAGTACCGCTGTCGTTATTTGTTCTCAGCAAGCTGACTGTCGGCGCGGGATTTTTATTTGGCTGGGCCAAGCCGGTACCGGTTAATTTCGCCAATTTGCGCCACCCGAAGCACGATATGCTGTGGGTCGCCGCCGCCGGGCCCGGCGCCAATCTGTTGATGGCGTTTTTCTGGGCGCTGATGATCAAACTGGCGCTTGCCATGCCCGAGAGCAGCTTTGCCAAACCGTTGGCTTTGATGGGTATCGCGGGAATCGAAATCAACATCGTCCTGATGGTGCTTAATCTGCTGCCGTTGCCACCTTTGGATGGCGGCCGCATGGCCATGAGTCTGCTGCCGTACCGACTGGCTTACCAATTTTCCCGGATTGAGCCTTACGGCTTTATGATATTGCTGGTATTGTTATTCAGCGGTATTTTGAGTACCGTGATCGGACCGGTTATTCTCTGGGTTAAAATCATCATCGTATCCATTTTTGGGTTATATATTTAACAACGCTTTACATTTAGGATTTCAACATGTTTGCTGATCGCGTTTTATCAGGTATGCGCCCTACCGGCAGCCTGCATTTAGGACATTATCACGGTGTATTAAAAAATTGGGTGAAGTTGCAACAGCAATACGAATGCCTGTTTTTTGTCGCCGATTGGCATGCCTTGACAACGCATTACGACACGCCGGAAATCATCGAGCAGAATGTCTGGGACATGGTAATCGACTGGCTGGCTGCGGGTGTTGATCCATCGCAGGCGATTTTATTCATTCAATCCAAAGTCCCTGCACATGCCGAGCTGTATTTGTTGCTGTCGATGATGACACCGCTGGGTTGGCTGGAACGCGTGCCTACCTACAAAGATCAGCAAGAGAAGTTATCCGAAAAAGATCTCAGCACCTATGGTTTTCTCGGTTATCCCTTGCTGCAAAGCGCCGATATTCTGATTTACCGCGCCAACCGGGTTCCGGTCGGTGAAGATCAAGCACCGCATCTTGAATTCACGCGTGAAATCGCACGCCGCTTCAACCACATTTACGGCAAGGAACCGGGGTTTGAAGAAAAAGCCGAAGCGGCGATCAAAAAACTGGGATCGAAGAAATCCAAACTGTACACCGAGTTGCGCACGCTGTATCAGGAACAGGGCGATGAAAATGCATTGGAAGAAGCGCGTTCGTTGCTGAACGAACAACAGAATTTGAGCTTGGGTGACCGCGAACGCTTATTCGGCTACCTGGAAGGCGGCGGCAAAATGATTCTGGCCGAGCCGGAAACATTGCTGACCGAAGCTTCCAGAATGCCGGGACTGGATGGGCAAAAAATGTCCAAGTCGTATAACAACACCATCAGTCTGCGCGAAGACCCGGAAAGCATTCGCAAAAAAGTCCGCACCATGCCGACCGATCCGGCGCGCGTGCGGCGCAGCGATCCGGGCGATCCCGCCAAATGCCCGGTATGGCAATTCCACCTGGTGTATTCCGATGACAAAACCCGCGAATGGGTGCAGCGAGGATGCAAGAACGCCGAAATCGGCTGCCTGGATTGTAAAACCCCGGTGATTGACAAAATTCTCGCGGAACAAGCTCCGATGTACGAGCGCATCAAAAAATACGAAGAAGATCCGACACTGGTGCGTAACATCATCGCGGACGGCTGCGAAAAAGCCAACAAGCTGGCGGAAGAGACCATGCGCGACATCCGCGAAGCGATGGGGCTCAGTTATTCCTGATATGTTTTCCACTGATTGAAACGGTGAATCTGGTTATTGATGTTGCAGAACCCCAGCCGGTCGCTAGAATCTGCGGCGAACCGCTGCTGGAAATCCCGCAGGATTTGTATATTCCGCCGGATGCACTGGAAGTTTTTCTGGATACCTTCCAAGGCCCGCTGGACTTACTGCTGTATCTGATCCGCAAGCACAATCTGAATATTCTCGATATTCCGATGGCCGAACTCACGCAGCAATACATGACTTACGTCGAAATGATGCGCGTGGATCAACTGGAGCTGGCGGCCGAATATCTGCTGATGACCGCGCTGCTGATCGAAATTAAATCGCGCATGCTGCTGCCCAATCCCAAGACGGCTGTGGAAGAAGAACACGATCCGCGCGCCGAGCTGGTGCGGCGTTTGCTGGAGTACGAGCAAATGAAAACAGCCGCGCTGCGCTTGAATCAATTACCGCAAGCCGAGCGCGATTTCAGCATTATTCAAGTGTGGATAGAACAAAAACGAACCGAGCAATTACCCCATATCAATATGGACGATTTACGTAACGCCTGGGCGGCTATTCTGACGCGCGCCAAAGTCAACCGCCACCATCACATCAAACGCGAAACCCTATCCGTGCGTGCTTATATGAGCCAAGTGCTACGCGATCTGCGCGGGTTTGAGCAGCAGGTTGAATTTTATGACTTGTTCAGCCCCCTGGCCACCGTCGCTGAAGTCGTCGTCACTTTCCTGGCCATTCTGGAACTGGCCAAGGAGTTGCTGCTGGAAATTTCTCAATCTCCCGATAGCGGAATGATTTATGTCCGTTCAATCAATGCCGCCTGAGTATAGTCAGCCTGAAGTACAGGATTCGCTCAGCCCTGCAAAAACCAGGCAAATTCTGGAAGTAGCCTTGCTTACAACACAAGAGCCTTTACCGGTCAGCGAATTACGGAAATTATTCAATAACGAGTTAAGTGCTGCGGTCTTGGCGAATTTATTGGAGGAAATCCGCGAACAATGGCGCGATAGCGGCATAGAACTGGTCACTGTGGCCAGCGGCTGGCGCTTTCAGACCAAAGCGGAGATGCAGCCGTATTTGGAACGCTTGACGCCGCAAAAAGCACCGCGTTATTCCCGTGCGATTCTGGAAACACTCGCGATCATCGCTTACCGCCAGCCGGTGACGCGTGGCGATATCGAAGAAATACGGGGTGTCGGTGTTTCCAGCTCGATACTCAAAACACTCGTGGCACGCGGCTGGATTGAAGCGGTTGGACACCGCAATGTGCCGGGAAAACCGGAACTATTTGCCACTACAGCGCATTTTCTCGACGACTTGAATCTGCGCTCGATTGAAGAACTGCCTCCGCTGGAAGAAATGAAATCCTTGCTTGAATCCGGCAGCGAAAATGAGCATCTACCGTTGGAACAACCGGAAGCATCCGGTCATTGAGATTTTGCCGCGCGCTGCACTTCGATCAGCGCCGGTGTGAGATGCGGCGCGATCACTTGCAGCAAGTGCCCGAATATCTTGGGATTTCCGGCAATTATCTGACCGCTTTCCAATTGTGTTTCATTGCCTTCCAGATCACCGACCAACCCGCCCGCTTCAGTAATCAACAAACATCCGGCCGCCATATCCCACGGCGCCAAACCGATTTCCCAGAAACCATCGTAGCGGCCGCACGCGACATACGCCAAATCCAATGCAGCAGAACCCGGACGGCGGATTCCTGCGATACGCGGCACGAGGTCTTTCAGCATGGCAAAATACGCATCGATGTGCGTCAAATCACGAAACGGCAAGCCCGTGCCGATCAGACAATCATCCAGCTTGGTGCGTTTAGCGACGCGAATGCGGCGATCGTTCAGAAAGGCGCCGCATCCCCGGCTAGCGGTAAATAATTCATTATTCGTCGGATCGTAAACCACGGCATGACTCAATGCACCTTTATGCTTGAGTGCGATGGAAACCGAGTACTTCGGAAAACCGTGCAAGAAATTGGTCGTGCCATCCAGAGGATCGATAATCCACTGATATTCTGAATTCTTCTGATCGCCCCGGTGCCCGCTTTCTTCCGCCAGAATCGCATGATCGGGATAAGCGGTTTGCAGCACCTTGATAATAGCTTCCTCAGCCGCGCCATCGACCTCGCTGACATAATCGCTGTGCGATTTTTTCGATACATTGAGTAAATCCAGATTTTGCGATGCCTGATTGATAATACTACCGGCACGGCGCGCGGCTTTCACCGCGATGGTCAGCATGGGATGCATAGTGTTGATTCAGCTTTTACAAAAAGCGCGATTTTATTATGAATCGAACTTACTTGCTTGATTTTATAGTGCCGCGGATTGCCTAATAAAACAAATTGAATTCATTTCAGAATGACAAACCAGGATGTAAAAAACCCGCACTTCAATGCGAAGTGCGGGCTTCTTGAGAACTAAAGCTTTATGCCTTAAGCACCGATACGGCGGCGTGCTGAGAAGCCAATCAAACCTAAACCAGCCAGCAACATTGCATAGGTTTCTGGTTCTGGAACAGCCATGATGTATTCGTAGCCGATTACCTGAGATTTACCCCCGCTAGCAATATCACCTAATGCAAAAGCCAAGTTGATTGAGCTATCCGAAAAACCTTGGCTACCAGATTGTCCAGCAGCAAAAATGGTAGCAGGAGCAATCGGACTGCAGCAGCTAAACGGATCAACATACCCAGCAATGTCAACTGCCCCTGCACTGGTGGTGTTAGCCAGGGTTAACGACCATCCATCCAGACTGGTCGCTTTTACAGCAGTAGTGCCGCCAGCTCCCAGGACCTCATTTGTCGTACCAAATCCGACACCGCCTGGAATGCCTTGGTCAGGATCAACACCAACGCTCCATTGCACACCGGTAGCATCAGCACTCGTGTTGTTGGTCAATTGAATTGTAACAGCTACGTGACCGCTCGTTGGAATACTGACTGTCTCGAGCAGACTCCAGCCACTACTGCCAAGATTGGTAGTAACGGAAATGCTGCCGCCTACGCCAAAAGAAATCGTACTTAGCGGATTGGTACCGCCCACCGAATCAGCAACGGCAACAGGTCCGCTACTGTCATAGAGCGACCAGTTGGATGCAAATGTGCCATGATTAACAAATTCTCTGCCCAAGAAGCTTAAGCCGAGTGCGCCAGCAGGTGAGAAATAACCTGCGTCGGCAATTGTAGCGGAAGTTGTGCCAAAACCGCTAATCACCGTTGGTGCAGCTTGAGCCGCAGTTGCCAATGCGCCGCAAAAAGCCAGTGCTACAGCTTTTGTAATATGACTTTTCAATTCAAATTTCATAATTGTTACTCCTTATTTTTAAATTCTAAGACCACTAAATTTAATTAATTTTTCATATATATACATATATCTCCCCTTTTTTAGGGGTATGCATATTTTGTCGATAAAATGTCCTTAATGCAATAAGGATTTTGCTTATATTTTAATTTTTTTTTATTATCAAATTATCTGACATCAGAAATCATGCAAAAACAATTTATCTTCATTAGCTTATAAATAATTTAAAAAAGATATCACAAATAAAAATATTTCAAAATATCTGACAAAGATTCTATTAAAAATTTTTTATTTTCACTGTCTTAAAATCTCTTTTTTAAATTCACCCGGCAATCTTTACTGGTCATAAACAGCAAATAACACTAGCTATCCGCTTCTTTTTGCCGCTTGGCATACTGTAATTCGTTCATAGAATAACAATCATTAATTTAAGCCTTAATTGGCAACGGGTTCAGATCGATCACAAAGTCCTTTTATCCCGCCCAATACCCATCACAGAAATAATAAGAATCAGTATGACGGATAGATTACATCATAAAGTTCGCGTGCTTGTTGCAGAAAATTTTGATCTTATTCGCATTGGCTTACGCGCTTTATTCAAGGATCACACTTCCATGCATCTGGTCGCCGAGACCGGCGATATCGCAAATCTTTTTGCGCTGGTGGCAGAGCATCGTCCCGATGTGGCGCTCATTGATTGGCAGCTAAGTGAATGTGCCGATGCTGAGCACATTTGCAAATTAACGCGCTTGCACCCCCAGACCAAGGTGCTGGCATTTTCCGATTGCATCAGCGAACCGATCAATTTACTCGCATTCCATGCCGGCGCATCGGGGATTATCAGCAAGCACCAATCCACTCAAGCGCTACTGAATGCCATCAATGCAGTTCACGCGGGAGAAACCTGGTTTAACCGTGACAACACGGAACCGCAGCAACAACAGGCGCGATCCGGCCCCGATCCACTGGCAGAAGTACGCTGCAATGACAACATTTGGGCTCACCCTAAATTCAGCAACTGCGAACGCCGCATTGCCTTTCTGGCGAGTCAAGGTTTATCCGCCAAAGAAATCAGTGCGCGGCTGGATATCACGGAAAAAACTGTTCGTAACCAATTATCAGCAATCTATAGAAAAACCGGCGTCAAAAAACAAATTGAATTATGTTTAATAGCTTTTCAATTTGATCACTTCAAATAATCCTACGCAATAGGGACATTTTTTCTGATAAATTTCCGAAAATGGCATTTTCATAGGGACAAATGCCATCTATTTATCAACAGGCAGATTTGATAAAATTCATCGCCAAATTAGACAGATAGAATAATTTATCTTTATAATCTGTATAGTACATAATATATCTCGAATGAATGCGAGATTTAGTGTAATTTGTGTACGGCTCCTGCAAATAAATCAGCCCTTCCTCTTCAGGGGCTATATAAAATTTTAAAATACTAAAAAGCATGGTCGAGGAGTCTCAGACAAAAATACGTCTCTTGGTGGCTGAAAGTTTTGAGCTCGTGCGCATTGGCTTGCGTTCACTGTTTGAAAGCCACCATTCCATCCGCCTCGTTGCAGAGGCCAGCTCAATCGAAGACTTATTCAAGCTGGCGGCGCAGCACAAGCCGGATATCGTTCTCATGGATTTACAGCTGAGCGGTGGTAACTATGCCGAACATATCACCAAATTGCTGCATGCCTGTCCGCAAAGCAAGGTACTGGCTTTTTCTCATCAGAATAGCGAACAAACGCATCTAAAAACCTTTCGTTCCGGAGCGATGGGTATTATCAGCAAGCATCACTCTTCCGATTTGCTGTTGAAAGCGATTCATGCCATTCATGCGGGACAAATCTGGTTCGATCGCAACGTCACCAAACTGCTCTGGCAAGCACAGTTTGATTCCAATCCACCAATAGAAATACAAACCGACAAGCGCTCCTCGGAGCAACCCAAATTAAGCGATAGTGAACGCCATATTGCCTATCTGGCATGTAAAGGCTTATCGGCGAAAGAAATCAGCGCGCAATTACTGGTCACGGAAAAAACGGTCAGGAACCAACTTTCTGTTATTTATAGAAAAATTGGTGTAAAGAAACAAATCGAGCTGTGCCTCAAAGCACCGCTGTATAATTACTTCAAAGAATCCCACCTTCTTGGGACATTCTTCCCACAAGATCACGAAAAATAGCATCATTTTAAGGACAAATGACTTCTATTTTGCAGAAGTTATGTTTGTTAAAATCCCTCTCTGATTAAATAGATAGCAAATTTCCATCTCTGCTATCCATTTCTCAAATCGTAGGCTTCACGCGAATCGTAGACCTCATTCAAAGAAAGTACTCGCACGCACTAACCGCGATGTATTTTCCCCTCACGGTTCGCTGATTACGAATTTTTTCACCTAAGGAGGGAACCTTAAATGTCGTTTCAAATTAATCAATCGAGTTGTGACATGCCGCTTTCACAGAGCGCCATCGAAACAGCAAAGATTCCATACCGCTCGTTATGCGCACGAGCTGCCGCCGGCTTTGTCCTGGCAATGTCGATATCCTTTATCGGCGCGGATAAGAGTTATGCCGCCGAACATGTGATCGAAATGACTGCCAAAGATATTTCAGACGATGGTTTCGGCAATAAATTGCTGGCATATCAAATGCTCAGCCATAAGATCGATGGCCTGGATGTTACGGACAGATACAGTAATGCCCCTACCATCCCTGGACCGATTATCGAGCTAACCGAAGGCGACAAGGTTAAGTTAACCCTTTTAAACGCGATTGACCCTGCCTATCCCGTAGCAGGAGTGAGTAAGCAAGTAAGCGTGCATGTTCATGGCGTTCATTACAAAATCTTGAGCGATGGCACGCTTAGAGTGATCAATAGAAAACTGGACGAGGGAGCCGGAGAAGGCCCTGAAGATACCTTCGCATCGTATGAATACGAATGGGATGTTGCACCTGGAACCGCTGGAACATGGCCATACCACGATCACAATTACGAAAATCATAACGGATCGGAACACAAAGGCTTGTTTGGCGCAATCATTGTCAATCCGGCAGCAACACCCAGACCGCAGAATAGTTATAAGTTTTCAAAAGAATATGTCCTCTATCTCGGAGACGATGCGTTCTGGGGTGTTGAAATCGATAGCACAACCAAAAAGCAAACCAAGCATGGCGTCAATCCAACGCTCAACGCACCTAAAAACACCGATGTCCGGTTTCATCTCATCGCTTTAGGCACGGATCTCCACAATTTCAGCCTGAATAACTACAAATGGTTTGATCCGGGTACACATAATCTTATCAATCAAGTTGCAATCGGCCCCCTGGAAAAACATGTATTCGTTATCCGGTCTAAAAACAGCACGCAATACGTGGATAACAATTTTTCAAACAAATTACTGGGCATGAAAGGCAGCTTCATTGTTGATTAATAAGCAATATGCATCCCAATATTAAGGATCACGTCATGAAAGAACAGATTATAAAATTCAATAAACACATTGCGGCAATGGCGGTTGTTATGCTATTTGCCGTCGCATTCTTATCATCATCGATGGCAATGGCCGCAGTTCATAGCTTTAATTTCACAGCCAAAACTCTGCCTAACGGTCAATTAGGCTATGCCACGGGCGGCGGCGATGCGGAAGCCGTCATTCCAGGCCCGGCCTTATTTGTCAAACAAGGCGATACCATCCAAATCACGTTGACTAATAACACCGCAGCCGATGTCGGTTTCACTGTCCCAGGTTTGGTGAATAGCAATAGCGCAAAGACCACACCGGGTCAAACGCAAAACTACACATTGCACGCCAATAAAACCGGTACCTATGTTTATCATGGCGATAACAACGGTAAAGAGTTACTAGGGCTGTTCGGCGCCATCATCGTCGACAAAAAGAACGGTCCGATCGATAGTTTCGTCAACGGCGATGGCAGCATCGTTCCAGTTACACAGGCCGATCTCGACAAACAATTTGTGTTATTCATGGTCGGCTCGACATTCTGGGGTACCGAAATATCCGCGGATGGCGTGCAGAAACCGCTTTGGGCAGCCCCTGATTTAGGCGCGGTTGAAAACGATCTGGTACGTTTCCATGTGTTGGCGATAGGACCTGGCCACACGTTCCACTTGCATGCGCACCGCTGGCTAAAAACCGATACCGCAACGGTCATAGACACCAAATTGCTGAATGACGGTACCGATACTCACAGCTTTACCATTAAAGCCGGTAGCGGGGTTGGTCCGGGCGATTGGCAATTCCATTGCCACTTGATCGCGCATATGGAAGCAGGTATGCATGGCAGTTTCCGCGTTGATCCGGCGGGTGGAGACGGACACAGTGTTGTCGGTGCATCGCCTTATGGCAATATCTTGCTAGGCGCGCGTCCATCCGAGCCGGGTGTCGTAACGTTGGAAGTCAGCGACGAACCGGCCAGCTGGTTTAGAAGCCCTCGTGGAGACGCCATCGTCGGATTGCCTTTCGACATTAAAACCAAATCGCTGGAAGTCATGTATCCCGGCAGCAGCGTAAACTTCGTCATGTCCGATACCAATGGCGTACATACCATCAGCTCGCTGTTATGGCCTAGCGGCGCGCATCACATGCCATTTGACCAAAGTGCCGCCTACCGTGGCGGTGGTATCGTTAAACTGACGACACCAGGACTGTATGTGTTTACTTGTAAAGTACATCCGTACATGTTCGGTGCGGTGATTGTCGATGATCCGGAAACCGAAGGACTCGATTTAGGTAACCCGGCAATGGATTATAAGATCGACTTGGTTACCGGCATTGCTGGATTACCTACCAGCAGCGATCTGGCCGTTCGTTTATTAAGAACGTTCTTCGTGGCTACCTCACCCAGCAATTGGCAGGATTATTCAACCGGCATCTGGAACTTAAAATTTCCAACTTTACCGGTTAGAATTTCCGGCGCACCGTTTGGAAACATTGAAGACGGCGGTTTAGCCTTAGCGTTATCCGCGCTGAATGTAGTCGATGCGCCTTTAGCCGTTGGCGCAGCACCCGAAAAACCCGGTGTTGGGGAAGTGTGGGTTAACACGCAATTTGAAAAAACTGCTGGAAAATACAAACCCGGCACCACGACAGTAGTAGACACCACCAACTGGACGGTTAAACGGAAGGTTGCATTGCCGGAAATCAACAACAACAATCCGCATAACATGTGGACCAATCGCGATCAATCGGTGATTTATCAAACCCAGTGGTTCGATACCAAGTTATCGATGATTAACCGTGAAACGGGCGCCTTGATCAAAAATATCACCGTTGGCAATACGCCATCGCATGTGGTGACACTGCCTTCCAACGATGATCTTACCATTGCGATCAACGGCGAGAACGGTGTTGCGATAATTCCCGCCGGCACCACCAGTGTCAGCAAAATGCTGCCGACTCAGGCGCATGGCCACACTTCAGCCAATCCGCATGGTCATTGGGTAAGCGCTGATGGCACCAAGATTGTGACACCGAACATTAACACCAATGATATCGGTATTTATGGTGCTACTGGCGGAATCCATGCACGTACCCCAACGGGAAATAATGCCCCGGGCGCTCATCCGATCGCCATCGGTATGATGCCGGATTCCAGCAAAATCTACGCAGCGAACCTGTTGCATCATTCGCTATCGGTTGTTGATGGCGCAAACGGCGCGTTGCTGAAAACCATCAATTTGATTGCGGATTACAATCCTATCGATGGCAGTTTTGCCGACAATGATGGCAACGGAGCGATAGCAGTGGGTGTTCTGCCGATTCAATCACCGGTATCTCCGGATGGTAAGGCCGTCGTGATCGCCGCTACTGGCGGACAAATTGTCATCGTCGATACCAAGACTGACAAAATCGTCAAAATGTTGCCTTGCGATCCGGGCTGCCATGGCGCCAACTTTGGCGCGAAAGAAGGTGGCGGTTACTACGCTTACGTTACCACCAAATTCGGTAACCGGCTGACGGTGGTTGATATAGATCCGGACAATAACGGTGATATCAGCGATGCGCATATTGCTGGTTATGTTTCTCTGGTGGATACTCCAAGCACCGCTAAGGATGACACGGTGAGCAGCTTGCCGGGATTCGGCGGACAGGGAGTTCTGGCTGTACCGAATGTCTACAACGGCTGGGTGCAAAACCTGCCGGATGTATGGAAAAGCGGTTTAACAGCTGCACAACGCAATCCTGTAGGACATTAATCTAGTCTAACCATAAAAGCGCAACTGCCAGCTTAAGCTGGCAGTTGCGCTTTATCAGCCTGATAAAAAAGAAATGTATCCAAAGGCTATGTGTCATGCGTCAGCATACTGCTTGCCAACCGGATCGCATTGGAATCAACTGGCAACAAGCCTCCTGATCATATTTCCGTCAATACATCAGTGTGTTGAAGCATAACAGTATGCAAGCTCTCCAGCTCTCTGGAGATGCGCATAAAAAAACACCCCGCTAAACGAATAGCGAGGTGCCAAGGCTTCGTTACGCGCTGATAATCTTCTGGCTGCTGCGCACGGAGCAATAAAGAGAACGATGAATTATGCTTTAAAAGCCGATTCCAACATAACCGCCCGCGGTCATACCGCTCAAATTAACACCGTCTGTCTTATTGACCAATTGATAGCGGCCATCGATACCGATAAAGAAATCTTTCCAAATATTGTAATCAACGCCTGCGCCAAACTGGATGCCTGGCGCTAAATACGTAATGGCTTCAGACGTTGGACTCATTACATGAATTGCTAAACCTGCAGGAATAATCCAAGGTCTTATTTTAGAACCTTCAAAAAATTTGATTTTAGGGGATGCCGTTAAAGTAAACTGACTGACTGTTACATTAATCGGATTGAGTGAACCGCCCGCTAACATCGTAGGCGCATTAGCCAGCGCATTGCCCTGAACATGGTTGCCAAATTGTTTATATTCAAACATCAATTCTGCAAAGACTGTTGTTCTTGGCATAAACCCCCACATATCTCTGGTCAGTCCCCAATCAATACCTGCACCCACATACCATCCATCTTGACCAGCCTGATCTTGAGCTCCAACCGGCGCGACAATACTTTGTATGCTTGAGCCGTTACGCTGATTCATTTGGTGTGTAAAACCGCCGCGGAAGTGCAGCATGCGAGTTTTTTCTGTGATATCTGTACCGATCCGTTGTGTTAGAGGATCTACTTTTTCTGCTAATGCATCCTTTCTCTCTTCAAGACTATTTATTTTCTTTTCTGTCTGATTTATTTTCTGTTCTGTCTGAGTAGCGGTTTGTTCTATACTTTTAACCTTTTGTGCAGCCTGAGCGGATTCAGATTTCATTCTTTGTAATTCAACTTGAATAGCTTGCAAGCTTTGTTCTAATTGCCTAATACGCTCAGCAGCTGCTTCACCTGCCACGACTTGAGGCGCAGCCATCGCACTAGCGGCTAAAAGCGAACCGGCAAGAAAATTGACGGTTAATTTTTTATTACGTGATAAATACTTCATAAGATTCTCCTTCAGAGGGTTGGTTTTTTTATTAGCAACTGACTTCAACCGCGACAGCATAAAAAAAAAGATATACAGATACATTGATCTGCATCAACCTGAATGAAGAACGCCGTTAATACTTTGCTGCTTGCAGCAGAAGTGCTTGATTTAAAACAGCCCCAGAATCGGGACATTTATCCATATTCAATGGGATATTTGACTAAATGGCATGCACTGTATTGCTTCGGGATATATGTCACATATTTTCCCAAACAACGATTTGATAAAATCACTGCTGAATTAAATAGATAGAGAAATTATTCCCAAAATGAACTCTTTTACACCGTTTCCACCCGTGGAAAATGCGCTTACCGAGCCCAACGGATTATTGGCTGTGGGAGGAGATCTGTCACCGCAACGCTTGCTTGCGGCTTATCGCAAGGGCATTTTTCCCTGGTTCAATGAAGACGATCCAATCCTTTGGTGGAGTCCGGATCCCCGAATGGTGCTGTTTCCCGCCGAATTAAAAATCTCCCGGTCACTACGCAAAACGCTGAAAAAAGACCATTACCACATTTGCACGGACCGCAGTTTTACCCAGGTCATGCAAGCCTGTGCCGCGCCGCGCAAAGATCAAGCAGGTACTTGGATACACCCGCAAATGGTGACCGCTTATAGCGCGCTTCACAAAATGGGACTGGCGCACTCCGTGGAAACCTGGGTCAATGGTGAACTCATCGGCGGGCTTTATGGTGTTGCGCTAGGAAAAGTGTTTTTTGGCGAATCGATGTTCTCGCGCCAGCCAGATGCATCAAAAATCGCCTTCGTGCACCTGGTAAAGCAGCTACAATATTGGCAATTTGGCTTGATTGATTGCCAGGTCAGAACCAGCCACCTGGCGTCTTTGGGTGCGCGGGAAATTTCACGAACGGAATTCAGTCAAACATTGGATGACTTAATAACCGGAATCGAGCCCGGCAACACATGGAATTTTGATCGCATTCCAATCGAATAATGACAGATACCTGTGCTTAAATTTCACACCACCAATCCTTATTCATGCAGTTACTTGCCCGGCAAGCTCGCTTGCTCCGAGGTGGTCACGCCGGAGCATCATATCGATGCGCAAGCTTATGGAAAATTGGTACAAGCCGGTTTCCGCCGCAGCGGCCATTATACCTACCGGCCATGCTGCGAACATTGTCGTGCTTGTCTTTCCGTAAGGGTCAAGGTGACCGACTTTGTGTCTAAGCGCGCGCAGCGCCGTGCCTGGAAACAACATCAGCATTTATCCGCCACCGTGCATCCGTTGCATTATAAACCGGCGCATTACGCGCTTTATCAACGCTATCAGAACAATCGCCATTTTGGCGGCGGCATGGATAATGATTGCCGCGAGCAGTATCACAATTTTCTATTGCAGAGTCATGTGAATTCCAAATTGATCGAGTTCCATGACAAAGAGCAATTGCGCATGGTCAGTATTATCGATGTGCTGCCGGATGGCCTGTCGTCGGTCTATACTTTCTACGATGCCGAGGTCGCTCAGGCGAGTTTTGGGACTTACAACATCCTATGGCAGATTGAACAGTGCCGGGAGCATCATTTGGAGTATCTTTACCTGGGCTACTGGATCAAAGAAAACCGGAAAATGCGCTATAAAGCCAATTTTCAACCGCTTGAAATCTTGATTAACAATCAGTGGGTTTTGCTGGATAGCAGCATTCTTTCGTGAAATCGGCTCAAATCGGCAACCCTTCAAAATAAAACCCGGCATGTTCTACACACTTCTTCGCCCGCTCCTTTTTAAGCTTGATCCCGAATCTGCACATCGCGTCACGTTCGATGGCATTGAGCTGGCCAGAAAATTGGGCTTATTAACGCCTGCTGTCATCGCTTGTCCGTCCCGCACTGTCATGGGATTAAATTTTCCCAATCCGGTCGGACTTGCCGCCGGGTTGGACAAAAATGGCGAATACCTAGATGCGCTCGCCATGCTGGGATTCGGCTTTATCGAAATTGGCACTGTCACGCCACGGCCGCAACCGGGAAATCCGGCGCCGCGGATATTTCGCATTCCCGAAGCCAGTGCAATCATCAACCGGCTGGGTTTCAATAATCATGGCGTCGATCAATTGGTTGAAAACGTTAGACACTCTGCTTATCGCGGCATACTCGGTATCAATATCGGTAAGAATTTCGATACCCCGCTGGAAAATGCGGTCGACGATTATCGAATCGGTTTACAGAAGGTTTACCCGTATGCCAGTTACGTGACGGTCAATATCTCATCGCCCAACACACAGAATTTGCGGCAACTGCAAAGCGCCGATGCACTCGACCGGTTACTCGATCAATTAAAGTCGGAACAAGCCAAGCTGGCGCAAATTCATGGAAAATATGTGCCGATGGCGGTCAAAATCGCCCCCGATCTGGATGAAACACAGATCCAGTCGATTGCCGCACTGCTGATAAAACATCGCATCGACGGGGTGATCGCCACCAATACTACGATTGCACGGACAGGCATCGAGCACTTGCCAGCCGCACAGGAAAGCGGCGGATTGAGCGGCGCCCCGTTGACACAACGCGCTACAGCGGTTATTCAGCAACTACATGGTGAACTGCATGGTGCCATACCAGTTATCGGCGTCGGCGGCATCTTGTCGGCGCATGACGCGCAAGACAAGCTGGCGGCGGGCGCAAGCTTGGTACAGCTGTATACCGGCTTGATTTACCGCGGCCCGGATTTGGTTAAGGAAATTGCACGGGTGATCTGTGCTGATCACGCAAAAGAATCGAATTAGCATGAATCAATTGTTGATAGAAGAAATCGACGCGCTATTGCCGCAAACACAATGTGGAAAATGCGGCTTTCCCGGCTGCAGGCCTTACGCGGAAGCAATAGCCGAAGGTCGCGCGGATATTAATCAATGTCCACCCGGCGATCAGGAAGGTATCGAGAAATTGGCGCAATTATTGGGTGTTCCGCCCAAACCGTTGAACACGTCGCATGGCTTTCCCCGGTCCGGTAAAGTCGTTGCCAGAATTGACGAGCAGTTATGTATCGGCTGCACGTTCTGCACTCGGGTTTGTCCTGTCGATGCCATTGTTGGAGCTGGCAAACAAATGCACACGGTCATCGCCGCAGAATGCACCGGATGCGAGTTATGCATCGCGCCTTGCCCCATGGATTGTATTAGCCTGGTGTCCGTCGCCGAGAAGACCGACGGCATACGGCAGAAACAAGCCGCCGATAACGCACGCTCACGGTATCACTTCAGATTGCAGCGGTTAGCGAGAGCAAAACAAGCCAGTCCCAAAGCACCCACTAAAGCCATTGCACAACCGGAAATAACCCCAACTGCAGCGGAAGAACGTAAGCATGCCATCGTGCAGGCAGCCTTAAAACGTGCCATGGCCATCCGTGCCCGGACTGATAATAACCGGCCGCCGGTGGAATGACATGAATTCAGCCAAGCGGCACGAAATTTTTACTTGTTTGCAATCAACCAATCCGCATCCAACCACCGAGCTGGAATATCGTTCCCCTTTTGAACTGCTGATCGCGGTTATTTTATCGGCGCAAGCTACCGACAAAAGCGTGAATCTGGCAACACGGAAATTATTTCCTCACGCCAATACGCCGGAAAAAATTCTTGCTTTGGGTGAAACGGGTTTGCTTGAATGTATCAAAAGCATCGGGCTATATAAAACCAAGGCGAAAAATATTCTGGCAACCTGCCAATTGCTGATCCAGCATCATCGCAGCGAAGTACCCCGTACGCGCGCGCAACTGGAAGCATTACCCGGGGTCGGACGTAAAACTGCCAATGTCATTCTAAATACCGCGTTTGGCGAACCTACGATTGCAGTGGATACGCATATTTTCCGGGTTTCGAATCGTACTGGACTAGCCCCCGGCAAAAATGTTCTGGAAGTCGAATTAAAGCTGCTCAAAGCAGTACCGAAGGAATTTCGCCATGATGCACACCATTGGCTGATCCTTCATGGCCGGTATGTTTGCAAAGCCAGAAAACCGGCCTGTGCAATTTGCACGATCAATCATTTATGTGAATTCAAAGACAAAAATTTTGCACTCTAATCACACTATTTATGTTTAAACCATCGAGAGAACAAGCGCGGCAATTATTTTTCGACACATGGCGTAAGTACCGTCAGCGGGAAATATTATCCGGTATCGAAACGATCGCGCTCGAGGTCATACTGCTTCACCCGGAATACCATGACATTCTCAGCGACCCCGAGCGCTATTTGGATAAGGATTACTCACCGGAAATGGGTGATACAAATCCATTCCTGCACATGA
Source organism: Nitrosomonas sp. Is24 (assembly GCF_033063335.1). Taxonomy (NCBI): domain Bacteria; kingdom Pseudomonadati; phylum Pseudomonadota; class Betaproteobacteria; order Nitrosomonadales; family Nitrosomonadaceae; genus Nitrosomonas; species Nitrosomonas sp. Is24. The sequence goes on along the minus strand of NZ_JAWJZG010000001.1, from coordinate 84,087 downwards.
GCATGCACGTAGCGATCAAAGAACAGTTGTCCATTAATCAACCGGTTGGAATTTGCGAGCGATTTGCGCGTCTACAGAAGCATTGCGGAAGTGAACACGTTGCGGCACATCAGACGATGGAATGCCTGGCAGAAATGATATGGCAAGCGCAGCGTACGCAATCCGCGCCGGATGCCGGCATCTATTTCGATTGTTTGGATAAACAGCTGGGTTCGGTCAATTAAAATGAAAACGGGATAAAACCATCGACTGGTATTTATCCCGCTTTTGAATTCGTTGTCAGTTCAAATAAATATTATTTGTTTGAATTCAGACTACCTGCCTGGCTGGAATAATAGAAAGCCAGGTTTTCAATATCGGCAGGTGACAAATTGGCAGTCATTCCCGCCATAATTGGATCATTCCGGGTGCCGGATTTATAGTCTTTCAATGCTTTTGCGATGTAAGTTCTGTATTGTCCGCCAATTTTGGGGAAATTAGGTGCCGGGCTATTACCGTCAACGCCATGACAGGAAGCACAAACTTCAGCTGCTTTACTTTTACCTGCTTCAATATCAGCAGCCATTACTTGACTTGATAATATCAACGCTGCTCCGCTTAATGCGGCAATTAAATAATTCTTCATAATTCGTTCCTTGCGTGAATGACTCAGTTAATTTTTAGAATAATATGCAGCAAGATCTTCGATATCTTGTTGAGACAATGTCTTAGCTAAGGCCGTCATGGTAGGATGGCTACGTGAACCACTTTTGTAACCTTCCAACGCTTTAATGATATATTCTGCATGTTGTCCGCCCAGTTTGGGAACATGATAAGCGCTAGGAAAAGCTGTTTTATAACCTGGAATTCCGTGACAACCTTCACACATTGATAACTTGTCTTTTGCTGCCGCTGCGTCTCCAGCTGCTTGAGTTGCTCCCGAAAATGCCAAGAACATGCCCAAGGCAAGTAATAAATTCATAATCGATTTTTGTTTCATGTAAGCCTCCTTCTCTCAAAAGTTGAACTTTAAACGATGCGCCCGATTTGGTCAATGAATAAGTGTAAGCATGTCCATGTTGTTTATGGGGAAATTTGTTGCCCGAGCTACATTTTTGCAGTAGATTTCGACTCCAATTCTTCCCATTTTGCAAGGCAGTCTGTCAATTCTTTTTCAATCGCCGCTAAGCGTGTTTGTAATGCTTTTACTTCGTCTGGGTGATCACGATAAATTGTTGGTTCGTTCAGGCGTAAAGTAATATTGGCCTGCTCCCGTTCCAACTTATCAATTTTACCAGGTAATGCTTCAAGCTCACGTGCTTCCTGATAACTCAATTTTTTAGTTCGAGCAGGCTTTGCCGCTGTAGAACTACTGGTTGGTGAGGTTTCCGGCTGCTTCGATACTGTTTTTTGCTGATTGCTATTATCTTCAAACTGTTTTGCACGTATCCAATCTTCATAACCGCCAATATATTCACATAATTTTCCATTTCCTTCAAATGCAATTACTTGTGTAACGACATTATCCAAAAATTCCCGGTCATGACTGACCAAAAACAACGTGCCGGAATAGTCTTGCAACAGGGCTTCCAACAATTCCAATGTTTCTATATCCAAATCGTTAGTGGGTTCATCCAGTACCAGCACATTGGCAGGGCGGGTAAATAATCGCGCCAGCAACAAACGATTACGTTCACCGCCTGAAAGTGATTTGACGGGCGAACGGGCGCGTTCCGGAGGAAACAAGAAATCCTCCAGATAACTGATGACATGCTTGCGTTTACCGTTAATCTCAACAAAATCGGAACCCGGGCTGATGGTATCCGTCAGAACCATTTCTTCATTGAGCTGCTCGCGCATCTGATCGAAGTAAGCAACCGACAGCTTGGTTCCTTGCTGAAGGTTGCCGGAATCAGGTTGCAATTCACCCAGAATCAATTTTAACAACGTCGATTTTCCAGCACCATTCGGGCCCAGCAATCCCACCCGGTCACCGCGCATAATGCGGCAGGAGAAATCCTTGATAATCGCTTTATCACCATAGCTTTTATTGACGTGCTCCAGCTCAGCAACCAGCTTACCCGAACGCTCACCCGCATCAACATTGATATTGGCCTTTCCAACCTTGTCCCGGCGCGCTGCGCGCTCCAGCCGCAATGCCTCCAGTCTTCGCACTCTGCCTTCATTACGCGTACGCCGCGCTTCGATTCCTTTGCGTATCCAGACTTCTTCCTGCGCCAGGAATTTATCGAATTTCCGGTTATGTATCGCTTCGACTTCGAGCATTTCCGCTTTCTGGCGCTGGTAATCGGAGAAATTGCCGGAGAAAGTTTGCAAATTTCCGCGATCCAGCTCAATAATTCTGGTCGCTACGTTATCGAGAAAACGGCGATCATGTGTGATAAACAGAACGCTACCGGAAAAATCCCGCAGCAATCCTTCCAGCCATTCAATAGAAGAAAAATCCAGATGATTGGTCGGCTCATCCAGTAGCAGCACATCCGGCGATATCACTAGCGCACGGGCCAATGCCACGCGCTTTTTTAAGCCGCCGGAGAGATGATCGATCAAGGTATCCGCAGGCAAATTCAGTTTATCGATCACGGTTTCTATTTTTGCTTGCAGGTTCCATCCGCCGTCGGTTTCCAAAGCGCCTTGCAAATCTTGCAGACGGATCAGCAATGCTTCGGTATTTTCCGGTGTTTCGCTTAATGCATGCGAAACGGCATGATAATCCAGCAGAATCTGACTGATATTGCCCAAACCCGTGGAAACTTCTTGATATACCGTATTGGCGGGATTCAACAGCGGTTCTTGCGGCACATACGCCAGCTTTAAATTAGGCGCGCGCCAGAGCCGGCCGTCATCGAGCTTAATCTCGCCCGCCAACGATCGCAGCAAACTTGACTTACCGCCGCCGTTTCTGCCGATCAAACCGGCACGCTCGCCTGGGTCGAGCTGCAAGTTGGCATGATCAAGCAAAGCATGGTGGCCAAAAGCCAGGCAGGCATTTTCCAGTGTAATGAGCGGCATCAGTGAAGTTTAATGTGGATAAAAACGATTGCGGGATTAATCAAGTTATTGATTTTGCATTTCTCAATAAACCAAGGGAGGCAATTTTGTCATGCTTTGGCCCGCTTGGCAAAAACAGGTGTAATAAAAATGGAGCCCGAAGGCTCCATTTCGCATCCCTGCGCGTCAAAAAGACTGCATTACTCAGCCGCAGCGGTGACGTTAATTTTCTTCGGTTGCACGGCTTCACGCTTCGGTATAACCACCTCCAGCACACCGTGTTTTGACGATGCGGAAATCGCTTCAGCGTTAGCGGTATCCGGCAGACTGAAGCGGCGGTAGAAGGAACCGTACGTGCGCTCAACGCGTTTGTAGCCTTCTTTTTCGGTTTTACTTTCCGATTTTTTCTCACCTCTGATGGTAAGTACGCCATCTTCCATGCTGATATCGATTTCTTCCGGTTTTACCCCGGGAATATCCGCATGAATAACAAATTTATCCGCTTCTTCCCTAATATCCACCGCAGGAGACCACTCCGCCGTTGCGGTAGAACCTTCAGCGACGCTGCGTTCCAATTCTCTTTGCAGTTGACTTAACAATCCCCAAGGTTCATAACGTGTAATAGCCATACTCAATTTCTCCTTATCAATTAAAAAAGCACATTGTGTAAGTTCAACATCAACGCCTCATTCAATCTCAAATTGCTCTACGTTTAATGCAGCGTTTTCACAGTTACAAAAAATACACTTTCAAACCTGATATAAGGATCAATTATTTTTTTTCAAGCACCCGGGAAAATCATTCAATACGATTATTATAATTCTCAATACAAATCAAATGGGTAACTAACGCGCGTAACGCCGCCGCAAGCCATAAAAGACCGCTGCAAGTACCGTCAGTAATACAGCAACCCAGACTCCGTTCCGTTTCATCCACTCCGACAGATTCGCCTGGACGGAAAAATTCGCTTCGGCGAGACCCAGCACTTTAGTGTCTGCCTGCGCATTATCTTGCGTCACTATATGCAGCTGAAACTTTAACACCTGTTCCCCGGATGATTCCGGCGTCACGCGCCAGCGCCATTTGGCCGTACCGCCATAATCCGAAACCGGATCCTGCGCGCCCAATCTGTCAATTTCAAAATCATCGCCAGCGATCTCAGCCTTCATATTGGGTGACACGACACCGCGAATTCCATGTATCGAAGTCCCTTCGGACGCCGTCGCTACAATTTCATTTAAAAACTTGGCAAGATGTTTTGTTTCCAGATTGACCGCCACCTCGAACGGCTCATATTGTTTCACCTCGGATGGAATCGTAATTACCGTGCTATCCAGCGGCAATTTCATGATCACCGGGTTGTGTATCCTTTTAGCCGACAACTTATGCAACACCGCGTTGATCGAAAAAGGCACCAGCAATAAAACAGCCAACATGGCAATTGGCACGATGAAATTAAAATTCAAACCGGATTGAGGTTCTGAGTCACGCATGATTTCTCCAGCGATGGGTTCATATTCAGGAGCAAATCATAACATTGTTGAAGAACAAACTGAGCGAATCTCGGCTATAGCGAACGCTACTTGCGATGCTCCACCTATCGGAACGACTCACGGGCATTAATCAGCTCAATCGCTAAAAGTGGCCCAATAGCGGGCGCAAATGAACACGTGATATGGGTCTCTGTCCGGTAATTTCCTGCAAAACGCCATGCTTACGCAATGGTATTTTGATTTACCTTACGGCGCGGTAGAGAGGGGCATCCATTACGAGTGATGCGCTTCACTGCGCTCAGCACATCCTACGTCGTTTTAAAAGATGGTGCGGTATGAAAATCATCGTGGCGATTCAATGATCATCGCAAGTTTAAGGCATTTTACCGGCGCAAAACTTTGCCGGTGTATTTTACAAGCACCATATTCTTGCAGCGCGGCCAAATGCGCTTTGGTTCCATAGCCTTTGTGCTTATCAAAGCCGTAACACGGATAAAGCTGATGCAATCGCTTCATTTCTGCATCACGTGCAGTTTTGGCTAGAATGGAAGCGGCTGAAATGGCGGGTATCAGACTGTCACCCCGGATGATGGTGCGCACCGGACATGGCAAGCGCGGACTTTGATTGCCATCGACGAGCGCGACATCAGGCACAAACGGCAGGCTTTTAACGGCACGTTGCATGGCCAATAAGCTTGCTTGCAGGATATTGAGTTGATCGATCTCTTCGACTGTGGCCCATGCCACGGCCCATGCGGCAGCATGTTGTTTGATCATGATTGCAAGCGCATCGCGCTTATTTTCACTGAGCTTTTTAGAATCGGCCAGTCCAGTGATCGGGTGGTCGGCTTTCAGTATCACACAAGCTGCATAAACGGATCCGGCGAGGGGTCCCCGGCCAGCTTCGTCGACACCGCAAATCAGCTCATTGGCGCATGGTGTTACGATTCTTCAGTCTCCGCTGCAGTCACTATTTCAATCGATAGGATCGGATCCTAGACGCTTCTGGAGGTGCACATCAGTTGAGCTTCAGTCACGAGCTGCCCATCGACTTCCGCGCGCGCCGAATACTTCCACAGTCCTTTGATTTGCCGTTCGATGGCCACTTTGAGGATTAGCTGATCACCGGCGATGACCGGTTTCTTGAAACGGACACCGTCGATACCGACAAAATAGTAAACCGTGTCTTCTTTGTTAACCGTATCTTCGGTTCTCAGCGTCAGAATCGCGGCAGCTTGCGCTAATGCTTCGACAATCAAAACACCCGGCATGACGGGATGATGCGGAAAATGTCCGGAAAAGAACGGTTCGTTAATGGAAACGTTTTTCAATGCGACGATATCCTTGCCCGCTTCATATGAAATGACCCGGTCTACCAGTAAAATCGGGTAGCGGTGTGGTAAGTATTTCAAGATTTCGTGAATATTCATGGTGCTCATTTTATTTTCCTTTTTAGCCCTTGGGACGCGATCAACATTGACTGAATTGACTGGTTATTCCTTGTCGAGCGTTTTAATCACTTTATCCGTGATATCGATGCGCTGGCTTCTATAAACCGAGTCTTGCAATTGTAATATCAGATCATAGTTTTCCGCTTCGGCGATTTTGCTGATCGCACGATTGGTGCGCTCCAGGATGACGCTGTATTCTTCGTTCTGGCGTACGCTCAGATCTTCGCGCATTTGGCGCTGCGCGCGTTGATATTCCCGGCTCAGATTAGCGAGGTTTCTTTCCAGATTACGCCGCTCGGTTTCCTCCATCTTGATGCTGTTTTTTTCCAGCTTATCTTGCAGGTTTTTGGCTTCTAGTGCCATTTTCTTGATTTCTTCGTCACGCGGCACGAATTCCTGCTCGATTTTTTTCTGCGCCAGGAGCGCCGGTTGCGATTCGCGCAGAATCTTTTCGGTATTCACTACGCCGATCTTGATATCGCCAGCAAAAGCAACCGTGAACCCGCAGGCAATGGCAGCGGCAATTACCACCATAACCAGATTGCGCCGCTGTTGGTTGATTTGTTGTTTCAACATATACGCTACCGGAGTCTCAACTAAATCAGAATTGTTGCCCGAACATGAACTGGAATCTTTGCAAATTATCGCCAGGCTGGTCATTCAAAGGCTGCGCGATACTAACCTTCAACGGCCCCATCGGCGAAACCCAGGTAAGCGCCAATCCGGCCGAGTAACGCATAAAATTATTCAGATCGCCGAATTTATTGAATGTGGTACCACCGTCCAGGAATGTGCTCAGGCGCAATGATCGATCGTCTTTCATAAAAGGAACCGGAAACATCAGTTCGATATTACCCACAACCCGCTTGCTGGCGCCAACGGCAAACAAGATTGAATTGCTGTTTGAAGTATTTGTAAACTGATCGCGAGGACCCAAAGAGTTCAAATTATATCCCCTGACGGAGTTATTACCACCAGCAAAAAAGTTTTTGAAGAATGGCAATGAATTTCCGGTATATCCGTCACCGTAACCGGCTTCGCCATTTAACATCAAAGTGAAGAAATCGGTAATGGGAAAATACCATTTTTGATTGTAACTGACTTTATAGTAATTCAAATCTCCACCGGGTACGCTGACTTCACCGAACAATCGATGCGTCGTGCCGGAAGTAGGCCAGATGGCGCTGTCACGGCGGTCTCGAGCCCAGCTGACGGTCAATGGGAAATTATTGGTCGATGTGCCGAATTCCTTGACAAAATCCAGATAGCGCCTTGGACTATCGTCAAAAGTACCGATATGGGTATTTTCCGCAGCCAATCCGAAAGAAACGATATCGCCTTCGGCAATCGGTATACCCAGGCGGACGCCGGCCCCGATAGTTTCCGTTTTAAATGCACCCACTTGCGTTAAAGGGCGGGTATTCAAATCCCGCTTATAAACATCGAAGCCAAGGCTGACTCCGTCCACGGTAAAATAGGGATTGGTAAATGAAGCGGCATAGGTTTTATTGATAAGACCGGTATTTACATCCAGACTGAAAAAATTACCGGTGCCAAAAATATTATTCTGAGAAACCGAGCCATTCAGAATAATACCTTGTTGTTGCGAATAACCCGCACCGAACATGATAGATCCGGTTGGCCTCTCTTCGACCTTGACATTAATGTCCACCTGGTCTGTTTTATTGGGCACGGCGGGCGTTTCGACATTGACGCTATTGAAGAAAAATAAGCGATCTACACGCACTTTGGAGAGATTGATATTTTTCGTGGAATACCAAGCGCCCTCCATTTGCCGGAACTCGCGCCGGATCACTTCGTCGCGTGTGCGGTCGTTACCTGTGATGTTGATTTTCCGGATATAAACCCGGCGGCCCGGGTCAACAAAGAATGTAAATCCAGCTTGGCGTTTTTCATGATCGATTTCCGGCGATGCATTGATATTGGCAAAGGCATAACCATCGTCACCAAGTCGGTCAGTCATGGATTTGATCGACTCGGTCAGCTTTTGCCGGGCAAATACCGCGCCGCTTTTGAGTAAAATCAGTTTACGCAATTCTTCTTCCGGCACGATGGTATCGCCAGCCACTTTGATATCGGAGACAGTATATTGCGCGCCTTCTGTCACGTTGACGGTAATATAGATGTCGCGTAAGTCCGGCGTAATCGATACTTGCGTAGATTCAATATTGAATTCAAGATAACCGCGATCCAAATAATAAGAACGCAGCGTTTCCAAGTCGGCGGCTAGTTTCTGCTTTGAATATTGGTCATTTTTGGTGAACCAGCTCAGTAAATCAGGTTTTCTGAGAACCAATATGCCACGCAACTCTTTGTCGGGAAATTTTTCATTACCGACAAAACTTATTTTTTTAATCCGGGCTGTGCGGCCTTCCTTGATGTCAAAATTAATCGCCACACGGTTACGTTCAAGAGGGGTTGTGGTTGTGGTAATTTTGACGGCGTATTTGCCACGGCTGATGTACTGACGCTTCAATTCCAGCTCCGCTCTTTCCAGTAATGAGCGGCTGAAAATCCGCGATTCCGATATGCCCGCCTGTTTTAATCCCTCAAGCAGCTTGTCTTTCTCGAATTCCTTCGCACCATTGATACTGATTTGCGCAATCGCCGGCCGCTCCACAACTTCCACGATCAAGATGTTGTTTTCAGACTTTAATTTTACATCTTTGAAAAAACCGGTTGCATACAGCGCCTTGATCGCCTCGGTAGCTTTGTCCTCATTCATGGCATCGCCGACTTTAATCGGCAGATAGCTGAATACCGTGCCGGCTTCGGTACGTTGTATGCCTTCAACACGGATATCCTTGACGATGAAAGAATCGCTGGCCCAACAGGAGAACGCATAAAAAAAGCTGACAACTGCAACGGCAAAATGCTGGAATTTCATTATCTAGCCAGTAATAAGCCGGTTAATATCGTTATAGATGGCAAATGTCATCAGGGTAAACAGCATGGCCATGCCAATTTTCTGCCCAATAATGATGGCTTTGTCAGGAAGCGGATTGCCTCTGATGATTTCAATCAGATAATACATAAGGTGCCCGCCATCCAGAATCGGGATCGGCAATAAGTTTAAAACACCGATACTGACACTGATCAATGCCAGAAAAGCGAGATAAGATACCAATCCCATCTGTGCGGATTGACCGGCATAATCGGCGATGGAGATCGGCCCGCTGACATTCTTCAGTGAAACGTCACCCGTGATCATTTTGGACAGCATTTGCAATGTCAGTATGGTCGTTTCCCAAGTTTTCTCGATGGCTTTTTGGAATGCTTTGCCGGGAGAATAACTGACGGTGACGAGCAATTCGTCAAACTCAGCCTGATTGATAACGGGCGCTACACCGATTTTGCCGATTTGCTTGCCATTTTCAGCCGCTGTTTCGGGCGTAACGGTCAGCGCGATCATTTCGCCATTGCGCAAAATTTCCAGCTCCAGTGTCCGTCCGGGGCTTGCGCGTATTTCTTTGACAAAGTCCATCCAAGTATGGATTTCCGAATCATACACAGCGATGATTTCATCGCCAGCTTGCAGTCCGGCTTTGTCGCCAACACCACCGGCTATGACTTGTCCAATGACAGGTTTGATAATGGGTTGATAACTGGTAAGCCCAATCATACCTGGAAAATTTTCATTGAGCTTATCCGGATCGACACGGCTCAGATCCAATTTGCGCAAATTGATTTCGCCATTTTTATTAACGGTTTGTATCGTTACATTCGCGGATTGATCGATGGCGTAGCGTAATAAAGCCCAACGCGCATCCTGCCAGCTGGCGACCGGCTCGTTTTCAATGCTGACAATGGTCTCGCCTTCTACGAATTGCGCCTGAGCAGCAGCCGTAGCGGGTTCAACCGGACCCACCACGGGCTTCATGCCGTTAACACCGAGAATGAAAAGCAGCCAATATAAAACAATCGCCAACAAAAAATTAGCTATAGGGCCGGCAGCTACGATAGCGAAACGCCGGGCGACCGGCTGACGGTTGAATGCGCGCGGCAAATCCTCCGCCGCAACGCTGCCTTCATTTTCATCCAGCATCTTGACATAGCCACCCAATGGAATAGCGGCAATCACCCATTCTGTCCGGTCTTTTCCCCAGCGCTTGCGGAAAATAGGTTGGCCGAATCCTATGCAAAACCGCAGCACTTTCACACCATTCCAGCGCGCCACCAGATAATGGCCAAACTCATGAAATGTAATCAATATACCCAGGGCCAGTATGAATGAAATGATAGTATAGGTTATTGACATATGGGTTTATTACGTAAGGGATGCAGGTAGAAAGGGGAGTTGGACCGCACGATACTTATCATTTCACTGCCGATGCTGATTGAATAATACGCGATACTATCATTAATTTAGGAAAATAGAATCTAGTCGCTGTAACAATTTACTTACGCGGATTATTGCAGGTTTGCAAGCCAATTCCGCGCTGCATCACGGGCCAGTGTATCTGTTTTCAATACATCATCCAATGTCGACATTTCTTCTTGCCGCACGGTTTTCATGGCATGCGCAATCATGACCGGGATGGCGGTAAATGGCATACGTCTTTTAAGAAACGATTCCACTGCGATCTCATTGGCCGCATTGAGCACTGCGGGCATATTTCCGCCTGCGGCGAGTGCTTGGTAAGCTAATTCCAAACACGGAAATTTCTTAAAATCAGGTTCTTCAAAATCCAGGTGAGCAACCTTGAACATGTCCAAAGCCGATACTCCACTTTCTATCCGCTCGGGAAAGCCCATCGCATGGGCAATGGGTGTGCGCATATCCGGATTCCCCAATTGCGCAATGACCGAGCCATCGACATAAGCAACCATGGAATGAATGACACTTTGCGGATGAATCACCACTTGAATTTTCTCCGGTGGCGCCTCAAACAACCAATGCGCCTCGATCACTTCCAATCCTTTATTCATCATGGTGGCGGAATCCACCGAGATTTTTTGCCCCATATCCCAATTCGGATGTGCACAGGCTTGCTCCGGTGTCACGCTCACGAGCGATTCCAGCGGTGCTCGCCGGAATGGTCCGCCCGAAGCGGTCAGTAAAATGCGGCTGATACCCGCTGCCGCCAAGTTGCCATTGAAATGATGCGGCAATGATTGATAGATGGCGTTATGTTCGCTGTCGATCGGCAATAGCGTGGCGTTGTGCTGTTTTACCAGGTCCATGAATATACGCCCGGCCATGACCAGCGTTTCTTTATTAGCCAGCAATACCAGTTTCCCGGTTCGGGCTGCCGCAAACGTTGGGCGGATGCCGGCAGCGCCCACAATAGCAGCCATCACGGCATCCACTTCAGGATGTGAAGCGACTTTTTCCAGCGATTCGATACCAGCCAGAACTTCCGTCCGGATACCGGCTGCTTTGATTGCATCGGCCAGCTGCCCGGCGCTGGCTGTATCCAGCATGACCGCGTATCGCGGCTGAAAGCGCTGGCATTGTGCGAGCATTTTTTCGATACTGTGATTGGCCGTTAATGCGAACGCTTGAAAGCGATCCGGATGCCGCGCGATAACATCGAGTGTGCTCTCTCCGATGCTGCCGGTGGAGCCGAGTATGGTGATTTGACGGGTAGTTTTCATGACGCGGGTGAATAAAAAATAAGTAAGGCCAAAATGGCAAATGGCAGTGAAGAAGTCAAAGCATCGATTCGATCCAAAATTCCACCGTGACCTGGCAAAATATTTCCACTATCCTTAACACCGGCCTGACGTTTCATCAGCGATTCGTATAAATCCCCGATAATACCTAATATCGCCATAAACAGTAGCAATGGTATCAATTTCGCCGCTAAAGATTCTTCAAGAAACCAGAAATCCCAGATCAGACCATAAAGTAATACCGCAACTAGAGCACCAGCTACACCTTCCCAAGTTTTATTCGGGCTAATCCGGGGAGCAAGTTTGTGTTTACCGAATGATCTTCCAGTGAAATAAGCTGCACTATCGGAAATCCAGATGGTTGCCATAAAACCCAGTAACAGCTCCGGACTGATAGCACGCAATTGATAGAGCGCAAGACAAGTGGGCAGCAAGAGTATCCAGCCGGTCAGCATCAAAATAAGCGGATTTTTTATTGCGTAAAGCTGTTTCAGATAGGGCGGTACACTGATGATCCAAAAAGCTGCGGACAAAATATAAACCCAGATTAAATCCGGAGAGTAAATATTCGCTTTTAACGATTCACTCATTTGAAACAACAACTCTCCCCCGATGAATGTGGTCAGGAGCATAAAAATGATGGTATTCCGTACTGAAAATCCCGCTAACCGGCTCCATTCGCGCGATCCGATTATCGTCAATGAAAGTATTACGATGACCCAAAAGATATCTTGTAATAAAAACAGCGCCGATAAAAACAAGGGAAGAATAACGACTGCAGTGAGGATGCGGGTTTTAAGCATGAAAGGTAATCTTTTTATCCTTCGGCGGATAGTGTCATTTGCAACTGCTCACTCGTGCGGCCAAAGCGGCGCTCGCGCTGCTGATAAGATTGAATGGCCAGTTCAAGCTCATGCTCGTCAAAATCCGGCCATAGTGTATCGGTGAAATATAATTCAGTATAGGCCAGCTGCCATAGTAAAAAATTACTGATGCGGTACTCACCGCCGGTGCGGATAAACAAATCCGGTTCAGGTGCATAACTCATGGACAGATATTGTGCCAAGCTTTCTTCTTCAAAATTCAGCGGCAGATCTTTTGACTGCGCCATCATTTTGCGCATGGCTTGCATGATATCCCAGCGGCCGCCATAATTGGCCGCAATCGTAAATGTGAGACGCGTATTGTTGGCGGTGAGCTGCTCGCCAAGGTGAATGAATTCTACGATTTTAGGATCGAATCTTGATATGTCGCCGATGACTTTAAAACGGATGCCATTTTCATGCAATTTGGTGATTTCTTGCTCCAATGCGCCAAGAAACAGTTGCATCAGAGACATAACTTCATCGGTAGGCCGCCGCCAGTTTTCGCTGCTGAAGGCAAATAATGTGAGGAAAGCAACACCGCGTTCCATACAGGCTTTAATAACACCGCGAACTGTTTCGACACCCTGCTTATGTCCGGCAATCCGAGGCATATAACGGCTTTGTGCCCAACGGCCGTTACCATCCATAATAATAGCAATGTGTTTGGGTATTGAACCTGTTTCGGGTATTTCTCGGGTTGAACTCGGACCTTGAGGCATATCAAACCGCCATCAGTTCGGCTTCCTTAACCTGTAAAACCTTATCAATTTCTAAGATATATCGATCGGTTAACTTTTGAATCTCGTCTTGCCCGCGGCGCTCTTCGTCTTCCGATATTTCTTTAGCCTTTAATAAGTCTTTCAGGTGCGCATTCGCGTCCCGGCGGATATTGCGCATGGCAACACGCACGGCTTCCGCTTCATGTTTTACCACTTTGAACAGATCGCGGCGGCGCTCTTCGGTAAGCGCCGGCATCGGTACGCGGATAGTTTCGCCTACCGGCATCGGATTTAAACCCAGATCGGATTCACGGATAGCTTTTTCAATGGCATTAGCCATTTTCTTTTCCCAAGGGATAACACCGATCGTGCGCGCATCAATCAAGTTGATATTGGCAACTTGGTTGATCGGCGTTTGCGTGCCATAGTAATCGACTGTGACATGATCCAGTATGCCAGTGTGTGCTCGCCCGCTTCTAACTTTACTCAAATCCACTTTCAATGCTTCCAGGCTTTTTTGCATCTTTTGTTCAGCGGATTTTTTTACATCGGCAATCATAATATCCTATCCCTCTTGAATCTATTTCAGAAGACCCGACTATCGTAGCATCAGACCGTCACCAACGTTCCTTCATCTTCTCCTGTTATTATACGTTTAAGAGCGCCAGTCTTGAAAATACTGAATACATTGAGCGGTAATTTCTGATCCCGGCATAACGTCAGCGCTGTTGCATCCATTACCTGTAAATTCTTCGCGATCGCTTCATCAAAAGATAATTGATGAAAGCGCGTCGCATCCGGATTAATTTTCGGATCACTGGTATAAATACCATCCACCTTGGTTGCCTTAAGCATGATATCCGCATTCATTTCCATGCCTCGCAAAGCGGCTGCAGTATCAGTGGTAAAAAAAGGATTGCCGGTTCCTGCCGCAAAAATTACCACCCTGCCATCTTTCAGATAACGAATGGCACGTCCGCGAATATAAGGTTCCACGACTTGTTCGATGCGTAAAGCGGACTGTATTCGCGGCACCAAGCCGATCAGCTTCATGGCGTCTTGCAGTGCAAGGGCATTCATCACAGTGGCTAACATACCCATATAATCCGCGGTAACGCGCTCAAGCCCGTCATTGGCGGACTTCATGCCACGAAAAATGTTTCCGCCGCCAACCACAATGGCAATTTCAACACCTAATTTACTGATCTCTTGGATCTCAGCAACAATTCTGCCCATCACTGCATGATTGATCCCATACTTATCTTCACCCATCAGGGCTTCGCCGGATAGCTTCAGTAAAATACGTTTATAAGCAACAGCGGTCATTGATCGTTAATTGGAAAGATGATAACTCGTGTTACTTTGCCTGTTCCATCTGGGCTTTCACTTCTTCCGCAAAATTCTCGGATTTCTTTTCTATCCCTTCTCCAACCACAAACATCGTAAACGCGTTTACTTTGGCAGATTTTTTGGCCAGCAATTTTTCTACGGTTTGTTCCGGATCCTTGACAAAAGGCTGACCTAACAAAGTGATTTCAGCCAGATACTTTGCAATGCGGCCATCGACCATTTTTTCAATGATATTCGCCGGTTTACCGCTATCAGCCGCTTGTGCAGTGAAGATCTGCCGCTCATGCGCCAAAACATCAGCGGATACTTGCTCTTTGGAAACGCACATGGGTTTACTTGCGGCGATATGCATAGCCAGATCCTTGCCTAGCACTTCATCACCACCGGTATAATCGATCATTACACCAATTTTAGTGCCATGAAGGTAATAAGCCAGCTGACCTTGTGTTTCATGACGTCCGCAGCGACGGATGCTGATATTTTCACCCAGTTTCATAATCAACGCTTTACGAACCGTTTCAACAGTTTCACCGCTCGGCAGCGCCGCTTCGCTTAATACTGCAACATCCGTGATATTTTTTGTGGCTATCAACCCGGCCAAGCTTTTGGCAAAATTGATAATATCTTCATTTCTGGCCACAAAATCCGTTTCACAGTTAACTTCAACCAGTGCGCCGCATTTGCTGTCAGTCGAAACATACGCGCCAATGACACCTTCAGCAGCGATTCGTCCTGCCGCCTTACTTGCTTTGGCACCGCTTTTAATTCTTAACAGATCTTCTGCCGCTTTCATATCACCGTCAGTCTCTGCCAGCGCTTTTTTGCATTCCATCATGCCAAGACCGGTCATTTCACGCAATTCTTTGACCATGCTCGCGGTAATTTCCGCCATATTTACTCCAGTTACAAAATTAATTTATGAATGAATATAGATTTTAATCAAGATAAGATTAAAATTTACTTAACATTCAATGGCAAATTAAACAATCTTCACAAATCCGCCACAGGTTGATAAGCCTTACCTTGAAACAGTTCAATGGTATTTAATACCGATAGCCGCCGCGCATGCGGCAGCTATCAAATAATAAATGCAGATTTCTTAACTTTGCCCGGCCTCTGCACTCATCTCAACGATTTCTTGAATCGATTGATTACGTCCTTCCAGAATCGCATCGGCTACACCGCGCGCATATAGGCGTATCGCCCGGCTCGAATCGTCATTTCCAGGGATAATGTACTGTAAATTATCGGGATTATGGTTGGTATCAACGACACCGATAACCGGAATACCGAGCTTTCTGGCTTCTGTAATCGCACCTTTTTGATAACCCACATCGATGACAAATAACGCATCCGGCAATCCTTTCATATCCTTGATGCCGCCCAAGCTGCTATTGAGCTTATCCAATTCGCGCTGAAGATCGAGCGCTTCTTTTTTTACAAGCTTATCCAGCGTTCCATCTTGTGTCATTACTTCCATTTCTTGTAAACGCTTGATAGATAGCTTGATAGTTTTAAAATTAGTCAGCATTCCGCCTAACCAGCGTTGATCTACGTAAGGTGATCCGCAACGCTGAGCTTCCTCGCGCACAATGTCGCGCGCCTGGCGTTTAGTGCCGACAAATAAAATAACACCCTTGTTTGCTGATAGTTGACGCACATATTTCATGGCTTCTTCATACATCACCAACGTTTTTTCGAGATTGATGATGTGAATTTTATTGCGATGGCCGAAGATATAGGGGGCCATTTTGGGATTCCAGAAGCGGGTTTGATGACCAAAATGAACACCTGCTTCCAGCATTTGACGCATAGTTACTGACATAAATTTCTCCTTATGGATTGAGCCTCCATTCGTCTTAATGATTCAAACTTAAGAACGAATGTGTGTATTTAATTCAACTGGTGTTTCATGCGCTACCGCATCAACCGTTAAATTATGGCCGTATTATATAGCATTTTCCTTGGCTTACTCAAGCTGACAGAAGAACAGAATAATGCAGGTAATTATTACGGATGTGCAACAAGCGTTTTTCCAGCGTCGCACTATGCTAATAATCGTTAAAGATTTAAGGCTTTTTGCGGCTATCACTGTTAAGTGATACAGGACGAGTTTCCCATTTTCAATCTTAAGCGGGCAATATCATTTATTTGTATGTGTTTATTATCCACAGTGATGATATTTTCGTCTTGCAGTTTTGAAAACGCGCGGCTGACAGTCTCTAATTTGAGACCAAGATAGCTGCCAATTTCCTCGCGCGTCATGCGGAGATTGAATTCCGACTCGGAGTAACCGCGCATTAAAAAGCGGCGCGACAAATTGAGCAGAAAAGATGCCAAACGTTCTTCGGCCTTCATACTGCCGAGCAGCAGCATTACGCCATGGTCCCGGACAATTTCACGGCTCATGATTTTATGGAAATGACGCATGAGAGAGGGGATGGTGCGGCTAATCTCTTCCAGCTTGGCGAAGGGAATTTCACACACTTCGCTATCCTCAAGCGCTATCGCATCGCAGGTATGAGTGTCCGTACTGATGGCATCCAAACCCAGCAACTCCCCTGTCATGTGAAAACCGGTCACTTGCTGACGCCCATCTTCCTCAAGCACACAGGTCTTTAAGAATCCGCTGCGAATGGCAAACAAGGATTGAAACTGCGAGCCGGTACGATGCAAGTAGCCGCCTCGCTGAATTTTCCGTTTATAACTGACGACATCCCCCAGAACCTGAATTTCCTGATCATTAAGACCGACAGGCAAACAAAGCTCGCGCAAACTGCAAGTAGCGCAGCTGGATCGGATGTGCGAGATATCGAGATGATGTAGCGATGTATCGTTAAGCAAAGTGTTTTCCAAATAGGGAATTACATTTCAACGCTTTAATTGATCTGAATCAAAATTAACACTTCAAACCCGCAGCATAATTCTACGATATTGAGGGGAAGAGTGGATATTCTTTTTTAAATCGGTCGCGTTCAACACGACATGTTGGCCATGAAAACCAGTCAATGATGGCATATCAATGCAGATTTCTTTGGGTAAAGTTCTTTATAAAATGAGATTCCCAGTGCATCCACTACGATTTTCCGATTCATCTACTGATTTGCTTCAAATCAGCTCCAATCTCATTCGCCGGTTCGGTGTTTACAATGCTGATTATCGTTTGTACCCGGACACGGAATATTTTGTCGAAACGTTTGATGCGCGCACCTATTCCACTTGGTTGAACAATTGCAAATCGGGGCACTTCCGTCGGCCAATCTCATTATATGTGCATATCCCTTTTTGCCGTTCTTTATGTTTTTACTGTCAATTCAATCAGATCATCGCCGACAAAAATGACAGCATATCGACCTATCTCGATTACTTATCGCGTGAAATAAAACTACAAGCACAGTTTTTCAAAGAAGACCCGAAGCTTGAACAGCTATATTTCGGAGGGGGCACACCGACGCTGCTGAATGAAGCTCAGCTAAGCAGTATCTTAAAAGCAATCCAGCAAAATTTTAACCTGATAAAAGACGGTGAATTCTCAATCGAAATCGATTCGCGGCAAATGCCTGATCTATCCATGCAGGCTTTGAAAGAAATAGGTTTTAATTGCGCGATTATCGGCGTTCAGGATTTCGATGATCATGTGCAACAGTCCGTCCATCGCGTTCAGACAGAGAATGCCACGTTGCTTGCAATCCGTGACGCTCAACAAGCCGGTTTTAAAACGATAAGAACGGAATTGATTTATGGATTGCCCAAACAAACTGTAAAAAAATTTGAATACACGCTGGGAAAAATCATAACGGCCGACCCGGATCAAATCAACTTATTAAATTACCAGCACCTGCCAGAAAAATTTAAACCGCAACAAAATATAAATCCGGAAGATTTACCAGACATAGAAACTGCACTGGAAATGCTTTTGCTCGCTATTACCCGTTTAACGGCAGCAGGGTACCTGCACATCGGTATGAACCTGTTTGCAAAGCACGATGATCAACTGATCATTGCACAACGCCAAGGCCGGCTTTACTACGGTTTGCAAGGTTATTCGATCTATCCTGACAGCTACCGGGTCGCATTGGGAGTTTCGGGAATCGGCAGTATCGGTCCGGCTTTAAGCCAAAATGATTGCGACCTGCTGCAGTATTACAGCAAACTGGAACACAATATTCTGCCGATCAGACGCGGCATCGAATTAACTCCCGACGATTTAATCCGGCGCTCTGTCATGCAAGCGCTTATTTGTCATTCCGTGCTTTCATTTGAATCGGTGGAAGCGTATTTCCCCATTGAATTCAAAAACTATTTTGCTACAGAATTAGCAGAGCTTATTGTTTACGAACAAGCGGGCTTGGTCACGCTAAATGATCAGGAAATTACAGTGACGCCCAAGGGGCAATTAATGATAAGCAGTATTTGCGCGGTTTTTGATAAGTATCTGCGCGCTGTGCAACAACGTAAAAACCGCTCGATACCCATTTGAAATTTACCTGAGAATCGCTGGATTCTCAGGTAATTTGGAATTATTTGACTTGGCTATTCGTTAAAATATATTCAGCCAAACGGTCGGCAGATTCACCCTGAATATTCTTAAATGCCGGCATTCTCATACTGCCCGATTGAAATTTCTTGATAATTGCATCCTTATTGGCCACTTTCTCGCTTAATACCATTGCCACATTAGCGCTTAAAGGCTTATGGCATTCTGTACAAGCAGAGCTAAAAATCGTTTCTCCGGATGCATCTTTTGGCGGAGTATAGTCTTTGCTTGCGCCACAGCCGGCTAAAATGAATAGCGCCGATATCGTTAATGCAAAATTTAATTTTTTCATTCCCTGACTCCAGTTTATTTACTTCAATAAAAATACCGGGAGTAATCCCGACCCCTACTTGGTTGCTTATAAAATTTATCAGCTCCGCGCTTTAGAAGACCAACCATACCCAGTATCATAACAGCTTGCCAAACAAATGTTTTAAGACAGTTTCCCGGCATCCTAAGGTCATCCGGTGTAAATAAGCGCATTCAGCATTACTTACAAATCAAACACAATCAATGGGATAACGCATATTTGCCGAAGCTGCCAAACCGATTGAGGTCTCAGTTTCAATAGCATTGTTCACGTTAAGTGTAATTCTTAACAATTTCTTAACATTTCCCATGTTATTGTGCGCAGCAGTTCTGAATTATTATTAATTTAGGCTCTTCAATTTTAATAACAATTAATGGCAATAGCATCATTTACGTTAAGTGTAATTCTTAACAATTTCTTAACATTTACTATGCTACTGTGCGCAGCACTGTAGTAAAAGAATGGCAAAATTCTTTTACTACAAAAAATCAAGTGTTACGCTAAAAAATGAGGTTAGCAACCCGCTATCATCAATATAATAAGAAACAGTTGCATGCAGTAGAGTTTTTTCATTGGTAACATAACGTTAACAAATATTTTAGTAAAATCACATTGCATTAATAGGGAGATTGCATGTTTAAAAAGATAAGTACTGTTATTTTGTTGTCTGCACTTGGCTTGTCGCTGAGCAATCCAGCTGCTGCTGACGCTACGGCGGAAGACTTTGAAGTGTGGGGAGGTATTTTCTCACAAGGTAATTTTGGTTTCGTGAATCCGCAAAACCCTGAATTGAAAAAATTCAGATGGTGGATGGAAGGACAAGGCCGGTTTGGTAATGATGCTACGCAATTCTCGCAATCACTGATCCGTCCGGGCTTAGGTTATGCGCTAACCGATAAGATGGTAGCGTGGGTCGGTTATGCTTGGGCGCCGACTGCTGAACCATTGGCACTAAAATCAGGACATCCATTCAACGAACACCGGATCTGGGAGCAAATAACCTGGGCGGATAATTTCTCGTTTGGCCGATTGTCATTGCGTAGCCGCTTCGAGCAACGCTTCTTTGATCATAACGCACCGCTTCCAGGTGCAAATGATGTAGCACATCGGTTCCGCCAATTGGTCAAATTGGCCGTTCCATTGCCCCAAGTCAATCCGAATTTAAGCTTCATTGTTCAAAGCGAGTTGTTTATTGCCATGACGACCATTGATAACAATCCGGGCTTTATTTCCCGCGGCTACGATCAAAACCGGGCATTCGTCGGATTGGGTTACAAAATCAATCAGTATGCGACCGTTGAAATGGGTTACATGAACCAATTCATCAACAGACCGCATAGCAAACGTCCGGATCAAATGATGCATAACTTTGTAGCCAGCTTGTTCCTGAACTTCTAAGACACACTAGTGATGCTAAGCAGTTAACACCTAGTTTGTATTCAAATGACCGGTTAATTTTCCTAACTTCAGGAAGTTAACCGGTTAATTTTTTCCGCAGTCACTGGATTGTATACGCGGATAAAAAATCTCGCTCTTCGTTTCGATTTTCCGCATTGAATATCAGCAGACACAAGAAATAGTAACTTTTTCGTCGTATTCTATTACTATACTGCTCCTTTTCGACCACTCACAAAGTAACACATGCAAGATTTTAAGCCAGGCCAGCGTTGGATCTGCGATGTCGATCTGCAACTGGGATTAGGCACGGTGCAAACCGTCGAACACCGGATCGTCACCATTCTGTTTAAAGCAACCGGTGAAACCCGTTCATACGCCAAACAATCGGCGCCGTTGACGCGGGTCATCTTCAAACCGGGCGATACCGTCAGCGGTCAGGATGGCGCCATCATTAAAGTCACCGGCATGATCGAACGCGATGGATTGATTGTTTATACCGGTACCCATGCAGACGGCAGTCAAGTTGAACTGGCGGAAGACCGGCTGGCGCCGCAAGTACAATTGAACCGCCCGTCCGAGCGCCTGTTCACCGGCCAATTCGACCAGGACAAATGGTTCCGCATCCGCTATCAAACACTGCTGATCCGCAATCGGCTGGCAAACGCCCCGCTATATGGACTGGTGGGCACACGCACCAGCCTGATTCCGCACCAACTGTATATTGCCCGTGAAGTGGGCCGCCGTTTTGCGCCACGCGTGCTGCTGGCCGACGAAGTCGGATTGGGCAAAACCATCGAAGCCGGTCTGATTTTGCATCAGCAATTACTCACCGAGCGCGCCAAGCGCGTGCTCATCGTGGTGCCGGAAACCTTGATCCACCAATGGCTGGTGGAAATGCTGCGGCGTTTCAATCTGCAATTCAGTATTTTTGACGAAGAGCGCTGCTTGTCGCTGGAAGCAAGCGATGAAGACGATGAAGATGAGGAAGACGGCAACGGCAAAGAAAGCGAAAACGCCGAAAATCCGTTTCACAGCGAGCAACTGGTGCTGTGCAGCCTGCATTTTCTGCGGCAAAATCCGCAGCGCTTTCAGCAAGCGCTGGAAGGCCGCTGGGATTTACTGGTGGTCGACGAAGCGCATCATTTGCACTGGTCGCCGCAAGCCGCCAGCCCGCAATACGCCATGATCGAGCAATTGGCGGCGCGTACCCCGGGCGTGCTGTTACTGACCGCGACACCGGAACAATTGGGTAAAGCCAGCCACTACGCCCGCCTGCGCCTGCTCGACCCGCACCGTTTCAGCAGTTTTTCCGGATTTGTCACCGAAGAGCAATCGTACGAACCCATCGCCCGCGCCGTCGAAGCATTGCTCGAAGGGAAAGACTTGAGCGGAGACAGCCGCCAATTGATCGCGGACACGCTTGATCCGGCCCAAGCCCAAGCACTACTGGCGGAACTGCAAGACCAGCAAGCCCGGAATAAACTCGCGGAATCATTGCTCGACCGGCATGGCACCGGACGCATTCTGTTCCGCAACACGCGTGCGGCGGTCAAAGGATTTCCCGAACGCAAACTGGTTGCCAGTCCGCTGCCGCTACCGGCGGAATACCTGCCATTCCTGGTAACGTTTGAAACCACGCCTCTGTCCAAACCGCAATTGCTGCTATGCCCGGAACTGATTTACCAAGTGCGATGCGAAGACGATCAACCGTACTGGAGCGAAATCGACCCGCGCGTGAATTGGTTGATTGCCACGCTCAAGCGGGTGAAACCGGAAAAGGTGCTGGTCATCGCCGCCAACGCGCAAACCGCGCGCGATCTGGCGCAAGCGCTGAAAGAAACCACCGGGCAATTTATTCCGGTATTCCACGAAAGCATGAGCCTGATCGAACGCGACCGTGCTGCGGCGTTCTTTGCCGACAAGGAAACCGGCGGCCAAGTGCTGATCTGCTCGGAAATCGGCAGCGAAGGCCGCAATTTCCAGTTTGCGCATCATCTGGTGCTGTTCGATCTGCCGCTCAACCCCGATCTGCTCGAGCAGCGCATTGGCCGCCTGGACCGCATCGGCCAGACCGACACCATCCAGATCCACGTGCCCTATCTGGAAAACAGCGCGCTGGCGGTGATGTTCCATTGGTATCACGAAGGCTTGAATGCGTTCGAAAAAACCTGCCCGGCCGGTCAAACGGTGTTTGTCAAAGTGGAAGAGCAGCTCATCGCCGCGCTGCATCAACGCCAAACCCAGGCCGAGGCATTGGCCGGGTTAATCGGCATCACGCAAACGGCGCACCGGGAATTGAACGAAGCGCTCGACTGCGGGCGCGACAAGCTGCTCGAATACAACTCGTTCCGGCCGATTGCAGCAGAACAGCTCACGCAAGCCGCACGCACGCAGGATAACGATCCGGCGCTGCCACAGTACATGGAAACGGTATTCGACTGCTGCGGCGTGCATATCGAAGACCACCGCAGCGGCAGCTTTTTGATCGAACCAAGCGAACACATGAGCATGCCGTTTCCCGGTTTGCAGGACGAAGGCTCGGTCATCACCTACGCGCGCGAAGTGGCGCTGGCCAACGAGGATATGCACTTCCTGACGTGGGAACACCCGATGGTCACGCACGCCATGGAACGGATTCTGAGCCACGAAAACGGCAACGCCGTGGTGGCCATGCTGAAACACAAACGCGTGCAACCTGGCACCTTGCTGCTGGAAACCCTGTTTGTGCTCGAAGCCAGCGGACACAACGTACAACAAAGCAACCGCTATTTACCGCCCGCCGTAATCCGCATTGTGCTCGACGAACACGGCAGTGGCGACTACCCATTCCTGGATCACGACTCGGTCAACCAACACCTGCAACCGGTCGCGACCGGCATCGCCAAACAAGTGATCCAACTGAAAGAAGACGCCATCCGCGAGCTGCTAACCGCCAGCGAACAACAAGCCAGCGCCCAAGCCCCGCAACTCATCGCCGCAGCCGAAGCGCGCATCCAACAAACCTTCACCCCGGAAATCGAACGCCTCAAAGCCTTGCAACAAGTCAACCCGAACGTGCGTGAAGAAGAAATCCAGTTCTTTGAGCAACAATTACAGCAACTGACCACTGCGCTGAAATCCAGTAATCTGCGGCTTGATGCTGTAAGGGTGATTGTGGCGACGTAAAAGGGCAGGCTGTAAGTCGTTTGCTTGCCGCATAAACGAATTGCGGTTATAACTTAAATTTGCTTTGTGCAAATTCTTAGTTAATCATTCTGGCCAATATAGATTGGAATAATTGGTAATGAGTTTAAGCTAATGATTACAGCTTTCCAAGCAAAATACTTTGCGCACGATCTCACGCTGCGACATGCACCCGATGGCATCGGTCGGTTATCGCAATCACTTTTTGATGCCAGCGTCGACTTGAATCCACACCAAATTGAAGCAGCGCTGTTTGCTTTGAAATCACCGCTATCGAAAGGTGTTTTACTTGCTGATGAAGTGGGATTGGGTAAAACAATAGAGGCAGGAATTGTATTATGCCAGTACTGGTCGGAAAGAAAGCGGCGTCTTTTGGTCATTTGCCCTGCTTCCTTGCGCAAGCAATGGGCAATGGAGCTACAAGAAAAATTCAATCTGCCCGCAATTATTCTGGACGCCAAAACCTGGCGCGATTGGCTAAAAAAGGATCAATCACCACTTAATCACAAAGCCGTCATTATCTTATCGTATAACTACTCAAGCAAAATACGCGATGAACTGAAAGCAATTGCCTGGGATTTAGTGGTGATCGATGAAGCGCATAAGCTTCGCAATGCCTATCGGGAAAGCAACAAAATTGGCCAAAGCATACGCTGGGCCACAGAAGATTGCCGCAAACTCCTATTGACAGCAACACCCTTGCAAAACTCATTGCTGGAACTGTATGGTCTTTCCACGCTTATTGACGAGCACCTTTTTGGCGATGTGAACGCTTTTCGCACCCGGTATGTTGGCGCAGGCGGTGATTTAGACAGCTTACGGCAGCGTTTGTCAGGATTTTGCCGACGCACTTTGCGCAACCAGGTTACGGAATATATTCGTTACACGGAACGGCGCGCCATTACCCAGCCATTTCGTCCTACTGATAATGAACATCAACTCTATGAGTCAGTCAGTGATTTTTTGCTACGCCCAAACAGTTATGCTATTCCGCAGAGACAGCGGCATCTTACTGAACTGATTTTACGCAAACTACTCGCTTCCTCTTCGCTGGCAATTGCTGGAACGCTCGAAACCATGAAACAAAGATTGGAAGCATTGCGAGATGATGAAATTCAGCAAAATCCTGGTTTTGCCGAGCAATTAATTATTGAAGAGGATATCGAAGGGGATCTGCTCGATGAAATACTGGAAATAGACCCGCCGGAGGAAGATGACCATTCGATTCAAACGACTGTTAATCGTAAGCAATTAGAAGAAGAAATTGCTTTGCTGTCCGAATTGATAGTATGGGCACAAAATATCGGAACCGATACTAAAACGCACAGTTTGTTAACAGCATTAGAAATCGGCTTTCAACAAATGGCATTGACCGGCGCTCGGCGTAAGGCGCTGATTTTCACAGAATCGCGCCGCACGCAAATGTATCTCAAAGATTTTCTTGAAGCTAATGGCTATGCGAACCAAGTTGTTCAATTCAGCGGCACCAACAATAGCCCGGAAGCCACTACTATTTATGAAAATTGGCTCAATGCCAACCAAGAAACAGGACGCATTGCCGGTTCCAGAAACATCGACATCCGTACCGCGCTGATTGAACACTTCCGAGACAATGCCAGCATCATGATCGCCACCGAAGCAGCAGCCGAAGGTGTCAATATTCAGTTTTGTTCTTTGGTTATTAACTACGATCTGCCATGGAATCCCCAGCGGGTGGAACAACGAATAGGTCGCTGCCATCGCTATGGACAACAACACGATGTGGTTGTGGTCAACTTTCTCAATGAACGCAATCAGGCGGATCGTCGCGTTCTGGAGCTATTGACCGAGAAATTCAACTTGTTCAATGGCGTTTTTGGCGCATCGGATGATGTGCTGGGAAGTATCGAATCCGGTGTTGATTTTGAGAAACGTATTCTATCGATCTATCAGCAATGCCGCACACCGGATGAAATCGAAGTCGCTTTTAAAACGCTTCAAGCAGAAATGGATGAACGAATTCGGGCACGCATGAATGACACCCGCAAAATACTGTTCGAAAACTTTGACGAAGATGTCCATGAAAGACTACGCATTCAATTGAA
Organism: Nitrosomonas sp. Is24; assembly: GCF_033063335.1. Lineage (NCBI taxonomy): Bacteria > Pseudomonadati > Pseudomonadota > Betaproteobacteria > Nitrosomonadales > Nitrosomonadaceae > Nitrosomonas > Nitrosomonas sp. Is24. The sequence continues at coordinate 58,068 of NZ_JAWJZG010000001.1, read as the reverse complement.
TGATGCCAAAGCCCAGTTGGATCGCTTCAGCAAACGTTTCTGGTCGTTAACCCATTTCATGCTGCATGAACGGGCACAATTTAACGATAGCGCATTAACTTTCGACCTTGCCAGACCGCCGATTCGAGATGTAGCGGCAGGCCGCTACCATCTCATTTCCAAAAGTACACCCACGGCTGATAAACCGTATACAGCGGAAACAACTGAAGACTTAAGTGCAGAATTTGGAACATTCTTATATCGCCTATCGCATCCGCTGGGTGAATATGTCATTGATCAAGCCAAAACACTGGATACCCCACCCGCACGTATCGTGTTTAATGTCAGTCAGCACCCAACACGCTTGCATGTGATAGAAAGATTGCGGGGAAAGTGCGGGTTTCTTACGTTGACAAAGCTAATAATCGAAAGCTTTGAACGGGAAGAATACTTATTGTTTTCTGCCATTGATGATCAAGGCGCATCGTTGGAACAAGAAACCTGTGAAAAATTATTCAATTGCATGGCAGAGCATCTAGGTGAAATTGATATACCGCAATTGTTTACACAAAAACTCGCTGCGGAAGCACAGCGGCATGTCAGAGCTACAATCAGTCAATCGTTGGAAGCCAACAATCAATTTTTTAATGAAGCCCGGGAGAAACTGGAAAAATGGGCAGACGACATGATACTTGCCGCTGAAAAGGCACTCAGAGATACCAAAGAACAAATCAAAATTCAGCAACGGCAAGCCCGATTGGCTCCCAATCTCGACGAACAGCATGAAATCCAGAAGCAGATTCAAAAACTGGAAAAACAACAACGACGCCAGCGGCAAGAAATTTTTCAGGTGGAAGACAGCATTATTGAAAAACGCAATGCCTTGATAGAATCGCTGGAACAACGTCTCACCCAGAAGGCCGGATTTGAACAGTTATTCACAATCGAATGGCGAGTCGTTTGACGCGCCCGAAGCGTGTAAATTTTTATCCTGTCCTAAATAATTGATAAAAAAATAGACGTGTATGGATGCAATTTATTATGATGTGAATAACAACACCCTCCACGCATCCCGTCAGATTTGCGCACCATGGAGGGTTTCCTTTTTTATAGAGTGTCTGCATGACTAAGCAGTCCTATACTAAACCGGCACTGACGATTCAGCAGCAATTGTTTAGTTACCATTCTGAAGAAAATCACGATGAGCAAATACGACGACCTCGTTAAGAAGCTGAAAGAAATATTTCAGATCGACCGGCCTGAGCTAGATTTTGGCATCTATCGCATCTTTAATGCGCGCGCGGCGGAGATTAACCATTATCTGGAGCATCGCCTCAAGGCCAAAGTGGGCGAGAGTTTGGCGGCTTCCGGTGCGGCGAATACCGATGGACTAAGAAGAGAATTGCAAGAAAAGGAAGCGCAATACAGCGCCGATGGCATTGATCCGGCAACCGTGCCCAAGGTACAGGAAATCAAGCAAAAACTGGCGCAGTACAGTACCGGCGCTTCCGAGCACGAGAACGCCGTTTTTTCGCATATGCTCACGTTCTTCTCCCGCTATTACGATAAAGGCGACTTCATCAGCCAGCGCCGCTATAAGGGCGACACCTATGCGATTCCCTATGCCGGGGAAGAAGTGGTGCTGCATTGGGCGAACAAGGATCAGTATTACATCAAGAGCAGTGAAAGCTTCTCCAATTACGCCTTCAAGCTGGATGACGGGCGCACGGTACGTTTTCGCCTAGTCACGGCGGATACCGCCAAGGATAACCGCAAGGACAACGACAAAGAACGCCGTTTTGTGCTGATCGAGCCGCACATTCCTGTTCACACCGGCGAGGAAGCGGATGCAGACGATGCAGGGACGCATGGCAATGCGCCCTTGTTGCCAGTCACGGAAGAAAATGGCGCCAATGGGCAAGAATTAGTGCTGCGTTTCGAATACAAAGCCATGCCCAAAAATACGCCGGACAGCAAGCAGGAAAAATTGCTGGCCGATGCCGTCACTGCGATCCTGAATGATGCATATGTCAAAGCCCGATGGCTGGCATTAAGTCAGCGTGAACCCACGGAAAAGAATCCGCAACGCACGCTGCTGGAAAAACACCTGACGCAATACACCACGAGAAACACCGCCGACTATTTCATTCACAAGGATTTAGGCCGGTTCCTGCGCAATGAACTGGATTTTTATATCAAGAACGAAGTCATGCACCTGGATGATGTGCAGCATGCCGAGAAGTTTGCCGACATCGAAAGGAATCTGCGCCTGATCCAGACGCTACGGGCAATTGCGCTGGACTTGATCGCCTTCCTCGCGCAACTGGAAGATTTCCAGAAAAAACTCTGGCTCAAAAAGAAATTTGTCGTGGCGACGCATTACTGCGTCACGCTCGACCGGGTGCCGGAAAGCTTGTATCCGACGATTGCCGCCAACCCCGGGCAATGGGAACAGTGGGAAAAGCTGGGTATGCTCAGTGAGCATAAAACCCATATGTTTAACCAAGCGGAAACAGGCAGTGTCGAATACCTGAAGGCTCATCCTTACTTGATGGCCGATACCGCTTTATATGATGCTGCATTCAAACATGCTCTGCTGGCAGCGATAGACAATCTGGATGACAGCCTCGATGGGTTGTTGATCCATGGCGACAATTTTCAGGCGTTGAATCTGTTGCAGGAGCAGTACCGGGAGCAGGTGAAGTGTATTTATATTGATCCGCCATACAATACAAACTCAACCCCTATTCTTTATAAAAACGAATATAAGCATTCATCTTGGGCAAGTTTAATGCAGGACAGGCTTGCCTTATCAATGAAGCTGCTAAATGAAGATGGTGTAAAAGTCATAGCTATTGATGATTCGGAGATGGTTAATCTTTCGATAATTCTTGAAGATGCTGCGCCCGCATACAAGCTTTCGAGAATTTCCGTTGTGCACAATCCAAAGGGTTCAATTACAAAAGATTTTAATAGAGTTCATGAGTATTCACTCTTCCTTACTAAATCTGATAATAAAGGTTATATCGCAAGAACATCTGAGGAAAATGAAAAGCCTAGAAAAATGCGACGATGGGGGGAGAATTCACTTCGAACGGAAAGAAGACTTTCTTTTTATCCAATTTACATCAAGCGAGGAAAGATTGTTCGAATCGGTTCAGTTCCAGATGATGATTTCCATCCCTCAGCAAAAAACATCCACCTCGAAAATGATGAGATTGAGATTTGGCCGATTGATCAAGATGGTATAGAGCGACGATGGAATTTTGGACTGGATTCAATAAAAAGTAATCTCGAACGCATTGCAGTCATTGAAGTTGATGGTTTTTTTGATCTTTTCGTCACACATGAACAGACAGTTCCGAAAACCGTTTGGACTGGAGGTGAATTTGATGCTGGTAATTATGGAAATACCCTTCTAATCGATATTCTTGGGGATAAGAAGTTCGACTTTCCAAAATCGATTAATCTTGTAAGGCGATGTATTTATCTTTCTACTGCTAGCTATAAGGCTCCTGTTATAGTTGATTACTTTGCTGGCTCCGGCACAACGGGACATGCTGTAATTGTGCTAAATCGTCAAGACAATGGCAATCGCAAATACATCCTCGTAGAACAAGGCGAATACTTCGATACCGTCCTGAAACCCCGCATCCAGAAAGTCGTCTATTCCGCCGACTGGAAGGACGGCAAGGCGACCGCCCCGGAAACCGGCATTTCCCATGCCTTCAAAGTACTTAAGCTGGAAAGTTACGAAGATACGCTGAACAATCTGCAACTGCGCCGCACGGCACAGCAACAAGACCTGCTCGATACCCTACCGCAATCCGTTCAGGAAGATTATCTGCTGCGTTATCTGCTGGATATCGAAAGCCGTGATTCGCTGCTATCGGTGGAACACTTCAACAAGCCTTTTGATTGCACGCTCAAAGTCACGATTGATTCGGCGGGTGCTTATGAAGAACGCAGCATTGATCTGGTAGAAACCTTCAACTATCTGATCGGCTTGCGCGTGAAGCATATCGACATGCAACGGGAACAAGGTTTTGTAACAGTCACCGGCTGGCTGTCGTCGGGTGAGAAAACGTTGGTACTGTGGCGCGATGTGGAATGGGTGGATTATGAGCAATTGAATCGCCTGTGCGGCAAACTTGCGATCAATCCGGCGGATAGTGAATTCGAAGTGGTTTATATCAATGGCGATCATAATATCCCGGCGGTTTTCGCCACCACCGAGGCGGAAGGCGGTATCACCAAAACGCTTAAAATACGCCAGATCGAGGCGGAATTTTTAAGCCGTATGTTTGCCGTGGATGGCGCATCATGACTGGCGAGATTATTTTTTATCAAAGCGAGGACGGCACGGTTCGATTGGAAACGCGGCTGGAAAACGAAACGCTTTGGTTGACCATCAACCAAATGGCTGAGTTGTTTGGTGTCGATAAATCGGGCATCAGCCGTCATTTAAAAAATATCTTTGCAACCGGAGAGTTGCAGCGGCAATCAACTGTTGCAAATTTTGCAACAGTTCAGAATGAAGGCGGCAGAAGCGTTGAACGTGACCTGGAATACTACAACCTGGATGCCATCATCTCGGTGGGCTACCGGGTAAACAGCATACGCGGCACCCAGTTCCGCATCTGGGCGACGCAGCTACTGAAAGAATACATTATCAAAGGCTTTGTCATGGACGACGAGCGCCTGAAAAACCCGCCAGTGGCCGGTTCCGCCGTGCCGGATTATTTCGACGACATGCTGGCGCGAGTACGCGATATTCGCACCAGCGAGCGGCGTATGTATTTGCGTGTGCGGGAGATTTTTGCGCTGGCGGCGGATTATGCGCCTTCGTTACAGGAAACAAACCGGTTTTTCAGTACTATTCAAAACAAGCTGCACTTCGCTGTCACGGGGATGACGGCTGCCGAGATCATTGCCACGCGAGTCGATCATGCGGCTCCCAATGCCGGTTTGTTAAGCTGGGCGCGCGATGAAGTACGGAAAACCGATGTAACGATTGCCAAAAACTATCTGAAATCAGACGAAATTACCGAACTGAACCGCATTGTGACGATGTGGCTGGATTTTGCCGAAGATCAGGCAACCCGGCGCAAACAGGTATTCATGCGCGATTGGGAACAAAAATTGGATGATTTTCTGCGCTTTAATGAACGCAAAGTGCTGCCGCATGCGGGCAAAATCAGCAAAAAGCAGGCGGATACCAAAGCACATGCAGAATATGAATTGTTTGCCGCGCAACGGCGGGCGCAGAAAGAAACCGTCGGAGAAGATGACCAGTTTGCACAATTGACCGCTGCAGCCAAGCGCATCGCCGATACCGAGCCCAAAGGTAAAAAATGAGCCGCAGCTTCCACCATGAATTGGTGCTCAATCGCTTTATGATGCGTTTTTTCAATGGTAGCAATCTATTGGCACTGAAAAACCGGCTGGGGGAAGACCGGCATGAAGGAATCGAAGAGGATGGGCAAAGCGGTTTTTTTCATGCTTTGCAGCACAACCTGTTTGAAACGGATCTGATCGATCAGCAAGATTTACGCCGCTATGACCTGAATATTGTGCAGCATTGGAATGCCATCACCGAGCAGCGCAACAAGACTGAAGGTACTGTGCTCAACATGAAGTATTTCCAGTACCTTTCGTTGTTGTTCACTGAGATTTATTTGGATTGGTATTTCAACCGGCGACAGCAATTGCTGGATGGCTTGAATAATGAAATGCAGGCTTATAACGACGCACAAACGGCAGATCATCGATTCCACCCTTTTGCTGCGGATGAACTGAACAAACTGGCGTTCTGGAATGCTACCGGCAGCGGCAAGACGTTGCTATTGCATGTCAACATTCTCCAGTACTTGCACTATTTCCAGAAAGACCGGAAAGATATCTTTCCCGATAACATCATTCTGCTAACACCCAATGAAGGCTTGTCGCGTCAGCATTTGGACGAACTGGAACTTTCGGATTTCGGCTTCTGCCGCCTGTTCGATAAAAATCGCAGCGGTGTTTTCAAAGGCACGATTCAAATCATCGACATCAATAAGCTGGGCGATGAAATGGGTGACAAAACAATCGCAACCGAAGCTTTCGAAGGTAATAATCTGGTGCTTGTCGACGAAGGGCACCGTGGTGCCAGGGATGCCGGGGTCTGGATGGCGCGCCGGGAAATACTGGTGCGAGGCGGTTTTGCTTTCGAATATTCCGCTACCTTTGGGCAGGCAGTGGCAAAGAGCTTGACGGTGCTTAAAGCGGAAGTGGACATAAAGAAAAAGCAGCATCCATTACTCCTCAGCAAGCTTTTCGGAAAATCCAGAGTCAGCGAATTAACTGAAGAAGAAAAGATTGAATTCAATGCCGCTAAGCAAAAGTTGGTGCTGAACAGTGAGGATAAGCGCCGTGCACGCACAATGGCGACGCGGGAGATTTATGCCAAAAGCATCCTGTTTGATTACTCCTACAAGTTTTTCTACGAAGACGGCTATGGCAAAGAATCGCTGATTCTTAATCTGAAAAATGAAGACTACGATCGACCGGATGCCGCGCGGCAATACTTTACCGCTTGCCTGCTGAGTTTCTATCAACAGCAGTACCTGTGGCATACCAACCGCGACAAGCTGGTTGATTTCAACATTGAAAAACCGCTGTGGGTGTTTGTCGGCAATACGGTTGCCGGTGAAGATTCGGATATTTTGAATGTTGTCAGGTTCCTGGCTGGGTTTCTGAATGATGAAGCTGATACTAAGAAATGGTTGGCGGACTTGCTTGCCAATACCGCACGGCTATTGGATACCAAAGGTAATAATATTTTTCATAATCGCTTTACACCATTGATGCCATTTAATGCCGACGTCGTTTATTCCGGCATTCTTAAATTGCTGTTCAATACCGATGCGCGGCAGCGGCTTAAAGTGATCAATCTGAAGCGGAGCAAAGGAGAACTGGCGCTGCGGGTTGGCGATGCCGAACCGTTCGGATTGATCAATATTGGCGATGATGCCGGTTTTTTTAAAGAAGCGGAGAAAACCGAGAATACCCAATGGTTTGATACCGAAGCGGACGATTTTACCGAATCGCTATTTGGTACACTCAATAGCAAAGATAGCCGGATGCATGTATTAATCGGCTCGCGCAAATTTACCGAAGGCTGGAGCAGTTGGCGCGTCTCCACTATGGGTTTGCTCAATATGGGGCAAGGCGAAGGCTCGCAGATCATTCAGTTATTCGGGCGCGGCGTACGTTTGAAAGGTAAGGATTATTCACTCAAACGCAGCACGCCTGGCCAACGTCCCAAAGGGATACACCTGGAAAGACTGGAAACGCTGAATATTTTCGGGGTAAATGCGGGTTATATGGCTGCTTTTAAAGATTATCTGAAAGAAGAAGGCATTACCCCGTCGGATGAAATGATCGAGCTTGATTTTAAAACCTGCATCAATCTACCCGAAAGCAAGCTGAAATCGCTGGCACTGAAAGATGGCTACAAGGACAACCAGATCAAGGGATTCAAGCGCACGCATTTTCCCTGGCTATACGAAGTGCCGGGTGAATTCAAGGGAAAAATCAATAAAGTGCATATCGATCTAGATTTATACCCAAAGATAGAAGCCCTGAGTTCGCAGGATAAAACCAGCGTGATGATAAATAGCAATGTTCGCCATAGCGGCAAAATTGCAAGCGCCACCATGGCGCTGTTTGATTTTGACCGGATTTATCTGGCAATCCAGGAATTTAAACAACAACGAAGCTGGAGCAATTTGCGCTTGGAGCGCACGCGATTGATGGATTTCTGCCGAACGCGCGATGACTGGTACACCCTGTATATTCCACAAGTCGAGCTGGTGATTCGTAATATTGCGGACATACGCAAGCAGGAAGATATGCTTATCCATTTATTGCAGGATTACACAGATCGCTTCTACAAATCGCTGAAAACGGCTTATGAAGGTCAGTTTTACGATATTGTCCATATCAAGAACGATGACGATGCTTTGCTTAAGGTATATCACTTCGAAATTGATAATACTGATGACGGAGAAACTTACGAAAAACAAATCAGGGTACTGCAAGACCTAGTGAAGAGCGGCAAGATCGGTGAAGCCAGTCAATGGAGTATGGGCCAGATGGTGGCCATTTGCTTTGAGCATCACTTGTATTACCCATTATTCTCGTCCAAGTCAGGTGAATCGCTCAATACTGGCATCGTACCGTTAAAAATGCGCCCATTGGCATTTGATGCGCCGAGTGAAGTACAGTTTGTACATGACCTTGATGCATTTTATCAATCTTCGCTTGGTCAGCAACTCATCGGAAAGCGCAGCCTATATCTACTACGCAATGCCGACAACAAAGCCAAAGGGCTGGGTTTTGCCTTGGCGGGAAATTTCTACCCGGATTTCTTGCTTTGGTTGGTAGACGATGCCACTGGCGAGCAATGGTTAAACTTTATTGACCCCAAAGGGCTGCGTCAAATGAACCTAAACGATCCCAAACTAGGTTTATATAAAGAAGTGAAGGTACTACAAGAGAAACTGGGTGATCCAAAATTGACGCTGAATGCCTTTATCGTTTCAGCAACACCATTCGCAAGCCTGTTGAATGTTTCTTGCAAACAGACCGACCTGGAAGAACGAAATGTTTTATTTATGTCGGATGGCGAGCAAATTTATTTGAAGAAACTATTTGAGCGTATTGTGTAGATGGGTTGTTTATAACAATGATTCGACCATGTGATATATATCAAGAAGGGTGAATCTAGGCAAACCGAATCAATTGCAAATGTTTCAAGGTACTCAGGTAATCTGATACCAGATTCCCTTTTTTATGTCGCTCACGGCGACAGGTCCATCGAATATGTCGCAAATTTCCTGTTTTTGCGACATATCGATTAAACGTTAAAGCGGAAGTGCATCACATCGCCGTCCTTGACGATGTATTCCTTGCCTTCGAGGCGCATTTTTCCGGCTTCTTTGGCGCCTTGTTCGCCGTTGTAGGTGACAAAGTCGTCGTAGCTGATGACTTCGGCGCGGATGAAGCCTTTTTCAAAGTCGGTGTGGATGACACCGGCTGCTTGCGGGGCGGTGTCGCCTTTGTGGATGGTCCAGGCGCGGACTTCTTTGACGCCGGCGGTGAAGTAGGTTTGCAGTCCCAGCAGTTCATAGCCCGCGCGCACCAGGCGGTTGAGACCGGGTTCTTCGAGGTTCAGGTCGGCTAAAAAGATTTTTTTGTCTTCGTCGGACAGTTCTGCAATTTCCGCTTCGAGCGCGGCGCAGATGGCGACGACTGGCGCGCCTTCCTGGGCCGCATATTCTTGCACGCGGGTGAGCAACGGGTTATTTTCAAAGCCGTGATCGTCGACATTGGCGACGTAAATGGCCGGTTTGGCGGTCAATAAGCACAGCGGCTGCAATAAGAGTTTTTGCTCTTTATCCAAGTCCATGGTTCTGGCGGGTTTGCCTTGGTCAAGATGTGCTTGCACTTGCTCCAGCAGGGCGCATAACTTGATCGCATCCTTGTTGCCGGATTTGGCCACCTTGGATTCGCGCAGCAGCGCTTTTTCGACCGTGGCGAGGTCGGCCAGGGACAATTCGGTTTGAATGACTTCGATATCGGAGACCGGGTCGACTTTACCGGCGACATGCACGACGTTGTCATCGTTGAAGCAGCGCACCATGTTGACGATGCCGTCGGTCTCGCGGATGTTGGCGAGGAATTTGTTGCCCAATCCTTCGCCTTTGGATGCGCCCGCGACCAGTCCGGCGATATCGACGAATTCGACGATGGCCGGTTGTATTTTTTGCGGTTTGACGATATCGCTAAGTTTTTGCAGGCGCGGATCGGGTACTTCGACAATGCCGACATTCGGATCGATGGTGCAAAAAGGATAGTTTTCCGCCGCGATGCCTGCTTTGGTCAAGGCATTAAACAAGGTGGATTTGCCGACATTGGGTAGACCCACGATTCCACATTTCAGACTCATGACCGGTTTCTCATTAAAAAGGGTTAAATAACAATGTGATGAATTATTGCTGGAATTTATGCTTTCGTGTGCAGTTTCAGCATCGCCGCTTCGCACGCGCCTTGCGCGATGAGCGGCCAGACTTCCAGGCTTTTTTGAATGGCTTCATCGATCAGCGGCGCTTCTTCTTTTCTCGGCGGGTGTAACACATAACCAACGACTGCGTTGCGGTCGCCCGGATGACCGATGCCGATGCGCAGCCGCCAGAAATCCTGCGTGCCCAATTTTGCGGCGATATCCTTGAGGCCGTTATGTCCGCCCAAACCGCCGCCTTTTTTCAGTTTGGCGATGCCCGGGAGTAAATCCAGTTCATCGTGCACCACGATGATTTGATCCGGCAGGATTTTGTAAAACTGGCACAGTGCGACGACCGATTGCCCGCTTCGATTCATGAAGGTTTGCGGTTCCAGCAACCACAAATCGGTATCTTTCTCCCGCACCTGCGCGCACAGCCCATGAAACCGGGCTTCCGGTCTCAGCGTGGCGTGCAGCGTATGCGCTAACCGGTCAACCCACTCAAAACCGGCATTATGGCGCGTACCGGCATACTCTCTGCCGGGATTACCCAATCCGACGACAAGTTTCATGAAATGATGTCAGGCTTCTGTGAGAATTTATCGGGTTACTGAGAGCATCCCCAGAAACGAAAAATCTGCCGGTGTATATTGCAACCCCCGGCAGATTTGTCCAATTTCCAGAACAGCTCAGTGTGTTGTCACTCAGCTTATTTTTTATCAGCGCCTGCGCCCTCAGCACCGGCTTCATCGGACAATACCGAGCGAGGAATGACGATCGTGACCACCGGCAAATTATCGCCTTTGCCCAGCGCCACGGTTTCTACGCCTTTAGGCATGACCAGATCACTCAAATGCAGCGTGTGTCCGGCAGTGAGTTCGGCCAGATCGACTGAAATAAATTCAGGCAGGTCATCGGGCAGACAGCTGATGTCCACTTCCGTCAGGATATGAGAAACAATACCGCCGGAGGTTTTTACACCCGGTGCAACTTCGGCATTGATAAAGTGCAACGGCACTTTCATGTGTATTTTCTTGTTCTTGTCGACGCGTTGAAAATCCACATGCAGCACTTGCTGTTTGTAAGGATGCATTTGAATGTCGCGCAGCAGTACGGGCTCTTTTTTCCCTGCGACATCTAACGTTAACACGGAGGCGTGAAAAGCTTCCAGCTTGAGTTTGTGATACAGATCGTTGTGATCCATCTCAATCGATTGGGCTCCTTGATCACCGCCATAAATGATTGCCGGTACTTTACCGGAACCACGCAGGCGGCGGCTCGCACCCTTTCCCTGCAACGTGCGCTTATCGGCGCTGATTTCTATTTTCATTGTGATACTCCATAAAGATGATTTGTTCGCGACCAAACAAACCGGTTAAAAAAACGTAATCTATTCCATGAATAATGAGCTTAAAGAGCTTTCATTGCTGATCCGCAACATGGTTTCCGCCAGCAGATTGGCGATGCTCAACTGACAAATGCGATCGCATGCCTGCGCGTCCTCGCGCAATGGTATGGTATCCGTCACCACCAGCTTATCCAACGCCGAATTCTGGATGCGTTCCACCGCATTGCCGGATAATACCGCGTGTGTGGAATACGCTATCACGGCTTTCGCGCCGTGCTCTTTTAATGCATTGGCTGCCTGACACAGCGTATTGGCAGTATCCACCATGTCATCGATAATCACACAGGTGCGGTCTTTGACCTCACCGATGATGTTCATGACTTTCGCCTCGTTGGGTTTGGGGCGGCGTTTGTCGATGATGGCCAGATCGCATTCCAAGCGCTTCGCCAGATGGCGGGCGCGGACTACGCCGCCGACATCCGGCGATACCACGATTAAATTCTGGTAATTATGTTTCCAGATATCGCCGAGCAAAATGGGCATGCCATATATATTATCAACCGGCATATCGAAAAAACCCTGGATTTGATCCGAATGCAAATCCATCGTGAGCAGCCGGTCAATACCTACGGTGCTCAGCATATTGGCGACCACTTTGGCGGTAATCGGAACGCGCGCCGAGCGCGGCCGTCTATCTTGACGAGCATAGCCGAAATAGGGGATTGCAGCGGTAATACGGCTGGCCGATGCGCGTTTCAACGCATCCACCATAACCATTATTTCCATCAGGCTGTCATTGGTGGGCGCGCATGTGGATTGCAATACAAACACATCCTTACCGCGCACATTCTCGAGAATTTCCACCATGACTTCACCGTCGCTGAAGCGTCCGACAGTAGCGCGCCCCAGATGGATATTGAGATGCTTCACAGCATCCTCCGCCAATTTGGGATTCGCAGTTCCGGTAAAGACCATCAAACTGTCATAAGCCATGATATTTCTTCGCGCTAGCTAGCTGGAATAGGGAGTACAGGTTTCTCTGGTTAATAAGCAGCTGTGATGACCACGGTTTTGTTTTATTCCGCATCCATTCTCAATCAGAATGAATGAATAGTCTCCTCTCCGGAGTTACTACCAAGCCAAAATACTGGCAGGGGAGGTAGGGATCGAACCTACGAATGCCGGAATCAAAATCCGGTGCCTTACCACTTGGCGACTCCCCTAAATTCTTAATTCAAGGCTTTGTGCATCGGATGACAATCCAATCCTTTTGCGACAAACCCTTTCATATCGTCTGGAATCTGTTCAAATGCAGCCCGTGCTGCTTGTTCTGTGGCAAATTCTGCGAACACACAAGCGCCCGAACCGCTCATCGCTGCTATTGTAGTATTTTCTAGCCGCTTTAGCCACTCCAAGCATCTTGCCACTTCGGGATATGCCCGGCAAACGACTAATTCTAAATCGTTATGCCCTTGCCAGACAGAAAAGGGCGGTATTGTGATGGGTATCGTGTTGCGTGTCAATTCCTTACTGGTAAAAATCTCTGCAGTCGATACTTGCACCGGTGGCACAAGAACCAGATACCATGCCGGTGGCAGTTCAATGGCGGCGAGTTTTTCGCCGACTCCTTCAGCGAAGGCATTGTGTCCAAAAATAAATACCGGCACATCGGCGCCCAGTTGAAGTCCTAATTCGAGCAATTGCTCCGGGTTTACATTCACTTTCCACAAGTGATTCAGTGCCAGCAGTGTGGTGGCGGCATCAGAACTCCCGCCGCCCAGGCCGCCGCCCATCGGGATTTGTTTCTGCATAAAGATATCCACACCCTGCGTGGTCCCGGTTTTCTGTTGCAGCAGTTTGGCGGCACGGACGCATAAATCTTTTTCTTCCGGCACACCGGCAATCGGATTGTGCAGTTTGACGATGCCGTCATTGCGTAACTCGAAACTGATTTGATCGGAAAAATCGAGAAAGCGGAAAACCGTTTGCAACAAATGATAACCATCGGGTCTGCGGCCAACGACATGTAAAAAAAGATTCAGCTTGGCGGGAGCGGGAAATGTGAACATAGAAATAGGGATTAAGCGCTTATGCTTTAACGTCAATAACGGTTATTCAACTTTCCAATCATCGACAACCAAGCGGATTTTCAGTTTCTGGTAGACTAAATTCAGCACCCGGGGAAGTGCTGTGGCGTTGGGTTGTGCCGCCGTAAAGCCTTGATAATGAATGTGCCAGCCATCTTGCCGGATCGCGATAATCTGATTTTTATTATCGAGATCCTTTTGCGACGCGTTTGCAGGCGAATGCATGCCCTGTATCCAGAATTGCAGCCCATTGAGCGGCAAGCGCCAGCCGAGAATTTCTTCCGTCAAACTCTCCACGTCGTTGGCATAAAAAGCTTCCAATTTAGAGGTGATCAGCCGCACGCCTTCATGATCTTTGGAAATTTCCGCGACCGCTTGGCCTAACGGTGTGAATAGCAAAATTTCATCACTGGCGGCTAGATGTTGCCAGCGGAAGCTGCCGGAAAAACTTTGATTTTCGTCTTGAATCGCTATTCTGCCCAGGATGTTGAAATCAGGGGCAGCTGCGTTATGCGCACCCGCAACAGGCTCTGTCTGGATGGTCGTGACGGCCGCTTCGGGTTGCGTTTGAACGGGTAAAAGCTGGCAGCCGGAAAATAGCGGAAAAATACAACTGACCAGAATTCCCAGAGTAACTTTCCACGGCTGAATTCTGCATCCGTTTGCTGGTAATTCACTATTAAAACGGGCTGACATCAATTCGCAATTACCAACGGCAGTGAATGTGCTTAAACTTTTAACTGTTGATCGATTTATTGGTTTGTTGAAAATCAGGCAGCACGATGTTGAGTTCCAGCGTTTCCTGATTCTCGTCTTGTTCAAAGTTAACCGATATCGCGTCTTGATCAACGTTCACGTACTTCCGGATAACCTCTAGCAGCTCTTTTTGCAATTGCGGCAAATACGAAGGTTGATTGCGGTAGCTGCGCTCATGCGCAACCAGAATTTGTAATCGTTCTTTCGCCAGCGAAGCGGTTTTAGGTTTAGATGATCTGAAATAGTCCAGTAAACTCATTTTCTTCCTCCGAATAGCCTTCTGAGAAACCCTTGTTTACCATCGATAAACCGATGCGGCAGTTTTTCTCCTAAGTAGCGCGCAACGACATCGGCGTAGGCCTGACCAGCTTCGCTCTTTTCATCCAGAATGACCGGCATACCTGCGTTTGATGCGGATAGAACCGATTTCGATTCGGGAATAATGCCCAATAATTCCAGCGACAGGATTTCCTGCACATCCTCCAGACTCAGCATCTCACCCAGCTTAACCCTGTCGGCATCATACCGGGTCAGTAATAAATACTCTTTAATGGGCTCTTCATTTCTTTCGGCCCGGCGTGATTTACTGGATAGAATCCCCAACATGCGATCCGAATCACGGACGGAAGAAATTTCCGGGTTAGTAACGACAAATGCATCGTCGGCAAAATAAAGCGCCAGATTCGCGCCTTTCTCAATACCGGCGGGAGAGTCGCACACAATATACTCAAAATCCTTGGATAATTCGTCTAAAACCTTGCCCACGCCTTCCTGCGTCAGTGCGTCTTTGTCGCGAGTCTGCGATGCCGGCAGGATATACAGCAGATTACAGTTCTTATCGCGGATGAGCGCTTGATTGAGGCTGGCTTCGCCATTGATCACATTGATAAAATCATAGACCACCCGGCGTTCGCAGCCGAGAATCAAATCCAGATTCCGCAGGCCCACATCAAAATCGATGACCGCTGTTTTATGCCCTTTTTTCGCCAGCCCCATAGCAATTGCTGCGCTTGTAGTTGTTTTACCAACGCCACCCTTGCCTGATGTCACGACTATAATTCTTGCCAATTGAGCCTCCTTTGCCTGTTTGGTCTTAAGCGATCTCTTTTATGATTAACGCATGATTCTGCAAGTATATCTGTACGGGATTCTTGTATGTTTGTTTGTTCAAGTCCTCGCTGGTTTTATAATCGCCCGCGATGGAAATAAGCTCTGCCTGTAGATCAAAACAAAATATCCGGGCGGCTGTATTGCCATGAACGCCCGCCAAAGCGCGCCCTCTTAACGTATTATAGACGTGTATATTGCCTTCGGCCATAATTTCGGCGCCGGCGCTGACCTGCGACAAAATGATCAAATCGCCGGCTGCGTAAATTCGTTGTCCCGAGCGGATCGGCTGCGTCACCAAGGTTGCCGTTGCGGCAACCGGCGGAATCGGGATAGGCCGGACCGGCTCTTTGATCGCGGCTGTTTCCGGTTGTGCGGCAGGCTGTGGAGCCGTTTCCTGTTTGGGTGCTTCCGCTCCGACAGTGATTGTATTTCCTTGTTCGCGCACCGTATCGATCGGAATGAATAAAGCGCGCGCCTGTTTATTCTGGTTCTCATTGCCGCCGCGGATACCGACCGGAAAAAAACTGACTCTGCGCAACAGCTGGATGATCTGCGTGAAATCGATATCCAGATTCTGTTTGTTTAATTCGCGCAAATCGATAATCAGCGGAGAGTCTTTGAAGAACTCCGGCGCCAGGTTGATTTTTTCATGCAGTGTCTGTTCGATTGCAGCCAGATCGTTGGTGTAAAGAATCAAGATGGGCGCGAAAAAAGTGCTGCTTTTGAATTCCAGTGCTGGAGTGGTGTTTAGCATTTTAATTGTTTGACAGGCTCACAGAGATTCATGGCAGGGATCAAAGCACTGTTTATGATGTTTGAAAAGATACCGGTCATGCCAATGAAAACCGGTTTAATCAATCGCTTTCTTTTTTGTTAAGCGTTGCAATGTTTCCAGCAGGATTTCGTTATCCGGATCTTTTTCCAAAGCGGTACGCCATATATTCTTGGCATCGTCTTTAGCGCCTTGTACCCAAAGCACTTCACCCAAGTGCGCCGCAATTTCCGCATCCGGGCGGGCGGCGAATGCCAAATTCAGAAAATTCAATCCTTCCACGAAATTTCCCATGCGGTAGTATACCCAACCCAAGCTATCCATAATATAGGGATCCTCTGGAGAGAGCTCAACGGCTTTCCTGATCAATTTCAACGCTTCCGGTAAATGCATGCCGCGCTCAGCGAAGCTGTAACCCAGCGCATTATAGGCATGTGCATTTTCCGGTTTCAGCTTGATCAATTTGCGCAAATCCTGCTCCAGGATTTTAAATTTACCCAGCTTGTCGGCTGCCAGGGCGCGATCATAAAGCAGCTCGGGATAATCCGGCAGTTTCTTTAATCCTGCATCGAGCAAATCATAGACTTCTTGGTGAGCCTTGGAACGCCGCAAAATCTGCGCTTCTGCCAAGATCAAATGCGCTGCTTGCTGATCATTGGCGGCGGGTAGTTTTTGCAGATGCGCGCGCGCTTCCTGCAAGTGACCTTTTAATGCCAACAAATCCGCGTAACGGATTTGCGCCGGTAAATAACGCCCTCCGCTTTTTACCTGCTGATACGCTTCCATGGCTAAATCGGGGCGATTGGTTTCCTCATAAATCTGCGCCAAGTGGAAGTACACCGCATTGGTATCTTTGTATCCCAGGGTCAGTGCCTTTTTGAAACTGGCTTCCGTAACATCAAAATCACCCATCTCCGTGGCCAATAATCCAGCGGCCAAAGTGATTTCGGCGTCTTCGGGATTTTTATCCAATAACCATTGCACTTGCTCGCGCGCCTTTTCAATCTCGCTGGCACCGATCAGTACCCGGGTATAAGCCACTCTGACTTCGTTGGATTCCGGATATTTATCGAGATAGCCGCGGTAAAATTCGCTTGCATCGGCAGCGGAAACGCGTTGCAGTATTCTGCCGTTATGCACGGCGGCGATTTCCCATTCGGGACGCAAAGCCAACGCACGCTGCATCTCATCCAGTGCCAGCTGATGCTGATTGGCGAACCATGCTGCCTGGGAAATGGCGAAATGAACTTCCGGAACATCCTTATACGGTTGTGAAAGCTGTTGTATCAATTGCAGTGTCGCGGTTTTATCCGGATTGCGTGACAACAATTGGTTGAGTTGCATGAAGGCAGGACCGACGCCTTCTTTTTCCGTAGCCAGCAGTTTCTCGAGATGGGGCCGCGCGGCATCCAGCTTGCCCAGATTGACCAGCAATGCGGCGATGGTTTGGCGCGCATCGACGGAATCAGGCTCGAGTCCAACCCACAGCGTGGCCGCTTGCTCCGCCGCAAAGGGATTGCCGGCATGCAGGGAAATTTCCGTTGCACGCTTGGCGATACGGGGATCGCGCGTCGTTTTGGCCAGCTTGACATAGCGGTTGACCGCAATATCCAAGCTGCCGCGCTGCAATGCGGTCTCGCCGACTAAAAAATCAAACAGAATGGGCGCAGTCAGCTCCTGCTTGGGTAAATTCTGTTGGCTGACTTCTTCCGGATCGGCGGATTCCCCTGTTTTTTCTGCCTCCTTGTTGGAAGGAAGCTGCGCGCAGGCAGTAAGTCCGGACAGCAATAACACGCATAGAATTTTAAATTTCATGAGAAATCCGATTGATTTTCAAATATAAGATAAAACGTACAACTTCCGTGCCGCATTCGCAGGATTCATTAAATCATTTAGCATTCAGTCATTTTTCGTGCAGCCGTGCGCTGGATTCAAGACCGGATGTTACGCAAAACAGTGCGCATATTCTACTTTTATACCGGCAATAAAGTGAATAAATAATTATTTAGCATAAGTCGTATGGAATGTCACCCGGAAAAGTAAGATTAAAATTGTACGCAAAGATGTCACGGGTTAATTTATGATAAAGCAAATGCTGAGAACACCATTAAAATATGAAAGTTCAGTGCAGTTTCTACGGTATCCGGTAATTTCCGGCGGCTGGCAGTTTTTCCCATCTTCATCGCTAATTGGACTCGATTGAAAAATCCTTTGTTAAAACTGGTTATTGTTTTTCTGCTGGGCATGCTGACCGTGCTCGGTTTTGCGCCTTTCTATCTTTTTCCGGTGCCGGTCATCACCGTGGCTGTATTACTGGGATTGTGCCACAAAAGCCAAAGCCCGCTGAAAAATGCCGCGTTGGGATTCGGTTTCGGCATGGGACTGTTCAGCGCCGGGGTCACCTGGATTTACGTCAGTTTGCACGATTTTGGCGCCATGCCGATGCCCATCGCGGTGGTTGCCTTGATCGTACTGTGCGCTTATCTGTCGCTGTTTCCAGCTGTGGGCTTTTGGCTTCTGACCCGCTCCCGCCTGACTTCGCCTTTTCTTTGGGCATCGCTGGCAGCGGCCTTATGGGTGCTATCGGAATGGTTGCGTGGCACGTTGTTTACCGGTTTTCCCTGGCTGGCGCTGGGCTATTCGCAAGCGCCACTGAGTCCCTTGGCGGGTTTTGCGCCGGTTTTCGGTGTTTACGGTATTTCGTTTTTGCTGATATTCAGCGCGGCCCTGCTTTTCTTCTGGCTTGATCAAGGGATTAGAAAGTGGCGTTACGCATTGCCTTTGCTGCTGATGTGGTGCGGCGGGTATGGCTTGCAGTTTATCGACTGGGTTAAACCGGAGGGAGAACCGATTAGCGTGAGTTTACTGCAAGGCAATATTCCGCAAGACATGAAGTGGCGTGAAGATCACCTGGAAAGCACCATGCAAACATACGCCAAGCTGATCGTGGAAAGCGATAGCCGCTTGATCGTGACGCCGGAAATTTCCATTCCGTTGTTCAGCGATACTGTGCCGCCACTGTATTTGTCGTATCTGGCCGAGCATGCCAGGAATAACAACGGCGACGTGTTGATCGGCCTGGCCGAGCGCACAACGCATAACGGCAACGAATATTACAACACCATGTTCAGCTTCGGCTCCGCTCCGGAACAGAGTTACCGCAAGCATCACCTGGTTCCCTTCGGTGAATACATTCCCTTCAAACCGCTTTTTGGCTGGGTGATTCAAGTGCTGCAAATTCCCTTGTCGGATTTCTCGCGCGGCGGTTTGGATCAGCAGCCGATGAATTTAGCCGGGCAGCGCGTGGCAATCAATATTTGTTACGAAGATGTGTTCGGCGAGGAAATCATCTATCAATTGCCGCAAGCGACGATGCTGGTCAATGTCAGCAACGATGCCTGGTTCGGACGTTCGATCGGGCCGCAGCAACACTTGCAGATTTCGCAAATGCGCGCCTTGGAAACCGGGCGCTACATGCTGCGCGCCACGAATACCGGCGTGACCGCGATCATCGACGAGCGCGGCAGGGTGTTGCAAACTATCGAAATTTTCACCACCGCGGCGCTGCATGGATTGGCGCAAGGCTTTACCGGCGCGACACCGTATGTGCGCATGGGAAATTACCCGGTGCTAGGGCTGGCCGGGTTGTTATTGTGCATCGGTTTGCTATCCGCCTTCCGCGCGGCATGGAAAACCCGGTAAAATCCGCATAATTTTTCTTTTAATGGCGATAAAACTCGACTTTTCATGCCGACATTGACCTTCCAGGAAATAATCCTGACCTTGCAACAGTATTGGAACGAGCAGGGATGCGCGATTTTGCAGCCATACGATATGGAAGTGGGCGCGGGCACCAGCCATACCGCCACGTTTCTTCGCGCCATCGGCCCCGAACCGTGGAAAGCCGCTTATGTGCAACCGGCGCGCCGCCCCAAAGACGGCCGTTACGGCGACAATCCCAATCGTTTGCAGCATTATTATCAGTTTCAGGTGGTGCTGAAACCGGCGCCGAAAAACATTCTGGATTTGTATCTCGATTCGCTGCGCTTATTGGGGTTTGATTTGACGCAGAATGACGTGCGTCTGGTCGAGGACGATTGGGAAAATCCGACCTTGGGCGCGTGGGGATTGGGCTGGGAAACCTGGCTGAACGGCATGGAGGTCACGCAATTCACCTATTTCCAGCAAGTCGGCGGTATCGATTGCAAACCCATCACCGGTGAAATCACCTACGGATTGGAACGTCTGGCGATGTATTTGCAGGGTGTGGAAAGCGTGTTCGATCTAACCTGGACCAAAGGATTGACATACCGCGACGTGTATCATCAAAACGAAGTCGAGCAATCCAAATATAACTTTGAGTACAGCGACACCGAATTTCTGTTTCTGGCGTTCGGCAAGCACGAAGCGCAAGCCAATCACCTCATCGAACAGCAATTGGCGTTGCCAGCCTACGAGCAAGTATTGAAAGCAGCGCATACGTTCAATCTGCTCGATGCGCGCGGCGCGATTTCAGTCACCGAGCGCGCCGCCTATATCGGCCGCATCCGCAATCTATCGCGGCAGGTTGCCAAAGCCTATTACGACAGCCGTAAAAACCTCAATCCGCCATTCCCGATGGCACCGCGCGAATGGGTAGATGAAGTGTTGTTGATGGATAAGAGAATCTCATCAAATTAGTGATGAGGGATTTAGCTATGAAGGAGATACTCTCTGACGTCATCAAGCGCCTAAGAAATGGCGAATACAAGAATGAAGAGCATGTTAGATTATCCCTGGTTTGCCGAATTCTTGAATATCTCGGATGGGATATTTGGAATCCGCGCGAGGTATTCTCCGAATTCGCTGCCATACCGCAAGAAGATGCTTCTCGGGTTGATATTGCACTATTTATGCCGCCGCAATTACTTCGCCCTGCAGTCTTTATCGAAGTTAAAGCAGTCGGTAAGTTGGCGGCGACGATCCAATCTGCCGAATTACAGTTGCGCAATTACAATCGTAACAACCAAGCTGACATTTCCATTCTAACCGATGGCCAGATCTGGCACTTTTATCTATCAAGCGCATCTGGTGAGTTTTCAGATAAGTGTTTTGAGAAACTTGATTTATGTGCAAGTGATATTTCTCTTGATGATCTTGAATTGGAATTTCATACTTTTCTCTCAAAAGAAGCAATCCAATCTGGTAAAGCTGTTGAAGAGGCACGAGTATATTTGAAAAGAACAGATGCTGAGCGAATTATGTATGAGATGCTTCCTATTGCTCAACGGGATAGTGAAGAAGATCCAACAATGAGTTTAATTGAATGTTTCATCAAACGATGTGCGGAGAGAGGTGTGGAATGCTCCAGCGATAAGGCTTTAAATTTTATTAAGAATAATCGCCATCGCACAATGCCTATTAACACTAATAGCTCTACAGTAATCACATTACCACCACCAATTACTTCTCGAATTCAAAAAGAGAAAAAGCCATCTGAACGATTTTCAGTAGAACAAATTTTAACTTTACAAAACCGACGCGGTGCACAAGCATCTGGGAAAGAGTTATCTTCTAAAAATTTTATTGTATTTGAAGGTTCAGTTGCAGCTGAGGCTACACCAGATTTTAAAAAACAAAATAATAGCGCGTACCAAATATATTGCAAGCTAATAAATATGGGTATATTTATCCCTGAAGACCGAGGCGATAATCGTGTTTATAGACTAACTCAAGATTATGAGTTTAATTCAAGTTCATCAGCTGCAAGTGTATTTATGGGCACCTCAGCGAGTGGACCACGAGAGTGGAAGAAGAAATGAAGTCCTTACTAGTTGAATTGTTAGTAGAAGAACTGCCACCCAAATCGCTGAAACAGCTGGGCGCCAGTTTTGCGCAATTGCTGGCTGACAGCCTGAAAGCGCAAGGATTGATCGCGCACGACGCAACCATTACATCGTATGCAACCCCGAGACGATTGGCGGTGCATATCGCCAATGTTGCTGCGCAAGCCGCCGATCAAGCGGTCACGCAAAAACTGATGCCGGCCAAAGTCGGCCTGGACGCCGAAGGCCAGGCAACGCCACCGTTATTGAAAAAACTGGCGAGCCTGGGCGCGGATGCTACGGTTGTGCCGCAACTCCAGCGCGCAATGGATGGCAAGACCGAAACGCTGTTTCTGGATATTACCGTCAAAGGCACATCGCTGACCGATGGATTGCAAAAAGCGTTAGAGGAAGCGATCGACAAGTTACCGATCCCCAAAGTGATGACATACCAGTTAGCCGACGGCTGGAGCAGCGTCAATTTTGTGCGTCCCGCGCACGCGCTGACGGCATTGCACGGTGCGGACATCGTTCCGGTGAATATTCTCGGTCTGCAAGCCGGGCGGGAAACCCAGGGGCATCGCTTTGAGGCGAAAGTAAATCCCATCGTATTGCACAATGCCGATAGCTACGCGCAACAACTGACCACCGAAGGCGCAGTGCTCGCCGGTTTCGCTGAGCGCCGCGCGGAAATCGCGCGCCAGCTGGCAGCCGCTGCCGCGCAGCAGCACCTCACACCAATCGACGATGAAGCGTTGTTGGACGAAGTCACCGCGTTGGTCGAACATCCCAACGTGCTGGTTGGCACATTCGACGCGGAGTTTCTGCAAGTACCGCAGGAATGCCTGATTCTGACGATGAAAGCGAACCAGAAATACTTCCCGCTGTTCGACGCACAAGGAAAACTGGTCAACAAATTTCTGCTGGTTTCCAATATCCGCCCGTCCGATCCTGCGCAAGTCATCGCCGGTAACGAACGCGTGGTGCGCTCGCGCCTTGCCGATGCCAAGTTTTTCTTCGTTCAGGATCGCAAAAAAACGCTGGAGTCACGCTTGCCGGAATTAGACAAGGTGGTTTATCACAACAAAGCGTATACACAAGGAAAGCGCATACACTCTGTTTGCGCCATCACCAAAATGATTGGCGCACAGTTAGGAGGTCATGAGCTGGCCGATCAGGCCGTTGAGGCTTCAAAGTTAGCCAAGGCAGACTTGCTGACCGGCATGGTCGGTGAATTTCCTGAACTGCAAGGCATCATGGGGCGCTATTACGCGCAGCATGAAGGTTTAAGCGATGCTATTGCATTTGCCATCGAAGATCAGTACAAACCGCGTTTTGCCGGTGACGAATTGCCGCGTAACCCGGCGGGTATTTGTCTGGCACTTGCGGATAAACTGGAAACACTGGTGATCATGTTCATAATCGGCGAGGTACCAACCGGCGACAAAGATCCGTTTGCGTTGCGCCGCCATGCATTGGGAGTCATTCGCATTCTGATCGAAAAAAACCTGGCTCATTTTGAATTGAATCAATTAATCGATCAGACTTATCGAGAAATATTGAGTATCACCGCGATTCCGAATCCACAAGGGGTTTTTCTGAAATTGCCCCCTAATCTGGAAGATTTACTGCTGCAATTGAAGAAATTTGTCTGGGAACGCCTCGTTGGTTATTTGCGCGAGCAAGGCTACACCGCCCAGGAAGTCGACGCCGTGCTCAGCCTAAATCCTCAGCATTTGAGCGATATTCCGAAACGGCTCGCCGCTGTGCGGGCGTTTACCGCATTACCGGAAGCGATCAGTCTCGCGGCTGCCAACAAGCGCGTCGGCAATATTCTTAAAAAGACCGAAAGCGCTATCGCCGATATTGTCAATCCTGATTGGCTGCCGGAAGCAGATGAGCAAGCGCTTTATCAAGCGTTGCAAAACATTGAGCCGCAAACCAAAAAAGCTTTTGGCGCCGGTGATTACACCGCTTCTCTGCAACTGCTGGCAACGTTGAAAGCCCCGGTCGATACCTTTTTCGATCATGTGATGGTGAACGTCGACGATGAGCAATTGCGCAACAACCGTCTTGCTTTGCTGAAGCAACTGCATCAGACGATGAACCGCATCGCCGATCTTTCCAAACTGGCCACCTGATATGAAGCTAATCATCCTCGATCAAACCGGCGTAATTAATCAGAGCAGCGGCACGTTTATCAAAACGCCAGACGAATGGATTGCGATACCCGGCAGCCTGGAAGCGATTGCCCGCTTAACGCATGCCGGGTATCGCGTGGTCATCGCCACCAATCAATCGGGCATCGGGCGCGGGCTGCTCGATATGGCGACTTACAACGCCATCAATGACAAAATGTACAAAGCGGTCAACCACGCAGGCGGGCGTATCGATGCGATATTTTTCTGCCCGCATACCAACGCGGATAAGTGTTCCTGCCGCAAACCAGCCACCGGTTTGTTTGGTGAAATCATGCAGCGCTACGGTGTTAATTTAAAAAATATCCCTGCCGTCGGCGATTCGTTGAAGGATTTACAAGCAGCTGCGGCAATCGGCGCGATACCGATGCTGGTGCTGACCGGCAATGGAGAAACAACGCGTGCGGCTCAGGAAATTCCCGCGCATACGCAGATTTTCGCCAATCTCGCCGCCGTGGCCGATGCGCTGGTTGGAGAAGAATAAGAGTGGCCATTTTCCGTTCGGCGCTGTACATGCTGCTGCAAATCATCATTACGCCGCCGTATGCCATTTTTACGCTCGCTTGTTTTCCACTGTCGCCGCATAACCGCTACCGCGTGACTTCGAGCTGGACGCGCATCATGCTGTTTCTGCTGTGCAATCTGTGCGGCATCCGCTATCGCATCATTGGTGCGGAGAATATCCCGAAAACCCCGAGTATCGTGTTATCCAAACACCAATCGGCGTGGGAAACCTTGGCTTTCCAGGAAATTTTTCCGCCGCAGGTGTGGGTGCTGAAAAAAGAACTGCTGCGCATTCCGTTTTTTGGCTGGGGGCTGGCGATGACCAGTCCGATTGCGATTGACCGCAGCACGCGGAAGAAAGCATTGGAACAAATTGTCGAGCAAGGCAAGGACCGTTTGCAACAGGGATTCTGGATCGTGATCTTTCCCGAAGGCACGCGCATCCCGCCGGGACAACGCGGCAAATACCGCATCGGCGGCGCTTGGCTGGCGACGCACACCAACGTGCCGGTGGTGCCGGTCGCGCACAATGCCGGTGAGTTGTGGGGAAGGAATTCTTTCGTCAAACACCCTGGCACCATTACCGTCAGCATCGGCCAGCCGATCGATCCCACCGGCATGGAGGCCGGGGAATTGAACGCGCAAGTGGAAGCCTGGATCGAGGCTGAAATGCTGCGTATCGGCCGGAAAACCCCGCAAGAACCGTAACCGTGCTCGTGCAAGCCACCACGACGCTCAACGGCCGGGAAATCACCTATACACTCAAACGTTGCCAGCGCAAATCGATCGGTTTACAAATCGATCATCACGGTTTGCGCATCAGCGCGCCGCTGCAAACCGCGCTCCCGCACATCGATACCGTTCTGCGGGAAAAAGCCGGCTGGATCACGAAAAAGCTCGATCAATGGCAAGCCAAAAAAAGCCTCGCATTGACGTGGACGCATGATGCGGCCTATCCGTTGCTTGGCGAACCGTGGCGCATCGCACTGAAACCATCCGGCGAAATCGAAATGGCGCGGCAAATTACCTGTGAAGCAGCGGAACAACCCCTGGCGCAACTCAATCCCCGCCAAATCGAGCGATTCGTCATGGCCTGGTACGGCCAGCAAGCGGTTGCCTGCTTCAAAGAACGCATTGCCATCTACGCCCCGGCATTGAATGTACCCGCACCGCCGTTCCGCCTGTCACGCGCCAAAACCCGCTGGGGCAGCTGCAACAGCCGTGGTCTTGTTACGCTCAATTGGCGCTTGATCCAACTGCCGCTGCATTTGATCGACTACGTCGTCGCGCATGAACTGGCGCATTTGATTGAAATGAATCACTCGAAGGCGTTTTGGAGACTGGTCGGAACGATTTACCCCGATTACCGGGTTGCCCGGAACATGCTCAAAAACTATGGTTGATCTTTTGTTTTGCAGGAAAAAAATAGCTTTATGCGTATAATGGGCGCCTGTTCAATACAAGTTTTAGTAACCAATAATCGTCTTGATTATTAGAAGTTTTTTAATTTTGCAATCACCAAAGCGAGGATAAACATAACATGCGCGTTTTAAAAGATACCGTGGTCTCACTCAACTATGAATTGTCGGACGCTTCGGGAAAAGTTCTGGAGAAAACCGATACACCGATCAGTTATTTACACGGTGGTTATGGCGGTATTTTTCCCTTGGTTGAAGAAGCGTTGCATGAAAAGGAGATTGGTCATTCCTGCACGGTTTCGATGGAGCCGGAAGATACTTTCGGTGAGTATGACGCTGAATTAATTCGCGTGGAACCGCGCAATTCATTCCCCGATAATGTGGCAATCGGCATGCACTTCGAAGGCGGCGCGGAAGATTCCGATGATTTTATTCTCTACAAAGTCACTGACGTGACGGAAGACTCGGTTATTGTCGACGGTAATCACCCCTTTGCCGGGATGCGATTGAATTTTGCCTGCACCGTGACAGATGTGCGTCCGGCTACGGAAGAAGAAATCGCGCACGAGCATGTTCACGGTGCGCACGGGCATGAGCATTAATGCAGCAAAAATTGCGCTGGGGTGATAAAAGTCAGCTGTTATCCGCAGTACCCAGGGCTTCTTTCAATAAATAGAGTTGTTCCAATGCCTGCCGGGGATTCAATTCGTCCGGCGAAAGATTTTGCAGCATGGTAATGACGGGATGTTCTTGCACGCTTTCCTCTTGCGGCCCGGCAATCGAAACAGAAAACAGATCCAATTGCGGTTCTTGCTTCACACTTTCCTGTTCTAACTTGATCAAGTGTTTCTTCGCCAGCTTGATCACCGCTTCGGGAACGCCTGCGAGTGCAGCCACTTGCAGGCCGTAACTTTGACTGGCGGGTCCTTCGGCAACCTTGTGCAGAAAAACAATGCGGTGCTTATACTCGACCGCATCCAAATGCACGTTTTGGAGCTGCTTGAATTCTTCCGCAAGCTTGGTCAATTCAAAATAATGCGTGGCAAAAAGAGTAAAACTGCGGTTCTTGACCAGTAGATGACGCGCAATGGCAAATGCCAGAGCCAAACCATCAAATGTCGACGTGCCGCGCCCGACTTCGTCCATCAACACCAGGCTGTGCGCGGTGGCGTTATGCAGAATATTGGCGGTTTCGGTCATTTCCACCATGAACGTCGAGCGTCCGCTGGCCAGATCGTCGGCAGCACCGATGCGGGTAAAGATTTGATCCAGCATTCCAATGTGCACTGCTTTCGCCGGCACATAACTGCCGCAATGCGCCAGCAAGGCAATCAGCGCGATTTGCCGCATGTAGGTTGATTTACCGCCCATGTTGGGACCGGTAATCATCAGCATGCGCGGTTTTCCGCTATGCTCGCCACCCAGTTGCACATCATTGGCGACGAAGTTTTCCACCTGCTGTTCCACCACCGGATGGCGGCCGGTGTCGATGGTAAACACATCCTCACCGGTTAACTGCGGAGCGGCATAATCGAGGGCTTGCGCACGTTCGGCAAATGCGCACAGAACGTCGATTTCCGCGACGCTCGCAGCGATTTTTTGCAGCGCATGAATATACTGGGCAAGCGCATTCAACAATCCCTCGTACAAATATTTTTCCCGCGCCAGCGCCCGGTCTTGCGCGGATAAGGCTTTATCTTCGAAGGTCTTCAATTCCGGCGTAATGTAACGCTCGGCATTCTTTAACGTTTGCCTGCGCCGGTAATCGGCGGGGATTTTCTCGCTGTGCGCATGCGTGACTTCAATATAAAAACCATGCACACGGTTATATTCCACCTTCAGATTGGGGATGCCGGTGCGTTCCTTTTCGCGCATCTCCAATTGCAACAGAAATTCACCGCAATTGTTTTGCAGCGCACGCAACTCATCGAGCTCGGCGTCAAAACCGTCGGCAATGACATTACCTTCGCGCAGCACCACGCCCGGCTCCGGCAGCAACGCTTTGCTCAGTAACTCAACCACCACAGGTTCAATCTGCATGACGTGAAGCAATTCACCGATGCGCTCGCTGTTACAGTGAGCGGTAGCCAGGATGACTTGCGGCAGCAGCTTCAAACTGTCACGCAAACCCGATAAATCCCTTGGCCGCGCCGATTTCAGCGCAATACGCGCGGTTATCCGTTCGATATCGGCACATTGCCGCAGCAGAACGCGCACTGCCGCAAAATGATGCTGCCCGTTTTCTCCGGTCAATGCTGCCACGCTATCGAGCCGCTGTTGAATGACGGCGCGATCGCGTAGCGGATGATGCAGCCAGAATTGCAGCAAACGGCTGCCCATATTGGTGGCGCAAGTGTCGAGCAACGACAGTAACGTCGGCGATCGCTCGGCGCGTATCGTTTCGGAAATTTCCAAATTGCGGCGCGTTGCGGCATCCATGCGCACATAAATGCTTTCCCGCTCCGCTTGCAACGACGAAATATGGGGCGCGGCCGATCCCTGCGTCAGGCGCGTGTATTCCAATAATGCCCCGGCGGCGCACAGCGCGGTGGACAAATCCTCGCAACCGAAGCCGCTGAGATCATGGGTTGCAAATTGCCGCGTCAGCGTATTGCGCGTACTGTCATGATCGAACTGCCACAGCGGCAAACGCTTCAACGCCCAGTTTCTTCCTAGTATTTCGGGCAAATTCAATGACTCGGGCAAAAGAATCTCCGCCGGTTGCAAACGTTCCAGCTCGCTGAGCAGATTGTGCGGCGCCGTTTCCAGCACGCGCAACTGCCCCGCCGCGAGATTCAACCAAGCCAACCCCAAGGCCGATTCCTGTATCGACAGCGCCAATAAGATGCAATCGCGCTTATCTTCCAGCAATGCTGCATCGGTCAGCGTTCCCGGCGTGATGATGCGCGTCACTTCGCGGGCTACCGGACCCTTACTGGTCGCCGGATCACCGACCTGCTCGCAGATCGCAATGGATTCACCCGCTTTAACCAGCTTTGCCAGATACTGCTCGGCCGCATGGTATGGCACACCCGCCATTTTGATCGGCTCCCCGGCGGAAGCGCCGCGTTGTGTCAGCGTGATTCCCAGCAGCTTTGCCGCTTTCTCCGCATCGTCAAAAAACAATTCATAAAAATCCCCCATGCGGTAAAACATCAGCATATCCGGATGCTGCGCCTTGATGCGCAAATATTGCTGCATCATCGGCGTGTGCTGTTCCTTTGGGGTTTTCATTTATTCGTGTCAGATTATTGTGGTATTGGAAAATGTATCATCCGGATGGATAAATGGAGTAGAACTGCTTAGCGCCACCTCAACATTTGTACTCCATTATAGGCAAAATTATTCAGAAAATTCCGGGAAATTGACCCGCCGGATCGCATCAAAAATGAAGCAAAGTTTAAGTGATTGAGTAAATCGAAATAATCACTATTCCAAGTATTGAGGATTATTGAGATATTTCAATCAACAAGACGAATAAACTCACAAAAAAGCTGGCTGACCCATTACACTGAAGCCATCGCAAGCGGCACGACATTAGCGCATCGAATCAACCGGCGTGTAGAATGGAAGATGCTGCTTTGTGGCGTGAAACACTCGCAGTAATTTTTCTTTTGAATAGGCACGTATACCATGCGGACAATTCTTTTTTTGCTGGCACTGACTTTTTCCATCGCGGCTTGGGCTGATGAGGATAAGGGTATGACGGATACGGAAAAACAATCACGTCAGCTGGAAAAAGCGTTAGCTCGCATACAGCAAGAATCTCAATCCATTCAACAGCAATTCATGATGATTCAAGAATTACGCCGCAATGACATGGCTGAGCCTCCCATGAATATACCGTTGCCGAGCACACCCGGGCAAAGTATTCCGGTGCCTAATTACAATAATTTAATGCAGCAGAAACAAGAAAGGGATCAACGGATTGAAAAATATACAGCCGACTTAAACCGGCTGTATGCGCGCTTCACGGAACTGGAAAATGAAAAACAAGTTATTCTGGAACAAATAAGATCACTGGAACAAAAGACGGAAGAATGACGATCATCAGCGGTGCTACTGCTACTTTCCTTCAAAATTCTTGAACCAGATGTCATAAATTTCGTCCGACCACAGCGATTTTATCCAGACGATCACATCATCCACTTGCTGTTCGGTCAGTTTACCTTCCCACGCTGGCATCGAGCCAATTTCAGGCGGTGTTCCTTTGAGTATCGTTTTTTTCAGAACATCGGTCGAATGATGCCAGGCATGCGCGGTGCTATCCAATGGCGGCGGCGGATATTTTCCATCCGCGCCAGGTTTGCGCCATTCCGGAGTCGCTTCGCCGTTAGGCCCATGGCATCCAATGCAATTGGCGTTGTAGACACTCTCACCGCGTTTGATTTGCACTTGATCCAAATTCCGCTTTATTAAGCCTGTCTTGCTATCGACCTGATGCTGGCCGGAAGAAACGCCGGGCGGCGCAGAATTACCGCAGCCCAGCATCGTTGCAGCAAAAATGCAGAGCACCACATTACGCACGATCATGAAAAAGCCGCTGCTACTTCAAGCGCATCACAGAACCGCTTTTCTCCGGCTCAGGATTTGCCGGTTCGGCTTCTTGCACGGCTTTCTTGGCATAAGGGTCATAACGGTGATAAATCTTCGTGTCCTTGCGCGCTTGATCCCGTTCTTCGATCAGCAGAACATTATAGGGATCGACCCGCCCGCTGCCTTCCATGCCCGGTGTACCGTGCGGCATATCGGGAACGGATAATCCAACCGCCTTCGGTTTTTCTTTCAATAAGCGGATGATGTCCGGCGCCGGTACATGCCCTTCAATCGCATAACCGTTGATCAACGCGGTATGGCAAGAGCCGAGGGATTCGGAAATACCCGATTTTTTGCGGATTTCCTTATTGCCCACATCGTGCGTTTTTACGGTAAAACCGTGATCGCGCATGTGATCGACCCATTTAGCGCAACAGCCGCAGGTCGGGCTTTTATAAACATCAACCGTGGTCGTAGCGGCTGCTTGCGCAGCAACACCCAACAATCCGGCTGCCAGTATCGCACCTATTCGTAATTTCATTTTTTCTCCACAATGATTGTTCCATGCATCTTCTTAAAATGGCCCGGCAACGGGCAGGCAAAATCAATCGTTCCTACACGCGTGAATTGCCAGATCAATTCTTTTTGCTCGCCCGGCTCCAGTTGCAGCAAATGAGCTTCGGAGTGCTCCTTATCAGGATACATGCGCCGCATATTAGCAACTTTTTTCAACTCTGCCATCGAACCCAGCAACATTTCATGCGGGTGATTGCCACCATTTTTCACCACAAACCGGATCGTTTCGCCTTCACTTACTTTGACTTCAGCCGGTAAAAACATATTATCCACTTGGGTCAGCTTGATGATACGGGATACTTTGTCGGCATCACCCAGCCTGCCAATATCCACTTCAACATTGGAATAGTTAGTATTCGAGTAACTACCGGTTGAAAACAAGACCAGGACCACAAATGGTATAATCCCGTTCATAGAATGCTCCTGAAATAATTCCCGAACCTGTTTATCCGTCTTGATTAGAATCCGGCTATGCTAAATTGTTCCACTTTATTTGTCTAATATTCCGCCACCAGTATCGTGCATTTTACCGGGTTAAGAAGGTCATTTTCATCCACTGGAATCTCATAAAGTATGCAACAAAAACAACAATATAATACCAATAAGCTGCAAAAACGCTTGCGGCGGCTGACCGGTACTGCAATTGCTGATTTCAATATGATCGAGGCCGGTGACCGGGTGATGGTCTGTTTGTCCGGTGGCAAGGATAGTTATGCTTTATTGGATATCCTGCGCAATCTGCAAGCGCATGCGCCATTGGAATTTGAGCTGATCGCGGTCAATCTGGATCAAAAGCAACCCGGTTTTCCCGAGCAGGTACTGCCCAACTACCTGACGGAAATCGGCATGCCTTTCCGTATCGTCGAACAAGATACTTACAGCGTTGTAAAGCGCGTCATCGCGGAAGGGAAAACCACGTGCAGCCTTTGCTCGCGTTTGCGCCGCGGCGTGCTTTACCGGGTTGCCAGCGAATTGGGCGCGACCAAAATCGCATTGGGGCATCATCGCGATGATATCCTCGTAACCTTGTTTCTGAATATGTTTTATGGCGGAAAACTGAAAGCGATGCCACCCAAACTGGTTAGCGACGACGGCAAGCATATCGTTATCCGCCCGCTAGCTTACTGCAAGGAAAAGGATTTGGCGGCATATGCGGCAATGGCGGGTTTTCCGATTATTCCTTGCAACTTATGCGGATCGCAACCGAACTTGCAACGCCAGGTCATCAAAGAAATGATGCAACAATGGGACAAAAAATTCCCCGGCCGCCTGGAAACCATGTTCCGTTCCTTACAAAACGTTCAACTATCGCATCTGGCCGATACTTCCCGCTATGATTTCTTCAATCTGAAAGCGCAAGACCAACCTTTTATCGACGGGGACACGGCGTTCGATGAAGAAACTTTTGAACCCAATATCGAAGAAATGCTAACCCCTGGCGCGGAAGAAGCGGACGATCGTTCACTCGTTTCTTCATCGTGACCGGCGATTTCCGTGCACGGGCGGCACCCATTTGAACGTCATCGCGACCAAACCGGCAAACACAATATAAATCGCTGTTAACACACCCTCCGGTGCATCGTAAAACATAATGCGATGCAGCCAATGCTGAATAAAACTGCCGCCGGTTTCAACCTGGCGCAAGCTATTTTCCCATGCGGTCAACGGGCAAACGACACCCATCAAAGATTCCATCACGACCAATACAATCGCGCCAAGATGTAAATAACGAAACCACGGATTGCTGACAAAGCGCAGCTTAAACCACGCGCCCAGCCAGATGACCGGCAGACTTCCAACTACAAACAGCACATACAAAAAATGGACGATCAGTACAATGTCAGCCAATGGCGTGTTTGATTGGGTAATTTTGCATTAACGATGACCGGCGCAACAACTCATCGCGCCATTGAGGCAGGAATGAATTGCAAGTTGTATGGAAAACAAAAACTTGCAATTCATTGGCACAAACAAAATTAATAATCACCGGTTCCTTGGGTTCGCATATCATTCTTGATAAACCGGATGCCACTGACACCGCGTGCAACCGCCATCGCTCTATCGATATCGTCGCGAGAATTGACGGTACCGCTGAGTTCGACCACGCCCTTCACGGTTCTGACATTGATTTCGAAAGGCCGCAAGGAGAGCTCATCGATAATGGCTTCGTGAACCTTGGTGGTGATGACAATATCATCGTATTGCTCTGTGCTTCCCTCATACTTAGGCACCGACGTGCAAGCCGGGAAGAAAGCCATCTGCGCAATTAAAAAGAAAACAACGAAACAACTATTACGATCAAGTTTTACCATGATGAGGTTCTCCTAAATGAATATTGGAAAAATATCCCTCGTCACATTTAGATTAAAGACCCTTGCGTTACTGCCTTCTGAACTTGATTCAATTCAAAATTAACAGTGTTATTGAATTCCGGTAAGTATTCGCAAAATCAGAATGCGAGGTTTTGTATGGACAGAGTAGCTCGCGCGCATATCAGTATAAAAAGCATTCCATTCCTGCAATAAATATTACCTGAATATCACGGCTAGCAATTGTTTTTTTGGAATGCTTGCGCAATAGATGCCAAACTATTAACTGGTTTTTTCTGACGGCTGCGCTGGTGAATTTTCCTTGAGTAACGGCAGAACCAATTTTTCCAGTTTTTTCAGATTGACCCGGCCTACATAGGTTTCCGCAATTTCACCGGAACGGTTAATGACCACGGTATAAGGCAATACCGACATGCGGTTGCCAGCCGCCGCAGCCAGCGACCATGCATCCATGCTGCCGACTAATACGGGATAGTTGATGCCGAATTCCTTGCTGAACATTTTCACTTTGTCAGCTTGATCCAGCGCGATGCCGACAAACACCAATCCTTGCGCGCGGTATTTTTCCTGCGCCTCGACAAACTCGGGGATTTCCTCTTGGCAGGGTGTACACCAGGTCGCCCAGAAATTCACCACCAAGACTTTTCCAAGCCACTGCGAAACGGCCTGATTTTCGCCGTGAATATCCGGTAAATTAGCTTCCAGAATCGCTTTTGCACCTTGCTGGCTTTCTGCACTGGATAATTCAACCTGATAAGACTCCGTCAATACCGATCGCAGAAATGAGCCCGCTCCCAATGCAAATAATGCGACACAAACATACAAAAAAATCTGCTTAAATTTTGACATCACGAAATCCTTTGATAGTTTTCCAGCTTGAAGAAACTTGATATTGGGTTTTAGTGCGCGCAAATACAACGCAAGAAGTTTAGATTTTGGCATCGCTACTTCACTTCCTTAGATAATTTTCAATCTGCAGAAACCTGCGGTGAGGTTTGATGCATGCCTAAATCAAAACGGCGTTCAGCACGGTTAAGAAATCGTTTTTATTCAGAAAACCGATCACTTTAATATCAGAAACATCGTTGCCCTGAGGATCGATGAATAGAATGCCCGGTGGCCCGAACAGCTTGAATCGTTTCAATAAAGCCGCATCATCCGGTGTACCGTCGGTCACATCGATTTGCAGCAGCACGACATCCTTCAAGCGCGATTGCACTTTGGCATCGGACAACGTAAAACGATCCATTTCCTTGCAGGAAACGCACCAATCCGCATGAAATCTGACCATCACGTGCTTGCCTTTGGACTGGCGGATTTGCTCATCCAATTCCGCAACTGTTTTTACCCCCTGGAAAGGTAAAGCCGGATAGCTTGAAACTGCTGTCTCTTGACCGCTTGCCGCATCCGCTGCCAAGTTTAGTTTTGACAACGGCTGCAACACATCGCGGCTGCCGGATAACACGCCGATTAATAGTGCTACACCCACCAGCAAAGCAATAACGCCAATGCCTTTGAGAAATTTCTGCAAACCCGAAGCGCGTTCCGGCAGCGGATCGATCGCATGCAGATAAATTGCCGAGATAATCAGTAACGCCGCCCACAGCAGCATATGCACCACGTCGTTAATAACCGGAGAGATCAACCAGATGGAGACGCCGAGCAGTAATACGCCAAAGAACCGCTTGATCGATTCCATCCATGCCCCGGCTTTTGGCAACAACGCACCGGCGGAAGTGCCCAGCAACAGTAAGGGCACGCCCATCCCCAGCGCCATGACGAACAGCGCGGAGCCACCCAGGATCACATCGCGGGTCTGGCTGATATACAGTAAAGCACCGGCCAAAGGGGCCGCGACGCAAGGCCCGACGATCAACGCCGACAATGCGCCCATGCCGAACACACTGGTCAAATGCCCGCCTTTAAGGTGACCGGCTTCCTCGGATAGCTTGGTCTGCAACGCGCCGGGCAATTGCAGCTCATAAAAACCGAACATGGAAAAAGACAGCAGCACAAAAATCACTGCAAACGAACCCAGCACCCAGGCATTCTGCAATGCCGCCGACAGCATTGAGCCCGACAACCCAGCCGCCACACCGGCAATGGCATACGTAATCGCCATGCCCAGCACATACGCCAATGCCAGGATAAATCCATGACTTTTAGTCACGTGTTTGCCACGATTGGCAATAATTCCCGACAAAATCGGAAACATCGGAAACACACAGGGGGTAAAGGACAGCAGCAGGCCAATGCCGAAAAATCCGGTCAGAATCAGCCAGAAATCACCGGTTTGAAACATTTGGTCAATTTTGTACGCCTCGGTTTCAATGGCAGGCGCTTTGGACGGCATGCGGAACAATTCCGCGGTAGCATCCACCCCGGCCGCAGCCGCCGGGTTGCTCACGGCGTTAGCAACCGCGCCGATAGCGGCCTTCACCGCCGGTAACGTCAGATCGATGGCTTTATGAATCGGCGCGTAACAAACCCCGACCGGCTCATTGCAACCCTGGTAAGTCGCCGATAGCGTCAGCGGTTGCTCGCTTGCGGAATCCTCACGTTTTAGCGAAATGATGGCTTGTACCGGGCTGTAATAGACTTCCGTTTGACCAAACGTCGCGTCTTCTTTCATTTTACCCGGCGGCAATGTGATTTTTTCAATGACCATGCCGTCTTGCTTGGGCTCAAACACGATTTTATCGCGATACAAATAATAATCCTTGGCCGGTGTCAGGCTCGCGATCAACGTGTGGCCATCGCGCACTTCCACCGATAGCTTGAAGGCTTCGTCCGGAGGCAGAAGCTCTTGCGGATTGCTTTGACCCAGCTTGATCCCCAGTCCCTGCAGTTTCTGGAATAAGCTGAAAGAACTGCCTTCCTCGGCATGAACCTGAGTACTGGTCAAACATAAAATCAGTAACAAAAATTGGATTGATCGCATCGGTATTCAGTCGTGTTTAATCGGAATCGGATAGTAGTGTTGTGTCGGCGATCCACTGCAAATAAGCAGGCAGGCCACCGGTTATAGGAACCATAATCACTTCAGGAAGTTCATAAGGATGCATCATCTTGATCAACTGTTCAACCCGGTCATAGTGCTGCTTCCGGGTTTTGATCAAAACCGGAATTTCTCCGGCCGATTCGATTTTACCTTGCCAGCGATAGACGGAAGCGCACGGACTCAGCACATTGACGCATGCAGCCAGTTGCTGATGAATTAAAGCTTCCGCCAATTGCATCGCCGACTTTTCGTCAGGAAAATTGGAAATGATCAGTACCGCTTCCATTGGCGTTATCAGTTAATACACAATAAATAAGCTGATTTTACCTCGCTTAGCGCTGCAATGGACAGTTGTGATAGCAAACGCGCGCACTGGGCATGCCGCGCCAATACGCATATACTTAAAAAATAATTAATCGCAAGGAGTAGAGCAAATGAAAGGACTATTTAACTTGGTTATAGCGCTATCGATCATTACCCCGGTCTCGGTATTTTTTGGCTACATCATCATGGATGAAGGCGATCAATTCACGGCCGAGCATTATATGGTGACAGGATTAAGCACAATTCCCTTCGTTTTCGCGCTGCTCGTCAAATTTCTGATGACAAGCGCCGAGAAAGAATAGCAAACCATTCTCACCAAAAGGCCCTGATAAACTCTAGCAATTCCAATGACAAAGTTGCGCGAAAATTCTTTGCATCAATCTCAATAACTCTCCCGGTTACTTACATTTCTGTGGTTGAACTTAGGATCAGTATTAAAAATAGGTGCTTGCTAAAAGCTTTAAAGAGCTGTTTCTATTTTCCGTAAGAAGTTACTTACAGTAAAAGCTTGCTTAAGTTTACAAGAGTAAAAATCTCATCAAAGATGATTTTCCTCCAGCAATTACTAGACTGTTTATAGCTTCGGTTTGATACCAAGCTATCTAATCGAAACAACTACACAAAAATGGAGAAAGCGCCATGATGCTTCTGAATCACATGAATATGCCACAGAAACTCACGATCCTGACCGCATTTTTAATACTGATGGCGGCAGTACCGGCAGCACTATACATTAACACAGTGATCGCCGAACTCGATACCACAAAACGGGAAGCTGCGGGTACTCAACCAGTCATTGCGTTACAGAAAGTGGTGCAATTCACTCAACAACATCGTGCTCTATCTGCTGCATTACTCAACGGCAATGAATCCGTAGCCAGCCGCTTGTTAGAAACTCAGAACGAACTGAATAAAGCCATCAATTTAGTAGATACCAAGCTTAAGGAAGCAAATATATCTCCTCAAAATGTGTCATTTTGGTCAGCTGAAAAACAGCGCATCACCGAAATTCAACAAGCTGTTCCTGCGCGTCGGCTCAAAGCTCCGGAAAGCACAGCGCAGCATACCAAAATAGTTCAGGCCCTTATGCTTATCAGTGAGGAAGTGCTCATTGAATCCAATCTGTTACTGGATCCGGCCAAAAACACCTACTTCCTGATTAATGCAACCATGCTCAATGCGCCTAGATTAGCTGAAAACTTGGGTCAAATGCGTGCAGCCGGTACAGCTTTCTTGACTTTGGGACATATAAATGACGAAGGTCGAACTAAACTGGGGGGGCTGGCCAGTAATGTCAATCAGTTTTCCACGGAATTCTTGCGTAATGTCGAAAAATCAATGCACTCCGATCCAAAAATAAAAGCTGCTCTGGAAGCTAGAGGTAATGAAATCAAAACTTTAGTCGAAAAGACATTGCTCATGGTAACCCAAGAATTATTACTAGCGAAGGAACTAAAACTGCCCGCGACTGAATATATTGCCGAGCTTACGCGCACAATCGACACCATCTATGATTACAATTTCACTGCTGCTGAGATTCTCACGCAAGCGCTGCATACTCGCGAAGAAAATCTGCAGCAAACAGTTTATTTGATGATTGGTTTAATAGCGGCTTTACTGACTTTTGCGATTATGTTCGCAGTCTTTATCGTACGCAGCATCACACAGCCGATGCAGGAAGCGATCAGTATCGCCAATGCCATAGCGACCGGTGACCTCACCAAACGGATAGAAGCGACATCCACGAATGAAACCGGGCGGCTGTTGCAAGCACTGAAAGCGATGAACGAGAATCTGGTCGACCTGGTCGGTAAAGTGCGTTCGGGAACCGACCAAATCGCAACGGCATCGGGAGAAATCGCATCGGGCAACTCGGACTTGAGCCAACGCACGGAAGAGCAAGCCTCCAGCCTGGAAGAAACCGCATCGTCGATGGAAGAATTGACCTCCACCGTCAAACAAAACGCCGACAACGCGCGCCAAGCCAATCAACTGGCTGCCGGTGCCTCGGAAGTTGCGATGAAAGGCGGCTCGGTAGTAGGTCAAGTGGTGCAAACCATGAGCTCGATCAACGAAAGCTCGAAGAAAATTGTCGACATCATTAGCGTGATCGACGGCATTGCGTTCCAAACCAATATTCTGGCGCTGAATGCGGCGGTGGAAGCGGCGCGCGCCGGTGAACAAGGCCGTGGCTTTGCGGTGGTAGCGACAGAAGTACGTACACTGGCGCAACGTTCCGCAGCAGCAGCGAAAGAAATCAAGGAACTGATCAGTGATTCTGTAGCGAAAGTAGAAGACGGCACGCGCCTGGTGGATGAAGCGGGTGCAACCATGGACGAAATCGTCACTGCGGTAAAACGCGTTACCGACATCATGAGCGAGATCTCCGCGGCATCGCAAGAACAAAGCTCCGGTATTGAACAGGTTAATCAAGCGGTAACCCAAATGGACGAAGCCACGCAACAGAATGCCGCCTTGGTGGAAGAAGCTTCAGCCGCAGCGGAATCGATGCAAGAACAAGCCCATGCATTAACGCAAGCGATAAACACCTTCAAATTATCGGAAGGTTACTCAGGAACACCGGCGGTGATCAAAAGAAACAATCGCTCCGCCAGCATAGCCAAACTGCCGAATCGCGGCCCTGCGCGGAAAAAGCCTGCGGTGAAAGCCGTAACAAACACTGAAGCCGTAACGGCTCAACCACGCAAAGTTGCAGCTGGAGGTGGCGCTGAGGATTGGGAAGAATTCTAAAATCCCGGCAGCGGCAGGCTGATCAATTCAATCAACTTGCTCTATCCTGATAACCGGTCAGCGCGCCTTGCGAGGGTAATCCCCCCAAAAATTGAACGAGCAAAGCAGTAGAATTTTCTATCCTAGACGAAGAGGAATTTTACTGATGAAGAAGCAGCGATTTACGGAAAGCCAGATCATGCAGATATTGAAGCAAGCTGAAGGAGGAATTCCTGTGGCTGATTTATGCCGGGAACATGGAATGAGTACTGCAAGTTTTTATAAATGGCGCAGCAAGTATGGTGGGATGGATGCTGCCTTACTATCTGAAATGAAGGCGATGGTTGAGGAAAACAAACGGTTAAAGCGGATGTATGCGGAAAGCCAGATGCAGAATGAGCTATTGAAGGAGGCACTTGGAAAAAAGTGGTAAAGCCCTCACAGCGCAAAGTAATGGCACAATGGGCAGTACAGGATAAATCCGTTAGTATCGTTTTGGCCTGTACAACATTTGGCATTTCTGAGACCTGCTATCGTTATCATCCGGCGCTCAACGATGAGAACGAAGAAATCGCCGATTGGTTACTACGCCTGACGACTTGTCACAAGCGTTGGGGCTTTGGCTTATGCTTTCTTTATTTGCGTAATGTGAAGGGTTTTGGATGGAATCACAAACGTGTGTATCGTATTTACCGTGAGCTGGAATTGAATTTACGAATTAAGCCACGCAAGCGATTAAAGCGGGAGAAGCCGGAGCCGCTAGCTGTGCCAGAACGGCCCAATGACACATGGTCGATGGACTTCATGGCTGATCAACTCACCAATGGCCGGTCTTTTCGAACCTTCAATGTGCTGGATGACTTCAACCGTGAAGGGTTGGGAATCGAAGTGGACGTATCGCTTCCATCAGAACGCGTTACGCGCGCTCTGGACCGGATTATCGAATGGCGCGGCAAACCCAGGAAGATTCGTTGTGATAACGGGCCGGAGAATATCAGTGGCACGCTTTGTTGTTGGGCAGAAACTCGAGGTATTCAGCTCGATTACATCCAGCCAGGAAAGCCACAGCAAAATGCCTACGTGGAACGCTATAACAGGACCGTCCGGCATGAATGGTTGGAGATGAATGAATTTGCAACCATTGAAGAGGCCCAACTCACTGCGACACAGTGGTTATGGATTTATAATAATGAACGTCCAAGTATGGCACTTGGAGGTATCACGCCAGCAATGAAGTTGGCAGAAGCTTTTAAATTAAAACTCTCTACTGCATGCTCCTGTTAAAAATGGGGGGATTAGGCGAGCATTCGCGGGCGCGCTGGTAAGCCAAACCAGCTACCGCCAGATCCCCCAGCGCCAATCCCCTAAACACAAAAGCAATCCGTTCGTCTTCGGTACAACGGTCGGACACATCCCCTGTCACCAAACCGGTCAGATCGCCATGCACAAGCGCTGGGTCGACCAACGGTTTAGGCATGCTTGCTTCTTGCTCCAGATCGTCGACGATAATGCGGTCAAATGCCGCCATACTGTCAGCGCGCCATGGAGCAGCCAGATCGGCCATGGTGACGAAGGCGCCAGGCTTCAGCAAATGCGCATCTAGGAAAGGTATCAATTGCGGCGATAAGGTCACCGACGTGACGATTAAATCCGCGCCGCAGATTGCTTCTTCGGCAGTTTGGCAAGGTGTTGCGATCAATCCCATTTTTTCCGCAATTTGGCAAAAACTTTCCCGGCTTTCGCCGCGTGCATATGCACGAACGTAGGTCACTGGAAACAGCGCAGCCAATGCCTGCAAATGACTGTGCGCCTGCACCCCACAACCGATAAACGCAGCAACGGAAGCATCCGGCCGTGCCAGCCGCTTGGCCGCAACCGCGCTCAATCCGGCAGTACGCATCGCCGTCACCCAGTTACCGTCGATCACCGCGAGCGGCAATCCGTTGCGGCTATCGAGCAAAGTCACCAGCGAATTAATACTGGCCAAGCCGTTTTTAGGGTTATCCGGGTTCAACACCAAGGCTTTGACGGCGAGAAAAGGCGGATCGTCGGCCGCCGCCAGCGTAGCCATCATATAGCGGCCATCCGGCGGCGTGATAACCGCTTTGGGCGCATTCCAAACCTGCTGCCGCTTACGGCCGAGCAACAGATGCTCAATACTGAGCGCAATTTCCTGCGGCGTTAATTGCAGCGATTGCAATAAATCCCAAGATAAATACCGGATGTCAGAACTTTGCCGCACGGAATGTTGTCTCTGAAGATTCTATTAAGTTAATGGAAAATTAGCCATTTTCACGCTACGGCTGCTATAATGCTGCCCCCGCCGCAACAACTAAAAGCTTATTTTTTGAGGAATTATTTATGTCTCGCCCAATCCGCAATATCGCCATCATCGCTCACGTTGACCATGGCAAAACCACAATGGTTGACAAACTGTTGCATCAAGCCGGCACCTTTGCCGCGCACCAACAAATTTCTGAACGTGTGATGGATTCCAACGATATTGAACGCGAGCGCGGTATTACCATTTTAGCCAAAAATTGCGCTATCGACTACGAAGGCGTCCACATCAATATCGTCGACACCCCGGGTCATGCGGATTTCGGCGGTGAAGTCGAGCGCGTGCTGTCGATGGTCGACGGCGTTTTACTGCTGGTCGACGCTGTAGAAGGCCCGATGCCGCAAACCCGTTTTGTCACCAAAAAGGCACTGGCGTTGGGGTTGCGTCCGATTGTCGTGATCAACAAGATCGACCGGCCCGGCGCGCGTGCCGATTGGGTAGTCGATCAAACATTCGATTTGTTCGACAAACTGGGCGCCAGCGACGAGCAACTTGATTTCCCAGTTGTATATGCTTCGGCGTTAAACGGTTTTGCCACGCTGGATATTGAAAAACCCAGCACGGACATGCGCCCGTTGTTTGACACCATCCTCAGCTACGTCCCCGCTCCCGATGAAAACCCCGATGAACCCTTGCAACTGCAAATCAGCGCGCTGGATTATTCCAGTTTCGTCGGCCGTATCGGCATTGGCCGTATCCGCCGCGGTAAACTGCGGCCCAGTCAGGAAGTCATGGTGTTAATGGGCGATAAGCCGCCGAAAAAAGCCAAAGTCAATCAAGTACTCGGTTTTCAGGGTCTGGAACGGGTGCAAATGAAAGAAGCCTTGGCGGGTGACATCGTACTGATCAACGGCGTGGACGAACTCAGTATCGGCGCCACACTGGCCGATGTCGACAAACCTGAGGCGCTGCCGGTTCTCGCTGTTGATGAACCAACCCTGACCATGACATTCCAGGTCAACACGTCACCGTTTGCCGGACAGGAAGGCAAATTCGTCACCAGCCGCCAATTGCGCGAACGTCTGGAAAAAGAATTGCTCACCAATGTCGCCTTGCGCATGGAAGAAACGGCCGAGACCGATTCGTTCCTGATCTCCGGGCGCGGCGAATTGCACCTGACCATTCTGCTGGAAAATATGCGCCGCGAAGGCTACGAGCTGGCAGTATCGCGCCCGCACGTGGTGATCCGCGAGATCGACGGCGTCAAATGCGAACCGTTTGAAATGCTCACCGTCGACGTCGACGAGGCCAATCAAGGTGCGGTGATGGAAGCCCTGGGTGCACGCCGCGGCGATTTGCAAGATATGGTGTCGGATGCCAAAGGCCGTGTACGGCTGGATTATCGCATTCCGGCGCGCGGCCTGATCGGTTTTCAATCCGAATTCATGACCATGACGCGCGGCACCGGCCTGATGAGCCATGTGTTTGACGAATTCGCCCCGATGCGTCCGGAAATTCCGCCGCGCAGAAACGGCGTGCTGATTTCCGCCGAACTGGGGGAAGCCGTCGCCTATGCGTTATGGAAACTGCAAGACCGCGGCCGCATGTTCGTCAGCCCTGGTGACCGCCTGTATGAAGGCATGGTGATCGGCATTCACACCCGCGATAACGATCTGGTCGTCAATCCGATCAAAGGCAAGCAATTGACCAACATCCGCGCCTCCGGCACCGATGAAGCGGTGACGTTAATCCCACCGATTCAACTGACCTTGGAATCCGCGATTGAATTCATCGCCGACGACGAGCTGGTAGAAATTACACCGCAAACCATCCGCATCCGTAAACGCTTTTTACTCGAGCACGAACGCAAACGCGCATCGAGAGCGGCAGCTTAATCACGATTTTCAATCCATTGCGCCGGTATGAGGTAATACCGGCGCAACCTTAAAGCTTCACTGTTTCACCGCTTGTCCGTCATCTGCCTGTTTTACTGTTTTTCAGCAGATTGGGCGGCGGACCAATCGGCTCAAAGTCCTTCAACAGCGGCACATCGTCCTTATTCACCCAGCGCAGATCCATGTCATACGTGCCGTGCGGCCCCCAGCTGCCGGTGAATTGCTTACCGTCCGGTGTGAATGTCCAGCACATATCTTCCCCGCCGGTATTGATTGTGTCACCGAGATTGACCGGCTGCTGCCATTCACCGTCGGCATTTTGCCGGGCAATCCATTCATCATGCCCGCCGCGCGAATCCAAATCGGTGCGCATGCTGGTAATGATCAGGCTTTTACCGTCCTTCGATAATCCGGTCCAGTGCATATGGTCGCGCTGCGGTGAATTGATCTTCGCTCCCAAACTTTCCGGCTTCTGCCACACACCGTCTTTCTTCTCAACCTTCCAGATATCGCTATCCTGCGTCTCGCCCGGCTGATGGTAACTGAAGTAAATCAGGCTAT
Organism: Nitrosomonas sp. Is24; assembly: GCF_033063335.1. Taxonomy (NCBI): domain Bacteria; kingdom Pseudomonadati; phylum Pseudomonadota; class Betaproteobacteria; order Nitrosomonadales; family Nitrosomonadaceae; genus Nitrosomonas; species Nitrosomonas sp. Is24. The sequence goes on along the minus strand of NZ_JAWJZG010000001.1, from coordinate 13,813 downwards.
CGGACGCGATGATCGGACAATGTTCCTCACCGGTTGAGGTATTGATGCCCGGCAACTCCGGCACATCGTTCCAATTCCTGGCCTCTTGCCAAACACCGTCGACTTTTTGCACCACATACAAATCGCCCGACAACATGTTGCCCGCTTCGTAGCGGGTGAAATAAATCACATTGCCATCGTCGGAAAAACTCGGCTCCAGCTCCCACGCCGAAGTATTGATGTTCGGTCCCACCTTGGAATCGATACCCGGCCCCAAATGAACCGGCTCCTGCCACTCACCGTTGACCAGATGGGACATCCAGATATCGAAACTGTAATGACCGCCGGGCGATTGAACACTACCCTCGCGCGTCGACACAAAAATCGCCGTCTTGCCGTCGGCACTGTAGGTGATCTCCATCTCAGAACCGGGTGAATTGATTTTCCCGCCGATGCTGTTCGACACTCGCGGACGCTCCGTCGCCGCGCCGCTACCGGAATCGTGCATGCCGGGCATGGCGTAGGAAACACCCTGCGCCAGGATAAGCGCCAGCGATACGGAACAAATTTTTGGAATAAGGGATTTAGCTTTCATGCGCCGACCTCCTTTTTAAGATAAATAATAGGATGTTTTTATTATAGCTTTGACAATAACTTTAATTATCTTTGTAGCGGTGTTTTGGCATCCATTTGCAACAAGCTGAAGCCACTTCGCTCAAAACTATAATCATAGCGGCGATTTAAAAAGACTTTATATTCCAAAGCGACCATTAATAATAAATCTCTGAAGTAAGTCATGAACTTTCATCTTCACTCTGGATGCAGAAAGTGACTTGCCCTCTAATTTTTCAAAATAGGCCTTTGCTTTGCAAATATCAACTGTACTTTTTAAGCTATCAAAGCGCCCATATTCATTAAGGTTAGCCTCGGTGATACCAGTATTCATCATCGCTCTTAGCTTGGTTTCATCTAAGCCAAGATCCTGTGCAATCTCATGTATTTCTGTATCTTTAGCCGTAAATTGATACTCTGTAATGTAGTCCCTAAAGGTTTTTTGGATATCTATGGTGATATTGCCACTCTGAACATCATGCAGAAAAATATTGGCATATTTTTGTTCTTCTTGCGTGAGCGAAGCAAAAGACTTGTGTAACTCATCTAACGTTTTTTGAACTTCCCCGCTATCGTCACCTGCTTGCTGGAGTGTCTTTAAGAACTTCTCAAATCGGGAATTCATATAATCCGCATCAATAATCCCGGTATCGATCTGCGTTAGATAGCCATCAATTTCAAAAGGCACATCACTGCTACCACCGCCAGCTCCGCTACTAAATAGCTCTTTATAACGTAACGCCAAAATCAGGTAGGTGTTTTCATCAAATTTTAAGGTCACGACAGATTTGGAATTACCAAATTCATACGTTAACTGGATCCATTTAAAGCCTTGAATTTTTGCAGCTTCTAAATAATCATTTAATGCCTTAAACAGCTTGGCAAACTTGCCTCGTTCAGTTAAATCGTTAGGTAGTTTCTCAAAATTAGCAACGCCCGCATGGATGAACAACTCAACAATTTCTTCATAAATCGCATTTAACTTATTCAGGTTACTTTCCAGCCGTTGCGCAAATAGCGCAATCGGTTTGTCGCCTGAATACAATTTAACAGCACGGTTGATATGCTGTTCCATCGTATGTGGCTTACGATAATAGCGAATCGTGCCAAACGGTTTATCAGGCCCAAACAGTCGATTAGTGCGTGAGAATGCCTGAATGATGTTTTCGTACTTAATCACTTTATCCAAGTACAAAGTATTAAGCCATTTTGAGTCAAAGCCAGTCAGCATCTGGTCAACCACTATCAGCAAATTGATTTGCTGCTCGGGTGTTTTGGCAATTTGCGCATAGGGTTTTTTGTGGCCGAGTCTGGCAGCAATGTCTTTTTTAAATTTATCATGCGCCGCAAAGGTAAAGGCTTGGCCAAATTTCTGGTTGTAGTCCTCAACAATTTCCAGCAAACCGGCTTCCTTATCGTGCGCATTGCCGTTGTTATCAATGTTGGGGTCAAACAGCGCGGTGATGTTTAAATCACACTTAGCCTTTAACAATCTGTAATACTCAATCGCTTCTTTAATGCTACTGGTTGCCAAAATCGCATGGAATTTGCCATTTTGGCTGAGTGTGACCCAGTGCTCCCAAATATCTTCAACCACTTTTTCTTGATGTTCAATACGTTCGTACTGCACGTTCGATATGTAATCTTCAATGCCTTTTACATATTGCCCAGCCTCGTCCAAATGCCCCGCCATGCTCACTTTGCGCATAGTGTGGTTAAACACTTCTTTTTTCTTGGGGTCAGCCAGCGCTTCGGCTTCGCTGCTGGCTTTGGCTTTTTCAAGCGCCACCGCTTTGCGTAACTCATTGTCTTTGTAGGTCATCACCTTATAAGGGTCAAACCCCAATACGTTTTTATCGCGAATGCCATCGGCAATGCTGTACCGGTGCAATTCATCGCCAAACACCGTGGCGGTGGTGTTCATTTGCCGTTGGTTTTCATCATGAATCGGCGTGCCAGTAAATCCAAAAAACAAGGCATTGTTAAAGGTTTGCTTAATCGTAATCAGCATATCGCCAAAAGTGGAACGATGCGCCTCATCCACAATAAACACCACTCTTTTTGCCCGCATGATTTCAACATCATGTGCCGTTAGCCCCTCTGCCTCGTCTTTGATATTACTCATCTTTTGAATCGAGGTGACAATCAAGGTATTGGCAGGGTCGGTGCTTTTTAGTTTGGTGACTAAAACACCTGTATTTTCGGTGGCTTGCACGTCTTCGTTTTCATCGGCAAAGCCTTGATACTGAAGCAACGATTGCGTGCCCAGCTCGATCCTGTCCATCAAAAAAATCACCTTATCGGCATCTTTTGAGTTGGCTATCAGTTGAGCAGATTTAAAGCTGGTCATGGTTTTGCCTGAGCCTGTGGTGTGCCAAATATAGCCGCCTAGTTGGTTGGTATTTTCCCAATCCGTTTTGGCCACCTTGGTCGAAATCGCATTGGCAGCGTAATACTGGTAACTACGCATCACTTTCAGCACGCCATCGGTATCATCCGCCACGGTATAAAAACCAATCAGTTGATGCGCCATCGGGATAGAGAGCAAATCAGCGGTGATTTTTTTCCAGTGGTTAACCGGCTCGTTATTAAAATCACCCCAATGAAAAAAATAATCTTTGTTAAATTTGCCGTCTGGCCCAGGGTTAGCAAAATACAACGTTTCTTCTGGCTCCATCGCCACAAACAACTGCACCAAAGAAAAAATGCCCGTAAACAAACCCTCATGAGCATATTTCTCGATTTGGTGGCAAGCTTGGCTCACCGCCACCCCGCTTTTTTTAAGCTCAATATGAATCACCGGCATGCCATTGATTAACAGCATCAGGTCGCCGCGACGGTCATTCAGAATTTTGGAATAGCTCTTAAATCTGGGTTGTTGCACAATCTGGTAACGGCTTTGCCCGGCGGCAATTTCTCGGCGGTCGTATATCTTCAGGCTGATTTCTTTACCCAAATGCAAAGCATCAGCCGGGTTATCGCGCGTAATCGCCACCGTTTTACCGTTGATAAAACCATTCAGTTTGAGTGGGGTCCGCAGCTCGGCAATCTGCTCCATGATTTGTTGCATTTCGCAGTTCGTTAGTGGGGTATCGTTTAAACGGTCACGCTCTCGATTATTCTCAAATAAAATCTGCGCCCAGTTGTTGAGTAAATCCGCCTCCGTCGGGTTTTTTAGCACCGTCTTTTCCCACCCCTTGTTTGAGAGTTCTTCAATCAAGGCGGCTTCAAATTGCGCTTCAGAGGGGTAGGTCATAGGCTCCAGTTTTCAATGCTCAAGCCATGCACACGCTCGAATTCGCCTACATTATTAGTCACCAAAGTGGCATCCATTGCCAGTGCATGGCAGGCAATCCATAAATCATTCGCGCCAATCGGTGTGCCAGAAGTTTTAAGCTGGGTAAACTGCGCCGCGTAATGCTGGCAAATTTTTGCATCAATCGCATATTCCACAGGGATGCTCAGCGTAAGCTGTTTAATCTGCTTTTGTACCTGCGTTTTACGCACACTGCGCTCAGCACCTTTTAACAACTCCGCGTAAGTAATATAAGACATACACAACACATCATCGTCACTGAGCGCATTCACCCGCTCTGCAACCGCGACGGGCTTATTTTTCAGCAAATAAATAATGATATTGGTATCCAGCATATACCTCATAAAGCATCTCTATCTTGCATCGGTTGCGCGGTTGAAACATCCTCTGCCAATGCTTCAATAAAATCATCGTCAAACTGCGTGAGTGCTGCTAGCAAGCTATCGCCCCGTTTAGGTTTTATCGGGTGAATCACAAGGTCGCCATTCTCCGCACGGCTTATTTCAACTTGCTGAACATCCAGTTGAAAAGCCTGCGGAATGCGCACTGCTTGGCTATTGCCATTCATAAACACCCGTGTTGTTAAGGTTTGCATAAAGTTGATCTCCCGCAATAAATGTGTGTACTAGTCTGTATGTATTTTAGACAGAGCTAAGCGATAATGCAACGTTACTTTTGCACGGTGTGCTGGCTTAAAAATAGAATCAAAAAAACCAACCATTTCCTTAGACAAACATCTTTTCTAAGCAGGCTTTTTTGAGATTGTTGAGTTTATCTAACTCGGTTTGGTGGAGGGCGATCAGATTATCTAGATTTTGGAAATAGGCGCCGATTTTTTCTTGCTCTGCCAAAATTGGGACATAAACAGTGGTTGATTGAACTAACTCACTATTTAGATTGATAACAACGCCACCAGATGCCAACGCTTTATACTGTTCAAGCATAAAATCTGAGGACAATAGTTGCAATAAGTACTCCAGATTAAATAGTTTGTTCTCGTCCCTGATTACAAGCCATCCGTCATGGATGCAACCTTCTATCGCCATAATATATGGTCTTCCAAAACTCATAGAGTTGGATAGTATCAAGTCACCTGCATAAACTCTTCTTGAGTATTTTTCTCCAGACGGAATTATCTTTTCTTTTGTTTTTGTAATGTATCTTGAGGCTTTTGATACATCTCCAATTTTTATCCAATTGATACCATTCTCTTCATTTGTAATAAAGCTTTCTATTGGTCTAGGGGAACCTCCTCTTTGAATAAGAACACAATCGCCAAACCTACTCTTCTCCCATGCCCCGTCAAAGCCTTTAAAACGAATTTCAGGGACATCCGCGCCATCTTTGGGGAACATTTTTTCAAGCATGGCTTTTTTGAGGTTGGCCAGCTTGTTGACCTTGGCATGATGCAAGCTAATTAGCTTATCGAGGTTTTGGAAATAACTGCCTATTTGGGTTTGTTCTTTACATTGAGGACATGAAAAAGCATATCTTTCGACATTAGGTTTCGAAATATTTTGTACTTTTGTTCCCGCTCCACACCGACTAAAGTAATATTGATTTTTGTTTATTGCCATTGATAAAAAATAGCTAGAAATATCTTTATTGGGTCTTATTTCCGCAACACGCTGATTAAGAACAAATTCATTATCTGTTGGTATTAATGTTGTCATGCCAAGCAATCCTGGGGACTGCTCGCTGAGGATCATTACAAGTGTGTCTTTCTTTAATGTTGGAGTTTCTATATCAATATATCTGCCTGAGGATACTAATTTACCCTGCATATCGATTGATTTAAGTGTAATGAGTTCGTAACGTCCATTTTCTTGGGTTTGATTTTCGAAGCTCCCGCCATTTGAATAAATGGACACATCTTTTAATTCAACTTCAACCCATTCTTCTTTAAACTCCCTAAACCGAATGGCTGGTATTTGCTTATTCTCCGCCATCTTACTCAGCCTTTAAAAACGCTTTAAATTCAGCCAAGCCTTGCATATCAAAGGCGTTGCCTGTGAGTTCATCTATCATGCTAGCGAGTTCATCCTCTGTGCTTGTGATTTCTTTTGCCACATCTGCATACGTGGTGGCATATTTATCCGCCAGCACTTGCACTTTGGTAGCGAGGGTTTGAATCAGCGTAGTTGGCAGTTGATTGATCGATGCGATCAGCGGGTTAATCCATTTCAGTTCTAACAGTGCCCACACTTGTGCGTCTGTTAACGCCTCAATGGTGGTTTTGGTTTTTAAGTGAAGCGCGGCAGTTTCAGCTTTGAGTTGTTTTTTGAGTTCTTTTTCTTCCGCAAGCAGCGCGTCTACTTTTAATGTTTTGGTTTCTATCGTTTCTTCTGCAAATACAACGCCTTTTTTAACTTCAGCTTTGAGTTGTTTGGCTTCTTTGCTGACCTCGCTTGCCACAAAAGCATCCATCGCTTCGTTGACGATTGCGCTGGATTTTTCTTCCTCAGTCAGTGAATCGAGTATTTCCTCAACTTCTGCGCTTATTTCTGCTAAGCGGTTTTCCTTGCTTTGAATCTGTTGCAGTTCACCACTTAAATAGGTTTGTTGCACCAACTCAAACGGCATAATGTGGCCTAGCCAGCCTTCTTGCACTTCTTGGTCTTTGCCGTCTTTTTTCTTGGTGACAATATTGGGATCAACCTGTTTGGTGGCGTTAAAACCTTCGGTTTGGATGATCTCTAAATCCACCGCGATGCTGGTCCAATGGTCATCGAGCAGTTGGTAGGCTTCGTATTTGTCGATGAGCGGGATAGGCTTTAGACGGCTAAAAATATCGTCACTGATCGCGGTGAGTTGTTTTTGAATGTTCACCGTTTGTATGTTGGTGATTAACCCTTGTTTTAAAAAGCCATCAAAATCCGCAAAGGCGGTGGTAAACCTTTGCGCAAAGGCTTTGACTTCGGCGTGGGGGGTAATGGCGGTTTTAATGTCTGCCACATTGAGCGCGGAATATTCGCTTGAGGTGGCTGAGAACAGCGCCGCCCTTAAATTGGGGAATGCCTGCCAAAATTCATCCAGTGCGTTGATTTCTTTTTCCGGGATACCGCCAAACATGGTGGCGTAAATATCCCAACGCTCTGCGGGTTCGGAGGAATCGACATACCTTGGAATATTGAGGTTGTAATCATTTTCACGGATTTGGTCACGGCTCACCAGCTTGGAATATTTGGGGTGGGTTTGCCGCTCGATTACGGTATCGGTAATACGTTTAATATCGGAGGCTCTGAGCTTGTTGTTTTTGCCAACCTTAATAAAGCCTTTGGAGGCATCGACGATCAGCACATCGGTAAGCTCACGTTTTTGTTTGAGCACCATGATGATGGTGGGGATGCCTGTGCCAAAAAAGATATTGGCGGGCAAGCCGATAATGGCGTCAATATGGTTGGCTTCTATCAGCTTTTTTCGAATGGTGCCTTCTTCACCGCCACGGAACAGCACGCCATGAGGCAAGACAATCGTCATCATGCCATCCGGTTTAAGGTGATATAAATCATGCAACAAAAAGGCGTAGTCGGCCTTGGTTTTGGGTGCTAAGCCAAAGCGGGCATAACGAGGGTCGGTTTCTTTATGCTCGGAATCCCATTTTTGTGAATAGGGCGGGTTAGAAACCACTGCATCCAAATACAGCGGGTTGTAGCTGTTGGTAGGGTCACTCTCATCAAAAAATGGCCAGTCATCTTCTAAGGTATCGCCATTACGCGTGATGATGTTGCTGGGTAAAATACCACGCATCACCAAGTTCATACGCGTGAGATTGTAAGTGTTTTGCTTGAGCTCCTGCGCGTAGTATTTGATGTTGTTTTCATCATCGATATGCTTGGCAACGGATTGGCCTATATTGATGAGCAACGAGCCTGATCCGCTGGTTGGATCATAAATCTGGATTTCTTTTTTGTCTTTGACATGGTGCGCAATGAGCTCGGACATGAGCAACGATACTTCATGCGGCGTATAAAATTCGCCTGCTTTTTTACCCGCATTGGCGGCAAACATGCTAATCAGGTATTCATAAATAAAACCCAGCACATCGTAATCTTGCTTGCCATCCATCGGGATGTCTTTAATCAAGTGAATGAGCTGGCTAATGGCTTTGGTTTGCACCGCTGCGCTTTCGCCTAACTTGCTGAGGCCTGTTTGCAGGGTGTCAAAAACACCATCAAACAGCTTTTTGTGTACTGGGTGAATTAAACGGCTAAAGGCAGAGAGCGCATCGCGTACATTGGAAACATCGAAGTCTTTTCCCTTTGCAATCCAAGTGGAAAAAAGGTTTTCATGGGCAATAAAGTAGCCAATGTTCCTTTTAATATATTCAACGGTTTCTGCATCATCCTCTGACAGCGCTTTAATATCTTCGGCAGAAAAGTCTTCTTTTTTGGCAAACTGTAATTCTTTATCTGAAAGATATTTGTAAAAAATAAAGCCAAGAATATAGTCCTTATATTCATTGGCCTCAATTTTTGAACGCATCTGATTCGCTGATTCCCAGATTTTGGCTGCTAATTGTTGCTTATTCATTGGTGAGCTTTATTCCCAAAATGATCCCTACATAGCCTACAAGTCATTTGATGAACAAATGTAATTCAGTCTTAAAAAAAAGGGCTCTTGACGAGCCCCACTTACTCACTAACCATACTTTCATTCATTAAGTTATTTAAATTTCAATAACTAATACTAAATTTCACTTATTTTGACATTCGATAGCTTTCCTAAATATCAATATTCGTCGCCCGCAACGCATTCTTCTCAATAAACGCCCGGCGCGGTTCCACCACATCGCCCATCAGGGTAGTGAAGATTTCGTCGGTGAGAATACTGTCTTCGATTTGCGCGCGCAGCAGGCGGCGGTTTTCCGGGTCCATGGTGGTTTCCCAGAGCTGGCTGGGGTTCATTTCGCCCAGGCCTTTGTAGCGTTGGACGTTCAGGCCTTTTTTCGCTTCTTCCAGCAGCCATTCGAGCGCGTGCTTGAATTCGCTGACTGTTTGTTTGCGTTCATTGCGCTGAATATACGCGCCTTGACTCAGCAGGCCGTCAAACACTTGCGCGGTTTTTTGGATTTGCGCGTAGTCGCCGCTTTCGAGGAAATCAATGTCGAGGTAGCTGGTCAGCACGTTGCCGTGCGACATGCGCATGATTTTGAGGCGGTACCGTTCGTGCAGATCGTCGTATTCGGCAACGATTTGCACGTCCTTGACGCGCGCTGCCAAGCGGGTTGCGCTATCCGCCGCGGCTTGGCCGTTGCTTAAATCGACATCGGGCTGGCGTAGCAGTGCGTGCATGACGGTGCTGTCGATAGCCTGGCTCATGCGCTCGATAACCGCTTCCGCCAGGATGTATTCATTGGCGATTTTTTCCAGCGTTTCGCCGGTTAATGCCGGTTTATCGCCGCCGGTATGCAGCTCGGAACCGTCCAGCGCGAGGCTCAGCATGTATTGTTTCAATTCATGGTCGTCCTTGACGTAGCGTTCCTTTTTACCGTGCTTGATTTTATACAGCGGCGGTTGCGCGATGTAAATGTGGCCGCGTTCGATCAATTCGGGCATTTGGCGGTAGAAGAACGTCAGCAGCAGCGTGCGGATATGCGAGCCGTCCACGTCCGCGTCGGTCATGATGATGATGCGGTGGTAGCGTAGCTTGTCCGGGTTGTATTCGTCCTTGCCGATGCCAGTGCCAAGCGCGGTGATCAGTGAAATGATTTCCTGCGACGAGATCAGTTTGTCAAAACGCGCTTTTTCCACGTTCAGGATCTTACCTTTGAGCGGCATGATGGCCTGGAATTTACGGTCGCGCCCTTGCTTGGCGGAACCGCCTGCGGAATCACCCTCGACCAGGTACAGTTCGCACAATGCCGGATTCTTTTCCTGGCAATCGGCCAGCTTGCCCGGCAGTCCCATGCTATCCAGAACGCCTTTTCTACGCGTCAATTCGCGGGCTTTGCGCGCCGCTTCGCGCGCTCTGGCGGCATCGATGATTTTGTTGCAAATCGTTTTGGCGTCGATGGGATTTTCCAGCAAATACTCGGTCAGTTTTTGCGCCACGACTTCTTCCACCACTGGGCGTACTTCCGAAGACACCAGTTTTTCCTTGGTTTGCGACGAAAACTTGGGCTCGAACAGTTTCACCGATAGAACGCACGACAAACCTTCGCGCATGTCATCCCCGGAGGTTTCCACCTTGGCTTTTTTGGCCAGCTCGTTTTTTTCGATGTAATTGTTGAGCGTGCGCGTCATCGCCGCGCGCAGGCCGGTCAAATGTGTGCCGCCATCTTTTTGCGGAATATTGTTGGTGAAGCACAGCACCTGCTCGGTGTAACTGTCGTTCCATTGCATCGATACCTCGACGGCAATGTTGTCCTTCGCACCAGCGGCATAAAAAATACTGGGGTGCAGCACGGTTTTGCTGCGGTTGATGTATTCGACGAAGTTTTTGATACCGCCAGTGAAAGCGAATCGCTCATCCTTACCGGTGCGTTGGTCGATCAGATGGATTTTTACGCCATTGTTGAGAAAAGACAGCTCACGCAAGCGCTTGGCGAAAATATCGTAATGGTATTCGACGTTGCCGAAAATGTCCTTGCTGGCGAGAAAGTGCACTTCGGTGCCGTGGCGTTCGCTTTCGCCGGTGACTTCCAGCGGCTTGACCGGAACACCCATGCGAAATTCCATCTGGTTGATTTTTCCGTCACGGCGGATGGTCAGTTTCAACCATTCCGACAACGCATTGACCACCGACACGCCGACGCCGTGCAAACCGCCGGAAACCTTGTATGAATTGTCGTCAAACTTCCCGCCGGCATGCAGTTCGGTCATGACGATTTCCGCCGCCGAGCGTTTCAGATCGTCGTCATGCTTAATACCGGTTGGAATACCGCGGCCATTGTCGATGACGCTGACGGAATTATCCGGATGGATGGTGACGGTGATTTCGTCGCAATGACCCGCCAACGCTTCATCGATGGCGTTATCGACGACTTCGAACACCATATGATGCAGTCCCGTGCCATCGCTGGTGTCGCCGATGTACATGCCGGGCCGTTTACGCACGGCGTCCAAGCCTTTCAGGATTTTGATGCTTTCGGAACCGTAATCGCTCGAACTGTCTTTAGGTACGTTGGGATTTTGATCGCTCATGGGTCAGGATTTTCAGGGTTATGTAAGTTGCAGGAAATGACTTCGATAGTTGCCGATTTTGCTGAGTTCTTGCTCACATGCGGTTAAATTCTCATCGGCATGACGATATATTTAAACGCATCGTTCCCTGGTATCGTGATCAGCACGCTGCTGTTGGCATTTTCAAACGCGCATTGCACGGTTTCGCTATCCACATTGTTCAATAAATCGAGCAGATAAGTGATGTTCAGGCTGATATCCACCGATTCTTCAGTGTAGTTGATTTCCAGTTCTTCTTCGGCTTCTTCCTGTTCGTTGTTTTTGCAAACGATACGCAAGTTATTTTCACTGACGATCAAGCGTACACCGCGGAATTTTTCGCTTTGGTTAGACAGTATCGATACCCGTTGCAACGCTTGCAAGAAGGTTTGGCGGCTAATTTCAAACTGTTTGTTGTTCCGGGTCGGGATAACGCGATTGTAGTCGGGAAACTTCCCGTCGATGACTTTGGACGTCAGGACGATGCCGGAAAAGGAAAACCGCACCTTGTTCTGGAAGTATTCAATGGTTACCGGTTCTTCGTTATCTTCGAGCAGTTTGGACAGTTCATACACGGCCTTGCGTGGCAGGATGACTTCCTGCTTTTTCTGTACTTTGTCCAGTGCCGCCTCGATGTAAGCCAAACGATGCCCGTCGGTGCCAACACTGATGAATTTCTTGTTATCCGTCAATAACAACAGACCGTTCAGGTAATAACGGATGTCTTGTTGCGCGACGGCGAACTGGACATGGTGCAATAAATCTTTTAATTCTTTTTGTTTCAGCGTGATCGCATTTTCCGATTCAGCTTCTTCCGCAACTTCTGGAAAGTCTTCCGCCGGAAGTATTTGCAGGTTGAACGCGCTTTTGCCGGATTTGACGTAGAGATGATCGTCCTGCCGGGTTAAGGTTACTTCGGCGTCGGCGGATAGAGAACGCAGAATATCCTGAAGTTTTTTCGCGGAAACCGTTAAGGAAAAATCCTGTTTGGGCAACAAATCAATGGTTGCAACCGTTTTGATTTGTATTTCCAGATCAGTGGTCAAAAAAGAGGTCTTTTCCGCAGTTTGCCGGATCAGCACATTCGATAAGATAGGCAATGTCTGACGGCGTTCGACAATTCCGGTGACTGTCTGCAGCGGTTTTAACAAGGTATCCCGGTTGGTTTTAATTAAAAGCATTTATATAAAAGTAATAGTAATTTAATAATGTCCGCCAATCTTCTGTATAGTTTCTAACATCTGCTGAATATCAACAAGATAGTTTAAAATTTTGCTTTGTATGGCGAGTGTATACTGCTTGGATAGTTTGTGGATAAAAATGGCGGATTTTTTAAAACAAGAGTTATACACAAACTGTTCAACTGTTATCAACCTCTCAAAATGAGTATCAGCGCGTTGAAATCGCGGTTCACCACCGGATCGGAAATGCGCAATTCGTTAATTTTGCGGTAGCCATGCAGCACGGTGGTATGATCCCGGCCGCCGAACGCCTCGCCGATATCCGGCAAACTCAATGAAGTCAGTTCCTTGGCGATGGCCATTGCCATTTGCCGTGGCCGTGCGACGATACGCGAGCGCTTCTTGGAATACATTTCCGATACTTTTATTTTGTAGTAATCGGCGACGGTTTTCTGGATGTTCTCGATCGAGATTTGCCGGCTTTGCACGGCAAGCAAGTCCTTTAATGCCTCCTTCGCCAGATCCAAGGTGATTTCCTGACCGATGAAGCGCGAGAAAGCCAGCACGCGTTTCAATGCGCCTTCCAGCTCACGCACATTGGAGCGGATATGCTTGGCAATGAAAAACGCGACATTTTCGCCCAGACGGATTTTTTCCTGCTCGGCTTTCTTTAGCAAAATCGCCACGCGCATTTCCAGTTCCGGCGGCTCGACCGCTACCGTCAATCCCCAGCCAAAACGCGATACCAGACGTTCTTCCAGTCCGGTAATTTCTTTCGGATAAGTATCGCACGTGATAATCACTTGTTTATGCGTTTCAATCAGCGCGTTGAACGCATAGAAAAACTCTTCCTGCGTGCGGTTCTTCCCTCCAAAGAACTGCACATCGTCCACCAGCAACAGATCGAGCGAATGGTAGTACAGCTTGAACTTGTCGAACGCTTTGTGCTGGTAAGCGCTGACGACATCGGACACGTATTTTTCCGCATGCACATAGCGGATCTTGGCGTTTTTGTCGTTTTTCTGCACGTAATTGCCGATGGCTTGAATCAAGTGCGTTTTTCCCAGCCCCACGCCGCCGTAGATGAACAGCGGGTTGTACGCGATGCCGGGCGATTCCGCCACTTGGATCGCACCGGCGCGCGCGAGTTGATTGGCTTTGCCGGTGACGAAATTATCGAAGGTGAAATTAGGATTCAGACCGCTGGGATTTTTCCTGCCGGGCTGGTATGCGGCCTTGGGTTCCGCTGGCGGCTCCTGTGGTGCTTCCACCGGCGCGGCTTTGACTATCACGGTTTTTGCATCGTTTTGCTCGGCCAGTTTCAGGTGAAACTGGATTTTCTTGTCGAAGTACATCAGCGCCATGTTTTCAATGTGCCCGATGAAATTATCTTTAACCCATTGCGACACGAAACGGTTAGGTGCAATCAACACAACCTCATCGTCGCTATTCAGTTCCGGATCAATCTGTAAGGGTTTGATCCAGGTGTTAAATTGCTGTGCGTTGAGTTCTTTTCTAAAATGATCAAGGCAGGATAACCAGAAAGTGTTCAGTGATTGCAT